>CAWISJ010000001.1:0-6907 GCA_963838745.1 uncultured Actinomycetes bacterium
TTCGTCCGGCGCTACCCCTGGGAGGCCTGGCACTTCGGCTTCGTGCACGGTCCGGGGCCATGCTCGCCGGCGGGCGACGCGGTCGGCGGCGAGCGCCTGGCGACGGACGGCCTTCCGACGTTCGTCCCGCCACAGTTTCGAGGACCGATCGAGCGCGCCGCGGCGCGCTGGAACGTCTCCGCCGGGCTGCTCGCCGCGCAGCTGATGGCGGAGTCGAACTTCAACCCGTTCGCGGTCAGCCCGGCCGGCGCCCAGGGGATTGCCCAGTTCATGCCCGGAACCGCTCGTGCCTACGGCCTCGACGACCCGTTCGAAGCCCCGGCGGCGATCGACGCCCAGGCGAACCTGATGTCGGACCTATTGCGCCAGTTCGGCGGCTCGGTGTCGCTGGCCCTGGCCGCCTACAACGCCGGCCCGGCGCCCGTCGTCCGCTGCAACTGCATCCCGCCGTATCCCGAGACCCAGGCCTATGTGGCCCGCATCCTCGGCCTCCTGGGCGGGGCCGGGGAGCTGGTGGCGCCGGCGCTCGAGGTGCGGTTGGTGTCGTAGTCGCGCTGCATGTGCTCGCACTTCTGCCGTCAACGCCCAGCCGGGCCACCGGCTCTACCACCACTTGAACCGGCCGAGCCCGGGAAGCTCGGCCGAGACCCGGCCAAGGATGTCCCGGAGCAGGTCGGCGATGCCATCGCCCGAGACGAGCCCATGCGGTGGTCCCTCGACCACCGTAGTAGGGGCCGCGGAGGCGGCGACCCTGCCGATCTCGACCCCGGTCTCGACCACCATGTCGAGCTCCCCATCCAGCGCCAGGGCGGCCCGCTGACTGGTGACGCCCAGCTCTTGGTCGATCGGGTGGCTGTCGAGCGGCCGGATCGCGACATCCCAATCGCGCCTCGATCGGCGGATCGAGACGCGCTTGACGTCGATCGGCGCCTCGACCACCGACTGATAGCAGGCGCGGGTGCCGCGACCCGCGTCGCGGAATTGCTTCAGGAACACCTGCCTAATCCTGCCCTCCAACATGTCGTCAAGGAGGCTGGCGGCGAGCCGCACGCCGGGCAGAACCACCTCACCCTCGGCGTTTCGCTCCAACAGTTGCGGCGCGATTTGGCGTACCAGCGCCGCAGGGCCTTCGACTCCGTCCGCTCCGTCCGGGTTCGCCTCCTCGACCCCGCTCGCGGAAATGTCCAGAAAGAGGCGCCAGGCGGCACCCTCAGCGCGCCCGAAGTCACCCCCGAAGGCCTCCATGCGCTGGCGCCCGCCCACCCCGTCGGGGGGATCAAACCGCGCCATCGTCTTCGCGTAGCCGTAGGTCTCGCGGCCGCCCAGGTACGACATTGGATTGTCGACGAATACGTAAGGGGCGCCGAGACCAAACCGCTCGGCAAGGAAAACGTCGCCGAGGTCGCGGCCGGCGATTACCGGGATCCAGAACGACGCCATGATCTCGCTCACAGTCCCCCAGCGGTCGAACGGTGAGGCCATCGAGGAGACGCGCTCGAATCCGCCGACCATCAGCAACACTTTCGAGCCGATCGCTCGGTAGGCGACCTCCGGTCCCGCGGGCTCGTCCAGCATCCGCCTCACCAGGTCGGCTATCCGGTGCTCGTCGCCCTCGAGGACGAAGCTGCGAAGCCTCCCCTTCAGTGACAGGAACGGCCCTGGGGCGGTAGCGCGACCGCCGTACTCGACGTAAGCGGGAAGCTGCTCCGGACTTGGCTGCAGCCAGCGAGGGCTCTGGCCGGTGATCGGCCGCTTGATCCCGGTCAGCTTGCGGGCGGCCTGCATTCCGGAGGTGACAGCCGCCTCCACGCAGCCGCCGTCGATGCCGTTCTTCGTCCAGTCGCCGGCCAGCACCAGGTTCTCGAAGCCGGAGTCGTTCGACGGCAGTCGCTGGTTGACCGACCCCGCCGGCGTCAGCACGTACCGGTCCGAGGGCGAGACGTTGGCCCGCCAGTATTGGGACTCGAAGCGCTGCTCAGCGGCGCTCCCATCTGAGCCAGCGAGGACGTTCCAGTCAAAGACGCCGCCGGCCACACTCGCGGCGGGCCACAGCGTGCCCGCGTCGCGGTTCAGGAACTCGACCGCGTTGTCGCGCACGCGGTGCCGGGCATCGACCGCGCTCTCGCCGGCACGGTCGTCGAGAACGCCACAGAAGTAGGCGATCCCGCGCACGGGTGGGTCGTTACCCCAGGACTCACGCGGGATCAGGTGGCTCATGTCGCAGTAGGTGTCGAGTGGCTCGACGTAGCATCCGACGACCGAGTTCTCCTCGTGTGCCCACCCGAGCTCTCCGCTGCGCTTCTCGAGCCAGAGCTGGAATGCCTGAGTGCGAACCGTCGCCGCCGACTCGATGCCGCGCCGAAAGCGCTGGTCGCGCTCGATCAGCTCGCCGCAGAGCGGCGCCAGCGCGCCGACCGGGATCGCGAGCACCACCTGATCGAAGTCGGTTCCGAGGCGGAGCCGGGTCGGCTCCCGGCCCAGAGGATTCGGATCAGCTTCGAAGTCGACGCCGGCGTCGCGCAGTTCCTCGCCGCCCTCGAGCCGATCCCAAAGCGGCTCACTCGGCCAGCAGGGAAGGCCGCCCACGTCGACCAGGGGCTCGTAGCCAGCCGCTGCCTGCCCGATCTGCGGCACGACCTCGATCACCTCGACCTGTGGATCCTTGGCGGCCAGGCCCAGTCGCGTGACGGCATGGAAGAACTGGAAATGGACGCCGCGGGCGCGCAGGACCTCGTAGAGCGGAGCGAACACCGCGTCGCCCATGCCCGCCTGCATCTTGTACATCAGCGAGCCGCGGTAGCTGAACAACAGCCGCAGCAGGTCGTTGGTTGCCGTGCCCGCGGCGACGTTGGCCTTGGCGATGTCACCCTCCGGGTAGCCGAAGGCGACGTCGTAGACCGATCGCAACACCGGGGAGCGCTCGGCGGGCGTGCGGCCGAGGGTGACCGGCTTGGCGCCGTGCCGGCGCAGCCATTCCGACCACTCTTCGTCGTTGATCGCGTCAAAGCCGTGCTCGAGAACACCGTCGTCGACGATCCCGGCAGCGGTGCTGGCGATCGTGTCGAAGATCGTGAAGAACATCCGCAGATCCGGGTTGGCCTCATAGCGTTCGGCGACCACGTGTGACCACAGCCAGTCGCGGAACCCGGTCAGGAGCCTGGCCAGGAACCATGGGTGTCCAGCCTGACCAGCCTGAGCGAGGTCGGTCCGCCGGGAGCGGGCACCCGCCAGGCGGTGAGCAAGCGCGAGCAGGTGCTCGGCTCCCCGCAACTCCAACCGCAGTAGGTCGGAGGCGACATCCTGGGCAAGGTCCGCAAACCACGCCGGCGTCAGGTGGCGAGCGGGCTCGGTGTCGTTCAGCTCCGCTTGATCCTCGGCGAGGTCGCGCCATCTGCCAAGCGCCCAGCTGGAGACGGTCGCTGCGATCTCCCAGAAGCTCGGCAGCCCGCCCGGGTCTCCCGGGCGCAGGAAGTTCCGCGGCAGGTCGAAGCGGAACGGATGCCAGCCGTCGGCTTGACGGTCGTAGAGAACGAGACGATCACAGCCTGTAAAGGCATCCTCGAGGGTTGCCAGTGGAGCATCGCGCGGCCGGCCGAGCTCCTGGTAGGTGTCGCGCATGAGCCGGAACGCGTTGTCGTAGAAGCCGAACCAGACATGGAGGCCGTGCTCCTCTATGCGGTTGCCGGCTGCCGCGTTGCGGCCGCTTGCGCCCTTGCCGCCAAGACGCCATCCGGGCTGGTAGACGGTGACCTCGAAGCGCTCGCGAAGCTCCGGAGTGGCGGTGAGCTCGAAGGCCGCAGTGATTCCACCGGCGCCACCGCCCAGCACCGCAACCTTGGTACGTCCGTTCGGCACGACAGTCGCCACAGCCCGATCCTAACCGCGCTCAGCATGCCCCGCTTGGGACGGATGCGGCAGCCCGCTTGGCCTGCTGAGCGGCGCTAAGCTCGGTGCGCCGATGGCAGCTGATGAGACAAGCTCGGAGAGGATTGGAACGCGCGACGTGGAGACGGTTCGCGCCGGCTACACGCGGTGGAACTCGGGTGACATGGCGGCGCTGGCGGAGCTGTTCACCGAGGACATCGAGTACCAGAACTCCCCGGAGTGGCCCGGCCAACGCGTCTACCACGGGGCCGATGCGGTGATTCGCTTCCTGCGGGACGAGGTCGCCGAGATCATCGCGTTGCGACCGGTGGAGGTGGTGCGAACCGACGTCATCGAGAGCGAGATCCTGATCGAGCTGCGGGCGCGAACCCATGGCCGGTTGAGCGGGCTCGACTTCGACGATGCGGCGCTGTTCCATCTCGCCCGGATGCACGACGGACGGGTGTCGCGGGTTCGCGTGTACCTGGACAGGCAACAGGCGACGCGCGCCGCCAAGACCGGGACCGGCTGACTGCCGCTCCCGATCGCCTACGGCGTCATCACGACGCGACCGAAGGCCTGGCGGCTCTCGATGTAGGCGTGTGCGGCGGCGGCCTCGGCGAGCGGGAACGTCCGGTCGATCTCGACGCGCACCCCGCCGCTCGCGACCCGCTCGAACAGGTCGGCGATCATTCCGTGGACGCGGGGGTACTCGGTCAGCAGCGCCCCGCCGAGGAAGACGCCGCGCAGCGTGTTGTTCTGCGCCCATAGATCCCTCGCCTCGACGTTGGAGCCGGCGCGGCCCGCCACCCCCACGCTGACGAGCGTCCCGCGGTAGGCGAGCGCGCCGATGCTGTCGACCAGGGTCTGGCCGCCAGCCGAGTCGAGGATCACGTCAACGCCGCGCCCGTCGGTCAGCTCGCGCGTTCGCTCGACGAAGCTCTCGGCGGCGTAGTTGATCCCGTGGTCGAGCCCGAACTCCCTCAGGCGTTCGAGCTTCTCGTCGCTGGACGCGGTCGAGATCACGGTCGCGCCGGCTTGCTTGGCGAGCTGGATCGCGGCCATCCCGACGCCTCCCGCTCCCGCGTGGATCAGGGCCGTCTGCCCGGCCTCGAGGTTGCCGGCGGTGAACAGGCACTCCTGGGCGGTCCCGAACGCGACCGGGACGCACGCGGCGGGAGCCGCGTCCAACCCGTCGGGGATCGGCCAGGTGGACATGGCGGGAACGGCCCGCTTGGAGGCGTGCGAGCCCGCCATGTTCAGAGTCACGACCCGGTCGCCGGCCGCGCGGTCCTCGACGCCGGCGCCGACCTCGACGACCGTGCCCGCGGCGAGGTACCCCACGATGTGCGGGACCGACGGCGGCGGCGACCCGGCGCGGGCCAGCAGGTCCCCGCCCTCGATGCTGATCGCCTCGACGTCGATCACCACGCAGCCGTCGGGGCACTCGGGATCGGGTACGTCCTCGTAGCGCAGCACGTCCGGGCCGCCGTTCTCGTAGATCACCGCCGCCTTCATCGGGGGCGCGACTCTATTCGAGGGCCTCTTCGGCCGCCGCGGCGATCTGGGCTGCGACCTGCGCGCGTGTTAACGGCCCGCTTGCCCTCAGAGGCCAGCCTCAGCATGAGACGCTTTTCGGCAGTGCCGTTGATCCCGTAAAGGAGGTTCGATTACGTGGCTGACTCTGACTTGCGCTCCCCGCAGGACCGCGAACCGGTTCGCTTCCTGGTCTTCTCCGCTTCCCTGAGAGCCGAATCGCTCAACGCGCGACTGGCTCGCCTTGCAGCAACCACGATCGAGGCCAATGGCGGGGCGGTTGATTGCACATCCATGCGCGACTTCGACGCTCCCTCATACAACGCCGACGTCCAAAACCAGGATGGCTTTCCGCCCGGCGCCGACAAGTTCCGCGAATGCATCCAGACCAACGACGCCTTTGTGATCAGCTCCCCCGAATACAACGCCTCGATGCCCGGGGTTCTGAAGAACTCGATCGACTGGGTATCACGCTTCAGCCCGCAGCCGTTCAGCGAGAAGCACGGGCTTGTGTTGTCGGCGTCGCCGTCGATGGCGGGCGGCAACCGAGGCCTATGGGCCTTGAGAGTTCCCTTCGAGCATTTGGGCGCCCGGGTTTACCCGGACATGTTCTCCCTGGCCCAGGCACACCAGGCGTTCGACGCCAAGGGTCGGATCGCCAACGCGCAGCTGAGGAGCGATTTGAGAACAACATCGTCGGCTTCATGGATCTCGTCGAGGCCTCCAAGCACTACCCGTGCGTCAAGACCCGCTGGGTCGAGTATCTCGGCGAGCGCCCTGATCCGGTGACAGACCGCGTCGAGTAGCTCGGTGGTGCTTCCAGGAGAGTCAGAAAACCCGAGGACGCGCCCAGTGCTCAGAGGCCGAGGCCGCGCACCCCGCGCTCATCCCATCCCAGGTGGTGGGCCAGCTCGTGGCGCACGGTGCGCTCGACCTGTGCCCGCAGCAACTCGGGATCGTGCCCGAAGTCCCGCTCCAGCGTGTCCTGGTAGATGACGATGCGGTCTGGGTAGGTGTCGCGGGCGACGGTGCCGCCGATGTAGTGGCCATAGGCGTGATGCTCGTGACCGCGGCTAGAGACGATCACCGGTGTTCGCTCGACCAGCTCGCGGAACCGCTCGGGCAGGTCGTCCAGCGCCTGCATCACCAGCTCGTCGAACTCGCTCGGCGGCCGGTCGGGGGGCGGGAGCGAGGCGAGAGCGTCGCTGCGGTCCACCAGCCGCCGGAACTCGGGCTCGGGCATCTCCTGGCCGATCAGCGCCACGATCGCCCAGGCGGTGACGAGCACGATGGCGAGGGCACCGACGAGTATCGCCAGCAGGTCACCTACCCCTGAGAGCGACGGCGGGTTGAGGAGCAGCAGAACGAGGCCGATGATGAAGGCGGTGAAGGCCGCCGCCCGCAGTGGTGGGCCGAAGATCTCACGCATCCGAATGCAGGTTACGACTGCTCCCTCGCACTAGGAGGCTCTGCGCGCTCTAAGCTCCCTCCCCGATGGAGCCGGTGC
>CAWISJ010000002.1:0-23386 GCA_963838745.1 uncultured Actinomycetes bacterium
AACACCAAGGGCCCTCTTTCGAGGGCCCTTGGTTAGTAGCGGGGGCGGGATTCGAACCCGCGACCTTCGGGTTATGAGCCCGACGAGCTACCAGACTGCTCCACCCCGCGTCGGTCCGACGATTTTAGCTCGCCATCGAAGCAATCTGCAAGGGGAGAGAAGATGCGCGACGCCCCTTTCAGGGCTAGGATGGCTCGCCGTGACCGGGGATCGGAGGGATTGGATGCCGCAGTGCGGGTCGCCGTAGTCGATATCGGCACCAACTCCACCAGGCTTTTGATCGGGGACGTCTAGGGAACGAGCGTCACCGAGATCGAGCGACGCACCACGGTCACCAACATGGGCCGGGGCGTCGACCACAGCGGATCGATCTGCTCGGACGCGGTCGACGACGTCTGCACGGTGATCGGCGACTACAAGTCGCGCTACGAGGAGATGGGCGCCGAGCGCGTTATGACGATCGCGACCAGCGCAGTCCGCGACGCCGTCAACGGCGAGGCCTTCATCGCCGAGCTCCGTGAGCGCTTCGGCCTCGACGCGCAGCTGCTCACCGGCGAGGAGGAGGCCAACCTCACCTATCTCGGCGCCACCGCCCACCGCCCCGACGAGGGGGCGACACTGGTCTTCGACATCGGCGGCGGCTCGACCGAGCTGATCGTCGGCTCCGGGACCAAGGTCGGGTTCCACACGTCGCTCCAGGCCGGCACGATCCGCCAGTCGGAGCGCCACCTGACCACGGACCCGCCCAACCCCCACGAGCTCGAGGACCTCGCCGACGAGATCCGCAACCTGATCGACCGGGCGATCGCCGCGAATCCCCAGGCGAAGGCGAGCCGGGCGATCGCGGTCGCCGGGACGCCCACCTCGCTGGCCGCGATCGACCAGGGACTCGAGCCCTACGACCCCGGCCGGGTGCACGGCTACCACCTGGGCATGAAGCGGATCCAGCGAATGCTGAGCCGGCTCTCCTCGCTGCCGCTCGCCGAGCGGCTCCGGGTGCCAGGTCTGCATCCTGGGCGCGCCCCCACGATCGTCGCCGGCACCGTGATCCTGGTTCAGGTGATGCGGGCGTTCAAGATCAAGGAGATCGAGGTCTCAGAGCTCGACATCCTCCACGGCTCGGCGCTCTCGGCCGCAACGGCACCTGTCTGAGCCCCCGCTTGGCCGCTACGTAGTAATGGGTGCAATCACCCGAATTTTTGGTATTGCCTAAAAACGATGGGGGATCGATACTCCCGGGGTCGGGAGATTTGGTGCTGGGCCGGACGCCCAATACCGACTCTCGGCTCATAGGAATCGGGCGTTTGCCGCAAGGCGCCTCCCGTCGCCTGGTTCCACTACATACCCCCCAAGTAAGGCCCCTGAGACGTACCCCTGCCCGTCCTGACGGGGCCTGTTTGCGAGACCGGCCGCCAGGAAGGCGGTCGGTCTTCGTTTAGGGGCCGTTCGGAGCCCCGAGCTGATGGCGAGGCCGTAGTGTCCGGCACGTGCTCTTCGACGAATGGGAGATCGAGCTCCACGGCCACCGGGTGATCTACCGGATCGCCGGCGACGGGCCGCCGGTGGTCCTGATCCACGGGATGGTCAACTCCTCGAAGCACTGGGAGGAGGTGGCGCTGCGGCTCGCCGACCGCTACACGGTCGTCGCCCCGGACCTGCTCGGCCACGGCGACTCGGCCGCGGTCCGCGGCGACTACTCGCTGGGCGCCCACGCCTGCAGCATTCGCGACCTGCTGACGACGATCGGGATCGAACGGGCCACCGTCGTCGGCCACTCGCTCGGCGGCGGGATCGCGATGCAGTTCTTCTACCAGTTCCCCCAGCGGGTCGAGCGGCTTGCCCTGATCTCGAGCGGCGGCCTCGGCCACGAGGTGAGCCCGATGCTCCGCGGCGCCGCCCTGCCCGGCGCGGCCACCGGGATCTGGCTGGTGGCCAATCGGCGGGTGCGCGCGGCCCTCGAACGCGCAGGCGAGCGAATGCGGGCGCGCGGCAGCCGGAAGGGCGTCTACCTGCAGGCGGTCGCGCGCGCGATGCGGCCGCTCCAGGACGCAGCGGCCCGGCGGGCGTTCGTGCAGACACTGCGCGCGGTGATCGACGTGCGCGGCCAGCACGTCAGCGCAATCGACCGGCTCTACCTGCTCGGCGAGCTGCCCACCCTGATCGTCTGGGGCGGGCGGGACAACACGATCCCGATGGAGCACGGCCTGGCCGCCCACGAGCTGATCCCCAACAGCCGCTTCGTGACCCTTCCGAAGGCAGCGCACTTCCCGAACATCGAGGATCCGCAGGGCCTCGCGGACGCGCTGCTCGACTGGCTCGACTCGACCGAGCCGGGCCTGATCGAGGACTCCGAGTGGGGACAGATCGTCGGCGCGCGCTCGCCGCGCCGCCAAAGGTTCGCGCCCTCCGAGCCGGAGGGGACTACGCCGTCGCCAGCGCGACCGAGTGGTTCGCCCGAATGAGGTCCTCCGGGTCCCAGCTGCGCTTCACCTGGGCGAGGCGCTGGCAGGTCTCCGCCGGCAGGATCGCCTCGACGCCAGAGGGCCGCTCGGCGTAGTTGAAGTAGCCGCCCGCCGCGGCCCAGGGCTTCATCGCGTCAACGAGCTTGTCGAGCTGTCCGTCGATCGGGTCCCTCATCGCCGGGTCCATCAGCATCCCGATCCCGAGCATCGCGAACTCGCCGTCGAACTTGTCGAGGGCGCCGCCGTTCTCGGCCGGCCGGGCGAGGGCGCCGCCGAGGTGGCGCAGCTCCGCGAGCAGCAGCGGCGAGTCCGACTCCGGGCCGGCGGCCTCGTAGAAGGCGTCGATCGCCTCGTCGGTGAGCTCGCTGAGCACGCCGTGGTGCCCGAGTCCCGGCACCGGCGGCTCGGGGTCCATCGCGATCCGGGTGAGGCCGGTGGCCGGGATCTGGTCGAAGGTGTCCATCAGCGGGCTCGCCGATCTTGCGCAGCGGCCCGATCGCCGCCTCGCCCTCCTCCTTGGTGCCGATGCAGGCGGCCGCGATCTGGAGGAACTTCTTGCCGCGGATCACCTCGGGCACGTCCGGGATGGGCGGCAGGTTCATCATGCGAACCATGCTCGACACCTCCTCCGGTAGGCGCCTGGCCCACTCGTAGTAGACGTGGAGGGCGTCGTGCGTCAGCTCGGCCGGGAGGAGTAGGGCGCCGGCATAGGCCTCCGAGATCGGCAGAAGCTCGAGATGCATCGCCGTGACGATCGCGTAGCCCCCGCCGCCGCCTCGCAGGGCCCAGAAGAGGTCGGGGTCGCTCGCTGCGTCCACCGTGCGGGGCTCGCCGTCGGCGGTGACCAGCTCGATGGCGCTCACCCGGTTGCACGCCCAGCCGTGCTTCCGGCCGAACCAGCTCAGCCCGCCGCCGAGCGTGTAGCCAGTCACTCCGACATTCGGGGAGGTCCCGGGCATCGAGGACATCCCCTTCCCGCTCGCTGCCTCGGCGACGTCCTCGGCGAGCCCGCCCGCCTCGACGCGCGCCTTCTCCCCTTCGATCGCTACGTCGCGCATGCGCTCGGTCTTGACGAGGATCACGCCGTCGAGCGGTCCGAGCGCCATGGCCCCGTGGCCGGTCCCCTGTCCCGTCACCTTGAGGCCGTTCTCCCTGGCAAAGCGGATCACCTTGGAGACGTCGTCCGCGCTCTCCACCAGGGCGACCGCCTCCGGCCGCTGGTCGGCCGCCAGATTCCAGGCCTGGCGGGCCTCGTCCCAGTCGGAGTCGCTCGAGGTCGCGATCCGCCCGCGGATCGATAGGTCGGAGAAGTCAGCCACGGCGGCGGACTCTATTGCCCCGCAGTGGCGCTCAGCATCCGTAATTCTCCGTGGGGAGGAGAGACGTGGCCCGGACGCTGCTGATGGCAAGCGTGCAGCGAGCGCTGGCGGAGGCCGAGCGCTCAGCAGAGCCCGACGAGGCGAGTCCGGGCTGGTTCGAGCGGCCGCGAAGCCGCCGCGAGGTCCTGCAGGGCACGCCGCCGCGGTGGCGGCCGGAACGGCCTGGTACGCGCTCGGCTGCGGGAGCTCGCCGCCGCCCGAGCACAACGAGGAGATCGCGATCGTCGGTGGCGGCCTCGCCGGCCTGGTCTGCGCGCACCGGCTGAAACAGGCGGGGCACCGAGCGATCGTCCACGAGGCCAGCGATCGGCTGGGCGGCCGGGTCTGGACGATCCGTGGCGTCTTCGCCGATGGCCAGATCGCCGAGCACGGCGGCGAGCTGATCGACAGCGGCCAGGTCTCGCTGCGCAGGCTGATCACCGAGCTCGGCCTGCAGCTCGACA
Organism: uncultured Actinomycetes bacterium; assembly: GCA_963838745.1. Taxonomy (GTDB): domain Bacteria; phylum Actinomycetota; class Thermoleophilia; order Solirubrobacterales; family 70-9; genus AC-56. The sequence goes on from CAWISJ010000002.1 coordinate 4,285, forward strand.
ACGTGATCGCCGGCGAGAAGCCGGGGACCGGCGACGTCTTCCACTTCAACGGCGCCCGCTACCCGGTGAGGCGGGCCGTCGAGGACTTCGGCGCGGTGTACCCGACGCTGAAGCGCCAGCTCCGCGAGACCGGCTATCCGACCCTCCACAACCGCCACAAGCCCAAGGGCGTCGAGCTGGACCACATCTCGATCGCCGACTGGATCGGCGAGAACGTGCCGGGCGGCCTGCAGTCCGATCTCGGCAAGCTGCTCGGCGTCGCCTACAACACCGAGTTCGGCGCCGACATCTCGGACCAGACCTCGCTCAACCTCCTCTACCTGCTCGGCTACTCCGGCGGCGGCCGGCTCCGCCTCTTCGGGGCCTCGAACGAGAAGTTCGTGGTCCAGGGCGGCAACGATCTCGTGGTGCAGCGCCTGGCGGCTGGGCTCGAGGGACAGATCCGGATGGACTCGGAGCTGACCGAGATCAAGCGGCAGTCCGACGGGACCTACCGGCTGGCCTTCGATGGCGACGGCGGCGGCACCGTCGTCAAGGCCCCGCAGGTCGTGCTCGCACTGCCGTTCGCCGTCATGCGCGCGTCGGTCGACTTCTCCGGGGCCGGATTCGACCCCGTGAAGACGATGGCGATCGAGCAGCAGGGCATGGGGACGAACTCGAAGCTGAACGTGCAGTTCTCCGAGCGGGACTGGCGCACCGAGGACGCGAACGGCGGGACCTACGCCGACACCGGCTACCAGTCGACCTGGGAGGCGAGCCGGGGGCAGCCCGGCCGCGCGGGGATCCTCGTCAACTTCACCGGCGGCACGATCGGCAGGGACTTCGGCGGCGCGAGCGCCGACGAGCGCGCCCGTCGCTTCCTCGGTCAGATCGATCCGGTGTTCCCGCGGAGTGCCGGCCACGTACAACGGCCGAGCCGTGCTCGACTACTGGACCGGCCGGCCGTTCACGCGCGGCTCCTACGCCTACTACCGCGTGGGCCAGATGACCTCATTCGCCGGCGTCGAGGGCAAGCCGAGCGGCAACTGCCACTTCGCCGGCGAGCACACCTCCTACACCTACCAGGGCTACATGGAGGGGGCCGTGAAGAGCGGCGAGCGGGCGGCGAGCGAGGTGATCGCAGCGCGGTCCTAGCCGCTGTGGCGGTGCTGCCTAGGCCGGCTCGAGCCTGGCGTCGGCCGGGATCTGGGCGACCCGGTCGAAGGCGACCCGGGCGAGCAGACCGCCGACGATCGCCGCGATGCCCGCCATCACCAGCGCGGCGCGCGGGTCGACCGCCTGCGAGAGCCAGCCGGAGAGCGGGCCGCCGATCGGCGTCGAGCCGAGGAAGACGATCGAGTAGAGCGCCATCACGCGGCCGCGCATGGTCGGCTCCGACGCGAGCTGGAGCGAGGAGTTGACGCTCGCCGCCAGGGTCACGGTCGCGGCGCCGAGCGGCGCCAGCGCGGCGACCTCGAGCGCGAGGGTCGGCGCGCCGGCGGCCAGCAGCGAGAGGATCCCGAAGACGATCGCGGCGCCGACCAGGAGCGTCGGCGTCACCGAGTCACGCGCGCCGTTGACCAGGGCGCCGACGATCGCGCCGAGGCCCATCGCGGCGACCAGCGCGGCGTAGGTCGAGGGCCCGCCGTGGAAGGTGAAGTCGGCGAGCAGGGGCAGGACGGCCTGGAAGTTGTAGCCGAGGGTTCCCACGATCGCCATCAGTCCCAACGGAATCCAGAGCTCCGGGCTCCGGCGGACGTAGGCGAAGCCGGCTCGAATGGCGCCGGGCTGCCGCGTCGCCATCTCGGCGGGCTGCAGACGCTCGGTGTCCATCCCGGCGAGCACCCAGATCATGAAGGCGAAGCTCGCGGCGTTGATCGCGAAGCAGGGCTCGACGCCGACCGTCGCGATCAGGATGCCCGCGAAGGCCGGGCCGATCACGCGGGCGCTGTGGACGAGGACGCTGTTCAGGCTGACCGCGTTCACCACCTTGTCCGATCCGACCATCTCCATCACGAAGGCCTGGCGGGTCGGGTAGTCGACCGAGTTGACGCAGCCGCGCATGAAGACGAGGGCGAAGACCATCCAGGGCACCAGCACTCCCTCGAGCGCCAGGGTGAGCATCATCAGCGGCGCGACCATGTGGAGCGCCTGGGTGAGCAGGAGCAGCCGCCGCTTCGGGACCCGGTCGGCGATCAGCCCGCCCCAGGCGCCGAAGATCAGCATCGGCAGGAACTGCAGCGCGGTGGTCGTCCCGACCGCCAGTCCGCTGCCGGTGAGCGAGAGGATCAGCCACATCTCGGCGATCATCTGCATCCAGTTGCCGGACAGCGAGACCAGCTGGCCGGTGAAGTAGCGGCGGAAGTTGGGGATCTGAAGGCTGGCGAAGGAGCGTCCGAGCGCCTCGGTCACTCGAGCATCCCCTCCAGCAGCTCGGCGGCGCGCTCGAGGGTGCGACGGTCCTCGGCGTCGAGCTTGTCGAGGCGCGTCGCCAGGTAGGCCGTCTTGCGGGCGCGGAGGCGGCGCAGGTGCGTCCGGCCGGCTGCGGTGATGCTCAGGATCGCGCCGCGGCCGTCGTCGGGGTCCTTGATCCGCTCGACGAGGCCGGCCTCCTCGAGGTGGCGGAGGATCCGGGTCGCGGTCGGGCGCTTGATGCGCTCGAGCTCGGCGAGCTCGCTCGGCGAGAGCGGACCGTGCCGCTCGATCGTCGCGAGCGCCGCCACCTGGGAGGGGCCCAGGTCGGTCCCGGCCTCCTGGCGCATGCGGCGTGCCATCCGGGTGACCGCCCAGCGAAGCCTGGGTGCGAGCTCCTCGCGGATCTCCGTTGGTGTTGTCACGGACTTCAAAGTAGTTCGCATTGCTAACCAGTTTAGCAAATCGCCTCTGCAGCCCTTACGCCGGGGACGCCTGAGAGAATCGCTCCCGTGCGGCGCGCTGCGGTCATCGGCCTCGCCCTGGCGCTCCTCGCGAGCGGTCTGGCGGTGGCGAAGAAGAAGCACCACCACGGCAAGCTCCCTCGCGGGCCCTATCCGAGTCTCGGCGCCTGCTCCGTCTTCCCGAAGTCCTCGGCCGCGGCCAACGCGGCGTCCGCGGCGGACGAGTCCGCCTGGAACCAGGACATCTCACAGGCGCCGCTCGACCCCAACTCGGCCAGCTACATCGCCTACATCAACGCCCACGGCGGCGACTTGGTCCACCCGGACTTCGGCTCGCCGCGCGAGTACGGATTCCCCTACGCGGTCGTCGGGCAAGAAGCAGAGGCGGACCAAGGTCAACTTCACGGCCTATGGCGATGAGTCGACGCACGGCGCGTACCGCGTTCCTCTCAAGGCCCTGGTCGAGGGTGGGCAGGCCTCCGACGGCGACCGCCACGTGCTCGCGGTCGACCGCAAGCGCTGCAAGCTCTTCGAGCTCTACCGCGCCTTCGCCCAGAAACGGCCCAAGCCGCATTGGAACGCGGACGGGGGCGTGATCTGGGACCTGCGCTCCGCGGCGCTCCGGCCCGACGGCTTCACCTCCGCCGACGCCGCCGGGCTGCCGATCTTCCCGGGCCTCGCCCGCTTCGACGAGGCCGCGGCCGGGCACATCGACCACGCCCTTCGGGTGACGGTGAGCTCGAGCAGAGATGCCTGGATTCACCCCGCCTCGCACTGCGCCGGCTCGACGAGCAGCGCCGACGCGCCGCCGATGGGCCTGCGGCTCCGTCTCAACGGCGGCTACGACATCTCGGGGATCACGGGCCCGGCGCGCGCGATCGCCGTCGCCCTCAAGCAGTACGGGCTGATCGTCGCGGACAACGGCTCGAACTGGTTCATCTCCGGCACCTCCGACCGCCGCTGGCCGGACGAGAACCTCGACCAGCTCAAGTCGATTCCCGGCGCGGCGTTTGAAGTGGTGCGGAGCGCGGCACCCATACATCAGTGCTGAGAAGACTTCGCATCGCGAGCCTGCTGGCGCTGTCGGCCCTGCTCTCGTCGACAGCGGCCGAGTCAAGGGTTTCAAGGCCTTCCGCTCTCGGCCGGGGACTGAATTTCGTCGCTTTTCGCGCTCGATTCGCGAAACGGGCGGGAGTAGCCTTTCTGCGGATGGAGCGATCCGCCTGGACAGACGCGCGCCTAGATGACAGGTTCGACCGAATCGATCACGAGCTGGCGGAGCTGCGGGTCGATATCCGCGAGTTCAGGATGGAAATGCAAACCGGGTTCGCGGAGCTCCGACAGGCGACGTTCCGGTGGAACCTCACGCTCATCGCGGCGATGATCGGCCTGCTCGCCGCGATCCTCGCGCGCGGCTAGCTCGCCCGAGGTCAGCCCCCGCGGGCGGCGGAGACGAGCGGTGGCGGCGGTGTGATCGTCCCGGCGAGCACGAAGGTGTCGGCCGCCCGCTGCACGCTGATCGGCGCGGGGATGGGATCGCCGCTGGGGGTGATCGTGAAGCTGCCGGTGATGCCGTCCTCGATCTTCGTCTTGAAGAGCTCGGAGATGGTGCCGGCGCGGGTGCTGCCCTGCCTGATCGCCTCGAGCAGGACCCCCGCGGCCTGGCCCGCGTAGGGAGCGAAGACCTCGACGGGCTGCTCGCCGATCTGAGCCTTCAGCTCCTTGACGAAGACGTCGCCCGCGCCGGTGAGCGCACCCGGCACCTTGCCTGGAAGGCTCACGTACATCCCCTTCGCGTCCGGCCCGGTGTTGTCGATCGTGGCCTGCTGGGCGAAGCCATCGAAGGCGAGCAGCTTCACGGCTCCGTCGTTGGGCCCGAGTGCCGCCACCTTGTCGCGGATCAGCTGCACGCCGTTCTGCTCGAGGATCGCCGCCAGCACCACGCGTCGGCGCCCGATGCCGCACCTTCTTCATCTGGGCCGCATAGTCTCCGCGTTCGGGTCGTAGTGCGCGGCTCGCCGGGGACTGCATGCCGGAGCGCCGCAGCGGCCGACTGGAACGTCCGTCGCCTGTCCCTCGCTGGTCGGGTCGTCAGCGGCGATAGAGGACGAACGGCCGCTTCACACCCGATGCTCCTGCGCGAAGCTCGCGAGCCCGGCGCCCTGGACGGCATCGTTCGGGACGACCCGGACGTAGTTGCGGTTGCCGGACGGGTAGTAGACGCCCGGCTCGTCCTTCTTGCAGAGGGTCGGGCTCGGCTGCGTCAGGCAGACGAAGGTGTTCCCGGGAGAGACCATCGCCAGGCCGCCGCCCGGCGCCTGGTTCAGGATCGGCATCTCGATCGCGGCGCAGCCCGAGTTGTAGGTGCCGATCACGCCGATCACATCGGGGTTGGCGGCGTAGGCCTGGGCGTTCGCTCGGCAGACGCCCTCATCCCACTCGCCCGTCGTGCCGATCGAGTCGTCGCAGGCCTGGAAGGCGACCTGGGTCTTCTGCCCGGCCTGCCAGCCCTTGCGTGCGAGCTGCTGGACGATCGCGTTGTTCATCTGTCTCGAGCGCTCGGCCGAGTCGCCCTTCAGCGGCAGGTCCGAGACGATCAGCTTGGAGGCCTCGCTGCTGCCGGCGTACTCAACATCGCCACAGTCGGCGCCGACGGCCTGGATCGCGCTGATTTTGCTGCCGCCGCCGCAGGCCGAGATCGCGAGCGCGGCGACAACGGCCACTGCGGCCCCCAAGGCGAGTGCGAGGCGCCGAGACACGGCGCGCACCCTAGTTGCTCAGGCGGCGGCCTTCGCGGCCTGGCGCTCCGGGGCGATCCGAACCACGTCCCAGGCGAGACCGAGCTTCTCGAGAGACCAGATCACTCCCGCGGAGGGGTCGAGCTGCGTCCGCTTCATCCCGTGGACCGCGGAGGTCGGGAAGGCGTGATGCGAGTTGTGCCAGGCCTCGCCGAGCGTCGGCAGGGCGAGCCAGGCGAGGTTCCGCGACTCGTCGGTCGTCTCGAAGTCGCGCTTGCCGAACATGTGGCAGAGCGAGTTGATCGAGTAGGTGACGTGGTGCAGGACGATGATTCGCACGGCGCCTCCCCAGAGCAACCCGGTGACGCCGGCCATGACCGTGCCGCCGATCGCCCAGCCGATGAAGAAGGCGGCGATCGAACCCCGCCACCGCCCAGAGCAGGAAGGTCCGGTCGACGTAGCGGACGACCGGGTCCTTCAGTAGGTCCGGCGCGAAGCGCTCCTTGGAGCCGCGCTGGGTGTGGATGAAGAGCCAGCCGAGGTGGGCGTGGAAGAAGCCCTTGAACTGGGCGAGGACCCCCTCGCCGTGGCCGACGTGGGGGCTGTGCGGGTCGCCCTCCTCGTCGGAGAAGGCGTGGTGCTTCCGGTGGTCTGCCACCCAGGAGATGATCGGGCCCTCAACCGCGGCTGAGCCGAGCGCGGCGAGGACCGCGCGAGTTCGCGGCCCGGTCTTGAAGGCCCGGTGGGTGAAAAGTCGATGGAAGCCGACCGTGATCCCCAGGCCGGTCGGGATGTAGAGAAGCGCGAAGACGACCAGATCGCTCCAGCGCAGCCAGCTGCCCGCCAGCTGCCAGGCGACGAAGCCCAGCATCAGGAAGGGGATGACCGTGAGCGCGCCGGTGATGATCCGGTCGCGGGTCTCGTGCTCGACCGGCTGAATCGCGTCCGCGAGGGGGTTGCGAGGCTTCGAGGCCTTCGGGGGCGCCGTGGTGGTCGACGGACCGGTTGGTGCGGCCGTCGCTCCAGCAACGTCCGGCATCTGTTCTCCTTTGATTGGTCCTGACCGAGTCGCTGCGGACTTGTACCGTCTCGACTCGAGTACCGGGTGAGGCACCCTAGCGGGGATTCCTAACGCTGTGGTGAGGAGTTCGGGATCCCTAACGGACCTGAATCTGCCGCATCGCTAGGGTCGGCACATGTCCACCGAGCCACTCGTCAAGGAGATCGAGCGCGCCTTCCCCGAGAGGCCTTTCTCGATCGAGCTCTGGGACGGTCGCGGAGGTCCCCTCCACCGACACGAACGGGGGCGGGCCGACCTTCAGGGCCCGCTCCAAGGACGCGATCGCCTACGCGGTGTCGGCGCCCGGGCAGCTCGGGCTGGGGCGCGCCTACGTCGCCGGGGCGATCGAGGTCGACGACATGGACGCCGTGATCGGCCTGCTCAACGACTGGCAGCCGCCGCCCGTCGGCGCGGCCACGAAGGCCCGGCTGATCGCCGCAGCGCTGCGCGCCGCTGGGGTGCGTCGCCCCCCGCCGGCGCCGAAGGCCGAGATCCATCTGCGCGGGCGCAAGCACAGCTCGGAGCGCGACCGCGAGGCCGTCCGCCACCACTACGACGTCGGCAACGAGTTCTTCTCCCTCTTCCTCGACGAGTCGATGACCTACTCCTGCGCGATCTTCTCCCGCGGCGCCAAGACGCTCGAGGAGGCGCAGGAGACCAAGCTCGATCTGGTCTGCACCAAGCTCGCCCTCCAGGAGGGCGAGCGGGTGCTGGACGTGGGCTGCGGCTGGGGCAGCTTCGTGATGCACGCGGCGTCGCGCTACGGGGTCGAGGCGGTCGGGATCACGCTGTCGGAGCCGCAGGCGGAGCTGGCGCGGCAGCGGGTTGCGGATGCGGGCCTCGCCGACCGGATCGAGATCCGCGTCCAGGACTACCGCGAGCTCGCCGGCGAGAGCTTCGACGCGGTCGCCTCGATCGGGATGGTCGAGCACGTCGGCGAGGCGCAGATCGACACCTACGCCGAGCAGCTCGCCTCGATGCTGAAGCCCGGCGGGCGGCTGCTCAACCACGGCATCTCGCGGCTTCGCCACGGCAGCGTCGAGGGCGGCCCCTTCTCCGAGCGCTACGTCTTCCCCGACGGCGAGACGCTCCATGTCTCGCGGGTGATCCTGGCTCTGGAGCGGGCCGGATTCTTCGTCCGTCACGTCGAGGAGTTCGGGGCCGACTACGCCGAGACGCTCCGGCACTGGATCGCGAACCTCGACGAGAACCGCGAACGCGCCGAGCAGATCGCCGGCCCGGAGCGCCTCCGCGTCTGGCGGCTCTACCTCCGCGCCGCCCGGAACGGCTTCGAGATCGACTTCACCTCGGTCTACCAGGTGCTCTGCCGGCTGGGCTCCACGTAGCAGATCCGCGCCGGTCGCGCGAGCTCCGGTGAGCGCCGCGATCCCGGTTCCGTCCGCGAGGCTGCTACCGTCCCGCGCGTTAGGCCGGTGATACCGGCAAAGGTGTGCGTAGCGCTCGCGTTGTACAGCAGCATCTTGCTTCCTCGCGTTCGCAGCACAGGTAAGTAGGAGGCGAGATGCCTACCGGAACCGTTAAGTGGTTCAGCAACGACAAGGGCTATGGGTTCATCACACCCGACGATGGCTCCAACGACGTGTTCGTCCATTTCAGCTCGATCGAGGGCGACGGCTACCGTTCGCTCGAAGAGGGCGCGAAGGTCGAGTACGAGACCGAGCAGGGCCCGAAGGGCCCGGCCGCGACCGGCGTGAAGCAGGTCGCGTAGGGAGCTACAAAGCTTCTGAGTTGCGAAGGCGGCCCCGGAAGGGGCCGTCTTTTTTTGCGCGAGCGTTCGGGTGATAGACATGGCCGGACGTGGCCACCTTCTGCCTGATCCACGGCGCGTGGCACGGCTCGTGCTGGGATCAGCTCGTGCCGGTGCTGGAGGAGCGCGGACATCGGGTGCTGACGCCGGACCTGCCGCTGCACGATCCCGAGTTGGGATTCGAGGAGCGGATCAGGCCAGCCCTCGACTCACTCGATGGCGTCGACTGATCCACTCGTGATCGTCGGCCACTCGCAGGGGACCGCCTATTCATGCCTGGTCGCGGCCGCGCGCCCGGGGTCGCTGCTCGTGTACCTCTGCCCGCGGCTGAATGGGTTCGAGGAACCGGCTGGAGCTCCCGACAAGTTCCGGGAGGGATTTCCGTTCCCCGCCGACCGCCCGGACGGCACCAGCGTCTGGGAGGCCGAGGCCGCGATCGGCGCGATGTACCCGCGCCTGCCACCGGAGACGGCTCGGTCGCTGGCGGAGCGCCTGCAGCCGATGGCGATGCCGCAGGACGAATACCCGCTCCGCGCTCCCCCCGACAACCCGAGCGTGCTCATCTACGCCTCGGAGGACGAGTTCTTCCAACCGGCGTGGGAGCGATTCATGGCGCGCGAGCTGCTCGGCGTCGAGCCGATAGAGATCACCGGGGGGCACTTCCCGATGGCCGAGGACCCCGAGGCTCTGGGCGATCTCCTCGATCGCCTGGCCCGCGACTAGGGGCGCTTCGCGCCGGGCCGCGGCCGGATCCGGCCTCCGTACATCGGCAGCTCCGGGCCGGCGCCGTCGAGCGAGTCGAGCTGCTCCCACATCCGTGACACGCCGCCGAGGCCGAAGCGCCGTACCCGCTCCACCGCCTCGAGGTCGAGCACATCGGTGAGGAGCTCCTCCCCCTCCCCTGCCCGCGCCCGGACGATCCCCTCGGGGTCGACGATGACGCTCCGCCCCAGTGCGGCCGGCTGCGCGGCGTTGACGTTGACGACATAGAGCTGGTTGAAGATCGCGTTGGCGCGGGCCGCGATCAGCTCGGCCTCGCGGTCGGAGGTCGTGGTCAGCGTCGGCTGGATGACGACCTCGGCGCCGAGCCAGGCGAGCTGGCGGATGACCTCGGGGAAGAAGCCGTCGTAACAGATGGCGAGGCCGATCCGGCCGACGTCGGGGATGTCGAAGGTGACGAAGGCGTCGCCGGGCGCAGAGTGCTCGGTCGGCCGCCAGGGGAAGACCTTGCGGTAGCGCGCGGCGAGCTCGCCCTCAGGCGAGATGACGATTGCCGTGTTGTGGATCGTGTCCTGCTCCGAGCGCTCGTAGACCGAGCCGGCGACGATCCAGAGCCCCGCGGAGCGCGCGATCTCGCCGAGGCGATCGCTGAGCCGTCCTGGCAGAGACACCGTGACCGACTCGGCGTAGCCGTCCGACTCGTCGAGCAGCCCCGGCACGGCGGAGAGGTGGAGCTCGGGCAGGACCAGCAGCTGGACGTGTGGAACCGCCTCGCGGACGGCGGGAGCGCGCTCTGCGAGGCGCTCCAGGGTCGCGTCGGGGTCGCGCGCAATCGGCGCCGTCTGCATTGCGGCGATCGAGAGGGTTCTCATCAGCGTCCAGCCGGCGTTACCGGAGGTTACGCGGGTGCGGCGACGGGCGCAGACCTCGCAGGCGAGGAGACGGCACTCAACCGGTCGGGCTTAACGCGCGTATATCCGGGCATAGAAGGTGTAGGTCACACCAAACGTTGATCCAGGAGGGATCACCGAAGATGTCCAAGGACGAGTCAGAACCGGATACGGACGACGCGGTCCGCACGCGAAAGCGGGAGATCTTCCGCTATCCCGGCGCCGACCCAGTCACCTTCATGACCACACGGTTGCCCGGGACAGAGCCCACTCGCGACGAGCGGATTCGCGCCGGCTTGCGTCGCCTGGCGCACGAACGCCGCCTCAACCTACGGGGCTGAGCCGCGCCCGGAGGCAACGGCCGGGCCGCCGCTCAGCGGTGGGTGACGCCTTCCTTCACGAAGTTCGCGCTCCGGGGCTCGGTGACGGCGACGTCGGCGAGGGCGTCGTCGATCGCGCCGAGGGTGATCTGATCGAGCTTCACGCTGGCCGCCTCAGCGTTGTGGTGCACCTGCTCGGGCCGTGAGGCTCCGATGATCGCCGAGGCGAGATTGTCCTGGCGCAGGCACCAGGCGAGCGCCATGGTCGCCATCGAGACGCCGGCGTCCTCGGCGATCGGGACGAGGCGCTGGACGGCCTCAAGGATGTCGTCGCCGCGGTAGCGATCCATCATCGCCCCCATCTCCTCCGAGGCGGCGCGGGAGTCCTCGGGCGGCGGCTCGCCCGGGCTGTACTTGCCCGTGAGCACCCCCTGCGCCAGCGGCGACCAGACGATCTGTGAGATGCCGTGCTGCTCGCAGAAGGGGATCAGCTCGGCCTCGGGAGCGCGCCAGATCATGTTGTACTGCGGCTGGGAGGAGACGAACTTCCTCGTGTTCGGCACCTCGAGCGACGCAGCGATCTGCTCGACCGTCCACTCCGAGAAGCCGATCTCGCGCGCCTTGCCCGCCTCCACCACCTCGGTCAGCCCCTCCATCGTCTCCTCGATCGGAGTGTCGGGGTCGGGACGGTGGCACTGGTAGAGGTCGACATAGTCGGTCTGCAGTCGCTCGAGCGAGGCGTCGATCTGCTTGTGGACCTCCGCGCGGGAGAGGCCCCCGCTGTCATCGTCCATCGGGAAGAAGAGCTTGGTGGCGAGGACGAACTCCTCGCGTCTGAAGTTCTTGAGGATCTCGCCCCAGGCCGTTTCGGCCGCGCCGACGCCGTAGATGTTGGAGGTGTCGAAGAGGTTGATCCCGACCTCGAACGCGGCGCGGGTGCACGCCTCGGTCTGCTCGCGCTCCACCCCACCCGAGTAGGTGAGCCAGGAGCCGAGTGAGATCTCCGAGACCTCGATGTCCGAGTCGCCGAGCCTGCGGAACTCCACGGGGCCACCCTACCCAAGTGGCTCCGTCGGCAATCGGGCCTGCGGCTACACGCCCTAGGCGGCCGTTTTGTCCAAGCGGGATTGAATCCCTGCTTATCCGGCAATAATGGGGGACGAACCTCATTGGGATCCAGGATGGATCCTCGAGAGGGCGCAAGGATGCGTCACCACGACTAGGCCGTGTCCTTGCTCATAGGGACAAGCAGGGAGCGGGCCCGGCGGCTAGGTACGCCGGGCCTCTCCCTGTGCGCTCCGATCAGCTCCAGGCGGCCGTCCAGGCGTCCTGGTCGACCTTGTTCTCCATGCGAGCGACCTTGCCGTCCTTCATCAGCGTAGACGTGCTCGAAGGGGGCGTCGAGCTCGGCGCCGCTCTTCGACCGGCCCTTGAAGCGGCCGGTGACGACGATCGTGTCGCCCTGGTCGTCGTAGTTCTCAGCCTCGGCCGTGAACTCGTCGAACTGCTGTGGCACGGCGCTAAAGACGTCCTCGCCGACGCTCTGCGGCCCACGGAAGGTGCCCGACGGCGCGTTGCCGCCGCCCGGCTCGATCCACTCCACCTCCGCGTCGAGCCGATCGAGCACGCCCTGCGGATTGCCGCTGTTGAAGGCGTCGTAGCTGCCGCGAAGCGTCTCCACGTCCTGTTCCGACATGGCATCTCCTCTCGTTGCTTTACCCCCACCCCCTCGGACCCACCCTATGCGCGGCTCGCGGGCAGCGCAAGGGTCTCGCTGGCGCGGATCTCATCCCAGGCTCGAGCAGTGCCCGCGAGCGGCGTGTCCATGCAGTCGGAAAGTGCTCAGGAAATCCCTGCGTGCTGCCGATATACGCGCCATGCAGCAGTACTGCGTCCAGTGCCTCACCGAGGTCCTCGCCAACGGCCGCCACTCGCCCGCGGGCGAGCTCCTCTGCGCCCCCTGCCACACGGCCCTCTGGGGCCCGGGCGCGACCGACGAGCTCCGCCTCCTGGTCGAGCGCCACTCGGCCTTCCCGAACGGGAATGGCTCGGTCGGCTCGGTCGCACCGCAGCAGGCCTGAGCCGCTACCCGGCGTCCCCCTGGGCGGTTTTTGCAGCCGCGGCAGTGCGCTCGTCTCCGCGCTTGTGGAAGAAGGCCGCGAACGAACCGGCGAGGGTCGCCACCACCGAGATCGCGATGGCCTGCAGGAAGACGTCGATGACGCGGGCCCCGGCGGTGATCGGGTTGTGCAGCTGTGAGGAGACGGTCAGCAGCTGAGTCGTGACCCAGAAGATCGAGTCGCCGAAGTTCGTGATCTCAGTGCCAGCGGCGTGCCGCTCGAGCATGAGGATGGCCACAGACGCGATCAGGTCGACCACCAGGGTGACCGTGGCGATCGCGATCAGCCGGTCCCTGAGGTGCGTGTGGGTCGGCGTCTCGCCGCGGAACACGCGCTTCGCGTCTTCCCAGGCAGCTCGGGTGACTCGGATCGCATGACCCACTGCCGCTCGAGTATCCAGACGGTCCCGGCCGTCACCGGGGCAGAGAGTTTTGGCCGCTGCTCCCTTAGGAGCGGCAGTGAGTTCCTCCCGCACGAAGAAGGGGTCCTCCGCGGGCGCCAGGTCGTCGAACCGGAGCCTGGCGCCCGCGGACAAGCTCAAGCGGGAGATCCAGGCCGTCCTCACCGACGAGCTCGCCCAGGACCAGTACCGCACCGGCCATGGCAAGTTCGACGGCTTCGCCTACGTCGCCGCCGAGGCGTACTTCCACCTCGGTGGCGGCTATGACGCCGGCCTGCAGCCGATGCAGCTGAAGCACCGCGGCAAGTCCCACTGGTGGCTCCTCGACCCCGCCGGCCGCGTTGTCGACCTGACGCTCGGCCCGCGCGAGACCTCGAGCTTCCCGTATCACCGCGGCAAGCGCCGCCCGTTCCGCTACACGCCGGCGGGCCTCTCGCGGCGAGCCCAGACGATCGTGGAGCGGGTCAAGGCCGCGCGCCGTTGACGGTCCTCAGGGCGATTCTCGTTTACGCCGCCTAATAGGAGTAGTGTCGTTAGAGGCTGGCCCTGCGGCCGAGTGCTCACCCCCCACCCGAAAGCCACCGACGGCGCTCTGCGCCACGAGGCGCGAGGTGGGGGCTACTGATTTGACTGCGGGGCCGGTGCTGTTTCTCCAAGGCGTTGACCCACCGGCTCGGTGGACCCGCCTCTATTCGATCCACCGCTCGGGCGCTCATGCCCTCTGGTTTCCGCGCGGATCCAAAAGAGGACACAACGCAAGGAGACAACGATGGGTGCAAATGCAGACACAGTCAAGGACGGTTGGGACGCCTTCGCAAAGGGCGACATGGACGCGGCAACAGCGACCACGAGCGACTCGGCCGAGATCGTCGTCCCCGAGAGCCTGCCCTGGGGCGGCACCTACACCGGCCCGGACGGCTTCAAGGAGATGATCGGCAGGTTCATGTCCAACTTCGACGAGGTCCGTCCGGCCCCGCAGGAGTTCATCGAGGCCGACGGCGGCCGCGTGATCGTCACGGTCTCGGGCACCGGCACCACGAAGAGCGGCAACGAGCTCGGCGGCGACTCGATCTGGCTCTACAGAGTCGATGACGGCAAGATCGAGCACGCGGAGTTCTACGGCGACACCGCCACGGCGGTCGAGGCACTCCGCTAGACGGACGCGGCCTCCCGCCGCGTTTTGAAGGGATGCGTGGGCCGGAACCCGCCGGCTCACGCTCCCGCTATCTGGCGGGCGACGATGGCGGCGTCTTCGCCCACCCCGTTTAGGAGCGCTGACTTGCGCTTGCGGAGGAAGTGGACACCGACGAAGTAGAGCCCGGCGGCAACGGTGCTGGCCCCTTCCTCGTTGACCGGGAAGCCGAGCTCATCGAAGGCGCCTGGAATGCGGACCCAGGACTCGTAGTCGGGCCGGAAGCCAGCCGCGAAGACGACGGCCGCAAAGCCGGTCAGATTCAACTCCTCGGGCGCGTCCGTCTTCAGCGGTTCCGGTTCGCGGATCTCCGGCGGTGGCAGTCCGCGTTCGGCGATCAGCTTTCGCACCAGATCCATGAGCTGCGCGTGTCGCTCATCGCCCCAGGCGACGCTCTCTCCGAGGTCCGGCGCGAAGCGGGCGTGGCGGCCCTCCGCGCCCAGGAAGTGGCCGAGCAGGGTGACGCCTATCTTCTGCAGCGTCCGGTAGTGGAGGTCGTGGCCACCGCCCACCCCGCTCGACTGCACGTTGGCGGCCAACCGCGCAGCCGGGCTGGGCAACGAGCTGAGAGGCGCATCGAGAAAGCCGGTCTCGAGCGCCCACCAAGCGACGTCCCGGTCGCCGAGCCTGCGGGGGAACCACGAAGCCCGCCCGCAGGCCAGGAAGACCTCACGGCCGGCCCGGTGGAGCTCCTCAGCGATCTGACAGCCGGACTGGCCGCTGCCGACGACCAGCACCGGACCCGATGGCAGCTCCGCCGGGTTGCGGTAGTCCTCGACATCGATCTGATGCAGGTCCTCCGGGAGCGTGGCCGCGCCCGCCGGTCGGTGCGGCCGCTGATAGGCGCCGGTGCTGAGGACCACCGTCCCGGCCATGATCTCTCCGGCCGAGGTCTCCAGGAGGAAACCCCCATCGGGCCCCGAGCTGAGCGCGGTGACCTCGATACCTTCCCGGACCGGCGCTTCGAATCCTGCCGCGTAGCGTTCGAGGTACGCCACGACCTGATCGCGGAGCATGAAGGCATCGGGGTCGTCGCCCTCGTAGGGGTATCCGGGGAGCTGAAGGAACCAGTTAGGCGTGACCAGGCAGAAACTGTCCCAGCGCCCCAGCCAGGTCTGCCCCACCCGGCCCCTCTCGAGCACGACGTGGGCGATGCCCGCCTCCGTGAGCTCGCGACTGACCGCGAGTCCGGCCTGACCCGCGCCGACAACGACGACCTCGATCCGCTCGGTCATCGACCGGCGATTCTATGCGGGGTGAGCGAAGCCGAGAGAATCGCCCACCAATGTTCCCGGGATGCAGAAGCAGCGTGGCGTGCAGCTTTGGTGGGCGTCTCACGACCAGTACGGGTAGGGCCCGCCTCGGGCGACGATAATGACCCGGTCGTGCACACCAGCGCTGAACTCGAGCACGGTCGCGAGTATTACGCCGGGCAGGCGTGGCTGACCGCCTTTGAGTCGCTCTCGAGCGCGGATCAGGCGACGCCGCTGGACGCGGACGACCTAGAGCTCTTGGCGAGGGCGGCCTACATGCTGGGCCGCGACGACGACTACGTGGGCGGCCTTCAGCGTGCGCATCGTGCCCACTTGGACTCCGGCGATGCTGCGCGCGCCGTCCGCTGTGCGTTCTGGATCGGCCACAACCTGCTGTTTCGAGGCGAGACCGCCCGCGCGAGGGGGTGGTTCGCTCGCGGCCAGCGGTTGCTCGAAAGCGCGGAGCGCGACTGCGTCGAGCGCGGCTACCTCCTGATCCCGGCCTGGTTGGAGCAGATGGGCAAGGGTGACTACAAGATCGCGCACGCCACCGCGGCGAAGGCCGCCGAGATCGGAGAGCGGTTCGGCGATCAAGATCTGGTCTGGCTCGCCCGGGACGACCAGGCCTGCGCGCTGCTCAAGCAAGGGCGGATCGACGATGGCCTGCGGCTGGTCGACGAGGTCATGGTTGCCGCCACTGCTGGCGAGCTCTCGCCGATCGTCACGGGGATCGTCTACTGCAACACGATCGCGTTCTGCCAGAGCGTGTTCCAGTTGCGCCGCGCCTGGGAGTGGACCGAGGCCCTGACGCAGTGGTGCGAGCGCCAGCCAGAGATGGTGGCCCACAACGGCCTCTGCCTGGTCCACCGCGCCGAGCTGATGCAGCTCGGTGGCGCTTGGGGCGACGCCCTGGAGGAGGCGCGGCGAGCCGCCGAGCGCTTCACGGAGGGAGTCTTGAATCACCTCGCCTGCGGCAAGGCCCTTTACCGGCAGGGCGAGGTTCATCGCCTGCGGGGTGAGTTCGCCGCAGCGGAGGAGGCCTACCGGGAGGCCAGCCGATGTGGCTGCGAGCCTCAGCCGGGTCTGGCCCTGTTGCGGCTGGTACAAGGCGACGGCGACACCGCGGCCGCTTCGATCCGCCGGGCGGTGAGCGAGACGGCTCAGCCGCTGAAGCGCGCGCCGCTGCTTCCTGCCTACGTCGAGGTCGTGCTCGACGTCGGCGACATTGACGCAGCGCGCACCGCCAGTCGCGAGCTTGAGGAGATCGCGGCTTCCCAGGGAAGCGACCTATTGGAGGCGATGTCCGCGCACTCCAGGGGGGCGGTGGCGCTGGCCGAGGACGATGCGACCGAGGCGCTGGCTGCGCTGCGCCACGCACTGGAGGGCTGGCTTGAGCTGAACGCGCCCTACGAGGCAGCGCGTGCGCGCGTGCGGCTAGCGCAGGCCTGTGCAGCGCTCGGGGACGAGGACACCGCGGCCCTGGAGTTCGATGCGGCTCGAGGTGTCTTCGAGCAAGTGGGAGCGGCGCCGGACCTCGCTCGCCTCGACGCACTCATCAGTGGCACCGCCTCGGCCGATACCCACGGGCTCACAGAACGCGAGCTCGAGGTCCTGCGCCTGGTCGCTGCCGGAAAGAGCAACCGTGCGATCGCCGCGACGCTCGTTATCAGCGAGCACACCGTCGCCCGACACCTGCAGAACATCTTCGCCAAGCTCGGGGTCTCCTCGCGAACCGCGGCGAGCGCCTTCGCATTCGAGCACGAGCTCGTCTAACCGCGTGGTCAGAAATCACCACTAGACCGCGCCTGCGAAGTTGGTGAATCCAGGCGATGCGGGCCGACGTCTGCCGCCGTAGCGTCGTCGCCATCGTCGAAAGGATCTCAAGGAGGTTCCCATGTACGTCGTTGTCCAGCACCAGTTCAAGGACCCGCAGGCGGCGTTCTCGCGTGGCGAGAGGCTGATCAAGAACGAGGACGCCCCCTCTGGGGTGCGGGGTCTGCAGTTCTACCCGGCCCGCGACGAGTCGGGGGCTACCTGCCTCTGGGACGCCGATTCGGTGGAGGACGTCCAAGGGTACGTCGACTCCACGCTCGGCGACGCGAGCGTGAACACCTGCTACGAGGTCGACGCCGAGCAGGCATTCGCGGCGCGGCCGTTGGGGCTCCCGGACTCGGCAGCGATCGACGCGTAGCCTCAGCCGCAGCGATCAGTGAGAGCGTCTCCCCAAAGGGACGCTCCTCGCTGTCGAGTGGCCCCGATGCGGATAACACTCTTCACCCACGGCATCCGCGGCGACGTCTGGCCGTTCATTGGGCTGAGTCACCACCTGAGCGAGCGCGACCACGACGTCACGCTCGCCGCCCCGCCCAACTACGCTTCATTGGTCCGGGCCGCCGGCCTGCGCTACGGCCCGCTTCCCTTCGACGGCGAGGCGTTCCTCGCCAGCGAGGAAGGTCGCCATCTCACGACCGTCGGCGGCGTGCGGATGGTGCGCGCCGTGCAGGCCGAATACGCTGCGCGCGCTCGCCCCTTCGACGACGCGTTCCTCGAGGTCTCCGAGGGCGCCGAGGCGCTTGTGGCGATGCACGTCACGATGGAGCGCGCGCAGGCGATCGCCGAGCACCGCCGCCTCCCGCTGGCGATGGTGTGGCCGCTCGTCCTCACGCCCACGAGCGAGTTCACCTCGCCCGTCCTCGAAGGCCGTGAGCTACCGACACGGGCTCTGCGCCGCGCCAGCCACCACGTCTTTCACCGCGTCTGGGCGATGGGCTCGGCCGGGCAGACCGCGGCGCTGCGCCGTCGCCTCAGCCTACCGGGCTCTCGCACCCCCGCCTTCTACCGTCACCAGGATCCAAATGCGCTTTGCCTGAACACCTTCAGTCCCAGCATCGTCCCGCGCCCGCGCGACTGGGGCCCCCAGGAGCGCGTCAGCGGCTCCTGGCGCACGCCCGACCGCATTCGCAGCAACCTGGGCGCGCGAATTCCCGCGGCACTGGAGTCGTGGCTGGAGGACGGTGAGGCCCCCCTCTACCTCGGTCTGGGCAGCATGCCCGTCTTCGACCCTGCTCCGCTGCTCGACGACATCCGGGTGGCGAGCGCCGCCGTCGGTGCGCGCACGATCATCCACGCCGGCTGGGCCGCCCACGGCGGCGCGGCACCCGACCGGGATGGTCGCGTGTACGTCGTCGACGGGCCGCTGGACCACGACCGGCTGCTCCCGCGCTGCCGCGCGGCCGTACACCACGGCGGCGCGGGGACCACGATGGCGGTCGCGCGGGCGGGCCTTCCCGCGCTGGTCGTCTCGGTCAGCTTCGACCAACCGTGGTGGGGCCGCCGCCTCGAGCGCCTCGGCGTCGGACACCACCTGCGCTTCGCCGACCTCGACCGCACGACGCTCGAAACCGGACTGCGCACGGTGCTCGATCCCCACACTGCCGCCCGCGCCGCGGCGCTCGGCCACCGCATGCGCGGGGAGCCCGACGGCGCGGACGCATCGGCTCGGATGCTCGAAGAGTGGCTGGTCACCGCCGAGCCCCAGACGCCCCCCGCGCCCCGTCGCCAACGCATCGCCCGTCGATTGCGACGCCGCCGGAGACCTCGCAGCGGTTCAGCAGCCGGATGCGGCTGAACCCGGTCGATCATGGACACGCGATCGGCGCCCACCGGCGACTTCCGGCGAGCGCGGCCTCGCCGCTTGCTCTCACAAGCGCGTGGAAGCGCAAGCAACCTAGCTATCCGACCGCCCCCTGCGCCATGGTGAGCGGGTGACTCAGCCGGGCGAGCATC
>CAWISJ010000003.1:0-1208932 GCA_963838745.1 uncultured Actinomycetes bacterium
GCCACCGTAGATGACTTTGCTCTGGGCGTCCTGGTAGGTCATCCAGGGGACGGTCCCCTGCTGCGCGACGCCCGGCTTGGAGAAGTCGCAGACGCCGTTGGGGAAGATCGTCTGCATCCGCGTCCATTGTTGGTTGGTGAACGCGATCGGGCCGTAGTTGTTGCTGCGGTTGAGCGGTTTGAGCTGGCACTTGTTGGCGTCGGTGGTGATCGCGTCGCCGGCCACGGTGCGGGGGGTGCCCTCGACGTTCACCACGCCAGCTGGGCAGAGGCCGTCCGAGAGCTTTTGGCCGTTCCCGTTGTAACAGCGGTCAGTCAGGTCCTGGGGCTTGTCGCGGGCGATCTTTTGGGCGTACGTGCCGTTGGCCTGGTCCTTCTCCACGGCGCCAAGCCAGCGGTCCAGGGCCAGGAAGGCGTTGAGCGCGCACTTGCTGTCGGCGGTCAACGCGACCGGTCCCTCCCAGATGAGCTGGTTGGCGTGGTTGCCGTGCTCGCGGTTCAGCCGGGCGCGGACTGCGAATGCCCGGTAAGCGTCGTGGAAGACCCCCGGGTTGGGCCCGCGGCAGTCGATGATCGCCGTGCGGTTGAGGTTGTTGGTCTCGTTGATCATGCCGCTGCGGTAGGCGTTGGCGAGCACCGATTGGTTGGCGCGCATCCGTCGGGGCGTGTGGTTCGCGTCGGGGTCGAGCCCGCCGACCTTCTGGTTGAGGTCGAGGAACTGGGCCGGCGTGATATTGCCCTGCTGCAGCGTGCGAAGGCCGTACTGCACGCCGACGTTGTCCACCGGCGTGTCGGCGAAACCGTGGCCGATCTGCTTCTCCTGCGGAGTCCAGAGCGACATCGGCCGCGGTCCGAAGACATTGATCGCCGCGTCCTGGATCGTGCAGCGCACGCCGCCCGGGTTGGTCGCCGGGTCGTAGCGCTGCTGGTCGGTGATGCCCTTGCACGGGTCGGTCGGGATCACGACGTGGAACTGGGCGCTGTCCGAGACTTGCGCGTTCGCGAGGCCGTCGCCGGGACCGCCCTCGACGGCATTCATCTGCTGTGGCGTCCACGTCACGCCCGTGCCCCACTTGGTGGGGTCCTTGAAGTAGCGCAGAGTCTGGTGGTAATCGAGGAACTGCGTCGCCGTGCTCCACGCGTCGGGGAAGGAGCAGGTCGGCATGATCCCCTGGTACACGCCCGGATAGGCGTTTGCGATCCACTGCTCGGCCAGCGACCCGCCCGAGCAGCCGGTGCCGATCGTGTAGCGCAGCGTGCCGTAGTGCTCGACCAGGTACTCCTTGGTCATGATCAGCGACTCGGCCTCGGTCACCACGTTGCAGTTGTGCCCCGCGTTGTCGAGCGCGTGCGACATCGTCGCGAACCCGAGCCCGAGTGCCTGCTCCGCCTCAGCGTCGGTGACCGACGGCGCGGTGCCCGTCTGGTGGTCAGCGCCGCACGAGGCGCCGTGGTGGATCAGCAGCTTGTGGTTGAACTGAGGCTGCGGCGCCACGCCGCCCCAACCCTTGCCCGGCTGGAACAGCACGGCGATCTGGTATTGGTCGCGGTCGAGGTAGCCGGTCTCGACGCGCACGATGAACGGCAGCGTGCGGCCGTTGTCTGTCTTGGTCGTGGCGACATCCGAAGGGGGGTTGGCCGGGTCGTAGGGCTGGAAGCCGGACGTGCTTGGGTTGTTTGACTTGTAGAGGTAGCTGAACTTCGCCGGCTCGTCGCACTGAAGGTTCGTCGCGGTCGCCTGGCACTTCCACGGCTTCAGCTGCGGACCGGAGAAGATCGGGCCGTTCCTCGGGTGGTTTGTGACCGTCAACTGCGCGGCGCGACTGCCGGCTCGGGCAATGATCGTGTTGCGCCCGCGCTTGAGCCCGCGCACGATCCCGACCACCGTGCCGTCGGATCGCCTGGCGAAGGCGCTCGTGCGCTTCGCGCCGCCCACGGTGACCTTGAGGCCTTGCGTCGAGCTCACGCCGCCGATGCGCACGAGGGCATTGTCAGCGCTGACGAGGTCGGCGCGGCTCGACAGCACCGAGATCTTGATGGGCTCGCCGGAGGCGCCCGCCGGCGCGGCGGCCAAGAGGAAGAGGGCGACAGCGAGAGCCGCGCCGGTCCTCAGCGCGGCGAAGCGGGCGGCGAGGACCTTCGACTCCATGCTCTTAACCCTCCCTGTCTTTGGACTCGCGGCTTCGTTCAGTCGTCGTGCTGCGCCAAGTCAGCCGCCATCATAAGCGCCAAGCACCATGAGGCGGACACCGACAGTTCGCAGCTTTATCGCTAGCCGAAACACCCGAAATGCGAAAGCTTGCCCGGCGAGCGGGCTTCCGGGAAGTCGGGGCGGCGAGATTTGAACTCGCGACCTTTCGGCCCCCAGCCGAACTGCAATGGGTCTCGTTATGTCCGTCACCGCGGATCGCCACCAAGCTCGAAAGCGCTACCTACGCGATCACCACGGAGGACATAGACCTCGAGACGACTGCAGGGTGTCGCGATGCGGCTGCCCAGGCCCCGCGGCCGACCGCTTGCGAAGTTGATCAACAGAGCGAGTGCACGGTGAGAGGCGGCACCGGCTGGCCGGCGCCACCTCTGACACGGTGGTTTCGCTCAGCCGCCCGGGGTGTAGCTGACAAGCTCGGCACGGCCACCGGCGCCGTCCGTGTGCACGCTCAACAGAGGGCCGATGTCGGGGGCGTAGAACTTCAGCTCCTGGACCTTCGGCTGGAAGGGAACCAGGTCACGGGTCATGAGGATGCCCGTGTTGAAGTGGCCGAATGGCACCTCGACCTGCTCCTGGCCGACGGTGATGACGGCACCCTCGTCCTCGGCCACGCCCTTCGTAGTACTCCTGGCGGTAGGAGAACCCTGGCTCGGGGTTCGCCGGCATAGCGATCCCGGCCTGGGCACCGTGGACCCCGGCCTCGAACGATCCGGCAGTCGACGTCACCTTGCCGTTCTTGTACTCGGCGGTCGCCTCGCCCAGGTACCAGACGTTGCCGGCCGAGTCCTGGGCGTACCAGTCATCGGTGACCTCGACCGGCTGACCATTCTCGATCGTCACGGTGTCACGGATCACCCTGGCCTCGACGCCGTTGGCGATCGTCTTGGTCTGGTTGGTGACCTCAACGACGACCCTCTGGCGCGTGCCCGTGGTGTCGGTCTCCCGGTAGATCCATCTGCTTCCCGGGCTCATCGGCCAGTAGGGATTGTCGATCTTGGTCGTGAAGTCGGCCGAGTCGAGGTTGACCGGCTCGCTTCCATGCGGCAATCCCGAATTGGCCGGAGCCGTCGTCTCGCTGACGTTGACCGGGTTCGCGGCGCTCTCCCTGTTGCCGCTGCCACCGCAGGCGGCGGCAACAACCGCCACTGCGACCACGGCCAACGGGGCGGTGATCCGCTTCCAGCTCCTCATGATGCTCCCCTCTTGGGTAAGGCCGGATCGACCGGCCTTTTGACTCTGTGACCAGAGCATCGCCACCCAGCATGAGAGGTTCGTGACAGCAGCGTGAAAGAGGGATGAATTGAAGATCCGCCTTTCGAAAGAGCGGCTTCCAGGGGCTGGGCGATTCCCTCACGGCTGTTGGTGACCGGCGGCCTCGCCAGGATGTTAGGGTGCCCTAATGCACTACGCAGCCGGGCCACCCCAGCCGACTTCCCACCTGGGGAGGTGGAGGCTTGTCGTTCGCTGAGACCGTCCTGCTCGGCGCCCTGGCCGGCTTCACGATCTTCCTGAGCCTGCCTTTCGCCCGGCTCCAGATCATGAGCGATCGCATGCGTGTGGGGCTGGCCATGTTCGCGGTTGGCGTGCTCGCGTTCCTGTTCGTGGACATCTTCGAGCACGCGCTCGGGATCGTCGAGGAGCCGGTCGAAGCCTTCAGCGACGGCGAGCAGGGAATCGGCGAGGGGCTCGCGCTCTTGATCCTGCTGGGCGCCGGCTTCGCGGTCGGCAGTGCCGAGGCTGGCGACGCTCGAGCGATGGATCCGACCGAAGGGCCCCGCCCAGCCGCCGATCGCCGGAGGCTCGGTCGATGCCCTCACCGTTGAGGATGCAGAACGCCTGCAGGCCGACGTCGAGGGCACCCGCCGGCGCGCCCTTCAGGTGGGGATGACGATCGCGGCGGCGATCGGACTCCACAACTTCGCGGAGGGTCTGGCGATCGGCGTGTCCGCGAGCACCGGGGAGATCGCCCTGGCCACCGTGCTGATCATCGGCTTCGCGCTTCACAACGCAACCGAGGGCTTCGGCATCATCGGCCCATTGGGCTCGTGCGGCCACCTGGGGCTGGCTCGCACTGGCGGGGCTGATCGGCGGCGGCCCGGTGTTCCTGGGCTCGATCGTCGGCTACAACGTCACCTCTGAGCCGCTCGAGCTCGCCTTCTACGGCCTCGCCGGCGGAGCGATCCTCTACGTGATCGGAGAGGTGTGGAACGGGGTGCGCCGTTACGGACACCGGGAGCTCGGCCTGTGGCTGCTCGCAGCGGGCTTTATGGCCGGCGTCGCAACCGACCTCGTTGTGGTCTACGGGGGCGGCTGAGACCGAGCGTGATGGAGCTTGGGCTGGGGTCGGTGCGGGCGGGTCAGCCGCTATGAAACGTGACCAGGCGCAGGCGCTCCTTCGGCCCCTTGACCGTGACCTCCTTGACGTCGCCGACGCCGCGCAGGTAGTACTTGTGCTCGACGATGCCCGGCTCAAGCGGCGTCCACTCCTTGGTCTTCACCGCGTGGCGCGAAGAGACGTACGGCACCGAGACGCGCGTGTTGCGGTCAAGGACCTTGAGGTGGTCCTCGGCGTTCCCGAAGAACTCCGGCGCGCCTTTAGTCCCACCCGGGGATGGCCCGGAAAGAGGACTCCGGGGCGGGCGCCGTCCCGGCCGGCCTTCCATGAGCCCTCCCGGCTGGTCACGTGGCCGTGCCGGTCGAGTTCCTTCGTGTTCTCGCCGAAGTACCAGACGTTGCCGTGGTGATCCTGCGCGTACCAGTCGTTCGTGACCTCCCGCGGCTTGCCGTGCTTGAGGACCACGTCGTGGACCACCGTGGTCCGCACACCCTCGATCCTCTTGGTCCTGTGCGTCACGTGCATGTTGTCGGCGAAACGACCGTCCTCGTCGACGCCGCGGTAGTGCCATCTGCTGCCCGGCTTGAGCGGGAACTTCGGGTTGTCGACCCGGGCGACGAAGTCGTTCGGGTGCAAAGCTTGGGCCATCCGGGTCCAGCACCCGACTTGATCGTCTGCGACCCCTGCGATCCGGACGCCGCAGGGAAATGGCCGGGGAACCCAGCACCACCGCACCGACTGCCGCTGCCCCGGCGAGCGCGAGCGCTGGACAGCGTCGGATCAGAACTCTCTTCGTCTTCACGATCTCGCTCCTTTCGGATCGACCAGCTCTCATCGACCATAGGCGGCCTTGATGAAAGCCCTGTGAAGACCCGGGTGAAGGCCCTACTCCCGCTCGACCTTTCACGGGGGTTTCATCTGAGCGTCATAGGTTCGTCCTGGGATCGTCGAGCCGAGAACCGGACCGAAAGGTGGCGCTGCGATGTCCCGACATCCGTTCCGGATCATCCATCGCCATGGTGCGGAAGCCTCGCCCACAAGGCGGAAAGGCAGGTCGCGCGGGGTGCTTGCCGTGCTCGTCATCGGCTTGACCGGGACGCTCGGCATCGGCAGCTGCGGGGATGAGAGCGGATCGAGCCAATCCACGCAGGTCCCACAGCCGACTCCTGCGCAGATGTCGGCGTCCGGGCTCAGCAAGCTCCCGGTGGCGCCCGACAGCGAGCGCGTCGACCTGGTCGCGCCCCCGTTCTCAGAACCCACACAAGTCACCAATCCGCTGTTTCCGATCAGCAACCTGGCCTCGGCCGTTTTCAATGGCCGGATCGACGGCAAGCCGTTTCATACGGAAACCACGCTCCTGCCGTACACCAGGGCGATCGAGTGGCCCTCCGGCCATCAGGTCGAGACGCTCGTCTCCCAGTACGCCGCGTTTCTCGACGGACATCTGCAGGAGGTCGCGCTCGACTATTACGCCCAGGCGGACGACGGCTCAGTCTGGTACTTCGGCGAGGACGTTGCCGACTACAACCCGCAGGGCCTGATCGCCTTCACCACTGACAGCTGGCTCGCGGGTAAGGATGGCCCCCCGGCGATGATCATGCCAGCCAACCCCCAGGTCGGTGACACGTTCCGGACCGAGAACATCCCCGGAGTCGTGTTCGAGGAGGTCACTGTGAAGACGGTGGACAAGACGGTTTCCGGTCCACCCGGCCCCGTCGAGGGTGCGATGGTCGGCCAGGAGCTGCACGACGATGGGATGAAGAGCGACAAGATCTTCGCCCCCGGCTACGGCGAGTTCTTCACGAGCGATCAGGACGGGGTCGAGGCAATGGCGCTGGCAGTGCCCACCGATGCGCTCGACGGCCCCACGCCGGCCAGTCTCAAGACGCTGCTGCGCGCAGATACCTTCGACGCGGTCCAATCGAAGGACTGGAAGCGAGCCTCGGCAAGCGTTGCTGCGCTCAGGGGTGCTTGGCGGAGCTACACGCGTGGTGGCGAAGTGCCCCCACGGCTCGTGCCTCCGGTTGATCGCGGGATCGCGGACCTCGCCGCAGCGGTAGCGGCACACAATCAGGAGCGGGCAGCTACCGCCGCGATCGACATCGCCCAGGCGGCGCTGGATCTCGAGCTCCGCTACCGTCCCCCGCCTGCGATCGACCTGGCCCGGTTCGAGCAGTGGAACCGTCAGCTGCTCGTCGACGCGAGCGCCGGCAATCTGGGGGCTGCCCGCGGCGACCTGGTGACCATGGAGTGGACCCGCGACCGGTTCGCCCACGCCATCGACGCCGCCCAGCGCACCCGGATCGACACAGACATGCTGGCGCTCAGCGAAGGGGTCCAAGATGAAGACCTCGCTGCAGTGCGGGCGGACGCGGCGCACCTACTGGGCAGCCTCGCAGGACTGACGGCCGCGGTTTGAGCCCGCCCCACCCGGCGAGTGGTCGGGCGGCTCCGATGGAAACCTCAGTTGCCGGATTCGCGGAGGAAGCTGGCTCAATGCGAGAGCGACAGCTTGCAGGTACCAAGAGTTGGTACCAGGAGGTCCAGGACGGCGGATCGCAGGTTGTCCATAAATGCCGAAAGCCCGCTTCGCGAGCGGGCTTCCGAGCAGTCGGGGCGGCGAGATTTGAACTCGCGACCTTTCGGCCCCCAGCCGAACGCGCTACCAAGCTGCGCCACGCCCCGTTGTGCGGACGGCTGCCGGCGCCGTCCTCGGCTGGATGATGCCCTATTCGCGACCGAGCCGGCGTTGATCGACAAGCGGGCGACCGGAATCGAACCGGCGCTTAGAGCTTGGAAGGCTCTCGTGCAACCGTTACACCACGCCCGCAGACCCGCAGCCGATTATAGGTTCGCTCCCGCAGGCGTCCCGGCGAGCCGCGGGGCGCTAGTGCCTTCGCATCCCGAAGTCGGTGGTGATGGTGCTGCCGTTCGCGCCCGGGTTCGGCGGGATTCCGCGCGTGAAGCCGATGCCGATGTGGCGGAACTCAGGGTTGAGGATGTTGTGACGGTGCGCCGGGCTGTGCATCCAGGATCGGACGATCGCTCTCGGCGTGCCGTAGTGGCTGCCGCCATAGGCGATGTTCTCGCCGTACAGCCACCTTCGCAGCCCCCCGGTGATGTAGTTGACGCGCTGGAGGCGTCCGAGCACCGACCGCTCTCCGGGGCACTCGTGGTCGAAGCACCCTTGGTTGCGCATGCGTCTCGTGTGCCCCTGGGCTGCCTTCTTCAGGCGACTGTTCTTGCGGAGATGGTTGAGGCCGTGATGGCTACGCATTCGGTTGATCAGGCAGCGGACGGCCATTCGCGCGTGCTTATGACTGAGCTTGCTCGGCATGTCGCTGCCGTACCGCGTGCAGGGGCTGGCGCTTGCGGCGCTGGTGAAAGGCCCTCCGAGAGCCAGCAGCCCGGCCACCACGAGCGCCAGCGACCCGACCAATACGGTCTTGCGCATCCGGAGCACCATCGGGCTCCCGTTTCGGCCACATAGCGGGAGCCATGAGTGGGGCACGGCCGCCAGGCGTGGCGGCGGTCCAACATGCGTCCAGCGTCAGGGCCTACGCCAGCCGAAAACGATCGTGTAGGTGGCGAACCTGCTGTCGTCTTCACCGGCGACCGGGACGCCCCAGCCCACGCCGACGCCGAGATCGCGGAAATCGGCCTTGAGGATTCGGTGGCGGTTGATGCCCGAGTTCATCCATCGGCCGATCATCTGGCGAGGGGTGTTCTCGTAGCCGAGAATCTCGGCCACCTCCCACGCCTTCCGGCCCTTGGTGTAGCCGGACGCCTTGACCCGGCCGGTCAGACCGTGCTCGCCCTCGCATTGGTGCCGAAAGCAGTCCTTGGCGAGCATCTGGTCGTTGTGGCGCTTCGCGGCCAGCTCCAGCCTGCGGTTGCGCTTCAGCGGGCGGCGGTCGCGCCTCGTGCGCTCCTTGTTGACCAGGCAGGTGATCGCCTGGCGGATCTTCGCGATCGGGACCTCGTGCGGGTGGGCCCGCGCGTGGGGACAGGCGGCCGCCGGGGCGACCCCAGGCCCCAGGGCGAGCACCAGGAAGGCGGCGGAGGTCACCGCCGCGAGCGCGAAAAGAGCCGCCGACGCGCTCAGCGTCCGCCCCGCCGGCCTCGCAGTCGCCCTGGCCATCGGGGGGAGGTTAGCGGCGGCCGTCGTCGTGCGGGGGTGAGCAGGGGAGCCGAGGAATCGAACCCGGATCGACGGTTTTGGAGACCGCGCATGTAACCGTTAGCATCAGTCCCCCTGGCCGAGCGAACGTTACCCGCTGGGGCAGGAATCGTCCGTCCGGTATCGAACATATGTTCGCCTGAAATGACGCGCCCCGTGGAGCTAGACCATGCTGGTAGAGGACACTCGCTGCAGCGGGATACAGCCGAGCTGAAATCGCGCGCCGCTCGGGGGTTCCAAACGGGACTGTCGAGAACTGGCTTCGGGGCCGACTGTCGCGGCGCGCCAGGCGCGCAATGCTCGGCGAGGCCTCCTGCCGGCGCTATGGCGCCGACGAACACCAATTCGCCCAATTGCTGACGGACACCTACGCGTACCTGCTTGGCGTCTATCTGGGTGACGGGAACATCGTCAAACAGCGCCGCTGCTACTCACTCCGCGTCTGCCTCGATTCGATCTACCCGGGGATCATCGGAGAGGCTGCCCGGGCGATGAGCTTCTCAAGGGAGTACCGCCTTGGGTGGGCCGACATCGCACGGCCCGATGCGTCCGATCGTCTCCTACTGGAAGAGCTGGCCGTGTCTCTTCCCTCAGCATGGGCCGGGTCGAAAGCACTCGCGCTCGATCGAGCTTCAAGAATGGCAGCGCGGATTGTCTCGGCAGCGCCAGGCTGGTTCCTCCGGGGGTTGATTCACACCGATGGCTGGCGCGGGCTCAACCGAGTTCACGTAAAGGGCCGTGACTACGCGTATCCGCGATACCAGTTCTCGAACTGCTCTGACGACATACGCCGGCTCTTCACAGACGCCTGTGATCTGCTCGGCGCGCAGTGGCGACCCTGGGGGCTTGGCACATATCCGTCGCACGGCGCGAATCGGTAGCAATCCTGGATTCATGGATAGGCCTCAAGCACTAGCGCGCCAAGCACCCAAATGCGGGCGGTGGGACTCGAACCCACACGCTCTTTCGAGCACCGGCTCCTAAGGCCGGCCTGTCTACCCAGCTTCCAGCACGCCCGCGAGCGTGATTGGCCAAGCGATCGTTGCGCAGCAATCGTCACGCGCGGCCCTGGAAGATTCTAGACTTGCCGGTGATGGAGATCACCACGGTTCGGCCCGGTTACGAGGTCTGGCGACCGAACAGGGAGAAGGCCGAGACGAAGACGATGAAGGCAATCGTCTCTTTCGTCCTCCTGGTCTCGGCGGGGCTCATAGTCGTGATCACGCTTGGCGGCTGGCCCCGCCTCCAGGGCGCGAGCGTGGGGCTCGTGTCGCTGCTGTGGGCAGCCCTCTACGTGGTGTTCGCTCTACTCGTCGCCCGCTGGAACCGGGGCATCCTTCCCGTCGCCTCGGCGCTGGCGATCATCCTGGCCATCTTTGCGGCGGTCGCCGCACCGGACTGGTTCGCGCGCTCGAAAGAGGGGCTCGACCCGCCGCCGCTCCCCGACGACCTGCTGGGCCTGCTGACCATCATCGTGGTGCCGGTGCAACTGCTGCTGATCGCCGTGGCGATGATCGGCTTCAGCCAGAACTGGCACGTCGAGGAGGAGCGCCCGATCGGCGGCGTCCCGCTCGCCGGCGAGGACGACGAGCCGCCACCTCCCCGTGACCAGGTACCGCCTCCCCAATGGGACGAGCCGCCGCCTCCCCAATGGGACGAGCCGCCTACTCGCGAAGCGGGCGAGCCGCCGCCCCCTCGCTGGGATACGGAACGCTAGAACAGCTGCGGCTGCGCCTGGCGCGGCTCGAGCAGGTGGGCGCCGTCCTCGCGGACGTCGTTGACCGCGTCGCCGACCTCGCGGAGCACGAGGAGCTCCTTCGGCGCCGGCACCAGCAGAGACAGCACCTCCTCCTCCGACGCGCCCGGCTCGAGCCACCGCCCCTCCGCCTGCGGGGCAAGGACCACCGGCATGCGATCGTGGATCGGGCGAATCAACTCGTTCGGCTCGCAGGTGACGATCGCGCAGCTGTGCAGGTCGCCCGAGCCGTCGCGCGCCGGTAGGTCGGCCCACACGCCGGCGAAGGCGAACAGCTCGCCGTCGGGGCGGCTGACCCACACGGGCGTCTTGCCCGCCTCGTCATCCCGCCACTCGTAGAAGCCGTCGGCCGGGATCAGGCAGCGGCGCTCGCGGAACGACTCCGCGAAGGCGGGCTGCCGCTGGATGGTCTCCGCGCGGGCGTTGATCAGCGGCGGCCCGGAGCGCTCGGCCCAGCGCCCGGGGACGAGGCCCCAGCGCAACCGCCCGGGTTCGCGCCTGCCGTGCTCATCGCGGCGGATCGCCAGCACCGGATCGGTGGGTGCGATGTTGTAGCGCGCCTCCTCCTCGAGCTTGGCCGACTCGTCGAGGCCGAAGCGCGCCCGGATCCGCGCCGGGTCGGGATTGGTCAGCGTGTAGCGCCCGCACATCGTCCTTCGAGGCTAGCGCGCAGCGTTGTCGCGAAGTTGGTGCAAGCCCATCGGGCTTTCGATGCGAATCGTGCGCCACACCTGACATGCCCGCTCCTTTTAGAGTCGCCACAATGGAGGGGCCAGCGGCGGTGGTGCAACTGGCTGACACGCGGCTCTCAAAAGGCCGTGCCCGCAAGGGCTTGTGGGTTCGAGTCCCACCCGCCGCATCACTGCGTCAATCCGGACGGGAGGGCTGTTTCGCGGGCCGAGTGAGCGATTGGGTACGCATACGGTCCCCAATCCCGCACTCGCCGCGATAATCCCCCGCCCGTGGATGCCCCCGCCCGCATGGACGTGATCCGCGAACTGTGCTCGTTCGAGAACCGGCTGGCGGGCACCGACGCCGAGCGGCGGGCCGCGAACTGGCTCGCGAAACGGCTTCGCGACGGCGGTCGCCGCGCCGAGATCCAGTCCACATACGTGCACCCCCAGGTTGCCCTCGTGCACGCTGGGCACTGCCTGCTCGGGATCGCCGGCAGCCTGCTGGCGATCGACAGCGCCCCGATTGGCTTCGCGATCGTGCTGGTGACCGCCATCTCCATGTACCTCGACCTCAACGCCCGCCACTACCTGCTCCGCCGGCTCTTCTTCCGGCGCGCCTCACAGAACGTCGTCTCCCCTGGCCTCAGTCGCGACGCCCCCGCCCGCGTCTTCCTCTGCGCTCATTACGACGCCGCCCGAACCGGAGCGTTCTTCCGCCCCGGCACGATCGGCCGGTTCATGGGGATCGCTCGCCTACTTCCG
Source organism: uncultured Actinomycetes bacterium (assembly GCA_963838745.1). Taxonomy (GTDB): domain Bacteria; phylum Actinomycetota; class Thermoleophilia; order Solirubrobacterales; family 70-9; genus AC-56. The sequence continues at coordinate 11,919 of CAWISJ010000003.1, forward strand.
GTGCCCTTCGGTCCAACTCGACTGCTGTTCTGGTCGCTCGCCATCCTCCTCCCCATCCTCGGGGCCCGCATGGCGGGAATCGACTCGGACCTGATCTCGGTGCTTCAGCTCATCCCCACCCTGATCCTGCTGGTCGGCGCCTTCCTGCTCGTCGACGTCCAGCTCTCCGGCGTCGTCCCCGCTGCCAACGACAACGCCTCCGGGGTGGCAACGGCGCTGTCGCTCGCCGACGAGCTCGATGCGAACCCCCCCGAGAACCTGGACGTGGCGGTGCTGCTCACCGGCGGCGAGGAGTGCCTGATGGAGGGGATGCGCGCGTTCACGCGGGCGCACCACAAGCAGCTCGACCGCAAGACGACCTATTTCCTCAACCTCGACTCCGTCGGCCGCGGCGACGTGCGCTACGTGACCAGCGAGGGGCTCGCGGTCAGCTTCGCCATGGACCGGCGGCTGGTCGAGCTGTGCAGCGCGATCGCCACCGCCGACCGCGAGCACGACGGCCGCTTCGCCGCCGAGCCGCTGGCATGGGGATTCGCAGGGGATGGCCTGCCGGTCCGCCTCGCAAAGTTCCCGGCCACCACCATCACCACGCTGGAGCCGGGCGCGCTGGTCCCTGCGAACTACCACCGGCCCGAGGACGTCCCGGAGCGCATCGACGGCGCGGCCCTCGACCGCGCCCACGGCTTCGCCCTCGAGCTCGTGCGGGCTCTCGACCGCGACGTCGGCCGCCACTCGTCCCGGTGATATAAGCGGCGCATGGAGGGCGCGGCCACCAACGTCTCGCGCGGAGAGCTCCTCTGGAATCCCTCACCGGAGCGGATCGAGCGCGCGACGATGACCCGCTACATGCGCTGGCTTCGGGCCGAGCGCGGGCGGTCGTTCGACGACTACCAGGCGCTTTGGGAGTGGTCGGTGACCGAGCTGGAGGAGTTCTGGGCCTCGATCTGGGACTTCTTCGAGGTCGAGGCGTCGGCTCCGTACTCGGAGGTCCTGCCCGAGCGCGTGATGCCGGGCGCCACGTGGTTTCCAGGCGCCGAGCTGAACTACGCCGAGCACATCTTCCGCGGCAAGCGCGACGCCGACCTGGCGGTGCTGCACGCGTCCGAGCTGCGCCCACTGGGCGAGCTGCGATGGGGGGAGCTCCGGGAGCAGGTGGCTCGCGCCGCCGCCGGGCTCCGCGGCCTGGGAATCGAGCCGGGCGACCGCGTGGTGGCCTACCTGCCGAACATCCCCGAGACGCTGGTGGCCTTCCTGGCGGCCGCGTCGATCGGCGCCATCTGGTCGAGCTGCTCGCCCGACTTCGGCGCCTCGAGCGTCGTCGACCGCTTTGCGCAGATCGAGCCGAAGGCGCTGCTGTGCGTCGACGGCTATCGCTACAACGGCAGCGACTTCGACCGCATCGAGACGGTTGCCGGGCTACGGCGACAGATGCCGACGCTCGAGCACGTCATCGTCGTCCCATACCTCGACTCCTCTCCCGACCTCTCGGGCCTCAACAGCGCCATCACCTGGGCCGAGCTGCTCGCCACGGGCCAGGGCGCCGACCTCGAGTTCGAGCAGGTCCCCTTCGACCATCCGCTGTGGGTCCTGTACTCATCGGGGACCACCGGACTGCCCAAGGCGATCGTCCACGGCCACGGCGGGATCCTGCTCGAGCACCTGAAGAAGCTCAACCTGCACCTCGATGCGCACGACGATGACCGCGTCTTCTGGTTCACGACCACCGGCTGGATGATGTGGAACTTCCTCGTCGGGGTGCTGCTGACGCGCGCATCGATCGTCCTCTACGACGGCAGCCCGGGGCACCCCGACATGGGAGTCCTCTGGGATCTTGCCGAGCAAGCCGGGATGACCTGCTTCGGCACCAGCGCCAGCTACATCGCCGCCTGCATGAAGGCCGAGGTCGAGCCCTCCTCCAGCCGCGATCTGGGGCGCCTGAGCGCTCTGGGCTCGACCGGCTCTCCGCTCTCACCGGAGGGATTCGAGTGGGTCTACGAGCACGTCGGCCGGGACACCTGGCTGTTCTCGACCTCGGGCGGAACCGACGTCTGCACAGCGTTCGTCGGCGGCGTCCCGCTGCTGCCCGTCTATCGCGGCGAGCTGCAGGGCCGCTCGCTCGGCGCCAAGGTGGAGGCCTTCGACGAGCAGGGGACCTCCGTCGTCGACCAGGTAGGCGAGCTCGTGATCACCGAGCCGATGCCGTCGATGCCCCTGTTCATGTGGGGCGACGACGACGGCTCGCGCTATCGCGCCAGCTATTTCGAGCACTATCCGGGCGTCTGGCGGCACGGCGACTGGATTGAGATCACGTCCCGAGGAACCGCCGTGATCTACGGCCGCTCCGATTCCACCATCAACCGTCAGGGCGTGCGGATGGGGACCAGCGAGATCTACCGAGCCGTGGAGTCGGTGCCGGAGGTGCTCGACGCGCTGGTCGTCGACGTTCCCCGCCCGGGGACCGAGGGGTGGATGCCCCTGTTCGTGGTCCTCGACGATGCGGTCACCCTCGATGACCGGCTTGCCGGCGAGATCAAGCGCCGGATCCGCGACCAGTGCTCGCCGCGTCACGTCCCCAACGCCATATTTCAGATCCGCGAGGTGCCGCGGACGCTGAGCGGCAAGGTCCTCGAGGTGCCGGTGAAGAGGATCCTCACCGGCACTCCGCCGGAGCAGGCGGCAAGCCGCGACTCGCTCGCCAACCCCGAGGCGCTCGACTACTTCGTCGACCTGGCGGCGAAGCTCGCCGACGGAGCTGGACCTAGATCGACCCCTCCACGGCCTACGCCGACGGCGCCGCCGTGTCCCGCTCGGCGTCGGGTTCCTCGACGTCTCCGTTCAGCGACAGGAAGCTCTCCACCACGTCGTGGTCGAACTGGCTCCCCGCCCTCGCCTGGAGCTCGGCCTTGGCCCGCTTCGGCGAGAACCGTTGCCGGTAGGGCCGGTCGGCGGTCATCGCCGCATAGGCATCGGCGACTGCGAGGATCCGCCCCTCGAGGGGGATCTGCTGCTCGTGCAGGCCGCGGGGATAGCCCCTGCCGTCGGGCCGCTCGTGATGGGTCATGATCCACTCCCCGACGCGCCCGAGCTGGGCGGCGCCGACGATTCGCGCCCCGATCTCCGGGTGGCGCTCGAGCTCACGCCGTTCCTCGTCGTTAAGCGGCTCAGGCTTGTTCAGAATCGACTCCGCCACCCCGACCTCACCCACGTCGCGCAGCAGCGCGGCAATCCGAACCCGCTCGGCCTCCTCCTCGGGCAGGTTGAGGCTTCGCGCCAGCCGCTCGGCGTAGCGGGCCACCCGGCGAGAGTTGGCCGGCGAGCCCTTGCGACGGTCCACCGCTTCGGCCAGCGAGACCAGCGAGGCGAGCCTGGGGCTGGTCCGCTCGACCGCCGACGGCTCGACGTCGTCCGCAGGGGCACCCACGTGCCGGAAGACGATCGAGCGGTCACGTCCGGCCTCCTTCGCCTCGTACAGGGCTCGATCGGCCGAGTGCAGGAGCTCGCCCGCGGTGATCCCGTGCACGGGGAAGCTGGCCACCCCGCAGCTCACGGTCATCTTCTCCGGCTGGCGGGCGAAGGCCGCCCTGAACTCGGCCCGGAGCCGCTCGGCCAGCTGATAGCCCTCGTGCTCGTCGGTCTCGGGGGCCAGCACGGCGAACTCCTCGCCGCCCAGCCGTGCAACGACGTCGCTGGTTCTGGTCGCCCGCCTCAGCGCATCCGCAAGCTGGACCAGGGCGCGGTCCCCCGCAGCATGACCGAACCGGTCGTTGAACTCCTTGAACCAATCCAGGTCGAGCACCACTATCGCATAGCGGCCGCCCACCTCGCGTCGAGCGCTCGAGCTCGCCGGCGAATCGCTGCTCGAGCTCGCGGCGGTTCGCGAGGCCGGTCAGGGAGTCGGTGCGGGCAGCCGCGCCGAGCTGGGTCAGCGTTCTCTCCATCTGACTCTGCAGCGCCGTGATCAGGGTGCCAACGACGAGCAGGGTCCCCGTCGCCACCGCCCACTTCAGCACGGGGACCGTGGCATCTCCGAGGGCGATCAGCACGATCCCGTAGCCGGCGGAGGCGAGCACGAGGTGGGTGGCCGCGACGGCCGGCCTCAGGAAGTAGCACGCGGAGGCCGCGACCCAGAAGTAGTACGTGGCGTAGGCCGCCGGGGCCTCGGAGCCGCCGAAGTAGGCCGCCAGGCTGACGAGAACCGTGCCGACCAGGGGGGATGCTTCGAAGGACCACAGCGGCAGCCGGTCGAACAGGATCAAGAAGCCCCCAGCCGCCAGGTACGCGACAAGCGCAATTGCGATCAGCGCGGCTGTGTTCCGGTCGGCCGAGTGGGGAAGCGGCAAGGTGACCAACAGGAGCGTTGCCCCGATCCCGAACAGGTAGGTGAAGGTCCTGGCCATCGTGGCCGGGGCCGCGAACACCCGGATGGGCTGACCCCGCACGCGCCAGGCGACTCGATCGGCCAGAACGCGGCCAGTGTCTGCGGCGCGATTCTTGAGCGAAACGCCACTCATCGGTCGTCTGGCAAACGGGGGCTCATCATCGATTTATCGACCTCCGCGCGCCCGGACATGAGTCCGTCTCTGGTCCCGTCATCGCACGGGAGGATCGTGAACTGATAGCCGCCAAACATCGTAGATTGATGCGGGCGCCACTGGGGCCCATCCCACGACCAACGTCAGATCAGAGGGGACACCCGATGAGCGAGCCGACGATCGTCGAATTCGACCTCGACCGCTACCTGCGCAACTCGAAGAAGGTGGACCTCGGCGGGATCGAATGGGAGGAGATCCCGGATCACCCGCTCTCCGACGGCGACGTGATGTGCCTGCACTACATGATGGACATCGAGACGCACACGGTGATCTACCTCCGCGACCTGCTCGCCACCCGTGTCGCCGCCGACCCGCAGATCACCGCGTTTCTCAGCTGCTGGGTGTACGAGGAGCTGTGGCACGGCGAGGCGTTCTCCGACTTCCTGCGCTGCTACGGGATCGAGGTGCCCGCCGAGCCGAAGCTTCCCGACGGCTCGACGCCCATGCCCACCCGCCCGAACCGCTGGCGAGACCTGAGGGTGAGGGTCGGGGTCGGCAACGGCCTAGGGATCGTGCCGACGATGCTCGGCTCGATCACCACCCGCGACTTCGCCGCCATTCACATGATGTGGGGAGCCGTAAACGAGCTGACGACGCTGACCGCGTACCACGCGCTGATCCGCCGCTGCGCCCACCCGGTGCTGCACCAGCTGCTGCGAAAGGTGATCCAGGACGAACGCCGCCACTTCGCCTTCTACCGGGCCCAGGCGAAGGCGCGCCTGGAGCGCAGCCGCACCGCCCGCCGGCTCGTCCGCTGGGCGCTGTCGCAACCTCTGGACACCGGTGGGAGCCGGGCGTCAAGAGCGAGGAGGAGGTCGACGCGCTGGCCATCTACCTGTTCGGGGACGGGCCCGAGGGTCGCGAGCAGATCCGCGACATCGACCGCACGATCTCGGCCCTACCCGGCCTCGGGGGCCTGGCCGTCGTCGAGGGCTACCTCGACGCGGCACTTCGCCGGGCGGCTGAGCGGCCCGGCTGGGCCGGCACCGCACCGCTGCGCCCGGCGGCGCGCACCAATGGCCAACCCCCGGCCCCCACGCACTGGGCGAAGGCCGGAGCGCGCAAGGACTGATCCCCGCCCAACTGCTCCCGCCCTATCGAGATAGGCACTAAGCCAGCCCCAGGCGGCGAGCGCGCTCCAGCGCGCGGCCGAGCACCTCGTCCTCGCCCTCCACCCTGCCGTCGCGCATCAGGACCCTGCCGTTGACCACCGTGGTGTCGACGACCGCTCCCGAGGCCGCGTAGACCAGGCCGGCGGTGAAGTCGCCGAGGCTCAGCTCCGGCGCGTCGGCCAGCAGCAGGAAGTCGGCGGGCTCGCCCGGCCCGAGCCGGCGGCCACCCCCAAGCAACGGCGAGCGGCCGCCGGTGGCGATCTCCCAGGTCTCAGCGGCGGTCACGGCGGCGGGATCTCGAGCCTCGTGCTTGTGAAGCAGCGCGAAGGTCTTCATGTCGGAGAACAGGTCGAGCGAGTTGTTCGATCCCGCCCCGTCCGTGCCGAGGCCAAGCTGGACCCCGGCGCCGCGAGCGGCGAGGTAGGGGAAGGCACGACCGACCGCGAGCTTCAGGTTGGCGACGGGATTGGTGACCACCGTGGCCCCTCGGGCGGCGATCAGCTCGAGCTCTGCGCGGTCGAGCCAGACCCCGTGCGCAAGCAGGGTCCGTGGCCCGAGCAGCCCGAGCCGGTCGATGTATTCGGCCGGCCTGGCCCCGTGGGCCTCGACGCAACGCGCAACCTCGCCCTCCGTCTCCGACACGTGTATGTGCACGGGCAGCCGTCGTGCCTCGGCAGCCTCCGCGATCCAGCGCAGGGAGGGCTCCGAGACGGTGTAGATGGCATGCGGGGCGAACGCCGGCGCGATCAGCGCGCGGGCCTCGCCGATCTCCTCCAGGCTGCGCTCGGCCGCATCGCGCAGCTCACGCGTTCCGGCGGCGGCGCCGACGTCGATCAGCGGGGCGCCGATCGTCGCCCGAAGCCCCGACTCCTCGACGGCGCGCGCCGTCGCCCCGGGCTGCCAGTACATGTCCCAGAACCGAACCGTCCCGGTTCGGATCATCTCCAGGCAGGCCAGTCGCGCGCCCCAGTAGACGTCCTCGGCATCGAGTCGGGCCTCGATCGGCCAGATCACCTTCTCCAGCCATTCCATCAACGGCAGGTCGTCGCCGTGGCCCCGGAACAGGGTCATGGCGGCGTGGGTGTGGCCGTTGACGAGCCCCGGCGCAAGCGCCATGCCCGCGGCGTCGATCACCTGATCGCCCGGCTCCTCGGCCACATCCGCCCCCAGGGCAACGATGCTGCCGCCCTCGGCCCGCAAACCGACGAGACCGCCGTCGAACCGTGCGCCTTTGACCGCCAGGCTCATCCCAGCGCCGGCACCAGGCGCTGGAGCGCCTGCCTGACCGCGTCCCGATTCGCGGCACGTCCGGCCAACAGCTCCTCCATCGTCAGCTCACGCTCCCCCACTCCGTTAGCAAGGTTCTCGACCACACAGATCGCCGCGTACGCGAGCCCGAGGTCGGTGGCGGCGACGCATTCGGACGCGATCGTCATCCCGACCACTTGCGCGTGCGCCGACGCCAGACGGATCTCTGCGGGCGTCTCCAGTCGCGGGCCACGCGTCTGCCAGTACACCCCGCCGTCAACGAGCTCGGTGCCGACTCGGTCGCGCCAGGCGAGCACGATCTGGCGCCGCCAGGGGGGGTCGAACCGCGGCAGGGTGTGCGCGCGCTCGTCGTCGAACGCCACCGGGCCGCCCCCGAGGGCAATGAAGTCGTCGGGGCAGACGAAGGTTCCCGGTCCCAGCGCCCGCTGCAGTCCCCCGACCGAACCCAGCGCCAGCACCCGGTCGCAGCCCGCCTGCGCCAGGGATCGCATGTTGGCGACATGATCGATCCGATGCGGGAGCACGTAACGGTCGGTGCCGTGGCGCTGCAGGAGCACGGCATTCGGCAGGGGAACGTCGAGCCCTCGGACGGCGCTCCCGCCGCAGACGCCAAGCCCAGCCACGTATTAGTGGTCCCGTCCGCAGGACGCGACCATCAAGGATCGGCGATCAGCGTGGCGCTCGCGAGCAGGCCGGCCGAGATCGCCATGATCGCCAGCGCCGTCGCGGCCGCCACGGTGTGAAGGCGGGCGAAGGCGACGATCTCCTCGGCCCTGGACAAGGCGATCACGGCCGTCCCAGCCAGCACCGCGACGGCCACCCCGCCGAGTCCGGGCGAAAGCCCCAACCGGACATTCCGCGCAGCCACACCCGCGCGACGGGCGGCGCCCTCACGGATTGCGGCGACCGCCAGGAAGTAGGCGCCGCAGGAGAACAGCAGACCGCCCAGCACGTCGCTCGGGAAGTGCCAACCGAGCACCAGCAGCGAAGTCGCGACCGCGATCACATAGACCGCAGCGGCCGAGGCGACGGCGACCCGCACCCGCGCCGGAGCCACCAGCACGGCGGCCAGCGCGATCGACATCGCGCTGGTCGCGTGGCCGCTGGGAAACGCCTCGGCGCCCAACTGATTGTCTCCCAGGATGGAGCGGTAGCGCGGGTGCGCCAGCACGGCTTTCAGCAGCAGGCCGATCAGGTTGGCGCCCGCCACCAGCGCCACGGCCGCGACGGCCTCACGACGGCGCCCCAGTGACCAGCCCCAGGCGAACAGGACCGCCAGGATGGCCATCAGCGGCGCCGGATCCGCGGCGTGCGCCGCAATGTGGGCGGGCACGTCCGACACCGAGTTGTCGAGCGCCATCAGCCCGTGAAGGGCGGTTGCGTCCAGGCGCCCGATCGGCCCGACCGCGTAGGCGCACGCGAGCACCGCCCCGAAGGCGAGAAAGCACGCCGCCGCGGCGACCAGGGGTGATTTGGCCGTGAGGCGCATCCCAGAAACGGTACCGCGGGGGCTTAAGCGGGAGTAATCGCAGTAACCCGATTCCGCCTCAAGCGGGCGTGATCGCAATCACAAGATCCCGCCTCAAGCGGGCGTGATCGGGTTATGCCGCTGGGAGAAGCCGCGGTCCTTGCCCTCCGCCAGGGCGAAGCGCCGGATCAGCTCGGCGCGAAGCTGGTCGGGCTCGATCACGGCATCCACGACCAGCTCGGAGGCGAGGTGGAGGATGTCGATGTCGGCCGCGTACTCCTGGCGCTTTTCACGCACGAACTCCTCGCGCTCGGCCGGGTCTTCGATCTGCTGGATCTGGTTGTAGAAGACGGCGTTGATCGCGGCCTGGGGGCCCATGACCGCGATCGAGGCGGTGGGAAGGGCGATGCAGCAATCCGGCTCGAACGCGGGCCCGGCCATCGCGTACAGCCCCGCGCCATACGCCTTGCGGACGATCACCGACAGCTTCGGCACGGTCGCCTCGGAGACGGCGGAGATCATCTTCGCCCCGTGGCGGATGATCCCCTGACGCTCGACCTGGGTGCCGATCATGAACCCGGGTACGTCGGCCAGGAAGAGCAGGGGGACGTTGAAGGCGTTGCAGGTCCAGATGAAGCGGGCCACCTTGTCGGCGGAGTCGACGAACAGGACTCCGCCCTTCACCTTCGGCTGGTTGGCAACGATCCCGATTGCGCGGCCATCGAGGCGGGCGAATCCGACCACGACCTCCTTCGCCCACCGGCCGTGGACCTCCAGGAAGGAGTCCATGTCGACCAGCGCCTCGATCAGGTCGGCGACGTCGAAGGGCGTGTTCTCGTCGGCGGGGACGATCTCGGAGACCGGCTTGCCGGCGGCCGTGTCGGCCGGCGGCGCCGACGGCGGCGCCTCGCGCCAGCTCTGGGGCATGTACGAGAGGTAGCGCTTCGCGAGGTCGATCGCCTGCTCGTCGGAATCGACCAGGAAGTGGCCGCACCCCGAAACCGAGGTGTGCATCTTGGCTCCGCCCATCTCCTCGAGAGTGACCTTCTCGCCGATCACCACCTCCGCCATCCGCGGCGAGCCCAGGTACATGGAGGCGTTGCCCTCCCGCATGATCACCACGTCGCAGAAGGCCGGGATGTAGGCACCGCCGGCAGCCGAAGGGCCGAACAGCAGGCAGACCTGGGGCACCTTGCCCGACAGCACCACCTCGTTGTAGAAGATCCGCCCCGCCCCTCGGCGCCCCGGGAACATCTGCACCTGGTCGGTGATCCGGGCGCCCGCCGAGTCCACCAGGTAGACCATCGGCACTTCCTGCCGCAGCGCCCGCTCCTGGACCCGAAGGATCTTCTCCACGGTCTTCGGTCCCCAGGAACCCGCCTTCACGGTGGGGTCGTTGGCCATCAGCGCCACCTTGCGCCCACCCACCAGCGCCAGGCCCGTGACCACCCCGTCGGCGCCGAGGCCTTCAGCCTCCCAGTTGGCGAGCAGCGCCTCCTCGGCGAACGACTCCGGATCGACGAGTCGCGCCACGCGCTCGCGCACCGGCAGCTTGCCCTGGTCCGCGGTCTTGGAGTGATGGCGCTCTGGGCCGCCGGCCAGGGCGGACTCGAGCGCGCGTTGAAGGTCACTGGCCTCGCGCGTGCTCATGCGAGGCGGAGTCTAGGGAGCGACGCGGGCCTATCCCCTGGGAACCGCCTCGTCCGCAGCCGCCTCCTCGATTGGCCGACGCTCGCCCGCCGCGCCGGCGAGCTCGCTCGAGAGCCGCTTCAGGTCGGCGGCCACCGTGTCGCGACGGTCCTCGAGGTCCGAGATCACCGCCTCGATATCGGCTCGGCGCTGGTTGGCGTCATCGAGGATCCCGCGCGCCTCGCGCTCGGCCTCTGCCTTGACCTGCTCGGCGACGTCGTGAGCGTCGGTGAGGATCTTGCCCGTCTGCTGGCCGACGCGTTCCAAGTCGCGCCTCAAGAGCTCGGATCGGGTCTGGTTGCCTCCCCCGGTTTCGAGCCAGTCGGCGAGCTTGTTGAGGAACCGGTCGACCTCGCGCTTCTCGTATCCACGGCGCCCGACCGGGAACGTCGCGCTGCGAATCCGGTCGATGCTGTCCCGATCCACGCTCTCCTCCTCGCTGCCGACGTCTTTCCCGTGTTCGGCGCGCGACTATATCCCCAGGCTAGACGGCGGGGGTGGGGCGCTCTCCCGAGTAGTCGTAGAAGCCGCGCCCCGACTTCCGCCCAAAGTGCCCGGCCTCGACCAGCTTCGAGAGCGTCGGGGGCGCCGCGAAGCGCTCTTCGCCGTAGGACTCGTGCATGACCTTGGCGATCGCGGCCAGCGTGTCCAGGCCGACGAAGTCGGCGAGCGTCAGTGGCCCCATCGGATGGCTGGCGCCGGCCTTCATCCCAGTGTCGATGTCCTCGATCGAGCCCACCCCTTGCTCGTGAGCGCGAATTGCGTCCAGCATGTACGGGACCAGCAGCCGGTTGACGATGAAGCCCCGGTTGTCGTGCGCTGCGACCGTGGTCTTGCCGAGCTTTTCGCCAAGCTCGAACCCCAGCTTCACGGTCTCTTCGCCGGTACCGTCGGCACGCACCACCTCCAGCAGCGGCATCACCTGAGCGGGGTTGAAGAAATGGAGGCCCAGGAAGCGATCCGCCCGCTTCGTCGCCGCCGCCTGCTCGGCCACCGACAGGGACGAGGTGTTGGTTGCGAATGTGGCCCCGTCCTTGACCACCGCGTCGACCTGCTTCCACATCTCGAGCTTCAGCCCGAGATCCTCGTCGATCGCCTCGATCACCAGGTCGCAGTCGGCCAGATCCGCGTAGTCGAGCGTGGGCTGAACACGAGCGCGCACCCCATCGGCCGCCGGCTGCTCCAGCTTGCCCTTGTCCACTGCCCGTGCCAGCTGCTTCTCGATCTTGCCAAGTCCCCCGTCGAGCTTTTCCTGGCTCAGCTCCCGCACCACCACGTCCCAGCCCGCCTGGGCGCAGATCTGGGTGATCCCGTGGCCCATCAGGCCGCAACCGACGACACCAACCTTGCTGATCTCCATGCGCGAGGCCTCCAACTCCTGATCGGCTATTTGGGCTCGAACGGAGCGGCAGCCTACACGCGGAGCACCCGTCCGCCGTAGCTCGACGCGTCGCGCGGGGAGAAGCTGATTAGCGCTTAAGGCCGATCCGGTAGCGGACCTCGAGCGCGCCGCCGCTCATATGCCGGCGTTGGGTGCCCCCGTCGTGCGTGAATCCGAGCGACTCGTAGAACCGACGTGATCGCGGCGTGCCGGCGAACGTCCACAGCATCCCCTCGGCAAAGCCGCTCTCGGCCAGCCGCTCGAGCCCGTGCTCGACCAGCGCCCGCCCGACGCCGCGCCGCCATGCCGGCGGGTCCACGTACAGCGCGTAGATCTCCCCCACGTCTGGCGCCGCGTCGTGGTCCCGGCTGGCGCCGAAGGCGGCATAGCCGCACAGCTCACCGCCGAGCTGGCCAACGGCAACGGTGACCGGGCGCCCGGGCTTGGCGGCGTAGTGCTCGATCCGCCGCGCCATCTCCTCGCGGTCGGGGAACAGGTCGGGCGACACGACTTCCCTGAAGCCCTCCCGCCAGGCGCGCAGTCCAACCGCGACGATCTGCTCGACGTCGGGACGGCGAACCGGGCGGACCGTAACCGTCAACCGCCGGCTGGGGGCGTGATCCCCAGCCGCTCGAACTCGCGGCCCATCGCCTCGGCCAGGGCGTTGAGGCCGCTCATCGGCCGGACCATCACCATCAGCTCCACGACCTTGCCGTCGCGGTCGAAGCGCAGCAGGTCCAGTCCGTCGACCTCACGGTCGCCCACCTTCGCCTTGAAGATCAGCGCGGCCGTGTCCCCGTCCTCGAAGCGCTCCACGTAGCGGAAGTCCTCGAACACGTTCATGGCGCCCTCGGTGAGAATCGCTGAGACCACCGCATGCCCCTCGTAGGGACGAAAGACGACCGGGCTGCGAAAGACCACGTCCTCGGCGAGCGTGGCGCGAAGCCCGTCGGGATCCTCGGCCTCGATCGCGGACTTGAAGGCGTCGCTCTTCATCAGGGGCAGCCTACCGGTGCCAGTCCACCGGGCCGGCTTGCAGCACGTGCGCACCGAGTGCGCGGCCGAGCAGGTCTTGCGCCGCGCGCGAGGCCGCGATCACCCTGGACAGGTCGATCCCGGTCTCGACCCCCATCTCGTGCAGCATCGAGACCAGGTCCTCCGTTGAGATGTTCCCCGTCGAGCCGGGCGGCACCGGGCAGCCGCCCAGCTCGCCGAACGCCGACTCGAACGAATCCACGCCCTGCTCGAGGGCGGCGAGCACGTTCGCCAGCCCCTGGCCGCGCGTGTTGTGGAAGTGGGCGGTCAGCTCGACCTCGGGCAGCCGCTGCCGGGCAGCGGCGAGGAACTCGCCCACCTGCCGCGGGTTGGCCATCCCGGTCGTGTCGCCGAAGGCGATCTCCTGGCAGCCCGCCTCCACCAGCCGTTCGGCGATCTCGAATACCCGCTGCGGGGGCACCTCCCCCTCGTAGGGACACCCGAACGAGACCGAGATCACCCCCTCGCAGCGAAGCCCTGCCTCGACTCCAACTGCGATGGTCCGCTCGAGCTCCTTCAGCGAATTCGCGATCGAGCTGTTGACGTTCTTGCGGTTGTGGGTCTCCGACGCCGACAGGAACACGTTGATCTCGTCGAAGCGGTCGCGGTGCGCCAGCGCGCGGTCCAGCCCCCTCTGGTTCGGGATCAGAACCGAGTAGGCCACCCCCGCCGCCCGCTCGACCCGTGCCAGCACCTGCTCGGCGTCGGCGAGCTGCGGGATCACGTCGGGACGCACGAACGACGTCACCTCGAGCCGCTGCAGCCCCGAGGCGGCGAGCATCCCGATCAGGCGCACCTTGTCGTCGGTGGAGATGACCTCCGGCTCGTTCTGGAACCCGTCGCGAGGGCCCACCTCCCTGATCCGGACGGTTTGCGGAAGCTCGCTCACAATCCGAAGACTAGGACCCTCGTTGGCGCATCAGTCGCCCTATGCGCGAATGAGGCGCCAAATGCGCTAAGCGCCGGCGGACAGCTGCCCGACCTCGATCACCCGTCGCTCGTGGGTGCCGACGCCGATCGTGCGATCGCCCTCCCGGACCTCGACCTCGAAGCGCAGCTTGCGCCCGTCGACGACCTCGCGCAGGCGGGCGTGTGCCGTGCACTGCGCCCCCTCGGCGGCGGCGGCGACGTGCTTGACGCAGACCTCGAAGCCGACCGTCGCCTTGCCCTCGGGCAGATGCTCGTAGGAAAGGATGGCGGCGTTTCGCTCGAGCATGGCGATCATCCCCGGCGTCGACAGAACGCGGATGCCGATCGTCCCGCCGACGTCGGTGAGCAGGCGGTCCGAGACCTCGAACTCGTGGCTCCGCTCGATCCCGGGCCGAAGCTCTCCGCCCTCGCCGCGCTCGTACTCGCCCGCCGTGGCTCCCGGCACGCTGCCCTCCGGGTCGATGCTGGGTCGCTCTGGCGTGGATTCGTCGCTCACCATCACACCATCCCCAGGCCGCCCGAGACCCCCAGGGTCTCGCCGGTGACATAGGAGGCGTCGTCGGACGCGAGAAAGGCGACCGCGGCCGCCACCTCCTCCGGCTCGCCGAGGCGCCGCATCTGGGTGGCGGCCTTCATGGTCTCGATCACCCGTTCGCCGATCTCGCCCAGCTCGCTCGCGCGTTGCAGGAGCGGCGTATCGATCGGCCCCGGCGCGATCGCATTCGCGGTGATCCCGAAGCGGGCATTTTCGCGCGCGATCGTCTTCGTGAACGCGATCACTCCACCCTTGGCGGCCGAGTAGACCGCCGACCCCTTGGAGCCCACCCGCCCGGCCTCCGAGGCGATGCTGACGATCCGGCCGTAGCCTGCCTGCTGCATCGCCGGAAGCACGGCGTGGGTGCAGGCCAGAACGCCCCCGAGGTTGACCGCGATCACCCGCCCCCACATTTGGGGGTCGGTCTGGGTGAAGAACCCGAACTCATCCATCCCGGCGTTGTTGATCAGGATCTCGAACGGGCCCAGCTCCTCGACCACCGCGGCTACCGAGGCGGCCTCGGTGACGTCGAGGCCCACCGCCTCCCCGCCGAACTCGTCGGCGACGTCGTGGCCACCCTCCTGGTCCAGGTCGCCGATCACGACGCTCGCCGCCTCGGCGGCCAGCCGCCGCGCGATCGCGGCGCCGATCCCGCTCGCACCGCCGGTGACCAGCGCCTTGCGACCCTCGAGCCTCATGCGGCGGGCAGCATATGCGCAAGGGGCGGGTGGCCGGCCCACGGCGCGAAGTGCCTATCGAGATAGGCACAAATACACTCCGCCGCCATGTCGGAACCCGTTCCGATCGTCGGTGGCACCGGAGCGCTGGGCTGGGGACTGGCGCTTCGCTTGGCTCGAGCCGGCCAGCCGGTGGCGATCGGCTCGCGGAGCCCAGAGCGCGCCGGCGAGGCTGTGGCCCGGCTGCGCCAGGCGGCGCCCGACGCCCAAGTCGAGGGGCTGCTGAACGCGGAGGCTGCACGACGCGGCCCGATCGTCTTTCTGACCGTCCCTTTCCGCGCCCAGTCCGAGAACCTCAACAACCTGCGCGAGGCGCTCGAGCCGGGCCAGATCCTGGTCGACTGCACCGTGCCCACCGCCGCCGCCGTCGGCGGCAAGGCCACTCGAGCACTCGGGGTATGGCAGGGATCCGCCGCGCAGCAGGCCCAGGACATGGTCCCCGACGGCGTCACGGTGGTGGCCGCCCTGCACACCGTCAGCGCCCCTGTGATCGGCGATCCGGACGCGGATCTGGACGAGGACGTCCTGATCTGCGGCGACCGCAAGGCCGACAAGGCGCGCGTGGCCCGGCTGGTCGAGCGAATCCCGGGACTGCGGGCGGTCAACGCCGGTGCGCTTGAGATGGCGCGGATCGTCGAGCAGCTGACGCCGTTGTTGATCTCGATCAACGTCCGCTACAAGACGCACGCCGGGATCCGCATCACGGGACTTCCCGACGGGGACCCCTGGGAGTAGCGCGGTGAAGATCGCGCTGCTTGCCGGCGGGACGGGCGGGGCGAAGCTGGCAGCCGGCATGCAGGAGCTCCTCGGCGGCGAGCTGGCGGTGATCGCCAACACCGCCGACGACACCCACATCCACGGCCTCCACGTGTCGCCCGATCCCGATCTGATCACGTACTGGCTGGCGGACGAGATCGACGAGCAGCAGGGCTGGGGAATTCGCGGCGACTCGTTCACCGTCCACGAGCGGCTCGAAAGGCTGGGCGCGCCGGGCTGGTTCAAGCTCTCGGATCGCGACCTCGCCACCTGCCTCTACCGCACGCACTTCCTGGCCGAGGGCGGCACGCTGACTGCCGCCCAGGGACAGATCGCGCGGGCGCTCGGAGTGCGCGCCGCCGTGCTGCCGATGTGCGAGCAGCCTGTCGCCACCCGGGTGCTCACTCCGGATGGCTGGCGCGGCCTGCAGGAGTTTCTGATCGTCCTTCAGTCGCAGCCGAGCATCGAGCGGATCGAGGTTCAGGGAATGGACGGGGCAATGCCCACGACCGAGGTCCGCGAGGCGCTGGCGGCCGCCGATGCGATCGTCGTCGGTCCCTCCAACCCGGTGATCTCGATCGGACCGATCCTCTCCGTACCGGGAATGCGAGAGTCGATCGCCGCGGCCAACGCGCCGGTGATCGCCGTCAGCCCCCTGGTCGCCGGCCAGGCGGTGAAGGGGCCAACCGAGAAGTTCATGGCCGCCGTGCGCCGACCCTCGACGGCGGCCGGCGTGGCATCGCTGTACGAGGGCGTGATCGAGGCGATGGTCGTCGACTCCGACGACCCCGATCCGTCGCCCGAGGGGGTCCGGGTGCTTTCCTGCCCGACCCTCATGGAGGGGGCCGAGGGAAGGCGCCGGCTGGCCGAGCGCGTGCTCGAGTTCGCGCGGACGCTCGGCTGAGCCCGACGATGCGCGCGACGGCGGTCATCCCCGTGAAGCGCTTCGGTTTCGCGAAGCAGCGGCTTCTCGAAGCGCTCGACCGGCCGCGTCGCGCCGCGCTCGTCAAGGCGATGCTCACCGACGTGCTGACCGCGACGACCAGCGCCAAGCTGGTGGAGCGGCTGATCGTGGTCACGGGCGAGGGGCGAGCGGAGCGGATTGCCCTTCGCCACGCGCAGCGCACCGCTACACCGCTCGAGGTCCTGCGCGAACCGCAGGACACCGGCCACCCCGAGGCGGCGACTCTCGGGATCATCAGGGCCAAGGCGCTGGGAGCCGAATGCGTGGCCCTGCTCCCTGGGGACTGTCCGCTGCTGGACCCCGCCGAGCTCGACGCGGCGCTGGAGCGCATGGTTCGCGGTGCGGTGACGATCGTGCCCGACCACCACGGAACCGGCACCAACGCGCTGCTGCTCTCGCCGCCGGATGCGATCGGGCCCGCCTTCGGGCCCGACAGCTGCGCGCGCCATGCCGATCGCGCCCGCCGGCTCGGTCACCGGCTCGCGATCGAGCCGCTCGACTCCCTCGGGCTCGACGTGGACACGCCCGACGACCTCGCGGCGATGGCCGAGGAGCTGGAGCGCCAACCGGACCGCGCCCCGGCCACCGCCGCCGAGCTGACGCGGGGAGGCCGGCCCGGCGGGCGGGCCCCAACATGAGGACCGACGTACAGATCGTCCCCGTGGGCGGCCTGCCGGAAATCGCCACCGGCGACCGGCTGGGCGAGCTGATCGCCACGGCGCTGGCCGGCGCCGGCGAGGCGCTGGCGGCCGGCGACGTGGTCGCCGTGGCGCAGAAGGCGGTCTCCAAGGCGGAGGGCCGGGTGCGCGAGCTGGGCCAGGTGGTCGCGGGGGACCGCGCGCAAGAGCTCGCAAAGGACCTCGGCAAGGACCCCCGCCTGGTGGAGTTGATCCTGGGCGAGAGCCGGACAGTGATCCGCGCGGAGCATGGCGTCCTGATCGTGGAGACGCGGAGCGGCTGGGTGTGCGCCAATGCGGGCATCGACGCCTCGAACGTGCCGGGCACCGATCGCGTCACCCTGCTGCCGGAGGACCCCGACGCATCGGCCCGCCGGATCAGGGGAGAGCTGGGCGTGGCGGCCCAGGTGCGACCGGCGGTCGTCGTGACCGACAGCTTCGGACGGCCGTGGCGCCTCGGTCAGACCGACGTCGCGATCGGCTGCGCGGGACTGGCGGCGCTCGACGACTGGCGCGGCCGCAAGGACGCAGGAGGTGGTGAGCTTGAGGCGACGGTGATCGCGGTGGCGGACGAAGTCGCGGCCGCAGCCGACCTGGCGCGCGGCAAGGACGGCGGCGTCCCCGCCTGCCTCGTGCGGGGACTGGAGCGGCACGTGCGCTCCGACGACGGGCCGGGAGCCGCGGTGCTCCGTCGCCCGGAGGGCGAGGACCTGTTCCGCTAGTGGGGTGTCTCGGTGAGAGGCCCCACTAGCCGCTCGCGTTGCGTGAGTCCGAGCGAGCCGGCTCAGCCGTGGAGCTCGGCCTTCATCGGGTCGGGCTGACCCTCCTCGGTGAACATCGGGGGCTCGTAGATCTTCCCGGGCGAGGCCCCGATCGCCAGTACCCGGGCCCCCTCGTCGCCGGTGCTCAGCTTCCGCGCCTCCTGCGGGCCCACTCGCGCGAAGAACCCGGGCTCGAGCTCGTAGTCCAATCCTGCAACCGTCAGAGTGGCCTGGCCGGCGAGCACGGTGTAGACCTCCTCCTGCCCGTCGGGGCCGTGGTCGTGCTCCGGATACTGCATGAAGCCGGGCGGGAAGTCCATCACCGAGAGGCCGAACGAGCTCACACCGAGTCCCGCGCGAACGCGGCGAAACCCGCCCCCGAAGATCGCCTCGAACTCGTCCAACCGCTTCACGGTGACGTCGGCCATCAGCCTTCCTCTCTCGATGCTCGATCCACGACCAGCACGGCCGCCCCCCGAACCCTACCGCCGCGCAGGTCGTCCAGAGCGAGATTGGCGCGCTCGAGCGAGTACTCCGCGACCTCGGTCCGCACCGGGACCTTGGGAGCCAGGGCCATGAACTCCTCGCCGTCGCGCCGTGTCAGGTTGGCCACCGACCGAAGCGTCCGCTCGCCCCACAGGATCTCGTACGGAAAGGTCGGGATGTCGCTCATGTGGATGCCCGCGCACACGACCGTCCCGCCGGGCGCGACGGCGCGCAGGGCCACCGGAACCAGCTCACCGACCGGGGCGAAGATGATCGCGGCGTCGAGCGGCTCCGGCAGACCCCCTTTGCCGACCTCCGAGACCTCCGAGCCTCCCTCGGTGTCCCCGGCCCAGGCGGCGCCGAGGCCCAGGGCAAAGCGCTGCGTGTCGGCATCGCCGGGCCGGGTCAGCGCGAACACACGCCGTCCTTGGTGCGCGGCAACCTGGCAGATGATGTGGGCGGAGGCCCCGAAGCCATACAGGCCGATTCGCTCCGCGTCGCCGCAGAACCGCAGCGATCGATAGCCGATCAGCCCGGCGCACAGGAGCGGCGCCGCTTGCAGGTCCGGATAGCTCTCGGGGATCTGGAAGCAGAAGCGCTCGTCGGCGACGGCGCGCTCCGCGTAGCCGCCGTCCAGGTCGTAGCCGGTGAAGCGCGCCCGCTCGCACAGGTTCTCCCGGCCCGAGCGGCAGTAGCGGCACTCGCCATCAGTCCACCCCAGCCACGGGACCCCGACTCGCTCCCCGGCCTCGAAGCGCTCGGCCCCCTCCCCCGCCGCCTCGACCGTGCCGACGATCTGATGGCCGATCACCAGGGGCAACTTCGGCTCGTGAAGGTCGCCGTCAACGACGTGCAGGTCGGTGCGGCAAACGCCACATGCGCGGACGGCAACCAGGACCTGGCCGGGACCGGGCTCCGGCTCGGTGACATCGCCGGCCACCAGGGGCTGGCGCTGCTGCTCGAGCACCATCGCGCGCACCCGCCAATGATGGCGCGTGGAGCGCGCAAAGTGCGGGATATGGGAATCCGCGCGTGCCCGCCGCGGTTGACGGGCAAGGCGGCCGGCGGGAGGGTTGACCCCCCGGACTCAAACGAAGGGAGCGTGCGATGGGCGATCGGGATTGGGAGCGACTCGGAGCGGCGACCGGTGCCATCTCCGTGCTGCTGTTCATCATCGGCTTCGGAATCCTCCCCACGCCCCCCGATGTGGACGCCCCGGCGATCGAAATCCACTCCTACTACGTTGACGAGCAGGGGGGCATCCAGGCGTCGATGGTGCTGCTCGCGGCCGCGTTGTTCTTCTTCATCTGGTTCCTGGGCAGCCTCTGGAGCGCGCTCAGGGACGCCGAGGGCGGCACGGGTCGGGTGTCGTCGATCGCCTTCGCGGGCGGAGTGGTCAGCGCCGCGGCCCTGTTCCTACTGATCACCCTGCTAGCCGGGGCAGCCTTCCGTCCCGACGAGGCGACGCCCGAGGTGACCGCCGCGATCAACGACTTGGCGGTCGTCTCCGGGGCCCCGGCCCTGGCCGGGCTGACGGCGCTGTTCGCCGCCAGCGCAAAGGTGGCGCTTCGTCACGGCGCTTTCCCGAGCTCGATCGGCCTCCTGCTCGTGCTCGCTGCGCTGGCACAGCCGTTCGCCGTCGGGGCGATGCTGACCGACAGCGGCGTCTTCGCCGGCGACGGCGTCCTCGGCCTGTTCCTGCCGGTGGCCACCTTCGGGATCGCGATCCTGGCCACCAGCGGGTCGCTCGTGCAGCGCGCCAGCAGGCGCGAGACTGGATAGCACCGAACGCTCAGGCGTCAACGACTCAGCGACGCAGCCGGAGGGCTGGACGCCACCGGACGCCCAGACCTCAGCCATTTCGCTGACGGCCCGCGAGCTCGAGAGCCGCGAGCAGCCTTGCGACGACACCGTCCGGGTCCTCGCGAAGCTGACGCGGCGTGACCGGCATCACGTCCAGTCCGTGAGCCTTCAACGTGGCGACCTTCAGCCGGTCCCGCTCGAAGGCGAGCCGACCCGAGTGGGCCTGGTAGCCGTCGATCTCGACGGCAAAGTTGAGTTCCGGCCACAGCACATCCACCTCGAAGCCATGGATTCGGCGGTTCAATTCGTAACCAGTCAAGCCCGCCTTGCGAAGCAACCGGAGCATGCGCCGCTCGGCCGGCGAGCGGGTCCGACTTGGGCCGCCGGGAAGGCCGAGGACGAGGCGCAGCCCCGCGCTCCCGCGCTTGCTGGGGTTGCGTTCCAGCTGGTCTCGAAGCTCCCCGACGCTCGCCAGCCGCCGGTATTCGGCCTCGGCGACGAGCCGCTCGAGGTCCTCCGAAGCCCAGCTGGGCGGCGAGGTCGAGGATCGTGCGTGGCGGGCTGGTGAGGGGCATTCGCTCCCGCCGGCGGAGGTCCGCTCGGGGCACGTCGGCCCGATGGATCCGGATGCCGGGCCGCGCGGCGCTCCGCTCCGGCGGCACCGTGACCCAGGCCGGTGCGGAGGCTGGGTAAGGGAGGAGGTCCCAGATCGCCGCAGCGCTTCGGTGGCTTAGCACCGCCCCCTCGCCGCACGCGAGCAGCGCGGCCATATCACGGCTGTGCTGCGTCGGTACGGCGTGACCCACGAGATAGACACCGCGATGCGCTTTGTGGAGCCTTTCGTTTCGGAGCCGCCAGTCGATCTGATCGCGGCTTACTGCAGCAGCAAGGAGTTGTGCCCGCCCAACGACCCCGTGTTGGCGGGCCGCTAGCCCCGCAATAACTCGGTTCAGCGGCTCGACTGGGCGATTCACCGGACATATTCCGGTGAATCCCACGCTGGACGTGGGCGCCCCGGGTCGGATCGGACCCGTGGCAGGCGCGTGCAGGCGCGGGTGCGGCGGGCCGAGCCCTGCTCAGTAGGTCTCGACGATTTCGTACAGCGTCGTGCGCTGGGCCGGCTGGCGGCCGGCCCGGCGGGCGGCGGTGATCAGCTCCGGGGGGTCGAGTCTGACGCCGTGGTAGGAGCCCGCCATGCGGGAGATGTTCTCCTCCATCAGGGTTCCGCCGAGGTCGTTTACTCCCCAGCGAAGGCTCTCGGTCGCTGCGTCCAGCCCCATCTTCACCCAGCTCGCCTGCAGGTTGGGGATCGTCCTGCCCAGGGCGAGCCGGAAGGCCGCCGTGTGCTTGAGGTTCTCGTCGCGCGAGATCTCCTCGACCCCGTGGGTGCGCCCGAGCAGCGTGTTGAAGGGAATGAAGCTGAGCGGCACGAACTCGGTGATCCCGCCGGTTCGCTCCTGAAGCTCGCGGACCACGCGCATGTGGCGGGCCAGCTCCCAGGGCTCCTCGATGTGGCCGAACATCACTGTCGAGGTGGACCGCAGCCCGGAGCGGTGGCAGGCCTCGATGATCTCCACCCAGCGTGAGGCGCGGAGCTTGTTCGGCGAGATCCGCGTCCGGACGCCGTCGTGGAGCACCTCCGCGCCGGTCCCGGGCGTCGACCCGAGGCCGCACTCGGCCAGGTACTCGAACACCTCCTCGGGGCTCTTCGCCGAGCGCTCGCACATGAAGTGGATCTCCATGGGCGAGTAGGCGTGCAGGTGGATTTGGGGCGCCACCTCCTTGACCAGCCGCAGCCAGCGGCCGTAGTGCTCGAGCGTGTAGTCGGGATGGATGCCGCCCTGCATGCAGATCTCGGTGGCGCCGTATTCCACCGCTTCCTGCACCCGGGCCTGGAAGTCGTCCTCGGCGACGTGGTAGGCGTCGGGAGACCGCCGGCCCTGACCGAAGCCACAGAACGCGCAGCCGACCACGCAGATGTTGGTGAAGTTGATGTTGCGGTTGACGACGAAGGTCACCCGCTCGCCGGCCAGCTCGGCCCGCAGCTCGTCCGCCGCCATGCGCATCTGCTCGATCACCTCGGGCCGCGTCTCCGCGAACAGCGAGGTGAGCTCATCCTCCGTCAGCGGCTGGCCCCGGCGCCCCTTCTCGATCGCCCGCGGGGCCAGGTCGGGCGCGATTACCCGCTCTGAGCGCCGGCCCGAGCCCTTTCGCGGGATGAAGCTCCAATACTTCAGCTTGACCACGTCCAGCACGCCCTGCTCCATCCACTCCGGATCGAGGTACTGCGGGTAGGCGCAGAGCCGCTCGGTGAGCGCGCAGCCCAGGGGCTGGAGACGCTTGCGCACCTGGTGCGGGCTCGGGAAGGCCTGTTCGGGAGAGATGTGGTCGCCGTTGGCCGACAGGCCGCCGAGGTCGGTCGCGCCTTCGACCACCAGCTCGTCCCACCACTCGGCGAGGTTGGGTGGGATCTGGATGCCCACCCCGGGCATCAGCCGGCGGCACTCGCGCACCAGCAGCTTCATGTCGTCGAGCGTGATCGGCGTCGCCCAGTCGGGGAGAACACCGCCGCCGGAAGCCTCGGAGGGAGCCGTAGGCGACCAGGTGATCCGAGCCTGCTCGGATTCCTACGTTTCCGGCGGGTTCGGGCTCCTGCGGGGCGGCAGGCACCTCCGCATCTACCGCGACTTCGTCGCTAGCCCCGACCATCCCGCCCTTCGCCCAGAGCTCGCGAGCGGCTTGTCGGCGATCTCGGCCACCTCGCGCCCGTAGTAGCTGGGATGCGGGACGAAGTTCTGCAGGATCACCTCTTGCAGATGGCCATGGCGATCGTTGACGGCCGCCAGCGCCTCCAGCGAGGCGATCCGCTCCTCCTCCGTCTCGCCGATGCCGACCAGGATGCCGCTCGTGAATGCGATCCGAAGCTCCCCGGCCGTCTCGATGGTCCGCAGGCGCTCCGCAGGGTGCTTGGTGGGCGAGCCGGCGTGCACCGTCTCCATCAGGCGCTCCGAGATCGACTCCAGCATCAGGCCCTGCGACGCGGTCACCTCGCGCAGCCGGGCAAGGTCGTCGCGCTCCAAGACGCCGAGGTTGGTGTGCGGCAGAAGGCCGCGCTCCAGGGCGCGCTCGCACGCCCAGATCACGTAGGAGACGAAGTCGTCGTGACCCCAGGAGCTCAGCCGGGCGGCTACCTCGGGGTTGACCTCCGGCCGCTCGCCGGTGAGCACGAGGAGCTCCTTGGCGTTGCGCCGCACCGCCTCGTCGAGCCGGCGCTCGACCTCGTCAGGCGCGTACAGGTGCGGCCGATGTGTCGCGAACGCGCAGTACTTGCAGTAGCAGCGACAGGTGCGCGAGAGCGAGAGGGTGTAATTGCGCGAGAAGGTGACGCGCCGCACGCCGTCAAGCTAGCGCAGTATCGGCGCCCGAACTACTTGCGCTGCTCGCGGGCCACGGTCTCGACGTCGGCGGCCACGTTCTCGACCACCTCCGCGCCACTGGTCGGAGGCTCGGGGCCGAGCGCGTACTGCCCCCCGGCGATCACGAATCTGTACAGGGCCGCCGCCAGGAGCGCGCCCACCAGCGGGCCGACGATGTAGGGCCAGACGCCGCCCCACTCGTTGCCGATCAGCGCCGGGCCGAACCAGCGAGCGGGGTTCACCGCGGAGCCCGTGAGCGGTCCGAAGATCATCGCGTCGAGGCCGAGCGTGAGCCCGATCGCGAGCGGGGCCCACTCCTTGCGAGCCCGGGGGTTGAAGGCGACCGCGCACACCGCGAGCACCAACAGGAAGGTGCCGATCCCCTCGACCACAGCCCCCGCGAAGTTGCCCGCGAGCAGCGGGCTGATGGTGGCCGCCCCGTAGTCGCCGGCGCGGCCCTCGTCGAGCAGCAGCCCCTTGACGAGCAGCGCGCCGAGGACGCCGCCGGAGAGCTGGGCCAGGATGTAGACGACGGCGTCGACCGGGTCGATCCGTCGCATCACGGCGGCGGCGACCGTCACGGCGGGATTGAAGTGGCCACCGCTGGCCGCGCCCGAGCGTGATGATCAGGCCGAACAGCACGATCCCGTGCACGAGCCCGACGACGGCGAAGTCCGAGCCGGTCTGCGCGTTGGCGCTCGTGGCGACGAAGAGCACAACGACGGTGCAGATCGCGAACACCAGCAACAGCGTTCCGACCAGCTCGGCGATGTAGGCGGCGAGTCCTCGATCCTGCACTGCGGGCAACCTCCTAGGGGGTCGTCGGCGGGCGAATGTGGCGCGGCAGTCTATCCGCCTTCGCGGTCGGCCTGCTGCTGCAACCGTTTCGCATCCTCAATCACCGCGAGCGCCTCCTCACGTGAGCGCCAGCCCTCCACCGCCACCTTCTTGTCCTCGAGCGCCTTGTAGATCGAGAAGAAGTGGGAGATCTCACGCTGCAGCTGCCCCGGGATGTCCTCCAGCGTCTCGGCGTGGTTCCAGCCAGGGTCGTTGAGCGGCACGCAGACGATCTTGTCGTCCTCGCCCTTCTCGTCCTGCATCTTGAACAGGGCGATCGGCTTCACCCGGATGACGCAGCCGGGGAAGGTCGGCTCCGAGACGCAAACCATCGCATCGAGCGGGTCGCCGTCGCGACCCAGGTGGCCGATCAGGTACCCGTAGTCGGTCGGGTAGACCGTCGAGGAGGAGAGGAAGCGGTCGAGCGTCAGCTCCCCCAGCTCCTGGTCGTACTCGTACTTGTTGCGGCTTCCCTTGGGAATCTCGACGTAGGCGAGGAGCTCGTCACCGGAGGCGCTGGCCATCGGCGTCAAGGCTATCCTCCGGCCATCCATGCGAAGGGTCGTCGCGCTGCTGGCGACCATCCTCGCCTCGGTCGCCGTGGCGGCGTGCGGCGACGATGGTGCTGAACCGGGCGCTTCCAAGGAAGCGACCCTGGTGCTGGACTTCCAGCCCAACGCCGTGCACGCGGGAATCTACGGGGCGCTTCGCGAGGGCTACTACCGCGATGCGGGCATCGACCTGGAAGTGCGCGAGCCGTCTGCATCCACCGACGCCCCAAAGCTGCTCGAGGCCGGGCGGGCGGAGTTCGCGATCCTCGACATCCACGACCTCGCGATCGCCCGCGAGCGCGGGGTTGACGTGGTGGGCGTGCTGCCAATCGTGCAGCGACCGCTCGCCGCGGTGATCGCCGCAAACCGCGACCAGGTGCGGCGGCCGCGAGACCTCGAGGGCAAGACCGTCGGGGTCACCGGCCTGCCGTCAGACGACGCGGTGCTGGACTCGGTGCTGGAGGCGGACGGCGCCAGCCCCGACAGCGTCCACCGGGTCACGATCGGCTTCCAGGCGATCTCCGCGCTGGCCGCGGGAAAGATCGACGCCGCGACCGCTTTCTGGAATGCCGAGGGGGTGACGCTGCGCGCGATGGGGGTGCCGACCCGGGAGTTCCGGGTCGACCGCTTTGGCGCCCCGCCGCTATCCGGAGCTGCTGCTCTGCGCCAGCTCCGACGCGATTCGTGCCCATCCCGCGCTCGTGCGATCGACGCTGACGGCGACCCGACGAGGCTACGAGCTCGCGGTCGAGCGCCCGGCCCAGGCGCTGGACGACCTCCTGGCCGAGGCGTCGGGGCTGGATCGAGGCGCGCAGGGGCTCAGCTCGACGCGCTGCTGAGAGCACACGCGATGGGCACCCGCCCGCCCGCCAGCACCACCGTCCACCGCTGGATCAGGTGGGACGTCGCGCACGGCATCCTCGATGGCGGCACGCACGAGCGCGTCCGGGAGCGTTCAAGTTCCAGCTTCGCTCTGGCGCGTCAGCCCAATAGCCGGTCTGCCAGCTCGGGCAGCTCCCGCGCCAGCCTGGACCGGGGCACGACGAAGGCCACGCCGGCCTCCTCGGCGCGCCGGCGCCTCGCGGGATCGGTGTGGCGGTAGAAGCCGAGCACCGGCGGGCCCCGGCCGACGACCGAAGCGGGATCCAGCTCGCCCACGTCGGCCACGATCAGGTCGACGGCGCCGATCGGCTCGGCTTCGAGGTCGGAGACGAGCCTCACCTCGTGTCCGGCGCCGGCCAGCGTCGCCTCGACCCTGCTGGCGAGCATCAGGTCAGGGACCAGCGCAACGACGCGCGCCACGGGATCAGAGACTTCGACTGCGGCGAAACTCGCGCCGCACCGATTCCGGCCGGCCCCACATCTGAACCACCTCGGCACGGCCCTCGCGCACCTCCCGCACCACCATCTCGCCCTCGATTCCCTCCTGGTCGAGAAGAGCAAGCGTCCCCTTGACGGTCTCTGCCGCCGCCGCATGGCCAAAGCGATGGGCGACCAGCAACCGCCAGTGCCAGTCGGCCTTCGAATAGGGCTGAGCGTTGACCTGAGTCAGCAGGACCGCGCCGTCGACATAGCGCCCCTCATCGAGGATGCGGAGGTCGATCTCGAGATCGGTCCAGTCGTCGGGCAGGGAATCGACGATCTCCTGGAACGCGTCAGCGAGCCGCATCGACGACAGCGTACCTGCGCACGGCGCCACTCAAGGGAAGCCGCGGCCGCGCCGATCTGCTTATTGGGGATCTTGCGCACCAGGGAGAGGCTCATACGCCACATGCAGGGACTGCGAAGACGCCGGTCGGGTCGGCGGTTGCCTCGCGGGCTGCTGCTGGGCACGGCCTTGGGACTGGGCCTCCTCTGGGCATGCGTGGTGGCGCTGGCCGCAGCCGGCGTCGCGGGCGCTCCCCTGTTCGTCCTCAGCGGGGCGGGCCTGCTGGTGACGGCGGCCCTGCTGCCCCTGGCTCACCGGCACCAGGTGAAACTGCGGGGCCTGGCCGCAACCGACGCGCTCACCGGCCTGGCGAACCATCGCGGCTTTCACGAGATCCTGGCGGCGGAGCTGGAGCTGGCCCGCCGAACGGATAGCCCCGTCGCCCTGGTGATGCTGGACCTCGACAACTTCAAGACGGTCAACGACACCCATGGTCACCCCTATGGCGACGAGGTGCTGAAGGCGGTGGGCAAGAATCTGCGGGGCGCCGTCCGCGCTACCGACATCGCCGCCCGGGTGGGAGGCGAGGAGTTCGCGCTCGTCCTCCCCGGCACCGACGGCGAGCTCGCCTACCAGATCGCCGAGCGGGCCCGAAAGGGGGTCGCCGACGTCTCGGTCACCGACCTTGAGCTCTCCTGCTCGGCCGGCGTCGCCACCTTCCCGGCCGACGCGGAGGACGCGTCCAGCCTCTGCCAGCTCGCTGACGGCGCCCTCTACTGGGCCAAGCGGCGAGGCAAGCAGCGCACGCGCCGGTTCGATCCGGATCACGTGGCGCTCGATTGGACCGACCGGCAGGCCGCGGAGATCACCGCCCTGCTGGCGGACCCCGGGGCGATCGAAAACGGTCTTCCAGCCCGTCGTCGACCTGGCCAGCGGGCACCTGATCGGATACGAGGCGTTGTCCCGCTTCTCCCACTCGCCGGGGCGCTCGCCGGAGGCGTGGTTTGCGCAGGCCCATGGCTGCGGCCTCGGACCGGAGCTGGACGCGGCAGCGATCCGCGCGGCGCTGGAGCCGGTGGGCCGACCGATCGGCACGCACCTGGCGCTCAACATCAGCCCGTCGGCGCTCGCCTCGGAGCCCGTGGCCGAGGCGCTTCCAGCCAACCTGGACGGCCTGGTGATCGAGATCACCGAGCGCGAGTTCGTGCCCGACGACGAGACCCTCGTGGGCGCGCTCGTGGAGCTGCGGAAGCGCGGCGCGAGGATCGCGATCGACGACGCCGGCGCAGGCTACTCGGGGCTGAAGCAGATGATGCGGGTGCGACCCGACATCGTCAAGCTCGACCGCGACCTGATCCAGCGCATCCATGCGGATCCGGCGCGAATGGCGCTGGTGGAGTCCTTCGTCCGCTTCGCGAGGCGCATCGGCGCCACCGTGTGCGCCGAGGGCATCGAGAGCCTGGACGAGTTGGCCGTCCTCGGCGACCTGGACGTGCAGTGGGGCCAGGGCTTCGTCCTCGGCCGTCCCGCCTCGCCCTGGGCGCTCGTCTCCCCGGTTGCCGCCGGGGTCTGCCGGGCGGCGCTGGCCGAGGCCCTCCGCGCCCCTTTGGCAAGCAGTGGGCGGATCACCGCCGGCGACCGGAGGCTGGAGCACGTCAGCGCCCGACTGGCCGGCGCTCGCTCGCGGAGCGACCTCGAGGGCGCGCTGGCCCTGATCGCCGCGGAGCTCAACGCCGAGATGGTCTGCCTCTCGCACTGGCATCCCGAGCAGGAGGTCATCGAGACGCTCGCCGAGAGCGGTGGGACCGGTGAGGAGCGCTTCCCGCTGTCGGACTATCCGCTCACCGCCCGCGTCCTCCACGACCAGGAGGCCGTCCAGATCCTGGTTGGGGATCCGAAAGCCGACCCCCGGGAGGTCGAGCTGCTGCTCACCCTGGGACACCGCTCGGTGTTGATCGTGCCCGTGGTGAGCCGGGGCGAGAGCCTCGGGATCGTGGAGGCGTACAGCGATGCAGAGCGCCCCTGGACTCGGACCGAGATCAACCGAGCGCGGATCATCTCGAACCAGTTCGGCTCGGTGATCCTCGCCCTGTTTCGCTCGCAGGCCACCCTGGCCGGCTGAGCGGCAACCGCCTCCGTTAGGGCTAGCCCAGGAAGACCTGCTCCAGCAGGAAGACGTTGAGGGCGATGATCAGGCCGCCGAGGATGCTCGCGATCGCGGTCAGCCAGCTCGGATTGGCCAGCGCCCCCATGACGTCGCGACGACGAGCGATCAAGAGCAGCGGAACGAGGGCGAACGGGATCCCGAACGACAGCACCACCTGGCTGATCACCAGCGCGTCGGTCGGCGCCAGCCCGATGCCCAGCACGATCAGCGCCGGTGCCAGGGTGACCGCCCGGCGCACGAAGATCGGGATCCGGCGCTGGATGAATCCCTGCATGACGACCTGGCCGGCCATCGTCCCGACTGACGAGGAGGCAAAGCCGGAGGCCAGCAGCGCGACTCCGAAAATCGTTGCGGCGTGATTCGAGACCGTCTGCTGAAGCCCGGCAAAAGCACCCTCGATGCTGTCGATCCCGGCCAGGCCGCCCTGGTTGAAGAGGGCCGCCGCCATGATCATCATCGACAGGTTGACGACGCCGGCGATCGTCATGGCGATCGCCACGTCGACCTTCTCGAAGCCGAGGATGCGGCGCCGCTCGTCCTCGTCTCGGCCCACGATCCGGTGCTGGGTGAGCGCGGAGTGCAGGTAGACGACATGCGGCATCACCGTCGCCCCGATGATCCCCGTGGCGATCAGCACGCTCTCGGTGCCGCCGAAGCCGGGCACGAGCAGATGGCTGGCCACGTCGCCGGCGTTGGGACTCGCGTACACGATCTCCACCGCGAAGCAGGCGAGCACGACCCCGGCGAGCACCGCGATGCCGGCCTCGAGCCGCCGGAAGCCCATCTGCTGCAGACCGAGGATCGCGAATGCGCCCGCGCCCGCAATCAGCCCGGCGGCGAACAGCGGGATGCCGAACAGCAGGTACAGGCCCAGCGCCGCGCCGACGACCTCGGCGACGTCGGTCGACATGGCGACGACCTCGGCCTGGATCCAGAGGCCGATCGAGGCTCGGCGGGAGAACGTCTGCCGGCAGAGCTCCGGCAGGTTCTTGCCCGTGGCGATCCCGAGCTTCGCCGACTGGGTCTGGATCAGCATCGCGATCAGGTTGGCGGCCACGACCACCCACAGCAGCAGATAGCCGAACTGGGCCCCGCCGGCGATGTTGGTGGCGAAGTTGCCCGGGTCGATGTACGCGACCGCGGCAATGAACGCGGGGCCGAGGAAGGGCCAGATCCGGGCCATGCCGCGGGTCCGGCCCTCGAGCGACCGCCGCGCCGCCTGGGCGACCGCCGCCTCGCCGGGAAGAACATCCTCGACGGCGGCTTCGCCCGCCCGCTTCGGCGCGGCGACCGGCGGCATCGGGGTGCCAACGGTCGAGTCGAGCGTGCGGTTCAGCCTGCTGCCTCCTCGACCTCGACCCGCATCTTTCCCGCCAGCTCGCCGCCCAGGGCGTGCTCACGGCCCTCGACCTCAACCAGCAGCGGGCCGCCGAAGGGCTCCGTGCCGGCGATTCGCAGCCGCGTCCCGGGGCGGATGCCGCGCTCGGCCAGATAGCGAAGCATCTCCGGGTTCGAGTCCGAGACGCGTCGCAGAACAGCCGCCGTTCCCGGTTCCAGCTCGCTCAGGGCCATGCCCTGCTCCTCCCCGACCGCGAGCCGGCGGTCGGGAATCGGGTCGCCGTGAGGGTCGACGGCAGGATCGCCCAAGGCCGCCGCCATCCGCTCCTCCAGATCCTCGGAGATGTAGTGCTCGAGCACCTCGGCCTCGTCGTGAACTCGGTCCCAGGGCATCTCCAGGGCCTCGGCGAGGAAGGCCTCGAGCAGGCGGTGATGGCGAATCACCTCCAGCGCCACCTTCTCGCCTGCCGGGGTGAGGCCGACGCCGTGGTAGGGCTCGTAGCGAACCAGCCCCAGCTCGTCGAGGCGCTTCAGCATCGCGGTCACGGTCCCGGGAGAGACGCCCAGCCGCTCGGCCAGCTCGGAGGTGCTTACCGGCCCCTCGCGGCGGTCGCCAAGCGCGTAGATCGCCTTGGTGTAGTCCTCCACCGCCTCGGAGTTGGCGGCGCCGGGGTCGCGCCTGAAACCGGAGTGGGCGTGTGTCGCTGGGTCGGTCATCTCTACACCGAGACGAGGAGGCTGGTGAGGTAGAGGGCGAGGATCCCGACCACGAGCCCGCCGACCGCCCCGGAGTGAAGCGCGCGGCCGTTGCCGTCGCGCATTGCCGGCACCAGCTGCCAGATCACCTGAGCGATCGCCCCGACGCCGGCACCGAACAGCAGCGCTGCGACGCTGGGGTTGAAGGCCGCGGCGCCGATCCAGGCGCCGAGGATCGCCGGCCCCCCGGCCACCAGCCCGAGCGTCAGCAACCGGCGGACGCTCGCCGCCCGTTTCGCAAGGGGGGCGACGATGGCGATGCCCTCGGTGGTGTTGTGGATCGCGAAGCCGACCACGAGGAAGGCCCCCAGCGCCAGCGCCCCGGTTGTGTATGCGGACCCGATCGCGAGGCCCTCACCCAGGTTGTGCAGGCCGATCCCGATGGCGACCATCAACGCCAGGTAGGGCCCGCGTGCGCTGGCGCCACCCGCCGCCACCGCACGCTCGCGCCGCCCCGACAGCCAGGCGTCGATCCCGGCCAGCGCGAGGTAGGCGAGCAGGGCGCCGAGGAAGACCAGCTCCGTGCCCCCGAAGGCCGTCGTCCCCTCCCCGGCGATCTCGAGCCCCTCGAGCGCGGCGTCGACGGCGAGGAAGGCCAGCAGGCCGACGGTGAACGCGATCAGGATCCGCAGCCACTGTTCCCCCACTCGGCGCACGAACGGCAGCCACAGCATCCCGAGGCTGATCGGGATCACTCCGACGTAGACCCCGAGCAGCGCCATCAGGCCGAAGAAGCTGGCGTCGGCCTCCGGCGTCTCGGCCGCGACCGGAATCTCGTGCACGATCGTGCCCCCAGTGGAGGTGAGGACAGAGACCTCATACGCCTCGCCCTCGATCCAGGGGTACGCGAGCTGGAGAGTGGTCGACCCCAGCCGCCCCACTGAGAGCCCGTCGGTGGCGGTGAACGGCACGTAGCCGTCGTTGACCGCCACCTGAGCGATCTCGACCGCGTCGGCGCCCTCGTTTCGGATCGTCAGCTCGATCTGACCCGGATGCAGCTCGGTCCGCTCGACGGCCAGCTCCTCGGCTGGGGGGCCGGTGCGATCGCCCAGGCCGGGTCCGCCCAGCACGGCGAAGAGCACGATCGCGATCGCGATCAGCGCCAACGGCACCAGGCCGAGGAGCCAGGCGGGCGCCGCGGCAAGGCCGTTGCGAGTCGCAGCCCGAGCCTCCACCTACACCACCTCGAAGAACCCGGTCCAGCCGAGCTCGGCGAACTCGCTGACGTGGGCGTGGAACATGTACTCGCCCGGATACGGGAAGCGGACCTCGAGGATCCCCCGCTGACCCTGACCCTGGATCACGGTGTCGGTGAACTCGGTCGGCTCCAGCGAGGTCCCGGTCGGGTAGTAGTGGAAGAAGTTGGCGTGGACGTGGAACGAGTTCAGGGGGTCGAACTCGAGCACGTTGACGAGGTAGATCCGCACCAGCGCGTCGCGCTTCACGCGCACAGGCTCGTGGACGTAGTGGAAAGCCGATCGAGTTGACCGCATAGAGCTCGTTCGAGCGGTCGAAGTTGGTGTCGAAGCCGTTCATCACCATCACCAGCTCGTCGGCCTCGGGCCTCCCGACCTTCGGATCGATGATGAAGGCGCCGTAGAGCCCACGCGAGATGTGGGAGGCGAGCGGGCTGACGTGGCAGTGGTAGAGGTGAAGCCCAAACGGCTCGGCGTCGAACTCGTAGGTGAAGCTCTCGCCCGACTCGATCTGGCCTCCTCCGATGCCCTCGCCGATCCCGGGCATGCCGTCCATGGTCGAGGGGTGGATGCCGTGAAAGTGGACCGTGTGCGGGTGAGCGGTGCCGTTCGCGAAGTGGATCCGCAACCGCTCGCCCTCGTGGCAGCGCAGGGTCGGTCCGGGAACGCGTCCGTTGTATCCCCACGCCTCGTAACGGACCCCCGGCGCCACCTCGATCTCCTTGTCGACCGCAACCAGGTCCCACTCGCGCAGCACGCGCCCGCTCGCCAGCCGCCGGGTCTTGCCGTAGTCGAAGTCGCGGACCAGATCGGTCGGGTTGAAGCCGTTCGCCCGATGGTTCACCTGCCGGCCGGGGGCGAAGGTGGCGTGAGCCGCTCCGGGGGCGTGGCCGGCGTGAGCGCCGTTCGTGGCCGCACCCGCGTGCGTCGTCTGATGACCCCCTAGCGCGTGGTGAAGGCCCTGGTGCGGGATCGTCTCGTGCAGCAGGGCGAGGGCCGGCGTGGCCATGGCGCCCCCGGCCAGCAGCTTGCGACGGCTTAGCTTTCTATCGCCCACAATCGAGATTTTGACATATCAAAAGCTGTCGGAACTGCAGGCTGTCAAAATCGCCCCATGGAAGCCGTCACTCCCCAGGTCGAGCTGGACGGGCAGTACCGGGCGCTGCGCGAGGGCTGCGGCCTCCTCGATCGCTCCGAGCGCGCCAAGCTGGTGGTCGCCGGTTCCGACGCGGTCGAGTTCCTTCAGGGGCAGCTCACGAACGAGGTCGAGGCGCTGGCGCCGGGCGCCGGCTGCTACGCGGCCCTGTTGGATCGCACGGGCCACGTGCAGGCGGACATGCGGGTACTCCGTCTCGGCGACGAGGAGGTGTGGCTGGACATGGAGGCCGAGGCTGCCGATGTGGTCGTGCGCCATCTCTCGACCTACCGGATCGGCCGCCAGGTGGAGATCGCCGAGCCCGACCCCGAGCTGTCGATCCTTTCGGTGCTCGGCCCCGGGGCGGGCGAGCTGGCCGGGAACGGTCCCCTGTCGCCCGAGCACGCCCACCGCGAGCTCGAGCGGGACGGCATCGGCTGCCGCGCCGTCGCCACCGACCTCGGCATCGACCTGATCTTCGCGGCCGCGAAGGCCGAGGACGTCGCCGGTGCCCTGGTCGCGTCGGGAGCCGAGCAGGTGAGCGAGGCGGCGGCCGAGATCGTGCGGGTTGAGTCGGGACGGCCTCGCTTCGGTCGCGAGATCAGCACCCGCACGCTCCCACAGGAGGCGGGGATCGACGGACGCGCGGTCAGCTTCACCAAGGGCTGCTACATCGGCCAGGAGACGGTCGCCCGCCTGCACTACAAGGGGAAGCCCAACCGCCATCTCCGCGGCCTCCGGCTCGAGGCGCCGGTTGCCGCAGGCGACCCCATCGTGCTCGAGGACCGCGAGCTGGGGCAAATCGGGACCGCCGTCGTCTCACCGGCGAACGGCCCGATCGCGCTCGCCGTGATCCGCCGCGAGGCGGAGCCGGGCGCGCAGGTCGAGGTGGGCGAGAACCGCGTGGGCGCCCAGGTTGTCGACCCTCCGTTTTGAGCCTCGATCTGCGCCCGGGCCGGGTTCTTGCACTAGGGTTGCGCCAATGAGCATCAGGGGCGCCGGCAGAGGACCGCGGCGGGCGACCTTCGCAGCGCTCGCCGTCGTGCCCGCGCTTTCACTCGCGGCCTGCGGCTCGGACGACGTCGACAACAACCCTCGCCCGCCCGCGCCGATCGAGGTGACCGCCAGGGTCGATTCCGACAAGGTCGTGGTCTCGCCCGACCGCTTCGGGGCCGGCCTGGTCAACCTCGCGGTCGCCAACCTGTCCGACTCGCCGGTGCGCTTCACGCTCACCGGGCCGAAGCGGACGGCCCCCCTGTTGATCCAGCCCGGCGCGCCGGGGAGCCTGAAGACCGAGCTTCCGGAGGGCAGCTACCAGGCGACCGCGCAGGGGGCGGGCGTCCAAGCAGCCACGGTCAAGGTCGGCCCCGAGCGCCAGAGCTCCCGAAACGAGCTGCTGCTGCCTTAGGAATCGTCGGCTTCGGCGATGAGCGACTCGATGCGCTCCAGCGTCGCTCGAACGGCCTCGACCATCGCGTCGAGATTGGCGCGCGCCTTGTCGGAGCTGGTCTTGATCCCGGTGAGGGACGAGCGGATCGCCTGGGCCTGCTTCAGGATGGAGATCGCCTCGGCGGCCGCGTCGCGGACGGCGGCGGCGTCGACCTGCAGATCGCCTTCGCGGGCCAGCTTGACGCGCGCCGCGGCCAGCCGGTAGGCGGTTTCGAGCGCCAAACCCTCGGGCTCGTCCCGGTCCACGGCGACGATCAGCTTGTTGCCCTCGTACTCGTGCAACTGCTCGCGGCCGGCGGGCACCCGCTCCTCCCCGGCCACCACGAGCACGGCGTAGCCGGCGGCGCGTGAGGCCATGCCCTGGTTGAGCTCGATCCAGGCCTCGTTCTTGGACAGCTTCTTGTCCTTGGCCTCGAACACGATCCGACCCGCGGACGGCCCCTCGGACGCCTCGAGCTCGACCAGCGTGTCGCCCTTCCTGCCTCCGCCCTCGGCCTGCTCGCCGCCGGTGTGCGTTGCGCAGTCTCCTCGCGATCGCGCGACCCGCTCGATCGCGACGTGTACTCGCTCCTCGAAGCTGACCCCCTTGCGGGTGCCGGCCGCCTCGGCCTCGGCGACGAGGTCCGCGGCCTCATCGTCCTTTCGCATCTCGACAACCTCGCGGGTCAGGGCCTCGAGCCGCGTCCGAAGCGCCTCCTCGCCGGCCTGCTGGCGGGCACCCAGGTCGCGGAAGGCGCGCACGATCGCGCCCTTGAAGTCCGTGAGCGGATTGGCGCCGTCCTCTGCGGAGAACTGCTTCAGGAGGGCCGTCCGTTGCTCATCGAGCGCGCGGCGCACCAGCTCCGCGATCTCCTTCTGGACCGAGCCGTCGCGGCTGCCGTCGAAGTTGTGCGAGATCCGCTCGGCCAGCTTCTCGTCGCCGGCCTCCAGCGACCTCGTGAGGCGCTCCCGCAGCTCGCCGGCCTGGCGCTCGAACTCGGCCCGCACGTAGTCGACCTCCGCGGCCGCGTCCTCGCGATCGAGCACCCGCGCGCCGATCTCGATTGCGTCCACCACGGTGCGGGTGGCTTCCTGCCCCGCCTCCGCCCGTTCGCGGACCACCCGCGCAGCACGCTCGTCGGAGACCGTGAGGCGCTCGATCACCAGCCGGTCGTCGAGCGCGCGGACGACGCCCCGCCGTGGTCGGATGCCTGGTCGATGGGTAGCTGTGGCTTCTTGGACGCTTCCATGGGGACTCACGAAAGTAGTCGGGACATCGGACGTGAAGCTGACGGTAGGATGCGCCCGCCTTCCGACCCATCGCCCACCCGAACAGGAGGACCGTGGCCGTAGACGTATCCGAGGTCTCGAAGCTCGACGTCGAGCCGGGCGAGCTGCCGAAGACGATGGCCGCGTGGGTGATCCGCGCCGAGCGCGAGGGCGAGCCCAAGGACGCCTTCCAGCTCGAGGAGATCGAGGTGCCGGAGCCGGGCGCCTTCGAGGTGATCGTCCGGGTGATGGCCGCGGGCGTCAACTTCAACAACGTCTGGGCCGCGCTCGGCAAGCCCGTCTCGGTGTTCGGCTACGGCGACCACCCCCAATGGGGGCACCACATCGGCGGCTCCGACGCCTCCGGCGTCGTCTGGAAGGTCGGCGAGGGCGTCACCAAGTGGAAGCCCGGCGACGAGGTCGTGATCCACTGCAACCAGGCCTCGTACGAGGACGTCGAGGTGCACGGCCTGGACCCGCTCGCCGCGCCGAGCCAGAGATCTGGGGGTATGAGACCACCTGGGGCTCGTTCGCGCAGTTCACCAAGGTCCAGGCGCAGCAGCTGCTGCCGAAGCCGCAGAACCTGTCCTGGGTGGAGTCCTCGGCCTACGGCCTCACCTACTTCACGGCCTACCGGATGCTGGTCGACCGCTGCAAGATCCAGGCGGGCCACAACGTGCTGATCTGGGGCGCCGCCGGCGGCCTCGGCGTGTTTGCGACGCAGCTCTGCGCGGCGTCCGGCGCCAACGCGGTAGGCGTCGTCTCCTCCGACGAGAAGGGCGAGCTGGTCAAGCGACTGGGTGCGGTGGACTACATCAACCGCAGCGAGTTCGCCGGCATGATGCGCAAGGGCGGCGAGTCGCCGGAGGAGGAGAAGGCAGCGCTTCAAGGTCTCGCGCGGGTTCGCGAAGCGGGTCAAGGAGCTCCTCGGCGACCCTCCGGACATCGTTTTCGAACACGTCGGCCAGGCGACCTTCCCGACCTCGGTGCTGGTCGTGAAACCGTTCGGAAAGGTGGTCATCTGCGGGGCGACCTCCGGCTACAACCTCGACTTCGACGTCCGTTATCTGTGGATGCGCCAAAAAGAGATCCTCGGCTCGCACTTCGCCAACGCATACGAGTGCATGCGCGCCAACCAGCTGATGGCCGAGGGCAGGATCCGGCCGGTGCTGTGGCAGGCGATGGGCTTCGAGGGGGTGCCGGAGGCCCACCAGCTCCTGCACGAGAACAAGCACCTCGGCAAGATCTCGATCATGGTCGGGGCCACGAACGAGGACGAGGGCAAGCACACCGATGGCCCGGGGGCGATTCGGGCCGAGGTGGGAACGTGAGCCGGGCGGCCCCGTAGATGGCCGACCTCAACTACATCGACTGGCACATCCACCCCTTCCGCGCCGAGCGCTGGCTGGAGATCTGGAGACCGGCGCTCGACCGCGCCCTGGCGTTCGGCGCCAAATCCTGCTACCTGACTCGGGACATCGAGGACCCCCTCCACTTCCGCCAGGTCACCGTATGGGAGGACCACGTCGACTTCGAGCGCTACTGGTACTCGGACGAGATCGCCGCCCTCCGAGAGGAGGCGCTCAACTACTTCAACAAGCCGCTGCTGCCGAGCTGGCACACGGTGGTCGTCGACGCCGCGCCGGTCGAGACGGCGGAGTAACGGCACCGGCTGCGAGGGGTGCGCGGGTCAGAGGGCGCCCGCTCAGGCGGCCACGGCCAGGGCGCTCTGGTCGGCGAAGCGCTCGCCGACCTGCTGCAGGATCTCGACCATCGCGTCGGTGGCCGCCGAGCGCGCCCCCTTCGCCCGGGTCGCCGCCCAGACCCGCCGCTCGGGAGCCTTCGGGTCGGTGGGCCTGACCACGAGGTCGGGGTGCAGGGTGGGCAGGGCGAGATCCGGAAGCAGGGTGAAGCCCAGCTTCGCCGCGACGTAGCCCTGCAGCACCTGGTACTCGTCGCTCTCGAAGGCGATCCGGGGCTCGAAACCGGCCTCCCGGCAGGCCCTGACCACCACCTCCCCGCAAGAGCTCGGGCCGGACCCCGCACAGCCACGCCTCGTCAGCCAGGTCGGCGATCCGCACGGTCTTCCGCGCCGCCAGCGGATGCTCGCGCGGCAGCGCCACGTACATCGATTCCGTCAGCAGCGGCACCCGCTCGATGTCGCGGTCGGTCTCCTTGGACGGCAGCAGCGGATAGTCGAAGACGATCGCAAGGTCGATGTCGGCCGCCCGCAACCGGGGCAGCGTCTGCTCCGGCTCCCCCTCGGTGACCGTCAGCGTGATTCCTGGATACCGGCGGCTGTACTCCGCCAGCGCCTCGGTCAGCAGCGTGACGCTGGCGCTGGGGAAGCTGGCCACCCGCAGCTCGCCGCCCTCCAGGCCCGCGATCGCCGCCAGCTCGTGCTCGGCCTCCTCGAGGCGGCAGAAGACGGCGTCGGCATGCGAGAGGAGGATGCGTCCCGCATCGGTCAGCTTGGGGCCGGAAGCGGTCCGCTCCAGCAGCGGCATCCCGACCTCGCGCTCCAGCGTCGCCACCTGCTGGCTGACCGCCGACTGTGAGAGGTAGAGCACCTCGGCCGCGCCCGAGAAGGACTCCTGCCGGGCAACCTCGGCGAGGACCCGCAGACGCTTCAGATCGAGCATAAGCGAAGCTTATCAATCCCAAAAGAACTCTCTGTTGCGCTTATCCCGCGCATCCGGCACGCTGGTCACATCACGAACCGAGGCCCCAGATCGTTTCCCCCATGAGCCTCGAACCAGGTCCAACCGTGTGAGGTGACAGATGAACGCCAACCGCTTCCCCACCACCGAGATCAACACCGAGGGCATCGTCATCCGGCGCCTCAACGGCGACGACCTGTCCGCGGTAGAGCGCCTGGCCCAGCTCGACTCCCGCCGGCCGCCCGAGGGCGTGCTGCTGGGAGCGGAGATCGAGGGACGGCTGCTGGCTGCGATTTCGCTGGCGACCGGCGAGTCGATCGCCGACCCGTTCAGCCGCACCGGCGAGCTGCGAGCGTTGCTGGAGCTTCGCGCGGCCCAGCTGCGGCGCCGCGTCAACGGTCACCGGCGCCTTCCCCGCCACCTGCCCAGCCCCAAGTCCCGGGCGGCGCTCGCCGGCTCGCCCCCCGGCGCGGAGAGGTGGTTGATCGCTCAGCGCTGGCGCCCGTCTTAGCGTCGCCTTGGCGCTGCCTAGTGCTGCTCCAGGGGGGCCATGGTCAGCCCCGCGTCCTTGAGCTGGTCCCAGTAGTGCTCGGCCGTCTCCTTTGGCCCCCGCCAGACGATCGCCTGGCCGCTTTGGTGAATGCGATCGGCGAACCGGTAGCCGTCGTCGACGCTGACCCCCGGGACCACCCGGGCAAGGGTGTTGGCGACGTGGTCGAAGGTGTTGTGATCGTCGTTGAGGACGATCACCAGCCAGTTCCCGCCCAGGCCCGACCCGGGGTCGCCGGTGCGCGGGCGCTCAAGCGTTTCAGTTGCCAAGCTCTACGGGTTGGGAACCTGGAGCCGGAGGTTGTCGACGCTGGCGACCGTGTCCTTGCGGGTGCGCCGCTTTTGGCCGACGAAGACCTCGAGCTTGCGCCCGCCGACCTGGGCCGCGTTCGAGTCGGTCACCTGGGCCACCCTCGTGCCGTTCACCTTCGCCGTGACCTTGTTGCCGAAGGCCCGCAGCCGCAGGACGTTCGCCTTGTCCACCCCCTTGACCGCCCGGCTGTTGCCCTTTTTCGGGAAGCCACCGCCCCCGCCGCCCGGCTTTCGCCGGAGCAGGTACTGGTGCTTCTTGGGGAAGATGCGGAGCTCGTAGCCGGAGCTCTTGCCCGAGCGCACGGCGATTCCCAGGTAGGCGGTTCGCCGGATGCCCTTCGGCGTCGCCCGGAGCAGCTTCTCCCTGACGATGAAGTCGTGGTCCGGCCCGTCCCGGTCGCCGGCCACAGGCGGCCGGTAACGGCAGGAGCCCGCCCCCCGGTTGACCTCGACCAGGAGGGCCCTGGACTTCTTCCTCCAGCGCTTGTCGCAGTGCTTGCCGTCGCTGTGCCGGAGCTCCTTCGCCTCGGTCTTTCGGGAGAAGTCGTTTTTGTAGACGGTGACGCCGGCAACGGCCGCCCCGGCGACCAGGCCGAGGGCGAGGGCCACCGCGAGCAGCGCGACGGCGGGAGTTATGCGGCGGTCAGGGCCCATTCGAGGTCTGTGCAGGGTAGCCAAGTGGCTCGGACGTGCGTGCGGCCGGCGCGCGCGTCGATGGCAGCTCGGGCCGGGGTTTGCGGCCTCACGCCACGCTCCGCGAGCGCTTTCTCCAGTAGCGCTCCAGCCCCATCCACAGCTGCTCGGGTGGCGCCGCCTGGCGAAGCCGCTCGGCGGTCTCGGGGTCGCCTTCGGCCTCGATCTCGGCCTCGACCTCGGCCAGAAACCGCTCGCGATCCCCCCGGCGGGCGCGCTCGGCATTCGAGCGGAGTGCCCGGCGCAGGCGCTCGAGCTGAGGGGCCGACGTCCTCGACGCGGCCGAAGTGCGTGAGGCACAGTCGCCGCGGGCGCCAATCGGCGACCGTCAGCAGCGACCGCTCCCACGCCTCGACGTCGATGTCGGGCGGCGGCGTGGGCGCCAGGGTGAACGGCCGCGGGGGGATGCGCACGCCGGCCACGTCGCCGACGTACGCGTCGCCGGTTTCCTGATGGAGGTAGGCGACGTGGTGGCTGGCGTGACCCGGAACGTGGGCGACGCGAAATCCCTCGACCTCCTCCGCCCCGCTCAACACCGCCAGGTTCTCCGCCGGCACCGGCAACACCTCGCCCCAGAGCCGGTCCATGTCGTCGCCGTAAAGGCGGCCGGCGCTTTGGAGCAGCTTCGCCGGGTCAACCAGGTGCGGGGCCCCCACCTCGTGCACGTACACGCGCAGCTTGGGGAAGCGGCGGACGAGCGACCCCGACGCGCCGGCGTGATCGAGGTGGATGTGCGTCAAAAGCAGCGCCCGCGGCTCGTCCTCCAAGCCTGCGAGCAGCGTCTCCAGGCACGACGAGGGGCCCGGATCGACGATCAGCCCTCCCAGCTCGTAGGCGCCGATGACGCGGTCTCGCCCCAGATGCATGACATCGATCAGGTTGGCCATCGCGCTGAGGCTACCCGCCGCGTCGCGCCGCCACGCACCTAGAATCCCTCCATGAGCCAGCATCGGCTGGACCAGCCGGACCGGCCCTGGATGATGCGCACGTACGCCGGGCATTCCGACGCCCGGCGCTCGAACGAGCTCTACCGCAGGAACCTGGCCAAGGGCCAAACCGGGCTGTCGGTCGCCTTCGACCTACCCACCCAGACGGGGTACGACCCCGATCACCCGCTGGCGCGCGGCGAGGTCGGCAAGGTCGGCGTGTCGATCACCCACAAGGGCGACATGCACACGCTGCTCGACGGCATCCCGCTGGACCAGATGAACACCTCGATGACCATCAACGCCACGGCGGCCTGGCTGCTGGCCCTCTATGTCACCGTCGCCGAGGAGAACGGGATCGACCGAGGCCAGCTCCAGGGCACGACCCAAAACGACATCATCAAGGAGTACCTGTCGCGGGGCACCTACGCCTTCCCGCCCGAGCCCTCGATGCGGCTGATCGCCGACACGGTGGCGTTCACCGTCAACGAGGTGCCGCGCTGGAACCCGATCAACGTCTGCAGCTACCACCTCCAGGAGGCCGGGGCGACGCCGGTGCAGGAGATCGCCTACGCGCTGTCGACGGCGATCGCCGTGCTCGACGAGGTCAAGCGTCGCGACCAGGTCACGGACGACGATTTCCCCCGCGTCTTCGGCCGGATCTCGTTCTTCGTCAATGCCGGCGTGAGGCTGATCGAGGAACACGCCAAGCTCCGCGCCATGGGGCGCCTGTGGGAGGAGATCGGCCGTCAGCGCTACCGCGTCACCGAGCCGAAGTACCTGCGCCTGCGCTACGGGGTCCAGGTGAACTCCCTGGGCCTGACCGAGTCGCAGCCCGAGAACAACGTTCCACGGATCGTGCTCGAGGCGCTCGCGGTGACCCTGGGCCGCGATGCCCGCGCCCGGGCGATCCAGCTCCCCGCCTGGAACGAGGCACTGGGCCTGCCGCGGCCGTGGGACCAGCAGTGGAGCCTGCGGATCCAGCAGATCCTCGCCAACGAGACCGACCTGCTCGAGTACCCGGACGTGTTCGAGGGGTCCACGGTCATGGACGGCCTGGTGGAAGAGCTCGCCCAGGGGGCGCGCGAGGAGATGGCCGCCGTCGAGCAGCACGGCGGCGCGGTCGAGGCGGTGCCCTATATGAAGGCGCGGCTGGTCGAGTCCCACCGCGACCGAGTGGCCAAGATCGAGCGCGGCGAGATCAAGGTCGTGGGCCAGAATTGCTTCACGGAGACCGAGGACTCGCCGCTCACCGCCGGCGCCGATGGGGGGATCCTGACCCCGGATCCCGAGATCGAGCGGGAGCGCCGCGAGGCGTTGGAGCGCTGGAAGGCCGAGCGGGACCAGGCCGGTGTCGACCGGGCCCTGGCCCGGCTGGGCGATGCTGCGCGGGACGAGTCGGCGAACATCGTGCCGGCGACGATCGAGGCGGCGAAGGCCGGCGCCACCACCGGCGAGTGGGCAGGCGTCCTGCGCGACGTGTTCGGCGACTACCGCGCGCCGACCGGAGTCGGCGCCGCCGCCGAGAGCGGCGACGGCGAGCTGCTTGACGCGGCGCGCGCCCGGATCGGCGAGCTGGCCGAGCGGCTGGGTCACCGGCCGCGCATCCTGGTCGGCAAGCCGGGCCTCGACGGGCACTCGAACGGCGCCGAGCAGATCGCCGTGCGCGCCCGGGACGTCGGCATGGAGGTGATCTACCAGGGGATCCGCCTGACGCCCGAGCAGATCGCCGCCTCCGCGCGGGACGAGGACGTGGACGTCGTGGGCCTCTCGATCCTGTCCGGCTCCCACCGCCAGCTGGTCCCCGAGACCGTGCGGCTCCTGCGCGAGCAGGGGCTCGAGGTGCCGGTCGTGGTCGGCGGCATCATCCCCGCCGCCGACGCAGCGGCGCTGCTGGAGGCCGGCGTCGCCCGGGTCTACACCTCCAAGGACTTCGATCTCAACCGGATCATGAGTGAGATCGCGGAGCTGGTGAGCGAGCGGGCCGGCACCAAGTCGGCCCAGCCTGCGTGAGCACGATGTCCCAGGCGCCGCGGACCCGCTACGCGCTCAGCGGGGACGCGCACATCGCATACCAGGTCTTCGGCGAGGGCGATCTCGACCTGGTCTTCATCCCGGGCTTCGTCTCGAACATCGAGCACTACTGGGAGATGCCGCAGGTTCCAGAGGTGCTGGAGCGCCTCGGCTCGTTCGCCCGGGTGGTGATCTTCGACAAGCGGGGTACCGGCCTCTCCGATCCGGTGGGCGACCCGCCTCCGCTGGAGCAGCGGATGGACGACATGCAGGCGGTGATGGACGCGGTGGGACTGGAGCGGGCGGCGCTGTTCGGGATCTCGGAGGGAGGCCCCGCCAGCGTGCTGTTCGCCGCCACCTACCCCGAGCGCACCTCGGCGCTGGTGCTCTACGGGTCGACGCCGCGCTTCCGCACCGACTCGGACATCTCGTGGGGAGCGACCGACGAGCAGGTCGAGGCCGTGCTCGCCGACACCTCGGCCAGGTGGGG
Organism: uncultured Actinomycetes bacterium; assembly: GCA_963838745.1. Lineage (GTDB taxonomy): Bacteria > Actinomycetota > Thermoleophilia > Solirubrobacterales > 70-9 > AC-56. The sequence continues at coordinate 55,498 of CAWISJ010000003.1, forward strand.
CGAGGGGGCGCTGCTGGAGGCCTTCGCTCCCAGTGCGGCCGGCGATCCGCAGATGGCCGAGGTCTGGGGCAGGTTCCAGCGGGCCGGCGCCAGCCCGGCGATGGCCAGGGCGGTGATGGCGGCGCTGTTCGAGATCGACGTACGCGACATCCTGCCGACGATCCGGGTACCGACCCTGATCCTTCACCGCACGGGCGACCTGATTGCCCCGGTGGAGGGCGCACGGCTGATGGCCGAGAGGATCCCGGACGCCCGGATGGCCGAGTTCGATGGCGACGACCACGTTCCGTTCACGGGCGACTTCAAGCCGGTCCTGGACGAGATGGAGGAGTTCCTGACCGGCACGCGCCAGGCTCGGCCCCTCGACCGGGTGCTGGCGACGGTGATGTTCACCGACATCGTCGACTCGACGCGCCGCGCCGCCGAGGCCGGCGACCGGCGCTGGCGCGAGCTGATCAACCGCCACGACGAGCTCACCCGACGCCAGCTCGACCGCTTCCGCGGCAAGGAGGTCAAGGCCCTGGGGGACGGCTTCCTCGCCACCTTCGACGGGCCCGCGCGGGCGATCGAGTGCGCATGCGCGATCCGCGATGGCGTGGGATCAATCGGCCTGGAGATGCGCGCCGGGCTGCATACCGGCGAATGTGAGCTCGACCGCAATGACGTTCGTGGAATGGCGGTCAACATCGGCGCCCGGGTGGGGGCGCTGGCGGACGCCAATGAGGTGCTGGTCTCCAGCACCGTCAAGGACCTCGTGGTGGGCGCCGATCTGCGGTTCGCGGAGCGCGGTGAGCACGAGCTGAAGGGCGTCCCCGGGAGGTGGCGCCTGTATGCGGCTACCCCGGCGGCGTAGTCGAGCTCGGCCACCGGAGCCCACCTCCCCGGGTTCGACCGCTGCCTAGAATCGCCCTGATGGTCAGCGAGCGGACCCTGCGGCTCAGCTCGGCCGCGATCGCGGTCGCCGGGATTGGCGTCGCCACCTACATCACGATCGCCGAGGCCGGGGGCAGCGCGCCCGTCTGCCTGGCGGGCGGCCAGGGTTGCCAGACGGTCGCCAACAGCCATTACTCCGAGCTGCTGGGAGTCGACGTCTCGATCTTCGGGATCGCGGGATACGTACTGCTCCTCGCGAGCGCGCTCGTCCCAGGCGACACGGGTCGCTTCTCCGGGCTGCTGCTGGCGCTCGCCGGGTTCGGCTTCAGCGCCTACCTGACCTACCTGGAGCTGTTCGTCATCGACGCGATCTGCCAATGGTGCGTGGCCAGCGCCGCGCTCATGACCCTGCTCCTGGTCGTCAACGCCGCCCGGGCGATCGCCTACGTGGGCGCGGAGCTGGCGGCGGGACGGGGTCACGGCGTCGAGGCACCCGGCTGAGGTCCTCGTCCGGATCCTCCCGGTACTAAGGTGCTGCAAAGAATGGCTCGCTAGATTCCATCGCCGATGGCAAGCCGAAAGGAACAGCGAGAGCAGGCGAGGGAGGAGCGTCGGCAGCACGAGGCCGAGGAGCAGGCGCGCGAGCGCCGCCAGCGCCTGACCCGACTCGGCGCCGGAGCCCTGTTCCTCGCGGTCGTGGTCGTCGCGGCGGCGATCGTGATCAGTCAGTCCGGAGGTGGCTCGGGAGGGGACACGAGCCTGGAGGGCGTCTCACAGGTCCAGAGCGAGCTTCGCGGCCTCGAACAGCAGGGACTGACGCTCGGCGACCCGAAGTCCAAGGTGACGGTGGTCGAATTCGGAGACCTGCAGTGTCCGGTCTGCAAGGCCTACTCGGAGCAGATCATCCCGGAGGTGATCGACGGTTCGGTGCGAAGCGGCGACGCCAAGCTCGAGTTCCGCAACTGGAACATCATCGGGCCCCAGTCGCAGGTTGCGGCCAAGGCTGCCCTGGCGGCCGGCGAGCAGGGGCGGTACTGGAGCTTCATCACGCTCTTCTATCGCAACCAGGGGACCGAGAACTCGGGCTACGTAACCGACTCGTTTCTGGAGGCGGTGGCCAAGGGCGCCGGCGTGGCCGATCTCGACCAGTGGAACCAGGACCTCCAGAGCCCCCGCTGGGACGCGCAGCTCGCTCGCACCGACGCCGACGCGCAGCGGCTTGGATTCACCGGTACCCCGGCGTTCCTGGTCCAGGGGCCGAATGGGAACAAGCCCCTGCCCAACCCCGGCTCGGCAGCGGCGATCGAGTCCGCGATCCAATCCGTCGGCTAGAGCTCTGCGCCAGGTGAGCGAACGCCCGATCGAGTACCCGGTCGAGGGCCTGAGCGATGGGGTGGTGCTCCTCCGCCCGATGGCGGAGGCCGACCTGTCGGCAATCGTCGCCGCCTGCCAGGATCCCGAGATTCCGCGCTGGACGCGGGTCCCGGAGCCCTACGGCGAAGCGGACGCGCGGAGCTGGTTCGAGCTGGAGGCCACGCAACGCGCCCGCGGACACCAACTAGGGCTGGTGGTCGTCGACCCCCGCGGCGACCGGCTCCTCGGCTCGGTCGGGATCGTGCACCTCGACTGGACGGAGGGACGTTGCGAGCTGGGTTACTGGGTGGCTCGCGAGGCTCGAGGCCGAGGCATCGGGACCCGTGCCGTGAGGCTGCTCACGGACTGGATCTTCGAAGCAGTGCCGATCGACCGCGTCGAGATCTGCGCCGAGCCCGAGAACACCGGCTCGCGGCGGGTCGCCGAGCGCGCCGGGTTCACATTCGAGGGCTTGCTGCGCTCCTACATCGTCAACAAGGGCGCCCGGCGCGACATGACCATGTACTCGCGCTTGCGCACCGACGCCGCCTGAACAGGATCGACTGGCCGAGCGAGCTACGCTGAGAGGCAATGAACGACGGCATTTCCGGGGAGCGCAGCGCCTGGTTGCGCTGCTACCGCTGCTGGTCGCAGCGGCTGGAGGCGCAGGTTCACTACGACGGCATCCTCAGGGTCGACCCGGAGACCGGCGAGGCGGCTGATCGGGTCGAGGAGATCCAGGAGGCGGTGGTGCAGTGCCTCGATTGCATGCACGACCAGCCCCACCTGACGGTCGAGGACGCACGGGTGGTGCCGGTCGAGGACCGCTGGGAGCGGATGGTCGCGGGCAAGCCGTACGTTGCCTCCTGCACGGTGACCGTCGACCAGGACCAGGTGGAGACCTGCTCGGGCCCGGAGGCCTCCGACAGCCTCACCTTCGGCTCGCTGGGCGAGTCGGGCACGCGGGAGTTCTTCACCCACGTGCGGTTCCACAAGCACGACGAGGAGCGGATCGTGGTCCACCTCCTGGTCGAGCTCTACGCGCGCACCGAGGAGGAGGCGATCGACGTACTCGAGGCGGCCGCCCGGGGCACGCTGGAGATCACCTCACTCGCCGAGGAGTCGCGCCCGCCCGCTCACGCCGCGGACGAGGCTCACTACGGCGCGAGTGTGCGATTGGGTACGCATACGGTCCCCAATGCCACACTCGATCGCCGCTCAGGCGGCCACCGCTACCGAACCGCCTCGATGATCTCCGGGTCGAGCCCCACCAGCGCCGACAGGCGCGCGGCCCGCTCGCGCTTCAGCTCCGGGACCAGGGCCGCGTACTCATACACCCGCTCGGTGCGCGCGTAGAGGAATCGCGGGATCAGGACGAAGCGGTCGCGGCCCTTGATGCCGGGGACCTCGGCGGCGACTCGGTAGCCGAAGTCGGGGTCGCGCTCCCACTCGATCGTGGCGGCGGCGATCGCGTCGAGGATCGCCGACACGTGGCTCTCGCTGATCTCGATCGAGCGGTCGGGGTCCTGGCCGCCGACGCGTCCCGACTTGAGCAGATACGCATCCGCCTGGCTCGCGCGAAGCCGCTCCAGGAAACGGTTGGCGGTCACGGCGCGTACCGCGGCCGGTCCGTCATCGCTCAGCGCCAGGTGGGCGACTGCCTGGGCCGGCTCGACCCCGGCGATCGCCGGCAGGACCCCATCGTCGTCGCAGAGCACCGCGACGAACCGAGCCCCGGCCAGGTTGGCGGCGTCGGCCTCGGCGAGCGACCCGACCGGCAGTCCGCCGTGCGCTCGGACCGGCTCATCCCACATCGGGATCGGGGGCGAGCCGGCGGGCGCCCGCCTACTCGACCGGGGCCTCCGCGGTCGAGGCGTCGCCCTCGATCGCCTCGGGGCTGCGCGGCACCAGCACCGCGCGCTTGAACTCCGCGACCAGCGTCCCGTCCTGCTTGTAGGCACGGGTATGGACCCGGACCACCCCCCTGTCCGGCTTCGACGCCGAGGGCCGCACCTCGAGCACCTCGGACTCGGCGAACAGGGTGTCGCCATGAAACACGGGCGCCGGGTGGCTGAGCTCGTCAGTCGCCAGGTTGGCGATCGCCTTGCCGGACACGTCTGCGACCGTCATGCCGAAGACCAGGGAGTACACGTAAGGGTCCGGCGACGACGTTTCGGCCCTGCTGTGATTGCGACGCGTAGACGTCGTTCAAGTGCAGGGGATGGTGGTTCATCGTCAGCAGGCAGAACAGGTGATCCTCGGCCTCGGTGACCGTCTTCGCAGGCCAGTGCATGTAGACGGCACCCACCTCGAACTCCTCCAGGTAGCGCCCGTAGCGGTGGGCGCCCGACGCCTCGCGGCCTGCCTGGTCCGTGATCAGCTCGTGGCTATCGGTGTCGCTCATGCTCCTTCGCTCTCCGATCTATCGGTTACGAGATCGGCAGTATGCCTGGCCGGCCGAGCTGCGCGGCACGGCCGGTGCGGATCGTACGGCGAACGGTTCGCCGGTCAGCGTGCGGTCGCGGTCAGTGGCCGGTCGTCACCACTGTGGGCTCGCGAGCCGGCGCGTTGTTCGGGAACAGCGCCAGGATGCTCGGATCAACGTTCGGTCCCGCGGACCCGCGGTCGACCTGGATCGGATCGCCGCCGTCGCAGGCGCCGCCGTCCCAGAAGCCCTGGCAGACCAGCGGATCGATCGTGAGGCTGGGATTCGCGGCGCTGAGCCTGGACGTGTAGGTGCCGGTGGCGTCGTTGAAGCCCCCCGCCGTATCGCAGACCTGGCCCGGCACGTCGCCGGAGAAGGTGCCTGTGCAGGCCTCCACCTGGTAGGAGAGCCTGGACTTGACGTTGGTGAGGCCGATCGCGCGCGCGTCCACCACCAGCCCGATCAGATTGCTGTTGTAGTTCGAGTAGTCCGGGAAGTAGGTCGCCGCGCAGCTCGACAGAGCGTCAGGCTGCGAGAGATCGAACACGCAGACCTCGCCGAGCGGGGCCGCCTGCTTCACGATCAGGTAGTCGGCATCGACCCCCTCGTCGGCTCCGGCGAACACGCCGTCTGCGCCTGCGTCCACCAGCACGTCGACCTCGAGCGTCTCGGTGGTGTTGTGCACGGCGGCGGTCTGGACGCCGAACTCGACGGGCTCCTCCGGCGCATCGACGTCGGTCAGGAAGTCCTGCCAGCCGATTCCCCCCAGCTCGTCCGTGCCGGTCGGGACGCCGTTGGCGATGCCGTTCTGGACGTTCCGGCCCGTGAACGAGCGGGCGCCGATCCCGGTGATGTCCTCCTCACCGGTGCTGTTGACCGGGTCGGTCGCGCCGAGCAGGTAGAGGTCTGCGTAGTCGGTCCCGGCGGAGGGTCCGGTGGTCATGGTCATCGTTGCGGGGCCGCCACTGAGATCGAGCGACGATTCCGAGAGCCCGTCGTCGGAGGCAGCCAACGGCGCCACCCCCCACGGCACCCGCAGGACATCGTTGCCGTTCTGGGTCTGGCGGACGGTCACGCTGCCGTCCATGGTGGGGTTGAAGTAGTACCAGCCGTTGAGCTGGTCGGCCTCGGTGATCGCCGACGGGTCGAGCGTCAGCCTCACCCATACCCGCTGCGCGCCGTGCGGGGGCAGGCTGAAGCCCCGCTGAGCGCCGAACGAGGCCCCGTCCGTGGACACCAGAATGTGAGCGGCCGATTCATCGAAGTCGGCGTAGCGCACGCCTCCACCCACCGAGTACTGATGGACCTGGCGATCGAGGTTGTGGACGGTGAACTGCCGCACCGACGAGGCCGTCCCCTCGACCTGCCGCAGGCCGAACGAGAGGCTCCCGGGCTGGGCGGCCGAGAGGGCGATCGCCGACTGGTAGGCCCGCACCCGTCCCGCGCCGATGACGGTCGCCGGGACAGGCTCCGTCAGGTCGATGCTCTTCAGCTGCTGCGTCGCCTGGTTCATCAGCACTGCCTTGATCCTGGCGGGCGACCAGGCGGGGTGGAGCTCCCGCAGGAGGGTGGCGACTCCAGATATGTGCGGAGCGGCCATCGAGGTTCCCGAGAACTTGATCCCCTCGTCGCCGGTCCCCACAGCCGTGGACTCGATGTCGAAGCCGGGCGCCGAGATGTCAGGCTTCAAGTCGTTGGTCAACCGAGCCGGTCCCTCGGAGGTGAAGTCGGTGATCGTGTCCTGGAACTCCGGGAACACCTCCGGGGTGGGATCCAGCGTGGCGTTGACGGTGGCCTCGTTGTAGGCGCCGGGAGCGTTGGGGCTGAGCGCGTCCAGGATCGCGTCGCCGTCATCGCGGCCGATCATCACCGTCGGAATGCCCCGCGGGTCGCCGCCCAGGGAGGTGGGCTGATCCGAGGGGAAGATCGACACCAAGACGACGCCAACCGCTCCGGCGGCCTCGGCGTTTCCGACCTTGTCCGAGCCTGCGCAGTCGCCCGCGGCCGTGTCGCCCTTGTAGGCGACGACCACCTCGCCGGTCAGCGATCCGGCCGGCAGCGGGTGGCAGAACATCGCATCACCGGGAACCGGGTCGGCCGGGTCGAGCTCGCGGCCGTCGAACAGGTCGGAGGTCAGGCCGGCGTCCGGCAACGGGGCTCCCCAGTCCTGCACGAACATCAGCCCGCCCTGGGGCAGGTCGATCGACGGGCTGTTGACGACCAGATGGGCGGCGTTGAACTGGTCCACGGACGCGGCCACCGAGATCACCCCGCGAGCGTTCGCGGGCGTGCCGGTGATGTACGCCGAGGCGGCGGAGGGCTGGTTGCCGGAGTTCCCGGCGGAGGCGACGAACACCGTTCCCATGTTCACGACGCGCTGGGCGGCCCGGGCCTCAACCGAGTTCAGGGTGCCGTAGTCGACGCCGCCGGAGAACGAGATCACGTCGGCTGCATCCTTGAGGTTGCCGTCGTCGTTGGGATCCATGGCCCGTTCGTAGCCGGCCACCAGGACGTCGTCGGTGGAGGCGCCGGTATCCCAGACCTTGATCGCGTAGAGCTTCGCCTGCGGCGCCACGCCCTTGCCGACCTTGCCCGGGACGCCGTTGCCGCAGCAGGTGCCCGCGGTGTGCGATCCGTGCCCGTCGCGGTCGAGCGGGTCGAAGTCGGGCCGCGGGACGTCGTTGGAGGGATCGTCGTCGGTGGGGTCGTAGTTCGAGCCGACGAGGTCGTAGCCGGCGATCACCTTCTTGGTCGGGAAGGTCCCGGGCTCCACGAAGTTCGGGTTGTTCGAGTCGTAGGCGGCCTCGGTGCCCGGGCCGCCGAAGTTCTTGTGCGTGTAGTCGATCCCGGTGTCGACCACGGCCACCCGCATTCCCTGGCCCTGGGCGCCGAAGCGGTTCCACACCCTCGGCGCGCCGATGAACGGGACGCTGGTCGCGTTGAGCTTGCGGACGATCGACACCGGTTGGACCGACGCCACGTCACTGCGCTCGGCGAGCGCCGCGGCACCGGCCGGCGAGAGGCTGGCCGAGAACCCGTTGAGGAGGCTCTTGTAGCGGAACACGATCCGCCCGCCCAGCGATCGCGCCTGGCCGATCGCCCCGTCCTGGCTCGCCAGCGCCCGCTCCGCGGTGGCCTCCTGGGCGCTCCCGGACAGCGTTCCGGCAGCCTTCTGCCGTTGCGCCACGGCCGGCTGGCGCATGACCACGAAGTAACGCCCCAACTGCGCCTGGTCGCGAAGCGCCGCGGGTTCGAAGTCCTTGGGCAGCCCCGACGCCTGGGCCCGGAGCTGCGTCGCGGCCGGTGGGCGGACCCCCCGATGGGGCGGCGCCGGCGAAGCTCCAGGCGGCGAGCGTCGCGGTGATAGAGGCGGCACAAACCACAAGACCACGACGACTCACGCAACGCCTCCTAGTGTCTAGCCGAGATTAGTAAGCGATCAGGGATTCTTAACACTCCCCTCTGGGGGTGTCAACAGCCAGAACGGCCACACGAGGTGGGCTCAGTGCGCCTTTTTGAGCCTCGAGCGCGCCATCTGGCGCTCGATCACGGTGCCGATCAGCCTTCTGATCTCGGGGTCGCCGCCGACCCTGATGTCGCCATGTTCGTAGGCCTCGCGCCAGTCCGAGAGCTGGCCCTTCTCGGCGAACTCGTTGAACACCGAGCGCGACATCGAGATCTCCAGCCGGGCGTCGTCTGGCTCGCCCTTGGTCACCTCCGGGCCCGGGAGCCGGACTCGGAACACCTGAACGTCCCCACGCCCCCGAAGCTCCAGCCGCAGCACTGCCTTCAGGGGCGCCAACGCCGGCACCTCGCGCTCGAGGTTGCGGACGGCCACCGCGATCAGCTCAGCCGGCCGGGCCACTCAGATCTTGTTCCGCTCCAACAGCTTTTTGCCGATCACCATCCGCTGGATCTCCGAGGTTCCCTCCCCGATCACCAGCAGCGGCGCGTCGCGGTACAGGCGCTCGATCTCGTACTCCTTCGAGTATCCGTAGCCGCCGTGGATGCGGAAGGCCTCGTCGACAACCTCCTTGCCGGTTTCCGAGGCGAACAGCTTCGCCATTCCCGCCTCCAGGTCCGATCGCTCGCCGGCATCCTTGAGGCGGGCCGCCTTCAGCGTCAGCAGGCGCGCCGCCTCGACCTTGGTCCCCATGTCGGCGAGCTTGAACTGGATCGCCTGATGCTGGGCGATCGGGCGGCCGAAGGTCTTGCGCTCCTGGCTGTAGCGAAGCGCCAGCTCCAGCGCACGCTGGGCGATGCCGACGCCCCGGGCCGCGACGTTCACGCGGCCGACCTCCAGCGCGTCCATCATCTGCCGGAAGCCCTGGCCGAGGCCCGCCTCCTCTCCGCCGAGAATGCGCTCCGGCGGGCAGCGGTAGCCGTCGTAGACGAGCTCGGTGGACTCGACCCCCTTGTAGCCCATCTTCTTGATCTTCGGAGGGATCGTCAGGCCGGCGAAGTCGCCCGAGTTCTCGGACGCCCCCGGCTCCTTCTCGGTGATGAAGCAGGTCATCCCGGCGTACGGCGGGTCGGCCTTGGGGTCCGACTTCATGAGCACGAACACGACCCCCGAGAGCAGGCCGTTGGTGACCCACATCTTCTGTCCGCTCAGCTCCCAGAAGCCGTCGTCGGCCTTCCTCGCGATCGCCTTGATGCCCTGCACGTCGGAGCCGGCCTCGGGCTCCGACAGCGAGAACGCTGCCCGGATCTCGCCGGTCGCCATCCTCGGCAGGAAGTGGTCCTTCTGCTCGTCGGTGCCGAACTTCATCAGCAGGTAGGAGCCGATGAAGTGCGTGTTCACGACGCCCGAGATCGAGATCCAGCCCCGCGACAGCTCCTCGACGATCATCGCGTAGGTGGTCAGGTCGAGGCCCATCCCCCCGTAGTCCTCCGGGATCGTGACGCCGAACAGGCCGAGCTCCTTCATCTGCTCGACGATCGCCTCCGGGAACTTGTCCTCGTGGTCGTATTCCTCGGCCACGGGGAGGATTTCGTTGTCGACGAACTGGCGCACCATCTCGGTGATCGCCTTCTGCTCGTCGGTCTGCTCCAGGTAGGTGTCGGCGGCTATGGCCATGGCTCCTGCGGTCGCCTGAGTGAGGAGCGCCAGCGAATCGGGCATCAGCCGGCGCCGGCGAAGGATACCTGCGACGTCACGTAGCGAGCCGCTCGGGAATACTCCAGCCGATGGGCTCCGCACTCGACGCCCTGACGCCGATGTTCCTCGCGTTCCCCACCGCGGAAGCGCCCCTGACGCCCGACGACAACGCATCGATCGAGCGCCTGACCTCGGCCATTGAACGGGTTGCGGCTCCCGATCTGCAGAGCGAGATGATCGGACCCGACCCGTCGTTTCGAGCCGAGTACCGCGGCGTGAACGGCCTGGTCGAGGGATGGACGGATTGGCTGAGCCCGTACGAGAGGTTCCGGATGGAGGTCGAGAACCTGATCGAGTCCGGCGATGTCGTGGTCACCTTCGTGCGGCAGTTCGGCACACCGACCGGGGGCGGTCCGGAGGTGGAGGCCGAGGGCGCCGCGGTCTGGTGGCTGCGCGACAATCGCCTGGTCCGGGCCGAGTTCCATCTCGACCGCAAGGCGGCGATGCGCGCCGCCGGGCTCGAGCCCTAGCCCCTAAAGCTCCCACGCGTAGGAGTTCGAGCGCCAACTGGGTCGCTCACGCTCGTAGAAGCGATGGGCATCCTTGCGATAGGGCGCGCTGTCGAGCTCCAGATGGGTCGCGCCACGCTCGCGTGCCCAGTCCTTTGCCGCGTCGAGCAGCCGCTTGCCGATCCCTTGCGAGCGAAATTCGGGGTGCACGGCGAGGTCCTCGACCCACACCCGATTGCCGAAGCGAACCGAGTGGAGCTCGTAGTAGGCGGTGCAGATGCCCACCAGCTCGCCGGAATCGGCTTCGGCAATCAGGATCGCCGCATCGTGGGAGCCGATCGCCTGGCTGAGGGCCACGGCAGCGCGCTTCGGATCCCACTGCCGGGGCTGCGAGCCCGGGGGCGCGAACAGCCATTCATAGAGGGCCAGCAGCCGCTGTTCCTCGCCCGGCTCGGCAGACCGAACCACGACCTCCATCAGCCCAGGCTAATGGCCCATCCACGAACCACGCTCGGCGGTTGCGCTCTTAGCCTTGGTGCCGATAGCTAGGCTTGAGCCCAGATTCGGCCATGAGAAACCCGCGCCAGTTTGGACATCCGCTCGCCATCGGGGCCCCCGAGCCGCCGATGGAGATCCCCGTGAAGCCCTCGCGGATGATCCACTTCTTCGACCCCTCCAACGAGAAGATGGCCGCCAAGGTGCCCGAGATGGCCGGGCAGGCGGACATCCTGCTCGGCAACCTGGAGGACGCGATCGCCGCCGACCGCAAGGAGGCGGCTCGCGAGGGGCTGATCGAGGTCGCCAAGGCGACGGACTTCGGCGACACGGCGCTGTGGACCCGGGTCAACTCGCTCGAAAGCCCGTGGGTCCTCGACGACCTCCTGCGCCTGGTGACCGAGATCGGCGACAAGCTCGAGGTGATCATGGTCCCCAAGGTCGAGGGGCCCTGGGACATTCACTACGTCGACCGCCTGCTGGCCCAGCTGGAGGCGAAGGCGGGGCTCGAGAGCTCGCTCCTCGTCCACGCGATCCTCGAGACCTCGCTCGGGGTCGTCAACCTGGAGGAGATCGCCACCGCCAGCCCGCGGATGCAGGGGATGAGCTTCGGGCCCGCCGATCTGGCCGCCTTCCGACGCATGAAGACCACCCGCGTGGGTGGTGGCCATCCCGCCTACCGGGTGATCGAGGACCCCGACCCCGACGATCCCGACGCGCCTCGGGCGACCGCCCAGCAGGATCCATGGCACTACTCGATCGCGCGGATGGTGGATGCCTGTACGTCGGCGGGCATCCTGCCCTTCTACGGGCCCTACGGCGACATCAAGGACACCGAGGGCTGCGAGACCCAGTTCCGTGCCGCGTTCCTGCTCGGCTGCGTGGGCGCCTGGTCGCTGCACCCGGTTCAGATCGAGATCGCGAAGAAGGTCTTCAGCCCTCCCCCCGACGAGGTCAAGTTCGCCAAGAAGGTGCTGGAGGCGATCCCCGACGGCCGCGGCGTCCACATGATCGACGGCAAGATGCAGGACGACGCGACCTGGAAGCAGTGCAAGGTGATGGTCACCCTCGCCGAGCTGCTGGCGAAGAAGGACCCCGAGCTGGCGAAGGCCTACGAGCTCTAGCCCGCGCCGGCCCTCAGCGGCTCCGGCTCAGGCGTCACCGATTCGCCGCTCGAGCGCCTCGAGCTGTCCCTGGATCTCGGCCGGCAGCCGGTCGCCGAACCGCGACAGGTGCTCCTTCACCTGCGGGAGCTGCTCACGAAGTAGCTCAGGGTCCACCCGCAGCAGCTCCGCCATATCGTCGGCGGTGATATCGAGGCCCTGGGTGTCGAGCTGTCCTTGCGCAGGCACCAACCCGATCGGGGTCTCCACCGTCTCCCCCTGGCCGTCGCAGCGGCGGAAGACCCACTCGAGCACGCGGCTGTTGTCGCCGAACCCGGGCCAGATGAAGTTGCCGTCCTCGTCCTTGCGGAACCAGTTGACGAGGAATATCCGCGGCAACCCTTCGGTGTCGTGCTCCCTCGCCATTCGCAGCCAATGACCGAAGTAGTCGGCCATGTGGTAACCACAGAACGGCAGCATCGCCATGGGGTCGAAGCGCAGCTTTCCAACCTCACCCGCTGCTGCCGCGGTCGTCTCGACCGACATCGTGGCCCCCAGGAAGACGCCGTGCTCCCAGTCGAAGGCCTCGGTGACCAGGGGCACGGTGGTCGCCCGGCGGCCGCCGAACAGGAAGGCGTCGATCGGGACCCCGTCGGGGTCCTCCCACTCGCGGGCGATCGAGGGGCACTGGGCGGCGGGAGCCGTGAAGCGCGCGTTCGGGTGCGCGGCGGGTTCCTCGGAGCGCGGAGTCCAGTCGTTCCCGTGCCAGTCGATCGCGTGGTCGGGCGGCGCGCCGGTCATGCCCTCCCACCACACGTCGCCGTCGTCGGTGCGCGCACAGTTGGTGAAGATCGTGTTTCGCTCGATCGTCTCCATCGCGTTCGGATTCGTCTTGTGGCTGGTGTTCGGGGCGACGCCGAAGAAGCCCGCCTCCGGATTGACGGCGTACAGCCGGCCGTCCTCGCCGAACTTCATCCAGGCGATGTCGTCGCCGACCGTCTCCGCGCTCCAGCCCTCGAGGGTGGGGATCAGCATCGCCAGGTTGGTCTTCCCAGAGGCCGAAGGGAAGGCGCCGGCCACGTACTTCACGCTGCCGGCCGGCGAGGTGAGCTTGAGGATCAGCATGTGCTCGGCCAGCCAACCCTCGTCACGGGCCATCACCGAGGCGATCCGCAGCGCGAAGCATTTCTTGCCCAGGAGCGCGTTACCGCCGTAGCCGGAGCCGTAGGACCAGATCTCGCGCGTCTGCGGGAAGTGGACGATGTACTTGTTCGCGGTGTCGCACGGCCACGGCACGTCTTCCTGCCCGTTGGCAAGCGGCGCCCCGAGGGAGTGCAGGCAGGGGACGAAGTCGCCGTCGTCCCCCAGGACGTCGAGGGCGCCCTTGCCCATCCGGGTCATGATCCGCATCGAGGCGGCGACGTACGCGGAGTCGGTCAGCTGGACACCGATGTGGGCGATATGCGACCCAAGCGGGCCCATCGAGAAGGGCACCACGTAGAGCGTGCGCCCGCGCATCGAGCCCTTGAACAACTCCCTGAGGACCCCGCGCATCTCGTCCGGGTCGCGCCAGTTGTTCGTCGGCCCTGCGGCGTCCTCGGACTCGGAGCAGATGAAGGTTCGGTCTTCGACCCTGGCGACGTCATCCGGATCGGAGCAAGCCAGGTAGGAATTCGGTCGCTTCGCATCGGACAGCTTCTCGAACGTGCCTTTGTCGATCAGCTCCTGGCAGAGCCGGTCGTACTCCTCCGCAGAGCCATCGCACCAGTGGATCGAGTCGGGGCCGGTCAGGCTGGCGAACTGCTCGACCCAGGCCAACAGCTTCTTGTTCTTGGTCGGTGCTTCCGCGGGGGCCGTGGTCTCGCTCAAGGGGTGGATCAACTCCTCTTTCTCGTGTGGAACGGCAAACGCCCAGGCAGGATTCCTGGACGTGGCGCCCATTCTTTCGCACCCCGGCGGATGGCGGCGTCAGCGGCCGGCCGGTCCAGCCAGCACCAGGGCCGCCCCGGAAGCTAGATTCCCCGCGCCTCATGCGCTTTTACGAGTACGAGTCCCGGAGGATCGTCGAGCGAGCGGCGATCCCGGTCACGGACTACGGCTTCTGCAGGACGGCCGAGGAGGCGCGCGAGGCGGCCGAGAGGATCGGGGGATCGGTGGTGATCAAGTCCCAGGTCCTGACCGGGGGGCGAATGAAGGCCGGCGGGGTGAGGTTCGCCGACACGCCCCAGGCGGCCGAGGGCGACGCTGCCGAGATCCTCGAGCTGGAGATCAATGGCCACCTGCCGCGCGGGGTGCTGGTCGATCCCAGGGCAGAGGTCGCACAGGAGTACTACGCGGGCGTCGTCTGGGACGGCACTCGAAAGCAGCCCATGCTGCTGTTCAGCGACATGGGCGGAATCGACATCGAGGAGGTCGCCGCCACCCACCCCGACCATGTGGGACGCGGCCACATCTCCAATCTGCTCCCGATCTCCGACTTCCAGGCGAAGCAGGTGATCGCACGGACGGGCGTCACCGGATCGGAGCTGAACCGCGCGACCCCCATCCTGGCCCGCCTCGCACGGTTGTTTCGCGACTACGACATGACGCTCGCCGAGATCAACCCCCTGGCGCGTTTGGAAGATGGCAGCTTCGTCGCCCTCGACGCCCACATGGAGATGGAGAACGAGGCCCGGCCGCGTCACAGGGCGCTGCTGGAGGAGCTCGACATCGGCCCCGAGGACACCCGCGAGCCCTATGAGCCGAGCGAGTTCGAGCGCAACGTGACGGCGATCGACTCGGCCGACCACCGCGGCGTGATCCAGGGCAAGGACCACGGGTTTGCCGGCAACCTCGGGCTCGTGATCGGCGCCGGCGGCGGCTCGCTGACGCTCACGGACGCGGTGCGCAGCCAGGGCGGCAAACCCGCCAACTACACCGAGATCGGCGGCAACCCTTCGGTGGCCAAGGCCTGTGGCCTCGCCAAGGAGGTGCTGCGCAAGGATGGGGTCGAGAAGATCGCGGTGATGATGTCGATCGTCTCCAACACCCGGGTCGACATCGTCGCCCGGGGGGTGATCAAGGCCTGCCTGGAGCTGGACCGGGATCCCGCCGAGACGATCGCCGTCTTCCGCATCCCCGGCGCCTGGGAGGAGGAGGGCGAGAAGATCCTTCGCCGCTACGGCGTGGAGTACTGCGACCGCTCGGTGAGCATGTGGGAGGCGGCAGGCCGCGCCGTGGCGAAGATCCAGGGAAGCGCCTGATCACCCGAGACCGTGGAGCAGTCGGTGGCTCGCCGCATGAGCATCCTGCTCAGTCCGAGGACTTCACCTTCATCGTCCAGGGGATCACCGGCCGCGAGGCGGTCAACCTGACCAGGGAGTGCCTCGACTACGGGTCCCGGGTGGTCGGCGGCGTGACGCCAGGCCGCAAGGGGCGCGATGTCCATGGCGTGCCCGTCTTCGACACCGTCCAACAGGTCACGGAAGCGGTCGGGTACGTCCCCAACGGCTCGGTGGTCACCGTCCCGCCCGCGTTCACCAAGGACGCCGTGCTGGAGGCGATCGAGGCAGGAATCAAGCTGGTCGTGATCGTGACCGAGCGCATCCCACGCCGCGACGTCGCCCAGATGGTCGAGCTGGCGGGGATGCGCGACGCCCGCATCATCGGCCCCAACTGCCTGGGCGTGATCGTGCCGGAGGTCTGCAAGATGGGCGGCATCGGCGGCCCCGCGAAGGATGCCGCCAAGGCGTACACGCCCGGCCCGATCGGCGTGATGTCGCGAAGCGGCGGCATGACCACCGAGATCTCCTCGACCCTGACGGCGGCGGGTCTGGGCCAATCGACGGCGATCTCGATCGGCGGCGACGCGATCATCGGCTCCGCCTACGCCGAGCTGATGCCCCTGTTCGAGGCCGACGAGCAAACCGAGGCGATCGTCATCTACACCGAGCCCGGCGGGCGGATGGAGGCGCAGCTCGCCGAGTGGGTGAAGCAGAACGACGCGAGGCTGCCGATCGTCGCCTTCATGGCGGGGCGGTTCATGGACGCCGAGGAGATGAAGGGGATGAGCTTCGGCCACGCCGGGACGATCGTCGAGGGCACCGAGGACACCGCCACCGAGAAGATCGCCCGCCTCGAGGCCGCCGGGATCCCGGTGGTCGAGAGGATCGACGAGATCCCGGGCGCCGTGAAGGACAAGCTGGGAGCGAGGGTCTGAGGATGGGCGGCGCAGGCGAACGGCTGCAGGGGCTGTTCATCGACGTCGAGGTCGATGACGCGGTCGCCAACGATTCCGAGCTGGCGGCGAAGCTCGAAGAGGTCTGCCCGGTGGACATCTTCGCCGCCCGCGACGGCTCGGTGACGATCGTGCGCTCCAACCTGGACGAGTGCGTGCTGTGCGAGCTGTGCCTCGACGCGGCGCCGGACGGCTCCGTGCGCGTGAAGAAGCTCTACGACGGCACCGAGCTTCGGCGCTGAGGCGGCGGGCGGCGAAACCGATACAGCAGCCCCGCCGGCCGGAAGCCGAGCCGCTCGTATAGCTCCCGCGGCCAGTCGTCGGCCAGGGCGACGAGGAAGGTCAGCTTGTCGCCTTGAGCCCGCGAGGCGGCGGCGGCTGCCGAGACCACGGCGCGTGCGTAACCGCGATTCCGGTGCTCGGGCCGCGTGATGACCAGCTCGACCTGGCCGACGCCGTCATGCGAATAGAGCACGCAGGTGGAGACCGGTTGCCCCTTGACCACGACCGCAAAGCGCTGCTCGGCGACCTTGGCCCGGATCAGCTCGTCCCGGCTCGCGAGCTGATCGATGAGCTCGGGCAGAATGGCCGGGTCGGCGTCGCCCGGGGGCTCGGCAACGTCGATCGCCCGCCTTACCGCCTGGAACTCGGTCGTCGAGATCCGCTCCACCGGGTGCCGCGGGGCGGCGGGTTGGCGCCGGGAGACCATGACGACGTCGTGCGCCGGCTTCCAGCCCAGACGCCCGAAGCCCGGGGCGAGGCGCTCCCCTTCGTGCTGGTCGTGCACGACCGCCGTCCGGTGCCGGAGACCTCGTTCGGCGAACAGCGACTCCACCGATTCCGCCATGGCGGGCGCCTCCAGCCCCGTCGGGCGCTCGGCGCGCACGTAGTTGCCGTCCCAGACCAGTGGTCGCTCGCGGTCGAAGACCCCCCTGCCCCACTCCAGCGAGATCAGCTCGCCCGCGATCGCATCGTCGACCCGCGCCAGGAAGCGCAGCGCCGCCCGAAGCTCGGCGCTCATCGCCGCCCTTACCAGGGGATCGGCTCGCGATTGCGGAAGAAGCCGCCACTCGGGCCGTCGTCGGCAAGCGTGGCGAGCCAGACCGCGGTGTCGGCGCCCTCGGCGACCGAGCGCGGGGCAGCGGAGCCGCCCATCTCGGTCCGCACCCAGCCGGGGCACATCGAGTTGACCAGGATCCGGGAGCCCGCCGCCTCACTGGAGAGGACCCTGGTGAGCGCGTTGAGAGCGGCCTTCGAGATCCGGTAACCCGGGTAGCCGCCATTCATGTCCGAGAGCTGCCCGGCTCCGCTGGAGACGTTGACGATCCGGCCACCATCGCTGCGGCGCAAGAGCGGCAGCATCGCCTGGGTCAGCCGCCAGGCGCCGAACAGGTTGGTCTCCATCGTCAGGTGCGCGTCGTCGAGCGGGGCATCGGCGACATTGGTCGCCACCTCCCCCATCGTCCCGGCGTTGTTGACCAGCGCGTCAAGCCGGCCGGGCTCGGATTGAATTCGCTCCCCAAGCCGCCCGACGCTCTGCGGATCGGTGACGTCGAGCTGCTCGGGCTGCGACGACAGGCGCCCGCCGGAGGCGATCTCCTCGGCCGCCCGCTCCGCGGCGGCGGGGTCGCGTGCCGTGACGATCACGTGGTGCCCGAGCTCCGCGAGTTGCCGCGCGATCTCGCGGCCGATGCCCCGATTGGAGCCGCTGACCAGGGCCACGGGTCGCCGCGCGTTCACGGACGGCAGACTACGCCGCCGTGAACTTCATCGAAGACGTGCTCGAGCGCTTCCCGGCCGCGCGGCCGGCGCTGGTGACGATCTCGCGCCAGGGCGAGCGTCGGGTCTGGGGATTCGGGGAGCTGATCGCGCGCAGCGCCGGCCTGTCCGGCGCGTTCGCGGCCCGCGGGGTGGGCCGCGGCGACGTCGTGATGATGCTGGTCGGCAACCGGATCGAGTGGGTGCTGGCGATGCTCGCCTGCTGGCGCATGGGCGCGATCGCCTTGCCCTGCAACACGCAGCTTCGGCCTCATGACGTGGAGCTGCGGGTTCGGGCGGTGAGCCCGGTGCTGTGCGTCGGTGAGGAGGAGCTGCTCGGCCGCCTGCCGGACGAGGTGCCGTGCATGACCATGGCCGACGTGGCGGCGGTCATGGACGAGGAGCGCCCCCAGGAGCCGCCTGTGGAGCCGGTCGCCCTGGACCCCACCGACGGCGCGTTGATCGTGTTCACCTCCGGGACGACCGGCGAGCCGCGCCCGGCCCTCCATGCCCAGCGCTACCTGCCGGGCCAGCGAGCCCAGGCCGAGCATTGGCTCGGTGCGCAAGAGGGTGAGCTCGTCTGGTGCACGACCGCGACCGGCTGGTCGAAGTCGGCGCGCAACGTGTTCGTCGCTCCCTGGCTGTGCGGGGCAGCGGCGCTCGTCCACGATGCGCGCTTCGACCCGGCGGAGCGCCTCGAGATGATCGAGCGCGAGGGGGTCAACGTGCTCTGCCAGGCGCCGACCGAGTACAGGATGCTCGCCAACCACGCCCAGCTCGAGCCTGTTCCCGGCCTGCGCCGGATGGTTTCGGCAGGCGAGCCTCTGAACCCCGAGGTGATCGAGGTCTTCCGGGAAGCGCTCGGGCTCGACATCTGCGACGGCTACGGGCAGACCGAGACCGGGCAGGTGACCGGGAACCTGGTCGGCGCGCCGGTCCGGGACGGCTCGATGGGCAAGCCCCTGCCCGGATTTCAGCTTCGGGTTGCCGACGGAGAGCTCCAGGTGAAGCGCGACGCGTGCCCGACTTTCTTCAGCCGCTATCTGGACGACGAGCCGTTCACGGGCGAATGGTGGCCGACGGGCGACGCGGTCGGCGAGGACGAGGACGGCTACCTCTGGTACGAGGGGCGCCGCGACGACCTGATCCTGTCGGCCGGCTACCGCATCGGCCCCTTCGAGGTCGAGTCGGCGCTGCTCTCCCACCCGGCCGTGGCCGAGGCGGCCGCGGTCCCGGCCCCGGACGCCGAGCGCGGGGCCGTGGTCCGGGCGATCGTGGTCCTGCGCGAGAGCGAGCCCAGCGACGAGCTGGTACGCGAGCTTCAGGATCACTGCAAATCGGTGGCGGCTCCCTACAAGTTCCCGCGCATCGTCGAGTTCGCGGACCAGCTCCCGAAGACCGCCAGCGGGAAGATCCAGCGGGCGAAGCTGCGGGCGTCGGGGCCCGCCGGTCGCTAGCCGATGCCGCGCTCTTCCCGGTCCGCGTTCGCGGGCATCTTCGTGGTCACCCTGCTGTCGCTGATCGCGGTGGGCGCCGTCCTCCCCGTCCTTCCCCACTACGTCCGCGGGCCGCTCGGCTCCGGGAACTTTGCTGTCGGATTGGTGATCGGCGCCTTCGCGTTCACCGCGCTCGCCGGGCGGCCGCTCGCCGGCCACTTCGCCGACCTGCGGGGGCGGCGCCCCGTGGTCGTCGCCGGCTCGCTGCTGGCGGCGGCTGCCGGTGTCCTCTACTTCGTGCCCGCCGGGCTTCCGGGGCTGCTGCTGTCACGGCTGGTGCTCGGAGCCGGTGAGGGGATGGTGTTCACGGCCGGTGCGACCTGGGTCGTCGACCTCGCGCCGCCGGACCGCCGGGCGCGGGTGATCGGCCTCTACGGGCTCGCCGTGTGGAGCGCGCTCAGCCTCGGGCCTCCGATCGGCGACGCCTTGCTGCGCGCTTCCAGCTTCGACGCCGTGTGGGCGTTCGCCACCATCGCGCCCCTGGCCGGGGCGCTGGTCGCGCTCCGGATCCCGGATCCGTTTCGCCCCGTCCAGACGGACGAGCGCCGCCAGTGGATCGCGCGCGAGTCGCTGCGGCCGGGCGTCGCCCTCTCCCTCGCCACGGTCGGTTATGCCGCGATGGCGTCGTTCATCGTCCTCCACCTGGACGCCAATGGCACCGGGCATGGCGCCGCCGCGTTCACCGCGTTCGCGGTGACGGTGGTGGTCACGCGGCTCGCGGGGGGCGATCTGCCCGATCGGATCGGGCCGCTCCGGTGTGCCGCGGGCGCCGCCGCGATCGAGGTCGTGGGGCTGGCGGCGATCGCGCTCTCGACCGGCCTGGCGCTGGCTATCGCGGGCGCGGTGGCGATGGGTGCCGCGTTCGCGCTCCTCTACCCATCGCTGTCCCTGGTGGTGGTCAACAGCGTCTCCGAGACGCGCCGCGGCTCGGCGCTGGGGACGTTCACGGCGTTCTTCGACGTCGGGATGGGCGTGGGCGGCCCGCTCGTGGGGCTCGCCGCCTCGATCGGCGGCTATCCCGCCGCCTTCTGGCTCGCCTCCGTCTGCGCCGTGGGCACCCTGGTGGTGGCCACCGCGCTCAGAAGAGGCTGGTCTGCCGCTCCGGCGGTGGGCTGACCGCGGCTCCGTCGAGTCGCTCGTCGCCTTCCGTTCCCCGCACGCGCCTGGCGCCGCGAACGCCCTTGCCACGGCGCGCCATGCTCGCCAACCGATCGCGTTCAGCGCTCTGCATGTAGGCACCGCGGCGGTACAGGTCCTCGTAGCGGGGGACCAGGTCCGGGCGATGCTGGCGCAGCCAGTCGAAGAAGATGCCGCGCACCTCGCCCCGTAGATGGAGGGCGACGCCCCCGATCGTCCGGGCGCCCGCCTGGGTCGCCAACTCGAGGATCTCGTCCACCTGCTCGGGGGCGTCGTTGATGCCCGGCATCAACGGCGCGACCAGGACGCCGGTGGGAATCCCGGCGCGGTTCAGCTCGGCGACCGCCTCCAGGCGCTTGCGTGGATGGGGCGTGTGCGGCTCGGTCTGGCGCCAGGCCTTCTCGTCCAGGGTCGGCACCGAAAGGTTGGCCGCGAACTCGGTCACCGCGACCAGCTCCTTCATCAGCTCGATGTCGCGCAGGAGCAACGGGGACTTGGTCAGCACCGAGCAGGGGTTGGCGAAGTCACGCATGGCCTCCCAGATCCCCTCCATCAGCCGATAGCGGCCCTCGACCCACTGATAGGGATCCGTGTTCGTCCCGAGCGCAACGTGCTCGCCCTTCCACGACGGGCGCCCCAGCTCGGCGCGCACCAGCTCCGGGGCGTTGACCTTGACCACGATCTCGCGCTCGAAGTCCTCGCGGGCGTTGAAGTCGAGATAGGTGTGCGTGGGGCGAGCGAAGCAGTAGGTGCAAGCATGGCTGCAGCCCCTGTACGGATTGATCGTGTAGCGAAACGGCATCCGCGAGCGCTTGGGGACCTGGTTGATCGCCGAGCGGGCGCGAACCTCGTAGAAGCGAGTTCCGAGAGCCTCGGGCGCGTCGAAAGTGCGGATCACCGCCGGCTCCTTGAAGCCGGTCAGACGCGCTCGCTCCTCGCGCTCGACTGTGAGATTGTCCCAGCGCACGAACACATGTTCGCACACTGGATCGCCGGACGCGACGAAGGCTTTCGCGGCCCCTGGCGCATTACTCGGCCCCAGGCCGAGTAAGGCGACAATCGACTGGGTGCAGGGCGCATTGGTCGGGTTATTGCCGGATAGCGGCAAGAACCCGTCCCCAGCGGCGGGATCGCGCCGGTTGTCGCCCGGGTCAGGAGCTCCTCCTCGCTCAGCTCGGCCGGCACCAGCTCGAGGCTCGCCTCGCCACCGGCTCGCCAGACCGCCACGCTGACCGAGCGGCCGATCAGCTCCGCGGTCATCATCCGCTGCAGGTCGGCGGCGCTGTTCACCGGACGACCGTCCAACTCGAGGATCAGGTCGCCCTCGCGCAAATCGGCGCGGTCTGCCGGGCTGCCCGACACGACCTCCACCACCTCGACCCCGGTCCGATCGCCCCAGCGCGCTCGCGCCCGCGGCGGCAGCGGCCGGGGACCACCGGCGACACCGAGGAAGGCACGGCGCACCCGCCCCTCGCTCATCAAAGCTCCGATGATCCGGCGGGTGGTCGCGTTGATCGGCACGGCCAGGCCCAGCCCGATTCCGGCCAGCGCCGTGTTGACGCCGACCACCCGACCCCGCCCGTCGGCCAGCGCGCCTCCCGAGCTTCCCGGGTTGAGTGCGGCGTCGGTCTGGATCACGTTCTCGATCACCCGGGCCGCCCGGCGGCCCGCCGACACCGGCAGGGCCCGTCCCAGGGCGGAGACGACCCCCGCCGTCACCGAGCCCTCGAGACCGTGTGGGTTGCCGATCGCCACCACCAGCTGGCCGACCCGCAGGTCGTCCGCATCGCCCAGGTCGGCCGGCGTGAGGCCGCCATCGTCGGCGCGAACGATCGCCAGATCCGACAGCGGGTCCCGGCCGAGCACGGAGAAGCGAAGCTCGCGCCCATCGGTGAATGCCGCCCGGCCGCCGCTTGCCGGGCCGGCCACCACGTGGGCCGAGGTCAGGATGAAGCCGTCATGCGTGAGCGCCACCCCGCTGCCCGCGCCAACCGGCATCCGTCCGCGGCGGGTGCGGCGCTGGACGCCAAGGCTGGCGACTGCCGGGGCAAGGCGCTCCGCGACCCCCACCACAGTGCGCGAGTACGCGTCCAACTCGCCAACCTCCTGGCGCGCCGACTCCGGCTCCGTCGGCTCCTGGGGGCCCGGCTGAGCCTGGCCCACGGCCGCCATCAGGCGCCGCCTCCGCCCAGCTCGACCTCGACCTCGCGCTGCTCGGCACCGCGAACCACGGTCAGCGTCAGGCCGCCGCCGTTACCCGCTGCGCCGTCGAGCGCTCGATGGAGGGCATCGATGCCATCCACCTGCTGGCCCGCGGCAGCGATGATCAGGTCGCCGCGCGCCAGCCCCGCCTGAGCCGCGGGACTCTCGTCCTCGACCCCGCGAACCAGAAGGCCCTCGCGCTCCGGCAGGCCAACCGCGCCCCGCATCCGGCGCGCCACGTGCGCGGGCGCCACCGCCACGCCCAGGAAAGGCCGGGACGGCTCCTCGCCGCGCACCAGCCGCTCGACCGCATCGCGCAGGCCGGACCCCGGCCCCAGCGCGACGATCAAACCGCCCTCGAGTCGCAACGCGTTGACTCCGAGCAGGCGACCGTCGACGTCCAGCAGCGGCCCTCCGGCCGATCCGCGCGGCAGCGTCGCGGTGTGCTCGAGCGCGCCGGAGACTCGTCGGCCCCGGGCGCCTCGAAAGCTGCGGTCCGCCGCCGCGACGAAGCCCAGGCTGGCGCGCAGGCCGCGCCCACCGGGATTGGCCGCGGCGATCACGGCGGTGCCGATTCCAACCTCGGCGTCGGCCGGCGCCCAGATGACTGGCTCGACCTCGCCGGTGTCGAGCTCCAGCAGGGCCAGTCCGAGGTCGTGGTCGGTGGCCACGAGCTCGGCGGTCGCGCTCTGTCCGCCCGTGAGCGTCACGGTGACTTCCCCAGAGCGGAGATGGTGCGCCGAGGTGAGCACGCGGTCGCGCCCGACGACCGTGCCCGACCCGAACCGCCAGCCCCGACCGATCCCCACAACCGCGGCACCTTGTGCCTCGGCCACGGCCGCGATCTTCGCCTGGACCTCGTCGATGAAGCTCATTTCAGACTCCCTACTCACTTGCAACTTGCTAGTAACCTGCCCAAAAAGGCTATCATCCCGCCTGTGCCCGACGCTCGGCCCCACTCGCTCGCCTCTCCGGCGCTGGCCGAGGCGCTGACGACGGTCGGCGATCGCTGGACGCTTCTGATCGTCGCCGCGCTGCTGAGCGGCGCCCGAAAGTTCGGCGAGCTGCAGCGCGAGCTGGGCGGGATCGCGCCCAACGTCCTCTCCAGTCGCCTTCGCCAGCTGACCGAGCAGCGCCTGGTCGTCGCCGAGCCGTACTCGCAGCGACCCGAGCGCTTCGTGTACGAGCTGACCGAGTCGGGCCGTGCACTGGCCGGCCCGCTGCGGCTGCTGACCGAATGGGGAGCGCGCCAGACGGGCGGCGCCACCACCGTCCACGCCGCCTGCGGCAATCCGCTCGAGGCGGTCTGGTACTGCCCCACCTGCCAGCAGCCGGTCGCCGACGACGAGGCGGGCGAGTTCGACTACGCCTGAGTCGAGAGGCCGGCGCGAGGGTTGGTGAGCGGCCGGACCTTGGCCTCGATCTCGTCCCGCAGGTGCTCGATGAAGGGCGGCAGCGAGAGCTTCTCTCCCAGGCTGTCCGCCGGCTCGTCGATCGTGAACCCGGGGCCGATTGTCGCGATCTCGAACAGGACGCCGCTCGGCTCGCGGAAATAGACGGAGCGGAAGTAGAAGCGATCGATCACCGGCGTCGGCCTCATGCCCGCCTTCACCACGCGATCCCGCCAGGCCTCGTGCTCCTCGATCGACGAGGCCCAGGCGACGTGGTGAACGCTTCCGGCGCCCTGGACCCCGGGCTCGGCGGGCGGCTCGTGGTAGGCGTACAGCGAGCCCCGGCTCGGTCCCCGCGACTCCCATAGCCGCTCGTCGCGCGGCGTGAACTCCAGCACCGCCTCCAGCAGCTCGCGGCTTCGGTCGGGCTCTGCCGCGTACGCGCAGACCCCGTCGAAGCCCTGCAGGGCCAGCTCCGCCGGGACCTCGGGATGCTCGGCGATCAGCGGCTGGTCGAGGACGTCAGACATCCGCAGCTCGTGCTCGAGGCCCTCGGGGTCGTCGAACCGCAGTACGGCACCGTCCTCCAAGCGGCGGGGTTCGACCCCGCGCTCACCCAGCCGCGCCGCCCAGAAGTCGAGCGCCTCGGCCGAGCCAACCCGCCACACGATCCGGTGGATCATCCCGTCGCCGGCGCGCCCAAGTGGCATCCCGGGGTATTCGAAGAAGGTCAGGTCGGAGCCCGGGGCTCCCTGCTCGTCGGCGTAGAAGAGGTGGTAGACGGTGGGGTTGTCCTGGTTGACCGATTTCTTCACCAGCCGCAGGCCCATCACCCCCACGTAGAAGTCGAGGTTCTGCTGAGCGTCCGCGGTGATCGCGGTCACGTGGTGGATCCCGTTGAGTCTCACCCTTCTGACCATAGCGAGACTCCGATGCGGCCAAAGCTCGGCGCTGAGCTTGTACGGAGCCAGCGGCGCCGGGCCGCTACTCTCGCCCCTGCACTTCGAGGACTACAGGGAGAAGGGATGACCGTCAAGACGACCACGAGCGGCAGCTCCGCGATCGACCGGCCGCGAATCGCCGAGCTGACCGCCCGCGAGATGGCGAAGCTGGAGGAGCGAACGCCGGCCTCCAAGGGGCGCTTCGAGCGCGCCGTGAAGGTGATGCCCAAGGGCGTCCCGTCGTCGTTCCAGGAGAACGATCCCTGGCCCGTGTACGTCGAACGCGGCGAGGGCACCCGGGTCTGGGACGTCGACGGAAACGAGTACGTGGACTTCCACAACGGCTTCGGCGTCATGTGCATCGGGCATGCGAATCCGACCGTGGGGGCGGCGGTCAAGGAACGGGTCGACCTGGGCACCCACTTCGCGGCTCCGACGGACGGCTCGATCGTGGTCGCCGAGGAGCTCAGCCGTCGCTTCGGGCAGCCGCAGTGGCGGTTCACAAACTCGGGCACCGAGTCGACCATGGGCGCCGTGCACCTGGCTCGCGGCGCCACCGGCCGCGACGTGCTGCTGAAGATCGAGGGCTCCTATCACGGCCACCACGACTCGGTGATGGTCTCGGTCTACCCGGCGCTCGAGGAGCTCGGCGACCGCGACGACCCGCGCTCGGCCCCCTATGGCGCCGGCTATCCCCGCGCGCTCACGGACCTGACCCGCATCGTGCCCTTCAACGACGCCGACGCGCTGGAGTCGGCTCTGAACAGGCTGGAGGGACAGGTCGCGGGCCTGATCATGGAGCCGGCGATGATGAACATCAACATCATTCCGCCGCGCGATGGGTACCTGGAGCGGGTCCGCCAGCTGACCGCCGAGCATGGAGTGAAGCTGATCTTCGACGAGGTGAAGACCGGCGCCACGATCTCCTACGGGGGCGCTACGAAGCGCTTCGGCGTGACCCCGGACATCGTCACCCTGGCGAAGGCGATCTGCGGCGGCTACCCGGGCGGGGCGATCGGGATGAGCGACGAGATCGCCGAGTTGGTGGCGAGCGGCGCGGTCCATCAATACGGCACCTTCAACGGCAACCCGCTGGTGATGGCCGCGTCGCAGGCGACGCTGACCAAGGTGCTCACGGAGGACGCCTATCCCAAGCTCGAGGCCACCAACGAGAAGTTGAAGGCGGCCTGCCGGGAGATCATCGACCGCTACGGCCTGCCCGCCTACACGGAGGGAATGGGGGCCAAGGGCTGCGTGATCTTCGCGCCCGAGCCGCTGCGGGAGTACCGCGACTACCTGACCAAGGTCGACGACGAACTCTCCACCCTCGCCTGGCTCTACCACATGAACCACGGCATCTTCATGACCCCCGGCGTGGAGGAGGAGTGGACGCTCTCCCTCGCGCATTCCGACGAAGACGTGGAGCGCTACGCGGCGGCGTTCGAGGCGTTCGCCCGGGACGTCACCGCGGGGTGAGCCGGCTCTAGGCCAGTGCCGCGCGGGCGCTGTCGACGTCGTCGGTTGCGATCACCAGCTTGACGCCGCCGAAGGTCGTGTAGGCAAGCTCGACGTTGACGCTGGCCTCGGCCAGCGAGCGGGCGAGCTCGCCCAGGGTGCCCGGCCGATCCTCGATGTCGATCACGAGCACCCCGCGCTCGTCGGCGACCCCCATGCCCGCCTCCTCCAGGGCCGCACGGGCAGCAGCGGCCTGCTCGTCGTCGACGAGCAGATGGATCACGCCCGTGCCTTCTCCAGTGAACGCGCACATCCCCTGGATGTTGACTCCCGCCTCACCGGTGGCGGCCCCCAGGCGCGCCAACTCGCCGGGGCGGTCCTGAAGAACCACTGTCAGGTCCGTGGACATCTGCCTCTCCGTGCGGGGTATATCAACAGCGGACGGCCCTTGCCCGCGCGATCCGAACCGACCTGGGGCCGGCCCATCCTGGGTCGGGTATGACGCCGGCGGCCGGGTAGCCTGAGAACCATGGCCAACCGGCTCGCCACCGAGACCAGCCCCTATCTCCTCCAGCACAAGGACAACCCGGTCGAGTGGCACGCGTGGGGGGCAGATGCCCTGGGCCGCGCCAGAGAGGAGGACAAGCCGATCCTGCTGTCGATCGGCTACTCGGCCTGCCACTGGTGCCACGTGATGGAGCACGAGTCGTTCGAGAACGCCGAGACGGCCGCCTACATGAACGAGCACTTCGTCTGCGTGAAGGTCGACCGCGAGGAGCGGCCCGACCTCGACTCGATCTACATGGAGGCGGTGCAGGGAATGACCGGGCACGGAGGCTGGCCGCTGACCGCGTTCCTCGATCCGGAGGGCGTCCCGTTCTACGGCGGCACCTACTTCCCGCCCGAGCCTCGCCAGGGAATGCCCAGCTTCCGCATGGTGATGGAGGCGGTGGTCGAGTCCTGGAGCACGCAGCGCGAGCGGATCCGCGCCTCGGCGGCGCGGATCCGCGAGCAGCTGGGGGCGATCGGCCAGATCGAGCCCTCCGCCGAGCCTCTGAGCCCGGACCTGATCGGCACCGCGGTCAGCCGCCTGCGAATGATGGCCGACATGCGACACGGCGGCTTCGGGGGCGCGCCCAAGTTCCCGCCCGCCTCGGCGCTCGAGCTGCTGCTCGCGCACGGCGTCGACGACGTGGTCGAGGTGACGCTCGACGCGATGGCCGGCGGCGGCATCCACGACCAGGTCGGTGGCGGCTTTGCCCGCTACTCGGTCGACGAGGTGTGGCTCGTCCCCCACTTCGAGAAGATGCTGTACGACAACGCTTTGCTCGCCCGCGTGTACCTGCACGGATGGCAGGCGCACGGCCACGAGCGCTGGCGCCGCGTTTGCATCGACACGCTCGACTGGGCGCTGCGCGAGATGCGTGGGCCGGAGGGCGGCTTCTACTCGGCGCTCGACGCCGATTCGGAGGGCGAGGAGGGGCGGTTCTACGTGTGGACCCCGGACCAGATCCGCGAGGCGCTTGACGCCGGCGGCCTGGGTGCGCAGGCCGACGAGGTGATCGCCTATTTCGGGGTCACCGGGGAGGGCAACTTCGAGGGCCGCAACATCCTCCATGTCCCCCGCGGGTTGGCCGCGGAGTCGCCGACGCGCCTGGACGAGGCGCTGCGGGAGCTGCGCGAACGTCGCGCGGAACGGATCTGGCCCAGCCTCGACGACAAGCGGCTCGCGGCCTGGAACGCTCTGATGATCGCGGCGCTCTCCGAGTCGGGCGCCGCCCTGGGGCGCGACGACTACCTGGACGCCGCCCGGCGCTGCGCGGAGTTCGTGTGGGCGGAGATGCGCTCCGCGGATGGCCGCCTGCTGCGCTCGTGGAAGGACGGCGAGGCACGCCTGGGCGCCTACCTGGAGGACTACGCCTACCTGGTCGAGGCGCTGCTGACGCTGTACGAGGCGACCTTCGAGGTGCGCTGGTTCGACGCCGCCCGCCAGACCGCCGAGGCGATGATCGAGCTGTTCGCGGACCCCGAGCACGGCGGGTTCTTCACCACGGCCCGCGACCACGAGCGGCTGATCGCCCGCCGCAAGGACGTCGACGACCACCCGATCCCGTCCGGCAACTCGTCGGCCGCGTACGGCCTGCTGCGCTTGGCGGCGCTGACCGGCGAGCGCGAGTACGAACGGCATGCCGTCGGCGTCTTCCGTCTCCTGCACCGCGCGGCGGGCCAGCATCCCCACGCGCTTGCCCACCTCCTACGGGCGATGGACTTCCATTTCGCCTCGGTGAAGGAGGTGGCCCTGGTCGAACCGGCGGCCGGCGAAGGGCTGGGCGCGCTGGAGGCCGTGGTGCGCTCGGGCTTTCGCCCCTACCTGGTGCTCGCCGGTGGGCCGGAGGGAACCGAGCGTCCAGAGCTGATGCGCGAGCGCTCGGCCGTGGAGGGCGCGCCCGCCGCTTACGTGTGCGAGCACTTCACCTGCCAGCGCCCGGTCACCGCGCCCGACGAGCTGGCCTCCGCCCTGGGCTAGGTCGCGCCGGCCAGGTTGGCCGCGACGACGGCCGCCTGATCAGCGCCGGTGCTGCCTCACGGCGAGGTAGGCCTTCATCCCCAGCGCCCTGTGGTCGGCGAGCGAGCAATAAAGCACGTAGTGCTGCCCCCGCCCCAGACGCGCGTCGAACTGCGCCACGTCGCCCGGCTGGGTCTCGCCGGCGCCGAAGGTCCGTGTGCTGCCGAACCGCTTCACAACCAGGTCGTGGGCATCCTCGCCCGAATTCAGGAACTGGATGATCGCGTCGCCCGGATTGATCCTGGCGCGCGACAGGGTCAGCGAGAACTCCCGTCCCGTGACCAGCAGCCTCGAGGGCGGCGTCGTCGAGGCGGTCGCCGCGGGCAGCGCGAGCGGCGTCATGCAGAGGGCCGCGAGGCCGGCGGCCAGTGCGGCTTTGATCGCGCGCCGCATCAGCCGATGATCGCCGGCCGGTGGAAGCGGGCGGCGCCGGGGATCACCTGAGCGGCGTCCTGGCCGAACCACTGCTCGAGCAGCGCGCAGTAAACGCCGCGGAAGTCGGCGGTGAAGCGCTCGTTCTCGTCCTCGTCGAGCTGGTTGAGTCCCGGGTAGGAGCCGATCATCTCCCCCCGCACCTGGGTGCCGATCACGAACCCGATCCCCGCGGCGCCGTGGTCCGTTCCGTCGGAGGCGTTCTGCTCCGGGCGGCGACCGAACTCCGACCAGACCAGCGTGATCACGCGGCCGGCCAGATTGCGGGCCTCGAGGTCGCGCTGGAAGGCGAGCAGGGAGTTGGACGTCTCCAGAAGGCCGTCGTTGAGCACGTTCGCCTGGCCCTCGTGAGTGTCGTAGCTGGAGGGGGCGTTGAGGGCCACGCAGCGGATCGGCAGACCGGCGTCCAGGAGCGCGGCCAGGGCCGCGAGGTTGTCCGCGAAGTAGCCGTTCGGATACGTGACCGGGCTGGTGATCTCGCCTTCGGAGAACGGCAGCAACCGGCGGCGAACCTGCATCGCCTGGCTCGCGACGCGGCCGGCTCCCGCGCGCTGCGGGTCGGCGCCGGCCGCATGGGCATTGCCCATCCGGGTCACGGCGTCGAACATCAGCCCCTCGACCTCGTCCCAGACGCCCGGCGCCCAGAGGTCGTAGCGGGGCCCGTCGATCGTCGCAACGGGCACATTGGCGGGCGCCAGCGCCGGCGACAGGTGGCCGTCCAGCGACAGTCCCTGGAGCGGGTTGTCGGGGCGGCCGATCACGTCGAGCAGGCGTCCCATCCACCCTGTTCGGCCCGCTGGATCCAGCGCCCCGACCTCCCAGTAGTGGCGCGAGGTGAAGTGCGACTGGTTGGGATCGGCGTAGCCGACCGCCGGGATCACGCTGAGCTTGCCCTCCCCATGCAGCGTGTCGAGGCTGGCCGCCGCCGGGTGCCAGTGGAGCCGGTCGTCCTCACCGAATACGGTCCCGGACCCTTGGCCGAGCGCCAGGGTCGGGCGAAGCTGGCGATAGACGGGGTCGTCCACGGGGGCCAGCACGGAAAGCGCGTCGACGCCGCCCTCCATGAACACGGTGACGATCACCGGGTCGGTGCCTCCGGCGGCCTTCGCGATCCCCTCCTGGAGCTGCTTCAGGCCCAGTCGCGAGGCGCCGTAGACCGACAGCAGCGCGGCGCTCGAGCGAAGCATGAAGGAGCGCCGGCTGATCCCGGTGCCGGCGGGCTGTGGCATCCCGCGCTCGATTGGCGGCAGGCCCCGTCCGGCCTCGGCGGCCGCGCCTCGCAACAGGCGCGCGCGCGAGAACTCGTTGCATCCACAGCCTCGGGTCATCAGCAGGCCTCCATGTCGGGAGCGGTGGCAAGCAGCATCCGCAGCGCGTTCTGCCGCAGCCCCCGGTAGTAGCTGCGCTTCCAGCTCGCGTCGATCGCATCCTCAACCCGCTGTGCGAAGCGCTCCAGCTGCGTGCGCGTCGTCTTCGTGATCGTCGGCGTGCCCCAGTAGCGAAGCGCCCGGTCGACCGCCGCCTTGGGGCCCTCCGTGGTGTCGTAGGGAGCGCCGGGGTCGATCTCCTCGGATCGGACGGTCTGGGTGACGGCCCACCAGCGCCCCCGCAGCGTGGACGTGTCCAGCCAGCGCGTCTCGTCCCAGCCGGCGACGTTGGGCGGGTCGAACAGCCGCTGCCCCGCCAGGTAGGAGATCCACACCCACGCGTCGGTGTCGATCCCGCGCCGGCGAGCCTTCAACAGGCCGATGATGAAGACGACGGGAGGCTTGACCATCGCCGGGCCCTTGTAGAGGCTCGGGTGCATGAGGATGGCCTCGACCACGGGGCGGATCTGATGGCCACTGGACTTGTAGAGGCGCATCAGCGCCAGCCTCGTGTCACGCGGGGGCGGCGTAGGGACGAAGTAGCTCCATAGCCGCTCGACGAAGTATCGGGCGTGGGCGGGGTGGTCGATGCACAGCCGGACCGAGTCGCGCCAGTCGAATCGGCCCGATTTGCCGAAGATCCTCTTGATGCCGGGATCGTGCAGGCTGGGCTCGAAGCGGAAGTTGGTGGGGCCGACGGTGTCGTCCCAGTCGCTGGCCCACCCGGTCAGCGCGCGGGCCTGCTCGCGAACGTCGTCCTCCGAGTACGGATAGCCGGACTCGTCGCTGGCTCCCAGCGAGAACAGCTCCATCAGCTCGCGGGCGTAGTTCTCGTTCGGCGCGTACTTGTTGTTCTCGGTCCCCGACAGCCAGATCAGCATGGCCGGGTCGGTGGTCACGTCCAGCAGCAACCGCTCGAACGAGCCCAGCGCCCGCTGCCGGAAGGTCACCTTCTGTCGTACCCCGAGCTTCAGCGAGCCCACGTCGCCGGTTGCGAACCAGTCGTGCCAGATCAGCGCCATCCGCTCGAGGTGGGGCTGGCTGGAGCGCAGCATCCGGTCGAGCCACCAGAGCACGTCGTGTCCATAGGCGTCGAAGGGGGCAATCGGGTTGCCGTCGCCGTCGGTCGGCGAGGGCCCCCGAAGCCTCGGCTCCGCGGGACGGGTCAGCGAGCGAACCGCGCTCTTCAGCCCCTTCTTCGCCAGAAGGCGCGCCTCGCCCGGCTTCGGACCGAAGCCGGCACGCCAAAGCAGGCGCTCGGCTTGGCGCGCGCCGAAGTGCCCTCGATAGACGGGGACGCCGGACACACTGCGGCTATCGACCGTACGCGTGGATCCCCCAAGACCCAGTGCTGCGAATGGACGCCCGGCCATCGAACTGCGCTCGCGGGGCATGGCGTCGCCCTCCGGGGTTGACGCAGCTGGCTTCAACCGAGGAGGACAACTGATGGCTGAGGAGTTCAGGCGAGGCGACCGGGTGGAGTGGAGCTTTCGCGGCCGCCGCGTGATCGGCAGGGTGCGCAGGAGGCTCACCTCACGCACGGTCGTCAACGACCGCGTGGTCGCGGCGTCGAGGGACGATCCGCGCTATCTCGTCAGGAGCGAGAAGACCGGAAAGGAGACGACACGCCGGGCCCAGTCCCTGCGGAGGCTTCCGTAGCCGCCTTGCCCGCTACAGCACCGGCAGGAACTTGTCGATCTCCCAGGGGGTGACCTGGACGCGGTACTCGTCCCACTCCTGACGCTTGATCTCGACGAAGCGCTTGAAGGTGTGCTCGCCGAGGACTCGCAACACGAGCTCCGAGTGGGCGGCGATCTCGGTCGCCTCGCCGAGGGTCTCCGGCAGCTCCTCGATGCCGCGCTTCTCCCGCTCCTCCGGGGTGAGGTGGTAGAGGTTCTGCTCCATCGGCTCGGGTAGCTCGTAGCCGTGCTCGATCCCCTCCAGCCCCGCATGCAGCATTCCGGCGAAGCACAGGTAGGGGTTGCAGGCCGGGTCCGGGCAGCGCAGCTCGGCGCGCGTTGCCTGCTCCTTGCCGGGGTGGTAGAGCGGCACGCGGATCAGGGCCGAGCGGTTGCGCCGCGACCAGGCCAGGTAGGTGGGCGCCTCGTAGCCGGGGACGAGGCGCTTGTAGGAGTTCACCCACTGGGCGAACAGCGGCGAGATCTCGCGCGCGTGCTTCAGCTGCCCGGCGATGAACGCCTTGGCCGTCGGCGACAGGTAGTACTGGTCGTCCGGATCGAAGAAGGCGTTCCTGCCGTCCCGGGTCAGCGACTGGTGCACGTGCATGCCGGACCCGTTCTCGCCGAACAGCGGCTTCGGCATGAAGGTCGCGTGCCAGCCGTACTTCATCGCGTACTCCTTGACCACGATGCGGTACGTCATGCAGTCGTCGGACATCGACAGCGCATCCTTGTAGCGCATGTCGACCTCGTGCTGGGAGGGGCCGACCTCGTGGTGGGCGTACTCGACGTGGATGTTCAGCTGCTCCAACGCCAGGATCGTCTCTCGCCGGACGTCAGAGCCGGCGTCGAGCGTCGTCAGGTCGAAATAGCCGCCCTCGTCGAGGACCTCCGGCGGTCCATCCTCAGGCTTGGCCGAGCGAAAGTAGAAATACTCGAGCTCGGGGCCGATGTTGTAGGTGTCGAAGCCCATCTCCTCGGCACGCTTCAGGGCGCGCCGCAGGATCCACCGCGGATCGCCCTCATACGGCTCGCCGCCGGGGACCTTGATGTCGCAGAACATGCGCCCGGTGGCCTTCTCGACGGGGCGCCAGGGAAGGACCGCGAAGGTCGCCGGATCGGGCTGCGCGATCATGTCCGACTCCTCGATCGGGTTGAAGCCCGTGATGGAGGAGCCGTCGAAGCCCATCCCGCCCTCGAATGCGTCCTCGAGCTCCTCGGAGTTGATGGAGAAGCTCTTCAGCTGGCCGAGCACGTCGGTGAACCAGAGCCGGATGAAGCGGACGTCCCGGTCCTTGACGACCTTCATCACATCATCGGGTGTCTCGGTTCGGACGGCGGCGGGGTTGTCGGCCATCAATTCCTCCAGTCGGGTCTCGAAGCGATTCGATGGCCGCCGCCAACCAGGCGTGACGGGGCCATCGCGAGCGCGAACCATATCGGCGGCACGCGGTTGAACCACTCTCGTCCCCGCGAACGTATTACTGGCCAGAACGGGCGCTCGCGACGCTTGCGGCGTGGCTCGTTCTGCGCTATAACTTACGGACCGTAAGTAACCAGCTAAAAGTAAAGTAAAGGCTGGATAAATAGCGCCTAAATCGGGCTGACCGCCCAGCAAAGGACCGACAAGACCGATGACCGTGAAGACAGACATCAGCCGCTTCCAGATCCACGACGAGCTCACCGCCCCCGTCGGCAGCGCCAAGCTGCTCCAGGGCATGGCGAGCGCGGGTGGCTCGGTGTCCAAGTTCGTCGGCGTCCTCGCCGGATCGCCGGCCGCCCTACGGGCCTTCGCCCGGATGCGCCACGAGCTTCGCGGCGGCGTCCTGCCCCAAGCGACCCGCGAGCGGATCGCGCTGGCGGTGGCGGAGGATCGCGAGGACCCCTACTCGATCGCCCAGCACGCCAGGACGGCCCGCGCCGCAGGCCTCGGCCTCGACGAGATCTCCAGGGCACGGGGCTGGGGCTCCAGTGATCCCCGCGAGGCGGCCCTGCTGGCCTTCCTCAAGGCACTGTTCGAGGCCGACGGACGCCCCGCGCACCACCTGCTCGAGGAGGCCCGCGAAGTGGACTGGAGCGACGAGCAGCTGCTCGAGGCGGTCGCCCACGTGGCGCTGAACGAGTTCCAGAGCCTGATGGCGAACGCCGCCGCCCTGCCGCAGGACCAGTCCGACCCCTCGGTTCTCCCCGCCGCCGCAGCGGCGTAGAGCTACTGGACCGGGGCGGCGCGGATCGTGTCCGTCGTGGACATGTGCAGCTTTCGAGCCGTCTTCTGAGTCAGGTCCCAGCGCACGCCGCTGGTGTACGGGCCGCGATCGATGACCCGCGCCCTGACGTAGCGGCCGCGATACCTGAGCGTCACCCTGGTCCCGCAGGGCAGGTGGCGATGGGCGACGCCAACCGTCTTGCGGCCCAGCTTCTTGCCGCAGGCGGTGCGATGGCCGAAGAAGCCGGGCCCGTACCAGGTGGCGACGCTGCGCGGCATGCTGCGCACGATCTTCTTGCGCGTCCTGCTGCGCACGACGCCGTCGGTGCGGATGTGGTGGCGGCGCTGGAACCTGCGGACCGAGTTGGCGGTGGGATTGTCGAAGTCCTTGTCCATGGGGACCGCGTAGGACTTGGCCTTCAGGAGCCAATGGAGCGTCTTGACGTCCCCTCCACAATCGCCGAGGTCGAGCGCGCGACGCCCGAACTGCGTGTCCGGGCAGCTGCCGGAGCGCCCGGTGCCCCCGTCGGCCTTGACGCCGCCGTCGCCGGCGCGGGCGCTGGTGGCGGCCGCGACCATCGCGACCACGGACATGACGACGGCCCAGAAGGCGATCCGGTCGGGCCGCCGCGGGGGTCGATTCCGGACCGGCCGCTCCAGTGGCGTGGCCGGCTGCCGCCTGCCGTATTCGGTTTCCGCCCGCGAACGGGCAACGCCTTCGTACATGGGCTCTTTCGTCGCTTACGGGGTTAGCTGACGGGCTCGCGCCGAAAGAGATGGCGCTACGCGGCAAGTGGCCGCGATTCGCCCCAGTAACTGGGTCCCCCGATCCCCGCGGTATCTGGCGAGGATTCAGCCGGAAGGTCGCGGCATCGTAACAGAGCTTGAGACGGAAATTTGCGTTTGATTAGCATTCGCTAACGAGCAGGGCTTTTCGTCCCCCGCGTCCGGGTGCGGGCGTCGCCGGACGGTGTGATCGGGGCTCCCCGCCCCTTAAGACGACGGGCCTCAGCCCGTGCCTAGCTCAACTCCCGAGATAGCGAGCGAGCGCGAAGTCGCTGGTTTGGCTCGGCCCGAGACCGATCCCCGACCGCGACGATCTTGCCGTCGGCTTGGAGCGCCACCCCGTTCGCCCCGTCGTTGCCTCCGAAGTCAGTCCTCCGTTTGCCGTCGCCGGAGAAGCTCGTGTCGAGCGAGCCGTTCGGGTTGTACCGGGCTAGCGCGAAGTCGCGCCCGGTGGCGCCGCCGCTGGCGTAACCGGCCGCGACGATCTTGCCGTCGCCTTGGAGCGCCACCCCAGTCGCCTGGTCGGCGGCCCCGAAGCCGAAGTCCGTCGTCTGCTGGCCATCGCCGGAGAAGCTCGTGTCGAGAGAGCCGTTGGGGTTATAGCGGGCGAGCACGAAGTCACCCACGGTGAAGTCGGTGCCGACGGCGACGATCCTTCCGTTCGGCTGGATCGCCACGCCGAAGCCTGCGAAGCCGGTGGTCTGCTTGCCGTCGCCCGAGAATGTCGTGTCGAGCGAGCCGTTGGGGTTGTAGCGCGCCAGCGTGCCGCTCCCGAGCGCCACGATCTTGCCGGCACCCTGGATTGCCACTGCGGCCGCCCCGAAGTCGGTGGTCTGCTTGCCGTCGCCCGAAAAGGTGGTGTCGAGCGAGCCATTGGGGTTGTAGCGGGCCAGGGCGCCGCCGCCGTCAGTGACACCGACCACCACGATCTTGCCGTTCGCTTGGAGGGCAACCGCGGCCGCCCCGTCAAAGTCGCCTCCAAAGTCTGTCGTCTGCTTCCCGTCACCGGAGAAGCTCGTGTCGAGGGAGCCGTCGGGGTTGTAGCGGGCGAGCGCGAAGTCGTCGTGGTGCGAAGTCGAGCACTCAGAGCCACCGGTGCGGCCCACCACGACGATCTTGCCGTCGCTCTGGAGCGCCACCCCGGCCGCCCCGTCGGACTCCCCGAAGTTGGTCGTCTGCTTGCCATCACCGGAGAAGCTCGTGTCGAGAGATCCATTCGGGTTGTACCGGGCGAGCGCGAAGTCGTTGGCGCCGCAGCCCTCGTCGGCGCCGGTGCCGCCGACCGCGACGACCTTGCCGTCGGGCTGGAGCGCCACCCCGGCCGCTTCGTCGAAGCCCGGGAAGCTGGTTGTCTGCTTACCGTCGCCGGAGAAGCTCATATCGAGCGAGCCGTCGGGGTTGTAGCGGGCGAGCGCAAAGCGGCCACCGGCGAACCCGGTGAACCCGCCCACGACGATTCTGCCGTCGGGCTGGAGGGCCACCCCGGTCGCTTCGTCGAAGGCGGTGCCGAAGTCGGTCGTCTGCTTGCCGTCGCCGGAGAAGCTCACATCTAGCGATCCGTTGGCGTTGTAGCGGGCGAGGGCGAAGCGGCCATTGGAGAACCCGACCGCGACGACCTTGCCGTCGGGCTGGAGCGCCACCCCGGTCGCTTCGTCGAAATCGGTGCCGAAGTCGGTCGTCTGCTTGCCGTCGCCGGAGAAGCTCGTATCGAGGGAGCCGTTTGGGTTGTAGCGGACGAGCGCGAAGCCGCCTGTTCCGGAGCCGACCGCGACGATCTTGCCGTCGCCCTGGAGTGCCACCCCAGTCGCCTCGAAGAAGTCCCCCGTGGTCTGCTTGCCGTCGCCGGAGAAGCTCGTGTCGAGCGAGCCGTTGGTGTTGTAGCGGGCGATAGTGAAATCTTCGCCGGCGCTGCCCACGGCAACGATCTTGCCGTCGCCTTGGACCGCGACTCCGGCCGCCTCGTCGAAGCCCCCGAAGTCCGTCGTCTGCTTGCCGTCGCCGGAGAAGCTGGTGTCGAGCGAGCCGTTGGAGTTGTAGCGGGCGAGCGCGAAGTCGCCCCCGCCACCCCCGACCGCGACGATCTTGCCGTCGCCCTGGAGCGCCACCCCGTTCGCTCGCTCGAAGAAGGCGCCGAAGTCGGTCGTCTGCTTGCCGTCGCCGGAGAAGGTCGTGTCGAGCGAGCCGTTGGGGTTGTAGCGGGCGAGCGCGAAGTCGTCGCCCTCACTGCCCGCGGCGATGATCTTGCCGTTGCTCTGGAGCGCCACCGCGTTCGCCCCGTCATTGCCTCCGAGATTGGTCGTCTGTCTGCCATCGCCGGAGAAGCTCGTGTCGAGCGAGCCGTTTGGGTTGTACCGGGCAAGCGCGAAGTCACCGGCGTCGCTCGCGGTGACCCGGCCCACCACGACGATCTTGCCGTCCGGCTGGCGCACGGTCGCCGCCGCACTGTTGTCGCCGTAGCCGAAGTCGGTCGTCTGCTTGCCGTCGCCGGAGAAGGTCGGGTCGAGGTCCCCCGGAGCGGCTTGCGCACCCGCTGAGAAGACAGCGCCTACCAACATCGCAACGACAAGGGCGGCGCCGCTCCTGACGAGTGGTCGCTCCAGCGCAAGCCGCGGCCGGATCCGCGTCCTCCGGGGCGGCGACCTCAACCCGCGCATATGCTCAGCCCCCTAGATACCGAGCGAGCGCGAAGTCGCTGGTCTGATCGAGCCCGAGCCCACCCACCGGCGAGCAGGATCCTGCCGTTCGCCTTGAAGCACCAAGCCGTTCGCCCGGTCGGAGCCCCCGAAGTGGTCCTCCGCCTGCCGTCGCCGGAGAAGCTCGTGTCGAGCGACCCGTTGGGGTTGTAGCGGGCGAGCGCGAAGTCATTGCCGGTCGCCCCGCCGCCCGCGTAGCCGGCCGCGACGATCTTGCCGTCTGCCCTGCAGCACCACCCCGGTCGCCTGGTCGTCGGCCCCGAAACCGAAGTCGGTCGTCTGCTTGCCGTCGCCGGAGAAGCTCGCGTCGAGCGAGCCGTTGGGGTTGTAGCGGGCCAGCCGAAGTCGCTGCCGGAGTCGCCGGATGCCCGGCCGCGACGATCTTGCCGTCGCCCTGGAGCGCCACCCCGTTTGCCGCTCGCCTCCGAAGTCGGTCGTCTGCTTGCCGTCGCCGGAGAAGCTCGTGTCGAGCGAGCCGTTGGGGTTGTAGCGGGCGAGGGCGAAGCTGGGCGCTCGACGGGCTCGCCGCCGGTGCCGACCAGCGACGATCTTGCCGTTCGCCTGGATCGCCACGCCTCTCGCCTCGTCGAAGCCGCCGAAGTCGGTCGTCTGCTTGCCGTCGCCGGAGAAGGTCGTGTCGAGCGTCCCGTTCGGGTTGTAGCGGGCGAGCGCGAAATCGCAGTCGGAGCCGCCTCCGCGACGCCGCCCACCGCGACGATCTTGCCGTTCGCCTGGATCGCCACCCCGGTCGCCTCGTCGAGCGCCCCCGAAGTCGGTCGTCTGCTTGCCGTCGCCGGAGAAGCTCGTGTCGAGCGAGCCGTTGGGGTTGTAGCGGGCGAGCGCGAAGTCCTCGCCGAGGCTGGGCCGCCCGCTGCTGCCGACCGCGACGATCTTGCCGTCCGCCTGGAGCGCCACCCCGCTCGCCCGCGTCGGCGCCGCCTGCCGAAGTCGGTCGTCTGCTTGCCGTCGCCGGAGAAGCTCGTGTCGAGCGAGCCGTTGGGGTTGTAGCGGGCGAGCGCGAAGTCATCGTCGGAGTCGCCACTGCGAACCCACGGCGACGATCCTGCCGTCGCCCTGGAGCGCCACGCCGTCTGCCTCTCGCCGGCGCCCCCACGAAGTTGGTCGTCTGCTTGCCGTCGCCGGAGAAGCTCGTGTCGAGCGAGCCGTTGGGGTTGTAGCGGGCGAGCGCGAAGTCGCTGCCCCGGTGCCGCTCGCGCC
This sequence comes from uncultured Actinomycetes bacterium, assembly GCA_963838745.1. Classification (GTDB taxonomy): domain Bacteria; phylum Actinomycetota; class Thermoleophilia; order Solirubrobacterales; family 70-9; genus AC-56. The sequence goes on from CAWISJ010000003.1 coordinate 94,900, forward strand.
GCCGACCGCGACGATCTTGCCGTTCGCCTGGAGCGCCACCCCGCCGCCGCCGTCGAGGTCCCCGAAGTTGGTCGTCTGCTTGCCGTCGCCGGAGAAGCTCGTGTCGAGCGACCCGTTGGGGTTGTAGCGGGCGAGGGCGAAGTCCTCGCCGGCGCCCCGCGGCCACCCGCCGCGACGATCTTGCCGTCGCCCTGGAGCGCCACCCCGTTCGCTCCGTCGGCGCCCCCCCGAAGTCGGTCGTCTGCTTGCCGTCGCCCGAGAAGCTCGTGTCGAGCGAGCCGTTGGGGTTGTAGCGGGCGAGCGCGAAGTCGCTGCCGCGCACCGTGCTGCGCGCCGACCGCGACGATCCTGCCGTTCGCCTGGAGCGCCACCCCGTTCGCAACGTCGCAGCTGCCCCGAAGTCGGTCGTCTGCTTGCCGTCGCCGGAGAAGCTCGGGTCGAGCGAGCCGTCGGGGTTGTAGCGGGCGAGCGCGAAGTCGCAGCTGTCAGCGGATGCCGACCGCGACGATCTTGCCGTCGGCCTGGAGCGCGACCCCGGTCGCCACGTCGTCGCGGCGGGACGCCCCCGAAGTCGGTCGTCTGCTTGCCGTCGCCGGAGAAGCTCGTGTCGAGCGAGCCGTTGGGGTTGTAGCGGGCGAGCGCGAACGCCGAAGTGCGTCCGATTCGTGGTGACCCGACCACGACGATCTTGCCGTTGGCCTGGAGCGCCACCCCGGTCGCCTCGTCGCGACGCCGCCGAAGTCGGTCGTCTGCTTGCCGTCGCCGGAGAAGCTCGTGTCGAGCGAGCCGTTGGGGTTGTAGCGGGCGAGCGCGAACGAGCCGCGCTTCGTCGGCGCGCGCCGACCACGACGATCTTGCCGTCGCCCTGGAGCGCCACCCCGTTCGCCTCGTCGAAGCAGCCACCTGAAGTCGGTCCTCTGCTTGCCGTCGCCGGAGAAGCTCGTGTCGAGCGAGCCGTTGGGGTTGTAGCGGGCGAGCGCGAAGTCGGCGCACCGTGGAGCGTCGGCGCCGACCGCGACGATCTTGCCGTCCGGCTGAGTGGACGGTCGCTGCCGCGTTGCTGGCGCCGAAGCCGAAGGCGGTGGTCTGCTTGCCGTCGCCGGAGAAGGTCGGGTCGAGGTCGCCCGCGGCGCGCTTGCGCCCCCGCCGAGAAGACGAGCGCCTGACCACGGCGAGCGGCGACCACGGCGGCGCCGACTCCTGACGGGGATTCGCTTCGGCGCAGGTCGCGACCGGATCCGCTGCCTGCCGACCATGGGCCCTCCCCATCTGTGCTCCTCTCCCCTACCGTTCGGGGTGCTCGGTGCGAACCTACCACCGGAGCGACGGGCCAGGTCAACGTCAGCGGCTCGAACCTCGCGCCGCTTGGCATAGGAAAGCCCCGCCGGAGCGGGGCTTTCCCTTAGCAGGCTGTAAGCCGGATTCTGTCGTCTGCAGTCATCTGTCTCGCCGGGGACCTGGTCCCCGGTGGGGCCCCGTTCGCCGGGGCCCTGCGGCCTACCTGGACCTCGCCGGGCCGGGTCGTCGGTCCTGCTTGGCCTTGCACCGGACGGGGTTTGCCCTGACGCGCCGCGTCACCGTGGCGCCGGTGCGCCCTTACCGCACCATTTCACCTTTGCCTGTGCGCGGCTCACGTGAGGCCGCGCCATCGGCCGTGTCGTTTCTGTGGCACTTTCCCGCGGGTTTCCCCGGGTCGGCGTTACCGACCGTCCTTGCCCTGTGGTGTCCGGACTTTCCTCGAGGAGCGTCACCCCCCGCGACTGCATGGCCTACGAGATCAAGTGTAAGCCCTCAGTCGAGGACCGAAACCCACCTTATATAGGTGACTTTTCGCGCCCAGCGGAGCCGCGGGCCTGTCAGGTGAGCTCGGCCCCGCAGCCGTCGCAGCCGCCGGCCGCTGACATCGCCCCGCCGCAAACCGGGCAATCGGCGCGCCCGTCCGCGACCAGGTCGTCCCAGACCCGGAGGATGGAGTCCTCGAGCGTCGCGCCGCCCGGCTCGAACAGCTTCGAGGGAGCCCCTGTGGTCTGCGGTTGCTCGGCGACGGAACGTTCCGTTGTCGCGACGGCCATCGTCAAACCCTCCTGTAGACGCCGATCACCTTCCCGAGGACCTTCGCGTCACGGGTGCGGATCGGCTTGTAGGCCTTGTTCGCGGGCTGCAGGCGGACTCGGTCCTTCTCGCGATAGAAGCGCTTTACGGTCGCCTCGTCCTCGATCAGGGCCACCACGATCTCGCCGTTGTCGGCGTCGTCGACCTGGCTGACCACCACGTAGTCGCCCTCGAGGATGCCGGCGTCCCGCATCGAGTCGCCCTTCACCTGCAGGATGTAGTCGCCCTCCTCACCGCCGATCGCCGAGGGGACCTGCACGTACTCCTCGATGTTCTCCTCGGCCAGAATCGGCTCGCCGGCCGAGACCTGGCCGACCACGGGCAGGCCCGAGCCGCGCATGGCGCGCTTCGCCCTGTCGACCAGCAGCTCGATCGCGCGCGGCTTGGTCGGGTCGCGGCGGAGCAACCCGACCTTCTCCAGGTTGGCGAGGTGCGCGTGCACGGTCGAGGACGACTGCAGGCCGACCGCCTTGCCGATCTCGCGCACCGTTGGGGGATAGCCGTACCTCGAGGCATAGCGGCGAATGAAGTCGAAGATCTCCTTCTGGCGCTTGGTCAGGTCCACGCTCTAGCGCTCCTCGACCCTGGTGGTCCTTCGACGGCAAGCGAGATTACGGGAACACATGTTCGTAGAGTATCTACTTCCGCGGATGGAAGCAAGCCGCTCGAAGCGACGTCTAGAATCGACTCCCGCACCCGCGCCTGTGGCGGAACTGGTAGACGCGCAAGGTTGAGGGCCTTGTGGCCCTAACGGGCCGTGGAGGTTCGACTCCTCTCAGGCGCACTTACAACCCCTGCAAATCATGGACTCGTTGAACGCGAAACGGGCTCGGCCCCGGGCGACCGGCTGGCGAGCACGGCACCGTCGAAAGGAGAAGCCGTATGGCCGCCGATGAGAAGCCAGTCTTGATCGCCTACGACGGTTCAGACCATGCAAAGCAAGCGATCGAGCAGGCTGGAGCCGAGTTGCGAATGCCCAGGAAAGCAGTCGTAGTGGCCGCGTATCAACCGCTCGAAGCACTCCCCTTCTGGGGCCGTCCCGCTGTGATCGTGCCCGACCAGCTGATCGAGGAAGCCGGTAAGGAGGCGGCCAAGACGGCAGCTGAGGGTGCCGAGCTGGCGAACTCGGCGGGGTTCGACGCCAGCCCTGCGGTCCGCGAAGAGGAGCGCACCTGGAAAGCCATCCTTGTCGCCGCCGAGGAGGCCGATGCCGGGATCATCGTTCTCGGGTCGCACGGGCGCGGGGCTGTCGGCTCGGCGGTCCTGGGGAGCGTCGCTACCTCCGTTGCACACCATGCGAATCTCCCCGTGATGATCTGCCGTCCCGCTGACGGCGACTAGGAATCGCGCGCACCGGCGCCTCAACGCGAAAGCGGCGCCCGTCGAGCTGCTGTCACCAGCTGCGCGGCTCGAGGAGTTCAGGCGCATTGAGCAAGCAAGCGTTGCCGCGAGCCGCGCATGACCTGCGTGGCTCGCGCCGGCGAGGGCTATGACCAGAACTCGTCCCAGGCGTAGAGGTCGTGAAAGTGCTCGCGACCGTCAGTAACCCGGCCGTCCTTGAGCTGGAAGACAATGCAGTTGCCAACGTCCAGGTGCTTGCCATCTCGCTCCCCGCTGCTGCGCTGGATGCCGACCACGCGGTCGTCGTCATCTGCCAGCAGGTGCTGCAACTCGGCCCGGAAGGTGCCCCCTGTCTCCTGCCCGATCTGGCCGAAGTAGGCCAAAATCGCATCGCGGCCCTGGTAGTCGTTGGCCATCGAGCTCCGCCCCGGCAGGTGCCACACAGCGCTCTCGTCGAAGATCTCAGTGAGCGTCTCCAAGTCACCCCTGTTGAAGGCGTCATAGGCGCGCTGCATGATCGCTGCGTTTTCATCTGCTGTCATGGTTTCTCTCCTGTTCGCTGATCTCAGTCCGTGCGCCAACCTACACGCTGGGGCTGCCGCGGTCGCCTCTGGCGGGCCGTCCAAGTAGTCGTCGGCGGAAACGGGACACAGGCCAACGCGAGATACTTCGCGGGCGTTGTCTCAGGAGAACTTGGAGCTGATCAGAGCGGGGTTTGCCGCGCACAACCGTGGCGACCTCGATGCTCTGACCGAGGTTTATGACCCAGACGTGGTGTTCGAGACGCTGCTCTTGGGGACCCACCACGGCAACGAGGCCATACGTCTGATCTACGAGGAGAACCAAAAGACTCTGTCCGGGTACGACGTTGAACCCGTCGAGCTGATCGAGTCCGGAGACCAGGTGGTCGCGGTGGCCCAAGTCACAGGAGTGGGGCCTGTGAGCCAGATCGCTATGGATGGAGACCAGTTCGCCTTCCTCTTCACGATCAAGAACGGGCGGGTGGTGCGAGAACAGGCCTTCAGAAATAGGGACGAAGCCCTCGAAGCCGCCGGGCTGCGGGGGCGGCCTATATCGTGGAAGCGCGACGCTTCGAACAGAGGAGGAGAGAGTTGATCCTGGCAACGACGACGGTCGAGGATTTCGATCGCTTCTTGAGCATCTTCTCAACCAAGGGCGCTGAAAAGCGAAAGCAGCACGGCTCCAAGGGTGCGACCGTCTTTCGCGATCCCAATGAGGACGACCGGGTCTGGGTGCTCTTTGACTGGGATCAGGAGGGCTGGCAGAGCTTCGTCTCTGACCCCGAGGTCCCGCCGATCATGCAAGAAGCCGGGCACAAAGGTAGGCCCCAGCCGGCGGAGTTCGGCGGCCAATACGACGCCTAGCCCCAAGTCCCGAATCTCGCGGAGCCGGGGGTTCAGCGGGCTCGGCAGGGGGTAGCGTCCGCCAACTCGGCCGGGGGCGAATTTCGCTTCGCTGAAGGCTTTTATGGCCTATGGGCCACAAAGAGCTTCAGGCGTTGGGTGCTGCGGTGTGGACAGTCGCCAGAAGGCAGCACGGCGTCGTGACGCGCACGCAGCTGCTTGATCTCGGTCTCAGCTCCGACGCGGTCAAGCACCGGATCGTGAAAGGGCGCCTACATCCGTTGTGGCGGGGGGTTTACGCGGTCGGGCGGCCGGAGCTCACGCAGCACGGCCGCTGGATGTCGGCAGTTCTCAGCTGCGGCCCCACGGCCGCCCTGAGCCATGAGAGCGCCGCTGCGCTCTGGCGGATCCGATCGGAGTGGCGAAGCGAGATCGACGTCTCGGTGCCTGCCAACGTGTTCCGTCGCCGGCCGGGCATTCGCGTCCATCGTCGGGCGAAGCTGGCCGCGACAGACCTCACGCGACACCATGGCATCCCGGTCACCGCCCCCACCTGCACCATCATCGACCTGGCCGCCCGCCTGCTGCCCGATCAACTCGAGGCCGCGATCAACGAGGCCGACAAGCGCGGGCTAACCAATCCGGAAGCGTTGCGGTCGGCTCTCGACCCGATTGGCCGACGGCCCGGCGTGGGGAAGCTGCGCCAGACGCTCGATCGCCGCACGTTCGTGCTCACGGACTCGCAACTCGAACGCCGCTTCCTGCCGATCGCCCGCCGGGCCGGCCTTCCGCCACCGACGACCGGACGCCGCGTGAACGGATTCAGGGTCGACTTTCACTGGCCCGAGCTGGGGCTGATCGTGGAGACCGACGGTTTGCGCTACCACCGCACTCCTGCGCAGCAGGCGAGAGACCGGCTGCGAGACCAAACGCACACTGCAGCCGGCCTCACGCCGCTCCGCTTCACCCACGCCCAGATCAGGTTCGAACCCAGCCATGTGCAGGCGACGCTGACCGCGGTCGCGAAGCGTCTCCAGGCGGGCAACCAATGAAGCATTTTGTGCCCTATAGCCCACGCAAAGCTTCACCCAAGCGTTCATCGCCGGGCGCTCGCCACCGCGGCGAGCGCCGCGGCGACGGGCCGCTAGATCTTCAGCAGGACGATCGTGTTGACGACGAACAGGATCGCGAAGAAGACCGTCCAGCGATCGAGGTTGCGCTCCACCAGGGAGCCGCCGCCGAAGGAGCTTCCCGACTGGCCGATCCCGAACGCGCCGGAGAGTCCCGCGTCCTTCCCCGAGTGCAGGAGGACGAGGAAGATCAGGACCACTGAGATGATCACCTGGACTGCGCCGAGCAGGCTTTCCATCGCCGAGGCAGTGTAGGGGAGCGGCGGAGGGTGGGCGGGCGCAGTTTCACGCCCGCCCTCCCACACCGCCTCAGTGCGTCTGGGGTTCCAGGGGACCGAACTCGCTGGTGACCAGGACGGGGTCACCCCGGCGGCGGCTCCGGCGCCTCACGGCGAGTCTCGTCCAGCGCCTTGAGGATGTCGATCGCATCGCGGCGAAGCTCGGCGTCCTGGCGCCGCCAGTCTTCCTGCGAGAGCTTGCCCTGCCGCCGGTCGAGCTCGGCGTCGCGGATCTCGCGGTACTTGGCCTCCTTGCGCGCCTCGAGCTCGGCGATCCGCGGATCCTCGGTCAGGGCCAGGGCTTCCGCCTCCTCCGTCGGCGAGCGGCGGAGCGGGGCGGTCACGAACCAGGCGACCACCGCGATGATCAGCAGGGCGAGGACGATCTCCACGCCACGGAAGGCTAGGGGCGAATGGGCTCACAAAACCGCTGGGTCTCGCTGGACAGATCAGCAATGCCCGACGGACCCAAGGCCCTGCGGGATCGACTGAACGATTGGGTACCGCATAGGTACCGAATCGCTCATTCGCCATGCACCAGGTGGGCGGGGGCGGACGGGCGGGGGCGGACGGGCGGGGGCGGGGGGCGGCGGGCGGGCGGGCGGCGACCAGCGTCCGCGCCTATGCCCGCCCCAGCTCGCGGGCGAGCCGAGCCGCGTAGACGTCCGCGACCCGGCGGCGGCGGGCCTCCGGCGCGGGCCAGATGGCGACCAGGCCACCGAGCACCGCGATTGCGCCCCCCAACCAGATCCACGTGACCAGAGGGTTGACATTTACCCGGAAATTGGCCGGCGGCGGGTCGTTCAGGTAGCGCTTCTGGATCGAGCGGATCGCCAGGCCCTGGAGGAAGCCGAGCTGCTGCCGGGCCTGGGTGTCGTCCGGATCCACGCCGCGGGCGATCCGCTGCAGGCGCCGATCGGCGTCGTTGATGATCGGATTGAGAGGCCCGAGATCGGGTTGCATGGCGGTCCAGAAGTCCCCCCCGACGGTGGTCTTGCGCCCCACCTCGCTGGTCGCCTCACCCTCGAAGAAGCTCCTGACCGGGCCCCCACCCGCCTGGTCGCCGACCCCCGCGTAGTAGTTGCGCGACGGGTGCAGCGTCGTGTAGTGCTTTCCGTTCTTGGCCACGGCCAGCACCGAGCCGAAGGTAAGTCGCTGCTCAGCCGGGTCGATGACCGCCGTCGGCTTCTCATACGTGACCCGGTAGTCGTCCACGGTGGCGGACTGGCCGGGGCGCAGGCGCAGGTCACGGCTGGTCTGAAAGCTCGAGGAGGCGGCAACCGCGATCAACAGGACGGCGAGTCCCGCGTGCACGACGTAGCCGCCGTAGCGGCGGCGATTGCGCGAGAACAGCGCCAGCAGCGCCCGCGGATAGGAGCCCCCCACGAGCGACCGGTGGGCGGCGGCGCCGCGCGCGAACTCCTGCGCCAGCGCCGCCAGCGTGAACGCGGCCAGGGAGAACAGGATCAGAGCCAGGGGAGCTGACCGGGCATCGGTGAGGGCGAAGAGCGCCAGTCCCGCCGCAAGACCGACCAGGACCGGGCGGCCGAGCAGCCGTTTGAGGCCGGCAACGCTGACCCGCCGCCACGCGAGCAGGGGGCCGATGCCCGTGAACAGCACCAGCAGGATCGCCAGCGGAGTCGTGTAACGGTTGAACCAGGGGGCTGCGAGCGACGCCTTCTCGCCGGTGAACAGCTCGGAGATCAGCGGGAAGAAGGTGCCCCAGAAGATCACCGCCGCCAGCCCCACGAGCAGCAGGTTGTTGACCAGGAAGACCGCCTCGCGCGAAGCCAGCGACTCGATCCGCTTGGGGGAGCGCAGGTCGTCGAGCCTGGAGACGATCAAGAGCGCCGAGCCGACGATCACGACTGCGATCAGCGCCAGCAGCGGCCCGCCGACGGTGGAGGCGCCGAAGGCATGGATGGACTCCAGGATCCCGGAGCGGACCAGGAAGGTTCCAAGGAGCGCGAGGGAGAAGGCGCCGCAGATCAGGGTCACGTTCCAAACCTTGAGCATCCCCCGGCGCTCCTGAACCATCATCGAGTGCAGGAAGGCGGTGCCGACGAGCCACGGCATCAGCGAGGCGTTCTCGACCGGGTCCCACCCCCAGTAGCCGCCCCAGCCGAGCTCCGAGTAGGACCAGCGGGCACCGAGCAGGATGCCGATCCCGAGGAACAGCCAGGCGATCAGCGCGAAGCGCCGCGTGGCGCGGATCCAGCTGGCGTCGAGGCGCCGGGTGATCAGCGCGCCGATCGCGAACGCGAACGGGATCGAGAAGAAGACGTAGCCCGAGTACAGCATCGGCGGGTGGATCGCCATCGCCGGATGGCGGAGCAGCGGGTTGAGCCCGACGCCCTCCGGCGGCACCGGGTCGAGGCGGGCAAACGGGTTGGCCTCGACCAGCATCAACCCGGTGAAGAAGACCCCGAGCCCCATCAGCACCGCGGTCGCCCAGGGGGCGATCTCCCGGTGCTTGTGCCGAGTCGTGAACAGCACCGCCGCCGAGGTCAGCGACAGCACCCAGGCCCAGAGCAGCAGCGAGCCCTCCTGGCTGGACCACATCGCGGTCAGCTTGTAGAAGCCGGGCGTGGTGGTCGAGGAGTGGTCGGCGACGACCTGCAGCGACAGATCCGTGCGGGCGAAGGCGGCCTCGATGACGACCACGCAGATCGTCAACAGAACCGCGAAGGCGTACACCGCGCGGCGGGCCGAGTCGGTGAAGCGGCGGTCGCCGCGGGTGCCGCACAGCGCGGCCACCGCCCCGTAGACGGCGACCAGGAGGGCGAGGTAGAGGCAGGCCGCGCCGAGCGTGATCACGGCCCGACCATCACTTGGTGATGATCACGTGCTCGGGATCCTGCTCGGCCTCGGTCTCGAACTTCGACGGGCACTTGGTGACCAGGCTGTCGCGGTCGGCTGCGAAGGTGCCGTCCTCGACCTTGCCGGTGACGATCACCTCACGCCCGTCCCTGAACGGGTCCGGCACCTCGCCGGTGTAGCGGACCGGGATCGAGGCCTTGGGATCGTCGCGATCGGCCACCCTGAAGCCAAGCTCCGAGCCGGTGTGGCGGATCGACCCGGGCACGACCACGCCGGTGAGATCGTATGAGTCGTCGGGCGAGGCGTTGAGGATCTCGGAGGGCTGCTTGGCCTCGGTGGAGGCGCTGAACGACGTGTAGATGAGCCCGACGGCGAGCAGCACCGCGGCGCTCAGCGCGATGACGAGGCGGATCTTCCGTTTGCGGGCCGGATCCACGGGGGCGATCAATTATCGCAATGCGCACCGGGGGCCTGTTCAACGCGCCAAGTCTGCGTTAGGGTCGGGGTGGCAACGAAAGGGGCAGCCATGCAGGTCCTGATCCAGCTTCGTTCATCGGCGCGGACGAGAACCGCCCTGACCAGAGCGAAGCCGACCACATCCCTGGCGAGCTCGATCGAGCGCGCCGCACCCGGCGTTCGACTCGACCCGGAATTCGAGCCGGTGTCGCTCCCGACGCCACAGCCGCCGGAACCGGGCGCCAACCCGTATGACCTCGCGCAACCGCTCCGGTTCGCCTTCCAGCCCGAGGCGGTGACGCATGTCGTGCGAGGGACGATGCCGGACGCGAACCTTTCCGACGCGATCGCCTCGCTCACGACCTCCAACCCGGACGTGATCAGCGTCTTTTCGGACCCGGTGATCGAGTCGTGCATCTGCCCCCAGCGCTCGATCGGCACCTACAAGGACGTCGCGCGCGTTTTCAACGTCAGCTGGCTGCACAGTAAGCGGATGGACGGCCGCGGCGTGCGCCTGGCGATCGTCGACACGGGCATCAACAAGGAGCAGCTCGTAAAGCGCGGCCAGGCCCCCTTGTTCGACAGCCGCAGAAGCTGGGCACCACCCGGCGTAGCGAAGGCGGCGGGTAAGTATGGGGTCGACCACGGCACGATGTGCGCCTTCGACGCCGGGATCGCGGCCCCGAAGGCCAGGCTGCTCGACTACGCCTTGCTGCTCAGCCGGACTTCGGGCCCGACCGTGATGTCCGGCTTTCTCAGCGACGCCGTACGCGGCTACGGCAAGCTCCTACGCATGATTCGCAACACGCCGGTGAGCCGCCGGCGGCTGGTGGTCAGCAACTCGTGGGGGATGTTCTCGCCGAGCTGGGACTTCCCGGTTGGCCACCCGGGGAACTACAGCGACAATCCGGCGCATCCGTTCAACGTCATCGTCGCCAGCCTGGAGGCCGAGGGCGCCGACATCCTGTTCGCCGCCGGGAACTGCGGGCGCGAATGTCCTGACGGCCGCTGCGAGTTCTCGGCTGCCCAGCGCCCGATCTGCGGCGCAAACTCGCACCCCAAGGTGCTGTGCGTCGCCGGGATCGACTACCGGAAGCGCCGCATCGGCTACTCCTCCCAGGGGCCCGGGCGCCTGGAAGCCCAGAAGCCGGACATCTCCGCCGCCACGGCGTTCATCGGCTCGCGGGTCTTCCCGGGCGGGGACGGCGGCACGTCCGCCGCCTGCCCGGTGGCGGCCGGCGTGATCGCGGCGGTGCGAAGCAGGTATCCGTCGGCGCGGATCTCGCCTGCGGACCTGCGTTCGCTCGTCACCAGCACGGCCGACGACCTGGGAGGAACGGGCTACGATCCGGACTATGGCTGGGGCGCGATCCACCCTCGCAAGCTGGCCGAAGCGGTTGCTGCGGCGACGTAACGGTCCGGCCACTGCCGGCTGAGGCGATGGCCAAGGTCCTGCTCACGCTGACGCGGGATCCGTCCCGGGCCTCGCTCGAGGCAGTGAAGCGCGATCTGGGCCTGAGCGACGAGGAGATCGATGACGACTTCGGGGTGGTCAGCATCGACCCGAAGGGCAACCGCTACGCGGTCCTCGTCGAGGATCAAGCCGCGGGGCGGGTGGGCGGCACGCAGGGGGTCGAGGGCCCGTTCGCAAATCCGCCGATCGAGCCCTTCGGGCCCCCGGAGCCGAAACGGCGGTGAGCGCCGATCACCGCACCAGGACGCCGATGACCTCCTGCCACCAGGCGCGCTCCGTGTCGTCGTCGGTCTGGCGCAGGCACTTGCGTGCTTGTCGGCGCACCTGCATCGCGCTGCCGACGATCAGCAGCAAGCCCGTGACCGCGTAGCGCCCATCCTCCAGGACCACAACCGAGCCGGGCTGGTCGTGGCGACTGCGCAGCCGCTCGACCACCACCTTTCCCGCCACGCCATCCGGACGCGCCGGGTCGCCATCGGCCGGGGCCCAGGGACGGACGCTGAAGACCGGCGGATGACCAGGGAATCTGGTCCTCGGCCTCGTCGTCGGTCCGATGGGCCCGCTGCGCCAGCGCTCAATGAGATCCGGAAAGCTCTGCGCCACCTCCTGGCGAACGATCACATTCAGCCTGTCGCCGGCCTCGACCCGGGTTGATCCCCGGGGCAGAATCGCCTCGTTGTCCCGCACGATCACGCTGACCAGCGCCTCGCGAGGAAGCCCGAGCTCTCGGACCGGGAGCCCGACGATCGCGTCGCCCTCGCCCACCACGTACTCGACCACCTCGGCGCCGAGCGCCCGGATGGTTCCCGTCTCGGCCAGCGGCTGCGGCAGGGCGGGCTGGGCGGTGGTCATCCCCAGCGCCTGTGCAAGCCACTCGAAGGTCGACCCCTGGACGAGGGTCGAGACGAGCACCACGAAGAACACGATGTTGAAGAACTCGAGGCTGTGGGTTACACCGCTGATCACGGGGAAGGTCGCCAGCACCACCGGCACCGCGCCGCGGAGCCCCGCCCACCCGAGCACCAGCCGCTCGCGAGCGCTGAAGCGATCGAAGGCAGTTGCAAGCGCGGTGGCGAGCGGGCGGGCCACGAACGCGACGACCAAGGCGACAAGGGTCCCCTCGACGAGCACGTCCCCCAGCTGACTCGGGAAGGCGAGCAACCCAAGCGACAGGAAGAGCGTGATCTGGGCGACCCAGGCGACGCCCTCGTGGAAGGCCGTGATGGTGCGCCTGGCGGGGATCTGAGCGCCCCCGAGCGCGAGCCCCGCCAGATACACGGCCAGGAAGCCGGAGCCGTCGATGATCGCCGCGCCGCCGTAGGCGATGCCGGCGGCGGCGATGGAGGCCACCGGATAGAGGCCAACCGTCTCCAGGCTCAGGCGCCGGAAGGTCCAAACGGCGCCAGCCCCCACGGCCACGCCCACGACCAAGCCGATGCCGAGCTGGTGCGCGAACAGCCAGGCCATGTCGGCGATCCCGTAGCCGGGCTGCTGAATCCACTCGATGAACCCGAGCACCAGCAGGATGGCCACCGGATCGTTGAACCCGGACTCGGCCTCCAGCGTGCGGGCGAGCTTCCGCCTCAGGCTCGAGCCGCGGAGCAGAGCGAAGACCGCCGCTCCGTCGGTTGCGGCCAGGATCGAGCCGAGCAGCAGGCCCTCCAGCAACGAGAAGTCGAGCAGCCAGCTGGCGGCGAGCCCGGTGACCACGGCTGTCGCAATGGTCCCCAACATCGCCAGCGACAGCGCCGGCCGCAGCACCGGCCTGATCTCGAGGTAGCCGGAGGTCAGGCCCCCCTCGAACAGGATCAGGACGAGGGCGATGACGCCGATCGTTCGGGCCAGCTCGTAGTCGCTGAAGTTGATCCAGCCCGTCCCGTCGGAGCCGATCGCCATCCCCAGGAGGAGGAAGAGGACCAGGCCGGGCAGCCGCAGGCGGGCCGCGAGCAGCGACGCGCCGATCCCCGCGGCGAGCAAGGAACCGGCGACGAGGATCAGCTCGGCGTCGTTCACGGCCACAGCCTTTCATTGCGTGCCCGTCCAACCCAACCGGCCAGCGCCGCACCGCCGGCGATCCACGGTAGATTCCTCGCAATCCGCGGACGGGGGGAGTTTGTCCGAAGACCAGCGAGCACCAGGCTTGTCGCACGGGACAGGGGCTGAACCCGGGGGCGTCGGCACACGGATCTCGGAGTGGTCGCGGGCGACCTCGGAGTGGTCGCGGGCCAGCCCCGGTCGGCTGCGGGCGCGCCGGTTCGGCTCCGCGGCGCTCGGTGTGTTCGCGGCGATCGCGCTGCTGCTCTGGATCCTGTTCGGTTACGCGAGCAACGTCTTCTTCGACTCCGACCAGTTCTCAAACCACGTCAGCTCGGCGCTCGAGCGGCCCGCGGTGCGCGACGAGGTCTCCCGGCGAATCACCGACCAGGTGCTGAAGGCGCAGCCGGACCTCGTGGGCATCCGACCGGTGGTCGAGGGCGCGGCATCGACGGTGGTGGACAGCAACGCCTTCCAGAGCCTGCTCCGGTCCGCGGTCAGGGACGTCCACCGCGCCATCTTCGATCGCGACAGGAACACCGTCCTGTTGACCGTGGCGGACATCGGGACCGTGCTTCGAGGGGTGATTGCGCGGTTCGCTCCCAAGGCCGCCAAGAAGCTCCCCGGCACCGAGGAGGCCGAGGTGCTTTCCTCACACCCGCCACCATGGGTGCTCGACCTGGCGCGGACGGCCAAGGGGGTCCGGGAGTTCAGCTCGTCGATGTTCGTCGTCTTCCTGGTCACCGGGGCTCTCGGCCTGCTGCTCTCCCTGGACCGCCGTCGCTACATCTCGCTGGTCGGGATCGCCACCGCGGTCGGCGCCGGGATTCTGGTGGTCGCCTACCAGATTGGCCGCTCGGTCCTGCTGGACAAGATCGCCGAACCGGACGTGCGAGCCGCAGCCGAGGGCGTCTGGGACACCTTCCTCGGCGGCCTGCAGGCGATCCTGCTGCTGGCAGCCGGCATCGGGGTGATCCTCGCGGCCGCCTCGCGGTCGCTGATCTCGCCGGTCGGCGTCGAAGGCCCGATCGCTCGCGTCTGGCAGCGCGTGATCACCGTTCCGGAGCGCACCTCGATGCGGGTCTTGCGCGCCTTGCTGCTGGTGGCCGCCGGTCTGATCATCGTCTACCAACGCGAGGCCGTGGTCTCGCTGGCGGTGCTGGCCGGCAGGCCTCTACGTCGTCTACAAGGGGGTCGAGGAGCTCCTGCGCCTGCTCGCGCGGCCGAAGGAGCCGGCGGCGCCGGAGGAGGCGACCGCAGCGGCGGTCCGCGGCAGCGTGCGGCGGCAGCGCCTGGCGATCGCCGCCGCCGGAGGGCTGGCGGTGGTCCTGGTGGTGGGACTGCTGGCGGCGTTCGGTGGCGCCAAGGAGCCGACGCCCGAGCTCAGCGGCTGCAACGGGAGCGAGAAGCTCTGCGACAAACCGCTCGCCGACGTCGTCTTCCCCGCCACCCACAACGCGATGTCGGGCGCGGACGTCGACGGCTATCTGTTCGCGAACCAGGACCATGGGATCCCGCAGCAGCTCGACGACGGCGTCCGGGCCCTGCTGTTCGACACCCACTACGGAATCCCGGCCAACGCCGGCAGGGTGAAGACCGACCTGGGGAAGTTCACCAGCGAGGAACGGCAGGAGTACGCCGACGAGCTCGGAGAGACGGCCTTCGACGCCGCGCTGCGGATTCGCAACCGGCTGGTGACCGGCGGCGAGGGCGAGCACCAGATCTACCTTTGCCATCGCTTCTGCGAGCTCGGCTTCGTGCCCCTGAGCGAGGCACTGGCCGCGATCCGCAACTTCGTCGTCCAGCACCCCAATCAGGTGCTCGTGATCGACAACGAGGACTACGTAAGCCCGGAGGACTTCGTCGCCGCGGTCGAGGAGAGTGGCCTGGCGGACTACGTATACAGGGGGCCGATCACCTCCTCAGAGCCAACGCTCGGCCAGATGGTCGACACCAACAAGCGCGTCGTGGTGATGGCCGAGAACCACGCGGGGGTCGCCCCCTGGTATCGCGACGGCTACGCGGACGTCCTCCAGGAGACCCCGTACAGCTTCAAGAAGCCCTCCGAGCTGACCGACCGCGACCAGCTTCGTCGAAGCTGCCGGCCGAACCGGGGGTCCGCGCGCAACCCGCTGTTCCTGCTCAACCACTGGGTGGACACGAGCCCGGCGCCGAAGCCGAGCAACGCCGCTGACGTCAACGACTCCAAGGCGCTCCTGGCGCGGATTCGCGAGTGCAAGCGAGTCCGGGGCCAGCTCCCCGACCTGGTCGCGGTCGACTTCTACGCGACCGGCGACCTGTTCAAGGTGGTGAACAGGCTGAACGGGGTCGGTGAACCAGCGCCTTGAGGCGGCGCTTACGCCGCGAGGGTCAGCACGAGCTTCCCGCGTACGTGGCCGCCCTCGCTGAGCTGGTGCGCGCGCTTGACGTCCGCGAGGGGCATCGTCTCGGCGATCTCCACCTGCACCTCCCCCCCTTCCACGAGCTCGGCGATTTGCGCGAGCTGCTCGGGCTCGGGCTGTTCACGAGCGTCACGGCGCGCACGCCGCGCTCGCGGGCCGCCGTCTCGGGCGGGGCGCTGGCGATGGTGACGAGCACCCCGCCCTCGCGCACGGCAGGAAGCAGCGAGGCGGTCACCTCGCCGCCGACGGTGTCGAGCGCGACGTCGGCATCGCTGACCGCCTCGCCCACGTCCTGCTGCGTGTAGTCCACGTACTCGACCGCGCCCAGGCCAAGCACGAAGTCGCGGTTGCGCGACGAGCCGGTGCCGATCGCCCGGGCGCCCGCCAACCTGGCGAACTGCACGGCGAAGTGGCCAACCCCCCCGGCGGCGCCCGCGACGAGGGCCGTCTGCCCGCTGCCAAGCCCGCCCCGGTCGAGCAGGGCCTGCCAGGCTGTGCCGCCCGCGACCGGGATCGCCGCCGCCTGCTCGTGGCTGACGCCTTCGGGCTTCCTCGTTATCGCCGCGGCAGAGGCGGTCGAGTACTCCGCGTACCCCCCACTCGCCGAGATGCCGAACACGTGGTCGCCCTTGGCGAAGCCGTCGGCGCGCGACGTCTCGACCGTGCCCGACACGTCGATGCCGAGCACCCTCGGGAGAGGGCCGCTCCTGGACCCCCGCCGGCTCTTCCAGTCGGCCGGGTTGACGGACGCGGCGTGGACCCTGATCAGCACCTCGCCGTCACCAGGCTCCGGAGCATCGACCTCCTCGAGCCGCAGGACGTCCGGGTCGCCGGTCTCGTGCATCACCACCGCCTGCATGGGGTCTTTCGCACCTTAGCGATGCTGGAGCAACCCGTTCACCGCCGCGGCCAGCCGCTTCCCCTTCGCGGTCAGTTGGTACTCGGCGTGCGGGGGACGGCCTGGGACAAGCCGCCGCTCGACTATTCGGGCGGCCTCGAGCTGCTCGAGCCGCTCCGAGAGCGTGGTCGGTGAAATCCCGGGCAGCGACTGGCGAAACTCGTTGAAACGCGCGGCGCCGCTGGAGCAGGCGTAGATCGTGCCCAGCGTCCAGCGGCGCTCCAGCAGCCCCGCGACGGCGCGGAGCTCGGAGGGAACCGGCGCGCAGTTACGACACCGTGGCGACATCGGCTCCGCGCCCAGCAGGCTCCAACGCCTGCTCGAGCACCTCGTCGATGCTCATCACCGGATGGAAGGTCATCCGCTCACGGACCTCCTCGGGAACCTCATCGAGGTCGCCGCGGTTTCGCTCGGGCAGGATCACCTCGGTCAGTCCCGCCGCATGAGCAGCGAGGACCTTCTGCTTCAGGCCTCCGATCGGCAGCACGCGGCCCTGGAGGGTGACCTCGCCGGTCATCCCCACGGTGTGCTTGACCGGGCGTCCGCTCAGCAGCGACGCGAGTGCGGTTGTCATCGCGGTTCCCGCGCTCGGGCCGTCCTTTGGGATGGCCCCGGCGGGCACATGGACGTGAAACTCGCGCTGGAAGTCGGCGTTGTCGATCCCCAGTTGGTCGGCGTGCGAGTTCACGTATGACAGCGCGATCCGTGCCGACTCCTTCATCACGTCGCCCAGCTGGCCCGTCAGCACCAGGCCCTTGTCGCCCTCCATCGCGGTGGCCTCGATGAACAGCACGTCGCCGCCGGCCCCGGTGACAGCCAGTCCGGTCGCCACGCCGGGAATCGCAGTGCGCTCCACCGACTCCTGGAAGAAGCGCTGGCGCCCGAGGGCGTCGGTTACGGCGTCGGGATCGATTGCGATTGGCGTCTCCGCCTCGGCCGAGGCGATCCGCGTCGCCGCGCGCCGCAGCAGCTTGCCCAGCTCGCGCTCGAGCTGGCGCACCCCGGCCTCGCGGGTGTACTCGGTGACCACCTTGCGCAGAATCGCGTCGGAGGCCTCGACCTCGTCGGCGCGGAGCCCGTTTCTCTCCAGCTGGCGCGGCCACAGGTAGCCACGGGCGATCGCCAGCTTCTCCTCGGTGGTGTAGCCGTCAAATCCGATCACCTCCATGCGGTCGAGGAGGGGGACCGGGATCGTGTCGGTCATGTTGGCGGTGGCCAGGAAGACGACCTCGGAGAGGTCCACCTCGACGTCGAGGTAGTGGTCGCGGAAGGAGTGGTTCTGGGCCGGGTCGAGAACCTCGAGCAGGGCCGCGGAGGGATCGCCGCGCCAGTCCGCCCCAACCTTGTCGACCTCGTCGAGCAGGATCACCGGATTCATCGTCCCGGCGTCGCGCAGTGCGCGGACAATCCGCCCCGGCAGGGCGCCGATGTAGGTGCGCCGATGCCCGCGGATCTCGGCCTCGTCGTGGATTCCGCCCAGCGAGAGGCGCACGAACTCGCGCCCCAGGGAGCGGGCTACCGACTCGCCAATCGAGGTCTTGCCGGTGCCCGGCGGGCCCACCAGAGTGAGGATGGCGCCGTTGGCGCGGCTCTCCCCCTCGACGCCGCGCTCCTCGCGGAGCTTGCGCACGGCGATGAACTCGATGATGCGGCGCTTTACGTCCTCCAGCCCGGCGTGGTCCTCATCGAGCACCTCGCGGGTGTGCTCGGGATCCAGCCGCTCCTCGGAGCGCTTCGACCACGGCACGGCCAGCAGCCAATCCAGATAGCTGCGGATCATCGATGACTCGGGCGACTGCTCGCCCTGGCGCTCGAGCCGCCGCAGCTCGCGCTCGGCCTGCTCGGCGACCGCCTCCGGCATCTCGGCCTCGGCGATCTTGCGCTCGTACTCGGCGATCAGGTCTCCCTCCTCCTCGCCCAGCTCCTTGCGGATCGACTCCATCTGCTTGCGCAGGAAGTACTCGCGCTGCTGCTTCTGGGCGCCGGACTCGACGTCGTCGCGGATCTTGCGGCGGACCTGGACCTCGGCCAGCCGCTCGCGCTGCATCTGGACCGCGAGCTCGAGCCGGGCCTTGACGTCGAGGGTCTCCAGCAGCTTCAGCTTCTGCTCGCGGGAGACATCGGGGCTGTAGCCGACGGTGTCGGCCAGCGCGCCGGGCTCCTCGATGGAGCGCAGGAATGCGGCGATGCGCTCGTCGGCGCCGCGCAGCTCGAGGATCTCCTCGACCACGGCGCGGTACTCACGCACGAGCTCGGTGCTGCGCTCGTCCTCGGGGTTGCCGTCGTGGATCTCCTGAACCTCGACGCGCAACTGCTCGCCGTCGGTGGGCTGCGCGGCGCCGGCCAGCCCGCGATGCAGGCCGACCACGGTGGCCGCCCAGGCGCCGTTTGGCAGCTGGCCGCGCTCGATCACCTCGGCGACGACGCCGATGCGGCCGAAGTCGCCGTCTTGGCGAGGCAGCAGGAACACGCGATCCTCCTCGCCGGTATCGATCGGCAGGGTTGCCGTGACGGCCGGGAAGACGACCGCGTCGTCAAGTGGAATCAGAAGAAGAGTCATGGGTCAGTCCACTTTCTGTAGTTGATCCATAACTAGGATAGCGCTCGGCGATCCGTGAGCTTCTGCGAGAGTCATGGTCGAGATGGAGCAGCGCGCTGGGAATCCTGCGCTGGAGCGCCTGGATGCGTTCACCGGGAAGTGGAGCATGGAGGCAGGGCCCCCCGGCGGCCCCCCGTGGCCGGGCGAGGCGCGAGTCAGCTTCGAGTGGCTGGAGGGAGGGAAGTTCCTGATCGAGCGCTGGAAGATCGACCTTCCCGAGGCCCCAGACGGCATCGCGATCATCGGGGCCGGGGACCAGCCCGAGACCTTTCGCCAGCATTACTTTGACTCGCGTGGCGTCCACCGCATCTACGAGATGACCCTGGACGACGGCGTGTGGAAGCTATCGCGAGACGCCCCGGACCCGTTCCCGCAGCGCTACATCGGCACCTTCAGCGACGACGGCAAGACGATCGCCGGCCGCTGGGAGAAAGCCGAGGATGGCGCCAACTGGGAGACGGACTTCGACCTGACCTACACCAAGGTGGGATAGGAGTGCCGCCGCGCAGCGGGCCAAGGGCTCAGGCGGTGCCGGCCGCCACCCCGAACTCGTAGTGGACGCCCGTGAGCTCCTCGGAGACCTCCCAGAGGCGGCGGGCGGTGACCTCGTCGCGTGCGGCTGAGCTCGAGCCGACGAGCTTCGGGTTCCCGCGCTGCTCGAGGAACCCGTCCGGGCCGACGTAGGAGCCGCCCGGCAGGTCCGGCGTGGTCGCCGCGTAGAGGGTCGGCCAGGCGCCCTGCTCGCCGCTTTGGGCGAAGATCCGGTTGCCCAGCGCCATGATGCGATCCTGGATCGACTCGGTGTGGGATTGCAGGTTCGTCGCCGCGTAGCCGGGGTGCGCGCCAACGCTGCGCAAAGGCGAGCCGGCGGCGTCGAGGCGGCGCTGCAACTCGTACATGAACAGCAGGTTGGCGAGCTTCGATTGGCCGTAGGCGGACCAGCGACGGTAGGAGCGCTCGGATTGCAGGTCGTCGAAGTTGATCCTGCCGATGCGGTGCCCGGGGCTCGAGATCGTCACCACGCGGTCCTGGATCCGAGGCAGAAGCAGGCCGGTGAGAGCGAAGTGCCCGAGGTGATTGGTGCCGAGCTGCAGCTCGAAGCCGTCCGCCGTCGTGCGGTGCGGCGTCGCCATCACCCCGGCGTTGTTGACGAGCACGTCGATGTTGCCGTCGAGGCCTTCGGCGAAGGCACGCACTGAGGCCAGGTCGGCGAGATCCAGCGCACGAACCTCGGCGCTGCCGCTCAGCCCAGCCGCCGCGGCCTCGCCCTTGGCGGTGTCACGGACAGCCAGCACGACGTGCGCTCCGGACGGGGCGAGCGCGCGTGCCGCGGCGAGCCCGATCCCGCTGTTGGCGCCGGTGACGACGAAGGTGCGACCCGACTGGTCGGGCATCTCGGCCGGCGTCCAGGAACTCATAGGGCAACCCTACGCCTTGCGCGCGGCCGTCGGCCAGAGGCCGCAGGGCTGAACGAGGCTGGGCGAGGAGCCCGCGCCGAGGTTTGGATTTCTCAGACTTAACGCGGAACTTTTAGGAATTAGCGGGTTCTGCCGACAAAACCGGTAATCGAACCCCCCTCCCTCCCAACCAGCGCCAGCACGGGCGGTGTCGACTCCCGGCGGACGCCGCTGCTCCGCTTGCAGCCAGACGAGCGGCTGGTGGCCCTGATCCGCCAAGGCCACGACCGCGCCTTCGAGGTTCTCTTCAACCGGTACCAGCCCCAGCTGTTGGCGTATTGCGGGCGACTGGTCGGCTCGCCCCAGGACGCCGAGGACGTGCTCCAGGAGGTGTTCGCGGCCGCCCACGCCGCGATCCTCGCCGACAACCGGCCAATCAACGCACGGCCCTGGCTCTACCGGATCGCCCACAATCGCTCCGTGAATCACCTGCGCCGGCCCACGGCCGAAGGTATCGACTCGATGGACGTCCACCCGAACGAGAACGGCACCTCCACCCTGGAGCGGGTGCAGCAGCGTGAGGAGCTCCGGGCGCTCGTCGCCGACGTAAACGAACTTCCCAAGACCCAGCGCACGGCGCTCGTCCTGCGAGAAATGGGCGATCTCTCCTATGGGGACATCGCCCAGACGATGGGCAGGTCGCTTCCCTCCGTAAAGTCGCTGCTGGTTCGGGCCCGGATGTCGCTGGCCGAGTCGAGCGATGCGCGCCCGGCGCTGGCGCCGCTCGGGCTACTGGCGCTGCTGCGGAAGCTGATCCCGGCCAAGCTCGGCGGCGGCTCGGGTGCCGGCGGCACCGCCGGCTCCGTCGGCTCGGCTGGGAGCGCCGCGGGCACCGCCGCCGGGGTCGGAGGCGCCCTGGGCGCCAAGGCCGCCGTGGGTCTGGCGACCGCCGTCCTGATCACGGCTGGAGCCGTGGGCGTCAACGAGATGGTTCTCGATAGCGACCAAGGGACGGCGAGGGCAGGCGGCACCGGGGTCTCGGCCACCACCGGAACAACCGGTCGAACCCGGTCCTCGGTCCCGAGCCGGCCCGCTGGGCTGAAGGCGCCGGGGAATGCCACCCGCGCCCCGGGCTCGACGGCCGGCACCGGCTCGAGGAGCCGCGGAGCCTCTACCGCCAGGCCGCCTGTCGAGCCGGCGCTGCCCGGCGAGCCCCCCGCCCAGCCGGCGCCCACCGCGGAGCCGGCCGTCGGCGACCAGATAGCGCAAGCATCGGCCCCTGCGAGAGATTTGGTGCCTGGCCCGACGGCCTCGAATGCAGCCGGCATTGTCGAGCGAGTCGGTTCTTCGCTGAGGCCCCCGACGAGACCAGGGTTGCCGTCCGTGGGCCTCGGCTCGAGCCCGTAGTACGGGACGCTCTCCCTTAGCCAGTTTGCCGGGAGCGGGAGCAGTGCCGTTGCTTTGGAGCTAAACCGCCAAGTCGACTACGAGCGGTATCCCGGTATCGAACCAGTAGCGATGCAGCTCCTTGATCTTCGACCGCCCTGGGAGCCCACGCAGGTGAAGCTCGCACTCCGCGTAGTCGGTTGCATTGACCGTCTCGCAGAACGCCTCCCTCGCTCGGTGTAGCTCGGCTGGCTCTTTCAGCTCCCGTGCCACGCCCTGGAACCTCCCGCCGCGGATTCGCAAACGCACATTCGGGTTCGCGCGGATGTTCCACACCCAGGCCGTGACGGCCGACGGGCGGGCCATGGCGATCATGGGAGGACGGAGCATCACGATGTACACGCTGTCCTCTCTTCGAATCGCGCGGATGCACTTGCGTCGTGCCTTCCCGGTCTTGCGACCGGTCGTCGTGATCACGCCGAACCCGGCGGGCGGCAGCATCGCGACGAACGGCAACATCAGCGCGCTGAGGACTCGCCCGCCGGTCGCCGAGCGAACGAATGGGTTGCGCTTGTGCTTCGAAGCATGTCTGGCGGCGGCATCACGCACCTCCGCGGCATGCGCGTCGTCGCCCTCGCCAGTCAAGTCGCCGGGTGCCTCCTGCCGGTGCTACGGGGGCGCCGCGCCGCCTCCGCCTCGCGGCGCCCCCGTGGAGCCCCTATGCCCCCGCTGTCGCCGCCGAGCGAGCCCGCACGGCCAGCAGGATGCTGATCACCAGGATCAGGACCGCGGTCCCGATGAAGGAGACGAAGCCGACAGGTGTTAGGGCGAGGACCCCGAGCAGGAGCATGACCCAGCCGATCCACTTCGGCAGCGCCCCGCTCCTCACCACTGAGATCCCCGTGGCCCACAGGAAGAGCAGCACCCCGAGCGCGATCGGTATGAAGTCGTTGTCCCAGAGCGCCTGCAGCGACTGCACCGCGATCGGATCGATGTCGTCGGCGCGCTGGGCGATTGCGAACGAGATCGTGCTGTCGATGGCGAAGCCGACTGCGACCACCACCACCCCGATGAAGGAGACCAGCGAGAGCATGTCGGCCCCGCCCGCCGCCACCCGTAAGACGTCGCGCAGGTAGGCGCCGAAGAAGACCAGCAAGACGGTTGCGGCCACCCCGATGAAGGCGCTGATCTCCACTGAGTCTTTGTTGTCGATGTACCAGTCGACGATCTCCGTTGCCGGATGAGTCGCGTCCTTGGGCTCTCCGCCAACTATGAAGCTGATGATCGCCACCACGATAAACGCCGCGCCGGTGAGCGGGACCAGCCACCCTTTGCTGCCACTCAATGCTTCACCTCCTGTCGCTCTCACCTGCCCCGTGCCGGCGGCAGTATCTCACTCGCGACAGTCGCCGAGATGGTTTGACCGAATACTTACCCGGCCTTGACCCGCCGACAAGGTCGACGCGGGACCATCGTGGCGCCAACCAGGAACGGAGGTTCACGTGCCACAGATTCTCGTAATGGCGGACGGGGCAGATGACCTCAAGAGGGTCGTCTTGCTGCAAGAGCGGGTGGTCCCAAGCGACCTGGAGAGCGACCACTTTTCTGCTCGGCTCGTGGAGCGGGTGGGATGGGCTTTGGTCGATGCCGATGAGATCGAGCACAGGACGCCCTCACCGGAACCACCCGCCGGCTGAGTTCGTTCCATAGCATCGTGCCGGTGGCCTCGCGGATCACGCTGGACTTCTACGACGTCGAGCTGCGGGCTCATCACGAGCACCTTCGCGCCGCCTACGAGATCAGCCCCGGTGACGAGGTCCTCGACATCGGCTGCGGGACCGGGCAAGCGACTCGTGACGCGGCGCGCGCCGCCGCGCCCGGCCGCGTGGTCGGCGTCGATGTCTCCGAGCGAATGCTCGACCGCGCGCGCCAACTCACCGAGGCCGAGCGGCTCGACAACGTGACCTACGAGCTCGACGACGCCCAGGTTCATCGCTTCGACCCCGGGCGTTATCAGCTCGCGATCAGCCGGTTCGGGACGATGTTCTTCTCCGATCCGCCGACTGCGTTCGCCAACATCGCCTCCGCCCTCAGCCCCCAGGGACGTCTCGCGCTGCTGGTCTGGCAGTGCCGCGAGCGCAACGAATGGGCGCTGGCGATCGACGCCGCCGTCGGCGAACGGGCGCAGCTACCGCCGCCACCGGGCGCGGACCCGTTCTCGCTCGGCGACGCCGAAGCCACCACGGCCATCCTCGAGCGCGCCGGTTTCGATGAGCTGCTATTCGTGGACGTCCACGAGCCGGTCCTCTACGGACACGACATACCCGCCGCGCTCGAGTTCGTGCGCGGCTTTCAGAACGTGAGCGCCGCGCTCGTGAGCCTGAGCCGCAGCGACGCCACCCTGGCCGTGGAGCGCCTGCGAGAGACGCTCGCGGCCCACTACAGCGACGCCCGGGGCGTGGCCTTCGCTTCGCGCGCCTGGTTGATCACCGCGCGACGGCGCTGACGCCGTGGCAGGCCCGGACCGGTCCGCCATCCCAGCGGACGGGCCTGATCTTGTAGCGTGAAGGCGGTGAGCGCGAAGCGCGGAATCTTCGTCGCTCCGTTCGACGAGCTGGTCGATCCGAGGACGTTGGCGAGGCTCGCCGCGAGCGCCGAGGAGCACGGCTGGGACGGGTTCTTCCTGTGGGACCACGTGCGTTACCGACCGCCGGTGCGGGCGGTCGCCGATCCCTGGGTCGCGCTCGCCGCGGTGGCCTTCGACACGGAGCGGATTCGCCTCGGTCCGCTGGTCACCCCGCTCTCGCGGCGCCGCGTCCATAAGCTCGCGCGCGAGACAGTCACGCTCGACCTGCTCAGCCGCGGCCGCCTCACCCTCGGCGTTGGCCTTGGCAGCGATCGGAACGACGAGCTGGAGCCCTTCGGCGAGGTCGTGGATCCGCGCGAGAGGGCGCGCCTGCTCGACGAGGGACTCGACCGGCTCAGCGCCTACTGGGGCGGCGAGTTCGAGCCACCGCCCCTACAGTCGCCCCGAATCCCTGTGTGGGTAGCGGCCCGCTGGCCCAACCGCCGGCCCCTGCGCCGGGCGGCCCGCTGGGACGGACTTTTCCCGATCGAGCTGCCCGGCCCCGAGGCGCTAGCGGAACTCCGTCAGGAGCTTCGCGGGCTTCGGACCGAGGCCCGGCGGGACGGACCGTTCGACTTCGTTGTCGATCTTCCCGCCGGGTCGGCGATTGGGCCATGGGAGCAGGCCGGCGCGACCTGGATCCTCGCGGACTTCGGGCTCCAGCCCCGAGAGCGCGAGGTGCGCGAGACGATCGAGGCCGGCCCGCGCTAAGCGTCCTCGGGCTGACCCGCGGCTACGGCTTGAGTTCGATCGCCGCCTCGACTTGAACAGCTCATCTGCCTGCTGCCCCAACCAGCATGGGGACCAATCGGTAGGGTTGGCCCGATGTTGGGGATGGGGCTCGGGGGCAGGATCGGCGCCGGCGCGATCCTTGCGGCGGTGGCGCTAGCGGTGCCGAGCCTGGCCTGGGGCCTGAAGACGAGGACGGCGACCAACTCCGTCCTTCCCGGGAAGGCGACGGCGAAGTGCAAGCATGGTGAACGCCTCGTCTCCGGCGGGTTCAGCCTTCCGGACGGGGGCCAGGTCACCATTTCCCGTGCGGCGAAAGGGCAGAGGTGGACCGCCACCGCCGATGGTAACCCGCCACTGACCGTGTTCGCCTACTGCACCAAGGGGCGGGGCGTCTCCCGTCACGCCCACAGCAAGACCGTTCCCGGCCCGGGTGGCACCCAGAAGACGGTGGCCGCGCACTGTGACGCGAACCAGAGCCTCGTCTCGGGCGGCTATGAGACCGTCAACTCGGAGCCTGGGACCCACGACCTGGACGCCTTCAAGTCGCGGCGCGCTGGGGACCGCACATGGAAGGTCACCGTTTTCAACGACTCGGACACCGCCTCCACGCTCAGGGTATTCGCCTACTGCAAGCGAGACGTGGACGTGAAGGTGCGCTCGAAGAGCGACCCGGTCGGCCCCGACCAGCTGGGCTCGCCGACCGCCCGCTGCCACAGGGGCGAGGCGCTCTTGTCCGGCGGCTACACCACCACCCCGAAATCGGACTGGGGAAACCTCGCCGGCCCCGATGTCTTCTACACCGGCTCCTACAAGTCGGGCCGCCGCGCCTGGACGGCCGCCGGCCATAACTACAGCAACGTCGCCGGCAAAATCACGACGTTCGTCTACTGCAAGCAGTAGCCGCCTCAGGTCACCTCGTTCAGGAACTCGCCGAAGAGCGCGACGTATCTATCGACCTGCGCCTCTTCGTGGGTGACCGACACCGTTGGCCCCAGCCACCAGCCCGATTCCCAGACCCCTCGGTTGGCCATAAACACCCGGATCAGCGCACGGAGGTCCGGGTCGTCGGCGGCCCGCGAGCCGGCGGCGTCGCTCGGCGGGGTGGGCTGAAAGAAGTAGTACGCGTGGCCGCCAAGCTGCACGACGCTCCATCCAAGCCCGGCTCGCGCGATCGCCTCCCGCAGCCCGGCCGCCATCCGGTCCCCGAGCGCGGCCGTGTGCTGGAACGCCTCCTCGGTCAGGACCTCCAGGAGGGCGGCGCGCCCGGCCGCCATCGAGAGGGCGTTGGCGAACAGGGTTCCGCCGGTGGAGACCTCGCCCACCACCACGCCAGAGACGACGCGCGACTGCTCGGGAGGCGCGATCAGCGAGGCGATCTCGCCGCGCATACCGTAGGCGGCCAGGGGCACGCCCGCCGCAATCGCCTTGCCGGTGACCAGCACGTCCGGGTCGAGTCCCCACTTCCCGGTGAGCCCGCCGTGGGCGCACACGAGCGAATGGGTCTCGTCGATCGCGAGGAGCGTCCCGTGCTCCCGGGTCAGGCGCCGGAGCGCCTCGTGGAAGCCGTCCTCAGGCAGCAGAAACCCGGCGTTGGTCATCGCGGGCTCCGCGAGGACGAGCGCGACGTCACCCGGTGCAAGCGCCGTTTCGAGCGCGACCACGTCGTTGAACGGGACCACTCGCGCCTGGCCGGTGATCCAACCCGGGAGCCCGCGCATCTCTGGAACGACCCGACCGTCCTCCAGGACCACCAGGGTGGCATCTCCCTCGCCGTGGTACTTCCCGTCGAACAGCAGGATCTTCTCGCGGCCGGTCATCTCGCGCGCGATGCGGATCACCTCGGTGTTCGCCTGCGTCGCGGAAGAGGTGAACTGCCATTGCGGCAGCCCATAACGTGTCGCCAGGTGCTCCGCGACGGCGATCGCATCCTCTGTCGGGAGCAGGAACTGGTTTCCGCGCGCCATCTGGGCGCTCACGGCCTCCACGACCGCGGTCGGCGCGTGCCCGCAAAAGGCGCTCATGTCGGCGACGTACATGTCCAGGTACTCGTGCCCATCCACATCGGTGAAGTGGGCACCCTTGCCGTGGGAGACCCAGACCGGTGGATGCTCGTAGAGATCGTCCATCCACGACATCGGAACGCCGCGCGGCATCGACTTTCGTGCCTGCTCGAGCAGAGCCATGGATTTCGGTCGCTCGGCGGCGAACCGGGCGTTCTCCGATTCGAGCATCGCCCGAGCCTGCTTCCCGTCAATGCCTGCCAGATCGGCCATGGCTCACGAGTAGCTAAGCACGCTCAGTGCTATCCCCGGCGATCTGGCCGGCCACGATCGCGGCGTCCTCGCCCACCCCGATCAAGATCGATGACTTGCGCTTGCGGAGGAAGTGAACGCCGACGAAGTAGAGCCCCGGGGCGACGGTGCTGGCGCCCTCCTCGTGGACCGGGAACCCGAGCTCGTCGAACGCGCCGGGGAAGCGCACCCAGGACTCATAGTCGGGCCGATAGCCGCCGGCGAAGATGACGGCGCCGAAGCCGCTCAGGTCGAGGCTCTCCGGCGCGTCGGCGTCGAACGGCTCCGGCTCGGGGATCTCCGGCATCTCCAGCCCGCGCTCGGCGACCAGCTTTCGGACCAGCTCCATCAGCTGGGCGTTCCGCTCATCGCCCCAAGCGACGCTCTCGGCGAGGTCGGGGGCGAATCGGGCCTGGCGGCCCTCGGCGCCGAGGAAGTGGCCGAGCAGGGTGACGCCGAGGCGCTGGAGTGTCCGCAGGTGGAGGTCGTGGCCGCCCTCGTGGCCGGTGGCGAGGAGGTTGGCGCCGAGCCGCGCCGCGGGCGCCGGCAGGGCGCTCACCGGCTGGTCGAGGAAGCCGGTCTCGAGCGCCCACCAGACGACGTCGCGGTCGCCCACCTGCCGCGGGGCCCACGGCGCCCGCCCGCAGGCCAGGCAGACCTCCCGGCCCGCCTTGTGGAGCTCCTCGGCGATCTGGCACCCGGATTGACCGCTGCCGACAATCAGCACCGGGCCGCTCGGCAGCTCGGCCGGGCTCGAGTAATCCTCGACGCCGATCTGGAGCAGGTCCGCGGGGAGCGTCGCCGCCCCGGGCGGCCGGTGCGGCCGCTGGTACGCGCCGGTGGCCAGGACCACGGTCTGAGCCCTGAGCGGCCCGGCCGAAGTCTCGAGCTCGAACCCGCCATCGTCTCCTGGAGCGAGCGAGGTGACGTCGACACCCTCCCTGACCGGCACCTCGAATCCGTCGGCGTAGCGTTCGAGGTAGCCGACGATCTCGTCGCGGTGCATGAAGCCGTCGGGATCCTCCCCGTCGTAGGGCTGACCGGGGAGCTGAACGCTCCAGTTCGGGGTGACGAGGCAGAAGCTCTCCCACCGCCTCCGCCAGCTTTCGCCGACCCGACCCCGCTCGAGTACGACGTGGTCGACTCCCCCCTCGGTCAGCTCCCGACTCACCGCGAGCCCTGCCGGGCCGGCACCAACGACGAGAACCTCGGCCAGGTCGTCCATCGAGAAAGCGGACGACGGGACTTGAACCCGCTACCTCGAGCTTGGGAAGCTCGCGCTCTACCAGGTGAGCTACGTCCGCAGCGTGGCGTAATTCTAGGCGGGGACTCAGTGGCGCCTCACTACCCTTCCCACGTGAGCGCGCGCGCCCTCGCGGTCTTCCTCGCCGTCCTGGCCGTGATCGGCCTGCTGGGCTACGGGCTCTTGAACAAGAGCGCCGAGGCGCTGGAGCCGGGAGAGGCGGTGCCCGCCACCGTGCTGCCCGAGCTCGAGGGCGAGGACACGGGCTCGGTCGCCGATTACCGTGGCCGCTGGGTGCTGGTCAACGTGTGGGCCTCCTGGTGCACCCCCTGCCGCGAGGAGTCCCCAGCCCTGGAGCGCTTCCATCGCGCTCATCGCGGCGACGGCTTCACCATCCTCGGGGTGGACTCGAACGACCTCACCGGCGACGCACTGAGGTTCGTCCGCGAGTACGGGATCACCTATCCCCAGCTGCACGACGGAAGCGGCGATTTCTCTCAGGACGATCTGGGGACCACGGGCGTCCCCGAGTCGTTCCTGGTCGGGCCGAACGGCAAGCTCGTGCTCCATCGTCGCGGTCCCGTGACCAACGCGTATCTGGACTCGAACGTCGTCCCTTACCTGACCGGGAAGGCGGAGCAGTGAGGCGGGCGATTCGCGCCGTCGCGCTGGTGGTGGCCGCGGCGGCCCTGGTGGCGGCGGCGGCGCCCCAGCCCCAGACGAGCCTTCCCGACGTCGAGGACGAGGTGATGTGCCCGATCTGCGGCACCGCCCTCAACCTCTCCGGCGCCCCGCAGGCCGACCGCGAGCGCGCCTTCATCCGCCGCCAGATCGCCGCCGGGAGGACCAAGGACGAGATCAAGGACGCGCTCGTTGCGCAGTACGGGGACCAGGTGCTTGCCGAGCCCCCGAAGTCGGGCTTCGACCTGACGGCCTGGCTGGTCCCCGTCGTGGCGATCCTGTTGGCGGCGCTCGCGATCGCGCTCGGACTGCGCCGCTGGCGCCGCGCCGCCGGGGGCGGCCCGCCGCCCGCCGCCGGGGACCGGCCCCTCGACCCGGCCGATGCCAAGCGCCTCGACGAGGACCTGGCGCG
Organism: uncultured Actinomycetes bacterium; assembly: GCA_963838745.1. Classification (GTDB taxonomy): domain Bacteria; phylum Actinomycetota; class Thermoleophilia; order Solirubrobacterales; family 70-9; genus AC-56. The sequence goes on from CAWISJ010000003.1 coordinate 124,576, forward strand.
GTACGACCTCTAGATGCACCCATGCCGGCGGGGCGAGCTACCGTCATGGATGTGACCGCGCCTGCACCATCGCCACCGCGAGCTGCAAGTCGCGGATGGCTGCTGCTGGGCGACGCCCCCCGCTCTCGGATGGGGGGGCTACTGGTCAGCCTCGGCGCCGTGGCGGCGGCGACGGCGCTGATCTATGCGCTGCGCGAGATCACGCCGGAGTCCTCGAACGGCGTCGTCTACATGCTGGTCGTGACGCTTGTCTCCACCTACTGGGGCCTTGGCCTGGGGCTGCTGACGGCGCTGCTCAGCGCGCTGGCCTTCAACTTCTTCCACATCCCGCCGACCGGTGGCTTCACGATCGCCGACCCGCAGAACTACGTCGCCCTGGGCGTGTTCCTGATCGCGGCTGCGATTGCCTCGACCGTCGCCGACCTGGCCCGCGCTCGGGCGCGCGAGGCCGAGCGGCGGCGCGAGGAGGCCGACCTGGCCGCGGACCTCGCGCGCGTGCTGCTCGGCGGGACCGATCTGCACGACGCCCTCGGCTCCACCGCGCATCGCCTGGCCGAGGCGCTCGATCTGCCGTCGGCGGCGATCGAGCTGCGTCACGTCGAGGGCGATCGGCGGCGCAGCGCCATACCGCTGGCGATCGGTGAGGGCCGCGAGGCGACCCTGCTCGTGCCCGCCTCGATCGACCCCGCGAGTCTGGCGCGCCTGCGTGAGCGAGTCGTACCGGCGCTGGAGGCGCTTCTGAGCGCCGCCCTCGACCGCGAGGCCCTGCAGGCCGAGGTCGTGGAGACGCGGGCCCTGCGCCACTCCGACTCGGTCAAGACGGCGCTCCTGCGCGCCGTGTCCCACGACCTGCGCACGCCCCTGACCACCATCGTCGCCGCCAGCGCCGCGGTCCGGTCCGCCAGCCTCAGCTCCGAGGAGCGCGAGGAGTTGGGCGAGAGCATCGGCCACGAGGCAGGGCGACTCTCCCACCTCGTCGACCAGCTGCTCGACCTCTCGCGGCTGGAGGCCGGAACCGCCCAACCGCGGCGCGAGTGGTGCTCGATCGAGGAGCTGATCCGGTCGGCGGCCGACGAGGTCGCCGATGGGCAGGCCGAAGCGTTCCGCCTGGTCATCGACCCCGACCTGCCGCTGATCAACGCCGACGCCGCCCAGCTCGAGCGCGCCCTGGTCAACCTGCTCGAGAACGGGCAGCGGTATTCGGGCGGCCATCCGGTGCGCGTGCGGGCGGGAACGGTGAGCGATCGGCTGACGATCCGGATCGTCGATCGCGGCCCCGGCATCTCGTTCACCGAGCTGCAACGCATCTTCGAGCCCTTCTACCAGGGGCCGGATGACGGCGAGCACTCGGGCTCGGGCCTTGGCCTGGCGATCGCCCGGGGGTTCGTAGAGGCCAACGAGGGCCGCCTGACGGCCGAGTCGCTGCCGGGCCAGGGGACGACATTCGTGGTCGAGCTGCCACTTCAATCGCTCGAAGCAACCTCGGCGCCGAGCCCCTCGGCGGAGGAGCGGCGACCGTGAATGCTGCCGGGCGCCGGGTGCTGGTTTGCGACGACGAGCTGCAGATCATCCGTGCCCTGAAGGTCATCCTGCGCGACAGCGGCTTCGAGGTCCTGGCCACGGCTACAGCCAAGGAGGCGCTGGACACCGCCGCGGTCGAGAGCCCTGACGCCGCGATCATCGACCTGCTCCTTCCGGACGGCGACGGGGTTGAGGTCTGCGCCCAGCTTCGATCCTGGAGCGAGATGCCCATTCTCGTCCTCTCGGCCGTCGGCGAGGAGGCGGTGAAGGTTCGCGCACTCGACGCCGGGGCCGACGACTACGTGACCAAGCCGTTCGGGCCCCGCGAGCTGGTCGCCCGCCTCGAGGCGGCGCTTCGGCGCGCTGGGCCGGAGGCGGACGAGCCGGTGCTGCGCGCCGACAGCCTCGAGCTCGACATCGCCTCGCACGCGGTGCGGCACGATGGCGCCGAGGTGCACCTGACGCCCACCGAGTTCGATCTGCTGAAGGCCCTGATGTCGAACCGCGGCCGGCTGATGACGCACAGCGCGCTCCTCACCCAGGTATGGGGTCCTGCCTACGCCGACGACGTGGCCACGCTGCGCACCCACATCGCCAACCTGCGGCGCAAGGTGGAGCCGGAGCGCGCCAGCCGGCACATCCGCACCGAGGCCGGGGTCGGCTACCGGTTCGTCGACTGACCTTGACGAAATCTTGATGCCGCGCGGCTGAACCTTGATCTCGCCTGGACATTTGCGGGGCAAGCTGGTGGCATGCCGGCAAGCGCCATCGAGGGTCTTCAAGCTCCTAATCGCGAGCCTGTTCAGCGGCGGCGGCACGCCGGCGGCCGACGTGGTCGCGATCGCGATCGCGATCGTCACCTTCGCCTTCCTGTTCTGGGCCATCGACCTGATCGACCGGATATGAGCGGCGCCGATCTCTTCGGACTGATCGTCTCGACCCTGATCTGCGTCTACCTCATCTACGCGTTGGTGCGCGGCGAGAGGCTCTGATGGCCCAGGGCTGGCTGCAGCTCGCCGTCTTCGTCGCACTGGTGATCGCGCGTCACCCGTCCGCTCGGCGCCTTCATGGCCCGGGTGTATCGAAACGAGCGAGTCTTCCTGACGCCGGTCGTCGCCCCGGTCGAGCGCCTCACCTACCGGGCGCTCCGGGTCAATCCGGCACAGGACCAGGACTGGAAGGTCTACGCCCGCAACCTGATCGCCTTCTCGCTCTTCTCCTGGCTGGCGCTCTACGTGATCCTGCGCACCCAGGGGATCCAGCCGTTCAACCCGGCCGGGTTCGACTCGGGCCCGTGGGACGTCAGCTTCAGCACCGCCTCGTCGTTCGTCTCCAACACCAACTGGCAGTACTACGGGGGCGAGACGACGCTCAGCTACTTCTCCCAGATGGCGGGGCTGACGGTCCAGAACTTCGTCACCCCGGCCGTCGGCATGTGCGCGCTGGTGGCGCTGACCCGCGGGATCATCGCCCGCAGCGGCGAGGGGCTGGGGAACTTCTGGCAGGACCTGGTCCGAAGCCTCTACTACATCCTCCTGCCGCTGTCGATCGTCGTCGCCCTGATCCTCGTCTCGCAGGGCGTGCTGCAGACCCTCGGCGGCGCGGTCACCGCCACCACGCTCGAGGGCGCCAACCAGACCCTGGCGCTCGGCCCCGTCGGCCTCCCAGATCGCGATCAAGCAGCTGGGCACCAACGGCGGCGGCTTCTTCAACGTCAACTCGGCGATGCCGTTCGAGAACCCGACCCAGCTCTCCAACTTCGTCTCGGCTCTCTCGCTGATCCTGATCCCCGCGGCGCTCACCTACACCTACGGGCGGATGATCGGCCGCCAGCGCCAGGGCTGGGCGATCTTCGCCGCGATGCTGGTCGTCTGGGTCGCCTTCATCGCGGTGATCTACCCGGCCGAGCAGCACGGCACCCCCGCCGAGCACGCAGCCGGGGCCAGCACGGCGGCCGTGCGACGGCTCCACCGGCGGCAACCTGGAGGGCAAGGAGCAGCGCAACGGGATCGCCGAGTCGGCTCTATGGGCGACGACCACCACGGTGACCTCGAACGGCTCGGTCAACTCGGCTCATGAGTCGCTACACCGGGCTCGGCGGCGCCGTGCCGCTGTCCGGGATGGGCACCAGCGAGGTGATCTTCGGCGGGGTCGGCACCGGCCTCTACTCGATGCTGCTCTACGTCATCCTGGCCGTCTTCATCGGCGGCCTGATGGTGGGGCGAACGCCCGAGTACCTGGGCAAGAAGATCCAGGCGCGCGAGATCAAGCTGGTCTCGCTGGGCGTGCTGTTCACGCCGCTGGCCGTCCTGGTGACGACGGGGGCGGCGATCGGGACCAAGTGGGGCCAGCCGTCGATCTTCGCCGACGGCCCGCAGGGCTTCTCGGAGACGCTCTACGCCTACATGTCGCAGGCGAACAACAACGGCTCCGCGTTCGCCGGCTACACCGGCTTCGTGCAGCCCAACGCCCCGGGCAACGTCGGCGCCTTCGGGATCACCTTCGCCGACCTGCTCGGCGGGCTGACGATGCTCACCGCCCGCTTCCTCCCGATCCTCTTCGTGCTCGCGGTGGCGGGGTCCATGGCCAACAAGAAGGTCGCGCCGGCCGGGGCGGGCACGATGCGCACCGACAACCCGACCTTCGTCGTGCTGCTGGTCGCGGTGATCATCATCGTCGGCGCGCTCACCTTCTTCCCCGCGCTGCTGCTCGGCCCGATCGTCCAGAGCCTGACCACGAAGTTGTTCTGAGATGCGACGCGACCTCATCACCTCGCTGATCGCCGTCGTCCTGATGACCGCTCGTGTTCGGGGTCGCCTACCCGCTTGCCTTCACGGGCGTCGCCCAGGTGCTGTTCCCCGGCAAGGCGGACGGGTCGAGGATCACCGAGAACGGCGAGCTCGTCGGCTCGAGCCTGATCGCCCAGAAGTTCACCAGGCGCGTCCCCGAGCCCGGTACGCAGGGTCGCAAGACGCAGCGGGTCGCCGACCCACGCTACTTCCAGCCGCGGCCCTCGCAGACCGACTACGACCCGTCCGTCACCTTCTTCAGCAACCTCGGCCCCAACAGCAAGGACGCGCGCGACACGGTGAAGGGGAACCTCGCCGACTACCTGAAGCTCGAGGGCCGCTTCGACCCGGGGCTGACGGCCGCCGACGTGCCGATCGACGCGGTGACCCAGTCGGCATCCGGGGTCGACCCCCACATCTCCGAGGCCAACGCCCGGATCCAGGCGCACCGGATCGCCGCCGTCCGCCGGCTGCCCGCTGTCCCGGGTCGAGGAGCTGATCTCCGACCACACCGACGGCCGCTTCCTGGGCCTGTTCGGCGAGCCCGGCGTGAACGTGCTGGAGCTCAACCTCGCCCTCGACAAGGAGGCACCCGCCAGATGACCGAGAACCAGCCCCGCTCCCTGTTCGACCCGGAGATCGTGCGCCCGGCGCTGCTCGCGTCGCTGAGGAAGCTCGACCCGCGGGTCCAGATCCGCAACCCGGTGATGTTCGTGGTCGAGATCGGCGCCGCGATCACCACGGTCGCCTGGTTGATCCAGGTCTTCGGTGGCACAGCCCCTGGGCGGCGGCGACGAGCCCGCCTGGTTCACCTTCAGCATCGCGATCTGGCTCTGGCTGACGGTGGTGTTCGCGAACGCCGCCGAGGCGCCTGGCCGAGGGCCGCGGCAAAGCCCAGGCGGACACCCTGCGGGCGATGCGCACCGACACGGTCGCGAAGCTTCGCGACGGCGGCACCAAGCCGTCCTCGGAGCTCGAGCGCGGCGACGTCGTCGTGGTCGAGGCGGGCGAGATGATCCCGGGCGACGGCACGGTGATCGAGGGCATCGCCTCGGTGGACGAGTCGGCGATCACCGGCGAGTCGGCGCCCGTGATCCGCGAGGCCGGCGGAGATCGAAGCGCCGTCACCGGCAGCACCAAGGTGCTCTCCGACCGGATCGTCGTGGAGATCACCCAGGAGCCCGGGAAGTCGTTCCTGGACCGGATGATCGCGCTGGTCGAGGGCGCGGAGCGCCGCAAGACCCCGAACGAGATCGCGCTCGGAATCCTGCTCGCCGCGCTGACGCTGGTCTTCATGGTGGTGATCATGTCGCTGCGCCCGTTTGCGGTGTTCGCCGACACCGACGTCTCGGTCACGACGCTGATCGCCCTGCTGGTGGCGCTGATCCCGACCACGATCGGCGCGCTGCTGTCGGCGATCGGGATCGCCGGCATGGACCGGCTGGTGCGCCGCAACGTCCTCGCCCTCTCGGGCCGCGCGGTCGAGGCCTCCGGCGACGTCGACGTGCTGCTGCTCGACAAGACGGGGACGATCACGCTCGGCAACCGCGAGGCGACCGAGTTCATCCCGATGCCGGGCGTGAGCGAGACCGAGCTGGCCGAGGCCGCGCAGATGTCCTCGCTCGCCGACGAGACGCCCGGAGGGTCGCTCGATCGTCGTGCTGGCAAAGCAGTACGGGATCCGGGAGCACGGCTTCACGGGCCACGAGCCCCGCTTCGTCCCGTTCAGCGCCGAGACGCGGATGAGCGGCGTCGACTACAACGGCACCCAGCTCCGCAAGGGCGCGGGCGACGCGATCATCGCCTGGGTCGCGAAGGAGGGCGGCAACGCCCCGCCCGAGCTCCAGGCCCAGCTCGACCGGATCGGCCGCGAGGGCGGCACGCCGCTGGCCGTGGCCCGCGACAACCAGGTGCTGGGGGTGATCCACCTCAAGGACATCGTCAAGGAGGGGATGAGCGTCCGGTTCGACCAGCTCCGCGCGATGGGCATCCGCACGGTCATGGTCACCGGCGACAACCGCCTCACGGCGGCGAAGATCGCCGAGGAGGCCGGCGTGGACGACTTCCTGGCCGAGGCAACGCCGGAGCGAAAGCTCGCGCTGATGAAGGAGCAGCAGTCGGACGGCAGGCTGATCGCGATGACCGGCGACGGCACCAACGACGCCCCGGCCCTGGCCCAGGCGGACGTCGGGGTGACCATGAACACCGGCACCCAGGCGGCCCGGGAGGCCGGCAACATGGTCGACCTCGACTCCAATCCAACGAAGCTGATCGAGATCGTCGAGGTCGGCAAGCAGCTGCTGATCACCCGAGGCGCGCTGACCACGTTCTCGATCGCCAACGACGTCGCCAAGTACTTCGCGATCCTGCCGGCGATGTTCGCCGCCACCTATGCGGCGGCGGGCCAGGCGGGACCGCTCGACGACCTCAACATCATGTCGCTGGGCACGCCCCAGTCGGCGATCCTCTCCGCGGTCATCTTCAACGCGCTGATCATCCCCCTGCTGATCCCCCTGGCGCTGCGCGGGGTGCGCTACCGGCCGATCGGCGCCTCGGCGCTCTTGCGGCGCAACATGCTGATCTACGGGCTGGGTGGGATCATCGCGCCGTTCATCGGCATCAAGCTGATCGACCTCATCATCCACAACCTGCTGGGTGCGTGACCATGGCCGCGGCATTCCTTGGCGAGCGCTCGAAGGGACGATGACGTGGCAGAAGACCTCGGGCAACAGGCCCGCACCTCCACGGTCACGGAACCGGAGCGTGGCCGCTACAGGGTCTTCCTGGGGATGGCCGCGGGAGTGGGCAAGACCTACCGGATGCTCCAGGACGGAAAGGCCGAGGCCGAGAGCGGCCGCGACGTCGTGATCGGGTACCTGGAGCCGCACAAGCGCCCGGAGACGGCGGCGCAGGCCCGCGGGCTGGAGGTGGTGCCGCGGCGCAAGGTGACCTACCGCGACACGGTGCTCGAGGAGATGGACCTGCCGGGGGTGCTTGCCCGCGCGCCCGAGCTGGCGCTGATCGACGAGCTCGCCCACACCAATGCGCCAGGGGTCGAGCACGAGAAGCGCTACGAGGACATCGCCGACGTCCTGGCGGCCGGAATCGACGTCTTCTCGACCGTCAACGTCCAGCACCTGGAGTCGCTCAACGACCAGGTCGCCGAGCTGACCGGGCGTCCGGGTCCGCGAGACGGTTCCCGACTCGGTGCTGGGCACCGCCGACGAGGTGGTGCTGATCGACCTCACCCCAGAGGAGCTGATCCTGCGCCTGCGCGCCGGGAAGATCTACCCGGACCAGAACATCGAGCCCGCGCTCAACAACTTCTTCCGGATCGAGAACCTGTCGGCGCTCCGCGAGGTGGCGCTGCGCCAGGTGGCGGAGGACGTCGAGTCGAAGCGCCTGGTGGTGGAGCGGGGAGCCCGGCCGGTGGGGACGCGCGACGAAACGGTGGAGGCGGACGTCCCCAAGGCCGTCGGCGAGCGGATCCTGGCGCTGGTCCGCCCCCGGCGGAGCTCGCAGCGCCTGGTCCGCCGGGCGTGGCGCTCGGCGCAGCGGCTGGGGACCGACCTCGACCTGCTCTGGGTGAAGCGTCCGCAGGAGCGGATGTCCGAACGCAAGGAGAAGCAGCTCGCGGCCCTTCGCCGGCTGGCGTCGGTGCTGGGGGCCGAGCTTCTGGTCGAGGAGCGCGACGACGTGGTCGAGGCTGCCGCCGAGGTCGCGCGGCGCCGCGGCACCACCTACATCTTCGTTGGCGAGTCGCCGCCGCGACGCGGCCTGGCGCGGCTGCGAGAGCCGCTGCCGCAGCGGCTGATGCGAGTCCACCTCTCCGGGCGTCGACGTGCGGATCATCGCCGATCGCGGCGAGCGGGACCAAGGCGAGGAGGAGGCGTGAGCGCGCTCGAGGCGGTGTTGATCGCATTGGGGCTGGCGATCGCCGCCGGCGGCGGGTTCCTGATCGCCCGCAGGCGCCAGGCCGGCCCCCGCCCGGTGGCCGTCCACCAGATCCTGCTGCCGTTCACCGGCCAGGCGATCTCGCGCCGGGCCCTGGACGGCGCCTTGCGCCTGGCCAAGGCCGAGAACGCCACCCTGATGCCGGCCTACCTGGCGATCGTCCCCATGCACCTGCCGCTCGACAGCGCCGCTTCCCAATGGCAGGCATCCAAGTGCATGCCGCTGCTGGAGGCGATCGAGCAGCGAGCGGCCGCCCAGGGCGTGCCGGTGGACGCCCGGATCGAGCGCGGCCGCTCCTACAAGCACGCGCTCATCCGCCTGCTGGAGGAGGAGAACGTCGATCGCGTCGTGGTCTCGGCCACGGCGCTGCCGCGGTCCGGGTTCTCGAGCGAGGACCTGGTGTGGCTGCTCGAGCAGGCACCCGCCGAGGTGGTGATTCTCCGGCCGGCCCCCGAGGACACACGGGTGATCTCCGGAAACGGGGCGGGCCGGCGCAACGGAGCCGCCCGGCGCAACGGAGGCCGCCCGGCGCCCCTGACCGGCTACGGCCCGATGAAGTAGAACGGGTTGGGGAGCTTGAAGGCGCGGTCGGCGTGGCCGCCCTGGAGATCCGACTCCTGGTCGCCGACGTTGGCGACTATCCGGTAGTCGCGGCGCTCGATCTTGGCCCGCTCGCCGCTCTTGTAGGGAACCGTGGCGAGGCCGCCGGGGTTCAGCGACAGGCCGGCCCAGTTGTGGTAGCCGGCGCTTTCCAGGTTGGCCCTCGTCTGCTCGCGCACCTGCGGGATGTTGTCGGGGCGCCCGGTGATGAAGAACACCGCCACGCCCTTGCTGCGCGCGAACCGGTAGAGGTTGAGGGTGGGCTGGATCGGGGGGTCGTCGGCGGCGGCGACGGCGAGCCGCCAGCCCGGCGAGGACGCCGCTGAAGTTGGTCTGGGAGATGTACCGGTAGTTCGACAGCGAGGTCTCGTCGATGTCCAGCACCAGCGCCGGCTTCGGCTTGTGGCAGCCACATTGCGCAGCCGTCCCGGCGCAGCGCGGCAACGCGCTGCTCGACGTAGGCGCGGGCGCGAGCGTCGACGGCCTCCAGGTCCTCGTCGTAGTCGCCCGAGTCGTGGTACGTCTTGAGCGCCGAGGCGTAGTCGCCCGCGCCGACGGTGCCCTCCGCGCCCACCAGCGGCTGGCCGACCCCCGTGGGACGCACCGAGAAGACCGGCGTCCCGTTGTTGGAGGTCTGCCAGACACCGGGCGCGGCGACGGCCAGCGTGACGGCGCCGGCGAGCGCCACGCCGGCCGCGAAGGCGAGCGCGTAGCGAAGCAGCGCCCTGCGCCGTCGGCCCTCCCGCCATGCGCGCCAGCGGGCCGCGGGGCTCATCGATCCGCCTCTCGCAACGCCTTCATCACGCTGTCGGGCTCGCGGAAGAGACGGTCGGGGGTGGGCGGCGGGACCTCGTAGCCAAGCCGCTCCAACAGGCCGGAGGTCTGGAGCTCGGCGAGGTCGTGCGGCTTGGGCCGGGCCATCGCCTGGGTGGCCCCCGCCGGCGGCGCGGCGCACGGCTGGCCGGCGATCGCGACCGGGTCGGGAAGCGACGGCAGCGCATACTTCGGAGTCTCGAAGTTGAGGGTGCGCCCGATGTTGGTGGCATAGCGGTGGCGCTTGTTCAGGTAGCCGAGCCCGAAGCGGTAGGAGATCAGCTTCAGGATCGACTCGTGCGTGACCTGCATGTGGTTGACCGCGCCACCGCGGCTGAACGGCGACACGCACACGCCCGGGATCCGGAAGCCGGTGAAGCCCCAGTTCTCATACAGCTTGCTGCTCTGGCGGCCGTCGGTGACGAAGCGGGGCTTGACGTGGTCGAAGAACCCTCCCCACTCGTCGTAGTCGATGAACAGCGCGCCGCGCCGGTACTGGGGGGATTCCAGGAAGGAGTGGACCACGTCCGACATGAACGCCTGGCCCACGCGGACGTCGCCGTGAGGGTGCTCGTCGCCCGACACGCCCTGCTCCTCGCCCACGAAGGCCGGGTCCACGAAGGCGATGTTCGGCAGCTTCCCGGTCGCCGCGTCGGCGTAGAACTGCGACACCGGGACGGGTCCATCCCAGGCCCCGCTGGCCGTAGAGGGCGGCAAACGGCACGTCGGACGCGTAGTAGCGGGCCGTGAGGCCACGGGAGATCGCGCGGTCGAAGATCGTCTCCCAGGTGAATCCGGTCTGCTGCTGGGTCTCGGGGGGCAGGAGGTTCCCCTTCTGGCCGCCGTTCTGCGCCCCCCACTGGTAGTGGCGGTTGGGGTAGGTGGAGGCCATGATCGAGCAGAACCAGCGGTCGTAGAGGCGGTACGCGTTCGCAACGTGAGGGATGAACGGCAGGTCGCGCTTGACGTAGTAGCCGGCCGCGAACGAGTCGCTGCCGGTGCCCTGCGCGTTGCCCTGGACGAAGCCGTCCATCTTGCCGCGGTTGTACTGGTGGCGCCCGCCGTCCCAGGAGTGGTCCGGGTCGCGGAAGCTGCAGCCCTGGAAGTCGGAGGCGAGGCGATGGGTGGCGACCGGGTGGCCGTTGGCGTCGGGATAGGAGAGGCCGGCGTTCTTGCCGTCGGCGGTCGGATGCCAGCCGAAGTAGTGGTCGAAGGAGCGGTTCTCCATCATCAGGACGACGAAGGTGTCGATCGGCACGTTGCGCGGGTTCGGCAGCGCTCGAAGGCCATGGCGCGTGGCCTCGGCGACCAGGGTGTCGGCCGGCAGCACCGAGGCGAGGCTCGCCGCGCCGGCGATCGCCGCCGTCCGGGTCAAGAACTCGCGCCTGCGCATGTAGGCCCTCCGGGCTCTCGGCCTCCAGGCGTTCCGCCTGCCCCGGGTCGCTGAGCTCGCCCCGCGCCAGCTTCGACGAGTGGTCCGTCGGCCGTCCGATCAAGGCTCCGCTACCTCCTTGCGGTCGATTCGCCCATGCGCAGCGTTGCTTATACCCGACTGCGGGCCGCAGCGCGTGCAGTTCTCGTTAACGCCTGTGACCGGTGGGGTGGCGCAGCGAGCGCTTCTTTTGAGCGCCCCGATCTCTCGATGGCCGAGCGCGTTCGTCCATGCGAAGCAGGTCGGCCATCGACGGTGCCGCGTCCGCGTCCCGCACTGCGCGCCGTGCGGCCGCCCGGGCCTCGGCGGTGCGAGCGTCCACATGGCGGCGCCTGTACAGGATGCGGGCGCCTGCTGCGGCCAGGATCAGCGCGGTGGAGACCGCGGCCGACACCAGGGCGAGCAGCACCAAAGGATCCGTGTCGCCGCCGCCGGTGAACGTGTCGGGGTGGCCAAGCAGCAGCGCCGGCGGGATCAACATCCAGGGCACCACGGCCCCCCAGCCGCTTCCGGTGCCCCAGCCCACGAGCAGCGATACGGCCCCGACCAGGCCAAGGGCCGCCGGCGCGTTGTTCTGATCGGCGTTGACGGCCAGCAGCGCTCCGACGGCGATGGACAGGTAGAGGCCCACCAGGACGCGCCAGCGGATCGCCTCCCGCCTGCGGAATAAATCCAGCCACCCAGACACGCCTCGCCACCGAGCCACTACCTGAACAAACACGACGCACCGCGGGTAGTTGCGGCGCGTTGCCGGGCGGATTTGATCGACCTCCCGGAGCGGCTTGGCTCGGGCCGGGCGAAGTGGGAGACTGAGCGAGGTGACCCCTGAGGGGGAAGCAGCAAGCGACTCTCCGGCGCGAGCGCGGCTGGAGGACCAGATCGCCTGGTACGACACCCAGAGCGAGAAGAACCAGCACCGGTTCAAGGAGCTCAAGGTGTGCCAGATCGTGATCGCGGCGGCGATCCCGGTGGCGGCCGCGGCGTCGGCGCCCCTGTGGCTGATGGGCGGCGGCGGCGCATTGATCGTGGTGATGGAGGGGCTGCAGCAGCTCCAGCAGTACCAGCAGAACTGGACCACCTACCGGGTCACCTGCGAGCGGCTCAGGCACGAGAAGTTCCTCTTCCTCAGTCACGCCGGGCCGTACGCCGTGGCCCCGAATCCCGAGGCGCTGCTGGCCACGCGGGTCGAGAGCCTGGTCTCCCAGGAGCACGCGGCGTGGGTCTCGCATCAACGGGAGGAGGGCGGCAAGGAGACGGGAGACGGCGCGTGAGCCCCGGGCCGGGCGAAGCGGCGGACGCGTCGGCGCCGAAGGTCTTCATCAGCTACCGGCGCCAGGAGACGGCCGCCTACGCCGGACGCCTCTACGACGCCATGGCGCCGCGATTCGGCGAGCGCAACGTGTTCATGGACGTGGACCTCGAGCCCGGGATCGACTTCGTCGACAGGATCACCCAGGCGGTGTCCGCCTGCCACGTGCTGATCGTGGTCATGGGCCCGCAATGGGCCACGGTGGAGAACGAGGACGGGGTGATCCGGATTGCGGACCCCGGGGACTTCGTCCGACTCGAGGTCGGGACCGCCCTGCGGCGCCCCGACGTGACCGTGATCCCGGTGCTGGTCGGGGGAGCGCGAATGCCGGATCCCGATGATCTGCCGCCGGACCTTCGGGCGGTCACCCGGCGCAACGCGCTGGACCTGAGCGACACGCGCTGGCGCTACGACGTCGGTCGCCTGACGAGGACCCTGGAGGAGCGCCTGGCGGAGATGACCGGCACCCACGGGATGGATGCCCCGGCCGAGGAGCTTCCGGGCCCGGCGGAGCCGGCCGGGGCCGGCACGACGGCCCGTGCCCCCACGGCCACCCCCACCCGGCGCCGGCTGCTGGCGGGCGTTGTCGCGCTGGCGGCGGTGGGCGCATTGGCGGTGCTGGGGGTCGTGGTGCTGGGCGGCGGCTCGGACGACGGCGGCACCGAGGTCGTCGGGTCCGAAGGGACCCAGTTCGAGCCCTTCACCGAAGCCAAGGCGTTCACGGTCGACGTGCCGGTCGGATGGCATGCGCAAACCCGGTCGAGGACGAGTTGGCGGTCGGCAAGAGGACCGAGCTCGCGAGCCCGAACGGGCAGGCGAAGCTCCACATCCTGCAGGAGCCGCCAAGCTCGCCTGAGGAGAGGGCGAACGCGGCACTGCAGGTGGCCAGCGCGGACCCCGGTTACGTAGAGATCAAGGACCCGGAGTCGCACACCTTCGGGCCCCGCGAGACGTCGGAGTTCGCCTACCAGTTCGATCGGGAGGGGTTCGGCCCGGTGACCGTCCTCGCCTACGCCTTCAACGCCGGCGGCTCCGGCTGGCGAACCCGCGCGGCCGTGCCGAAGGTGGGACAACAGCGTCGAGCTGGCCAACCAGATCGCCACTCAGGCGGCCAAGACCCTGGAGCCGCGCTGAGGGCTCAGGAGCTGGGCGGTGGCCAGCGACCGGCGGAGCGTCCGCGGCGCTAGGATGCTTGCTGGCAGACCAAGGAGGGTGGTGGTGGTGAGATGAAGCGGTTCGTGCTTGTGCTGATCGTCGTCGGCGGGCTCTTGTACGCGTCGGTCGCGTTCGCGGTGCCCCGGGAGATCTCCATCGACGACAACTTCTACGCGCCGGACAACCCGCCGGTGCGCGCCCTTCAGACCGGCCCCAGCTTCCACTGGTCGAGCCATCCCACCTCCGCCCGCCGGCACAACGTCCGCCAGGACGACAAGCTCTTCTACTCGGGCGCCCTGACCACCGCCAACATCAACTTCTCGATCAGCGCCTCCGCCGGCACCTACCACTACTACTGCGAGCTGCACGGCGACCGGACCAGCGGCATGGACGGCTTCGTCAAGGTCCGCCCCATATTTGCTGCCGCCCCCACCGGGAACCCGTTCACGGTCTCCTGGGCCCTGACCGGCACGAACACCGGCAACCGGTTCGACGTCCGCTTCCGAAGGGGCACCACCGCCGCCTTCACGATGTGGAGGAACGACACCTCGACCCGCTCGGGCGTCTTCGGCCAGAACGGCCAGCCGGTGACGGTGATTCCGGGTAGCACCTACCAGTTCCAGGCCCGCTCGCAGCTGATCCCGTCGCAGCCGAGCGGCTGGTCGCCGGTCCTGACGGTCAAATCCCTGAGGCGAAGCGTCCCGGAGTCCTGCTTCGCGCGCCGCCTTCGCGCGATGGCCGAATTCCGATCCCATATGAATCGGAATTCGGCCAAGGGGCTTTGCCGTCACTGGATGGGCCGGGAACGGCCCTAGCCCGAGCCGATCGCGATCGCGGCGATGGTGGGGACGTCGATGCGGACGTTGCCCGAGAGCTCGTTACATGCGAGGGCAGACCTTGTGCCGGCCGGGCGCGAAGCGGGTGACCGCTCACGAAGGTGCGGGCGAAGCCGTTGGTGGCGGCGCCTGACGTATTGTCGCTCATCTCTTCTCCGGGGTATTGCAGCAGCCGGCGCCGGCTCGTCGTCGATGCGAACTTCGCAGCGCGCGTTTGCGGGGCCTCCAACACTCTCCTGCACCCCCTGTCGCAATAACAAGGATGCGCGATGCGCTGCTTGAGGTCGGAGATTCGTCTTGGCGCAGTTGACAAGCGCGCTCGAGCGACGGATTGCAGTCTCCTGCGTCTCTTCCCGGCGACCCGGACAAAGCGTTCGCGTCAAGTGTTCTCTCCTCGATATCTGCTTGCCCGTCAAGCCATTGCGCTTGACGTCGGCCGCGCGAACGGCCTTGCGATTCTTAAGGTCGATGCTCTTGATCGTCCCGTTTGCGATCTCGTGTGAGTTGACCTTGTCGATCGCGTACGCCCCTCCGCCGAGTGCAAGGAAGAGCGCCAGCGTCGCAGTGACGTTGGCGTAGCTCAGATGCCTACGAATCCACACGTCGTGACCTCCCTGGAACTCCGCGAAAGGTTAGTGCCCGCTTTTCGGTCGCGTCCATGCTCAGCGTGCCCTGACCACCAGCCGTCTGGCACGCGAGGTTACAGGTGCCTTGTATGGCCAGCCGCCCTCGCGGAGGACCTTGACCCGAAATCGATAGGAGACGTTCGAGGTGTAGAAGCGCGCGAAGCGGTACCGCATCCGGTAGCGCCCGTTTGGCCGCGTGTAGAGAGCCTGGCGCACGGTGTGCCACTGCGACCCGTCCTTCACTTGGAGCTCGATCAGCTTGCCTCCGGCGGGGATCCGTGCCGCGAAGTGGGCGACGCGACCGCGGAAGACCACCCGCCGGCCCTCGCGCACCCGCCTGCGTGAGAGATGGAAGGTCGCTTTCGTCTTCACGCGGAGCCGGCCCGCGTTGGCGGTATCCGCGAGGTAGCGAGCAGTTCCGTCGTAGGTTGCCCTCACCGTTCGCGTAGGCCCTGCAGGGAGTCGCTCCCCCCACAGTCCGTCGGGATCGGTTCGCACGGAGCGGATGCGCCTGTCGATCAGCGCCCCGGCGCCGAAGTACTCCGTGACAGTGACCCATTGGTTGGCCAACGGCTTGCCCGACGAGTCGCGCAGCCGTCCGGCAACCTTCGCGTGCTGGCCGTATCCCACGGTCAGCGGACGGGAGCCGCCCGGCGCAAGGTGCGCGTTCAACGTGACGCCCGATTTGAGCGGAAAGGTGAGCACCATGGGTTGGCCGTCCGCTCGCCTTGTCGTGTTTGTGGCGTTGCCCGCCACGTCGCGCGCCTGCGCCTTGAACTCGTACTCACCGGGTGGGTCGATGGTCGAGTCGATCCGGGCCCGAAGTTGGCCCGACAGAAGCCGGGTGTCGAGTGGTCGCCAGGATGCCTGGCCCACTGGTCGGTAGAAGATCTGTCCCGAGCTGACGCCCGATGTTGCGTCGGTGAGCGGCGCCCGAATCAGCTCCGGATCGTCTGGATTCTGAGAGGTTGGTGAACGCGATCGCGGGTGGCGTGTTGTCGACGTGGACATGTGGCTCGTCGCATGTCGCTGATTACCTGCGAAGTCGACAGCGCAGAGGGCGAGGGAGTTCCTGCCGTCGTGAAATGGCGAGCCGGCTGTGTCACCTGAGCGCTCTGAGATGAATAGATCGTTCGCTGCATGCCGCGAATTGCGACTGCATAAGTCGGAGCCAGGGATGCCATCGCAGACTCCTCGCTTTGGCGGCGAGCTGTGAGTCGTTGACCGTGGCACGACCAATGCTTGCAAGTCCGCTTCCCAGATCCGTCGGCCTGGCGCATGGATGCCTTGCGAACCGCGAAGCCAACCGCTCCCCAAGAGCGTCCCGCTGATAGCCCGCTGAACCTCGGATCCGAGTAGTCCGCCACATTGAGCCGGACATCTCGCACCCACGTCTTCGCAGCGTTGGACTGGCTGCATCCCGCGGGTCGTTCGCAAGAGAGGCTGGCGACGAACTGGCGCAGGCCATGGCCGCCTGCGTCCCAGCCATAGTGACGGTAAGCGGTGGCGCCCTTGTCGCCGGTGGCGACTCGCGCGACCTCGTTCAGGTTCGGATCGGCCATCCACAGGCGTGCCTTGTGGCTGTTGTCCCGCCGAAGCTTGGCTCTCACGTCGACGGACACGATGCCCAGGGCCGGTGACCCGGTGGACCAGCGGACGCGGCCGAAGCTGCCGTGCTGCGCCCCCCCGGTGCTGGTGACCTTGATCGCGTAGTCGTTCTGGGGATCGCCGCAGAAGGCTCGCGCTGCATACGGCGAGGCGTCTTCGAGGATCGCGTTGGCGTGAGCGCGATTCAGCGGGTGGCACTGGACGACGGTGTAGGTCTGCCCCGTGGCGCGCACGTTCGAAGGAATCAGCGCCAAGAGGACCAGCACTGCCGCTGCGGCGAGTGTGAGCCGGCCCAGCGCGCTCACGGCCCGAACTCCTGTTGGACGGCCGAGCCGCCCCCACCATCCGAGGACGCACCGCCGGAGCCGGCGGGACTGCTCGGCGCCGCTGAAGCCACGCCGAATTCCTGCTGGGCGGGCGCAGTCGAGGACTCGATGATTGGCGCCGGATCGGGGGCCGGCGCCGGCTCGGACGTTTGATCGTCAACCGGCTCGTCGCCCTCCGCCGGGGAAGGCGGGCTTGGTGGTTCGTCGCCGAGCTGGGCAGGCGGGCTCTCGCCGGAGCGTTGACCGCTCGCGGGAGCCGGGCGCTCAAGCGGGGGACGGTTGGATGCAGTCCTCTTCCCCCCCGACCCGAGACCCGGGAGGTCGGCGGGAACGATCCCTGTGGCCAGGCAGACAGTCGCCGCCGCGCTGCCCCCAAGGCAGACCGCTGCGAGCTTGCCTGCGGTCCCCAACCCGGCCAGCTTCACCAGCACACCGGTCCCCGCTGCCCCGGCGCCCCGAGCACCACTAGATACCGTCACAGCTTGAGTCGCAAGCTCCTGAGCGCCATCGCTTGGACCGCCTCCCACAGCGGTGCCTGGCGACTCGCGCACTCGGTGGACGAGATCAGCGACGCGGCTCACCAGCGAGAGGCGACCGTCACCGATCCCCTCCAGCGCGCTGGGCGCTGCGATGGAAGCGCCGATGTCGTGCAGGTGGCCGCTCAGCCTGCCGACGAAGTCGGCACAGTGCCGGCAGTGCGAGAGATGCTGCCGCGCTTGCCGCTGCTGCTCGGAATCGGCGAGGCCCGCCGCGTACGCCTTCAGCACGGGCTCACGGTCCGCGCACCACTCGCCGCGCTCGACCATTCGCAGCTTGGCCGTCAGCTCGTCGACTCCCCGAGTGATCTCCTTGCGATACGCGCGCGGTGAGAGGCCCCTCACCAACCCGCAGACCTGGCGAGGGTCGAGTCCCCAGCCGTAGCGCAGCAGCATCACCGCGCGACGCCGAGGAGGAAGGCTGGCCAGGACATCGCGGGTGATCCGCGAGTCTTCGAGCTCCGCGGCCCGCTCGTCCGGGGATGGGTCGGCGCCGGGGAACGCATGGGCGGCCTCGAGCGGCGCGGTCGGTCGCCGGCTGCGGCGTCGCAGCTCCTTGCTGGCGTGGTTGGCGACGGCCGTCAGCACGTACTTCCGGACCTCCTCGTCGCTGAGTTGGTTGTGTTTTCGGTCGAGTGCGCGCAGGGTCCCCAGCCACGCGTTCGCGTAGATGTCCTCGATCTCGTCGTCGTCGAACGCACCACGAAAGGCGCGGCGGATCATTGCCCGGGCCGGGCGGCGCAGCTCCGTGTAGAGGCGGCCCGACCGCTCGCGCCATTCGGAGGACCGCTCCGCAGGAGCGTTGGCACGGCGGAGACCGGCAACTGTCCTCATTCGAGACTCTCGACGGGTCACAACCCCGCCGGGTCGATTTGTGCCCCTGCCATGGACGTCCCGCCCCCTACCCCCTATTCAGATGGACCCCGGGCTAATCGTACGAGCGCGACGCCTTTCCGTGCGTCAGTTCCCGGTCGCAAATAGCGGAAATCTGGCCGCGCGCGACTGAGCGGGCTTGGACGTTTCGCCTTGGCCGAATTCCGATTCCATATGAATCGAAATTCGGCCATCGATGGGCGCGGCCGCCTCCAGGCGGCTGCGCCGCGCGCCGCGCGCCTCAGCTAAGGGTGAACGCGGCAGCTGGAGCCGGCGCAGTCCTGCAGCTCGTGTAGACGGGCCGCGAGCTGGGCCTTCACCACTGCGTAGGCGGGGTCGGCGTGCCGGCTCCGGAGCTCGAACGGGTCGTTGTTCAGGTCGTAGAGCTCCTGCTCCCCGGTGCGGTGCTCGGCGTACATGTAGCGCTCGGTCCGGATCGCCTCGAAGCTCGGCTCCTCGACCAGCAGCTCCCGTCCCTGCTCGATGCCCGGGTTGCTGCGCCACCGGGATCAGCGAGCGGCCGTCCATCACCAGCCCGGGGTTCGCGTTGGCAACGTCGACGATCGTCGGCGCGAGGTCGGCGTTGATCACCAGGTCGCTGACCGTCGTCCCCTGCGGGATGCCCGGCCCGCGCATCACGAGCGGCACCCGGATCGACTCCTCGTAGATGCGCTGCTTGCTGCCGGGGATCCGGTGCTCGCCGTGGAAGAAGCCGTTGTCGGCGGTGAACACGAGCACGGTGTTTGCGAGCTCGCCGCGGACCCTGAGCTGGTCGACGACCGCCCTCACGCCCTCGTCCACGGAGAGGATGGACTCGAGCCGGCAGCGGTACCTGCGCTGGATGTCCGCGATCTGCATCGGCGGCTCAAGGAGCGGGAGGTTGCGGATCGCGGCCGGCTTGTCGGAGACGTCGGCCTCGTTGAAGTTCGGCGGGCCTCGGCAGCGGCTCGGAGTCGAACGCATGGGCGTGGCGCGGGGCCGGCTTCGCCGTGCCGCCGCAGTTGAACGGTGGGTTCGGATTCGGGTTCGGGCCGCCCCCGTGGGGCGCCGTGTAGGTGAGCCAGAGGAAGAACGGCTGCGGCTTCGGGGCCCGGCGGTCGACGAAGTTGACGGCCTTCCGAGTCAGGACGTCCTGCTTGAAGGCGGCCGGGGTCATGGCCGTAGTGCGACCAGCGTGCCGTTTTCGTTCAGCGTGTAGTCGTAGACCTTCTGCGTCGTCCGGGGCCGCCGCGCGCCACTCCGACCAGCCCGGCGGCACCGAGGGGTTGTTCTCATAGCCGTTCAGGTACTTGCCGATCATCGCGGTGTAGTAGCCGGCGCTGCGAAGCCAGACGGCGAGGTTGTTGTCTCCGTGCAGGGCCTCGAAGCGGTCGAAGCCGCCGTTCGGCGGCGGAGTTGCCGAGCACGCCGTGGTTGTGCTCGTACTGGCCGGTGAGGAAGGTGGCCCGCGAGGGGCAGCAGAGCGAGTAGTTGACGAAGCTGTTGTCGAACGTCGCCCCCCGGTCGCCGATCAGCGAGTTGACGTTGTCCATCACCCGCATCGACTCGACCGTCTGGTCGTCGGACTCGATCACCAGCACATTGGGCCTTGCCGGCGCCGCGGCCGCCTGGTCGACGGTGGGTGGCGGCGCTTCGGCGCCGGTGGCGACCAGCGCCGCGGTGACAACCAACGTGGCGAGGACCGCGGTGAGGCGACGCTTCCCAACGAATCAACCCGCCTCGCCTTGCCGCTCCCTGGCCTTCTCATCCCACCGCGACCCTACCACCGGGCGGCGGCCCGGGAACCGATTTCTAGGAGCCTCCCACCGCCATCTCGCCGATCAGGAGCGCCGGCGTGTTGACGGAGCCCCCGAAGGGCACCCAGCGGGGCTGGGAGGAGGCCGCGGTGATCGCCTTCAGCATCGACTGGAGGTCGGAGGCGATCGTGAACTCGTCGGCCGGCGCGGCGAGCCCGCCGCCGGAGATCAGCCGGCCCGTGGCGCCGACCGAGAAGGTGCCGGAGACGGGGTTGACGCCCGAGTGCAGGCCGGCGACGTCGGTGACGTAGACGCCGTCATCGGCCTCCGCGAGGAGCTCCTCGAGGCTCTTGGGGCCGGCGGTGACGACCAGGTTCGAGGTCGAGACCGAGGGCGGCGAGCGGTAGCCGGCGCGGGAGGCGTTGGCCGTCGTGCGTGTGCCCTCGCCCTGGCGGCGGGCGGTGTAGGAGTCGTGGAGGTAGGCCGCGAGCTTGCCGCCCTCGATCAGCGGGGTCTGGCCGCGGGGGGCGCCCTCGGCGTCGAACGGCGAGGAGTTGAGGCCGGCGGGCTCGGTGGCGTGGTCGGTGAGGGTGAGGGCCGCCGAGGCGACGGAGTCGCCGAGGCGGCCCGCGAACGGAGAGCGGCCGCGCTGGACCGCGTCGGCGCACAGGGTGCCGCCGATGAAGCCCATGAAGCTGGCGGCGACGGTCGGATCCAGGATCACGGGGCAGGTGCGCGAGCCCGGCTTGGTCGCGCCCAGCAGCGCCGCCGCGCGCTGGGCGCCCTCGCGGCCGATCTCCTCGGCGTCGAGGGCCTGCGGCGAGCGGCCCATGCCGAAGCCGAGGCCCGTCTGCTTGTCGCCGTCGCCCTCGGCGATCGCCTGCAGATAGGCGTAGGCCGAGGTCGCCTCGTAGGCGCCCGCAGGGCCGGCCGAGGAGGCGATCGCAACGCGCTGCTCCTCGTCGGCGTAGACCGCCGTCTCGACCCCGACGATTCGGGTGTCGGCCTGGCGCGCGGCCTCCTCGATGCCCTTCGCCAGCTCGATCTTGCGCTCCGTCTGTCCAGTCCGCGAGCGCGGGGTCGTGGAGGCCCGGGATCTCGGGCGGGGCGACGGCGTTCGCCGACGGCGGCGCCGCGAACTCGTCGGGATCGGCGATCCGCGCCGTCTCGACCGCGTCCCGGGCGATCGCCCGAAGCCCCTCGTCGCTCAACTCGGTGCCGTACGCGTAGCCGGCCCGGTGATCGATCCAGCAGCGCACGCCGAGGCCCCGCTGTCCCGCCTCGGTGAGGCTCTCGACCTCGCCGTCGAAGATCCGGATCTCGCGCCCCACCGAGTCCTCGACGAAGGCCTCCGCGTCGCCGGCGCCCGCCGCCAGCGCCGCCTCCACCGCGCGCTCGGCGATCCCGTCCAGGTTCGGGGGGCTCATCAGACCGCCGTCCCCCCCACCGTCAGCTCGCCGATTCGCACGTGGCCCTGGCCGGTCCCCACCGGGACCCGCTGGCCGCCCTTGCCGCAGAAGCCCGTCTTCATCTCGAAGTCCGAGGCCACCCCGTCGATCCGTCCCAGGGCATCGAGGCAGTTGCCGATCAGGGTCGCGCCGCGGCAGGGCCTGGTCACCTGGCCGCCCTCGATCAGGTAGCCCTCCGAGACCCCGAACACGAAGTCGCCGGTGGTCGGGTCGACCTGGCCGCCGGCGAAGGAGACCGCGTAGAAGCCGCGCTCGACCTCGGCGATCAGCTCGTCGGGCTTCGCCTCGCCGGGGGCGATGAAGGTGTTGGTCATGCGCGGGATCGGCAGGTGGCGAAAGCTCTCGCGCCTCCCGTTGCCGGTCGAGGCGACGCCGTCCTTGCGGGCCCTCATCAGGTCGTAGAGGTAGGAGGTGATCCGCCCCTCCTGGATCACCGGGGTCCGCCGGGTGGGCGTTCCCTCGTCGTCGATCCCGTCCGTTCCCCACTCTCCGGGCAGGCGGCCGTCGTCGAAGGCCTCCAGGTCCG
The DNA here is from genome assembly GCA_963838745.1 of uncultured Actinomycetes bacterium. Classification (GTDB taxonomy): domain Bacteria; phylum Actinomycetota; class Thermoleophilia; order Solirubrobacterales; family 70-9; genus AC-56. The sequence goes on from CAWISJ010000003.1 coordinate 146,685, forward strand.
GCGCCGCCACCCGTTCGCCGAGCTTGCCGACGTAGACCGAGGCACCCTTCTGGATGTGGTCGGCCTCGAGGCCGTGGCCGGTCATCTCGTGGAACAGGACCCCGCCGAAGCCGCCGCCCACCACCACCGGCATCGCCCCGGCGGGCGCCGGGTCGGCGTCCAAAAGCGTCAGCGCGATCCGCGCCGCCCGCTCGGCGGTCCGCTCGGCGGCGCCCTCGGCGACCAGCTCGAAGCCACGGTGCCCGCCGAGGGTCTCGAATCCGGTCTCGACGGTGCCGTCGCGCCGGGCGACCACCTGGACCCCGAGCCGCACCCGCGTGCGGTCGTCGGCGGCCAAACGCCCCTCGGAGTTGGCCACGGTGACCCGGCGACGGCCCTCCGCGTAGCTGGCCTGCACCTGGGCGACCTCGTCGCCCGCCGCCCGTGCGGTCTGGTCGCAGGCGCGAAGCAGCTCGGACTTGCGCTCGGCCGGAACCTCGGCCGGAGCGACGGCGATCTCCTGCAACGCGGCCGACTCGGCCGCGCCCAGGGCCTGCGTCTCGCGGCGCTCCCCGCGCGCCGCGGCCGCGACGGCGTCCGCCGCGCGCTCCAGGTCCCCCTCCCCCAGCCCGTCGACGTGAGCGAAGTAGCTGGTCTCGCCGCGCACCACCCGCACCCCGGCGCCGCGCTCGCTTCCGCGCTGCACCCGCTCCACCCGCGACTCGTCGATCGCCAGCCCCAGGCCCGAGCGCTCCTCGCAGAACACCTCGGCGAAGTCGCCCCCGTGCTGACAGGGCCTTGTGAAGCACCCGCTCCGCCAGCTCGGCCTCGATCAGCGCCGCCGCCTGCGCATCGGCCATCAGCCCCGCCTCCTCATCGGCCGGCCGCGTCGATCAAGCGCGAGGCGGCCGCGAACAGGGCCCGCCCGGCCTCGGTGTCGGGGGGGTAGGCGGCGCTTCGCCCGCCCGGGAACTGGACTCGCGCAAACGGCTTTCGGGTGGTTCGCCGGCGGCGCAGGAACGACGCCGCCTCCTCCGCGTAGGCCGAGACGCGCCCGAGGATCGTGCGCTGCGGCTTCTGCGTCACTCAACCTCCCTGGCCAGGTCGCGCAGCACCGCCCGCATGTCGAAGATCATCAACGAGGCCAGCGCGAAGCGCTCGGCAACCGCTACCATCGCCAGCCCTTCGTGGCGCACCCCGAACGCCTCCCCATCCTCGGTTGCGACGTGGACGTGGCTCGCAGGCTGATCGCCGGCAGCGTCGGCCGCGGCGAGCAGCGCAGCGCCGGCGCTCGCCCAGGCCTCCGGAGTCGCCGCTGGCGGCGAGCGCCCGGCCGGCTGGGTCGAGGATCGCGCAGCCGCGAAGGTCCGGCGACATCTCGGTCAGACGGGCGACGCCCGCCTGGGCCGCCTCGCCGCTCGGGACCTGCTGGGTGTTGACGCCTGCCACTCGGCAAACATATAGACGTGTCGGTCGCCCGAGCCTCGTGGCTCACCATCGTGGTCATCTGCGCGATTGCCGCCGTGGTCCTGGTGCTGGACGGATACACGGGCTACTCGATCGTGCTCGCCGCGGTCGGCCTCTCGGCGGCGGTCAACCTCCTTTGAGGCGGCGCATTCATCCCGCCCGGTAGGGCGCGGCGTCGCGCGAGGCGGGATCGCGAACCGCCCCCTCGGGCTCGACGTGGATCAAGACCTCGGAGTAGGGCACCTCGGCCTCGATCGCGTCGCGAAGGCGGTGCGCCAGCGCGTGGGCGCGCTCCAAGGTGGTGCCGGAGCGAAACTGGGCGTGGAAGTCGATGTAGCTGTGGGCGCCGGCGCGGCGGGCGCGGAGCTTGTGATAGCCGGCCATCTCCGGAGGGCGCGCGCCGGCGATCGCCGCCTCGATCCGGTCCAGCTCCTCCGGCGGCGGCGCCTCGTCCACCAGCACCCGCGAGGACCCGGTGAGGATCCGAAGCCCGGCGAACACGATCGCCCCCGCGACCACCAGCGCGGCGATCGAATCGAAGGCGTCCACTCCGGTGATCGCCACCAGGCCCAGGCCGACAAGCACTCCGATCGAGGTCAGCGCATCGGCGCGCAGGTGGGCGGCGTCGCCCGCGAGGGCCGCCGAGCGGTGCTCGCGGGCGCGCCGCCCCAGGTAGGTGGAGACGGCGAGGTTGGCGATCGCCGAGGCGCCGATCACCGCGATTCCCACCCCGACGTGGTCGATCTCGGCGCCCACGACCAGCCGCCGGGTCGCCAAGAAGACGATGATCCCGGCGCTGATCAGGATCAGCATCCCCTCGATCGCCGCGGCCAGGTTCTCGACCTTCTCGTGCCCATAGGGGTGCTCGCGGTCGGGGGGCTCGTCGGCCTTTCGCACCGACACCAGGGCGATCACGGAGGCGACCAGATCGATCGACGAGTGCGCCGCCTCGGTGAGGATCGCGATCGAGCCGGTGATCGCCCCGGCGGCGATCTTGAGCGCGATCAGCACCAAGTTGGAGGCGACCGAGAGCATCGCGGCGCCCGACTTGGTGCGGATCACGAGCGCGCCTCCAGCCAGCGGGCGAGCTTCCGCGCGGCGCGACCGCGGTGGCTGATCGCGTGCTTCTCGGCCGCGCTCAGCTCGGCCATCGTGCGCCGATCGTCGGGCCCCGTGTCGTCCGGGACGAAGGCGGGGTCGTAGCCGAAGCCGCCCGAGCCGCGCGGCTCCGGCGCCAGCTCGCCCTCGCAGCGCCCCTCGAACAGATGCTCCGCGCCGTCCCCGTCGACGTAGGCGAGCGCGCAGACGTAGGCGACCGAGCGGTCGGCGGCGTCGGCGAGCTCGCGCCAGCAACAGCTGCAGGTTCTGCTGGTCGCTCGCCTGGGGGCCCGCGTAGCGCGCCGAGCGCACCCCCGGTGCGCCCCCGAGCGCGCTCGCCTCGATCCCCGAGTCGTCCCCGATCGCCGCCATCCCGGTGGCGGCGCGCGCCGCGCGCGCCTTGACGAGCGCGTTGTCCGCGAAGGTCTCGCCATCCTCCGGCGGCAGCTCGACCTCCTCCGGAAGCGCCACCAGCTCCAGCGAGTCGAGGATCTCGGCCAGCTCACGCAGCTTGTGCTGGTTGCGTGTCGCCACCACGGCCCGCTCCCGCGGCATCAGGCCGCCGCGCCGGCGACCGCTTCCCGCTGCGCCTCGCCAAGCAGCGACGATCGCGGGCTCGGCGAGGACCAGGAGCTCGTCGAGAGAGGCGCGGGAGACCGGGGTGCGTTCCGCGGTCGCCTGCACCTCGACCAGACCGCCGTCGCCGCTCATGACCACGTTCGCGTCCACCTCGGCGCGCGAGTCCTCGGCGTAGTCGAGGTCGAGCAGCACTTCGCCGTCGACCACGCCGCAGCTGACCGCCGCGATCGAGCCGTTGAGCGGAGTCCGATCCAGCTCCCCCGCCGCGACGAGCTTCTCGAACGCCAGCTTCAGCGCCACGTAGCCGCCGGTGATCGCCGCGCACCGGGTGCCGCCGTCGGCCTGGAGCACGTCGCAGTCGACGTAGAGGCTGCGCTCGCCGAGCGCCTCGAGGTCGACCACCGCCCGCAGCGAGCGGCCGATCAGCCGCTGGATCTCCACCGAGCGCCCGTCGGGCCGGCCCCGCTTTATGTCGCGCTCCTTGCGCTCGCCGGTCGACGCCGGCAGCATCGCGTATTCGGCGGTCACCCAACCCCGCCTGGAGCCCTCCAACCAGCGCGGCACCGAGCCGCTGACCGAGGCGGTGCAGATCACCCGCGTCTCGCCCTGGGAGTAGAGCGCCGAGCCATCCGCCGTGCGCACGAACCCCGGCTCGATCTCGACCGGGCGCAGGTCGCCGGCCGAGCGGTCATAGCTGCGGGCGCTGGTCACGGTGGCAGTCTCTCAGAGGCGCCCAGGCTTGAACGCGCGGCTCCGGCGGAGCCGCCGCCCGCTCTCCTCGCCCACGAATCGTGGGCGATCGGGGCGGGCGACGGCGCGGGAGCGCGTCTCCCTACCGGAACGTGATCGCGTTCACGGCCTGCTTGATCTTGTTGACGATCAGGTCGGCGAGCTCGGTGCCCTGCCGGCCGTTGAAGCCCTTCATCGCCGCCACCATGCCGACCATCAGGAGCGAGACCAGCAGGATCAGGCCGACGTACTCGACCGTCCCCTGGCCGCGCTCGCCCTCGAGCGCGGCGACGACTCGTCTCGCCCGCCGGGCGAACACCACCTGGATGTATGCGGCCAGCCTGTAGAGCATCGACTCCTCCTCGTTCGGGGTTTCGGTCGATGCTCGTCCCGACGCGCGTTACCGGTCCAGACCTGGACGACACAACTTGGCGCCGCCCGTGTGAATGAAGTGCCGCCTCGGACGACCAGCAGGAGCCATGTGCGCCCATCGCGTCGGTTCTGCTTACGCGACATGCAGGCGCGATTCGGGGCTAGCGCTCCTCACCATTCAGGTCAATCCGGATCGTCAGTAGAGCCGTCTGCATGAGGCGTACCGTCGCCGTATTCAGTCTCGTGATCGGGTGCCTCGAGGCGATGTAGCGCAGTCGTTCTCGTGGATCATCGTCGGGAACAAGCCGGGCGGTGCCCTTGCGCCATCGTCGGCCGATGCGAACGCGAACACGAGGGTTCGCCTCGATGTTCCTGACGTAGCTCGCCCGGCGACCGTGCTCGGCGACGATCCAGAAGACGCCGTCGTCGAGGCCGTTGGTAACCGGGTTGCGTCTCGGCCGCCCGGACTTGCGGCCGATCGTCTCCAGGATCGCAGTCCCCGGGGCCGGAAGCCCGAGGCGAAACAGCCCGCGGACAACGGGATTGAACACGTACTTCGCCGTCCCGCTGGCAAGCCTCCGCTTCGTCTCACGGCGACTCGACACGAGTTCGCAGGCTATCGCCCGCGGGCCGCGATCGCCCCCGTTAGACAGTCTGGATCGGGGCCCCTTGACTGCGCTCCCCCTTGCGCGATTTTCAGGAGGCGGTCGATTCGGGCCGTCGCCTCGAAGCCGATCCTGCGCATCTCGCCCCCTGCCACCACCTCCCCCCGGCGAAGCCGCGGAGGTCTCGCTTGACTGAGCGTTCCCGGGGTGAGAGGGTGGGCTTTCCTGCGGTCGCCGGCTTTGCCGACTGGCCCTAACGGACTCGCCGACAGCCTGCCCTCCGCCTAACGGTTCCAGGGAGGTTCCCATGCGTCGAAAGCTTCTCTCTCATCTCACTCCGCAGCCTGCGCGCGTGGTCGTCGTCGCCGTGATCGTCAGTCTCGCCTTCTCGGCGACGGCCATCGCCGCCGCAGGCGATCTCGACCCGACGTTCTCGGGGGACGGCAAGCAGACCACGGACTTTCCCTTCGGAATCAGCGATGCGACGGCGACCGTGCGCCAGCCGGACGGGAAGATCGTCGCGGTCGGCAGCGTGTTCCGCTCTACGTCGGGCGACCTCTCCTTCGACGATTTCGCCATCGCCCGCTACAACACCAACGGGACGCTCGACACGACGTTCTCGGGAGACGGCAAGCAGACGACGGCCTTGCCGGGGGGCGATGATGACGCAACGGGGGTTGCCATCCAGGCGGACGGCAAGATCGTGGTCGTTGGCGTGACCGGCTTCGGTGGAGTCTGCTGCAGCAGCCACTCCTTCGCGCTCGCCCGGTACAACCCCAATGGCTCGCTGGACACGACCTTCTCCGGCGACGGCAAGCAGACGACCCAGTTCGGAGACAACGCGGGCGCGGGTGGGGTCGCCGTCCAGGGCGACGGCGGAATCGTCGCGGTCGGCGGCACCTGTAGCGGCGATCCCGACGCTGTCTGTGACTTCGCCCTCGCTCGCTACGACCCCAATGGCGCGCTGGACACAACCTTCTCTGGCGACGGCAAGGAGACGACGGACTTCGGCTCCATCCGCGACGGGGCGAGCGGCGTAGCGCTGCAAGCCGATGGAAAGGTCATCGCGGTGGGCTCGTCCGGAAACGCTTCCGGTTCCGCTTTCGACTTCGCCGTCGCCCGCTACGACGCGAACGGCTCGCTCGACAACACCTTCTCTGGCGACGGAAAGCAGACGACCGACTTCGGCTCCACGGGCGATCGAGCGGCGGGGGTTGCGCTCCAGAGCGACAGCAAGATCGTGGTTGGCGGCCCCGGCGGCCCGGGGGCGGCCTTTGCCCGCTACAACCTTGACGGATCGCTCGACCCGAGCTTCTCCGGCGACGGCAAAAAGACGACCAATTTCTTTTCGCCGAGCGGCGTGGCGCTCCAGGGCGACGGCAAGATCGTTTCGGTCGGCAGCGCCGGCGGGGACTTCGCCCTAGTCCGCTACACGCCCGATGGCACGCCGGACCCGAGCTTCTCCGGCGACGGCAAGCAGACAACCGACTTCGGCGGCTCCGACGCGGCGCGCGGGGTGGCGCTCCAGGCCGATGGCAAGATCGTCGCGGTCGGCATCGCCGACAGTAATAGCTCCTCGTTCGCGCTCGCCCGCTACAACCCAAACGGCTCGCTCGACACCAGCTTCTCCGGCGACGGCAAGCAGACGACGAGCTTCGGTGGCCACGCCGACGGGGCAGCGGCGGTGGCGCTACAGGGCGACGGCAAGATCGTCGCGGTTGGTCACGTGTTTAGCGGCGACTTCGCGATCGCCCGCTACAACCCCGACGGCTCACTGGACACGAGTTTCTCCGGCGACGGCAAGCAGACGACCGACTTCGGGGGCAACGACCTCGCCTTGGGGGTGGCGATTCAGGGCAATGGGAGGATCGTCGTGGTCGGCCGCGGTGGGATCAACAACTTGGGCAACACCGACTTCGCCATCGCCCGCTACAACCCCAACGGCTCGCTCGACACCACCTTCTCCGGCGATGGCAAGCAAACCACGGACTTTGGAGGCTCCGAGGAACGGGCGACCGGGGTGGCGCTACAAGCCGATGGCAAAATCGTCGCCGTCGGGCAGGGCGCGAGTGGCGGCAGCTATGCCTTCGCGCTCGCGCGCTACAACGCCAACGGCTCACTCGACACGAGTTTCTCCGGCGACGGCAAGCAGACGACCAACTTCGCTGGCGCTGACTCTGCGAATGGGGTGGCGGTCCGAGGTGACGGCAGGATCGTCGCAGGTGGCGAAACCGGGGGCGGCAACTTCGCCATCGCCCGCTACAACCCCAACGGCTCACTCGACACCACGTTCTCCGGCGACGGCAAGCAGACGACCGATTTCGGCGGTTTCGACCAGGGGAACGGGGTGGCGGTGCAAGGCAGCAAGGTCGTGCTCGTGGGCAGCGGAGGAACGGGTGCCGACTTCGCCCTCGCCCGCTACAACGCCAACGGCTCGCTCGACACCAGCTTCTCCGGGGACGGCAAGCAGACGACCGACTTCGAGACCGGTTTTGACGCGGCAAATGGGGTGGTGCTACAGGGCGACGGCAAGATCGTCGCTGTCGGCCGCGGCGCGGGCGGTGGCAACTGGGCCTTCGCGCTCGCGCGCTACAACCCCAACGGCTCGCTCGACACCAGCTTCTCCGGCGACGGCAAGCAGACGACCGCTTTCGGGTTTGTCAACCAGATCGGAGGGGCAAGCGGCGTCGCGCTACAGGGCGACGGCAAGATCGTCGCAGTAGGGATCGGCCAAAGCCCGAACCTAACCGACGACTTCGCGCTCGCCCGCTATCTCGGGGGCTGAGCAGCTCAGATTGAGGCCCGGCATGGTGCTCGCGCGCGCGACATGCTGCGCGGGCGATGTCGCAGGAGAACGTCAGGCCTCCCACTATGGGAGCTATTAGGGCGTTCGGATTGCTCCTTCCCGAGACCTCAGAACTCGATCTGCGACCCGAGGAAAACCGTGCGCTCGCGCGGCAGCCGGAAATAGTCGGCCGGCTCGGCGGAGATCACCGAGGTGGCGAGGAAGAGCTCCTTGCGCCAGCGGCTCATTCCAGGCGCGTCGGTCGGCTTGAGCTCGATCTTGGAGAGGAAGTAGGAGGCCTCGTTGGCCTCCAGCGGGCACTCGATCCCGGCCTTGTCGATCAGCCTGATCAGGGCTGGGACGTCGAACTCTTCGAAGTAGCCGTGCTTGGCACGGACAAAGGTGATGCCGTCGTCCTTGTAGCCCAGCTCGTCGATGTCCAGCCGCTTGGAGTCCGGGACCCGCGGCACCGGCAGGGTCTCCAGCGAGAGGACGAGGACGTGCTCGTGGAGCGAGTGCAGGTGGTCGACGCTCTCCCGCATCGCCAGCGGCGCGGTCTCCTTGCCGCGGTTCATGAACACCGCCGTGCCCGGCACCCGTACGACCGGCGGGTCCTTCGCCCGGAGCTCGTCGATGAACCTCTGCAGCGGGCCCTCGACGCGCAGGCGCTCATCGGTGACCAATTCGCGGCCCGCGGAACCAGGTGACCATCACCGTGAACAGCACCAGCCCGATCGTCAGCGGCAGCCAGGCGCCGTGGGTGAGCTTGGTCAGGTTGGCGGCGAAGAAGGCGAGGTCCACGGTCAGGAAGCCGCCCGCTCCAAGCAGGGCGAGCCACAGCGGCCTGTGCCAGCGGTGGCGGACGATGAAGAAGAAGAGGATCGTCGTGATCGTGATCGTGCCGGTAACCGCCATCCCGAAGGCAAACGCCAGCGCCGCCGAGGTCTGGAAGCTGAAGACGAGAACCAGCACCGCCCCCAGCAGCAGCCAGTTGACGAACGGCATGTAGACCTGCCCGATCTCGTGCTCGGAGGTGTGGATCACCCGCAGCCGCGGCAGGTAGCCGAGCTGCGCGGCCTGGTGGGCGATCGAGAAGGCCCCGGAGATCACCGCCTGCGAGGCGATCACCGTCGCCGCCGTGGCGAGGACGACCAGCGGGATCAGTCCGTCATCTGGCACCAGCTGGAAGAACGGCGCGCTGATCGTGCTCGGGTCGTCGAGGATCAGCCCCCCTTGGCCCAGGTAGCTGAGGATGCAGGCCGGAAAGACGAGCAGCAGCCAGGCGCGGGTGATCGCCGGGCGCCCGAAATGGCCCAGATCGGCGTAGAGCGCCTCGGCGCCGGTGATCGCCAGCACCACGGCCGCCAGCGAGAAGAAGCCGGTCGAGCCGCTGTGGAACAGGAAGTCGAGGGCATAGGTCGGCGAGAGCGCCTTGAGGACCTCCGGATGCATGGTGATCCCGCGGATCCCGAGGACGGCGATCGTCGTGAACCAGACGATCATGATCGGCCCGAACATGCGCCCCACCGCCCCGGTGCCCAGCCTCTGGGTCGCAAAGAGGACGACGATGATCGTGGCGGTGATCGGCACGACGAGGCTGTCGAGCGACGGCTGGATCACCTTCATCCCCTCGACCGCCGAGAGCACCGAGATCGCCGGGGTGATCATGCTGTCGCCGAAGAACAGCGCGGCACCAAAGACCCCGAGGCCCGCCAAGCAGGAACTTGCTGCGCCCGCTGACGCGATCTCCGATCTGCCGGACCTGCGAGATCAGCGCCATGATCCCGCCCTCGCCCTGGTTGTCGGCCCGCATCACCAGCAGCACGTACTTGAAGGTGACGATGATCGTCACCGACCAGAAGATCAGCGAGACGATCCCGTAAACGCTCTCGATCGAGGACTGGACCGGGTGCGGGTCGTCGGGGTTGAAGACCGTCTGGATCGTGTAGATCGGGCTCGTGCCGATATCGCCGAAGACGACCCCCAGCGCCCCCACGACCAGCGCGGCCTTCGCATTCGCCCGGGTCCCGTTGGCTTGCATGCTCGGCGAACCTACAGGCAAGCGGATGCGCGGAATGGCGCCCAGGCGGGATAGCGTTGTGCCCAACCAACGAGAGGAAGCCGATGAGCCACAGCTACGACGTCATCGTGATCGGAGCCGGTCCCGCCGGCGAGCACTGCGCCGGCCACCTCGCCGACGGCGGCCTCAAGGTGGCGATCGTCGAGCGCGAGCTGCTCGGAGGAGAGTGCGACTACTGGGCCTGCATCCCCTCGAAGACGCTGCTGCGCCCGGGCGAGGCGCTCGAGGCGGCGCGCGAGGCGCCCGGTGCCCGCGAGGCCGTGGGCGGCGACATCGACGCCGGGTCGGCCTTCGAGTGGCGCAACTTCATGACCTCCAACTGGGACGACACGGCAAAGGAGGAGGGGCAGCGCTCGAAGGGCATCGACATCCTGCGCGGGGACGGGACGATCACCGGCCCGGGTCGCGTGGCCGTGGACGGAGCCGAGCACTCCTGCGAGCACATCGTGGTCGCCACGGGCTCGGACCCGGTGATCCCGCCGATCGACGGCCTGCGTGAGCTGGACGGCATCTGGACCAACCGCGAGGTCACGGCGATGACCGAGGTCCCCAAGCGCCTGCTGATCCTGGGCGGCGGGCCCGTGGGCACCGAGATGGCCCAGGCGTGCATGCGGCTCGGCTCCTCGTCGGTGGCGCTCGTGGAGGGCATGGACCACCTGCTTCCACGCGAGCCCAAGCCGCTCGGCGATGCGCTCGGCCAGGCGCTCGGCGCGGAGGGGCTCGAGCTGCATTTCGGCCAGCATTCCTCGGCCGCCCGCAAGGACGGCGACGACTACGTGCTCGAGTTCCCCGACGGCAGCGAGCTGCGCGGCGACAGGCTGCTGGTGGCCACCGGCCGTACCCCCCGGATCGAGGGCCTCGGCCTCGAGAACGTGGACATCGAGGCGGGCAAGCGCGGGGTCGAGGTCGACGGGCGCATGAAGGCCGCTGACGGCGTGTGGGCGATTGGCGACGTCACGGGCATCTGGCCGCTCACCTACGTCGGCAAGTACCAGGGCCGGGTTGCCGCGGCCAACATCCTCGGCCGCGAGCGGCAAGCCAACTACGACGCGGTGCCGCGCGTCGTCTTCACCGATCCTCAGGCCGCCTCGGTGGGCGCGGCGGAGGGCGAGGTGGAGGTGTCGGTGCCGATCACGTCCACCCCGCGGCTCTCCACCTACACGCGCGAGTACGACCAGAAGATCGGCTTCCTCACGCTGGTGTCCGACGGCAAGCGCCTGACCGGCGCCTATGCCCTCGGCCCCGAGGCCGGCGAGTGGCTGCAGCAGGCCACGATGGCGATCCGTGCCGAGGTTCCGCTCGAGGTCGTCGCGGACACGATCCAGCCCTTCCCGACCTTCTCCGAGATGTTCCTGTTCGCGCTCACGGAGCTGGGCACCAAGGTCCCGGCCGCTGCAGCGGCGTAGCATGCAGATCAGCTCTCAGCGACGGAGCACGCCGCGATCGCGGCTACTCGTCTCTTGGCGTGATGCGGAAGATCGAGACCACCTCTGCCTGGTGAGTCTCAGGGTGCGCGACGTAGGCGGTCGGACTGCCGCCGAACCAACTCGCGCTCTCGTTCTCGCCGACGAATATCCCGGGATGCTGCTTCCCGTCGCCGTCTTCGACCCAGACCGCCTGGCCTTCCTTGAATCCGTGGACGGGCTCGTCCATCGGGTCAGACTAGCCGCTGCCACGGCGCATGCAAATGGCAGCTGGCTAGCCCCACCGTTTGCAAATAGCGCCGGGCCGAGACTAGCCGCGGGCAGATATCTGCTGCACGGCCCACCCGTTGCCGTCCGGATCGCTGAAGAAGGCGAACCCGACATTGTCGAGCGGGTCGGCTGAGGACTCGGGTTCTCGCCCATGACCCGGATCTCACTGACCTCCACCCCTCGCTGTTCGAGCTGGTCACGAGCCGCGTGGATGTCGGGGACGACCAGCTGCAAGCCCTTGAGGGAGCCCGGTGGCATATCCGGGACGATCCCCTCACCCACGACGATCGAGCATCCGGACCCGGGAGGAGTGAGCTGAACGATCCGATTGCCTTCGCTGACCTTGGTGTCGTGGTCCACGTTGAAACCGAGCCGCTCGGCGTAGAAGGCCTTAGCACGGTCCACGTCTGAGACGGGGACAATCACGACTTCGAGCGTCCAATTCACGATGCGGCTCCTTTGCCTGGGTAGTTGGCCCCTTCCGGTCAGAGACCGGGCGAGGTGCTTCAACTCATCGGGCGATGCTGGGCGGGCGCCCAAGCCCCCGGTCAGGCCGTGCTGGGGGCGACCTCGACCGCGCTGTCGTCGGCCACCACCAGGCGCGCTTCGCTGCTGGCTTCGGCGCCGCACGGAAGCGCGGCCTCCACCCGATTGCGCCCGCCGGACTTCGCTCGGTAGAGCGCCTCGTCGGCCGCCCGAATCAGCGACTCACCGCTGACTTCAGATCCGGCCGCCGCGGCCACCCCCAAGGACATGGTCAGGGCGAGGTCGCCGGGGCGGGCACGGTCGACCGCCTCGCGGAGCCTGGAAGCCACGGTGATGCCCCGCGGAAGGCGCACGCCCGGGAGCAACACCACGAACTCCTCTCCGCCCACGCGGTAGATGAGCTCAAACGAGCGCAGCGCTTTGCGGATCTCGTAGGCGACGTCGCGCAACACCGTGTCGCCACGATCGTGGCCGTAGGTGTCGTTCACCTGCTTGAAGCCGTCGAGGTCGCAGACGATCGCGCAGACCGAGTGACCCGTCAGACCGGCCTGCTGCTCGAGCTCGGCCACCCGGAGCTCAAGGGCCTGGCGGTTGAGCAGTCCGGTGAGCGGGTCGAGGACGGCGTTGTCTCGGTGCTTGATCTCCGCCTGGGTGAGCGCCGACGTCACCACGGTGACTACCACGAGCAGCGCGAGCGTGGAGACCACCAGCATCGGGTTGTCTGCGAAGCCCTGCGGATCCACGGACACGCTGGCCACCAGGATCACAACCGCGGTGAGAGCGGCGAAGGCCAGGACCACGGCGCGCCGAAAGCGCATGGCGGCCATGGCGCAGGGGATGATCAGCCAGGGCAGGGCCGGGCTATCGGGGCCGCCGTTTCCGGCGACGCCGATGGCAAGCACCAAGAGGATGAGCAGGAGGGTCTGCGCGGCCACCCGCTCGGGATGCGCCGAGCGCTCCAGGCGGCGCTCGAAGGTCGCCAGGGGAACTGCGGCCACGAGTAACAGCGCCAGAGTCCACCACGGCAACCAGGGCAGGCCGACGAGGATCGCAGAGCCGATCGCGGCGAGGGAGATCGCACGCGCGGTTCGCATGCGCCCGTGCGCATCGATCACACGGGCATGGTCGAGCTCGGTGGGCACGAGCCATGAACTTGCCTCCACACCTGTCTTGTCGGCAGGGGGCCCTTGCTCTCTGAGCAGGGTCGCGGCTTGTGGTATCCGAATACCGCAACCAGCGGTTTAGGCGAGGTCGCCGCTGCGGCGCCAGGCGGCATCAGCCGGGGTCGGCGTGGATGGCTGCGCCACCCCCGCCGACCCCGGTCGGTCGTTACTTCGTCTCCTCGTCGGCCGAGCCGCCGTCGGCGGATGAGTCCACCAGGTTGAAGTTGCGATCGAGGTGTACGTCGACCTGGCTGCCGTCGGTCTTCTTGACCTCGACCTCGTAGTAGCCCTCTTCGTCGCGCACCTCGGTCGCGAGACCTGGCCGCCCCCGGTGTGCTCGAGCGCCACCGCCTTGGCCCGATCGAGAGCGCTGCCGGTGATCGGCGTTCCGCTGCCGTCGTCGCCCCCGCCGGCCGCCCCCGCGATCGCCGCGCCACCGGCGGCCAGCGCGGCGATCGCGCCTGCCGCGATTGCGCCCTTCTTCAGCTTGCTGGTCATCGTGCGTCCTCCACTTCGTTGGAACGTGATGACGCGAACCTAGAGCGGCTGAATGAAACGGGCATGAATGGGGGCTAGGCGTTCACGGCCAATTCATCCGCCCCGGCGAACGTCTCCCATGCGATGTCGACGAAAGGCCTGCTGGCGACCGGTGCCGTGGCCCTTGTGGGCGTTGTCGCTGTCGGCCTGGGGTTCTTCCATGAAGCGGGCGCAGCGGGGAGCTTGCGGCCGAACGTGGTCGTGATCATGACCGACGATCAGGATCCGGCCTCGGTGAAGGTGATGAAGGCTGTCGAGCGAGAGCTGGCTGCCAAGGGCGTGACCTTCGCCAACAGCTACGCCACCACTCCCGAGTGCTGCCCCTCGCGGGTGAGCTTCCAAACCGGCCAGTACGTCCACAATCACGGGGTTCCAACTCGCCATCCTCCCAAGGGCGGTTACCAGGGTTTCGCCGCTCAGCCGGAGTTGATTGGCAACGCGCTGCCGGTGGCGCTGCACAGCGCCGGCTATCGAACGGGCTACATCGGCAAGTACCTGAACGGCTACGGCATCCGCGACTACGACGGCGTACGCTCACCCGGGATCAGGCGGTACGTGCCTCCGGGGTGGGATCGCTGGTTCGTCCCGATCGACCACACCGAGTACAGGCTGTACGGCTATCGCCTGAACGAAAACGGCTCGCTCCGAAGCTACGGGACCGCGCCCTCGGACTACCAGACCGACGTCTACGCGCGCAAAGCGCAGCAGTTCGTCCGGCAGAGTGCGGGTCGACGCCGGCCCTTCTTCCTCACCGTGGCGCCCCTGGCGCCACATCTGGAGAACCCTCGGATCACCGGACCCAGCGAGCACGGCCGCGATCCACGGCCGGCGATTCGCGACCTCGGTCGATTCGCTCATCGCCCCCTTCCCCGACCACCGTCGTTCAACGAGCCCAACGTCTCCGACAAGCCGTCCTTCGTGCGTAAGAGTCCTCGGCTCGGCAGGGCCCAGATCAGCACCCTGCGAACCGAATACCGCAGCCGCCTGGAGAGCCTGCTGGCCGTCGACGATCTGGTGCAGGGGCTCGTCCGTCAACTCCGCGCCTCCGGCGAGCTCGACAATACCTACGTCGTCTTCACCTCCGACAACGGCTTCATGCTGGGCCAGCATCGCCGCCACGGCAAGCACGCCGTCTACGAGGAGTCCGTCCGGGTCCCGCTGATCATCCGGGGACCAGGGCTGCCCACCGGACAGGTACGCGACCAGCTCGCCGCGAACATCGACCTTTCTCCCACGATCCTGGACGTCACCGGCGTCCCACCGCGACTCGAGCCGGACGGGATCTCGTTGCTTCCTGCGGCGCGCGATCCGGCCGCGGGCGGAAACCGCTCACTGGTGCTCGAGTACCTCGTCGGGCGGCGCGGATACTCCGCCGTCCGAACCCCTGGGGGGTTCGTCTATGCGCAATACCGCAATGGGTACCGCGAGCTGTATGACCTGAACTCGGATCCATACGAACTGCACAACCTCGCGGGCAGGCCGGCCGCCGCGGCGCTCGAGCGCAGCCTCGCGCGACGGCTCGCAGCCCTTCGCCACTGCGCCGGTCGAGCCTGCAGCTCGGCGGCCTAGCGCCGAGCAGGGGTCAGCCGGCGAGGCGGGCGCTCGTCAGGCGGGCAGGCGGACCGACCCGTCGTCGGCCAGTGTCCAGTGGGGGTTGTGAGCCACCTCCCACGGGTGCCCGTCGGGATCGATGAACACCCCGGAGTAGCCGCCCCAGACGGTCGCCGCACCGGGGCGAGCGATCTCGGCACCTGCGGCGCGGGCCTCGGCCAGAACGGCGTCGACCTCCTGCGGCGATCGAACGTTGTGGGCGAGCGTGATCCCGCCCCACCCGCCCTGGTCCTGGACGCCGCTGTCGCCCGCCAGCTCGGCTCGGCTCCACAGGGCCACGATCATGCCCCCGGCCTGGAAGAACACGACATCGTCGTCGGGCTCGGCCCGAGTGGTCCAGCCGAGCCCTTCGTAGAACGCTCGCGAGCGCGCCAGGTCGGCGACGCCGAGGGTCACGAGGCTGAGGCGCTGCTCCACCGCTCTCATGATGCCAGCCGGCCGACCCGCCGGAACGCCGGCCAAGCCCGGCCGCGGGCGCGGCTAGGCTGGCGGCCGTGCGGGTCCTGGTGGTCACCAACATCACCCCCGATCCGGCGACGCCGTTTCGAGGTGTGTTCGTCCGCGACCAGGTGGCCGCGCTGCGGCGCGCCGGGGTCGAGGTCGAGCTGCTGTCCTTCCCGGGCGGGCGATGGAACTATCCACGCGCGGTGCCGCGCATCCGCCGGCTGTTGCGGAGCGAGCGCTTCGACCTCGTCCACGCTCACTACGGGCTGGCCGGCTGGTGCGCGTCGCTCGCCGGCGCAGACCCCCTGATCGTCACCTTCCACGGCACGGACGTCCGCCACCGCGTCGTGGGTCCGATGTCGCGCCGCCTGACGCGACGGCTCGACCTGGTGGCCGGCGCCTCCCGCGCCCTCTTCGCCCCCGAGTCCGAACGGCCCGGGCTGCCGAAACGCCCAGGGGCAACCGCGGTGCTGCCCTGCGGCGCCGACCTGGACCGCTTCCGGCCGTCCCCGCGGGCCGAGGCCCGCGAGCGGCTGGGCCTCGAACCCAAGGGTCGATATCTGCTGTTTCCAGCCGCCACCCCGCGGCCGGAAAAACGCTATGACCGAGCTGCCGAGGTTGGCCGGCTGGCAGATGCCGAGCTGTTGACCGGCGGCGCGATCGAGCACCAGCGAATGCCGGACTGGGTCAACGCCGCCAATGCCGTGCTGGTCACCTCGGACAACGAGGGGTTCGGGCTCGCCGCGGTCGAGGCGCTGGCCTGCGACGTCCCGGTGCTCTCGACCCCGGTCGGCGTCGCGCCAACGCTCCTGCAGGGCATCGACGGCTGCCTCGTCGAGCCCTTCGAACCCACCCGATGGGCCGAGCTCGCCCGCCGGCATCTGGACACGCCGGATCCCCGAGTCACGGGTCGCGAGCGGGCCCGCTGGTTCTCGGCGGAGCTGATGGCCGAGCGAGTTCTGGTTGCTTATCGCGAGGTCCTGGGCTCCCCTCCCAAGCCCTGATCCGGGCCTCCCGCGGCCCTCGCGTCGGGACGCCCGACCACCGATGTCGACAGAAAACAACTGGGGTCCACCCCAAGGGATCTTTCGTACAGTGCGAGACCCATGCCACGACGCCGCCCAGGAACCTTCAGGCCGGACTCGGCCACAAATGGCCAGAACGGCCGGGCGTCCTCCGGGTCCGGCTCAAAGCCGGGCGATAGCCCGCAGGCCGGCGCGGTGGGCCGCTTCATGGGGTGGCTCGGTCTCGGCCCAGAGCCCGGCGAGACCCCCCAGTCGCGGCGAACCACGGAAAGCTCCACGACCGCCAAGGGACAAGTCGAATTGAGAGCGCGGCGCCAAGCGCAGCGGGTCGCGGGGCCTCCCTGGGCAGCCAAGTCGTCCGGCCCATCGGCCCCTGAGTCCTCGTCCCAGCCGGGGTCGCCGTCCAGCGCCCCCCAGGCCCAAGCCAACGCCCGACCACCGGAGCAGCCGGATCCCGCGGCCGAGCCCAAGGCGGATGCGCCCCGCCATGGGACGGTTGGGACGGTGTTCGAAGAGCGGATCCGGGCCGCCGCGACCAGCGCGGCCAAGGCCGCCGAGCAGCGATCGATGCACGAGATCGTCGCGCTCGAGGAGGACTTGGAGCACGCCAGGCGCGAGGCCGCCAAGAAGCTCGAGCAGCTCGAGGGGCGCCTGACCGAGATGGAGGCCACGGCCAGCGAGGCCGAACGTCAGGCCAAGGAGGCCCGCAGGAGCATGAGCGAGGCACGGCGGCACGCGCGGGCTGCCGAGGGCCGGGCGAGCCAGGCGGAGCGCCGGCAGGCCGAGTCGGAAAAGCGAGCCGCCAAGGCGGAGCAAGACGCGGCTGCGGTCGCCGCCGCGGCGCCCGATGAGGCCGCAGGCCGGGCCGTCCAGGAGGCGATGGCCCAGCTTCAGGAGGCCGAAGCGCGGGCAACCGCGGCCAAGCAGGCCCAGGCCGACGCGGAGCGCCGTGTGCGCGAGGAGGCCGACCGCCGTGTCCAGGCGGAGACCGCGGACCTGCGCCGCGAGCTCGAGACTGTCCGCGCGCAGGTCGCCGAGCAGACGCGCCAGGCGTGGGAACGCGGCCGCCGCGAGACCGAGGAGAAGGCTCAGGCGGCGGCCGAGGAAAAGGCGCGCGAGGCAACCGAGGCGGCACGACGCGAGCTCGAGGAGATGTCGCTGCAGGCCGCGAAGACCACGCGCCGTCAGATCGAGGAACAGGCCGAGCAGGAGGCTCACGAGGCCGCGGCGGCGGAGATCGAGCGGATTCGCGCCGAGGCCGAGGAGCGCACCCGCCGCGAGGTGAAGGCCGCGCGGGCCGCAGCCGAAGAGCGGTTCGCGGCCGAGCTGCGGGCGCGCGAGGAGGAGCTCGAGAACGAGCGCCAGGAGAAGACCCGAATCGTCGAGAAATCCGACCGGCGCCTGCAGCAGATCGAGCAACACGCGGCCGCCGCGGGCGAGCGGGTAACCGCCGCGGAGCAGGAGCTGAGCCAGGAGGCCAAGCGCCTACGGGCCGAGGCCGAGAGCCGCGTCGCCCGGGAGACCGAGCGCGCCAAGCGCTCGGCAACGGAGGCGGCGAACGTCAGGATCAAAGAGCGTGAGAAGGAGCTGGGCGAGGCGAAGGCCGAGGCCGAGCAGGCCATCCGGGCGGCTGAGCAGCAGGTCCGCCAGCTGGAGGAGCGCGCGCAGCGCGAGCTGGAGCAGGCGCGCAAGGATGCCGATCAGCGCGTCCTGCGCGAGGTCGATGCCGCCCGCCGCCAGACCGAGGAGCGGGTGCGCGCCGAGGAGTCCGCTCGCCTCGAGACCGAGACGGAGCGCCTGCGCGACGAGGCCAAGCGGAGCCAGGGCAAGGCCGTTGCCGCCACTCGCACGGAGGTGCAGCGGGCCGCCGACGAGCGGATCCGCGCCTTGACCGCACAGCTGAACTCGGAGCGTGCAGACCGGTCCAAGGCGCTGGCCGCGGCCGAGCGCAAGCTGCAGGAGGCCACGGAGAGGGGGCGCGCGGCGGAGAGCGTCGCGGCCACCACGGCGGTGGAAGCGAGGACGGCCGCTTCGGCGTGGCTTCGGGGCCAGACCGAGGCTCTACGCGAAGAGGGCGAGACGCGGGCGAGGCAGCAGAGTCGGGAGGCGGTCGCCGAGGCGGAGCGAGCAGCGGCCGAAAGCTCGGAGAGCCAGCTCGCCCAGCAGGCACGGAAGCTCCAGGCGGAGGCCGAGGAAAAGCTGAGCAAGGAGGTGTCCGCGGCGCAAGAGGCGGCCCGGGAGGAGGCCCACGAGGCCTTCCGGGTTCGCGAGGAGAAGCGGGAGCGAGAAAAGGCCGCGATCGAGGGCGAGCTGGCCGCCACGCGGCGCCAGCTCGACGAGGCCCACGACCGCGCGAAGGCCGCCGAGCGGCGCGCCACCAAGATCGAGCAGGAAGCCCACCGAGAGCTGGAGCGAGAGCGCGAGCTTCGCTTTCAGGTGATCGAGGGACGGCTCGGCGAGGTCAGCGAGCTTGCCGGGGGCGTGACGAAACGGGCCCGCGCCGGGAACGGGGCGAACCACTCGGACACGGAGCAGGCCGAACGGGAGGAGGTCGGGCCCGAGCAGAACGAGGAGGCCGACGCGCGGTCCGCCGACGCGGGCACCGTCAGCATCTCGAGCGCCAGCTTCGGCGACCTGCGAGGGCTCGGGCTGTCGTCCACCCAGGCAAAGCGCATCATCGACTACCGGGGCCGTTCCAAGGGCTTCCAGTCACTCGACGAGCTGGACTACATGCCCGGCTTCTCGACCGCGTTTCTCAAGGGCTTGAAGCAGCGACTGACGCTGTAGGGTGGATCAATGACCCGCCTGACCGAGCTCCCCGCTCTGGAGCCCGATCCCCTGACCCCCGCCGCCGAGGAGGTGGAGCGTTACGTCGAGGCCCTCCAGGGGCTGAGCAAGGCGAATGCCGAGTTCGCCCGCCGCGCGTCCTGGAACCAGATCCGGCTGGCCGGTACCCGGGCCGGAAGCAGGCCCAAGGAGGCCCACGACACCCTCAACCGGATCTTCCGTCTGGGCGTCCCGCCGGATCCCGCGCTGGACGGTCAAACGCGCGGCATCCTGGTCACACCCACCATCTCCCGCCCGGCCGACCTCGGGTTGCGCCCTCTCGCCTCGGCCTGGATGCCATGGACCGGCAAGCGCTTCGACGCCGCCACCGCCACCGGCGACAACCTGCTGCTCGCGAGTGCCCGTCCAGCGGCCCGGGTGCTGTTTCCCTCCTACCGGCTCGAGCCGCTGGACGACGGCGGCTACGCGGCCTTCCGGTTCCGCACCTACGTTGCGCCCGGCCAGGTGGACCCCGATCGCGAGACGCTGAAGATCGACTACGACTCCGCCGAGAACCCCCGGCTGCTGATTCGCGACATCCTCGATGAGCTGGTGCAGGTAGTACCTGGCGCCTACCTCGGCAAGGTCCTGTTGCGTCGCCGGGACGCCTGGCGACTGTTGGGCTACTTCGCCCTGCAGCCGGCGGCCGTGGCGCGCGAGGAGCAGCCGGTCGCCGTTCGAGGCGAGCCCGTCGCCGCCCCCGCATAGCGAGATCCCGGCGCAAATCGGGGGTGTCGCGTGAGCGGCCCCACTAGGCCACCGGCCAGCGTTCGCGGTGGCGCTCGATGTACGGGCGGGCGGGCTCGGCGGGCGCCGCGGGCGCCTGGCGATCGGTCGCCAGGGCCTCGATCGTCGCCAGCACCGAGGCCGCCAGCGCCGACCGGTCGTAGCCGCCCTCCAGGCAGACGAGCAGCGGCGCCCCCAGCTCCGCGCCGACCTCGCGCATGGTCGCTGCCATGTCGCCGTACGTGCCGGTCTCGACCTGGCAGTCGGCGAGCGGGTCATCGCGGTGGGCGTCGTAGCCGGCCGAGATCGCGATCAGGTCGGGTCCAAAGGCGCGGGCTATCGGCGCCACCACGTGCTGGACCAGCGCCAGGAACTCGATCGAGCCCGAGCCGGGCGCAACCGGCAGGTTGACCGTGTACCCCTCCCCCTCTCCCTCTCCCACATAGTCCGCCGAGCCGGTGCCCGGATACAGCGGCCACTGGTGGATGCTCGCGTAGAGCACCCGATCGGAGCCGGCGAAGATCGCCTCGGTTCCGTTCCCGTGGTGAACGTCCCAGTCGAGGACGAGGGCCCGCTCGGCGGCGTCCGTGGCGAGCGCCTGCGCGGCCGCGACGGCGACATTGTTGAACAGGCAGAACCCCATCGCCCGCGAGGCCTCGGCATGGTGGCCGGGTGGTCGCAGGCCGCAGAAGGCGAAGCCACCGTCGCCGGCCAGGAGCCGCTCGGCGGCGAGGGCGGCGCCCCCCGCGGCGTGAAGCGCCGCCTCGAAGGACCCCTTGCTGGCCACGGTGTCGACGTCGATCATCCCACCGCCGCGCGCGCTGATCTCCTCGATCGCCTCGATGTGCTCGTCCGAGTGCACGCGGCGCAACTGCTCAAGCGTTGCCGCGGGGGCCTCGACCCGCTCCAGCCCCGGCCAGCCGGCGTCGTCGAGCGCCGCCTCGACCGCTCGCAGGCGTGCG
This sequence comes from uncultured Actinomycetes bacterium, assembly GCA_963838745.1. GTDB lineage: Bacteria > Actinomycetota > Thermoleophilia > Solirubrobacterales > 70-9 > AC-56. The sequence goes on from CAWISJ010000003.1 coordinate 167,853, forward strand.
GCATTCTCCGGGTGGCCCCCGGTGTCGTGCTCGAACGAAGACGGATGGGATAGGTAGAGACCCATCGGTTCGCGGGTACCGTAACCGCGGCCGTGAGCCGAAGGCTCTAGAAAGGAGCTTGATGGGAGCCCGAGCGCGAAGCGATTGAGGTGGAGCGACGGGAGACAGACGTCGCGGTGGTCGGGGGCGGAGCCGCGGGGCTCTATGTCGCGCTGCGCGCCGCCGAGCAGGGCGCCGCGGTCGCCCTGGTCTCTCGGAAGCCGCTTTCCGAGAGCGCCAGCTACTGGGCCCAGGGTGGGCTGGCGGCGGCGCTGGCCCCGGACGACTCGCCGGCTCGCCACGCCGACGACACCCTGAACGCCGGCCGCGGCCTCTGTCGCGCCGAGGCAGTGGAAACGCTGACGCGCGGGGCGCCGGCCGCCGTCGAGGAGCTTCGCCAACGGGGGGTGCGGTTCGACACCGAGCCCGAAGGCGGACTTGCCCTCGCCCTCGAGGGTGGCCATTCGGCTCGCCGGATCGTGCACGCCGGTGGCGCCCAGACGGGGCGCGCTATCACCGGCTGCCTGGCGGAGGGGGTCGCCGCCCAGACCCGGATTGCGGTGCTCGAGCAGAGGTCAGCGGTGGCGCTGTGGACCGACGGCCACCGTTGCGCGGGCGTGATCACCGACGCCGGAGCGATCGCCGCGCGCGCCACGGTTCTGGCGACAGGGGGCGGCGCTGCGCTGTGGCGGCGCACCACGAACCCATGGGGCGCGATCGGCGCCGGCGCCGTGCTCGCCCATGCAGCCGGTGCGGCCCTGGCAGACCTCGAGTTCTGCCAGTTTCATCCCACCGCGCTGGCGCTACCCGGCTCGGCGTACGACGGCACCCTGCTGACCGAGGCCCTGCGAGGCGAGGGCGCCGAGCTTCTCGACGCCTCGGGCCGGCGGTTCACGGACGAGCTCGCTCCGCGCGACCAGGTGACGGCGGCGATCGGTGACCGCATCGAAGCCGACGGAACGGATCACGTGCGGCTGGACCTGCGCTCGATCCCGCCCCAGCGCTTTCCGAACGTGTTCGAGGCCTGCCGCGCAGCCGGACTGAACGCGGAAGGCGAACCCGTGCCGGTCGCCCCCGCGGCCCATTACCTGATGGGCGGGATCGTCTGTGACCTCGATGGCCGCACGTCCCTGCCGGGGCTGTATGCGGTCGGCGAGTGCGCGTGCAGCGGAGTCCACGGCGCCAACCGCCTCGCCTCGAACTCGCTCACCGAGTGCTTCGTGTTCGGCGCCCGGGCGGCAACCGCAGCCGCGGCGGCACCCTCGCCCCACGCCGAGGCCCCGGTGCCCGCGTGGCGCTTCGAGCCGCCGACGGAAGCGACGCGGGAGGCCGTCTGGCGGTGCGCCGGACCGCGCCGCGCCGCGGCGACGCTGCGGCCCCTCCTGGACGATCCCTATCCGCTTGCCCGCCTGATCGCCCGCGCGGCCCTCGAGCGGCAGGAGTCTCGCGGCCCCCACCGCCGCACCGACTGCCCGCGCCGCGACCCGGCGCTCGACGGCGTGCACATCGTGACCGGGCCCGACGCCCAGGTGCGCCTGGAGCACTGGTCGTAGGCGCAGTCCCCCGCGCGAACGCTCCACGAGAAGCGACGGGGGGCCCGGTTAGCGGATCGCCAGGACTTGGCAATCAGGCGCGAACACGCCCTTAACACGGCCGTAATCTTGCGCTCTTTGTGCTTAACCGCATCTCGGGATACTCGCCCCCGCCTTTCAGCCGGAACTGCAGCGCACGAGGCACTCCAGAGGCAAAGGGAACGGACAACCACAGGGGGTACGAGGGATATGTACCGATTCAGTCGCTCCATCTACAGGGAGCTCGCACCTAGGGTCGTCGAGGATGAGTGGGATCCCAGCGGCTGCGCCAACAAGCAGCAGGTGCTGGATGCCTGCGAGGGGGCGATTCGCCGCCTCACCTACGACCGCCGCTATTTCGCGAGGCCCGCCCGGTCACTGTTCAACGAGGTCCGGGCCCACTTCTCCATGAACGATCAGCTGATCGTGTGGAGGGTGATCGAGCGAAACATCAACCTGGCGCTCGAGTTCCTCGAGCGGCTGCCCGAGGGCGTCGGGCTCGACGGACAGCAGCGGGAGTGCCACGCGCACACGCGCAAGGGCACTCCGTGCCAGCGAACGCCGCTACCGGGCAGGGACTACTGCCCGTCCCACAAGCATTTGGAGGAGACGTTCGAGGGGGTCGAGCTGCCGCTCGAGACGCTCGATCGCGAGCTCCAAACGCTGGCAGTCGCCTAGCGGCATAGCGAGCTGGGATGCGCCCCGGCGGTCGGCCGGGGCGCTCCCGTGCCGCGGCGCGGTGCCGGCTGGTGGCGACCGGCTTCCCGCAGTAGGTTCCGACGATGCTGCTGGGAGTCGACGTCGGCGGGACGTTCACCGACGCCGTGCTCTTCGACGGACGGGCCCTGCACACGGCGAAGGCGCCAACCACGCCGGACGACCAGTCGCGGGGTGTGCTGGCGGCGGTCGAGAGGGCGCTGAAGCCGGCAGGCGCCGTTCCGGAGCAGGTCGAGGCCTTTGCCCACGGCATGACCGTCGGCACCAACGCCCTGCTCGAGGAGCGGGGCGCTCGGACGGCCCTGGTGGCCACCGACGGCTTCACCGACCTCCTCGACGTCGCTCGCCAGAACCGACCCGACCTCTACCGCCTCTGTGCGCCAAAGCCGGCCCCGCTGGTCCCCGACGAGCTCCGCTTCGCAGCGCGCGAGCGCACCGGTCCGCAGGGCGTGGTCGAGCCACTCCCGGACGCCGAGCTGGAGCGGGTGGTGAGCTTCGCGCGCTCTTGCGAGGCCGAGTCGGTGGCCGTCTGCCTGCTGTTCGCATACCTGGACCCGGCACACGAGCGGGCGATCGCCGAGCGGCTACGCGCCGAGCTGCCGGACCTCCATGTCTCGGTCTCCCACGAGGTGCTGCCGCAGTTTCGCGAGTACGAGCGCTGCTCGACCACCGTGATCGACGCCTACCTATCGCCTCTGCTCGGCCGCTACCTGGAGCGTCTCGCCTCGGCCGGCACGGAGCGCGGGCTGCCGCAGCCGCTGGTGATGAGATCGTCCGGCGGCGTCGCGCCCGCGGCGGAGGCCGCCCGCGCCGGGGCTTGGAGCGTTCTCTCGGGTCCGGCGGGCGGCGCCGTCGGAGCGGGACTCCTGGCGACGCTCTCGGGCGACGGTAACGCGGTCGGACTGGACATGGGGGGAACCTCCTGCGACGTCTGCGTGGTCGAGGACGGCCGCGTGCGACGCACCGACTCGCGCCAGATCGCCGGCCGGGTGATCCAGCTGCCCATGGTCGACGTCCACACCGTGGGCGCCGGCGGCGGCTCGATCGGCTGGCTGGACGCCGGCGGCGCGCTTCGCGCCGGGCCACAGTCGGCCGGGGCCGACCCGGGCCCTGCCTGCTACGGCCGCGGCGGCACCGAGCCCACGGTCACCGACGCCAACCTGCTGCTGGGGTACCTGGACGCCTCCTCCACGCTCGCCGGCGGTGTGGAGCTCGAGGTCGACCGGGCGCGCGAGGCAGTGCGACGGCTGGGAAGCGCGCTCGGCCTCGGCGAGCTGGAGACCGCGGAGGGGATCGTCCGCGTCGCCAACCAGGAGATGATTCGGGCACTTCGCGTGGTCACGGTCGAGCGGGGTGTTGACCCGCGCCGCTTCGCGCTGATGCCGTTCGGCGGCGCGGGGCCGATGCACGCCGCCGCCCTGGCCGACGAGCTGGGCATGGATCGGATCCTCTGCCCCCGCGCGAGCGGCGTCCTCTCGGCGCTTGGCCTGATCGCCTCCGAGCGGCGTCGCGACACCGCCAGGACCGTGCTTCTGAGCGGCGAGGAGCTGACCGCCGAGCGCATCGCCGCCCAGGTCGACGAGCTGCGCGAGTCGATCGCGGCAGGGCTCGAGGACGCCCAGCCCGAGGCCACCTACGAGCTTCGCTACCGCGGCCAGGCGTTCGAGCTGGGCGTGCCGGGGCCGCCTCGCCCCGACCCGGCCGACCTCGCCGAGCGATTCGCGGCCGAGCACCAGCGCCGGTACGGCTACCGCGACCCGGACGCGGAGGTCGAGCTGGTCAACGTGCGCCTGGCATTGGTGGTGCCGGCGCCCGAGCCGAGGCCCGAGGCGGCGCCCGCGGGCCGGCTCGAGCGCTCGATGCGGCAGGCGCGTTTCGCCGGCGAGTGGATGGAGGCCGAGGTGCTTCGCGGCGAGCCGGGGGCCGGCAGCGTGGCCGAGGGACCGTGCGTGTTCGAGCTGCCGGAGGCGACCCTGGTCCTGCCGCCCGGGTGGAGGGCGGAGGTCGACGGCCCGGGGACGATCGTGGCAAGGCGCGAGCGATGAGGCCGGGGCTCGATCCGGTCACGCTCCAGGTCCTGGTCGGCGCGCTGCGCGCAGCCTGCGAGGAGATGGGCGCGGTGCTGGTCCACGCCGCCCATTCGGCGAACATCAAGGAACGGCGCGACTGCTCGACCGCGCTGTTCAACGCCGGCGGAGAGCTGGTGATGCAGGCCGAGCACATTCCGGTCCACCTGGGTTCGATGCCCGACGCGGTTGCGGCGGTGCTCGGCGAAGACCACCGCCCCGGCGACGTCTGGATTCTCAACGACCCCTACCAGGGTGGCACTCACCTCCCCGACATCACCCTGATCTCGCCGATCTTCGCCGACCACGAGTTGCTCGGCTTCGCGGCCAGCCGCGCCCATCACGCGGACGTCGGCGGGCCGACCCCGGCAGGAATGCCGGTGGGCTCCACACGACTCGAGGACGAGGGCGTGGTGATCCCGCCCACCCGCGCCGACGACGACCGGCTGGCGCGCCTGGCCAACGAGATGCGCAACCCCCGCCAGCGCCTTGCCGATCTGCGGGCGCAGCGAGCCGCCAACCTGACCGGCGAGCGCCGCCTCCTGGAGCTGGCAGGCAGGCACGGGCTCGAGGAGCTTCGCTCGCGGGATGAGGGAGATCCTCGATTACGCGGAGCGCCGCACGCGGGCCGCGCTCGCCGAGTTGCCCGACGGGACCTACGAGGCCGAGGACGTGATGGAGGACGATGCCGCCGGCCAGCCGCACGACATACGCCTGCGCGTCGCCGCGAGAATCCGCGGCGAGGGCCTGACGCTCGACTTCACCGGCACCGATCCCCAGGTCGAAGGCAACCTCAACTGCCCCCTGCCGGTGACCAAGTCGGCCGCCTTCTTCGCCGTGCGCGTGCTCACCGATCCCGAGGCGCCCCCCTCGGCGGGGGCCTTTCGGCCGGTCGAGGTGATCGCGCCGGAGGGGTGCCTGCTACACGCGCGATCGCCCGCCGCGGTCGCCGCCGGCAACGTCGAGACCTCCAGTCGCGTGGCCGATCTGGTGATCGACGCGCTCGCGGGCGCGACGCCGGCGCCCGCCCAGGGGCAGGGGACGATGAACAACCTGACCCTGGCGAGCAAGAGCTTCACCTACTACGAGACGCTGGGAGGGGGCCAGGGCGCCTGCCCCGACGCCGACGGGCCGAGCGCGGTCCACGTCGCGATGTCCAACACCCTCAACACGCCGGTCGAGGCGCTGGAGACCGAGTTCCCGCTTCGGGTCCGCGAGCTGTCCGTACGGCGCGGCAGCGGGGGCGCCGGGCGCCACCGCGGCGGCGACGGCATCGTGCGCGAGCTCGAGGCCCTCGCCCCGATGGGCTTCACCCTGATCGCCGAGCGCCGCCGCCACGCGCCGAGGGGGCGCGCCGGCGGCGCCGATGGCGCCCCGGGCCGCAACCTCCTGAACGGCGAGCCCCTGCCCTCCAAGGCGGCCGGTGATCTCCGCCCTGGCGACCGGCTTCGGATCGAGACCCCGGGCGGGGGCGGGTACGGAGAGCCGCCTTGAGTCCCGGTCGCGCGGATGGCCCGCGTCAACTCCTCGACAGGTGGGCCGAAAAAACCGCCTATAGCCCCGCAAATTCGGCCCAGCACGCCCAGGGGAGGCAAGCCCGGAGGGTGTGGGTCGCTACCCGCCCTCGCGCCAGCCGCGAAAGGCGTCCAGCAGCCTGCGCTCCGCCTCCGGGGACAGTGACTCGGGCGGCAGGTGTCCGAGGGCGCGAATCGTCATGCGCATCTGGTCGAGGTACGCCTGGCAGCCGTCGCATCCGGCGATGTGCCGCTCGAAGCGGGCACGGTCGTCCGCCGGCAGCGTGCCCTCCAGGTACTCGGTGATCACGTCGACCAGCTCTTTGCAGTTCATCTCTGGGGTTTCGACCGCGCTCATCACACTAGGTTCTCGGACTCGAAGTGGCGCTCCAGCGCCGCGCGGACCTTGGCCCGCGCGCGATGCAACAGCACTCTTTGATTGGTCTCGCTCAGGCCCAGGGCGTTGCGCGTCTCCTCCGCCGACCAGCCGCTGATGTCGCGCAGGGCAATCACCTCGCGCTGGCGGACCGGAAGCCCCGCGATCGTCTCCAGCAGGACCCGGCGGGTCTCGTCGGCGCTCAGCTGCTCCTCCGGGGACTCCCACTCGGCGGGCGGGCGGGCCCAATTGCCAGGGTGCTGATCGTGAACGGACTGGAAGCGGTCGGGCGAGACCGGGGGCTCGTCCCGGCCCTCCTCCCGGCGGCGGCGAAGGTAGGAGAACGGCAGCACGCGGCGTTCGCGCTGGCCCCGCGTACGTGCCTTGTTGAGCAGGATGCTGGCGATCCATGTCCGCAGCGAGGAGCGACCCTGGAAGCCGTCGATCCCGTTCAGGACCGCGACCCAGGTGTCCTGCACCACCTCCTCGGCAACCGCGCGGCTCGGCACGTGCATGAGGGCGAGCCGCATCAGGAAGGGCCCGTGCTCTTCGACCAACATCCTGAACGCGTCCTCGTCACCGCGTCGCAGAGCGGCGAGCAGCCGCTCGTCGTTCGGCGGCCGCGCAGATCCCGCCTCCGCGCCGATCGAGGCTTCCTGCTCCCCCATCGGCGCCGATTCTCTCATGCTCCCGCGGGGGCGCCGCACGTGACCGCCGTCGCCGGGCCCGCCCAGCGCTCGGACGGCTATCTACGTCGATTCCTTGCGAAATCGCAACATAGCTCACAAACTTGGCGTTTTCGCCCTCCTCCTCTAGAATGGCGGCCCCGAGCCGGAAACTCGCGCCCGTAGCGGGCAACGCCGGCTCCGGAAGCTCGCTGTCCACGATCCGACCAAGTAACTAAATGCCTATTGCTTTCAAAGACTGGGCCGTCACGGTGCGCGCCCTGGCAGAGGGTGAGCAGCTCCTCACTCTCCGCAAGGGCGGGATCCGCGAGGAGAACAAGCACTTCGAGGTCGAGCACGATCGCTTCTTCCTCTACCCGACCTTCGATCACCAGCGCAACGACCTGGTGCGCGAGTCGCATCATCCGGAGCTGAGGCGCGCGCTCGAGGAGGGCGTGTGGCCCGACGAGGAGCCGCCGCCGCGGGCGCTGCTTCAGGATGGCGGCATCCCGCAGCCCGACCGGGTGCGGATCCGCTCCTGGGCCGAGGTCGCGGGCCACTTCGAGACCGCCGACCCACGCATCGTCGACAGCCTCTCCCCGTTCCACGTCTGGTCCCACGACTACGCGCTCAAGCGCCTCCGGTGGAAGCCTCGTCACCCGCTGCACGTGCTGCTGCTTCGGGTCTACCGGATCCCGCGGCCGGTCACGGTGCGGGTTCGGGACGAGTACCACGGCTGCCGCTCCTGGGTGGAGATCGATCGCGAGCTGCCCTTCGAAGGGACGCCCGTGATGGCGGACGAGGAGTTCGAGCGCGCGGCGCTCACGATCCGCGGCATCTGCGCCGAGGGCGAGCCCGTCCCCGCCTGATCCGGAGCATCGCAGCCGCCCGGCGCGCGCTCGTCCTCGGGATCGGGGGCGGTGGCGACGTGGTCGGCGCGCTCGGGGTCGCCCGGCTGTGCGAGTCACTCGGCACCCCATTCGTTCTCGGCGGCGTCGCCTGGGAGCGGATTCCGATCGACCCTCACCCGGGGCCTCGCCCGGTGAGGGAGATCCGCGGCGGCCGCTCGCTCGGCGACGCGGCCGTGCTCGCCCGTCCCGGGACCGCCACGCCCGAGGGAGTCGAGTTCTCCGAGGCTCGGATGGCCGCCCATCTTGGGACCGACACGGTGCTGCTCGACGTCACCGGCGGCCCGGCCGGCGCGGCGGCCGGGGTCGCTGCCGCCGTCGAAGAGCTGGACTGTGACCTGCTGGTGTGCGTCGACGTGGGTGGCGACGTGCTCGCCTGCGGAGACGAGGAGGGCCTGGCGAGCCCCCTATGCGACGCGGTGATGGTCGCCGCCGCATTGCGGGTCGCCGGCCGCGTCAAGTCGCTGCTGGCGGTGGTCGGACCGGGCTGCGACGGCGAGCTCACCCAATCCGAGGTGGCAGACCGGGTGGCGGAGCTGGGACGCGCCGGGGCTTGGATCGGCACCTGGGGACTCACGCCCCAGATCGCCGACGAGCTCGACGCCGCGGCGGCGCTTGTGCCCACCGAGGCCAGCCGGCAGGTGGTCCGCTGTGCTCGCGGCGAGGTCGGTCACGCATACATCCGCCGCGGTCGGCGTCGCGTGGAGCTGGGGCCCCTGGGCGCCCTGGCCTTCGTCTTCGACCTGCTCGCCGCGGCCGACGCCCTTCCCCTGGCGCGGGCGGTCGCCGAGGCGACGAGCATCGAGGAGGCCCGCGCCGCCCTCGCGGCGCTTGGCATCCACACGGAACTCGACTACGAGCGCGGCCAAGCCGCCCAGGCGCGCCAGGACCAGGCGAACGTCCCGCACTCACCCCCATAGCGACCGATCCGGGACGTTCGGCGCAATCGTGCGCGGGGAACCGGCGCATGGGCCGAGCGACCGCGTTACATTCGCTCAGGTCTGGAGCCCGGAGGAGGCGCTCCTGACACTCGCCAAGCCGCCGCGCACCGCGCGGCGGCTTGGCGTAGGCGACCGGGGCACCCGCACACCGGGTTCAACAAGTCCCAATTTCCGGGACTTCGCCCCCAGGGCCGGTCCTGGCTTCGACTAACCTCGACGGGGGATGGCCTGGATAGAGACGGAGTCGCTGAGCTTCGTCGCTCGGCACGAGGCCGAGGACAGCGATTGCGCTCAGCGCACCCTTGACGCGCTCGAGGACCTGCGCCTGCGCCTGGAGGAACGATTCGACGAGGCCCCTGCCGGGGTCACGGTCATCGTTCACCCGACGCCCGGCTGGCTGGCGGCCGCCCACCCATTCCTTCCCGCCGCTCGCCTGGCGGCCGCCCCGGCGGCGCGGCGCTACCTGGCCGGCTGGGCGATGGCAAACGAGCTGCATGTGCTCAACGACACCTACCTCGATCGCCGGGCCGCCGGCGAGGACTCGCTTGCCGCTCTGCGCGGCACCGCCGAGCGCCTGTACGTGCAGATCGTGGTCGCCGCCAACAACCCTCGCCTGCCTCCACCCTGGGGGCCGCGCCGCTTCCTCCGCTATCTGCGCTGGACCTGGCTGATCGAGGGCGCCGCCGAGTACTACGCCGGCCAGGTCCCGCTGTTCCGCGCCGCCGTGAGCACCCGCCTTCGCGAGCGCAGGGCGCCCGCCTTCCCGCCGTCGGCGCGCGACGCGATCATCCTCGGCGGCACGGTGTTCGACCTGCTCGAGCGCGAGCGCGGCCCGGACGCCTGCGACGTGCTGGCCGCGCGCCTGCGCCGCGACGGCCCGCACGCCAGCCTGGAGCTCGCTTTCGACGCGCGCTTCCGCGACATCGAGCGGGCCTGGCGCGAGTATCTGCGCAAGCTCAGCGAGCGTCGTCTCGAGAGCCCCGAGGCGATCGCCGAGCTGGAGCTTCCGGACGAGCTGCCCTCCGGTTTAGCTCGCCAGCTGATAGAGGACCCAGATCAGGGCCGCGGCCCCGGCGACGGCGATCAGCAGCCCCACCGCCAGGCGCAGGGGACGCTCGCCGCCGGTCGCAACCGTCTGCTCCTCGCCGGTCCGCACGTCGAGCAGCAGTTCGTGAGCCGCCTCCGCGCCCGCCTCGGGGACCAGGATGTCGCGCGGCCCCGCGGCCAGGAAATCGGGAACGTCGAACCCGCGCATGCGCCGCTGCACGCTGGGGATCCCCTCCTCGAGCAGGATGCCCTGGATCAGCTCGGCCTCGGCCTGGTTGCCGGCGCTGGCAATCCGAACCTGGCGGCCGCCGGTGTACTGGGGCTTGATCTTGCGGGCCCGTTCGTGAGCCTCGGTGATCGGCTGCTCTTCGCCGCGTCCCACGTAGACCAGCGGCATGTCGCAGTCGGCGCAGAAGCGCTCGTCGAGCGGGTACTTGCGCGCACAGCGCGGGCAGGCGAGGGGCCGAACCTCGTCGGGGCTCATCGCCTACTCGACATCCAGCTCGACCTCCTGCACGCGGCGGTCGCGAATCACGAAGCCGCGAACGTTGGGAGCCTCGGGATCGGCGAGCGAGCAGATCAGATAGAGCGGATCGGGCCAGTTGTCGGCCAGGTTGATGTCGGTCTGCGACGGCTCGGCAGGGCTGGAGGTGTGCGAGTGGTAGATCGCGGCGATCTGCTCGCCGCGCTCCTCGATCTCGGTCATGATCCGAAACTGGTCCTGGGGGTGGATTGCGTAGCGCAGCGGGCTCGCCTCCGCGTTGCGCGCCCGGTAGACACGGGTCGCCTGGCCGTTGCTGCCGGCGACCAGGCCACAGCATTCGTTGGGCGCCTCCTCGCGGGCGTGGGCAACGATCTGGTCGAGGAGCTGTCGGGCGATCCTCACGCCGGCTGAGGCTAGCAACGCGCCTGGGCGCCGCCTGGGCTTGCTGAGGGGACATGAGTCCCGGCGCGAGTGCTAGTGTGCTAGCGCAATGGCACAATCGCGAGTGCAGCCCCCCGCCCGCGAGCTGGCTCCGGACCTCGAGCGCGCCGACGACCTTCCGCTCGGCGCCCAACTCGCCTGGCGGCTGCGGGTGCTGATCGCGAGCGGGGAGCTTGACCCCGGGGACAGGCTCCCGGGCGTCCGCGAGCTGGCCTCCGGCACCGGCGTCAACGTCAACACCGCCCGGGCGGTCTACCGCCGCCTGGAGGAGGACGGCCTGATCGTCTCGCGGCACGGCCGAGGCACCTTCGTCGCCGACGGCGCCCCGGCCTCCCCGGAGCTCGAGCGGCTGGCGGCCGAGGCGGCCGAGGGCGCCCGGGCAAACGGCGTCGACCCACGCGATCTCGCTCGCGCGATCTACGCGGGCAGCGGACCGGGCCTCGGCAGCCTCCACCCCCTGGAGACCCGGTCGGGCGCCGGGTCCGAGGTCGATGAGCAGGCGGGCGAGCTTCCCGAAGTCGAGGGCGACGAGCTATCTGGCCGGCGCGAGCTGCGCCGGCAGATCGCCCGCCTCGAGGCGCAGCTCGCCTCCTACCCCGCGGAGTCCCGGAAGCCCGGCGAGCCGACCCACCCGTTGCTCCGCCCCAAAGGCCACGTCGCCGACATGGCGGAGCTGGAGCAGATTCGGGACGAGCTGATCGAGCGGTTGAAGCGAGCCCGTGAGATTGCCGAGCGCCGCGGCGAGCGGCAGCGGGGCGCTCGCGCCCGCCTGGAGGAGATGGTCGACGATCCGGCCGCCCACAAGTGGGAGGCGGTGTCGAACAAGGATCTCGGCGAGCCCGGTTGCACGAGCTGGAAGGTGCACCCGCGCTGGGGACCGGTCGGGGCGCTGATGAACTGGTGGCGAGTCAAGGTCTCGTCGGGATGTCCGTTACCCGGGTCGGAGACGGCGTAGCCGGCTCCGCAGGAGCCAGGCCGCCGCTTGAGGCGACCGTCGAAGGAGGCGAGAGTGGTCCGAACCGTCGCCGATAGGGCATTCCTTCCGGCCAAGAGCCTGTTCGAGCAGGTGGGGAACATGATGATCCTCACCGGGAAGACGATCACCGCCACCGTGCGGCCTCCCTACCCCTACGGGGGCGAGTTCATCTCCCAGTTCATCTTCGCCCTGCAGCTTTGCTGGTTCCCGATGCTGATCTCGACCGTCGCCTTCGGGTTCGGCGCCCCGGGCCTGCAAGCGGCCAACTTCGCCTCCCTGTTCGGGGCCCTCGATCGGCTCGGGGGCTTCTTCGTCTTGGCCTCGATCCGCGAGTTCGCGCCCTTCGTGACCGCGGTCGTGGTCGCCGGGGTGGCGGGGACCGCGATCACCGCCGATCTGGGGGCGCGCAAGATCCGCGAGGAGCTCGACGCCCTGCAGGTCTTGGGGGTCGACCCGATCAAGAACCTGGTCGTGCCCCGGTTTTTGTCCCTGATGCTGATCACGGGGCTGCTCGACATCTACGCGCTCTTGTTCGGGATCGCCGGCGGCGTCTTTGCCACCCTCGCCTACCACGCCCCCCTGGGCGGCTTCTTCGCCACCCTGCTCACCAACGCCTCGGTGACCGAGCTTTGGGGGTCGATCCTAAAGACGACCCTGTTCGGGGCGATCATCGCGATCGTCTGCTCCTATAAGGGCATGAACGCCTCCGGGGGCGCCGCCGGGGTCGGCCGGGCGGTCAACGAGGCGGTGGTGATCGCCTTCTTGGGGGTGTTCGCGTTCAACTACGTGTTCACCCAGACCCTGCTCGCCACCCACCCCGAGCTCCAGGTGCCGAAGTGAGGGGGGCCCGCTGATGCCCGGCTGGATGGCGGTGCCCCGCGAGTGGCTGGCCTCGCTGGGGGAGATCGCCTCCTTTTGCGGCAAGACCATGGGGCTCGTCTACTCGGGCCGGGTGCTTCAGTTCTTCGGCGAGGCCCTGCGCCAGGCGGGGATCCTGATCCTCGGCTCGACGATCGTGATCTGGGGCCTGGTGTTCATCCTCGGCCTCCAGTGCGGGATCGAGGGCGCCTACTTCAACCGCTCCCTCGGCGCCCCCTCCTAGCCGGCGTGTTCGCCGCCTGGTGCGATCTGCGCGAGGTGATCCCCTACGCCTTCGGCTACATGATGGCGGCCAAGGTGGGGACCGGGATCGTCGCCGAGCTCGGCGCGATGCGGATCTCGGACGAGATCGACGCGCTCGAGGTGATGGGGGTGCCGCCGATGACCTTCCTGGCCGCCACCCGGCTTCTGGGCGCCTGGATGACGCTCCCGTTCATGTATCTGTCGGCGATCGGGATCGGCTACTTCGCCAGCTGGCTGGCGGTCGTGAAGCAGATCGGCGACGTCAGCTCGGGTGGCTACTTCCTGATCTTTTGGATGTTCCAAAACCCCCCCGACCTCTTATTCAGCGTGATCAAGGCGATGTTCATGGCCACCGCGATCGTCTTGGTCGGCTGCTACTACGGCTATACGGCCTCCGGAGGACCGGTCGGGGTGGGAACCGCGACCGCCAAATCGATGGTCCTTGAACATCGTCTTGGTCCACATCATCGGGATGATGGGAACCCTGGTCTTTTGGGGCGCCAACCCGAGGGCGCCGATCGGGGGATGAGGCGAGCGCGCGAGCGGCGCGCTGGGGCCGGCCCGCCTTACACCGTCTGGTAGCCGCCGGACGTCAGGGCTCAATACCAGTCGGAGGCAGGGTCGCGAGGGGGCTCACGGAGGTCGCCGCCCTCGGTTCCCAGCAGGTCCGCGTCGTCGCGGCCGCGTTCCCACAGCAGGTCGTCGAGCACCGGCGGGGAGATGCCCGCCTCGCCGGCGACCCGCTTCCACCCCTGTCGGGTCGCCGAGCGCACCTCGGCGAGCGAGCCGGGTTGGACGAGCCCGGAGCGAAGCGCGAGTCGCATGAGGACGTTGTCGGCGCACACCTCCCAGCTCTCGGGGTCGTGGACCTGGAGCCAGCCGCGCCGATCGCAGATCTTCGCGGCCAGGAACGACTTCTTCCCGAGCGGATCGGCATAGGCCTCGTAGGGGGCCAAGAGCGCAAGCAGCCCGCCCGTGCCGCCGAGCAGGCCCCCGGCGGCCGCCAGCAGGGCTTCTGCCTCTCCCCCATGGTCGCGCTCCAGCCCGGTGGCCAGATCGCGCCACAGCGCCGCCCGGCGCTCCGGATCGGCGACGGTCTCGCCGCCGATCCGGAACAGCTCGGCGACCCGCTCCGGGGTCACGTCGGCCAGACAGGCAGCGGTCAGCAGCCCGCGGTGGCGCTCGGCCGCCTGCAGCCCCACCGCCCACAGCAGGGCGCTGCCATCGAACGGCCCCTTGCCGTCGACCAGGAAGCGGCCGCGGTAGCCGGTCCGGTGGTCGATCGCGCACAGGAAGATCGCCGCATCCGGATCGGGGACGTGGGCGAAGCTCGGCGGCTGGTAGTCGGCCGCCAGCTCTCGCACTCGCTCGGCGACCCGCTCGACCGCGTCGACGTGAACGATCGTCGTCACACCTCGTAGGTCGTCGGCTACCACCAAACGGTGGAGTCGATCCCCTCCAGCTCCTCGACCGGCTTCGTGTAGACGCCCGACGACAGGTACTTCCAGCCGTCATCGGGGGCGATGAAGACCACGTTGCCGCCGTCCAGCTCCGCGGCGATCCGGACCGCGATCGCCGCGATCGCCCCGGTGGACACCCCCGCGAACATGCCTTCGTCGTGGAGCAGGCGCTGGGTCCAGACGATCGCGTCACGGTTGGAGACCATGATCTTGCGGTCGAGCAGCGAGAGGTCGATGATCGGCGGGATGAAGCCGTCGTCCAGCGAGCGCAGGCCCTGGACCAGCTCGCCCTGCATCGGCTCGGCTGCGACGATCCTGGTCTCGGAATCGTGCTCCTTCAGGCGCCGGCCGACGCCCATCAGGGTCCCCCCGGTGCCGAGCCCGGCAACGAACGCCGCCACCTGGTCGAGCTCCTCCAGGATCTCCGGCCCGGTGCCGTCGTAGTGGGCGCGAGGATTGGCCTGGTTCCCGTACTGGTAGGGCATGTAGTAGGAGGCGTCGGCGCCGGCCATCTCCAGCGCCAGCTCGACGGCCCCGTTGGAGCCCTTGTCGCCCTCCGAGTAGACGATCTCGGCCCCGTACATGCGCAGCAGCTGGGTGCGCTCGCCGGTGACGTTGTCGGGCATCACGACCTTCAGCGGATAGCCCTTGCGCCGGCAGATCATCCCCAGCGAGATGCCGGTGTTGCCAGAGGTGGGCTCGAGGATCGTCTGCCCCGGCTGGATCGCGCCCTCGGCCTCGGCCTCCTCGATCATCGCCTTGGCGACCCGGTCCTTGACCGAGCCGGTGGGATTGCGGCCCTCGAGCTTGACGAAGATGCGGACCCCGGCCTTCGGCGACAGCCGCGGCAACTCCACCAGCGGCGTGTTGCCGACCGCCTCGACGACGTTGCCGTAACGCCCGCCGCAGGGGCGATTGAGGGTCTCGTCGAGCATCGCTTTAAGAAGTCTAGTGAGGAAGGGGGTATGTTCCGGACGATCACCCCCAGGCAAGAGAGAGGACTCGAGAGATGATCAGGGGCACACGGAAGAGGATCGTGATCGCGCTGGTCGCGGCGCTCGCGGCGGCCGGAATCGCCGCCGGGTGTGGCGACGACAATGACGGAGGCGGCGGCAACGAGCTCGGGCTGATCACGGAGGGCACGCTGTTCGTCGGCATCGACTCCCCCTATCCGCCCTTCGACCAGGGGCAGCCCCCCAACGTCTCCGGCTACGACGTCGACGTGCTGAACACGATCGCCGAGAACCTCGGACTCGAGGTCGAGTACCAGGACACCGGATTCGCGACGATCTTCCGCGACGTGGCGGCCGGGCAGTTCGACACCGCCGCGGCGGCATCGACGATCAAGCCGGGGCGGGAGAAGGAGGTTGACTTCACCGACCCCTATTACGCAAGCGCGACTGCGCTCGTGGTGGCGGAGGGCTCGGACATCCGCTCCGTGGACGACCTGAGCGGCAAGATCGTGGGGACCCAGGACGGGACCATCCAGGAGGACTACGCCAACGAGGAGACCGATGCCTCGGAGGTCCGGGGATTCCCGGAGGGCACGAACGCCCTCTCCTCGCTCCTCACTGGAGCGGTGGACGCGGCGCTGATCGACGAGGCCGTCGCCGCCGACGCGGTCGAGAAGCAGGGCGGAATGGAGATCGCCGAAAGCTTCGCCGCGATCACTCCGGACCTGTTCGGCTTCGCGATCGCGCCACAGAACGACGCCCTGCGCGAGGCGATGAACGAGCAGCTGGCGGCGATGAAGGAGGACGGCACGCTGGCTGAGCTGTACAAGAAGACGTTCGGCAACGAGCCTTCCGCCAAGCTCCTCAAGAGCAAGAACGAGCTGCTCACGGACGACTAAGCGACGAGCCGCTACGTGGGCTCAGCGAAGGGGCGCCGACGGCGCCCCTTCTCATTGCTCGAAGGACTAGCCTCGCCGCCGGACCACGAGCGGAGGTGACCGATGGACTTCATCACCCACTACTACTTCGACCTCAACGTCATGGGCAACGAGTTCAGCCGGGTCCTGGACGGCTTCTGGCTGACCGTGAAGCTCTCGATCATCTCCGGGGTCCTGTCCCTGGCCTGGGGCTTGGTGCTCGCCGTGCTGCGCCAGCTTCCGGGGCGGGCGCTGGCGCCGGTGCGCTGGGTGACGATCGGCTACATCGACGTCTTCCGAGGCATCCCCCTGTTGCTGGTGCTCCTGCTGCTGTCGGGCTTCCTCTCCGCCGCGCAGAACGAGGGCGTGATCCCGAGAGAGCTCGGGCTCCCGACCTGGTTCGGCGAGACCTCGCCGTTCTGGTGGGGCGTGATGGGCCTGACGATCACCTACGGCGCGTACATGGCCGAGGTCTACCGTGCCGGCATCGAGGCGGTGCCCGGCGGCCAGATGGAGGCCGCGCGCTCCCTCGGGATGAGCCACGGACAGTCGATGCGTTACGTGATCGTCCCGCAGGCCGTGCGCAAGGTGATCCCGCCGCTTCTGAACGACTTCATCGCCCTGATGAAGGACACGTCCCTGGTCGGGATCCTCGGCGCGCTCGAGGTGGTCCAGGTCGGATTCGACGTCCAGACCGAGCAGATCAACGGCTCCGCGCTGACGCTCGGCGCGCTGATGTTCCTGGTGGTCACGATCCCGCTCGCCCGGCTGGTGGATCGACTGATTGCCAGGCAGCAGGCGCGGACCGGGCGCGGCGGGCCCGGGCCGCGGCGAAACAGCGGAGCCCGCGCTGCAGCCACTGCCGTCGGCCGGCGGTGGAGGGGTCGGGACGTGATCGATCATTAGCATGGCCGCCACCTGAGATGACCGCGGAATCGAGCGGGGAGATCGCATCGGCCGCCGATGGCGGCCCGATGCTGCAACTCGAGAACGTCCACAAGCGGTTCGGAAGCCTGCACGTGCTCCGTGGCGTGAGTCTCGAGGTGGATCAGGGCGGGGTCGTCTGTGTGATCGGCCCCAGCGGCTCCGGCAAGTCGACCCTGCTGCGCTGCATCAACCTGCTCGAGCCCCCCGACGAGGGCCGCATCCTCCTCGAGGGGAAGGAGATCACGGCCGGCGGTGGGCGCGGCGGCGACGTCAACTTCGTCCGCCGCCGCGTCGGGATCGTGTTCCAGCAGTTCAACCTCTTCCCGCACAAGAGCGCGCTCCAGAACGTCTCGATCGCCCAGGAGACGGTCCTCGAGCGCAAGCCCGACGAGGCGGAGGCCAAGGCGCAGGCGCTGCTGACCCGCGTCGGCCTGGCCGACAAGATGGACGAGTTTCCGGAGCGCCTCTCGGGGGGCCAGCAGCAGCGCGTCGCGATCGCCCGCGCCCTGGCCATGGACCCGCACGTGATGCTGTTCGACGAGGTGACCAGCGCCCTCGACCCCGAGCTGATCAAGGAGGTGCTGGACGTGTTGCGCGAGCTCGCCGCCGAGGGGATGACGATGGTCGTCGTCACCCACGAGATGGGCTTCGCCCGGGAGGTCGGCGACCACATCATCTTCATGGACGACGGCGTGATCGTCGAGGAGGGGCCCCCCGCCCAGGTCCTCGACGCCCCGCGCGAGGAGCGCACCAAGCGCTTCCTCGGGCTGGTGCTGGAGCATTAGATGATCATCCGGCCGCGTGTACCCGGGGGCGCGGGGTCGTGGAACCTCATCAGCGTTCGCGGACGTCGGGCCGTCAGGATGCGGGCTCGGAGCTGGGGCTCGTGCGCGGGTGCCGGCTCTCTGCTCGCGACGTGCGATCGAGCCTTGAACCGGAGCGCCGGCCTCTCCACGAAGCTGTAGGTGAGCCAGGAGAGCACCCCCACGACCACCCCCACGATCGACCAGGTTGAGCGCGAAGGCGCCGAATCCGCCGCCGACCGTCAGGTCGTGATCGCGCAGCCACAGGATGACCGGGTAGTGCCAAAGGTAGACGCTGTAGGAGACCAGGCCGGCTGCCATCAGCGCCGGGCTGTCCAAGCGAGTCGACCAGCCGAGAGCGCGAGTTGGGCGCCGGCATGACAGCGAGGGCCAGCAGCAGGCCGCATGCGATCGCGATCAGGGACGGTTCCCATCGCTGAGCGATCACCCCGTCCACGGTGAGCTTGACCGTTGCCACCACGAACACGATGCGGCGATGGCCGCTGCGGGGCGCCACCAATCCGGCAGGCGTAGCCTCCCGTCCTGGTATTCGACCCGCGCGACCGCGAGCGCGAGCCCGGGCGCAAAGAGCTGGGCGTGGGTGAAGAAGGAGGTTCGCCACACGCCAGTCCATGTCCTCGCAAATGGGAGGCCGCCGTGCGGCCCGAGCGCCAGACTGGCCACGCCGAGGACCCCCAGGAAGGCGGCCGGGAAGAGCATCGCGGCAACCCGCTGGCTTCGAGTGGTGGCCCGGCGGGACAAGCGGATGGCGGCCACGACCAGGAGCGGCAGGGCGACGTAGAAGACAACCTCGATCACGAGCGACCAGGCCGGCCCGATGCCGGTGGCGACTCGTCGCAGGGTGGTAGTTCTGGACCAGCAGGAGCGTTTTGCGCCAGGAGCGAGAGATTGTCCATCGCCGACGACCCCGAGAGTGCCGGCGTCGTATACCCGCGCCGTCTGAAGCAGAGCGCCGTGCACAGAAGAATGAACCAATACGCCGGGAGGATTCTGAGCGCGCGGTTGCGCAGGTAGGCGTCGAAGGCAGGCCGCGGCTCGTCGCGCAGGGCGGCGGCGACGAACGGAAGGAACAGGAGAAAGCCGGACAGGACGAAGAAGAGCGTCACCCCGTTCTTGAGCTGCGGGAAGACATACGTGTTCAGCCACCCGAGCTCGAAGAAATGGCCACTTGGCTGGCTGATGAGCCACACGTGAGCCGTCAAGACGCTCGCGGCGGCGATCCCGCGCAACCCCTCGATACCCACCAACCGTCGGGCGAACGCGGGGTTCACTCCGTGCCTGACCGGATCAGCCCCCTGAATGCGCGCGAGTGTATCTCCCCCACGGCACGACGGTCGCTGCAGCGTTCGCGGGCCCGAACGTCGCGAGTACGCTTCTGCCGTGTCGCCCAACCCCGACTCCAGGTCGTGATCGTCTCCCACCGCTGCAAGGAGCTGCTTCACGCCTGCCTTCGCTCGCTTCGCGACAACCCTGCCAGCGGCGGGATGATCGTGCGCGTGGTCGACAACGCCTCGGGCGACGGGACGGCCGAGATGATCCGCCACGAGTTCCCCGAGGTGAGCCTGATCGTCGCTCCGAGGAACATCGGCTTCGGCGCCGCCACCAACGTCGGGATCCGGGCCGGCAACGCCCCCTACGTGCTCTGCCTCAACCCCGACACCAGGGTGACTGCCGGGTTCCCTGGATCGGCTGCTGGACGTGATGGACGAGCACCCCAAGGTCGGCATCTCCGGCTGCCGGCTGGAGCTCGAGGACGGCAGCT
This sequence comes from uncultured Actinomycetes bacterium, assembly GCA_963838745.1. Taxonomy (GTDB): domain Bacteria; phylum Actinomycetota; class Thermoleophilia; order Solirubrobacterales; family 70-9; genus AC-56. The sequence continues at coordinate 187,563 of CAWISJ010000003.1, forward strand.
TCGACTGGGCCGCCAAGCGCTCGTTCCCCACTCCCCTCAGCGCGCTTGCCCACTTCACCGGCCTCGGGCCCCGGCGCGACTCCGGGATCCTCGCCGCCTACCGCGCCCCGCAGGTCGAGCGGGGACCCGGTCGATGCGGTCAACGGCGCCTTGATGCTGATGCGCCGCTCGGCGCTGGACGAGGTGGGGCTGTTCGACGAGGGCTACTGGATGTACATGGAGGACCTCGACCTCTGCTACCGCTTCGCCCAGGCGGGCTGGGTCACCTGGTACGAGCCGTCCGCGACCGTGGTCCACGTGAAGGCCGGGTCGAGCGGCCCGGTGCGCTCGCCGAAGCTGAACTACGCCTTCCACTACGGGATGTTCCGCTTCTACCGCAAGCACTACGCGGCAACGCGAAGCGCGCTCGTAAGCGCCGCCGTCTACGCGCGGGATCGCCGTCGAAGCTCGCCCTGAGCGTGTCGCGAGGAGCGGTGCGGGGCTGGGAGAGCGACCATGGTGCAGCCGGCAGCGCCACCGCCGCCCGCCCGTCCGCGGTCGCCTAAAGTGCAGGTTCCACGTGGGGACCAGCGACGATGAGTCAACAGCCAGCCGCCCTCCGAGCGCCGAGGCGGCTCGATCCGAGCGCCCCGCAGCTCGAAGTGGCGCCGGTGGGCCGCTTCCCGGCGCGGCTCGCCGTCGGTCGTGGTCAGGCCTTCTTCGTCGACGGGACCGTCAGCCACCCGACCCGCAGGATCCAATCGCTCGTCGCTGAGGCTGGGTGATCGAAAGCAGCGGGTGATCGCCTCGGGCATGCCCCGGCCCGACGCGGTGATCGACAGCGACTACTGGTGGGCGATCGTGACCGTGCCGCCGATCGCCGAGCCGCGCACGGAGTGGATCGAGCTGGTCGCGACCCTCGACGACGGCAGCGAGGCGACCGGCCGGCTGGGGTCGATCGATCTGGTCCCTCAGCTCGAAGGGCCGGTGGCAGCCTCGAGCAACGGGCGCGCTGCGCCGATCGCCGAGCAGATCGCGCGAGCGCGACCCTGACCAGCCCCTGGTGGCGATCTGCATGGCGACCTACAACCCCCCGATGGAGCTGTTTCGGCGCCAGATCGACTCGATTCGCGCGCAGACCCACCGCAACTGGGTCTGCCTGATCAGCGACGACAACTCGAGCCCCGACAGGATCGAGGAGATGCGCGAGGTTCTGGGCGACGATCGACGCCTGCTTCTGTCCGTGGCCGAGAGCCAAAGCGGCTTCTACCGAAACTTCGAACGGGCGCTCTCGATGGTGCCTCCCGGAGCCGACTACGTGGCGCTCAGCGACCAGGACGACTGGTGGCGACCCGACAAGCTCTCCTCGCAGCTCGCGGGACTGCGGCCGGGTGACCGGCTCGTGTACAGCGACATGCGGATCGTCGACGAGGAGGGATCGGTGATCTCCGACACGTACTGGAGCTTCAGGCGCAACAACCACACCGACTTCGCCGCGCTGGTGATGGCCAACACCGTCACCGGTGCGGCGCTGCTGTTCGACCGTGCCCTGCTCGACGACGTGCTGCCCTTCCCTCCGCAGTTCGAGAACTGCTACCACGACCACTGGATCGCCCAGGTTGCGATGGCGCTCGGAGGCATCAGCTACATCGATCGCCCGCTGTACGACTACGTCCAGCACGGAAATGCGGCCCTGGGCCACTTCGCGGCCAACGCATTCGGCCGCTACGACCGCTCGGTCCTCGAGCGGCTGCGCGCGCGCACGGCGAGCCTCAGGCCCCACGGCCTGCATCCCGGATGGCGCTGGCCCTACTTCCAGCTCTACTGCAGGATCGCCGTCAACGTCGCGATCCTGCAGCTACGGTGCAGCGACCGCATGACCGACTCCAAGCGGCGCACGCTCGATCGGATGTCCGACTCGCCACGTGGCGTGGCGTGGCTTGCGCTGCGTGCAACCCGCTCGTTGAACAGACGCAGCGCGACGCTGGGACGCGAAAGGGTGATGCTCGCGGGGCTGGCGTGGCGCCGGTACGCAGGCCTGCGGCGCCGGGCTCGCCAGCTTCGCGGCCGCATGCGCGTACCCGCCACGTCCTCGCGCCGCGAACCCGCCGTCTGGACGGGGTCGGGGGGCGAACCGGACTCCGAATGGCTGACGCCCGTCCTGGTCGACTACTTCACCCGCGACGGCAGCACCCTGATGATGCGGCTGCTCGGCTCCTCGCCGGAGATCGCGGTCGAGATGAGCTTCCCCTACGAACGCAAGTACTTCGCGTATCTATGGCGCTGGTCGCAGCTGCTCGACCGCGAGGACTGGCCCGAGCAGCAGTGGGGGCCCCAGGGACTGGGCTCGCTCACCCAGCTTCGTTCCGCGGCCATGCTGGGGCCGCCGCCATGGCGTCCGCGACCGCTGATCCGCTCACTGCCCGACGAGCAGAGCATGGGGAACAGATGCTTCGAGCTCGCCTGGCGTGAGTTCTCCCAGCGTGCGGCCCGGGAGCACCGCAGCCAGCTCGACCCCGCCGCCCCCGCCGCGGGCCCGGTCCGCTACTACGCGGAGAAGCACCTCAACACCTGGAAGGTCCCGCTCGCCCAGCTGCCGCCGGTCAGGGTGATCGTGCTGCTGCGAGACCCGCGCGACAGCTGGGTCTCGATCAACGCGTTCAACGAAGCTCGCGGCAGCGGCGCACTCGGGCGCGACCGAGCCGGCAGCCGCGAGGAGCATCTCGAGAACCTGATCAGGCGCCAGCGCGAGAGGCTGCGCTGGATCGCCGAGCTCGAGGAGAAGGGGGACATCCCGATCGTTCGATACGAGGACCTGGTTCTCGATCTGGCCGGAACCGCCCGGCGAATCGGCAGCTGGCTTGGAGTGGAGATCGATCCCGAGGCCACCGTCGGCGGCGAGGCCTTTCACGTCGAGCACATGACCGCCGCCACCCCTGAGCAGTCGGTGGGACGCTGGCGCAGCGAGATGGAGCCCGAGCTTGTGGAGCGGTTCTCGCGCGAGCTTGGCCCCGAGCTGCGCGCTTTGGACTTCGAGGCCTAGCGCGGGCACTCGCGAGGGCCCGTTCTATCCTGTGACGATGTTGGCTCCGCTGAGCATCCAGGTGCAGCACCTCTATAAGTCGTTCGCGGCAGGCAACAGCACCTGGACGCCGTTCAAGCAGCTTCGCCACCAAGAAAAGCGGATCTCGGTGCTCGAGGACATCAGCTTCGAGGTCCATCGCGGCGAGGTGTACGGGGTCGTGGGCACGAACGGCGCCGGCAAGAGCACGCTGCTGAAGCTGATCGCCGGGATCTACCGGATCGACCGCGGCCAAATCCGGGTCGGCGGTCGTGTTGCTCCTCTGATCGAGCTCGGAGTCGGCTTTCGGCCGGATCTCCCCGCCCGCCCGAACATCCTGCTCAACGGGGTGATGATGGGGTTGAGCCCCGCCGAGTCCAAGCGTCGCACTGACGCGATCCTCGAGTTCGCCGAGCTCGAGGAATTCGACGAGCTGCAGCTGAAGAACTACTCGTCGGGAATGCGCGGCAGGCTCGGCTTCTCGATCATGACCCACGTCGACTCCGACGTGCTGCTGGTCGACGAGATCATGGCGGTCGGCGACAAGGCCTTTCGCGACAAGTGCGGGGACGTGATCGCGGGAATGCGGTCGTCGTGGCAGCACCGTGGTTCTGGTCAGCCACGAGATGGGCTCGATCATCCGCAATTGCGATCGGGCGCTGCTCATCCATGGCCACAGGGTCGAGCGCTGGGCCAACCCACGGACGTCGCCGACCGTTACCTCGCCGTCAACTCGAGGACCAGGTGGAAGGCGGCGGCGGACGGCGACGGCGCTGCCGACGCCGCCGAGGTGGTCGAGCTCGGGTTCGCCGCCGGCCGAGCGGATGGCGAGCGAAAGGTCCCGGCCAGGTCGCCCATCGACGTCGAGGCGGTGCGTCGAGCTGCGGCGGCCGCTGCGCTCCCCGGTGGTCAAGTTCACGATCCTGGACGCAGGCGGAAAGAGTGCTGTTCGTGGCCCCGCCCCGCCCGCTCGAGCCCGGTCTGGATCGGGTCAGCGGCAGGTTCCGCGTCTCGGCCAGGATCGAGAACCGTTTGGCCTCGGGCCGTTTCGCGCTCATGTGCCGGGTCGCCGAGCCCGACCCCGAGCCGGAGCCCGAGAGGCGAGGGCGAGCCGCAGGGGGACGGCGTTCGCTCGGCCGGGCGATGGCTCACCTTCACGATCGACAGCCCCGACGAGCTCGGAAGCGTGCTCTCGGTCGATACCGAGATCAACGTCGACCCGGCCGAGGTCGACGTCGACGCGTGCCGGGGTACGGGTCCAATGAGCAGCGTCGGCGATAAATCGCTCGAGCTTCGCAAGGGCGACAGCTCGTTCGAGCTTCGACCGAGGGCGACGGGTCGGTCGAGCTTCGCGATGGCGACAGGTCGCTCGAGCTTCGCGAGGTCGAAGGCCCCACTGCCTTCGGCGGGACGACGCGAAAGCGCTTCTGGGAGCTGCTCTGGCTGTCGGCGTCGACCGATTTCAGGATGCGTTACGTCGACACGCGTGTTCGGCTACATCTGGGCGCTCGATGCGGCCGCTCTTGACCTTCGGGATCATCTTCGTGTTCCTGCGAAACATCCTGAACTTCGGCGGCAGGATCGAGAACTTCGCCGCGCTGTTGATGATCAACATCATCCTGTTCCAGTTCTTTCAGGAGGCGACCACTCAAGGGCTGAGATCGCTCGCCTCCAAGGAGGGCCTGGTGCGAAAGACGCAATTTCCCCGAATCATCATCCCGCTCTCGACGTCGCTGACCGCCTCGATGCAGCTCGTGTTCAACCTGCTGGTCGGATACGTGCTGCTGCTCGTCATTGGGGGTCACCGCCGGAGCCCGGATGGTTGCTGCTGCCCTTCCTTGGCGGCGGCCATGGTGGCGATCGCGACCGCGGTTTCGCTGTTCCTATCGGCGGCGTACGTGCGGATGCGCGACGTCGGCCAGATCTGGGGCGTGATCTCCCGGGCGCTCTTCTGGGGCTCGCCGATCCTCTTTCCAATCGAGCTGGTGCCTGAATCGGTCCGCACGATCGTGGCGCTCAACCCGCTCGACCCCGATCTTCGTCGAGACGCGAAGGGCGGTGATCGACCCCTCTGCGCCCGGCATGGTCGAGGCCACGGGCAGCGTCGCTCAGGCGCTCATCCCGGTGGCTCTGGGGCGTCTTCATCTGCGTGTTCTCGCTCTGGTACTTCGTGCGGGAGGCCCCGCTGTCGCCGAGGCGGTGTAGATGGCCGACTCCACGACGTCGGGCACCCCGATGACGCCCGAGCAGGAGACCGGGGTCGGGCGCCGCACCGGCCGATGCCGTCGACTCTCGACCAGGCGACGGAGACCATCCGGCGGTTCACGGCGCTCTATCACGACCTCCGCGACCAGACCCTGGGTCGAACCCGATGGCTGGGCGTCACGGTGGTCAAGAATCCAGCCGACCTGGTGATCCTCCAGGAGATCGTCGCCGAGACGAGGCCCAACCTGATCATCGAGACCGGGGTCCTGGCCGGCGGGAGCACCTTCTTCCTGGCGACCCTGTTCGACCTCCTCGAGATCGACGGCAAGGTGGTCGGAGTCGACGTCGACCTCAGCGCCGTCAACCCCTACATCGCAGAACATCCACGCGATCGAGCTGATCGAGGGAAGCTCCACGGACCCGGCCGTCGTCGCCACCCTGCGCGAGCGGGCCGAGGGCCGCCGGGTGATGGTCGACCTGGACTCCGACCATCGCGCCGAGCACGTGGCAGGCGAGCTGCGAGCCCTCGCGCCGCTGGTCACCCCCCAGTGCTACCTGGTGGTCGAGGACACCTGGATGGGCCGCACCGTCCGCTTCGACCAGGGGCGCGGGCCGGCCGACGCCCTCGACGCATGGCTGGCCGAGGGGCAGCCGTTCGAGGTCGACCGCTGGCGCGAGCGACTGCTGCTCACCGGCATGGCCGGCGGCTACCTGCGGCGCCTCAGCCCCAAGGGCGCCTCGGCGCGCCGGGCCCGCCGCGCCTGGATCGCTTTTTCGTGCCGCGAGCTGGAGGCCGATGCAAGCGCTCGCCAGACGACGAACGCGAACGGGACGGGTTGACCGCCGAGCAGGTCGCCCGCAACCGTCACCAGGCGGAGTACGACGAGCTTCGAGCCTATGCCCGTCGTCTGGAGTCCGAGCTCGCGCAGCTTCGAGGGTCCGCCGGGTCGGCGGAGGATCCTGAGGCCGAATAGGGAAGCGCGCCGGGTTCCCTCAGGTATTTCGGCGCCTATGATCGTCCGTCGCACATGAGGCTTCGACGACAGGGAGCGGGACGAGGCGGGTACTCGCCGACTGCGGGGCTGCACTTCGACGACCAGGAGTTCGAGTCTCGGATCGTCTGGATCTGGACCACGGCGCGAAGCGGGAGCACCTGGCTCTTGCGGATGTTGACCCACCCGCTGAAGCTCGTCGACTCGAGCAAGGACCCCGAGGACATGCTCGGCTTCGTCGCCCCTCCGACCTGGCAGGGACAGCGTCGACGCGATCCCGGTCGACACGACGTTCGTCTCCAACCACCTGATGCCGTTGTCGGGGCAGGCGGACTACACCGACGACCTGGCGCCGGTCACCTTCAGCGCCGCGCTCGGCCTGCGGGACCGAGGCAACTACTTCTTCTCGCCCAAGTACGAGGACGCGTGGCGTCCCGAGGTGCGTCGAATGATGCTGGTCCGGTTCCACCGGCTGGTCGAGCGAACCGCGGAGCGCTACGAGGTGAACTCTCCGCTGGTGCTTCTGAAGGAGGTCGCCGGCGCCCACGCGGCTCCCCTGGTGATGTCGATGTTCCCGCGCTCGAAGTTGGTGTTCCTGGTTCGCGACGGCCGGGACGTCGTCGACTCGCAGACCGCCGCCAACCAACCTGGAGGCTGGATGCCGGTGAGGGGATGGAAAACCGCCGAGGAGCGCCACGAGTTCATCCGCCGCCGGGCTCGCACCTGGGTCGGGGACGTGGCCTCGATCGAGCGGGCGTTCGAGGCCCATCCGCCCGAGCTGCGGAGGATGGTTCGCTACGAGGACCTGCTCGCCGGCCCCGCTGAGAACCTCGGCTCGCTGGTGGAGTGGCTCGGCCTGCCGCAGGAGCGAGCAGTGGCTCGAGCGCGCGGTCGAGGCCAACGCGTTCGACTCGATCGCCCCCGAGCAGAAGGGCCCGAAGAAGTTCTTCCGTTCCGCGACCCCGGGGGCCTGGCGCAAGAACATGACCGACGAGGAGGCGGCGACGCTCGAGAGCGTGATGGGGGACAAGCTCCGCGAGCTCGGCTATCCGGTCGGCGATGGCCCATCCGATGCCGACGAGGGTCCAGGACGATGGCGGTCCGCCCGATCCACACGATGGAGCCGAGCCGGAAGACGCGGCATCCGAGGCCGGAGGTGGCCCGCCGGCGCCCGGCCCCAGCGCGTACGGGCAGGGCAAGGCATCGCGGCGACATCGTCTCGGCGGCCATCCGCAGGCACGGCGAAGGGCGCGACTACTCCGAATCTCGGTCGCCTCGTCCAGAAGCGCGGGAAGCCCCGCCAGCCGGCGCGATCGCAAGGTCGCCCTCACGTTCGACGACGGCCCGGTCTTGCAGACCCACCGAGTCCTCGACACGCTCGAGCGCTTCGATGCCCGCGCCACCTTCTTCCTGGTCGGCTACAAGATGGATGGGCACCGGGAGCTGATCCAGCAGCTCCTGAGCGAGGGCCACGAGATCGGCAACCACTCTCACGGGCACTTCGCGTTCCCCACGCGCGAAGACGTCGCAGCCTGCAGCGCCCTGATCCAGCACCTCAGCGGCGCCGCCACCGAGGCTATTCCGCCCCCCCTTCGGCGCCGTCGACCGCCCAGGGGCCGAGGCCGCGATCGAGGACGGGATGCGGGTGATCCTCTGGAGCGTCGACTCCGAAGGACGGAATCCCTCCTTGGAAGGGGATCAGCGCCGAGGAGATCACCCGCAACGTGCTCGACCACGTCGTCCCGGGCGCGGTCGTGCTGCTGCACGACGGCCTGCCCTGGAGCCGAGCCGCCGACGCCCTGCCGGAGCTGCTCGAGGGCCTGCAGCGGCGAGGGCTACAGATTCGTGACGGTGAGCGAGTTGCTCGCCGATTCCGACCTCCGGCGCCCGTCCCCATCCCGCCGGGTGCTGCGTCGATTGCGACGCCGCCTCGGCACGAACGCAGGCAACTGCCGGCGGTCGGTGGCCCCACGCTGTCCGATCCACCGGATGGGCAACGGCTCCGCGCCCCACGGGACTGACGGCGACCGCGATCGGAAGCACCTCGTCGAGCTGCTCGAAACGGTGGCCGAGGGGGTCGAGGCCCCCGAGGCGGGAAACCTGGACCCACGGCAGGCTGATCCGAGGGGCATGCCTCGGCCTCGTCGATCGGCAAACGGCTTCCGATCTGCTCGCGCGCCACGACCGCCGCGGTGCGAGGTCAACAGCCGTCCGCGTGATGGCGCTCGGCTTCTCGTTGAGGCGCTTCGAGAGCAGCCGAGGGCGAGCGCCGCGCCGCTGCCCGAGCGATTCGCGGTGAGGCTCCGGGACGCAGACGACCCCGGGCGCCGAGGCGGGGCTGATCGCACAGGAGCTGGCGGGACGGATGAGGGTGAAGCGCCTGGTCGCAGCTCGAGTTGGAGAAGGACGCGGCCGAGGCGTCGAGCGTCGGGGCCAAGCCACGAATCTCCGAGGCGACCGGCGTCCCGGCCGAGCCGGGCTTCGAGCATGCCTCGCCGGAGTTCCTCTCGATCTTCGGACCCGGACCCGAGGCATGGGAGCAGCTCGAAGTCGTGGGCGCGGGAGACGTGCCGCGCAGGTTGCGGGGCAACGGATGCGGGCACTCCTCGACGCCGCCGGTGTCGACGGCGACTTCGACATCGAGCGGCTGGTCGAGCCGGCTCGATGTCGAGTACTACTTTCGCTTCGGCTACGCCCTGGCCGCGTGCGAGGAGGAGCTCTGCGCGAGCCGGCTCGTGAGCGGCGCAGAACGGCACCCGCCTCACGTTCGTGATCCTCTGCCTCGGCCGCACGGGATCCACGCACCTGGTCTCGCTCTTGGACTCCCATCCAGAGATCCGCTGCTTCGGAGAGCTCTTCCCCCACGAGCGGGGCACGCTCGACGAGGCGTACGCCCCCTACTGGCGGAGCGACCCGCTCGACTACGTGGCGGAGCTCACGGCCCCGGTGACCGAGCCCGCCGTGGGCTTCAAGCTGCCGCTCGGCTCGATCCAGGCGACACCCGGACGCCCTGCGGCTGTTCGAGCCCGAAGGACCTTCGGATGGTCAGGCTCAGCCGGCTGAACCTCCTGGCGCTGTTCGTTTCGCGACGACTGCTGGCCAGCACCCGCGGTCTCCCAGTCCACGCGCGGAGACTACGGCGATGCGACCGTGGCGCTCGACCCGAAGCAGTGCGTTTCCGATGTTCCGGCGAACCGAGCAGCACGAGCGCTATCTCGACGAGATCGCGGACGGCAGGCCCACGTTCCGGATCACCTACGAGGAGCTCGCCGGGGGCGAGGGCCTCCCCGAGATCCAGCGCTTCCTGGGCGTCGAGCCGGTTCCGCTGCGATCCGACTTCGGTCGCGTACGCAAGCGTTCCCTCGCGGAGACGATCGAGAACTGGCCGGAGGTCGAGGGCGCTCTCCGCGGGTCCCCCTACGAGAGGTTCCTCCAGGATGACCTCGAACTCCGCTGAGGGCCCCGCAGGGCCCCCGGCCGGGGACAGCCGACCGATGCTCGCCGAGCGGGTCACGATCGTGGTTCCGGTCTACAACCGCGCCGGGCCGCTGCTCGACGCGGCGCTCGAGAGCCTGCTGTCGCAGGACTACCCGAACCTCGAGATCCTGGCCATCGACGACGGCTCCACCGACACGACGCCCCGCGTGCTGGCCCAATACGCCGAGCGGCATGGGGACCGGTTTCGCTGGACTCGTCAGGACAACGCAGGGACAGGCCGGCAGCGCTCAACCGCGGGTTCGAGCTCGCGGAGGGGACGCTGCTCGGGTACCTCAGCTCCGACGACCTGCTGCTTCCCGGCGCGATCTCGCGGCTGGTCCAGGAGCTGGCGGCGGACACCGACGCGGTGCTCGCCTACCCGTGCTACCGGGTGATCGACGAGGCGGGTGAAGTGCTCGACACGATGACCCCGCCCGAGTACTCGCGGGTCGAGTCCGTACGGCTTCAGGACACCATCGTCGGCCCGGGAGCGCTGTTCCGCGCGGAGGCCCTGAGGCGCGCGGGACCGCTGCGGACCGACCTGCGATACCTGGCCGACAAGGAGCTCTGGCTGCGCCTGAGCCGGGTGGGTCGATTCATCCGCGTCGCAGAGCCGCTCGCATGCTGGCGGCGTCATGGTGGCGCGCTGACCGTCGCCGAGCGCGGCCGCGAGATGGCCGAGGAGCGGTTGCGGATCCTCGACGCGCTGTTCGCCGACGAGCCCGGATGCGGAGCTCCTGGCGGTGCGGGACCAGGCCTACAGGAACGCGTTCGTGCTCGCCGCGATGGTGGTCGCGCCCGGCTTCAACGGCGCCGGCGAGCGGTACTTCGTCGTCGACCGCCACGCGCGCGCAGGTCTCGTCGAAGGCCGGGGGCGAGAGCTCGGAGGCCAGGCTGGCGAGCGCACAGCGAGCAGCTCGCTGGCCCAGCGAGCGCCGGATCGCAGGAGCTCGAGCGGGAGGTGCAGGGCCTGCGCAAGGGACTGCTCGAGGGCCGACCCGCTCTCCCGCCTCGCCTACGAGCGGCGCTCGCCGGATCCTGCGGCCGCTCGCCCGCCGCATCCGGCGATCCGGATCGGGGGGCGGCTGAGATGCGGGTGCTGGTGCTCGGGGCGACCGGCACGCTGGGCCACAGGCTCTGCCTCGACATGGGCGCGAGCGCTTCGAGTGCTGGGGGACGGTTCGGGCGCCGGTCGAGGAGCCGGTCGCAGAGCTCCTGGCCTCGACGCGCCTGATCGCCGGCGTCGACGCCGAGCAGCCCGCCACGGTTCGGTCCGCCGTCGAGCAGGCGAAGCCGGACGTCGTCGTCAACTGCGTCGGCGCCGTCAAGCAGGCAGAGGCCGGGCAGCGGCCGGTCCCCGCGATTCGCACCAATTCCCTGTTCCCGCACGAGCTCGCCGAGATCTGCCGCCAGAGTCCTCGGCCCGGATGGTCCACGTCTCGACCGACTGCGTGTTCAGCGGCGAGCGCGGCAACTACTCGGAGAGATGACGTCCCGGACGCCACCGACGTCTACGGTCGCTCGAAGCTGCTCGGCGAGGTCTCCGGGCAGGGGCTGCTGACCCTGCGAACCTCGCTGATCGGCCGCGAGCTGCGGTCGTCGCTGGGACTCTGGAGTGGCTGATCTCGAACCGAGGCGGCAGCGTCAAGGGGTTCTCCCGAGCCGATCTTCAGCGGGCTGACGACGATCGCGCTGGCGGCCGAGATCGGCGCCGTGATCGAGGAGCAGCCCGAGCTCGAGGGCGTCTGGCACCTCGCGTCGGAGCCGATCGACAAGTTCGAGCTGCTGACCATGCTCGACCGCGAGCTCCAGCTCGGGATCGAAATCGTTCGGGATGACGGCGTAATCGTCGATCGCTCTCTAGACTCGACCCAACTGCGCCGGAAGACGGGGCGCCAGCCTCGCCGGTGGGACGAGATGGTGGAAGAGCTGGCCGCCGACGCAACGCCGTATGACGAGATCAGGAGGAACCTTGCTCGCCGGTAAGCGAGTGGTGGTGACCGGAGGCACGGGATCCTTCGGCAAGGTCATCGTGCGGCGGCTCCTCGAGGGGGAGGTCGGGCTTCCGGCGAGGTCGTCGTGTTCTCGCGCAGCGAGGCGACCCAGCATCAGATGAGGCTGGACTTCCAGCACCGCAGGGTCGCCACCGACGAGATCGTCTACGAGGAGGAGCGCCACGTCGCGCCTGAACTTCCAGATCGGTGACATCCGGGACCCGAGATCGGTCGTGTCGGTGCTCCGCGGGACCGACGTGGTCTTCCACGCGGCGGCGATGAAGCAGGTCCCGGTCTGCGAGTACAACCCCTTCGAGGCGGTGAAGACGAACGTCGTCGGGGCCGAGAACGTCGTTCGCGCGATCCGCGACCACGAACTGCCGGTCGAGACCGTGATCGGCGTGTCGACCGACAAGGCCGTGCAAGCCCGTCAACGTGATGGGGATGACGAAGGCGGTGCAGGAGCGGATCCTCAGCCGCGGCAACCTCGAGTGCCCCGGGACGCGCTTCCTGGCCGCCCGCTACGGCAACGTGCTGGCTTCCCGAGGCTCGGTGATTCCGCTCTTCCACGAGCAGATCCGCTCCGGCGGCCCGATCACGATCACGAGCCCCGACATGACCCGCTTCTTGCTCAGCCTGGACCGCGCGGTGGATACGGTCTTCGACGCCCTCCGCAACGGCGGCGCCGGGGAGACGTACATCCCGGTGCTGCCGTCGGCGCTGGTCACCGACCTGGCCGACGCGTTGATCGGCGATCGCTCGATCGACATCGAGTTGCTGGGCATCCGGCCGGGCGAGAAGATCCACGAGATCCTCGTCTCCGAGGAGGAGGCTCCGCGCACCTTCTGGCGCAGCGAGGGCAACCTGGTCATCCTGCCGCTGCTTCCGGAGCTGCGCACCGAGCAGGTCGCCGCCGAGCCGTTCGGAGAGCGGGAGTACAGCTCGGGCAAGGAGCCGCTCGATCGAGAGGCCGCGGCCGAGCTGCTCCAGCGAGAACCGGCTTGATGGTGGAAGACGCGCCCGTATTCGTGGCGTGAAGGTCCTCACGGTCCTCGGGACCCGGCCCGAGATCATCCGCCTCGGCCCCCTGATCGAGCTTCTCGACGGACTCTGCGACCACGTCCTCGTGCACACCGGGCAGAACTCCGATCCGGCCCTGAGCGACGTGTTCTTCGAGGAGCTCGGGGTCCGGGCTCCGGACCGCTACCTCGGCGTCGAGGGCCCGACCTTCGCCGCGCGGGTCGCGGGAGTGATCTCCAGCGTGGGTGAGGTGCTGGCCGAGGAGCGCCCCGACCGCCTGCTCGTCCTCGGCGACACCGACAGCGGCCTCTCCGCCCTGGTCGCGAAGCGGCTCGGCATCCACGTCTTCCACATGGAGGCGGGAAACCGGTGCTTCGACGACCGGGTGCCCGAGGAGGTCAACCGCCGCGTCATCGACCACTCCAGCGACGTGCTGATGCCCTACACCGAGCGCAGCCGGGCGAACCTGCTCGCGGAGGGCATCGACTCCGCCTCGATCTTCGTCACCGGCAACCCGATCAAGGAGGTGATGGACCGGCACGCGCAGGCGATCGACCGCTCCGACGTGCTCGAGCGCCTGGGCGTCGAGGAGGGCGGATACATGGTGCTCACCGCCCACCGGCAGGAGACCGTCGACATCGCGGGACGCCTGAGCTCCCTGGTCGAGGGGGTGACCGCAATCGCCCGTGAGCTCGAGCTGCCGCTGGTCTGCAGCGTGCACCCTCGGACCAGGGCGAAGCTCGAGTCCTTCGGCGTCAGGCTCGGACGGGGAAGGAGTCATGGCCAGCCCCCCGCTCGGCTTCCTCGACTTCGTCAAGCTCGAGCGGCACGCCCGCTGCATGCTCACCGACAGCGGGACCGTGCAGGAGGAGTGCTGCATCCTCGGCGTTCCCGCGGTGACGGTGCGGGACACCACCGAGCGGCCCGAGACCGTGGAGTGCGGCAGCAACATGATCGGCGGGATCGAGCCGGAGGGGATCCGGCGCTGCGTGCACGCGGCGCTCGCCGGGCAGCCGGCCTGGACGCCGCCGCGCGAGTACATGGTCGACGCGGTCAGTCCGATCGCGGCGCGAATCGTGCTCGGGACGGCCACCGGGCGCCGGTCGCTGTCCTCGCACCGAGCGTGGCCGGGCCCGCAGCAGGCGATAGCATTGTCGCGCCTGATGAGCGATTCGGGGGGGCCTGGGGGAGGCCACGCAGCGGAGGCGAGTGACCAGCCGCTGGTCACGATCATCGTCCCGGCCTACAACCGCGCCGGGGGGCCTGCTCGAGGAGACGCTCGACAGCATCCTCGCTCAGGACTACCCGAACCTGGAGGTGCTGGCCCTCGACGACGGCTCCACCGACCAGACTCCGCAGGTGCTCGAGCGCTACGCGGCTGCCCACCCCGAGCGGCTGCGATGGGACCGCCACGCGAACATGGGCCAGGCGAAGACCCTGAACCGCGGTTTCGAGATGGCCCGCGGCGAGCTGATCGGCTACATCAACTCCGACGACGTCTTCCTGCCCGGGGCGATCACCAAGCTCGCCGCATTGCTGGTCGACGATCCCGAGGCCGCGCTCGCCTATCCCGGCTACCGGATCATCAAGGGAGAGGAAGGGGAGGAGATCGCCGACATGATCCCTCCCGAGTACACGGCAGCCGAGGCAGTCAGGCTCCACAACTGCATCGTCAATGTTGGCGCGATCTTCCGTCGCCGGGTGATCGAGCGGATCGGCGGGTGGGATCCCAGCTTCATCTACCTCGCCGATTTCGACTGGTGCGTGCGGGCGTACATCGTCGGGCACTTCCTCCGGCTTCCCGAGCCGCTCGCCTGCTGGCGAAATCATCCCGGCTCGGCCAACTACGCGCCCGGGCTCGAGGCGGCCCGCGAGCAGACGCGGCTGCTCGACAAGATCTACTCGGCGGACGATGTCTCTGACGACGTGCTCGCGGTCCGCGACGAGGCGTACCGCAACGCGTTCCTCGTCGCCGCCTTCGCGATGGGCGGCGTCAACAGGGCAGACGGCCGGTTCTTCGTCCACGACACCCTGGCTCGAGAGATCTCGTCCAGGATGCCCGAGACCGACGCCGAGATGAACGCGCGAATGCGCCAGCGGATAACCAACCTGGAGCTGCGCGAGAAGAAACTCGCCGAGACTCATGGCTCGGATGCAGGCGGGCGAGCGACCGGGGGGGCCGGGCTGGCGCAGAGCCCTGCGTCGCGTCACGCCGCCCGCCCTCCGCCCGGCCGGCCGGCGGGTACTCGGCAAGCTGACGCGAAACGGACGCGCGCCGATCCCGAGGCTCGAGCAGCGGCAGACCGATTGAGCTCGTCCGCCGACCCTCCCGACGAGCGACCGGATGCGGAGGCGGAGGTGGAGGAGCTGCGGCGGACCGTGGCCCGGCTGGCCGACCACGAGCGTCGACTGCGGAGCGAGCTCGAGATCGAGCGTGGCGGCCACGAGGCGGACGTCAGCCGGCTCGAAGCCGAGATCGAGGCTCAGGGCACGCGCCTCGCGGACAGCAGGCGGCAGGCGCGCGAGCTTCGCGATCGGCTAACCGCGCTACAGCGCGCAGCGCGCACGTTCGATCCGCCACCGGATCGCAAGCCTGCGCCGTTGATCGCGTTCGGCTGCGCGATCGGCGATCCGCAGCGGTACGAGCGTTGTGCGCTCGCCGGAATCGAGCGCACGCGAGACCCATCCGCCCCGCTGTACGAGGTCCGGGGGAGCGATTCCCTGTTTCGCGCCTACAACGAGATCCTTGACCGAGCGCTCGACGACTCGCGCGTCGAGGCGCTCGTCCTGCTCCACGAGGACACCACGATCCTCGACTCCCGGTTCGAGGCAAAGGCCCGCGAGGCGCTGGGCGAGCCCGGCGTCGCGATCGTCGGAGCGATCGGAGCCATCGGTGTCGGGGGCATCGACTGGTGGGTGCACGAGCGCCTTGTCGGATCGGCGACGCTGCGCTCGCCCGTTCCCTTTCCCTCCTGGGGACCGCCGCTGATCGGGGGCGGGACGGTCGTCGGTCCGGGCGGCGCGGGGGAGGTGGACATGGTCGACGGCTTCCTGCTCATCCTCTCCCGATGGGCGATCGAGGAGCTCCGCTTCGACGAGTCGCTGGGTCCCGGGTTCGACGGCTACGACGCCGACCTGTGCTTCCAGGCACGCGAGCGCGGGCGCAAGGTCGTGGTCGCGGAAATCGAGGTCGAGCATCACCACCACTGGCCCGAGCTGTCCTCGTTCGCCTACCGCGCCGCGCTGGAAGCGCGCCCACGTCGCCTTCCGGCGCAAGTGGGAGGGCCGGATGCCCTTACGGGTGCCTGAGGGCCGTGTCCGCGCCAGGATCTCCTGGTATATCCATAGGTCCAGCGGGTTCTTGAGCACCTGCACCCCGAGCCAGGTCGTGAACATCCACACCCCGCTGTCCCGGTAGCGCTCGCGGAACGCTTGAACGACCGTTTCCTGCGTCGGGTCGCTCATGCGTCAACCCTATCCGCGACGAGCAGACGGCCCGCATTTTGCTGATCGCCCGCCGAGGATCGAAGCGCGAGCCGCGGCCTCAGCCCGGGTTCGTCGCGAAGGCCCAGACCTGCAGCGGCAGGTCGGGCTCGTTTCGCAGCGAGTGCCAGGGCTTGTACGCGGACCAGCGGCTGAGGTTGCCGACTACGCAGGCGCGGTTCCCCACGAGCCCACCGTGTCGACCTCGAGGTCCGCTCGCTCGAGCAGGGTGCGGAGGCCTCTCGGCGTGAAGCGCCAGTAGTCGTGCATCGCGTAGATCGGGCAGCTCGTGGACCTTGATGAGGAAGGGTGTGGACACGATCACGTGCCCGCCGGGCGAACATAGCCGGCGAAGGTTGGCGGCTGCGGCGCACGGGTCTACCACGTGCTCCAGCACCTGCTCGCAGATGACCACGTCGAACTCGAGCTCCTGGTCGAGATCGGCGCAGAGGTCGAACTCCGGATAGTTGAGGCTCGTGTACGACTTCCAGGGACGTTCGCGTGAGTGTCGCCGCTGATCTCGACGGCGGTGCAGCTCAGGGGGATTGCAGCGATGCGATGTAGGCGTCAACCGCCTGGTTCATCGCCACCCGCTGCCAGTGCTCGTCCGGCGAGTCTGCTTCGGGGAAAACAAGGCGATCGGCGCGATCGGGCAAGCCCCGCGCGGCCTGCATCAGCCTGCCGCCCCGGGCGTCCGCTTCCGCCTGGGTTCGCCTCCATTGCCGTTCGTTTTCAGACCAGTCCCCTCCATCGTCCGGGATCGGCTCGGGATGGATGTGGATGCCCATCATCTCGAAGCAGCTGTCCTCGTAGAACCAACGCTCGAAGTCGGACTCCTCGACGATCCGGTTGTGGTAGCCGCGTCCCGTATCGACGTCCTCTTGGTCGAACTCGCGCTCCTGGCGCGCACGGTGTCGAGCCAGACAGATCCCGTAGTCCATTCGGTGCAGGTGGATCAGCCGAAGGCCCGGATCGGGGTTGCGCTGGTTGTCCGTCCGGGTGTGGAACCCGGGCACCCAGCTCATCGGGACCGTGGCCAGCAGGGGCTTGTCGTATCCCGGGTTCCTGTACCAGTGGCGGCGCTGCTCGAAGATCGGGCGGTCCAGGGCCAGCGGTGGCTCGGCATCCTTCAGGTGGAGGACCTCGTAGCCGGTGCAGTTCACGAATTCGTCGCGTGAAGTCCTCCATGTAGTCAGCCGAGCGTGCCGCGCTCGGGATCCGGCGCAACGATCTCGTCGACGTCGGTCGTGAGCACGACGTCGTATCGCTCGCAGCAGCTCGCGCTGCTGGATCTCGCTCGATCCGGACCCTGTAGCGGTCGTCGTTGGTCTCGTGCTCCAGCGGCACCCGAACGAAGCCGCCCCCGTTCGTGGAGCCGTCGTCCGATCGGTGGTCGAGCACGTAGATGTCCTCGGGCGCGAAGAAGCGAGAGTAGTAGCGCAGCCAGATCGGCAGGAACACCGACTCGTTGTAGACCATCGTCAGAACCGCCCGACTCATCGGGCTGAGAATATTCGGCGCTATGCCATTGGACGTGATCGGCGCCGGCGCCGGGCGCACCGGAACTCAGTCCTTGAAGGTCGCACTCGAGCGGCTTCTGGAGCCCCGTGCTACGACATGTGGGACCTGTTCAAGCATCCCGACCATGTCCCGGTTTGGGAGCGGGCCCTAGAGGGGCAAGAGGTCGACTGGGACAGCGCTCTTCGCCGACCACCGGGCGACCGTCGACTGGACCGCCGCGTCGTTCTTCTCCGAGCTCACTGCGGCCTATCCCGACGCGATGGTCGTGCTGTCGCGTGCGTGAGCCGGACGCATGGTGGCGCAGCGTTCGCCGCACGATCGTCGACGCCCTCGGGATCCGACCTCCCCCCGCGGACACGCCACTGGCACAGGCACTGGCGCCCGCGCGACGAGTTCAACTTGAAGATGTTGGCCCAGCGGTTCACGCCCGAGTGGACGGACGAGATCGCAGCCAAGGAGGCATTCGCCCGTCATAACGCGGCGGTCCGAGCCGCCATCTCCGGCGGACCGCCTGGTCGAGTGGCATCCCGGCGACGGCTGGGCGCCGATCTGCGCCGCGCTGGGACTGCCCGAGCCCGCCGAGCCGTTCCCGCACGTCAACACGACCGCGGACTTCCGGAACGACGTTCCGACTCGATCCGCCCAGGTAGCCGCGTGGACCCGGACCGGGGCGTTTCCGTCAGCGTCTAGCGCCGAGGACGGAGTCCGGCGAATCGGCGACCTCCTCCGCCGAGTACCGGGCCGGCTTCGCCCCTCAGGCGGCGGCGAAGCCGCCGCGACGGCGCGTTCTCCAGCTCCAGCAGCCGCTGGACGAGCGCGGTGAGCTTCTCACCCGCGATCCTTAGCTCCCACCGCATGGCGGCGACCTCCGCCTCGGCGCCCCGGGCACGTTCCTCCCATCGCGACACGGAATCGACCAGCGCCTGGAGGCCCGCCGATCTCCTCGATGCTCGCCTGCGGCTCGAGCGCCGGCAGCTCTCCGTCGCTTGCCGCCGCCAGCTACCGCCCGGCGCCCGGTGCCCGGCGGCGCCAGTCAGCCGCGCGACGATCCCGTCGGCGGGCACGCCGCCGATCGCCGAGCCCACGTAGTAGGCCTGATCGTGGAGCGCGACTGACCGAAAACGCCGACGCAGCGAGTCCGCCAGGTGCTCCGAGCGAGCCTCGGGATCCTCGCTCGCGGGCAGGGACGCAAGCAGCAATCCCTCCGGCTTCATGGCGCGCTCGATCCCGGCGAGCACAGCCTCGGGCTCCGGCGCGCTCTCGAGCACCCCGAAGCAGGTGACCAGGTCGAAGCTCCGCTCGGGCGTGCGGCAGCGCCATCGGCTCGGCCACCTCGAACCGCGCCACGTGGCCGAACTCCCGCTGCGCGGCCTGCACGGCCTCGCCGGAGGAGTCGACGCCGACCACCGGCGAGGCGCCGGCGGCGCTCAGGGTCGCCGTGCCGGCGCCGTCGCGGCAGCCGACGTCGAGGGTGGCCTGGCCCTCCGCCGCCTGCGCCGCCCACAGATAGCGGGCGCCCCGCTCGATGCGATCGAGCATCTCCGCGTGCTCTGCGGGAAGGCTCATCGGTGGATGTAATCACGGGCCAGCGCGCGGCCCGCTCATGGGCGCGCTTCGTTCCGCCCTGCCGGCGATCGACCGCGAAGTCGGCGTCGTCGCCGCATTCGCCTGCCGAGCGTGCTGCGCCCGCCCGGCGGAATGGTCGCGCCGGCCAGGACCGCCGCGGGAAAGCCGTGGGCCGGGGTCGCCGCCCGCAGGCCCTGGAGGCGACCGCGAATGCCGATCGACGTTTCGGTCGATGACGGCCTGGCCGACGCAGATCGCCCCGTCGCCGATCAGGACCTGAGCCAGGCGCCGCGGGCTTGAGAGCACTCCCCATTTGCGCAGCACGTAGCCGCGGCCGAAGCCGGTCAGATAATTCTTGCGCCGAGAGCCGGACCCCAGCGTGGTCGAGTGGTCGTGGATGCCGGTGGCGCTCGGCGCCAGCGCGCAGCGGGCTCCCTCCAGGCGCATCCGCAGCACGAGATCGACGTCCTCCCAGTAGGCGAACAGGTTCTCGTCGAACCCCCTGCGGAGAGGAACGCCTCCCGATCGAACGCCGCCGCCGCACCGGATGGCCCGATCGGGTCGGGGACCCCGCGGTCAAGGCACGCCACGGGCTCGCCGTTCAGGTAGTCGAAGACGAGCAGCGTTCGGTCGAGCTGCATCCCCGCGGTGTCGATTCTGGTCGGGTCGCCGGCTTCGCGCATCACCCCCGCCACCATGGTCACCCCGGCGTCCGGATCGAGAGGCGCCACGATCGACTCAACGTAGCCTGGGTCACACACGCAGTCGTCGTTCAGGAGCACGAGGGCCTGCCCGCTGGCCTCGCGGGCTGCGAGGTTGACCGCGCGCGGAGTAGCCGATGTTCCGCTCCAGCCGGATGACCTCGACCCCTGGAATGCGCGAGCCGAGGCTTGCGAGGCCGCGATCTTCGGAGCCGTTGTCGACGATCAGGATCCCGACCCCGTTCGGCCGCTCGCGGAGCGACTCGAGCAGCCTGACCACACGAGGGCCGCCGGCCACGGTGGCAACGATGACGGTGGCCAGGCTCACCGGCCCCCGGACGCGTCCGTCCGGGAGGCGACGGCGACGACGCTGCCCCCGCGCCCGACGAGGCCGGCGGCAAGCTCGAGGACCACCGCGACCGGGACCAGCAGCGGGCCCACCAGCGCGGTCAGCGCCAGGTCCCGTCGAATCCCCGATCCGTGACCGAGGTCGCGCTTCAGCGCCCGGAAGGCGACGTTGCGCTCGCGGGTGAGCCGGTTCAGCAGCGTCTGC
The DNA here is from genome assembly GCA_963838745.1 of uncultured Actinomycetes bacterium. GTDB lineage: Bacteria > Actinomycetota > Thermoleophilia > Solirubrobacterales > 70-9 > AC-56. The sequence goes on from CAWISJ010000003.1 coordinate 208,115, forward strand.
CACATCCCGAGTGGATTCTGCTCGACGAGCAGGTGGGCCATCCGCTCGAGCCGAAAGCCGGTGCGCTCGAGCAGCAGGCGCAGTCCCGCCGCGGTGAAGTGGGTCCGGTGACGGGGCACGTCCTGATGGAACCACCGATCGCCACCGATCCGGGCCTGAAGGCTCGCCAGGTTGGGACAGGCGATCACGATCCGGCCGCCGGGGCGGACCCAGAGGCCGATCCGCGCGAGGGCCGCCGCCGGGGTCGTCCAGATGCTCGAGCACATGCCATGCGATCGCCGCAATCGAGGCTGGCGGGCTCGAGGCGCAGCTCCTCGAGCGTCGCCCGCTCCACGGGCGCGGCCCGAGCGCGCGCCGTCCGAACCGCGCCCTCGGAGGGCTCGATCCCCGTCGCCTCGAAGCCCGCAGCCTCCAGGCGCGAGACGAAGCGGCCGTCCCCGGCTCCGATCTCGAGCACCCGCGCGCCCTGGGGAAGGCCGCGGACAAAGCGCAGCTTGTCGCGCTCGACCAAGGCACGCAGCGGCTCGAGAACACGATCGAGCGCAGGACGTGCGGGCGCATAGGTGCCGGCTTCATACAGGCTCGGCGGCGGGCTCGCGCCCGGGGGGAGCTCCGTTCGCGCGGTGCCGCAGGCGACGCAGCGCGTGAGCGGCATACTGCCGGCGGCCCGCGAGCTGAGGGTCAGATGCGGTCGCCAGCCTCCAGGGCCGCAGGTCTCCACCGCACGCCGGGCAGGAGCCGTTCACCGAGGCGAGGGGCCGGTGGAGACGCGACCTGGCCCCGCTCGTCTAATAGGCGCCGTCGCCGCGCAGGACCACCGGAAGCGTCTGGAAGAGGATGCGAAGGTCGCGAGCCAGCGATACGTTCTCCACGTAGTCGAACTCGACCGCCAACCGCTCGGCGAAGTCCAGATCGCCCCGCCCGAAGACCTGCATGGGCCCGGTCATCCCCGGCTTCACCTGGAGCCGGAACCGGTGCTCGGGACGGTAGCGCTCTACGAGCTCGACCTGCTCCGGGCGCGGCCCGACCATGCTCATGTCGCCGCGCAGGACGTTGATCAGCTGGGGCAGCTCGTCGAGGCTGAAGCGGCGCAGCAGCCGCCCCACTCTGGTGACCCGCGGATCGGCCCGCAGCTTGAACATCGGCTCGGGCAGGTCCTCGAGCACCACGACGTCGGAGAGCGCCCGTTCGGCGTCGGCGACCATCGTGCGGAGCTTGTACATCCGGAACGGGACGCCGCGCCTTCCGGCGCGTAGCTGCTTGAAGAACACCGGGCCCCTGCTATCGAGCTTGATCGCCAGGGCAACGAGGGGAAACAGCGGCGCGAGCAAGATCAGGGCGCCCGCCGAGACGAACAGGTCGAAGCAGCGCTTCAGCAGCTGCGTGGAGCGCGAGGGGTCCCGCGTGTCGTACTCCAGCACCGGCAGCTCCGCAACCTCCGAGAGGCGTGGAGAGGCGCCGGCCCGCCCGCGAAGCGGCGAGACGACGCTCAGCTTCACCTGCTCCTCGCGACAGATCCCGGCCAGCTCGCCGATGAACTCCGGGTCCACCCGCTCCCAGGCCACGAGCACCCGATCCAGACCGGCGACGACCTCTCGCATGGAGGCCGCAACGTCGTGGGTCGATCCGTTCAGGGAGAGGCTTCGGTTGTCGACCAGGGCGAGATGCATGTCGGGGAAGAGCTCGAGCTTTCGCCGCGCGGCCACGGCCAGCTCGCCGTCGCCCAGCACCGCGGTGAGCTCCGGCGGGGTGGTACGGCGCCACAGCCAGCGCATCGACCCGCGAAGCAGGACCGCCGCAAGCGGTTCCCGCGATCCATGCGCCGACCACGGCGTCGAAGCTCACGCCACCGGCGGGGGTCAGCGGCAACAGCAGCCCCAGGATCGCGACACAGGCCGCCACCCAGGTGGCGATCACCGAGAGCTCGTCGACGGTGAGGTGCCGAATCGAGCGCTGGTCGCGGTCATAGAGGCCGAACAGCTTGGCGATCAGGACCCATCCCGGAAGCAGCGCCAGCGCCCACACCGCGCGCGGGGTCGAGCCGACAACGAGCAGGCTCGCGACAATCCCGGCACCCAGGTCGGCCATGGCAAGCATTCGTCGCCGTCGCACGTCGCGCCAGAAGCGGTCGGCCCCGGGGCGCCTTCCGGGAAGCGGCGGCAACCGATCTCCGTCGTCTCCAGGGCCGGAGCAAGGGTCGGCCGCGCGGACGCCGCCTGCGCCGCGCTCTCCCCGTGCTGCTGCACCCGCTCAGTCGAGCTCATAGCTCCCGCTCCCTAGCATTGTCTCCCCCGACAGGCCGCCTGATACGAAACTGACCAACTGGATGACGGTCAGCATATTCGAATCCGCGCAATTTGGGCAGACGACCAGGAGCAGGTACGGACCATCGGTATCGGCATCGGCCTCCGAACGTTGCCGGGGAGACCCCTCATCCGACGGGCGACAGCACCACGATCGCGGGCATCGCTAGCCTTCCGCCTCTCGAATGGAACGAGCGGAAAGAGGCGGGGCGACCTTGGCGAGGTTGCGGGCGCAGCCCAAGCACGTGAGCCGGCGGGCGGCGATCGTCGGCGGGCTCGTTGCCTCGCTGGCGGTCGTGGTGGGGTTCTCCATATCGCTGCTCGGGGGAGTCGGGGGCTCGGAGGACACCGACGGCAGCCGCGATTCCGCAACAGAGCTTCTACGCCATCGCCCAGGGGATCACTCGATTCGACGACGACCGACCTCCAGCTGATGCAGTCAACCGGAATCGGATTGGAGCGCTTCCTGCTCGACTGGGCGCTGGTGGAGCCGGAGAAGGGCGGATCCATCAACTGGCCCGACGATCAGATCGGCGCCCTCGCCTCCCACGGAATCCGGACAGTCCCGTTCGTGTGGGGGACTCCGCACTGGGTGGCGGAGACGACCAACGAGCCCCCGGTCAACAGCCCCGAGCAGGAGCAGGCGTGGCGAGACTTCCTCGAGGCGGCGGTGGCCCGGTATGGGCCGGGCGGCACCTACTGGACGGACGACTACCGCAAGAAGTACGGCGCTGACGCCAAGCCCCAGCCGATCCGCGCCTGGCAGATCTGGAACGAGCCGAACCTGAAGAAGTTCTTCGTTCCGGGCCAGGACCTCGACGAGTCCGTCCAAAAGTACGCCCGGCTGCTCGAGATCTCCCACGACGCGATCAAGAGCCAGGACCCGGAGGCGCAGATCGTCCTTGCCGGGACTGCCCGGCTACGGGGATGTGACGGCCTGGGACTTCCTCGACCGCATGTACGCCGTACCCGGGGTCAAGCAGAACTTCGACGCGGCCGCCCTGCATCCCTACTCGCCCGGGGTCGATGGGCTCCAGGTGCAGATCGAGCAGGTCCGCGAGACGATGACGAAGCAACGGGGACGAGGAGACGCCGCTTTGGTTCACCGAGCTGGGTTGGGGCTCGGGCCCTCCGGACCGGTTCCGCCTCAACAAGGGGCCCGCGGGCCAAGCGCAACTGCTCGACGAGTCCTTCAAGTTGATCGACGAGCCACCGCGACGCCTGGAACGTGCAGCGGGTGTTCTGGTTCGACTGGCGCGACCCTGCCGCCCGGAGTCCAAGGTGGGCGGATGCAGCTTCTGTGTCAGCGCGGGACTGCTGAGCTCCAACCATCATCCCAAGCCGGCCTACCTGGTTTTCAAGAGCTTCGCGGGCTCTCACTGAAGCCGCGCACACCGGCGGAGGGATGGTCTACGCTGCTCGGAATGGGTCAGATGAGCCGAGGGTGTCGAGCCGGTTGACCCCCGAGGTCCGGCATCCTTTTCGGAATCCATCGAGCCAGCGGGAGCATCGTTGAAACGGTCTTTGCACCTCCAGTTATGGAGCTGGAACTACGAGCCCGAACCCACCGCCATGGGCCCGATCGCGGCTCGGTGGGCCGAGACGATGTGCGCGCGCGGGCATCGCGTGGAGGTGATCACCGCACACCCGCATTACCCCGGCCCGCTCTGGGGTCGCCACGCCCGTCCCTATCGGGAGACGCGAAACGGCGTCCCGGTCCTGCGCCTCCCTCTCGTCATCGGCCACCGCACGACCGCGGCAAGGATCGTGGAGGAGGCGACCTACGCGGCCTCCGCGGCGGTTGCCGCGCCGCTCAGCTCCACCCCGGACGCGGCGGTGGCGGTCTCTCCGTCGTTCCTCGGTCTCTTTCCCGTGCTCGCGAGTGCCCGCCTTCGACGATTCCCCTGGGTGCTCTGGCTGGAGGACATCCTTCCCGACGCCGCCGCGACGACCGGGCTGATGCGCGAAGGGCGCGCGTTTCGGGCCGCGCAGAGGCTCGAGCGGTTCGTGTACCGCTCCGCAGCCCGGATCGTCGTGATCTCGAACGCGTTCCGGGAGAACCTGCTCGCCAAGGGGGTGCCGCCGTGGAAGGTCACGCACATCTACAACCCCTACTCGCGCGGCCTGCCGGGCCATCCCGCGGCGCACAACGGCACCGACCCCGCGCGCATCCTGTACATGGGCAACATGGGTTTCTCCCAGAACCTTCCCGCGCTGGTGCGCGCGTTCGAGCAATCCTCAGCTCTTGGCGATGAGGCTCGGCTGATCCTCGCCGGTACGGGCGAGCTCGCCCTGGAGACGGCGGCGGAGATCCGCTCCCCGCGTGTCGAGATGCCCGGCCTGCTGCTCGACGAGCTCGAGGAAGAGATGCGCCGGGCAACCATCGGGCTCATCCCCCAGCGGCCGGACGTCGACGAGTTCAACCTGCCGTCGAAGCTCATGAACCTGATGTCCCGGGGCGTCCCGCTGCTCGCAAGCGTGAACCCCCAATCCGAGGTCGCGCGCATCGTGCAGGAGTCCGGCGCCGGCTGGGTCGTGGACGCCGCCGACCCGGAGGAGTTTCCGCGCGCGCTCCGCGGCATCCTCCCCGACCGAGCCGAGCTCGACCGCCGGGGCGCGGCCGGATTGGAGTTCGCGCGTCTCAACTTCAGCCCGGAGGCTGTCGCCACCCGGTTCGAGGAGGTGCTGTACGACGTGACGTCGGCCGACGGCGCGCGGGGAGACGGTGGGCGTTGAGCCTCGCGGTCATCACAGGCTCGACGGGGCTGATCGGCTCCGAGGCCGCGAGCTATTTCGGGGGCCTGGGCATGGACGTCGTCGGAATCGACAACGACATGCGCAAGGTGTTCTTCGGCTCCGAGGCGTCCACCGACTGGAATCGGACAAGGCTCGAGAACGCGCTGGGCCGGCGCTACCGCCACCACTCCGTGGACATTCGCGATCGAGGACGCCTCGACGAGATCTTCACACGTCACGGCAAGGCGATCGAGCTGGTCATCCACGCCGCCGCGCAGCCATCACACGACTGGGCGGCGAAGGAGCCGGTTACGGACTTCGACATCAACGCAGTCGGGACCTTGAACGTGCTCGAGGCGACGCGTGTCCACGCACCGGGCGCGGTCTTCATCTTCACCTCGACCAACAAGGTGTACGGCGATCTGCCCAACTCGCTCCCGCTCACCGAGCTCGAGACTCGGTGGGAGATCGATCCCGACCACACCTATGCGAGTGGGATTCGCGAGGACATGCCCATCGATCGCTCCCTGCACAGCCTGTTCGGGGCGTCGAAGGTGGCTGCGGACGTCCTGGTCCAGGAATACGGCCGCTACTTCGGAATGTCGACAGCCTGCTTTCGCGGCGGGACCCTGACCGGGCCGTACCATTCGGCAGCTGAGCTGCACGGCTTCCTTGCCTACGTGATGCGCTGCGCGATGACCGGCACGGTGTACACCGTGTTCGGACACAAGGGCAAGCAGGTGCGCGACGCGATCCACAGCCTCGACCTGATTCGCGCTTTCCACGAGTTCTTCCGCAGCCCCCGCGTAGCCGAGGTCTACAACATCGGCGGCGGGAGGTTCAGCAACGCCTCCGTGCTCGAGGCGATCCGGTTGAGCGAGGAGATCGCCGGTGAGAAGATCGAGTGGAATTACCGCGAGGAGAGCCGGGTCGGCGACCACATCTGGTGGATCGGCGACAACGGCCGCTTTCAGTCGCACTACCCGGAGTGGAGCCTCGAGATACGACGTCGGTCGCATCCTCGAGGAGATCCATGAGGTGAACGCGGACCGATGGACGAGGCCCGTCGCCGCCGACGCCACGATGAGGTACGCGCGCCGCAGCGGAGGGTGAGCGCTCAGACGGTCGTCCTGACGGTCGCCCGCTCGCCGGCAATCTCAAAGGCCCGAACGTGGGCGTCGGCCGAGGCCTCGACGCTGAACTTCTCGCTCGCCCAGCGACGGCCGTCCTCACCGAGCGCGGCCCGCGCGGAAGGCGCCTCGATCAGCTGTGCCGCGGCACGCGCCAAGGCGTCCGGATCGCCCGGCGGCACCAGCACACCCCCCCTTTCCAGCGCCTCAGCCACGCTGCCGACGCGGGTGGCCACCACCGGAAGACCAAGGGCCATCGCCTCCCCCACGACCGTTGGCAGCCCCTCGGATCGAGACTTCGAGGAAAGCCAGAACACGTCGAAGGCCTGAGCAAGCTCGGCCACCCGGTCGCCGGGATCCCGCAGGATCAGGTCGCGGTCGGGCTTCAGCCCCAGCCCCTCCGCCGCACCGAGAAGCTCGTCCGCGTATCCGCGTCGGTGCCCATGGCCCGATCCGAGAATGACGAAACGGGTGCTGGGGTGCATCTGCTGCAGGATCGCGGCTGCGCGAACGAGGTTGGCGTGATCCTTCATTGGGCTCAGGTTCCCAACCGTCCCCACCACCGGCTCGCCGGGACCCAGCCCCAGCTCGCTGCGTGCTTGCAACCGCACCGCCGGGTCGGGGCGGAAGAGCTCGAGATCGACGGGGGGAAAGAAGAGGACGAGACGCTCCCCGAGACCTTCGGTCCCGGGATGAGCCCGCGCCACGGTGGCGCCCGTGCACATCACCGCCCCCGCCAACCTGGTGACGAGCGGCATCACCACTCGCCTCACCGCGGGAGGCGGATAGGTGTCCAGGATCTGCCACACGACCGGCACCCCCTCGAGCCGGCCCGCGATGGCTCCGTGCGGGTTCACGAGCCCCCCGACCAGCACGAGATCGATTCGCAGCTTGCGGATTTGAGAGCGGAGGAAGCGCACCTGAGGGCGGAGGCCGGAAACGAACCGCAGGTGGAGGCGGGGATCGGTGCTCGCCCGCAGCCGGCCGAGGGGAGCCTCCAGCGTCTGTATTCCCCCCGCTCGAAGCCGTTGGGCGGCGTTTCCGGGCTCGTCGGGGAGCACGACGACCATCTCCCAGCCCCGGGCGTGGAGCGCAGGCGCCAACCTCAGGGCCTGGTTGTGAGGGCCGCCGAACACCGGGTAGTGGATGACGAAGAGGCAGCGCCTCATCTTTCGAAGACGAAGTCCCCCTGCTCCCACCGTCGGTCGTGGGCCGACGAGATGGCACCCCCGACGAGGCGAAAGCCGTGGCCGCGAAGGAATTCGCGCACCTCCTCGAACAGCGCCTGCCCTGCATAGAACGGCACGAACGAACACTCGGTGAGCACCGTGTCGACGGAGGCCAGCACCTGACCGGCGCCGCGCAGGGCCTCGAGCTCGAAACCCTGCACGTCGAGCTTCAGCAGCACCGGGCGAGCCAGCTCGACGGGCTCGAAGATCCGGTCCAGCGTGCCCACCTCCACGCTCTCCTCCCCGACCGTGTCGGTTCCCGGAAAGCGGTCCAACTGTCGGCTCGTTACCGGCAACAGCGATGACGAGTCGTCAGCGCGCGAGACGTTGATTCGGGCCGTGCCGGGAGCCGATCCGGCCGCCGCGGCAATCACATGGACGCGGCCGTTGTCGGCGAAGAGCTTCGCGAGGCGGCGGCGCGGGCCCGACAAGGGCTCGAGCGAGTAGACATCGGCCTGCGGGAAGCGCACCCGGGCATAGAGCGCGAACTGGCCCCTGTTCGCGCCGACATCGATCACGGTTCGGTAATCGTTCCTCAGGGGCAACTCGTCGTGCTCAACGGACGCGGCGACTCCGGCGCGAAGCCCGCGCCGCCAGGCTCCCTCACGGATCAGCAGCGCTGCTTTCGAGAGCTTCCTGAGGAGTTCTCTCGGCCTGAGATCCAGATCAGACTCCTGTACGAGCTATCGGACGCTCTCATGGCGGTCGGCACGATCGCCGTAGCCCAGTCGCCGCGGAAGATCGCCCGTCACCCGCGCGAAGAGCTCCTCGTCCTCCGGGGCGAAGGTTCGACCCCAATCGCCGGACTCGGCGGTGCGCACGAAGAGAATGTCCCGCCGCCTCTGTTTCTCGTGGAACCGGGAGTGCCGCTCCTGCTTCCGCATCCTCTCGGCGCTGTACCTGTCCACCGTCTCCTCCGCCCGTTCCCGAGCGACCGGCACGCCGAGGAAATCCACGGCCTTCGACAGGTTCCCGACCGGGTCCTCGAGGAGGTCCTCGTACTTGAGGACCAGCAGCGATTCGCTTTGCCGCAGCGGGCTGTCAAGCCATGACTCCACATGCTCGTGCCAGGGACCGTAACCGTCGACACCGCCACCGAGGAACAATCTCAAAAACGGGCCGAAGTCTCCCTCGTACATTCCTCGGCGGATCAGCGTGTAGTAGTAGGAGACCGCCACGTCGCGGCCGTCGCGGACGAGGTAGATCGCCTTGCGATAGAAGCGCTTTCGCGGGCGCGCATAGGGCTCGTGACTCTTTATCAGCCGACCCCCTCCGGGAAGCACTTCGGGGGTGGCCCTGTGAGATCCCACGTCCGCGATGATCGTCGAATCCCGGTCGAAGTCCGCCTCGCGACCGCTGAGCAGGTCCGCGAGCATGAACTTCAGCCACGTATTCCCGGACTTCGGATACGAGACCAGGAAAGCATCTCGCGACGAAACCGTTGCGTGGCGGTAGACGACCGGGAGCAGTCGCAGGTGACGCTGATGCCTCAGGCGGGGAAGGCGCGATCTCACCGCGTAAGGTTAGCCCCGTGTCAGCCACCGAGCAGGGGAGTCTGGGCGCGGACGCCGCCGCGCCGGCGCAAGCCTCCCGCGGGTCACGGGAAAAGCTCGGGCGGGACGCGGGCCTGGCGATTGCTACCGGCTTCGCAATCCAGGCGGTCCTGGTCGTCAGCGGTGCCCTCCTGGCGCGAATGCTGGGTCCCGACGGGCGTGGATACCTGGCCGCTCTGATCCTCTGGCCGCTGGTGATCACGCAGCTCGGCAACCTCGGAATTCCCTCCGCGCTCACCTACTCCATCGCCCGTGACTCCTCGGCATCGAGGGCTCTCGCGCGCCTGGGTCTTTCCTTCGCGCTGCCGCAGGCGGTGCTCCTGATCGGGTTCCAGGCCCTCTGGCTGCTGCTCATCCTTCACGGAGATCCCCATCAGGTCCGGATGGCCGGATGGTTGACGCTCGGGCTCGTTCCGGCGATGCTCGCCCAGCAGTACGGCCTTGCGCTTCTGCAGGGACACCTCAGGCTCCGGCTCTTCAACGGGCTCCGCCTCTTGCCCTGGGCGTTCTATGCGCTTGGCGTTGCCGCACTCTTTGCCGTCGGAGACGACTCGATCGTCCCGATCGTGGCTGTGCTCTTAACCGGCTTCGCGATCAGCGGCAGCGCCTGTCTGCTCACCGGGCTGCGGCTCTGCCGCGGCCAGAGCCCCGCTTCCGTTGATCGGCGCTTTCTCGCCTCCTTCGGGCTGCGCGGCCTGCTGTCCAGCATCTCGGCGGTCGACGTCCTGCGCCCCGACCAGGTCGTGCTGGCGCTGTTCCTCTCGCCGGCGGATTTGGGGCTGTATGTCGTCGGTCTCGCGTTCACGAATCTGCCTTACTTCGTAGCCAAGAGCCTCGGCCTGATCACCTTTCCCTGGGTTGCAGCGGAGACGGAGAAGGGCGTTGCGCGGCGGACGATGTGGTCGCTTTTTTGGCTTACCACCGGGATCGCCGTTGCTATCGTCGCCGTCCTCTGCGCCACCGCTCATTGGCTGGTCCCCTTCTTCTTCGGAGGCGAATTCGACGACGCGGTGTCGGTTGCCTACATAGTGCTGCCGGGGACCATCTTCCTGAGCGCGCGGCGGGTGCTGTCCGAAGGGCTCAAGGGCCGCGGCTACCCGCTCGCCGGCACGCTGGGCGAGCTTCTCTCCCTGGCCTGGGTGGCCATCGCGCTGGCGGTGTTCGTTCCCCTGTGGGGGATCTACGGCGCGGCCGTTGCCTTGGCCAGCTCCTACGTCGTGAGCCTGCTCTTCCTCGTTGTCCTTGCCGGCCGGCACGGCGAATTGGAATCGGCCAGCCGGTCGCTCTTCTCGCTGCCTCGCGATCTGATCCACGCCGTCAAGCGATCGGCGCCGTCCCGTAAGGGCTCCGCTTCAGGAGACGGACCGTCCAGCTCGCGTCTCCTAGGGTGCTTCGTTTGCGATCTCGGGCAGCCATCGCGATCTTGACCGTGCTCGTGTGCACGGCCTCACAGGGATGCGCGACGAACGACAGCACCGAAGGGCCGCCGTTTGAGTCCAGAAACATCGAGAGCAAGCGGTCACTGCTGCTCACCGACAGCGACATCGACGCGGTTGGCGCATCGACCCCGTACGGCTCCGTGCTTCGCTGGTGGCAGGCGCTCCAGCTCGGGGACGCGAAGGGGGTGAGGCGAAGCTATGCGCGACCCGTCAGCGGCAGGGAGGCAAGGCGCCAGATCGATCGCTTCCGGCCGCGCTTCTCGCAGCCCCTCGACCCCGAGGTCGAAATGCGACGCAATCGAGCGACGGTGGACGTCCTCGTGCGGGCTGCGACTACCGACGAGGACACACCGGGCGTGGTGGGCATCGATGACTTTTCGGCAAGCTTTCGCCTCGCTGCGGAAGGGCGCCGGATGGAAGCTTCGGGCGGGCACCTACCGCCACTATCTCCACAGTCGCAAGGACACTCACACACCAGGGCCCACGGGCTGACACGGGCTCGGTCCGCCGGCCCGCCCTCCGTCTCCCCCCCTCACTGGGCCAAGAACGGGGCCCGGGGGTTGAGCTCTCGGGCCCGCTCCAGGGCCCGGCTGGGCGCCCTCGACGTCGCCCATCTTCACCTTCAGCCGGGCCCGCACGAACCAAAGCTGCCAATCGTCGCGGGCGCGCTCGATCGCCTCGCCGAGGTCTCGGTTGGCGGCCTCGCAGGTCGCCGTCGAGCTCCTCGACCAGGGCCAGCTGCAGCCGCGGCTCCGCCGCCCAGGGCTGAAGGGTGGACGCGTCGCGGGCGTCCTGGGCGGCCGAGGAAAGCTCCCCGGCGCTGGCCGCATCGCGGCTGTCGGTGAGCCGGAGCTCGGTCAAGAACTGGTCGCCGCCGGCCCAGATCGCCGCCCAGCCGACCACCAGGGTGGCGATCCCGAGCCCAAACCGCGAGGACGCGCCAGCCTCGAGGCCCGCCCCCGGCTCGCCGTCGACCGGGCTCGGGACGGCGCTCAGGAGCGGGGGGCGGCGAAGCGTCGCCGGCCCGGTGAGCAGGGCCGCGGCCACCACCACCAAGCCGAAGCAGGCGGGCAGCTCCCAGGTCCAGTCGATCGCCGCCGAGGCGATCCCCGCGGCGAGGATCGCCAAGGCGGCCCCCAGCGCCCCCTCGCGGGCCCGGGTGGGGCCGCGGCGGATCCCGGAGACGAGCGCGAAGCCGAGGAAGCCGAGCGACCAGCGCCAAGCCGACCACGCCGAGCTCGGCCATCGCCTCGATGAACAGCGAGTGGGCGTCGCGGACCGGGCGCGCCAGGGAGCCGTGCTGGCCCCAGTAGGCCTCATAGCCCCCGGCGCCGATCCCGTGGACCGGCTGGTCGGCGAAGGCGTCGAGCGCCGTCGACCAAAACTGGTAGCGGCCCGAGCCCCGGCCGCTGGTCAGGTGGGCGGCGACGTAGGTGCTCTTGGTCTCCAGCGGGGTCACCTGCTTGAACTCCTCCCACCGCGCCGAGGGCCCGGCGACCAAGATCGCGCCGATCGCCGCGACCGCGACCGCGATCCCCACCGCGCCGCTCGATCCGGGCCGGGACCTCGAGCCGCGTAAGCCGCGAATCGAGCAGCCAGGCGAATCAGGGCGACCGCGGCCACGATCGCGATCGAGACCACCAGCATCCGGTCGCCCTGGGAGGCGGCGGTCGAGTCGGCGAGCGCGTCGACCAGCTCGTGCTGGCGGGAGGCCAAGAAGACCAGCCAGGCGCCGCCGGCGGCGCCCAGGGAAGGCCCCCCAGCATCCGCGCCCGCGCCGGGCCGACCCCCAACAGCACCGCCAGCCCGACCACCCCCGCCGCCACCCCGCCGCGCGAGGAGGCCAGATAGATGACCAGGATCGGCAGCGGGATCGCCCCGACCGCCGCCGCCCGCAGCCCGGCGGTGCGGCCCTGGGCCCCCAGCCAGACCAACAAGACGACCGCGATCGCCATCGCCGCGGCGAGCCCGTTCCAGTAGCCGATCGGGTAGCTGAGCCGGTTGGCGGCGGCGGGCAAGAAGGCGCCCAGCTCGCGGTCGCCGCCGAACGAGGGCTCAAAGCGGCTCAACAGGGCCAGGGCGGCGACGATCACGAGCCCGAGCGCGATCCCCTCGAGCCAGCTGCGGGCGCTGGCGCGCGGGGAGGCGATCGCCACCAACACGAACAGGCCCAGGTAGCCGAGCACCCTGACCACCTCGACGAAGGCGCCGCCGTCGTCGCTCGCCCAGCCGAGCGAGATCGCGGTCCAGATCGCCAGGGCGGCGAGGCAAGCGCCGGCGCCGATCACCGCCGTCGGGACCCGGGAGCGCGGCCACCCCCCCAGCGCCAGCGCGATCACCACCGCCCACCAGACCGCCACCGTGGCCGCCGACTGAAGCTCGCTCGAGTAGCCGCCGTCGGAGAGCGCCAGGGCGACGTAAAGGGCGGCGACCACGAGCGCGATCGCGAGCTCCGAGCGCCGATGCCGCCCGCCCCGCCGCGATGCCATAACCTACGGGCCGCGTGCGGGATCACTGTATGTTGGACAGTGCGTGGGGAGGAGCAGGGCTCGATCCGGGCATCGCTGTCGGTCACCTGACTTGGATGACGGTAGTGATAGCTGTGTTCGCGGCGTCAGGGACCGCCGCGGTGGCCAGTCCTCCTGCGGTCGATCAATATACCCAACACCTTCCGAGTGCCGGCGGCGGTCAGGGCCCCGCCGGCGAAAGCGCTCCGGTCGCCCAGCCGGAGCTTTTGCCGAGCAAGACTCGCGAGCCGAGCTCGAGTCGGGCCCCGACGGCCAGCTCTTGGCCCAGATCGCCACCGCCCCCGCCCTGGGGGCGGCGACCCCGACCGGCAGCGCGATCGCCGAGGCGCCGAAGAAGCCCGGGCGCGACGAGCGCCGTCCAGCGCCGCGGCGTGGCGGCCGGTGGTCTGCTGAGTCAGCGCCGGCGCCGGGCCGAGCCTGGCGCTGCTTGCGGCCCTGGTCGCGATCTCGTCGCCGGGGCCTGGAAGCGATTCGAGCGCACCGAGTTGTGATCCGCCGGCGCGCCCTGTTGGCGGCCGCCACCGCGGTCCTTCTTTGCCGCCTTCGCGGCCCCGGCCGCCGCCAAGGGCGGGCAGCTGTTCGGGATCGCGAAGGGAAACCAGGCCCCCAACGCGGCCGACTTTCGCAAGATGCGGGCCAGCGGCGTCCACGGGTTTCGGTTCGTGCTCAACTGGGCCGCGGTCCAGCCGAACCCCGCAACCACCAACTGCGGTTCCGGCGATCACCGACCACCTGATCGGCAACCTCGCCGCCGCGCGGGATCCGCCCCGCCCCGTTCGTCTTCGGGTCGCCGCCGTGGGTACGGAAAGCCCCACCACCCGCCGCTTCAAAGCCCCGCCGACCGCCAGGCCTGGCGGCGGTTTTTGACCCGGGTCGTGAACCGCTACGGGCCCGGCGGCGACTATTGGAGCGGCGCCTATCGAACCGCCGCACCCGGGGGCCAAGCCGAAGCCGATCACCTCCATGCAGATCTGGAACGAGCCCAACCTGCGCGAAGTTCTTTCCCCAGCGCGGGGGATCCAAAAGTACGGCCAGCTGGTGAAGCTCTCCGACCGGGCGATCAGCGCCGCCAACCGCTAGGTCAAGGTGGTGCTCGCGGGGCTGACCGGGTACGCGAGGCCGACCGCCTGGAGCTTTCTTCGCCGCTTGTACCGGGTGAATAGATCAAGAGCCACTTCGACGCCGCCGCCCTGCACCCCTACGCGGCCACGATCGGCCAGTTCAAGACCGAGCTGCGCGAAGGTCCGCAAGGTGATGAAAAAGCGCCACGACCGCCACACCGGGCTGTGGCTGACCGAGGTCGGATGGGGGTCTGAGCAGTCAGACCCGCAACTGGCCCCTCAACAAGGGCCTCCAGGGACAAAAGCGGATGCTCAAGAAGTCGTTTCGGTTCGTCTTGCAAAAGCGACGCGCCTGGCACCTGGAGCGCCTCTTTTGGTTCGACTGGCGCGATCCCGCCGCCGCGGCGCCCGGGTCGGGTGCAGCTTTTGCGACTCCGCCGGGCTGCTTGCGCCACAACCGCAGCCAAAGCCCGCCTACGGCGCCTTCCGGAGCTTGGCGCGATGAGGCCGGCGAGCCCGGCGAAGTCGATTCTCGGTACCGAGAGGCATGAGGGCGCGCCGCGCGACGGCCTCAGTCTCGATAGGTTGGGTGGGCAGGATGCGAAGCATTCCCATACAGAAGCCCGCGGGAATCTTGTCCCTACAGTACCGTCCAGGCGGCGTGAGCGGCGACGGACGCACGGCCGATCCGCGTTGGCGATCGTCCTCACGGTCCTCGTCTTGTCGCTGCTCGCGGCCTCCTCGGCACAGGCGCGTCCGCAGCGAGTTCTACGGGATCGTCCAGGGGCCGACCAACGAGCAGGACTGCCAGGGAATGGAGACGCCGAAGGTCCGGACGGACCGCATCCTGCTCAACTGGAGGGACATAGAGACCCGACCAAGGGCGTCCGCAATTGGTCCGGACCGGATAACTCCATCGGCGCCCTCGCCGCGCACGGCATCCGGGCTGCTCCCGTTCGTCTGGGGCTCGCCGCAGTGGGTGGGCAACGGGACGCTTGCCCAGCCGCCGACCGGCCACCGCCGCCGACAAGCGGCGTGGCAGAACTTCCTGCGGGCGGCGGTGGCGCGCTACGGGCCCGGGCGGCACCTACTGGGCCAACGTCTTCCCCCAGCAGCACCCGGGCGCCACCCCGCTCCCGGTCACCGCCTGGCAGGTCTGGAACGAGCCCAACCTGAAGAAGTACTTCTCCCCGGGGCGAACGTCCAGGCGTCGGCCAAGAAGTACGCCACCCTGCTCCAGCTCTCCCACGACGCGATCAGGACCGTGGATCCGAGCGGCGACGATCGTGCTCGCCGGAATGCCGATCGCCGGGGACTCGACGGCCGACGGGTTCCTCGATAACATCTACGCGGTGGCCGGGGTCAAGACCTACTTCGACGTCGCCGCCCTGCACCCCTATGCGTGCAACCTCGACCGGGGTGAAGAACGGGATAACGAGGTTCCGCGGCACGATGACGCGCAACAGCGACGCGGGCCACGCCGCTTTGGTTCACCGAGTTCGCCTGGGGATCGGGGCCTCCCGACGAGTTCTGCAAGAACAAGGGCCTCACGGGTCAGCGGGATCTGCTCAACCAGTCCTACCAGCTGTTCCTCACACAACCGCAAGGCGTGGAACCTGCAACGGGTCTATTGGTTCCTGTTCCGCGACCCGCCGGCGGGGTCCGACGTACGCACGCCTGTGCAGCATCTGCGGCACCGCGGGCCTCCTGCGCAACAACCGGACCGCGAAGCCCGCCTACGCCGCGTTCAGGAGCTTCACGGCCGAGACCACCCCGCCCGTGGCGACGATCGTCTCGGGGCCGGCGGCCGGGGGCTTCACCAACGACCCCACCCCGACCTTCACCTTCACTCCAACGAGGCCGGGCTCGACCTTCCTCTGCCACTACGACGCGAACCCGTTCGCGACCTGCAGCCTCGCCCAACACCAAGGCCACGCCGCTCACCAACGGCGCCCACACCTTCTACGTCAAGGCGATGGACGCCCCCGGCAACGAGTCGACCGTGAAGTCGCGCTCGTTCACGGTCGACACGGTGGCGCCGCAGACGACGATCACCTCCGGGGCTCGCGAACGGCGGCACGACCGCCGACCACACCCCCACCTTCGGGTTCAGCTCCACCGAGGCGGGCTCGACCTTCCAGTGCCGCTTCGACGCCAAGCCCTTCGCCGCCTGCTCGGGTCCAGGCGCCACCCATACCCCCGCCGCCGCGCTCACCACCGGCAGCCACAGCTTCGAGGTCCGGGCCACCGACAAGGCCAAGAACCTCGACGCGACGGCGGCCAAGCGCACGTTCACCGTAAGTCCCTGACTAACCGGCATCGACGGTCTCGCGAAGTCGACTGCGGGGTCTCTCAATCGAGGCGTTCTCAGCCACGCTGTGGCCTGTCGTGTCGTGACGCGCTCCCCCGCCGCAGCCGCGGCAACGGAGTTCTAGGCATCGGGACGGCGCGATCGTCCAGGACCTCCAGGGCGGGGGCGCCCGACGCGCGGCCGAGCGCATCCTCTCAAGTGGCGCACATCGAATCCAGCCAAGGTCCGGACGGCCGGGCGCTTCCTGATCAACTGGCGGTGGCGCAGCCGACAGCGGCGCCACCAACTGGGCCCAGTATCGACGTCGGCCAGCTTGCCTCGCACGGAATCCGACCGGCTCCGTTCGTGTACGGATCGCCGAATTGGGTGAACCCGGCTCTCGCCCGGCCGCCGGTCACGGCGGCTCACCAGCAGGCATGGCGTAACTTCCTCCACGCGGCGGTGGCGCGCTACGGACCCGGCGGCAGCTACTGGGCCAACCAATACCCGCAGCAGTTCCCCGGCGCTTCGCCGTTGCCGATCCAGTCCTGGCAGATCTGGAGCGAGCCCAACTTCACCCAGCTTCGACCCGGGAGGGACGGTCGCGCATGCAGCCCAGAAGTACGCCACGCTGCTGAAGATCTCCCACGACGCGATCAGCGCCGTGGATCCGAACGCCAAGATCGTGTTCGCCGGAATGCCCGGCTACGGGGACTGGACGGCCTGGTCCTTCCTGGACAACGTCTATGGGGTGGCCGGGATCAAGAACTACTTCGACGTCGCCGCCCTGCAGCCCTATTCGAGCGGCCTTACCGGCGTCCGCGATCAGATCGTGCTGTTCCGCGCCTCGATGGGGAGCCACGCCGACGGGCCCACGCCGCTTTGGGTCACCGAGTTCGCATGGGGATCGGGCCCTCCCGACGCCTCCGGCCGCAACAAGGGCCTCACCGGTCAACGCGATCTGCTCACCCAGTCCTTCAACTTGTTCCTGACCAACCGCAAGCAGTGGAACCTGCAGCGGGTCTATTGGTTCCTGTGGCGCGATCCGCCGGCGGGCTCCCCCTACGCAAACCTGTGCCCGGTTTGCGGCACTGCCGGGCTGCTGCGCACCAACCGGACCGTGAAGCCCGCCTACAGCGCCTTCAGGAGCTTCACGGCGGAGACCACCCCGCCGGTGGCGACGATCGTCTCGGGGCCATTGGCCGGGGGCTTCACCAACGATCCCACCCCCACGTTCGGGTTCACCTCCAACGAACCCGGCTCGACCTTCGTGTGTCGCTACGACGCGACCCCGTTCGCGGCCTGCTCCTCGCCCTGGACTCGAGTCGCGGCGCTCACGCAGGGCGCCCACACCTTCTACGTCAAGGCGATCGACGCCCCCGGCAACGAGTCGACCGTGAAGTCACGCTCGTTCACAGTCGACACGGTGGCGCCGCAGACGACGATCACCTCCGGGCCCGCTGAACAACGGCGCGACCACCGACCACACCCCCACCTTCGGGTTCAGCTCCAACGAGGCGGGCTCGACCTTCCAGTGCCGCTTCGACGCCAACGCGTTCGCCGCCTGCTCGGGGCCGGGCGCGACCCACACCCCCACCACCAACCTCACCACCGGCAGCCACAGCTTCGAGGTCCGGGCCACCGACAAGGCCAAGAACCTCGACCCGACGCCGGCCAAGCGCACGTTCACGGTCGCTCCCTGAGGGTTCGATTCCATACCACTCCTCGCGCTCGTGGGCGCGACACGCCCGTGCGGGAGGGTGAGTACCACAAATGCCAATGGACACCGGCGCAACGATCTGAGACGATCGGCCCGCTCGGCCCGGAACCGACTCCGGCACCCCTCAAAATCAGAAAGAACGCGTGACCCGCCTCGCAATCGTTCTCACCACTCTGCCTCTGTTGTTGTTCGGCGCCACCCGCGCCGAAGCGGCTCGAACGGAGTTCTTCGGGATCGTTCAGGGACCCACGCTCGACGCGCAGGACCTTCAGGGGATCGAAGCCGCCAAGGTCCGGACGGGCCGCTTGCTCTTCAACTGGAGGGTAATGCAGCCGACCCAGAGCCCCGTCAACTGGGGCCCAACCGATCTGACCGTCGGCAAGCTTGCCTCGCACGGAATCCGGCCGGCGCCGTTCGTGTACGGATCGCCGAAGTGGGTGAACGCATACATCGCGCGGCCGCCAGTCACGGCGGCTCACCAGCAGGCGTGGCGGAACTTCCTCCAAGCGGCGGTGGCGCGCTACGGACCCGGTGGCACCTACTGGGCCAACGGCTTCCGCAACCAGTTCCCCGGCGCTGCGCCGTTGCCGATCCAGTCCTGGCAGATCTGGAGCGAACCCAGCTTCAGCAACTTCGACCCGGGAGGGACGGTCGCGCATGCGGCCCAGAAGTACGGCCTGCTGGTGAAGATCTCCTACAACGCGATCAAGGCCCGGAATCCGAACGCCAAGATCGTGCTCGCCGGACTGCCCTGCTGCGGGACATGGACGGCCTCGACGTTTCTCAACCACCTCTACCAGGTGCCCGAGATCAAGAACTACTTCGATGTCGCCGCACTTCAGCCCTATGCGCGCAACACGGAGCAGGTTCGCCAGCACATGGTGGAATTCCGCGCCTCGATGACGAGCCACGGCGACGGGCCCACGCCGCTTTGGGTGAGCGAGTTCTCCTGGGGATCGGGGCCTCCCGACTCGTCCGGCCACAACGTGGGCGTCGTCGGCCAACAACAGCAGCTCAACAGCTCCTTCAACCTGTTCCTCGACGAACCGCAAGCAGTGGAACCTGCAACGGCTCTATTGGTTCTTCTGGCGCGATCCGCCGGCGGGCTCCGAGTACGCAGGCCTGTGTCCCATCTGCGGCACCGCCGGGCTCCTGCGGCCCAACCGGACCGCGAAGCCCGCCTACGGCACCTTCAGGAGCTTCACGGCCGAGACCACCCCACCGGTGGCGACGATCACCGCCGGGCCCGACGAAGGGAGCTTCACCAACGACCCAACCCCGACCTTCCAGTTCGTCTCCAACGAGCCCGGCTCAACCTTCCAGTGCCGTTTCGACGCAAGCCCGCTCACGGCCTGCTCCTCGCCGTTCACCCCTGTCTCGCCACTTTCGGAGGGCGCGCACACCTTCTCGGTCAAGGCGATCGACGCCCCCGGAAACGAAAGCGAGATTCGGTCGCGGGCGTTCGTCGTCAACACGCTATGACGAGAGATGACGAGCACCTTTCGCCTCTTTTTCGACTGTAGTGAACGTTCGTCACCTCCGCTAGCGTGGGTACTCCAGTGAGGATTCTCTGGCTGGCGGACCTGTTTCGCGTTCGCCTGAACTGACGACGTGGGAATGGATCCTTTGCGTGACAAGCTGGAGATGGCAAAGCGGCGGGCAAACCGCCTCGGGACGTTGCGGCATCATCCACCGCGGCCGCTTCGCCTCCCGAGCAGTGATCACCCGAGGCGACCACTCGAAGGCGCGCCGACGATCTCGATCGTCACCCCGTCGTTCAACCAGGCTCAGTTCCTGGAGGAGACGATCGAGAGCGTTCTCGGCCAGAACTACCCGCTTCTGGAGTACGTGGTCCAGGACGGGGGGTCGACCGACGGATCGCAAGAGATACTCGAGCCGCTATTCGGGTCGGCTGCACCACTGGGAGTCAGCGCCAAACGGTGGTCAGGCGTCGAATCTGAACCGAGGCTTCGCCAGGACCTCTGGCGAAGTCATGGCCTGGCTCAACTCCGATGATCTCCTTCTACCGGGAGCCCTTTCCTACGTCGCTCGATTCCTGCACGACCACCCAGACGTCGACGTGGTCTACGGGCATCGAGTCTTGATCGACGAGCTGGGCCGAGAGATCGGCCGTCAGGTCATTCCGCGGCACAGCGACAGGGTCCTGTCGTGGGCCGACTTCATCCCCCAAGAGACCGTCTTCTGGCGCCGCGCCGTCTGGGATCGATCGGGCGCGACCATCGACGAAAGCTTTCGATACGCGATCGACTGGGACCTATGGGTGCGCCTGCGGGAAGCCGGCGCGCGCATGGTCCGCCTACCTCGCTTCCTGGGTGCGTTCCGAGTCCACGCCGCTCAAAAGACCAGCACTCTGGCCCCCACGGTTGGAGTCGATGAGATGCAGCGAATTCGCAAGCGCTTGCACGGGCGGCCGGTAGAGCAGAAGGAGGTCCTGCGGCGAGTGAGGACATATCTGATCCGCCACGTGGTCCTGGACCAGCTCTACCGCCGTGGATTACTCAAATACTGAGCTATTGGTAGCCCGCTATCGCCAGCGAGTGCTCGCGATTCCGAGCGCCTTACAGATGGTCACGCCCGGCTGTCGGAGTGGCATGCGGCCTCGCCGGACACAGAGCCAGACGCCACCGACACAGCGAGAGGAACGAGAAGGAACAGGACCACACGGCACAGACCGCGAATTAAGCAGGAGTGCTGACTCAGAGAGCGGTCAGCTTCGTGAAGCGCCGGTCGCGAGGCGGACGCCATCCCGGCTCACAGACGGCTTCCACTCGGCGCCGGACGGAGAGCCAGAGCCGCCGTAACTGCACGGCCGGCGAAGCCGGCGCCGCGCACGCCCAGCGTCGACTCTGAGCGCGCGAGACCCGCGGACTGCGACGAGGCAAACGAGACCGACAAGCCAGCAGAGATCCGCAAGCCCCCGGGAGCGCAGAGGCCGATCGCGGAGAGAGCGCGGACCGCGCGCCCGAGCGCGCCCCGCGACGAGGGGGGAAGCGGGGCGGGAGGCCGCGAGCGAAGGCGGAACGGGCAAGACGGGCGGGCACAAACGCCAACGGATGGTTCAGGATCGAACCGACCAGTGGCGCGACGCCCACTGCGTCAATCAGAGACGGAGCGTCCGGCTGGACAAGCCAGACACGTGCCTGGTAGAGGATCGGCGTCAGCGGATTGAGAGCCACGACCCACCGAAACGACTCGGGCACGCGTTCCAGCGGATAGAGGATCGGCGTGGCGTAGAACAGCACTCTGAGTGCGACGGTCCACACATGCTCCAGGTCACGCATGCGCACGTACGCCATTGACAGAAGCAGGGCGGTTCCGGCGCTGAAAACGACGAGTGGGATCACGATCGCCGGCAGTAGCAGCCAGGTGATCTGCGGATCGATTCCCGACGCGAGCATGAACCCGAAAACGACGACGAGGTTCATCGCCGAGGTCATCGCCGCGGTGACGACGATCGCGAGCGGGATCACGATCCGGGGGAAGTGCATCTTCCTCACGACCGGCTCGCCTCGGACCACCGATCCCATTGCCGTTCCGGTCGCGTCGGCGAAGAACTGGAAGAGCATGATGTTCATCAGCAGCAGGACCGCGTAGTTCGGAATCAGATCGCCGAACCGGATGATGTGGGTGAAGACCAGGTAGAGAACCGCGAAGAAGGCGAGCGGCCGCATGAGCGTCCACAGGTAGCCCAACGCGGAGTTCCGATACTGCAGGCGGAAATCCTGGATCGCGGTGAGCCACAGCAGGCTCAGAAAGCGGCGCCTGTCCCCCCCGAACGCTGACGGAGCTGGGATTGGGCGCAACGCCGTCTCCGCCCCGATGGCTGGTGCTGGAATCGGGCGCGCGCGGCTAACCCCATGCGCACCGGTCTGCGCCTGTGTGCCCATCGCTCACGCGGCCGCCGCGCGGCGCCTTGGTCTGAAGGTGCTCGTACTTCTCGGCCACGTGCTCCGGCGCGCCCTCGGCGAAGATCTCTCCGTCCTCGAGCAGGATCGCGCTTGCACAATGCTTGACGAGGTCGCCCATCGAGTGCGTGACCAGCACGCCGGTCCGCCCTTCACCTCGTAGTCGCTCGAATGTGTTCGAGCACTTTTGCTTGAACCGGGCATCGCCGACGGCGAGGACCTCGTCGAAGAGCATGATGTCCGCATCGACGTGCGTCATGACCGCGAAGCCGAGCCGGGCGCGCATGCCGGATGAGTAGTTGCGCAGCTTCAGATGCTCGAAGTCGCCCAGCTCGGCGAACTCGATGATGGCCGGGTAGCGCTTGCGCGCTTCGGCCGGCATCAGGCCCATCATCACCGCGTTCATCACCACGTTGTCGTGGGCGGGGAGCTCGTTGTTGAACCCGACGCCCAGCTCGATGATCGGCGCAATTCGCCCCGCGGCCATCGCGCTCCCGGAGTCGGCCCGTAGATCCCGGCCAAGATCTTCAAGAGCGTGCTCTTGCCGCTGCCGTTGCGACCGGTGATGCCGAGGAACTCACCCCGCGGCACGTCGAAGGAGATGCCGGCCAGCACGGGCAGCTCGCGATACGACGACCTCGTCCTCTGCACGAAGCGCTCGCGCAAAGTCATCACTTGGTTGGTCGGAATTCGGAAGGTCTTCGAGAGGTTCCGGACCTCGATGGCGTTTGGAACCCTCACGATGAGCCGCAGATCATAGGCAGCATCAACCCGCCTGCGTGCCGGGCGATCTCCCGGTCCATCGGGTGCCAGATCGTCTAAGGGGATACGGCGCCGTGCTGCCGCTTGCACAGTATGCTGGCGCCGTTCTCGAAGGCTCAAGAGGCCACCGCCGCTGCCCCAGCTGACCCAACGCTTGAGAAGGCGAACTCGCATCTCGCGAGGGACGCGCCTGACGCACGCCCCTTCGCCCCGGGCTGTCGTCGATCCGCCCTCGATCGATTCGGAGCGCTCAATTCGCTCCGTCGCGATCATGCACCTGCCCGAGGTATGTGGACCCTCGCGTTCGCTGGAGAACGAACTGGAATGGCTTTCCGGCCGGGGTCACCTGGAGGTGTTTCTGCCCGGCGACGGGCGGCTCCGTCCGGATTTCGATGGCTTTGCTCAGAGTCAGGACCCTGAGGTACTCGGCGCTCACCGTCCCCACTGGCCCGAACGGCCTGATCGCCGCAATCCGCGGGTTCCGTCGCGAGGTTCGCAGCCTGCGAACCGCGATGCGTCGCGTCCAACCCGATGTCGTGATCGTCACGAGCGCGCTTCTGCCTGCGGCGCTGGTGGCCGCGTCGATCGACGGTGTGCGCTCGCTCCTCTACGCGGGGGAGATCCTCGACGAGCCCCGAGTAGCCAGCGGGCCGCGCGCCCTTGCCGGGAAGGCGCTGCTTCATCTCGCGGCGAGATCGGCGACGGCAATCATCGCCTGCTCTGACCGAGTGGCCCGCCAGTACACCGTCCGCGGCGCCAAGAACGTGACGACCATTCACCCGCCGATCGGAGGGCGCTACGTGAAAGGCGACGGTGACCGATTTCGCCGCACCCACGGGATCCTGGCCGACAAGCCGCTGATCGTCGCCGTAGGCGCGATCACCCACGGCCGGGGCCAGGACGTCCTCATTCGAGCACTTCCGAGAATTCGCCGATCGCTACCCGACGCGCATCTCGCGATCGTTGGTGAGCCCCACCCACGCGAGCTGGACCGCGAGTACGCACGAAACCTCGCTCGACTTGGCGACGCGCTCGTCCCGGGAGCCGTCACCTTCACCGGGTTCGAGGAGCAGATCGAGGATGCCTACGCGGCCGCCTCCGTTGTCGTCAACCCCGCCCGATACGAGGCATTCGGGCGGGTGGCGTTCGAGGCGCTTCTGGCCGGCCAACCCGTGGTCTCAACCTCGATCGGGGCCGTATCCGAGCTGCTGCGGGACGGTGTGGACGCGCTGCTGGTGCCGAGCGAGCGCCCACGAGCACTCGCGGCGGCGGTGGCGCGAGTGCTGAGTGACGGCGACCTGGCACGTCGATTGGCCGATGTCGGGTAGCGCACGCGTGCAAGCCGAGCTGACTCCCTCGGCTTCGCTGGCAGCGTTTCGAGCCGAGATCGACAAGCTGCTCGATAACCGCGCCAGCACCATCCGAATGCGGTAGAACAACCTTGCGCGGATGGTGCCGGATCGGAGTCGCCAAGTCGATCGCAGGGTTGAGCCGCACAGCGAAGACGTCCCATGAATCTCTCCATCGTCGTCAGGGCTTACAACGAAGCGGAGCACATCGAGCGCCTGATGATGGGGATCGGCGCGCAGACGGTGACCCCGCAGGAAGTCATCCTGGTCGACTCCGGCTCCACCGACGACACGGTGGCGATCGCCCAGGCGTACGGTGCCCGCGTGGTCGAGGTCGAGAGCACGGAGTTCACCTTCGGCCGCGCTTTGAACCGGGGCTGCGACGTCGCCACCGGCGACATCTGCGTATTTCCCAGCGCGCACGTCTATCCGGTGCGCACCACATGGCTTGAAGATCTCGTCGAGCCCTTTCGAGATGACCGTGTGGTGTTGAGCTATGGACGCCAGACGGGCAACGACAAGAACAGGTTCTCAGAGCATCAGATCTTCGCGCATTGGTTTCCGCCTCAGTCGGTCTGTCCGCAGGCGACCCATTTCTGCAACAACGCGAACTGCGCGATTCGCCGATCGATTTGGGAGTCGATGCCGTACGACGAGACCTTGCCGGGGCTCGAGGACCTTGCCTGGGCGAAGGCAGCACAGGCAGACGGCGGTTGGATCGCGTACGTCGCCGAAGCGGAGGTTGTCCACGTGCACGACGAGACGTGGCAGCAGGTGATGAACCGCTACCGGCGCGAGGCGATGGCGATGCGCTCGATCGACGAGCATGCGAATTTCACCCGCGGCGATTTCGCCTGGCTCTTTGCCCGGAATGTGGTCTCCGACATGCGCGCTGCCGCAAGGCACGGCGCGTTGAGAAAGGAGCTCGGGTCGATCCTACGGTTCCGCTACAGCCAGCTCGCGGGCACCTATCGCGGCTTCAACGGCCCGTCGGCAATCTCCGCCCAGCTCAGGCAGCGGTTCTACTACCCCGGCGAGAGCCGACGGGCGCATCACCCTGGCGGGAATTCCGCCGAGGCGATCGACTACACAGCGCTCGAAGCGACCGCGCGTCGCACGAGACTCGAGCACGAACGGCCCCCGGCAAGCGAGGACGGGGCACGAAACGGCACCTCCCGCTCAGGGGCCAAACGCGTCAAGACGCGTTGACGGGCGGCATGGCCGAATCGACGGACCGCGTGCACCCGCTGGTGGCCTTGATGCCGATGCGCCACGATTCCGAGCGCGTGCCGGGCAAGAACTACCGCCCCTTCGGGGACGGCCGGCCGCTCTTTCACCACATGCTGGACACGCTGGCCGGCTGTCCGGAGATTGATCGAGTCGTGATCGACACCGATTCTCCGACGATCAAGGAGGATTGCGCTGAGCGGTACCCAGAGGTCGTCGTGATCGACCGGCCTCAGCATCTGCTCTCCGGGATGACGCCAATGAACGAAGTGCTGTTGCATGACGTGACGCAGGTGGACTCTGAGTTCTACCTGCAGACGCACTCCACCAATCCGCTGCTGACAAGCGAAACGCTGCGGCGCGCGATCCGGACCTTCTTTGAAAGCTATCCGGGCCACGACTCGCTGTTTGGAGTGACGCGCGTACAGGCGCGGCTATGGGACAGCCTCGGCAGGGCCATCAACCACGATCCCGACACCCTGATCCGGACACAGGATCTGCCGCCGTTCTTCGAAGAGAACTCCTGCGTCTACATCTTTCCGAGGGAGACGCTCAGGGAAGGGCACACCCGGATCGGCAAGCGGCCTTATCTGTACGAGATCGACCGGTTGGAGGCGGTGGATATCGACGACGAGGTCGACTTCGAGATCGCCGAGCTGATCTTCAAGCTGAAGCGGGAGGGGTGATCCGACGCCTGCTGCGCTGATCACATGCCTTCACCTTCAGCGGAGCTTTGACCGGTTCAGGCCGGAGTATGAGCGCCTGGACGTCACCCCGATCCTGCCGCCGATTGACGGTCAGCACCTGGATGCTGCAGCGATGTCGTCGCTGATCGAGGGCGTCGACGCCGTCATCGCCGGCGACGACGTGATCGATGATCAGGTGCTGCGGGCGGGCAAGGCGTCGCGGCTGCGGGCCGTGATCAAGTGGGGCGTCGGCACCGACTCGATCGACAAGACGACCGCGGCGCAGCTCGGCCTTCCTGTGTTCAACACGCCGGGGATGTTCGCTGACGAGGTAGCCGATTTGGCCATGAGCCACCTCTTGATGCTGGCGCGCAGGACGCACGAGCTGCACGCTTCCGTCCTCGACGGCGGCTGGGCCCAGATCCAGGGGCGCACGTTGGCGGGAATGACAGCCGGAATCCTCGGCCTGGGGTCCGTTGGATCCGCGATCGCGAGGCGCGCCGCCGCGTTCGGCATGGACGTGATCGGGCACGACATCCGCACCATCTCGCCCGAGGACCGCGCGTTGCCGGGCCTGCGACAGGTCGATCTCGACGCCGTCTACACAAACAGCGACGTGGTCTTCGTGGCGTGCGAGCTGACGCCGGACAACCGTCATCTCCTGTCCCGTGCCGCCTTCAGCCGCATGAAGGAGGGGGTCCTGATCATCAACGTCGCCCGCGGTGCGCTGATCGATCAGGCGGCGCTCGTCGAGGCGCTGGAAGCGGGCCGGGTCGCGGGCGCCGGCCTGGACGTATTCGAGGATGAGCCTTTGCCTCCGGACGATCCCTTGCGCGCCTTCTCGGATCGCTGCGTGTTCACTGCCCACAGCGCCTCCAACACCGCCGAGGCGGTGGCGCGAACGAACCAGATGACGACCGACATCCTGTTCGACGTCCTTGGTCTGAAGAAGGCCGAACGCTTCACTCCGAATCGCGTTGCGTGACTGTGAACGACCGGTTTGCCAGCTATCCGAGCCTTCGCGGCAGGGGCGTCCTGATCACCGGCGCCGCCACCGGGATCGGCCGAGCGATGTCGCTGGCCTTTGCCGAACAGGGGTCCCGAGTGGCCGCCTTGGACGTTGATGTTGAGGCGGGAGAGGCGCTCGCCCGCGAGCTCGGGGCCCCGCACAGGTTCGTCGACTGCGATG
Organism: uncultured Actinomycetes bacterium; assembly: GCA_963838745.1. Lineage (GTDB taxonomy): Bacteria > Actinomycetota > Thermoleophilia > Solirubrobacterales > 70-9 > AC-56. Next base: position 235,243 of record CAWISJ010000003.1, read on the forward strand.
TCACCGATACTCCGGCGCTCCAAGAAGCGATCGATGAGACCGCCAAGGCCTTCGGCTCCCTCAACGTCCTGATCGCCAACGCGGCCGACGACAGCCGCCATGACGTGCACGAGGTGACACAGGAGGAATGGCAAGCGTCGTTATCACTCAACCTGAGCCACCAGTTCTTCGCAGCCCAGGCCGCCGAGCCACATCTCCGCGCCGCGGGCGGTGGCGTCATGCTCTGTCTCGGCTCGATCGCCTGGCTCAACAACACCACGGGCATGGTCGCCTACACGACGGCCAAGGCCGGTGTCCACGGCCTGGTGCGAACGCTCGCGCGGGCGTGGGGCGACGCCGGTATCCGCGTCAACGCACTCGTCCCCGGCTGGACGATGACCGACAAGCAACTGGCCCAACGCCTCGACGATGAGGCCGAGCGTCAGATCGACGCCTCTCAATGTCTGCCGGGACGCGTGATGCCCGACGACATCGCGCGCGCGGCGCTGTTCCTGGCCTCGGACGACGCAGCCATGATCACCCAGCAGGCTCTTATCGTCGATGGCGGTTGGGTATGACGTCACCGTCACGGCCCCCATCCGAGAACATCTTCGCGAACTCGCCGGCGAGGTCGGCTCCGCCTCACCCTGAACTGATCCCGACCATAACCACGCGTCTCCCGTATCGCGGCGATGAACCCGTCTTCATCTCTGTCATCGTGCCGATCTACAACCTGGCGCCAGACTTGCTCGAGCCCAGTCTGGAATCGCTTCGGTCCCAAACTCTCCGCGAGCACGAGTTTGAGCTCATCCTGGTCGACGACGCCTCGACTAACAAGGAGACCATCGAGGTCCTGGACGCCTTCATCGACGACGTCCCCCACGCTCGGCTGGTCCGCCACGTGACCAACACTGGACCCAACGGAGCTCGCCGCTCAGGCCGTCATGCCGCGCACGGTACACACATCATGTACGTAGACGGCGACGACATTCTCACCCGCGACGCGGTGGAAACCCTGCGCATGCACGCCCACGCTACCGGGGCTGACATCGTTACCTGCGGATTCCAACGCTGGTCACCCGAGATGCACGCGATGGCACCGGCTGACTTCTTCGGCCGTCCATTGCCGCTCGACCGAATCGAACGGGTCCGGCAGGTCTTGAGCGCGCGCTTCTCCTTCACGATGTGTGGCCGCTTGTTCCGAGCCGAGGTGGTTCCTGCCGAGGTTTTCGAACTCCCTGACTTGCTCCATGAGGACTTGGCCACCTTCGTTCGCGTGCTGTTCCGAGCCGAGTCCGTTCACCACATCGAGCGCGCGTTGTATCTCTACACCGACAACGCCAGCTCGAGAACCCGGCTCTTCTCGCCCCGATATGTTGATGATGCCTTCTACGCACTGCGCGACTGGATCGACCAGGCAAAGCGCTTCGACATGTCTGATGCCGCTCGCTCTGCCATACCCGAAGGAGTCGATCGCCTCACCATCACGCTTATCGGTCGCTGCCTGTCGAGCGATGCGCTCACGATCGACGAGAAAGGTGCCATCCTCGCGCGCCTGCATCACCGCTATCGCGACTTCCCGCTCAATGGGGCGCCGAAACGGGATCCTCGGCTTAAGCGGTTCCTGACAGAGATTGGAGAGTCCGGGCGACCCTGGTCGTCCACGTACGAGAAGCTGTCGCGCGCCTTTTTGTCCGAGCGCACCTCCTACGACGGGCCGCTCGAGTACCCAATACGCGTTGGCCCAACCCGGCTAGCTGGACATCTTAAGGACGCCGTCGTCTTCGTTTGCCTCGTGGACTACCACCTAAGGGCAGCCGCAAGTTGGGCTCCGAGGCTCGAAGAAGACGGGTGGCGTTGCGTAATCCTGGATAACTCGCGCATCGCGGACCGGGGCGCACGCCAGCTCTCCAGCACCGGCGACGAGTTCGGTGCACTCGAGCGCATCCAGATTGACCAAGCCGCCTATGAGGTCGATTGGCTCGCCACTGCCAAGCTCGTCCTGACGTTCAATGACATTAATGATCTCATTTCGTGATGCGCTCGAGTTCCGTCACCGACTGGGCCTGCCGTCGGCCGCGATCGTCGAAGGCATCAATGACTTCCTTCGCGTCGACTTCCAGACATATCGATATCTTCCCTACCGGCGCTGCTCCCACGTCTACCTCGCCGGTGAGGCGGACTCTGACTACTTTGCCGACCGACCCACGGCGATCGTAGGAATGCCCATCGTCGAGTCGCTTGCCCAGAAAGAGCCGGCGTTCCCTGACCCGCCACTGGTTGCCATCAATGTGAACTTCACCTACGGCTGCCTGGAAGAAGCGCGTGACCTCTTCGTGGAATCCGCCGTTCGGGGGTGCCAACTCGCCGGAGTTTCGTATTCGATGACGCAGCACCCGGCTGACAGCGGCGACCTGGGTCAGCACCCCGTGACAGACGGAACCCAGTACCAGCTGATCGATGCGTGCTCTGTGTTCGTGAGCAGGTTCGCGACCGGGATCATCGAGAGCTTGGCGTCAGGCAAACCGGCCATCTATTTCAATCCCCACGGCGAGCGCGTCGGCAAGTTCAGGGATCCCATGGGAGCCTTCGGTGTCGCTACGACGTCCGAGGCGCTTGCGAGCGAGATCGCCTCGGTGCTCGCCGACGTCGATCGTGGAGTCGACTTCCGCAAGCGTGCCCTTCCCTTCCTCCAACGGCACGCCGCGTTCATACCGGGCCAGTCGAGTGGTGATCGGTTCAAGGATGCTGTGGCATCCACGCTATCCGGGAACGGCGACCCAGCGGCGACCATTTCGGGCGCTCCATCACCTCCACTCCTTGGACCATTCCCTCGCGACAGATACGCGAGGGTCAATGAGACTGAGGTCGTTGCCGCGCTCCGCCAGGATTGCTTTGGCCAAGAGCACGTCCTCCTTGACATTGGCGCGCATTTCGGCGCCTCTCTTGAGCCGTTTGCGAAGGCCGAGTGGACCGTGATTGCCTGTGAGCCCGACTCCCGCAACCGACAAACCTTGATCGATCGGTTCGGGGACCGAGACAACGTCTCGGTCGTTCCTCATGCAGTAAGCGACGAACCGGCAACCGACGTGACCTTGTACTCATCAAGTGAAAGCACTGGCATAAGCAGCCTCCATCCATTTCATCGCACACATCGAGAGGCGGAGGCGGTGGATGTGACCACCGTTGCACACCTCGTTGAATCGTTCGGCTTGTCGCGGATCGATTTCCTCAAGATAGACGTCGAGGGACTTGACCTGAACGTGCTGAAGGGGGTTCCGTGGGAGCAGCTTTCCCCGCTTGTGGTCGAGTGTGAGTTCGAGGACTTGAAAACGACCTCGCTTGGGTACTCCTACCGAGATATTGCGGATTACCTCGTTGCCCGCGGCTACAAGGTTTATGTGAGCGAATGGCATCCAGTCGAACGGTATGGGGTTGCTCACGAGTGGAAACGACTCACCCCTTACCCATCAAAGCTGGCCAATTCGGATGCGTGGGGCAACCTCTTGGCGTTCAGCAGCGATCCTGGCGAACAAGAAGTCAAGGAGGCGTTCGTCTCGTGCCTCAAGGTGGAGCCCTCAGCGGTCAGAGGGAGCCCCGCGCCTAGTGCACCTATTGTTGATCCGGTAATGCACAAGGGCTCCACGCGCTTTGAGCGCTTCTACGTCTGGGCGAGGGCCCGAAGCCCCATGATCTTCTTCGCTGGACGGCTGGCGATGTGGTGCGCGCGCAAGATTCGGCGCTACCCGGTCTGGACAGCCACCTATCTCGCTCTGCTCGTAGGCTTAGTCGCTGCCGGATTCTTGTCCGGGGGCGAGCAGCCCTATGCGGCGCTTTTGTGGACGGCTGCCGGTGCGCTTGCGGTCGCCGGGGGCCTGGTCGTCGCGATGGGCTTTAACGGCTTGCTGATCAAGCAGGCTCGTCATGAGCTCGAAATGAATCAGCTCAGCCTGCGGCGACGGGTTGAGCAGGCGGAAACGACTCTGCGCGACGAGCAGGAGGCAAAGAAGACACTCGAGGCGAAGGTCGGCGGGGCGGCGGAAGCATTCGAGGCAAGGATTGACGAGCTTAATACCAGGCAGGAGGCACGAGGCGAAGCGCGGGAGGCCACTATCAACGAGCAGCTCTCCGCGCACAACAAGATGCTCGAGGCCAGGGTGAACGAGCTTGCATCCGCGCAAAGGTTGGCGCTTCGAGACGTATCTCTACGAATCGCCCACGTTGGCGCGCGCTCAGTCGAATTCGACGGCATCGTCCTTTTGATCGCACCAGAACGCTCTGGTAGCACATGGTTCTTTGATCTTCTGCGCTGTCATCCAGCCGCGTCAGTCCTGCCAACGATGGACATCTATCGTCAGCTAGGAGTTCAAGGTCGCCGATACCCAGTTCACCTATCCGATAGCCCCGGAGCCACACTGGATATCGAAGCGCAGGAAGGACTAGCAGTGAGCATACCCGCGTTCAGACTCTGGGACGTCGACATACGTGCCAAGAGTCATCTTGCCGTTGAGAAGATCCATCCGTCGGCAATTCGATTTGATGTCGCCGGGTTCCTCGATCGGCTGGACAGAATCAAGGGTGTGAAGCGAAAGCGGATCCGCTGCTGCTATCTCACCCGTGATCCGGTCGATTCCATTCGTTCCTTCCTCGGTTACAAGCATCGCGAACCGAATTGGCGGCGAGATGTTCCGGTGAGTTCGACATCCAAGCTGTACCTGAGGTCGTTTGAGGCTCTTCATGAGCTCGTGTCCGAGCGCCCAGGACCTGTGATTCGGTACGAGGAACTGATGGCCGATCCGATTCAGATGATCAGCAGGGTGTACCGATGGCTGTGGCCGGAGATCGACTGGCCCACGAACTTATCGATCGCATCCCGAGCCACTGACATGACCGACCGGGAGAGGAGGATGGACAACCAAACTGGACCCTTCCTCGGTCAGCCCGGGGACGCTGCCGCAAGCGACATTGCCGTGCTACTCGGACTAGGCGACGAGCTTCCCGAGGGCACTGACAGAGTGATCGAGCAATGCCGCCGACTGAACGCGGATATCACGAAGCTCGGCTTGGAACTGCCGGCGGTATCCGGTGACTGATCGACGCCTCAAGAAAAGCTGGGGAGATCTGCGCGGAGCGCGGGCCCGTAAGGCACCCGCCTCGCAGGTAAGCGAGCACACCCTCGCGATCAAGCACGCCGCGAGATCGAGGCCCTCCGCCATACCTGTCGAGCAGAATGCGCGTCTGGTCGCTGCCAGGCGCTCGGAGCTGGGCTCACGCGCGATTGATCTCCTAATTCATCCTTGTAGTAGGTAGACCGCGGCGAGAAGACAAGGGAATCAGCACGCTGCGGCCCTACCCGATTTCCGCAGCCTTACCCGATTTCCGCAATTGACCCCCGCGCGCTTGCCGTGAGAATGTCGGGCAGGGTGTTGAAGGGGGTCTCGATAAAAGGGGGTGTCCGTAGGTTCCCGCTCTTGCTCTGCGCGCTTGTGCTGGCAATGACGGCAAGCGCGCGGGCGCACCACGTCGTGCCTGGAGGCAGTCACATGTCCGAGGCGCAGCTTCGCGCCGAAGAGACACTGGTCCTCGGCCCCGAGCACGCCGCCGAGCACGCCGCCGAGCGAGCCGCCGAGACGAGAGAGATGCGCCGCTTGAGCCGGTTGTCGCCGGCGCAGCGACAGCGGATCGCGCGCGCAGGACCATCGCCAGGCCGTGCAGTTCGCGGCGAGCACCACGAGCACCGGGCCGCCGAGCTCCGTGGGCCGCTGGACGCACGCTCCCTTCCAGATCCCCCACGCCGCCATCAACGCCGCCATGCTGCCCACCGGCGAGGTGATGTTCTGGGGGAGGTCGTTCCCGAATGAGCCCCGCAGCCGCGGCAACGCCGCCCTCTGGGATCCATCGAAGGGCTACGGAAGCGATGCGTTCACCGAGGTCCCGCCGCCCTCCATCGACCCTGACGGGCCCGGCCCCCAGGGGACGGACACGGCGCCGCTCTTGTGCTCGGGATTGTCGATGCTTGCCAGCGGCGAGGTCCTGGTCACCGGCGGCAACCTCGTCGGGCCAGGCCAGTACAGCGACGATCCGTACACGGACTACGCGGGACTCAACCGGGTCTTCACCTTCAACCCCTGGACCAGGACATGGACCGAACAGCCCCAGATGAACGCCGGCCGCTGGTACCCGGGGCAGGTCGAGCTCGCCGACGGCCGGACGGTGGTTCTCAGCGGGTACACCGACGAACCGCCCGGCGGCATCATCAACCGCGATCTTGAGGTCTTCACGCCCGCCGCGCAGCCTGGCGGGGTCGGCTCGGTGACCCTCGTGCCGTCGGCCCAGCGCAAGACGGCCCTGTATCCCCATCTCTTCACCCTCCCCAACTCGAGCGTCCTGCTCGCCGGTCCCGGGCGGTCCGACTCCGCTCTGCTCTCGACCACCGATTTCACCTGGCAGGCGCTCCCGCCGTCTTCCCGAGTCCGGACCGGAGGCAATGCGGTACTCGACCCCCTCGGCGGGCCTGCCGGCTCCTGGCGAGTGACCCAGATCGGCGGCTACCCAATCCCGGCAGACGCCCAGGGCACCCACCATGCGACCGCCTCGACTGAGACGATCGACGCGAGGTATCCAGGTCAAGGGTGGAAGAGCGGCCCGTCCCTGAACCTCCCCCGCTCCTACCAGAACACGGTCCTGTTGCCGGACCGCTCGATGGTTACCTTGGGTGGGGGCATCGGATATACCGTCGCCGACGAGTACTACGCGATCGACTCGACCGGCGAGCGCAGACAGGTGGAGCTGTGGGATCCCGCCACCAGGAAATGGCGCCTGGGCCCGGCCGAAATCGAGGATCGCGGCTATCACTCGACGGCGCTCCTGCTGCCGAGCGGACGGGTGTGGTCGGCCGGCGACGAGAAGCATCCGCTCGAGCCGGACGGCGGCTTTTCGCTCACGCGACACCGCGGAGCTCTACTCGCCGCCCTACCTGTACAAGGGCACGCGACCGAAGATCGTCTCCGCGCCCAGCCAACTGAGCTGGGGCAGACAGTTCTCGGTGCTCGGTTGATCCGAGCGTCCCCGTCGACTCGGCCGTCCTGGTCGCCCCCGGCAGCCACCACGCATGGCGCCGACTCAAACCAGCGTTTGGTGAAGCTCGCGGTGCGGCGTACCTACGCGAACGGCATCGACCTCACCGCGCCTCCGAACGCGAGGCGTGGCGCCGCCCGGCTACTACATGCTCTTCGTTCTCCACCAGGGCGTGCCGTCGGTCGCCTCGTGGGTGCAGCTCACCGCGGACTAGACCCCGGGATCAGTCCCCGCTGGCCTTCCGCAACTTCCGCTCCAACTCGAGGGCGGTTCGCGCTCTTGTCCCGATCCGCCTCGCCGGAACCCCCGCGACCATTTCGAAGGGCCCGACGTCATCCTTGACAAGGCTCATGGCTCCGACCCCCGCCCCTTCCGCAAACGTCACGCCCGGTAGAACGATGGTCCCCGCACCAATGTGGACGTGCTTCTTCAGCGTCACCGGGGCGCTGGTTACCTGCGTGAGGTCCGGAGGGACCGTCGGCCCAATCAGGCTCTCTCCAGAGTACTCGTCACTCGACGAGTAGATGGACACCCGGCCCGAGATACCCGAGAAGTCCTCGATCTGAATCGGCGCCGCCCCTGCGAGGAAGCAGTGCGCCCCGATGTGAACATAATCGCCGATCGCGATCCCGCCCGCGCCGGCGCTGAGGACCACAAAGGCATCGATACGCACATTCGACCCGAGCGACACGCGTTCCGCTCCGATCACCCGCACCGTCGGGTCGATTGCCACGTGATCGCCCGCGGAGGCGAACCGATGCAATCCCTCGGCGGGCTCCTGCTCCCTGCTCATGAGCTCATGGGCGACGGATCCGCGACTTGGAAGACATTGTCGAGTGCATCATTGAGCAGGGCGCCCTCCCGGGCCGAGAGGTCAGCGTAGACGGGAAGGCACACGATGCGCCCGGTCAGATCGTCGGTTATCGGCAGCGGTCGGTCTGCGTGCTGCTCGAACGCCGATGTTCGATGCAATGCCGGCTGATAGAGAATCCTTGCTTCAACCCCCCAGTTGGCCAGCGCATCGAGCATCCCCTTGCACATCCTCGGTTCGGCGACCTTGATAGGGAAACACTGCCAAGGGGGTCGACCCGCCCTCGCCGGAGGCTCGGTCCGGTCGTCCTGCTCCGCGATCTCCGTCAAGCGTGCGCAAGCCTCCCTCCGTGTCGCTAGAACGGCATCGAAATCCCGGAGCACGGCGAGTCCGATGGCAGCCGTGGACTCGCTCATCTTGGCATTCAGGCCCCGGCCCCTCGGCTCTCCCCGCACGAGGTCGAAATTGATGACCTCGCGAACTCGCTGGGCAATCGACGGCGGCGCAAGGACAGCTCCCCCCTCGCCGATACCGAAGGGCTTCGTGGCGTGGAAGGAGAACACCTCGGCAGCGCCCCCTGCGCCCAATGCTGGGCCACCCTCGGTATGCCCGCCGAACGCGGCCGCCGAATCCAGGATCAGGGGCACACCGGCGTCGGCGGCCACCGCCTCGATCTGAGACGTATCCCTGCAGAGCCCGACCGCCCGCACGTGAATGATCGCTACGCATCCGGCCGCCTCAATTGCTTCGGCGGCGGCCCCTGGGTCGAGCTCCCAGGTATCCGGATCGACGTCGCAGAACACCGGGGTGCACCCGGCGAGACGTACGGCGTGGGCCGTCGCTGGGAAGGTGAAGGCCGGCATCGCGACGGGGCCCTGGACTCCTAAGGCGATCAGGGTTGCGACCAGGCCGGAGGTCGCGCTCGAGACCACGGCGACATCCCGTTCCGGGATCCCGCACCACTCCTGCAGCTCCCGCTCGAACCGCCGGACAACAGGCCCGTGGTTGGAGAACCACCGGGAGGCGTAGGCGGGCACGAGGAACGGGACCCATTTCTCCGGACCGGGTACCAGCGGCCGTATGAAGCGCAGGCGGGGCCAGGGCTCCGCTTGCCGGCTGGGCCGGTCGATGCCAAGCGTGGTATCGGCCAGTTCGGCGACCCGGGACTGCAGGAAGCTGTTCACGGGAGAGAGCTCTCGGCGTTGCAGGAGGTCCCGCAACCGCTCGGGGCTCGCGCGGAACACGTCCCGGTCCACTTCCTCGGGGCGCGCGTAGTGGAGGATCCTGATGTCCGCTGCCTCGTCCGGATACTCGTCCCAATAGCCCTGGTTATTCGGGAAGTTGAACCGCAACGGCATCTCGGCCGGATGAGTAGCGGTGCGGACCATCGCCAGTGTGAGCGCGAGCTGACACCGGTGCAGGGCCGTGCAGAATCGATTCACCGTCGCGAGCTCGTCAAAGATGATCGCGCCGAGACGCTCGACCGTCTCGCTCGACGCCGCGAGAACCCCAAGGTTGAAATACGGGGGGCAAAAGCGTCGATTCGGAGCATGCTCCATCACCCTCCATCCCGGGTGTTCGCGGATCAGCGGCTGCGCCGGGAGGCCTGCAAATCGAAATAGCTCCGACCAGAAGTCGGCCGGTGGCCGTTCGACCCCGTCGCAGCACTGGAGTTGGGAATGCGGCGAGATCCACGCGGTCACGCCCGCGATGCTCCTGCTCCCCTGTTCGAACAGCTCATCGAGGGGGCCGGCGCAGAGCACGTCGGCATCGAGCATCAACACCAACGGAGCGTCGAAGCCGTAGGTGAAGCGCTGCAGAGCGGTAGCCGAGAAACCGAACTCGTCGAATAGCTTCGGGTCCACCCACCGCCACTCGATGTCGTAGTCCTGCGACCACGGGAGCATGCCCGCGATGTCGTACGGCTCGCAGTCCCGACTGACCGTGACGACCAGCCGAGCCCCTGCGAGCTCCCCTGCGGAGCGACGGACCGAGGCGGCGAGCAGGCGGATTCCTCCGAAGAAGGGTGCAGTCGGGGAAATCGGAACGTGTATTTCGCACGCCGTCACTAACGCGATCCAGCGCGCTGTGACACGGTCAACAGGAAACCAATCGCGAGCGTGGGCGCCATCGTTACGCTTTCGGAGTGTACAAACCGGTTGACCACCAGGGCGACGAAGAACCGGGAGGTTTCCGCTACTACCTAACAGGTGTACCTTTGTTTTGTACCTGGTACCAGTAGAGACGTTTGACGAGCCATGCCTGATATCGACCGTACATGTTGAGCGCGAGCGTCGAATGCGTGTGGGATGCACATGCCCGAGTCGGTGAGTGCCCATGCTGGGATGGGCGTTCGAGCCAGCTCTTCTGGGTTGACATCAAGGCCGGGGGTCTTCGTGCTTTTCGACCGGCCGACGGAAGGCGCCAGTGGTGGGAACCGCCGCATCGGATCTGCTCGATGGACGTTCCGCCCGCGGGGTGGCGTCCGCCTGAAGCGCTCGGAGGAATTCCATTCGTCGGCTGTGGCGACATGGGCCTCGCTTGGATCGGTGTCGCAGACGACGCGGTCGAGATCGTCGCGATCGTGCATCCTGAGCGGGAGCGGCGAGGAAACCGCTTCAATGACGGAAAGAGGGGGCCCGACGGTCGATACTGGGCCGGAACGATGCATGACGCCGAGGAGCTCGCGACCGGGAGCCTGTACGCGTTCCGCTCCGATGGCAGCTACACGGTGCTGGACAGCGGCTACAACGTCGCCAACGGCCCGGCCTTCAGCCCAGACGGCTCAGTGGTCTATCACGCCGATTCCGCTCGTCAGGAGATCTATGCATTCGACCTCGACACCGGAGGTGCACTCTCCCGCAAGCGAGGATTTGCGTCGTTCGCCGAAGGCGATGGCCACCCGGATGGCATGACGACGGATCGCCAAGGCAACCTCTGGGTGGCGATGTGGGATGGGGCTCGAGGTGGAGAAGCTCTCACCTGAGGGGACGCGCCTCGGAACGATTCCGATGCCAACCACCAGGCCCACCTCCTGCACGTTCGTAGGCCCGGATTCCACCGAGATGTTCGTCACGTCCGCAAGCATCGGTTTGCCAAGCGACGAGCCGCTCGCCGGCGGCCTGTTTCGCGTTCGAGAATGAGACGGCCACCCACGGACAGAATATGACCATGCCCTCCCTCCGATCAGCCGCCCGGCATGCACTGCCCGAGCGACTCTGGCTAGGAGCGCAGGTCCTCCGCCTGCGCGCAAAGCACCTGCCGATGCGAGTTCTTCCGGAGGGACGAGCGGCCCGCGCGCAGCTGGCCGCTTTTCGCGACGCCCATCGTGGCGAGACCTGCGTCATCCTGGGCAACGGGCCGAGCCTCAAGGATGTCGACCTCGAGCGTCTCGACGGGACCCCGGCGTTCTGCCTCAATCGCGGCTATCTCCTGTGGGAGGACTCCCACCGCCGACCGAGCTTCTTCGTGGCGGTGAACGATCTCGTCATCGATCAGTTTCATCGCGAGATCGCCGCATTGCCCTGTCCGCTGTTCTCCCGTGGATCTACCGAGATCGATTTCGCGGTGTCCCAAACGCCGTGTTCGTCGAGATTCGAACGGATCAGCGGTTCATCACCGACGTGAGGCGGGGCGTGGCGCCGTGCGGCACCGTCACGATTGCCGCATTCCAGCTTGCGTACCACATGGGGTTCTCGACCGTGATCCTCCTCGGGGTGGACCACCGATTCCAGACCACGGGTACGCCGCACGCTCGGATCCGCCAGGAAGGCGAGGATCTCAAACCACTTTCGGAGCGATTACTTTGGCCACGGGACGATTTGGAACCTTCCGGATCTTCGCCAGTCCGAGCGCGGCTACGCCATGGCCCGAGCGGCATTCGAGGCCGACGGGCGCCGAGTTTCAACGGAACGCCGGACAGCGCGCTGAACGTGTTCACACGTCGTGAGCTTCGTGAGATAACGAGCGACGTCTGACCCACGGCACCGACCTGCCGAGCAGCTCCTCCAGCCGGGCGACCTCAGGGCGGTAGACGTCCATCAGCAGCGCACGCGCTGCGGAGTCCATCGGGGGCGGGGCCGCCTGCTTCAGCAGGGCTTCTCGCAGCCTGGTCCGCATCTGTCGTGGAACCGTGGCCCGAACGACTCTGCGCAGCCTGCCACTGGCGAGAACCGCCCCACTGAGCCTGTTCCGGGGCAGCGAGCCGGGGTTCATCCGCTGGCCTGCGACCTCGGCGGCCGCCGGTCGCACCCCCAGGAACGAATGGATGTCCGCGATCGTGCTCGCCTCGTCCCTGACGAAGTCCTCGAAGAACAACACGTGGACCCGATCGCCGAACCGGTCGAGGTACCTCGTCACCTGCTCGGCGTACCGCCCACAATCGATGTACAGCGAAGAGACACCCCAGCCCCCCGGCCCAGTCCGCTGCTCCTCGTCGAGGGCGTCGAGAAAGGACCGCTTCTCCATTCCCTCGCGCACGTCGTTCCAGTAGTGCGAGTAGGCCCGATCGACCGGATCTCGCAGCACGATCAGGATCTTCGCCTCGGGGACCGCCCGTTTGATCCGCTCGGCGGCCTGCCCATCCCAGAGGTAGGAGGTGCTCGCCTCCCCGAGCACCTGCTCATCCCCGGCGCCCTCGAACAGGGCGAGGTACTCGGTCTTCGTCGCTCACATGGGGGAAGAAGGCCTCCCAGCGAGGAGCAGGCTCGATTCGCGAGAAGAAGTGCGGCTCCTTCATCGGCGACATGTAGATCTCCGGGTGTCGGGCCAGCTCGGCGTACAGGGATGTCGTGCCGGCCTTCGCGGCGCCGACCAGGAAGAGGTTCGGCCACTCCGACCTAATCTCGACCACCTGCCGGCTGCAAACCGGGATCGCGGTCGGACGAGACCAATTTGGCGCCCGCTGGTCCGAGTGCGACAGAACACACGCCCCGGCGACGACAACCGCCAAGATCATCGCCACCTGGGTTGCCGGGAGGATGAAGTTTCCGTGCATCCAGGCGATCATGAACGGCAAGAGGGTGGAATAGGCGACCAGTGCCACCACCGTTTCCCGATGGCGAAGGTAATAAAGCCAGACCGCCTTCCAGAAGATCCCGAAGAGCACCGCGAACACGAACACGCCAACGAGGCCGGCGTCCCGATACGGCTCCCCGAACGGCGAGAACGTGCTGCACTGGGTCTTGAAACGGCAGGGATTGCCAGTCCAAATCGCGGCAAGGATCTCCTGGTTGGGGGGCTGGGGCTTGCCCGACCAAAGCTGTCGAGGAACCGCGGTGACGAACGGCTCCAGCAGCGTCGTCTCGCCGTACGTGTAGTGGAGATTGCTCGGGACGACGAGCATCTCGGTGGCAAGAGCCGGCGCCACGCTTGTGTCCGGGCCCTCGAGCAGGTGCCCCACCGCGTTCCACGGCAGCCACCGAACCGGGTCAGGGTCGGTATCGCGGCTGCTCGCAAACCGGACCTCGCGCACGGCGGAGATGACGGTCAGCGCCACGACGCGCCACGACGCAGATGCTCAGCACCGAGGGGCGGCGGTCGCGTCGCAGGTAGTAGTAGACAGCCAGAGCGCCCAGCAGCGCGACCACGTAGCGACGCTCTCCCGAGGGAAAGTTGATCACAAGGAACGCCACGATCGAGGCGAGCGCCGCCCATCCCGCGATGCGTCCCATGCGCGTTCCCGTACCCACGTTCTGCCGAACGGACAGCAGCCAGAGGGTCGCGGGAATCATCAGCACGATCGAGACGATGAAGTACTTGCTGGTGGCGTTGGAGGTCGGCGGCGACTGCCTGCAGACGGACCTTGTTTCGGCCAAAGAAGAAATTCGCCGGGTTCCGCCACCCGTGCGCGTCGACGAAGAAGAGCGCGAAAGCGCCGAGCGCGACCGCGAGGACGAGCATCGACCAGATCAGCAGACGGCGCGACTCCAGCTTCGGCGGGCGCGGAAGCCGCGACGCGAGCGACCTCCCCGCCGGGGTCAGGTAACCGATCACGAAGCCGGTCCCCGCCAGCAGGCCGGCGACGAGCATCTTCGTGAACGTCGGAGAGATCAGTCTCCCCACGTAGATGAAGTTCTCGCGCCAAAGATCCGACGCGGGGCGAAGAACGAAGAGGAGCAGGAACATGAACGCGAACCAGGTCAGTGGCTCGAACAGATCGAGCCTCCCTCGCACCACCAGAAGACCACAGGGGAGTACGACGGACGACGGCGGAGAGCGCCACGAGCATCCATCGCCAATCGATCCAGGACAACGCCGCCGCCAGCCCAACGACCGCCAACCCCGCCGCCAGGGCGCCCGTAAAGGCCAAGGTCAAGGCTCTCCCGCCCGGGGCCGCCGAGGCAACGCGCCCAACTGCGCGGCCCGGCCCGGCCGGAGGTCGCGCCCTCCGTCCCCCCCTCACTGGGCCAAGAACGGGGCCCGGGGGTTGAGCTCTCGGGCCCGCTCCAGGGCCCGGCTGGGCGCCCTCGACGTCGCCCATCTTCACCTTCAGCCGGGCCCGCACGAACCAAAGCTGCCAATCGTCGCGGGCGCGCTCGATCGCCTCGCCGAGGTCTCGGTTGGCGGCCCGCAGGTCGCCGTCGAGCTCCTCGACCAGGGCCAGCTGCAGCCGCGGGCGCCGCCGCCCAGGGCTGAAGGGTGGCCGCGTCGCGGGCGCTCCTGGGCGGCCGAGGAAAGCTCCCCGGCGCTGGCCGCATCGCGGCTGTCGGTGAGCCGGAGCTCGGTCAAGAACTGGTCGCCGCCGGCCCAGATCGCCGCCCAGCCGACCACCAGGGTGGCGACCCCGAGCCCAAACCGCGAGGACGCGCCGCCTCGAGGCCCGCCCCCGCTCGCCGTCGACCGGGCTCGGGACGGCGCTCAGGAGCGGGGGGCGGCGAAGGGTCGCCGGCCCGGTGAGCAGGGCCGCGGCCACCACCACCAAGCCGAAGCAGGCGGGCAGCTCCCAGGTCCAGTCGATCGCCGCCGAGGCGATCCCCGCGGCGAGGATCGCCAAGGCGGCCCCCAGCGCCCCCTCGCGGGCCCGGGTGGGGCCGCGGCGGATCCCGGAGACGAGCGCGAAGCCGAGGAAGCCGAGCGACCAGCGCCAAGCCGACCACCCCGAGCTCGGCCATCGCCTCGATGAACAGCGAGTGGGCGTCGCGGACCGGGCGGGCCAGGGAGCCGTGCTCGGCCCCAGTAGGCCTCATAGCCCCCGGCGCCGATCCCGTGGACCGGCTGGTCGGCGAAGGCGTCGAGCGCCGTCGACCAAAACTGGTAGCGGCCGGAGCCCCGGCCGCTGGTCAGGTGGGCGGCGACGTAGGTGCTCTTGGTCTCCAGCGGGGTCACCTGCTTGAACTCCTCCCACCGCGCCGAGGGCCCGGCGACCAAGATCGCGCCGATCGCCGCCACCGCGACCGCGATCCCCACCGCCCGCTCGATCCGGGCCGGGACCTCGAGCCGCGACAAGCCGCGAATCGAGCAGCCAGGCGAATCAGGGCGACCGCGGCCACGATCGCGATCGAGACCACCAGCATCTGGTCGCCCTGGGAGGCGGCGGTCGAGTCGGCGAGCGCGTCGACCAGCTCGTGCTGGCGGGAGGCCAAGAAGACCAGCCAGGCGCCGCCGGCGGCGCCCAGGGCAAGGCCCCCCAGCATCCGCGCCCGCGCCGGGCCCACCCCCAACAGCACCGCCAGCCCGACCACCCCCGCCGCCACCCCGCCGCGCGAGGAGGCCAGGTAGACGACCAGGATCGGCAGCGGGATCGCCCCGACCGCCGCCGCCCGCACCCCGGCGGTGCGGGCCTGGGCCCCCAGCCAGACCAACAAGACGACCCCGATCGCCATCGCCGCGGCGAGCCCGTTCCAATAGCCGATCGGGTAGCTGAGCCGGTTGGCGGCGGCGGGCAAGAAGGCGCCCAGCTCGCGGTCGCCGCCGAACGAGGGCTCAAAGCGGCTGAACAGGGCCAGGGCGGCGACGATCACGAGCCCCAGCGCGATCCCCTCGAGCCAGCTGCGGGCGCTGGCGCGCGGGGAGGCGATCGCCACCAACACGAACAGGCCCAGGTAGCCGAGCACCCTGACCACCTCGACGAAGGCGCCGCCGTCGTCGCTCGCCCAGCCGAGCGAGATCGCGGTCCAGATCGCCAGGGCGGCAAGGCAAACCCCGGCGCCCACCACCGCCGCCGGGACCCGGGAGCGCGGCCACCCCCCCAGCGCCAGGGCGATCACCACCGCCCACCAGACCGCCACCGTGGCCGCCGCCTGAAGCTCGCTCGAGTAGCCGCCGTTGGAGAGCGCCAGGGCGACGTAAAGGGCGGCGACCACGAGCGCGATCGCCAGCTCCGATCGCTGACCCGCCCGCCCCGCCGCGATGCCATAACCTACGGGCCGCGTGCGGGATCACTGTATGGTGAAGGCTGTGGGGAGGAGCAGGGCTCGATCTGGGCATCGCTGTCGCCGTCACCTGACTTGGATGACGGTAGTGATAGCTGTGTTCGCGGCGTCAGGGACAGCCGCGGTGGCCAGTCCTCCTGCGGTCGATCAATATACCCAACACCTTCCGAGTGCCGGCGGCGGTCAGGGCCCCTCCGGCGACAAGGCTCCGGTCGCCCAGCCGGGGCTTTTGCCGAGCAAGACTCAGGACCGAGCTGGCGTCGGCCCCCGACGGCCAGCTTTTGGCCCAGATCGCCACCGCCCCCGCCCTGGGGGCGGCGACCCCGACCGCAGCGCGATCGCCGAGTCGCCGCGAACCCCGGGGCGGCGAGCGGCGTCCAGCGCCGCGGCCTGGCCTCGGTGGTCAGCGACAGCGCCGGCGCCGGGCCGAGCCTGGCGCTGATCGCGGCCCTGGTCGCGATCGTCGCCGCCGGGGCCTTGAAGCGACTTCGCCGCACCCGAGCTGTGATCCGCCGAGCGGGCCTCGCCGACGGCCGCGGCCGCGGTCTTCTTCGCCGCCTTCGCCGCCCCGGCCGCCGCCAACGGCGGGCAGCTGTTCGGGGTCGCGAAGGGAAACCAGGCGCCCGACCGCTGCCGACTTTCGCAAGATGCGGGCTAGCGGCGTCCACGGGTTTCGCTTCGTGCTCAACTGGGACCGCGTCCAGCCGAATCCCGGATCGACCACCAACTTCGGGCCGCCACCGACCAGCTGATCGGCAACCTCGCCGCCCGCAAGATCCGCCCCGCCCCGTTCGTCTATCGGGTCGCCGCCGTGGGTCACCCAAAAGCCCCACCACCCGCCGCTCCAAAGCGCCGCCGACCGCCAGGCCTGGCGCCGGTTCTTGACCCGGGTCGTGAACCGCTACGGGCCCGGCGGCAACTATTGGAGCGGCGCCTACCAAACCGCCCATCCGGGCGCCAAGCCGAAGCCGATCACCTCCCTGCAGATCTGGAACGAGCCCAACCTGCCGAAGTTCTTTCCCCAACAGCGGAGGGATCCGCAAGTACGCCCAGCTGGTGAAGCTCTCCGACGGGGCGATCAAGGCCGCCAACCGCAAGGTCAAGGTGGTGCTCGCGGGGCTGACCGGGTACGCGAGGCCGACCGCCTGGAGCTTTCTTCGCCGCTTCTACCGGGTGAAGGGCATAAAGAGCCACTTCGACGCCGCCGCCCTGCACCCCTACGCGGCCACCATCGGCCAGTTCAAGACCGAGCTCTCTCGGGTCCGCAAGGTGATCAAAAAGCGCCACGACCGCCACACCGCGCTGTGGCTGACCGAGGTCGGATGGGGGTCTGAGAAGCAGACCCGCAACTGGCCCCTCAACAAGGGCCTCCAGGGCCAAAAGCGGATGCTCAAGAAGTCGTTTCGGTTCGTCTTGCAAAAGCGACGCTCGTGGCACCTGGCGCGCCTCTTTTGGTTCGACTGGCGCGATCCCCCCGCCTCCACCCGGGTCGGGTGCAGCTTTTGCGACTCCGCCGGGCTGCTGCGCCACAACCGCAAGCCAAAGCCCGCCTACCGGGCCTTCAGGAGCCTGGCGCGATGAGGCCGGCGAAGCTCCGCCGAATCGATTCTCGGTACCGAGAGGCATGAGGGCGCACCGCGACGCAGGCTATCAGTCTCGATAGGTTGAGGCTTCGGCGCGGATGAGTACGGCGAGGCGGTACAGGGGGGGAGGTCGGCGATGCGCCTGGCGATCGTCCTCGCGGCCCTGGTCGCTGCCGCTGTTCGCCGCCTCCTCGGCGCAAGCCGTCCGCAGCGAGTTCTACGGCATCGGCGACGGCTCGATCGACGAGCAGGACCGCCAGGGAATGGAGAACGCAAAGGTCCGGTCGGAGCGCTTCCTGCTCAAGTGGCGGGATCTGGAGCCGACCAACAACACCTACGACTGGGACGTGAAGGATCACTTCATCGGCGGTCTCGCGGCGCACGGGATCCGGCCGGTCCCGTTCGTGTGGGGCTCGCCGGCGTGGGTGAGTGGAGCGCACCTGCCCAGCCCCCAACCGCCAACGCCACCGTCAAGCAGGAGTGGCAGAACTTCCTTCGCGACGCGGTGGCCCGCTACGGGCCCAACGGCACCTACTGGGCCAACGAGTACACCGAGCAGTTCCCGGGAGCGACTCCGCTCCCGGTCACCTCCTGGCAGGTCTGGAACGAGCCCAACCTGAAGAAGTACTTCTCCCCGGGGGCCACGGTCCAGGCATCGGCCCAGAAGTACGCCACCCTGCTCCAGCTCTCCCACGACGCGATCAAGGCCGTGGATCCGAGCGCCATGATCGTGCTCGCCGGAATGCCCGGCCAGGGGGACTCGACGGCCTGGGTCCTTCCTCAACGCCATCTACGCCGTGCCCGGGGTCAAGGCCTACTTCGACGCTGCGGCGATGCATCCCTATTCGTGCACCGTGAATCAGGTTAGCCAGGAGATGTCGCAGTTCCGGCCTCGATGACCAGCCACGCCGACGGGGCGACGCCGCTTTGGGTGACCGAGTTCGCCTGGGGATCGGGGCCTCCCGACAGCTTCTGCAAGAACAAGGGCCTCACGGGCCAGCGGGATCTGCTGGTGCAGTCGTTCAATCAGTTCCTCACCAACCGCAAGGCGTGGAACCTTCAGCGCCTCTTCTGGTTCCTGTGGCGCGATCCGCCGGCGGGCTCGCCGGCCTTCCGCCTGTGCAGCATCTGCGGCACCGCCGGCCTCCTGCGCAACAACCGGACCGCGAAGCCGGCCTTCGCGGCCTTCAAGAGCTTCACCCTGGACAGCACGCCGCCGGTCGCGACGATCGCCTCCGGGCCGGCGGCCGGGAGCTTCACCAACGATCCCACCCCGACCTTCACCTTCAGCTCCAACGAGGCCGGTTCGACCTTCATCTGCCATTACGACGCGAACCCGTTCGGCGACCTGCAGCTCGCCCAACACCAAGGCCACGCCGCTCACGAACGGCGTGCACACCTTCTACGTCAAGGCGATCGACGCCGCCGGCAACGAGTCGACCGTGAAGACGCGCTCGTTCACCGTCGACACGGTGCCGCCGCAGACGACGATCACCTCCGGGGTCGCGAACGGCGGCGTGACCGCCGACCACACCCCCACCTTCGGGTTCGCCTCCAGCCAGGCGGGCTCGACCTTCCAGTGCCGCTTCGACGCCAAGCCGTACGCCGCCTGCTCGGGGCCGGGCACCACCCACACCCCCACCGACCGCGCTCACCACCGGCAGCCACAGCTTCGAGGTCCGGGCCACCGACAAGGCCAAGAACATCGACCTGACGGCCGCCAAGCGCACGTTCACGGTCGCTCCCTGAGGCCGGCAGTCTGGCTTGTCGGGTCTTCGAATGCGGGGTACTTCCTTGGTGACGCGTCTCGCAGTCATCCTGGTGGCGCTCGTCGTGCCGCTGTTCGCTGCGTCGCCGGCGCAAGCGGCCGCGCAGCGAGTTCTTCGGCATCGGCGACGGATCGATCGACGAGCAGGACCGCCAGGGAATGGAGTCGGCAGGCGTACGGACGGAGCGCTTCCTGCTCAAGTGGAGGGACATGGAGCCGAGCAACAACGTCCTACGACTGGGACGTGAAGGATCACTTCATCGGCGCCCTCGCCGCGCACGGAATCCGGCCGGTCCCGTTCGTGTGGGGATCGCCATCGTGGGTGGGTAGCGGGACGGTCGCCCAGCCTCCGACCGGCAGCAGCCACCGCCAGGCAGGCCTGGCAGGACTTCCTTCGCGACGCGGTGGCGCGCTACGGGCCCGGTGGCACCTACTGGGCCAACGAGTACCACCGAGCAGTTCCCGGGCGCCAGCCCGCTTCCGATCACCCAGTGGCAGATCTGGAACGAGCCCAACCTGAAGAAGTACTTCTCGCCCGGGGCGAACGTTCAGCAGTCGGCGCAGAAGTACGCCACCCTGCTCCAGCTGTCCCACGCCGCGATCAAGGCGGTGGACCCGAACGCCAACGATCGTGCTCGCCGGAATGCCCAGCAACGGGGACACGCACGCGTGGACGTTCCTGGACAACATCTACCGCGGTGGCCGGGATCAAGAACTACTTCGACGCCGCCGCCCTGCACCCCTACTCGTGCAGCGTGGGTGGGGTTCAGGACGGAATGGAGAAGTTCCGCGCCTCGATGACCAGCCACGCGCGACGGGGCGACGCCGCTTTGGGTGACCGAGTTCGCCTGGGGATCGGGGCCTCCCGACAGCTTCTGCAAGAACAAGGGCCTCACGGGTCAACGCGATCTGCTCGTCAGGTCCTTCCAGATGTTCCTGGCTCACCGCAAGGCGTGGAACCTGCAGCGCCTCTATTGGTTCCTGTGGCGCGATCCGGCAGCGGACTCCCCGGCCGTCAGGCTGTGCAGCATCTGCGGCACCGCGGGACTCCTGCGCTACAACCGGACCGCGAAGCCCGCCTTCGCGCCTTCAGGAGCTTCACGGCCGAGACCACCCCGCCGGTGGCGACGATCACCTCGGGGCCGGCCGGCCGGGAGCTTCACCAACGACTCCACCCCCACCTTCCGGTTCGCCTCCAACGAGCCCGGCTCGACCTTCTCGTGCCGCTTCGACGCGAGCCCGTTCGCGGCCTGCGCCTCGCCCTTCACTCGGGCAACGCCGCTCACGAACGGCGCCCACACCTTCTACGTCAAGGCGATCGACGCCCCCGGCAACGAGTCGACGGTGAAGTCGCGCTCGTTCACCGTCGACACGGTGCCGCCGCAGACCACGATCACCTCCGGGGTCGCGAACGGCGCGACGACCGCCGACCACACCCCCACCTTCGGGTTCACCTCCAGCCAGGCGGGGTCGACCTTCCAGTGCCGCTTCGACGCCAAGCCCTTCGCCGCCTGCTCGGGGCCGGGCGCCACCCACACCCCCACCACCGCGCTCACCACCGGCAGCCACAGCTTCGAGGTCCGGGCCACCGACAAGGCCAAGAACCTCGACCCGACGGCGGCCAAGCGCACGTTCACGGTCAATCCCTGAGTCCGCCAGCTCGGCTTGGATCTCCTGCCTTGGGGTAGCGCTCAAGCCCCTTGACGCCCGGATCACAGCGAGGTAACGCATATGGTCCCCAGTATCAGTACGCTTTGCTACGGCAGGATGCGAGGGGTACGGTCGCACAGCAGGGGATCCTGGATGGCGTACGCCATCCTTCTGATCGCGTTGCTCGTGCCCCTGTTTGCGGCTTCCGCGGCGCATGCGGCGCGAAGCGAGTTCTTCGGCATCGTCCAGGGATCCCTCGATGCGCAGGACCGCCAGGAACTGGAGTCGGCAGGAGTACGGACGGCTCGCTTCCTGCTCAAGTGGCGGATGATGGAGCCGACCCGCGGGTCCTACGACTGGGCCGAGAGAGATCACTTCATCGGCGCCCTCGCGTCGCGTGGAATCCGAGCGGTCCCGTTCGTGTGGGGCTCGCCGCGGTGGGTGGGCAGCGGGAGGCTCGCCCAACCCCCGACCGGCAGCGATGCCGACAAGCAGGCGTGGCGGAACTTCCTTCGGGCCGCGGTGGCGCGCTACGGGCCCGGTGGCAGCTACTGGGCCAACGACTTCGGCGACCAGTTCCCGGGCGCCACCCCGCTCCCGATCCAGTCCTGGCAGGTCTGGAACGAGCCCAACCTGAAGAAGTACTTCTCCCCGGGGGCGACGGTCCAGGCGTCGGCCCAGAAGTACGCCACCCTGCTCCAGCTCTCCCACGACGCGATCAAGGCGGTGGACCCGAACGCCAGAGTCGTGCTCGCCGGAATGCCCGGCCACGGGGACTCAACGGCCTGGTCGTTCCTGGACAACATCTACGCGGTGCCCGGGATCGAGAACGACTTCGACGCCGCCGCCTTCCATCCCTATTCGTGCTCCGTGGGTCAGGTCGAGCGGGAGATGTCGAGGTTCCGCACCTCGATGACCAGCCACGGCGATGGGGCCACGCCAGCTTTGGGTGACCGAGTTCGCCTGGGGATCGGGGTCTCCCGACCGCTTCTGCAAGAACAAGGGCCTCACGGGCCAACGGGATCTGCTCGGTAGGTCCTACAACCTGTTCATCAACAACCGCAAGCGCTGGAACCTGCAGCGCCTCTATTGGTTCCTGTGGCG
This sequence comes from uncultured Actinomycetes bacterium, assembly GCA_963838745.1. Classification (GTDB taxonomy): domain Bacteria; phylum Actinomycetota; class Thermoleophilia; order Solirubrobacterales; family 70-9; genus AC-56. Next base: position 257,587 of record CAWISJ010000003.1, read on the forward strand.
CGATCCGGCGGCGGACTCCCCGTTCGTGGATTTGTGCAGCATCTGCGGCACGGCGGGACTCATTCGCCACGACCGAACCCCGAAGCCCGCCTACAACGCCTTCAGGAGCTTCACGGCGGAGACCACCCCGCCGGTGGCGAGGATCACCTCGGGGCCCACCTTCGGGAGCTTCACCAACGACCGGACTCCGACCTTCAAGTTCGTCGCCAACGAGCCCGGCTCGACCTTCCAGTGCGCCACCGACGGAGACGCCTTCAAGGCCTGCGGTGCGACGTATACCGTCCCCCCGCTCTCCGAAGGCTCCCATACGTTCTCCGTCCAGGCGATCGACGCCCCGGGAAACGAGAGCGAAGTCCGGTCGCGGTCCTTCACGGTCGACACGACGCCACCCGCCGCCACGATCACTTCGGGTCCTTCGGAAGGCTCGACCTCCTCCAGTCGAAACGCCACGTTCAGCTTCGATTCGAGCGAATCCGGCGTCGCCTTCAGCTGCCGGCTCGACTCGGGTGGCTTCGCCCCCTGCTCCTCGCCGCACACAGCAACCCAACTCGCCAACGGACAGCACAGCTTTCAGGTCCGGGCAACGGACAGGGCCGGCAACGTGGGCTCGCCAGCGGCCAGGGCCTGGAGGATCGGCCTCGTGATCACCACCGGGCCCAGCCTCGGATCGCCGACCAACGACCCCACCCCGAGCTTCGCGTTCTCCTCCCCGGACTCGGGTGGCTTCAGGTGCAGCATCGACGGCGCCGCCTCCCAGGACTGCACATCGCCGTACACGAGCCCGTCCCTTGCCGAAGGCAGCCACACGTTCAGGGTCCAGCAGGGCGCCTTCACGGTTTCGCGACAGTTCGCGGTCGACACGACGGTCCCGGCAGTGACGGTCACCTCTGGACCCGCGAACGGCTCGGCAACCAACGACCCCACCCCCACCTTCCGGTTCTCCTCCACCGAGTCCGGGTCGACCTTCCAGTGCCGCTACGAGAGCCAAGGGTTCTCGGCCTGCTCGGGGGCACGCTCGGATACTCCCTCCTCGCGGCTTTCGGACGGTCCCCAGCAGTTCCGCGTGAGGGCGGTCGACTCTGCCCATAACGTGAGCGAGGTCCTGCTGCGGAGCTTCACGGTCGACACCGTGGCGCCCAGGGTCACCATCCAGCGCCAAGGGAAGACCAGTCAGCCGAAGAGCGCGGGCGACGTTCTTCCTGGATGCGTCCGAGAGGTCAGCCGCCGCCGGTGCCGCGTCGACTCACGGCCCTTCAAGTCCTGTTCCCGGCGCTACACGACCCCGAGGCTGACGCACGGAACACACCGCCTCAAGGTCAAGGCCACCGACCGCGCCGGCAACGTGGGCGCCGACCGCACACGGTTCAGGATCACCGCGAGGCGCTCCGGGAGGACGACTTCAGGCGAGCTCCAAGGCGCCGCGGTGTCGTGGCCTCGCCGCGACGCTGATCGGCTCACGCCAGCCCGACCGGTTGATCGGTACGAACGGCCGAGACGTGATCGTTGCCTTCGGCGGGAACGACAAGGTCAAAGCCGGCCGTGGTCGCGACGTGATCTGCGCCCGGTACGGACAGGACGACGTGACCGCCGGGCCCGGCGCGGACTGGGTCCGCGGGGGTCCGCGGACGGACGAGCTGCGGGGCGGCCCTGGCCACGACACGATTCGAGGCGGGACCGGCTTCGACGCCTGCGGGAGCGATCCCCGCGACGTAACCCTCCACTGCTAGGCCGCCTCGACCTCAACCGGGACGCGACTCCACGCGTCCGCACCCACGCCCCACGCACCCGCGGCGCGCCATGGCCGAATTTCGATTCACAGGAATCGAATTTCGGCCATCGATGGGCTCCGAGCGGACCACCCGCCAGGCTCGGGCAGCTCAGTCGACGTGCACCCACTTGGCGACCGACGGCACGCCCTGGTGGAGAACGAAGAGCATGTAGTAGCCGGGCGGCGCGACGCCTCCGTTCGGAGGCGCGGTGACGTCGATGCTGTTCGGGTGGGTGCCCCTCACCGCGAGCTTCACCAAACGCTGGTTTGAGTCGTCGCCATGGGTGGTGCTGCCGGGGGCGACCAGGACGGCCGAGTCGACGGGGACCTGCGGATCAACGAGCACCGAGAACTGTCTGGCGCCAGCTCACCTGGCTGGGCGCGGAGATGATCTTCGGTCGCGTGCCCTTGTACAGGTAGGGCGGCGAGTAGAGCTCCGCGGTGTCGGTGAGCGCAAAGCCGCCGCCCGGCTCGACCGGATGCTTGTTGTCGCCGGCCGACCAGACCTTGCCGCTCGGCAGCAGGATCGCCGTCGAGTGATAGCCGCGATCCTCGACCTGGGCCGGGCCCAGGCGCCACTTCTTGGTGGCGGGGTCATACAGCTCGACCTGCCGCTGCGCGCCGTTGGGGTCGATCGCGTATCTGTCGTCGGCGACGGTCTTGCCGATGCCACCACCCACGGCGACCATCGAGCCGTCCGGCAGCAGGACGGTGTTCTGGTCGGAGCGGGGGAGGTTCAGGGACGGGCCGCGGGTCCACTCCCTGTCGTTACGTTTGGGTTCGCGTTGAACGTCTCCGTCGAGGCCGATGGCGGGATGGTCGCCCTGGGCGTCCTTGATGAACGGGTCCCAACCGCCGATCTGGGTGACCCTCCAGGAGCCCCCGCCGGGAGGACCAGGGTTGAGGACCGCGTTGCCGCCGACCCGGGCCTCGGGAGCTCGCGAGGATAGTCCTGCCAGGTGAAGCTGGAGATCCGGAGGACGGCCGAGTCGACCGCGCCCGGGGCCGGCGAGCAGGACGTTCTTGTTGGGGAGGGTGAAGAGGTGGGGATACAGACCCGTCCTGCGCGCGGCCGAGGGCAGCAGCGGACAGCGAGCCCACTCCGCCCGGCTGCGCGGACGGGCGTGAAGAGCTCGAGGTCGCGGTTGATCTTCCCGCCGGGCGGCTCCTCGGTGTATCCGCTCAGGGTCAACGACCGGCCGTCCGCAAGCTCGACCTGCCCCGGGTACCAGCGGCCCTGGTTCATCTGGGGCTGTTCGGTCCAGGTCTTGGTCCAGGGATTGAAGGTGAAGACGCGGTCGAGTCCCGGCGAACTCCGTGTACGGGTCGTCGGTGTACTGGTCCGGCTACACGAGGGTGCCGCCGGTGACCAGGACCTCGCCGCTGGCAAGCATCGACACTCCGGAGCAGAAGAGGGGCGCCGAGTCCGTCCCCTGGGGGCCGGGCCCGTCAGGATCGATGCTGGGCGGCGGGACCTCGGTGAACGCGCTGCTGCCGAAGCCCTTCGATGGATCCCAGAGGGCCGCGTTGCCGCGGTTGATGGGCTCGTTCGGGAACGACGGCCCCCAGAACATCACCTCGCCGGTGGGCAGCATGGCGGCGTTGACCGCGGCGTGGGGGATCTGGAAGGGCGCGTGCGTCCAGCGGCCCACGGAGCTCGCGCGGCCCGGTGCTCGTGGTGCTCGCCGCGAACTGCACGGCCTGGCGATGGTCCTGACGCGCGATCCGCTTTCGCTGCGCCGGCGACAACCGGCTCAAGCGGCGCATCTCTCTCGTTTCGGCGGCTCGCTCGGCGGCGTGCTCGGCGGCGTGCTCGGGGCCGAGGATCAGTGTCTCTTCGGCGCGGAGCTGCGCCTCGGACGCTGACTCGCACTCCAGGCAGGTGCCGTGCGCCTGCGCGCTTGCCGTCATGGCCAGCACAAGCGCGCATAGCAAGAGGGCGAACCTATGGATACTTTGTTTCAAAGACACCTCTGCCCGACGCCGGGCTAGCGTAGCGGGTCGAGCAGCCTGCTCAAAGCCGCTATACCTGCTTTCGGGGAGCGACGTTGACCGACGCGCGTCCGCTGGTAGCTTCGCGCTGAATCCAGGGCAGGCGGAGAGGAGTCATCTTGAAGAGGGGGCAAGGCCCGGCGAAAGCGGACCCGGCGCGGTGAAGCGCATGCTTCGCGAACCCCCAGCGCGTCGGCATTGCCTCCGTCGTGGGATCGCCCTCGCAGCCGCGCTGCTGTCCCTGAGCGTCGCCGGCTCGGCCGCCGCCGCGGCCCCGCCGACCGGGGACGCCGGCGTCTCGATCGCCGCCGCGCCCGTGGGCGTCGTGGCCGGCAGCGTGGACGCCGGCGTGGGCACACACGCTGCGGCGTGAAGACGAACGGCACCGTCGCCTGCTGGGGCGACGACACCTACGGCCAGGCCACGCCCGCCGCCGGGCACCTTCAATGCGGTGAGCGCCGGCCGCTTCCACACCTGCGGCATCAAGTCGGACGGCACCGTCGCCTGCTGGGGCCGCAACGGAAACGGCCAGGCCTCGCCGCTCGCCGGCCCGTTCACGGCGATGAGCGTCCGGCGGCTTTCACACCTGCGGCATCAGGACCGCCGGCACCCTGGCCTGCTGGGGCTCCCCCCACTTCGGCAAGACGTCCCCGCCGCCCGGCACCTTCACCGCCGCTCAGCGCCGGCGACGGCCATACCTGCGCCGTGAGGACGGACGGCACCCTCGCCTGCTGGGGCGACAACGACTTCGACAAGGCCGTGCCGCCCCCGGGAACGTTCACGGCGGTCAGCGCCGGCGACCACCACAGCCTGCGGGGTGAGGACCGACGGCACCCTGGCCTGCTGGGGGAACAACGACTTCGGGCCAGGCCACCCCGCCCGCCGGGACCTTCATCGCCGTCAGTGCCGGCGCCAACCACAACTGCGGGCTGAAGGTGAACGGCACCGTCGCCTGCTGGGGCGACGACAGCAGCGGCCAGGCCAGCCCGCCCCCGGGTGGCTTCAGGACGCTCAGCGCCGGCGGCATGCACACCTGCGGCGTCGCGGCCGAACGGGCACGGTCGAGCTGCTGGGGCGCCAACGGCATCGGCCAGGCCACGCCGCCCCCGGACGCCTTCGCGGGCGCCGCGGTCGACGGCGGGCGGTGTCGAGGGCGACGGCGACGACTTCACCTGCGGCGCCTCGCACACCGGCGCCCTGGCCTGCTGGGGCAAGCAACGACTTCGGCAAGGCCACGCCGCCCCCGGGCCCCTTCCGCTCGGTGAGCGCCGGCATCGACCACACCTGCGGGCTGAGGGCGAACAACACCATCGCCTGCTGGGGCGACAACACGTACGGCCAGACCGACACGCCGCATCGGCAACTTCCGCTGACGTGAGCGCCGGGCGGCTTCCACACCTGCGCCATCAAGCCCGACGGCACGCTCGACTGCTGGGGCAAGAACGGCAACGGCCAGGCCAGACCGCCCGCGGGCACGTTCACCGCGCTGACCGCCGGCGGCTGGCACAACTGCGCGATCAAGACCGACGGCACCCTGGCCTGCTGGGGCAACAACGACAAGGGCAAGTCGACCCCGCCCCCGGGGACCTTCACGACGCTGAGCGCCAGCAAGTACCACACCTGCGCCGTGCGGACCGACGGCACCCTCGCTTGCTGGGGCGACAACGCGCTTCGGCAGGGCGACGCCGCCCCCGGGCACCTTCACGCAGGTGAGCACCGGGCGCTTCCACAGCTGCGGCATGCAGGACGGACGGCACGCTCACCTGCTGGGGCTGGAACTAGAGCGGGCCAGACCAGGCCCGCCGCCCGGGACCTTCACGTCGCTGAGCTCCGGCGCCCGACCACACCTGCGCGGTGCGGACGAACGGCGCCGTCGCCTGCTGGGGCGACAACACCTACGGCGAGTCCACCCCGCCGCCCGGGCTTCGGACTAGACGCCGCCGGAGGGCCGGCGAGCCTACCGCCCGCCGGCCATCGCCGGCAGGACCACGACGGTGTCCGAGTCGGAGACGGGAGTCTCGAGTCCTTCCAGAACCCGAACGTCCTCGTCGTTGAGGTAGACGTTCACGTAGCGATTCAGCTCCCCGCCGTCGGCGAAGAGCTGAGCTCGCGTGCCGGGATGGGCTTCGGCCAGCGCGCGGAGCACGTCGCCGACCGTGGTTCCCGGTCGCCGCCACCTCCGCGTCTCCCCCGGTCTGGGGACGCAGCACCGGCGGGATCTTCACCGTGGGCATCGACCCGGAACTCTATTGACCAGGGAGTCGGGCTAGGGGAGAACGCGCGTGCCCGGCGCAGAAGGCGTCGTAGTCCGGGAAGCGCCCCATCTCGGCCTCCGGGATCTCGGCGACGTGGTCGCCACAGATCGGGCAATCGGGGTCGCGCTTCACCTTCAGCTCCGTGAACCGGGTGCCCAGCGACTCGTAGAGCAGCAGGCGACCGATCAGCGGCTCGCCGATGCCGGCGACCAGCTTGATGACCTCGTTTGCCTGCAACAGGCCCATGATCCCGGCCATCACCCCGAGCACGCCCGCGGCGCCACAGCTGGGCGCCATCTCGGGCGGCGGCGGCACCGGATACAGACACCGGTAGCAGGGGCCTTCGTAGGGAACGAAGGTGGAGATCTGGCCATCGAAGGCCAGGATCGAAGCCGAGACCACCGGCTTTCGCAGCCGCACGGAGGCGTCGTTCAGCAGGTACCGGGTGGGGAAGTTGTCCGCTCCGTCGACGATCACGTCGTAGCCCTCGATGATCTCGAGGATGTTCCCGGCGTCGAGCCGGACGTTGTGCTCGACGACCTCGACGTCGGGATTGAGCGCCTGGATCGAGAGCCGCGCCGATTCCGTCTTCGGCATCCCGACTCGCTCCGTGTTGTGGATCACCTGGCGCTGGAGGTTGGACTCGTCCACGACGTCGTCGTCCACGATCCCCAGGGTGCCCACGCCCGCCGCCGCCAGGTAGAACGCCGACGGCGCGCCCAGGCCACCCGCGCCGATCAGCAGGACCTTCGAGTTGAGCAGCTTCAGCTGGCCCTCGACCCCGACCTCGGGCAGCATCGTGTGCCGGGAGTAGCGCATCCGCTGCTCGCTGGTGAGGCCCTCGGCCTCGACCACCGGAAGCCCGTTCTCGCGCCAAGCCTGTATGCCTCCGGCCACCGAGGCGACGCTCTCGTAGCCGAGCTCGTTCTTCAACAGGTCGGCGGCGCGGGCGGAGCGGTTGCCGCTGGCGCAGTACAGCAGCACGCGCTGGGCGCGATCGGGGACCAGCTCCGGAACGCGTTCCCGAACCGCGGCGGGCGGCACCAGCTTCGCGCCGCTCACGTGGACGTCGTCCCACTCGTGGGGCTCGCGGGTGTCGATGAGCACGGCGTCGCCGCTTTCGACCTCCTCGCGGCGCGGTCTCGGGGTCGACCTCCTCGATCCTGCTCTTGATCAGCTCCAGCGGCTCGGACGACAGCCATGCCGAAATCAAAACTCCTAAATCTCGATCCGGATTTACTTCAAAAAGTATAGCGCGGCTGCATGCGCCCCACGCAGGCAGTGCGCAGGGCGAGGGGCGGGGGCCTGCCGTCGCCGGCGCATGCTCCAGTTGTCATGACACGCGTGTCACGACAATCTGGAGATGGCGCGGCGCGGCAGGGCCCCCGCGCCCTCGCTGTAGTGCGGTGAACGCTAGCCGAGCGCGGGGCGCATCTGCCGCAGGCGGCGGACGCGCTCGTCGATCGGCGGGTGGGTGGAGAACAGCCTCGCGACCCCGCCGCCCGAGAACGGCTTCACGATGTAGAGCGGCTCCGTGGCCTGGTTGACCTGCATCGGGATCGCCTTGGCGCCCTCCTCGAGGCGCAGGAGCGCCGAGGCCAGCGACTCCGGATTGCCGCAGATCTGGGCGCCTGTGGCGTCGGCCGAGTACTCGCGCTGGCGCGAGATCGCAAGCTGGATCAGGCTCGCCGCGATCGGCGCCAGCAGGAACAGCGCCAGGTTGGCGACCAGGCTTAGCGGCGAATCGTTGTCGCCACCGAACCACAGCAGGAGATAGGCGATCCATGTGATCGCCGAGCCGATCGCAGCGGCGACCGACGTGGTGAGGATGTCCCGGTTCCGGACGTGCGCCAACTCGTGGGAGATCACGCCACGGAGCTCGTCCTCGGAGAGCAGCTTGGTGATCCCCGACGTGACCGCGATAGCCGAGTGCTTCGGGTTGCGGCCAGTCGCGAACGCGTTCGGCTGGTCGCTCGGGATCATGTACAGCCTCGGCATCGGCAGGTCGGCGCGGGTGGTGAGCTCGCGAACCATCTGGTAGAGCTGCGGCGCCTCGGACTCGGCGATCGGCTTGGCGCGGGCGGTGGCGAGCGCGATCCTGTCGCTGAACCAGTAGAAGCCCAGGTTCATCAGCAGGGAAATGGCGAGGAAGAAGCTCGCGCCGCTGATGCCGCCGACCGCGTAGCCGATCACCACCAGGATGCCGCCCAGCGCGGCCAGCAGGATGGTCGTCCGCAAGCCGGCGACGAATGTGGATCTGCGAGTGGTCGTCATCTGTTCGGGGGCACCTTCCTATCGGGGTCGAACGGTCGTCCAATCTTGCCACACGCTCGCCTGGCGCCATGGGGGCTGGCACCTATTGGGCCATGGGGTCGATCCCGCGATCGCAGGACGCTCAGGCACCCGTGGCGCGGCGATCGGGACGGTGGTTGCCGCGCTCCAAGATCGCTTGTCGCGGTCGATACTTTGGAACGAGCATGCGTCGAAAGAACCTCCTCACCCAGGTGCTGGTGGTCAACCTGCTGCTGATCGTGGCCGCCGTGGCCGCGGCGGGCGTGGCCGGCAATCCCAGCTTCGACCTCGGCGAGCGGCCCGAGCTGGCGCTGGTGCTCGGCTTCGCGGTCGCTCTGACCATCCTGGTGAACGTGGTCATGCTCCAGCGGCGATTTCGCCCCCTGGAGCGACTCGTGGACGAGATGGAGCGCGCCGACCTCTCCCGCCCGGGCGCCAACCTGCGATCCGCGACGGACGGGCGGGGCGATCCCGAGGAGGTCGCCAGGCTCCAGCTTGCCTTCCGCCGCATGCTCGAGCGCCTCGAGGCCGAGCGGCGGCGCACGTCGAGCGCCGCGCTTGCCGCTCAGGAGGAGGAACGCGCGCGCATCGCCCGCGACCTCCACGACGAGGTCAACCAGTCGCTGACCGGGCTCCTGCTGCGGCTCGAGGCGGCGCGCGTGAAGGCGCCGGTGGAGCTGGCCCACGAGCTGGCGGACACCAAGGCGCTCGCCAACCAGGCGATGGAGGAGCTGCTGATGCTGGCGCGCCAGCTCCGCCCCACCGCGCTCGACGACCTAGGGCTCAAGGCGGCGCTCGCGGGCCACGTCTCCGAGCTCGGCCGCCAGGGAAAGATCAAGACCAGCTTCGAGGCACACGGCGACTTCTCCGCCCTGCCCTCCGACGTGCAGCTGGTCGTCTACCGGGTGGCGCAGGAAGCCCTCTCCAACGCCGCGCGTCACTCGGGCGCCGACACGGTCAGGGTTCGGCTGCTGCGCGAGCGATCCGCGGGCGGGGATCGCGTCGAGCTGACGGTGGGCGACGACGGGTCGGGCTTCACCTTCGATCAGGCCGCTCGCGGCCTGGGAATCGCCGGGATGCGTGAGCGAGCCCTGCTCGTGGGTGGGGACGTGGGGGTCGAGTCGCGACCGAACGTGGGAACCCGCGTCAGCCTCAGGGTGCCGTTGCGATCGGCCGATATGGAGACGAGGCCATGGACCGGGCGGGGAACGGAAACAAAACGATGAAGGTGCTGATCGCCGACGACCACGGGATCGTTCGGTCCGGCCTGCGGATGCTGCTCGAGCGCCACCCGGACATCGAGGTGGTCGGCGAGGCCTCGGACGGTGCGCAGGCGCGTGACATGGCGATCCGGGAGCGACCCGACCTGGCGATCCTGGACGTCAAGATGCCGAAGCTCACCGGGCTGCAGGCGACACGCGAGATCCGCGCCCAGGCTCCGGGCGTGGCGGTGCTCATCCTGTCGATGTACGACGATCAGCGCTACCTGTTCGAGGCGCTCAAGGCCGGCGCCTCGGGCTATGTGCTCAAGTCGCAGGCCGACTCGGACCTGCTCCAGGCGGTGCGGGCGGTGGAGCGGGGCGAGCCGTTCCTCACGCCGGAGGCGCAGCGAGCCCTGATCCAGGACGTGCTCGGCGAAGGCTCGTCGCGGGAGGAGGATCTGACCCCGCGCGAGCAGGAGGTGGTGAAGCTGGTCGCGGAGGCTCACACCAACCGCGAGATCGCCGAGATCCTTCACCTGTCCGAGAAGACGGTCGAGAACCACCGCTCGAACGCGATGCGAAAGCTGGGCATGCGGGATCGCGTGGAGCTCGTCCGCTACGCGATCCGACCGCTCGAACGCGATGCGAAAGCTGGGCATGCGGGATCGCGTGGAGCTCGTCCGCTACGCGATCCGCAAGGGCCTGATCGAGCCTTAGGGCCACCCCTGCCATCGGTGCGGCCAGCCACATCGATGAGGGCGGACATCACCGATGGCCGAGTTGCGTCGAATAGGAGGAACCCAACTCGGCCATCGACGGGCGCGGGCGCCGCGGGCGCTACGGTTCGGTCGTGGCGCGTGCGGGCGAGGTGATCGAGAACCCAGCCGGCCGCATGCGGCTGCAATTCCTGCGGACCGCGGCGGACACCGGTGGCGAGCTGCTGGAGATGGAGGCGACCTACCAGCCCGGCTCGGTGGAGCCGCTGGAGCACTTCCACCCACAGCAGGAGGAGCACTTCGAGGTCGTCTCGGGGAAGCTCCGGGCACGGGTCGGGGGCGAAGAGAGGAGCCTGGGGGCCGGCGACACCCTCGAAATCCCCCGAGGGACGGTGCACGCGATGTGGAACGAGGGCGACGCGGAGGCCCGGGTGATCTGGCAGACCCGCCCCGCGCTTCGGACCGAGGACTTCATGGTCACCGTCGGCCGGCTCGCCCGAGAGGGAAAGCTGACCGCCAAAGGCGTTGGCAACCCGCTGCTCGGCGCCGCCCTGATGCAGGAGTTCCGCGACGAGTTTCGCCCCACGAGCCCGCCGCCGGCGCTGCAGGCGGTCGCCTTTCCGCTGCTGGCGGCGATGGCCCGGCTGCTCGGACAGCGGCCGTGAGGGCCGGCCACGCGTGAGGGATCGCCCACAGGCCGATCACACAGAGCGCGGCCCAGGCACCTAGTCTCGGAAGCGTGACCGAGGAGTCGATGAACGCCGAGCGGGTGAGGCTTCGCGACGGAGCCGACCTCCTCATCCGTCCGGTCCGGCCCGAGGACAAGCGGCTGATCGCCGCGGGCATCGAGCGCCTCAGCCCCGAGAGCCGCTACCGCCGCTTCTTCCGGCCGCTCGATCGCCTCTCGGAGCGCGACCTCGCCTACCTGACCGAGATCGACCACACGGACCACGAGGCGCTGGCGGCCATCGACCCGGAGACCGGCGACCTGGTGGGCGTGGCCCGCTACGTGCGGGGGATCGAGGCCCACCTCGCCGAGGTGTCGGTCGCCGTCGGCGATCCCTGGCACCGGCGGGGGGTTGCCACCGCGCTGTTGGAGCGCCTCGTCGAGCGGGCGCGCGAGGCCGGGATCACGCACTTCGTCGCTCTGGTCCTGGACGAGAACCTCGAGGCGATCAGGCTGTTCGAGCGCCGGGTGCCCGGCCAGGCGCGGCCGCGACGAAGCGCCTCGGGCAATCTCGAGCTGCTGATCGAGCTGCCCGAGCCGGGCCGCCTCCGCGACTCCACCCTGGCGCGCGTCCTGCGGGTCGTCGCCCATGGCGCGGTCACCGTGAACCCCTATCGCGTGACGCGCGACGCGATCCGCCGGCTGCGGGGCGAGTAGAGCCCTTGGAGGCGATCGCCGGGGCGTACTGGCGTCGATGGCCGAATTTCGATTCAGATGGAATCGCAATTCGGCCATGGGTGAGTGGTGCCCGCCGCCGAGGCGCAGGGGTCCGGCGCCGCCTTTATCCGACCTGTCGAGTAGGATTTCTGTCGAGATGCTGTTTTCGACCAAAGCGGAATACGGCGTGCGGTTGATGGTCGAGCTCGGTCGCCGAGGCAGCGACGACCCCGCGGGGGAGATCGATCCGGTCTCGCTCAGCTCGGTCGCCGAGGCAGAGACCCTGCCGCTGTCATATCTCGAGCACCTGGTGGCGAAGCTGCGCCAAGCGGGGCTCGTGACCTCGGTGCGCGGCGCCCACGGCGGCTACCGCCTTGCCCGGCCTGCGTCCCAGATCCAGATGCTCGAGGTGGTGCAGGCGCTGGAGGGCCCGATCGCGCCGATGGAATGCTTCCACGACGCGCGCGAGGGGCGAGTGCTGTGCTCGCATGAGAGCGACGGGGATGAGGCTTGCGCGACAAAGCTCCTGTGGACCCGCGTTCACGGCGGGATCACCAAGGCGCTGGCCGGCACCACGCTCGCCGACCTCGTCGGGTTCGCCGACCAGCACGCGATCCGGGAACCCGTCGCCGGCTGAGCTGCCCAGCTTCGCTCACCCAAACCACCACAACGGAGACCAATGGCTGATCTGGAGATACGCAACCTGCATGTAACCGCCGAGGGCAAGCAGATCCTCAAGGGTCTCGACCTCGACGTATCCACGGGGCAGATCCATGCGCTGATGGGCCCCAACGGGTCGGGCAAGTCGACCCTGGCCAACGCGATCATGGGCCATCCGGCTCTGGACGTGACCGAGGGCGAGATCCGCCTGCGGGGCGAGGAGATCACCGAGTCCGCGCCGGAGGACCGCGCTCGTGGCGGGCTGTTCATGGCCTTTCAGTATCCGGTTGCGATCCCCGGTGTCACGGTCGCCAAGTACCTGCGAATGGCCGTCAACGCGCACCGCGAGGTCGCAGGCGAGAACGAGATCAAGCTGAAGGAGTTCCGCAAGCAGACCGAGGCGGCGATGGAGCTGATGAACATCCCACGAGAGTTCTCGAGCCGGTATCTGAACGACGGGTTCTCGGGAGGCGAGAAGAAGCGGATGGAGATCCTGCAGCTGGCGATGCTCAGGCCCAAGCTCGCAGTTCTCGACGAGACCGACTCGGGCCTCGACATCGACGCCCTGCGAACGGTCGCCGAGGGCGTCAACAGATTCGCCGGCCCTGACATGGGGATCCTGATCATCACTCACTACCAGCGCATCCTTCACCTGGTGGAGCCCGATTTCGTGCACGTGATGTACGACGGGCGGATCGTCAAGCAGGGCGGTCCGGAGCTGGTCGGGCTGCTCGAGGAGCGCGGCTACGGCTGGATTGGCGAGGAGGTCGCGGCCGCGGCGGCAGCCTAGCCGCGCGGAGGAGTATGGAGACGACCACCGCAACCGCGGCACAGGCGGCCCAGGCGACGCCCCCCACCCCGGTCCCGCTGGAGGAGATCCGCGGTCAGTTCCCGCTGCTCGCCCGCCAGCAGGACGGCAAGCCGCTTGCCTACCTCGACAACGGCGCCACCTCGCAGAAGCCGCTGGCCGTGATCGAGGCGCTGGACCGCTACTGGCGGGAGCAGAACGCCAACGTCCACCGGGGCGTCTATCGGCTGTCCGAGGAGGCGACGGACCTGTACGAGCGGGCGCGACGGGTGGTCGCCGCCCGGCTTGGGGCCGATCGGCGGGAGGTCGTTTTCGTGCGCAACGCGACCGAGGCCCTCAACCTGGTGGCCTATTCATGGGGGCGGGCGAACGTCGGCGACGGCGACCGCATCCTGCTCACCGAGATGGAGCACCACTCCAACATCGTGCCCTGGTACCAGCTCGCCGTCGAGAAGGGCGCCAAGCTCGACTGGGCGCCGGTCACGGACACCGGAAGGCTCGATCTCGAGGCCTTCCGTTCCCTCCTCGAGCGACGCCCGAGGATCGTCGCCGTGGCCCACGTCTCGAATGTCCTCGGCACGATCAACCCGATCCCCGAGATCACGCGCATGGCCCACGACGCGGGCGCCCTGGTGGTGGTCGACGGCGCCCAGGCCGGGCCAAAGCTTCCGCTCGACATGGCCCAGCTGGGCGCGGACTTCTACGCGCTGACCTCGCACAAGATGTACGGGCCAACCGGGATCGGCGCGCTGTACGGGCGCCGTGAGCTGCTGGATGAGATGCCGCCGTTCATCGGCGGCGGGACGATGATCCGCCGGGTGCGACGCGACGAGATCACCTGGGCCGAGCTGCCCGCCAAGTTCGAGGGCGGCACGCCGGCGATCGGCGAGGCAATCGGCTACGCGGCCGCCGTCGAGTGGCTGGACGCGGTGGGACTGGATGCGGCCCACGCGCACGAGGTCGAGGTCACGGAGCTACGCGCTCCAGCGCCTGGCGGAGATCCCGGGCCTGCGGCTGTTCGGACCGCCGGCCGGCGACGATCGGGCCGGGATCATCTCGTTCGCCATGGAGGGCGTCCACGCTCACGACGTCTCGGAGATCCTCGACCGGCACGCGGTGTGCGTGCGAGCGGGCCACCACTGCGCCCAGATCCTCATGGACCGCCTCGGCGTGCCGGCGACCACCCGCGCCAGCTTCGCCGTCTACAACACCACCCAGGAGGTCGACCGCCTGGTCGCGGCGCTCCACGACGTGCGGCGGGTGTTCGAGCTCGCCTGAGCGGCCGGCCGCGCGGTATAACCCGCGCCATGATTCCTGTTGGAGGCGGCGGACCCCCAGGCCAGCTCACCGCTTGGCGCAGGTCCGTCCCGTGGCTCGTCCTCGGCCTGTTGATGGCGCTCTCGTCCGCGTTCATCTTGATGTGGTCGACACACGAAACCCTGCACGGCGACGAATGGGGGTATGCGAACCGGACCAGCGTCCTTCCGACCAGCGAGTACCTGTTCGATCCGCCGCCCAGCAAGCACCTGATCGCGATCCCGCTGCTTCTCTACAAGGCAGCGTTCGAGGGTTTCGGGATCAGCTCGTACGTGCCCTACCGACTCGCCCACGTCGCCCTGTTGCTCCTCTGCGCCGGATTGTTCTACGCGCTCGCCCGCCGCCGGATCGGCGACTGCGCTGGCGGTTCTCCCGACGGCGATCCTGCTCTTTTTCGGAAGCTCCTGGGAGGTGGTCGCCACCCCGCTCCGCAGCCCAAGCCTGGTCGCGATCGCCGCCGGCCTCGCGATGCTGCTGGCACTCGAGCGACGCGACCTGAAGGGTGACGTCGCGGCGTGCGGCCTCCTAGCCCTCAGCCTCGTATCGCACAGCACGAGCTTCGCCTTCGCGGTCGCCGCCACGGTCCTCGTTCTTTCCCGCCCCGCACCCGAACGCTGGCGGCGGTCGTGGGTCTTTGCCGTCCCGATCCTCGCCTATGCGATCTGGTGGCTGCTGGAATTCGACGCGGGTTCCTCGCAGTCGCTGGGATCGACAATCGCCGGAGCGCCGGTTTATGTCGCGAGGTCTCTAGCGGTCACCTTGCGCGCGGTCAGCGGTGTGAGCGCCGACTGGTCCTACCTGGGACTCGCGAATCCCAAAGCCGCTACAGGTGGCCCTCGACGTGGTGCTGCTCGCAATGCTCGGGGCAGTCCTGGTCGCCAGATTGCGACGACCACAGGCGATCACGCCGTTCGCCCTAGCAATTACCGCGGCGCTCATCACCTTTTGGCTCGCGACCAACTTCGCGCCCGGCCCAGAGCGGACGCCGCAGCAATCGCGCTACCTCTATCCGGACGCCGTCCTATTCCTGCTTCTGCTGTGCGAGCTCGGGAGGGGCTTTGAGCTGCCTCGCAGGGTGACCACGCGGTCAGCGATCGCGATCCTCGCGTTGTTCGCAATCTCCATCGCCGGAAACCTGTACGAGCTGCGCATCCGAGGAGCGCCTGTTCGACAACGGCTCGGATCGCCTAGCGTGCGGGCTTGACCTCGCTGGCGCTAGCGGGGTCGGCCGTGCCACCGCAATTCCGCCTCGCCACCGCGCTGTTCGGAGGATCAGGGCTGCCGACCGTCGGCGTACAGACGCGTGCTGGCCGACTACGGCTCCCCGGCCTACAGCCCAGCGGAGCTCCTGTCGCGACCGCCAGGGGTGAGGCTTGCGGCCGACAATGTCCTGCTTAGCGCCAGTGGCACCGAGCTGCGTGCCCACCGACGGTCTGCCGGCGTCACACAATCAGGCACCGCGCGGTCTTCAGGCCATCGGCGGCAAGTGGGCAACCGTCTCGCATGGATGCATCGAGCTGCGGCCCTCGAGACGCCGTGACTAGCGGTGTGCTGTCGGTTCCCGCCGGGCGCCTGGCCTTGGCCGCCGATGCCGGTCCACCCGTCATCGTCAGAGCCGGTCGGTTCGCCGATGACACTCCGGTTCCGATCGGCTCGCTTCGGGGCGGTTCGCAGCGCGGTGCTGGACCTGCCAGCCACACACGGTGTCCTCGGAGATTGGCGGGTTGCCATCCAGGCCCATCGGCGGGTGCTCGCGCTGCAGCGTCTAGACGGCGTTGTGGCGCGATCCTAGTCGACGACCAGCGTCCTGGAGCGATCGCGCTCGCAGACGTAGATCGTCCCGGCAGTGCCCTCCGCGCGGCGCTTCACCCTCGCGTAGTAGGCACCCGAGCTCAGCGGGTCCAGCTCGACCTTCCACCTGCCCCTGTTGTTGGTCCTGTCGTGGCCGAGAAGCTTGTCGGCGCCGTGGCGCTCCTTGAACAGCTTCACCTTGCGATGTACCTCGCATGCGTGGTTGTCGGACTTCACCTTGCCGTGAAACGCCGGCGCGCGGGTGGAGATGGTCACCTTGGAGTCGATCTTGACCACATTGGTGGCCAGCGCCGGAATCGCGGCGACGGTGGCGGCTGCGAGCGCTGCGCCGACGATCAGCGCGAGACGGCGGCGGGCATGCGACATGAGTCTCTCCTTCGAGCGTGGGCGACCTGCGAACGCGAAGCTAACCGAGCCCGTCGGACAGATCAAGGGTCGCTCCGGCTACCGTTGAGGGGATGGACGACCTGTATCGAGAGCAGATTCTCGAGCACTACAAGCGCCCGCACAACTTCGGGCGCCCCGATCGCTACGACCTCGAGTTCGAGGACTCGAACCCGTTCTGCGGCGACGAGCAGCACGTCTTCATCAGGCTCGACGACCAGGGCAAGGTCGCCGAGGTCGCTTTCGAGGGCAAGGGCTGCGCGATCTCCACCGCGGCCACCTCGATGCTCACCGACGAGCTCGAGGGCATGAGCCGGGAGGAGCTCCTCCGCCTGCCGAAGGACTTCGTGTTGGACCTGCTCGGCATCGACATCTCAGCGACCCGGATCAAGTGCGCACTGCTCGGCCTCAAGGCGGTCAAGGGCGCCAGCCTGGGCCAGCCCGCCGACTGGGAGGACGAAGGCGAGCGCGGCGACCCGACCGAGGCCACCGCGATCTGAGTCCCGTAGGCGCTTGCTACCGACGGCTCAGCCGAGCCGGAACTTCCGGAATCGCGAGGTCGACGGCAGCGCGCTTTCCGAGCCGAGGTAGCGCGCCCGAACGCGGTACATGCCCGGCCGGGGCCTGCGGCCGTCGAAGCGGGACAGTCCCAAGCCGAACCGACGATCCGCGGACAGCTGCGCCGTCCGCGGATGGCCCACCGAGCGCCAGTGTCCATGGCGCTTGCGGTAGAGGCGCAAGCGGACCGGGGAGCCGGTCGCGACCTTGCTCGAGCCGGACGATCCCGAGACCGTGCCTTTCACCTTCCCACCGCCCTTGGACGGGGTTTGAGTCACGGTGGTGGTCGTGGAGCTGGCAGGCGAGCCGGTCAGCACGTAGGCGCTCTGCGGAGAGAGAGTGACCTTCGTCACCTGGTTGAGCCCCGAGCCGCTGTAGGTCCCGTTCAGGTTGGCAGAGAGCCGGCTCGTGGTCGGATTGACGACCACGATGCCGTTCGTGAACATCCGGCGGTGAACGCCGTTGGCGTCCGTTGACTCCGGGCCGGTCGGATCGCCGATGTCGTAGTCGTACTCCGGAAACCAGGTCTCGGTCGTGTAGTCGGGCGCCATCGCGTAGTCGGCGCGCCCTCGGGCGCCCAGGAGCAGGGTCGCCCAGCCATAGCGAGCCGCGGCGGCGTCGTGGTTCGACGAGTGGGTAACGGCAAGGAACTGCTTGCCGTGCTGCTGGGCGTACTTGAGGCTGTCGAGCTGTGCGTTCCAACGTGACTGATCCGCATAGCCGGAACCGGCCGTGGTCCCCCACTTCACGAACATCTCGTCCATGGCGCCGCTCACGTACTGGAGCCACGAGTTGCCAACGGATGGATTCCCACCCCAGGCGCCGATGTTGGGCACGGCCAGCTTCCCGGCGGCCTGGATGCGAGGACCGATGTAGGCGAGCGCGGACTCGATCCCCGCCTGCCACTGGGAGTCAGCCGGATACTTGACCGGGTAGTCGGCGAAGTCGTACTTCATGGTCGTGTCCGTGTTGTCCAGGAGCACCCCGTCCCAGCCGTTCTCCTGCAGCTCGTCGATCACGTTGTTCGCCCACGCCTGCTGGTAGCTCCTGCTTCCAATGTCCATCGCGTAAAGCCAGTCATAGCCGTTGAAGGTGATCCGACTACCGCGTGAGTCCTTGAGGAACCAGCCCGGGTGGTCCTGCGCCTCGGCGTACGACACCCCGCTCGAGTAGAGGCCGGTGGGGCCGTTAACCGAGCTCGTCGCGCCGGGAAGGTTCTTGTGGCAGAGGACCTTGGCGCTCGGGTCCGCGGCCTTGATCCGCTGGAGCTCGTCGGTCTGCCACGGCTGGAGGACGACGACGTGCTGTCGCTCAGCGGTCCGGGACAGGTTGGAGAAGTCGGCAGCGGTGTCCGTCGCCACGCGCAGATGCCCGGCGGCGCCCGTCGAGGCGAGGCTCGACGCCGGCAAGGTCAGGGCAAGCGCTCCCCACAACGCCGCAACCGCGATCTGGACCCCCCTGCGCATGCCATTTTGGGCATCGGGCCATCGAAGGCTTCGCTCCACATGGGTCCCTATACCCGGACGGTTGTTCGACCCAACATGCGGACGGTTGTTCGACCCTTCGCTAGGGCTTCTCGGCAGACTCGACCCAGCGTCGGTAGAGGCGCTCCGCGGGCTCGGTCGCCGCCTCCCAGCGGTAGCGCTCCGCCAGGCCGCGGGCCTCCGCCGCGAGGCGTGCGGCGCGATCCCGGTCCGAGAGCAGCGCGACCAGAGCCGCGGCGAGATCCGCCGGCGAGTCGGCCACAAGTCCGTGCCGTCCGTGCTCGAAGCCCACCCCGCTCACCCCCAGCGGCGTGCCGGCGATCGGCCTGGCCGCGGCCATGGACTCCAGCACCTTGAGGCGGGTCCCACCACCCTGCCAGACCGGGACCACCACGGCGCTGCTGCCAGCCAACTCCCCATCCAGGCTCTCGACGTAGCCGAGCGCTTCGACGCGCTCGCTCGCCGCCACCTGACGGGAAAGCTCGTCGCTCATCCCCGTGCCGGCGATGCGAAGCTTCGCGTCGGGGCGCTCGCCGGCGACCAGCGGCCATCCCTCCCTCAGGAAGCGACCGATCCCAACGCTGTTCGGCGCGTAGTCGAGCTGGCCGAAGAAAAGCACGTTGTCGCCGGGTGGAATAGTGGGTTCGATGTCGAAGAGAGCATCGTCTACACCGTTGGGCACAAGCAGCGTCCGAGGGTTCAGCGGAAGGAAATGACGCTGGTCGTCCTCGGAGACGCAGAGCACGGCCTGCGCCGCCCTTGCCCCACGACGCTCGGTGGTACGCATGGACCGCCAGCGGTTCTGCAGCCGCAGCCATTCGAACGAGCCCGGCCGCCGCGTTCCGACCAAAGTGGCCAGGAGTCTGGAGTCGATGTTGTGCAGGCTGAGCACCGTGGGCGTGCCTCGGACCGCCCTGAAGTAGTAGGCGTTCTGAGTGTGCTCCAGCTGCACGAACGCCGGCTGCTCGCTCGCGACCAGTTCCGCGACCCGAGCGTCCACCGCCGGCACAAACGGGCTCGGCAGACGCCGAGCATGCTGTTGCAACCGCTGCGCGAGGCTGGGTTTCGGGGGCTCCTCCACGGACTCCAGGCGAATGCCACGGGCCCGAAGCTCCTCTTCGGCACCGGCTGCGGAGGACCCCCGGGCGATGACGACCGGGGCCGCACCCGCGCGGACCATCGCCTCGAGCAGGCGAAGCGTGCGCTTGTGCCCGCCGCCAACGGGGGGGTAGGGCACCACCGTCGTGACGACGAGAGCGGAGGGTCTGCGGTCGAGATCCACCACCGGGAGTCTTCCTGATGACGGACTCCCCCGAGTTGCGTCCTGGCGTCACCGTCGTGATTCCGGTCAAGGATCGGGCCGACCTGCTGGGCCATACGCTGCGCAGCGTCGGCGAGCAGTCTCTTCAGGCGAAGGAGATCATCGTCGTCGACGACGGCTCCGTTGACGAATCCCCCGCTGTGGCGCGCCAACACGGCGCCACCGTGATCAGCACCGGAGGGGTTGGGCCGTCGGCCGCCCGAAATGGGGGTCTGGCCCGCGTCAGCACCGAGTTTGCCTGCCCGCTTGACTCGGACGATCTCCTGCTGCCAAGTGCGCTGGAGAGGTTGTCAAGCGCCCTGACCTCCCAGCCGGCTGCGCCCTTCGCCTTCGGACAGGCGCTGGAGGCGGCGAGGGACGGGACGGGGTGGCATCCGACCGGGGTGATCGCTCCCGGGCCGCGGGAACTGGGCAATCTTCCCTGCAGCATCTACGCCCGCAACTTCGTTCCGGCTTCCGCGGTCCTCGGTCGCACGCGCGAGCTCAGGGCGGCCGGCGGATATCCGCTCTCGCTCACGTTCAATGAGGACCATTACCTGTGGCTTGTGCTGGCCGGCCGCGGCCTGCCCGCCCACGTCCCCGAGGTGCTCGCGGTAAGCCGACGGCACGAAGGAAGCCGACACGAGCCCCTCGCGTATTCGGCCGTCGACGACATAACCAAACTGTCCGACGACGATCCTCGGTTTCGCCCATGTCGTCCCGCACGCCTCGGAGTGCAGCTCGTGAACATGGGGACGGACGCGGTGCAGCGCGGACGTCCAGGTGAGGCGGCTCGGGTTGCCTGGAAGTTCTTCCTCACCCAGCCCGAGCGGCGAGGAATCCTCCGATCCGCTGTCGAGCACTGGCGCATACGCAGGGACAGTCCGCGGCGCGCCGAGGAGCTGTGGCATACCGAGCCGGCGCTGCGGCGGTTCCTGTCCTCCTACGGCTGAGGGACCGACAGCCCTGCCGCATATGATGGCGAAAGTGGGCGAGCCCTATGACGCAGTCGTAGTCGGCTCTGGCGCCTGTGGGGGGTGGGCCGCCAAGGAGTTGACGGAAAATGGGCTGCGGGTGGCCTTGGTCGAGGCGGGCCCGCTTTTTTCCTCCACCGGGGACTCACTGGGACCCGCTCCCGTGGACGCTGAGCGCCAACCGATCCAGTCACAGTGTTATGCCCTGAGTGACAGCACGTCGCACCTTTTCGTAGATGACTTGGAGAATCCGTACTCTTTCCCCGAGGGAAAGCCGTTTTATTGGATTCGAGGTCGCCAGGTTGGTGGACGTCTCCATACCTGGCAGCGCGTCTTCCCGCGCATGTCCGACTACGAGTTCAAGGCCGCCAGCCGGGACGGAGTTGGTGAGGATTGGCCGATCTCGTACGCGGATTTGGCGCCCTACTACGACCGCGTCGAGAAATACCTGGGCGTATACGGCACGCGCGAGCAACTGCCGCAAATGCCGGACGGTCCGTTCCTCGAGTCACCTCAGATGACGGCCGGCGAGCAGCGGTTCAAGGCAGCGGTGGAGCGTCGGTGGAGCACCCGGCGCGTAACGAGCATGCGGGTTGCCCGGAACGCTCCGGGCGCCACCCTGGCGCCCGCGATGAAGACGGGCCGCCTGACTCTGTGTCCGGACTCCGTCGCGAGGCATGTCGTCATGGATCGCAGGACCGGCACCGCGCGGGGCGTCTCGGTCGTGGACCGGGGCACCGGGCGGGATCGGGAGGTGAACGGTCGCATCATCGTCCTCTGCGCATCCACGATCGAGTCGACGAGGCTCCTCCTCAACTCCGCGACACCGGAGCATCCCACCGGGCTGGCGAACTCATCGGGTGCCCTGGGCCACTACCTGATGGACCACACCTACGGGATCGGCCTGGACGGAATTGCGCCACAGCGATCCCGGGATGCGAACGAGCCGATCTCTTACGGCGCTTTGATGCCAGCTTTCCGCAACATCACCGAGAACGACGTGGACTTCGTGCGGGGATATGAGGTGGAACTGCAAGTGACGCCCCCTGCCGAGGCCCGGCCTCCCGGGCTGCGAAACCGGCTTCGGCCCCGAGGAGGTCAGTTTTGGATGCGCGCCTTCGGAGAGGTCTTGCCCAGATTTGAGAATCACGTATCGCTTGACGCCACCGCGACGGACGCATGGGGCATACCTACGGTGCACATCGTGTGTACGTACGGTGAGAACGAGCTGAAGATGGCGACCGATCAGCTTCAGTGTGCACGGGAAATGGTTGAGGCGGCGGGCTTTCATGTCATCAAGGCGTACCCAGATCTGGCACCACCGGGCCTGTCGACTCATGAGATGGGGACGGCGCGGATGGGTGACGACCCGAGCAGCTCCGTGCTCAACCCCTACGGCCAGAGCTGGGACGTGAGGAACCTATTCGTGACGGATGGGGCGTGTTTCCCCTCAAGCGGGTACCAGAACCCAACCTCGACGATGATGGCCATCACCGTCAGGGCCTGCGACTACATCGTGGATTCGCTGAAGAAGCGGGAGCTATGAGGTCGGGGCCAGGCGCCGAGCGGCTCCGGCTACCCGGGCCCGCAAACCGCCACGCCTGCGAGCCCTGCGGGCGACCGCGTCGGCGTGCGCCCCGATGCGCGACACCGCTCGGACGATATCGAGCACGTCATCCGGCTCCGCGAGCAGCATGCGGTGATCGAGCCAGACTGTGCTGACGGCAGCGTGCTCCGCACGAGCGAGGCTCAGCGAGGCGTAGTCCACCCGCGGGGCGCTCGCTCGGAGGCGCGGGCCGAATCTACCCGCGCGGAACAGCTCGATGGTGTTGAGGCTCGGGTACGGCACGCCGACCGCCACGCCCTCGGCGGCCAGCGCCCATTCGAACCCGCGCACGGATAGCCCCGCGAACTCGTCCGCGTCGTAATGGAACACGTAGGAGTAGCGGGCCCGGCTGTCCATGCGTGGGTCGCCCGCCTGGGGCCGCAGGCCGGGAATGTTCGCGATCTCGGCGTCGAGCAGCTTCGCGCGCTCCTCGCGGATGCGGTGCTGCTCCGGGAAACGCCGTAGCTGCGCGCGCAGCAGCGCGCCCTGCCATTCCGTCATCCGGAGGTTGGCGCCGTATGTGGCGTGGTGGAACCCGGGCCCGCCCTCCACGCGCCCGCAGTTGATGTAGCTCCAGGCACGCGCGCGCAGCGTGTCGTCGTTCGTGATCAGCGCGCCGCCTTCCCCGGCGGTCATCAGCTTGCTTGCCTCGAACGAGAAGCTGCCGAAGCTCCCGAAGCTGCCCGCACCGCGGCCGCGCCATCGCATGCCGTGGGCGTGGGCGCAGTCCTCCACCAAGGCCAGACCGCGCCGCTCACACAGGTGCACGAGGGAATCCATGTCGCATGCCGTGCCGGCGACATGCACGGCGACGATCGCGCGCGTGCGATCGGTAATCGCCGCCTCGGCGGCGGCGACGTCGATGCACAATGAGTCCGCGTCGACGTCGACGAGCACCGGCGTGGCGTTCACCGCAAGCGCAGCCGTGGCGCTCGCGACGAAGGTCAGCGCCGGAACGATGACCTCGTCGCCCTCGCCCACCTCGCAGGCGACGAGAGCCGCCTCAAGGGTGTGGGTTCCGTTCGTGACCGCGAGGCCGTGACGGCAATCCTGGAACGCCGCGAACTCGGCGGCCCAGCGGGTGACCTGGTCGCCCTTGGTGCTCGACCATGAGCCCGACTCGAGTACGTCTCCCAGGAGCTCGCGCTCCGCACCGTCCCAGTACGGCCACTGCGGCCACGACTTGCCGGCGCGCACAGGCGTCCCACGCAGCACGGCCGGTCGGTCGGTCACCGCGCCCAGACTACAGGCGGCCCTAGCGGATCCCGGGCCAGCCGCTGGAACGTGCTCGCGCGTCGGTGCACGCCCGGACCGGCGGCGAACCGGTGCTCGCCGCCACGCGTGATAGAAACGAAGCGATGCTGGAACGTCCGAAGGCGTGAGCCCGCAGTGGGACGGGGAGCCGCCACCGGCGCCCCGCGACGCCGCCCGTGAGACCACCGGCTCGTCCCTGATCGGCGGCGGAACCTGGCAGGTCGCCAGCAGGCTGCTGCCGCAGCTGACCACGGTCATTCTCTCGGTCGCGATCGCCCGGATACTCGGGCCCCCGGATTTCGGCCTGCAGAGCTTCATCGCCTTCGTCTCCCTGTCCGCGACGACGTTTGTGAGCGCCGGCATCAGCATCGCGCTGACCCGGTACAGCGCCGAGCTGCTTGGACGGCGAGACGGCGGGGCCGTGTGGCCACTGGTTCGGCTGACCGCGGCGATCGACCTGGTCGGCGCCTTGGTCGGGGGCGGGGTGCTGGTCGCCGTTGGTGCGTTCGGGGCAGAGCCGGCGGCGGCCTGGCAGCTCGCCGGGCTGGCGACGGCGCTGTCGATCATGCAGACCGTGCCGAACTCGGTGCTGATGGGTGGGCAGCGGTTTCGGGAGGCGGCGGTGATCGGGCTGACCACGAACATGGTCGCGGCGCCGGCCGTGATCGCAGTCGTGGCCACGGGTGGGGGCATCGCCGGGATCTTCGCCGTCAGGCGCTGGTCGCCGCCGTCAACCTCGCCTGGTCGTTTGTCGTCGGCAGGCGACAGGCTTCGGGCGGTCGCGCCGGTTGAGACCGCGCTCGACCGCGGGACCCGATCCCGGTTCCTGCGCTTCTGCGGCCATCTCGACCGTGGACACGCTGCTCTTCCTGATCGTGTGGCGCCGGTCGGAGTTCTTCTTCCTCGACGCCTACTCCACGAACACCGAGATCGCGCTGTACTCGATCGCGTTCGCGTTGGTCTCGGCGCTCGTGCTCTTACCTCAGTCGCTGGCGACCGTGATGGCGCCGGCCTTCGCCACGCTTCACGGCGCCGGGCACTGGGAGCGGATCCGCTCCGGATACGGCCGGGCGATGAGGCTCGTCACCCTCGTCACCATCCCGGTAGCCGCCGCAGCCGTCGCCCTCGGCCCCGCCGCGATCGAGTTGATCTACGGCGGGGACTACAGCGGCGCCGGGCCCGGTCCTGCTGGTGATGCTGGCCCTGTTTCCTCTTGATGCCGGCGTTCAGCGTCAGCGCCGCGCTGCTCGAAGGACTGGGGCGCGCGGGCATGCCACTGCTGCTGAACGCAATCGCCGGCGCGGT
The DNA here is from genome assembly GCA_963838745.1 of uncultured Actinomycetes bacterium. Taxonomy (GTDB): domain Bacteria; phylum Actinomycetota; class Thermoleophilia; order Solirubrobacterales; family 70-9; genus AC-56. The sequence continues at coordinate 282,658 of CAWISJ010000003.1, forward strand.
CAACATCGGCCTCGACTTCCTGCTCATTCCCCGCTGGGACGCGATCGGGGCCGCGACCGCGAACACGATCGCCCAGTCCGTTGTGATCATCCCGTTCGTCGTCTACACGATGCGAGTAACCGGCCGGGTTCCGCTCCATCTCGCCACGCTGGCGCGAGCTTGCGTGGCGTCAGCCGCCGCCGGAGCGGCGGCGTGGGCCGTGTACTGGGCGCTCGGGGGCGCGCTCGGGTTTCTCTGCGCTATCGCCCTGGGCGTGCCGTTGCTCGCCGCCCTCGCCGCCGTCCTGCGGGTGCTCTCCGCCGAGGACGCGGCGTGGCTGGACGAGGCAGCCGGGGCACGACTGGGCGGTTTCGTCGGTCGCGCGTGTCGTATGTTGAGCGGCCCGCCGCCTGCGCAGACCAGCCAGTGACCGGTCGCGCGCACCGGCAGCCCGATTCCTCCATGCGCCTGACCCTCTACACGGAAGCCACGTCGGTCGCCGGTGCCGAGATCTCGGCCGGCAACCTCGTCGCCGCGCTCGACCCGGCGATCGAGATCGGGGTCGTTGGGGTCGATGACTCGGTGGCGGACGCGATCGCTTCGCGACGGCCCGGGACGCGGACGACCATCCTCCGGTCACCGGGCGGTAAGACCGACGTCAGGGCGCTGACCGCGCACCTGCGCGCCTTCAGGCACCAGCGCCCCGACGTCGTCCAGGTCAACCTCCAAACGCCGTGGGTGGGCAGCCACGGGATCCTCGCGGGCCTCCTCGGCGGCTATCCGGTCATCGCCGTGGAGCAGCTGCCGTATCCGTCGGCCTCGCGGCTCCAGCGCCGAGTCCGCCGTCTGATGTGCCGGCGGCTGGCCGCACACGTGGCGGTCGGCGAGGGCGCGGCGAGGCGGACCGAGGAGGTGATCGGCCTGTCAACCGGCTCGGTCGAGACGATCAACCAGGGGGTGCCGGACCTGCCGCCCAGCGAGACGGCGCCCGCCGGCCAGGCCGCCATCGGTGCGATCGGCCGGCTGGCGCCCCAGAAGGGCTTCGACCTCCTGCTGCGGGCGCTGGCTCGGCTTCCCGACGACGTCACCTGCATGATCGTCGGCGACGGGCCGGAGCGCGCCAATCTCGAGCGCCTCTCGACGGACCTGGGGCTGGCGGACCGCGTCACCTTCACCGGCTGGGCCGAGCAGCCGCGCGAGTACCTGCCCGGTTTCGAGCTGGTCGCGATGCCCTCCCGGTTCGAGGGGCTCCCCCTGCTCGCAATCGAGGCGGCGCTCTTGGAGCGGCCCGTGGTCGCCGCCGCCGCGTACGGCCTCCCGGACGTCGTGGATGACGGTGGCACGGGCGTGCTGGTCCCGCCCGAGGACCCCGTCGCCCTCGCCGAGGCGATCGCGGGGTTGCTCCGCGACCCGGCGAGGAGGGCTGCGATGGGCCGGCGGGCCCGTGCGAGGGCGTTGGAGCAGTTCAGCGTCGAGGGGATGGCTCGCTCTTACGAGCGGCTCTACCGCCGGGTGCTGGGGATGGCCCCCGGATAGCGGATCACCTGATCCACTCGGCGAGCAGTCGAGCTTGGTCGGCCGCGTCACGATGGCGGTCGCTCACCTTCGATCTTCATCCCCCCGGCGGCGATCCAGCCGCCGCGCTGACGCCGGTACAGCATCCTCCCCAGGACACCTGGAAACAGTGCTGCGGCGCCGGCCTTGACCCGGGTCAGCAAGCCGTAGCCTCGCCCGCCCACGACCGCCCTTGCTCGCCGGCGCGCGTCGGGCGCGCCTTGCGCGAGCGCCTCCCGGAGCTCCTCCAGGGTGGCTGCCCGGCGGTGCCTCTCGAGTGCCCGGGAGAGCGCCAGCCGTTCCTCCGGACTGAGGTCATGGTTCGCGGCGGCCGTCCGCTCCAGGGTCATCACCTCGCCGCGGCGCATCTGCGCCTGGCCGGCGGAGAGAGAGGCGGGATTCAGCCTGTACCGGGCGAGCGGTTCCGTGACCAGGCCGGCCCGCGAGCCGGCGAGGATCAGGCGGATCCACAGCTCCCAGTCCTCCGTCCAGTTGATCGACTCGTCGTGGCCGCCCGCGTCCAGCCACAAGGTTCGCCGGACGGCCGCATGCTGGATGAAGTTGTACTGGAGGATCGCCAGGCGCTGGTCACCGACCTCGAACGGCCAGCTCCCGTCATAGACGCGGCGGAGCGTCCTGCCGTCGACTTCGAGCAGCTCGTCCGTGGTCAGGATGTCGAGGTCCGGTCTTGCCGAGGCCAGGGCGGCGAGGGCCTCCAGGCGCCGCGGCATGAAGACGTCGTCGGCGTCCAAGACCACCACGAACTCGCCCTTCGCGGCCCGAACGGCCTCGTTCCTGGCCGCCGATGGGCCCCCGTTGCGTTCGCGCCGGATCAGCGTCACCCGCCCGGCGAATGGCGCCAGCGCGCCCTCTATGTCGTCGGTTGAGGCGTCGTCGCAGACGATCACCTCCAGCGGGGCAAGCGTTTGCTCCAGCGCCGAGGCCACCGCCTCGCCAACCGTCTCAGCCGCCTGATACGCCGCGACGACGACGGAGAAGCTCGGGGCCGGACCGGGCTCGACGGGCGCCGCCGGGGTCGGGACGAGCCAGAGCTGGTCGCCCGCAGGCGGCTGGTTCACCGCGGATCCCGAGCGAGGCGCTCGGCGTGACCGGTGCCCCCGTACACCCGGCCGATGATAGATGCACCCCAAAGAGGCACGAGTGAGCGGTACGGTCCGGAGGACCCATGGACGAACGGCTTCGGCGAAAGGTGTGGGGCCTCACGAAGGCGGCCAGGACACGCGTCGCGCGTCCCGGCAGCGCAGGCCCGCGGGCCCTCTTCATTCTCGGCTGCCAGCGATCGGGCACGACGATGGTCACAGAAACGCTCGACAAGGATTGGCGGGTCAAGACATACAGCGAGTTCTCGAGCGTCAACCGGCCTGCCGACGGCAGGCGGCCCTGGAGCGTTCGCTCGACCAGCCGCCACGACATCCGCATGAAGCCCCTCGACGAGGTGGCGGCGACGCTCGAGAGAAGCCGGTATCCGCTCGTCGTGCTGAAGCCGCTCGTCGAGTCGCAGCGGGCGAAGGCGATCCTTCGGGACATCGATCGTGCCACATGCCTGTGGGTCTTCCGCAACTACCGCGACGTCGCCCGATCCAACGTGAAACTGTTCACGCCGGAGGCAAGCCGGATCAACCTCGATCCGATGATCCGAGGGGAGCCAGGCAATTGGCGGAGCGAGCTCGTCCCTGACGACGTACGGCAGCTCATCGCCCGCCATTACTCCGAAGCGATGAGCCCGTTCGACGGCGGGGCGCTCTTCTGGTACGCCCGCAACAGGCTCTTCTTCGATCTCGACCTCGCGAGCGATGATCGCGTCATGGCCTTGAAGTACGAAGACCTCGTGTCGCAGCCCGAACCCTCTGTAAGGAGGATCTATGCGCACACGGGTGTTCCCTTCCCAGGGCCGCACGTGGTCGCCGACATTCACCCTCACTCGATCGGGCTCGGGCGCGAGCTCGAGCTGTCGGCGGAAGTGGAGTCGGCGTGCGAGGAATTGTGGGCCAAGCTGGTCTCCGCTTACGAGAGCAGCTCTCGATAGAGCTGCCGGTAGGCGCTCACCATGCGCTCGACCGAGAACTCCCGCGCGATCAGCTCGCGGCCGAGCCTGCCCATCTCGGCGCGCCGCCCCGGGTCGCGGACCAGGCCCGCGATCTCCTTCGCCAGGGAGCTCGCTTCGTGGTCGACTACAGCCCCGGCTCCCGTCCCGAGCAGCTCCCTCATCCCCTCGACGTCGGTGGACACCACCGGCACCGCCGCGGCCAGCGCCTCCAGGGCGACCACCGGCATCCCCTCCCATTCCGACGAGAACACCACCACGTCCGAGCGGGCGATCAGCTCCCTGGCATCGGCGCGGACCCCGGTGAAGCGCACCCTGTCGGTGAGTCCGAGCAGTCGCGCCTGGGCCTCGAGCGAGGATCGCAGCGGTCCATCTCCGACGATCAGGAACCGGCAATCCGGCTGGTCGGCCGCCACCCGCGCGGCGGCGTCGAGGAAGCGGTCGGGCGCCTTCTGCTCGACCAACCGCCCAACGAGGGAGACGACCGGTCCGTCTCCCAGTGCGAACTCACGATCGATCGCCCCTTGCATCGCCGCGGTGAGGGGCTTGGGCAGAGGCACCGCATTTCTGATCAACCGGATCCGCTCTCGAGGCAGTCCGGCGGCCGCGAGCCCGTCAACGAGGTCCTTGGAGACGCAGACAACGAGGCCGGCGGCTCGCAGGACGAGCGCCGCCCGCCGGTATTCCTCACGTTTCACCCCGTGAAACGTGGCCAGGATCGGGACCCGACCCCGGGGCGCGAGGCGAGCGGCCGCGACGATCCCGGTCGCCTTTACGTTGTGGGCGTGGATCACCGCGGGCCGGAAACCGCGGACCGCCCGCCGCACGCGAAGCGCGGCCCGGGCGGCCGTAAGTGGCGAGCGTCCGTGTCCGGGCAGCCGGTGTCGCTCGACGACCTTGCCCTCGAGCAAGCCGTCGAAGGGCCCTGCGTCCGCGGCCACCGCCACTTCGTCCCCGCCCGCCTGCAGACCCCCCGCGAGCTCCACCACCATCCGCTCCGCGCCGCCGGCCGACATCTCGGCGACCGTGATCAGGACCCGCATCTACCGAGGTCCCAGAAGCGCCTCGTACAACGCCAGCGTGGCTCGCGCGCTCTCCGCCGCCGTGAAGCGGTCAAGGACCCGCTCCCGGGCGGCGAGGGCCTGTCGCTCCCGCAGCGCCGGGTCATCGAGCAGGCGGTCGATCCCCGCAGCGAGCGCGGCTTCGTCGCCGGGCTCCACGAGCTGGGCAGTCCCATCGACGGCGATCTCGGGCACACCGCCAACCCGCGTGGCGACCGCGGGCACGCCCGCGGCCATCGCCTCGAGCAGGGCCATCGGACAGTTCTCCATGTAGGAGCTGAGCACGAACACCGAAAGCCGCTCCAGCGCTTGGTCCTTCGGCAGATACCCGGGGAACTCGACCCGCGCGGCGATGCCCAGCGACTGCGCCAGGTCGCGAAGGCCGTCCTGCACCGACCCCGTGCCGATGATGGCGAAGCGCAGGTTCGGGCGCGCGTCGGAGAGCCGTGCCGCCGCCCTCAGGAACACGTCCAGGCCCTTCACCGGCTCGAGGCTGTTCACGGTGCCGACGAGCGTCCCGTTCGGCTCCACCGGTGAGTACGGAGGCGGCGCGACGCCGCCGGGGATCACCGTCAGCTTCCGCGCCGGAAAACGGAGCCGCTCGACCAAGAGCCTCTCGACGGCGCGCGAGGGGACGATCACCGCCTCCCCGCGTCGGCACAGGAACGCATCCAGGCCCCGATAGGCCAGCGTGGCGCGCAAACCCGCATGGGACGGGCCGACGGGCGGCGGCAGATACTCGTCGGGCAGGCCGTGGACGGTGTAGACGCGGATCCCACCTGGGCGGGGCCGAGGGCCGAGGCGGACCCAGAGTCCGCTGCGGCGATCCTGCGCGTGGACGACGTCCGCCCCCCGAGCGTATCGCCAGATCCGCCGAGCGGCGGACGGGTCGAATGACCGCCGCAGGGGAATATGGCGGGCGTCGACCCCGACCGCCGCAAATCGGGAGGTCAGCGCCGGATCGGCGCAGACCACCCCGACGTCGGCCCCCTGGGCGGCCAGGGCTTCCGATAGGCGCAGCGTGTGCTCTATGGGGCCGCCGCGATCCAGCGAGGTGACGAAGACGATTCTCATCTAGCGGGCTGCAGCAAGGCCCGCCGCCGCCGGCCGGGCCGCGTCGCGCGCTCGGCCGCTCCCAGCATGTCCCGCTCGCCGGCGACCGCTACGGGTGCGACCGCGGCAAGCGCGCCGAGCAGCCAGAAAGGGCTGGCCAATTGCTCGCTGACGAACAATGCCCCCACAAGCGCCACCAACAAGGCGGCCTGCAGCGCGGTGGCGAGCCTCATCCCGGCGCGGTCCTCGGCCGCCTTGCATCTTCGGTAGAGGCCGGACAGCGACATCCATGATCCGGCCAGGAAGGCCAGGAACGCCGCCAGGGCCGCGGGGCCGCTCTCGGCCAGGATCTGGAGGTAGGTCTCGTGGGTCACAGGGTCTTCAAGCACGACCGGGTTGTCCCGGACGTAGTCGGGGCTCTCAGCTCCGAACCGTCCCGGTCCGACCCCGGTGACGGGGTGATCCATCGACATCACAATCGCGCCCTGCCACAGCTGCACGCGAGACGTGGCGTTGGCCTCGGTGCTCTTGCTGCGCTGCTCGAGACGCTCGTTGATCAACGGCGACCACAGGAGCAGGCCCACCCCGACGACGACTCCGAGCGCCGCGGTGGAGATGAGCAGCCCTCCAACCCTGATCCGTCCGGTCAGGAGCGCCCAGATGAGCAGCGCCCCGAGCGCCACCAGCGCACCTCGCGAGAGCGTCGCCAGCATCGCGGCGAGGACGACGGGGAAGCATGCAACCCAGAGAGGGCGCCAGTCCCTGTCCGCGACGATCAGATAGCCGATCAGGGGCAGCACGGTCGCGATCAGGTACGCGAAGTCGTTGGGGTCCGAGATCGGCCCCGCCACCCGCTCACTGCTGCCCTGAATGAACGGGACCAGGCCGACGATCGCGGCAACCGTGACGGACAGGCTGATCACCCGGAGCACCCTCATCACCCCGGCCATGTCGTCGACGAGCTGGATCACGAGGAAGAAGAATGCGGCGAACAGGTAGTAGCGGAGGAGTGTCCCGCTGCTCGCGCCCGGATCCGGCGACAGGATCAAGGAGACGGTGACCAGCAGCACGAAGGCGCCGACCGCATAGGTGATCGGGCCAAAGCGGAGCGGTTGCCGCCTGGCGAGCACCCTGATCAGGAACGAGGCGAAAAGGAGCGCCCCAAGCAGCTTTACCGCCGAGACCGTCTCGGAGGGGTAGTCCAAAACCGCCTCCCAAGGAAGCGCGGCCAGCAGCACCAGCAGGACGGCCTCGGCGGCGACCAGCACCAGCAGCCCCAGGATCGCCGCGGCAAGGGCGGCGAGCGCCAGAATCGGGTCGTAAGCCGAGAGCAGCCCGACGGCCGCTCCAATCAGGCCGGCGGTAACGACCAGCCCGCGATCACCGAACAGCCGGTCGGCCAAGACGCGCTCCGGCTACCGAGCTTCGGCTCGATGCGGCTCTCGAGCCGTTGCCGACTCACGCTCGCTGGACGGCGGCGTGGACTCCGGCATGGGCATGGCGAGCCCGGCCGGACGGTAATACTCTTGGCCGCCGAGCCCTCTATCGGCCGCCTGGTTGATCACCACTCCGGCGAGCTGGGCTCTCGTTAGATCGAGACCGCCGATCGCATGCCTGACGCTCGACGGCCTCTCCTGGCCGGCGGACATGACGAGAACGACGCTGTCCATCCAGGCCGCGGTGATCAGCCCGTCGCTCACCGGCAGGAGCGGGGGCGAATCCACGAGGATCAGGTCATAGGCTTCGCGCAGCTCCTCGATCAGCCGGGGGAACCTGGCATGAAGGAGCTCGGTGGGATCGCGGAGCGCACGGCCCGCCGGGAAGACCCCCAGCTCTGGATAGCGGGTGTTCCTGGCCATGACCACCATCGAGCCCGGCGGTGGCAACTGGCTGTCCCAAACGTTGTGGCGATTGTCGATTCCGAAGATCTCGTGCTGGGCGGGTCGGCGGAGGTCAGCGTCCACGATCGCCGTGCGGACCCCCACCTGGGCGAAGGCGACGGCGAGGTTGGCGACCAGCGTCGACTTCCCCTGGCCCGCGCTCGGACTGGTGATCTGGATCGCCTTTCCCGAGTCGGCCGTGATCAACTGAAGGTTGGTGCGCAGAGAACGGAGGCTCTCCTGGATCTCGACCCATCCCGGCACTTCCCAGACGATGCGCGGCCGGGCGCGCGAGAGGTCGCGGTTCCTCGGAATCTGTCCGAGCAGCGGCAGCGGCGTGATCTCGCCGAGGTCGGCGGCCGTCTTGACGCGCGCCCGAAACCGCTCCAGCGCCAGGGCAAGGAGAATGGCGATGCCGAGCCCGACAACGATCGAGGCGCCGATGATCAGGGGCATGCGTGGTTGAACCGGTTGGGTGGGAATGGCGGCTGGGTTGACGACCTCGGCGTCGATCAGCCTGTCGTTCTGGATCCGGTCGAGGAAAGCCTTGGACACGGCTTGCGCGGTTTGCTGTGCATCGCTCGGCGACGATGCACGGGCGCTGATTTGGAGAATCCCGGTACCCGCCTGGGTGCTGCCGGAGACGGTGCCGCTGAGGGGCCGCCCCAGGATCTCCTCGGCGGAGGTCCGAACCACATCGGACTCGGCCGTCTGCGCGTAGGTGCCGAGCAGGGCCGAGAGGCCCTCCGATGGAACGAACCCAAGCTGCGCCACGTCGGGCGTGATCGCCACGGTGGCGGTCGACTCGTAGGTCGGCTCGCGCGTCTCGCCGACTGCCACGCCGAAGCCGACCGCAAGCACGACCACGAGGATCACGACCAAGCGCCGCTTCCAGACAACCGAGAGGAGTTCGCGAAGGTCCACTCGCTACACCAGTCCTACGGGTGCCACCCGAGGCCAAGTTCAAGCCGCTCACCGGTGGGCGCTTTCGCCCCGACTGGCTGGACGAGGCCTGCATAGACGCCCAGCCAATCCTCAACCATTCGAGTGGCCGCGAAGCGCTTCCGCCGTCGGCGCTGGCGATCCAGCATCGCCCGGCGTTGACCGTCATCGCTGATCACGGCCCGAACGAGCTCGCAGCGCGTCCTTCTCCGTTGCCACCACCTGCTCGTCACCGAGGAGCTCTCGGTTCGGCTCGATGTCGCTGCCGATCACCAGCACGTCGGACGCCATCGCCTCCAGCACCGACAGCGGATGGCCGTCCCATTCGGACCAGTGGAGCAGGACGGTCGCCTCCGACAGTCGCCGCACCGCCTCGTCCCGATCGAGCCACCCGGTCACGGGCACGCGGAGGTCCCGGACCTGTTGCTCCAGGCGTGGGTCGGGTCCCGGTCCACCGATCCAGCACACGTCGGCGACGTCGGCGAGGCCGTGAAGGATGCGTGCAGTGGCCGCCGGGCGTCGTTGGTGAACGATCCGACCTGCGGTGACCACGCTCGGATGCGATCGCGCCGGCTGCGCTGAGTCCGAAGGCTCGGAGACTCGATCCAGCTCGGGGATCCCGTTGGGCACCACCCGGACCGCTCGAGCGCCAAGGCTGCGCGCCAGTCCGCCCTCGTGCTCGGACACGGCTCCGACCACCTGCACCCGCCGCGCAGTGATCCGCTCGGCAGAGCGATACGCCGCCCGTCCGAAGCGCGACTGCGCGCCCAGGAAGGAGTAGCTGTGCGGGGTGTACACGGTCGGCGCAAACGAGGCGATGGAAGTGGCTCCGACAAACCCCGCGAAGGCTGAATGCAGGTGAATCACATCGGGCTCCCAGTCGCGGCAGAGCCTCCGCAGCGCGTGAGCGGCGCGGGCCTGCGCCAACACGGTTCGCCCCGTCCACGGCAGTGGGATGAGCTCGACTTGGTCGCCGACCCGATCACGAAGGTCCTCGGGGGTCTCCGGACGCTCCCCATAGGCAATCGCCACGGTATGGCCCTCGCGCGCCGCCCCCTCCGAGATGAGCCGGACCACCTCCATGGTTCCGGTGGCGAAGCTTTCCGTCACCTGCAGGATCCTCATCGGTCGGTCACTCCCCGGGGCATCCCTTCCTACATCGGCCGGGGCAGGCGGTGCCTTGACCGGTGCGATTGCAAGTTCTGCGCTCATGCCGGGCTCAGCTCCTGCAGAAGCGCGTGTGGTTCGTGCGGCCGAAGAGCGAACAGGTCCGATTGAGCAGTTCCCGGTCGATGCTGCGCAGAGAGACCGGACGTCCTTGCTGGACTCCCCGGATCGCGGAGCGGATCAGCGGCTCGCGGGGATTCAAGCGAGCTGCGGTTCTCAGCCGGGTGAGGGCCGATGCTCGGTGCCCTTGGAGCGCATCGAGGTCTCCCAGCTCGAGCAACGCATACCAGTTGTCGGAATGGCGCTCCAGCGACCTGGTGAACGCCGCGCGCATTCGCGCCCGGTCGCCGAGCCGCTCGGCGATCGCCCCGGCCACGAGGTCGGGCTCCGCGCTCAGGAAGTTCCAGCTCCGAGCCCGGTCGAGCCGCTCGAAGGCGAACTGAGGGTTGGCGCTCCAGCTGCTCGAGGCGATCTCGACGTCGCGCGCCGCCGCCCACGGCAGCGTGTAGGAGACAGCGGTGAAGGCCGCGGCGAAGGCCGCCCCTGCTATCAGGACACGGGCGGGCCATGGCGATCGAGCCCTGGCCTCGGCCGGGGACGCGGCACCCGTACGCGGCGCGTCGATCCTCCCGGCGAGCGCCAGGAACGCGAACGCGGGCGCACTCAGTGCCGGCAGCGTCCAGAACCAGTCCCCGGAGCTGTGCAGGAACCAGTATGCGAAGACGATCACCGAAACCGCGGCCAGGCCTGTTCCCAGTGGGGTACCCGCCCGACGGCGCACTCGCGCGGCACCGAACAGCGCCGAGACGGCGAAGCCGGCGAACAGAACGCCCCCTACCAGGCCGGTCTGGGCGACGATGCCGACCGGCAGGCTGTGGGGGTCGGAGGGCTCCTCCGTGCTCCGCCGGTCGCGCAGGTAGTCCGCGGCGAAGTTGCCCGTCCCCACTCCAGTCACCGGTGAGCCCGAGAACTCGTCCCCGGAGACGCGCCAGAAGTCGTAGCGGTTGCTGCCCAGGCTGCCTCCCAGCCGCGACGAGCCCAGGCCCTGCGCCGGATGGCCGCCCTTGAAGTCGTCCCAGCGGGCCGATGCCCAGCTGAACGGGTTGCCGATGATCGCGAGCACGATGACGGCACCGGCAAGCACTGTGGTGGCGCTCAGGGCCCCGACCCCACGGCTGGCGAGCCGGGTCGTTCGCTCCGACATCTTGAGACGGCGGTCCACCAGGGCGAGCGCAATCCCTATGAGGAGCAGCGCGACGAATGACACCGTCATCGCATGGCGGGCGCTGAGCAGAGCCGTCCCGAGGTCGGCGCCCTGGGCGGCGGAGTAGACGCCGAGGATCGGGTCCGCGCTCATGGCCACCGCGGCCGCGAGCGGAAGCGCCACGATCAAGGTCCTGACGCGCCCCGGTACGAGCCAGAAATAGAGCGCCGCGGCGAGCGGGAACACGACCATCGCGCCGCGACTTTGGGGCAGCAGCGCGAGCTCGAGAAGCAGGCCGGCCGCGGCCAGCATGAGGCCGCGGAGCGGCCATGGCGTCTCGCGCCGCGAGGACAGGAAGAGGGCCGGGAAGAAGCCGAGCAGGAACAGAGCGGCTTCCGCGTTGTGGTAGCCGGTCGGCTCGACGAAGGCGCCGCTGATGAAGAACAGCTCGGGGTGGGCCGATCCGCTGGCCCTCAGGAAGCTCACGGCACCGACGGCGGCCAGCGCCAGTGCGAAGACGCCGAGCACGGTGGCCGCCGCCCGCGGCCGCCATGGTGGAAGCGCGAAGAGGGCGAACACGGTGCAGTACAGAAGGGTGCGGTTGGCGCTATCCCAGGCGTCTCCCTTGGCGTCCGCCCAGCCAATCGACAGGAAGCTCCAGAGAGCAAAGGCGCCGGCGAACCCGATCGCGAGCAGCATCGGCTTCGGCAGGGCTCTGAGGCTCCGCCGGAAAACGATCGTCACGGCCACGAGCAACCCGAGGATGAACAACCCGCCAGGGCCTGAGGACGTGGGGGAGGCGCCCGCCTGAGCCACACTCCAGGCGACGAAGACGGCGACGGCGAGCAGCCCGGGAACCAGCTCCGGGATATCGGCAGCCGAATCGAGCAGCCGGCTGCGGCGCCGTGCGCTCCCGCCCGACGCCGCCGGGCGTCGACTCATCCCGGCCGTCGGCCGCGGGCGTCGTTCAACGCCGCGCCGCTCAGGGGATGGATGCGCTACTCGCTGCGATCCCGGAAGACGGCCAGGACCGTCAACAGCATGATCTTGAAGTCGAGCCACAGAGACCAGTTCTCGATGTAGTAGTTGTCCCACTCGACACGATCGGCAAGGGACGTCTGCCCTCGCAGTCCGTGCACCTGCGCCCAGCCGGTGATGCCTGACTTGACGCGATGACGGTCCTCGTAGCGGTAGACCGACTGCTTGAAAAGGGGCACGATGTTGTCGCGCTCGGGCCGCGGACCGATCAACGACATGTCCCCGCGAAGGACGTTGATGACCTGAGGCAGCTCGTCCAAAGACATTCGGCGGAGAAACGTTCCAAGCTTCGTGCGGCGATCCGTTCCCTCCACCCCGCCGGGAGCCAGCCCGCGATCGAACACCTCCTCGAGCGCCTGCGTGGAGCGCCGGTCCGGCCCCCCATTCATCGTGCGGAACTTGAGCATCTCGAACTCGTGCCCGTCGAGGCCCACCCGCCGCTGTCGGAAGAAGATCGGCCGGCCCATGGTCACCATCACCGCGGCGCCGACGCCGATCAGGATGGGTGCCAGGAGCAGCGTCGCGAGCCCGCCCAGGATCCGGTCACACGCGTACTTGACCTTGAACTGCCAGCTTCTCGGGTTCGAGGGATGGATGCTGAGCAGGGGGAACCCACTCACCCGATCAAGCCTCATTCGATCCGGCATGTCCTCGAACAGGCGCGGCACCACCGAGACCGAGACACCCATTCCGTGGAGGTGCCGGGAGATCGCCAGGGCCTCCTCGTGCGAGGCCCTCGAGAAGCTCAGGATCGCGTGCTCGACGTTCAAGGCGTGTACGACGGGGGCGAGATCCGAGACCGGGCCGAGCACCGGGCATCCGGGCGTCTCCTCGCCCTCCAGGGGCTCGTCGTCGACGAAGCCAACGGGCCGCAGCCCAATCTCCGGGCTGTTCAGAAGGCGTGTAGCGAGCAGATGGCCGACGCGCCCCGCGCCGACGATCAGAGTCCGGCTGCCGCTCCCCGCGCGGGATCGCAGCTTGCCGTCGATCATGTAAACGGCAGCCCGGCCTGCTCCCAGGTAGACGACCGCGAACAGCCAGTCGCGAACGGCCTGGGAGGCCGCAGATGGCTCGTCCGCGACGAACAAGACGTGCACGAAGGTCAGGGTCATCGCCGCCACTGCCGTCGCCGCGATGACCGTGCGAATGTCCTCGAGGAACGTCAGACCCGTGCGGCGCCGATACAACCCCCGGGCCCCGAGCAGCGCGAGCGTCAGGGCGGGGAACGCCAACAGCCAACCGGTTCCCTGCACCGGAACCTGCGCAGTCGGCGCCGTGATTGCCGCGGCGACGACTGCAAGGCCCAGCATGGCGGCGTCGACCAGGAAGTCGCGCTCCCCGGGCCGGAGGACCCGGCCGGCGCCCTTGGCGGAGCGCATGACCGACTGCCACGCCGGCCCCAAGCTGACGGGTCCCGCGGGCGCCGAGTCCGCCGCCGGCAGCGCCTCGAGCCGGGCCGTCTCAGCTGGATCTATGGTTGGGTTTGACGCTTCCATGGTTGCTCATGACCTCAGGTGACGCGGGGGGCCTGACGTTGGCCCCCCGCACACCCCATCGATTGCTTGTACTGACGTCCCTAGATCTGGTGGCGGCTGACCATCAGCCTGCTCAGCGCCACTCCGGACCCGAGCAAGACCAGTCCCCCACCGAGCATCAAGGTGATGTCGAGTCCCGTGAACGGCAGGCCGCTCGGCGCCCTGGCGGTGCTCTGCGGGTCCTGCGGGTCATGCTTGGCCCCTGCCTGAATGCCGGACTGCACGTTGCCGCCCGTGCCGCCGTAGGTCTGCTGTGCGGACCCAGCCGCGTACGCGGCCGACGAACCGATGAGGGCCGCGACCGTCACAACGAGGGCGACGATCGTCGACCGAGCCCTCACCCTGCCCATGCTGGTCCTGTTTCTAACGTACATATGCTGTGAATCCCTTCCCTTTGGTGTCCCGCCGCGAGCGGGACGTCCGGCCCCTGCACGACGATCCGACTACTAATTGCAAATGGCGCCCCAGGCAATTTCCTGGGTTGCTACTCGTGGGAACCCCTCAGCCCGTACCAAGTTTCGGTGACGGACGCGGATACCTCGTTTCCGTAGCGACCTACCACAAGGTCAAGCAGCCGGCACGAAGAAGTCTCCGAGGCTTGGCGTCCTGGCGCTTTCGAGGCCCCGGCGAGGTTCCGCCGCCAGCTCTCGCTAAAATCCGACTTCGGAAGTAGGATTAACGTGACGACGAGCACAACCACCGACGACGGGACCAACTTGGCCGAGACGATCACGGTTTGCCGAGCGGACGAGCTGCCCGAGGGCACGATGCGCCTCGTCGAAGCCGACGGGCGCAAGGTCGGCGTCTTCCGCTGCGGCGACGGCGCGCTGTACGCGATCGAGGATCGCTGCTCGCACGACGACGGTCCCCTCGCCGAGGGGGAGTTCGACGCCGCCGCCTGTACAGTGGAGTGCCCCCGTCACGGATCCCTGTTCGACCTGCGGAGCGGACGGCCCAAGACGCTCCCTGCGTTTCAGCCGGTGGAAACGTTCGAGCCGCGGGTGGAGGACGACGAAGTGAAGCTGGAGATCTAAGGGCCCTTCATGGCTACCCCCGAGATACAAGTCCCACCGCTCTCCCCGAAGGAGCTGACCGACCAGGAGCGCGGCCTCAAGGACATCGGCTCCGACTACGCGGAGCGCTTCGGCTTCCACGATCCCGAGACCGGCTACGCCTACAAGGCGCCGAAGGGGCTCTCCGAGCAGGTGGTCCGCGACATCTCCGAGTACAAGTCCGAGCCGGACTGGATGCGCGAGTTCCGCCTCAAGGCGCTTGCCCACTTCCGAGATCGCCCCACGCCCACCTGGGGCGGAAACCTGGCCCAGATCGACTGGGAGAACATCCATTACTTCGTGCGGGCGTCGGAGAAGAACAGCCGTAGCTGGGACGAGGTCCCCGACGACATCAAGAACACCTTCGACCGGCTCGGCATCCCCGAGGCCGAGCGCAAGTTCCTGTCCGGGGTCGGCGCCCAGTACGAGTCCGAGGTCGTCTATCACCAGGTGAACGAGGCCCTCGAGAAGCAGGGCGTGATCTTCATGGACATGGACACGGCGCTGCGCGAGCACGAGGACATCGTGCGCGAGTACTGGGCGACCGTGATCCCGCCCAACGACAACAAGCTCGCCGCGCTGAACTCGGCGGTCTGGTCGGGCGGCTCGTTCGTCTACGTGCCCGCGGGAGTCAAGGTCGAGATGCCGCTCCAGGCCTACTTCCGGATCAACACCGAGAACATGGGCCAGTTCGAGCGCACCCTGATCATCGCCGAGGAGGGCTCCGACGTCCACTACGTCGAGGGCTGCACCGCGCCCGTCTACACGACTGACTCCCTGCACTCGGCGGTGGTCGAGATCGTCGCCAAGCCCGGCGCCAAGGTCCGCTACACCACGGTCCAGAACTGGTCCACCAACGTCTTCAACCTCGTCACCAAGCGCGCCATCGCCCAGGAGGGCGCGACGATGGAGTGGATCGACTGCAACCTGGGCTCGAAGCTGACGATGAAGTACCCGTCCATCTACCTCCTCGGCCCCGAGGCGCACGGCGAGATCCTCTCGATCGCCTTCGCCGGCAAAGGCCAGCACCAGGACGCCGGCGGGAAGATCATTCACGGGGCCCCCAAGACCACCTCCTCGATCTTCGCCAAGTCGATCTCTCAGAACGGCGGGCGCGGCACCTATCGCGGCCTGCTCGAGATCGCCAAGGGCGCGACAGAGGCACGGTCGAAGGTGGTCTGCGACGCGCTGCTTTTGGACGAGGAGTCGCGCTCGGACACCTACCCGACGATCCGGATCGACGAGAACGACGCCAACGTGGGCCACGAGGCCTCGGTGTCGAAGATCGGCGAGGAGCAGCTCTTCTACCTCCAGGCCCACGGGCTCGACGAGGAGGAGGCCTCGAAGATGATCGTCAACGGGTTCATCGAGCCGATCACCAAGGAGCTGCCGATGGAGTACGCGGTCGAGATGAACCGCCTGATCGAGCTGCAGATGGAGGGCTCGATTGGGTAGGGAGTCGGCGGCAGGCTGCCGCGATCGCGGAGCCGGATTGGCTGACGGAGCGGCGCCGAAAGGGCGCCGCGCTCACGTCTGAGCTCGCGCTGCCGAGCCAGAAGCAAAAGGGCTGGGAGTTCACCGATCTGACGGGGCTGGACCTCGATGCCTATCCGCCGAGCGAGGGCAAGATCGAGGGGCTCGAACGCGGCGTCGACGCCGCCGATGGGCCACCGGTGGTGCTGTCGCTCGCAGAGGCCGCCGAGCGGCTGCCCGACGTGGTCGCCGAGCGCTTTGGCTCCCTGGTCTCGAGCGACGACCCCTTCGTCGCGCTCAACGAGAGGGACTGGCGAAACGGCGTTCTCGTGTATGTGCCCCGCGGGCAGCGCCTGACGAAGCCCGTCCAGCTCTCCGTCCATCAGGAGGACGAGGGCACCGCCCTCAACTGGCGCGCCCTGATCGTCCTCGAGGAGGGCGCCGAGGCCGAGGTCTGGGAGCGCTACCTGTCCGCCGACGACGGCGCCGACGGCCTCTTCAACGGCGTGGTCGAGCTGTGGGTCGGCCCGGGCGCCAATCTGCGCTACGTCTGCGAGCAGGAGCTGTCGGAGCGCAGTTGGGTGTTCGCGACCCAGCGGGCCCAGCTCGAGCGCGACGCCTCGCTGGACTGGGTGGCCCTCGGCTTCGGCTCGGCGCGCGGCAAGGTGCGGATGGAGACGAAGCTCGCCGGCCCGGGCTCGTCGGCGAAGGTGACGGGGGCCTACGCCGGGGCGGGAAGCCAGCATCTGGACTTCGACACGACCCAGGAGCACGCTGCCGAGCACACCACCTCCGATCTCGCCTTTCGGGGCGTGCTCTCCGACCGCGCGACCGCGGTGTGGCGAGGGATGATCCGGGTCGACCCCGGCGCCCAGCAGACCGACGCCTTTCAGGAGAGCCGCAACCTCCTGCTCTCCAAGCAGGCCCACGCGGACGCGATCCCCGGGCTGGAGATCGAGGCCAACGACGTCCGCTGCACCCACGCGGCCGCAATCGCCCAGCTGGACCGCGAGCAGCTGTACTACCTGCGTGCCCGCGGGCTGGCGGAGCCGCAGGCGAAGCGGCTGATCATCGACGGCTTCCTTCAGGAGCTTGCCGAGCGCACCGCCGAGGGCCCGATTCGCGACGCTCTGTCGGCGGCGTTGGACCGCCGACTGGGCGAGATCCTCCCCCCGGCCTGAGCCCGGTCCGAGGGCCAGGCAGTCTGCGCCAAGTCAGACGGAGGGGCCGCCCACCCGGATCTGCGCGACCCCGATCTGCGAGCCGGCGACGACGAGCGCGAAGTTCCCCGGCTTCGAGGCCTGGAACCTGATCATCGCCGGCCGGCCCGCCTCGACGGTTCGTGCGATCCCATAGCCCATCAGCTCGATATCGACGGTGCTGTCGGAGACCACTCGAAGGCGGGCGACCTCGTCCCGGTCGTAGTGCAGCTCCGCCGGGCCCCTGCGCGGGCGGGGCGCCGTTGATCACCCTGACCGTCGCCACCGGTGGCGGCGACGGCCTGCCGCCGCCATCACCGTTGGAATCCGCCCCTCCGTTTCGCGGAAATCGATGGAGCGTCGACCGTTTCCTCGCTGTAGATGAAGACGAATGCGGTGACGATCCCCGCGCCGAGGATCAGCCCGAGGACGATCCCGATGACGCGGTCACGCCAGCGCACAGGGAATCAGCTGAAGCTGATTGCCGGCTAGACGCCGTCGAGCAGCCGCCAGTTCGCCCGCAGGGCGGCCTCGGCCTCGGCGGCCAGCGGGTCCTCGTTGCCGTCCCCCGACAGCTCGTCGATCAGCTTGCGCGCCTGGGCGGCATGCTCGGAGTCGCGAGCCTCGTGGAGGCGGAAGTAGGCCGTGCCCGGGCCCTCGGCGAACCCGTACCGCCGGATCAGGCCCTCGCGCTTGGTCCGGGAGATGGACGGCTGGCCGCTCTCGATCGCGTACAGGCGCACCAACCTCCCGAGCAGATCGCCCTCGCCCACTCGGACGGCGGGCGATTGGGACCAGGCCCGCACGCACTCCTGGGTCTCCGGGGTCGGAGGGTCCGCGGTGCTTCCGCCTGCCGCCTCGACGAACCCATCCCACAGCGCGACGTGATCGCGCTCCTCGGCCGCATGGCGCCGCAGCTCCGCTCGCCCGGGCGCGGCGTCGGCGGCGGCCTCGCTGATCGCAGCGATCGCCCCCACCGCGTGCCGGTACTGGCCCGAGTAGCGCGCCAGCTCCTCAGCGCTCAGCTCTCCGGCGGACCAGCGCCGATAGAAGGGATGGCGAAGCACGTCCCAGCGCTTGCGGGCTTCCTCGATCCGCTCCCAGATCCTCTGCGTCAAGAGCTCCTCCTTGTTAGGCCGGCGGCGAAGCCAGGAGAATACCCGGCGCCGTGCGGCCGCAAGCGCAGGACATCGCCGTGCCGCCGTTCCCACCGGGCGCCGAGTGGATCGGATCCGAGCCGGGCGCCGTGGAGCGGATCTGCGCCCGCGGCCCGCTGCTGGTCCAGTTCCTCGACGCGGGGCACGTGTCGAGCGTCCGCACGATTCCCTACCTGAGCGCCTGGGAGGAGCGCTACCGCGAGCTGGGATTGACCGTCGTGGGCGTCAACTCGCCACGGTTCCCCTTCACGGCCGAGCCCGGCAAGCTGGCGGCCGCCCTCGCCCGGCTGGAGGTTCGCTTCCCGGTCGCGGTGGACGCCGCCTACGAGATCTGGCACGACTACGGCTGCAGGGGATGGCCGTCGCTGTTCCTCTGGGGGCAGGGCGGCCCCCTGCGTTGGTTCCACTTCGGCGAGGGCGAGTACGCGGCCACGGAGGCGGCGATCCAGGGAGAGCTGCGCGCGGCTGGGGTCGAGATGGAGCTGCCGGAGCCCCTCGCTCCGCTGCGCCCCAGCGACGCTCCGGGGGCGCTGGTGGCGCCGCCCAGCGAGGAGGTGTTCCCGGGCGGGTCGGAGTCGCAGCCATGGCTGGTTCGGAAGGGCGAGCCGCCCCTCGAGCTCGAGTACTCGGCGGGAGGCGCCTGGGCGACGGTCGACGGCCACGGGGTGCTCCACGCGCGGCTCGACGGCGACCCGCAGCCGGCGATCGAGGTCGAGGCTCCCGGGGCCTACGAGCTGGCCGGCCACGAGCGCCACCAGAGCCATCGCCTGGCGCTCCTCCCCTCGCCGGGCTTGGACGTGTACGCGATCAGCTTCGCGGCGGGGGTGCCGTAGCACGCGAAGGCCTAGTCTATGAAGACCTACCCGAGCCTCCCTCGCGATGACGCCAGGGCAGCCCTCGGCGCGCCCGCACGACCGCTCCGAAGTGGGGGATCCACTAGGTTCGGGGCCGGTGTGAGTGCTGCCGGTCCCCCCGGTGGACGTGGGGATGCGAATGAACGTAGTCGCCGTGGCTGTGCTCGTGCTCTACCCGCCGTTGGTCGGCCGGGTCGGCGTCCGCCTCGGAGGAGCATCGCTCGCACAGCCCGATGATCGGGAAGTGGCCGAAGCGGGCCTCGTAGCCGAAGCGCTTGCGAATCTGGCGGCGGACCGGGTCCAGTTCTGACGGCTCGACACTGGTTACGCGACCGCAGCGCTCGCACGACAGAAACTCCTTGTCGCCTGAGCCGACCAGCATGTAGAGGCCCGGGCCATGTCCCAGGTGGAAGTGCTTGACGACGCCGAGCTCCTCGAGCCGCTCCAGGTTGCGATAGACAGAGGTCAGCTCCAAGCGCGCGCCCTTGCCCGCCAGCCCCTCGGCGATGAACTGCGCCGAGACCGGACCATCCGCCGCGAACAGGGCCTCGAGGACCAGCCGGCCGGGGGTCGACACCCGATGACCCTTTTCGCGCAGGATCGCCAGGACCTCCTCGATGCCCTCGAACTCCATGGGTGAGGCCTGCGGTGAATCGGTCACGGGCCGTTGGTGCTCGCGAGGCTCGCGAGGTGAGCCATCAGGTCGATCCGGCCGAGCGCATCCCGGAAGACCAGCGCTCCTCGATCCGGCCGACGCGCCAGATAACGAGGGCGACGACCCAGGTCAGGACGAACATGGCGACGATCGCGTACCCGACGTAGTTGAGGTCGAGGTTGGAGACGAAATCCCAGGGCTGGCCGGTGAGGCTGAGCTTGTCTGCGAGCACCGACATCAGCTCGATCGTGCCGATGACCAGAGCGACCACGACCGACAGCCAGGTGATCGTGATGTTGTAGAAGATCTTTCGCACGGGTTTGCTGAACGCCCAACCGTAGGCGAAGTTCATGAACGCTCCGTCGATCGTGTCGAGCAGCGACATTCCGGCTGCGAACAGGATCGGCAGGCAGAGGATGGCGTAGATGGGCAAGCCCCCGGCGGCGGCCACGCCGGCGGTCGCCAAGAGCGCGACCTCGGTCGCGGTGTCGAACCCGAGGCCGAAGAGCAGACCCACCGGATACATCTGCCAGGGCTTCGTGACGGCGTTGGTCGCTCGCCCGTAGAAGCGATTCATGAACCCACGGCTGTTGAGCTGGTCCTCGAGCTCGGCCTCGCTGTAGTGCCCTTGGCGCATGCGCCGGAAGATCCTGAGGATGCTGATCAGGACCAGGAGATTGAGGATGCCGATGACGGTCAGGAACGTCCCCGACACGGTCGGCCCGATCAGGCCGGTGGCCTGGTGAAGCGTGGAGCTGTCATCGCTGACTGCGCCGCTGAGACCCCGGATCCCAACGGTGAACGCGAGTGCCAACAGGAACACGATGGTCGAGTGCCCTAGCGAGAAGAAGAAGCCGACGCTGACCGGCCGCTGGCCGTCGGCCATCAACTTGCGAGTCGTGTTGTCGATGGCGCCGATGTGGTCGGCGTCGAACGCATGCCGCAGGCCCAGCGTGTAGGCGGTGATCCCAACCCCGACGGTGAACACCCCCGCGCTCCCGAGATCGAAGTGGGCGGGCACGACGAACGCGAACAGGAAGAAGAACCCGAGCACGTGGAGGGCGACGATCACCGTCCCCATGCCCGCGACCGTCCTCCACTGCGCGGGCGTCAAGCCGCCCCGGATTCGCTGCCATACCGAGGCTTGGCGCGCATCCAGTGTGGTGACCTCCATCCGACTCCTCCTCGGGCCGCGCGCCAAACACGGACCACGACAAAGGGCGCCCGGCAGACTGCCACCCTATCCCTATTGCAAGGGATCTGCAATAAGCCCGCGGTTTAACCGGAGGTAGAAATCTGACCACGCAAAATCCGACCGTTTTTGGCGGGCTTGAAACACCAAATGCTTGCTGATACGTTCGGCTTGGGCATCCGGGTAGGCGTGTTGCCCACCAATCCGAGGAGACGAGATGTGCCTGGCCATCCCCGGCCAGATTCTTGAGATCGTCGATGAGAGGAACCGGCTCGCCCGGGTCGACGTTGCCGGGGTCAAGCGCAACGTCAACATCGGCCTCCTCGACTCGGAAGCGGACGGAGCAGGGCCGGGCGACTGGGTCCTGATCCACGTCGGGTTCGCGATCTCCAAGGTCGACGAGCAGGAGGCCGAGGCCACCCGCAAGCTGCTCGAGGGCATGGGCGCCGACTACGAGCAGGAGCTCGAAGAGCTGAAGGCGAGCGCGATCCAATGACCCGGCACCTCTTCGCGTGGGCGGGCAGCAAGCCGGGACGGATGTAATGGCTTTGCAGCCAGATCTCCGGGCCCAACCGTCATGCGACCCGGAGGTTGGCTGCATCACATGCGGCGACGTGGGGGTCCCGATGCGGATCCTGGAGATCGACGCGGCTCGGGAGCTGGCGCTCTGCGCGGACGACGACGGTCAACGCAGCACCGTCGAGATCGCGCTCGTGCAACCGGTCGCGGTCGGGGCCGAGGTGCTCGTCCACGCCGGTACCGCGATCGTCAAGCTGAGCGAGAAGGAAATCGTCGCGTGAGATTCGTCGACGAGTTCCGCGACGCCGAGCTTGGCCGCGTGCTCGCCGGGAAGATCCTCTCCTCCGTGGAGCCGGGTCGCCACTACAAGGTGATGGAGGTCTGCGGCGGACACACCCACTCGATCTATAAATACGGCGTCGACGACCTGCTGCCCGAGAACGTCGAGCTCGTCCACGGGCCAGGCTGCCCGGTATGCGTGATCCCGATGGGCCGCGTCGACGACGGGATGGCGATCGCCAGGCGCGACGGGGTCATCTTCACCTGCTTCGGCGACATGATGCGGGTTCCGGGCTCCGAGCAGACACTGCTGGACGCCAAGGCCGAGGGTGCCGACATCCGCATGGTCTACTCACCGCTCGACGCGCTGCGGATCGCCAAGGCCAACCCCGACCGGGACGTGGTCTTCTTCGCAATCGGCTTCGAGACCACGGCACCGTCCACCGCGTTGACCATGAAGCGGGCCAAGGCGGAGGGCGTGCCGAACTTCTTCTGCATGTGCAATCACGTGACGATCGTTCCTCCCCTGCGCGCCCTGCTCGACTCACCCGACCTTCGGCTCGATGGGTTCATCGGCCCTGGTCACGTCTCGACGATCGTCGGCGCTCGCCCCTTCGAGTTCATCCCCGCCGACTACGGCAGGCCGCTGGTTACCGCCGGATTCGAGCCGCTCGACATCCTGCAGGCGATCCAGATGATCCTCGCGGCAGCTCGCCGATGGCCGCTGCGAGGTCGAGAACCAGTACAAGCGGGTGGTCCCGTACGAAGGGAACACGGCGGCACTCGCTGTGATGGCCGAGGTCTTCGAGCTGCGGCCGCACTTCGAGTGGCGCGGCCTGGGGTTCATCACGCAGTCCGCGCTGCGGCTCTCCGATGCCTACTCGGACTTCGACGCCGAGCTTCGCTACGAGGTTCCCGGCGTGCGGGTCGCGGATCCCAAGGCGTGCCAATGCGGCGAGGTGCTGAAGGGCGTGATCAAGCCCTGGGAATGCAAGGTGTTCGGCACCGCCTGCACCCCCGAGCACGCGATCGGGACCTGCATGGTCTCGCCGGAGGGCGCCTGCGCCGCCTACTACAACTACGGGCGCTTCGCTCGTGAGAAGGAGCTGGTCTGATGGCGGACGCTGCGGTCAGCGGCCGTCGCACCGACGCGGACCGAGAGCAGCGGATCCTCGAGATCATCGAGACCGCTCGCTCGAAGCGGCCGAGGTTCAAGGATGAGCACGTAACGATGGCCCACGGGGCGGGCGGCAAGGCGACTCAGACTCTGATCGAGGGCCTCCTGGTCCCGGCCTTCGAGTCGGAGGCGCTCGCGGAGCTCGCAGACGCGGGTACGGTTTCGATCGACGGCCTCGGCCTCGCTATGACCACCGACAGCTTCGTGGTCAAGCCGATCCGCTTCCCCGGCGGCTCGATCGGCGAGCTGGCCGTGAACGGGACGGTCAACGACCTCGCCGCCGCAGGGGCGAGGCCGCTGGCGCTCAGCGTCTCTCTGGTCCTCGAGGAAGGGCTTTCCGCGGACGAGCTGCGGGCGGAGGTGGACGCAATCGCGGCCGCGACGAAGGCAGCAGGGATCGAAATCGTCACCGGCGACACGAAGGTGGTGGAACGGGGGCACTGCGACTCCATGTACATCTGCACGACCGGGCTGGGGCGGATCGATCCGAGAGGGAAGCTCTCGCCGGCGGCGATCGAGCCTGGCGACCGAGTGCTCGTGTCCGGCACGATCGGGGAGCACGGCACCGCGATCATGCTCGCCCGGGGAGAGCTTGGCCTCGACGCCGAGATCAGCTCCGACACGCGCTCGCTGTGGCCGGCGGTCGACGCCCTGTTGGAGGCGGCGGGCCCGGCGGTTCGCTGCGTTCGCGACGCGACACGGGGCGGGGTCGCATCCGCCCTGAACGAGCTGGCGCGAGCATCTCAGGTCTCGGTCCAGGTGCGCGAGGCGGATGTGCCTGTGAGCCCCGAGGTCGGCGGAGCCGCCGAGCTCTTGGGCATCGACCCCATGTACGTGGCCAACGAGGGCGTCCTGGTCGCGTTCATCGCACCCGAGGCGGCGGACGAGGCGCTTGGCGCCCTGCGCTCGATCCCCGGCTGCGAGCAGGCCGCCGAGATCGGCGAGGTGAGGACGGAGCCGCCCGGGATGGTGCTGGTGGAGACGGCCTTCGGTGGCCGTCGAGTGATGGATCTGCTCGCCGGAGATCCCCTGCCGAGGATCTGCTGAGCAATGGGGTCTCCTGGAGCACTGACGTTTGGAGCGTTTGTCGAAACCCGAATCGAGGAGAGTGGCAATGGCGACGCTAAGCACTGAGTTCGTTCCCGACCAGGCGAAGACCGAGGGGATCACCGCACACGTGATCTGGATGACCACGGGACTCGGCTGCGACGGCGACTCCGTGGCGATGACCTCGGCGACCAACCCGAGCCTCGAGGACATCATCACCCAGGCGATTCCGGGAATGCCAAAGGTGGTTGTCCACACTCCGGTGCTCGCCTACGAGAACGGCGCCGAGTTCATGCAGGCGTGGTGGGACGCCGAGGCGGGCAAGCTGGATCCATTCGTGCTGATCGTCGAGGGCTCGATCCCCAACGAGAACCTGAGCGGCGAGGGCCACTGGGCCGCGATGGGTGTCGACCCCTCGACCGGCCAGCCGATCACCACCAGCGAGTGGCTCGACCGTCTCGCGCCGAAGGCGGCGGCCGTGGTGGCCCTGGGCACCTGCGCGACCTACGGTGGCATCCCGGCGATGAAGAACAACCCGACGGGGGCGATGGGCGTCGCCGACCACCTGGGCTGGAGCTGGAAGTCGAAGGCCGGCCTGCCGATCGTCAACATCCCGGGCTGCCCCGCCCAGCCCGACAACACCACCGAGACGCTGCTCTACCTGGCGATGCATCTGGCCGGCCGGGCGCCGGTGCCGGAGCTCGACGAGGCGCTGCGTCCGAAGTGGCTGTTCGGGCGCACGGTGCGCGAGGGCTGCAACCGCGCCGGCTACACGGAGCAGGGCAACTTCGCGACCGAGTACGGCGACGATCCCCGCTGCCTGGTGAAGCTGGGCTGCAAGGGCCCAGTCGTGAAGTGCAACGTGCCGGTCCGCGGCTGGGTGGACGGCTACGGCGGCTGCCCAAACGTCGGGGGGATCTGCATGGCCTGCACGATGCCGGGCTTCCCCGACAAGTACATGCCCTTCATGGATGAGGATCCGTACGGAAAGGTCGCGGCCAACTTCGCGCGGTTCTCGTACGGGCCGGTGCTGAAGTACTTCCGCAACCGCAACATCAAGAACAAGTACGACAAGGAGCCGGAGTGGCGCAAGCCCGGCAACCAGCTGCTGACCGGCTATCAGCCGCGGCATTACGCGGTAGCTGACGAGGCATCGCGAGACCCTTGACCGACAGGAGGAGATGAGATGGCGACCGTTGAGACCCCGCGCGAGCAGAAGGTCATGGTCAAGGAGATGTCGTGGGACCCGATCACCCGCATCGTCGGCAGCCTCGGCATCCACACCGAGATCGACTTCTCGAATCAGCAGGTCCTGAAGTGCTACAGCACCTCGATGATCTTCCGCGGGTTCGACATCTTCATGAAGGGCATCGACCCCCGTGACGCCCACTTCATCACCAGCCGGATCTGCGGCATCTGTGGGGACAACCACTGCACCTGCTCCTGCCTGAACCAGAACATGGCGTACGGCGTGAAGCCACCGCCCGCTGGGTGACCTGGCGTTCAACCTCGCGGAGACCGCCGACTACATGTTCGACCACGCGATCTTCAACGACTGCATGGCGAACGTGGACTTCTGCGAGCAGATGGTCAAGGAGACCAACCCGTCGCTGCTGCAGAAGGCCGAGCAGGAGCTGGCGCCCCACTCCGACATCCACGGCTACCGGACGATCGCCGACATCATGCGCTCCCTGAACCCGTTCACCGGCGACTTCTACCTGGAGACCCTGCAGGTGGCGCGCTACACGCGCGAGATGTACTGCCTGTTCGGCGGCAGGCACACCCACCCCTCGACGATCATGCCGGGCGGGTGCAGCGCCCACATCACTCACCAGACCCTGACCGACTACTACGTGCGGCTGATGCGCTACTTCGAGTACGTCGAAGCGCTCAGTCCCCATGCACGACGACCTCTACGACTTTTTCCTGAGGGAGCTGCCGGGATACGACATGGTCGGCTACCGGGACACCAACCTGGTCAACTGGGGATCGTTCGACGACCCCGACTACGTCGACTACGACTACCGCAACATGACCGAGTGGGGTCGCAAGCGCTACATCACCCCCGGCGTGGTGATCAATGGCGAGCTGGTCTCGACCGACCTGGTGGAGATCAACCTGATGATCCGGATCCTGCTCGGGAGCTCGTACTTCGAGGACTGGGAGAACGAGGAGACCTACGTCACCGAGGACCCGCTCGGCAACCCGGTGGACAAGCGCCACCCGTGGAACAAGACGACGATTCCAAAGCCCCAGAAGCGCGACTGGGCCGACAAGTACAGCTGGGTGGTCTCGCCCCGGATCTACGACCAGCGCACCGACACCCACGTGTGCTGCGACACGGGTGGCGGCCCCTTCGCGCGCCAGTGGTGCACCGCGAAGGCCGGCCTGGTCGACTTCGGGTACGCCAAGGCGACTGGTGAGAGCATCCAGATGGTGCTGCCGAGGACCGGCGGCTCTCCGGAGACGGAGCTCGAGTGGAAGATCCCGGAGAAGTCGAATGCGATCGAGCGCGACCGAGCCCGCACCTATCACCAGGCCTACTCGGCCCTGATTGGCCTCCATTGCCTCGAGCGCGCCTTTACGGAGGTGCGCGCCGGGCGGACCAAGAGTTGGAACAACTTCAAGGTCCCCCAGGAGGCGGTCAGCGTCGGCTTCCACGAGGCCGCACGCGGGGTGCTTTCCCATCACATGGTGATCCGGGGCGGCAAGATCGCCAACTACCAGCCCTACCCGCCGACGCCGTGGAACGCGAGCGTTCGCGACGTCTACGGGACTCCCGGCCCCTACGAGGACGCGGTGCAGAACACCCCGATCTTCGAGGAGAACGGCCCCGAGAAGTTCAAGGGCGTGGACATCATGCGAGCGGTGCGGAGCTTCGATCCGTGCCTGCCCTGCGGCGTCCACATGTACGACGGCAGCGGCCATGTGCGGAAGGTGGTGCACACGCCCACCGGCATGTGCTGACCGCGGGAGCTGAAACGACATGGCCGTTGACGAAGACGCCACACGAGAGAGCGCGGCGGGCCGGTCCGGCCCGCCGCGGCCCCACGGCGAGTCCGAGAACGGAGGCGGTCCTGACGCGCTCGTCGAGCGCGTCCAGGAGCTGACCAGTCGGCTTGAAGGAATCGGCGACCCCGTCGCCAGAGAGAGTGCCGAGGAGCTGGTGGGCGCGGTGATCGAGCTCTACGGCGAAGGGCTGGAGCGCATCTTCGCCGCCCTCGACGAATCCGGCGATCCGGGGGCCAACCTGCGCGAGCGACTGAGCCAAGACGGGGTGGTGGCCAGCCTGATGCTGATCCACGACCTTTACCCAGTCGACCTGGAGGCGCGAGTGATCGAGGCGCTCGACAGCGTGCGTCCCTACATGGAGTCGCATGGCGGCAACGTCGACCTGCTCGGGATCGAGGACGGAGTGGCGCGCATACGCCTCGAGGGAAGCTGCGAGGGGTGCCCGGCCTCCGCGTCGACGCTCGAGCTGGCGATCAAGCAGGCGCTCGACGAGGCAGCGCCCGACCTCGAGGGCCTCTTGGTAGAGGGCGCCGTCGAGTCCGGGTCGGCGACCGCCAACGGTGCGACGGAGCTTCCCGTCGTCCAGGTGGCGCCGGGGCGGGCCGACGCCGAGCCGTCGTGGTTCGATATCGACGGCCTCGATCACCTGGGCGAGGGTGAGCTGACCGGCGCGGAGATCAGGGGAATCCGATTGATCGTCGCCCGTATCGAGGACAGCCTGCTGGCCTACCGCGACGCCTGCGCGGGCTGCACCGGCCGCCTCGCGGAGGGCGAGCTGAACGAGGGTGTGCTCGCCTGCCCATCCTGCGGGCGGCGCTACTACCTCCCACGCGCCGGGCGCTCGCTTGACGAGGACCGCCTGCAGCTCGAGCCGGTGCCCCTTCTGGCCGGCAGCGCCGGCGCGAGGGTGGCGCTCGCGGCATGAGCGAGGCGATGGAGCGGCGCCTTGCCGCGCGGAGGCGGGCAGAGCTCGTCTCGAGCCTGCGCCAGCTCGGGAGGCCGGCGGCCGCGGCCGCCGGAACCAACGGCGCGCCCGGTAACGGCTCCGGCGCGGCCAACGAGGTCTGCGACCTCTGCGGCAACGACATATCGCCCGACCACCGTCACCTGCTTCACCTCACCGAGCGCCGCATCCTCTGCGTCTGCGAGAGCTGCCTGGCCCTTCGCTCTGGCGACCCCGAGCTCCGGCCGACCGGAACCCGTGCCCTCTGGCTAGATGACCTCGAGCTTCCCGACGAGCTCTGGGCCCGCTTCCAGATCCCGATCGGTCTCGCCTTCTTCCTCCTCGACAGCGCCGCAGGCCGCGTCGTCGCCCTCTATCCGAGCCCCGCCGGCGCTACCGAGTCGGAGCTGGACCTAGACGCCTGGGACGAGCTGCTGGCCGCCAATCCGCCGTTGGCCGGTCTCGAGTCCGACGTCGAGGCGCTGATAGTCAGCCGGATGACGGAGCCCCGCCAGCAGGTGATCGCTCCGATCGACGAGTGCTACCGACTGGTGGGCCTGATCAAGACGAGCTGGGAGGGAATCTCGGGGGGCGTCGGGCCAGAGCAGGCGATCCATCGCTTCTTCGAGGAGCTGCGGGCAAGAAGCGTGAGGGAATGAGCGGACCCGAGGGCGATGGCGCGGCGGTTGCCGCAACGGAGCGAACCCAGCAGGCCCGGCCCGACCGGCCGGTGCCCGAGTTCGAAGTCATTGGCGTGGAGCCGGTGGAGCGCGCCGCGGCTCCGACGCTGAGCTTCCAGGTACGGCTTGGCGACTCCTCCGGCCGGCAAGTCCACATGATCGCCCTCTCGGCGCTGATCACCATCGAGCCCGCGAAGCGCTCCTACGATCCCGAAACCCGGGAACGGCTGGTCGAGATGTTCGGCGAGCCCGAGCGGTGGGCGACCACGACCACGAACTTCCGCTGGGCCCAGACCGACGTTGTGGTGCCGAGTTTCAAGGGCGCGACGACTTTCGACCTACGGGTTGCCTGCACCTACGACCTCGAGGTCGCGGCGAGCAAGTACTTCCATGGGCTTGCCGACGGTGATGCACCGCTTCGCTTTCACTTCAACGGGACGGTCTTCTACGAAGGCGACGACGGACAGATGCAGCAGCTGCTGATCCCGTGGGACTGCTCGATTCGCTACGCGATGCCCGTCGAAGCCTGGAAGGCCATGATCGCTTCCCACTACCCATACCGGGGCTGGGTCGCGCTGCACACGGAGACCATCGAGCGGCTGGCGCGCCTGAAGGCCGAACGCGGACAGCCCACCTTCGACGCCTGTCTGGCCGAATTGCTCGAAGACGAGAGGGCGGAGGGCTAGGTTGGACGCGACGCTCGAGACGCTCGTCTCCTCGCTCCTGTATGAGGGCTACGCCCTGTATCCGTACACACCGGGAGCGACCAAGAACGCGACGCCGACCCCGTTCGGGATCGTCTACCCCCCGGCCTACGCCGAGCGCAGTCCGAGCACCTTCGACCACCTTCGGATCGAGTGCGTGTTCGAGGAGCGCCCGGAGGCCATGCTTGAGGGCACCGTCTGCTTCCTCCAGGCGACCGGCGAGCGCCACCAGGGGGTGGAGCGGCGGCTCAGCGTTCCGCCGACCCCCCTTGCTGAGCTGGTCGAGGACGGAGTCGGTCGAGAGTTTCGCTTCGAGGGCGATCCGCCGCTCCAAGGACGGATCAGGCTCAGGGCTACGACGCTCGAGGAGTCTGGACTCGCCCGGATCGTGATGTGTGTGCACAACTCGAGCCCGCTCGCCGGGGACGCGCAGGCAATGGATCGCGCGCAGGCGCTTCGCGCCAGCTTCCTGTCCACGCACGTGGTCGTCGAGGCCACTGCAGGCCGCTTCGTCTCGCCCCTCGAGCGGGAGGGCCCCGCCGGCGCAGCGGTCGAGGCCTGCCGCAGCGTCAACACATTCCCGGTGTTGGCGACGCCGCACGACGATGCCGTGCTGGGTGCTTCGATCGTCCTGCCCGACCATCCCCGGATGGCTCCCGAGAGCCTCGGCAACCTGTTCGACAACACCGAGATCGAGGAGGCGCTGCTGCTCCATGTCCAGGCGCTCAGCGACGACGAGCGCGAGGCGGTCTCCGGCCAGGACCCAGCGGTTCGGGAGATGCTCGAGCGCGCAGAGAGGACGACGCCGGAGGAGATCATGACCCTGCACGGTCGCCTCGAGCTCTCGGATCCCGAGCCGGGCCATCCAAACCCTGGAGAGGCTGAGGTCACGATCGGCGACGTCACCCTCCGCAAGGGCGGCAGGGTGGTGCTCAGGCCCGACGGGGAGCGCGACGTCTACGACGGGATGCTCGAAGGGCGCACGGCGACGATCGAGCGCATCTACCTGGACTACGAGGACGCGGTGCATATCGGCGTGACCGTGGACGACGATCCCGCCCAGTCGCTGTTTCGGGAGACCGGCCGATACCTGTTCTTCAAGGCCCACGAGGTGGAGGTGTGCGGGTGAACGTTGAGGAACAGCTCCAGCCGCCCGAGAAGCAGATCCTCGTGGCCGGGGTGGGCAACGCCTGGATGAAGGACGACGCGTTCGGCGGCATGGTCGCCAAGCGGCTCACGGACGGCGAGCTGCCGCCTGGGGTCAGCGTGTTCGACTTCGGCACCGGCGGCCTGGACCTCGCCTACGAGGTGATGCGCGGTTACGACGCCCTGATCCTCGTCGACATCAGCCGCCAGGACGGCGATCCGGGCACGCTCTACGTCATGGAGCCCGACCCGGAGGAGATTCAGCCGATCGAGGACGGCCAGGTCGTGAACCCGCACGGAATGGACCCGCAGACGGTCCTGCGCTTCGTCAAGACGGTGGGCGGCTGGCCGGGCAAGGTCACGGTGGTCGCCTGCGAGCCGGCAGCCGTAGAGGAAATGGGTCTCGGGCTCTCCCCTGAGGTCGCCGACGCAGTCGAGCGCGCCGTCTCCCTCGTCCTGGAGACGGTCGAGGAGCTGCGCTCCGATGCTGCCTATGAGGACGCCTGAGTCCGTGCACGAGCTCTCACTCTCCAGCGCGATCGTGGACACCGCGCTGCGCCATGCCGAAGGCCGGCGGGTGACCGCCGTCAACATGCGCATCGGCACCCTGCGGCAGGTGGTTCCCGACTCGCTCGCCTTCTACTTCGAGATCGTCTCGCGGGAGACGGTCTGCGAGGGCGCTCGCCTCGAGCACGAGCTGGTCGGAGCGCTGCTGCGCTGTCCCGAGTGCGCACGGGAGTGGGACCCGGCGCCGCCACCCATGGCGACGCACGGCGGTCCGCTCGACGCGCTGCCCGGGCTGCCGACCTTCCGCTGCCCCGCCTGCCAAAGCGGCGGAGGCGAGGTGCTGCGCGGGGGCGAGTTCGAGGTCGAGTCGATCGAGGTAGAAGCGAGCGAATCGAAGGAGGAGCGATGCACCGCACCAAGGTGAGGGTGGCCGAAGACGCCCTAGACGCCAACGACACGATCGCGCGCGCCAACCGTGACGACTTCGATCGCGCCTCGGTGAGCGTCGTCAACTTGATGAGCGCTCCAGGCGCCGGGAAGACGTCGCTGCTCGAGCGGGCTCTCGAGGGCCTCGACGGCATCCGGGCCGGCGTGCTCGAAGGAGACGTGCAGGGCAGCATGGACGCCGATCGAATTGCGAGCCTTCATGTTCCCGTCACGCAGCTCAACACCGATCCGAGCTTCGGCGGTGAGTGCCACCTCGACGCGAACATGGTTCGCTCGGCGATCCCCTCGCTGCCCCTCGACGACCTCGACCTGCTGGTGGTGGAGAACGTGGGCAACCTCGTCTGCCCGGCCGAGTTCCGGGTCGGCGAGGACGCCCGGGTGATGGTCGCCTCGGTGGCCGAGGGCGAGGACAAGCCGCTCAAGTACCCGCTGATGTTCCGCACCTGTGAGCTGGTGCTGATCAACAAGATCGACCTCCTTCCCCACCTGGACTTCGACCTCGACCGGTTCCTGTACAACCTCGACGCCATCCACCCCGACGTCGTGCGCATGCAGGTCAGCGCCCGTACCGGTGACGGGATCGATGAGTGGCGCGAATGGCTGATACGGGTGCCGGAGCGAACACGTGCCGCCGCATAGCTCACCAGCGCCGGCACAGGCCGAGCAGCCGCGACTCCGCGAGATCGCCCATGGCGCCATGCGCGGCGCGATCGCGGCGATGGCGATGACCGGGATGCGGGCCTTCACCGTGGACTTCGGGATCGTCGAGCAGACGCCCCCGGACGCGATCTTCAAGCAGCGAGCGCGAGGCCTGCTTCGCAGGATTCCCCGCGAGCGTCGAAGGGGAGCGATCGAGCTCGCCCACTGGAGCTACGGTGCCGCAGGTGGCGCTGCCTTCGCCGCCCTGCCCAAGCCCGTGCGCCGGCGTCCATGGGCCGGGCCGATCTACGGCTTCGCAACCTGGCTCGGGTTCGAGCTTGCGCTGGCCCCGGCGCTGGGGCTTTCCCAGGCCACCAGGCCACGCCCGATTGAGAGGCTGGCGTTGGCCGCCGACCACCTCCTGTACGGGTTCGTCCTCTCGGAGACCCGCAGGCGGCCGCAGGGATGATCGCCGCAGTTGGGTCGCGACGCATCGACGAACTGCTCAGCTCGCGCAGCGATGCCAATCAGAGCTTCTTCGATGCCGAGGCCGAGCGGCTGGCGCGCTGTTGTCACCGGATGGCAGAGCGGTTCGCCAGGGGAGGCCGACTGGTCGCGCTCGGCCGCTCGCCGATCGCCCGCTCCGACGCCCGCCACGTCGCGGTCGAGTTCGTGCACCCGGTGATCGTCGGCAAGAGGGCCTTGCCGGCGATCGGGCTGGCGGGCGAGGGAGGGCCGCTGACTCTCCCAGATGGACGTGGTAGCGGAGCCCGACGACATCGCGATCGCCTATGGGATCGGGAACGACGAGTCCGGCGAGACGCCTGAGGCGTTGGCGCTCGCCCGCCGGCGGGGCTGCCTGACAATCGCCTTCGCTGCTGGTGGCGCCGAGTGGGAATTCGAGCCGCCCAAGCGCGACCCATTCGTGGACCAGGAGTTGATCGAGACGCTCTACCACGTGCTCTGGGAGCTGGTCCACGTGTTCTTCGAGCACCGCGGCCTGCTCGAGGGCCGCGAAGCGGGTCCGGTGCACGACACCGGAGCGTCGAGCTTCCTGTACCCGTTCCTGTCGGAGGGCGAACACGACCTCGATGCCGTGGTCGACGACGTGCGCCGGTCCATCCTCCTGAAGGCCGAGGAGGTCGGGGCGCTCAGAGAGCAGACGTTGACCGAGAACCGCGACACGCTGCTCGCCGCCGCGGCTGAGTTGCGGGCGCGTTTCGAGGGCGGGGCCAAGCTGCTGGCCTTTGGCAACGGCGGTTCGGCCACAGACGCGATGGACGCCGTCGCAGACTTCCGCGCCGCGCCCCAGGGATGGCCGGCGCGCCGGGCGATCGATCTCACCGAGGACGCCTCGATCCTGACCGCGATCGCCAACGACATCGGGGTCGAGGAGATCTTCCAGCGCCAGGTGATCGCCTATGGGCGCGAGGGTGATGCCGCATTGGCGCTGTCCACGAGCGGCAACTCAGTGAACATCATCGAGGCGCTCGCCGAGGCTCGTAAGCGCGACCTGATGACGATCGCCTTGGTCGGCTACGACGGCGGCCGGGTCGCCGACGAAGGGCTTGCCGATCACGTGGTGATCACTCGCTCGCAGCACATCCCCCGGATCCAGGAGGCCCAGGCAAGCGCCTACCACGTGCTCCGCGAGCTGGTCGAGTTGGCGTCCGAGCCGGGCTAGGTCGTGGCTTCGCGGGCGGACCCGGAAGCGGTGACGCGCCGCCGTCGCGTGCGGGCACGGGTCACCGGGACCGTGCAGGGGGTGGGCTTCCGACCGTACGTGTTCCGGCTCGCCACCTCGCTGGAGCTCGCCGGATACATCCTCAACGACGAGCACGGTGTTCTGCTCGAAGTCGAGGGGGCGCCGGAGCAGATCGACAAATTCCTCGAACGCCTTCCCGGCGAAGCCCCGCCGCTGGCGGCCGTGGAGGGAGTCGCCGCGCAGGACGCCCCCACGACCGGGGAGGGCGAGTTCCGGATCGTCGAGTCCGAGCGCCTCGGCGAGCCGGAGGCGCTGGTCTCGCCGGACACCGCTACGTGCGGCGACTGCCTGGCCGAGCTCTTCGACCCCGCCGACCGCCGGCATCGCTACCCGTTCATCAACTGCACCAACTGCGGGCCCCGGTTCACGATCGTCCGCGGGGTCCCCTACGACCGTCCCCTGACGACCATGGCCTCGTTTCAGATGTGCGCCAAATGCCAGGCGGAGTACGAGGACCCACGCGATCGCCGCTTCCACGCCCAACCGAACGCCTGTCCCAGCTGCGGGCCCCGTGTTCGGCTCACCGATCGCCACGGCGATGAGGTGCCGTTGGGGCGTTGGCGGGACCCGATCGAGGCCACCGCCGCTCAGATCCGCATGGGCAAGATCGTCTGTGTCAAGGGCCTTGGAGGCCTTCACCTCGCCTGTCGCGCCGACAACGAGGCGACCGTCTCCGCGCTGCGCTCGCGCAAGCATCGCGAGGACAAGCCGTTCGCACTAATGGCCCCGAGCCCGGAT
Organism: uncultured Actinomycetes bacterium; assembly: GCA_963838745.1. Taxonomy (GTDB): domain Bacteria; phylum Actinomycetota; class Thermoleophilia; order Solirubrobacterales; family 70-9; genus AC-56. Next base: position 317,321 of record CAWISJ010000003.1, read on the forward strand.
GCGGCACGTGCCCTGGTCGAGCTGACGGCGGCCGAGGAGGCGATGCTCGAGGGTCGCGAGCGCCCGATCGTGATCGCGCGCCGGCGGGCCTGGGCCGAGGTCGCGGCGGCCGTGGCGCCCTACTCGCGCGACCTCGGTGTGATGCTGCCCTACTCCCCACTCCATCACCTGCTGCTCGCCGACGCCGGGACGACCCTCGTGATGACCTCGGGCAACGTCTCCGACGAGCCGATCGCCTTCCGCGACGACGAGGCCCTGGAGCGGCTGGGGGGGATCGCCGACCTGTTCCTGCTCCATGATCGCCCGATCCATATCCGCACCGACGACTCGGTGCTGCGCTCACTCGACCCAACGCTGCGGCCCGAGCCGATCCTGTTGCGCCGCTCGCGCGGCTACGTGCCGCGGAGCGTGGACCTGCCCTTCGAGACGCCCAAGCCGATACTCGGCTGCGGCGCCGAGCTCAAGAACACCTTCTGTCTGGCGAAGCGCGGCCGCGCCTGGGTCGGCCACCACATCGGTGACCTGAAGAACTACGAGACCCTGAGCTCGTTCAGGGAGGGAATCGAGCACTTCCAGCGCCTGTTCGCCGTCGAGCCCCAGGTGGTCGTCCACGACCTCCACCCCGACTACCTGTCCACCAGGTACGCGCTCGAGCGTCGGGGAGTGGACGTGGTGGGGGTCCAGCACCATCACGCCCACCTGGCGGCCTGCCTCGCCGAGCACGGCCAGGATGGGCCGGCGATCGGAGCGATCTACGACGGGACCGGCTATGGGCCCGACGCGACGGTTTGGGGCGGCGAGCTGCTCACCGGGGGCCTGGCGGGCTACGAGCGTGCGGGGATGCTGTTCCCGGTCCGGCTGCCCGGGGGCGACGCGGCCATTCGCGAGCCTTGGCGGATGGCCTGCGCCTGGCTGGTCGCCGCCGGTGGCGAGCAGGTCCCGAACATTCCGGCCACGCTCGCGCGAGAGATCGATCAAGGCAGGTGGGAGACCGTCGCGGAGCTGGTCGCAACGGGTCTCAACTCGCCCCCCACGAGCAGCGTCGGGAGGCTGTTCGATGCGGTGGCGGCGCTGTGCGGGATCCGTGCCCAGGTCAACTACGAGGGCCAGGCCGCCGCGGAGCTCGAGGGAGTCTCGGACCCCTCCGAACGCAAGCCGTATCCGCTGCCGCTGATCGAGGCCGGCGGTGATGGCGCGGCGGGCATCCTGATCATCGATCCCCGCGACACCGTCCTCGCGATCACCGACGACCTGCGGCGAGGCTCGCCGTTGGAGCGGGTCGGTGGGAGGTTTCACGCCGCCCTCGCCCGGGCGACAGCCGAGGCATGCGAGCGCGAGGCCGAGCGCGCGAACACCGGCCTCGTGGTCCTGTCGGGCGGCGTGTTCCAGAACCGGCTGTTGCTGGAGCAGACGCACCGGCTGCTTGAACAGGCTGGGCTGAGGGTCCTGATGCCCACGCGACTGCCGCCCAACGACGGGGGCATCGCCTACGGACAGGTCGCGGTCGCCGCGGCGCGCCTGCGTGGGGGCTAGAGCGAATCAAATCAGCCCATCGGCGGGCGCGATGACCCAGAGGCGCTCTGCGTAGTCGACGATCGTCTCGGCGTCCAGCTCGCCGACCGAGGCCGCCGGCTTTTGCTCGATCAGCTCGGCGAGCTCGCGCCAGGCCCTGGCCACCGGTCGCGTTCGCCGCAGGGGGCCCCAGTCGCCCGCAGCGTCCAGCTCGGCGGCGCGGCCGCGGGCCTCCTCGGCGCCAAGCTCACCGAACGGCTTGTACCTCTCGCCCTGAAAGACCTCGGCGCGCAGCGCCGCGTCGAGTCGGGCGGGATCTGGCCCGGTCTCGCCGGCCACTCACGCCCGAGCAGCGAGCTCGGTCCTGATCTCCTTCGGCAGCATGAAGCGGACGTCCTCGTCGACGGTCCGCAGCTCCGAGATCTCCTCCGCACCCCGCTCGCGGAAGAAGTCGACCAGTTGCTCGACCAGCTCCTCCGGCGCGCTCGCTCCGGAGGTGATGCCGACGGTCTCCACGCCCTCCAGCCACTCCTCCTGCACCTGAAGCGAATTGTCGATCAAATGCGAGGCGGTGCCGAGCTCGCGCGCCACCTCGACCAGCCGATTCGAGTTGGACGAGTTGGTGGAGCCGATCACCAGCACCAGGTCGCATTCGCGCGCCAGCTGCTTGACGGCGATCTGCCGGTTGGTGGTCGCGTAACAGATGTCGTCGGACTTCGGTCCGGCGATGCTGGGGAACTTCTGCCGCAGGCGGGCGATGATCGCGAGCGTCTCGTCGACCGACAGCGTCGTCTGGGTGATGTAGGCGACCCGGTCGGGGTCGGGGACCTCGAGCTCGTCGACGTCCTCGGCGGTCTGCACCAGCACGATGCTGCCTGGTGCCTCGCCGGTCGTTCCCTCCACCTCCTCGTGGCCCTGGTGCCCGATGAGCACGATCGTGTAGCCCTGCTCCGCGAACTTGCGCGCCTCGACGTGCACCTTGGTGACCAGGGGACAGGTGGCGTCGATCGTGCGCAGCTCTCGCCGGCGTGCGTTCTCGTGCACCTTCGGCGCCACCCCGTGGGCCGAGAACACGACCAGCTTCCCCTCTGGGACCTCGGTCTCCTGATCGACGAAGATCGCACCCCGCTCAGCGAGCTGCTGAACCACGTGCTTGTTGTGGACGATCTCCTTGCGTACGTAGACCGGTGGCCCGTAAAGCTCGAGCGCCTCCTCGACCGCCTGTACCGCCCGGTCGACGCCGGCGCAGTAGCCGCGCGGCGCGGCCAGCAGCACGCGCGTCGGGACTGCGCGGGCAGGGGCTCGAGGAGCGGAAGCCATGCCACCCAAGGGTAGCGGCGACGGACGGGTGCTCCGATCTCACCCTCGCCCCCGGTAGCCAAGATGAATCTCCCGTCGAGAGGGCATTTTTCCCCGCTATAGGGGGAAAACGACACCCTCGTCGGTGCTGGGTGCCGCGACCGCGGCCATGGGACCCAGATGACTGACCCGGACGATCCGCTACCGGATCGCCGGCAGCGCGGTGAGCGCCGGCTCGCCGACGGCGTCGAGGCTCGCGGCGCAGACGTGTCCCAGGTTGTCCTCCGACGTGTGCCACCAGGAGCCGGGGGTGGGCCCGGGTCCGAAGGTGAAGTCGATCAGGTCCGCGGACCGGGTTCCCGCGCTGAGAAACGGGCCGTGGTCGTCGAGAATCGGCGCCGCCGTGCCCACGAACGGCTCGGGGCTGCCGGTTTGCTGCTCGGCGGCGTCGGCGAACGTCCGGTAAAGGCCCGGGTCGGAGTTCCCCTCGCGCGGGATGGCCAGCTCGCAGTCGCCAACCATGTCGAACAGGACCATGGCCCGGATCTCGTCCAGGGGCGGCGAGCCGTCGGCGCCGCCACGCTGCGCGTACTGGATGAATTGACGACTGCCTCGCGCTCCGTCTACCTCGAAGGGCCGGTCGCCCCGCGCCTCCTCGGCGTCGAAGAAGACCAGGTCGATCGAGGGCCCCTCCAGCCGCCGGGGCAGGTCTCGCGCCAGCTCGAGCAGGACGGCAACCCCGGACGCGCCGTCGTTGGCTCCCACGAAGCCGGGGATGTCCTTGGTGTCGTGGTGGGCGCCGGCGACGACCGTTCCGGGCTCGCTGCCCGGGATCCGGCCGACCACGTTGCGGTGGGGACGCTGGACCCGCACGTCGGACAGGCCGGCTTCGCGAAGCCGGCGGGCGATCAACGTGACCTCCTCGCGGCTTCCGGTCGAGCCCGCCGGCCGGGGGCCGATCCGCACCTGCGCGCGCAGGTCGCGGAAGGCGCGCTGGGCGTCGAATCGGCCCTGCTTGGAGGGCGTTGACTCGCCGCCCGTGTCTCCGCCGCAGCCGGCGAGCGCGACGAGGACGAGGAGCGGTGCCAACCTTCGCATCACGCGAGGCTACTGAGGGCTCGCCAGCCCCACACCCAGAACTCGCCAGCCCCACACCCGACACGATGGCCGAATTTCGATTCATATGGAATCGGAATTCGGCCACGACGCGCAGGGGCCACCTCATTCGGCCATGACGCGCAGGGGCCACCTCATTCGGCCCCGACGCGGGGGCGGCACGGAATCAATCGACTAGGGTTGGAGCGATGGCCCAGCACCACATGGACCGGCTCAGCTCGGTCGATCTCTCCTTCCTCACCAACGAGAGCTCATCGAGCCACATGCACGTGGGCGGAATCCTGATCTTCGAGGGCCCGCCGCCGGGCTACGACGATCTGCTCGACCACATCCGCAGCCGACTCCAGCTCGTGCCCCGCTTCCGCCAGAGGCTCGCTTACCCTCCGGCCCAGACCGGGCGCCCCTTCTGGGTCGACGACCCCAACTTCAACCTCGAGTACCACATCCGCCACTCGGCGCTTCCCGCGCCCGGGTCCGAGGAGCAGCTGCGCAGGACGGCGGCCCGGATCTTCTCGCAGCAGCTCGACCGCACCAAGCCCCTCTGGGAGCTGTGGCTCGTCCAGGGGCTGACCCGAAAGCGCTTCGCGTTGATCACCAAGACGCATCATGCGCTGGTGGACGGGGTGTCGGGCGTAGACATCGCCACCGTGCTGTTCGACACCAAGCCCGTCCCGGAGCCCCCCGAGTCCGATTACGACTGGGTCCCGGACCCCGAACCCTCCGGCGCCACAATGGCCGCCAAGAGCGTCGAGGACCTGCTGGCCACTCCGCTGCGCCTGGCGCGTCGCGTCGAGCAGGCGATCGAGCACCCCGGCGCGACCGCGCGCCAGGTCGCCGAAGCCGTCGAGGGAGTCGGAGAGATCGGCTGGGCGTTCGCCAACCCGGCGCCGAAGCTGCCACTCAACGTCGAGATCGGCTCACATCGCCGCTTCGTCTGGGTGCGCAGCGACCTGGCGCAGATGAAGCGGATCAAGAACGAGCTCGGGGGAACGGTCAACGACGTCGTGCTCGCCGTCGTGGCCGGCGCGATTCGCGAGTGGCTCCACGGTCGCGGCATCCGCACGGAGGGGCTCGAGCTGCGGGCCCAGGTCCCGGTCTCGATCCGCGCCCAGGACGAGCGCGGTCAGCTCGGCAACCGACTGGCCGCGATGCGCGCCCCGCTGCCCGTCTACATCGAGGACCCGGTGCGCCGCCTCCAGGCCGTCAGCCGGGCGATGCAGGGGCTGAAGCAGTCCAAGCAGGCGCTGGGCGCCGAGGTGATCACCCGGTTCAACGACTTCTCCCCTCCCACCCTGCTCGCACAGGCGGCCCGGATCAACTTCTCGACCCGCCTCTTCAACCTGGTGGTGACGAACGTGCCGGGCCCGCAGATGCCGCTCTACGTTCTGGGTCGCGAGCTGGAGGACATCTTCCCGGTCGGCTTCCTGCCGCCCCATCAGGCGCTGTTCGTGGCGATCATGAGCTACAACGGCGGCGTCAACTTCGGTCTGCTCGCCGACTACGACTCGATGGAGGACGTCGATGTGATCGCCGAGGGGATCGAGCGCTCGATCGCCGAGCTGGCCGAGGCGGCGGAGTCGGCGGAGCGCGAGGCCGAGCCCGCCACCGCCTGATCACGGGCGAAGCTAGCCGCCGGCGTCCTGATAGAGCCGGCGGGCGACCGTTCCCTGGTAGGGGCCGTAGAGACTGTTGGGCTGGCTGCTGTAGCCGTAGCTGGTGACCGAGGCGACGTAGCGGCGATCGCCGCGGCGAATCACCCAGCCGCCGCCGCTCGAGCCCCCGGTCATGTCGCACGAGATCCGGATCGGGGACGGAGGGCCGGCGCCCGGGTCCGAGCCCCTGTAGCGCGACTCGCAGAGGAACAGGTGGCGGCCGTCGAACTCCGGGGGCGGGCTCTCCGCCGGGTATCCGAACGCCTTGTACACCTTGTCGCGTGCCTGGTCGAAGGCGATTCCGCGCGCTCCGATCGCGCCTTGGAGCTGGCGTGCCGGCGCGGGGCGCGACCACCGCGGCCCCGAAGTCGAAGTCCGAGTCACCGCCGCTCAGGGGACCGTTGCCGCCCCATTGCGGCGTCGTCGCCAGGCTGCTCGCGGGCCACTCCCCGAACGGCCGTCGTCCCTTCTTGTAGCCGGGAACGAACTCCCAATTGGTCGCGAATTCGGGGCCCAAGGGCCCCGGATCGGAGACGCAATGGCCGGCGGTCCAGACCAGGCTGCGGCTGGGCGAGCGCACCGCGGTCCCCGAGCAGGTGTAGTCCGATGAGCCCGAGGGTGAAGAAGACCTTGCCGTGGGTGCGGTAGGGAAACTCCCTCGTCGTTTGGACCTCGCGGTGCAGGCTGGATCGTCGTACCCGCGGTCTGCACACCCGCCGGCGCTGCGCGATCTCGGACGAGCCCGGGGCTCAGGAGCTCGGCGGGCTGGGCGCTTCGCATCCGGGCCGGCGTCCAGTATTCGCGGACGGAGCTCGGCGCCTGCTCGAGGCGCTCGATCGATGGCCTCAGCCCTGGCGTGGACGCTCCCGCGGCGGACGAGGCGGGACCGACTGCCACGCACCCGCAGAGTGCGCATCCGAAGCCAACCCTCATCCACGTCTTGACCCGGAGCATGAAAATGGACTCTAGACTGACGAAGGCATCCAGCGAAGGCGAGGGAAACGGCCGTGAGCGGCGACGGATCGGACAACCGGCAGACGACACAATTCCACTACCACCTGGAGCTGAACCCGGCCCAGCTCAAGATCACTCACACCGCGCTCAGATCCTTGCTGGACGACTTCGGGCACGACCAATCCGACGTCCTGCGGACCATTCACGAAGTACTCGACAAGCTTCCCGACGAGCACGCGATCCGGGCCATCCAGCTCGACCGGGAGCTGGAGCGCCAGCTGACGCCCCCCGACTCGAGCGACGACGAGCCCCCTCCGGCCGCCTGAGTACCTGCGGCTCGAGCCGGCAGCCCAGGGGATATAGCGCCCGTCAGCGGGCCCTATAGGTGGCGGTGTAAGTGGCAGAGCTCGCGGCCGTGACGGAGTGGGTCCGCGCTTGGCCGTCGGACCACGACTGGAAGTCGTAGGTGGTCCCGTTTCGAGTCTGCGAAGCGGGCGCGGTGAGGGTGTTCGCAGATTTCAGGATCACCTTGCCGGTGAACGGTGCGGGCGCCGTGGAAGCGTTGAGCGTCAGGGAGAGCCCCGAAGGGGCGGAGCTCAAGGTGAGGTCGGCGGTCTTTGGATCCAGGCGGACGCTCCGGGTGTCCTTCAGCCCGCCGGAATCGGTCGCGGTGAGCCGTAGCTCGAGATATGAAGGGTAGTCATGGTCGGGCGCGTTGAAAGAGCCGCTACGCACGCCCGGGAAGCCCTGGATCGAGTGCGTGTGACAGTTCGAAGGGCAGTGGTGCATGATGAGCGACCACGAGAACGCCGAGGGCGGCAGGGTCCCATCCTGGGCGTCGGTCGCCGAGCCGCTGAAGGCGATCGGATCCCCGACAGCCCAGTTGAGGCTCGAGTTCGGGGTGGCGATCGTCGTGGTCGGCGGCGTGTTGCCCGCTGAGATCGCGATGGTGTCGGTTGCAGAGGCGCCATGGGAATCGGTGACCTTGAGACGGACGCGGTAGGTGCCCGCGCGCCTATAGGTGAAACTCGGCCGCCTCGCGGTCGAGTCGCCATAGGCGCCGTCCCCGTTGAGGTCCCATGAATAGGTCAGTACGTCGCCCGGGTTGGGATCGGTCGAGGCGCTCGCGTCGAACCTCACCGTCAGGGGGAGGTTCCCCGAGGTGGGCGTGGCCTTGGCCACCGCCGTCGGCACCTGGTTTCCGGCGGCGTAGGTGATCCGCCTCACGGTGCCCTCGTTGAGGTCGACGTAGTAGAGGTTGCCGTCCGGTCCCACCTGCAGATCCACCGGGAACCTCGCCGGTGTGACGAACGTCTTGACCCGGCTGGGGCTGGGGGCGCCCGAGCCGTCGCGCTCCATCACCCAGATGCAGTTGCGCGAGTAATCGGCGAAGAACAGCGCCCCGTCGTACTCCGGCGGGTAGGGGCCCTCGGTGTAGAACGCCAGACCGCTGATCGATGAGCTGCCCGTCGGGCAGCTCTCGCCGGGGACGATCTGGGCATCGTGCCTGTAGTTGAAGTAGGGCGGGGCGACGGCGCCCTGCTGAGCGTAGAGGCCATCGCAGATGTCGAAGCCGGCGGACTGGAAGAACGAATGAGGCTGGGGACCCTCGTAGCACGGCCAGCCGAAGTTGAGGGCCGGGGTTGCGGTCGGGTTGTTGCGACGGTCGATCTCCTCGATGGTCCCCAGCCCGACGTCGCCGATCCACAGCTCGGAGGTGCCGGGCCGGATCGCGAAGCGGAACGGATTGCGCAGGCCGTAGGCGACGACGCGGCGCTCGTTGGCGTCGTGGCTGCTGGCCAGAGGATTGGCGGGAAGCCCTTCCCCGGTGCGGGGGTCGACGCGCAGGAGCGCGCCATCGAGGACCCTCGGCTCCGCCGCGGGGCGTCGGAGGCTCTGGCTCCGCAGCGCGCCGCCCTCTGCGGTGGGAGGTGTCTGGTCCTCTCCCGTCGGAGGGTCACCGCACGGGTTGCCGGCGAACTGCCCGTAGTCGTTTGCCGAAAAGCTCGCGCCGTCGCCGCCGCTGACGTAGAGGGCACCGCCGCTGCCGAAGACGAGGTCTCCGATCGAATGACTCGGGTACTGCTGGCACCAGTCATTGATCAGCACCTGCTCGGGGCCCGCCTGCCTGTTGCCGTCGGCCTGCAGACGGGAGAGCCGGCCGCTGACGACGCATCCGTCGGTGGTGGGTCCGGGCGGAGTAGGGCAGTCGTCACTGGAGACCCCGGGGCTGCCCCAGCGTGGCGCCGTACCCCCGATCACCGCGTCGTACGTGTAGAGGACGTACACATACGGCTTGGCCGGGAACCCCGGATCCAGTGCGATGCCGAGCAAACCCCTGTCCCAGTAGTTGTGGACCTTGGTGCGTAGGTCGGCGAAGCGGGTGGGAGTGGGGTCCGTGAGGCTGTCGAAGACCTTGATCAGGCCGCTCTTCTCGGCGACGAACACACGGCCGTCGGGTGAGAAGCGAACAGCGGTCGGCTCAACGAGATTGCTGAAGACCACGGACTCGGAGAATCCGGGCGGCCGGACGGAGCCGGCAGCCGTAGACGCGTCCACGACGTCCCTGTTGCCGGTGACGAGAACAAGGGCAACGAGCGTGAGCGCGATCGTCGAGGCCCGCACGCAAATCGACCCGTGCCGGCGTCCCTGCATCCCTGCGATCCTGAGCTTCGTCATCTTCTCGCCGCCCCCCTCGGCGGAACCCGCAGGACAATCCTACTTCGGCGGCGTATGGCGCGTCAAATCCGGGTCCGTCCTCGGGTACCTCGTTTCTGGACCGAATCTACCGGCAGCAATTCGCCGGAAAGTTGCAAGGCTGCAGGTCTTCCGACAGGATTCAATTGCATGGCCCACCCGATCCAATCGCATGGCCCACCCGATTCGTGACCTGAATATCCGGGCGATGAGCCTGCTCCGCCGGCGTCAGGCGGAGCCGGAGTGGGTGTCCGTGGAGGGTCGAGCCGATCTGGTCAGCATCCCCCAGGACGAGGCCGAGGAGATGGTGAACGTCCTCGCGACCCAGTCGCGCGAGCATGTGGACAAGGGAGAGATCGACGACGACACCGCGCGCGCCCTCTCGATGGGCCTTCAGCTGATCACAGGGCGAGAACCGGCGAGTGAGGCGGTCATGGTTGTGGCCGAGTCGGCGGCACGCTTCGGCTACATGGCCCGCGTAGCCGAGTGGCAGAGGCTCACCATGGCCGGAAGCCTCGAGGGGTGGATGGTCGCCGGCCTTCGCAGCGCGGTGCGGGCGAGCGTTGCGGAGGAGTTGGAGGATGCGGCGAATGAGAAGCGGCCGTTCCACGCCGTGCTTGGCGAGGTCACCGCATTCTTCGTGTGCCGGGAGCCGCTCGACGTTCCCTACGACGCCGACGAGGGATTCGCGCTCATGTGGACGATCCCCGGCATGGGGGGAGAGGTCAGAGCGTTGCTCCGGGACAAAACGCTCCAGATGGCGCTTGACCGCGGGGGTGCCGGACGAGACAATCCCGCCCACCCGGTCGAAGGCGCGACCGTCGAGGACCTCCAGCGAGTCTGGAAGTACGGTTTCGTTCTCCGTAGCTTCGAGGAGTTCTTCTGGGAGGACTAGCGTCAATGCGCGCTTGCGCGCTGATCACGTACATCGCTACCGCCGGCTTGGCGCTGGCTCTGATGCCCGCCCCGGCAAAGGCGCAGCCCGGCCGGGACTGCCTGGGCGACCCCGCGACGATCGTCGGCCCGAACACAAGACCTTCACGCCAAGGGCCACCGAAGCGTGATCGTGGGCACCCGCCATCGGGACGTGATCGTCGGCACGAGCCGCGCGGAGTGGATCGTTGGGGCCAGGGGACGGGACGTGATCTGCGCCGGACGCGGCCGCGACATTCTGGTCGTTGGCGACGAGAACCGGCACGAGGAGGCGGCCAAGCTGGACGGCGGCCGGGACGCCGACCACATCATCGGCAGCTTCGGTGGGGACCGGATCTACGGTGGCCCCGGCAAGGACACCATCGACGGTCAGTTCGACGGCGACCGGATCTACGGCGGCACCGGCGACGACTTCGTCCGCGGTCAGTCGGGGGCCGACCGCATCTACGTGGGCGGCGGAGACGACCATGTCGAGGCGTCATCTGGCCGCGACGTTGTGCGCGGCGGCCAAGGCGACGACAACATCAGCACGGGCCCCAACGACGACGCCGCTTTCGGGGAGACAGGCAGCGACTCCCTCCATCTGCTCTGGGGAGACGACCGCGGCTACGGCGGGCCTGGTAACGACCACCTGGGCGGTGGCCCGGGCGAGGACCTCTGCGTGGGAGGCCCGGGCCCCGACAGGATCTCGGGCTGCGAGGAGCGCCGGCACAAGCGCGGCGCGGCGCTCACCGCTGCAGCGAGGTCGGACGACCGGCCCGATCACAAGGCTCGCCACGGCCATCACCGCCATCACCGCCGCACCGGCTGCGACCGTTCTATCGCGAGCCGGCGGTAAACGAGACGAGGCAGTTCCTGCAGCGGCTCGAGCGCAAGGAGGCGATCAAGTCGCCCTCGGCCACCAAGCGCCAGCTCCAGCGCAGCGCAAGCCTGGCCCAAAGGGTTGGCAGGGTTGTCGACCGGCGCTACGAGAAGCGGATCCGCCACGTGCGGAGGGTGAACGCCGTGTTTCGCGAGAGCGTCGAGCGCTACCGGTTTCGGCTCCTCGTGTTCGCGATCGCCGACGAGATCGACCGGCTGCGCTGGACCGCCCCTACGTAGGGGAGCTCGGCACCCCGGGCTCCTCGATCCGCTCGCGGAGCCGCGAGGCCAGGGCGTCGGGCCCGAGAGCGCGCCGGGCAAGCTTCGCGGGCCCAATCCGCATGGCTCGCCGCGTCTTCAAGACGCCCCTGCTCCGCCGGCGATAGGGCTGTGCGGGAAGCACGGAACGCAGGGTCTCCCAGTCGCCCGGCACCTGGTTCTGCTTGGCTTCCCTGCCGGTCGGCGAGTCGAGGTCCAGCGGAAGCAGCTCACGCAGAATCTCACCGCGCCTCTGGTCGAGAACAGTGGACTGCGGATCCAGGCCGCGGACGATTCCCAGCCCGCTCGCGGGCACGTCGAGCACCGTGGTCTCGAGATCCGGCCGATACTTCCTCAGGCAGACCGCCAGCTTCCACACGTCGCCGGTCCACCCCTTCTTGGGGCGCTTTCGAGCCGCGACGCGCGGATTGGCGGGCAGGCAGTCGTGCAGGACCACCACCGAGTCCGGGGTGCAGTAGCGCTCCAGATTCGCGAAGTCGCGGAGCGCGAACTCGAACAGGTGCATGCCATCGATGAAGGCGAGATCGACCTTACGGCCATGCAGCACCTTCTCGAGGTCCCAGAGCTCGAAGAAGGTGTCGCTGGCCCAAGGAAACACCTTCGTGGAGCGAGAGATCGGGTGTCGCAACCGAGGCTCCGGGTCGATGCCGACCACTCGCGTTCCGGGCAGAGCGAGCGTGATGGAGTTACCGCGATTGACGCCGATCTCGACGTAGGTTCTCGGTAGCAGCCGAACGTGGATGAAATCCAACGCCTCGTAGTGGCTGCGGGGCCCCGGGCTTCGTCTTCCTTCCATGCGCTGAGCGTAGCTCAGCCAGACCGCCACCTCCTGGTTCGCCGGTCGTCGCCGCTTGGGGTCATCTGACCTGTGTCCGCGCGGCACAGCGGCGTAGACTGCTGGTAGCGGCCCATCTGACGACTCCGACGCTTCACGCCACCTGGGCACCGCAATCCGAAGCGTCGAGGGAAGGAACCCAGATGGCAACCGCCGCTCTCCAGCCCCCCGCCGCACCGCGCTTCGCGACGACAACTCCGGGCCCGGGCCTGATGCTTGTCGACGTCGAGGGGGATTTGGAAGCCCCTGACGTGGCGCGGTGGACCGTGCTTCTCAACTCCGCAACCAGGGAGGGCGCAACCGGAATCGCCGTCGATCTTCGTGGCTGTCGTACCGTCGATTCCGCTTGCATTTCGGTACTGCTGGCGGTCTCTGCCAGGCTGAAGGCAGGCGGTGGGGGCGGCATCAAGCTGGTGACCACCCCCGGGTCGCTGCTCGAGCGTGAGGTCGAGGCGGGTTTCCCAATGAAGCTGTCTGCCTATTCCTCCGCTTCGGAGGCGCTGCTCTCACTCCGCGATGCCCGATAGAGCGCCTCGGGCGATCTCGCCGGAGAACATGGAGAACTGGCGTCTGGGGTTGGACGCCTTCAACCGGCGGGACAAGTTTGCCTACCTGGCGCTGGCTGATCCCGAGCTCGAATGGTTCCCCCCCACCCCTTGGCCGGAGAACGCCACGATCCGCGGGCGCGAAGCCGTCTGGGACTTCATCGTCAAGATGGACGAGCCTTGGGAGGAGGGGTCCTACGAGGCCATCGAGCTCATCAATGGCGGGGACGAAAAGGTCGCGGCGCGTGTGGGACGACCCGTGCAGGACAAGGCAAGCGGCGGAGACGCCGAGTTCGAATACTGGAATGTCGTCACGTTCCGCGACGGGAAGCAGCTCCGTTCGGAATGGTTCACGGACCGCAGCGAGGCCCTCGAAGCCGCCGGGCTGCAGCAGTAGGCGACTCCCGAGGCCCGCGCTGTGAGACATGACCTGCGCCGAACGCCCGCGTAACGCCTGTTAGGGTCGCAATCGGATGAGGAGGGGCACGAGGCGCTCACCGAGGCGTATGACAGCATTTCGGAGGCGTCGCCTTCTCATACCGGCCCTCGCCACCTTGGGCGCGACCGGCACCCTGGTAGTCGCCTCCGGAACACACCGGGCGACCCACGGTGAGGCGGCCGTTGCTGCGGCAAGGCCCAACGTGCTCGTGATCGAGACCGACGACCAGGCGCTCGAATCGATGCGGGTGATGAAGAACGTCAACTCGAGGATCGGGGGCCAGGGGGTGACTTTCCAGAACAGCTTCGTCAACTACTCGCTCTGCTGCCCGTCGCGCGCCACCTTTCTCACCGGCGAGTATGTGCACAACCATGGCGTGTTCGACAACTCGCCGCCGAACGGCGGCTTCGTCCGCTTCCAGGAGCTGCACGCGAGACAACAACCTCGCATCCTGGCTGCAGGAGGCGGGCTACTACACGGCCATGATTGGCAGGTACCTGAATGGCCATGAACAGCTTGACGGTCCCGCCTGGCTGGTCGGAGTGGTACGCGGCGATTGGGTGGGGCCAGCTTGTCTACAACTACACGCTGAACGAGAACGGCACCGCCGTCAATTACGGCTATAAGCCCGCCGACTTCAAGCAGGACGTGCTGACCCGAAAGGCAGTCGGCTTCGTCAACCGCCGAGCACCCAAGATGCAGCCGTTCTTCCTCTGGCTCACCTACACCGCGCCGCACTGGGGCGGCCCGGAGGGACCGAAACCCGAACCCGCCGTTCGACTGCAACCGCACCGCGAAGCCGGCGCCGCGCCACGCCCACGCGTTCGACTCCGAGCCGTTGCCGAAGTCCCCGAACTTCAACGAAGCCGACGTCTCCGACAAGCCCGCCCAGAGCCGGAATCTCTCGCGCTTAAACTCGGGGCAGACCGCAGACATTCAGCGCAGGTACCGCTGCGAGCTGGAATCGCTGCTGTCGGTCGACGAAGGGGTAGAGAAGGTCGTCGATGCGCTGAGGGCAAGGGGCGAGCTCAACAACACGCTGCTCATCTACACCTCCGACAACGGGTTCTTCCACGGCGAGCACCGGATCTTCAATGGCAAGATGAACGTCTACGAGGAGTCGATCCGGGTGCCGCTCCAGATGCGCGGGCCGGGCATCCCGCGGGGGGTGACCATCCGTGGCCTGTCGATCAACGCCGACCTGGCGCCGACCGTCGTTGACGCGGCGAACGCCGACCCCGGGCTGGTGATGGACGGGCGCTCGCTGATCCGCGTCGCGCAGCGGCCCCGCGTCGTGAAGGGGCGCCAGCTCCTGATCGAGCAACCGGTCGGCGAGACCAGCGCGAGCTTCAAGGGAATTCGGACCGGCCGCTACATGTACGCGGAGCACAACACCGGCGAGCGAGAGCTCTACGACCTGCAAAACGACCCATTCGAGCTGCGGAGTCGCCATAAGGCACCCGGCTACGCAGCGGTCGAGTCCCGGCTCGCCACCCGCCTGCACCAGCTGCAGGACTGTGCTGGTGCCAGCTGCCGGGCCCGTCCCTAGATGAGCTTTCGATCCTGTCGGGCGCGTCCCCAGCGTCGTCAGTTGCATCCTGACGAACAGCGCGAATTCATGGCAGCTCGCAGATCGGCCGCCGTGATTACGCCCGCGGGGACCGGTTGTGCCCGGTAGCTGCTGCGGGGGTTGAAGGTCAAGAAGAACGTCCTCTGGCCGTTCGGCTTGTAGCCGCCGACCGGATGGTTATTGGCCGATCCCCAGCCGATCAGCCAATCCCCGTTGCTCAGCCGGCGGGCCGACCCGCAGCAGAAAGAAGCGGGCACGTCGGGGTCGGTGATCGACTCCAGGAGGGTCGCGGTTCCTGCCTGCTCGTCGATCCTGAACCGCACCGCCCGCGGCGCCCGGTTGGGCGTCAGGTAGCTGCGATTATCGAACACGGTCAGGGTCCCATCGGGAAGCAGGCGGGCGTCGTGCTGGCCGCCGAAGGTGTACACGCGGGGATCACCGATCACCGTCAGCGCTATCGGGCGTGCTCGTGCCGCCCAACTTCGCAGACGATCTCGCCGGTGCTCTTCCGGATCTTGTAGACCGCGTCGAGGTGCCTGAAGGAGGCGATCACCGAGTCGCCGGCAGGTTCAATCGAGTTCCAGTGGACGACGTCATAGGGCTGGTTGGCCAGGAAGGGGTGTTCCCACCAGCGCCCCGTCTCGGCCAGGGAGATGTGCTCCTGTGTCCTCCAGGCCCAGACGAGTTGGCCGGCGGGGCTCACCTGCTGCAAGACGGCGTTCTTTACGGTGGCGTCGCTGGAGCCGCCGTAGGCGCTCGTGTCCACGTGGCTCTGCTGGGCTCCAGACCCGACCAGGTGGTCGCCGGTGGGCACGAACTGCAAATCGTGTCCATCGAGCTGGTGGCCCACGGCCTTGAGGGTGTGACCCAGGCTCCGTCGAGGCGAGTGACCTCGAATGGGAGCACAGGCCATTGAATCAGAGCAGGTTCCCGCTCGTCATCACCCTGATGCTCCAGCTCGGTTCGTGGATCCACCAGATTGGCACCCCGCGGTTGTCGAAGATCATGCCGTAGCCGAGGTCTGTGCGGCTCACCGCGAAGAACTTCGGCGACACCGGTCCGTAGCGGGTGAAGGTGTAGGTAGGGAAGCTGTTCGGCAGGCAGCGCACGTGGTAGCGGTAGAGCGCCGCTCCCTTCCGCGCGGTGACCAGGAAGGCGCGACCGGAGCTCAGCCCCACCGTCTCGCTGAAGTCGCCGCTGCGGAAGGGATGGCCGGCAATCGACACCTGCCAGCCTCCGGAGGCGTGGGCAGTGACCGTCACCGGGGCATTCCTGCAGCGGACGACGTAGTCCTCGATCGTGGGCGCGAAACTCGGGAACAGGCTGGGAACGCTGAAGCGGACTTGCCCGGGCGGTGGAGGCGCCTGCGCGCGGGCGCCCACAGGGAGGAGCAGGGCAACGATGAGCGCGGAGATCGCCACCGGGGCAAGACGACATCGAGGGCTAGCCGCAATGCGGCGGGCCACGAACTGGGTAAACCGTGGGGCTGCGCGCCCGCCGGCTCTCGGCTTCGGGTCGACCAATCGCGCCTCTTCTTGATCGCTTGGTCCGACGCTACACCCATTCAAGGGCCCAGCGCAACTCCGATTCGACAGGTCTGGCCGCTGTCGGGCGCGTCCTTAGAATCCGAGCGCGAACTTGGCGTCCTCGGACATCTTGTCCGGGGTCCAGGCGGGCTCGAAGACCATCTTCGGATGGACGCCCTCGACGCCCTCGAGGCCTCCCACGAACTCCTTCATCTGCTCCGACACCTGGGGGCCGATGGGGCATCCCGGGTAGGTGAGGGTGAAGGTGACGTAGACGTCGTTGTCCTCGATCTCGACGTCGTAGACGAGCCCGAGCGAGACGAAGTCGAGCCCCAGCTCGGGGTCGATCACCTCCTCGAGGGCCTCGTAGACGTCATCCTGCGTGACCGTCGCGGTGTCTTCAGTCGCCATGTGCCCATCGTAGAGGACGGGCTTCGAGTGACGCGCGGGGGCAAAAGGTTCGATTAGGCTCGGCCCGACGAGGTGGCAGCATCCATTCGCACCCCTGAAGTCGGCGAGCGCTCCATTCGCGAGCGCGAACCCGGCATAGGGCCCCGGCCGATCCGAGCACACGGCCGTCGTTGTGGCCGCTGCGCTGGCGGCCCTGATGCCTGCTTGCGGCGCCTGCCTTGGCCCGTGCCGCCACGCTCTTCGACGGCGACCTCGTGGCTTCGCGGAGCGGGAGCGCAGCTGCGCCGCCCGCGATCTTGCCGGACGTGCCGGCGTCGCCACCACGACCGTCGGCGCTCCGGCCGCCGGCCTCGTGACCGCTCGTCTGGCCGCGGCGAGCGGGGACTGGGATCTGGCGCTGCTCGACAGTCGAACCGGGGACACGATCGCGGCCTCCGCGTACGGCGGAGCGACAGAGCTCGCGCAGGGCTTCGTCCTGTCCGCCGGCTCCGCTGGTGGTACAGGCGTGCAGGCGCGGCGGCAGCGACTCGACCGCTCAGGTCAGCGTCTATCTACGCCCGGTCAACACCCAGCAGTCCCCCCGCCCGTCTCGATGGCGAGGGTGTACACGCCCACGGACGAGAGCGTGGCTCGGCTCCAGTCGCTGGATCTCGACGTCACGGAGAGCGGCGGCGACGGCTACGTCGACGTGGTCCTGAACGGTGCGGGGGACGCTGCGGCCCTGAGTCGCTACGGGCTCGCCTACCGGGTACTGACGCACGACCTGGTCGCCCAGGACACGCGCTTTCGAGCCCAGGACGAGGCCTACGCCCGCTCCATCACCACCTCCGGGCTGCCCAGCGGCCGCACCCGCTACCGACGGCTCTTCAACTACAGCGAGGAAATGAAGGACCTGGCGAGACGCTACCCCAACCTGGTCCGCTACTTCCAGCTTCAGGAGCAGACCTATGAGGGCCGCCCCGTAGAGGGGATCGAGATCACCGAGCGGCGTGCGGCGCCAGCGACGGCAAGCCCGTCTTCCTGCAGCTGGGCCTGCACCACGCCCGGGAGTGGCCCTCGGGTGAGCACGCGATGGAGTGGGCCTACCGCCTGATCAACGGCTACACAGACGAACAACCCCACAATCCGAGCCTAGTGAGCCGCACGCGGACCATCGTCGTGCCGGTGGTCAACCCGGACGGCTTCAACACCTCGCGGGAGGCGGGCGAGGCCGAAGGCGCCGGCGGCGGGCGGGGCGGAGACACCGATCCGAGACCGCCGAACGGCGAACATCCTCGCCCGTGTACGAGTACCGGCGCAAGAACTGCCGATTGCTCAACGACAGCCCGATCCGGCAGGAGACTGCGCGCAGCGCCTCGGTCGGGCTGGCCGAGCCGGGGGTGGATCCCAATCGCAACTACGGCGGCTTCTGGGGCGGGCCCGGCGCGCGCGAGCACCGACCCGACGGCACCCAGGACTACCGCGGCCCGGGCCCGTTCTCGGAGCCTGAGAGCCGGAACATCCGCAGGCTGATCTCCGACCGCCAGGTGACGACGATGATCACCAACCACACCTTCACCGGCCTGGTCCTGCGGCCGCCCGGGCATCGCAGAGCCAGGGAACCCGCCCGACGAGCAGGTCTAGAAGGAGCTGGGCGACGCGATGGCGGCGCGAGAACGGCTACACGAGCGAGCACGGCTACGAGCTCTACGACACCACCGGGACGACCGAGGACTGGAGCTACTACGCGACCGGCGGCCTCGGGCTTCACGTTCGAGATCGGTCCCAGCCACTTCCACCCGCCGTTCGCGACGACGTGGTGGCGGAGTGGCACGGCACGACGCCGGCGGCCGGCCCGGCCAGGGCAACCGGCGAGGCCTATCTCGATCGCCCAGCAGAGCACGGCCAACCCGCAACCGCCACTCGGTGCTCACCGGCGAGGCGCCCGGCGGCGTCAAGCCTGACGCTCCGAAAGCAGTTCATCACCCGCACCTCGAAGGTCATCGACGCTGACGGCAACGAGGGCTCGGTGATCAACCTGCACGACCACCTCCAGACCGAGCTCACGGTCCCGGCGTCGGGCCACTTCCGCTGGGACATCAACCCCTCGACCCGCCCGGCGGTCGCCAAGCAGACGGGCCGCCTACCTCACGGAGATCCGAGCCCGCCAAGGCAATTCAGTGGTGGCGCGACCACGGCGACGCCCTGCGCGAACTTCGACACCACGGACCCGTCCTGCTGGAACGACCATCCGTTCGTGGTCCCGGCGGGAGCGGGGATCGACAACGCCAAGGCCACGGTCCGCATCGAGTGGACCAGCCCGGCCTCCGACTGGGACCTGAAGGTCTTCCGCGACTCCAACGGAGATGGCAGCTCGCAGGGCGAGACCGGGCTCGTGGGCAGCTCGGCCGGCGGCGTTCCCGCGAACTCGGAGGAATCAACCTTCGTGGAGCCCAAGCTCGTGCCCGGCCGCCGCTACGTGGCTCGGGTTCAGAACTTCGCGGCCGCCGACCCGTACCAGGGCACGATCACCTTCCAGGGCCCCGACCCCCTGGTGAGGGCGCAAGTCGAGCGCTGGACGCTGATCTGCGAATCGCCGACGGGGAGTGACGAGCGGCGTTTCGTGATCAACCGCGGCGAGAGCCGGCATCTCGACCTGCGCGCTGCCTGCAGCAGCTGAGCCGGGGACAACCGGCTGGGCCTGACCCGGCTGTGCCGATGCGCGAGGAGTTGGGGCACTACGCTTCGCCCGATGCTGTTCCTCGTACTGATCTTCATCGTCCTGCCGATCGCCGAGCTGTACGTGATCATCAAGGTCGGCGAGGCGATCGGCGTGCTGCCGACGATTGCGCTGCTGATCGTCGACAGCTTCCTGGGCGCCGCGCTGCTGCGCTCGCAGGGCCGCGCCGCGTGGCGGCGCTTCAACGAGGCCCTGGCAATGGGCCGGGTGCCAACCCGGGAGGTGTTCGACGGGGCCATGGTCATCCTCGGAGGGGCATTCCTGATCACACCTGGGTTCATCACCGACATCATCGGCCTCCTCCTGCTGATCCCCCCAACCCGAGCGATCTTCCGGGGCCTGGTGTCCCGGATGGCCCTGCGCCGGGCGGGGTTCACGGTTCGCACAGCTCGCTGGGGATACCGCAACGCGGAGGGCCGCGCCCGCGGGAACGGCCGGCCCGGCAACTACGACTACGAGGGCAGCGCACGCGAGGTCACGGACCCCCGAGGCGAGCTCCCCCGCAAGGAGGACGATGCCCAACAATGAGCCGATGGCGCTGGCGCTCGAGCCCTCCGATGGCCCAGCGCTGCGGGTGGAGTGGGATGTCGAATCGTTACGGGAGCTGCGGAACGCGGGCGCGCGCCCCGACGCCGACGAGGCCCGCCCCAGATGGCGCCTGGAGGGGGAGCCGGACTGGGAACAGATCAGCGCCCTGCGCTTGATCTCGGCCAGCTTCGACGACGGCGCCCTGCTCGCCGTGGCGGCCCTGCGGCCCCGGCTAGCCGACGGCCACGACGCCGAGACCGTCGGGGCGATCCTCATCTCGCCCGAGGGTGAGGTGATTCGGCTGCACGACGCCCTCCTCTCCACCGAGTACGGGCCGGACGGCAGGGTCCGCCGCTTCGGCCTGGAGCTCTACGAAGGCTCCGACCGCCCCCCGATTCGGGTTGCGGCGGATCGAGTCGGCACGGTCGAGGGGGCGTCCGAGGGCGGCGCCGGAGAGGAAGCGCCGTTGAGGCTCAGGATGGAGGGCACGCCCGGCACCGGCCTTCACGAGCTGATCCGGGCCGACTAGTGGGGTGTCTCATGACGGTGCAACGTTGTGAGAGGCCTCACTAGCCAAGCCCGACGTACCAGAGCCCGAACATGAGGCCGAACAACCCGAGGGCAGGGATCAGGACGCTTCGATAGACCGGCTCGATCAGCGGGCGAGTCAGCACCCAGGCGAAGGCGGTCGTGCACGCCGCCATCGACACGACCGTCATCGGGGCGAAGATGGCGAGGGCCAACCCCGCCTCCAGCTGAGTCGGCAGGGCGGCCAGCAGGAGCACGACCACTGCGCCGGTTCCGGCGAGTCCATGCAGCAGACCGATGCCGAATGCCTGCTGCGGAGTCCGAACGGGGTGGTGTCCGTGGCTCGCCTCGCGTTCACCTCGGCGCAGGTGTCGGTGCGAGCGGCGCTTCGCGACCGCCCGGCCTGCAATGTGTGAGTGCGGGCCCGCCCGGTAGTGGCCGCGCGCCCACTTCCAGATCACTCGCACGGCAAGCAGGACGATGACCACGCCGACGGCCTTCTCGGCGCCGCTCTCGAGCCAGGTCGGCAGCGAGGACTTGAACGCAATCAGCGGTACCCCGAGCAGGACCAGCGTCGCGGCATGGCCCAGGCCCCACCACGCGCCAAGTCGCGTCGCACCCCGTGTGCCGCCGTCATCGGCCGCAATCAGGGAGGTGACCGCGATCAGGTGGTCGGGGTCCGACGCGTGCCTCAGCCCGAGTACGAAGGCGATGCCCAGCGCGACCACCAGAGAAGCGCCATCGAACAGCCCGGTGAGCCAGGCGTCGAGTTGCTCCACCGGTTGGAACAGGAACTGGAAGTCGACTATGGACATGAGGTCCTCCTTGCAGGTAGCAGCGTCATCCGAGCTGCGGGATTGCCCTTGACGTGATCAGCACCCCGGCGAGCACGATCACCGAGGCCGAGACGGCCGGCAGCACGCCGGCGAAGCGCGAGCCAAACAGGCGGCGCTCCGGCCGCAGACGCGTCACCAGCCGTCCCCCCCACACCACGGCGAGGCCCACGGCGGTCAAGGTTGCGGCGAGCCCGAGGCTGAAGGCGAGGATCAAAGCCATGCCCAGGCCCACCCGGTGCTGGGAGATCGCCGCGATCAGGACCACGAGGGCGGAGGGACACGGCACGATCCCCCCCGAGACGCCGAGCCCGATCAGGCTCCGCATCGTGATCGGGCCCTCCGTGGTGGTGGTGACCGTGGTGATCGTGGCGGTGCTCCGACCTGCCCGTCGCGCTCCCGCGGTCGCTCGAGTCCTGGCGAGACGCCAGCGGCGGAACCGCGAGCGCATCACGGTCAGCCCGATGCCCACGACCATGAGGCCGGAGACCACACCGAGCCAGGGATAGAGCTGCTCGGGAAGGATGTAGGAGGAGGCGGCGAGGGTGACCAGCCCGAGCGCGAACACCGACACGGTGTGGGTCGCGGTCACCGTCAGGCCGAGGATCCCGGCGTGCCGGGCAGACCCGCGAGCGCCGACCAGGTAGCCGGCAACCATCCCCTTTCCGTGGCCGGGCGAGAGGGCGTGCAGCGCCCCCCAGCCGAACGCTGCGGCGAGCAGGAAGAGGATCATCAGGCCGTGCGTGTTGCCTCCCGCGAGCGCGTTCGCGAAGCCATCGAGGGAGCGATCGGTCGTCACGTCGTCCCCGGACAGGCCGGGCGGCGCCTTCACCTGACCGGACCCTGGCGTCACCTCGAAGGTCGCCCGGCGGTCGCTTGGTGGGCTCGAGAGCAGGTTCTGGGGATACGCGCGGAGGCTGTCGGTGGGGTCGGTGGCGGGGACGCTCGAGGTGACTTCTGTCCCATCGCCGGGCAGGATCTGGATCGCGTCCCAGCCGACCCGCCCGGAGAAGGCGCTGTTGGTCAGCTCGACGCGGCGCGAGTGCGCGGGAAGCCTGGCGGCGAACGAGACCTCGACCCGGGTCAACGACAGCCCGCCCTGTCCGCGAGGGAAGCTGAGCTGCGGCTCCTCGGGCCGGCCGAGGGGTACCGCGCGTCCGCTGGCGGTGAGCTCGAGGCCGGAGGAGATCTCGCGGAGCAGGCTGTCGAGGACCTGCCTCTCCTCGCCGGCGGTGTCGATCGCGCCGCTGCCGTCCCAGTCGTAGCGCTGGAGTTGCTGGAAGGTGGGGATCTCCGCCTGATCCAGGACGTAGTGGATTCGCGCCTCGCCGTCGCCGATCCGCACTTGGGCGAGCTGGTTGATCGTGAAGTTCCCCAGGGGGTGCGCGAGCGCCGTCGGTGGGGACGTCAGCGCGACGGCGACCACCGCGCAGGCGAGCGCCACGACCGCGGTCCGGAGGCGCCCGCCCATCACCGCAGCCCCTCCAGCGCCCGTTCCGCCCGGGGCGCGTATAGCGGGCTGAAGCGAGGGCTCTGCGCGACCAGCACTTCAAATAGGCGGCGCGCCTCGTCGTTGCGCCCCGCGCGCCGGCGGATCATTCCGGCGTGATAGAGGAACGAGGGATCGCGCGACCCGAGCCTCATGGCCCGCTCGGAGAACCGCGTCGCGGGCCCGATCCGGCCAGCCCGGTAGAGCGCCCAGGAGTAGGCGTCAGCTGAGCGAACGCTCGGCGCCTGGCGCCAGGCCCGCCGCCCGAACGCCATCGCCGCGGGTGACGCTTCCGTGGTTGGCCTCGAAAAGCGCCAGGTCGACGTCGGTGTTGACGCCGTTGGCGCGCAGGAGCTTTGCCTCCGCGCCCACCAGCGCGTAGTCGCGCTTTGCCGCCGCGGTCCTGCCGGCGGCCTCCTCGGCCTCGCCCAGCGCGATCGCGTACTCGGGAAGCGGCAGGCGCTCCACCAGCCGGCGGTAGTGACGGATTGCCGCTGCGAAGTCCCCTCTCGCTGCCTCGACGCCGGCGATCCCGGCGAGCGCCGCCGGGTAGCCCGGGTTGATCGCGTATGCCTGGCGGTAGGCCTGTCCGGCGGCGGCGTAGCGCCCCTCGTCGGCCAGCAGCTTGCCCAGCAACCCCTGGACGTAGGCCTCGCTCTCGGGGGCTCCCGCTCCCGCCGAGACGGCGAGGCGCATCGCCTGCCGGGCGCCCGGGAGGTCGCCGTGGAGCTCGCGAAAGTAGGAGATCCGCGCGTAGGCGGTCAGGTTGGCCTTCAGGCGCACCATCCGGTTCAGCGTGTGCGCCGCGGCTTCATAGCGGCCGAGCTCGACCTGCGCGTCCGCGAGCGGCGCGTACGGACTCGCCAGCTGGGGGGCGAGCGTCTTCGCCCGCTGGGCGAGCTTCAGGCCGCTGCGGAAGTCATGGCGGGCCAGCGCCAGCGTGGCCTGGCCCGTGATCGCGATCACGTTGGCCGGGTCCCTGCTCAGGGCCGCGGCGAAGGAGCCGTCGGCGCGCGTGTAATAGCTGGGGTCGCCGGTCTCGCGGGCGCGCTGGTAATACGCGCCGCCGAGCAGCGCGTAGCTGCCGGCGTCGCTCGGGTCCGCGCGCACGGCGGCCTGAAGTTGCTCGACCTGACCCTCAGTGTCGAAGCTCGTGGGCTGGCGTGTCAGGCTGGACGGCGCGCCCCCGGCGTCGGCGGGTGCAGGCCCCGACGAGTCGTTGGCGAGGGTGAGGACGCCCAGCAGGGCCACGAAGACGGCGAGCGGCGGCGCGGCCCATTTCAGCAGCCCCAGAGGGCGGAGCGATGCAGTCGCCCTAGTCATTGGAGTCCGTGCCGATGAGTGTTTGGACCTTCATCTCTGTGCTCCGTTTTGGCCGATGCATGGGTCGTCCCGGCCGGTGGACGGAGCGCCGCGAGCGGCGCTCCGTCCTTTGCGGCCGGTGCCGATACCGCCTTCTCCTTACGGGCCACCGGGCGGCGTCGGGGGATGAGCCGGCTCGAACCGTTGTGAGGGGTTCGAGTCGAACCCGGAATCCGGTGCTGCCAGGTACGGGAAGTGGTGCAGGAACTTCTTGTCGTTCTTGTCCACCCCGTCCCCGAGCGGCACCTGGTTTCCGACCAGGAATCCGGCGACCACCTGGAGCTCGATGTCGACGACGTCGTCAGCGAGCCGGCGGCCGTTCGGGAACCCAGCGTTGTCGCCGCCGATCACTCCGAACCTGCTCGGCGTCTTGGTCGGCGGGACGCCCAGGTTGAGCTTCAGGGTGTCAACCGGCTTGCCGGCGTTGGAGCCGGAGTGCTGGTTGAGATTGGGGATCCCCTGGAGCAGCGCCTGGACGATGTCCGTGCGGTTGTTCTCCGGCGCGTTGACGCCGAACAGCGCGTTCAGGATCGCGGCGAGCTCCGGCTTGGTGACGAACTGGCCGTAATTGGCCGCGTCGTCGTCCGGGGTCGTGCGATTGAACCTGTCCTTCTGGCCGAGCGGGATGACCACCTCGTTGACGAGCGGATTGCCCAGCCGCGAGACCTGCACGAAGCGGTTCCGCTTCCTTTGCTTCCCCGCTGCCTTCCGAACCAGGCTCGCGTTGGTCACCTGGAGTCGGCGCCGGTCGGTACTGGACCACACTCCGACAACCGCGTTGCCCGCGTCCGGGCCCGACACCGACTCGCCGTTCCTCGTCACCAGCTTCTCCGGGATCTGGAGCACGGTTGCCGAGGTCGAGTAGCCGGAGAAGTCGTCCTTCCCCTGGCCTCGGTTGCCGGTGCCCACGCGCACGTTGATCGCGTCGAAGGTGGCCCCGAGGTCGACGAAGAACGGGTCGTCGCGCTGTCCCGCGAACACCTTCGTGCCGTCGCCCAGCGTCTTGATCGACTGGTCGACGAAGTTCTGGTAGTTCGGGAACGTCTTCGGCCCGATGTTCGGCGGCGCAACCGGGAGTTTGTGCGCCACTCTCTTGGCGTGCTTGACCTTCCCGTGCTTCAGCGTCTGACGAATCAGGTCGTACCGCTGGACCACGTTGAGGCCGGGGTCGTTGAAGTCCTGTGTCCCCGGACCCGCGTACAGGAAGGAGTTGGGGTTCCGGGTGGTGGTCTTGAACTTCCACAGGTACCTGATGTCGGCAACGCCGTCGCCGGTGTTGTCGATGTTCACGTAGTACCTGGCCCGATCGTCGAACCGGAAGAAGTTCGGGCCATTGGCCGGAACCTGTCCTGGGATCCAGTCCGCCGCGACGGTCAACGCGCCGGGCGCGTCCTTGGCCGTATAGGCGTAGACGTCCGTGTTGTCGGCGGATGGATCCAGGGCGATGTTCGGCGCCTCGCGATGGCTCGAGCCGAACCCGAGCGGAACCGCGATGGCGGCGGCCGCAACTGCGGCGACCGCGACCGCGAGGCGTCTGTGTGGTGACTTCTGCATCTTGTTCGCACCCCTTTCTGGTGCTGACGTCACTTGCACGCGGGACTCGGGAAGTGAGCGATCAAGGAGTGCGGTGGCTGATCCGTGCATCCCTTTCCCACGTATCCCGCACTGCGTGAGGGACTTCGAAACGGATCAAACGATCGGATTCATCGCCGCGTTCCCACTCGTTCGGGGGCTGTGGGCGCCGGCGGTTGGCGCCCTGCTCGTTCTCGCCCTGGCCCTCGCCGGATGCGGAGGCGGCGCTGACGCAAGCGAGGTGCCGCTAGAGCCGAGCGCCGAACGGCCCGTGAAGGTCGGTGGCGCTCCGGTGGCGGTCGCTGTCGGCGCGGGCGCCGTGTGGGCGGTCGACAACACGGGCGGCCGGGTGGTCCGGCTGGATCCCCGAAACGGCCGCCCATCCGGAAGGTCGATCCGCGTCGGGGCGGGCCCCGAGGCAATCGCCGTCGGCGAGGGCGCGGTCTGGGTCGCCAGCGGGAACGACACCGTGACCCGCATCGACCCGGCCACGGGACGGACCCGACGAGCACCCCTCGAAGTGGCCGACCCGGCCGGGATCGCCGCCGGTGAGGGCTCGGTCTGGGTTACGAGCCAGGCAGACGGCATCGTCGCCCGCATCGATCCGAGGACGCTCCGCGCAATGGGCGATCCGATCCCGGTTGGGAACGAGCCGGGTGATGTCACGGTGGGCGCCGGTGCCGTTTGGGTGTCCAACACCGCCGATGGCACTGTGACGCGCATCGACGCTTCGAGCGGCGAGCCCAGCGACCCGATCCAGGTCGCCGACTATCAGGTGCTGGGTCTGTCCTTCGGCGAGGACGGCGTCTGGGTCGCAAAGACCGACGACCGTCTTGCCCGCACGATAGAGGTGGTGCGGATCGATCCGGGATCGTCGACGGTTGACGACGCCTCCGCCGAGGTGCCAGCCGCGATCCCGGTCCAGCTCGCCGCGGGTGACGGCGGCGTATGGGTCACGCTGGTGGGCGGCGTGCGCCCGCCCGATCTCACTCCGCGCGCCGGCGGCGTGGCCTTGGTCAATCCGTCAATGGTCGAAGCGCCACCCAAGTCGCTCCGGGTGGGCGACCGTCCGAGCGGGATCGCGATTGGAGAGGGCGCCGTTTGGGTTGCCGACTCGGGCGACGGCACCGTCACGCGGATCCGCCCCCGCACCGGGTGAAGTCGGGGACCGCCGCCCGATTGATGATCTACTGCGGTCTTCACCGTGGCGATCCGCGCCGTGATCTCCGATTTCGGCGGCGTCTTGACGACGCCGCTCCTGAACTCCTTCCTGGCCTTCCAGGACCAGACGGGGATCCCGGCAGAGGCCCTGGGCCGGGCGATGCAGCGGATCGCCGAGCGCGACGGCGCTCATCCCCTGTCCCAGCTCGAGCGCGGGAAGCTCGCCGAGTCCGAATTCCTCGACCTGATGCGAGCCGAGCTGGCGGCGGAGCTAGGCCACGAGCCCGAGCTGCACCGGTTCAGCGAGATCTATTTCGAGGCGCTCGACCCCAACCAGCCCATGATCGACTTGATGCGCGACCTGAAGGCCCGCGGGTACCGGATGGCGCTGCTGACCAACAACGTGCGCGAGTGGGAGCCCTTGTGGCGCGCGATGCTGCCCGTCGACGAGATTTTCGAGTTGGTCGTCGACTCGGCGTTCGTGGGGGTGCGAAAGCCCGAGCCGGAGATCTACGAGCTGACTCTGGAGCGCATCGGGGGCGGCATCGGAGCGGACGCGTGCCTGTTCGTGGACGACGTGGAGGACAACGTCGCGACCGCCAGGGAGCTCGGCATGAAGGTGGTTCACTTCCGCTCCAACGAGCAGGCGATCCCGGAGATCCAGGCGGCGCTGGCGACCGTCGGCTGAGGGCCGGATTCGCCGGCTAGTTGTCCGAGCCCGCGCGGTCCCAGACGTAGAGCTGCACCGCTTCACCCGCCAGCTCCATCAGCCGGGGACCCGACAGCCAGTCGAGCACGGTGTCGAGGGCGTGCTCCTCGGTGAGGCCGCGGTCGACAGCCTCCTCGCCACGGAAGCCGGCCGCCAGCTTCAGGGCCTCGCGCCGGTTGCGGCCGAGTGACGAGAACGCGCCCATCAGGAAGTCGCGGTTGGGGAGTGGATGCCCGACGTCCATGGAGGCATGCCAGGCGGCGAGCATCGAGATGTCGTGCTCGTCGAGCTCCGAGATCGCCCGCGCGTAGTGGGCCTCGAGCTCGTCGTCGGGAATCTCGTCGACCCAGGCACGAACCGCCTCGCCCAGCAGCTGGCGGCGGGCCTCACGGCCGACCGAGTCGGCGATCGCCCGGATCGCATCCGCAGGGTCTATGAAACACAGTGGCATGGCGCAGGCAAGATAGAGCGGGCACCCGACGGAACGGAGGGCAGCGCAACCGTCGTCGAGCGTCGACCGTCATGAAAGTGCGCCGTGAGGCGACCTATGCTGGACTCGATGTCCCTGTCGCTGATAGTCGGGCCCCCTAACTCGGGCCGCGCCGGGCAGATCGGGGCCCGCTTCGAGGCGGCGCTCGACCGCGATCCGGTGCTCGTGGTGCCGACGCTCGACGACGTCGACCGGTTCGAGCGCGAGCTGTGTCGCGATGGCGGGGCCGTGGTTGGCGGCTCGATCGTCACCTTCCGCCGGCTCACCGACGAGGTCGCCGCCTCCACACGGGCCGCGCTTCGACCGCTGCTGTCAGGCGCCCAACGCCTCGCTCTGGTCCGCGCCGCGGTCCGCGAGACCGAGCTGCGGTTGTTGAGCGGCTCCGCCGGCCGCCCAGGCTTTGCCCGCGCCCTCGACCGATTGATCGACGAGCTGCAGGCGGCAGTGGTGGAACCCGACGAGCTGGCCCGCTCGGCGGCCGAGCTCGAGGACGGCGGCTACGAGCAGGAGCTGGCCAGCCTCTATGCGTCATACCTGCGGCGGCGAGAGGCGGCGAACCGGGACGACGTGCACGCCGCCGCTTTGAGCGCTGCCGCCAGCCTGCGCGCGCGCCGCGACGCCTGGGAGGCGCGGCCTGTGCTCGTCTACGGCTTCGACGACCTGACCGAGGAGCAACTCGACCTGGTGGCTGCGCTCGCCGGCGCTTGCGAGGTCACCGTCGCCGTCAATTACGCGGATCGCGAAGCGCTCGTCGCCCGGGCTCAGCTGATGGCCCGGCTGCGCGACGAGCTCGGCGGGGAAGTCGTGAGCGAGCTTCCCTACGACAGCGGCTATACGAGCAGCGACACGCTGCGCCAGCTCGACCAGGCCCTGTTCGAGCCCGGCGCGGCCCGCGTGACGCCCGATGGCGGGGTCGCGCTCCTGGAATGCGCCGGCGAACGGGGCGAGGCCGAGGCGATCGGAGGGGAGATCGCACGCCTGCTCGCCGACGGAGTGGAGCCAGACGAGATCGCGATCGTGCTTCGAAATCCGGAGGCCCGCGGGCTCCTTTACGGACAGATCCTCGACAGCCTCGGTATCCCGGTGGCGGTCGAGGCGCAGGTTCCGCTGCCGCACACGGCCGTCGGCAGGGGCCTCACCGCCCTCGCCCGCTCGAGCATGCCGGAGGGCACGGCCGAGGACCTGCTGACGTTCATGCGCGCCCGGCCGGGGGGCCGCGCTCAGGAAATCGGCGATTGGGTCGAGCGCACGGTGCGGCGCGACCAGGTCCGGACCGCCGAGGAGGCGATGGCCACGTGGAAGGGACCACCGGCGATGCTCGCCCGGCTTCGCAAGGCGCGCGGGAGCGGCTGGCTACGGGCGCTGGCGGCTTCTGCGCACGAGCTCGCGGAGGAGGCGCACGCGGGCCGGGAGCCGGTTCAGGGCCAGGTGAGCGACGGCCACGGGTCACCCGCGGCTCCATTCGAGCCGCTCGAGGTGCGAGCGGCGACGGCCGCCGCGTCGATGCTGGAGGAGCTCGCGGCCCTGGAAGCGATGCCGGGCTCGGTCGCACCCTCCCCCGCCGACGCACTGGTGGCGCTGGAGGACCTGCGGGTGGCGCTTTGGCGTGGTCCGACCGAGGGCCGGGTCAGGCTGCTGAGCCCCTACCGGGCGCGGGCCGCCCGCGCCCGCCACCTGTTCCTCGCCTCGCTCCAGGACGGCGAGTTTCCAGGTGCCCAGACCGCCGACCCGCTGCTCGGCGACGATCGACGCGCGCGCCTGGGGATCGCCGCGCTTTCCCGTCAGGATCCGGCGCGCGAGGAACGCTACCTCTTCCACGCCTGCGTCTCCCGCCCCACCGAGCGCCTGTGGCTGTCGTGGCGAAGCTCGGACGAGGAGGGCCGCCCGGCAACGCGCTCGCCGTTCGTTGACGACGTGCTCGACCTCCTCGCGCCCGACCCCGAGCATGCCGAGGATCACCTGAAGCGGGTCCACGGCCTGGATCGCGTCGTGTTCGCCTCCACCGAGGCACCGAGCCCACGCGAGCTGGCGCGCACGCTGGCCGCATCCGGGCCCCGGCTCCAACGCGACCTGCCGGGCCCCCTGGCCAGCGCCGAGGTCCTCGCCGAGCTCGCCGAGCGCAACCCGATGGGCGCGGGGACGCTCGAGAAGTGGATCGAGTGCCCGTATCGCTGGTTCGTCGATCACGAGCTACAGCCGCAGCGGCTGGAGCCACTGCCCGAGCCGCTGATTGCGGGGTCGATCGTCCACAAGGCCCTGGAGCGCCTGTACCGGGACCCGCCGGGCACTGACCGGATCCCGCGCCCGGCGGACCTGGAACGCTGGCACCAGCGCGCCGCGGAGCTGGTGGCAGAGGAGGCCGAGCGTCAGGGCATGCGGCTTGACCGTCCGTTGTCGGCCGTAGCGCTGGCGCGAATGGGAGCCCAGATCGGTCGCCTGCTGGAGCGCGAAAGCCGCAGCGAGACCCAGCTGCGCCCCGCGCTGCTCGAGGCGTCGTTCGGTGACGCAGAGGACCGCGACCGGGGCTCGCTGGACCTCGGCGAGCTGCGGCTCCACGGCCAGATCGACCGGGTGGACACCACCCAGGACGGCCGCTTCGGCCTCGTGTACGACTACAAGACCGGATCCAGGGTGTGGGCAGGGGCGAAGCTGGGAGAGGAGGGAAAGCTGCAACTCCAGCTGTACGCCCGCGCCCTGCGCGAGCAATGGAAGATCGAGCCGCTCGGCGGCCTCTACTACCAGCTCGGCGGGTCGGGCGACCCGAGGCCCCGCGGCTTCGTGATCGACGACCTGGAGGCTACCCGGGAGCTCGACCTGACCCGAACCGACCGCCTGCCGCAAGACCTGGTCGCCGACACCGTGGAGGCGGGGGTCGAGACGGCGCGGGAGAAGGCGGTGGCGATGCGCCGGGGGAAGATCGGGCGCGAACCCAACCAGGGCACGTGCCCCCCCTGGTGCCGCTACCAGGCGATCTGCCGGCTGGAGCGCTCGATCGGGGCCGATGACGACACTGCCAACGGCGACGAGGCGCCAAACGGAGCGTGATGGCAGGCGCGGCGCCCCAGCAGACCACGACTCCGGAGCATCAACTCACGCCGGAGCAGCTTGCGGCGATCGAGGCCCGCGATCGCGATGTGTTCACCGAGGCGGGGGCCGGAACCGGAAAGACCGGCGTGCTGGTGGAGCGCTATTGCGACGCCGTAACCGAGGACGGAGTCGGCCCGGATCGCATCCTGGCCTTCACCTTCACCGAGCGGGCCGCCGGGGAGCTTCGCGAGCGCATCCGCCGGCGGCTGCTGGCTCGTGCCCGACTCGCGGCCGAGCGCGGGAGTGCCGAGCGCGCCGCCGAGATCGCGCGCGCGGCGCGAGAGGGCGAGCGTGCCTGGATCACGACGATCCACGGCTTCTGCCGACGGTTGCTGGCCATCCACCCAGTGGCTGCCCGGATGGACCCCCGCTTTCGCGTCCTCGACGAGGTCGAGGCCGCCCGTCTCGCCCAGCGTGGCTTCGAGACGGCGCTGGAGGAGGTGCTCGAGGCCGGCGACGGCGCCACGGCTCGGTTTGCGGCCGCCTTCCACACGACGCGGCTGCGTGAGATGGTGCGGGCGGCGCACGAGCGTCTTCGGAGCCAGGGCGTCGACCCTCCACGCCTGCCCGACCCGGGGCCGCCGAGGCTCTCGGTCAAGGAGGCGGACGAGACCCCGGAGCTGACCCCGGTGGAGGCGAAGCTCGCGGACGAGGGCCTCGCCGCCCTGCGAGCGCTGCTCGCCGCCTATCACGGCCATTACGAGCGCTCGAAGGTGGAGCGGTCGGGTGCGGATTTCGAGGACCTCGAGCTGCGAGCGCTCGACCTGCTCCGGGCCACCGGGCCGATCCGCGAGGCCTGGCGCAGCCGCTTCGACCACCTGATGGTGGACGAGTTCCAGGACACCAACCGCGTCCAGCTGGCGTTGATCGACGCGCTTCGTGGCCCGCAGACTCGGCTGTTCGTCGTCGGCGACGAGTTCCAGTCCATCTACCGGTTCCGGCACGCCGACCTGGAGGTGTTCCGCGCCCGCCGCCGGGCCGCGGACGCGGATCCGGCGACCGAGAGGAGGCCGCTGCGCGGCAACTTTCGTTCCCGGCCCGAGGTGCTGGCCGCGGTTGACTGCGTCGGCTCCGCGCTGCTCCACGGATTCGTCCCCCTCGAGGCAGGGCTCGAGGCCGACGGAGAGCCGGCTGGCGGCGGCCCCGCGGCGGAGCTCCTGCTGACCGACGCCTCCGACGACAAGTCCGCACAGAAGACCGGCTGGAGGGCCGAGGAGATCGACCTCGAGCCGCCGCCCTCGGAGACCACGCCGTCGTGCGTCGCCGAGGCGCGCTTCCTCGCCCAGCGCCTGCGCGAGCTGGCCGATGGGGGTGTGCCGCGCGGGGACATGGTGGTCCTGCTGCGGGCGTTCACTCACGTGGACGCATTCGAGGAGGCGCTCAACCGCGCCGGCCTCGCTCCTTACGTCGTCGGCGGCCGCGGCTATTGGTCGCAGCAGCAGGTAGAGGATGCGCTGCGGCTGCTGGGCGTGGTCGCCAATCCGCTCGACGACGAGTTCCTGTTCGGTGCCCTCGCCTCGCCGGCGTGCGGCGTCAGTCCCGACGCCCTGTGGCTCCTGCGTCAGGGCGCCCGCGACCCTGAGGGCCGTCCGCTGCACGTGTGGCCGACCGTCGCCGACGGCGAGTGGCCGGCTGCGATGCCGGCCGACGACGTGAGCCGCCTCGAGAGGTTCCGCGAGATCCTCGCCGGGCTCCGCGCCGAAGCGCCGCTGCGACCGCTCGATTCGATGGTCGATCGCACGATCTCGGCGTTCGACTACGACCTGGCGCTGCTGGCGCTGCCGAATGGACGCCGGCGGTTGGCCAACGTGCGCAAGCTGATGCGACTGGCCAGGGAGTACGAGGACCACGACGGGCGCGACCTGCGCGGCTTTCTGGATTTCGCCGAGGAGCGGACCCGTCGCGACGAGCGCGAGGGTATGGCCGCGGTCCAGGTGGAAGGGCACGACGGCGTGCGGGTGATGACCGTGCACGCAGCCAAGGGGCTCGAGTTCCCGGTCGTCGCGGTCGCCGACCTCGGTCGCGCCCTCGGCGCGGGCAGCCGCGCGCCGGACCTGGTGATCGGCCGCCTCCAGGGAGAGGTCGGCGACCCGGCGGGGGCGTCCTTCGGGATGCGGCTGCCGGTCGCGGCCGCCGGCTCGATTCGCCTCTGGGAGCTGGTTGACCTATGCGATGCCGACCGCGCTGCCGAGATCGAGGAGGCGTGCCGGCTGGTCTATGTGGCCGCCAGCCGGGCTGAGGAGCGCCTGATCCTGAGCGGCACCTACAAGTCGAGTGACCTCGATGCCGCTGAGGAGCCGAAGCCGGGACACACCCCCTTGAAGCTCCTGCTGCCCGCGCTTCGCGATTGTGGCTGGTCGGGCGACGAGGGGATGGTCGAGCTCCCGCGAGCGCCGGCGATCGGTGGCGGCGAGGCCGTCGGCCCCAGTCCGACGATGACGGTCCGCACGCAGCGAGCGACGGCGGAGCGAGCCGCCCAGCTTCGCCGCCGGACCCCCGAGCCGGAGCCAAGCGCCGACGGCGCTCTCCCGCACGCCCCGGAACCGCTGCTGGAGGCTCGCCCGCGCCCCGCGGCCGCGGGGCGCCTGTCCTATTCGGCTCTCGCCACCTACGCTCGGTGCCGCTACCGGTTCTACGTCGAGCGAGTGGTCGGTGCCGGGTCCACGCTTGCCCCAGATCCGGCCGATGGTGACGGGACCATCGAGGACTTCACCCGGGAGGCCGACGAGCTGGTCGAGCCGGAGCTTGGGCCGCGTGAGCGCTCGCTGGCGATTGGCAACGCCGTCCACGCCTCGCTCGAGTGGAGCGCGCGGCAGGCGTGGGCTTACCCGTCGGACGCCGACCTCGATTCGATCCTGTCTCGCGAGGGCCTGGAAGCGGACCCCGAGGCGCTGGAGCGCGTCCGGGCGCTGCTGGAGCGGCTGGAGCGCCTCGGAGCTTCGTCGCGAGGTGGTTGCCGGCGGGCGGATCAAGCCCGAGGTGCCGTTCGTGCTCGGCTTGTCGGGCACGGTGGTGCGCGGAAAGATGGATCTGCTGGTCGAATCGCCCCACGGCCCCCTGGTCGTCGACTACAAGACCGACGCGCTCCGCGGCGCCGACCCGCATGAGCTGGCCGACCGCTACGCAACCCAGCGCGACCTGTACGCCCTCGCCGCCCACGGCTGGCGGCGAGACGGCGACGCCACCGGGGTTGTACGGGCGGCGCACTGCTTTCTCGAGGCCCCCGACCACACCGTCGTCCACAGCTACGACGCGGCGGGGCTCGAGCAGGCACGCGGGCGGTTGGAGCGCCTCGTCGCGGGCATCCGCGCGGGAGATTTCCGGCGCACGGACGATCCGCATCCCTCGCTGTGCTACGGCTGTCCGGCGGCCGCGCGCCTATGCGGGAAGCCCGCCTGGCGGCCGTCGTGGGCAGGATGAGGGCCGATGCCACTCCGCCTCGCCATCTTCGCCTACGGATCGCTGGCCAGCCGGGCGAGCGCCGAGCGTACATTGGGCCGGCCGGTCGAGCGCCTGGGGGTGGCGCGCCTGGCCGGCTGGCGGCGGCGCTGGTCGCAGGCACGCGACAACCTTCGCTCCGAGAAGACCTTCGCCCGCGCCGACGACGGCACCATGCCGCCGTACTGCCTGGGCCTCAACATCGAGCGTGAGACAGGTGCCGGGCCGAACGGGGTCCTGATCGAGATCACCCAGGGGGACCTGGATCGCCTGGCTGTCCGTGAGATCCGCTACGACCGAGTGGAGGTCACCGACGAGATCGCCAGCGAGAAGGGTCTGGACCTCGACCGCGTGATCACCTTCACCGCCAAGCCCGAGAACTACGCCGAGACCCCGCCGGCGGGCGCGGTCATCCTCGCCGCCTATGCCCGCGCGGTGGAGGCGGCGTTCGAGGCGCTGGGGCCGAACCAAGTCGAGCTGTTCCGCAAGACCACCGGTCCCTACCCGGTGGAGGTGATCGAGGGCGTCCTCGTTCGCGACCAGATCCCAGCCGGCAACCCACGGGAGTGGTGACGGCGGGGCTTCTGCCGACCCTTGGACATATTCAGCCGATTTAGTCGATCAATACATCCGACCCTTGACAAATCCCGCCTGGGGGGATAGGACTCCGCCTCGTGGGTACGTCGAGCGGGTCACTTACCTCGCTGAGGGAGAGCAACCGCAGGCACGTGATCGATGCGCTGCGCGAGCGCGGGACGGCGAGCCGCGCCGAGCTGGCCCGGCAAACCGGCCTCTCCCGCTCCACCGTGTCGACGATCGTGGCCGATCTGATCGAGTCCGGCCTCGCCAGCGAGCGCGACGGCGCCACGCCCGATGGCCACGCCGGGCGCCCGCCCGTGATGGTGTCGCTGGACCGCTCCGCCGGGCTGGCGCTCGGGATCGATTTCGGGCACCGCCACCTGCGGGTCGCCGTCTCCGACCTCTCCCACGCGGTGCTGGCCGAGACGTGGCGCGAGATCGACGTCGACCATTCGGCCGAGCACGGCCTCGATGCGGCGGCGGAGTTCGTCGATCAGGTGCTCGACGAGGCCGGCGTCGACCGCGCGCGCGTGATCGGCGCGGGCATGGGCCTCCCGGCGCCGATCGATCGCGACAGCGGGACGGTCGAGTCCTCGTCGATCCTTCCCGGCTGGGTCGGGGTGGATGCGGCGGCCGAAGCCCGGCGCCGCCTTGGAATGCCGGTCGAGGTAGAGAACGACGCCAACCTGGGGGCGCTGGCGGAGCTGGTCTGGGGCGCCGGCCAGGGCAAGTCCGATGTCGCATACATCAAGCTCGCGACCGGGATCGGGGCGGGCCTGATCCTCGGTGGCCGGATCCACCACGGGATCGGGGGCACGGCCGGCGAGATCGGCCACACCCTGATCGTCGAGGCCGGTGCGGTGTGCAGGTGCGGCAACCGTGGCTGCCTGGAGACGCTGGCGTCGGCGCGAGCGATCGCCGACCTGCTCAGCGCCAGTCGCGGCGAGCCGATCTCGACGCGCCGGTTGCTCGAGCTGTCGGCCGCCGGTGACGCTGCGGCGCAGCGGCTGATCGGCGACGCGGGCCGCGCGGTCGGCGTTGCCGTCGCCAACCTCTGCAACCTGTTGAACCCGCAATGCGTGATCGTTGGCGGCGACCTCAGCGCCGCGGGGGACGTGCTGCTCGAGCCCCTCGGCGACTCGGTCCGGCGCAACGCGATCCCGAGCACGGTCGACGACATCGAGATCGTCCCCGGGGTGCTGGGCGAGCGCGCCGAGCTGCTGGGGGCGCTCGCCCTTGTGATGCACGAATCCGACCGTTTCTTCACCCCCGAGCTGGCGACGGCGGAGGCGGCATAGGGTTGCGGTAGAGCTTCTGAAGAGCGGACTATGAGAAGGGAACCAACTCACATGCACAAAGGAGGAGTACGGATGAGAGAGGACGAGGTAAAGATGAGAGTCCGGCGATGGCCTCGCGTGCTCGTGCCCATCGCCGTCGTGGCGATCGTGATCGGCATCGCGGCCTGCGGCGACGATGACGGAGGCGGCGGAGGCGGCGGCAAGATCGCCTTCCTGCTGCCGGAGAGCCAGACGACCCGGTACGAGTCGGACGACCGGCCCAATTTCGAGGCGGCGGTCAAGGACCAATGCCCGGATTGCGAGATCCTCTATTTCAACGCCGACCAGGACGTGGCGAACCAGCAGTCGCAGGTGGAGACCGCGATCACCGAGGAAGCCGACGTGATGGTGCTCGACCCGGTCGACTCCGCGTCGGCCGCGGGACTTGCAACGAAGGCGAAGCAGGCCGGGATCCCGGTGATCAGCTACGACCGGCTGGTCCTGGACGCCGATCTCGACTACTACGTGTCGTTCGACAGCGTGACCGTCGGCAAGCAGCAGGGTGAGTCGCTGAGCAAGAAACTCGCCGACGACGGCAATCCCCAGGGGCCGATCGTGGTGATCAACGGCGACCCGCAGGACAACAACGCGAAGTTGTTCAACGAGGGCGCGACCAGCGTGTTCGATAAGAAGGGCGTCGAGATCGCCAGGGAGTTCGACACTCCCGACTGGCTGCCGGAGAACGCCCAGCGCGAGATGGACCAAGCGATCACGGCCCTCGGCAAGGACGGCTTCGTGGCCGTCTACGCCGCCAACGACGGCACCGCCGGAGGCGCAATCGCGGCGCTGAAGGGCGGCGGGATCGACCCGGCGACCAAGCCGACGACCGGTCAGGACGCCGAGCTGGCGGCGATCCAGCGGATCATCGCGGGCGAGCAGTACATGACGGTCTACAAGCCGTACAAGACGCTCGCCGAGAACTCCGCAACGATCGCCGTGGCGATCGCCAACGGCGACGAGGTGCCGAGTGACCTCATCAACGCCAAGGAGGACAACGGCACCGAGCAGGTGCCGACGAACCGGATCGACACCATCCCGGTGTCGACACCGCAAGGAGATCGAGGACTCGGTGATCGCCGACGACCTGTGGAGCGTCCAGGAGATCTGCACCAAGCAGTACGCGCAGGCCTGCAAGGACGCGGGCATCGAGTAGGAACAACGTCCCCGAAAGCGCGAGGAGAGGCGAGATGAGCGCAACTCAAAGCCCGACCCAGACGGA
This sequence comes from uncultured Actinomycetes bacterium, assembly GCA_963838745.1. Classification (GTDB taxonomy): domain Bacteria; phylum Actinomycetota; class Thermoleophilia; order Solirubrobacterales; family 70-9; genus AC-56. Next base: position 355,001 of record CAWISJ010000003.1, read on the forward strand.
GAGCGCACCCTCCGTCTCGGATCGGCCTCTCCTCGCGCTCAAGGGGTTCTCCAAGAGCTTCGGCGCCGTCGAGGCGCTGAAGGACGTCGACCTCGAGTTGCGGGCCGGCGAGGTCGTCGGCCTGGTCGGTGACAACGGCGCCGGCAAATCGACTCTGATCAAGGCGATCGCCGGCGTCCAGCCCCCGGACGAGGGTGAGGCGTGGTTCGAGGGCCGACCCGTTCGCCTCAACAGCCCTCAGGCGGCGACCTCCCTCGGGATCGCGACCATCTACCAGGACCTTGCGCTGTGCGAGAACCTGGACGTCGTCGCCAACCTCTTCCTCGGTCAGGAGATCACCAACACGATCCCAGGGGTGGACGTCCTGGACGAGACGGCGATGGAGCACAAGTCGATGGAGCTGCTCGGGTCGATCGGGGTGACGACACTACGCAGCGTCCGCACAGAGGTGGCGTCACTCTCCGGAGGCCAGCGCCAGGCGGTCGCGATCGCCCGGTCGCTGCTCGGCGAGCCGAAGGTGGTGCTCCTCGACGAGCCCACGGCGGCGCTGGGCATCGTGCAGACTGCCCAGATCTTGGAGCTGATCGACCGCCTGCGCAAGCGAGGGCTCGGCGTGGTCGTGATCAGCCACAACCTCGCCAACGTGTTCGAGGTAGCCGACCGGATCGCGGTGCTGAGGCTCGGACGAATGGCGGCGACCTTCGACACCCGCGAGGTAAGCCAGGAGGAGGTGGTCGGGGCGATCACCGGCGCCGAGTTCGGCGGCGACGACCGGCCCACGGAGGAGAAGCCGCTGTGAGCACGACCGCACAGACACCCGCGGGCATCGAGCCCGATCGAAGCGAGATGTCCGTGGGGGCGATCTTGCGCCGGCTCGGGCGGGGCGAGTTCGGCCCCCTGCGGGTGATCATCGCGATCGCCGTCATCTGGACGATCTTCCAGCTCTCCAACGACCGCTTCCTGAGCGCTGTCAACCTCACCAACCTCACCCTCCAGATCGCCGCCGTGGCGACGATCTCGATCGGCGTCGTGCTCGTGCTCCTGCTCGGCGAGATCGACCTCTCGGTCGGCTCCGTGAGCGGCTTCGCCGCCGGCGTGATGGCCGTGCTCAGCGTCAAGGAGGGCGTCGATCCCTGGCTTGCGATCGCCGCCGGCCTGGGCGTCGGCGTGCTGATCGGGCTCTTCAACGGCTTCTTCGTCACCGTGTTCGGGATCCCGTCGTTCGTGGTCACCCTCGCCGGGCTGATCGGCTGGCAAGGCGCCCTGCTCTTGGTCCTCGGCGACACCGGGACCGTACCGCTGCCGCCGAGCATCATCACCGACCTCACCGGGACGTTCTTCGACCCCGTGATCGGCTGGGTCCTGGCGGTCGCGGTCGTCGCCGTCTACGCGGCGAGCGTCGTGGTCGGCCGCGCGCGGCGCCTGCGGGCCGGGCTGGCCGCTCCGCCGCTCGTGCAGGCGGCGATCGCGCCCCTGTTGATCGCCGCGGCCACGTTCGCGGCCGTCGCGGTCCTGAACGAGGATCGCGGCGTCCCGCTCGCCCTGGTGATCGTCGTCGCGCTGATGGCGCTCTTCTCCTTCATCACCGAGCGAACCCGTTACGGCCGTCACATCTTCGCCGTCGGCGGCAACGCGGAAGCGGCCAGGCGAGCCGGAATCCACGTCAAGCGCGTGCGCGTGACGGTGTTCATGCTCGCTTCCACGTTCGCCGCCTTCGGCGGCATCCTTGCCGCGTCGAGGCTGCTGGCCGTCAACCAGCAGTCCGGCACCGGCGATGTGCTGCTGTTCGCGATCGCCGGACCGGTGATCGCCGGCACCAGCCTGTTCGGCGGCCGCGGCTTCGTCTGGTCGGCGCTGCTCGGCGCGATCGTGATCGGCTCGATCTCGAACGGGATGGACCTGCTCGGGCTCGACTCCGACATCAAGTTCATCATCACCGGCGCCGTCCTGCTCGCCGCGGTGACGATCGACGCCGCGACCAGGCTGCGCCGCCAGGCGGCCTAGTAGCCCGCGGGAGCTAAGAGCCCGCGCTCAGTCGCCGTTCCAATGCTGTGCCCAGGCGCGCAGCTCGCTGATCGCCGGGCGCAGGGCCATGCCCTTTTCCGTGAGGGCGTAGGAGACCCGTGGGGGCGTCCCCGCATGGACCGAGCGCTTCACCATCGCCTCGGCCTCGAGCTCGCGGAGGCGGCGTGAGAGCAGACGGTCGGAGAGGCCGGGCACGGCCTGCGAAAGCTCGGCGAAGAAGTGAGGGCGCTCGGAGAGCGCCCAGATGATCGCCCCCGCCCAGCGCTTGCCGATCAGCTCGATCGCATGGCGAAAGTCGGGACATACCCGTGCCGGACGGCCATCGGACCAGGCCGGAGCGCGCTCGGCTTGCGAAGGCGCTGATTCCACCCTCGAATGAGCTTAGCGAAGGGGTCGGGCCGGCCACCGAACTCGCCCCGGGCGGCGCGAGCAACCGCCGCCTGTTCAGGCGGAGCAGGGTCCCGTGCCGGTGGGACGCAGGTTTTCCTCCAAGGCCTTTCGCACGATCTCGTCCGGGACGCCCAGGCCGCCGGGCGAGCCCTGCCCCTGCTCGGCGGCGAATACGGTGGTCAGCACCTGGCCCGTGTCGTCGACGGCCGGCCCGCCGGAGTTGCCGCTTCGCACCCGACCGCGAAACGGCGTCATCTTGCGCTGCACCGGGCCACGTCCGTAGGAGTCCTGGCTGACCACCTGGCCGGTGCGCCCAACCCGCGCCGGTGAGACCGTGAACGACCCATTCTCCGGATAGCCGAGCACCGCCGCGGCGGTGCCCTGGGGCACCTCGGGCGCAAGGCGCAGCGGCGACACGTCCAGCCCGGACACACGGAGGATCGCCAGGTCGTTGCGCGGGTCGTAGTGGACCGCCGAGGCGTCGAGCGTCCCGCCGGATCGCAACGTCACGGTGGTGTCGTCCTCGCCCGCGACCACGTGCGCGTTGGTGACCACGAGCCCTGGCCTGGCAACCCATCCCGAGCCCTCGATGCCCAGTCCGCACGCGGTGCCGAGGATCTTGACCACACTGTCGCCCGCGCGCTGGACATCCGGGTCGTCGGCGATCGCCGCCTCGGGCGCCCGCACGTTCGCGTCGGGACCAACCACGGCGGGCGTCGGATCGACGTGCCGCAGCACGTTGAGGAGCGGCCCGGAGGGCGGCAGGACGCCGTTCAGCGCGGTCAGGATCCGGGAGCTCTGGAGCGCCTGACGCAGGTCGCGCTCTCGTGGCCCGGGGGAGTTGAGCGCCGCCGCGCCAAACGCCCAGGCGAGCAGCAGCCCGAGTGCGGCGAGCAGCGCGGCGCCCCCCACCCCGTCCAGCCGCGCCGCCGGCGTGCCGCGCGAGAAACGCATGCTCAACGCTGCGGCCACGCCGTCCATGGCGATCGCGAGCGTGGCTCCGAGCAGGAGCCCCATCAGCACCGTGAGCAACGGCGCGTACGGCGACTCTCCGCCTTCGGGCAGGAGCGCTGGCCCGAGCCGCCCTCCGATTGCCGCGCCGACCACGAAACCAGCCAGGGGCAAACCGCTGGCGATCAGGCCGCGCTCGTACCCGATCGCTGCAAGCGCGAGCGCGAAAGCCACGATGATCACGTCGACAAAGTTCATCTAGGCACTAACTTTTCTACCCGCTTGAGCCCGATCAGTCCCGATGCGCAGCGCCGCCGCCGACTTCTCACCAGAGGCCTTCCGATTGCCGCCGTGGCCGTCGCCGCCTTCCTCGCCGGCGCGATCGCCGGAAGCGACGGCCCGGAGCTGTCGGCGGCCCGGCGTTTCGTCGCCAACTGGGAGCGTCAGGACTTCGCCGCCATGTACGGGGAGATCTCCTCCCGAGCGGCAAAACGATACCCGCTGACGGAGTTCACCGACGCATACGGGGAGGCCCAGGAGTCCGCGACCGCGACCACCGTAACCGCCGGAGATCCCGACCAGGGGGTGTCAAGGGGGGGTCCGGCTGCGGTGGTGGAGGTCGGCTTCGACACCCACGTGTTCGGGCAGCTCTCCGGCCGCCTGGTCGTCCCGCTTGCCGGCGACAAGATCGCCTGGTCACCGAGCCTGGTCTTCCCGGGGCTGAAGCCCGGAGAGCGTCTGGTGCGGCGTTCGCAGATTCCGGAGCGCGCCCCGATCCTTGCCCGTGACGGGACGCCGCTGGCCGAGGGCCCGGCAACCGGCCGCTCCTCACCGCTGGGGGCGGCCGGCCAGAGCGTCGCCGGGGAGATCGCCTCCCCCGGCCCGCAGCAGGATCGCCAGCTCTCACAGCTGGGATTTCCCCCGGCCACGCCGATCGGTGCCAGCGGCCTCGAGCTCAGCTTCAACCGCCGCCTCGCGGGGCGGCCCGGCGGGCAGCTGGTCGCGATCTCCACCCGCCCGGGCAAGCCGCCCAGCGGCGGGCGCGGTGCTCGCGAGCAGCAAGCCGGTCCCGGGCAAGCCGGTTCACACCACGATCGACCCCGATCTCCAGCAGGCGGCGGTGGCGGCGCTGGGCGACCAGTACGGCGGCGCGGCGGCGCTGGACGCCCGCGACGGTTCGGTGTTGGCGCTGGCGGGAATCGCGTTCTCAGGCCCGCAGCCGCCCGGCTCCACCTTCAAGATCGTCACCACGACCGCGGCGCTCGAGGCCGGGGTCGTCAAGCTCACCGACCAGTTCCCGATCCAGACCTCGACCGTGGTCGAGGGTCGCGAGGTCGCCAACGCCCACAACGAGGCCTGTGGCGGCAGCTTCGTCCAGGCATTTGCGGAGTCGTGCAACAGCGTCTTCGTCCCGCTGGGCCCCAAGATCGGCTCCGAACGTCTGGTGCGCACTGCGGAGCTCTACGGCTTCAATTCGCCGCCCAGCCTGTTCGACCAGGAGGCGATCCGGGCCTTGAATCCGCCGCAGAGCACGATTCCCACCTCGATTCCCGGCGACCTCGATCTCGGCGTGAGCGCGATCGGACAGGGCCAGGTGCTTGCCACGCCGCTGGAGATGGCGTCGGTCGCCCAGACGATCGCCAACGGCGGGCTGCGGAGCCCCACCCGGATGGTCACCGATCGCGCGCTGCGGGGAGCAGGGAAGCCGGTGCGCGTGACCTCGGAGGAGCTGGCGGCGACCCTCCGCGACCTGATGGTCCAGGTGGTGACCAGCGGGACGGGGTCCGCCGCCGCCCTCCCCGGTGTCCAGGTGGCGGGCAAGACCGGCACCGCCGAGCTCGGCCCGAAGGCGCTCGAGCCGGGTCAACAGCAGCCCGCGGGGGCGGCGCCCGAGCAGGAGGTCGACGCCTGGTTCACGGCCTTCGCGCCGGCCGACGATCCCAAGCTGGCGGCGGCGGCGATGGTCGTGAACGCAGACGGCGACGGCGGCACCGTGGCTGCTCCCATCGTGGCCCAGATCCTCGCCGCGGGCCTGGGCGTCGGTTGACCGCTAGACGTCGAGCTCGACCTCGCCAACCGGGCCCTCCGCCGACGGGATGTCGAGCGTGAGGGGCCTGGCCTCGGTCGCGGCCTCGTCGATCAAGAACAGCACCATCGCCCCCTCGATCGGGCCGTTGGCGGCGGTCGACTCGGGGTCCGGCAGCTGCCGCTCGCCCGGCAGCGTGCCACCGAGGTCGAGCGCGAAGAGGCTGCGGCTCGGGATGGGGTCGAACTCGGTCCCCTCGGTGTCGGCCACCGTGAAGTCCGCAGGCACCTCCTGTGGGGTGTCGCCCTCGTTTTCGATCACCATGAAGACCCCGAGGTAGAGCTTGTCGTTGGGGGGCGGCGGTTGACCCGCGAGGTATGCCTTGTCCTCTCGATCGGCGGGGTTCAGGAACCGGCTGATCTGGATGTTGTAGAGCAGGTCGCCGAGCTTCATCGGCTGGCCTTCCTCGACGCTGAGGTCGCTCTCGGGATCCGTCTCGCAGCCGGACAGAACCAAGCCCGCCACCAGGGCGCCGGCGAGCACGAGCGCGGCACCCAGACGCGTGATGGGGCGGCTGGCGGCACGCGGCATGGCGGCGGAAGTCTATATCGCGCCCGACCGCGGATATCGAGTCGGCGTGAAGCTCGTCTCAGGCGGGAAGGCGAGCGCCGCCGGCGACCATCACGCGTGTGGGTGTGCGACCCGACTCCATCAGTTCCTTCAGCCTCGACAGCGCGCTCGACCACTGGCGACGGTAGTAGAGCTCCGCGCCCAGCTTGTCGCGCAGGCGATCGAGGGGATGCGAGGGCTCGGTCTGAAAGCTCACCGTCACCTCGCAGCCGTGGGCGCCGGATTCCGTCAGCTCCCAGCTGGTGAGGATCGGGATCCGATCGAACCGCCCTCCGCGGCCCCGCTCGAGAATCCGATGCGGTGGCGACATCTCCTCGATCACCGTTTCCATCCACAGCCCGGGCCCGGCGATGCGGAACCGGGCTGCGGCACCCACCCCGGATGACTCGAGCCGCTGGAGGCGAAACTCGCGCATGAAGTGATCGGTGAAAGCGGGACGGTTCGCGAGGTCGGAGAGGAACTCGAACACCGCCTCACGCGGCGCGTCGATCGGCTTCTTGACCGAGATCGGGCCCATCGCGGGAGGATTCTATGCGCCAATCTGGCATCAAACGTCCAAAATGCGGACGTTTTGGACACCTGAAGGGCTCATTTCGGGGGTCCCCCGTTAGTATTAACCCGAATTCAGGGACGGAATTCGCAGAAAACGAGGATCTGGGTTTGCTTGTAGACGGAGGAACCGACGTCCACGAAACCGGCGAGCTGGCGCTTGTCGGCTCTCTCGTTTGCGTCGAGTGCGGATACTCGATCTCACTATCGGTTTCTGATGAGCTTCCGAGCTGCCCGGCCTGTGGCGGATCCCGCTTTCGCCGCGCCTCGATGTTCGACACGACGACCGTCGACGCCGACGCGATCTCGACCGCGCCCGCTCCCCCGACCTGGCTCGAGCCCCTTCGCTCGGAGCTGGAGCCGGACAGTCATTACGTGGCCTTCGACAGCGACGGCGAGTCGACTGTGGTCGCACTCGAGGAGGGCTGGACTCGGATCGGGCGCAGCGGCTCCGCCGACATCCAGCTCGACGACGCAACCGTGTCGCGCCGCCATGCCCTGATCGTCCGTACGCCGGACGACGAGCTCCGGGCGCTCGACGACCGCAGCCTCAACGGCCTGTTCGTGAACGGCGAGCCGGCCGAGTGGGCGCCGCTGGCAGACGGCGACGAGCTCGAGATCGGCCGCTACCGCCTGTACGTGCTCGAGACCTAGCGGTCCTGCATCAACCACGCCGCCCGCGTGCCCCCGACGTGGGCGAGATTGACCATGAAATACATGGTGAATGTCGCCCACGTCGGGCCACTCCGCGGAGCCGCCGGATCTCGGCTACTCGGTCGAGATGTTCGGGTCGGTCTGGACCTTCTGCGGGACGATCATCAGGAAGTGCTGCGGCGCGGTGGCCGCCAGCGCGACGATCCGCTCGGCCTCTTCCAGCTGCCCGGTTGCTCGCAGCTCAACGACGTAGTAGTCGAGCAGCTCCTCGATGTCGAGTATGCCCTCCGCGTCGAGCTCCCGCAGCTCCACCTTGGCGCCCTCGCCCAGGCGGCGCTCGATCGCCTCGCGGTCCAGGTTCCACTCCGGGTTGACGCGCGCGTAGACCCGGCCCCCGGTCATCCCCGCGCACGACCAGGGGCCGATGTCGCCGAGCACCACCGCGCGGCCGGCGGTCATGTACTCGAAGGCGAAGCCCTTGGCGTTGGCGCGGTCGACAATGCAGCCGCGCGAGTCGTCCAGCGGCTCTGCGGGCTCGCCGCCGAGCACCACGTCGGCCCCCGAGAGGCGGATGCAGAAGCGCGAGTCGGCCGATCCCTGCACGAACAGGCGGCCGCGCTGCGCGCCGTAGGCGAATGACTTGCCGACCGAGCCGTTCACCCGCTGGCCGTCGGCATTGCGGCCCTTGAGCACCGAGACGGTACCGCCCAGCATCGTCTTGCCAACGCCGTCCTGGGCGCCGCCCTCGACCCGGACGACCAGCCCCCAGGCGTTGAAGGCGCCGAAGCCCTGGCCCGCAACCGAGCCGCCGTTGAAGCTGAGCTCGGCCAGCACGTCCCCGGGAACGCCCTCCGGCGCCCCCTCGTATATCCGGGCCCGTGAGATCTCCCCGGCAAGCTCGGTACCCAGCACCCGGTCCTTGGCATCGGTGGGGCGAGGGAACTGCTGCCTGATCGCCTCGCCGGCGAACATCTTGTCGGCCAGGCCGGCGAGCTGCGAGGAGGCCTGCTTCGATGCCATGCGGATCGGCCGCGCCCGCACCAGGCCCGCCTCGGCCCGCGCCTCGACCAGCTCCTGCTCCGCAACCGGCAGGTCGATCGGCTCGAGATCGAGGAACTCCTCCAGCGGCGTGATCAGCTCGGCCAGGTCGAGGCGGTCCTCGGAGGCCACCTGCTCGAGCAGGTCGTAGCGACCCACCAGGTCCTGGGCACGCTCGTATCCGAGCTCGGCGACCACGCCCTTGACCTCCTCGCCCATCGACTCGAAGAACCGGGCGCAGCTCTCGGCGGCCGAGTCGACGCGCTGCGGAGTGAACTTCTTCAGGCCGTGCTCTTGGGCCTGCTCCACGGTCTCGATCTGCGTGGCGATGCCGACGTGGCAGGTATCGAGCTGGCAGCCGCGGCAGATGGTGCATCCCAGCGAGACCATCGCCAGGGTGCCGAAGGCGACCCGGTTGGCCCCCAGGCAGTGCAGCTTCACGATGTCGTGTGCGTGCCGGTAGCCGCCGTCGGCCCAGATCTCCACCCGGTTGCGGATCCCGGCCTCCATCAGCGCCCGGTGGACGGCGCGGGTGCCGATGTCGGATGGCAGACCGACGTGACGCAGGGCGTGCTGGCGGGCAGCGCCGGTGCCGCCCTCGAAGCCCGAGAGGGTGATGATGTCCGCCCCGGCCTTGGCGATTCCGAGCCCGATCGTGCCGATGTTCGGGACCACGGGCACCTTCACGGAGACCCTCAGGTCCGGGTTCACGGTCTTCAGCTCGTCGATCAGCTCGGCGAGGTCCTCGATCGAGTAGAGGTCGTGGTTGTTGGAGGGCGAGATCAGGTCGGTGCCGGGCGAGGCGTTGCGCGCCTCGGCAACCTTCTCGGAGACCTTGCGGCCCGGCAGATGACCGCCCTCGCCGGGCTTCGCACCCTGGCCGATCTTGATCTCGGCGACGTAGGAGGAGTTCAGCATCTCGGCCGAGACCCCGAAGCGGCCCGAGGCGACCTGCTGCCCGCGCCACTTGCGGTAGTTGCCGTACATGTCCTGGATCTCGCCGCCCTCCCCGTTGATGCAGAGGATGTTGATGGCCTTCGCGGCCTCGGCATAGGCGCGGAAGGCCGGCTCGGATTGCGAGCCGAAGCTCATCGAGGAGATCACGATCGGATAGTCGTGGTGGCCGACCGAGGCGTCCACGTCCTGCGGCTCGACCGCGTCGCGATCCCCTCGCAGGGCGACGATGTGGCGCATCGAAATCGGGCTCTGCTGCTCCAGCTCGCGGACCTTCTGCGAGTAGTCCTCGTAGGAGGCGGTGCCATTGGAGGCCGCGACCGCCGCCTTGTAGACCTTGGGATAGAAGTGGAACGTCTTCGCGGGCTTCGCCTCCTCCTCACCGCCGAGGATCTGGAAGCGCTGGTCGGTGTCGGAGTCGAGGTCGGAGAATCCGACGCCGCTCTTCTCCGAGGCGCAGAAGCTCTCGCACTGGAAGATCTCGGCCAGCTCCGGCTTGACCCCGATCGAGGAGAACTGGCGGGCGTAGCCGCGCACCTCGTGGATGCCGATCGTCGAGATCACCTTCTCGATCCCCTTGCGGAGCGCCGAGCAGAGGTTGGAGACGTCGGTGTCGTAGTCCTCGACGCAGATCACCTCGACCATCACATACGGGCAGACGCCATCGGCGCCGAGCCCGAGCGCCATGGCGACGTCGTGGACGTTGCGGACCGCCGCCGAGCGCAGCACGATCGAGCAGCGGCGCCTCAGGTTCTCCTCGCCGGTCTCGCCCACCGTGAGCTGCTTCAGTGCCTGATCGACCGCCGAGGTCGCCAGGTGGGGGTCCAGATACCGGCGCACGCCGTCGTACACGGTTCGGTCGGTGAGGACCAGCAGCTCGGCGCCGTGCCGGACGCGCTTCACGGCCTCCTGCTTGATCCGCTCGACCGCCCCGTGGGTGGTCTCCGACTCCAGCAGGGCGATGTCGATCGCCGCGGCGCGGTCACGGAACTCCTCCCACAGGTCCTCGAGCAGGTAGGTCTTGTGCTCGCGGGCGATCTTCCGGTACGTGGAGTCTCCGAGCGGCGCCAGGTCGTGATGGCCGCCGAGGATCACCGGGAACGAGGTCTCGACGCTGCGCGTGTCGGTGCCCGGGGCATGGAGGGACGGCCGGCGCCCGAACACCGCCCGGGTGGAGAAGTGCTCGATCTCCCGCTCGCGGTCGATCGCCGGGTTGGTGACCACGGCCACTGTCTCCTTGAAGTAGTCGGCGAGGTTCTGGCGCTCCGGCGACAGTGCCGCCAGCGGCCCGTCGTAGCCCAGCGAGCCGATCGGCTCGGCGCCGTTCGAGGCCATCTGCTGGCAGAGCTTGACGTCGTCGCGCAGCCAGCCGAAGCCCGCCAGCACCCTGTCCTCCACCCTGACCGGCTCCGAGGGCCCGGCGGAGGTGTAGCCGGGAATCTCGGCCCCCTCCAGCGGTCCGCCGGTCTGCAGGGCGCGATCGTACGGCGCCGCCTCGGAGGCACCGGTGCGCTCCAGCCACCGCTCGGCCACCGCGCGCTGCATCTCCCAGTGCTCGTACAGCCGCGAGGAACGCTTCTGGGAGTCGATCGTGACCATGAACTTCTCGCCGGGCCCCAGGGGCTTCGGCTCGGAGACCATCTGGTCGCAGCCGACCACGCCGGGCTCGGAGCTGAAGATGAAGTCGTCGGGCGTCTCGAGCTTCCACAGCGGGCGCAGGCCGAGCGCGTCGGCCGAGAACACGCACTCGTCGCCGTGACGGGCGATCAGCGCCACGGGGCCCTGCGCGAACGGCCCCATCACCTGCCGCAGGTACATGTAGAAGGGCTGCAGCTCGGAGGGCAGCCCACGAATCTCGTCGACGATCGGGGGCACCACCATCTCCATCGCCTCGCCCAGCGACAGGCGCTCCACGCGGACCAGGTGGTCGATCACCCGATTCAGGTCCTGGGAGTCGGAGCATCCTGGCTGGATCGAGACGCCGAGCATGCCCGCCTGCTGGCGAAGCTGCTCGATCGTGTTGATCTCGCCGTTGTGACCCAGGATGGTGAACGGCTGCACCCGCTCAAAGGACGGCCAGGTGTTCGTGGAGTAGCGGTTGTGGCCGAAGCAGCCGATGGTCTCGAAGCGCTGGTCCCGCAGGTCGGGGAAGTACTCGCCGAGCACGCTGGGCGCGCCCATCACCTTGTAGACGCAGGTCGAGGACGAGAACGACGACAGATGGAATCCGAGCTCGGCCTCGAGCGCCATCATCAGGTCGAAGGTCAGCCGATCGCGGCGCTTCGCGTCCGGAAGCAGCCCGGCGACCTGCCAGAAGTGAGGCTCGTCCTCGCGAGCGGTGGCCCCCAGCGCCTGCGACTCGACCGCGCCCAGCCGCTCGGCCAGGACGCGGAAACCTCCCCGGCCGAGGATCTCGCGGGCGTCGTGACGAGCCTGCTCGACGTCGCTGGAGCGCTCGATGAAAACGTGAGCGACCGCGAATGCGGGGTCCAGCGCCAGCGCCGGGTTGTGGCCGCCGGAGCGAACCTCCTCGGCCCAGATGGTGCGGGGGATGTCGACCAGGATGCCGCAGCCGTCGCCCTCGCCGTCGACGTTGCCGGCCCGGTGAAGCATCTTCTGGAGGTTGGCCAGCGCCAGCTCCACCGGCTCCCGGCTGGGGGTCGCGTTCTTGCGCACCGAGGCATAGATCGCGCAGGCGTCGCGATCCTCGACGCTGGGCGGCGAGACGCGAGGCCGGTACGCCCTCTCGGGCGAGAACCGTTGCTGCACTCCGGGCACCGGCGATGGACTACTAGAGGAGCTGAGCAAACCTGACCTCCGGTTTCCGCGCCTTCTTCGAGCGGGCACGCGACGGGGACAGAAAGGTCGCAGAAGTATAGGGGCGCCGGCGGCGTTTCGGGCCTCGTGCTCGTCCCGCTCGCGAACCGGTCGTGGGCGGCCACGCGGGCTCGCCGCCCTCATATAGTCCGCCTGGATGTCGGAAGCGATTGCCGTTCTGTCCCAGAAGGGAGGCACCGGGAAGACGACCATGGTCCGCTCGCTGGCGGACGTGTTCGAGCGCCTGGGGATGGACGTGCTGGCGGTCGACGCCGATCCGCAGGGCAATCTCTCCGACTACTTCGACGCCGATCCCAACTCCCACCCGACGCTCGGCGAGGTGCTTCAGGGCCAGGCCAGGGCCGCCGACGCCGTGCATGGCCGGGTGGTGCCGGCGAACCTCCGCCTCGCCGAGGCCGAGCTGGGTCTGGCGGGGAAGATCGGGCGCGAGGTCACGCTCAGGAACGCGCTCCGGGACCTGCGCCGCAACCGCGACCTGATCCTGATCGATTGCCCACCGACCCTGGGCCTGATGACCGTGAACGCGCTGGTCGCCTCCACGCACGCGATCCTCTCGACGGAGGCGCAGTATTTCTCGCTCCAGGGGATGGAGCAGGCCGTGCAGGTGCTGGACCTGGCGCGCGATTCGCTCAACCCGGAGCTGGAGCTGCTTGGCGTCTGCCTGAACATCGCCAACATGCGCACGCGCCACGCGCGCCAGACCCTGGAGGCGCTCCGTGAGCGGTTCGGGGACAAGCTCTTTCGAACCGTGATCCGGCAGTCGATCGCCTACGCCGAGTCGGCCGAGCGCGCGATCCCGATCCTCGACTACCGCCCGGACAAGGGGGCCGACTACCTGTCGCTCGCCGGCGAGATCCTGCGGCGGCTCGGCAAGCAGGAGATGCTCGAGCCCCTCGACGAGCTGAGCGCCGAGGTGGTCCCGGCGGGGGCGGGACCGCGGGCGCGTTCGGGGGAGCCGAGGCATTCGACGGGCGAGGGAAAGCAGGCGCCCGCCGAGGCCGAACGACCGGCATCCGAGGAGGCTGAGGCCGAGTCGGCCGAGCCGGCGTCCGGGTCAGAGGAGCCCGCGCTGCAGAGAACCTCCCCGACACCCACGACTGGGATCCCGACGGTGACCTCTCGCTCGCCCGCGCGCGCCAGCATCCCGGAGGAGAGATGAGCGACCAAGATGCGCCGCAGGCCTTGGAGGGCGCGATCGCCCGCTACAACGACGCCTGGAACGCCCACGACCTCGACGCGATCATGGCCATGCACGCACCGGACATGGTGTTCGAGAACCACACGGCGGGCGAGCGAGCCGAGGGCGAGGCTGCCCGCGAGCACATCGGCTCGATCTTCGAAACCTGGCCCGACATCAACTTCACCACCCGGCGTCTGTACGTGCGTGACGGCCTCGTGGTCCAGGAGTGGACGGCGACGGCCACCCACGCCAACCAGATGCGCCGCGGCGACCTGGTCGCCGAGCCGACCGGCAAGACGGTCAGCTGGGACGGGCTCGACGTGATCCCGTTCGAGGACGGCCTCGTCAAGCGCAAGGACGTCTACTCGGACTCGGTCTCGATCCTGCGCCAGGTTGGGCTGCTCGAGTAGCGGGCAGCGGTCCTTTCCGACCGGCGGCACGACCAGACGCACATTCGCTCCCGCGTGGGCCGAATTGCGATTCAGATGGAATCGTTATTCGGCCATCGGTGCGTAAAGGCAGCGGCGGGTGGCCGATTGGACGGGTTCTTGCCGGATAGCGGCAAGATCCCGTCCAAGACGGCCTAGAGCTCCGGGACGTCGGCGCCGAGCTGCGTGAAGGGGCTGCGGCGGATCTCCGCCCAGCCGCCCACCCGCTCGCGCAGGGCCTCGGTGACCTTGCCCGTGTCCTGCCAAAAGCACCAGAAGAGCACCGCGGGCCCGGCGCCCGAGATCGTCGCCCCGATCGCCCCCATGTCCCGCGCCTCGGCCAGCAGCTCCATCGAGCGAGGGTAGATGCCGGCGCGGTTGGGCTGGTGAATGCGGTCGGCGAGGCCGCGCGAGATCAACGTCAGGTCCGAGCGCTCGATCCCCAGCACGAGCTGGGAGGCGGCGGCGATGTTGGCGACCGCGTCGCTCACCGGCACCCTGTCCGGCATCGCGGCGCGCGCCTTCTCGGTCGTCACCTCCTCGTCCGGGATCACGACCAAGCCCTCGACGCCCTCGGGAGGTTCGAGGCGAACCGGGCGGGCCCTCGGCTCGCCGTCCGCGGCCTGCGGGCAGACCACGAAGCCCCCGTACAGCGCCGCGCCGACGTTGTCGGGATGGCCCTCCAGGTCGACTGCGTGTGCGTAGATCTGCTCCCTCTCCAGCCCCAGCTCGTACAGGTGATCCGCGGCCATCAGCCCGGCGACGATCGCCGCCGCCGAGGAGCCGAGGCCGCGCGCGAGCGGGATGTCGCTGCGAAGCTCGAACCGCAGGCCATCGGCGGGATGAAGCGCCTCGAACGCGCGCACGCAGAGGTTCGAGCGGTCCTCGGGGACGGGGTCGCCGGCCGCGTCCACCGAGAACTCTCCCGTCTCGGTCACCTCCACCTCGAGGTGCAGCGACAGGGCGGCGGCCAGGACGTCGTAGCCGGGCCCGAGGTTCGCGGACGACGCCGGAACGCGGACGAGACGCCGGCGGACGGTCACGTCATTGCTTCCACTTGATCGAGCAGCCGACCGGATCGGTGGCGGGCTGCGGCGGCTCCTCACCGGCCAGCACCGCATCGAGCGCCCCGCGCAGCCAGCCGGCGTTCTCTGCCGGGTTCATGTAGTCGGCGTCGGGAGCGCCCTCATACCGGATCCGCAGATCCCCATCGAGAACGTACAGGTGCGGGGTGACCTGGGCGCTCCACTCGCGTGCCGCGGCCTGGCTTTCGTCGTGGAGGTAGGGGAACGGCCAGTCCTCGTCACGGACCCTCTCCCGCATCGCCTGGAGCGAGTCGCGTGGGTAGCGCTCGGCGTCGTTGGAGTTGACGGCGAGGAAGCGGACGCCCCGCGGGCTGTAGTCCTGGGCGACCTGCACCAGCCGGTCGTGCCACCCCAGCGCATACGGGCAGTGGTTGCAGGTCCAGAAGACCACCGTTGCCGGTGCCTCGCCGGGGCGCGGCAGGGTGTGGAGGTTTCCCTCCGTGTCGGGGAGCTCCAGCGCGGGTGCGCGCTCTCCAACCCTGGTCGCGGTCGCGTGTGCCATCAGTCGTCACCTCCGTCGATTGCCTGCTCCAGAGTCTCTCGCAGGTCGTCCCGGTCGGGCAACGGCGAGATCCGGCCGTCTCGAAGCCTGTAGACCCGGCAGCTCAGTCCCACGGGCTCGTCGCCGGGCGGCTGCACGTCGCGGCCGTCGACCCGGATGGTCGGCGAGCCAACGAACTGCTCGCGGCCGGCATCGGCGTCGGTGCGCACCTCGCGCACCGCGATCGAGTCCGGGTCGAGTCCGTGGGCGCTCATCTCCTCCCGCAGGAGCGCGAGCGCCCGGTCCGAGGACGGGCATCCCTCCCACCAAAGGAACTCGACTGTCGGCGGCGTGCGGGCCATTCTCTCCAACTTAGCGCTCACCTTGCGGCCGGAGCGCCTGGCGCTCACCGTCGGAAGCCCCGCCGCGCCTGGGAGCCCGGGAGCCTTGCCTCAGGCGGTGCGGCGTCCAACGACGGCGCCCGCGACGATCGTTCCCGGGGCCACCTGGGCCCCGGGCAGGAGCACCGAGTGCTTGACGAGGGCCCCGGCGCCCACGGTGCAGCCCTCGCCGATCACGAGCGGCCCATCGAGTCGCGCGCCAGGGTCGAGCTTGCATCCCTCCGCGGCCACAACCCTGCCGCTGACGCCCGGGTCACCACGTTCCAGCGCCTCCTCTCCGCCCGAGGGCTCGAGAAGCGTCCCGCCTGGCTCGACCTCGACCACGCCGTCGACCGCGTCGAGGTTTCCTTGCAGGTACTCGGGCAGCGATCCGACGTCGTTCCAATAGGCGTCGATCTCGTGAACATGGAAGGGGACGTCGTTGGAGAGCAGGGCCGGAAACACGTCGAGCGCGAAGTCCGCCACCGGGCGGTCCGGGAAGTAGTCGAAGATCTCGCGGTCGAGGACGTAGATCATGCAGCTCGCCAGGTCGGAGAGCGCCTCGGCCCGGTCGGGCTTCTCCTGGAAGCCCTGGATGCGCCCGTCGGAGCCCGTGATCACGACGCCGAACTCGCTGACATTGGCGACCCGCTTGACGGCCAGCGTGGCGACACCGTCGTTGGCCTCGTGGGCCGCCCGAAGAGCGGCGAGGTCGATGTCCGTGAGCGCGTCGGCGGCCATCACCAGGAACGGCTCGTCGCCGAAGAACTCGGCGACGTTCCGGACTCCGCCGGCTGTGCCCAGCAGCTCCTCCTCGAAGCTGTAGGTGAGGTCGACTCCCATCTCCGAGCCGTCGCCGAACCGCTCGCGGATGGTGTCCGGAAACCAGTGCAGGTTGGCGATCACCTCGCCGAAGCCGTGCCTGCGGAGGAGCAACAGGATGTGCTCCATCACAGGGCGGTTGGCGACCGGCACCATCGGCTTCGGAGCCTCGTAGGTGAGCGGACGCAGGCGGGTGCCCAGGCCCGCCGCCATCACCATCGCTCGCATCGAGAGCTAGCGCACCGCTGCTAGGTGCCCTGGTCCCAGCTCGCCAGGTACTTCTGTTGTGCGTCCGTAAGCGTGTCGATGTTGACCCCACGCGAGACCAGCTTCAGCCGAGCGATCTCCTTATCGATCTCCTCGGGCACCGGGTAAACGCGCTTTTCGAGATAGGCGTGGTCGCGCACCACGTGCTCGGCGGCGAGCGCCTGGTTGGCGAAGCTCATGTCCATGACCGCCGCGGGGTGCCCTTCGGCGGCGGCCAGGTTCACCAGCCGCCCCTCGGCAAGCAGGAAGATCTCGCGCCCGTCCTTGGTCCGATGGCCCTCGACGAAGGGGCGCGTCTCGTACTTCTCGACCGTGATCGCCTCCAGGTCCTCCTTGTTCACCTCAACGTCGAAGTGCCCCGAGTTGCACACGATCGCGCCGGACTTCATCTCCTTGAACATCTCCCCGGCGATCGCGTCGCGGTTGCCGGTCACCGAGATGAACACGTCGCCGACCTTCGCCGCCTCGACGCCGGGCATCACCTCGAAGCCGTCCATCAGCGCCTCCAGCGCCCGCAGCGGATCGACCTCGCAGACGATCACGTGGGCGCCGTGGCCCTTGGCGCGCATGGCGACGCCGCGCCCGCACCAGCCGTAGCCGATCACCACCACCCGCAGGCCGGCGATCAGCACGTTGGTGGCACGGATGACTCCGTCCAGCGTCGACTGCCCCGTGCCGTAGCGGTTGTCGAAGAAGTGCTTGGTCTTGGCGTCGTTGACGGCGATGATCGGATAGCCGAGCTTGCCCTGGCGCTCGAGCGACTGCAGCCGGATGACTCCCGTCGTCGTCTCCTCGGTGCCGCCCAGCACCTCGGAAAGCTGCTCCGGCCGCTCGCCGTGCAGGACGCCGACCACATCGGCGCCATCGTCCATGGTGATCTGCGGGTGCCGGTCGACGGCTGCGTGGATGTGGCGGTAATAGGTGTCGTTGTCCTCGCCGTTGATCGCGTAGACCTGGGCGCTGTGGCGATCGACGAGGGCCGCTGCCACGTCGTCCTGGGTGGAGAGCGGGTTCGAGGCGCAGAGCACGATCTCGGCGCCGCCGGCGATCAAGGTGCGGGCAAGGTTGGCGGTCTCGGTGGTCACGTGCAGGCAGCAGGCCATCGTGATCCCGTCGAGGGGTCGCTCCTTGTCGAAGCGCTCGCGGATCGTCCGCAGCACCGGCATCTGGCGGTCTGCCCAATCGATCCGGCGCTGCCCGTCGTCGGCGAGTGCGATGTCGGCGATGTCGTAGCTCTTCTCGGCGGTTGCCAAACCAGTCCTTTCCGTCGGATGAGGTGGGAAGGATACGGCCCACGACCCCGCCTCGGCGGCGGGTACCGTGAGCGCATGGACGATCCGATGCCCGTCAACGCCGATGTGGCCCTGCCGCTGTCCGAGGTCGAGATGCGCACCAGCCGCTCATCGGGCCCCGGGGGCCAGCACGCCAACGTCACCGCCTCGCGGGTGGAGGCGGTGTTCGAGGTCGCCGCCTCGTCGGCGCTGACCGAGGAGCAGAAGCGACGCCTGGCCGCCCGCCACGGCGCGCGGGTGACCGCGGTGGCCCAGGATGCCCGCAGCCAGGCCCGAAACCGCGAGCTGGCCCTGGAGCGCCTGCGTGAGAAGCTCGCCGCGGGCCTGGCGGTGCCGCGGAAGCGGCGGCCTACGAGGCCGTCCAGAGCCGCACGAGAGCGCCGGCTGGAGCAGAAGCGCCGCGCGGCCGCGCGCAAGCGCACCCGCCGCCCACCCACACCCGACGAGTAGGGACGGGGCCACCGCGCTTCCGCGCTCGTCGGCGGGCGCGCCCAAGCCCTCTGAGCAGTCGAGAGGGCACTTTTCCCCCTATCGCGGGGTCAACTGTCCTCTCGTTCAGGGCCGGCGTCAACCGGGGCCGATGGTGGTCCCTACTCGTAGCTGATCGCGCGGATCACGTCCAACCGGGCGGCGCGCCGGGCCGGGAGGATCGAGGCGATCAGGCCGAGCCCGACACCGGCGATGCCGACGAAGACCATCGTCGAGACGGGTGGGCGGTACTCGACCCCCGGGATGCCCGAGGACAGCCCCTCGAGCAGTGCGTAGCCGAGCCCGGTGCCCACGGCGATCCCGAGCAGGGCCCCGATCAGCCCGATCACCAGGCTCTCGTCGGCAACCGAGCGCCGCACCTGCCAGCGCGAGGCGCCGAGCGCCCGCAGGACGCCGATCTCGCGGGTGCGCTCGATCACCGACATGGTCAGCGTGTTGACGATCCCGAACAGGCTGGCGAAGATCGCCACGCCGACGATCGCGTAGAAGATCCCGAACTGCTGGTTCACCTGGTCTTCGACCTTCGACTTCAGCTCTTCGTTGGAGAGCACAGCCAGATTGGGATAGTCGTTCCCGACGATGCGGTCCACATGACGGCGGAGGGCCGGGCGGGCGGCGGTGGAGGTCGCCTTCAGAGCCAGCTCGGAGTCCGCCGTCACGCCGAACACCTGGTGCAGCGTGCGCAGGGACATGCTCACCGTCTGGCCGCCGAACACCACCGTCTCGACGATCCCCGCGACGTGCGTTCGCCTGGTTCCCGACGGCCCTCGCAGCGTGATCGGGTCGCCGACTCCCAGCCCGGTCTCGTCCGCCCACCCCTTCCCCAGCGTCACCCAGCCGCGTTCCATGCGGTCGAACGTCTGCGCCCGTGGGGCGCCCTCGATGTCCGTCGCATCCACCTGCTCGTACTGCTTCGGGGCGAAGCCAAGCAGGAGGCCATCTGAGCCCTTCTCCTTTGGCGACCCCGGAAGGTCGGTCGTGAACAGGAAGCGCTCCCGGGCCACGACCTTCGCCTCGGGGATCCGGGCGAGACGGTCCCGCAGGCCCTTGGCGATCGTCTGCTGCGGCCCCTGCCCGGGCGCGAACCCCTGCGGCTGAACGGTGAGGTCGCGGGCGAAGCTGCGGTCGAACTCGTCGGAGATCGTCTTCAGGAAGCTGGAGCCGAGGCTGTTGACAGCGACCACCAGGGCCAGCCCGATCATCAGCGCGGTCGCCGTGGCCGCGGTCCGCCCGGGGTCGGAGCGGGCCGCGTCGGCCGCCAGGCGGCCCTCGACCGGGAACAGCCGGCGCAACGGCCACGACAGGGTCCGGACCAGGGGCCGGATCACGAACGGGGCGACCAGCGCGATACCGAAGAAGATCGCCAGCGTGCCCAGCATCCCGGCGGCGGCGACGATCGTCGTCGTCTCGTCGGCGGCGCCCAGCCAGAAGGCGCCGGCAAGCCCCAGCGGAATCAGGATCGCGCCGGCGACGGCGCGGCGGACGCTCAGCTTCGCCCGCAGCCCCTCGGTGCCGAGCACCGCCCTGATCGGCGAGGTCCGGCCGGCGCGGCGCGCCGGATAGAGCGCCCCGAGGACCGCCGTGATCAGCCCCGTCGCGAGGGCGGCAACCGGCGCAAAGCCCGAGAACGAGAGCCGACCGACCGGGAAGTTGAGCGTTCGCATCAACTCGATCAGGCCGAGCGCCAGCACGACGCCGAGTCCGAGCCCGATCACCGCGCCGAGGACGCCCAGCAGCGCCGCCTCGCGAAGCACCGAACCGGTGATCCTCCAGCGACCCGCTCCCAGGGTGCGCAGCATGCCGATCTCCCGGGTGCGTTGGAAGACCGTCATGTTGAACGAGTTGAAGATCAGAAAGCCGCCCACGAACAGGGCCATGGCGGCGAAGAAGTAGAGGATCGCGTTGAAACCCTGGAGCTGCGACTCGACATCGGCGCTCTTCTGGCCGGGCGTGTCGACCTTGACCCCCTGCGGCAGCCGGCGCCGCAGGTCGTCCTGGACGCCGGAGATCGTGTTCTCGCCGCCGGCCACCACAACGTCCACCTCGTCCCACACGGACGGCCTGTCCATCACCCGGCGAGCCGACCCCAGCGGCATCCTTGCGAACCCCTGCCCGCCGAAGTCGAGCCCGCTCGAGAACTGGAACAGCCCCACCACCCGAAGCCGCTTGACCCCGGCGGGGGTTGCGAGCGGCACTCGCTCGCCGAGGTCGATCCCGTTGGCGTCGGCCCAGCTGGTCTGAAGGTCGACCTCGAGCCCGTGCTTCGGCCGGCGCCCCGCAACGGTCCGGGCATCGGATAGGTCGGTCGCCCGGGTGCTCAGCCCCGACACGTTGAGCTGCTTCGAGGCGTCGGTCGATGCCTCCCCCGAGCGGTCCACCAGGGTGAAGACGCTGGACACGACCCCCTCCGCCTCTTCGACGTCAGGCGTCTGCCTCACCTTCCCGAGCGTGGAGTGGCGAACGGCGTCGCCGCCGACGCCGGAGACGATCAGATCGGTCCGCCCGTAGACCGAGTCGAAGAGGTCGCTGAAGGTGCGGTGGATGGTCACCGTGAGCAGCAGGACGCCGAGGATCATCGCCACGCCGAGCACGATCCCCGTCGTGGTCAGCAGTGAGCGCAGCCGCCGCGCCCGGACCTGCTTGAAGGCCAGGGAGCCGAAGGAGCGCATCAAGGAGCGCGAGTGTCCAGCTCTGCCAGGGCCTTGATCACGCGATCCGTGGAACCCCCCTCGACCTCGCCGGCCAGCCGCCCGTCGCGCAGGAAGACCACCCGACGCGCGGTCGCCGTGGCGGTTGGGTCGTGGCTGACGATCACAAGCGTCTGGCCCTCGCTCTCGTTCAGCTCGCGCAGCAGTCGGAGCACCTCGGCGCTGGCGCGGGTGTCGAGGTTGCCGGTGGGCTCGTCGGCGAGCACGATCTCGGGCTCCGTTAGCAGTGCCCGCGCGATCGAGACGCGCTGCTGCTCGCCACCGGAGAGCTCGGCCGGCAGATGGTTCGCGCGCTCAGCGAGCCCGACCCGGTCCAGCAGCTGCCGCGCGCGCCGGCGCATCTCCTCGTCACGCCTCCCGGCGATCAGCGCCGGCAGCAGCACGTTCTCCTCGGCGGTCAGCGCGGGCATGAGGTTGAAGAACTGGAACACGAAGCCGATCTTCTCCCTGCGCAGCCGGGTCAGCTCGCCGTCGCCCAGGCCGTCGTAGCGCTGGCCGCCGAGCAGGATCTCGCCCGAGCTCGGCGTGTCCAGCGCTCCCAGCAGGTGCAGAAGGGTGCTCTTCCCGGATCCCGACGGGCCCATGATCGCGGCCATCTCACCACGCGCGATCATCAGGCTGACGCCGTCGAGGGCATGGACGGCGGTCTCCCCCTCGCCGTAGACCTTCGTCAGGTCATGGGTCTCGAGCGCGGGCGCGGCGTCCATGCGCCGAGGCTAGCTGACCGGCCGCTACGGCTATTGGGGGCGGCCGAGCTCGTCCTTGAGGCGGTCGATGACCTC
Source organism: uncultured Actinomycetes bacterium (assembly GCA_963838745.1). Classification (GTDB taxonomy): domain Bacteria; phylum Actinomycetota; class Thermoleophilia; order Solirubrobacterales; family 70-9; genus AC-56. Next base: position 376,970 of record CAWISJ010000003.1, read on the forward strand.
GATCCGGGAGGGATCGACGCCGCGGCGGGCGGCCAGGTTCAGCGACAGCAGGTCGCCGAGCATCACCGCCCAAAGCATCCGCTCGGTGCGGCTGTTTCCCTTGGTCTCCACGCGTGCGATCGCTGCGGAGTCGCCCTCGATCACCTTCGCGGTCAGGTCGAAGCGCTGCCTCACTCGCGGATGCTGGTCGGCGTCCTCGAGGAAGACGGCGCTCAGGCGTCCAGCCTCGCCTGCACCGTCCCAGCCGGCGATCTCGTCGTGGTCGGCGCCCGGCAGCGAAGAGGCGAAAGCCGGAAGCTTGGCGTTCTCGTTGATCTGGGTCTTCCAGCGAACCGCGACCGGAGTCGTGAGGTCGGCGCCGTAGATCACAGGAAACGAGCCCTCCAGCCGCTTAGCGAGATCGGCGGCCAGCTCGGCGAGTGCGTCGCTTGCCTCCCGGAGGTGAGCCTCGGAGCTGTCGATCTCGGTTCGAATGCCTGGAGCTGCCCCCACCAGCGCGGCGACTTCCGCGGCGACGGTGAACATGTACCCGACCGCCGCGCGGGGTTGGAGCCCGGCGGGCAGCCCGATCACCGGGACGCCGTCGCGCCGGGCAGCGTCGGCGAGCTGTCCCCCTGTGGTGGCGACCATGCGCGGAGCACCGAGTGCCTCCGCGGCCTCGTAGCAGGCGAGCGTCTCCTCGGTCTCGCCTGAGTAGCTCGAGCAGAGGACAGCCCGGTCGGGAAGCATGCAGGAGGGCAGTTCGTAGCCGCGCTGGGTGGTCAGCGGCCGGCTGAGCCGGTCGCCGAACGCGCCCGCGGCCAGATCGCCGCCGATCGCCGACCCGCCCATGCCGCAGACGACAAGCCCGCCGGCGGCGTCGAACGGCTGGAGCCTGGCGGACTCCACCCGCCACAGCGCGTCCGAGAGGTGGTCTGGAAGCGCGAGGACGTCGTCGAGCTGATTGGACGAATCGGTCGCTCGAACCTCGGCCAGAGCGTCACCCGCGCTCACGAGGCGACCTCTCCCGGGCCGAGGCGCACTCCGTCGGCCACCGCGACCCCGGCCTCGATTCGGGCGCCCTCGCCGATCACAGCGCCGGCCTCGACGCGGGCCCCCTCGCCCACCTCGACACCCGGCGCCAGGATCGCCTCGTGAACGCTTGCCCGCGGCCCGATCCTGCAGTCGCTCATCACCACCGAGCTGGATACCGCGGCCCGCTCGCCGATCTGGGACCGGCGTCCGATCACGGCCCGACCCCCGATCGCCGCATCGGCCCCGACCTCGACCTCGGTCTCGAGCAGGGCGGGCGGATTGACGGTCGCCGCGGGATTGACCTGCGCTCCGTCCTCGACCAGCAGCCCGGCGCCGTCGAGCCGCGCTCCCGCTGCCGTCTGCACGCGCCCCTCGAGAATGTCCCAGCTTGCCTGCAGGTAGCGCTCCGGGGTGCCGATGTCCATCCAGTAACCATCGAGCCTGTGACCGTACAACCCCTGGCCGACCAGACGCGGGAAGATCTCGCGCTCGATCGAGACCGTCGTGCTCGGAGGGATCAAGTCGATCACGCTCCGCTCCAGCACGTAGGCGCCGGCGTTGATCTCGTCGGTGTCGATCTGGCCGGCGTCCGGCTTCTCCAGGAACTCGAGCACGTCGCCCTCGGGGCTCGCCGGGGTGACGCCCGGCGCCGTTGGCCCCCCGGCGCGCCTGACCAGTCCGTAGGAGCTCGGGTCCTCGACCGGATAGACCGCCAGCGTGGCCGCAGCCCCGCGGTCCTCGTGTGCGCGGATCAGCGCGCTCAGGTCGAGGTCCGTGAGCAGATCGCCGTTCAGGACCAGGAAGCGGTTGCCCAGCAACCCCTCGTCGGCCGCAAGGCGCAGCGGCCCCGCGGTTCCCAGCGGCTGGCGCTCCTCGACGTAGCGGATGCTCGGTCCCTGGGCGTCGCCTTCGCCGAGCGCCTCGCGCAGCGGGTCGGCGCCAGACCCACAGGACATCACCACCTCGGTGATGCCATGCCGGGCAACCCAGTCGACGATGTAGCGGATGAACGGCCGGTCGACCAGCGCCAGCGCTGGCTTCGGTCGCGTGAGCGTCAGCGGACGCATCCGGGTGCCCTCGCCACCCACGAGCACCACGGCCTGCATCAGCTCTGGGGCAATTCCGCGTCGTCGCGCTCGGTTACCGTCGAAAGCTCGCCGGGCCCGTTCGGCCGCCCGATCCCCTCGTAGACGAACCCGGCCGCGCGAACCTTCTGGGGGTCGAGGAAGTTTCGTCCGTCGATCAGCAGCGCGGTTGACATGCGCTTGGCGAGCGCTGCCCAATCCAGCTCGGCGAACTCGGGCCACTCGGTGACCAAGATCGCCGCGTCGGCGCCGTCGATCGCCTCCTCCGCCGAGGCGCACAGCTCGATGCTCGGCAGCAACTCCCGCGCCGGCCGCTCGGCCACCGGGTCGTAACCGCTGACGCTCGCGCCCTCACCGTGGAGCCGCGACGCCAGCACCAGACTGGTCGCCTCCCGCATGTCGTCGGTGTCGGGCTTGAACGCCAGCCCGAGCAGCGCGACCTTCCTGCCGACCAGCGACCCCAGGTGTTTCTCGAGCTTCTTCATCACCCGCCGCTTCTGGAGCTCGTTGACCTCGATCACGGCGGTGAGGAGCTGGAAGTGGTAGCCGGTGTTGCCGGCGAGCATTTTGAGCGCCGAGACATCTTTGGGAAAGCAGGAACCCCCGTAGCCGATCCCGGCCCGCAGGAACGAGGCGCCGATGCGCCGGTCGAGGCCCATGCCGCGGGCGACCTCGGTGACGTCCGCGCCGACTTCCTCACAGACGTTGGCGATCTCGTTGACGAACGAGATCTTGGTGGCCAGGAAGGCGTTCGACGCCAGCTTGATCATCTCGGCCGAGGCGACGTCGGTGCGCACCAGCTCGCCGCCCAGCGGCCGATACACCTCCTCCACGCCGTCCGCGGCCCACTCGTCGCCCGGGTCGGCGCCGATCACGACTCGGTCGGGGTGCAGGAAATCCTCGACCGCGGACCCCTCCTTGAGGAACTCCGGGCATGAGACGTAGGCCAGGTTGGGAGCTTCGCGGCGGATCGCGCTCCCGGTGCCGGCCGGCACCGTGCTCTTCATCACCAGGGCGTGATCGCCGTCGCCACGGAGCTGGGCCAGGACCGCCCGAACACGGGACAGATCGGCGTCGCCGGAGTAGGTCGGGGGCGTGTCGACACAGCAGAACAGGAGCCGGGCGCCTTCGAGCACCTCCGCCATCTCGGTGGTGAACCGAAGGCGCTCCCGGTTGCGTTTCAGCAGGTCCTGGACGCCTGTCTCGTGGATCGGCACCTCGCCGCGGCCCAAGGCATCGATCTTCGCCCCGTCGATGTCCACCGCGATCACGCGGTGACCGAGCTCGGCGAAGCAGGTGGCCGTCACCAGGCCCACCCAGCCGACTCCGATCACGCCGATGGATTGCTGTTCGCCCATCTCAGCTTCGATGAATGATCGCGGCTGCGCGGCTGCCGCGCTCTATCCCTTGTAGTGGCGCATGGACTCGGCGATGCCCAGCATCTGGCCGGGCGTGAGCACGTTGAGCAGGGTGTTGTCCACCCAAAAGGAGCCGTGCTCGGTCTTCCAGCCCACGAACCGCAGCTGGTCCCCGTCCCACGACAGCAGGTACTCGCGTCCATCGATCGTCTTGGTCTCGGTGGGGTTGGCGAGGATCGGCGGATCCTTCCAGTCGGTGCCCGACACTCCGTAGTACGCGGTGTAGCCGCTGGTCGGCATCGTCGCCACGATCTTGTAGCCGCGATACGCGTCCTTGCCCGGACCGTCGATCGGGAAGGCCCGGGAGTCGTCGGTGAGGGTCGAGTCCGGCGCCAGCTTGGTGGGGTAGTACATGGGGAAGTCGACCATCGGCTTGCCGCTCTTCGTCTTCTCGCCCGCGAGCTGCGCGGCATACTGCTGGCCGAGGGCCGAGGCGTCGATCAAGGGGGGCGGCGCGGGCTTCTCGGCGCCCGACTTCTTCGACGACTTCTTCTTCTCGGGCTGCGAGCCGCCTCCCTGCTCCTCGGGCTCGACCTGCGGGGGCGGCGGAGCCTCGCCCTCGAACTTCTGAACCGCGTCTTGAATCGCCTGCTCGGACGCGGTCACGTACGCGGCGCTCGGGCCGCCGAGATTGGCCGGGAAGTGGACCTGGATCACCGGCGCGTTGCGAGCAGCGAGGAACAGCTTGCCGAGGCTGATCAAGGTGGTGGGGTCCTCGATGTCGGAGGTCACGTACCTCTTGAGAATGTCGGTGAGGTCCTTCCGGTCGCGGACCAGCTTGTCCCCAGGCAGCTCCTGCCGCGCCTCGCGGAGGAAGTCCTGCTGGCGCGCCGCCCGTACCAGGTCGTTGTCATCGTGGCGGTAGCGAACGTACTGAAGGGCGTTGTAGCCGCACATCCGCTGGTAGCCGGCAGGGACATCGATCTCCGCGTACTGCTCCGAGGCCCCCAGCCCGAGGTTGGAGTGATAGTAGTGGCGGTCGACGTCGACGTAGACGCAGTCGATCGCATTGACCGCGTCTGCGAAGCCGGTGAAGTCGACGTTGACGACGTGGTTGATGTTGTCCAATCCGGTGAGCTGCTTGACGACCTTCAGGGTCAGCTTCGGCCCCCCGTAGGTGTAGGCGGCGTTGAACTTGTCGATCCCATGGCCCGGAATGTTCACCTTCAGGTCGCGGGGTATCGACAGCTCGGTGATCTGGTCGGCGGCGACCCGAAGCAGGATCGTGGTGTCGGAGCGGGCCGACACATCGGTGCGGCGCTTGTCCGACCCCAGGATGAGGATCGTCTGCGGGTTGCCCGGGTCGGCGACCTCGAGCTGATTCCGAACCGACGGGAGGCCACCGAGGCCCCGCGCGAGGTCCTTGAACAACACCAACACGCTGACCGCCGTCGCGGTCGCCATCGAGACGATGATGAGGAGCGAGCCGGCGACGAACCGCGGCCACAGCGGGCTCCGGGGCGGGCGCTCGGGCTGCTTCGGCTCGGCGGGCGCCGCCTCCTCGGCGGGCGGAGGAGCCTCTTCGGAGGGGGGCTTCTGCTCGGCCGGGGGCTTCGCCTCGGCGGGGGCTGCGGCCTCCGCGGGCGCCGGCGAGGCAGCGGCCGATGAGACGCCGGCGCCCTGCCTGGCGGCGTGCTCGGCCGTCCGGGCGCGGAGCCCGGCGAGCGCCGCCTCGCGGGCCGCCTCGCGATCTGCCAATGCGGGGGTATCCACCTCAACCGTCTCGTGACCGGGCGACGCGCCCGGCCCGTTGTCCTGCGCAAGCTGCGCCGCCAGCTCCTCCTCGTCCAGTTCCTCTGCATCGAGCTCCTCCTCGAGCTCATCGGCGTCGAGCTCCTCGGCGGGGCGCGGATGCCGGGTCCTCGGCCTGTCCCTCGTCGGGCGTCGGGCGGTTCTCCTGCGGGCCCACGTTGCGGCCCGCCCAAGTCCCGGGCGGCGGCGATTGCGGCTTGTCCGAACCGCTGTCGCTCAACCTCGGGCCCCTCGAGGATCGTCGCGGCCCGTGCCGGGGAGTGCGCCGGGGAGCGCCTTGACGAAGTCAACGATCGCCTCCCGGTAACCGGACAGCGAGGGAACGGATACCCACTCGTCGGGGCCGTGATGACCGCCCCCGACTGGGCCGAACTCCACCGCGGGGATGCCCACGCGCAGGAACGAGACCACGTCCGATGCCCCGTCGCGCCCCACCACGTCTCTCACCTGGCCATCGCTGTGCGGGGCGGCGGCTGCGCGCAGCGCCCGGACGTACGGGGAGCCCGGGTCCACATGGACCGGCGGGCGAGAGAAGGTCGAGATCACCCTCGCCCCGGACAGCGCGCGAACCTCGGCCAGGATCTGGTCGGGGTCCTGCTCAGGCAGATAGCGCACGTCCACGTCTATGAAGCAGGTGTCGGGAACCTTGTTCAGGGCGTCGCCGCCGAGGATGCGTCCGAGGTTTATCGAAGGCCGGTCGAAGAGATCCGAGCTACGGCTCGCAAACGGTAGCGACTCGATTTCCCGGAACACCTCGTAGGCGCGCAGAATGGCGTTCTCGCCGAGCCATGGCGTCGCCCCGTGTGCCGCGTGCCCGGCGACCTGGATCCTCATCGCGAGCACCCCCTTGGCCGCCACACCCACCTGCATGTCGGTGGGCTCGCCGGTGATCGCGAAATCGCCCACGAAGCCCGCTTCGACCAGGCGATCCCCACCGCGATCGATCTCCTCCTCGGATTCCTCGTCGGGAACGATCCCCAACCGCACGCGTACCTGGTCCTCGTCGCGCAGGTCGGCAAGCGCCAGCAGCAGGCATGCCAGCGCCCCCTTCATGTCGTAGGCGCCCCGCCCGTGCAGGCGCTCTCCCTCCAGGCGCGGCGTGAATTGCTCCGGGCGCCCCGGCACGACGTCGAGATGGCCGTGGAGCAGCAGGGTGCGCGGTGCGTCCTGTGGGCCCACCTCGGCGACCGTCACCGGCAGGTCGCGCACCCCTATCTGGCGGGCGACGATGTCGCGCGACTCCAACCAGCCCTTGACGAACCCCGCACACAGCCTGATGCCCTCGGCGGCGGAGGTGTCGTAGCCGATCAGCTCTTCGGTAAGAGTCCGCTCTTCCATGGCTTACGTGGGCAGTATGTTCGCGGAAAGCGGCGCGCCTCCCACAGCCTGCCTGCCGCTGCCGCTAGCCGTTCACCTGTTCTCGGCGATCTTGAGGAATGCCTCGAATCGACGCCTCTCGCGGCGGGCGCGCTCCTGCGCGGCCGATCCCTCCTCGGACTCATCGAGGCGCCGCGCGGCGTCCTCGGCGCGCTCGCGCAGGTCGCCGGCGTCCAGCTCGTCGGGCGGGATCGCCTCGGCGATCAGCACCCGTGCCCGATTGGCGAACACCTCCAGCCAGCCCTCACCCTGCGCATAGCGCTCGGTCTCGCTCTCGGAGAGGTGCAGGCGAAGCTCCGCTGGCACCAGGCGGGCGGTGATCGGCACGTGCCTGGCGAGAATCCCGATCTCGCCGAGCGTCGTCCGGGTTGAGAGCTGAACCACCTCCCCGTTGAACACCTCCCGCTCGGGCGTCAGCACCTGGGCCTCGAGCTTGTGTCGATCGTCGGCCAAGCTCGCTCAGCCCTCCCCGTCCTCTGCCTGCTTGGGCTTCTCCCCCGCTCCGCGCGCGTCCTCGACCACCTGATCGATTGTGCCCTTCATGTAGAAGTCGCCCTCGGACAGCTCGTCGTGCTTCCCGTCGACGATCTCGCGGAAGCCCCGCACGGTCTCCTCGACCGGCACGTAGACCCCTTCTCGACCGGTGAACGGCTCGGCAACGAAGAAGGGCTGAGAGAGGAAGCGCTCGATCTTTCGCGCCCTGCCCACCGCCAGCTTGTCCTCGTCGGAGAGCTCGTCGATTCCGAGGATCGCGATGATGTCCTGCAGCTCCCTGTAGCGCTGCAGCACCTCCTGGACCTCGGTGGCGGTGTTGTAGTGGTCCTCGCCGAGGATCTCGGGCTTGAGGATGGTCGAGGTCGAGTCGAGGGGATCCACGGCCGGATAGATCCCCTTTTCGGAGATCGACCGCGAGAGCACCGTCGTCGCGTTCAGATGGGCGAACACGGAGGCGGGCGCCGGGTCGGTGAGGTCGTCGGCCGGAACGTAGATCGCCTGGACCGAGGTGACGGAGCCACGCTGGGTCGAGGTGATCCGCTCCTGGAGCTCGCCCATCTCCGTCTCCAGCGTGGGCTGGTAGCCGACCGCAGACGGCATTCGGCCGAGCAGCGCCGAAACCTCGGAGCCCGCCTGCACGAACCGGAAGATGTTGTCGATGAACAGCAGCACGTCCTGGCCGCCGCTGTCCCTGAAGTACTCGGCCATCGTCAGGCCGGACAACGCGACGCGAAAACGGGCGCCCGGCGGCTCGTTCATCTGCCCGAACACCATCATCGTCTTGTCGATGACGCCGGACTCCTGCATCTCGAGGTACAGCTGGTTTCCCTCCCGGGTGCGCTCGCCGACGCCGCAGAACGCCGCCAGACCCTCGTGCTGCTCGGCGATGCTGCGGATCAGCTCCATGATGATCACGGTCTTTCCGACGCCCGCGCCACCGAACAGGCCGACCTTCCCCCCCTTCGCATAGGGAGCGAGCAGGTCGACGACCTTGATCCCGGTCTCGAGCATCTCCTGGCTCGGCGTGAGGTCCTCGGCTTCGGGCGCCGGACGGTGGATCGGCCAGCGCTCCTTGCCCTCGACAGGCTCCCCCTCGTCGATCGGCTCGCCGAGCAGGTTGAAGATCCGTCCCAGCGTCTCGTCGCCGACCGGCACGGTGATCGGACCACCGGTGTCGATCACGGGGTCGCCGCGCTCCAGGCCATCGGTGGCATCCATGGCCACCGCCTTGACGCGGTCATCCCCGAGGTGCTGCTCGACCTCCAGGACCAGGTCCATCGGCCGCCGGCCGTCTCCCTCGGGCACCTCGATCTTGAGGGCGTGATAGATCTCCGGCAGCTTGCCCGGGAAGACCACGTCGACGACGACGCCCAGCACCTGTTCCACTCGTCCGACGTTTCCGTTCTCTTCAGCCATTCATCTCCCTCTCAGCCAAGCGCGTCGGCGCCGGCGACCACTTCCAAGATTTCCTGCGTGATCTCGGCCTGCCGCACTCTGTTCATCTCGAGCGTCAGGTCTCCGATCAGCTCCTGAGCGTTCTCGGACGCGTTCCGCATCGCCGTCATCCGGGCCCCGAGCTCCGAGGCGGACGACTCGAGCAGCGCCCTGTATACGGAGAGGTCCACGTACTCCTCGAACAGCATCGGCAGGAGCTCCTCCGCATCGGGCTCGTACATCCAGGCGGCACGCCGATCCGCCTCGAGCAGCTCCTCGTCTCCCTCCGGCTCCGACCGGTCGTCGCCCTCACCGAACACCTCGGCCTCGCTGAGGGGAAGCAGCGTATGGCGACGGACGTACTGGGTGAGCGGGGAGACATAGCGGTTGTAGACGAGGTCGACGCGATCAAGGTCGCCATCCGTGTAGGCGGACGTGAGGTCGCGGGAGATCTCGCGGGCGTCGGTGAACGCCGGCCTCTCGGTGAACCCGACGTAGGAACCGGCGACCTCCTCGCCGCGGAACTGCATCGTCGAGTTGCCACGCCGGCCCACCACGTAGAAGATGACCTTCTCGTTGTCGGATCGGTACTCGCGCTTCAGCCTCACCCCCTCGCGGATGATCTGGGTATTGAACGCCCCGGCGAGGCCACGGTCGCCGGTGATCAGCACGACGCCGACGTTCGCGACGGGCTCGTGACGCTTGAGAAGCGGCACCCGCGCCGTCGCCTCCTCGGAGGCCTCGGATACCTCGCGCGCCATCTTGCGGATCGCCTCCGCGTAGGGACGCATCGCCTGGATGCGCTGCTCGGCACGCCGCAGGCGGGCGGCGGCGACCATCTCCATCGCGCGCGTGATCTTGTGGATGTTCTTGACGCTCGAGATGCGGTTGCGGACCTCTTTCTGAGTGGCTATGCGGGCACCTCCTCGGCCTCACGCTCTTCCGCCTCCTCGCCCTCTCCGACAGCGGACTCCGGGGCGGTGCGGCCCGCCCGCGAGCGCTCCTCTTCGGATAGCAGCCGGTCGGACTCACCCTCCTCGAGCGGGGTGCCCTCGGCATCGAAGTCGGGGCCGAAGTCGTCCACCGCCTCGGCGATCGCGTCGCCGAGCTCCTTCTCGTCCTCGTCCGAGAGCTCGCCGGTGTCGTTGATCCCGTCCATGAGCTCGGACTTCTCCGAGTGGAGGCGGCCGAGCAGCCCCTGCAGGAACTCCTCCACCCTCTCGGTCTTGATCCGGTCCAGGTAGCCGCCGGTGCCGGCGTAGATCGAGGCCACCTGGTCGGCGACCGACAGCGGCTGACGCTCCTTTTGGTTCAGCATCTCGACCAGACGCTCGCCGCGAGCCAGCGCCCGCTGGGTCCCCGGGTCCAGCTCGGAGCCGAACTGGGCGAACGCTTCGAGGTCGCGGTACTGGGAGAGGTCGAGTCGCAGCTTCCCGGCCACCTTCTTCATCGCCTTGCGCTGCGCGTCCCCGCCCACCCGTGAGACCGAGATCCCGACGTTGATCGCCGGCCGAGTGCCGCTGTAGAAGAGGTCCGACTCGAGGAAGATCTGGCCGTCGGTGATCGAGATCACGTTGGTCGGGATGTAGGCGGAGACGTCGTTCGCCTGGGTCTCGATGATCGGCAAGGCGGTCAACGAGCCACCCCCGAGCTCGTCGCTCAGCCTCACGGCCCGCTCCAGGAGGCGCGAGTGGAGGTAGAACACATCGCCCGGATAGGCCTCGCGGCCGGGCGGACGGCGCAACAGCAGTGACATCTGTCGATAGGCGTACGCGTGCTTGGTGAGGTCGTCGTAGACGCAGAGAGCGTCCTTGCCGTCGTACAGGAAGTGCTCACCCATCGCGCACCCGGCATAGGGAGCCATGTACTTGATCGGGGCGGCCTCGTCGGCGGGCGCGGCGACGATGATCGTGTTCTCCATCGCGCCGTTCTCCTCGAGCGTCTCCATCACCTGGACCACGGTCGACATCCGCTGCCCGATGGCGACGTAGATGCAGACCAGGCCCTTGTCGCGGTTGTTGACGATCGTGTCGAGCGTGATGGCCGTCTTGCCGGTTTGACGGTCGCCGATGATCAGCTCCCGCTGCCCCCGGCCGATCGGGATCATGCCGTCGATCGCCTTCAGCCCGGTCTGCACCGGGGTGTTCACGGGCTGCCTCTGAACCACCCCCGGCGCCTTGAACTCGGCGGGCCGGGTCTCCGAGGTGTGGATCTCGCCCTTGTCGTCGAGCGGGCGCCCGAGCGGGTCGACCATGCGTCCCAACAGTGCCTCGCCCACCGGGACCTCGAGCAGCTTTCCCGTGCGCTTCACGGTGTCGCCTTCAACGACCTGCTCCCACTCGCCGAACAGCACCGCGCCGACGTTGTCCTGCTCGAGGTTCAGAGCCAGGCCGGTGACGTCGTGGGGCAACTCGAGCATCTCGAGCGACATGCAGTTCTCAAGCCCGTGGATCCGAGCGATCCCGTCGGCGACCGAGAGCACCGTGCCGACCTCGGACAGGTCGGCGGCGCCGGCATCCAGTCCCTCGATCCGCTGGCGAAGGATCTTGGTTATCTCATCGGGGTTGATTTCCACGTTTGTCTTGCTCCTTGAATCTCTTGCGGCCGCCTGCGGCGGCCTTAGGTGCTGCGCTTGTCTTGCTCCTTGAATCTCTTGCGGCCGCCTGCGGCGGCCTTACATGCTGCTTTCGGGCTAAAGCCCTTCACCATCATCTATGCCGCCTGGGCGACTTCCTTTCTCAGCTTCTCCAGCTTGTTTCGCAGGCTCGCGTCAAGCACCATATTGCCGACCCGCAACACGAGCCCGCCGAGGATGTTCTCGTCGACGGCGCTCTCGAGCTCGATCTTGTGGCCAGTCTGGCGCTCGATCTCGGCGCCCACACGGTCGACGACCTTGGGATCCAGCTTCACCGCGCTCGTCAACCTCACCTCAAGCAGCTTGTTCTCCTCGGCCCAGAGCTCGTCCAGCCGGGACCGAATGCGGAAGATGACCGGCATGCGGTGATTGTCGATCAGGAGGTTGAGGAGGTTGATCAGCTCGGGCTCCGCGCCCGAGATCGCGCGCTCAAGGCCCTCGCGCTTCTCGCCCGAGGAGAAGTAGGGACTGAAGAAGAAGACCTGCAGGTCGCGGTCGCCGGCCAGCACGTCGACGAACTGGGCCAGCTGGTCGCGGATCACGTCGAGCTTGCCCCTCTCCCTGGCAGTCTCGAACAGCGCCTCGGCGTACACGCGAGCGATTTCGTCCATCAGAGAACCACTCCGCCGGCTCCTCGCCTGCACCGCGACTTCGTCGCTAGCCCCAGCGAGCTCACTGATTTGCCCCATTCGTAGGTTCTCCCGCCAGCGAGGAGAAGTCGACCTCCTCGAGCGCCTCCTCGATCAGGCGCTTGTGGTCCTCGGAGTCGAGCGCCTTGCGAGTCACCTTCTCGGTGGCGAGCACCGTGAGGTCGGCTACCTCCCTGCGAATCTGCTCCAGCGAGCGGCGGGTCTCGGTCTCGATGTCGCGGCGGGCCGCCGCGACCAGCGCCTCGCGCTTCTGCTTGCCTTCGGAGACCGCCTCGGCGGCTGCGGCCTCAGCCGCCTTGCGCGACCGCGCCACGATGTCCTCCGCCTGCTCGCGAGCCTCCTTGAGGCGCTGGCGGTACTCATCCAGCAGCTGATCGGCCTCCTGGCGCTGCCTTTCGGCCGCCTCGATGCTCTCGCGGATCGCCTTCGCGCGCCTGTCGAGCGCCTCCTGGATCCGCGGGAACGCCACCTTGCTCAGCACCCACATCGTGAACGCGAACAGCGCCAGGGTCCAGATCATCAGCCCGAGAGCCGGTGAGACCAGGAAGCTGCCTCCCTCGTCTCCTCCTCCGTCGGCCTGCGCGAGGAGCACCACCGCGCCTATGTCTCCGAGCCCGGGCAATTCCTAGAGGAAGAACGCGATCAGTCCGAAGATGAAGGTGTAGAAGGCAACCGCCTCGGTGAGCGCGAAGCCGAGCCAGCGAATCGCCTGAAGCTCGTCCTTCATCTCCGGCTGGCGGGCAACCGACTCGATCTCCTTGCCGAAGATGAAGCCGATGCCGATCCCGGCCCCGATCGACCCAAGGCCGGCGCCCACCCCCAGGGCGATTGCCTTGCCCGCATCGGTGATGCCGGTGTCGGTGATTCCCTCGCTGGCCTGGGCAATCGGAAGCAGCAGATCCATGAAAGAGCTCCTTTTTAGTGGCTTTCGGCGGTCGCTCCGCCGATGTAGATCGCGGTAAGCATCGAGAAGATAAACGCCTGCAGAGTGGCGATCAGGCCAAGCTCCAAGACGAAGAACAGGAAGGCCAGCGGGAAGGTGAGCGCGCCCAACGCGGCGAGCCCGAGCAGCACGGCCAGCCCACCGCCCATGAACAGCAGCAGCAGGTGCCCGGCGAGGATGTTGGCGAAGAGCCGGACGGAGAGGGAGATCAGGCGCACGAAGTGCGAGATCACCTCGATCACGAAGATCAGGCCCTTGCCGAACGGGTTCATGTCCTCCAGGCCGGGAGGCAGCCAGCTCCTGAAGTAGGGGATGAAGCCCTTGGCGCGGATCCCCTCCACGTTGTAGGTGACCCAGACGACGATGGTCAGCGCCAGCGGGACCGAGATGTTGGCCGTGGCGGCGTAGAGCGCGAAGGTCGGCAACTCGAGGCCGAAGATGTTGACCGTCTCGGCGGTGTTGGTGGGCAGCGGCAGATAACCGATCACGTTGGAGAACCACAGGAAGAAGAACAGGGTGGCGAGGAAGGGGAACCACCTGGTCGCGCCGCGCTGGTCGAGGTTGCTGCCGGTGATGTTGTTCCGGGTCAGGTCGTAGGCCAGCTCGATCGCGGTCTGCACGCGGTTCGGCTTCTGGTGCATGCGACGCGAGATCCAGACCATGACCGAGATCGTCAGGGCGCTCGCCAGCGCCAGGTAGAAGACGGCCCTGTTGATGCTGAAGTCGATGCCGCCCACCTTGATGCTGAGCCACGGCTCGAGCTTGAACTCGTCCTGAGGCTTGAACTCCTCGTTCTTGCCCTCGTTGCCGAAGATCACCACCAGCAGGACCGCGACCCCGACGTAGCCGAGCACTCCGAGCAGAACCTTCGCGCGAGTGCTCATCAACTGGGCTCCTGCGGCCCGAGCAGCCGAGTGGCGACCTGGGTGGCCAGGTAGACGGTGAACAGCGCCGCCGAGAGCACCGCCGCCGCCAGCCCGGCTTCGCGCTCCGCCAGTCCCACCAGCAACACCGCGAGCGCGATCAGCCACACCCGTGCCAGGGTCGCACCGGCCAGGATCCCGAGCGCCGCCCTGCGGTCGCCGCGCTTCTGGGCGTCCGTGGCGCGCCGCGAGGCCGCGAGCTGGATCCCGCGCTGGACCAGCCAGGCCCCGGCGGCCACCGCGTAGCCGCCGAGCGGCCAGCCGGCGATCAGGAAGACCGGCAAGGCGAGCGCCAGGAGAGCCAGGTCGGCGTAGCCGACCACCAGGACGGTCCGCCCGCTCCCGTCCAGCCCGCTAGAGCCTTCTATAGCGAGCGTAGACAAGCGCAAATCCCACGGCGACCCCTGCGAACAGCCCCACGAGGCCGGCCGGGACTGCAAGGCCCACCAGCGAGCCGAGGCCGAACCCAGCGGCCGCGCAGGCAACCATCGTCCCCAGCAGAAGGCCTCCAGCCGTGGCGGCATCCGCTCTGCCGGGTGGGCCGCCGGTCATCTGGGCTTTCGAACTCGGGACGGGACACTCTCGGGTCGATTTGACTCCAAAGGAACAGATAGCCGCTCAGGCCCGGCGCAGGCCGGTTCCAGGCGGCGCGGCGCCGAATATATCCGAAACTGCGCGATTCTCGGCTGGCCCACGGTGCCCAACCGGTCGCCGTTACTTCTGCTCGATCGCCTCGAACTCGCCCGTGTCGGGGTCGATCGCCTCGAGCTCGCCCGTGTCGGGGTTGAGGGCGGCGAAACTGCCCGTCTCGAGCTCGCGCACGACGCCTGCGTCCACCTCCTCGGGCTCGGGCGCCGCGGGGCCGTGCAGCCCAACCAGCTGACGGAGACGAAAGCGGCGCAGCTTGAGGATCTCGAGCACCACGACCAGGTACACGCTGGCGGCCACTGCGGCCAGGCCGCACACCGCCATCACGGCCGTCCACGCGGCGTTGAAGTGTCCGTGGTTGTCGCTGTAGGGGACGAAGCGCAGCGCCAGCGCCAAACCGGCCAGGACCAGCGCCCAGCCATAGAGGTAGAGCAGGGTGCGACGCTGCGAGAAGCCGATGTTCGCCATTCGATGGTGGAAGTGCGAGCGGTCGGCCTCGTACACCGGTCGCCCGTACTTGAGCCGCTTGGCGATCACGAAGCCGCCGTCCAGAATCGGGACCGCGAGCACGATCAGCGGGAAGAACAGGGCGACCACGGCGTTCGTCTTCAGGGCGCCCAGGACGGCCACTGTGGCGAGCAGGTAGCCGAGCAGGTTGGAGCCGGTATCGCCCATGAAGCTGGAGGCGGGCGGGAAGCCGCGCCGCAGGAATCCCAGCGAGCCCCCC
Organism: uncultured Actinomycetes bacterium; assembly: GCA_963838745.1. Lineage (GTDB taxonomy): Bacteria > Actinomycetota > Thermoleophilia > Solirubrobacterales > 70-9 > AC-56. The sequence continues at coordinate 392,071 of CAWISJ010000003.1, forward strand.
GCGGTGGCCGCCCCAACGACCCCCGCCCCGGGACGGTCGAGCGACAGGGCGATGACCGCGAAGGTGGCCGCCGAGATCATGCAGACGCCCGCGGCCAGCCCGTCGACGCCGTCGATGAAGTTGACCACGTTCATCACCGCTACGAATCCGAGCACCGTCAGCACGTGGCCCAGGTTGACGTTGCCGACCAGGGGCAGGTCGTGGAACAGCACCTCGTTGAGCTGGACTCCACCCACGAAGGGGAGGGTGAAGTCGTTGACCCAGACGCCGTTGAACACCGGGATCATCGCGGCGACGACCTGCCCTCCCAGCTTGAGGCCGGCGGGCATCTCGAAGATGTCGTCGACCACTCCAACCGCGGCGATCAGCACGGCGCCGCCGAGGATCGCCCTGGTGGTCGGAGCCCACGGTAGGAACAGGACCCCGGCGACCAGCACCCCGCACAGAATCGCCAGACCTCCCAGCTTCGGGGTCGGCGCCTCGTGGAGGCTGCGCTCCCGCGGGTAGTCGATGACGTTCAGGCGCCGCGCGATCCGCTCGGTGAGCGGAACCAGCAGCCAGGCGATCGACACGGCCACCAGGAACGCGAACAGGCCATCGATGGGGTCAGGTCTTCCGTGGACCAGCATCGGGAAATCCCGCGGGCGAGGGTATCCGACGGTGTGGGCGGTCTCCGGGTGCCGCTCCCCGCATCCCCCGCTCCCCCGCGATGGCCGATGCGATTCAGATGGGATCGCATTTCGGCCATCGAAGCGTGAGGCCCGGGCGTCAGGATGCGTCCGGGACAGGTGTCGCGGACGACGCGTATCGCTCCACCCAGAGCGTGAACGCCATCAGGCCCCAGATCTGGCGACTGAGGTCCTCGCGGCCGGCGACGTGCGCGTCGATCAGGCGGGACACCTGACCCGGATGGAGGTACCCCTGGCGGGCCACCGTCTCGGTGGCCAAAACCTCGCGCGCAAACGGCTCCAGCTCGCCGCGTAGCCAGGCTGCCATCGGCACCGAGAAGCCCTGCTTGCGGGCGCGAACGATCGACCGCGGCAGGAGCGGGGCCACCGCTTGGCGCAGGAGCCGCTTCTTGGCCAGGCCGCGGACCTTCTTCGAGGTCGGCAGGGCAAGGGCCAGCTCGGCCACAGTCGGGTCGCAGAACGGCACCCTGGCCTCCAGCGAGTGGGCCATGCTGGCCCGATCCGTCTTCACCAGCAGGTCGTCGACGAGGTAGATGCCGAGGTCGATGTCCTGGAGGCGGGCCAGCGGCTCGGCCCCCTCGGTCTCCTCGTAGCGAGCCCGATGCAGATCGATGGGATTCGAGATCCCGTCGCGCCTCCGAGCCACGAGCTCCGCCCGGGCCTCGGAGGAGAAGATCTCCTTCCACGCCTGATGTCGCTCCAGCGGGGGCAGGTGGGCACCGCGAACGAACCGCTTCGCCTTGTAGTCGAGGCTGGCCTTTGCGGAGGAGCTCGGGAGCCGCTCCACCACACCCCGCAGTGCCCTTGCGGCGGGGGCCAGGCGCGGCGCGATGTGGTCGGCGACGTACGTGTAGTAGCCGCCGAACAGCTCGTCGCCGCCCTCCCCGGAGAGCGCCACCTTCACGGAGCCCGCGGCCAGCTGCGAGACCAGGTAGGTGGGCAGCGCCGACGAATCGGCGAACGGCTCGTCGAACGCCTCGACCAGGCGAGGCAGCAGCTCGGCGGCGTCGGGGCGAACCACCAGCTCGTGGTGATCGGTGCCGTAGTGGTCGGCCACCACCCGCGCCGCCGACAGCTCGTCGAAGGAGCTCTCCTCGAACCCGATCGAGAACGTGCTCACCCGCTCGGCGCTCTCCGCCGCTGCCAGGGCGGTGAGCACCGAGGAATCGACGCCGCCGGAGAGCAGCACGCCGACCGGCACGTCGGCGACCAGGTGTGCCCTCACCGAGTCCCGCAGCCGCTCGCGAAGCTCGGCCGCCAGCTCCTGGTCGTCCTCGGAGCGCACCTCCGTCGCGGCGACCGGCCGCGGGCGCGCAAAGCACTCGATCTCCGCCTCGCTCCCCTCCCAGGTCAGGAGGTGTCCCGGGGGCAGCTTGCGGACGCCCGAGAAGATCGTCAGCGGGGCCGGGATCGAGTTGAAGGCGAGGAACGCCTCGAGCGCGTCGAGATCGACCTCGCGCTCGAAGCCTGGCTGGCGCAGAAGCGCCTTCAGCTCCGAGCCGAAGGACAGCGTGGTGCCGGCGATCCGGTAGTAGAGAGGCTTGATCCCGAACCGGTCGCGGGCGAGCACCAGGCGGCGCCGGCGCGAGTCCCACAGCGCGACCGCGAACATGCCCCGCAAGGCCTCGACGAACCGCGGACCGCGCTCCTCGTACAGGTGCACGAGCACCTCGGTGTCGCTGCGGGTCGAAAAACGATGCCCGCAGCGCTCCAGCTCGGCCCGAAGCTCGCGGTAGTTGTAGATCTCGCCGTTCTGGACCACGTGGACGCTGCGGTCCTCGTTGGCGATCGGCTGGTCACCCCCCTCGAGGTCGATGATCGAGAGCCGCCGCACGGCCAGCCCCACCGGCCCGTCCACCAGGATGCCGTCGCTGTCCGGCCCCCGGTGGACCATGGTCTCGTTCATCGCCTCGAGCACGGCTCGATCGGGGCTCGAGTCGCCGTGGAGCGAGACGAGCCCGCAGATTCCGCACATTTAGTGCCCAGTGGGCTGGCGGTTTCCGCCGACCATCCTGCCGACCACTCGCGAGGCCGTCGCCGCCAGAACCCGCAGGTAGAGCCGAACGGAGCGGTCGGCGACGTACTCAATGTCGTGGGCGAGCTTGTCTGCCCACGACTCCTCGCGGGTCATGCGGGTCTGCGCGAACCCGGTGACCCCGGGGCGGATCACGAGACGCTGCCAGTACTGCGGGATGTGCTCGCAGAGCTCGGCGAAGAACGGCGGTCGGATCGGCCGCGGCCCCACCATGCTCATGTCGCCGCGGAGCACGTTCCACAGTTGGGGGATCTCGTCCAGATGGGTGGCTCGAAGGGCCCGGCCGATCGGGGTGACCTCGGTTTCCGTGCGGCGCGTGAGCTCCAGCTCCAGATAGGGGCCAAGGCGGGCCTCCGCATCGGGCGCCAGCGTGCGGAACTTGTACATGGTGAAGACGCGCCCCGCGCGGCCCACGCGCTCGCCCCGGTACAGGATCGGCCGACCCGAGGCCACCAGGATGCCCAGCGAGACCAGCACCACGATCGGCGAGAGCACCATCAGGCACAGGCCCGCGATCGCCAGGTCGAGCGAGCGAAGGACCACGTCGATGGGACGGCCCTCGTAAGCGTGCGCGATCCGGGAGAACTGCTCGGCGAGCGACTCGGAAGACGCCGATGCCGGGGCGGACCCCTCCGGGGGGGCGCCCGCGGGCTCGGCGACACGGGGCGGCGCTCTCACTGGACCGTCCCAAGGATAAGGTCGACGAGCAGCGACGGGTCGCGGCGCGTGGCCTGTCCGTCGCCGGGACGTCGCTTGGTCAGCTCCAGCGCCCTCGGATCGGTGAGCGGGCGCAGCCGCCCGGAGCGGATCAGCGACTCGTCGACGCCTCCGAGCCTGCCCCCATAGGTCGTGTAGACCGGCGTGCCCAGCGCCGCCGCCTCGCGGTTCATCGTCCCTCCCGCCGAGACGACCAGGTCGGCGAGCGCAACCAGGCTCTGCGCCTCGACAACCCGCTCGGGAACGATCACCGACGGCAGGTCCAGGGCCTGTACGTAGCTTCGCTGAGCGTCCGTTCGCGGCAGCACAACCGCGTGAACCTGCGGCTCGTTTCCGAGGTGTGAGAGGACCTGCGGGAACAGCGGGTTCGACTTGCGGTGGTACAGCGAGACATCCGGCGGCGGCCGGACGATCACCACGACGCGCTCGGTGTCCACGCCCAGCCGCTCGAGCGCGTCGGGGTCGGGCTCGAAGTCGGCCAGGTAGTACTCCTCCTTCAACCCCGGGTACTGGAACAGCTTCTCCGGCCCCACCCCGAAGCGCCGCAGCCGATCTGCGGGGACGGCATCGGGAAAGATCACGCGGGTCGCGAGGCGGCACGCGATCCGGTGCTGGGTGACCGCGAACTCGTAGTCGTGCATGTTGGCCTCCGGGATGCGGAGCGACCGGGCGGCCATCGCGAGGTCGTAGGAGCCGTGAGCGACGGCCAGCTCGAAGCCCCGGCCCCGGCCGAACCGGCGCATCATCGGCGTGCGCTGCATCAGCCTGAACAGCTTCCGGGCCCGCGAGGCACCGCCATGCCGCCCGATGGGCGTGTGGTCGATGCCGTGGAGCTCAAGCAGCTGCTGAGTCTGCGTGTACTCGCGGGAGGTGACCTCGACCTCGTGGCCCGCGTCCCGGAGACGGGCGATGATCGGCCTCAGCACGAGGACGTGCGCGGGCGCGCTCATGTCCACCCAGATCCTCATTCGGATTCGGGCGGAGGCTAGCGTCAGCCGGGGACCAACCTGGCCTTGGCAGAGGTCCGGGTGGTATCGCGCCGCGGCCGGATCGGGTTGTCGCCGTTGCGAGGTAGGCTCTTGGACATGGTCGATCCGTCGTCCACGACCCAGGCAGTCGCTGGCCTGGACCCGCCGCTCGCAGAAACCGACCCGGCAATCGCCGAGCTGGTCGAAGCCGAGGCTCGGCGTCAGTCCGAGAAGATTCGCCTGATCCCGAGTGAGAACTATGTCTCCCGGGCAGTCCTCGAGGCCACGGCGACGCTACTGACGAACAAGTACTCGGAGGGCTACCCGGGCAAGCGCTACTACGAGGGCCAGCAGATAATCGACCAGGTCGAGAGCCTGGCGATCGAGCGCGCCAAGGCCCTGTTTGACGTCGAGCATGCGAACGTGCAGCCCTACTCCGGCTCGCCGGCCAACCTGGCTGTCTATCTCGCTTTCCTGGAACCCGGCGACACCGTGATGGGCATGGCGCTGCCGATGGGCGGGCACCTCACCCACGGCTGGAAGGTCTCGATCACCGGCAAGTGGTTCCGCCCGGTCCAGTACGAGGTAGGCCGCGACACCGGACGCGTGGACCTCGACCAGGTGCGCGAGCTGGCCGTCGCCGAGCGTCCGAAACTGATCTTCTGCGGCGGCACCGCGATCCCGCGCCTGATCGACTTCGAGGGCTTCGCCGCGATCGCCCGTGAGGTGGACGCGATCCTCTGCGCCGACATCGCCCACATCGCCGGCCTCGTGGCCGGCGGCGCGCACCCTTCGCCGGCTCCTCACGCCGACGTCATCTCGACCACGACTCATAAGACCCTCCGCGGACCGCGCGGGGCGATGTTGATGTCCCGTGAGCAGCATGCCTCGGCGCTCGACCGGGCCGTGTTCCCGGGCCTGCAGGGTGGCCCTCACAACCACACGACCGCCGCGATCGCCGTCGCCCTCCAGGAGGCTGCCACTGAGGAGTTCCGCTCGTACGCTCGGCAGATCGTCGACAACGCGAAGGCGCTTGCCGAGAGTCTGCTCGAGCGCGGCTTCGACCTCGTCTCGGGAGGCACCGACAATCACTTGATCCTGGTCGATCTGACCGGCAAGGGAATCGGCGGCAAGCCGGCCGCCCAGGCCCTCGACCGGGCCGGGATCGAGCTCAACTACAACACGGTCCCCTACGACCCCCGCAAGCCGTTCGACCCCTCGGGGATCCGGCTCGGCACCCCGGCCGTGACCGCCCGCGGCATGACCGCCGAGCACATGGCGCGGATCGCAGCCTGGATCGACGCCGGAGTCAACGCGGCCACGCGCGAGGACGAGGCCGCCCTCGAGACGATCGCCGCCGAAGTCCGCGAGTTCACGAGCGCCTTTCCCATCCCGGGTCCACCGGTCTGACGCTTCGCCGCACCGGTGGGGGCCTGCGCTCGTCCATCGGGAGCAGTTCGGCCACGGGCATCCGGAGGGATACGCTCAATGCGTGACCGCGGACAACGTACGGCTGGTGCAGGGGGGGTTCGAGGCGCTCAGCGAGGGTGGCGTAGAGGCGCTGCTGCCCTTCCTCCACCCGGAGTTCGAGGTCACGACGCCCGCCAACCTCGCAGCTGAGCCCGACACCTACCGCGGCCATGAGGGGGTCCGCCGCTACTTCGCCTCCTTCTACGACGCCATGGACGAGGTCCGCTTCGAGCCGCGCGAGTTCCGGGAAGCGGGAGGACGCGTGATCGTCCCGGTCACCCTGACGGCGCGAGGTCGGACCACGGGGATCGAGGCAAGACAGGAGTTCGTGATGACCTGGACGCTGCGAGACGGCAAGGCGCTGCGGGTCGAAGCCTTCGCCACCCTGGAGGAGGCGTTGCAGGCGGCGGAAGGGAGGCCCTGACGGTGGCGAGCCCGAACGTCGATCTGTTCAAGGTCGGGGTCGACGCCTACAACGGGCGGGATCCGGAGGCATTCGTCGCCCGCTGCAAGCCGGACTGCGAGTGGCATCCCTTTCTGAGCGCACGGGTGGAGGGAGAGGCCGGATACAGGGGCCACGAGGGCATCCGGACGTGGTTCCGGGAGATCGACTCGATGTTCAGTGAGACTCACGCCGAGGTGAGCGAGATTCGTGACCTGGGCGACCGGGTGCTGGGGCTGGGCACGATCCGGGCCCGCGGCAAGGAGAGCGGAGCCGACGTCAGCTCGCCGATTGGCTGGCTGATCGAAGTGCGGGACGGCAAGCTGCGCCGCGGCTGGGCATACGCAAGCCACCACGAGGCGCTCGAAGCTGCAGGCCTCGAGGGCTAGATGAATCTGTTCTAGCCCGGCCTCTCGCCCAGCCTGAGACCAATTTGAGCGGCCCCCACCGCCCCCTCCCGCAGCACCGTCCAGGAGCCCTCCGAGTCGAGCGCGGTCAGATCCACCACGGTCGAGGGCTCGCCCCGAAGGGGTCCCCCGTCGATCGCCAGGTCGGCGCCTGCCAGGATCTCGGCATCGATCTCCTCGAACCGGCTCGGGGCAGGCTCGGCGCTGGGGTTGGCGCTGGTCTGGAAGATCGCGCAGCGGGCGCCCCCGAGCGGGCCCTCGATCAGCCTGATCCCGAGCCGTTCGGGGTGATCGCGGCAGGCAAGCGCGTAGCGGCGCTGGGGATTGTCGACCACCAGGGTCACGGGTCCCGGAAGCAGCGCCCCGAGGGCGTCGCGAGTGCGCGGCCCCAGCGTCGCCACCAACTCGCGCATCGCCAGGGGCGCAAAGAACATCACCGCGGAGGGCTTGCCCTCGTCGCGGCCCTTGAGCGAGTGGATCCGCTCGATCGCCGCGGCGCTCGACGGATCGCAACCGAGCCCGTACAGCGTGTCCGCCGGGAAGATCGCGATTCCGCCTGCGGCGACGCAGCGCTCGAGCTCCCGGCGTGCATGCGCGGCCCCGTCGCCGGCGATCGACACCGTCGCCGTCACTTTTGCCCCAGGATCACCCGCGGGATCCCGGCCAGGTCCTGGCGCCCCTCGACCTGGCGAAAGCCGAGATCGAGCAACAGCTCGGCGACCGGGCCCGCCTGGCCCGCTCCTACCTCCAGGGCGAGCGATGCGCCGGGTTGCATCGCGGCGACGGCCGCCGGCACGGTGGAGGCGATCGCCTCGACGCCGTCCGGGCCCGCGACCAGCGCCTCGCGCGGCTCGTAGCGGGTGATCTCCGGGGCCAACTCGTTCCACTCATCCTCGCGAACGTAGGGGAGGTTGGCCAACACCAGATCGAACCGCCGGCCTTCGGGGACCGTCCCCCGCTCGAAGCTGACCCGGCCGTCGATGCCCAGCCGCTCGGAGTTCTCACGTGCCAGGTCGAGCGCCGCCGACGAGGTGTCGGTGCCGGTCACCTCGCACTCGGGAAGCTCATCGGCGACAGCAAGCGCGACCGCGCCGGACCCGGTGCCCACGTCGAGCGCCGTTCGAGGCTCGAGCTCCAGGGCGATCTCGACCAGAAGCTCCGTTTCCGGGCGTGGGATCAGGGCCCGGCCATCGACCGCGAGCTCGAGCCCACGAAAGCCCTTTCGACCGATGATGTAGGCGACGGGCTCGCGGCGAACCCGGCGGCGCACCATCTCGCCGAAGCGTCGGGCGATCCCCGGACCCACTCCGGCCTGCGGCTCGGCCGCGAGCCTGGCCCGATCCCAGCCGGTCGCCTCGGCCAGCAGGACCTCGGCGTCGAAGCGTGGCCTCTCGACCGACGCCGCCGCGAGCGCATCGGTCGCCGCCGCGAGCGCGTCCTTCACCGATCCCGCGGTGCTCATGGGCTCCGTCAGCGCGTGGACTCGGCCGCCTGGGCCTCGAGGCGCCGCCGCTTCTCCTCGCCGGCCAGTGCGTCGGTGAACTCGCGCAGGTCGCCCGCGAGCACCTGGTCGAGGTTGTGCGCCGTGAGCTTGACCCGGTGGTCGGTCACCCGGCCCTGGGGGAAGTTGTAGGTGCGGATCTTCTCCGAGCGCTCGCCCGAGCCCACCTGCGACCGGCGCTCCGAAGCGATCTCGGCATGCTGTTCGGCCAGCTTCTGCTCGTACAGGCGGGCCCGCAGCACCCGCATCGCCTTCTCGCGGTTCTGAAGCTGCGACTTCTCGTCCTGCATCGAGACGGCGATCCCGGTCGGCTTGTGGGTCACCCGCACGGCGGAGTCGGTGGTGTTGACCGACTGGCCGCCGGGCCCAGAGGAGCGGTAGACGTCGACCTGGAGCTCATTGGGATCGATCTCGACCTCGACCTCCTCGGCCTCGGGCAGGATGGCCACGGTCGCGGTCGAGGTGTGGATACGCCCCTGCGACTCCGTCTTCGGCACCCGCTGAACGCGGTGGGTCCCACCCTCGTACTTGAACACCGAGTAGGCGCCCTCGCCCTTGACCGCGAAGGTCACCTCCTTGAAGCCTCCGACCTCGGCGGGGGACGCGGAGATGACCTCGGTGCCGAAGCCGCGCTGCTCCGCGTAGCGGGTGAGCATCTTGAACAGGTCGCCCGCGAACAGCGCCGCCTCGTCGCCGCCGGTCCCAGCCCGGATCTCGACCAGGACGTTCTTGGAGTCGTTGGGGTCGCGCTCCACCATCGCCAGCCGAATCTGCTCGGCGAGCTGATCGAGGCGCCCCGGCGCGTCGGAGACCAGCTTGCGCAGCTCGGGGTCGTCGCCGTCCTCGGCCAGCAGCTCCTTGGCGCCCTCGAGATCGTCGCGAAGCTGGGTGTACTGGCGCGCCAGCTCGTGTGCGGCCTGGAGCTCGCGGTATTCGCGCCCGACCTCCGCGTACCGCTCGCGGTCTGCGATCACCGCCGGATCCGACATCTGGCGTTCGAGCTCGGCGAAACGATCCTCGATCTGGTCGACGAGGTCCTCGATCATGCCTTCTAGTGTGACGGCTGAGCGCGAGGACTCGCCGGCGGGGGGACCGCCTACGCCACGATCTCGATTGGCTCGGCCTTCGCCGACTGCTCGGGGCTCTCCACCGCCAGCACCGCCTCGAGCGCGGCAATTGCGACCGCGAGCTGCTCGCGATCCGGCTCGCGGGTGGTGAGGTTCTGGAGCATCAGCCCGGGCCACATCACGGCGCGCACCCAGCGCTTGCGGCGGTTGCGCCCCGCCCACTTGATCACCTCGTAGGAGATTCCGGCGATCAGCGGTATCCCGAGGATCCGCGAGGCGAGCAGCCAGTACCAGGCCGGCAGCCCGAGCGGCGCGAAGACGAAGATCGCGACCACCATCACGACCAGGAGGAAGCTCGTCCCGCAGCGGGGGTGCAGGCGCGAGTAGAGCTCCGCCCGCGCCGGCGTCAGCCGGTCGCCTGCTTCGTAGCAGGAGATCGTCTTGTGCTCGGCGCCGTGGTACTCGAACACGCGCCGCAGGTCGCGCAGGCGGCTGATCGCCACGATGTAGCCGATGAAGATCGCGGTGCGCAGAATGCCCTCGACGAGCCAGAACAGAAGCGACGAGCCGAGCTGGTCCTTGATCAGGCTGGTCGCCCCCACCGGGACGACGAAGAAGAGCCCAATCGCCAGGAGCAACGACAGAGCCACGGTGATACCCCAGACCCAGCCGCCGATCGGCTCCGGTTCTTCCTCTCCCTCCTCGGGCTCGATCTGCGCATTGGCCGAGATCGCCAGCGCCCGGAAGCCGATTCGAAGAGACTCGGCCAGCGCCACCACACCGCGGATCACCGGCCAGCGCAGCACCCGGTGTCGCTTCGCCCACGAGACCAGGGGCTCCGAGGTCACCTCGACCGTCTGGTCCGGCTTTCGGACCGCGACCGCCCAGGTGGAGACGCCACGCATCATCACCCCTTCGAGCACCGCCTGTCCGCCGACCGGTGCGTCGCGGCTGGCCACGGGCAGCCCGTCGGGCATGCGCGCCTCGGCTAGGCGCGGCCTGCCATCCAACGCGGGAGCGCCGCCCTCTTTCACCTGCGGCCGGCTAGCGCCTGCTCCGCGCCGCTCGCCGCTTGAAGCGCTCGACGCGGCCGCCGGTGTCGACCAGCTTCTGCTTGCCGGTGTAGAACGGATGGCACGCCGAGCAGATCTCCACATGAAGCTCCGGCTTGGTGGAGCGCGTGTAGAACTCGTTCCCGCATGAGCAGCGGACGTGGGCAAGCACGTAATCGGGGTGGATCTCGGCCTTCATCACCATTGATGTTAGCGGCGGGTCGCCCGACTCCAAGCCGGCGGCACGGACCGACCGACCGCCGCTTGTGGGTGCCGGGGCTACCTGGCGCGCGACCGAGAGCCGCTGCGTGGCCGCGTGGCGCTACGTGCCCGCGTGGCGCTACCGGACCGGGAGGCGGTCCTGGCCCGCGGGGTGGTTCGAGCCTTGCCCCGCTTCGCTGTGGATCGCGCCGTGGTCTTGCGCCGCGCGCCCGCGCGGCCGGACTTCTTGGCCGGCGACGACTTCGAGGCCGGGGAGCGCGTGACGCGCTTTTGCAGCTGATCGGCCTCGCGCTGGAGGGTCTTACCGAGCCTGCCGCCCTCGCGCCGCGCCTCCTTGATGAACTTCTGCAGGTTCTTCTGGATGTCCCGCGTGCCCTTGCTGGCGCCCTTGCTCACGTCCTTGCGGAGGGAGACCAGCGCGTCCTGAGCCGTGTCAAGCGACTTGTTGAGGCGCTGGAGCGCGGCCGGCTCCTTGGCGGTCGGGCGCTTGCGAGCGGTCGGGCGCTTGCGAGCGGCGGTACGTCTGGGCGCGGACTTCTTGCAGTCTTGGCAGCGGGCACGAGACTCTCCTTGATCGCGGGCTAACTTGCGCGAGCCTACCGCGATTGGCCGAAGCGCGCTGAGCATCCGCAGGTCGCTCGCCGGCCAGGTGCGACCGGGATTCGCATCTCGACCGCGGAGGGCCTCGTGAAAGACTCCCGCCGGACGATGAAAAGTGACGCTCTCACGTAACCGGAGGCCAAGAGCATGTCCAATATTCTCTGCGTCCTTTACGACGACCCCGTCGACGGGTATCCACCGGACTATCCCCGGGACGAGATCCCGAAGATCGAGCGCTACTGGGACGGGCAGACCACGCCCAGCCCGGAGCGGATCGACTTCACCCCGGGCGAGCTTCTTGGGAGCGTCTCAGGCGAGCTTGGACTGAGAGGGTTCCTCGAGGGTCGCGGCCACGAGTTGATCGTCACCTCCGACAAGGACGGGCCGGAGTCGGCCTTCGAGCGTCAGCTTCCCGAAGCAGAGGTCGTGATCTCGCAGCCGTTCTGGCCCGCGTACCTGACCGCAGCGCGGATCGCCAAGGCCCCAAATCTCAAGCTGGCGATCACCGCGGGCATCGGCTCTGACCACGTCGACCTCCAAGCCGCGATGGAACATGGGATCACCGTCGCGGAGGTCACCTACTGCAACAGCATCAGTGTCTCCGAGCACGTGGTGATGATGATCCTGGCCCTGGTCCGAAACTACATCCCCTCTTACCAGGTGGTGATCGACGGCGGCTGGAACATCGCCGACTGCGCTTCCCGTTCCTATGACGTGGAGGGGATGCAGGTCGGCACGGTCGGTGCCGGTCGCATCGGCTCAGCTGTGCTGCGGCGTCTGAAGCCGTTCGAGGTCCACCTTCACTACACCGACCGGCATCGCCTCCCGGAGGACGTGGAGGCTGAGCTCGGCGTCACCTACCACCCGACGGTCGAATCCCTCGTGGATGCCTGCGATGTGGTGACCATCAACGCGCCGCTTCACCCCGAGACTGAGCACCTGTTCGACGAGGGGCTGATCGGCAAGATGAAGCGGGGCGCCTACCTGGTGAACACGGCGCGCGGCAAGATCTGCGATCGCGACGCGGTCGCGCGGGCGCTCGAGAGCGGGCAGCTTGCCGGGTATGCGGGTGACGTCTGGTTCCCTCAGCCGGCTCCCAGGGACCATCCCTGGCGGACGATGCCTCATCACGGCATGACCCCCCACGTCTCGGGCACGAGCCTCTCGGCCCAGGCCCGGTACGCGGCCGGGGTCCGCGAGATCCTCGAATGCTGGTTCGACAATCGCCCGATCCGCGAGGAGTACCTGATCGTGGACGCGGGGGCCCTTGCGGGAGCCGGCGCCCACTCCTACAGCGCCGGCGATGCGACCGGGGGCTCGGAAGAGGCGGAGCGCTTCAGCGCAGATTGACAGTGAGGCGCTCGTGCGGCTAGCTAGCTTCGGGGTCCTGCGTCGGCTGCTGATCGCCACGGTGCATGAGCTCCGTCACGTCGTGGAATATCTCGTGGATGCTCGCGACGCCATCGTCCGGTGACGACCCGCTCACGACCGTCGATCCTCCCCGGTCCTTGGCAACCCCAAGCGATTGATCGGCGCTCTCCAGGAGGTCGTCCCTGGACATCCCCTCCGTCCACTCGGCCGTGCCGATCGAGACCTCGACTGCCCCCGCCGTTGCGCCGTACGTGGCGTCTCTCAGCTGGACACGCAGACGCTCGGCCAGCTTGCAGGCCGATGCGATATCGGTCTCCGGCAGGATGAGCACGAACTCGTCGCCGCCGAACCGGCCGACCAGGTCGTAGGCGCGCACGCCGTCTCGCAGCGCTACACCGATCGATGCCAGCACTCGATTGCCCTCCAAATGCCCTCCGGCCTCGTTCACCTGCTTGAAGCCATCGAGGTCGACGAAGCAGCACGACAGCCGATGGTGCTTGCGGGCCGAGCGGTCGATCTCCTCGTCCAGAGCCTCCAACAACCCCGCGTAGCCCAGACAGCCGGTCAGCGGGTCGCGGCGAGACCACGAGAGCGCCTCCGTGAAGCCCCCGTTGTCGTTGACGCACAGCGCGGCCGCGACCGCGAACGAGCCGACCGCCCAATGCAATTGCTGCCGCGACCGCTTGGGCGGGCGCACGAAGCCTGCGCAGAGGAGCACCTCGACTCCCTCCGGGGAGGGGACCACGGCTGCGAGCGCGTGCGCGATCGAGCCCTGGCCACCATTCGTCTGGGCTGCGGCGGCAGCGTTCCCATTACCGGATTCGAGGATCGGCTCGTCGCTGTCGATCAGCCGGGCAAGAAACTCACCATCGAGCCAGGCATCCACCCCCCCGAACTCGCCTGGATCCCAGATGGACACGACCTGGCCCGGCCCCCGATCGGCCAACTCGTGAAGCCCGTTCCTGATCAGGATGCACGCGGCGTCGGCGCGCACCTCGTCGGCGAAGCATTGCAACAGGGCTTGCCCTGCACCATTCCGCATTGCCGAAACTGGCGCGGGGGAAGCTTGTGACTCGAGATCTGGTTCCGGGGGACGCATCGTCATCGCATCGGTCGAGTGACCGCGCGAGCCGACGGCGTCCGGCCAGGCAGGGTGACTTTCAGCCCGTCTCGCTCTATTGCTGCGGAACCCGCGAATCGCACCTCGCAACCCTTGAGCCGCAGGCGTGAACTTTACCGCACAATGCGGTAGTTACCCCCAACTATCCGGTAGCGATTGAGAGCGAACGCCCAGATCGGGGTCAGTCGAGGATCGACTGGTACTCGTCGATGTTCGCCGCCGTGGCCAGGTAGCGGTCACGAAGCTCCGCGGTCTGATCCTCGAGATCGGTGGCCAGCGTCCTCAGCTTCGTGGCTAGCTCGGGGGAATCTGCTCCCCAAGCAGCGCTCGGGACCCCCTCACCGCGCTCGCCGACGAGGCGATCGGCGAGGTCGCGGGACACCGTGGCAAGCTCTGTGGCATCGCCGACGAGGCTTTGCGAGGTCTTCGCCCAGCCGTTCGCGGCGACGACCCAGAGCCAGAGGGCCCTCGCCTGGTCTTCGTTCAACATCGGTACGTCGACGGCAGCCGGGCCATCGCAAATCACCCCGTTCCCCTCTGCTTCAAGGTCACCGCGATGGCTGAGAGAGGTGAGCGCCCCCGGGGCGTGTGAGTACAGACAGCCTACTCCGATGCCTTGAGGTCGTTGGTGCCGGTACAATCGCGGTCGATAGTTCCCGCAAGAGGAGGCCCCATGACCGAGCAAAGTCCGCCTCCCTCCGGAGGGGCGCTACTGTCGGCAATCTCCACGCGGATCGTGGGCATTCTTCGCGAGCACTACGGGCGGGGCCCGATGAAGGCGAAGACCTACGTGCTCGACGATGTGATCCTCTGCGTCCTGCGAAACGGGTTCACAGCGCACGAGCAGACGATCATGGACAGCGGCGAGCCGGAGCGGGTGGTGGAGATGCGCCACGAGTTCCAGCGAATGATGGGGCTCAAGTACCGGGAGGCGATCGAGGAGCTCACCGGACGGAAGGTGACCGCCTTCATGAGCCAGGCGCACGTGGAGCCCGACATCACGCTGGAGGTCTTCTTCATCGACCGGCCACTCGATGGCTTCGGCGCGGCCGAGCTGGTGGAGCCGCCGCGAATCGACGGCGACTGAGGGCGTACCCGGCCGATCGGGTGCGGCCGCGGCTCTAGGTCTCCTGGTACAACGGGCCGTCGCCCCCCTCGGGTGGGGTCAGCCGGCCGCCCTTGGCGGTGATCGCACCGCACTGGATGCAGTTCGACGGCGTGATGTTGAGGTCGACCACCGCGGCGCCGTTCTCGAGCTGCTCGTCCGGGATCTCGTAGACCTGGGCCGGGCACATGGAGACCCACGTCTGCGCGACCTCGCGGGGGACGTGGCGCTGGACGCGGATGTGGTTGGGAGCGTCGTCGCGGGTCGCGTTGCCCGAGGCGAATACCGATGACAGCTTGTCGAACAGGTACTTGTTGTCGGGCTTCGGGTACCGCGAGTCCGCCCCGTCGAGCTCCATCGTCTCGTCGGCGTCCGGGTGCTGGTGCCAGCGTCCACCGGGGAAGGCGCCGCGGGTGATCGTCATCAGGCTGGCCATGGCGCCGCCGACGAAGAAGCCTCGTGAGAACGGCTGGCGCATGTTTCGCGAGCGGTACAGGTCGTCGCCGATCAGGCTGCCTCGCACCCTCTGGTCGTAGGCGTCGAAGTTCACCGAGCCCTGCTTCAGCGCCTCGACGATCGCCTCCGCCGCGTACATGCCGGCGTGCATCGCGTAGTGGAGCCCCTTCAGCTCGGGGACGTTGACCATCCCGGCGCCGTCGCCTGCGATCACCATCCCGGGGACGGCCAGCTTTCGAGGCAACGCCCAGTAGCCGCCCGAGGGGAGCGTCTTCGCTCCCCAGGCGACGCGCTTGCCGCCGTCGAGGATGTTGCGGACGAAGGGGTGCGTCTTCAGCTCCTGGAGCGCATCGTGAACCGAGAAGGTCGCGTCCGTGTAGTCGAGCCCGACCACCAGCCCGATGCAGACCTTGTCGTCGCCCATCGGGTAGATGAAGCTGCCGCCGAACTCGTTGTACTTGGCCGCCTTTCGCAGCGGCCAGCCCATCGTGTGGATGACGCGGTCCAGCGGCTTCGGGACCTCCCACACCTCCTTCACCCCGAGCTCCCAGCGTTGCGGAAGCAGGCCCTCGAGGCCGAAGTAGTCGATCGCGGCGCCGGTCAGGTGGCCCTGGGTGCCCTCCGCCAGCACCGTCGCCTTCGCGATCACGTCCGAACCCGGCTCGAAGTTCCCGAGCTCCTCCCCGTCGCGCCCCCGCCCCTTGTCGCCCGAGCGCACGCCCCGGACGATCCGGTCGGAGACGAGCAGCTTCTCGCCGGCCGTCTCGGTCAGCAGATAGACCCCCGCCTCCTCCGCCTTCTCGCCGAGGAAGCGGCCGAGCTTGGCGACCGAGGTGACGTAGTTGCCGTGGTTGCGGAAATTGGGCGGCATCGGCTTCAGCGGGAGCGCCCGCTTGCGGGTCAGCAGGTAGACGGCGTCCTTCGTGACCTCCTGGTAGACGGGCCACTCCGCCGGGTCGAGGTCGGGGAACAGCTCGCGCATCGCCGAGGGGCGCATGTTCGCCCCGGACAAGAGGTGCGCTCCCGCGGCCTTGCCCTTCTCGATCACGGCGACCGGGACCTCGCCGAGCTTCTCGGCGAGCTCGGGCTCGCCCTCGAGCAGCTGCATGACCTTGATCGCGCAGGCAAGGCCGGCCGGCCCACCGCCGACGACGGCCACCCCGACCTCGATCGCCTCGGGATCCGACGGGGCGGTCACGAACTCCTCCGCCGGCTCGACGGGGGGCGGATACTCAGCCGGGGCGACCGGCATCAGACCTAACCGCCCTTCTTCGCCTTTACGGCCTCGGTGAGCTTCGGCAGGATCTTGTGGAGGTCGCCCACCACGCCCAGGTCGCAGAACTCGAAGATCGGGGCGTTCGGGTCCTTGTTGATCGCCAGGATGTTCTCGGAGCTCTGCATGCCGACCTTGTGCTGGATCGCGCCTGAGATTCCCGCCGCCAGATAGAGCTTCGGGGCCACGGTCTTCCCCGTCTGCCCGATCTGGGCCGCGTACGGATACCAGCCGGCGTCGACCACGGCGCGGGTCGCGGCCACCGCTCCGCCCAGCGCGGAGGCAAGCTCCTCGGCGAGCTTGAAGTTGGCGGCCTCGCCCAGTCCGCGGCCCCCTCCGACGAGGACGTCGGCGTCCTCGATGTTGACGTCCTCGCCGCGCTGCTCGCCGCGAGTCACCATCCTGGCCTTCGTCGACCACTCCGAAAGCTCCACGTCGACGTCGACGACCTCGGCCGACCCGCCGTTGCGCTCGGTGGCGTCGAAGGCGTTGAGGCGGCCGATGATGATTCCCGGCTCGCCGACGTAGCCGACGTCGACCACGGCCGAGTCCTGGAGCACCGGCCGCTCGGCGACCAGCTTGCCGTCGGTGACCTTGACCTCGGTGACCTCCATGGTCACGCCCGCGTTCAGCCGCGCGGTCAGCCCGGCGCCGATCTCGAACCCGAGCAGCCCGCCGCCGAACAGCGCATAGGAGAAGCCCTCGTCGGCGATCACCTTCGCCATCACGTCGACGACCGGCTGGGCGAGTCCCTCGGGGGCGCCCTTCGCGCGGTAGACCTTGGCCGCGCCGTAGGCGCCCAGGCCGGCGCAGGCGTCGTCGGCGGCCTCGCCCACCACCACGGCGGCGGCCTCGGTGCCGAGCTCGCCCGCGAGCTTGGCGGCCTCGGAGATGGCGCCGAGCGAGTTCTTGTTGAAGTTGCCCTCATCGTCGTGGAGGGCGTAAACGAGTATCCCGCCAGCCACTTAGATCAGCTTCCTCTCGTCGAGCCAGGCGACGATCTTCTCGACCGTCTCGTTCGTGTTCTCGTCCTCGATGATCTCCCCGGCCTGCTTCTCGGGCGGCGGGTTGAGCGCCAGCACCTGGGTCCTGGAGCCGCTTTCGCCGACCCGGTCCGTCTCGATGCCGACGTCCGCGGTGGCGTGCGTCTCGAGTGGCTTCTTCTTCGCCCCCATGATCGCCTTCAGGCTCGGGTAGCGGGGCTCGTTGATTGCGTCGCCCACCGAGATCACCGCCGGCAGCTCGACCTCGACGGTGTCGTAGCCGTACTCGGCCTGGCGCTCGCAGACGAGCTTGCCGTCGGCGACCTCGATCTTGATCACCTGGGTCAGCGAGGGCATCTTCAGGTGGTCGGCCACCACCGCGCCGATCGTGTAGCACTCGCCGTCGTCCGATTGCTGGCCCAGCAGCACCAGATCGGGCTGCTCGGACTCCAGCATCCGGGCGAGGGCGTAGCCGGTAGCGCAAACGTCCGAGCCGGCCAGTGCTTCGTCGGTGAGATGGACCGAGCGGTCGGCCCCCAGCGCGACGGCCTTGTGGAGGGCGCGCACCGCCGATTCCGGGCCCATGGTCACGGCGACGATCTCGTCCACCTGGACCTTGCCGCCCTCGCGAATCTGCATGGCGGCCTCGATGCCGTGGGTATCGAACGGGTTGAGGTTCTTCTCGCCGGAGCGATCGAGCCGCATCGTGGACGGGTCGATCCGCTTCTGCACGGCGGCGTCCGGAACCTCTTTGACCAGACAGCAGATCTTCAACTGCGTCCCTCCTTGGTGGGAATTGCCCTGGGGGGAATGGCGCGGCGCATATTAGCGACTCACGGCGGACTGACTGACCAGTCAATCGGTCGGCTTCGCGGCCAGCTGCTCGCGGGCAGGATCGCGCCCAGCTCCGGGCAGGATCGCGCGCACCTCCGGGCGGGATCGCGCCCAGCCGCGCCGCGGCCACGTCGAGTGTCGGATTGGGGACCGCATACGTACCCAATCCAACACTCGGCCTTCGGGCCGGGCGTGGCGACGCTTTGCGGCCGGGCAGCGGAGTTGCGGCCTGGTGACTGATGTCACACACCGCCCCGGCCAGGTGCGAGAGGGTGGGACCGTTGTCGATGGGAGGAGCGTGGAGACACAAATGATGGGGTACTTGGCATACGAAGCGACACAGGCCAACAACCGCGAGCTGCGGCGGCAGGCCGAACTGCAGCGCCACGCCGTGGTGTTGAGGAAGGCCCGGGAGGACCCGGCCCCCGAGCCCGAGCAGCCGAGGCGCCGCGCGCTCTCCCCGCGGATCCTCTTCGGCCCCTCGCGAGCCGCCTGAGCGAGGCCCAGGGCAAAACCGGACGTGTGATGAGGCGGCCGCCGTACGGCGGCCGCCTCGGCGTCTCAGGAGGCCTGGGTAGCCAGGGTGCGGCGCTCGTCGATCGCGCTGCGGATGAACTCCACGATGTCGTCGGTGGAGGCACCTGGCGTGAACACCTCGGCGATCCCCAGCTTCTTGAGCTCCGGCGCGTCCTCGGCGGGGATCGTCCCCCCGACCGTGACCACCACGTCCTCGACGCCCTGCTCACGCAGGAACTCGACCACTTTCGGCACCAGCGTCATGTGGGCGCCGGAGAGGATCGAGAGCCCGACTGCGTCGGCGTCCTCCTGGATCACGGTGGCGGCGATCTGCTCGGGCGTCTGGTGGAGGCCGGTGTAGATCACCTCCATGCCGGCGTCGCGAAGCGCCCTGGCGATGATCTTCGCACCGCGGTCGTGCCCATCCAGCCCGGGCTTGGCGACCACGACGCGGATCTTGCGGCCGGCTTCGGCGTTCTGGTCCGGGTCGCTCATGTCACATTCACCAGCCTGTCGCCTCGCAATCGCGGGCTTCGCCCGCTCTGCTCCGCGCCAAACCTCTCATGAGCGTAGACGAGCAGCAGCCTCCGCGCCCCGGACGCCGCCGGCGAGCCGGAATGCTCAGGGCAGGGTCCAGGAGGCAAGCAGCGAGGTGATCACGATGATCACAATGACCGCGACCAGCAGCCCCAGCAGCGCAAGCACGTACAGCTTCACGCCCCGGCTGGTGTCATCCAGTCGGTGGACCTCGTCCGCGCGGACAACGACCTCGCCGTCGCCGCCCTCGTCGGCCAGGATCGCCTCTGCAGCGGCCACTGCGGTCTCCCTGGTGGGGGTGTTGGTGAGCGCCTGGGGATCCTCCTCACGGATTACGTCCCAGCCGTCCACTTCGTCTCGAACGACGATCAGATTCGACATGCAGTTCCCTTACCCCCGCGGGGGCTCAAAAAACGGGCTGTTCGGTGTAGCTGCCGAACACCGCCTGCAGCGTGGCGACCATCTCGCCCTCTGAGGCGCGGGCCCGGGCGGCGTCGAGGAAGTACGGCATCAGGTTCTCGCCGTCGGTGGCCGCCGCCTGCTTGAGCCCCGCCAGCGCCCGCTCGACCGCGCCCGAGTCGCGCCGCGCCCGAGTCGCCGACAGCCTGCCCGCCTGCTTCTGCTCGACCGAGGGATCGGGACGGTGGATCTCGAGCTCCTCCTCGCCGGCGAGGCGATACTCGTTGACCCCGACCACGATCCGCTTGCCGGAATCGACCTCCTGCTGGTAACGGAACGAGGCATCGGCGATCTCGCGCTGGGGGAAGCCGCGCTTGATCGCCTCCACCATGCCGCCGAGCTCGTCGACACGGGCGAAGTACTCGTAGGCCGACCGCTCCATCTCGTCCGTGAGCGCCTCGACGAAGTAGGAGCCGCCGAGCGGGTCGACCGTGTTGATGACACCGGTCTCGTGGGCAATCACCTGCTGAGTCCTGAGCGCGAGCCGCACCGCCTCCTCGGTCGGCAGCGCAAGGGCCTCGTCGAAGGAGTTGGTATGCAACGACTGGGTGCCGCCGAGCACGCCCGCCAGCGCCTCGATGGCGGTGCGGACGATGTTGACCAGTGGCTGCTGCGCGGTCAGCGACACGCCCGCCGTCTGGGTGTGGAAGCGCATCCGCTGCGACTCGGGTCGCTTCGCTCCATAGGTATCGCGCATCTCGCGCGCCCAGATCCGGCGCGCCGCACGGTACTTGGCTATCTCCTCGAAGAAGTCGATGTGGGCGTTGAAGAAGAACGACAGGCGCGGCGCGAAGGCGTCGACGTCCAGGCCGCGCTCGAGCG
Organism: uncultured Actinomycetes bacterium; assembly: GCA_963838745.1. Taxonomy (GTDB): domain Bacteria; phylum Actinomycetota; class Thermoleophilia; order Solirubrobacterales; family 70-9; genus AC-56. The sequence continues at coordinate 412,717 of CAWISJ010000003.1, forward strand.
CCGACTCCACATACGTGAAGCCGTCCTTGAGCGTGAAGGCAAGCTCCTGCTGCGCGGTCGAGCCCGCTTCTCGGATGTGGTAGCCGGAGATCGAGATCGGGTGCCAGCGCGGCATCCGCTCGGCACACCACTCGACCATGTCGGTGACCAGCCGCATGGCCGGCTCGATCGGGAAGCACCACTCCTTCTGGGCGATGTACTCCTTGAGGATGTCGGTCTGGATCGTGCCGCCGAGCGCCTGGGGCGGAACGCCCTGCTCCTCCGCGGTGCAGACGTAGAACGCCAGCAGGATCGCGGCCGGGGCGTTGATCGTCATCGAGGTTGTCACCCGGTCGAGCGGGATGCCGGCGAACAGGTCGATCATGTCGTCGAGGGTGTCGATCGCCACTCCCTCGAGCCCCACTTCGCCGAGGCTCCGGGAGTGGTCGGAGTCGAGGCCCATCAGGGTGGGCATGTCGAACGCGGTCGAAAGACCGGTCTGGCCGTGATCGAGCAGGTAACGAAAGCGGTCGTTGGTCTCCTCCGCGGTGCCGAAGCCGGCGAACTGGCGCATCGTCCACAGCCGCCCCCGATACATCGACGGGTAGATGCCGCGCGTATAGGGCGGCTCGCCGGGAAACCCGAGTTCTCGCTCCGGGTCCCACTCACCCAGGTCGTCCCCGGTGTAGAGGGGTCTTACGGGATGCCCGGAGATGGTCTCGAAGGACGCCTCACGCTCGGCCTGCTTCGAGTAGACCTCCTGCAGCCACTCGCGGCTACCTCGCCTCGCTCCGCTGACGGCCATGGCGACAGTCTAGGCGGGCCGCGAGCGAATTCAGGCGCTAATGGGGTGTAGCCGAGCGTTTCAGCGACGCCGCAGGCCGGCCCGCGCTCGCAGTCCTCCCGGGGGCTGCTTGCGGCGCGTGGCGAGCAGGGTGCCGCTGGCGGCGGCCGCCACCGTGGCGCCCCCGATCGCCAGCCGCCGGCCCAGCTTCTCGAATCGCATGATCCGCCAGCCCTCCTCGGCCGCGATTCTCGCCAGCTCGGAGTCGGGATTGACGGCCACCGGGTTGCCCACGGCCCGCAGCATCGGCAGGTCCGAGGCGGAGTCCGAGTAGGCCTGGGACTCGGCGAGGTCGATGTCGTGCTCGTCCGCAAAGCGCTTCATCGCCGCCACCTTGCCCTCGCGGTAGACGAACGGCTCGACGATGCGCCCGGTGAGCAGGCCGTCGCCATCGACCTCGTAGCGGGTGCCGATACCGCCGTCCATGCCGAGCACCCGCGCCAGCATCTCGACCAGGCCGTTCCCCGCGGCGCTAACGATGAAGGTCGGGCGCCCGGCATCCTGGTGCGCGCGCACTTCCTCGAGCATCTTCGGGTAGATGCGCGGCAGAACCCCGGCCAGGAGGTCGGGGCCCATGCGCTCGATGTCGCGCTCGGGCACCCCGGCAAGCAGCTCCTTGACCTGGGACAGCACCTGCGACGTTCGCGCGTCCGTAGAGCCGCGCAGCCGAAAGCGCACATGCTCCATCCCCCAGCGGGCAAGGCGGGCCCGGCTGACCATCCCGGATCGGTAGGCGGCGCGCGCGAAGTGCATGCCGCTCGACCCCGCCATCAGCGTGCGATCCAGATCGAAGAACGCTGCGGGGCTGTCATGAACCCGCGAACGGTCGCGAAAAGCGAGCGTGGCTAGGACGCAGGATGATCGCCGAAGCGAGCGTACCGAGAACGTACGTGAGCGAGTCGATCATCCGAGGACAACGCCACGCGACGCTTTGCAGCGACCGCGCTAGGAGCCGTTTACCTCCAAGACGATGGCGTCGCCCTGGCCGCCGCCGCTACAGATCGCCGCGCAGCCGATGCCGCCGCCCCGTCTGCGCAGCTCGTGGATCAGGGCGCCGACGATCCGCGCTCCCGAGGCCCCGATCGGGTGGCCCAGGGCGATCGCGCCGCCGTTCACGTTCACCTTCTCCTCGTCCACGCCGAGCATCCGCACGGAGTTGACCGCCACCGAGGCGAAGGCCTCGTTGATCTCCCACAGATCTACGTCCTGGGGAGACTTGCCGATCTTCTCGAGTGCCTGCTTCGCGGCCTTCGCCGGCGTCCGGGCGAGGTAGGGGAAGTCGTCGGCCACCGTGCCGTAGGAGGCGATGCGGGCAACCGGCGGGCGGCCCTCGCGCTTCGCCCACGCCTCGGAGGCGACGACAACCGCGCCGGCGCCGTCGTTGACGCCGGGTGCGTTGCCGGCCGTGTGGGTGGCGTCCGCGCCGCCGATCGGCTTCAGCTTGGCCAGCACCTCGACGGTGGTGTCCGGCCGGATCGCCTCGTCAGCCTCGATCTCCTTCTCCTCCTTGCGCGTCTTGACCGTGACGCCGACGATCTCCTCTGCCAACCGCCCGTCGTCGGTCGCCTTGGCGGCGAGCTGATGCGAGCGTGCAGCCCAGCGGTCCATGTCGGCCCTGGTCAGCTCGAGCTCGGCGGCGACCTCGCTGGCCTCGTCGATCATCTGCCTGCCGGTGAACGGGTTGGTCAGCCCGTCGTGGGTCATCGCGTCGATGGCCTGAACATCGCCCATCCGGAAGCCGAAGCGAGCCCCGGGAAGCAGATAGGGGGCGCCGCTCATGGACTCCATGCCGCCGGTTACCGCCAGCTCCAGATCACCCGCGCGGATCGCCTGGTCGGCCAGGCCGATCGTCCGCATGCCCGAAGCGCAGACCTTGTTGATCGTCTCCGAGGGGACCTCGCGCGGGATCCCGGCCTCGATCTGCGCCTGGCGCGACGGGATCTGTCCCTGGCCCGCCTGCAGCACCTGCCCGTAGATCACCTGCTGGACCTGGTCGGGGGCGACCTCGGAACGCTCGAGCGCCGCGGTGATTGCCGTAGCGCCGAGCTCCACCGCGCTCTTCGAGGACAGCGCCCCCGCCATCTTCGCGAACGGGGTGCGCGCGGTGCCGAGGATGACTGTCTGCGACATCTGGGCCTTTCCTTGAGTCGGGCGGCCGGCCGGGCCGCGGGGCGTTTCGAGAGATCCTAGTGGGGCCTTTCACAACGAACCGACGAGAGCGCCGTTCTGCCGCCTGCAGCGTGGAAAAACGTCCTCTCGACCGCGACCTCTAGACTCGCCCAGCGTGCAGGTGGAGGTCACGGGCAAGCCGTTCGCAGGCGTGGAGGCCGACTTCCATGTGATCGGGCTGTCCGACGGCGAGCAGCTGCCCCAGGCGTACCGCGACCTGCCCGGGGCAGCCGACGTCAGGACCGCCTTCAGGAAGCTGACCCTGCTGCGGCCCGAACGCCCGGAACGGCTGCTTGTGGTGGGGCTGGGCGACCGCACGGAGCTGGATTCGGAGCGGCTGCGGGTCGCCGCGGCCCTGGCGGTTGCCGAGGGCGCCCGCTACGAGCCCCGGACGATCGCCTGGGAGCTTCCCGAAGCCGCCGACGACCGTCCGCCGCCTGCAGCGCGGGCCGCTGCTGTCGTGGAGGGCACCGTGTTGGCCTCGTATCGCTTCGACCGCTTCAAGTCACGCAATCCCGACGATCCGGCGCCCCCGAAGCTCGAGCGCCTGGTGGTGGCCGCCGGCGATGACTCCGACCGCCTCGTCGACGCCGTGGAGGTGGCCCGGGTCGGCGCCGAGGCCACCAACCGCGTGCGCGAGCTCCAGGGCCTGCCCTCGAACGTGGTCACTCCCAGCTACCTCGCCGACCGGGCCCGCGAGATCGCCGCCGCTCATCCGCCGATCACCGTCGAGGTGCTCGGCCGCACGGAGATCGAGCAGCGGGGCTTCGGGGGGCTGGCGGCCGTCGCCCGGGGCACGGCCGAGGAGCCCCAGCTGATCGCGGTGCGCTACCAGGGCGGCGGTGAGGGTGAGCGGCTGGGCCTGGTGGGCAAGGCGGTGACCTTCGACACCGGCGGGATCTCGATCAAGCCCGCGGCGAAGATGGAGGAGATGAAGATGGACATGTCGGGCGGTGCCGCGGTGCTCGAGGCGGTCGGTGCGATCGCCGAGCTCGCACTGCCGTTGAACGTGGTCGCCTGCATCCCCGCAACCGAGAACATGCCCAGCGGAACCGCCACAAAGCCCGGCGACGTCATCACCCAGCTGAACGGCAAGACCGTGGAGGTGAACAACACCGACGCTGAGGGCCGTCTGATCCTCGCCGACGCCCTGACCTACTGCGTGCGCGAGCTGGGCGCCGACCGGCTGGTCGACATCGCGACCCTGACCGGCTCGGTGGTGATCGCGCTGGGGTCGACCTACGCGGGGCTGATGTCCAACGACGACCACTGGGCGGCGCAGGTCCTGGCGGCGGGCCAGCTCACCGGCGAGCTGGCCTGGCGCCTACCCTTGCATCCCGAGTACAAGGAGATGATCCGGGGCAAGGACGCCGACCTGGCCAACGTGTCGGCCAAGCGCAAGGCGGGAACGATCTACGCGGGCTCGTACCTCGAGGAGTTCGTCGACGGCAAGCCCTGGGCGCACCTGGACATCGCCGGCACTGCTTGGGACGTCGGTCGCCCGTACGTGGGCTCCGGGCCGACCGGCTTCGGCGTTCGCCTGCTGATCGCCCTGGCCCGCGAGCTCGCCGCCTAAGATCTCCTGCCCTGGACTTCGGGCTCACAGACGAGCAGCGGCTGCTGCGCGACACGGTGCGCGAGTTCGCGCGCACCGAGATCGCGCCGGTCGCCGAGCAGCTCGACCAAACCAAGAGCTTTCCGTACGAGATCGTCGAGAAGCTGGGCACGCTGGGGATGATGGGTATCCCATTCCCCACCGAGTACGGCGGCGGGGGCGCCGACACCCTCTCCTATGTGCTCGCAATCGAGGAGCTTGCGAGAGTCGATTCCTCGGTCTGCATCACCGTGGCCGCCCATACCTCGCTGGGCACGATGCCGATCCACCGTTGGGGCACCGAGGAACAGACGTCCGAGTGGCTGCCGGAATTGTGCAGTGGCCGTAAGCTCGCCGCCTTCGGCCTCACCGAGCCGGAGGCGGGATCGGATGCCGGGGCCACCCGGACCCGTGCGCGGCTGGAGGACGGCGAATGGGTGATCGACGGCGCCAAGCAGTTCATCACCAACGCCGGCACCGAGATCTCGGGGTGCGTGACCATCACCGCGCGCACCGACGACGGCGAGATCTCCAACATCATCGTCCCCAACGGCACTCCGGGCTACACCCAGGGCCAGCCGTACCGGAAGATGGGCTGGCACGCCTCCGACACCCGGCCGCTCTCGTTCGAGGATTGCCGCGTGCCCGAGTCGAACCTGCTCGGGCGCCGGGGCGAGGGCTTCAAGCAGTTCCTGCAGATCCTCGACGGGGGCAGGATCGGGGTCGCCGCCATGGGCGTCGGGCTCGCGCAGGGGGCGCTCGACCAAGCACTCGCCTACGCCAAGGAGCGGCGAGCGTTCGGGCAGCCGATCTCGAAGTTCCAGGCGATCCAGATCAAGATCGCCGACCTGTCGGCGGAGATCGAGGCGGCCCGTCTGCTGACCTACAAAGCGGCGCTGCAGAAGGATCGGGGCGAGTCGTTCACCCTCACCGCCGCGCAGGCGAAGCTGAAGACGGGCCGGCTGGCGGTGCGCGCCGCCGAGGAGGCCGTGCAGATCCACGGCGGCTACGGCTACATCGAGGACTACCCGGTGGCCCGCTTCTACCGCGACGCCAAGATCCTGACGATCGGCGAGGGGACCGACGAGGTCCAGCAGATGTTGATCGCCCGCCACTTGGGCTGCTAGCGCGAAGGCAGGAGGGCCCGTCGGCCGACCGCCCAAATTGGGGGTTCATTGTCACGGCCCGCACGATTCCGGCCGGTGGTGGTCTTAGAGTCGCGGCGTCATTGGAACCTTCAACTGGGGGTCCCATGGAGAGGAAGACGACGGAGCGCAAGCGCGAGCCCTCGCGCCTTGCCCTGCAACTCGCCGACGCGTTCGCGCCGTGTGCGCAGTGGTCAGAGGTTCGCGTCGAGCGGGGGGCGGGGGGACGGCGGACTCGCGTGATCGTCGGTCCCACCGGCACCGTGCCCGCGGGCGGTGCCGCCGCGCCCTTCGACTGGGCAGTCGAGGCGCGGTGAGCAAGCCGAGTTAGCTCGCCGGGCGCGCCGTGATCGCATCGGGGTCGCGCTCGGCGAGTTCCGCGGCGCGCCCGACCTCGCCGGAGATGCCGAAGTGCCGCAGCAGCTCGAGCTCGCGTTCGGTGGTCAGCGGCGCCCCGGCGTCGATCCTCGGACAGCTCTTGATGGCCTCGGCGCCGTAAGGAACCCAGACGTGGCCTATGCCGCCGACCGCGTCCCGTGCGGGAATCGGTGCCCGAGGCCCGAAGCGTCCTACACGGACCAGCAGCCACTCAGGCCTGCCGCTGTCGACGTCCACGTAGGCGCCCTCGACCTTGCCCATCCCCTCGCCGCCCATCTCGTCGAGCCGGCTCCCCACCCAGGACAAGACCTCCGAGAGCTCGGGAGCAGCCGGCTTGCCGGCGCCTGACTTCGCCGCCTCGCCGCCCTCAGCCATCGCCGTCCTTCTCCAGCAACTTCCGAGCGGCCGTGGCGGGGTCCGTCTGACGTCGTACGACGGTCTCAAGGAGCCCCTCCCACTCCGGATCGCTCCCGGCTCGCTCCTCCAGCCGGCGGCGAAGCCGGGCCGCCGCGATCCCCAGCACCTCAGCCCGGAGGTTGCGAGCCCTGCGGTCGGCGAGCGAGCCCGTCTCCTCGATGTGACGACGGTGGGCATCGATCCGCTCCAGCAGCTCCACGATCCCCTGCCCCTTCGTGGCCTCGGTGCGCACCACCGGCACCTTCCAGGTGCCCTGCGGGCCGAGTGACAGCACCGATCGCACCTCGCGGACCATGGTGTCGGCAAGAGGGTGCTCCGATTTGTTGACCACGATCACGTCCGGGATCTCCATCACGCCCGCCTTCAATGCCTGGATCGAATCGCCAGAGCCGGGCATCAGGGCGAGCACGATGGTGTCGGCATGGTCAACGACGTCGACCTCTCCCTGTCCGACCCCCACGGTTTCCAGCAGCACGTCGTCCTTCCCCGATGCGTCCATCAGCAGGGCCGCCTGGAGTGCCGCCTCCGCGAGGCCCCCCAGCGAGCCGCGCGTCGCCATCGAGCGGATGAACACGCCCGGGTCCAGGAAGTGGTCGGCAAGCCGGATCCGGTCGCCGAGCATCGCCCCCTGTGTGAACGGGCTCGACGGATCGATCGACAGGACGCCCACGTCGCGATCGGCCTTGCGCAGCTCGGCGGTCAGGGCGCCGATCAGGGTGCTCTTGCCGACCCCGGGTGGCCCGGTGACGCCAACGATTCGCGCCGTTCCCGTGCGTGGGAAGAGCTCGGCGACCAACCGGTCCCCTTCGGCGTCGCGGTTCTCCACCAGGCTGATCGCTCGAGCCAGAGCGCGCTTGTCGCCGGCGACCAGGCGCTCGGCGAGCGAGTCCCGGGTCGAATTCGCCGCCGCGGCCATGGGGCGCCAGTCTAGGGCCCCCATCTAGAGTCAGGCTCCCGTGGTTCGGCTGATCCGGTTCCTGGCTCGCAACCGCATGCTGACGCCCAAGTACGCGCGGTTGGCCCTGCGCTACCTGCGCCGGCGGCTCCTGACCGCGGCCGGGAGGCGCTGGGAGACGGACGGGTTGCTGTTCCTCGGCAAGCGCCTCGAGATCCAGATCGGCCCGCGCGGCCGGGTGCGATTCGGCCGCCTCGTCTGGATCGGCGACGGGACGAAGATCCGCTGTCACGAGGGCGAGGTGATCATCGGCGCCAAGACGGTGCTCGGCCAGGAGTGCACGATCTCCGCCTACAAGCACGTGCGCATCGGCGAGCAGTGTGTGGTCGCCGATCGCGCGATGTTCATCGACTTCGATCACGGCATGGTCGAAGTCGAGCGCCCGATCCGGGTGCAGGGCATCTACACGCGCGACGTGGACGTCGGCTCCAACGTGTGGATCGGCTACGGCGCGTGCATACTGCGCGGCGTCAAGGTCGGCGACAACGCGGTGATCGGCACCAACGCCGTGGTCGCGGCGGACGTCCCCGCGAACGCCGTGGTCGGCGGCGTGCCCGCGAAGGTGATCAGGATGCGCGAGGCGCCGAAGACCCTGCGGTGGTCCGACCCGGCGCCGTGAGCGCCGAGCCGCCGCGACCTGCGGCCAGCTCGGCGTACAGGGCCGAGGTGCGCTCCGCGACGTCGAGCCAGTCGAAGCGCCGCAGATGCTCGTAGGCCTCGGCAACCAGGCGACGGCCGAGCCCGTCGTCGGAAAGGACGCGGGCGGCGACCTCCACCAGCGCCTCAGGGTCACGGGCGCGGAACCTTAGGCCCGCTTCGTCGTGCGGGACGACCTCGCGCAGGCCGCCGGTGTCGGCGACGATGCACGGACACCCGGACGCCATCGCCTCCAGGGCCACCAGCCCAAACGGCTCGTAGATCGAAGGCACCACGCAGACGTCGGCGATCCGGTACAGCGAATGCAGGACGTCGTCGCCGATCCAGCCGAGGAAGGTTCCGTGCTCCATCAGGCCCAGCTCGGCGGCCTGGCGCCGCAGCTCCTGCTCGTGGGTGCCCGAGCCCGCAACCAGGAAGCGCGTGCGCGGCAGGCGCTCGATCAGGGCCGGCATCGCCTCCAGCGCCAGCTGGAACCCCTTCTCGTAGACGAGCCGGCCGATCAGCAGCACGAGCCGCTCGTCCGGGACGGCGAACTCACGCCGTAGGCGCTCGAGCTCGGCGCCGTCGGAGGGCTGGAGGTCATCGGGGTCGATCCCGTTGGGGATCACCGTCACCTTGTCGTCGGCCACCGCGAAGATGTCGGCGATCTGCTCACGCATGTAGTAGGAGCAGGCGATCACTCGGTCCGCTCGGTTGGTGATCCAGCGCTCGACCCCGTGGATGTATGACTGGGGATGCTTGTCCACCCAGCCCTGGTGGCGGCCATGCTCGGTGGCATGGATGGTGGTCACCAGCGGCGCCCCGAATCGCCGCGCCAGGTGGTCGCAGGCGATCGCCACCAGCCAGTCGTGGCCGTGCACGAGGCCGAATTCGTAGCGATCGCCGAGCTCCACGCCCGCGGCCAGCATGTCGGCGTTCATCCGCTCGACCCAGGCGACGAACTCGCCGAGGTCGGTGGGTCGCTTCGGCTCCCGGACGCGGTGGATGACGACCCCGGCGACTTCCTCCTCGGGCGGCGACTCCTCGCCGCCCCGGGTGAGGACGTGAATCTCCTCGCCGCGCTCCACCAGTGCCTCGGAGAGCTTTCGGACGTGGCGGGCGAGCCCGCCCTCGATCAGCGGCGGGTACTCCCAGGAGAGGATGAGCACCGGAGGCATCGCGGCGGAGTCAGGCCAGTTAGGGCTCCAGCAGGGGGGCGAGGCTGAGGTCGGGGGCCAGGTTTCGCATGCGGGGGTCCGGCGGCTCGGCGGAGTGTATGGCTTCCAACGCGGCGTGGGCGTGGGCCGTCGAGCGCCGATACGGGTAGTCGCCCGCCTGGCGGCGCTGGTCCAGGAACGCCCAGTCGCTTGCCTGAACTGCGAGCAGCTCGCGGGCGGCTCGCTCGGCGGCGCCGGGGGCGAGCGTGCCGGCGCCCACGGCGCGCAGCACGCGCAGCTCGAGGCGCCGGGCCGCCCAGGCAAGGTCGGCGACAGGCGGCGAGTCCCAGGTGCGAAGGTCCTTGCCCTCGCCCCAGGTCGATTCGCGAAGCGGCCGATGCTCGGGCCGGTGGCGCTCGAGTGCCTGGGGGAGCGTCACCAGCCGCACGCCCCGCCCGGGCGCCAGGCGCAAGACCGCGTCGAGCCAGATCGGGCCCTCCGACCACCAATGGCCCAGCAACTCGGTGTCGACCGCGAAGACCGCCAGCCCGGAGCTGCCCCGCTGATCTCGAAAGGCGGCCAGCCGCTCGACGACCGCCTCCACGAACTCCTCCGCGTGGGAATTCGCTCTCGCCCGAGCGGCCGCCGGGTCGTAGGGATCCCCACCGATCGCCCACAGGCGGATGCCCTGCGCAGACTGGCGGTGAAACTCGGCATACGCGCGATCCGATGGATAGCCCCGCTCGGACCAGACCAGCTCCACGGCCTCCCAGTCGAGCGTGAAGGCGACCAGCCCGGCGCTCGCCTGCACCGGGGCCAACGCCTGCAGGGGGCGCTCGTAGGCGCTCTGGTGGCAACAGAAGAAGCGCAGGCCGCGTTCGGCCAGCAGCGGCTCGATCCCGCGCCGGTAGGCACATTCGGGAAGCCAGAACCCCTCCGCCGGGCCGAAGCGGCGGCGGTGCGATCGCAGCCCCGCGTCGATCTGCAGCCGCCGGCCCGCGGTGGTGGCGATCAGCGGCAACACCGCGTGCGTGGCCGACGAGGACAGCAGCACGACGTTGCGCTGCTGCGCCGCCCGCCGGAATGGCGCCAGCAGGTCGCAGTCGAGCTCCTCCAGCCGACCAAGGGCGCGCCGATAGCGCTCTGCCTCGGCCTCCGCGGCCGGACGCAGCTCGGGGGGGCCCGCAGACGCGTCGCGCTCGGCAGCCTGGAGCCGATAGCGGCGCACGAAGGCCCGCATCCGCTCGGCGACGCCCGGCGCCTCGAGCTGGTCGGCCAGGACCGGGGTGACGGAGACGGTCAGGTCGCGGGCTCGCTCCAACACGTCCAGGTACGAGCGCGCCATCGCGTCGAACAGCCACTCCTCCCCGAACGGATAGGTCCCGAAGCCCTCGACATACGGCATGTGCGAGTGGAGGACGATCGCCAGATCCCCAACCTCCTCGGCGGGTCTAGGCACGGCACACCGCGAGGAAGTCCAGGGCCCGGTTGAGATCGCCCCTGGCCCTGAGCTCGAAGTCCGCGGCGGAGATCGCCGGGACGAAGCGCCGGTAGAAGGGCTTCGTGAGGCGAAGCGCGCGGTGGGCCCCGTCCCAGCCCAGCCGCAGCGCCAGGTCGTGGACGCGCAGCTTCCCGGCGTGGAAGAGGCCAAGCACATCCACGCGCGCGAAGCGGGGCTCCAGCAGCCCGCGGTACTCGGCGAGCGTGTACTCGCGCAGGTGCCAGGGATTGCCGGACTTCGGCGCGCCCGCCGGGGCGAGCGTGAGCCGGTTCGGCGTCGAGACGTACACGAGCGGCGCCGCCGTGGCGAGGCGCTCCAACAGCTGCTCGGGCTGCGCGACGTGCTCGATCGTCTGCAGGAAGACGATCGCGTCGCAGGGAGTGGAGAACTGCTCCACCAGCCCCCGCTCGAAGCTCAGGTTTGGCCGCCGGTAGCGCAATCGGGCGTGCTCGTGGGCCTCGGGGTTTGCATCCACTCCCACCACCCGGGCAGCCGTCCGCGCCAGGACGTCGGCGCCGTAGCCCTCGCCGCAGGCCAGGTCCGCCACCCGCAGGCCCCGCACCCGGTCGGCGATCCACTCGTAAACGGCCAGGTGCCGCCGAAACCAGTAGTTCTCCTCAGGCAGGTCGGGAAGCGTCCGCTCCCCGGTGAGCGTGAGGGGCGGGACTCCGGGCGGCTGGTCTTGCTGGACGTGACGCAGGGCCGGGTAACACTAGAGTCCGTAACACTAGAGTCCCGGCGCATGCCGGCGAGCTCTTCGGCGACCCCCGAGCGGATCAAGGACGTCAACCTCCGCTACCACGACGCGGCGGCCGCCGAGTACGACACCAAGTGGGGCATCGACTTCGGCCCGATCGGCCAGCAGCAGGTGCGCGCCAAGCTTGCGAAGGCGCTCGGCGGCTGGCCGGAGCGCCCGTTTGCGGAGGCGCTCGAGATCGGCTCGGGCACCGGCTACTTCTCGCTCAACCTGCTGCGGCTGGGGCTGATCGAGCGGCTCGTGGCCACCGACATCTCGCCTGGAATGCTCGCCGAGCTGGCGACCACGGCCGACCGGCTTGGGCTCGAGGTGCAAACGCGGGCCACCGACGCCGAGCGCCTTCCGTTCGGGGACGAAAGCTTCGACCTCGTCTTCGGCCACGCCGTGCTCCATCACCTGCCGGATCTCGACGGCGCGCTGGCCGAGTTCAGGCGCGTGCTGCGGCCCGGCGGCACGGTCGCCTTCTGCGGCGAGCCGTCGCGCTACGGCGACCTAATCTCCTCCGTGCCAAAGCGCGGTGGCCAGCTCGTGGCGCCGCTGTGGCGGCTGCTGCTCGGGGTCTCGGCGCGGCAGGCGGATCCGGCCAAGCGCGAGGACGGCCAAGGGCTCGAGCGCGAGGTGGACGTTCACGCCTTCGCGCCCTCCGCCCTGAGCGCGATGCTGCATGCGGCGGGGTTCGAGAAGGTGCGGGTTCGCGGCGAGGAGCTGCTCGCCAACCTCTACGGGTGGACGGTTCGAACGCTCGAGGGCACTGCGGAGCCGGACGAGGTCCCGGAGCGCTGGCGGATGCTCGCCTTCCGCAGTTATCTCACCCTCCAGCGCCTCGACGCGAGCCTGCTCGAGCCCCGCCTCCCTCCGTCGCTGTTCTACAACCTGGTGCTCTCCGCGCGGAGGCGTGCCGGCTACCCGAACGTGAACGCGTAGCCGGCGATCCCCGGCGCCAGGTCCAGGGTCAGCAGATGCCGGCCGGCACGCGGCAGGTCCACCAGGCGGTAGAGGCGCTGCGCGGAGATCGTCACCCTGCCGTCGTGCACGTCCTTGCCGGCGAGCCGATTGGGGATCGGCTTGCCGTCGAGAAGCACGCGGACCGACCGCGAGCCACCCGGTGAGCCCATGACGCAGAAGACGCGGCGCGCCTGGAAGCTCAATTCGACGCTGGCATCGCGACGCGCAGTCGCCGCCTCGTCGCCGATCTCCCAGGCGCCGCCATAGGCGAGACGGTCAGGCGGGAGCTGGCTGGGCGCCGCCCCGAACACACGGGGCCCGGGCCGAATCCGTCCGTTGACGAAGCGATCGGCGCGGGCGGCGCCGAGGTAGGACTCCGGCGTGGTGACGCCCGGGTCAGCCGTCTCGGCGCGAGCCTTCGCCTCGCCGCCGAGGCTCCCTGCCCCGGCCTCCGCTAGCAGGCTCCGGATCGCCTGCTCGGTGGTCTCATAGGCGCCCTCGCCGAAGTGGACGTAGCGGATCCTCCCGTCGGCGTCGATCAGGTACTTCGCGGGCCAGTACTGATTGCCGTAGGCAGTCCAGGTCCCGTACTCGTTGTCCTGGACGACGGGGTAGGTGAGGTCGTAGTCGCCGATCGCCCGCTCGACGTTCGAGGCCTCCTTCTCGAACGGGAACTCGGGCGTGTGCACACCGACCACCTCGAGGCCATCGTGGCGGTAGCGGCGGTACCAGGCCTCGATGTAGGGAAGCGTGCGGATGCAGTTGATGCAGGTGTAGGTCCAGAAGTCGACCAGCACCACCCGACCCCGCAGACCCGCCACGCTCAACGGCCTGGAGCCCGGGGTGTTGAACCACTGCTGGGTGTCCGTGAACGCGGGGGCCCGGCCGAGCACGGGCAGCCTGGCTCCCGCCGCCGCCTCGTTGGCTCCGGCCTCGCTGGTCACGTGGCCGCCGCGCAGCCCGGCGAGCTCCTCGGACACGCTCGAGCTGCTCTCGACCCGGCTGGCCGGGTTGAGCAGGGCTGACGGCAGCTGGCGCGCGATCGCGTTCTCGAACTTGATGTCGAGGTTCGCGACCATGACCGCCGCGACCGCCACCATCACCGCCCCCATCGCCGCCTGAACCCGCCCCCGGTAGGCATCCAGCCGATCGGTGATGCGGCGCCCGCCCAGAATCAGCAGGTACAGGACGGCCGCGGATCCCAGCGAGTAGGCGAGCGCGACCGCCAACCGGCCGAAGGTGAAGTCCTGAGCCGCGGACACGGTGATCACCCCGGCAAGAATCGGCCCCGCACACGGGGCGTAGACGAAGCCCAGGCTCGCGCCCACGAGCAGTCCCGAGCCGAAGCCTTCGCCGCGCGCCCGCGCCGGGCCGGGCACCACCCGCGAGATCCACGCCTCGAGGCGGTCGGCCAGCGGCCGCACCAACAACAGCACACCGAACAGCGCCAGGGTGACGATCGCCAGCTTTCGGACCAGGTCGTTGGGCAGGCCGAGAGCGGCGATCACGTAGACCAGCGCCACGGTCGCGAACGTGAACGAGATTGCCAGTCCCGCCACCACCCCGAGCGGCCGGCGCGGGCCTCCCGTAACCCCGGCCGACAGCACGGCCGGAAGCACCGGCAACACGCACGGTGAGAGCGCCGTACCGGCGCCGGCCACCAGCGCGAAGACAACGAGTAGAAGCATGGCGGAAGGTTGGCTGTGCGACCTGAACCAACGCTTAAGTCATGCCCGCCCGGCCGGCGTTTCACTCAATCGCAGCCTCACTTCTAGAATGACCCAATGACGGGCGACGGCCTCGAGCTGCCGATCTTCGAGCTTCCGGTGGTCATCCTGCCGGGCGAGCTGCTGCCGCTGCACATATTCGAGGAGCGCTACAAGCGAATGATCGGCCATTGCCTCCAGAATGCCGAGCCCTTCGGGATCGTGTTCCGGGACGAGGGTGGAAACGCTCACCGGATCGGCTGCATGGCGCGGGTCACCGAGGTGCTGGAGCAGTTTGAGGACGGGCGGATGAACGTGGTGGTCGCCGGCGAGCAGCCCTTCAAGGTTCTGGAGCGGTTCGAGGCGGGCGAGTACCCCGCCGGTGAGGTGGAGCCGATCGACGCCAGCGTGGACCCCGAGGACGAGGACCCTGAGGCGGCCAGCGTGGCCCGGGAGGCGTTCGCGGAGCTGGTCCAGCGCGTCTCGGGCGAGCCCCCAGACGCCGGGGAGCTCGAGGCTGAGGACTCCTACGGAATCGCGGCGCGAGTGGAGCTGCCGGCCGAGACCAAGCAGGCTCTCCTGGAGCTGCGCTCGGAGCCCGATCGGATGCGGATGCTCGGGGATGCGCTGCACGCGCTCGTCGGCGCCCTCGCTCGCTCGCGCGAGATCGCCGAGCGCGCGCGGATGAACGGCAAGGTCATCGTCGGGGCCTAATGGGGCCTCCCACTAGACGACCGCGGTAGCGCCACCCCGGCGCGGATCCCCGCCGCCGCGCAGCTCGCCCGTCTCGGCGTTTCTAGAGACGGCGTGGACGCCCCCGAAGAAGAGGTTCCGCTCGGCCCAGCGGCCGACCGTGTACCCGCGCGCCTCGAGCCGCGCCAGCGCCTGGGGGTCGATCTCCGGCTCCGCCTGCACGACGCCCGCCTCGAAGTGGAGCCGGGGTGCCTCGACCGCCTTCTGCACGTCGATTCCATCGGCAACCAGCCGCACGATCGTCTGCAGGACCGCGGATCGGATCCGGTTCGAGCCGCCGCTCCCGAGCCCCGCCTCGAGCTCTCCGTCACGGAGCAGCACCGTGGGCGACATCATCGACGGCATCCGAACGCCCGGGGGCAGGGTATGGAAGCCGAACGGGTTGAGGTCCTCCTCGCCACACATGTTGTTGATGTGCACGCCGGTCCCGGGGACGATCAGCCCCGAGCCCGTCCCATTGGAGCAGGTGACGCTGGCGCAGCGGCCGTGGCCGTCGACGGCGGTGATGTGGGTGGTCGAGCCGAGGCGATCTCCCGGCCCCGCGACCCCGTCGCCGGGTGGCCGCAGGCGCGAGCGGGCGCGCTCGGTGGCCCGGTGGAGGCGGGCCGAGTCCAGGAACTGCTCCAGCCAGCCGTCCTCGTAGAGCCCGGCGTGAAATTCCTCGGTGCGGGCGGCCTGCGCCTCCTCCATCACCGCCACCACCTCCTCGACCCCGACGGTGCCGAGCCGGTCCAGCAGGTCGAGGCCGAAGGCGATCAGGATGCCCCCTGACGAGGGGGGCGGATTGGTGAGCACGTCGCGGCTCCGGAAACGTCCCCGGGCGGGGTACCGGGCAATCGGCTCATAGGAACCGAGATCCTCGGCTCCGAGGGTCCCGCCTCGCTCCACCACCCATTCAGAGACCGCCCTGCCGATTTGGCCGCGATAGAAGGGGCTGGGCCCATCGGCCCCGTACAGCTCGAGCGCATCCGCAAGATCATCGAACCGGAACAGGTCGCCCTCCCCCAGCCTTCGACCGTGCGGCGCGTACACCCTCCGTCCCTCGGCGCGGTGAGTGAGGATCGGCTCGAGGATCTTGAAGATGAAGGCCTGCTCGGCGTTCACCGTCACCCCTTCTCGCGCGTGGCGCACCGCGGGACGAGCCAACTCTGCCATCGGCATCGAGCCGAATCGCCGCAACGCCTCCCACAACCCGGCCGCCGTCCCCGGCACTCCACAGGATGCGGCGCCCACGTTGAAGATCTGCGGAACGTCCTCGCTGAAGTAGACCGGAACGGGCTCGAGCTCCGAGCGGCGCTCGATCCCGTCCTTCCCGGGGACCGCGACGAAGAAGTCGAGCAGGACGTTCTCGTCGGGAGCGTGGACGAGCATGAAGCCGCCTGCTCCCAGCCCGGTGAGCGGGCTCTCGGTGACGAACGACGTCAGGGCCGCGGCGACCGCGGCATCCACAGCGTTCCCTCCCTCGCGCAGGACGTTCGCACCCGCCTCCGCCGTCAACGGATGGCCGGCCGCAACCGCCCCGCGCCTGCTCATGGCGTCAGCGGCCTGGAACGAACTCCGGAACCTCGATCGACATGTCGCGCGGGCGCGACTCGAAGCTCGGGGCACTTCCCGCCCTGCGGTCGGCCGGACGGCGGACGGCCGTCGTCGTGGTGCCGGCGGCGCGCAGCTCCGCACGGGCGCTGCCGTCGGCGCGCCGGCCCCGGCCGTCGAAGCGAGTCGCGATCACGGTCACCCAGAGCTGATCGGCGAGGGTGTCGTCGATGTTCGCACCGAAGATGATGTTCGCGTCGGGATGGGCCGCCTCCTGAACCACCTTGGCGGCCTCCGACACCTCGAGCAGGCTCATGTCGGGCCCACAAGTGATCGAGAGCAGAATCGAGCGGGCGCCGTCGACCGACGTCTCCAGCAGCGGCGACGACACGGCGCGCTCGGCCGCCGACACGGCGCGGGTCTCCCCCGTGCCCATTCCAATTCCCAGCAGAGCGTGACCGGCGTCGCGCATGGTCGTCCGCACGTCGGCGAAGTCGAGGTTGATCAGCCCGGGCAGGGTGATGAGCTCGGAGATCCCCTGCACGCCCTGGCGCAGAACGTCGTCGGCCACCTGGAAGGCTTCGATCATCGTCGTCGTGCGGGCCAGTACGGACAGGAGTCGCTCGTTGGGGACCACGATCAGGGTGTCGACCTCGGCGCTCAGCGCTTCGATCCCGTCCTCGGCCTGCTTGGCGCGGCGGGTGCCCTCGAACGCGAACGGCTTGGTGACGATCCCCACCGTCAGCGCGCCGACATCGCGGGCGAGCCGAGCGACCACGGGCGTCGCCCCCGTTCCGGTGCCTCCGCCGACCCCAGCGGTCACGAACACCATGTCGGAGCCCTTGAGCAGGCGCTTGATCTTGTCCTGCTCCTCGAACGCGGCCTTGTAGCCGAGCTCGGGGTTCGAGCCGGTGCCGAGGCCACGAGAGACGCCGCTGCCCAGGTGCACGGTGACGTCGGCGGTCGACTGCTGCAGTGACTGAAGGTCGGTGTTGATGGCCATGAACTCCACCCCAGGAATGCTCGCCTCGATCATCCGGTTGATCGCATTGACCCCGGCGCCACCCACACCGACGACCCGGATCACCGGCAGGTGCGGACGCGGCGGCCCGTGGTAGTCGCGCAGCCCGGGCTCCTCCCGGCCGTAGGCGGGACCCTCGACGTCGTGAGTCTCGTCGGCGAAGATTCGGCTGAGGCGTTCGCTGGGCTCGCGAACCGGCAGCTGGTGCTCCTCGACCCGGTAGGCCCGTACCCGCTCCGGATCCGGGGGTTCGGGCTCTGAGGGGGGGATCTCCGGCTCCTCATGCCGCGTGGGGGGAGCCGCGGCCTCCCGGTCGCCGATTGCTTGGGTCTCTTCATCGCCCTCGTGGGCCTCGCGCCCCGAGCCTGAGGACGCAGACTGCTCGGTCGGCTGCTCGCCCTCGTGAGAGGCTGTGGAGCGGAAGAGATCGGCGAGCGGGCCCTCGCGCATACTGGCCCGCTTACGACGCGCCATTCGTCAGGACCTCCTTGGCCAGCTCACGGTAATAGTTGGCGGCGTTCCCCTTGGGGTCGTATTTGAGCACGCTCGACCCCCGGACCGGGGCCTCGGCGAACTTGATCGCCTTCCGGATCCGCGACTTGAAGACCAGCTCGCCGAAGTTCTCCTCGAGGATCTCCACCGCCTCCTTGGCATGGACGGTGCGCGAATCCAGCATCGTCGGCAGGATGCCCTCGATGTGCACGCGCGGGTTCAGGTTCTCGCGGATCATCTGCATGGTGTTCTGGAGCTGGACGAGGCCCCGCATTGAGAGATATTCGCACTGAACGGGGACGATCACCTTGTCAGAGGCCGTCAGCGCGTTGACTGTGAGCAGGCCGAGGCTCGGCGGCGTGTCGATGCAGACGAAGTCGTAGTCGTCGACCACGGCGGCCAGAGCCTTCTCCAGCGACCGCTCGCGGCCGATCTGCATGCTCATCGCGATCTCGGCTCCCGCCAGGTCGATCGAGGCCACGGCGATGTCGATCTCGCGCTCGTGGACCACCTCGCGGATCGGCACGTGGTCGACGAGCACGTCGTACATGCTCCCCTCGACCTTGTCGGGGTCGATCCCTTGGCTCATGGTCAGGTTGCCCTGCGGGTCCAGATCCACGGCGAGGACGTCGTGGCCCGACTCGGCGAACGCGACCGCAAGGTTCAGGGTGGTGGTGGTCTTCGCGACGCCACCCTTCTGGTTCGCGAACGAGATGATCTTCGCCCGGCGCTCCGACTCGTCGCCGATCGCCGCGCCCGGCGGCCTGCTGCTGCCGGGACGTCGGCTCGGCGCCAGGGCCTCCTGGGCGCTGATCCTTTCCTCGTCGCTGAAATCCGGCGGCGCCTGGTTGATGGGCGGTGCGGACCTCTGCGGAGGCGCGGACCTCTCAGTGGGTGCGGGATCGGCGGGCGGCGGCTCGGGCGGAGCCTCCACAGGGGCGGGCCGCTCTGGCCGCGCCACCGGATCCTCGGGCGACGGCACCGGATCCTCTGGCGACAGCCACCGGATCCTCTGGCGACGCCACCGGATCCTCGGGCGACAGGACGGGGTCCTCGGGCCGAGGGTCCTCGGGCCGATCGCCGTTCGCCGACGCCGGCTTGCCGTTCGAGGGCACGTTGGACTTGAAACCGCGATTGAAGAACCCCATTGATCGCGCTTATTCGCACGCGATCCTGCGTTTCCTTCCCATGAATAGAGACCCCCGCCGCCCAAGCGGCGTATGTATGTTCCTGCGGTGCCCGAACTGCTCGACAAGCACCTGGTGATCGTCACCGGGAAGGGCGGGGTGGGCAAATCCACCGTCGCCCTCGCTCTGGGATTGGCCGCCGCCGGGGAAGGTCGGCGAACGATCGTCTGCGAGGTCTCTTCGCAGGAGCACACCTCACGCGTCTTCCACCGAGCCGAGGTCGGCTTTCACGAGGTGGAGATGGCCGACAACCTGTGGGCGATCTCGATCGACCCGGATGAGGCCATGCGGGAGTACGTCCTGCTTCAGCTCAAGGTGCGGGCGATGCGCGATCTCCTGTTTCGCTCCCGGATCTTCACCTATCTGACCGCGGCGACCCCGGGCCTGCGTGAGCTGGTCACGATCGGAAAGATCTGGGAGGTCGCCCAGCCCAACCGCAAGGTCAAGAGGGGGCGCAAATACGACCTGGTGATCGTCGATGCCCCGGCCACGGCCCAGGGCATTGGCTTCCTCCAAACCCCGCGAACGTTCGCCAACATCGCGCGCGTTGGCCCGATCAAGGCTCAGGCGGAGGCGCTGGACGCGTTGATCGTCAACCATCGCAGGACGGGAGTAGCGATCGTGGCGGTGCCCGAGGAGATGCCGGTCAACGAGGCCGTGGCGCTGGAGCGGCAACTGACCGAGGATGTCGACGTCGCGGTCGATCGGGTGTACATGAACGCGCTCTACCCTGAGCGCTTCTCGAGACCCGATCTGGAGCGGCTCGACGAAGCTTGCGCGAAGGCCAACGGGTCCCTGCGCGCGGCGTACCGCGCCGCCCTGAGCGAGAGCCGGCGAGCCACAGCGCAACGTGAGCAGCTGGCGCGCCTCGCCGAGCTGGTCGGGGCCCCAGTGCGAACGCTCCCGTTCGTGTTCAAGCCGGAGGTCGGCGAGACCGAGATCCACGAGCTCGCCAAGGCGGTCGACTGATGGCCGGCGTCGCCGAGCTTCTGGAGGGCAAGCGGGTCTGCATCTGCGCGGGCTCCGGGGGCGTTGGCAAGACCACCAGCTCGGCCGCAATCGCCGCCGGGATGGCGGCGCGTGGAAAGAAGGTCGCGGTGTTGACGATCGATCCCGCGAAGCGCCTGGCGGACTCGCTTGGGCTGCCCGAGCTCGGCAACGAGGACCGCCGGGTGGACCCGGCCCTGTTCGCCGAGGCGGGCATCGAGACCAACGGCGGTGAGCTGTGGGCGATGATGCTCGACGCCAAGGCGACCTTCGACGACCTGGTCCGCCGCCACGCTCCCGACGATGAGACCCGGGATCGCATCCTGGAGAACCGCATCTACCAGCAGCTGTCGGCGGCCCTGGCCGGCTCCCAGGAATACATGGCGATGGAGAAGCTCTTCGAGCTGCACGCCGAGGACCGCTACGACCTGCTGGTGCTCGACACACCGCCGACCCGCAGCGCGCTGGACTTCCTCGAGGCGCCCCGGCGCTTGATGCAGTTCATCGAGGGTCGCGCCCTTCAGGTGTTCATGCGCCCAACCGGCTTGGGGATGCGCGTCTTCGGTCGCGGCACCTCGATGATGTTCTCGATCCTTCGCCGCATCACCGGGGTCGAGGTGCTCGAGGACCTGTCGGAGTTCTTCCAGGCGTTCAGCGGCATGCTGGGCGGCTTTCGGGAGCGCGCGAAGCGGGTAAGCGAGCTGCTCGCCAATCCCGAGACCTGCTTCCTGGTCGTCTGCGGACCCCAGGGCGAGCCGGTCACCGAGGCGGTCTACTTTCACCGCAAGCTGGTCGAGGCGAAGCTGCCGTTCGGCGGCGTGATCGTCAACCGGGTCCACTACGAAAGCGAGCTGCCGGACTACGGCAAGGGATTCGCGGAGCGGCTGGCCGACGCGCTGGGTGACGAAGACCTGGCGCGGCGGGTGTTGGAGAACTACGACGACTATCGGGGACTCGCGACCCGGGACCGGCGCAACATCGAACGGTTGACGGCCGAGATGCGGGCGCGAGCGGTGATCCAGGTTCCCTACCTGGACACCGACGTGCACGACCTCTCGGGCCTGATGCGGATCAACGAGTACCTGTTCGCGGCCGGCCCGCGCGAACGGACCGAGATCGCCGCCGCCTGAATCTCAGGAGGCCCGACGCTCGGTTTGCGGCTCGGCGCGGCGACGGCGGTCGTAGCTCAGCTCGCCCACATTCCACTCGGTCGTCTCGGGACGTGGGAACAGATAGGCCACGCGGTCGGCCACCTCCGGGCGCTCTCGTGGGCGTTCCTCGAGCAGCTGGGCAACGCGGCCCTCGCTCGGCTCGTGCGCGTCGACCGCGTCCGTGTGGGGCTCCTCATGGCTGGCCTGGCTCCTGGTGAACACGTGGTCCTCCTCCGGCTGGGGGCGTGACTCGATGCTGATTCGACCCGCGGGCTCCGGAACCTGCAGCGTCGCCTGATCGTCCCGCGCCTCGCGGCTCTCGCGCCAGTCGTCGGAGACTTCGAGCCAAAGCTGATCCCCAAGCTGCCCGTCAGACGCGTCCTCGACGGCTCCGTTTCCCACCAGCATCTCCTCCGGCCTCTCCTCGACCGGCTCGACCTCCACGGGCGCCTCCTCGACGTCCTGCTCGAGCTCGTACTGCGGCTGCTCGACGTCGTCAGGCTCCTCGTCGAGCTCGTCCTGGTCGGTGTCCGGAACGTCCCACTCCTCGACGCCGCCGCGCTGCTCGGCCCTTCCCTCTCCGACGGCGAGGCCATCGGCGAGCAGGATCTCGTCGGCGGTCGAGCGCAAGTCGCTCCCCAGGTGTCCGCAGGCTGCGTCCCTGAGGATCGCCCGGGTCAGATCCTCGATCGCCACTGCTGTCTCGGCCGCGGTCGGACCGTCGTCGGCGGAGGCAGCCGGCTCGCCACTCCACAGCTCGCGCTCCAGCGCCAGCGCTCGATCGACCATCGCCTTCGTCTCGGAGCGCAGCTCGGGCTCGACGCAGAGGGCCGCCACCCGCATCGAAAGGCCGAGGTCGGCCGGGCCGCCGCCCTCCAGCACGAACCGAAGGGCGAGCAGGTCGTCGTTCAGCGCCTCCAGCACGAGGTTGCGCTCCAGTCCCGCCTCGAAGCGGGAGATCGCGCGAGTCAACGCGCCGACCGTTCCAGGGCCCTCCCTTGCCGGCCGCCCGAACGCGCTCGACCGATAGGCGAGCACGCGGGAGAGGGTGGTGAGGTCACCCAGCACCTCCTCGGCAAGGCGGTAGCCGCCGGGCCTGGGCCGCCCGGCCCCGGTCGCGATCCGACGCCAACGGTTGGCGCCCGCCCGGGTCCATGCGTAGGGGCCCAATCCGACGCCACCGGCCTTGAACAGGCGAAGGGCGGTGATCACCTGGCGAAACGCCTCGACCGCGCGGGCGCCGACGTCCGGCTTTGCCTCCACCTCTTGCCGGCCCCCATCGCCGGCGTTCACCCGCGTAGCCGCCAGGAAGGTGGGCTCCCAGCCGGCCGCCCCGGCCCCCTCGGAGGCCCGGGCCTCGGGCGGCACCTCGACGGTGTCGGCGCGAACGATCGTCGCGGTCGCGAGCTCGAGACGCGCGACCGGCATCTGCAGTCCCCGAAGCGGCACCACGACCTCGATCTCGTCGGCGGTCGTCTCGCCTCCGGCTTCGAGCTCGGCGATCGCCGCACCCAGCCGGTCACCATCGAGCGAGAAGTCGGTGGAGTCCGTCCACAGCCGACACAAGAAGACGGTGCCGGCAAGCTCTGCGCGCTGACGCGCGTCCGGTGGCACCTTGATCCCAAGCTCCTCGAGGTATGGGCCGGCCAGCTCGGCGGAATCGATCGCCGCACACGCGGAGCCGAACGAGTCGAGCTCCAGCAGGGCCGGGGCGTGGTCGCGGACGAAGCGTTCGGTCAGCGGGACGTACCGCGGCAGCGGCGAGCCGTTGCCCGGCTCCTGTACGTCATAGGGAATCTCGTGGCCGGCCTCCACCAGCTCCCGGAACCGCTTTGCCGCGTCCCGGGCCATGGCTCGCAGGGCTTCACGGGCAACCAGATCGCGCATGCCCGAACGGTTCGCGCGAGCACGGACCGCTCCTGCGCGTGCAGGATCGGTTGCAGCAGGGCTACGCTAGGCGGCGACCGGCTCGCGACGCTCGGCGGCGGGCTGCCCGTCCACCAGCCAGCGGCGGCCGTAGGCCCGCATGTCCTCGATCAGCGGCACCAGGGCGCTGCCCTTTTCGGTCAGCCGATACTCGACCCGCGGCGGAACTTCCGGATAGGTGCGACGCTCGACGATCCCGTGCTCCTCGAGCGCCCGAAGGCGCAACGAGAGCGTGCGCGGACTGATTCCCTCGAGCGATCGCTCCAGCTCGCAGAAGCGCTGGCTTCCGTCGGCCAGGTCGCGTATTACAAGGAGAGTCCACTTGCCGGAGATGATCTCCGCGCAACTACCGACTGGACAGGGATTCTCGGCCATCTCCTCTGGCGATCGGGGCGGAAGTGAACTGTCGACACCCCTGACCACCAAGGGCGAGTATAGCTCAATGCTTTACGAACTGAAGTGAGTCTTGCGGGTCCTCGCCATTGCCGCTCGGCGGTCCGCTCAGCTGCTCGATGCCGCTCGCCCGCTGGCCCTGCGCAGCCAGCATCAGCTTGAAGTCGTGGGGGCTGGAGGCGACCTCGAAGGCGACTTCCTCGGTGATGTTGCCGGCGACGACGTGCTTCAGCAGGGCCTGGTCGAAGGTCTGCATCCCGTAGTACTCGCCCTCCGAGATCACCTCCGTGACCCGGCCGGTCTCCTGCGGATTGAGGATCAGGTCCTGGATCCGTCCGGTCACCACCATCACCTCGCAGACCGCCACGCGACCGTTTCCCTCCACGCGCGGGACGAGCCGCTGCGAGACCGCTCCGCGCAGCGTCGAGGCGAGCATCACTCGCGCCTGCTGCTGAAGGTGCGGGGGGAAGAAATCGACGATCCGGTTGATGGTCTCGGTGGCGTCGAGGGTGTGCAGCGTCGACAGCACGAGGTGGCCGGTCTCTGCCGCCGCGAGCGCCGTGCGCACCGTCTCCTCGTCGCGCATCTCGCCGATCAGGATCACGTCTGGGTCCTGTCGCAACACCCGGCGCATCGCCCTGGCGAAGCTCTCGGTGTCCTGACCCACCTCGCGCTGGTTGATGATCGAGAGCTTGTCCCGGTGGAGGTACTCGATCGGGTCCTCGAGGGTGACCACGTGGCGCGACCAGCTCGCGTTGATGTGGTCGATCATCGCGGCCAGGGTGGTCGATTTCCCCGACCCGGTCGTTCCGGTCAGCAGGATGATTCCTCGCGGCTGCTCGGCCAGCTGGCGAATCACCTCGGGAAGTCCCAGGTCGTCGATCGTGCGCACCTGAAACGGGATCGCGCGGCAGGCGATCGAAACGTGACCGCGCTGCCGAAAGGCGTTGACCCGGAAGCGCGACAAGCCGCGGATCTCGTACGAGAAGTCCGCCTCCCCCTCGCGGGCGAACTCCTCGAGCAGCTGATCATCCGTGAGGATGTGCTGCAGGGCCCTCTCGGTCTCGTCGTCGGTCAGGGGCTCGACGCCCTCGACCGGGCGCAGGGCCCCGTGCACGCGGGCCATCGGCGGCGAGGCCACCTTGACGTGCAGGTCCGAGCCCTCTCGCTCGACCACGTAGCGCAGCGCAGCATCGATGTCGAACGCCATCAGATCCCTTATCGGGCCGCCCACGAGTCCGCTTTAGGCAGCCGGCTGGAGGCTAAGCGGCTATTTCCTTGCGCGCGTTGCGCACGGCGCCGATCGACGTGCGGGCCGCCTTGGCGATCTCGCCCTCGGTGCGCTCGGGGTCGCGGTCGAGCTCGAACCTGACCAGCGCCTTGGAGCGCAGCTTCGCACGATCCCCAATTCCGACATCGCCGGCCTCTTCCAGTGCGTCGTCGATCGCTCGCTCGCGCCGGCATGCCAGGCAGTAGTGACGACCGTCCGCCTCGCGGATCCAATGCGGGGGCGCGGAGCCCTCCGCGAGGCCGTTGGTCCACCTGCTCTTCATCTCGCAGCGGGCGCAGGTCCACTCCGCCGGCTGAGCCTTGGTTGCGGTTGCAGTGCTGATGGGGATCCTCCGATCTCTTGTTCGTCTATGCCGGTTTCCAGAGCCTGGCTGAGCGCCGAGAGCCGAGCCCGGCAATGAAACAGGGAGCGACGTGTGCTTTGCACACGAGCGAACGATGACGCCGCCGGGAGACGGCTATTCGCCGCTCAGGCGACTTCGCGAAGCTTCTGAGCCTCCGCCAGGCTCTGGAGCTTCTTCAGGGACTGATTCTCGATCTGGCGGATTCGCTCGCGGGTGACGTTGAAGGTCCGGCCAACCTCGTCCAGGGTGCGCGGGTGTTCGCCGCCCAGCCCGTAGCGAAGCTCGAGCACGCGCCGCTCCCGGTAGGAGAGGTTCTCGAGCGCCTCCCGCAACGCCTCCTTGGTGAGCAGATCGGCCGCGCGCTCGAACGGCGATTCGGCCTTCTCGTCGGCGATGAACTGCCCGAACTCGGACTCCTCCTCGTCACCGACGGGCTTCTCCAGCGAGACGGGCGCTTGCGCCGAGCGCTTGATCTGGTCGACCTCCTCGGGGTCGATCCCGGTGACCTCGGCGATCTCGTCCGGCGTCGGCTCGCGGCCGAGCTCGGTCACCAGCTTGCGCTCGGCACGGCCGATCTTGTTCAGCTTCTCGACCACATGGACGGGAATACGAATCGTGCGCGCCTTGTCCGCGAGGGCTCGGGCGATCGCCTGGCGGATCCACCAAGTCGCATAGGTCGAGAACTTGAACCCCTTGCGGTAGTCGAACTTCTCGGCTGCGCGCACGAGACCCAACGTTCCCTCCTGGATCAGGTCGAGGAACGGAAGCCCCTGATTGCGGTAGTTCTTCGCGATCGAGACCACCAGGCGCAGGTTCGACTCGACCATCTTCTGCTTCGCGTCCAGGTCCCCGCGCTCGATCCGCTTCGCCAGCTCGACCTCCTCTTGGGCGGTCAGCAGGCGAACCTTGCCGATGTCCTTCAGGAACAGCTGCAGGGAGTCGGTGGTCATGTCCGGCTTCAGGTCGAGCGCCGTCGCCTTGCGACGCTTGCCGCGCTTGTCGGACTCTGTCTCGGCGGCGGGGGCGGCCTGCGCCGGATCGACGTCCTCGACCAGCTCGACGCCCTGGCGCTCGAGGTAGGCGTACAGCTCCTCGATGTCGGACTCGTCGAGGTCGACCTCGGATACGGCGGTGGCGACTTCGCCGTAGGAGATCACGCCATCCTGCTGCCCCTTGACGACGAGGCCCTTGACCTCGTCAAGCTCTTGGATTTCCGCAACTAGCATTCGTTTGGTCTCGTCTTCCTTCACTACGGTCTGGGAGTTGTGTTCGGCTCTTGTGTCCTGCCTGCCATATTCCTATATCGGATACCCGGCTCGGTCCGGGAGTCGCGCGTCCGGCGCTGTCGCGTTGAAACCCGATATTGCGACAAAAACGCGGATCGGGGCACCGATCCGCGCGGCCCTCGGCCGAATATCAATTCCCAATCCGAAGGCTCTCAAACGTCTGTTCGCATCCTAACCACTATATTTTCTGAAGTCAAGGTTTCCCGGCTTCCGGGACGGTAAACCTGCCTTGCGGCGTTCATTCGTGGCGCATGCCAAAGCCGGGCCCGGGCCGGGGTCCCCAGGGTAGGAACACCGCCCGGGGCCCAGAGTTACGAAATGCTGGGCGTCGGCGCACGCGTCCGTCGAGAACGCTGGAATATGCCCTCAATGCCCGATCACGACCAAGTCCCGCCCGAACCTGAGCGGAGCGACCAGCCGGCGACGGAGCAGGGAGGGGTGTTCGGCAACCTCCCCGGCACCCGTCCGGGGGTCCGCAGCCCGCGGCGCGGGCACGAGAAGGCCAGCGCGGCCGGGGGGGCCGAAGCCGCAGACGAGCAGTCCCGCCCCGCGGGGCGGCGGAAGCCGAGCGCTCGTCCGTCGCCGCGCGATCGCCCTTCCAAGCGCCCCAAGACGCCCGCGGCGCCAGCCGAGAGCCAGACGCAACCGGAAGCCCCCGCCGAGCACGGCGGAGTCGAGGACCTCGCCTGGGCGGGGATCGCGGTGGCGGCCGAGGCGGCGACCCTCGGCGTGCGGCTGCTCAGCCGCGCCATGGAGGCGGTCCGCAAGCCGCCGGACCGCCTGTGACGCCCGCGGCCTGCGAGCTGACGGAGAGGCGTTGACCGTCACCGCGA
Organism: uncultured Actinomycetes bacterium; assembly: GCA_963838745.1. Classification (GTDB taxonomy): domain Bacteria; phylum Actinomycetota; class Thermoleophilia; order Solirubrobacterales; family 70-9; genus AC-56. The sequence goes on from CAWISJ010000003.1 coordinate 440,096, forward strand.
GGCCTTGGTCCCGCCCGACCGAGGTCTCCCGCCGGGGGCGGCTGCTCAGCTACCTGCGGGCTTTTTGGCACCGAGCCTACGAGGAGAACATCACCGGGCTGGCGGGCATGGTCGCCTACAACCTGGTCCTGGTGCTGTTCCCGTTCGCCCTGCTGGTCCTGTTCATCTTCGGTCAGATTCTCCAGAGCAGCGACGTGGAGGCAAGCGTGCTGGACGACCTCCAGCGGCTCTTCCCCGCGGTCGAGATGAAGACCCTCAACAGCGCTCTGGACCGAATCCGAGAGAACTCGACCACGATCGGGGTCGCTGCGGCAATCGGCGCAATCTGGATCGGAACCTCGTTCTGGGGCGCGATGGATACCGCCTTCTGTCGCATCTACCACGTCCAGTGCCGGGGGTGGCTGGAGCAGAAGCGCTTCGCCCTGGTGATGCTGCTCGTGGTGACCCTGTTCCTCGCCGCCAGCGTGGTCGTCCCGACCCTGGAGGGTGTGCTGGTGTCCAGCGCCAGTGACCTTCCCTTCGGGCTCTCCGACATCAAGGGGATCGCCAACGTGCTGTTGCTGATCGCCGCGCTCGGCATCACCTTCCTGCTCTTCTCCCTGATCTACTACCTGGTCCCGAAGGGACACGTGCCCTGGCCCGCAGTGTGGCCCGGCGCGCTGTTCGTCACCTTGACCACCGGCATCGCCAACGCGGTCTACCCCTTCTACCTGGCGCAGGTCTCCACCGTCGGCGAGATCGGCGGCACGATCGGCTTCGTCCTCGTCGCCCTGGTCTGGTTCTACCTCGTCAGCCTCGCGATGATGGCGGGAGCGGTCATCAACGCGCTTCGCTACGAGCTCCGAGACACGGGCACGATGAAGGTCGGCTCCGGCTAGCCAGGGGGGCTCTGCCCCCTCGCCGCCGCTTCGCGGCGGCTCCCCCGGCTATCCGTATCGCCCGCCGGTCACCTCGCGCAACTTTGGGCGGTCGTGCTGGGCCTGCACCTTGCGCACGGTGCCGGAGCGCGAGCGCATCACCAGCGACTCCGTGGTCGCGTGGCCGTCGCCCAGGTAGCGAACGCCCTGCAGGAGGTCGCCGTCCGTGACCCCCGTGGCCGCGAAGAAGGCGTTGTTCCCGGCTACCAGCCGATCGACATCGAGCACCTCGTCCAGGTCGTAGCCGGCGTCGACGGCCGCCTGGCGCTCGGTGTCGTCGCGCGGCCAGAGCCTGCCCAGCAGCTGACCGCCGAGGCACTTGATCGCTCCGGCCGACAGCACGCCCTCCGGCGTCCCGCCGATGCCCCACAGGAGATCGACCCCGGTCCCCTGGGTGACCGCGAGCAGGGCCGCTGCCACGTCGCCGTCGGTGATGAAGCGGATCCGTCCCCCGGCCTCGCGGATCTGCTTGACGGTGTCCTCGTGGCGGGGGCGATCGAGCATGATCACGGTGACATCGCCGACGTCGACCCGCCTGCGCTCGGCGACTCGCCTCACGACGTCGGCAAGCGGATCGCTCAGGCTCAGGCAGTCGGCGATCTCGGGACCGCCGGCGATCTTCTCCATGTAGACGCAGGGGCCCGGGTCGAACAGCGTCCCGCGGTCTGAGAGCGCGATCACCGCCAGCGCCGCGGGTTGACCCTGTGCCGTGAGCCGGGTGCCTTCCAACGGATCCACGGCAATGTCCACCTCCGGCGGGCTCCCGTCGCCGATTCGCTCGCCGTTGTAGAGCATCGGCGCCTCGTCCTTCTCGCCCTCACCGATCACCACGACACCGTCCATGGGCACCGTGTCGAGCATCAGCCGCATCGCATCGACGGCCGCCTGGTCGGCCTTCTCCTTCTCCCCGCGGCCAACCCAGCGGGCCGCGGCGAGAGCCGCTGCCTCCGTGACCCGCACGAGCTCGAGCGCGAGGTTGCGGTCGGGCCTCGTGCCCGAGCGCACGTCGTGCGAGATGACGCCTGACGTCTCCGCCTCCATGGAGCTCTTTCTACCTGATCAGACGGTGCCGGGGGCCTTGCGAGACTGACGGCCGCCGGACTCCAGCGAGCGCAGGAACCCGGTACCCGCGATCACGATCGCGGCCAGGAGCGCGATCCAGTAGCCGTAATCGAGGCCGACCCCGATCTCCTGGCGGCCGGTGCCCGGCGTGTCGATGATCCCGTTGTAGCCAATCAGGACCACCGCGGCGAAGCCCGCGACCATCGTCAGCTCGCCCGGCGCCCACGAGAGCTTGTGCCCGCGGACCAGGATCCAGGCGAGGATCGCCGGCGCCAGCGCCGCGAGGAGCAGCAGCCAGCGCAGGATTGGGAAGGTATCCCAGCCGGTGCAGGACGTCTCGCCGACCCCGCAGAGCCAGTCGTCGGACGTCTTCTCGGCGACGGTGGCGGTGTCGATCGAGTACCAGGGCAGGAACAGGATGCTGACGATCAGCAGGACCGAAGCCACCCCGCCGATGAGCACCCGCTCTCGATTCAGGCGCGAGAAATCCATCGCGGCGAGCTTAACCGAGGGCAGGAACGGGCGCGAGGGGGATCGTTTAGGGTCGCCGTCCGATGCAACGCTGGGGCCTGACCCTCCCGCTGCCCAACCTGCCGCTACGGGAACACGCGGAGCTCGTGCGCCGCGCCGAGGCGGCCGGCTACACCGATCTATGGAGCGGCGAGACCCAGGGACCCGACGGCTTCACCCCGCTGGCGCTGGCCGCAACCTGGACGGAGCGGGCCCGGCTTGGCACCGGCGTGGTCGGCGTGTTCACGCGGGGGCCGGCGCTGCTTGCCCAGCAGGCGGCGGCCTTGACTGACGCCAGCGAAGGCAGGTTCGTGCTCGGCATCGGCGCCTCCTCGGACCGGATCGTCGAGGGCTGGAATGGGATGCCCTTCTCGAGGCCGCTGACCAAGATCTCGGAGACGGTGGATTTCCTGCGTGTCGCCTTCGCCGGCGAGCGGACATCGACCGGATTCAAGCTCGAGCAGCCGCCCGCCGAGCCCCCGCGGATCGTTCTGGCGGCGCTGCGCGGCAAGATGCTCCGGCTTGCAGTGGAAAAGGCCGACGGCGCATTCACCAACTTCCTGCCGTTGGCCGCGCTGCCGAAGGTGACCGAGCAGCTCGAGCGAGCGCCGCAGGGCTTCGAGCTGCTCTGCCGCTTCTTCTGCCTTCCGGGGGAGCGCGAGCAGGTGGAGCCTCTGGCCCGGTTCATGTTCGCCTCCTACGCCACCGTGCCGGTGTATGAGGCCTTCTTCCGGTGGCTCGGCTACGGCGAGCGGATCGACGAGATGGCCGCCGCCTGGAAGGCCAAGGATCGCGAGGCCGCCGTCGCAGCTGCTCCCTGGGAGCTGATCGAGGACACGTTCATCTTCGGGACGCTCGACGAGATGCGGGCGCGGGTGGGGGCCTTCGTCGACGGCGGCATCACACTGCCGATCCTGACGCCGATCACGACCCCCGACAAGCTCGGCGAGCTGACCGAGGCGCTGGCTCCGACATGAGCCCGCGACTTCGTCGCTAAGCGACGCGGCGGGCCAGCGACAGCGCGAACAGCCCCTCGGGGTCGGTCCACCACTCAACCATCTCGAGGCCGGCCTCGGCGTAGATCCCGGCCAGCCCATCGCGGGCGAACTTGGTCGAGATCTCGGTTCGCATCTCCTCGCCGCGCCCGAAGGCGACCCTGATCCCGAGCGAGGAGATCTCGATCACCTGCCGGGCAAGCGAGCGCAGGCGGATGTCGACCCAGAGGTTCTCGTCGTCCCAGAAGGCGACGTGCTCGAACGTGTCGACGTCGAAGTCGGCGCCGAGCTCCCGGTTGAGCACGCTGAGCACGTTCTTGTTGAACGCGGCGGTCACCCCGGCCGAGTCGTTGTAGGCAGCCTCCAGCGCCTCGCGGCTCTTGACCAGATCGGTGCCGAGCAGAAAATGATCCTCCGGCCCGAGGAGATTTGCGACCCGCGCCAGGAAGCTGGCTCGCTGCGCGGGCTCGAAGTTCCCGATCGTGCCTCCCAGGAAGGCGAGTACCCGCGGCCCGGCGAGCGGTATCCGCTCCAGGTCGCGCTCGTAGTCGCAAACGAGGCCGTGCACGGTGATCCCGTACTCCGCGGCAACAGCCTCGGCGGTATCGCGCGTGATCTGCTCGGAGATGTCCACCGGCGCGTATGCCTCGAGGCAGCCGGCCCCGTCCATTGCGTCGAGGAGCACGCGGGTCTTCGTCGCCGAGCCCGAGCCGAGCTCGATCAGCGTCGTGGGGCTTCCCGCTCTCGCACAGATCGCGGCGGCCTGGCGCTCGAGGATCGAGCGCTCGGCGCGCGTGGGGTAGTACTCGGGAAGCTCCGTGATCGCCTCGAACAGCTCCGAGCCGCGCTCGTCGTAGAAGTAGCGTGGGGAGAGCTCCTTGAAGGGCTTCGTGAGACCCGCCCGCACGTCCGCGGCCATTCCCGACAGCGGCCCTCCCGGAGGCAGGTGAACCTCGATGGTTATCCGCTCGTCGGTGATCACGTCGCCCGGCTGAATCATGTGCCTCACTGCGCGCTCCTTCGTCTACTCCGAGTACCGGCTCGTTACGGCCCGGGTTCAGGCGTCCTTGGCGCAGCGTAGGCCGGCGAAGATCTGGCGACGCTCCGGCAGGTCCCAGTTGCGGAAGCTGGTCCGGACGACGCTGCGACGGGTCGCCCAGGAGCCGCCGCGCAGCACCTTGTGGGCGTCGCCGAAGAAGACCTCGGAGTACTCGGGATAGGGGAAGGCTCGAAAGCCGGGGTAGGCGAGGAAGTCCGATGACGTCCACTCCCAGACGTCGCCGAGCATCTGCACCGCGCCGCACTCGGAGGGAGCCTCTCCATAGGCGCCGACCCGCGCGCAGCCGAAGCCGAGCTGGTCGAGGTTGGCGTGCTCCCGGTCGGCGCCCTCGGCGGCCGCCTCCCACTCCTGCTCGGTCGGAAGCCGCTTGCCTGCCCAGCGGGCGAAGGCATCGGCCCCGTGCCAGGAGACGTGCACGACCGGCTCGTCGGGGTCGAGCGGATCGGCGCGGCCCATCGCAGTTCGCGTCCACCAACCGTCCGCGTCGGGCTCCCAGTACATGGGGGGCTCGGCGCCGGTATCGCCGACGAACTCGGCGTAGGCCCGGTTGGTGACCGGAGCCCGGTCGATCCAGAACCGCTCCAGCTCGACGGTATGGCGGGGACGCTCGTTGTCATAGGCGAAACCGCGAGAACCGGCGCCGATCTCAACCTCTCCCCCGTCCACCAGGACCATCTCCGGGCCGCCGTCCTGCGGTTCGGGGAGCGACTGGACCTCGACCGGCTCGTAGCCATCGACCATCTGGATCAGCTGCAGCATGGTCTCGTTGTGCTGGTGCTCGTGGGCGAGCAACATCTCGTAGACGAACGCGTGAGCGAACAGCGGGTCCCGGGCGGACTCGAGGTCCACCTCGTCGAGCACCTCCAGCGCACGCTCGCGCACCTCGTCGAGGTAGGAGCGAAGTTCGTCGCCCCGCAGGATCGGCAGCTCGCCGCGTATGCGCCGTGGGCTCTCGATCGCGTCGTAGTAACGGCCCAGCTCGCCGTGCAGGGGCTCGCGGCGACCCAAGGTCTGCACCAACCAGAGCTCCTCGAAGTTGGCGATGTGGCCCAGGTCCCAGGCCAGCGGACTGAGGATCGGTGAGTAGACGCGGTTCAGCTGCTCGTCCGAGAGCGGCTCGACAAGTTGGAGGGTCCGGCGTCGCGCCTCGGCGAGGCGCTCCGCGATCGCATCCTTCTGGGGGGCCTCGACCGGGGCTGCGATGGCGACAGGCTACCGAGTGCGCACGGGTCTCGCCGGCGGGTGCGAGACGATCGGTTAGAGGATCTACCACTAGAGTGCCGCGCCGATGAGGATCGAGGGTGCAAGCGCCTTGGTCGCCGGGGGAGCCTCCGGCCTGGGGGCCGCCACCGCCAGGGCGCTGTACGAGTCCGGCGCCCGTGTCGTGATCGCCGACCTGAACGCCGAGAAGGGTGAGGAGCTGGCCGCCGAGCTCGGCGAGCGCGGCACCTTCGTGGAGGCCAACGTGATGGAGCCCGAGCCGATGCAGGCAGCGGTCGCTGCGGCCGCAAGGGCCGACGGAGGCCTGCGGATCTCGGTCTGCTGTGCCGGGATCGGCTGGGCGCAGCGCACCGCGGGCAAGCAGGGGCCCCACGACCTCGAGGTCTTCCACAACGTGATCAAGGTGAACCTGATCGGGACCTTCAACGTCCTGCGGCTCGCCGCCGCGGCGATGGTCGACAACGACCCCGATCAGGGCGGCGAGCGCGGCGTCTGCGTCAACACCGCCTCGATCGCCGCCTTCGACGGACAGATCGGGCAGGTCGCCTATTCGGCGTCGAAGGGAGGCATCGTCGGCCTCACCCTGCCGGCCGCCCGCGACCTGGCGGGCCGCGGTGTTCGCGTGGTGACGATCGCCCCGGGCACCTTCGACACGCCGCTGCTGGCGGCGCTGCCCGAGGATGCGCGCCAGCAGCTCGGCGCCCAGATCCCGTTCCCGAATCGCCTCGGCCAGCCCGAGGAGTTCGCCGCCCTGGCCCGCCACGTCGTCGAGAACCCGATGCTGAACGGCGAAACGATCCGCCTCGACGGCGCCCTGCGGATGCCGCCGCGCTAGCGGCGGCGGCTCCGTCCGCCACCTGGCGCGTTCCTCGCGCATAGCCCGATGAACGCGCCAACTCGCTTCCCCTCACGTCCCCTCGTCCTCCGGATCGCGGTAAACGGGCTTGCGCCACGGCGGCACGATCGCGAAGCGCGTGTGACGGACGGTCCGGGCGAGCGTTTCGATTGGGATCAGGGCCAGGCGGGAGGCCGGGGTCCAGCGGCTCGGAGGACGGCGCGCCGTGAACCGGATGCGGACCGGGCGTCCGCGGGGCTGTTGCGGATTCCCAGCGGCAGGGGAAGCGGCGAGCGCCGCCAGTCGGGCGGCGGTCCTGACGCCGCGAAGCGGCGCCAGGCGACGGGGCTCGTAGACGTGACCGGCGTGGCTTCCGCCCGAGACGTACAGGCGGCCGGTCGCTCGACCCCAGGCCGCCTTCGGGAGCACGCCGGCGTCCGAGGGCCAGTTCAGCGGGCCTCCCCGGTAGTCGTAGCCGTGGTGCGATGTCGCCCGGGCGTCGGTGCGCGTCGGAGCGATCCGGACCTGGTAGCCCTCCCAATCGTCCTCGTGGAAGCCCACCTCGCCCGGCAGGTCGCGGAGGCTGGTCGAGTCCTCGTAGTAGAGCCAGTACTGGACATAGAGGTTGCCTGCACGCGCGCCGGAACAGTCGTAGCCGCCACCGGCGTTGTCGACACCGGCCTCGGCGGTCCGGCAGTCCACGACGTGCACGAAGGCGACCGTGGGCTGGCCGCTGTCCGAGCTCCACACGGCGCCCGAGTCAGCTCCGTTCCCGCACGGCCTCCCCCGGCAGGTGCGGAAGTCGACCGGCAACGCGGTCATCCCCTCCTCGTAGACGATCTCGGGAGCGTGGTCGGACACCGTTGCGGCCAGCTCGGGCCCGTACGCCGCCACCAGCGCGCTGTTCGACGAGCAGGCCCCGGAGAGGTCGGCGGCGCAGAGCAGCCGGGTGACGATCGCCCGCGCGAGGCCGGTCGCGGGCATCCGGATGCCGGTCGCTGCGAGCACCGCCATCAGCAGCACGACGACGACCAGCACCAGGCCGATCCACTCGACCGTGGCCTGACCCCTTTGCCCGATGGCAGCACGTTCCCCGTGCACGGTCCGACGCTACGGGCGCAGCACGCACGCGTGGGTCACGCATGGTGACCTCGCCCGCGCCCGATTGGGGAGATAGTCGCATCCCCCGCGGAGCCGCTCCGAGGGCTAGTCCCGCAGCCCCGCGGCTTCGAGGGTCTGGATCGCGTCGGCTAGCGCCTAACGATGTTGTGAACCTCGAAGATCCCGGCTCGCCGGAGAACTCGATTCCGACCTCGGCCATCGGCTACTCCGCAAAGCCCGGCGGCTTCGAGGGCCTCGGCTCGGTCCAGAAAGGGCCGTCTCCTCACGATCCTGGCATCACGCAGGTCAAAGAGGTTCGCGGATCGCTGGTCGACCTCAGCGCCACTGACCTTGCCTCGTCCGCTGCCCCGTCCTCTGAGTCGAAGCGTGCCCAAGCCGACCGCCTTGTCCCCGACGGCCCGCACGTCGTTGAGCGAGACCTCGAATATGTCGAAACTCTCCTGCGTGTCCTCCATGTACCGGCGCAGCCCTTCGGGTCCCCGGAAGGACCCCTCGGTGCCCGCCCGCAGGGGGATGAACTCCAATTCCTCGTCTGCATCGCCAGCAGCCAGTCCAGGTCGCCCCGATTGACGGCCTCGGCCAAGTCATGCACCAAGTCCACGTTCTCCTGCGACATCGCCTACTCCGAAAGCCCGGCGGCTTCGAGCGCCTGGGTCCATTCGGCGAAGTACTCGATTCGCACCATCCTTCCATCGCGGAAGGTCGCGACCTGGTGGTACAGCTCCCCCTCGATCTCCGCCCCGCTGCCCTTGCCGAGCATGTAGTAGCGAAGCCGAGTCGCCACGCGGTCGCCGGCGTCGACGAACTCCTTCGGCTCCAGCCTCAGCTCCTCGAACGTCTCGTCGAGCCCTCCCAGAAGCGTTCACCTCGTCCGGGCCTCGGCCGGAGTCGGACCTCTGGCGCGCGGGAAGCACCCACTCGATCTCGGGATCGAAGGATTCGACGGCGGCGTCGAAGTCACGGCGGTTGTAGGCGGCTATGAACTCTCGGGCCTTGTCGACGTTCTCCTGCGACATCGCTTCCCGGCAGTATGCCGCCGGCGCACCGTTTCGTAGTCGCCGCCGCTGGCGGGAACGCCTCCTAGCTGGCTGGCCAGTTAAGATACCCATCGAGGGCGGGCCCAAGTCAACGTAGGCGCACGGCGGCTGGGGTTTCTCTCCTCTTTGTTCCCAGCCGTCGGCGTCTGTTCCCTGGTTCCGAACGCTACTCGGGTTCAGCGTGACTGCCCGTCTCCCGCAGCCCAGCGGCCTCGAGGGCGTCGTTCGGCTCGAGCACGTCAATCCGCTCCACCAGGCCATCCCTGAGCGTCCAGATCTGGCCGAAGGACATCGACCCCACGCTGGCGACGATCTCCTCGTTTCGGTCGGCCACCGCCAGCCAGTATCTCGCGCCTTCAACTCCAACTGCAGCTCTCGGGCAGAGCCGCTCCCGCTCGACTGGAGAGATAGAGTCGCGGCCAATGGCAGAGCCGGATCTGGTTCGGCCCCAGGACAAGCGGAGCTCCTGGCGACCATGGGCGCTCGGCGTCGCGGTGCTCCTGGTGGTGATCTTGATCGCCCAGAACTCACAGGAGGTCAAGGTCAAGTTCCTGTTCGTGGACACGACGACACCGCTGATCTTCGCCCTGCTGATCGCGGCCGTGCTGGGGGCCGTGATCGGCTATGTCGGCCCGCTCGTGCGGCGGCATCGCAGCGGCGAGTAGCGATCTCGACATGAGCGAAGCCGCCGACGTCGTCCGTCGAAGCTTCGAGCCGGCGGGCCGAATTGCGATTCAGATCGAATCGAAATTCGGCCCTCGCTACATCAGAGCTTCTCGACCTCGGCCGCGATGTCGGCGGCGGCCTGCTTGGCGTCGGAGAACAGCATCGAGGTGTTCGGCTCGTAGAACAGATCGTTGTCGATCCCGGCAAAGCCCGGGCTGAGGGACCGCTTGATCACGATCACCTCGTGCGCCTCGCTGACCTCGATGATCGGCATCCCCGCGATCGGGCTATTCGGGTCGTTCTTCGCCGCCGGGTTGGTGACGTCGTTGGCGCCGATAACCACCGCGACGTCGGTCTGGGGCATCTCGGGATTGATCTCGTCCATCTCGCGGAGCTGCTCGTAGGGCACGTCGGCCTCCGCGAGGAGGACGTTCATGTGGCCCGGCATTCGCCCCGCCACCGGGTGGATCGCGTAGTTGACCCGCACCCCATGCTTCTCGAGCTCGTTGGCCAGGTCCTTCACCGCGTGTTGGGCCTGCGCCACCGCCATCCCGTAGCCGGGAACGAAGACCACCGAATCCGCATAGGCGAGCTTGATCGCCGCGTCCTGGGCGCCGATTGAGTGCACCGGGCGCTCCTCCCCCGCCGTGGCGGCGCCGGTGGCCACGGCGCCGAACCCGGCGAACAGCAGGTTTCCGATCGAGCGGTTCATCGCCGTGCTCATCGCCATCGTGAGGATCGTTCCCGAGGAGCCAACCAGCGTTCCGGCGACGATCAGGGCGACGTTGTCGAGCGCGAACCCGGCCGCCGCCGCCGCCAATCCGGTGAATGCGTTCAACAGCGAGATCACCACCGGCATGTCGGCGCCCCCGATCGGCAGCACGAACAGGGTCCCCAGCGCCGCTGCCGCGATCAGCACGGCGATGAACAGGCCCTGCGAGGGGTCGGAGTCGTGATTGACCGCGAGCACGACGCAGCCCGCGAGGATCCCCGCCAGCAGGACGCCGTTGACGATGTGCTGTGCCGGGAAGCGGATCGGCCGGCCCGAGATCAGCTCCTGGAGTTTGCCGAAGGCGATGTTCGAGCCCCAGAAGGAGACCGAGCCCACCACGAGCGAGAAGAGGACCGGGACCATCACATCCAGCGGGAAGTCCCCGCCGGTCGCCAACCGGTGGCGGAACTCGGACCACGCAATCAGCGCCGCGGCGCCGCCTCCGACGCCGTTGTAGAGGGCGACCATCTGCGGCATCTGGGTCATCTGGACCCGCCGCGATGCGACCCCGCCGACGATCGACCCACCGACGATTCCGATCGCGATCAAGCCCCAGTTCCCGATCACATCGAGTGACAACGTGATCACGACGGCGATCGCCATGCCCGCGGCGGCGATCAGGTTGCCGCGACGCGCCGTCTTCGGGCTGGTTCCCTCTCGGATGCCGAAGATGAACAGGGAGAAAGCAACGATGTAGCACGCCGTGACGAAGTCCGAGTTGGGCGACAGGGCGGCGACCGGGAGGATCATCGTGCGCTCAGCTTTGGTCGGACTCGTCCTCGGCCTTGGGCCGCGGCTTCCGAACGAACATTCCGAGCATCCGGTCGGTGACCATGAACCCGCCGACGATGTTGATCGTTCCGAAGAGGATCGCGATCGTGCCGATCACCTTGTCGAGCGTCCCGTCAGCGAATCCGATGACGAGCAACCCGCCGAGCATGACGATGCCGTGAATCGCGTTCGTCTGCGACATCAGCGGCGTGTGCAGGGTGGTCGGCACCTTCGAGATCACCTCGAAGCCGACGAAGGCCGCAAGCACGAAGATCGTGAGCTCGGTGATCAGGTCCATGACTACGCGGCGGCTCCCGCGGCCTCCCTGGCCCGCTCGTTCCTGATCTCGCCTCCGTGGGTGATGCAGGCGCCCGCGACGATCTCGTCGTCGAAGTCCAGTTTCAGCTCGCCCTCTTCGACCAGCAGATCGAGCAGGTTCTCGACGTTCTTCGCGTACAGCTGCGAGGCGTGGGTCGCCATCTCGCTGGCCAGGTTCAGCGGGGCCAGGATCCTGACCCCGTCCTCCACCACGGTCTCTCCGGGCTTGGTCAGCTCGCAGTTCCCACCCGATTCGCCGGCCAGGTCCACGATCAGCGAGCCGGGTGACATCCGATGCACCGCGTCGGCGGTGATCAGGAGCGGCGCCCGATGGCCCGGCACCAGCGCCGTCGTGATGATCACGTCTTGGCGCCCGGCCGCGTCCGCGAGGGCCTCGCGCACCTGCTCGTTCTCCTCCTCGGTCAACGGCCGTGCGTAGCCGCCCTCGGCCTCGGCATCGGGGATGAAGTCGAGCTCCAACGGACGGCCGCCCAGGCTGGCGATCTGCTCCCAGGCGGCGCGCCGGATGTCGAACCCGGTGACCACGGCCCCCAGCCGCTTCGCGGTCGCGATCGCCTGCAGGCCCGCAACTCCTGCGCCCAGCACCATCACCTTGGCCGGCGCCACGGTCCCGGCGGCCGTGGTCATCATCGGGAAGAGGCGGCCCGCCTCGCGGGCGGCCAGCACGACGGCGGCGTAGCCGGCCACGTTTGCCTGCGAGGAGAGCGCGTCCATCGCCTGCGCCCGGGTGATCCGCGGGATTGCCTCCATCGCGAACGCCGTCACTCCAGCCGCGGCCAGGGCCTTGTTGGTCTCACCCGAGGTCAGCGGCGCCAGGTGGCCGATCAGCACCTGGCCCGATCGCAGGCGCCCGATCTCGTCGAGGGTGGGAACGGCGACCTTGACCACGACGTCGGCGCCCCAGGCCTCCTCACCCGACCCGACGCCGGCGCCGGCCTCGGAGTACTCGGAATCGGCATGGCCGGCTCCCTGGCCTGCTCCCGACTCGACCGCGACCTCGATCTCCTTGCCGATGAGCGATCTGACGACGTCCGGGATCAATGCCACCCGGCGCTCGCCCTCCCGGGACTCTTTGGGCACGCCTACCTTCAAGGCCGCGAGAGACTATTCAACCGGCGGCGAATCAGGCCGCGGCCGCGACGCCCGCCAGCTCGGCGAGGCGCTCCACGGTGTGCCGACGCTGGTCGGGCTCCGGGCTGATCGGGGAGACGATCAGCCGGTCGACGCCGGCCGCGACATACCGCTCCAGCTGCTCGCCCACCTCGGCCTCGCTACCGACCAGCGAGGTGGCCGCGACCAGCTCGTCCGGGATCGCCTTGTAGGCGTCCTCCCGCTTGCCGTCGAGATACAGCGCCTGGACCTCGTCGGCTGCCTCGCCGAAGCCGAAGCGGTGCGTGAGATCGACGTAGAAGTTGGTCTTGCGGCTTCCCATGCCCCCGAGGTAGAGCAGCAGGCCGGCTCTGACGATCGCGCGGGCGGCCTCGAGGTCGCCGCCGATTGCGACCTGCACCGTGGGCGAGACCTCGAGCTCGGAGCGCTGCCGGCCTCCCTTCGCAAGCCCGGCCTCGATGTGCTCGCCCCAGGTCGACTGGAACGCATCCGCGGAGGAGAAGATCGGGATCCAGCCGTCGCAGATCTCCGCCGCCATCTCAACCGACTTGCGACCGATCGCGCCGACGAAGATCGGGATCCGGTTGCGGACCGGGTGGAAGTTGAGCTTCAGCGCCTTGCCCTCGCCGCCGGCAAGCGGCAGCTTGAAGTGCTCGCCCTCGTACTCCAGCTTCCCCTCGCGGGCCACGATCTGGCGGACGATCTCGATGTACTCGCGGGTCCGACCCCATGGCTTCGCGTATGGCACGCCGTACCACCCCTCCGATACCTGCGGGCCCGAGGGGCCGAAGCCGAAGATGAACCGACCTCCCGAGAGGGCGTCGATCGTGCACCCGGCCATCGCCGCCGCCGCGGGCGCCCGCGCCGGGACCTGCATGATCGCCGCGCCTAGCTGGATCGTCTCCGTCTGAGCGGCGAGCCAGGCGAGCACGCTGACCACGTCGGACCCGTACGACTCGGCGGCCCACGCCGAGTCGTAGCCGGCCCTCTCCGCGGCCCGGACTGCCTCAACCGCCTCCTCGCCCTGGGGCCCGATGCCCCAGTAGCCGAGGTTGAGCCCGAGCTTCAGCGCCATTGAAGCGGCCCCTCCATCCCTATTCGACCAAGCCCGACGACTTCAAGTACTCGTGGGCGACGTCTGCGGGCTCCTCCTTGTCGATGTCGACCCGGGCGTTCAGCTCCCGGATCACGTCAAGGGTCATGTTCTGCTGGACTTGCCCGATCACCTTGGCGAAGTCGGGGCCGGCCTCATCGGCGACCTTCTGGCTGGCGATGAAGATCACGTTCCCAGCCGGAATCAGGCCCTTGTCGTCCTCGAGGACCGTGTATTTGTCGGAGTTCGCGAGCTGCGCGTCGCTGGTGAACAGGATCGACAGCTGGGCGTCGTCCTTGTCGAGCACCGTGTAGCGCAGGGCGGAAGTCGACGGGCTTGAACTGCTTGAACTGAAGCCCGTAGTTTTGCTCGAGGCCGGCGAGGCAGTCGATCCGCTCGCGGCACTCGGGCGAGCCCGCGAGGACGAGGTCCTGCGACTTGCCCTTCAGGTCCGAGATGGTTGTAAGCCCCGAGCTTGTCCGCCGTAGCGGTCAACGTGCCAACGGCGTTCGCGTCGGCAAAGGGAGTCGGCGGGAAGGCGGTCAGCCCCTCCTTTTCGAGGTCGGCCTTGGCCTGGCTGTACGCCTGCTGCGCGTCGGACGGGATCTTGTCCGCGGGAACCTGGAAGAACGAGCCCAGGGCGGTCGAGGTGTACTCGGGATAGCCCGAGATCTCACCGTCCTTGAGCGCCTTCAGGGCGATCGTCTCGGAGCCGAGGTTGAGCTTCGTCTTGACGTCGTAGCCGGCGGCCTCGAAGCCCTGGGCGTAGATCTCGCCGAGGATGAACTCCTCGGTGAAGTTCTTCGAGCCGACCGTGATCTGCACCCCGGCGTTGTCGGGGTTCGACTCGATCAGTCCGGCCTCCGCGCCGGTCGTGGTTCCTCCATCGTCGTCGTCGCCGCAGGCGGCCACGCCGAGGGCCAGGCTTGAGGCGACGAGCAGGACGAACAGCGCTCGCAACCGGATCTTCGTGCTCATCGAGGGTCCTCCCTCCGGTTGCTGGACATTCCCCCGCCCCGCGGGGTCGATGCGCAATCCTATGCGGCCCCGCGGATCTCGCTGCAATGTCAGGCCCTCGCGGCGTCACCAGCCGCTGAACGCCGGCGAGCGCGAGCTCGATCGCCACGCCAGCAGCCGCGATCACGATCGCGCCCGCGAGCACGCCCTCGTCGCCATAGACGTTGCGCCCGGTGATCAAGTCGCCGAGGGTGGAGAAGCCGACGAAGGGGGCGATCGTCGCGGTGGCGAAGATGTTGATCGCCGCGGTGCGCACCCCGCTCATGATCGTCGGAACGGCAAGCGGCAGCTCGACGCGCGCGATCACCTGGCCGCCATTCATCCCCGTGCCCTTCGCCGCGTCCACGGCCGTGGGATCGACCTGGCGCACGGCGACGAAGGTGTTGGTGAGGATCGGGGGGAGCCCGAGGACCGTGAGCGCGATCGCGACGTTCCCGAGGCCGATGCCGATCACGACCGCGAGCAGGAAGATCACGGCGATCTCCGGCACCGCGCGGCCGGCATTGCCGAAGCCGACCGCGAAGAACTCTCCCCGCCCCAGGTGACCGAGCACGAGGCCAATGGGAAGCGCCACCGCGAGCGGCCAATGCGAGCGCAAGCGCGCTCACCTCGAGCTGCGTCCACGCGAGGTGCCACACGTAGTCGGGCCCGCCCACCTGCACGTGTCCGCCGGTCACCGCGTCGCGCTCGTGGAGGATGAAGTCGAGCGCCCCGGTGAACGAGTTCAGGAATGCCGGCGGGAGGCTCATCGCATCGCTCACCCGGCGCCACGGGACGAGGAGGCGCTGTCCGAGCAGGAGCATGAGGTCCAAGGCCAGCGCCATGCCCATCGCGAGGACGCCCACGATGATGATGTTCGTCGTGAAGGACGCCTGCTGGGAGAGGGGGTCACCGAGGCCCCCGGCACCGGCCAGGAACGCCAGCGTCGCGATCGCCACGGTGGACACGGTCGCGATCCGCAGGCCGGCGACGATCTCCGGCACCGCCAGGGGTACCTCCACCCGCCACAGAAGCTGCCGCTCCGTCATCCCCATGCCCCGCCCGGCGTCCTTGGCATCCGTCGGCACGTTGGCGAGCCCCACGACAGTGTTCCGGTAGATGATCTGGAGGGTGTAGGCGGAGAGCGCGATCACGGCGGTGTCTAGTCCGAACCCGGTGATCGGCAGCAGGAGAAAGAAGAACGCGATGCTCGGCACGGTGTAGAGCACCCCGGTGAAGCCCAGCAGCGGCGCTACCAAGCTGCGATGGCGGTGCGAGAGCAACGCCAGGGTCAGCGCGATGGCGAACCCGACCGAGACCGAGATCGCGACGATCTCGAGCTGCCTGAAGAACGGACCGACGTAGCGGTCGAAGTTGTCGATGGCCCAGTCGAAGCAGAAGGCTCCGTTCCTCTGGGCGCAATCCGGATTGCTCCGATTCTGGAAGAAGTCCCGCCCGAGCTCCGACTGCGCGAGCGGCAGGACGGCGCCCGCCTTGACCGCGAGCAACGAGGTCATCCGACTGGCCTCTCCGACGCCGGATGCTCCTCGGCGAGCGCGTCGGGGGAGGTCAGAAACTCGGAGATGATCTCCACCGAGAGCACCCCCGCGATCCGCCCCTCTGCGTCGACCACCGGGGCATAGCGGGTCTCTGCCTGCAGAAGGTCCGAGAGCGCGTCGCGCATCACGTCGTCGAGCTCGACGAGCGGATCCGGGCTGGTTTTCGGGCGGGCCGGGACGGTCTCGGCGCGCAGGTCGTCGTCGGAGAGCCAACCGAGCGGTCGGCGGTCGGGGTCGACGACCAGCGCATACGGAACCTCCGCGCCCTCCAGCTTCGCC
Source organism: uncultured Actinomycetes bacterium (assembly GCA_963838745.1). Taxonomy (GTDB): domain Bacteria; phylum Actinomycetota; class Thermoleophilia; order Solirubrobacterales; family 70-9; genus AC-56. The sequence goes on from CAWISJ010000003.1 coordinate 456,440, forward strand.
CGCACCTCCGAGCTCGCCTGGCCCACGTGCGCCAGAGGAGCCTGCCACAGGTCGATGTCGGCGACCCGCAGCAGCGCCAGCCGTTTCAGCGCCCGGTCGGCGCCGACGAAGTCCTCAACGAAGTCGTCGGCAGGCGCCATCAGTAGCTCGGCGGGGGTCGCGTACTGGGCCAGGCGGCCGCCCTCACGCAGGATTGCGATCCGGTCGCCCATCTTGATCGCCTCGTCGATGTCGTGGGTGACGAACAGGATCGTCTTGCGAACCTCGGCCTGCAGGCGCAGGAACTCGTTCTGCAGCCGCTCCCGGTTGATCGGATCCACGGCGCCGAAGGGCTCGTCCATCAGCATCACGCCGGGGTTGCCAGCCAGTGCCCGGGCGACGCCGACGCGCTGCTGCTGGCCCCCCGAGAGCTGGGCCGGGTAGCGGTCGCGCAATCCCGGCTCGATCCGGACCAGCTCCAGCAGCTCCTCGACCCGAGCCTCCACCCGGTCGCCGTCCCAGCCCAGCAGGCGCGGCACGGTGGCGATGTTGTCCGCCACTGTCCGGTGCGGGAAGAGGCCGATCTGCTGGATCACGTAGCCGATCTCGCGGCGCAGCTGGGCGGGCGAGCGCTCGCGCACCGAGGTGTTGCCAACCAGGATCTCGCCCTCGGTGATCTCGACCATGCGGTTGACCATTCGCATGGCGGTCGTCTTGCCGGATCCGGAGGGGCCGACGAAGACGCAGATCTCGCCTCCCGGCACCTCGAGGTCCAGCTCCGCGACGGCCGGCTCGTCGGCGCCCGGATAGCGCTTCGTCACCCGTCGGAAGACGACCGAGGGAGCCTCCGCAGGCCCGTCGCGAGTGTCTGGGGCGTCCACCGACACTGCCTCGCGGCGATCCTAGCGACCCCGCTCCGGTATAGATGGTCGCGAATGAGCGAGCAGGCGCACCCGCGCGGGGTTGACCAGCGCCGAAGCGGCGAGGCGGTTGCACGAGCTGGGGCCCGCGCAGCCACCCGAAAGCCGCTCGGTCGCGAGCATCGTCGCCGGCAATGTCTTCACGCTCTTCAACGCGATCCTCGGCGCCTTCTTCGTCCTGCTGCTGGCCTTGGGGCTGTTCGCCGACGCGTTGTTCGGCCTGATCGCGGCGGTCAACTCGGCGATCGGGATCCGCCAGGAGCTCAAGGCCAAGGAGACGCTCGACCAGCTGGCCCTGCTGGTGGCGCCGAGGGCCAGGGCGGTGCGCGACGGCGAGCCCATCGAGTTGCTTGCCGACGAGGTGGTTCCCGGCGACGTGATCCGGGTCGAGCCCGGCGACCAGCTGGTCGCCGACGGGGTGGTGGTCTCCACGCGCGGGCTGACCATCGACGAGTCCATCCTCACCGGCGAGTCCGACGGGGTTCGAAAACACGACGGAGATCGGCTGCTGTCGGGCGCCTTCTGCCTCGCCGGCTCGGGCTACTACGAGGTGGACGCGGTTCGCGAGCAGAGCCACGCGGCGCAGGTCGCGGGCGAGGCAAGGGCGTTCCGTCACCCGCTCTCGCCGCTTCAGCTCGAGGTCAACCAGGTGCTCACTGCGACCACGATCGTGATGGTGCCACTCGCCGTGCTGCTGCTGCTGGCCTTCTCGGTCCGCAACGTCGAGCTCCACGAGGCCGCCCAAACGGCGGCGGCCGGTCTCGTAACCCTGATCCCCGAGGGCTTGGTGCTGCTGATGAGTGTCACCTTGGCGGTTGCTGCCGTTCGCCTGGCGCGGATGAACACTCTGGTCCAGCAAATGGCCGCCACCGAGTCGCTGGCCGCCGTGGACACGATCTGCGTGGACAAGACGGGCACGCTCACCGACGGCACCCTCGACCTGGTCTCGGTCGAGGTGGCCGATAAGACGCAGCCCGCGGTGGCGCACGAGGCGCTGGCTCGCTTCGCGCACTCGGCTGGGGAGCGGAACCGCACCCTGCAGACGATCGCCGAGCGCTACCCCGGCAGGTCGGAGCCCGTGGTGGCCGAGGTCCCGTTCTCCTCCGTCTGGAAGTGGAGCGGCGTCACCCTCAATGGACGCGGTTCGAACCGCAGCTACGTGATGGGCGCGCCCGACGTGCTCGCCCAGACGGGAGCGCTCGAGCTGCCGCCGGTCCTGCAGCGCACCCTGGAGGAGCACACCGCCGCCGGACGGCGGGTGGTCGCCTTCGGCGAGACCGCGGGCGCCCTGCCGGCTGATCCGGGGAGCCAGCCCCCGCCGAAGCTCGAGCCGCGCGCCCTGGTGGTGCTGGAGGAGCAGCTTCGCCCCGACGCCGCGGAGACGATCGCGTTCATGCGACGCCAGCGGGTGGACCTGAAGCTGATCTCCGGCGATGCCCGACAGACGGTGACCGCGGTCGCGCGGGCGGTCGGGGTCGGCGCGGATGCCAAGGTGATCGAGGGTCCGGATCTCCCCGACGACAGGGCCGGAATCGGCCTCGCCGCGGAGCGCAACACGATCTTCTGCCGGATCACGCCCGACCAGAAGAAGGCACTGGTCGGCGCGCTCGCGGACCGGGGGCGCTTTGTGGCAATGATCGGCGACGGCGTCAACGACGTCCCGGCGCTGAAACAGGCAAGGCTCGCGGTGGGAATGGGCTCCGGAAGCCAGATCACCAAGGGAATCGCAGACATCGTCTTGATGCGCGATCAGTTCTCGATGCTGCCGCGCGCGGTCGACGAGGGACGGCGAATCGCCCGCAACATCCACCGCCTCGGCCGCCTCTACGCGACCAAGACCGTCTACGCGGGCGTGCTGATCCTGTTCACGGCGATCTTCGGCGGCGCCTTTCCCTTCCTCCCCCGCCAGCTGACGATCGCCGCCGCATTGACAATCGGGATCCCGTCGTTCGTGCTCGCCCTGGCCCCGAGCGAGGGCCCCCTCTACCGGGGCCGCTTGCTGCGTGCGCTCGCCGCCTTTGCGGTGCCGGCCGGGCTCGGGATCGCGGTCGGCTCGCTGCTCTCCTTCTTCATGGTCGACAAGATCTTCGCGGGCTCCCTGGCCGAGGGCCGCACCGCCGCCACCACAACCCTGATCGTTCTCGGGCTCTGCTTCATCCTCCTGCTCGAGCGCGGCCCCGGCCGCGAGCACATCACGATCCAGAGCTACATGCTCGCGATGATCGCCGGGCTCGGCGCCCTCTATGCACTGGCCCTTGCCGCCCGACCGGTGCGCGACTTCTTCGAGCTCGAGCTGCTGTCGGCCGGGCAGTGGTTCCTGAGCCTGCTCTCGGTTGCCGCCGGCCTGCTGGTGGCGGCGCTCGCCTGGCGGCTCCCGTACATCCAGGCCCTCGAGGCCCCGGCCGAGCAACCGGCGGAGCGATCGCCCCCCGAGGTGCCCCCCACGCGACGGTGACGAGCCCTCCGCCACCGAGATCACGGTCCCGCACGCCGGGCCGAGGGCGTGATCGCGATCGCCGCCGAGCGCCACGACGCCGCTCCCGAACCCGCCGCCTCGGGGCGGCGGCGCACGAAGATCGTGGCCACGATCGGCCCCGCCACCCGCTCGGTCGAGAAGATGACGGAGCTGATCCGAGCCGGCGCGGACGTCTTCCGGCTCAACTTCTCGCACGGCCACCGAGACGAGCACGTCGCCAACGTGGCGATGGCGCGCGAAGCGTCGGCCCTTGCCGGAGCCGAGATCGGCCTGCTGGGGGACCTTCCGGGCCCGAAGCTGCGGATCGACGAGGTGGAGGGGGGCGTGGTCGAACTCCAAGCCGGCTCCGAGCTGTCGCTGACCACCGAGGAGGAGGTCGGACGCGCCGATCAGCTGCCCGTCACCTGGGAGGGCCTGCCCTCGGCTGTCTCCGAGGGCGATGAGGTCTACCTCGCGGACGGCCGCGTCCGGCTTCGCGTGCTCGAGGCGAGGCGCGACGAGATTCGCTGCTCGGTGGAGGTCGGCGGCCCGGTCTCCTCGCATCAGGGCCTGAACGTGCCTGGGGCGGAGATGCCTCTGCCGTCGGCCGGCCGCAGCGACCTCGACTGGGTCGACTTCGCGATCCAGCAGGGCATCGACCTGCTGGCCGTGTCTTTCGTGCGGCGCGCCGAGGACCTGGAGCCGGTCGAGCGCCGCATCCGGGCAGGGGGCGCCGACATCCCGCTGATCGCCAAGATCGAGAAGCCGCAGGCGGCGGAGAACGCCGAGTCCATCATTCGCGCCGCGCTCAGCGGGATCATGGTCGCCCGCGGCGACCTGGGGATCGAGGTGCCCATCGAGCGCGTGCCCACGCTCCAGAAGCAGCTGCTGGCGCTGGCCGGGCGTCACTCGCGGCCGTCGATCACCGCGACCCAGATGCTCGCGTCGATGGTCGCATCGCCTCGTCCCACCCGAGCGGAGGTCTCGGACGTGGCCAACGCGATCTACCAGGGAACCGACGCCGTGATGCTTTCCGAGGAGACCGCGGTCGGGGAATATCCGGTCGAGGCCGTGCACTTCATGGACCGGATCGCCCATGCGACCGAGCCCGACCTGCCGTACGGCGAGTGGCTGTTCAACAGGGTCGCCACCGACTCCTCGGACGTCGCCGGCTCGGTCGCCCGCGCGGCGGTCGGCTCCACCTACACGCTGGGCCTCGCGGCGCTCGTCGTCCCAACCCGCAGCGGCCGCACGGCACGTCTCGTCTCCGCTCACCGGCCGAGGCTGCCGGTCCTGGCCGTCTCGCCGCGCATCGAGACGGTGCGCCGCCTTCAGCTGCTGTTCGGCGTCAGCTGCGTCCTGGCCGAGGATTGGGAGAGCCTCCGGGACCTGCTGGACGACTGCGCCCGCCTGGCGAAGGAGAACGGCATCGCCCGCAGCGGTGACCTGATCGGGATCACGGCCGGCCTTCCGCGCCAGGAGCTGGGCACCAACATGTTCGAGGTGCACCGGGTGCCGTAGTCCACGCCTACCCGCGCGAGGCGAGCACGAGCTGGGTGACGATCAGGTTGGCGACCAGGCGCTCGCCGCAGTGGACGCGGACCTCGACCACGTGGGTCGTGCGCCCGACATGAAGGTGCTCGGCGGTGGCGATCAGCTCGTCGCCCGGGCGGCCGGGGGCGAACACGTTGAGCTTCATCTCCACGGTCGTGAACCCGTCGCCCGGCGCCAGGTGGCGATAGGTCTGCCAGGCCGCGACGCTGTCGGCCAGCGCCACCCAGGCGCCCCCATGGACCAGTCCCCCGGGGTGCAGGTGGCGCTCGTCGACCACGATCCGACCCGTCGTGCGCCGGTCGCCGATCTCGAGCGGCTCGACTCCGAGGTCGGCGGGCAGGCTCCCGGCGACCCTGGCACGCAACGACTCGGGCGTGATCTCGGGGTTGGTGTCGGCCACGGCGGCGGAGGGTACCGGGGGGCTGCCCAGCGACCCCGCTGACGCTACCCCTTGAAGGTCGAGCGGCCGGCGTCGCCGAACGGCTCGTCCCGCTCTCGAACCGCCTCGCCCCATCCGGCCTCCGCGGCCCGGCGCTGGAACGCGTAGCCCTCCGGGGTGTGGCGGGCGACGCCGTCGAAGAAGGTGCCGAGGACCTGGGTTGCGTGCAGGCCCTGCGCGTAGACGGCCTGGTTGACGAGCAGCTTGTGCATGACGAGCTGGTTCACGGGCACCCGCGCCACTCGGCCCAGCAGCGCCTCGAATCGCGCGTCGAGGCGATCGGCGGGCGCCGCCTCGGCGGCGAGCCCCCACTCGACGGCCTCCATGCCGGAGATCGAGTCGCCGGTCAGGAGCAGGCGCTTCGCCCGCGCCGGCCCGATCCGCCACGACCAGAGCGCGGTCGTCGGCACGCCCCACACCCGAGCCGGCGGATAGCCGATCTTCGCCTCGTCCTCGACCACGAGCAGGTCGGAGCAGAGCGCCATGTCGGTGCCCCCGGCGACGCAGAAGCCGTGCACCTTGCACAGCACCGGCTTCTCGGAGTGGAACAGGCTCATGAAGCCCCGGACGTTCCGCGACATCATCTGGAAGTCGACCACCGGGTCCCAGGGGCGCCCCGGGTCGTGGTTCGCTGCCTGGACCGCCGGATCCAGGGCCGAGCCATCAGGCGCCTGGTCGACCCCGCCCCCGCTCGGCTCATCCCTGCCTCAGCGCGAGGCCACCAGGTCGTAGCCGCCGCAGAATCCGGAGCCGTTGCCGGCCAGGGCCAGCACGTGCACCTCCGGATCGAGGTTGGCGCGCTCGACGCAGGCGGTCAGCTCGCGCGGCATCTCGAGCGTGATCCCGTTGCCGCGCTCGGGTCGGTCCAGGGTGATCCGTGCCACTTGCCCGTCGCGCTCGTAGGTCATCGTGGTGAGCGTCTCCATGCGGCTCCTCTCGGTCGAATGCGGGACGATCCTTCCACGCGTCGCGACGAAGCAGCGGTACACGACGATGGAGGCGGCCGTCAGAAGCGACGGAGGGCGGCTTACGCCGCGAGCTGGTCGAAGGTGCAGTCCTTGGGTGCCTTGTCCTCCCGCCAGCGCAGGACCTTGGTGCCGTGTCGAATGCGGCCGTCGCTGACGTGGTCGAAGGTGACCTCAACCACAAGTTCCGGGCGCAGCTCGATCCATTCGAGATCGCGCCCCGACGCCCAGCGGCTCGGATCGCCGGAGCCGCGTTCGCCCGTCTCGTAGGGCGCCAGCTTGGCGACCAACTCACGCTTCTCCTTGGCCCGGAAGCCAGAGGTGTGCCCGACGACGCGCAGCTCACCGCCGTCGTAGACGCCCAGGATCAACGAGCCAACCGTCCCCTCCTCCTTTCCCGGGCGCCACCCCACCACCACGCAGTCGGCGGTTCGCAGGCGCTTCACCTTCACCATCCCCTTGCGCTCGCCGGGCCGGTAGGGAGCGTCGAGCTCCTTGGCGATCACGCCCTCGCCCGCTTGCAGCCATGGCGTCGCCTTGGCGGCGGTCCGCTCGATCGGTGTCAGCTCGATCGAGCCGGCGGCGGTCTTCTTGCGCCCTCCGAGGCCGGCGAGAAGTGACTCGAGTCGCTTGCGCCGCTCGACGAAGGGACGGGCAAGCAGCCTTTCCCCGCCCTCGGCAAGGAGGTCGAAAGCTCGCAGAAGGGCCGGGGTCTCGACGGCGAGCATCCTGACCCGCGACTCCGCCGGATGGAGCCGGTTCTGGAGTGCGTCGAAATGCTCGTGCCCGTCGGCTCCGAGGATCAGGAGCTCGCCGTCGAGGACGTAGCGGCCGGGCGGGAAGTCGAGCTCGGGGAAGTAGCGACGCAGCGGCTTCGCGCCCCTGGACTGCAGGTAGACGTCCTCGCCGTCGACGAATGCGATCACGCGGAAGCCGTCGAATTTCGGCTCGTAGACCCATCCCTCCCCCTCCGGAATCGCCTTCCGGGAGAGGGCGAGCTGCGGCTGGACGGGCGGCTTCAGCGGCAGGGTCATGGGGCGATCGTAGTGCGTGTTCCTGGAGTCAGCCGGCCAGGCCGAGGCCATGTGACCACACATAATGGATGACAGCATATGTGCTGTCGTGTAGATCTTCATAGTAATTGCTATGATGCTATTCATTATGGCGAAGGTCATAAGGACGCCGACCAACCCCTTCCGCTATGGCGGCCTGGCGCTCGACGATGCCTTCGCCAACCGCGAGGCCGAAGTTCAGGAGCTCAAGTTCGACGTGCTCAACGGCCAGGACGTGGTCATCTTCGCCCCTCGCCGCTACGGCAAGTCCTCGCTGGTCTGGAGGACGATGCAGCAGCTGGTGACCGAGGACGTTCTGGTCGCCTACGTGAACTTGATGACCACGCCAACCAAAGAGAAGCTGGCCGAGAAGCTCGCCGCCGCCATCTACGAGAACGTCTCGTCACCGCTGGAACGGGCCAGGGAGAGGGCTCTGGCCCCGTTTCGCGGCCTTCGCATCAGTCCTCGGGTGACCGTCAGTCCCGAGGACGGGACCTACGGCTTCTCGTTTGGCGTCGAGCACTCCTCGACGGACATCGATGCGACTCTGGAGCGCCTGCTCGAGCTGCCGGCGGAGCTCTCGGCTGGGCAGGACCGGCGGGTGGCGCTGATCCTCGACGAGTTCCAGGAGATCGAGGCGATCGATCGTGGGCTGCCAAGATTGATGAGAAGCATCTTCGAGCAGCAACCTGAGGTCGCTCGCGTCTACCTCGGCAGCAAGCGGCACATGATGCTTCGCATCTTCAACGACGAAAACGAGCCCTTCTGGCGCAGTGCCAAGAAGGTCGAGCTCGATGTCATCGAGCCCGACCAATTCCGTGCGTTCATCGTGGAGCGGTTCTCCAAGACGCGCAAGGAGGTTCGCGGCGATGTGGTCGACGAGCTGCTGCAGCGGACGGGGGGCCATCCCTATGCGACCCAGGAGCTCTGCTACTTCCTCTGGGAGCAGACTCCATTCGATGGGGTCGCGACCGAGGCCGAGCTCGAGGACGCGCTGACGGCCGTCCTCCGCTCCGAGTACGCGCACTTTCAGCTTCGCTGGGACGACGCTTCGGGAGCTCAGAAACTCGTGCTCCAGGCCCTGGCCGCGGAGCCCGGGCGTCCGCTGACCAGCAGCTACCGGTCTCGCCATCAGCTGCCGTCCACGGCCACGGTCCAGTCCGCGCTGAAGGCTCTGACCGAGCGGGAGCTCGTGGTCCACCTGTCGGACCGCTCGTACCGGATCTCCGAGCCGTTCCTCGCCGAGTGGATCCTGGCGCTCGATGAGGGTCCGGACGAGCTCGGCTAGCCGCCGCGCCCCTATTCGACCGGGAGCTTCGACGGTACCGGCTTGATCCTCTTGCCGGCCCCGATGACGCTCACGGTCCGCTGGTAGGACTCCCGCAGCAGCGCCGGGTCGCCGTCCCCTCGCTCGAGCGCATCGCCGATCGGCAGCACCTCGTAGTCGGGGTGATTGACGAACACGGGGACGTACCTCACCCGACGCACCCGGACCTCGCCGCCCTCCGATACGCAGTCCAGCAGGGCGATCAAACCGTCCTGGCTGGAAGCGGGCAGCCCAGCCTCGGGGCTCTGGTTGGAGATCAGGTTGCCCTCGCTGAAGACGGCGAACTTGTCGTTGATCCGCTCGATCGGTTGCACGGCGTGCGGTCCCTGACCCACGATCGCCGTGATCAGGCGCGATCCCGTCAGCCTCTTCACCAGCGTGAGCTGGCCGGAGCTGGGCTGGGACTGGTACTCGGGGACGATCTCGCCGCCCCAGTGGAGGTTGACGATCACCGCGTCGGCGCCCATCTCCCGAGCCCGACGGGCGTCGGACAGCACCCGCTCCGCGCTGGCGATGTTCACGGACCACGGGTGGGGCAAGGGGAGCCCGTTCGTGTCCGTCGTGTAGGCAAGGAAGGCGATCCTCACCCCGTGGACGTGGACGACCACCGGCTCGCGGCGGGCCGCGGCCGAGGGGAAGGAGCCGGTGTGCTCGATGCCCGCGTGCTCGAGGGCCTTCCCGGTCTCATCGATTCCCGTCTGGCCCTGGTCGAGTGAGTGGTTGGAGGCCGTATCGCAGGCATCCCAGCCGGTCGCCTTGATCCCCTCCGCAAGCGCCGGAGGCGTGTTGAAGATCGGATAGCTCGCCGGAGCCGCCGGGGTCATCGGCGTCTCGACGTGGCAGAGCGCCAGGTCCGCGCCGGCGACGTAGGGCCTGATCTCCTCGAACAGCGGCGCGAAGTCGTAGTCGCTGCCACCGAGCGCGAGCGCCCGCTCCCAGACCAGCGAGTGGATCAGAAGGTCGCCGCTCGCCTCGACCGTGAAGCGCACCGGCTGCGCCTCGCGCTGCAGGCGCACCACGTCCGCCGGCGACAGCGACTCTCCGCCTGGGCCGGCACCGGATCCGACCGCGAGGCCGGTGACCAGGGCAGCCGCCGCAATGGCCGCGAGCCAGGCCACGCGTCGCCGCCGGCGGGCCAGACTGGAACGACGGCGATCACGTCTGCTCCCCGGAGCGGACATTGAGCGGATTGTCGCCAACCAGGCGGCGCATCGCAGGGTAGTCTCGGATCGGTGGAGGCGACAACCGAGGAACGGGTCGCGCCGGAGCAGACCGAGCAGCCGTGCTCCTCGTTCGCGAAGTCCCTGTTCCTGGGCGAGATCCACGAGGACCTGGTCTTTCCCTGGCCGCAGCCGGACCCCGGCGAGCAGGGCAAGGTGCGCGCCCTGATCGCGGCTGCACAGGAGATCGGCTCGCGGCTCGACCCGCGCCAGATCGAGGAAGACGGCTGGATCGGCGACAAGGTGGTCAGGGAGCTCGGCGAGCGCGGCCTCTGCGGCCTCTACGTTCCCGAGCGTTACGGCGGCCAGGGCCTCTCTCAGACCGGGTATGCGCGGGTGTTCGAGACCTTGGCCCGTATCGACGCCACTCTGTCGATCGTCCTCGGCGTCCACCAGTCGATCGGGTTCAAGGGGATCCACATGTTCGGCACCGAGGAGCAGAAGGAGCGCTTCCTCCCCGACCTTGCGGCTGGCCGCAAGCTGGCCGGCTTCGCGCTCACCGAGCCGAACGCAGGCTCGGACGCCTACGGGATCGAGAGCCGGGCGGTACAGCAGTCCGACGGCTCCTGGTTGCTGAACGGCGAGAAGCGCTTCATCGGCAACGGGGGCAAGGGCTCGGTGTTCACGACCTTCGCCCGCTGCGAGGTGGGCGGCAAGGACCGCCACATCGCTCTCATCGTCGAGAAGAAGATGAAGGGCTTCGAGGTCGGCGAGCGCTTCGACACCATGGGGCTGCGCGGCAACGACCTGCGGCGCCTGTACTTCCACGACGTGCGGGTGCCGCCCGAGAACGTGCTCGGCGAGCCCGGCGAGGGCTTCCGTATCGCCATGGAGATCCTCAACAACGGGCGGATCGGGCTTGGCACCGGCTCGGTCGGGGCCGCCAAGTGGCTGCTCGACAGGACGATCGACCACGTCGGCGATCGCCGGCAGTTCGGCCACCCCCTGGCCGACTTCGAGTTGGTCCAGGACAAGGTCGGCTGGATGGTCTCCTACCTGTTCGGGCTCGAGTCGATGTGCTACCTGACCTGCGCCCTGGTCGACGCCGGCATCCCCGATTACTCCCTCGAGTCGGCGATCTGCAAGGTCTCCGGGACTGAGTTCCTGTGGTACGCGGCCAACCGGGCCCTGCAGCTCAGAGGCGGCGCCGGCTACCTGCGCACCGAGCCCTACGAGAAGGTGCTGCGCGACATCCGCATCTTCCCGATCTTCGAGGGCGCCAACGACGTCCTGCGCGCATTCGTCGCGCTCTCCGGGCTGAAGCCGCTCGGCGAGAAGCTTTCAGGGCTGGGCGAGATCGGCCTCGCCGACCCGATCGGCTCCATCGGCGTCCTGATCGACTACGTCGGGGAGCGCATCCAGCGCGAAGTGCGCCCGAACCGGATCTCGAAGGCCCATCCCGAGCTCTCCAAGCACGCCGAGGACGCGGCCGAGCAGGTGAAGCAGCTTCGTGACGTCTCGGAGTCGCTGCTCCGAGAGCACAAGGGCGCGATCGCCGAGCGCCAGTTCCACCAGAAGCGCCTCGCCGACTCGGTGGCCGACATCTACGCTCAGATCGCGGTGCTGTCCCGGGTGACCTCGATCTTCGAGGACCAGGGCGTCGAGCCGTCAGGCCAGGAACGCTACATCGCCGAGACCTTCTGCAGCCGGGCCGCTGATCGTGTGCGCTCCCGGCTCCACCAGGTCGAGCACAACGACGACGAACGGATGTCGGCGATCGCCAAGCTCGCCTACAGGCGCGGCGAGTACGGCTACGCGCTGTTCGACGACTAGTGCCGCCCCAACCCTTCGGGATTCGTTTCTAGCCGAGCTGGGAAGCAGCGCGACCGAGGATGTCGCGCAGGGCGCGCTGATCGTCCGCCGAGAGCGCCTCGAGCGCCGCCGGTGGTTGAGAGAGGCGGGCCTGGAGCTCCTTGCGCAGGCGCCTGCCCTTGGGCGTCAGGAACAGGAGCTTGACGCGGCGGTCGTGCTCGGCGGCCCGGCGCTCGACCAGGCCGCGCTCCTCGAGACGGTCAGTGATCCAGGTGACGTTGGAGCTGTCGCAGACCAGGATCTTGGCGAGCTCTCCCATCGGCTTCGGCTGGTCGAGCGCCTGGAGCGCGATCACGTGCGGCGGCACCAGGTCGAACTCACGATAGACGGCCATCATGCGCGGGCGCTCGGAGAAGAAGATGCTCTGGAGCAGCGCCCACGTCTCCGTGGCCACGGTCTGCTCGGGCCCGGGTTGGCTGGTCTTGGTCTCGATCGCCACAAAGGGATCATACTCCATCTCGCTGGACATTTGATATATTCAACCTTCTTAGATGGCCGCTATCCGGAATACCAACGGACATCGACGAAGGCGTGAAGGAGGTCGCATGACCGACGTCAACGGCATCGAGGTCAAGGGTCTGGTGCGCGAGTTCAAGAACGGGCCCCGCGCCGTGGACGGCATCGACCTCGAGGTCGCCTCCGGCGAGATCTACGGCTTCCTGGGGCCCAACGGCGCCGGCAAGTCGACCACCGTCCACATGCTGACGACCCTCCTCCCCCCGACCGCGGGCACCGCGCGGGTCGCCGGACACGACATCGTCCGCGAGGGGCCTGCCATCCGCGACGCGATCGGCGTCGCGCTTCAGGACGCAGCCCTGGACGTGCTGTTGACGGGGCGCGAGCACATGCGCCTCCAAGGCGGGCTCCATGGCCTCTCAGCCGCCGAGATCAAGCAGCGTGGCAACGAGCTACTCGAGCGGGTCGGGCTTGCCGAGGCCGCGGACCGGCGCGTAGGCGGCTACTCCGGCGGCATGAAGCGCCGGCTGGACCTCGCGCTCGCGCTCGTCCACGGTCCCCGCATCCTGTTCCTCGACGAGCCGACGACCGGGCTTGACATCCAGAGCCGCGCCGCGCTGTGGGACGAGGTCGCCCGCCTCGCCCGCGATCAGGGCGTGACGGTGTTCCTCACGACCCAGTATCTGGAGGAGGCGGACACGCTCGCGGACCGTGTCGGGATCATCGACCACGGCCGCCTGGTCACCGAGGGGACGCCCGCGGAGCTCAAGGCCGAGATTGGGCGGCCGACGGTGGAGGCAACCCCGGCGGACCCCGAAGATCGAGGCTCCGCCGCCGGCATCCTGGAGCGGTTCGGGGAGCCGGTGCCCGCCGCGGACGGGGTCGCCGTGCGCCTGCGCGACGGCGTCGAGGAGCTGGCCGACATCGTGCGCGCGCTCGACTCCGAGGGCGTCCGACTGGCGAACCTCGAGCTGCATGCGCCGTCGCTCAACGACGTCTTCCTCAAGAAGACCGGCCGCTCGCTGGAAGGGGCCGGCGACGAGGCCACGGACGAGGAGGACACTGGCGAGCACGCGCGCGAGCCGGTGACGGCGTAGGTGAGCGGTTTGTCGACCGCGGCTTCGACAGCCACCTTTCGGACGCAGGCGCTCTACCTCGCCTGGCGATCGGTGATTCGCACCGCCCGCCAGCCGATCATCATCGTGCCGCCGCTCGTCTTTCCCCTCTTCCTGCTCGCGATCAACGCCTCCGGACTCGACGCCGCGACCAACATCCCGGGCTTTCCCGCCGATACGTACCTGGCGTTCGCGCTCGCCTTCCCGTTTATGCAGGGCTCGCTGTTCGCCACGAACACGGCTGGCACCAACATCGCCGAGGACATCGGCAGCGGGTTCTTCAATCGCCTCTCGCTGACCCCGATGCGGGGCCCGTCACTGCTCGCCGGCCAACTCACCGGCGTGCTGCTGATCGGCACGATCCAGGCGGTGGCCTTCCTCAGCGCCGGCCTCGCGGCGGGGGTCCACATCGAGTCCGGGATCCTCGGCGTGTTGGTCCTGTTCGTGCTCTCTCTCGCGATCTGCGCCGCGTTTGGCACGATCGGGCTGTTCGTCGGCTTGCGCACCGGCTCCGGTGAGGGGGTCCAGGGCCTCTTCCCGGTGATGTTCATCCTGCTCTTCCTCAGCTCGGCGGTGTTGCCGCGCGACCTGATCGCCCAGGACTGGTTCCAGACGGTGGCGACGATCAACCCGGTCAGCTACCTGATCGAGGGGCTTCGCAGCCTGATCATCACCGGCTGGGACGCCCAGGCGCTGGCGCTCGCCTTCGGCGTCGCGCTGGCGATCTTCGCTGCCGGTCTCGCCGGCTCGACGGCCGCCCTGCGCGAGAGGCTGGTGCGCACGTGAGCCGGCGGGCGCGTTACCTCGCCGTCGTGCGCACCGTCGCGTGGCGCAACCTCCACTCGGCGGTACGACATCCGGTGCTACTTCTACCGGCCCTCGTCTTCCCGCTGTTCTTCTACATGGCGTTCGCCGGCGGGCTGTCAACACTCGGCAACCTGCCCGGCTTCGACTATTACGACTACAACGCGTTCCAGTTCGTGTTCGTGCTGCTCCAGTCGGCCGCCTTCGGCGGAGTATTCATTGGCTTCTCGATCGCCGCGGACTTCGACTCGGGCTTCACGCGACGCCTCTTCCTGTCCGCCCATGACCGGTCGGCGGTGATCGCCGGATTCGGGGTCGCGGCCGTGATCCGGGCGGCATTCGTGTGGGCGATGGTCTTCGCGATCGCCCTGGCGACCGGGATGCACGTCGCCGGAGACGGAATCGAGCTGTCCGGGCTGATCGGCCTCGCGCTGGTCGTCAACGTCGCCTTCTTCCTCTTCGCGGCGGGGATGATGACCCGGATGCGCACCCTGCAGGCCGCGCCGGCGATGCAGCTTCCGGTCTTCCTGGTCCTGATGACGGCGCCGGTTTACGTGCCGCGCGACCTGCTTGGCGGCTGGATCGAGACCGTCTCCAAGGTCAATCCGTTCACCGCGATCGTCGAAGCCGGCCGCAGCCTGATGGCGGGCAGCCCCTTCCACGTCGTTCTCGCCTTCGCCGCGGCTGCTGCCGCCGCCGCGCTCTTGGCCGTGTTTGCGCGCGGGGGCCTGCGCAAGGCCGAAGCGGCGGGATGACGCACACGCCGAGTCACCTGGTCTGGGCTAGCGACGAAGTCGCGGTACATACGGAGGTGCCTGCCGGGTAAGGGCGGGGCCCTCGCCCGCCGAAAACGTAGCCGAAGGCGAGGCTTTCGGCGGAGTGGTTCTAGAGCCGCTCGACGATCATCGCCTTGCCCTGGCCGCCAGCGACGCACATCGTCTCCAGGCCGATCTGATGGTCGTCGGTCTCCATCGCGTTCAGGAGCGTGGTCATGATCCGCGCCCCGGTCATCCCGAAGGGATGCCCGAGCGCGATCGCGCCGCCGTGGGTGTTGAGCTTCTCCAGCGGGATGTCGCACTCGGCCATGATCGGGATCACCTGGGCTGCGAAGGCCTCGTTGAGCTCGACCACGTCGACGTCGCCGATCGTCATCCCGGCGCGGTCGAGCACCTTCTTGATCGCGCCGATCGGCGCGACGCCCATGTACTCGGGCTCGTTGCCGTAGGTGGCCGCGGTGAGGATCCGCGCCCGCGGGGTCAGCCCCAGCTCCTTGGCCTTGGTGTCGGACATCAGGAGCACAGCGGCCGCGCCGTCGTTCAGCGGGCAGGAGTTGCCGGCGGTCACGCCGCCCCCGCCCTCGAACGCCTCAGGAAGCTCGGCGAGCTTCTCGAGCGTCGAGCTCGGCCGGGGCCCGTCGTCCTTGGCGACCTCGGTTCCGTCCTCCAGCTTCACCGGCACGATCTCGCGATCGAAGAAGCCCGATTCCTGCGAGCCGACCGCGAGCTCCTGCGAGCGTTGCGCGTACTTGTCCATGTCCGCCCGACTGACCTCGTAGCGCTTGGCCACGTTCACCGCCGTGATCCCCATGTCGATGTAGGCGTTCGGCTGACCGTTCTCACCGATCAGGTTGGGGTTGCGGTCGGGGACGCCCGCAGGCTCGGTGCGCTCGTTGTAGCGGCTCACCCACTCCACCCCCGCGCCGATGTAGGCGTCACCCTCGCCGGCCTTGATCGCATTGCCGGCGTGGCGAATCGCATCCAGGCTGGAGGAGCAGTAGCGGGAGATCGTCACGCCGTTGACCGTCTGCGGGAGCTTCTTCGAGAGCAGCGAGATGATCCGCCCGATGTTGAAGGCCTGGAGTCCCTGCGGCATCCCGCACCCGCAGAACACGTCCTCGATCGAGTCCGGGCTGACGTCCGGGTTGCGCTCGAGGAGCTGATCGACGATGTACGCGCCCATCTCATCAGGGCGCTGCTGGGCCAAGGACCCCTTGAAGGCACGGCCGATCGGGGTGCGGACGGCGTCGACGATCACGGCTTCGGGCATTGAGAGATCTCCCTTCGGTTCAGGCGGGTCGTTTTCGGACTCCAGAGAATAAGCTGAGAGAGTGGCCGAGGAGACCGCCACGGAGACCGAGATCGCACCGCAGCCGGCCGCCGGCCTGATCGAGGCCGGCGAGGCTGAGCTGATCGACGTCCGTCGTCCGGACGAGTGGGAGGCGGGCAGGATCGCCGGTGCCCGTCACATCGAAGTCAACGACTTGACGCGCGAGGCCGAGTCGATCTCCAGGGACGGGAAGGTGATCTTCTACTGTCGGTCGGGAAGTCGCTCGGCTCTGGCGGCCGCGGCATTCAGGCAGGCGGGCTGGGACGCGTACAACCTGTCCGGCGGGCTGCAGGCCTGGGTCGAGCACGGTCTGCCCCTCGATCCGGCGGACGGCGAGGTCGCAGAGAGCCGCCCCGGCACCTAGCTCGATGCCTCGTCCACGCCTCCCTTTTGCGCGCCGCCGGGCCAGTCGCTCGGCTCCGGACTCGCAGTCCGGGGAGCAGGGCGGGCGGGCTGCGGGGGAGGCCTCGGCGAAGCCCCAGCCGTCCGAGGCCTCACAGGCAGCGGCAGCTCCGCAGGCACCCAGGACGCCGCAGGCCACCGCGACGCCCCAGGCGCAGGCCGATTCGCAGGAGCGCATCGACGGGCTTCGCGCCTGGGTGGCGCAGGTGGACCGCAAGCTCGGCGTACGCACCTACGTGGGCGCCGCGATCGCCGTGCTGGCTCTGGCCGCAGCCGTCGTTGGCCTGGTTTTGACCTTGACGCTGAAGCAGGACGCCGCCACCGAGGACGACATCCAGGCACTGCGCGACCAGATCTCGGGCGTGGAGCAGTCGGCCTCTGAGGCGGCGGAGAGCAGCGTCCAGGCGCTGGACCAGCGCGTGGACGACCTGGAGGACGAGGTGAGCAAGATCTCGACCGGTCAGACCACCTCCAGGCGTGAGCTAAGGGTCGTTCAGGACGACATCAAGGAGCTGCGCAGCCAGATCTCCAGGAGTCGCGGCTTGCAGAGCGGCGGGTCTCAGGGGTCCCAGCCGTAGCGATTCCACGCCTGCCTTTGTGCTAATCAGCACCAGGCGTGCCTGCACGCGTCCGGCCAGTGCTCTACGGTCGCGCCGAACGTCGTGGGGTAGGGCGAGAGATCGCAGCCGCTCTTCGGCGCACGCACACAGAGCGCGGCTCCTGAAAGGAGATCACTCAGATGCCAACCGGTTACTGCGTGAAGGAACGCAAGAAGGTAGAGATCCAGAATCCGGTCCAGGTGACCATGAAGAACGGTCGCCCGGCGATTCAGGGCACCTGCCCCGACTGCGGCACCAAGATCTTCAAGATCGGCAAGCTCTAGACGGTCCTGGAGGCAGCGGCTGGCGGTTAGCGGCTGGCGTCGGTCTCGGGCTCGCCCGGGGCCGTCGCGGTCGTTCCCCGGCGCGCACGCGATGGAGGATCAGACCGCGGTCAGGCCCGACTGGCGCCGCCCGAACAGATAGCCGACCAGTGCCTGGACGACCTCGGGGTCGAACTGGGTGCCGGCGTTGCTGGTCAGCTCGGCCATCGCTTCGGGATGCTGCATGGCCTTGCGATATGGGCGGTCCGAGGTCATCGCATGGTAGGCGTCGCAGGCGAGGATGACCCGACTGCCGACCGGGATCGCCGCACCGGCGAGGTTGTCCGGGTAGCCGTTGCCGTCCCAGCGCTCGTGCTCGTGACGGACGATGCGCGCCACGGCGCCGAGGCCGGGAATGGCGCGCAGGATGCGCTCGCCGATCGCCGGGTGCTGGCGCATGATCTCCCACTCGCGCTCGGTGAGCGGACCCGGCTTGTGCAGGATCTCGTCGGGAACTCCGACCTTGCCGATGTCGTGAAGCAGTGCCGCCGTTCGGACGCGGCCGATCTCGTCGCTGTCGAGGGCCAGGGCGTCGCCTACTCTGGCGGTTAGGTCGACGACCGTCTCCGAATGCTTCCCCGTGTAGCGGTCGCGCTCCTGGAGCGCCGAGGCAAGCGCCGCGATCACGTCGCCGTGCCCGAACTCCAGCGGAGCCTCGCCATCGTCGGCGGAGCGACCGAACACAACCACCTGCCCGCCGCCGCCCGCGCGCGCCTGCTCCAAGGCCGATCGCGCCGCTGCCAGCACCGACTCCGGCTGCTGTCCAGTCTCCAGCGCCGCGATACCGACCGAGGCCGAGACCCCGCGGATTCCGCCGGCCTCGACGTCCTCCAGCTCGACGAGGATCCGCCCGATCGCCCCTGTCGCCGCAGCCGCGCCGGTCTCCGGCAGCAGAAAGCCGAACTCGTCGCCCCCCATCCGGCAGGTGAGATCGTGAACCCGGGTCCGGTCAGCGATCATGCGACCGACTGCGACCAGCACGGCGTCACCGACCGCGTAGCCCTGCTCCAGGTTGAGGTGGCGAAAGCGGTCGATGTCGAGCAGGGCCACGGCCAGCGGGCGCTTGTAGCGGTGGGCGCGGGCGACGTCGAGCTCGAGTTGAGTTCGGAAGGCGCCAAGGCTCAGAAGGCTCGGGATCAGCGGGTCACGCTGGGCGAGTCGCGTCAGCTCCTCTTCGAGCTCACCGATCCGCAATCGAGCAGCCGCAAGCTCCTCGGACACACTCTTCCTGTCCCCCCAACGCACCTCAGGCTGTGTATCGGCTCTCCCGTGCCCGTGCTTGAGCCGGCGGTCCCGTCCTCGGTTCGCCAGGGCTTCTGGCGGGCGCGACCATGCCGCCGGTTGAACTCGCGCCAGTTGGGGCGAGTATTACGGGCACCCGTGCAGATCCACGCATCAGAACACCGGGGGCATGGCTGACGCCTTCCTCACCCGTGAGACGGGCGTCCGCGAGGCGTACGCCGCCCACTCCGGCGAGCTCTACGGCTTCGCGCTCCGGTCGCTCAACGATCCCGAGCTGGCCGAGGAAGCCGTGCAGGACACATTCCTGCGAGCGTGGCGGGCAGGCGACCGCTTCGACCCCGAGCTCGGCTCCCTACGCACCTGGCTGTTCGCGATCCTGCGCAACGTGGTCATCGATCTCGGCCGGGCCCGCGCAGCAAGGCCCGGGGTTGCCGCGGAGATGCCCGAGCAGAGTCATGAGCCGTTCGAGGACGTGCTGCTCAACTGGCAGGTGGAGGAGGCCCTGCGGCGGATTGGCGAGCAGCACCGCCGCGTCCTGGTCGAGACCTACCTTCGCGGACGCCCGTACGCCGAGGTTGCAGTCGAGCTTGGCGTGCCCGTGGGGACGATCAAGAGCCGCGTCTACTACGGACTGAAGGCGCTACGCAACACGCTTGAGGAGATGGGTTATGAGAGCTGACGATTGCCGCGAGTGGCGTGAGCGAATCGGCGCGCTGGTCCTCGGTCAGCTCCCCGAGGACGAGCGGTTCGCGCTGGAGGCCCATCTCGACGGCTGCCCGGCCTGCCGCGCCGAGGCCGAGGCACTGGCGCCGGTGGCCACTCTGCTGAGGCGCGCTGACCCCGAGCGGCTGGAGCACGCCCCCGAGCCGCCACCGGATCTTGGCGATCGAATCGCCCGCAGGATCGCGGCTGAGCGCCGGTCCCGGAGGCGGCAGCCGGACGCGTCTGCGCCTCGGCCTCGCCACGGCGGGCGCCGCTGCGGCTGCCGTCGCGACCGTGCTGCTGATCGTGATCCTGGGGGGCTCGTCCGAGAGCAGCCACCCCCGGACCGTCGCTTTCCACTCGCTTCCCCGCGGCGCCTGGGTCGAGGCCGCCCTCACCCCCCATCCATGGGGAAGCGAGATCAGCGTCCAGGTGGGCGGCTTCCATCGCGGCACGCGGTGCCAGGTGTGGCTGCGCCGCGACGACGGCGAGCGAGTGTCCGCGGGCTCGTTCCGCTACGTCTACACGGGCGGCCAGCACACCGACCTCAGTGCCGCGGTGAAGCTCGGCCACGCCACGGCGATCGGTCTGCAGGTCGGGGCCAAGACCTACGTGGCGCCGTTGTCGCACGGCTCAAGGGGCGCGGCGCAGGCGGCCAGGCAAGCCGTCGTATCAGCGACAACGACAGCAGGAGGTGCCAGTTGACGACAACCGCAGACACCCGCAAACGGAGACTGTCTGCCCTGGCCGTGGTCGCGATCGCCGCCCTCTGCGGTCTCGCGATCGCCGGCTGTGGCGACGACGACGACTCGGCGACGCCCGCCGCCACGACCGGAGCGTCGGAGACCACCACCACCGACACCACCACCACTGAGGCCCAGGGCGGCGGCGGCGCCTCGACCATCGAGCTCAGCGAGACCGACTTCAAGCTCAATCCCTCCGACCCGACCGTGCAGGCCGGCGAAGTCACCGTCAAGGCCACCAACGACGGCCAGGTGCCGCACAACATCGAGGTCGAGGGCCCGAGCGGAGAACAGGAGCTCGAGTCCGACCTGGCGCCGGGTGACAGCGGAACGCTGACGGTCGACCTGTCGAAGCCGGGAACCTACGAGTGGTACTGCCCCGTGGACAGCCACAGGGAGATGGGCATGGAGGGGGAGATCACCGTCAAGTAGGGCCGCCCGGTCGCGTGTCCGGCAGGGATGCCGGACACGCGACCCGGCGCAGCACGAGCAGCCTGGCGACGGACCACGACCAATCCATTGAAGCCTTTTGCGGGCCAGAGGCCACAAAAAGCTTCAGTCGTCGCCACCATGTAGACGGCCACCATGGAGCGACTGAGCCCCGACGACACCCGCATCCTGCGGCTCGAGTCCGACGCGATCGCCGGACACACGCTGAAGTTGGTGATCGTCGACCCGGCGGCCGACCGGCAGCCGCTGACCGTGGAGCGCCTGCGCAGCCGGATAGAGGCGCGGCTTGGGGCCGTGCCCCGAGCCCGGCAGCGGCTGGCGCCCACCCCACTGCGAATTGCCGCGCCGGCGTGGGTGGACGACGAGAGCTTCGAGATCCGGAATCACGTCCGGCTGGCAACCGAGCCGGTCGCGGACCGGGCGGCGTTGATGCGCTTCGTTGGGAGGGTGATGGCCGAGCGCTTGGACCATGCCCGGCCGCTGTGGTGCGTCGACGTCGCGGGCCCGGGCGAGAACGGGGAGACGGTGCTGGTGATTCGCATCCACCACTGCCTGGCGGACGGGGTCACCTGTCTGCGGATGCTCGCCGAGCTGCTCTGGGACGTGGACGAGGGCATCGTGCAGAGTTCGCCCGAACAGTGGCAGCCGGAGCCCGCGCCCGGAAGGGCGCAGCTGCTCGTCTCCGGCGCTGCATCCAGGCTGCGCGGGGTCGGCGGCGCCCTGGCGAGCGGTGCCCGTGCGACGGTCTCGCCGCGGCGCTGGCGTGAGACCGGGCGCGAGCTGGCGACACTGCCGGGAACGCTGCGACGCGAGCTGTGGCCGCTGGGGGCCGATACGGCGTTCGACCGGCGAATCGGCGGCGATCGCGAGGTCGCCTTCACCGCCTGCGAGCTGGACGACCTGAAGCGGATCGAGCACGCCGCAGGGAGCGGGGTGACGGTCAACGACGTCCTGCTGGCCGTGGTGGCGGGGGCGATCCGGCGCTGGCTTGGGACTCACCACGAGCCGATGCAGGCGATGCGAGTCCAGATTCCGGTGAGCATGCATCACCGAGGTGAGGACCCGAACGAGCTCGGCAATCGTGACTCGTTCCTGTTCTGCGACCTGCCGATCTCCGAGCCCGACCCACGGAAGCGCCTGGCGGCGATCAACGCCGAGACCCGCAGCCGCAAGCAGCATCACGATCCCGACGAGCTCTACTCCTTCTTCCACAGCCTGTCCCACATCCGACCGCTCTATCGGGTCGCCTCGGAGCTCGCGTCGGGGCCGAGGGAGTTCGCGCTCTCGGTCTCGAACGTGCCCGGCCCCCGCGAGCCCGTGCACGTGCTCGGAGGGCGAGTCGCCGAGCTCTATTCGGTCGCCGAGCCCGCAGACCGGCACGCCCTGCGTGCGTCCGCGGTCTCGCTGGCGGGCCGGATGGGATTCGGCTTCTCCACCGACCCTGGCGCAGTGCCGGGAGTCGCCGAGCTCGCGGCGGGCCTCGACGCCTCGCTGGAGGAGCTGCGCGCCGTTGAGCTAGGGCTAGGGCGAGGCTGCGTCCCGGAACACCGTCAGCCCGCCGAGCACTCCCACGTAGGCCGTCCCGTCCGGGGCCAGGGTCACGGGCGCGAAGTTGTTGTTGTAGCCGAACCCGGCGCCCGCCAGCCGGCTGAACACGGTCTTGCCGGTGTCGAAGTCGACCGCGGTCAGGTACCAGGCGTCGATCATGTCGTCGCGCCTCGGCTTCGTGTACGTGTACACGAGCCCGGCGCGAAGCGACAGCTTCGGAACGACCGAGGGAGCCCGCTGGTTGCCCCTCCAGACCGAGTGGCACGTGTGCCGGTCGCGGTCGAAGTCGACCCGCTCGAGCCCCGGCGCAGTGACGCCGCCGTTCATGGTCGACGGGGGACCGGTGTAGCCGTAGTTGTTCTCGACGATGATCGAGTTGCGCGATGCGATCAGGGACTGGTCGGTCGCACTGGCACCCTTGTTGAAGACGGGTTGCCTGCAGACCAGGCGGGGCCCGCTCACGCCTCGCTGGCGCTGGTAGACCAGCACGTTCATCGGGTCCGCGTTGTCAGTGATCGTCACATACCGGCGGCCGATCAACGTTGGCGTGGTCCCGGATCCGGCCTGGGTCTGGCCCGGCTTGACGGTCCCGATGTTCGCGTACTTTTGCCGCCAGGTCACCACGGGCCTGCCGTCAGCGGCATCGAACCTGTACATCGCCTCATTTGTGACGATGAACACGCCGCCGCTCTCGTCGACCGCGAACGAGTTCCCGATCGGCTCGCCTGTGTCGATGCTGCGCAGCCGGCCGTCGCTCGGGTCGACCGTTCCGACCACTCCCTGCTTGCTCGCGAACCAGATCCGCCCACCCCAGGCAGGAAGGGCGGAGATCAGCGCGTCGCCGGAGGGGACCGCGGCGGTGACGTCGTAGTCGCGCCGCAGCGCGAATCCAGGGTTGGCGGTGCCGCCGGTCTCGCCAACGACCAGGATGTGGCGGTTGCCGGCCGAGATCACCGCCCGATCGAGGTGGTCGAGGTAGAAGTAGCCGCCGCCGCTGAAGTCCTGGAAGGGGTTGGGGCTCGGGGGGCGCAACGGCAGGTCCATCGTGGCCAGGACTCGCAGCGTTCGGGGCTGGAGCATCGCGAGGACCGGCTTGTCCAATCCCACGCACACGGTCACCAGCCGCCCGCGGCTGTCGAAGGCGATCGATGCGCACTCGCGCAGGAACAGCGCCGATCCCGCGGTGGTCCGAGCCCCAAGCGGGCCGGCCCATCGATAGGTGTCGGTCTGGTAGGCGTCGTCGTGGAGGTTCGACAGCCCGTTCGGAGCCATGAATGGGTGTCGCGGGACATCCTGACCCGCCGTCGGGTCCAAACTCGCGACCGAGCCCACGAACGGCTGCAGGTTCCCGGCCTGGGGGTCCTGCGGAATCGGCCCCGGCGTCTCGCCCGGCATCTGTGCTCGAGCGACGGCCGGAGCGAACAGGACCGCCAGGAGAGCCAGGCCGATCATCGCGGTTCGCCGTCTCATCGCATGCCAGGCTACCGCCCGCGCGAGTAGAAAGTGACCGTTGAGTCAAATGGATGGAAGAATGGAGCGATGGCGGCTCGCGCCCAGAAGCCTCTCGAGTTGATCCTGGCCCGCAACCTGCTGACGAGCATCTCGACGCCCGCGTTCCTGGTCGACGATCACGCCGAGCTGGTGTTCTACAACGAGGCGGCAGGGGCCCTGCTCGGGCGGCCGTTCGAGGACGCCGGGCGCATGACCCCCGAGGAGTGGACCTCCAGCTACGGCCCCTTCGGCGACGATGGCAACGCGATGGCACTTGACGATCTACCGACCACCCAGGCGGTCCGCGACGGCCGTCCCGCCCATGCCGTGTTCCGGATTCGCTCTGCCAACGGGACCGAGTACGAGATCGAGTCGAGCGCCTTCCCGATCGTTGCCTCCGAGAAGGGATCCTCCGGGGCGATGATCTTCTTCTGGCCGCTCGACGCGAACGGCGGCGGCGAGGGGTCCCAGTGAGGGTCAAGGTATGGGGCGCCCGGGGCTCGGTTCCGGCCCCCGGGCCGAATATGAACCGCTACGGCGGCAACACCTCTTCGGTGCAGCTCACCCTCTCGAGCGGCGAGGACTTGATCCTCGACGCGGGCACGGGCATTCGTACGCTCGGTCTCGGCCTCCTCGCCTCGCCGCGGATCAACATCCTGCTCACCCACCTTCACCTCGACCACATCCAGGGCCTGATGTTCTTCTCACCCTGCTTCCGCGCCCATGCCGAGATCACGATCTGGGGGCCGGCCTCGCCGGAGGCCTCGCTGGAGGACCGGGTCGCGCGCTACATCTCGGCCCCGCTGTCGCCGGTCGAGATACGCGAGCTACCCTGCTCGGTCTCCTTCCGCGACACCGCGCCAAGCGAGTGGCAGATCGGCTCGGCGACGGTCCGGGCCGAGGCGGTCAGCCACCGGGGTCCGACCCTGGGCTTCCGGATCACCGAGGGCGACACCACCCTCTGCTACATCCCGGACCACGAGCCGGCCCTGGGCGCGCCGCTCGCCGACCTGGAGCCGGAGTGGATGTCCGGCTACGAGCTGGCTCGCGACGCCGACCTCTTGATCCACGACTGCCAGTACACCGACGAGGAGTACCCGGAGCACGCCGGCTGGGGACACTCGGCCATCGACCACACGCTCACCTTCGCCAACCGCGTGGGGGCAAGGCGGCTACTGCTGTTCCACCACGACCCGCTGCACTCCGACGACTTCCTCGACGAGTTCCATGCCACCGCCCGCCGCCGCTGGGAGGAGCTCGGCGGCGACCCCACCTTGGTGGAGATGGGGATGGAGGGCGGCGAGCTCGAGGTCGCTCCGGCGCCCGCCTCTGCGGGCGTGACGGTGTGAGATAGCGGTTCCTCGAGGCAGCCCTTCAGGGCGCGCGATTGAAACGCGCCACAGCGAGGCCTGAGGCAACGTAGACGCTCTTCCCGTCCGGGGCGACCGCCACCGAAGACGGGGTGGAGAGGAGCCCGTGGCCGTCGGCGCAGGTCCCCGTTCCGTCCTCGCTCACGCAGCCGGCGGTCCCGGCGGGCTGGCTGATCGCCCCCGTGGTCGGGTTGCGGATGAGGCGCGCCACGGCGACGCTCTCGCGCGAGGCGGCATAGACGCTCTTCCCATCCGGGCTGACCGTCACCGAGGTCGCCCCGTCGAGCCCATGGCCGTTGATGCACCGTCCCCGCCCCGCTCTCGCTGATGCAGCCGGGGAGGTCGTTGGGCTGGGTGATCGCCCCCGTGGTCGTGTTGCGCTGGAAGCGCACCACGGCGTCGTTTACAAACGCAGCGGCGTAGACGGTCTTCCCGTCGGGGCTAACCGCCACCGAGTACGGCTGCTCCAGACCATGGCCGTTGGCGCAGGCCCCCGCCCCTTCGTCGCTCACGCAGCCAGCGGCCCCGGCGGGCTGGCTGATCGCCCCGGTGGTCGGGTTACGGTTGAGGAGCACCACAGCATCGCTGGAGCGGGAGCCGACATAGACGCTCTTTCCGTCCTGGCTGACCGCCATCCCGACCGGGACACCGAGTCCGTGCCCGTCGGCGCAGGGCCCCGCACCCGTCTCGCTGATGCAGCCGGCCGCCCCCGCTGGCTGGCTGATCGCCCCGGTGGTCGAGGTGCGGTTGAGGCGCGCCACTGCATCGTAGAACGAGGACACGTACACGCTCTTCCCGTCCGGGCTGACCGCCACCGAGTGCGCGCCGTCGAGCGCATGGCCGTTGGCGCAGGGCCCCGTTCCGTCCTCGCTGATGCAGCCGGCGGCCCCGGCGGGCTGGCCGATCGCCCCCGTGGTCGTGTTGCGATTGAAGCGCGCCACTGCTCCGCCGCCGGCAACGTAGACGCTCTTTCCGTCGGGGCTGACAGCCACCGACCACACACGACCGAGGGCATGGCCGGCGGCGCAGCCGCCCGCACCCGTCTCGCTGATGCAGCCGGCCGCCCCCGCGGGCTGGCTGATCGCCCCCGTGGTGGTGTTTCGATTCAGGCGCACCAAGGCGCTTCCGTCCCCGTCGCTGAGATTGAGGTCGGACGATGCGACGTAGACGCTCTTGCCGTCCGGGCTCACCGCCACCGAGGACGGTGCGATAAGTCCGTGGCCGTCGGCGCAGTCCCCCGCACCCGTCTCACTGATGCAGCCGGCCGCCCCCGCGGGCTGGCTGAGGTCACCGGTCACCGCGAGCGCGGCCGCGGTCACGAAAAGCAGCAGCAAGCCGGCCAGCGAGAGCGCGACCGTTTGCCTGCGCGCAACTCGCCGTACGAACCGGCGCGAGCCGCTCCTCTCGGCGCTGCGGTCTGCCATCAACTCTCCTCCGTACGCGTGCGTACCCATGGTCAGCCTACCACCGGAAATGCGGTCTCACGAGGCGCCGCGGCGAAGGCGCGGGTCGCTCACCTGGCCATCTGGTCCACGCACGGGTGCAGGCAGATTCGACCGCCGGTACAAAGGCCGCCGCCAAAGTCTCGACACCGGGCTAGAGACTTCCGGGCCAGTCGCGCCTACCGTCCCCGCGGATTCCTGAAATCGCGACCGCCGGGCCGGGGCCCGGTGGGCTAGGAGGATGCGACGGATGAGACGAAGGTATCTCGCGATGCTGCCGCTGGCGGCGCTGGCCTTGCTGTTGCGTACCGGGCACCGCGTTCGGCGACGCCACGGATCTCAACAGGGCCATCAACGGCAAGCTCGACCCGTCGGTCGGCATCAACACGATGTGGGTGATCGTGGCCGGCGCGCTGGTCATGTTCATGCAGGCCGGGTTTGCGTTCCTGGAGATCGGCTTCTCCAGGGCCAAGAACGCGGGCACGGTGGTGGCGAAGATCCTCACCAACTTCTCGATCGCGGCGATCGCCTGGTGGGCGGTCGGCTTCATGTTCGCGTTCGGGGGCCCGCTCGGCAGCTTCATCGGGCACGACGGTGGCGCCTTCTTCACGAATCTCGGCCCGAACGCGGTGACCTCGGGCGGGACCACGGTGTTCCATCCCAGCTTCCCGGTGATGGAGCTGTCCAACGCGACAATCGAGTCGAAGTGGTTCTTCCAGTTCGTCTTCTGCGCGGTGTCGCTGGCGATCGTCTGGGGAACGACGCTCGAGCGGATCAAGTTCGGCGTCTACATCATCTACTCCGCCGTCTTCGCGAGCATCATCTACCCGATCGGAGCGCACTGGGTGTTCGGAGGCGGCTTCCTCCAGAACGGCCACTGGCTGGGCACGTCGATCGCCGGCATGCAGGACTTCGCGGGCTCGACCGCGGTGCACCTGATCGGCGCCTGCGGCGCGTTCGCCGCGCTGCTCCTCTTGGGGCCCCGCAAGGGCAAGTACGGGCCTGACGGCAAGCCGCGGGCGATCCCGGGCCACAGCATGCCGCTGTTCGGGCTGGGGGTGCTGATCCTGTGGCTGGGCTGGTTCGGGTTCAACCCGGGGTCGACGCTGAACGCGCTGGATGGGCGCTTCGCCGAGATCCTGTTCATCACCAACCTCGCCGCGGCCGCAGGGGTGCTGGCAGCGGTCGCGACCGCCTACCTGAAGACGAAGGCGATCGACATCGGCATGGCCGGCAACGGCGCGATCGCCGGCGCTGGTGGCGATCACCGCCCCCTCGGGCTACATCGAGATCTGGGCGGCACCGATCATCGGCGCGGTCGCCGGCGTGATCGTCGTGCTGGGCGTGTACGCGATCGACAAGCTGATCGACGACCCGGTCGGCGCCCTTTCCGCGCACGGCCTGGCCGGCATCTGGGGAACCCTCTCGTGCGGGTTGTTCACCGCGCCCAGGCTGGCGCAGTACAACGCGTTCGGTGACCCCCAGGGCGGCCTCGTGTACTCCGGGCACTTCACGCAGCTCGCGGCGCAGTGCATCGGGTTCACGATCGCCTTCCTGTTCGCATTCTCGATGAGCTTTGCGACGTTCTGGGTGATCAAGAAGACGTACGGCCTGCGAGTCACCGAGGCCGAGGAGGAAGCCGGGCTCGACATCTCCGAGCACGGCATGTACGGCTATCCGGAGCAGTTCATCCCGCAGCCGGAGTACCCGGGCGGCCCGGTGCCCGCGCCGGTCGGCAGCACGCCGGCCACTGCCGCCGCGACCGCGATGACGGCCGAGCGGCCGGCCGAGACATAGGAAGGAATGAGCGAATGAAGATGATCACCGCATACATCCGCCACGAGGCGTTCGAGCCGATCCGGACCGAGCTGGTCGAGCGAGGCATCCCCTCGCTGTCGATCACCGAGGTCAAGGGGTCCGGGCGCCAGAAGGGGATCGTCGAGCACTACCGCGGCTCCACCCTGACCGTCAACGTGCGACCGAAGCTGAAGCTCGAGATCGTCGTTGAGGACAAGGACAAGCCCATGGTGGTCGAGTCGATCCTCAAGCACGCCAGGACGGGTGAGATCGGCGACGGGAAGATCTTCGTCCTTCCCGTCGAGGAAGCGATCCGCATCCGAACGGGCGAGGGGGGCGAGGAGGTCCTCCAGTCGCACACCGAGGCGGAGATTGCGGCGTAGGCAGAAGACCCGACACGGCAGATAGGAGACGAACGACGATGGCAACGATCACCAAGCCCCGCCCCGGCCCGGAGGACACCCTCCGTCAGGTCGATGAGGACGGGGTCGAGTTCATCCGCCTGTGGTTCACCGACATCAACGGGCAGCTGAAGAGCTTCGCGATCGGTCGCGAGGAGCTCGAGGGCGCGCTGGCGGAGGGCATGGGGTTCGACGGCTCGTCGATCACGGGCTTCAACCGGATCGAGGAGTCGGACATGATCGCCATGCCCGACCCGGAGACCTACACCGTCCTGCCGTGGCGGGTCGATGGCCACAAGGGGAACGTGGCCAGGCTGTTCTGCGACGTCCTGAAGCCCGGAGGTGAGCCCTACGAGGGTGATCCTCGCTTCGTCATGCGCCGGGCGCTCGCACGCGCCGAGGAGCTCGGTTTCGACACCTACAACATCGGGCCCGAGCTCGAGTACTTCTACTTCGCGAGCGACGAGCTCGGCGAGAACGGGCTGCCGACCATCCTCGACAAGGGCGGGTACTTCGACCTGACCACCCTGGACGCGGCCTCGGACCTGCGTCGCGACACGGTGAACGCGCTGAAGGCGGTCGGGATTCCGGTCGAGTACACGCACCACGAGGTCGGGCCCTCCCAGCACGAGATCGACATGCGCTACGCCGAGGGGCTGCGGATGTCCGACAACGCGATGACCTACCGGATCGTGGTCAAGGAGATCGCGAACCAGCATGGCGTGTACGCGACCTTCATGCCCAAGCCCCTGTTCGGCGAGAACGGCTCCGGCATGCACACCCACCAGTCGCTGTTCTCGGAGGGCGCCAATGCCTTCTTCGACGGCGACGACCAGCACCACCTGTCGGAGACGGCGAAGGCGTATATCGCCGGGCTGCTGCGCCACGCGCGCGAGATCGCCGCTCTGTTCGCGCCCAACGTGAACAGCTACAAGCGGCTCGTCCCAGGCTACGAGGCGCCGGTCTACTGCGCCTGGTCCCAGCGCAATCGCTCGGCGCTCGTCCGAGTCCCCGTCTATCACCCGGGCAAGGAGCAGGCGACCCGCTGCGAGCTGCGCTGCCCCGACCCGTCGTGCAACCCCTATCTGACGTTCGCGGCGATGCTGCACGCGGGGCTGGAGGGAATCGAACAGGGCTACCAGTGCCCGGAGCCGATGGAGCGCAACCTGTACGAGCTCACCCACGACGAACGCGTCGCACGCGGCATCGAGCAGCTCCCTGAGACGCTCGGCGAGGCGATCGAGGAGCTGGCGGCATCGGAGCTGGTCCGCAAGGCGCTTGGAGACCACATCTTCGAGCGCTACGTGGAGCTGAAGCGAGAGGAGTGGGAGGAGTACCGGGTCCAGGTGACCAGGTGGGAGCTGGAACGGTACCTGCCCATCCTCTGAGACACGGCCATAGCCGAGTAACTCGACGCTTGGGTGATGTGACCGCGAACTCTCAGCCGTCTGCCGGTTGCGGGGCGGCGGCGGCTCCATGCCCCACTCCTTCATCCCGGACTCGATCCGCTCGATCACGGTCTCGATCACCTTGACGCGGGCGTAGCGCTTCGAGTTCGCCGCGATCAGGTGCCAGGGCGCGTGCGGCTGATCGGTGCGGGCCATCATGTCCTCGACCGCCTGCTCGTACGCGGGGCGCTTCTCGCGGTTGCGCCAGTCCTCGTCGGTGAGCTTCCAGGCCTTCAGTGGATCGTCCTGGCGCTGCTTGAAGCGCTTCAGCTGCTCGTCGTCGGAGATGTGGAGCCACAGCTTGACCAGGATCATCCCTTCGGCGGTGAGCGATCGCTCGAAGCCGTTGATCTCCTCGTAGGCGCGAAGCCACTGCTCGCGGGTCGCGAACCCCTCGACCCGCTCCGCCAACACCCGCCCGTACCAGGAGCGATCGAACACCGCCATCCCGCCCCAGCCGGGCAGCACCGGGAAGAACCGCCACAGGAAGTGATGGCGCTTCTCGTCGGGCGTCGGGGCGGCGAACTGGACCACCCGCACGTGGCGGGGGTCGATCTGGGCAACCAGGCGCTTGATCGCGCCTCCCTTGCCAGAGGCGTCCCAGCCCTCGAACACCACGCAGACCGCCGGCCCCAGGTCGCCGGTGCCGATCAACCCGCCGAGCGTCAGGCGCAATTCCGACAGCCGCTCCCAGCCGCGGTCGAGGCCGCGCGCCTCTTCCTTGCGGGTCAGCGATGCAGACAGGTCGAGCTCGTCAAGGCGGCCCACGGCCGGATCCTCTCAGCGCGGCAGGTGGAGAAATCAAGCGCGGGCTCAGTATCCCGGCGGCTCGGGCAGGACCTGGATCGCCACCTGAAATGCAACCGCCGCCGCGAGCACGATCAGGATGCCGGCGGCCACCAGCCAGGGAAACCGGCCCGCGTGACCATAGGCGCCAACCACGAAGCCGATGATCATCAGCGCCAGGTACGGCCCGGTGTCGCTGGGCAGGAACGATGCCGGCTCCATCGCCGTCATTATCATCGGCCCATGGCCGGCCCGACGTCAGTCGCAGAGGTGAGGACCGCGCTCGGTCAGGTTGGATACCTGGCCGACGAGCCGGCGGCGCTGGTCGCCTACCTTGCTCAACGGCTGGGAAAGCCCATCCTCGTCGAGGGGCCCGCGGGCGTGGGGAAGACCGAGCTGGCGAAGGCGATCTCGCGGGCGACGGAGCGCCACCTGATCCGCCTGCAGTGCTACGAGGGCCTCGACGAGGCCAAGGCCCTGTATGAGTGGAACTACCGCAAGCAGCTGCTTCGGATCCAGGCCGAATCCGGTACGGACGTCGAGAGCACCAGCTGGGATGCCGTCCACGGCGACATCTTCTCCGAGGAGTTCCTGCTGCCCAGGCCGCTCCTGCAGGCGATCTCCGCCACCGAGCCGGTGGTGCTGCTGATCGACGAGATCGACAAGACCGACCAGGAGTTCGAGGCGATGCTGCTCGAGGTGCTGTCGGACTTCCAGATCTCGATCCCGGAGCTGGGCGTGATCGAGGCTCGCACCCATCCTGTCGTGGTCTTGACCTCGAACAACTCGCGCGAGCTGACCGAGGCGCTGAAGAGACGCTGCCTGTATCTGTGGCTCGATTACCCCGAGGTCGAGCGCGAGATGGAGATTGTTCGCCTGCACTCGCCCGAGCTCGACGAGCGGCTCGTCCGGCGCCTGGTGGAGGTCGTGCACATGGTGCGCCAGCTGGACCTCAAGAAGCCGCCCTCGATCGCCGAGTCGATCGACTGGGCGCGGGCACTCCTGTTGCTCGGGGCAGACGATCTCGACGCCTCCGTGTTCGAGCGGACGATGAGCATCATCGTCAAGCACCGCACCGACATGGATCTGGTTGCCGAGCGGGTGGGGATGAAGCTCGGAGGAGGGCGGTTGGATGTCGAGGCCGCAGGCTGAGGGCCCACCTCCCGGCCTCGCCCCGCGGGTCGTGGCCTTCTGCGACGAGCTGCGCCGCGAGGGTCTCGCGGTGGGCACCTCGGAGATCCTCGACGCCTTCGAGGCGCTCGAGACCGTCCCCTGGACCCACGAGGACGACTTCCGCGAGGCGCTGGCCGCAACCGTAGCCAAGTCCCAGGAGGATCGCCGCGTGTTCGAGCTGCTGTTCGACCGCTTCTTCTTCCGCGTCGCCGAGTCGGAGGCGCTGGGACGGGGAGTCGCCGAGGGGCACCGGTACGGCGGCGGCGAGCGCCTCGAGCTCGACGAGCTGCGCGAGGCCGTGCGGCAGGCGATCGCAGAGGGTCGCGACGGTGAGATGCGCGACCTCGCGCGTCTTGCGATCTCCGCCTTCGGGCGCCGCGGCGAAGGCTCGGGGGTCGTCGGCGTGGACGTCCAGCGCATTCGCCGCAGCCTCGGCCTCCAGGCGCAGGGGCGAGGCTCAGACGGCGACGAGCCGGCGCTGGACCGCGAGCAGATCAACCGCTTCGAACGCCACCTGCGCCGCGAGCTCGAAAGAGGGCTGATCGAGCGCACCGAGAAGCTGCCGCCGTCGCGCCCGCTGGCCGAGCTCGACCGGGCGCTGCCCACCAGCCCCGCGCAGGACCTGGCCGCCGTCCACCGGGCGGTGGCGCAGCTGAAGCGGCGCCTGGCGACGCTCGGCCACGAGCGGCGCGGCCGCCGCCGCGGTGCAGCGGTCGACATGCGTCGCACGATGCGCGCCTCGCTCGACACCGGGGGGGTCCCGGTGCGGCTCAAATATCGACCGAAGCACCCGCGACGTCCGGAGATCTACGTCCTCTGCGACGTCTCCACCTCGGTCACCTCGGCGAGCGTGTTCTTCCTCTCCGTGCTGCACGCCCTGCACGACTCGTTCCGCAAGCTGCGCAGCTTCGTGTTCATCGAGCGGATCTCCGAGGTCACGGACGTGTTCGAGCGAGAGCGCAATTTCGCCACGATCTCGGAGCGCATCAGCCGCGAGGGCGGCGTCGCGGACGTCTCGGGCTATACCGATTATGGGCGGGTGTGGCTCGAGTTCCTCGAGCAGATCGTGGACGACCTCGGCCCCCGCTCGACGGTGATCGTGCTCGGCGATGCCCGCACCAACGGCCGTGAGCCCCACGCCGAGGTCTTCGCACGCATCTGCGAGCGCGCCGGGCGCAGCTTCTGGCTCAATCCGGAGCCCCGCCTGTACTGGAACTACGGCGACTCGGTGATGGCCGCGTACGAGCGCCATACGACCGCTGCCTTCGAGTGCTGGACCACCCGCCACCTCGAGGGCTTCGTGAACGTGGTCGCCGGCGGCACTCCGCTGGCCGAGCCGGTCTGATCCCAGATGAGCACCGCCGCGATCCTCGACGTCGACGGCACGCTCGTCGACACGAACTACCACCATGCGATCGCCTGGTACCGAGCTTTCCGAGCGCATGGAGTGACCCTGCCCATCTGGCGAATTCATCGGCACATCGGAATGGGCGGCGATCAGCTCGTTGCCGCCCTCGGGGGCGATCAGCTCGACCGCGAATGCGGCGACGCGATCCGTGAGGCCGAGGCCGAGCGCTACATGGAGCTGATCGACGAGGTCCAGCCCCTGGAAGGCGCACACAGGCTGATCGAGCACCTGAAGCGGCAGGTGGACGCCGTGGTCCTGGCGAGCTCGGCCAAGCAGCAGGAGGTCGACCGCTATCTGGACTTGCTCGAGGCTCGCGGACTCGTTACCGGCTGGACTACGTCCGCCGACGTGGAATCGACCAAGCCCCAGCCTGATCTCGTCCACGCGGCGCTCGGCAAGGCTGGCGCGGATGCCGCCCTGATGATCGGGGACTCGCGGTGGGACTGCGAGGCCGCGGCCCGAGCGGGGGTTGCCTCGGTAGCGGTGCTGACCGGTGGATTCTCCATGGAGGAGCTGCGTGAGGCTGGGGCCGTCGCCGTGTTCGAGGACCTCGACGAGCTGCGAAGGAGTCTGCGCGATCTGCCGGTGATCGGCGCGATCCGGGAGGGATCGGAATCGGCCGCCGGGTAGACTTGGAGCAGTCCAAGACGGGGGTGCTCGCGGGTAGCGGGCTGAGATAGCGCCTCTGGCAAGACCACCCAGCGCTGACCCTTAGAACCTGTCGCGGTAATGCGCGCGGAGGGAGCATGCGAATGACTTCCGAGGCTCCCGTAGCGGAGCCTCAACCGGTTCAGAGGGCCGCCGAGCAGGCGGCGTCCGGCGGCGATCCGCACGGCGATCCGACGTCGGCGTCCGGCGTCGCGATCCGGGGCCTCGGCCACGCCTTCGGTTCGCTTCGCGTCATCGAGCGCCTCGACCTGGCGGTCGAGCCGGGCCACGTGCTCGGCGTCGTCGGCCCCTCGGGATGCGGGAAGTCGACCCTGCTGGAGCTGGTCGGCGGCCTGCGAGCGATCGACGCCGGCACGATCGAGGTCGAGGGAGCCGGCTCGGGCGCTGCGCGTCTCGCCCGCTGCGCGTACATGCCCCAGCGCGACCTCCTGCTTCCCTGGCTGCCCGCGATCGACAACGCCGCGCTGGCGCTGCGAAACCGGGGCGCCTCGCGGGTCGAGGCGCGCCGCGCAGCGCACCCGCTGTTCGAGCGCTTCGGGCTGGCGGGCTTCGAGGGCTCGCGCCCCGCCGAGCTCTCCGGGGGCATGCGTCAGCGAATCGCCTTCCTGCGCACGCTGTTGGCCGGCAAGCCTGTGCTGCTCCTCGATGAGCCGTTCGCGTCGCTGGACGCGATCACCCGCGCCGAGATGCAGGAATGGCTGGCGCAGGCGCTCGCGGCCGAATCCCGGACGGCGATCCTGGTCACCCACGACGTGGAGGAGGCCCTGTACCTCTCCGACCGCGTGGCCGTGCTCTCGGCCCGACCGGCGACCGTGGTCGCCGAGCTTCCGTCGCCCCACGCCCGAGCTCTGCCGCGGCTGGAGACCGTCACCTCGCCGGCCTTCACCTCCTCGCGCGAGCGCGCGCTCGAGGCCCTGAGCGAGGGCAGTCAGGCGACCGCGAAGCTTGGGAGGGCGGACTGATGCCGAGCCGGGGGCAAGGGCTTGGCGTCGGGCGCTGGCTGCCGCCCGTTGCGATCATCGTCGCCCTGCTTGGGGCCTGGGAGCTGGCGGCGCGCCTCGACGTGATCGCCAACGCGCTCAATCTCGAGCCCTTTCTGGTCCCCGCGCCGAGCGAGATCGCCGAGGCGCTGTGGCAGGACCGGGCGCTGCTCACCGACAACGCCTGGGTCACGATCCAGGAGGTGCTCGCCGGTTTCGCGCTCGCGGTGCTGGTCGGCGTCGCGTTCGCGGTCGTACTCCACCTCTCGCCGACCCTGCGTCGTGCCGTCTACCCGCTGCTGGTCGCCTCCCAAACGGTGCCGATCGTGGTCGTGGCCCCGATCCTCGTCGTCTGGCTGGGCTTCGGGATCGGCCCGAAGCTGGCGATCATCGCCCTGATCTGCTTCTTCCCGATCACCGTCAATACCCTCGACGGGCTGGGTTCCGTGGACCCGGACCTGGTGAAGATGATGCGCACCCTCGACGCCAGCCGCTGGCAGACCCTGCGCCGAGTGGAGGGCCCGACCGCGCTGCCGTACTTCTTCAGCGGCGCGAAGATCGCGGTGGCCGTCGCGGTGATCGGCGCCGTGTTCGGTGAGTGGGCCGGCTCCAGCTCGGGCCTCGGTCACCTGATCCAGCAGGCATCTGCCCAGCTGCAGACGGCCCGAACCTTCGCCGCCGTCGTCGTGCTCTCGGCGCTGGCGATCGTCCTCTTCGCGCTCCTCGCCGCCCTGGAGCGGAGGGTCGCGTGGTGGGGGTCGAACGGAGCCGGAGCTTGAGCAGGCTCGGAGCAAGAGGCGTGAGCAGGTCACCCAGGGGGTCGCTGAAGACGGCGGCGCTGTCCCTGGTGGTCGCCGTCGCCGCGATCGCGGCGGGCTGCGGAGAGAAGTCGGAGGACGTCACCGCCGGGAACCCGCAGCGCTTCGACCTCGCGCTCGACTTCTACGTGAACCCGGACCACGCCGGCATCTACGAGGCGATCGACCGCGGCTACTTCCGCGACGCCGGTCTGGACGTGCGCCCCCAGACTCCCTCGGATCCCTCGGCGCCGATCAAGGAGGTGGCGGCTGGCCGGGTTGACCTGGCGATCTCGTACGAGCCCGAGGTGCTTCTCGCCCACGACCAGGGCCTGCCGGTGAAGGCGGTCGCGGCCCTGGTGCCGACCCCGCTGACGTCGTTGATCTGGCTCAAAGGCTCCGGGATCGGCGACGTCAAGGACCTGCGCGGCAAGACGATCGCCACCGCAGGCATCCCCTACCAGTCGGCGTACCTGGATGCGATCCTGGAGCGCTCCGGCCTGAGCTCGGACGACGTGGACGTGGTGGACGTCCAGCAAGGTCTGTTGCCGGCGATCCTCTCCGGCCGCGCCGATGCGATGCTCGGCGGGTTCCTCAACGTCGAGGGCGTGGACCTTCGCCTGCGCGGCAAGGATCCCACCGTGATCCCGGTCGACAGGCTCGGCATCCCCACCTACGACGAGTTGGTGCTGGTTGCCAACTCGGATCGCCTCGACGACGACTCCCAGAGCATCCGCCTGTTCATCGCAGCGCTCGAGCGCGGCACGAAGGCTGCCGCCGCCGATCCGGCCGCCGCAACCAAGGACGTGCTCGACGCCGCCGAGGGCCTGAGCCCCAAATTCACCGCCGCCGAGGTGCGAAGGACCCTCCCGCTGCTGCTGCCGAGCGGTAAGCAGCCATACGGCTACATGGACCCGAAGCAGTGGCAGCGGTTCGCCCAGTTCTTCGCCGACCACGGCCTGATCGAGGCGCTGCCCAGCACCGACGACGTGCTCACCAACGACCTGCTTCCCGGGAAGATCCCGGACTAACGGAATCACTCCGCCGGAAGCCTCGCCTTCGGCACCTCCGTATCAGCGAGCAGGATGCGAGCGGTGCGGGAAGCGAGCCCGTCGCCGGCGACACGGAGGTCGCCGGCAGGGCGAGCCGCGGCGACTTCGTCGCTAGCTCAGGCCGCTGGCTCAGGCGGCGAAGCGTAGGGGCGGCCCGGTGGCGACGGCCTTGTGGTACGCGGCCAGCACGAAGGAGCCGGCGAGGCCGCGGTACGGCGCGTAGGGAGCGAAGAACTCCTCCACCTCCTCGACCGTGGCGCGGCGGCCAAGGCCCGCAAGGCGCCCCACCAGCTTGACGAAGCCGAGGTCGCCGGCGGGCAGCGAGTCCGGCTCGCCACGACCGTATAGACCCAGGCACTGGACGGTCCACGGGCCGATCTCCCGGATCGCGAGCAGGCGGCGGTCGTGCGCCGGGTCGCCGGGGTCGACGCGGCCGGCAGCGACCTCGCGCGCCGCCCGAATCAGGGCGAGCGCCCGGGCAGGCGCCAGGTCGATTGCGGCCAGCTCGGCCGGAGCTCTCCCGGCGACGAGCTCGGGGGTCGGCACGTCGCGAAGCGTGGTGCCGTCGGGCCCTTCGGCCGGGATGCCCCAGCGATAGACCATCCGCCGCTGGATCTGGGCCGCGCGGGAGGATTCGATCAGCTGCATGGTGATCGACCAGGCGAGTGCCTCCCAGGGCCAGGGGCGCCGGCGCGGACGATGCCAGCGGCGGCGCCGGATGGCGCCACCGAGGAGCCGGTCGGACCGGAAGCGATCGTAGAACGGGCGATAGTCGTCGTCGACGCCGAGCGCAAAGCGCATGCGCTCGATGGCGACCTCCCGGCCGCCGGCCGACTCCCCGTCCGCCCGCAACAACACCGTGCCGTCGCGTCGCTGCGCTGCGCGCACCATCACCGGAGCGCCCTCGACGTGCAGCACCCGAGCGACGATGCCGCGGCGGACGCGCATCACGGCGTCGCTCCCACCGCTCGCGGGCAGGCGGTAGGGCCATGGCGGGCGCACCTCGACTTCGAGGCAGGCGCCGGCGACCGCCGGCCGCGTGCCCTCAGTCATCGCGCTAACGGTTGCCGAGGATGTGGACGTCCACCAGGAACGACCGGCTGGCGATGATGCTCGGCGGGTCCTGCCGGCGGCGCAGCAGCCGCCGCTGGCGCTGGCGACGCGGCACTCCGCTCGAACGCACCGCACGCACCGCGGCGACCGTGGCGGCGCCGGCCACCAAGCCGCCGGCGGCGGCCATCGCAGCGGTCCTCACCTCACCTCGCCACGCCTCCACCTCGGTGCGGCGGGACGGCTCCGGCAGCCGACTGGGCTCCGCCACCGGCTCAGAATCGTCGGCGGTCGGCTCCTCGACCGCCTCGGCCTCCAAGACCTCCTCCACCGGCATCCGCGTCAGTCTATCGGCGACTTCAGGCGAAACCCAGTCGCCTTTCCCGCAGTTTGCGGACCTCTACGTGGCGGCCAACGGCAGCTCGTAGAGCCGGTAGCGCTTGCTCACGGTGCCGCCCATTCCCTCCATCGCGCGGTTCATCGGCTCGTTGACCTCGAGGATCCAGCCCATCTCGCCCCATTTCTGCCGCACGCGTGCGGCCATCTCGATGTGGCGGACGTACAGCGCCGCGGCGACACCCAGGTGCTGGTAGGCGGGCTTGACGCCGAGCGCGAAGACCCGGATCCGATCGATCTTGCGGCGACCGGTGAGGAAGTGCCACCAGCCGAACGGCAGCAGCCGGCCATTCATCTTCGCGAGCACCTGGTTGATGTCGGGAAGCGACAGGGCGGCGCCCACCACCTCGCCGTCGCGCTCGGCGATCATCGCCCAGTTCTCGTCCAGGATCGGCTTCAGGTTCTTGGCCTGGAAGCGCACTTCGGCCTCGGTGATCGGGACGAAGCCCCAGTTTTGCCCCCAGGCCTCGTTGTAGACGTCCATGAACCGGGTGACCTCGGCCTCCAGGTCGCGTTTTCTCATCTTGCGGACCACCACCCCGTGCTCCTCTGCCGCCTCCTCCGCCGCCTTGTGAATGAAGTCGTGGAACTGGTCGCCCTGCTTCAGCTCCCCCATCGCCAGCCGCCACATCCACAGGTCCATGACCTTGGTCATTCCCAGCGCCTCGAGCAGGCGCTGGTAGTACGGGGGGTGCCAGGGCTCCAGGATCAACGGCTCGAGGCCGTGCCCCTCGACCAGGAGACCGCACTCGTCGTTGGTCGTGAAGTCCATCGGGCCGAGCATCCGCTCGCGACCGCGGGCGCGCGCCCACTCCGCCGCGGTCTCGATCAGGGCGCGGGCCACGTCGGGATCGTCCTCAGTCTCGAAGAACCCGAACATTCCGTCGTTGCCGCCCTGGAACTGGGTCCAGCGATCGTCGATTTGGGCGGTGATGCGGCCGACGACCTCGCCGTCGCGCTCAGCCAGGAAGTACGCGGCCTCCGCATGCTCGAAGAACGGGTTCTTGTCGCGGTTGAGGAACTCGCGCCGCTCCATGATCAGGGGTGGCACCCAGGGAGTGCCGCGATGGAGCCGGAAGGGGAGCTTGATGAAGGCGTTCAGGTCGCGAGAGCTGAGGACCGGGCGGACGTTGGGCGAGCCCATTCGGGCGCCACTTTAGTGGTACCTCCCACCATGGCAACGGCATGGGAGACTTTCCCGGTGACCGGGACCACTCGCGCGCCCGTGGACGTGTTCGAGAAGGCGCGCCACCACGACCGCAAGGAGCAGCTCGAGGCCGCCAAGGAGGCCGATCTGCTCCCCTACTTCCGTCTGCTGACCTCGGAGGCGGGGCCGGTGGTCGAGATGGAAGGGCGCGAGACGATCATGCTCGGCTCCAACAACTACCTGGGCCTGACCGGCGATCCCCGGGTGAAGGCTGCGGCGCGCGAGGCGCTCGACCTATACGGCACCGCGCTCACCGGCTCGCGGCTGCTGAACGGGACGATCCCGCTGCACGTCGAGCTGGAGCGGGAGATCGCCGAGTGGCTGGGGACCGAGGACGCGATCGTCTTCACCACGGGCTACCAGGCCAACCTGGGCACCATCGGGACGATCCTCGAGCCCGGCGACACCGTGATCTGCGACTCGGGAGATCATGCGTCGATCCTCGACGGCTGTCGCCTCTCGGGGGCAAAGCTGCGCCCGTTTCGGCACAACCAGATGCCGAAGCTCGAGAAGATGCTGGACCGGGCCGCCGCCGAGGGGGGCGGCGTGCTCGTGGTCGTGGACGGGGTGTTCTCCATGGAGGGAGACATCTGTCCCCTGCCCGAGATCGTCGGGCTCGTCGAGCGAAACGGCGCACGCTTGATGGTCGACGAGGCCCACGCGGTCGGCGTCCTGGGCGAGCGCGGCGCGGGGGTGTGTGAGCTCTACGGGCTCGAGGACCGGGCCGACCTGCGAATGGGCACCTTCTCGAAGAGCCTGGCCTCCTGCGGGGGCTTCGTCGCCGGTCCCGCCGACGTGATCGAGTACCTGCGGATCTCCGCGCGGGCCTTCGTGTTCACGGCGGCAGCGGTCCCGGCCGCGCTGGGAGCGGCCCTGGAAGCGGTCCGCATCTGCCGCCGCGAGGGAGGGCCGCTGTTCGCACGCCTGCTCGACAACGCCGACTACCTGCGCAAGGGCTTCGACGAGCTCGGGCTCCGGGTGGTCGAGCCCGGCCGGCTTCCAGACGGCTCGACGGCGACCACCCCTGTGGTGCCGGTCGTGGTCGGCGAGGACTGGCAGGCGGTGGTGCTCTGGAAGGCGCTGTTCGAGGCCGGCGTCTACACGAACGTCGCGCTCCACCCGGCCGTCCCGCCCGGCGGCGCGCTGCTTCGCACCAGCCTCATGGCCACCCACGAGCGCGACCATCTCGACCGGGCGCTGGAGATCTTCGAAGCGGTAACCGCCGACTTCCCCGACGTACGTCGAGCGGGCTAGCCGGCGAAGCCTCGCGAAGTGGGTAATTGCCTCCCCCGCAATGGGTAGTTTCTCCTTGTCCATTTTCGGACAAGGGATCGGCGAGCAAGAAAAGGTTGCACGTAGCGGACGACTCGGACGGTAGAGGGGGGTGCAGAGTTGACGGCCACCGGCGCGCTCGCTTAGTTTCCGCCGCGCCCGGATGTGCCTCGGGGCAGGAGGCCGCCGGAACGGGGTAGGAGTTCGTTCCGACCATTCCAGCCTCACGAGGGGGAGCGCCCAGGACGGCCCCGAAGATCCTCGAGAACTCTCGTAGGAAGGAGTGACGATGCCAGCTGCCTCAACAGTTGTCTCTGCGCCACAACACATGCAGGCCCTCGCGCACGCCAATCGCGTCCGACTTGCCCGCGCGTCGCTGAAGCGAACCATCCTCTCCGGCCAAGTGGACGTGGTCAATGTGGTTCGGACTTGTCCATGGGAGGTCGCGACGATGAGCGTCGGCGAGCTGCTTCGCAGCCAGCGCCGCTGGGGGCGGGCTCGGGCCCGCAAGTTCCTCTCGTCCCTGGCTCTGAACGAGAATCGCGAGCTCGGCCGTCTCACCGAACGCCAGCGCGGGGTGCTGGCCGCAGAGCTCGAGGCCAAGGCAAGGCGCCGGCGCTAGCGCGGTCGCGTCCCCAAATTCGTCGGCGTTCTGGCGGGCGCTCGGCGCGGCTGGATCAGCGCACCCTGAACGGCTGCCCCGAGCGACGCCGAAAGACCCGCGCCAAGGCCCAGGCGGAGAGCGCGAAGACGGCGCCCGCCGCCGCAAGCGCCACCGGCAACCAGAGCGACGGGACAAGGTAGGCGAGCGGGGCGAGCACGGCGACTGCGGCCGCGCCGGACAGCAGCAGCGTGTGCGAGCGGTAGCCGGCGAAGTGCTCTCGAATAGACAACTCGATCCCGGCCAGGGCGCCGAGCGCCAGCCCGACCGCGATCAACACCGGGCCTCGTTCGCCCTGGACGACGAACCCGCCAATCAGCATCAGGATCGCGACCAGGACGACCAGCTCGACCAGGGGGAAGGAGCCCCACGGCGCCGGCGGTCGCTGGTCCAGCGCCTCCGCACGACGCCGGCGGGGAGCAGGCGACGGCTTGTCGACGGCCCGTTCGGCCGCGGGCGCCCTGGCGGCGGCGGGACGGGGACGTCGCTTGCGGCGCTTCTTGCTCATCGGCCCCGAAAAGGACGCCAAGATGGGCCGGTTTGCAGGGGCCGGGGCCCCTTGGCTAACGGACAGCCCGAGGACAGCTTGACGCGCCACCAACCCATCAGCATCCCGATGATGCCCCAGCGTGGGCGGGAGTGCCAGTGGCGGCAGCCGGGCTCGCCGACGTCCTCGTTGGACACCCTGACCCAACGGTAACGCTGAGGCTCGGTGACCATCGCCTCGATCAGCCCGCGGTTCTGCTCCTCGATCTCCCCCCGCCGCTCCAGCTCGACCTGTGCCTGGCGCAGCCTTGCGGCGAGCGCGTCGCGCACTCGCTCCAGCTCGCCGACCCCGAGCACCCGGGGCCCGCCGATCGCGCCGACGGTCCACTCGATCCCGCGACGCGGGAAGGCGGCGGCGAACAGCTCGCCCAGGCGGCTCTCAAGCTGAGCGATCTGGCGGCGAAGATCCTGACGGGCCCGACGCTCGGTGAGGACGTCGACCCGTCCCCCGCGATCGCCGAATGCAGCGTCCAGGGCCTTGACCGGCCGGCGCCGCGAATCGCCCGCCTCGACCTCCAGCACTTCCTCGGGCACCGAGAATCTCCTTCGCCCGGAATCGACGTCGGGCCAATTGTATCCCCGCGGGCCTGGCTTCGCCTAGCTGCGCAGCACGTCGGCAGGCGAGCCAGATCGCCTCGTCGACCGCGATGTCGGGCACGACCCTTCACCTGCACGGCGGCCAGGATCGTCCGGGTCGTCCGCGGCCGCACGCCGCGGCCGGCGGCGGTTGCGCCGAACAGCAACCCCACGGGGCGCGCCTGGTCGGCGATCACCAGCGTCCCCGGCGGCAGCTCGCCCGGGCGCCCCTCCAATCCCTCGCCTGGCTCCGTCTGGCGGATCCCCAGGCCGCCCTCGACGCGGCTCCCGTCGAAGGCGCGCAGGGCGACGCCCGACTCGATGATCGCGATCGTGAGGGCGTCGTCGAGCAGGCTGCGGCTGATGAATCCGCCGTGCTTCATGCGCTCCAGGGCGACCGCCTCCACGGGAGTCTGCTGCTGGTCCGGGTCGAGTCCGATGTGGCGGTAGAACACCCGGTAGGCCCAGGGGATCGGCTTGTGCCGCAGGTTGATCGCCTGCGGGCCCGAGAACCGGTTCGACAGCTCCGCCAGGCGCTGCTTCAGACGGCGTGGAGCGCGGCCCGACCCCCGCTCTATCAACAGGTAGCGCAAGGCGAGGCCGGGGAACTCCTCACGCAACTCGGGCGTGACCCAGCCCGCCTCTGGAGCCGCTCCCTCGCTCATCAGCGGGCCGCTGCGGCACGCGCCCGCGATTCACGAAGCAGCCGCTGGACGTTCGCGGTGATCTGCGCCTCGGAAAGCTCCCCGATCTTTTCGAAGTCGAGGATTCCGCCGGGGTAGGCGAAGAGCAGGGTCGGGCAGGCGCCCACCCGGTACAGGTTGCTGACCGCGCCGTCGCGGTCGTAGCCAACCGGAACCTTCCAGCCGCGCTCGGCGACGATCTGGTGCACGTCCTCAGGATCGTCGCGGATGTCGATGGAGAGGAAGTTCACGCGGCCACGGTAGCGAGAGCCCACCCGGTCGACGAGGTCCTGGGTGGGCAGGCAGTTCGCCCCTCGGGTGAACCAGAACGAGATCACGAGCGGTCGATTGAACAGGTCGCACACCCTGATCGCCCCCTTTCTGGGGATTTCGCAAGCCGGCCTCCGCCTGGACTCCGAGGGACATGGGTTCTCGGACGTCGAGCAGTCGTCCTGGAAGATCGCGGCGTCCTTGTCACTAGGACCGCTGCGCGCATCCGGAATCGCGAACTCCGGCAGCGGCATGCCGCTGTCGAGCGTCCCGCCCCCCTCGGTGCGGATCGTGTTCAGGGTGGCGACCACGATCAGGACGAGGAAGGCGATCCCGACGAAGGTCGAGTAGCGCCTCCCCG
Source organism: uncultured Actinomycetes bacterium (assembly GCA_963838745.1). Lineage (GTDB taxonomy): Bacteria > Actinomycetota > Thermoleophilia > Solirubrobacterales > 70-9 > AC-56. The sequence goes on from CAWISJ010000003.1 coordinate 500,489, forward strand.
GGCGGCTGCTGCGGTCCAGATCGGCTCACCGTCGCGGCTACGTCGTAGGTGGGCGTGGAAAGTCGAGCATGCAAGGACGTGGCGGACGGGACCGGCACTGCAGCCGGCATCGCGCGCTGGCGCCGGGCGGCCCAGCGGCGCGGGCGCAGCGCGCGCCGCGCAGGCGCCGCCAGCGGCTCGAATCCACCCTCGGACCAAACCAGGGCGGCGGGAAGCACCAGCAGCACGCCAACGAGGGCGACCCCGAGATCGAAGACGGTCACCAGCCCGAAGTCGCGCAGCATGCGTATGTCGGTGAGCACGAGGACCGCGAAGCCCGCGATCGCGGTTATCCCCGAAGCGAGCACCGCGGTCCCGGTGCGCGCGTAGGCGCGGCGCAGCGCCTCTCCCATGGTGCCGCCTCGGTGGCGCTCTTCGTGGTAGCGAGCCGATAGCAGGACGCTGAACTCCGTCGCGATCGCGATCACGAGCGCGCCGAGCGTCGCCGACATCGGGTTCAGCGGGACACCGGCCACCCACAGCACCAGGGATGCCCAGCCGGTCGCCAGCACGATCGGGATCAGCGGCACGAGCGCCCGGCTTGCCGAGCGGTAGGCGACCATCAGGACGACCGCGACCGCGAGCAATCCGGCGATGGTCACCAGGTAGCGGTTCCCCGAGAGAGCGGAGTTGGCGTCGGCGGCGAGGACCGGAAGGCCGACGACCTGTGCGCTCACCCCGGTGGGAGGATCGTTGCCGGTGCCCGGCGGATCGATTTGCGCCCGAATGTCGTCGATCAGCTCCTTTTGCTGGTCGAACGGCATCACCTTGATCCCGAAGGTGATCAGGCCGGTGTTGCCGGGCTTCCCCGTGGCCGGATCGGTGGTTAGCAGCGCCTGCGCGACGTAGGGAGGGAGCAGGCGAAGCTGGGCGCTGATACGGCTGCGGCTGGGGGTCGCCTGGTCGTCCGCATAGAGGAAGTCCGGGAGCGAGATCTCGGGGCAGAGCTGGGCCTGCTCCGCCTTGCAGGAGGGGTTTTCGCCGCTGAATCCGTGACGCCCGAGGATGCGCTGCTCGAAGTCGTGCATCCAGGAGATCACGGCCGGATCGCTGAGGTCGGGGGCGGTGACGGTGACGTAGGTGAGCCCCGAGATCCCCGTGGCCTGCTCGAGCTCGTCCACGTCCTGAAGCGCCGGCAGGTCGCGCGGCACGAGCTCGCGGATGTCGGAGATCACCGGTATTCGCGTCCCGACGCCCCAGCCGACGATCGCCAGCAGGGCGGCGATCGCGAGCACCCGGACCGGGGCCGCGATCGAGAAGGCGAGCGCGCGCCTGCCTGCCGCCCGCACCCGCGAGCCGAGTACCGCGCCCCTCCCGCGCAGCCCGGCGCCCCAGCCGACCCGGGTGCGCGCGCCGCTCGCCGGCCGAAGCAGGGACAGGGCCGAGAGGCCGACGGTCAACGCCAGGGTGAAGGCGACCAGGATCCCGAGGACCAGCAGCAGGGCGAAGTCGCGCACCATCGGGATCGGCGAGAGCACCAGCACGGCAAACCCCGCCATGGTGGCCAGACCGGCGATGGCGATCACGGGGCCGCCGGTGGCCGCAGCCTCCACCGCCGCGCGGGGTGGCGAGGAGCCCGACTGCACGGCCTCGCCGAAGCGGGCCTGGAACTGGATCGCGTAGTCGACGGAGAGGCCGATCAGCACCGGCAGGACAGCGATCGACGCCATGGTCAGCGAGCCCCCGACCAGCGCCAGGAAGCCGAAGACGATGCCGGCGGCGCCGAGTGCGATCGCCAGCGGCAGCAGCCTCAGTCGCGTCCGGAAGACGACGGCCAGCGTGATCACCATGACCGCCAGGGCTGCCGCCAGGAGGATGAAGATCTGCGTCGACAGCTCCTGCGCGAGCCCCTCGAACACGACCGGGACGCCGCTGACCACGTAACCGGGCTCGGTGTCGAAGGCCGCTCCCTTGTGAAGGCGGAAGGTGGGGTCGGCGACGGCCTCGCGGAACAGGGAGATCGCCTCGTGGCGCTGCGAGTCGCTGAGCCCGGGGCGGAGGCGAACGGAGATCAGCGCCGCGTCGGAGCTCGGAACGATCGCCGCCAGGCGCGCCTTCGGCGCGCATCCGGGCAGCGTGCTGTCACAGATCGCCGCCCGAACGAATCGCGGGTCGTCCAGCTTGGGCAACCCGGTCTGGCCGTAGCGGACCGCGAGCGTCGCGAGCTGCTGCCGGAACCGGAGCAGGACCTGCTGGTACGCCGCCACCGCAGCCTGTTGCTGCTGGGCCTTCGAGAGCCCGTTCCGGCGGGCCTGGAGCGCCGCCCGTCGTCCCGCGCGTTGAGCCTGAAGGCCGGTCAGCCGGGACTGCTGCGTGTACTGCTTCTCGGCCGCGATCGCGAACTGGTTCAGGTAGGTCGCGGGCCCGAAGACCGCGAAGCTCGGGTCCAGGCGTGCGATCGCGGCGCATGCCGGAGGCGCGGGTAGGTCGCCGATCACCTGCCCACCCTTCGCCTTGCCCGACAGGCAGCTCTCCAACGCCAGCAGCCGCCCGATGTTGTCGGTGAGCAGCAGCTGCTCCAGGTCCCCCTTCACCAGGACCTCCACGGGCTCGCCCCCGAACTGGTCGTAGAAGCTCTGGGTCGCGGCATAGGTGCCGGAGCCGCGGTTGACCAGCGCGTCGGGGCTGCGCGCCGCCTCCAGGCGGAGGGCAGCGACCGCCCCGATCAGGGTCAACAGCACCGCCGCCGCGATCACCGGGGTGGGCCGCTCGACGGCCCGCCCGGCAATCCGTGCCAACAAGTCCCTCATCCGCACTTCGGAGCTAGGTTAGGGACGCGGCACACCCGCCGCGTCGGCTAGTCCATTGCCAGGGGGCCTTCGGTCTCCGCGTTGAGGAACTGGGCGACGAACTCGTTGTCGGAGTCGAACAGCTCGTCGGCGGGGCCCGACTCCACGATCCGGCCCTTCCACAGCACAGCGAGGAAGTCGGCGATTCGGCGCGCCGTGCCGAGGTCGTGGCTGATCACCAGGTAGCAGCCGCCGTTCTCCTCGTGGATCTCGCGGATCAGCTCGCACAGCAGCGCGGTGCGCACGGGATCGAGCCCCGAGTCGGGCTCGTCGAACATCACGATCGCCGGGTCCAGCACCAGCGCCCGGGCGAACCCGGCCCGCTTGCGCATCCCGCCGGAGAGCTCGTTCGGCATCTTCTGCGTGGCCTCGGCGAGCCCGACCTCGCGCAGCCGCCGGTTGCAGATCTCGCCGATCTCGTCCTCCGACTTGTCGGTGTGCTGGCGAAGGGGGAAGGCGGTGTTGTCGAACACGTTCATGGAGCCGAACAGGGCGCCGTCCTGGAACAGGAGGCCGAACTTCTTGCGCATCTCGAACAGCTCGTCGTCGGTCAGGCTCGGGACCGACTCACCGTGCACGAGGACGTCGCCCGCGTCGGGGTAGAGAAGGCCGACGATGTGCTTGATCAAGACGCTCTTGCCGGTGCCCGAGGGGCCGAGCACCATCGAGATCTGGTCGTTCGGGAGCCCGAGGTTGAGGCCGTTGAGGATGCGGGTGCGGCCGAACTGCTTCACGAGGTCGATGACCTCGATGGCGTCCTCCCCGCCGTGGTCGCGCTTCTCGCCGGTGTGCCACCGGTAGGGGTTCGTCTCAGAGGGGTCCACCCCGGGAATCACGTAGTCCCGGTTCAGGGCGCCGAGCTCAGGCGCCGACTCACGGTAGGCCGAGTCTTGCGGCTCCTCGTGGGATTGGCGCTCGCGGGTCTCGTCTGCGGTCTCGTCAGCCATCGGTGCGGTTCGTTCCTCCTCCATGCGTCGCTGTCTCATCCCCCGATTGGCGCCCTCGGGTTGGCGCCCCAAAAGACCAGGGTTCCCATCATCCCGATGATGTGGACCAAGACGATGTTCAGGACCATCGATTTGGCGGTCGCGGTTCCCACCCCGACCGGTCCTCCGGAGGCCGTATAGCCGTAGTAGCAGCCGACCAAGACGATCGCGGTGGCCATGAACATCGCCTTGATCACGCTGAATAAGAGGTCGGGGGGGTTTTGGAACATCCAAAAGATCAGGAAGTAGCCACCCGAGCTGACGTCGCCGATCTGCTTCACGACCGCCAGCCAGCTGGCGAAGTAGCCGATCCCGATCGCCGACAGGTACATGAACGGGAGCGTCATCCAGGCGCCCAGAAGCCGGGTGGCGGCGAGGAAGGTCATCGGCGGCACCCCCATCACCTCGAGCGCGTCGATCTCGTCCGAGATCCGCATCGCGCCGAGCTCGGCGACGATCCCGGTCCCCACCTTGGCCGCCATCATGTAGCCGAAGGCGTAGGGGATCACCTCGCGCAGATCGCACCAGGCGGCGAACACGCCGGCGTAGGAGGGGGCGCCGAGGGAGCGGTTGAAGTAGGCGCCCTCGATCCCGCACTGGAGGCCGAGGATGAACACCAGGCCCCAGATCACGATCGTCGAGCCGAGGATCAGGATCCCCGCCTGGCGCAGGGCCTCGCCGAAGAACTGAAGCACCCGGCCCGAGTAGACGAGCCCCATGGTCTTGCCGCAAAAGGAGGCGATCTCCCCCAGCGAGGCCAGCCACTCGCGGGGCACCGCCATCCAGCCGGGCATCAGCGGGCCCCCCTCACTTCGGCACCTGGAGCTCGGGGTGGGTGGCGAGCAGGGTCTGGGTGAACACGTAGTTGAACGCGAACACCCCCAAGAAGGCGATCACCACCGCCTCGTTGACCGCCCGGCCGACCCCGGCGGCGCCCCCGGAGGCGTTCATGCCCTTATAGGAGCAGACGATCGCGATGATCGCCCCGAACAGGGTCGTCTTTAGGATCGACCCCCAAAGCTCGGTCACCGAGGCGTTGGTGAGCAGGGTGGCGAAGAAGCCGCCCAGGGGGGCGTGGTAGGCGAGGGTGGCAAAGACGCCGCCGGCGATCCCGAACAAGAGCGCGTAGATGTCGAGCAGCCCCGTGATCAGCATCAGGGACAAAAACCGGGGCACGACCAGGTTCTTGATCGGGTCGACCCCCAAGACCTGCAGGGCGTCGAGCTCCTCGCGGATCTTGCGCGCCCCCAGATCGGCGGTGATCGCGGTCCCCGCCACCCCGGCGACCACGACCGCGGTCACGAAGGGGGCGAACTCGCGGATCGAGGCCAAGACGAAGAAGCCCCCGAGCCGATCGAGGGCCCCGAACAGGGAGGCGAAGTTGGCCGCTTGCAGGCCCGGGGCGCCGAACCCGAAGGCGACGGTCGAGATCAGCATCGGGAACCAGCAAAGCTGCAGGGCGAAGATGAACTGGGAGATGAACTCGCCCCCGTAGGGGTAGGGAGGCCGCACGGTGGCGGTGATCGTCTTCCCGGTGAGGATCATCATGTTCCCCACCTGCTCGAACAGGCTCTTGGCCGGAAGGAATGCCCTATCGGCGACGGTTCGGACCATCTTCTCCTCCGCCACCACGCTGCGATCGGCGGCAGGAAGACAATGTATTCCATGCGAGAGCCCACCGCCACTCCCAACGCTTCCTGGCTGGGCAGCCAGCCCGGTCTGATCGAGGCGCGATTTCGTCGAGTGGCAGGTGGTATGTTCCCCGCGCCTTGGGGGAGAGCGGCACAAAGGCCGGAAGGCAGCGACTCCGGGGCGCGGAAGCAAGGATCGCTACCGGGATGGCGGCGCTTGCCCTGGCGTGGGCCGTCTCCGCATGTGGCGGCGGGGAGCGCCAAGACGTCACCGAGCCGTCCGGCACCTACGAGCTGCAGGTGACGAAGGCGGAGTTCCCCAGCCACCAGCGCCTCGTGGAGACCAGCGACCTCGAGCTCGGGATCAAGAACGCCGGCGACCAGACGATCCCCGACCTCGCCGTGACCATCTACACCGGCGACGTCAAGGCCGGCGTCACGGCCACCGGCTCGGGGCAGGGCTCGTTCAACATCCCCCTCGACGAGCCCGACCTGGCGAGTCCCAACCGGCCGGTGTGGATCCTCGAGAACCGGTACCCGAAGCTGCTGACGCCGGGCGTCACGGCCAAGGAGCTCGACCAGGCTCCGTCAGCGGGCGCCGCGGCCGCCCAGACCGACACCTTCCAGTTCGGTCCGGTGCGCTCCGGCGACAGCAAGGACATCGTCTGGCGGGTGACGCCGGTGCGCGCCGGCACCTACACGGTGCACTACGAGGTGGCGGCGGGGCTCCAGGGCAAGGCGAAAGCGGTGACCGCCGACGGCAGCCCGGCGAAGGGCGAGTTCGCGGTCACGATCACCTCCAAGCCACCGCGGACCTGCGTCAACGACGCGGGTCAGGTGACGAAGAACTGCAAACCCTAGGCCCACCCGTGGGCAGGGATGCCCAGAGCCCGCTGGGCCGAATATCACGGTCTATGGGCGGCTTATTCGGCCCAGCGGGGTGAGATCGCTCCTGAGACGCCCTTAAAGGCCCGCGAATAACGTAAGGCCCGTGCGTAGCTTGCGGCCCGTGTGGTGCCTACCTGCTGTTCTCTGGGTCGTCCTGCTCGCGGGGTGCGGCGATGGGAACGAGGGCGGCACCACGGCCAGCGCACCGCCTCCGACGCCCGCGGATTCCCGGCAGGGACAGGGGCAGCTGCCCACCGGCGACGGCCAGGGCGGCGTTCGCCTCCAGAAGGTCGGCGACTTCGACCAGCCGACTCTACGTCACCCAGCCTCCGGGCGACGACCGCGACCTGTTCGTGGTCGAGAAGACCGGCCGGATCCAGGTCGTGCGTGACGGCAAGCTCGTCTCGACCCCGTTCCTGGACCTCAGCGACCAGGTCTCGACCGGGGGCGAGCAGGGCCTGCTCTCGCTCGCCTTTGCGCCCGACTACCGGAAGTCGGGCCTGCTGTACGTCGACTACACCGATACCGCGGGTGACACGCGGGTGGTCGAGTACCGCCGCTCCTCATCCGATCCGCTGGTCGCCGATCCGCAGAGCGCGCGCGAGGTCCTGGTCGTCGACCAGCCGTACTCGAACCACAACGGCGGCCTGGTTGTGTTCGGCCCGGACGACCTCCTGTACATAGGGCTCGGCGACGGCGGCTCGGCGAACGACCCCGAGCGCCGGGGCCAGGACCTGTCCACCCTGCTGGGCAAGATCCTGCGCATCGACCCCCGCCCGTCGGGCGGGCGCCTCTACTCGATCCCGGACTCCAACCCGTTCGTGGGCCGTTCGGGTGCCCGCCCGGAGATCTATTCCTACGGCCTGCGCAACCCATGGCGCTTCTCCTTCGATTCGTTGACCCGCGCCCTGGCGATCGGCGACGTGGGGCAAGTCCAGTTCGAGGAGGTGGACCTGGTCGCACGGGGCGACGGACGCGGGGCGAACTTCGGCTGGTCGGCCTACGAGGGCTTCACCCGCTTCAACGACGACCAGGAGGCCCCGAACGCGGTGCCGCCGGTGCTCGTCTACACCCACGAGGTCGGGTGCTCGATCACCGGGGGCTACGTGGTACGCGACCGATCGCTGCCCACCCTTTACGGCCGCTACCTGTACGGCGACTACTGCGCCGGCCAGCTGCGGAGCTTCCCCGCTACGCCCGGAGGCCGGGCCGATGACGACCGCCCTCTTGGCCTCGAGATCCCACAGCTGAGCTCGTTCGGCGAGGACAACGCCGGCCACGTCTACGCGACCTCGCTCGAAGGGCCGGTCTATCGGTTGACCGCCGACGGCCCATAGTCAAGTTTGGCGCCGAGCCGTCGATCAAAGGCACGGGCGTGCGACGCACCGCGATCATCATGCTCGGAGTCGCCGCGCTGAGCGGCGTGCTGCTCGGCGGGCGTGCGGCTGCCGCAGCTCCCGCTCTGACCCTGGACGACATCGGGACGTTCGAGGCCCCCATGCAGGTGGAGAACGCTCCGGGATTCAACCGGCTCCTGTTCGTGGTCGAGCGCCCGGGAACGATCGCGGTGACGCGGCGCGAACACAAACTCCCGCAATGCTTCCTCGACATCAGCGACCGCGTCTCGACGGCCGGCGAGGGGGGGCTGCTCTCGGTCGCCTTTCCTTCGGACTACGAGAAATCCCGTCGCTTCTACGTCAGCTACGCGAACGCGGACGGGGACATCGAGATCGATGAGTTCAAGCGGCACCCGGACTCCGCGACCCGCGCCTCGGTGTCGTCGCGTCGCAAGGTGCTGGTTGTCTCCCACGCGGACGAGGACAACCACTATGGCGGCCAGCTGCAGTTCGGGCCCGACGGCCGCCTCTACATCGCGACCGGGGACGGCGGCGGTTCCGGCGACGTCCATGACAATGCGCGCCGGCTCAGCAAGCTGCTGGGCAAGATCCTGCGAATCGACCCTGAGCAGGATGGCGACGAGCGCTACCTCTCTCCCGCCGACAATCCCTACGTCGGCGGCCCCGGGCGGGACGAGATCTATGCGTACGGCCTCCGCAACCCGTGGCACTTCTCGTTCGACCGCGCCACCGGCGACATCGCGATCGGCGACGTGGGCCAGTCCGCGGTCGAGGAGGTGCACTACGAGACTCGAACAGGCGCCAAGGGGGCCAATTTCGGCTGGCCCGAGTACGAGGGGAACCAGGTCCACGACGCCTCCCGGCCGGGCCCGGATCCCCAAGAGCCTCCCGTGTTCACGTACTCCCACTCGACCTGCAGCCCCGGCTGCGCGGTCACGGGCGGCTACGTGGTTCGCGATCCGAGTCTGAGCTCGCTCGCCGGCCGCTATGTCTATGCGGACTTTTACGGTGGCGCCATCCACAGCCTGCTTCCGCAGCTGGCGGGTGCCACGGACGACCAGGACACCGGCCTTCGCGTCCCGTACCTGAGCTCCTTCGGCGAGGGCATCGGGGGGCGGATCTATGTCTCGTCGCTCCAAGGCCCCGTGTACAGACTGGCGGAGGGGGATTGACCGAAGCCGAGCGCTAGGCTTCCTCGGTGCTCGGCGGGGTTCGTATCGGGGCGATCCGGCCCCTCGTGGCCGCGCTTGGCGCTGCCGTGCTTGCGCTTGCCGCAGGGCTGGCGGTGGCCGCGGGAAGTCCTGAGCCGCCGGGTGACGCCGCCCACAAGCTGCGAGTGGGCGACGGGCGTGGCGGGATCCGGAAGCACAAGGTCGGCAACTTCGCCTCACCCACGTACGTCGCACACGCGCCCGGCGCGCCCGACTTGCTCTACGTGGTCGAGCAGCGGGGCACGATTCGGGTGGTCCACAGAGGACACGTCCTCGATCGGCCCTTCCTCGACATCCAGGGCCGAGTTTCATCGGGGGGCGAGCGTGGGCTGCTGTCGATCGCGTTTGATCCCCACTACGAGCGCAACCACCTCCTGTACGCCTACTACACCAACCGCAGCGGGAACATCGAGATCGACGAGTTCCGCGCTCGCGTCAACACCCGGGCGAGGAAGCGCTCGCGCCGCCGGGTGATCGTGATCCGGCATCCCGGGGCGGCGAACCACAACGGCGGCCAACTTCAGTTCGGCCCCGACGGACGACTGTATGCGGGGACGGGCGACGGGGGCAATGGCGGCGATCCGCCCGAGAACGCGCAGAACAAGCACAAGCTGCTCGGCAAGCTGCTTCGGATCAACCCCCACAAGCACGGCAGCAAGCGCTACCGGGCCCCGCGGGGCAACCCGTTCGTTGGCAGGGCCGGAAGGAACGAGATCTACGCGCTCGGCCTGCGAAACCCGTTTCGATTCTCGTTCGACCGCGGCCGGATCCTGATCGGCGATGTCGGCCAGACTCGCTGGGAGGAGGTCGACTTCGAGGGGAGGCAGGCGCTTCGCGGCGCCAACTTCGGCTGGGACCACTTCGAGGGCGATCACCGCTTCAACTACCCCGGCGACAACGAGGCGCCTCGTCCGAACCGCCGTTACCGACCGCCGATCTTCGAGTACGAGCACACGGCGTCGAACTGTGAATCCGCGGGCGGTTGCGCGATCATCGGCGGTTACGTGGTTCGAAGCCTCCCCAGCCTCAGGGGGCGCTACCTGTACGCCGACGCCTACAAGGGCAGGCTGCGAAGCTTCGTCCCCCATCGCCGCCGCGGCCGCCGCGACAAGGCACTGGGCGTCCACGTCAACCACCCGAGCTCCTTCGGCAGGGGAACCAACGGGCGAATCTACGTCGCCTCCCTGGATGGCCCGGTGTACAGGCTCGTCCGCAAGTAGCCGCGGCGCCGGCCCGGCCATGGGCCCCCGTGAGCACGCCGACCTCCTCCCGGGAGTAGAGTCGCTCGCCATGGAGAGCGCCACCGCGAGTGGGACCGGAGCGCAGGCGGGATTACAGGACGGAGTCTCGACCGCCGAAGGGGCCAGCTTCGAGGTTCGCCGACCCGTCGACGGCTCGCTGATCCGCACCCTCGAGATCGCCCCGCCCGAGCGCGTAGCCGACGTGGTGGCCCGGGTCCGCGACGCTCAGCCGGAGTGGGAGGCGATCGGCTTTGCGGGCCGGCGCCGGTGGATGGAGAGCCTGCGCGACTGGATTCTCGACCACCAGGATGAGCTCGACGACCGCATGCAGGAGGAGAGTGGAAAGGTCCGCGCCGACGCGGCGCTGGAGGGGTTCTACCTCCTCGACGCGATCAACTTCTGGTGCGAACGCGGGCCGCGCTTCCTCGCCGACGAGAGCGTGACCCCGCACGTGCCGCTGCTTCGCGGCCGACGGGCGAAGATCGTCTATCGCCCCTACCCGGTGGCCGGCGTGATCAGCCCCTGGAACTTCCCGCTCATCCTCTCCCTGGGAGACGGGATCCCGGCGCTGGTCGCGGGATGCGCGCTGGTCATCAAGCCATCCGAGTTCACCCCGCTGACGCTGATGGAACTCGTTCGAGCCTGGAAGGAGGACCTCGGCGCCCCGGACGTGCTGGATGTGGTGAACGGCCAAGCCGAGGCGGGCGGGGCGCTCGTGGATGCCTGCGACTTCATTCAGTTCACGGGGTCGGAGCGAACCGGGAAGATCGTCATGAAGCGCGCCGCTGACACCCTGACGCCGGTGAGCCTCGAGCTGGGCGGCAAGGACCCGATGATCGTCACCCGCGACGCGGACATCGATCGCGCCGCCAACGCCGCCGCTTTCGGAGGCCTGCTGAATGCTGGCCAGATCTGCCTCTCGATCGAGCGCGTCTACGTCGAGGAGCCGGTCTACGACGAGTTCGTCAGCAAGCTCCGGCGGAACGTCGAATCCCTGCGCCAGGGTGCGGACGGCCGTACCTATTCCGCGGAGATCGGCGCCATGACCTCGCCGAACCAGCTCGAGATCGTCGCCGACCACGTCGAGGACGCCCGCAGCAAGGGCGCCCGAATCCTCACCGGCGGCCGGCGCAAAGAGGGGCCGGGCGATTGGTATGAGCCGACGGTGATCGCCGACGCCGACCACTCGATGAAGGTCATGCGCGACGAGACGTTCGGTCCCGTGGTGCCGGTGATGAAGGTTGCGGACACCGAGGAGGCCCTCCGGATGGCCAACGACACGACCTATGGCCTTGGAGGCGCGGTGTTCGCGGGTGAGGTGGCAGACGGCGAGCGGCTCGCGCGGCGCGTCGAGGCGGGCACGGTGGCGGTCAACGACCTGTTCCTGACCAACTACTCGGTCCTGGGGCTGCCGATGGGGGGCTGGAAGCACTCCGGGATCGGCTACCGTCACGGCGAGGTCGGGATTCGCAAGTTCTGCCGCTCCGAATCGCTGACCGTGCCGCGCCTCCCACAGCCGAAGCGCGAGTTCCTCTGGTTCCCATACAGCCCGCGACAGCGCGGAATCGTCCGGCGGCTGTACCGGCTGTTCAACGCCCGCGGCCTGCGCAACCGCCTCGGTCTCTGACCCGGCTTCGGTCCGGAAACCGCAGGTTCGCGCAGGGGTAGAAGGGGGGCCACGCGGGTAGCCTCGGTCGAGCATGGACGCAGGGCTCGAAAGGCGCACGCGCGAGCTGGCCGAGGCGCTGCAGGAAGTCGAGCCCGGCCCATGGCGCCGGCCGCCGCTGGCGATCGGCCGCCGCCTTCTGAGCGGCCTCGACGAGCGCCCGGCGCTCCGCTCGGCCTTGTTTCGCTTCGTCGACGTCGCCCCGGCCTGCCGCGGGCCGCGCGACCGCGGAGCTCACCTGCGCGCGTTCGTGCGCGAGGTCGACGGCGAGCGCCTGCCACTCAGCATGCGACCGCTTCGCGCCCGCAAGCCGCCGCTAACCGCCTACGGGCTGCTCAGCGGTCCGGCCACGGCGCTCTTGGCGCGGCAGTTCATCGCCGGCCGCAGCATCACCGATGCGACCGGCAACCTGCGGCGGATGTGGAGGAAGGGCCAGGCGTTCGCCGTCGACCTGCTCGGGGAGGCGACTGTCAGCGAGGCCGAGGCCGAGGCGTACTTCGAACGCTGTGCCGAGACGGTGCGCCTGCTGACCGAGGTCACCCGGGAGTGGCCGGGCAAACGGCTCCTCGATGCCGACCACCACGGTCCCCTGCCTCGCGCCAACCTGTCGATCAAGCTCACGGCGCTGACCCCCCTGCTTCGTCCTCTGGCGCCCGAGCGGGGGGCAGCCGACGCCGCCCGCCGGCTGCGCCCCCTGCTGCGGCTGGCCCGCGATCTCGACGCGCACCTCCATCTCGACATGGAGGACTACGACAGCCGCGAGACCCTCCTCCTGGCCTTCGAGGAGGTGCTCGCCGACCAGGAGTTCACGGGCGGGCCGTCGGTCGGTGTGGTGGTCCAGGCGTATCTCCGCGACGCCGACCAGACGCTGGAGCGGATCCTCGCCTCGCAGGCTCTGGGCGCCCGGGAGGTGCCGCCCACCGTGCGGCTGGTGAAGGGCGCCTACTGGGACCACGAGCGGGTGATCGCCGCCCAGCGGGGATGGGAGCCCCCGGTGTGGGACGAGAAGCGCCAGAGCGACGCCTGCTTCGAGCGCCTCAGCCATCGGCTGATCGACGCCCGCGACAGGGTCCGTCCCGCGATCGCCACCCACAACCTGCGCTCCCTGGCCCAGGCGATCGCCTTCCTGGAGCGGCGCGGCGGAAGGCCGGAGGAGCTCGAGCTTCAGGTGCTGCGCGGGCTCGGGGACGAGATCGCCGACGGGCTCAGCCGGCTCGGTCATCGGGTCCGTGTGTACACCCCGATCGGAGACCTGATCGCCGGGATGGCCTACCTGGTCCGCCGGCTGCTGGAGAACTCCTCCAACGAGGGCTTCCTGCTCCAGCAGCGACACCGCTCACTCGACGACCTATTGGAGCCACCGCTGTGAGCGCGAGGCTCAGGAAAGGGGGCTGATCTGGGGCCGAGCGCGAACAATGCAGTCCTTCATGAATGAGTTCCGAAACCAGCCCCTGCTCGAGCTGCGCCGCCCCGAGGTCCGCGAGCAGCTGACCGCTGCGCTGGCGGCGCTCGACTCCGAGCTGCCGCTTGGCGCCCCGGTGGTGATCGGCGGCGAGCAGGCGGAGGCCGGCGAGCAGGCGGCTTCCAGCGATCCGTGCCGGCCCGATCGCGCGGTCGCCCGGCTTCGGTGGGCGACCGAGGACGAGGCGGCGTGGGCGCTGAAGCTGGCGCCGCAGGCCGCATGGCCGCGGCGCCCGCTGGAGGAGCGGGCCGCGACCCTCGAGCGGGCGGCCGGCCTCGCCGCGGAACGGCGCGAGCGCCTGGCCGCCCTGATCGTGCGCGAGGCGGGAAAGCCCTGGGAGGACGCCGACGCCGAGGTCTGCGAGGCGATCGACTTTCTGCGCTTCTACGCGCAGACCGCCCGCCATCTGGACGACGAGCTGCTCCAGGTGCCGGGCGAGCGCAACGAGCTGCGGCTGCGAGCGCGCGGCCCCGCGGCCGTCATCAGCCCCTGGAACTTCCCGCTCTCGATCCCTTGCGGGATGACCGCCGCCGCCCTGGTGATGGGCAGCCCCGTTTTGTTCAAGCCGGCCGAGCAGAGCCCCGCCTGCGGCTCGGCGCTGACCGCGCTGCTGCTGGATGCCGGGGTCGATGCGGAGGCGCTGGCCTTCCTTCCCGGCGACGGCGAGCTCGGCCGCTGGCTGGTCGCCGAGACGCGGATCGCGACGATCGCCTTCACGGGCTCGGTCGCCGTCGGCCTCGAGATCCAGCGCCGCGCCCACGCGGCCGAGGGCCAGCTGCAGATCAAGCGCATCGTCGCGGAGCTGGGAGGCAAGAACTGCGTGTTGGTGGACTCGGACGTCGATCTCGACGAGGCGGTACCGGCAGTCGTACGCTCGGCCTACGGATACGCGGGCCAGAAGTGCTCGGCGGCGGCGCGGGTCATGGTCCACGAGGCGGTCGCCGACCGATTCACAGAGCGGCTTGCCGGTGCCGTGGAGCTGCTGCGCGTCGGCCCCGCCGAGGACTTCGCCACCGAGGTCCCGGCGCTGATCGACCCCGACGCCGTGGCCAAGTATCACCGCTACGCCGAGCTATGCGGGGGCGCTGAGCTGGCCGCGGCCCCCGCCCCCGCCGACGGCCAGTACGTCGAGCCGCTGCTGGTCGACGCCGACCGCCTGCCGGCCGGGTCGCCGGTCCTGCGCGAGGAGGTCTTCGGCCCCCTGCTCACCGTTGAACGCGTCCGCGACCTCGACCAGGCGGCCGAGCGCGTCCGCGAGCTCCCGCAGGCGCTCACCGCTGGGATCTTCTGCCGCCAGCCGGACCGGATCGAGAGCCTCATCCAGCGCCTCCCCGCAGGTCTCGTCTACGTCGACCGGGTGATCACCGGGGCGATGGTCGCTCGCCAGCCGTTCGGGGGCAGCCGCCTGTCCGGCACCGGAGCCCGCGCCGGCGGTCGCACCTACCTGCGCCACTTCGCCGACGAGCAGGTGATCTGCACCAACGTCGTCCGCCACGGGGTGGTGTTGTAGCCGGCGGCAGATGGCGCGTTAGTCGTCGTATACCCGACTAACGCGCCAGGGCTACTCGACCGCCGGAACGAGCTGCTCGCGTGCCTCCTTGGCGGCCTGGACGAGATTGCGCAGCGCGGGCTCGACCTCGGACCAGGCGCGGGTCTTCAGCCCGCAATCCGGGTTGACCCAAAGCTGCTCGGGCGGCAGCACGCGCGCCGCGGCCTGCAGCAGCTGGACCATCTCCTCCGCCGGCGGCACCCGCGGCGAGTGGATGTCGTAGACGCCTGGGCCGATCTCCTGGGCGTAGCCGGTGCGCTCCCAGTCGTGGAGCAGCTCCATGCGCGAGCGCGCCGCCTCGATCAGCAGCACGTCGGCGTCCATCTGCTGGATCTGCTCCATGATGTCGCCGAAGTCCGAGTAGCACATGTGCGTGTGGATCTGGGTCTCGTCCCGGACCACCGCGGTCGCCACCCGGAAGCAGTAGACGGCCCATTGCAGGTACTCGTTCCAGCGGTCACGGCGCAGTGGAAGCCCCTCGCGGATGGCCGGCTCGTCGACCTGAATCACCTTGATCTCCTCGGCCTCCAGGTCGGCGACCTCGTCGCGGATCGCGAGCGCCAGCTGCTCGCAGGTCTCAGAAAGCGGCTGGTCGTCGCGGACGAAAGACCACTGGAGCATCGTCACCGGCCCGGTGAGCATTCCCTTCACCGGGCGGTCGGTGAGCGACTGGGCGAAGGCGATCCAGTCGGTCGTCATCGGCGCCGGCCGGGCAACGTCCCCGAACAGGATGGGTGGGCGCACGTAGCGCGAGCCGTAGGACTGCACCCAAGCGTTCTGGGTGAAGACGTAACCCTCCATCCGCTCGGCGAAGTACTGGACCATGTCGTTTCGCTCCGGCTCGCCGTGAACGAGCACGTCGAGCCCGATCTCCTCCTGGAAGCGGATCACGCGCTCGACCTCGGAGCGCATGCGGCGCAGATACTCCGCCTCGTCGATCTTGCCCTCGCGAAGCCCTGCGCGCGCCTGTCGGATCTCTGAGGTCTGCGGGTAGGAGCCGATCGTGGTGGTCGGGAACAGCGGTAAACCAAGACGGGCGCCCTGGGCTTCGCGACGGACCTCGAACGGGCTCTGCCGGGTCGCATCCTCGTCGGTCAGCGCCGCCACCCGGTCGCGCACCTCGGGATTGCGGGTGCGTGTGGAGATCCGCCGATCCTCGAGCGCTCGATCGTTGGCATCCAGCTCGCCGGCGATCGCTTCGCGACCCTCACCCAGGCCGCGGGCCAGGGTGACCACCTCGCCGACCTTCTGCTTCGCGAACGCCATCCAGGAGCGGAGCTCGTCGTCGAGCACGTCCGAGGGGGGCTCGGCGTCCAGGTCGATGGGCGTGTGAAGAAGCGAGCAGGAGGTGGACACCACCAGCTCGGCGCAGCGATCGCGCAGGCCGCCGAGCAGGTCGAGGCTGTGCTCGAGCTCGTTGATCCAGACGTTGCGGCCGTTGACCACACCTGCGAACAGCCACTTGCCCTCGAGCCCGCCCTCGTGGGCGATCAGCTCGACGTTCTTGGGACCCTCGCGCTCCATGGTCCGGGCCAGATCCGCTCCTTCGCGATGCAGGTCCAACCCGATGCCCTCGATCGGGAGGTCGCGCAGAACGCCGTACGCATCCCCCACGTGATCGAAGTAGGTCTTGACCAGGATTCGCGTCCGCTCGTGCACCTTGGCGAGCTCCTCGTAGGCGAGCCTCAGGGCGTCGAGCTCGCGCTCGGAGCGGTCCTCGACGAAGCAGGGCTCGTCGAGCTGCACCCAGGTCGCGCCCTGCCCAGCTAGCCGCTCGATCACCTCCCCGTAGACCTCGAGCAGCGGCTCCAGCAAGCTCAAGCGGTCGAAATCCTCGGGAACGCCGTCGGCCGCCTTGCCGAGCAGCAGGAAGGAAACCGGCCCGACGATCACCGGCACGGTGTCGATCCCCAGCTCCTCCATCGCCTCGGCGTGCTCGTCGAAGGGCTTCGTGAACGACAGGGAGAAGCTCGTCTGGGGCCCGAGCTCGGGGACGATGTAGTGGTAGTTGGTGTCGAACCACTTCGTCATCTCCATCGCCGTCACGTCCACCCCACCGTCCTGGCGACCGCGCGCCATGGCGAAGTACGTGTCCAGGCCCACCGCGCCCCGGTCGTGCCCGTAGCGGTCGGGCACGGCGCCCACCATGGCGATCGCATCGAGCACCTGGTCGTAGAGGGAGAAGTCGTTGGAGGGAATCAGGTCGATCCCCGACTTCTGCATGAACCGCCAGTTGTCGAGTCTGATGCGCCTCGCCGTCTCGAGCAGCTGCGGCTCGGAGACGTCGCCGCGCCAGTAGCCCTCGGTCGCGAACTTGAGCTCACGCTCGGGACCGATCCGGGGAAATCCTGAAACGTTCGAGAGCGACATCAGCCCGAGACGGTCTCGGTGGCGTCACCCGGTCGCGGCGAGAGGCGCACGGGCGCCGCGCTCAGGGCGCGAAGACGCATGTCCGACCAGGTCAGGCCCTCACGGACCAGCGCCGGGAGTCCGAGGGCGATGGCCGTCGCGATCTCGACCGCCTGCAGCACCACGCCGTAGGCCAGCGCATCGGCGGCGCCGACGCCGAAGCCCGTGGTGAGGACGCTGATCACGGCGAGCTGGAAGACGCCGATGTTGGACGGGGTGGCGGGCACGACGGCGGTGACGTTGACCGCGAACAGGACCGCGGCGGCGGCCCCGATGCCCAGGTGCCCGTGGAGGCCCAGAGCCTGGAACAGGGCGGCGCACGCGAGCAGCTGGATTCCCCAGGCCGCGAGCTGGGTAGCGGCCGCGACCGAGCCTAGCCGAGGGTCTCGGAAGACTCGAAGTCCGGTGCGCACGCGAAGCAGCGCGACCCGCGCCGCGCCGACCAGGCGCGCGATTCGACCGGAGCCGTTCTGGCGCACGACCATCGGCGCCAGGACGACGGCCACCAGCAGCACGAGCGGCGCCAAGCTGAAGATGAAGAGGCGCTCGGAGCTCGAGTGGAAGAGATCGGTCGACGAGACGATGATCACCCCAAGGAGGGTGAGGGCAAGGATGTTGAGCGCGGTCTGGGAGACCAGCGTGCCCAGCAACACCGGGAACGTCTCGCGCATGCGACCGGTGCGCCGCGAGAGCACCATGGCGCGGGCCGGCTCCCCGAGACGCGCCGGAAGCGTGGCCGACATCAGGACTCCGATCATCGTCGCGGACGTCACATCCCGGCGTCGCAGGGGGTTGCGCGGCAGCGCCGCGCGGGCGATCGCGAACCAGGACGCCGCGCGCATGATCATTGAAGCCATCATCAGGGCGGTTGCGATCAGCACCCAGCCGGTATCCGAGCGGACGATGCTCGTGACCACGTTCTGGACCCCGATCCGTTGCGCGGCGAGTGCCGTCAGGCCGACGCCGAGAACGCCCGCCACGCCCAACCCGATGCGTCTGGCAACGCGGTGCCGCGCCACCGCCTGGGCCGGCGCCGGGTCGAGAGACGGAAGCCGCCTCGGTGGGCGGCGCGGGCCACCGTCGACCGGCTGCAATCCCGCGCGCCGGGCAAGCCGCGTCGTCGCCGTCGCCGGCTCGGGCGCATCCTGAACCTCCCGGTAGACCTGCTCGACCTGCTCGGCCACCCGGGGCCACGCATAGCGGGTGGCGGTTTCGCGTGCAGCGCGACCCATCGCGTTGCGCCGCGCGGGCTCGAGGTAGATCCGCTGGAGCTCCTCGGCGAGGCGCTGCGGGTCGGCCGGGGGCACCAGCACGCCGTCCGTGCCGTCGGTGACCACGTCGGAATAGCCCGCGATGGCGGATGCGATCACCGGGGTGCCGGCCGCAAACGCCTCCGTGAGCACCATGCCAAAGCTCTCTCCGGCAAGCGACGGAGCGCAGAGCACGTCGGCCTCGTGGAAATGACGCCAGAGCTCTTCGCCATCCACCGCGCCGAGCGCCTCGATGCCCGACTCCGCGTCCGGATCGCCCAGATACCGCTGGACGTCCTCGTGCTCCGCGCCGATCACGGTCAAACGCGCTGGGACATGCTCCGCCAGCCCCTCGAACGCCTGCAAGAGAACGGGTAGGCCCTTTCGCTCCTCCGGCCTGCCTACGAACAGCAGCCTGAGCTCGTCCGAGCGGGGCTTGGGGCGAACGGGCGGCGCGTCGACGTCGACGCCGTTGGGGATCACCCGGTACTCGCCGCCGAACCAGCGCCGCCCCGTCCACGCGGCGGCCTCGGAGACGGCGATCCGGGCGTGAAGCTGGTTGAACTTGCGACGCGCTCCGAGCAGGTCGGCGATCCGGTTGGGCAGCGGCTTGGTCGAGTAGGCGTGGAAGGTGCCAACGACCGGAGCGTCGGCAAAGGAGCAGGCGTCCCAGCTGAGCATCGGCGCGGGCGGCTCCTGCACGTGAACCACGTCGAAGCCCCCGGCGTGAAGCTCGCGGCGCATCCTGGTCACGGCATCGGGGAAGATCGAGAGGTTGGATACAGCTCCGTTGGCGCCGATCCCGACCGTGCGCCCAAGTGGGATCAGATAGTCGGGGCGGACTTGCCTCTTCGGCTCCGCGCGGTGGAGCGCCCGGCTAAGGCGGTCCGGCGGATCCCAGGGCGCCAGCACGCGCAGCTCGTGGCCCCTGTCGATCAGCGCCTCGGCGAGCGCTTCAACGTGCCGGTTGACCCCGCCGGCGTAGGTCCAGGAGTAGGGGGTGACGATCGCAATTCGCAACGGGTCGCTACCGGTGGGGCTGGAGTTCGTGGGTGTCAGGGTATGCCTACCAGGTACGGGCAATTGTGAACCCCGTGAGACTCGCGGGCGATCGGGATGACGCTAGTCGTGGTCGGAGAGACGGCCAGCCAAAGGGCACGATAGCGGCGTCATTCCAGGTTACCGAACCCGCTCCTGCGTGTCACGGAAGTCCGCGTCGGCCGCGGTGGCCCAGGCGAGGCCGGCCATGAGGGCGACGAGCGCCGTGCCGATCATCAGCACGAGGGCGCCCGAATCGTTGGCCAATGTCCCGGCAAGGGTGGCGGCGGCCGCGCCCAGGAAGCCTGCCCAGGCGACGCGCCGGTTTTCGAACCAGGCCTCGATTCTGCGCCGCCGCCAGATCCCGGCGATGATCGCCAGCGCGGCGATCCACAGCATCGGCGTTGTCGAGTAGCGATCGAAGTTGCCGGCCGACAGCCGAAGCCGGCGCTCGACCACGTCGCCCAGCTGGTCGAAGCCGCCGGCCTGCAGCACCGAGCGGGTGAGATGTGCGTCGCCGCCAAGCAGCAGGTCGGCCGCTGCGAGCGCTACCAGGGCGAGGATCGGGACGGCAATCAGCAGCAGCAGGCGGCGGCCGGCCACCCCGAGGCAGACCGCCACCGCCACGGCCGCCCCGATCGGGATCGCGATCGCTGCGCCGACGTCGGCCCCGAACCGCCCCGGAGCGAACGCGGCCACGGCTACCAGGCCGGTGAAGGCGAAGGCGAGCGCTGCGCGACGACGCGACATTCGCGGCACCCAAGCGACCAGCGCGGCGCCGGTGGCGATTGGGACCAGCGCGGCGACTGTCGCCTCGAGCTCGTTGCCGATCCCGAAGAATCGCACGCCGCCGGCCGGGTTCGGGCCCATCAGCGAGAGCTCGGTCAGGCCGGAGCCCGCGATCACGTCGCACGCATAGACGAGCACCGAGACGGCGCCGGCGATCGCCAGCGCCCCGTACGCGGACGCCAGCCGCATCGTGACGAGGGCCAGCGCCGGCGAGCCGATTCCGGCGATCAGCCGTTCGGCCAGCGCGCTCGGCTCGAGCGCCGCGGTGAGCAGCAGCACGGCCGGCAGGTAGGCGGCCGTGACCGCGAGCACGGGCAGCCCCGCGCGCAGGCCCCGCCGCCCAAACGCCAGCCCGGCCAGCGCTGCCAGCCCGGCCCAGATCAGCAGGCTGGCGCCGATCACCGGGTCGCGGCGGGGTCCGATCACCGCCAGGCGGTCCTCGAGCTGCCCCACAAAGGCCGGATCCGCCTCTCCCTCGGTGTGGATCGGCCGGCCGTCCATCTGGTCGGGTACCGGCAGGCCGAGGCGCTCGAGGATGGTCGGGGCGATATCGGTTGAGACCGCGTAGCCGCGCATCCGGGTCGAGTCCGAGGTGAGGGTGCCGCGAAGACCGGCCCCCGCCGCCCCGATCGCGAGCTCCCGGTTCGGCGACGGCGGAGGGCGCTCGAGGGCGATAACGAGCTCGCGCCGGCGCAGGCGATGCACGAGCGTCTCCAGGCGGCCGAGATCGACGGCTCGGACGGCGACCCGGGGACAGGCGCGCTGCCCGCACGATCCCTGGCGGATCACCCCGCCTTCGTCCGCCAGAATCGCCGCGCCCGGCCCCGGCCTCCGATCGGCGCTGGCCGCGACGCCTCCTCGCGCCAAGCTCGTCCCCAGCAGGCCCGGTACGAGATCCGCGGGGGCCGCACCGGCTCGATCGCGAACCCGCTTCCAGAGCGGCTGGGGGACGTGTGGGGGCGCATCCCCTGCGCCTGGGTCCACGTGCAGCGGCGGTACGGGCTGGTCGTAGAGGGAGGGGTTGAGCCTCGCGCCCTGCCCGATGTCGATGAAGGTCTGAGCCGGCGGCACGCTGCCGATCCCGGCGCTCAGCAGGCCGACCCCCATGCCCAACCCCGCGAGCTGGGCGGGCGTCGTCCCCTGGGGCACGATCGCGATCGTGATCCGCGGCAGATCCTGATTGGGCGGGCGGGCGGGCTTGCGTGCGAGGGCCAATCCAGTTGTCATGACACACGTGTCACGACAATCTGGAGAGGCCCTCGCCGCAGGCCCACCCGCCCCCCCGTAAACCACCGCGCCCGCAAGCACTACCATCGCGGAAATGGCCAATCCGGATCGAACGTTCGCCAAGTTCACCTTCTTCAAGCTCGATCCCGCCTGGCAGCGCCGGGATCCCGAGGCGCGCGCGGAGGATAAACGGGAGTTCCTGGCCGCCTGCGAGGATTTCGCCCAGGATCGCTCGCTGCGTGCCTACTCGACCGTCGGCACGCGCGGCGACACCGACCTCCTGCTGCTCTCCCAGAGCCCGGCCCTGGAGGACATCCACACCTTCCACGTGGTGCTGGCCCAGAGCGGGCTGGCGAAGTGGACGTCGATTCCCCACTCATATCTCGCGATGACCAAGCGCTCGCCCTACTCCGAGTCCAATGCTCGTCCCGAAATCTGCACCTCGGAGCGCCGCTACCTGTTCGTATACCCGTTCGAAAAGAAGCGCGAGTGGTACCGGCTGGCGCCCTCGGAGCGGCAGCGGATCATGGACGAGCACATCGCGGTCGGTCGCCGCTACCCCGAGATCGCCATCAACACCGCCTACTCGTTCGGCCTCGACGATCAGGAGTTCGTGGTCAGCTTCGAGGCCGACGACCCGGCGCAGTTCCTGGACCTGGTGCAGGAACTGCGCGGCTCGGAGTCGAGCTCGTACACGCTGCGCGACACGCCGATTTTCACCTGCGTGTCGATGTCGGTCGGCAGGGCGCTGGACGCGCTGGACGGAGCCGCCACGGCCCGCGGCGCCCTGGCAGCGCTCCCCTAGTGGTTGCTCTCGACAACGTAGTGTTCCCGGCTTCATGAGCGACCAACTCGGCACTGCGGGCCACCCCGTGCGCGTGGCAATCGTCGGCTCGGGGCCGGCAGGCTTCTACGCGGCCGAGCACCTGCTGAAGCAGGAGCGCGCCACCGTCGAGGTGGACGTCTTCGACCGCCTGCCGACGCCGTTCGGGCTGGTGCGAGCCGGCGTTGCGCCGGACCATCCGAAGATCAAGTCGGTGATCCGCGTCTACGAGAAGACCGCGGCCCGCGACGGCTTTCGCTTCTTCGGCAACGTCGAGGTGGGCCGTCACGTGACGGCCACCGAGCTGGCGGAGCGCTACCACGCCGTGATCCACTCCTACGGCTCCCCGACCGACCGCCATCTGGGGATTCCCGGCGAGGACCTTCTCGGTAGCCATGCGGCCACCGCCTTCGTCGCCTGGTACAACGCCCATCCCGACTTCGCCGAGCTCGATTTCGACCTCTCATGCGAGCGCGCAGTGGTGATCGGCAACGGCAACGTCGCCACAGACCTTGCCCGCATGCTCGCCCTCACTCGCGAAGAGCTCGAGGCCACCGACACCGCCGACCACGCGATCGAGGCTCTGGGAGCAAGCAACATCCGCGAGATCGTGGTGCTCGGGCGTCGAGGCCCGGCGCAGGCCGCGTTCACCAATCCCGAGGTGCGCGAGCTGGGGGAGATGCAGGATGCCGACATCGACGTCGATCCCAGCGAGGTCGAGCTCGACGAGCTCAGCCGCGCATTCCTCGCGTCCGACGACGCTGACATCACCACGCGCAAGAACGTGGAGATCTTCACCGAGTTCTCGCAGCGCCAGCCGCAGGGGAAGCGAAGGCGGATCGTGCTGCGGTTCCTTCGCTCCCCGGTCGAGATTCAGGGGGACGGCCAAGTCGAGCGGCTGATCGTCGCCCGCAACGAGCTCCACCGCGACGAGTCGGGGGCGGTTCGGCCTCGCGACACTGGCGAGCGCGAGGCGATCGAGTGCGGGCTCGTGTTCCGCTCGATCGGCTACAAGGGGGTCGGGCTGGACGGGATCCCGTTCGACGAGCGCCGCGGCGTGATCCCCAATGACGGCGGCAAGGTCATCGACCCCGAGAGCGGAGAGCAGGTGACCGGTGTGTACGCAGTCGGCTGGATCAAGCGCGGTCCGTCGGGAGTGATCGGCACGAACAAGAAGGATGCCCAGGAGACGGTCGATCACCTGCTCGCCGACCTCGACGCAGGCAGGTTCCCTTCCGAAGCCGTCGATGCCGCCGCCGTCGAGAGCTGGCTGGCGGAGCGCGCCCCGGAGCATGTCACCTACTCGGGCTGGGAGGCGATCGACCGCGCCGAACAGGAGCGCGGCAAGCCGCTCGGCCGCCCGCGGGTCAAGTTCTGCAGCATCGACGAGATGCTCGAGGCGGCGCGCAGCGGCGACCCCGTGGCCGGCTGATCGCGATGGCCGACCTGGCGGAGGTCAAGCGGATGATCGAGCACGCGCTGCCGGGCGCAGATGTCGAGGTGATCGACGAAACCGGCTCCGGCGACCACCTGAGGGCGACCGTGCGGGCGCCGCAGTTCGCCGGCAAGAGCAGGATCGACCAGCATCGCCTGGTCCGCGCCGCGGTCCAGCCGCGGATGGACGACGGCTCCATCCATGCCCTGTCGATCAAGACGGATGCGGTCGAGCCGCCCGCCTGAGGCCGGGGGCACAACTCGCTAAGGTGGGGGCCATGCCTGCGAATCCCGAGTTGAAGCAGAAGGTCGGGGAGCTGTTGGGGTCCAACCAGGTGCTCCTGTTCATGAAGGGCACCCCGGAGATGCCGCGCTGCGGGTTCTCGATGCGAGTGGTGGGAGTGCTCGAGCAGCTCGGGGTCGAGTACGGCGCCGTCGACGTCCTGCCGCTGCTCGATCCGCTGCGCGAGGTCACCGGCGAGCTCGCCGACTGGCGCACCTTCCCGCAGCTCTACGTCAATGGCGAGCTGGTGGGCGGCTGCGACATCGTCGAGGAGATGTTCGAATCCGGCGAGCTCGCCGAGCTGGTTGGCGCCGAGCAGCCGGAAGGGGCTCACCCGGCAACGGCGAAGGCGCCGGCGGACCCGCAGCAGAGCCCGCCGATGCAGCTCGGCTGATCAGCGCCCGGCTCGTCAGGAGCGGCCGCTGTTGGTGAGGAGCAGCCGCGAGTGTCGACTTAATCGGCCATAGGCCGACGAACTCGACAGCCGCGCCGGTGGCCGGTCTAGCTCAGACGGTCGCGGCGCCCTCGGCCGCGTCCTCGCGAACCTGGAAGGAGGAGCCGCAGCCACAGGCGGCGACCACGTTCGGGTTGTTGACCACGAACCCGGCGCCCTGGAGGCCGTCCACGTAGTCGACCTCCGAGCCGAACACGAACTGCATGCTGACCTTGTCGACGACGACCGCGACGCCTTGGTGCTCGAAGACGTGGTCCTCGTCCTTCGCCTGGTCGAGCGCCAGCGCGTACTGGAACCCGGAGCAACCCCCGCCGCGGACCGCGACGCGCAACGCCTGCTCCTGCGCGTTGCCGTTGCCGGCCAGCAGCTCCTTGATCTTGCCGGCCGCCTTGTCGCTCAGCTGGACTGCTTCTTGCGGTGTCTCCATCGCTTCAAATTGTATAGGCCCGGGGACACGGCATCTCAGCGAGAACCACTGTCGCCCGAATCCTCGCGCTGGGATGCGGTCCCGGCGGCCCTTGGGTACCTCCACTCAAGGTACTGGATGATCCGCTTCGAGTCGTGGACGATCTCGTCGCCGTCGACCAGCACCGGCACGCGTTGCTGGCCGGTCAACTCCTGGATCTCCGGCCTGCTCGCACGGCGATAGGGAACGCGTTCCGTTCGATGCTCGACCCCGAGCTTCGCGAGCCTCCGAGCCACCGCACCGCAGGGACAGAGCACGTTGGTGGGCGTCGGACAGCGGTAGAGGACGATCCGCTTCTCGCTCACTGCCCGAACACCCGCCCCCCGAGCCCGCAGCAGCGGGCCGAGTGCCGCCAGCGCCGCCTGCTGCGGTCCGCGCTGGGTCTTGACCCGGTCGCCGAGCTGCTCCATCTGCCACCGCACCGCATCCTCCAGGGTTTCCTCGTGCGGTCGCGGCTCGAACCCCAGCTGCCGGCGAGCCTTGGTGTTGCGGTACGTCCACCACAGCGTCGCCGAGCGGACCTCGTCGGGCGACACGGGCAGCGGCACGCCCGCGCGCACCATCACCTGCACGGCGAACGCCGTCGGACGCCCCGGAAGCTTCACCGGCTGCTCGCGACCGGAAAGTCGCGCGAAGTCGGCGAACAGCCGGTCGAGGGTGAAGTTCCGGCCGGCCAGGATGTATCGCTCGCCGACCTCGCCCTTCTGGTCGGCCAGCAGATGGCCTCGCGCGACGTCGCGGACGTCGACGATGTTGAGCCCTCCGTCGACATATGCAGGGATGCGGCCCAGCAGGAACCGCCGCACGAGATTCATCGAGGTCCCCTTCGGGTCGTCCGGCCCGAGGACGAACGAGGGGTTGACGATCACCACCGGCAGTCCATGGGCGGCCACCCGGAGCGCCTCGACCTCGGCCTCGTGCTTGGAGTTGGCGTATGCGATCCCGAGGTGTCCGGCCCTGAACGGCTGGCTCTCGTCCGCGGTCCCGCGAGCCTTGGCTGGGCCGATTGCCGCGACCGAGGACGTGTGGACCACCCGCTGCACCCCGGCGGTGAGCGCCTCCTCCATCACCACCCGGGTGCCCTTCACGTTCACTTCGAAGACCGCCTCTCGGCTACCGGATCGCATCGAGGTCGTGCCGGCGAGGTGAAAGACCCGATCGACGCCTTCCAGCGCCTTGCGGACCGCACGCCGGTCCGTGACGTCGCCGCCGGCGCGCTCGAACTCCAAGTCGGACAGGTGATCGAGGCTCGATCCACGGCGCGTAAGGAGACGCAGCTGGTCGCCGCGTTGCGCGAGCGCCCGGACCACGTGCGAGCCCAGGAAACCGGTGCCTCCAGTGACGAGGGTCTTGGTCACGGGCAACCGGGATGGTAGAGCCGTGATACAAGGGGTCGATGAGTCCCGGGGCGCCCACGGCCATCGTCACCGACACCACGGCCTACCTGCCGGACGAGCTGATCGCCGAGCACGACATCCACCGGGTGAGCCTCTACGTCTCGCTGGAGGGCGAGCAGCGGCCCGAGATCGAGATCGCCGCAGCGGAGTACGCGAGCTTCTACGAGCGCCTGCGCCAAAGCCAGGAAGGGGTGACCACGTCGCAGCCCTCGGTGGGGGACTTCACCGCCGCGTATGAGCCGTTGCTGGCCGAAGGGCGGGAGATCGTCTCCATCCATCTTTCGGCCGGAATCTCGGGAACCTGCGAATCGGCCGAGCAGGCTCGGCAGCGGCTGCTGGACGCAGGCCAGGGAGGCGAGCGGATCCACGTCTACGACAGCCGCACCGGGGCCGGCGGCCAGGGGCTCGTCGTGTTGGCGGCTGCCAACGCCGCCCGTGGCGGCGCCAGCGGCGCGGACACGTTGGCGGCCGCCGAGCGATGCCGCGACGCGATGGAGATGTGGTTCATGATCGACACCCTCGAATACCTGCGCAAGGGCGGGCGGATCGGGGCCGCCCAGGCGTGGCTCGGCTCGGCGCTTCAGATCAAGCCGATCCTCACCCTCGGCGAGGAGATCACCCCGGTGGAGCGCGTGCGCACGCGGCGGCGCGCCTTCGAGCGGATGGTCGAATACGCCCGCCGGCGCCACTCCGACGGCGCCGACGGCTGGGTCGTCCAGCACATCCAGGACCACGAGACGGCTCGGCACCTGGTCGAGGAGTGCCGCGACATCTATGGCTCCGAGCCCGTGTTCGTGTCCGAGGTCGGCCCCGTGATCGGCGCCCACATCGGCCCTGGAATGATCGGCTTCGGGGCGGTGCGTTCGTCCCTGCTCGGGTGACCCCGGTGCTCGCCGCCGGAAGCGCTTAGCCGGCTTCGGCGGGCGCCTCTTCGGATGAGCGGACGGCCTCATCCCCCTGCCAGAAGCGCCAGTAGTCGCGGACCACTGCCTCACCCCGCCCGGCGGCCTCGGCGAGCCACGGGCGATCTGAAGCCTCTGAGCTGAAGGGGCCTTTCCCGCCGGCGCCCTGGCGTTGACCTTCGAGCCCGCCTGAGCGCCGGACGCAGCTCGAGATCTACGTGGGCGCCTCGGCCCTCCGGCTCGAGCCGGCGGCGGCGCTGTCGTCTGGCCCGACGACGACCTCGTCCCGGTAGGCCATCCACTCCCGGATCGCGATCTGGATCGAGGCCGCCGCCGGGATCGCAAGCAGGGCGCCGATGATCCCGAACAGCGTGCCCCCGAACAACACCGCGACGAGGACGACGAACGGCTCCACGGCTACGGCTCGCCGCTGGATCTGGGGCTGGATCACGTAGTTCTCCACCTGCTGGTAGGCGATCGAGTAGATCGCCCACACGATCAGCGCGACCGGGAAGTTGACAAACAGCGTCACGACCGCCACCAGCACCGCCGCCAAGGTGGCGCCAACGAGGGGGATGAGGTCGAAGAAGAACACGACGAGCGCGAGCGGCGCCGCGAACGGGACACCCAGGATCGTCAGCACGATGAACGAGGTGATGCCCGCGATGGTCGCCTGCAGCAGCGCGCCCGCCACGTAGTTGCCGACCGCGTTTCCGATGTGGTCGAGGGCCCGCCCGATGCGTTCCTTCTGCTCCGGGTTGCGCGTATCCAGGAAGCGCTCGATCCATCGCCTGCCTCCGGAGACCATGAAAATGCTGAGGATGAAGATCGTCAGCCCAGCGAAGACCGAGTTCACGAACCCGATTCCGATGTCGCGAAGGGTGCCGGCGGCGTCGCCGATCTTGGACGGCAGCATCTCGGCCTCGTCTTGGAGCTTGGCGGTGATGTCGTAGTCGTCGTTCAGGTTGCGGAGCGTCTCATTCTCGTTCACGAAGTCGGTAACGTCCTGGGCGTACTCCGGCGCGTTGTTGGCGAGGTCCTCGCCCTGGTTGACGAGGCTGGGGATGAGCAGCGCGCCCAGCCCGATCGGGATCAGTAGCAGGGTGATGTAGACCACCGCGATCGCGAACCCACGTCTCATGTGCCGCGATAGCACGTTCACCGGCCCTGAGACCGCGACCGCGATGAACGCCGCAATCACTAACCAGCTCAGCGGCTTGCGCAACAGGTAGAGCACGTACAGCACCAGCACGACCGCGACCACGATCAGGATGGCGCGCAGGATCAGGCGCGAGGTGGATTCGCCGGCTGGCATGCCTAGCCTCCTTCGCGCCATATTCGGTGCGACGGGGTCCATCGCGCGCCAGGCTAGGACCGCCCTCGGACGTGGCCCGCTTGGCCCGACTAGCGCCTGCGGCGGCGGGCCAGCAGGCCGCCGACTGCGAATCCGACCACCGCGGCGCCGATCGCCAGCTCACGGCGGTGCTCGCGGATCTGGCGCCGCCAGTCGGTGAGCTCCGCGACCCGGCCACGAAGCGCCTCGACCGACCGCCCAAGCTCGGTCCGCTGCCGCTCGATGTCGTTCCGGATCTGCTCGGAGTTTCGCCCGGGCGCTCCGGAAGTCGGCCGCCCGACGGGCTCACCGGCACCGCTCACGTAGACGTCCGGGACCTCGGTCACCGAGTGCCGGCCTCCAGCGTCTCCTTGGTTCGGCGCGCCTCCTCGATCGCCAGGTCGGGGGTCGGGGGAGCGCCGGCTTGCACAGAGCGGTAGGCAAACCAGCCGGCTCCCGCGGCAACCAGGAACCAGAACAGGGCCTCGACCATGAACCCGATCCAGACGTCGCCGGAGAAGAACAGGTCGTTGAGCAGCCAGGCGATGCCGTGCATGAGCATCGCGAGCCCCATGAGCGCGAACACGCCGGCCGCGATCCCGACCACGGAGCCCTGAACGAGCTTGGTGACCTTCTCCCTGACCTCGGCCTTCGCCAGCTCGATCTCCTCACGCAGCAGGGTCGAGACGCGCTCCGAGACGTCCAGCACCAGCTCGCCCACCGACCTGTCGTCATCGGGCGGAACGCCGGTGCCTTGGGTGCCGTCAGGGGTCATCTCACTCGGGGGGATCCTCCTTGAAGACCCGCATCCAGATCGCGGCGGCTGCCCGGTGAGCGAGCACGCTTGCCAGGGCGCCGGTGCCGGCCAGAAGCCCGGTCCACAGCAGTCTTCGGAGGATGTCGTTGTCCATTTGGATCAGCTCGCGGCGGAGTAAATCAGCTTGCCCCCCGCCCGGTCCTGGCCCGCATCGGCGGCGGAGGCGTCGTCCCGCCCCCCGTACCCGGCCCAGCGCTCGAAGAAACCCCTGACCACCGCGTAGAACCACTCCCGGTCCACGGCGTCGATCGCTCCGTGGCCGCCCCCCGGGAGCACCCACACGCGCACCAACTCGTTGCCCTTGGCCGCCTGGTCGAGGATGCGCGCGTGCTCGACCGGGATCACCTGGTCGTCCTCGGGGTGCAGGACGAGCACCGGCACCCGCGCCGAAGCAATGTGTTCCTTGGCGGAGGCTCGCCGCCACAGCTCCTCAGGATCCACCCCGTAGTACGGAGCCGAGACCCGCTCGAGCGGGTCCGTGAAGTCGTCGATCCCCTCCCAGCCGGCCTCGCGGATGCGCGAGGTCAGCATCGCCCAGAAGCCGCGGTTGATGAAGTAGGCCGGGTGAGAAGGCGGAAGGCGCCGCGAAAGTCTTCTCGCCATCGCCCTCACGTCCGCCGGTGGCGAAATGGCGAGAATGCCGCCGTCGAGCGCCTCCTCTGCCCCCTCCGGATGGCAGGCACCGAGGACCGCCGAGCCGCCCAGCGAGATCCCGATCGCTCCCACCGTGGTCGCTCCGAGCTGCTTCAGGTAGCGCCCCGCGGCGACCACGTCCTCCCCCTCCTTCCAGCCAACCGTCGTCGGCGCTTGACTGGTCAGGTTCGTCATGCCGAAGCTCCGCAGGTCGAGGGCGAGCACGTTGAAGCCCCACTCGTAGTAGGCGCGGACCGCGATCTGGCGCACGTAGTCGAAGCGGCGCGAGGAGAACAGCCCGTGGACGACGATCAAACCCGGCCTTCCTGGCGCCTCCTGCAGGCCGACCGTGGCGGCGATGTGCTCGCCGTCCGCGCCCTCGAGCACGTGGTCCGAGAACTGGGCGGGGTAGGCATACCCCAGGTTGGCGGCCTCGCGCTGCTGGGCGAGGACGAAGCTCGAGATGTCGGCGAGCCCTTTGCGCACCATCGCGGCGTCGGAGCGGCGGAGGTGGTGCGGAATCGACTCCAGGTCCGCCATCAGGGCGCTCATCGACCGCTCGCGCGGCTGGGCCACCGGCAGCGGGGCCGGGTCAGCGTCCAAGCGGGAGAGCAGGCGCCGGAAGGGGTCGCTCAGCCGCTGGCCCAGCAGCCACAGTGGAAGGGCGACCACGCCGACGACGACGTTCAGCAGCTTCGCCGCGCCGTGAAGAACGCGGTCGGAGCGGCGAGAGGTGGCGAGTGACTCCCACATCGCGGTGGCGTCTCAGGCCGGTCGCTGGCCCGTCATCGCGCCGGCGCCTCGAGCCCGCCGCAGATCGTCTCTACGACCATCTTCCGAGCCCGATCGAAGTCGGCCTCGTCGCCCGGGATCAGCTCGAACACCCAGCCCGAGAGAAGCTGCTCGATCGCCCCGTAGAACCACATCGAGGCGAACTCGGGATCGACGTCCTTGCGGAAGGCACCCGCCCGCTGGGCATCGGCGACGATCTTGGCGATCATGTCGTAGGCGCGGCGTATCTCCGGCAGATGCGTACGCCCGAATGAGTTCGCCGCCCTGGTCACCTCGACCACGATCACCTTCATCAGGTCGGGCTCGTGCCGGTAGGAGTCGATGATGAAGCCGGCGACGGCGTCGAGCTTCTCGCGGGGCCCGATCTCCTGGCGGTCGACCTCCTCGATCGCGCTGAGCAGCAGCGACCAGCGCTCGGTGAACAATTCGTTCAGAACCTGGTCCTTGGACTTGAAGTAGTGGTAGACGAGCCCGTAGGCGACACCGGCCTCGTCGGCGATGTCCGAAACCCGGGAGGCGTGAAAGCCCTGCCGCGCGAACACATGGATCGCGGCGTCCAGGATCTGGCGACGCTTGTCTACGGGCGGAGCCTTAGCGTCCATCAACCCTGCCCACTAGACGTGGGCCTCCTGTGGCCAGCTGTACGAGGCCGGGCGCCGGTTGGCGAGCGACGGCAGCGTGGTGCGAACGCGGTCCTGGAGCTCGAGATCGAGGTCTGCGGCCACGAAGCACTCCGCGTCCGGAGCCTGCGCCAGGACCACGCCCCACGGGTCGACGATCGCAGAGCGGCCGTAGGAGCGGTAGTGGGGCGGCGCGTCGCCGATCTGGTTGGCGCCGATCACGAACGCCTGGTTTTCGATCGCCCGCGCGCGCAGCAGCACCTCCCAGTGATCCTTGCCGGTGTCGAGCGTGAACGCCGACGGGACGGTGATCACGGTGGCCCCGCGGACGGCGAGGATCCGGTAGAGCTCCGGGAACCGCAGGTCGTAACAGACCGTGAGCCCCAGGGTCACCCCCTCGAGGGCGGCCCCGAGCGACGCGGTGACGACCTCGTCGCCCGGCTCCTCGTGGTCGGACTCGCGGTAGGAGACCCCGCCGACGTCGACGTCGAACAGGTGGATCTTCCGGTAGCGGGCCTCCAGGTCGCCATCGGGACCGATCAGGGTCGAGGTGTTGAACGCCTTCTCCTGCCCTTCGGCGCGTTCCGCGATGCTTCCCGCGATCAGGTGGATTCCGAGTTCACGCGCCCACGTTCGGGCGGCGGAGAGCGTCGGTCCGTCCAGCGGCTCCGCCCCCTCGAGCTGGGTCGCCGAGTCGCCGAGCACGTTCCACTTCTCGGGCAGCACCGCAAGCTCGGCGCCGGCGGCCGCGGCGGCGCGCACGAGCCGCTCGGCGGTGTCGATGTTGCGGGCCTTGTCGCCCGTCGAGTTGAGCTGTATGGCGGCGGCGCGCATCTCCGGGGACGGCTGACTGACCAGTCAATCTGGAGTATAGGTTCGGCCCAGGCCGGGCACCCAGCCGCGGCGTGCCGGCGCGCAGAACGGGTAGATGCATCCCCCATGTTCGGACTGGGACGATTTCGGCGGGCGCGCAACGCGTTCGAGTCGCGCACCGAGGAGTGGCGCCAGGTGGGCCTGGGGTCCGAGCTCGATCGCCAGGGTGCTCAGCGGGCACGCGGCCGGGTCTTCGTGCTGCTGGTGTTGATCGCCGCGGTGCTGGTGGCCTTCGATCATCGCTCAACCCTGTTTCCCGGGCTCGGAACGCCGGTGAGGGTGGTGACCGTGGTCATTCTGGCGGTCCTGGGATGGGCTCTGGCCCAGGCCGTTGGACGGGGGGTCGCCCCGGCCCTGTTTCGCCGCATGGATCCGGCGACTGCGGGCACGGTCGGGTTCCTGATCCGGCTGACGACGATCGCCCTCGTCATCGCGCTGGCCCTCAGGATCGCGGGCCTTCGCACCAGCACGCTCGCGGTCGGCGGGGCCGTCACGGTGGTCGTGCTCGGCCTCGCTGCGCAGCAGACGCTTGGCAACCTGTTCGCCGGGCTCGTGCTGCTCAGCACCCGCCCGTTTCGGGTCGGCGACAGGGTGCGGCTGGTCGGCGGGGCGCTCGCCGGACAGCTCGAGGGAATCGTCAGCTCGCTCGGCCTCTTCTACACCACCCTGGTCAGCGGGGCAGACCGGATCCTGGTGCCGAACGCGATGGTGCTGAATCTGGCGGTGATACCGCTACGAGAGCCGGAGCGGGTCGAGCTGCGGGCGCGCTTCAGCGCCGACACCACCCCGAGCCAGGTCCAGGAGCTGCTCGAGGGCGCAATCTCGGTTCCAACCCGCTACGCGCCACACATCGAGCTCGAGGAGCTGGACCGCGACGAGGTGGTCGTGCGGATCGTCGCCACGCCAACCAATCCCACTGACGGAGCGAAACTGGCGGCCGAGATCCTGGCCGCCGTCCGGGACACGGCCGGGGCGTCTTCCAGCCAGCCCGATTAGGTCGAAACCGCTGCGGTGCCAATCCAATCCGCCCGAGGATGCGATCAGCCCGAGAGCAGGACGAAGAACAGGGCGACGGCCACGATGCCCGCCTCGATCGCCGCCAGGAGGCCCGCCGAGCCTACCAGCGAGTCGCCCCCGAATCCCGCCGCTGTGCCGCACAGCAGGCCGATGACCAGGACGGCCAATGCCACCCCGCCCCAGATCGGCACCACTCTGTCCCAGCGCCGATCGCGATCGGGGATCGCGTCCGGAGCCGCTGCTCGAGCACGAACGGGAGGGCGAGCAGAGCGGTGAACAGCGCGGCCGCGAACACGACCATCCATCCGTTGACGCCCTCTGAGCTCAGGTAGGGCGGCCCGGAGACCGCCGCCAGCGTCAGTCCCGCGACCGCGAGGAAGGCTCCCGCGAGGAGCGCAAATGCCGGTGCCCGCGGCTCCATCCCCGGCGCTCCTCGGAGACCAGGGGCCTTAGTTCCGGCCGGCGCGGTGGCGCTCGAGCTCGGCGACGAGCGACTTGGTGTGCAGAGCGGCAATCAGGTCGTTCAAGGGACCGATGCCCGCCTCGATGATCTCGAGGGCTCGATCCGGGCTGAGATCTCCGGCCAGCCGCCGCGTGAGCACGTCAACCTCCTCGGCAACCAGCGGCTCCAGCGCCCGCTTGTACCGCAGCGTGTCGTAGACGGTGAAGCCAAGCCGCTCGTCATAGCCGCCGGCACGGAAGCGGCTGATCGCCTCGACGATCCGCACGTCCGACGGGGAGTAGCCGCGGCGATCAGGGGTCAGCACCCCGAGCTGCGCCAGGCGATCGAGGACCTCGTCCGGAACCTCGTAGCGGCTCCGAACCTCGTGGGCCGGGATCCGCTCGCGCTCGCCAACCAGCGCCCGCTCGAGGATCCGATCCTCGAGCTCGATCATCGCCCTCAGGCGCTCCGGCTCGACCTGATCGCCCTCCAGCAGGTCGCGGATCACCCGGAGCGGCATGAAGCGGTCCTCCTGGAGTTGCTTGATCAGGCGGATCCGATCGACGAACTCCGGCGGGTAATACGCCATGTTGCGGCTCGTCCTCACCGGATCCGGCAAGAGGCCTTCGCGGAGGTAGTGACGGATGGTCGCCACCGGAACCCCGGACCGCTCCGCCAGCTCGGAGATCTTCAGCAATTCCTTCGCCGGGGCGCTCATCCCAGAAACTGCTCCTGCTCCACTGCCTGGTTCGAGCCTGCCACGGCGCCCCCGTCGATGAGCGCCGCGATCTCGTCGCCGCCGAACCCCGCCTCGTCGAGCACCTCCTCCGTGTGCTCGCCGAGGGCCGGCGCCGGCCGAGTGTCGTCGGCGGGGGTACGCGAGAGCTTCACCGGTTGGCCAAGGAGGCGCACGGGACCGATGCCGGGCTGCTCGACCTCGACCAGCATCTCGCGCGCCCGGACGAGCTCTGAGTCGAGAGCCTCGTCGAGGTCGAGGATAGGCTCGATCATCGCGTCGTGGCGGTCGTTGAAGGCCCGCCAGTCATCTCGGGTCCGCGAGCGGAAGAGGTCGGCGATCTCGCGCCCGGCGTCAGAGCCGGGGCGATCGAACTGCTTCTCGACCAAGTCGGGGCGCCCCACCCCGTTGCAGAATGCGGCCCAGAACTTCGGTTCCAGCGCGCCGCAGGTGACCCAGCCGTCGGCCGCCTCGTAGGGGTAGTAGCAGACAAACCCGCCGGTGAGCTGGCCTTCGCCGCGGCGCGGCACCTGACCATCGCAGAAGTAGGCCGCGGCGACCATCGCAAGCCAGGAAAGCGCGCCGTCGGTCATTGAGATGTCCACGAGTGGCCCTCCCCCGAGCGCTCTCGCTCCCACAGTGCAGCCATCACCCCGAAGGCAGCCATCAACGCGCCACCGCCGACGTCGGCGATCTGGCCGGCCGACTGGATCGGCCGCCCCCCCGGCTCCCCGGTCAGGCCAAGCAGCCCGACCAGGCCGAGGTAGTTCATGTCATGACCGGCGCGGCTGGCATTCGGCCCGCTCTGCCCGTAGCCGGTGATCGCGCAGTAGACGATTCGCGGGTTAATCTGGCGCAGGGTCTCGTAGCCGACCCCGAGGCGGTCGAGGACTCCGGGCCGGAAGCTCTCGAGCACCACGTCGCAGCGCGGGACCAGGCGCAGGAAGGCATCGCGGCCGGCCTCGGACTTGAGGTCGACGCGGATCGAGCGCTTGCCGCGGTTGAGCGCCAGGTAGAGCGCCGAACGGGTGCCGAGCGCCTGCCCAGCGTCGGAGCCGTAGTAGGGCGGCGCCCAGCGCACGTAGTCGCCCCCGCCGGTGTCCTCGACCTTGACCACGTCCGCGCCGAGATCGGCGAGCAGCAATGAGCAGAAGCCCCCTGGGAGAAGGCGCGTCAAGTCCAGGACGCGCACATTGCTGAGTGGTCGCTCGCTCATTCCGGCGATGCCTCGGATGTCTCGATCGGATGCGACAGCATTTCGCGCCGAGTCGGCTTGTCGCGCTGGGGCACGCCGAGCATCTCCCGCGCCTCCGCCACGGTCGCGGGGCGGCGGCCGACGTCCTCGGCCATCTGCCTCGCCTTGCCGATCAGCTCGCCGTTGGAGCGCGCCATTTCACCGCTCGGGAGGTAGAAGTTGTCCTCCAGCCCTGCGCGCACGTTTCCCCCCAGAGCCAGCGCCGCGCCGATCAGCCTCCACTGGTCGCGCGAGATCCCGATCACCTGCCAGTTGTTCGGTCCCTCGCCGCCGCCGCCCGGGATCTGCTCCGCCATGGACGCCACGTTTCTCGCGTTGGGCCGAATGCCGCCGTTGACGCCGATCACCAGCGAGACGTTCAGCGGCTCGGAGAGCAGGCCCATGTCGATCAGCGGATCCAGGTTGGCGACGTGGCCGGCGTCGAAGCATCATGCGCCGGCCGAATCCCGAGCTCGCGCATCGCGGTGAGGAACTCGATGATCGTGTCGAACGAGTTCTCGAACACGGCCTTGAACACGAACTCCTTGCGGCGCCGCGAGTACTTGGCGTAGTTCATCGAGCTCATGTTCAGCGCCGCGACATCGGGTTGCAGCTCGCGCAGGTACTCGATCCGCTTCGAGATCGGCACCCCGATCGCCCCGGTCGAGTAGTTGACGATCACGTCGTCCACCTCGGCTCGGATCGCCTCGGTGATCGCGCGGAAGTCCTCGACCTCGTACCAGGGCACCCCCTCAGGCGTGCGCGCGTGGATGTGGATCTGAGACCCCGCCCTCGTCGACGATCCGGCGCGCCTCGGCCGCGTACTCCTCCGGCGTGTAGGGGATCGCCGGACACTGGTCTCGGTTGGCGACCGCGCCGCTGATCGAACAACTGAGGATCACCGGGTCCTCGAAGCGGCTCACGTGGGTGCCTCCGAGGGTTCGACAAACGGGGCATCGAGAGATGGAGCCCACCGGCAGTGGACGGGTTATTCACGGTATGCGGGCAATAACCCGTCCATCTCGCCGCTGTCATGCGTCCCCGGGGAGCCGAATGTCGCGTTACTCGGCCTCTGGCCGAGGAAGTCGCCAGTCGGGGCCGGGGCCGGTCCCCTCGATGCCTGTTTTTCGTCCAGCCCGGCGCTCATACGGGCATCACCCCGTGCTTGCGCCAGGGTCGCTGCACGCGCTTGTCCTTCGCCATCCGCAGGCCGCGGATGATCGTCGGGCGGGTCTCGCGCGGATCGATGACGTCGTTGATGACGTCGTTGCGGGCCGCGATGTATGGGTCGATCGACTTCTTGACCTGCTCGAGCATCTCGGCGCGGGTCTTCTCCGGATCGTCAGAGGCCTCGATCGCGGAGCGGCCGATGATGTTCACCGCCCCCTCCGGGCCCATCACTGAGATCTCGGCGGTCGGCCAGGCGACGATCAGGTCAGGCTCGTACGCCTTGCCGCACATCACGTAGTAGCCGGCGCCGTAGGCCTTGCGGACCACGACCGTGATCTTCGGAACCGTCGCCCGCGAGACCGCGTACAGCATCTTGGCCCCGTGGCGGATGATCCCGGCGTGCTCGACCTTGGAGCCGACCATGAACCCGGGCACGTCCTGAAGGAAGACGAGCGGGATGTTGAAGGCGTCGCAGAGGTTGATGAACCGCGCCGCCTTGTCGGCGGAGTCGTTCTCCAGGATGCCGCCGAGCTGCTCGGCTGGTTGGCGACGATGCCCACGGTTGACCGCCGAAGCGGGCCAGGCAGGTGATGATCGTCTTCGCGAACTTCGGCTTGATGTCGAGGATCTCGCCGTCGTCGACGATCTCGCGGATCACCTCGTACATGTCGTACGGGTGCCGTGCCGAATCGGGGACGATGTCGAGCAGCTTCTCCGACATCCGGTCCTCGGGGTCCGACGTCTCCCGCACAGGGGGTGGCTGCTCGCAGTTGGCCGGGAAATACGAGAGATAGCGCTTGACGACCTGATGCACTCGTGGTCGTCAGCGACCTCGAGGTCGCCCACGCCCGAGATCCGGCAATGGACCCTGGCGCCGCCCAGGTCCTCCATCGAGATGTCCTCGCCGGTGACCGCCTTGGTGAGATGAGGGCCGGCCATCGCCATCGCCCCCTGGCCGACCACCATCGGCACGAAGTCGGCGAGGCCCGGGATGTAGGCGGTCCCCGCCGCGCAGGGTCCCAGCATCGCCGCCACGAGGGGCACCACGCCGGACATCGTCACCTCCTCACGGAACAGGTGTCCGGAGCCCGCGAACATCGACCCCGCGGCCTCCTGAATCCGGGCTCCGGCCGAGTCCAGCAGCCAGATGACGGCATCCGCTTCCCCGTCGCCATCTCCCGTAGGCGCCCCACCTTCAGCTCGCCGGTCATCCCCATGGAGCCGGCCATCACCGTGAAGTCGTAGGCGACGATGCAGCAGGGACGCCCGTCGACAGCGCCCCAGCCGGTGATCACGCCGTCTGCCGGGCGTCCCTGCCCTCCATCGAGCGCTGCGAGAAGTGGGGGCCGCCGTGGACGCCGATCTCGACAAAGCTGCCCAGGTCGACCAGCAGGTCGATGCGCTCGCGGGCGGTCAGCTTGCCGCGCTCGTGCTGGACGGCGATCTTCTCCTCGCCGCCCCCGAGCTTTGCTCGGCTGCGGCGGTCGTGCAGGTCCTCGACCAAGGTCTTCATCCCGGTCTGCTCGCCGGCCACGACCTCGTCCGGTGCCTCCGATGCCTCGGCGTATTGCCACGTCCGGTTTGGTGAATGTTTTCGTTAGAATCATGTTCCGGCCACGTGCGCGTCTTCGACTCTGCCGCGGCCGGGTCGGTGCCGGGACGATCGACCTTTGGCGTGTCTTTCGCCATCCTTACCTTCCCTTCCAGTTCGGCTCTCGCTTCTCGAAGAAGGCCTGGACGCCCTCGAGGATGTCCGCGGTCGACAGCGCCAGGCTCAGCTGGGACCGCAGGTACTCGAGCGCCTCGCCGAAGGCCATGTCCTGCTGGCGGTAGATCGCGTCGTGGCCCAGGCGCATCACCACGGGGCTCTTCGCGGCGAGCTGGCCCGCCCAATCGCTCACCGCGTCATCGAACTCGTCCGCCGGCACGACCTTGTTGATCAGCCCCCACTCGGCCGCCTCCTCGGCGGTCAGCCGCTCCCCCAGCAGCAGCATCTCGTTCACCTTCTTGCGCGGGACGTTGCGATAGATGATCGCCATGATCATGAACGGAAAGGCCCCGACGTTGATCTCGGGGGTGCCGAACGTGGCGCCCTCCTTCGCGATCACCAGGTCGCACGACAGCGCCAGCCCCATCCC
Organism: uncultured Actinomycetes bacterium; assembly: GCA_963838745.1. Taxonomy (GTDB): domain Bacteria; phylum Actinomycetota; class Thermoleophilia; order Solirubrobacterales; family 70-9; genus AC-56. The sequence continues at coordinate 539,586 of CAWISJ010000003.1, forward strand.
GCCGGCCAGCACGTGGCCGTTGGCGGCACAGAGCGTCGGCTTGCCCAGCTCGGCCATCAGCCGGAACAGCTCGATGAACCGGTCGGAGGCGAAGTGCTTGTCCACCAGCGGTGCGTCGGCTGCGAATCCCCCCAGGTCCGCGCCCGCGCAGAAGACCTTGTCGCCGGCGCCCGGTGAGCACGACCGCGCGCACCTGCTCGTCGTCGCGCGCCGCCTTCATCGCATCCACCAGCTCGGCGAGGAGCTGCGCGGAGAGCGCGTTGCGCTGCTCCGGCCGATTGAGCGTCAGGGTGGCCACACGATCGCTGACGTCGACCAGGAGCTGCTCGTAGGCCATCGCCGCCAGCGTAACACAAAGTGTGAAGTAATACTCTATGCTTCACGCGCAGCCCACGGGTGAGGCCCGGGCACCGACCAGGGCCACGGCCCCGCCGAACAAGAGAGGAGCAAGCAGTGGCCACAGCGACCGTCATCAAGCCCGACCACGCCGCCCAGCGCAAGCACCTGCTGTTCACCGACGAGCACGAGGACCTTCGCGAGTCCATGCAGGCCTGGGTGCGGAAGGAGCTCTGGCCCCACCGCAACGAGTGGGAGGAGACGACCTGGCCTCGTGAGGCGATCGAGCGGGCGGGCGAGCTCGGGTACCTCGGCCTGTGCTTCCCCGAGGAGTACGGCGGCCAGGGTGGCGATTACTACTACTCCCTGGTTCGCGCCGAGTGCATGAGCTACTCGGGCTCAGGCGGAACCAACATGGGCTTCGCGGTGCAGACCGACATGGTCCTGCCGCCCATCCACCTGCTGGGCACGGAGGAGCAGAAGCAGCGCTACCTGGCGCCCGGGATCAGGGGCGAGAAGATCGGCTGTCTCGGCATCACCGAGCCCGGCGCCGGCTCCGACGTCGCCGGCATCCGCACGACGGCGGTCAGGGACGGCGACGAATACGTCATCAACGGCTCGAAGACGTTCATCACCAACGGGGTCCGGGCCGACTTCATCCTGATGGTCGCGAAGACCGACCCCGACGCCGGCCACAACGGGATCACGCTGTTCCTCGTCGACGCGGACACTCCCGGCTTCCGGGTTTCCCGCCAGCTCGAGAAGATGGGCATGCACGCGTCCGACACCGCCGAGCTCGCCTTCGAGGACATGCGGGTTCCCGCCGACGCGGTGCTGGGGGAGCTCGGCAAGGGCTTCTACCACATCAGCTGGGAGCTTCAGAGCGAGCGCATGGTCGCCGCGGCAGGCTCCGTCGCGGGCGCCGAGCGGATGTTCGAGAAGACGCTGGAATATGCGAAAGAGCGCGAGGCCTTCGGGCGCCCGATCGGCAAGTTCCAGGCCATCCGCCACAAGTTCGCCGAGATGGCGACCAAGATCGAGGCCGCCAAGCAGTTCAACTACGTCGTCGCTTGGCGCTACGCCAACGGCGAGTACCCGGTGCGCGAGATCACCGAGGTGAAGCTGTTCACCTCGCGGGTCGGCTGCGAGGTCGCCGACGAGTGCGTCCAGATCCTCGGCGGCTACGGCTACATGAAGGAGTACGAGATCGAGCGCGCCTACCGCGACGTCCGCCTCAACCGGATCGGCGCCGGCACCGACGAGATCATGCTGGACGTGATCGGGCGCAGCTACGGGCTGTAGCCGGATCAGGCGATTCCCTGAAGCCTTTGAGGGCCCCTGGCCCCCAAAAAGCTTCAATCGTTGCCGATCACCTCGTCCAGCCGCTCGGCCAGGAACGAGCGCTCCACCGAATTGGTGGCGAGCTCGAGGGCGCGCCGATATGCGGCGATCGCCTCTTCCCGTCGCCCGGCGCGGCGCAGCAGGTCGGCGCGGGCCGCGTGGAGGTGGTGGTAGCGAGTCGAGTCCCTCGATGCCGCCGATCAGATCCAGGCCGCGCTCGGGCCCCTCGGTCATGGCGACGGCCACGGCGCGGTTCAGCTCCACCACCGGCGACGGCTGGAGGAAGCGAGCCAGTCGTAGAGGCGGCGATCCTTGCCCAGTCGGTGGCCTCCGACGCCGCGGCCCGGGCGTGCTCGGCGGCGATCGCGGCCTGCAGCGTGTAGGGGCCCGGCGGCTGGCTGCGGCGGCCGCGCGGCGCACCAGCGGCGAGCCCCTCGGCGATCTGGTCGCCGTCCCACAGGGCCCGGTCCTGATCTTCGAGCAGCACCATGCGCCGTCGGCGCCGACGCGGGCAGCTGCGACGCGAGTCCTGGAGCAGCATCAGCGCCAGCAGCCCCCGACCTCTGGCTCGCCGGGCATCATCGCTCGATCAAGCAGCCGCCCCAGCCGCATCGCCTCGTCGCAGAGCTCGCGGCGGATCAGCGCGTCCGACTCCGATGCCAGAGTAGCCCTCGTTGAACACCAGGTAGAGCGTCGCCAGCACCGCGGCAGCCGCTCCCCCAGCCGCTCGGCCGGCGGCACCTCGTAGGGGATGCCGGCGTCGCGGATCTTGCCCTTCGCCCGCACCAGGCGCTGCGCCATCGTGGACCGGCACCAGGAAGGCCCGCGCGATCTCCGCGGTCGTGAGGCCGCCAAGCGTTCGCAGCGTGAGCGCCACCTGCGCCTCCGGCGCCAGCGCCGGATGGCAGCAGGTGAAGATCAAACGCAAGCGGTCGTCGGGGAGCTCGTCGGCTCGCGCTCGTCTTGATCGTTGGCGCCTGCGCCGGCGCCGAGCGCCTCGAGGCGCTCGAGCGATCGGCCCGCTTCTCGAGCAGGGTGCGCTCGCGGCGCAGGCGATCGAGCGCCTTGTGGCGGGCCGCGCGGGTGATCCAGGCGCCTGGGTTGTCGGGGAGCCCGTCGCGCGGCCACCGCTCGAGCGCGATCATGAAAGCCTCCTGCATCGCCTCCTCGGCGACGTCGAAGTCGCCGAGCATGCGAATCAGGTTGGCGACTGCCCGCCCGATTCGTGCCGGAACAGGCGGTCTACGACGGCAGCCGGATCGACCGCGGATTGGCTTGCGCCGGCCGCGTGCGGCCAGGCTCAGATACCGGACGAGCCAGCTCGGCCTTCGCGTCGGCGGTCTCGAAGCCGAACTCGCTGTAGTCCATCACCGGTCGCACTTCCATCGAACCGCGCACGCCTCAGCGGGACGCTCTTCGCGAACTGGAGCGCCTCGTCGAGATCGCGCAGTCCATCAGGTAGAAGCCGCCCAACTGCTCCTTGGTCTCGGCGAACGGGCCGTCGGTGACAATCCGCTCGTCACCCTCACCGACCTTGACCGTGGTCGCGGTCGCGCTCGGCTGAAGCCCCTCACCCGCGACCTTGACGCCGGCGTCGACCACCTGCTTCTCGAACTGGTTCCAGGGCTCCATTCCGGCCCGCATCTCCTCCGGGCTTACGTCGTCCCAACCACTCTCTTCGCCGTACAGTGCAAGCAGGTACTTCATCTGAACCTCCTGTGACGTTGCGCGGCGCGGATCGCCGCATTCACCTTAGCGACGAACGACTAGCGCCGAAATCGACATCCCGGGTGAAAAGTTGGGGTATTGCTACCGCTTCGCCTCGAGCAGGCGGCGGAGGTCGCCGAGACGCTCGTCCCACTCGGCGCCGACCCGCACAATCCAGCGCGCCGCCTCCTCGAGCGCCGCCCCGTCGAGCCGGTAGCGGGTCTCGCGGCCAACCCGCCGGGCGCGTACGAGGCGGGCGCGGCGAAGCGCCGCCAGGTGCTTGGCGACGCCCTGGCGGCTGATCGGCAGCTCCGCGGCGAGGGCGCTTGCGGTCACGGTGGACCCCCCGGCCAGCGTCTCGACCAGTCGGCGCCGGGTGGGGTCCGCGAGCGCCGAGAAGACCTCATCGATGCCGCCGGTTGGCATCGTGAGCTCGCCTAGGCCGCTACCAGCGCGAGTGCCGCAGCGAACGCGTGCAGTCGCGACACCCACTGCGAGCCCGCGACGGCGGCGGTCACGAGCGGGCCACGCTCGACGACGACGAGCCGGGTGCCCCCCACCGCCGGCTCGAGGCTGAGCTCCACCACCGAGCCCGACTCTCCTGGGCGCGCCCACGAGAACGCCAGCAAGCGCTCCTCCTGGATCTCGAGGACGGTGCCCTCGCGCTCCTCTCCGTCGGCGAAGCGAAAGCTGGCCCTGCCCCCCGGGACGGGATCCAGCTCGGCCTCCTGCGCGAGCCACTCCCCCAACAGCCGCTCGTCGGTGAGCGCCTCCCAGACTTCGCTCGAGCTCGCCTCGAGGACGGTCTCGCGCTCGACCCGCCGTTCCTGAAAGCTCATCGGGACCTCCTGCTCGCCCTGGACACGCAACCAATGAGTTGCGCTTTTGCTAGGCTCGCAAAACGCAACCAACCAGTTGCACTTTAGCAACCAAAGGAGGACCCGATGGCACTGATCCCGATGGTGGTCGAGCAGACGGCGCGTGGCGAGCGCTCATACGACATCTACTCCCGCCTGCTCGGTGAGCGGATCGTGTTCCTGGGCCAACCGGTCGACGACGAGATCGCCAACCTGATCGTCGCCCAGATTCTCCATCTGGAGGCCGACGAACCGGACAAGGACATCTCGCTCTACATCAATTCCCCCGGGGGATCGGTGTACGCCGGCCTGGCGATCTACGACGCGATGCAGTACGTGAAGCCCGAGGTCCAGACGATCTGCTTCGGAATCGCGATGTCGATGGGAGCCCGACTGCTGGCCGGCGGTGCTGCGGGCAAGCGGATGGCGCTGCCGAATTCCAAGATCCTCATCCATCAGCCCTCGGCGGGGTTCCAGGGACCGTCGACCGACATCGACATCCACGCCCGCGAGGTCCTCAGCAGCGGCGGCGCATGGACGCCATCTACGCGCATCACACGGGAACGGGGCGCCGAGGAGGTGCACCGCGACATGGACCGGGACCGATTCTTCACCTCCGAGCAGGCGGTCGAGTACGGCCTCGCCGACCAGGTCGTCGACCGCCACGAGCTCGCGCGCAGGCCGACCGGGTTCGAGGCCGGTAGCGCCCCGGTCGAACGCCGGCCGGCCGGCGCCAAGGGTCGCCCGCGGATCGGAGAGAATCGGCCGGTCGCCAATCTCGACCACATCCGCTCCTACTACGAGGCCCTGAACACCGGCGACGTCGAGCTGGTCGCCTCGCACTTCACCGACGACGCCGTCCACTACTACACGCGCCTCGGCCCCACAGGGGGCGCGGGCGATCGCGCGAGAACGCCCGCTGGGCGGTCGAGAACCTCGACGGCCAGTGGTGGCTGGAGCACGGGATCGAGCACGGCGACGAGGCCGTGATCGAGTGGACGATGACCTGGCGCGACCCGAAGTCGGGCGAGGAGCGGCTCAACCGCGGCACCGAGTGGTTCCGGCTGCGCGACGGCAGGATCGCCGAGGTGCGCGCCTACCACCACGGCGACCGAAAGAACCCGCGCGGCGACCTGCTCGGGTTCGACTTCGCCGCGCCGCGGCTACACGACCTTGGACGACGGGAAGCCGCAGCGAGGGCTCGTGAGCACCGTGATCAAGGACACCGGCGCGCCGCGCTCGCCTGCCGCCGTTCACCGACGAGCACGAGGAGCTGCGCGAGACCGTGCGGCGCTTCGTCGGCAACGAGATCGCGCCCCACGTGGACGAGTGGGAGGAGGCGCGGGAGTTCCCGCGGGAGCTCTTCGCCCGCTGCGGCGAGCTCGGCTTCCTGGGACTGAAGTTCCCGGAGCGATACGGCGGCCAGGGCGGCACCTACGTCCACGACGCGGTGTGGATCGAGGAGCTCTCGCGCTCCGGTGGCTCGGGCGGCGTGGCCGCCGGGCTCAACGCCCACGCCTCGATCGCGATGCCGCCGGTGTTCAACTTCGGCACCGAGGAGCAGCGCCAGCGCTGGATCGTGCCGGGCATTCGGGGCGAGAAGGTCGGAGCGCTGGGGATCACCGAGCCCGGCGCGGGCTCGAACGTCGCCGGGATCCGAACCTCCGCCCGCAAGGTGTCTGGGGGCTACGTGGTCAACGGCTCGAAGACGTTCATCACCAACGGCGTCCGCGCCGACTTCCTGGTCTGCGCGGTGAAGACCACCGAGGAGGGCGGCCACCACGGGCTCTCGTTCCTGATTCTGGAGCCCGAGATGCCCGGCTACGCGGTGACTCGGAAGCTCGAGAAGATGGGCTGGCACTCCTCAGACACAGGCGAGCTCGCGTTCACCGATCTCGAGGTCCCCGACGAGAACCTGCTGGGCGAGGAGAACGGGGGCTTCTACCTGATCATGGCCAACTTCCAATGGGAGCGGCTGTCGATGGCGCTGGCCGCCGTGGGCGGGATGCAGCGGGTCTTCGACGTCACGCTCGACTACGCGAAGGAGCGCCAAGCGTTCGGGCGGCCGATCGGCAAGTTCCAGGCGATTCGCCACAAGTTCGCCGAGATGGCGACCAAGGTCGAGGCCTCGCGAGCGCTCACCTACAACGCGCTGCGCCTGTTCTTGGACGGCCACGATGCGCTTCGGGAGGTGACGATGGCGAAGCTGCTCACCCAGCGGGCGATGCTGGAGATCGCCGATGAGTGCCTGCAGATCCACGGCGGCTACGGCTACATGCGCGAGTTCGGGATCGAGCGCGCAGTCCGCGACGCCCGCCTCGGCCCGATCGGGGGCGGCACCGACGAGATCATGAAGGAGATCCTGGGCCGCCAGCTGGGCCTGTAGGGATTTGCAGCGGATTCGCTGGCAGGCCGAGGGCCTCGGCACGCTCGAGACACCGATCGTCGCCTGATCACCCGCCGAAGCAGTCGCCTGCGCACGATCAGCTCCTTGAAGGGGCTACCGAAGGCTTCAACCGCTGCGCCGGACGGCGCGAGGATTGCCGCCCGCCGCACCGAATATGGCGCAAAGGAAGCTAGGCATGCAGCCGGCGAATCCACCTCGCGCCTGATCCTGCGCGCCATCCTGATCGTGGTCGCGGTCGTGCTGGTGCTGTACGTGCTCTACCTGCTGCGCAAGCCGCTGAGCTGGTTAGTGATTGCGGCGTTCATCGCGGTCGCGGTCTCAGGGCCGGTGAACGTTCTATCGCGGCACAGAGGCGTGGGTTCGCGATCGCGTGGTCTACATCACCCTGCTGCTGATCCCGATCGGGCTGGGCGCGCTGCTCATCCCCAGCCTCGTCAACCAGGGCGAGGACCTCGCCAACAACGCGCCGGAGTACGCCCAGGACGTTACGACTTCGTGAACGAGAATAAGACGCTCCGCAACCTTAACGACGACTACGACATCACCGCCAAGCTCCAAGACGAGGCCGAGAAGCTGCCGTCCAAGCTCGGCGACGCCGCCGGCACCCTTCGCGACATCGGAATCGGGTTCGTGAACTCGGTCTTCGCTGGGCTGACGATCCTCATCCTCAGCATATTCATGGTCTCCGGAGGCAGGCGATGGATCGAGCGCTTCCTGGAGACGCGCGACCCGGACCAGGAGGAACGCATCGGGCGGGCCCTCGACCACATCGGCAACGCGGTCGGCAACTACGTGGCGGGCGCGCTGCTGCAGGCGACCATCGCGGGCATCGCCTCGTTCATCGTGCTGACGATCCTGGGTGTCCCGTTCGCGGGGCCGCTCGCGCTCGTCGTGTTCTTCTTCGACCTCATCCCCCTCGTTGGCGCCACCTTGGCGGCGGTGCTGGTGGCGGTCGTGACGCTGTTCGTCAACTTCCCGGTCGCGCTGATCGTGTGGGCGATCTACTCGATCGCCTACCACAGGTGGAGAACTACGTGATCCAGCCCCAGATCCAGCGGCGAGCCGTAGCCGTGGAGCCGTTCGTCGTCCTCGTCGCGGTGTTGTTCGGGGGCACGCTGTTCGGGATCATCGGCGCCCTGCTTGCGATCCCGGCGGCGGCCTCGATCCAGATCGCGATCCGGGAGTGGATGGCCTACCGGCGCGAGGTCGTCGTCGGGCGCAAGACGACAGCGCCGCCGCCGGCTCGAACCGGAGCGCGCGAGGCGCCCACGTAGATTCGAGCTGCGCGCCGATAACTCTGCGGGTATGGCAACCGCCATCGAGCATCCCGCCACCTACGCCCTCCCCCAGGAGTTCCTCGACTTCCGGGAGACGATCCGCAAGATGGTCGTCGAGCGCGTGGCGCCCCGTGCCGCGGAGATCGACGCGAAGGCCGAATACCCGCGGGACATCCGTGAGCTGTTCGCGGGGCACGACCTGTTCGGGCTTCCGTTCGACACCGACTACGGCGGCACCGGCACGGGCGCACTGATGCTCGCGATCGCGATCGAGGAGGTCGCCAAGGCCTGCGCGTCGAGTGCCCTGATGCTGATGATCCAGGAGCTGGGCACCCTGCCGATCAAGCTGTTCGGCACCGAGGAGCAGAAGCGGCGCCTGCTGCCCAAGTGCGCCGCGGGCGAGTGGACGCCGGCCTTCGCGCTCTCGGAGCCGGATGCCGGCTCCGACCCCGGCGGCATGCGCACGCGGGCCGTGCGCGAAGGCGAGGAGTGGGTGATCGACGGAACCAAGAACTGGATCACCAACCTCGGCGTCGCCGACTTCTACATCGTCTTCTGTGTGACGGATCCCGAGGCGGGGCACTCGCACGGGATCTCCGCCTTCATCGTCGAGGCCGACCGCCCGGGCTTCTCGGTCGGCAAGCTGGAGCACAAGATGGGGATCCGCGGCTCGCCCACCGGGCAGCCGATCTTCGACGGCGTTCGCGTCCCGGCGGAAAACCTGATCGGGCAGGAGAACGAGGGCTTCAAGATCGCAATGGCGACCCTCGACCGCTCCCGGCTGGGGGTCGCCGCTCAGGCCCTCGGAATCTCCCAGGGGGCCACCGATTACGCCGCCGCCTACGCGCAGGAGCGCCGACAATTCGGAAAGCCGATCGCCTCCTTCCAGGGCATCCAGTTCAAGCTCGCCGAGATGGAGACCCGCACCGCCGCCGCCCGGGAGCTCTGCTACCGCGCCTGCGCCAAGGTCGACGCCGGCGACCGCGACATGGGCAAGTACTCGGCGATGGCGAAGCTGTTCGCCTCCGACACCGCGATGTGGGTCACGACCGAGGCGGTACAGGTCTTGGGCGGCTACGGATACGTCAGCGAGTACCCGGTGGAGCGGATGATGCGCGACGCCAAGATCACCCAGATCTACGAGGGCACGAACGAGATCCAGCGGCTCGTGATCGCGCGGGCCCTCACATAGACGATCGAGGGCGAGCTAGGCGTAGCCGGACGGCTCGGCGCGGTACTCCGACCGCCTCCGGGTCGCGGCGGCGGAGTGCGAGGCGACGAGGACGAGGATCACCGTCGCCACCCAGAGCTTGAAGGTCGGCTCCGGCCAGGTCAGGGTCCCCGCCTTCGAGAACCACGCGGGATCGATGATGAACACCAGGCTCACTGCCACGATCCGGATGAAGGCGCCGCCGACCAGGAAGATCGACAGCAGGATGATGCCCCAGAACCCGAGGTCGCCGGCGCCGATGGACTCTCCGAAGTCGAGCACGTTCCAGGCGAACCAGACCACGATCGGCGCGATCAGCAACGCGATCGCGCTGATCACCAAGATGCCGAGCCCCACCAGGCCTAACCAACACCCCTCCGACGAAGCCGTGGCGGCGACGCGTCCACACCAAGACCGTAGGGGCGCCCCCAGACGGAAGCCGCGGCACTCGAGCTGCGTCTAGGAGCCCTTGGCCTCGCGGGCGAGGAACTCGTCCAGAGAGGCGCGGGCCCGGCGGCGGGTGGCGGCGCGCAGAATCGGGGTCCAGCCGAGCAGGAGGCCAGGGGTGCCCAGCGCCTGCCGTGACCAGCGGTGGAAGTCGAATTCGTCGTCATGGACGGCGATCAGGCCATCCGAGAACTGGAACCGGGCGCGGACGTCGTTTCGGACCGGCCGGCCGGTCTGGGTGAACGTGTAATGCGCGACCCAGCGCGCCGAGCCGCGATCGCCCTCGGCCTCGTGCTCGACGAGCTCGATCTTCAGGTCGTCGGCGCGTTCGGTGAGCATCCGCCACATCGCTCCAGGCTCCTCACCGCGAAGGTCCGGAAACACCGGGTCCGAGAACCGGGCATCGGGCGCGTACAAGGCGGCCATCGCGCCACCGTCTCGGGCACCGAAGGCGGCGTAGAGGCGACGAATCAGCTCCGCGTTGTCCCCCGACATGACCCGACGCTACCAGGAGCCCCCGGCGTCCTGCACGGAGGCAGCCCAGATACGGTTCCCGCTCGCAAGCGAGTCTTTCGAGAGGAGAACGAGCATAGATGGGACTACTTGACGGCAAGGCCGCGATCATCACGGGCTCGGCGCGCGGCATCGGCCGGGCCACGGCCGAGCTGTTCGTGAGCGAGGGCGCCAAGGTGCTGATCAACGACATCGACGGCGAGGTCGCCGAGCAGGCGGCAGGCGAGATCGACGGCGAGACCGCGGTCTTCGCCGGCGATCTGACCAAGGCCGGCGTGCCGGAGGAGCTGGTCGCGAGCGCCAACCAGGCCTTCGGACAGGTCGACGTCGTCGTCAACAACGCCGGCTACACCTGGGACGGCGTCATCCACAAGATGAGCGACGAGCAGTTCCAGGCGATGCTCGACATCCACACCATCGTGCCCTTCCGCGTGATCAGGGCGCTGGCTCCACACTGGCGCGAGGCAGCGAAGCAGGAAAAGGGCGAGGGCAAGGAGGTGTTCCGCAAGATCGTCAACGTGACCTCGATCTCCGGCACGATGGGAAACGCCGGACAGGCCAACTACTCGTCGGCCAAGGCCGGCGTCACCGGGCTCACGAAGACGATCGCGAAGGAGTGGGGCCAGTTCAAGATCAACGTCAACGCGGTGGCCTTCGGGTTCGTGGAGACGCGCCTCACGGCGGCCAAGGAACAGGCGGAGGCGATCGAGCGCGAGGGCGAGAAGATCGAGCTCGGCATCCCCGAGCAGCAGCGGGCGATGGCCTCGATGATCATTCCGCTGGGTCGCCCGGCGCAGCCGGCCGAGGCCGCAGGGGCGGTGCTGTTCCTGTCCTCCGAGCTATCCAACTACGTTCACGGACAGGTGCTGAACGTCACCGGAGGACAATTCGGCGGCCTGTACGCATAAGGCACCGAGCGAGGGGAGGTCGCGAGGAGGGTGCGGCAGGCACGGCGTGAGGGCTCGCGTTAGCTGGCACCCGGCCTTCGCCGCACCGCGGTGAAGAACCCTCCAGTTGTCATGACAATTGTCGGTACAAATGGAGGGATCGTGCGAAGCCTCGGGTCCGGCGGGTCCGACCTCTGCTCCGCACCAGCACTCGAACTCGATCGCTGGTCGCTAGCCGTCGCGCTTTCGGCGCTCCTCGGCGAGGGGCTCGCCCGACTCACCCGTTGCTCCGGGCGGCGGCCAGGGACCGAACCAGTTGTCGCGGGCGCCATCGATCGTGACCACGCAGCCGGAGAGGAAGTCGCCGGCGGGGGATGCGAGGTAGGCGATCAGCCAGGCCATCTCCTCCGGTGTGCCCAGCCGCTGCAGGGGGACGGTTCGGACGACGTTCTCGGCGACTTCCTTGGGGTACTTCGTGCGCAGCACCTCGGTATCGAACTGCCCCGCGGCCACCGCGCAGAGCTTGATGTTGAAGCGAGCCCACTCGATCGACAGCGTGCGCATCATGTTCTCGACCGCCGCCCGCGCCGCCCCCGAGTGCACCATGCCCGGCATCCCGTGATGAGGAGAGAGGGTGACGCTGATCACCTTGCCCGAGCGCTGGGGGATGAACGCCTTGGTTGCCGCGGCGTGGGTCATCTGCCAGGTCCCCTGCACGTTGAGCTCGATCACGGTCCGAAAGCCCTTCGGGCTGATCGCCTCGGCCGGGCTGAGGAACTGGCCGCCGGCGTTGTTGACGAGCAGGTCGAGGCGACCGTGGCGCTCGACGATCTCCTCGAACAAGCTGTCCACCGCCTCGGGGTCGCGGATGTCCATCGGTTGGGACTCCGCCGCTCCACCCGCCTGGCGGACCGCGCCCACGGTGTCCTCCAGCGGCTCGGCGCGGCGCCCGCAGCCGACCACGGTCGCGCCCAGCGCCGCAAGCTCCAGCGCGGTCGCCCGTCCGAGGCCGGTCCCCGCCCCGGAGACCACGCACACCTGGCCGTCCAGCAGCCCCGGCCGAAAGATCTGCGAAGTCGGGGCTGCCACCGGGGTGAGCTTATCCTCGGCAAGGCTGCGCCCGGCCTCAGCTCCAGGGGCCTGTGCGCCGCGTTCGCCCCGCTACGCTGACCGGCCGATGAAGCTCCATGCTCAACCGAAGTCGCTGACCGAGCCCTTGGCCGGCGGCGAGCAGGGAACGACAGTGGTGGTCGAGCCCCTGCTCGGCGGCGAGGTGCAGGCCCCACGCGCCCTCTTCGAGCGCCCGGGCGGCCATCTGGAGACGATCAAGGTGTCCGGGATCTTCACCCCCCGCGCCAGGTGGTGGACCGTTCCATGCCCCACGTTTCTGATCACCCATCCCAGCGCGGGGCCGATGCTCGTGGACACGGGGCTGCATCCCTCGGTGGCCGCGGAGCCGCGTGCGAACATGGGACGCGTATGGGCACGCTTCGGTCGGCCGCGCGTGGAGCCGGGCCGAGACGTGCCGGCTCAGCTTCGCGAGCGTGGGATCGAGGCGCGGGACGTTCCCCTGGTGGTGATGACCCACCTGCACCAGGACCACGCCTCGGGAATCTCCGAGTTCCCCAACTCGGCATTCGTGATCTCGGCTCCGGAGTGGCACGCGGCGACCACCGATCCACGCCCGTTGCTGCGCGGCTACCGACCGGCCCAGTACGACTATGTCTTCGACTATCGGACGCTCAGCTACGAGGGGCCGGGCATCGCCTCGTATTCGACCTTCGGTCGCACCTTCGACCTGTTCGGCGACGGCAGCGTGCGGCTCGCGTTCACGCCGGGACACTCGGCGGGCCACCAGAGCGTGATCGCCCGCCTCCGCGACCGCGACTTCGTGATCGCCGGCGACGCGATCTACACCCACGGTCAGCTCGACAACGCCCCCGAGCCGCCGCGGCCCGTCGACCGCCACACGTGGCGGCGCTCCCGCCAGGAGCTGGCGCTGTTCGCCCGGCAGTATCCGCAGGCGGTGATCGTGCCCGGACACGACGCCGAGCACTGGGCCGCGCTCGATACCAGGTACGAGTGAGCCCCAGGGGTGGCTAGCGGGGCTGGTTCGCCGGGACCTGGGGCTCCCGGGTGGCGCCAATCCCCTGCCGCAGGGCCTTGATCACGCCCCGCCGACCCTTCTCCTCGAGCGCCTCGTACATCTCACGCACCCGCTCGAAGATCTGCCCGGCGACCTCCAGCTGCTGCTCCCGGCTCGGCGAGGCGACGACGTCGAACCTGATCGGCTCCCCGTACTGCACCGTGACCTTGGGGAAGCTGAGCCTGCGCCACCCGCGCACCCCCTGGGAGCCGTGGATCGCGACCGGCACGACCGGCACGCCGGACTCCAGCGCGATCCGGCCGATCCCCGGCCGCGGCTCTCCCAGGCCCCCGCTTCGCGAGCGCCCGCCCTCCGGATACATCAGCAGGCAGCCGCCGCGAGCGAGGATCTCGTAGGCGGTCTTGAATGCCTCTTCGTCCTGATGGCCGCGGCGGATCGGGAACGGGCCCCCATGCCAGAAGATGAACTTGATCACCGGGTTCGAGAACAGCTGGGACTTCGCCATGAAGCGGATCTTTCGCCGCAGGTAGACGCCGGCGAAGAAGTGATCCATTTGGCTGAAGTGGTTCGGGGCCAGGACCACGGGCCCTGAGGTGGGGACGTGCTCGGCGCCGATCGCCCGGCCCCTGTACAGGAGGACGGTTGGCGGCGTCAACAGGATCCGCGCCACGTCGTAGACCCAGTCGGGCTCGTGCGTACGAGCCCGCTCGTGGAAACGCGTGAAGTACTCCGCGGGGCGGGGATCCTTGTAGACCTGGGGCTTGAGCTCGGGCATAGACGAGCAGCCGGCATTGCCGGCTCCACCCGGTTCTACCCCCGGGCTGCAGCGCGGTTACGCGCCGGCCGTCCGCCTCCAGCTGCGCTATCCGGTCGTGGCCCAGCCCTTGGCCCGCTCCACCGCCCGCCGCCACTGGCCGAGCAGGGTCCGGCGCTCGTCCTCGCCCATGCGCGGCTCGTAGCGGGCGGCTTGGCGCCACATCGTCTCGACCTGCTCGGCGTCCCAGACGCCACCGGCAATCCCTGCCAGGTACGCGGCTCCCAGGGCCGTCGTCTCGGAGATCTCGGGGACGACCACGGGCGCACCGAGCACGTCCGCCTGAAACTGCATCAGCCAGCGGTTGGAGACCGCGCCCCCATCGGCCTTCAGCACCTCGAGCGACTTCCCGGCGGCCGCCTCCTGCGCCCGCACCGCATCCGTGGTCTGGTAGGCGATCGCCTCGAGAGCGGCCCGCGCCAGGTGGGCTCGCCCGGACCCCCGAGTCAAGCCGACGATCGTCCCGCGCGCGTACGGATCCCAGTGCGGCGAGCCGAGGCCGGTGAGCGCAGGAACGAAGTAGACGCCGTCGTTCGACTCAAGCGACGCCGCCAGCGCCTCACTCTCGGGCGCCGCGCCGATGATTCCGAGCCCGTCGCGAAGCCACTGGACCGCGGCGCCGGTGATGAACACGGCGGCCTCCAGCGCGTAGTCGATCTCCTCCCCCAGCCCCCAGGCGATCGTGGTCAAGAGGCCCTGGCCGGGCTCGGGCGCGTCCCGGCCGGTGTTGAGAAGGACGAAGCTCCCGGTGCCGTAGGTGTTCTTGGCCGTGCCCGTTCGCTGGCAGGCCTGCCCGAAGAGCGCAGCCTGCTGGTCGCCTGCAATCCCGGCCACCGGGACGTCCCCGCCGAAGACGCCCGTGCGGCCGTAGATCTGGGCCGAGGGCACCGGCTCGGGGAGGCTCGAAGGGTCGACCCCAAGCAGATCGCAGAGCTCGGGATCCCAACTCAGCCTCCGGATGTCGAACAGCATCGTCCGCGAGGCGTTGGAGTAGTCAGAGACGTGGCGACCGGTGAGCTTGTAGACGAGCCACGAGTCGATCGTCCCGAAGGCGGCGTCTCGCGCCGCCTCCACGTTTCGGCGAAGCCATTCGATCTTCGTGCCGGAGAAATAGGGATCGATGACGAGCCCGGTGCGCTCGCGCACCAACTCCTCGTGCCCGGCCGCCCGAAGCTCGTCGCAGCGACCCGCGGTCCGGCGGTCCTGCCAGACGAGCGCCCGGTGGACGGGCTCCCCCGTCGCGGGGTCCCAGGCGACCACCGTCTCGCGCTGGTTGGCGATCCCGATCGCGTCCAGCTCGGCGCCCTGAAGCCCGGCGTCGGCGATCGCCTGCACCGCAACCCGCCGAGTGACGTCCCAGATCTCGGCCGCGTCGTGCTCTACCCAGCCCGGCCGCGGAAAGTGCTGCTCGAACTCCGAATAGGCACGCCCGGCGATCCCACCCTCGCGGTCGAAGACGAGGCAGGTGGTCCCGGTGGTGCCCTGGTCGATGGCGAGGATCAACGGGCGCCAAGCGTAGATGAGTAGCCCTAGCGCCTGGCGACGTAAGCCCGCGCGAAGTCGTAGAGCTGGCGAGCGCGGTGCAGAAAGCCGCCGATGCTGCGGCCGGTCGTCCGGTGGCTGAGATCCAGCTCGACCTCGTGCACCCGAAAGCCGGCGCGAACGGCGTCGATTGTCATCCCGGTCTCCATCCCGTACCCACTGGCGAGCGGCAGAAGAGAACGCACCACCGCTGCGGGCATCGCCCGCTGACCCGAGATCGGCGCCTCGGCGCGGTAGCCGCAGCGGCGCTCGATCGCCCAGCGCGAGAAGCCGCGCGCGATCCCGAAGCCACCCCCGACCCGATCGCGGAAGGCCGCCACGGCTAGGTCGCAGTCGCCCCTCTCCACGGAGTCGACCAAGCTCGCCAGCTCCCGCGCCGAGGAGCCGAGGTCGGCGTCGCAGAGCAGGAACGTGGGCGGATCGAGCTCATCGGCGCGGTCGATCACGGCCTCGATCGCGGCGGTCACGTTGGCGCCCTTGCCGTGCGGCCGCCGGCGGCTGACCACCTGAGCGCCGCCGGCCAGAGCGACCTCGGCGGTGCCATCGCTGGAGGCATCGTCGGCCACCACCACCTGAGCGCCCGGAAACGCGCCAGCCAGCGCTTCCAACGTGGCCGCGATCCGGTCCGCCTCGTTGTGCGCCGCCACGATCACCACCGGGTTGCCCTTGGGTTCCACCGACAAGGCCGGATATTCTCCCCCGCCGTGTCGCGCTCGTATCCACAGCCCCGCTCGAGGCCGGCGCCGTGAGCGCCGAAGTGGCGGCCCATATCACCGGGACCGTGTGGAAGGTCGAAGTCGAGGTGGGCGATCAGGTGGACGAGGGCGACACCGTAGTCATCCTCGAGTCGATGAAGATGGAGATGCCGGTCGAGGCCGAGGACCCCGGCACCGTGACCGAGGTCCGCTGCCAGGAGGGGCAGTCGGTCCAGGAGGGCGACGTCCTCGTCGTCCTGGAATGAGCGCCGCGGGACGGCGAGGCGAAACAGGTGGCGAGCCTGTGTCGCTCGCCGACGGCAAGCTGGTGTTGGATCGTCCGGCCGAGGCCGTGGCCCGGCTGACGATCTCGAATCCCGAGCGGCGAAACGCCCTCGACCACGAGATCCTCAACGCGCTCGCCGAGGTCATGCCGACCCTGGATCGGGGGATCGAGACCCGCTGTGTGGTCATCACCGGCGCCGGCGAGGTCTTTTCGGCCGGCTACGACATCGCGGACATACCGGAGGAGACCTTCGCCGAGCAGGCGGAGGCGCTGGTGGCCCACCCGTTCCACGCCGCGATGGAGGCGGTGAGCGCCCACCCCTACCCGGTGCTCGCGGCGATCAACGGTCACTGCCTCGGGGGTGGCCTGGAGCTCGCGGTTCGCTGCGACCTGCGCCTCTGCCGCGATGAGCGCCAAGCTCGGCATGCCGCCGGCGAAGCTGGGGCTGATCTACGGTCACACGGGCCTGCAGCGGTTCATCGACGTGGTCGGCGTCGCCCGGACCAAGGAGCTGTTCCTGACCGGCCGCAACCTGAGCGCCCCGAGGGCGGTGGCGATCGGCCTCGTGCACGACACGGTGCTCGACGAGAAGCTCGACGAGGTCGCCGTCGAGCTGGCCGCGGAGGTGGCCGCCAACGCCCCCCTCTCCCTGAGGGGGAACAAGCACGCAATCGAGACGCTCAACTCCTACCCCCGCCTGACCCCAGAGCAGGAGCGGGAGCTGATCGAGCTGCGGCGCTCGTGCTTCAGCTCCGAGGACTTCCGGGAGGGCATCCGGGCCTTCGCCGAGAAGCGAAAGCCCAACTGGCGCGGGCGCTAGCTCGCCCGGCGGCGAGCCGCCGTCAGCCGGCCCCGATCCGCGAGCGCAGATCCAGCACCCGCTGGACCGAGCGCTCGAACCGGGGGCGCGTCAGCGCGCCCGAGCGCAGCCTTCGCCTCAGCGCCCGCCCCGCTCGAGCGGCCGCGTGGTGATCCGTGAACAGCAACAGGTCGGTCCCGGCCCTCGCCGCCGCGAGGCCCACCTTGGCCGGGCCGCCGAACTCCCGCGCGGACACGGTTCCCAGCGCGTCGCTGATCGACACGCCGCCGAACCCCAACCTGGAACGAAGCTCAGCCGTCGCGAGCCGCTTCGAGAAGGCCGCCGGCTTGTGCGAGAAGTGGGTGTAGATCGCGGTGCTGATCATCACCACGTCGCCGTGCTTCGCCGCGAACCGGCGGTACGGCCGCTCGTCGATCCGCCGCAGCTTGCCGCGGCTCAAGCGGATCCGCTGGACAGCCTCGTCGGTGCTCTCCGACGCCGACCCCAGACCCGGGAAGTGCTTGGCGGTAGCGGCGACGCCCCGGCGCTCCATCGCGGTCCCGAACGGAATCGCGGTCCGGATCACGCGGCCGGGCTTGCCCCCGAAGCTCCGGCGCTGGGCGCGGATCGCGCTTCCCTGGCGCCCCACGTCGAGCACGGGTGCCAGGTTGACGTTGACCCCGACCCTGCTCAGGCTCCGCGCCGTCTTGGCCCCCTGGCGGCGACTGTAGGCCCTCCCCCGGCGCCCCATCTGGAGCGCGGAGGCGTCCGGCGGTCCGGGGAGTCGCTTCACGAGCCCGCCCTCCTGGTCGATCATCACCAACAGCGGGTCGCGAAGCCCCTTCGGCCGGTGGATCGCCTGCAGGCGCCGGATCAGCCGACGGGCCTGATGGCGGCTGCGAAGGTTGTCGGAGAACAGGATCACGCCCGCCAGGCGGCCGTCGCCGATCATCTCCTTGACCGCGCGCGGCGCCCGCGGCCCATCGAACCCGGCGATCAGGCGTTGGCCCGCCAGCTGTCGAGCCGTCAAGTCACCGGCATCGCGCCCCGCCGTGCTCCCGGGCCGCCCGGTGGTCCCGTCGGCTAGCGCCACCCAGAGCGCGATCCCGATCGCAACCGGGGTGAGCAGGGCGACGGCGCGTCGCCTCCAGTAGGTCAGCTTCCCGGGCAGGCCGCCAATCCTACGAGGCGCAGGGATGGACCAAACAAGGAGCCACGGCCGGGCCGTGTCCGCTCGATTGGCCGTCCGGAGCGCTGCCTAGCCTTGCCTGTTGCCGGCGATGGAGGTTTAGATGCCGCCACTGATCACCTTCGACGAGGCCATGCAGCTCGCCGGGATCTCCGCCCGCGAGGAGATCACCGAGCTCGTGGAGCGGGCCTGGGCTGTTCGCAGGGAGCGCTTCGGCTCCTCGACCGACATGTGCTCGCTGGTGAACGCGAAGTCGGGCGGCTGCGCCGAGGACTGCGGCTTCTGCGCCCAGTCGCGCTACGCGGAGGCGGACACGCCGATGCACGCGATGATGGACGCGGAGCAGATCCTCGAGCACGCCAGGGCAGCCGAGGCGGCTGGGGCGCACCGGTTCTGCATGGTCACCCAGGGACAGGGGCTGTCGAAGCGGGACTTCGAGAAGATCGTCGACGGCGCTCGCCTGGTCGCCGAGCACACCAATCTGAAGCGGTGCGTGTCGATCGGCCACATCTCGCCCGATCGCGCCACGCGCCTGGCCGACGCCGGCGTGCAGCGCGTCCACCACAACGTCGAGACGGCGCGCTCCTACTACCCGGAGGTGAGCACCACGGTCCGCTACGAGGGCCGCATTCGCACGATCGATGCGGTCAAGGAGGCGGGGCTGGAGACCTGTGTGGGCGGCATCCTGAATCTCGGCGAGTCGCCCCGCCAGCGGGTCGAGATGGCATTCGAGCTTGCCGAGGTCGATCCCACCTCGGTGCCGATCAACCTGCTCAACCCCAGGTCCGGAACCAAGTTCGGCGACCGCCCGCTGATGGACCCGTGGGAGGTCGTCAAGTGGGTGGCGATCTTCCGCCTCATCATCCCGGATGCGCTGTTCCGCCTCTGCGGCGGGCGGGTCGAGAATCTGCACGAGCTACAGCCGCTGGCGGTCAAGGCCGGCCTCAACGGGGTGATGATGGGGAACTTCCTGACCACCCTGGGCGCCGAGCCGGCCGACGACCGCGAGATGTTCGAGGAGCTGGGGTTGAACGTGGCCCGCCAGCCCGACAACGGTGCCAACCCACGGCCCGACAACCGCTCCGGGTGGCTCGAGGGCGAAACACCGCCAACGCCGATCGAGGAGTTGATCGACACCCAAGCCGAGGCCAACTTCTGGGACCCCTCCACGCAGCTCCGTGTGATCAGGAAGAAGCGAAAGCCGCCTCCCTATCCGGAACCGGCGGGCTGGGGTGATTGATCGGTGAGCGACCTCGCCGCCCGCCTGGAAGAGCTTCGCAGCGCGGGCCTGTACCGCCGTCTGAGGCTGATCGAGAGCCCGCAGGGACCACGGGTGACGCTGGGCGGTGCGGAGGTGCTGTTGCTCTGCTCCAACAACTACCTCGGCCTCGCCGACCACCCCCGGGTTCGCCAGGCCGCCGCGGACGCCGGCGAGCGCTTCGGCGCCGGCGCCGGCGCCTCACGCCTGGTCTCGGGGAACATGTCCCTGCACGGGCGCCTCGAGGAGCGCATCGCCGCCTTTTCGGGTTACGAGGCGGCGCTCCTGTTCGGGTCGGGCTACCTGGCCAACCTGGGGACGATCGCAGCGTTGGCCGGCCGCGGCCAGGTCGTGTTCTCTGACGAGCTCAACCACGCGAGCATCATCGACGGCTGCCGGCTCTCACGCGCCGAACGCTTCATCTACCGTCATGGCGACCTCGAGCACCTCGCCTGGGGACTGCGCAAGGAGGGTCGCGGGGGCGGTCTGATCGTCACCGACGCCGTCTTCTCGATGGATGGCGACGTGGCCCCGATCGCAGGGCTGGTCGAGCTTGCCCGGCGTCACGATTGCCGCCTGATGGTCGACGAGGCGCACGCGACCGGTGCGCTCGGCCCGGGCGGCCGCGGTGCCGTCGCCGAGGCGGGGCTGTCCGGAGAGGTCGACGTGATCGTCGGCACGCTCGGGAAGACGCTGGGCAGCTACGGCGCCTACGTCTGCGCGAGCGCCAAGCTCGTCGATCTACTGATCAACACGGCACGACCGTTCATCTTCTCCACCGCTCTTCCTCCGCCTGTGCTCGGGGCTGCCCTCGCAGCGCTCATCCTGCTCGACGGGCAGCCGGGAATGGTCGAGCAGCTGCGCCGGAACGGGGCCATCCTTCGGGACGCCCTCGCCGGCCGCGGGCTGGACGTCGGCGCCTCGCGGACCCAGATCGTCCCCGTGGTCGTGGGCGACGCCGCCCGCGCGATGGCGCTCTGCGAGCGGGCGCTCGAAGATCGTGTGTTCGCGCAGGCGATCCGGCCACCGACGGTGCCCGAGGGGACCTCGCGGCTACGCCTCTCGGTGATGGCCAACCACAGGGCCGACGAGCTGTGCGCCGCGGCGAATGTGATCGGGCAAGCGGCCGAGGAGCTGGACATCGTGGCGGGACGGGTCGAGCAGCGAATTTCCGAAGCCTCGCGGCTGCCGCGCGCGGCCTAGCACGCGCGCCCGGTGCGGGGTTTCTTCGTCACCGGGACGGGCACCGGAGTCGGCAAGACCGTGGTCTCCGCGGTGATCGCCCGCTCGCTTGTGGCCGCCGGAACCGGGGTCGCCGTCTTCAAGCCCGCGGTAACCGGCCTGGCAGACGACGGGGAATCGGACCATGCACTGCTTCGGCGGGCCGCCCGCTCGAGCCAGACCGATGACGAGATCGCGCCCTACCGGTTCGGCCCCCCTGTGTCCCCCCATCTGGCCGCGGAGCTGGCGGGCGATCAAATCGATCCCTCGCGGCTGCAGGCAGCCGCGAGGGGCGCCTCAGGAAGTGCGGACGTTCTCGTGGTTGAGGGGGTGGGCGGACTCCTGGTGCCGCTGACGCTCGGCTACCTGGTGCGCGACTTCGCCCGCGACGTCGGGCTGCCTGTGGTGATCGCTGCCCACCCGGGCCTGGGGACCATCAACCACACGCTGCTGACGATCGAGGCGGCCCGGGCCGTCGGCCTCGAGGTGACGCTGGTCGTGCTCACGCCCTGGCCCGGCGATCCCTCAGCCGTAGAACGCTCCAACCTCGCCGCGATCGAACGGCTGGGCCGGGTTCAGGTCGAGCCGCTGCCCGAGCTTGATCTCGGTGCGCCCGAATCCTGGCCACCTCTCGCGCCCGGCGATTCTGCTCGTCCATCACGGTCCTGACCAGGACTGCGCTCGTCAGGGGATTCATCACACCGGCTCCTTTCGGCCGGCCGGAGCCGGCTCGCGCTGGTTTTCCGGATCGAGGGCTTCGACCGCCTCCTCGACCCGCGCTCTCAGGTCATCGCCACTTCCGTCCCAGAACAGGGAGCCCGAGCCGTCGCTGAGCAGTACGCGCACCCGGGCCACGCCGCGCACGGCTACCGGCGTGTCGCCGAGGAGTCGCCGCGCCAGCAGATCCAGGCCGTCTCGCGCCTGGGCAACCGCGTCCCGGCGCACCGGCACACGGGTGCCAATCGAGGGTGTGCGCGACCGTTGCCGCAAGATGCGCCGCAGGCTGTAGCCCAGGTCGCGGCGCGTGCGGGGGTCGAGCAGGGCGTGCGCGCGGAGCAGCAGCGGGGCGCTGTCCTCGGGTGGCGCTCCTGCCGCCAGGGCGCGATCCAAGGTGAAGGACCTCCAGCGCGCGATCAGCCGATCCCGGGCTCGAACTGCCATGGCGTCGCCGAGGCCGGGGCCGGGACGGCGGGCCATCGGGTACGAGTAAATCGTCGCGTCCATCACATGCCCTCCTTCGCTTTCGTCGCTCGGTTCACTAACCGGCCATAACCCTACACTGGTTACCGTAACTTGTCAAGCCCAAATAGCGGTTACAATCCCGTTCGATGAGCACGCAAGCGCCGGGTCAACTGGAGCTGGTTCGGGAATTCGTCAATACGCTCGACGTGGAGACCGGGACCGACGAGCTCTCGACCCCCGAGGCGCTGGCCTCGTGGCTGGACGAGCGCAATCTCCTGCACTCCGGCGCGAGGGTGGGCCCGGCGTCCCTGGGCCGCGCGCTCGAGCTGCGCGAGGCGCTGCGGGGTCTGCTGCTGCGGAACAACGGTGCGCCAGGCGAGCAGGCGACGATCGAGGCCCTGAACGAAGCGATCTCGGATGCGACGCTCTCGGTCCGCTTCGGCGCCGACGGCAGTCCCGCGCTGGCGGTGAAGGGCTCGCGGCCGGGCGCGGTTGTCGCCCCGATCGTGGCGATCGTCTACGAGGCGATGGTCAACGGCACCTGGGCCCGGCTCAAGGCCTGCCGGGCGGACGACTGCCACTGGGCCTTCTACGACCGGTCCAGGAACCACTCCGGCACCTGGTGCGACATGGCCGACTGTGGCAACCGAGCCAAGGTGCGGGCCTACCGCGAGCGGCGCGGTAAGACCAGATCCGGGTCCTGAGTCTCGGCTAGCCCCGGTTTCTTCGACCGAGCTAGGTGGCCGCGTGCTCTCCCGTCGCGAGCTCCGCGCGCCGGAGTTGCGGCCGCGGCCGCAGGCTCGGCCACCGGATCACGCTGCGACCGGATCAGGGTCACCGCGACTACCACTCCGGCCACTGCGACGCCGGTGGCGACTCTCATCGAGGAAGCGAAGGCACCGATGAAGGCGTCGTGGGCAGCAGAGGTCACCTGGACAGCCTGCGAGTGATCCACGCCTGCCGGGACGGTCGACTGGCCGCCACCGAGCCCATGCGCGATGTCGCTGCGTTGGGCGGCGCTCAGCCCCGATCCGGCCAGCAGACCGTCGAGCCGCGAGCGCGCGGCGCCCTGGAAGACGGCTCCGATCACTGCGACCCCGAGCGTGCCCCCGATCATCCGATTCATCGACAGGACCCCGGAGGCGATCCCGGCCTTGGCGTCGGCCACGGCGTTCATCGCAGCGGTGGACATCGGCGACATCACCAGCGCCGCGCCGATCCCCATGAGCACGAACGAGGGCAGCAGGTTGCCGTAGGTCGTCGAGGTGTCGATGGTCGTCAGCCAGTACATGGCGACGGACACGAGCGAGAGCCCGACGGCGATCGGGATCCGCGCCCCGATCCGATCGGTGAGCCGGCCGGCGATCGGTGCGATCGCAACGATCATCAAGGTCGCCGGGAGGAACCGAATCCCAGCCTGGAGCGGTGAATAGCCGAGGATGTTCTGCATGTAGAGAGCCAGGAAGAAGAACTGCGCCAGCATCGCGAACGTGACGATCAGCGCGATCAGGTTCGAGCCGACGAAGTTGCGGCTCGCGAACAAGCGGAACTCGACCATTGGCGCCTTCACCCTGAGCTCGACGAGGACGAAGAGCGCGAGCAGGACGACGGAGCCGGCCAGCAGGCCCAGGACCGAGGCCGACTCCCACCCCCATGAGTTGCCCTCGATCAGTGCCAGGACCAGCGCTGTGAGGGCACCGGTCAGGGTGACGACGCCGAGGTAGTCGACCTCGCGCCCGACCGTGTCGTCGCGCGACTCACGCACCGCGAAGAGACAGGCCAGCACGGCGCCCAGGCCAACGGGAAGATTGATGAAGAAGATCGCGCGCCAGGAGACGTCCTCTGCCAGGAAGCCGCCCAGCACCGGGCCGATCGCCAGCGCCAGCGCCGAGACCCCTGCCCAGGTCCCGATCGCCCTGCCTCGCTCGGCGGCAGGGAAGGCGTTCGTAACGATCGACAATGTCGCCGGCATCATCAGGGCGCCCCCGATTCCCTGGACCACCCGGCTGATGACCAGCGAGGTCGTGTCAGGTGCAAACCCGGCGGTCGCCGAGGAGATGGAGAACAGGGTCACCCCGATCAGGAAGGTGAGGCGCCGCCCGAAGATGTCGCCGAGGCGTCCTCCGGTGGCCAGCAGGACCGCGAACGAAAGCGTGTAGCCGTTGATCGTCCACTCGAGGCTCGAGAGGCTGGCGCCCAGGTCGCGCTCGATCGACGGCAGCGCGACGTTGACGACGGTGTTGTCGAGCATGATCATGAACAGCGCGAAGCACATCGCCCCGAGGGTCCACCACTTGCGATTCTGGTCGGTGATCAGATGGTGGTAGCGAGTCACTTGCGCGCGGCCCTTCGGTTGGATTCGTAGGCGCGTCGGAAGCTGTCGTTCTCGAGCAGAGCGTCGAAGGCGGCGATCAGCTTGCGCCGCTGCGCGGGCGTCATCCGGTCGGCCAGCGCCTCGATCCCCTCCGTGCGCCGGTGCGCGAACTCCTCCACGAATTTCCGTCCCGACGCAGTGATCGCGATCAGGCGGACCCGGCGGTCTTCAGGATCCTCGGTGCGGGTCGCGAGCCCACGCTCGAACAGGGCATCGACGATCCGGGTGGCGGCGGGCGCGGTGAGGCCCAGCTGCTCGGCCAGGTTCTTTACGGGGCATGGGCCCTCGCCGACGCCCGCGAGCGTGATCAGCGCCTTCAGCTGCGGCAGGGTCATCCCGCTCTCCTCCACGGCCGCGAGATAGCCCGCGCCGCGATCGAACTCCCACAGGTAGCGCATCAGCGCAAGGACGCCGTCGGCGATCCGCTCCCGGTCCTGCCGGATCGCCTTGCCCTCTTCCGGCAACGCCTTGCTCGCCGTCGTGGTTTCCTGCATGAGTGAAATTATTGCAGACTTGAAAGTATTGCCAGGCTGCAACTAGTGTGACGTGCGTCACACAGAGCCCGTACGAGGTCCTGGGAATCAGGCGTAGGAGATGAACTCGAGTAGCCGGGAGGATTCCGCCGCCACGACTTCTAATGTCGTCGGCGATGTCGGACCGAATGCAGTCAATCGGCTCTCCCTCCCCGGCCGTCGGCGAGCTCGACCACCGCCACCTCTGGCACCCGTTCACGCAGCAGCGCGACTGGTCCCGCGAACAGCCCCTGGTGATCGAGCGCGGCGAGGGCACCGAGCTTGTCGACTCGGAGGGCAGGCGCTACATCGACGGCGTCTCCTCGCTGTGGTGCAACGTCCACGGCCACCGTCATCCCCTGATCGATGATGCGGTGCGCGAGCAGCTCGACCGGATCGCCCATTCGACCATGCTCGGCCTCACCCACCGAGGCGCGGCCGAGCTGGCGGCGCGCCTCGTCGCGCTCGCCCCACCAGGCCTCAGCCGCGTCTTCTACTCCGACTCGGGATCGAGCGCGACCGAGGTCGCGCTGAAGATGGCCTTCCAGTACTGGCAGCAGCGCGGAGGCCAGCACCGCCGGCGCACCTCCTTCGTCTGCCTGAACGACGCCTATCACGGCGACACCCTGGGGGCGGTGTCCGTAGGCGGAATAGACCGCTTCCACGCCGCCTACTCCCCCCTCCTGTTCCAGGCGCATCGGGTCGAGCCCGGGGATGCCGAGCAGCTGGAGCGGGTGCTCGACTTCCACGCGGAGAAGATCGCGGCGGTGATCGTCGAGCCGCTGGTGCAGGGCGCGGCTGGGATCCGGGTCCACCCCCCGGGATATCTGCGTCGGGTGCGCGAGCTCACGGAGCGCCACGACGTACTCCTGATCTGCGACGAGGTCGCCACCGGCTTCGGGCGCACCGGGACGATGTTCGCCTGCGAGCAGGAGCGCGTCGCGCCCGACTTCCTGTGCCTCGGCAAGGGCCTGACCGGCGGCTACCTTCCGCTCG
This sequence comes from uncultured Actinomycetes bacterium, assembly GCA_963838745.1. Lineage (GTDB taxonomy): Bacteria > Actinomycetota > Thermoleophilia > Solirubrobacterales > 70-9 > AC-56. Next base: position 565,543 of record CAWISJ010000003.1, read on the forward strand.
CCGCGACGCTCACGACGGAACGCGTATACGACGGCTTCCTCGGTGACCCTGAGGAAGGTCGCACCTTCTTCCACGGCCACACGTACACCGGCAACCCGCTCGCCTGTGCCGCGGCGCTCGCCAACCTGGATGCATTCGAGAGCGAGGGAACGCTGGTGCGCCTACAGCCGAAGATTCGTCTGCTTGGTGAGCTGCTCGGCGAGGTCGCGAGGCTTCCCCAGGTGGCCGAGGTGCGCGGCCGGGGCTTGATCGCGGGGATCGACCTCGGAGAGCACGACCCGGCCCTGCAGCTCGGCGATCGGGTGGCGCTCGAGGCGCGCGAGCGGGGGGCGATCGTGCGCCCCCTCGGCGACGTCGTCGTCCTGATGCCGCCGCTGACGATTCGCAAGCTGGAGCTTCGGCGCCTGATCGAGATCGTGGCCGCCTCGATCCAGGCCGCCTTCGACTCCGCCTACGGCGTCGGGCCCGCCGCGAACCTCGCCCGAGCCGCCTAGAGCCCGCGCTCCCACGGCCCCTGTCACAACCCGGTCGATCGAGCGTCGAGTTCCGAGGCCACAGCCCGACCAACTCGACGCTCGCGGGTGTGCCCGCAAAGGTCGATATTGGGTGTGTGATGAAGGCCGTTCCTGGACGTATTAGGGGCGTGAACGAGACCCTCGCCGCCGCGGCGACCGAGATCCCTACCGACGCGGATGTCACCTTCGATCAGCTGTATCGGCGAAATCGCGACGACGTGCACGCTTACGTGGCCGGACTTCTGCGCGACCGCTCCGCGGCCGAGGACATCACCGCACTGGCCTTCGAGCGTGCCTACCGGCGGCGCCGCAGCTTCAACCCCAAGCGGGGCACCCGGCGTGCCTGGCTGTTCGGGATCGCCCGCAACGCGGCGCTCGACGAGCTGCGACGGCGGCGGCGCCAGGCGACGCTGGTCGCTGAGCCCGTTGACGACGCAGCGATCCTGCCCGAGCAGGGCGCCGAGGTGGCCATCCGCCGAGCGGCGCTTCGCGCCGCGATCGCCGAGCTGGCGCCTCGCGAGCGCGAGCTGGTGGCGCTCAAGTTCTTCGCCGGCCTCACGAACCCGGAGATCGCCCGAGTCATCGGGATCTCCGAGACGAACGCCGGCACCCGGCTGCACAGAGTGATCGAGAAGCTGAGGAGGGCTTGCGATGAGGCTGATTGAACGCGAGATACCGCTGGATCCCGAGGTCGAGCGCCAGCTCGAAACGATCGACCGCGCCCTCGCCGGCGAGCCGGTCGACCCGGACCTCGAGGATCTGGCTCGGCTCGCGCTGGAGGTTCGCGATGAGCGTCCCGTGCCGACCGCCGAGGCCCTGGCCGAGCTCGATGAGCTGGCGGCGGCGGGCTTTCCGACGCGAGCTTCGGACCGCCTCGGGCACCTGCGCCGGCGGGCCTCCGACGCCTTCCGGCCCGTACGCGAGACGGCCCGCGCGGCGGCTGCTTCCCGCGCTGGGCGTGGCGAGCATGTTCGTGGTCGTAATCGGGATCGGCGTCTCGCAGAGCGGCAGTGCCTGCGAGGCGACGAGAATGAGCCCGATACCGTGAGCTCTCGAAGGCCGAGCCGGCGGGGACCGCGCGGTCGGGATCCGGGCCCGTCGCTCCGGCCAGCCAGAACCCGCGCCACGCCTAACGCCCACGGGCCGGGACTTCTCGAGGGCGGAGCGCTACACGCGAACACCTCGCCAGGGGCGAGCAGCGAGCGGGCCGCCGCGCTAGTGATCGCCGGTCGGCCTGAAGACGCAAGGTCGCCCAGAACGTCGACCTCAGTCTCTCCACGGCGCCCGACGACTTCCGCAATGCCGCCGACGGCGTGTTGGACGTGGTCCGCGACCACCGCGGCTTCGTGGTCCGCTCGAGCGTCTCCGCAGGAGATCCCGACGTGCGCGGGGCCGAACGCGGGCGGGCGAGCTTCACGCTCCGGATTCCGGCCGGAGAGCTGTCGGGCGCGATCGGCGACCTCTCCGATCTCGGCCACGTTGTCTCCCGAAGCGACGGGGCGGTCGACGTCACGGAGCGGTTCGTCTCGGCCCGGAACCGGATCGACGCGCTGACCGCGACGCGCGACCGGCTGCTGCAGGAGCTTGGCGAGGCCGTCACGTTCACCGAACAGCAGAGCGTCCGCGCCCGGCTGCGGATCGTCCAAGCGCGGCTCGCCGCGGCACACCGGGACCTGGCCAGGGCGCAGCGGCGGGTCCACCTGGTGCCCGTAAGCGTCACGATCACCGCGGACAGCAAGGACGCGGACTCGGGCGGTGCGTGGACCATCGGCGATGCCTTCCACGACGCGGGGCGGGTGCTCACGGTGACCGCGGGCGTGGCCCTGGTGGGTGGGGCGGCGCTGCTCCCGTTCGCTCTGCTGGCCGCACTGCTTGCCGGCGGACGGCGAGAGTGGGTGCGCCGTCAGCGCAACAGGGCGCTGGACGCGGCTCCCGGGTCCACCGCGAGCTGACCTCGGCCCGCCCCCTGGGGGGCGAAGAAGGCCGCGCTACTCCTCGTAGGGCTCGAAGTCGGCCTTGCGGGCGCCGCAGACCGGGCAGAACCAGTCGTCGGGTATCTGCTCGAACGGGGTGCCCGGGGGGATGCCGCCGTCGGGGTCGCCCTCCTCGGGGTCATAGATGAAGCCGCAGGAGGTGCAGATCCAGAGTTGGGCGGTCTGGGTCTCGGTGGGCATCGCGGGCAGCTTACCCAAGGATCCCGCCGTGCCGTTTGGAATCAGTGGGCTAGGGTGGCGCGAGGATGCCTGCCGCAAGCCCGCGCCGCGCCGCCTCGCTGATCCTGCTGCGCCGGGGTGGGAAGCACGGCCGGCGCGGGCTCGAGGTCCTGCTGGTCCGGCGCAGCCCCGACGCCAGCTTCATGCCCGGAGTTTGGGTGTTTCCGGGTGGCGTCGTCGAGGCCGACGAGTCCGTATCGCCGGAAGCCGAGGAGGAGGACGCCGACCGCGAGGAGCTCGCACATCGCGCGTGTGCGCTTCGTGAGCTCCGCGAGGAGGCAGGGATCGAGCTGGCCGCCGAGGCCGAGCTTCGCCCGTGGTCGCGCTGGATCACCCCCGAGGTGGTGCCGGTGCGTTTCGACACCCGTTTCTACGTCGCCCTCGCGCCTCCCCACTCGCCGCCGCGCCCCGACGGAGCCGAGACCACCGAGGCCGAGTGGATCTCGCCCCGCGAGGCGCTCGACCGGCATCGGCAAGGGGAGCTGTCGCTGGTCTTCCCGACGATCAAGCACCTGGAGTCGCTGCTTCCCTATGCGAGCGCCGCCGAGGTCTTGGAGGCCGCGGGCAAGCGCCCGATCGAGCCGGTTCTGCCGCGGGTGATCGGCGAGGGTGAGGAGCGCCGCGTGGTGCTTCCCGGCGAGCCCGGCTACTAGACGCACCTTCGGACTATGTTTCACCCGTGACCGCAACCCTGCCCCAAGAGGTCCGCGACACGTTCGAGCGCTTCATCACCTGCGAGTTCACGACCATTGACGCCCGACAGCAGCCGATCGTCTGGCCGGTAACGCCCTACTACTCGTCCGGAGCGCCAACGATCGACACCACCACGGGCTTGGGTTATCCGAAGAAGGCCAACGACGCTCGTCGCAACCCCCACGTGGCCCTTCTGTTCTCCGACCCCACCGGCTGCGGGATCGAGACCAGGATCCAGGTGCTGGTGCAGGGGATGGCCGAGGTCGACGACCGCGACCTGGAGGCCAACCGGGAGCGCTACCGGCGCGAGTCCGCAGTGAAGCTGCCGCGCGGCAGGGCCGTGATGCCGCCGCGCATCCTGGATGGCGTGGCCGGCTGGTACGTCAACCGGATCTACATCAAGGTGCGCCCGGAGCGAGTCTTCCTGTGGCCCCACGGCGACCTCGGGGAGCCACCCGAAAGTCACGGCGCTCATCTGGAAGAGGTCCGGTCGGGACGCACCGAGGAGCCGCTGGAGGCGCACGAGCCCCCCACGGGCGGGGCCGTTGCATGGGACGAGCGAGTCGAGCAGCTCGGTCGCCGGTACCCGAGCGCCGTGCTCGCCTGGGTAGGACCAGACGGCTTCCCGCTGGCCGTGCGCCTCCCGGTCAGCGTCGATGCCGACGCGCGCCGGATTTCATTGGGGGCCGAACCCGCGGGGATGCCGTTGGTCGAGGGACGCGCCTGCCTGACGGCGCACGGCCACGATGCCGACTTCAAATGGCGGGAGAACTTTCAGGTCCGAGGCGACCTGGTTCGGTCTCCGAGAGGCTGGGCACTGGTGCCGCACAAGCTCGTGGGCGGCCTGGAGCTCCCGAACCAGGGCATCGTGGGCCGCTACCGGCGCAGCATGGGCAGGTCGCTTGGCTTTTACCGAACGGCCCGCCGCGAGCTGCGAAAGCGCAAGGCCCAGGCTGCCCCCTAGCTGTCCGGGAAGGGTTCCAGGCCGGCGTGCCAGGGGCCCGCAGGATAGGTGTGGACGCCCGACTCCTCCACCTCGCTGCGCACGCGCTTGAACAGCTCCCCGCCGTTGTCCAGCGCCGCCTCTAGTTGGTCGCGAGTCAGGTCGCCGAGCCTCCACAGAAACCACAGCTGTTGCTCCGAGACGCCGAAGTCGATCTCGTCGTCGATCGTCGTCACCCATTCCAGGAACGCGGGACTGAACATTTCCCGAAGCGCCACCGGGTCGTACTCGCTCGGCACGGTCGCCAAAAAGCGCTTGTTGAAGTCCAGGCTCTCGAACTCGACCTTCCTACGCGACGCCCGCTGGATCACCAGCTCGTCGGGTCGGCGCTCGATCGACTCGACGTTGAACGGCGGCATCACCTTCGCCAAATCGGGCACCTGAGACTTGGCGAGCACCGCGCCGGGAAGCACCGTCTTGGAGAACAGCCCGCCCTCCATGTGCTCGTCGGCGTCGCAGGACGCACCCCAGAACCCCTCGGCCAGCTGCCCGGTGACCCGGTTGGTGCCGCCCGGACAAAGCGCCACCGGGCCGCCCACCGGGTTGATGCCGCCAACCGGCTCGTAGACGAGGTCCCGAGCCCTGGCCACCCCCTGCACGGTCTCGGCCCATGCTCTGGCGTCGTCCTTGGCGCTATGCACGACTTGTTCGCGCCTCGCCCACGGTCAATTCCCTTTGTAGAGCTCGGCGCTCACAAGGCTCGCTGAAACAGCTCGACGAAGTCTTCCTCCGAAGGCTGGCGGGGGTTGACGAGGGTCGATCCCTCGCCCATTGCGTCGTCGGCCAGCTGCGGGATCCCCTCCTCGGGTACCCCGACCTCCGACAGTCGTCCCGGCAGGCCCAGGCGCGTTCTGAGCTCGCGGACGTGGTCGGCGAGGGCCCGGCCGAGCTGCTCACCGCCACCCCCGGCGTCGACGCCGAGCAGGTCGGCCGCGTGGCGAAACTGCTCGGCGACCCCGTCGCTGGTCGCGGCGTTGAACTCGATCACCGGCGGCAGGTTGATCGCGTTGGCGACCCCGTGAGGAACGCCGTAGCGGGCCCCACATGGGTGCGACATCGAGTGGGTGATGCCGGTGGCCCCGACCCCGGTCGGCGCGATGGCCAGGTTGGCGGCGACCAACATGTTGCCGCGAGCCTCCTCGTCTGAGGGGTCGGCGACCGCCCGCTCCAGGTTGTTGCGGATCAGCCGCATCGCCTGGAGCGCGTACGCATCCCCGTGCGGGCTCCACTCGGTCGAGGTGACCCCCTCGATCGCGTGGGTGAGCGCATCCATCCCCGTTGCCGCGGCGATCGGCGCCGGCAGGGTCGCCGTCGAGTCGGGATCCAGAATCGCCAGGTCGGGAGCGAGGGGAAAGTCGAGGATCACGAACTTGATCCCCCGCTCCGGGTCCTTGATCACAGCCACCGGGCTCGCCTCCGAGCCGGTGCCCGCCGTGGTGGGGATTGCACCCAGCGGCGCCAGCGGCAGCGGCCGGCCCATGCCGTCGCGCTCTCGCGGCAGCTGGTAGACCCCCTCCCAGTCGGGGATCGCTCCTCCGTGACTGAAGATCACGTCGGCGCCCTTGGTCGTGTCGATCACCGAGCCGCCCCCCACCGCCAGGAAGCTGTCGGCCCCGTCGTCCTTCGCCTGCTGAGCGCAGCTCATGACAACCGCAGTGTCGGAGTCCTGCGGCACGTCAGCGAAGACGCCCGCCATCTCGAGCCCCCCGTCTACGATCCCGACCTCCACTCTCTCCACCAGCCCGGTGTCGCGAATCACCTCGTCGGTGACCACGAACACCCGCTGTGCCCCCTCCTTCGCGAGCTCGAATCCCGCGCTCCCGATCAGGTCGCGCCCGGCGATCACCCGGGTCGGCGAAGCGAATTGGTAGAAGTCCTTGAAGCTCAAACGTCGATCAGGTCGGATCGACCCTGCGATTCCAGTTGGGCCTTGTAGCGCGGGAAGACCGGCTTCGTCAGCGGCACCAGCTTGAGGATCTTGGCCACCGGGCCCTTGGCCTTGATCTGGCCCCGCGCGAGAGCCACGGTCACGTTCACCTGACCAAGCCAGAACCGGTGCGCGGTGTCTGCCTCCATCGACATCACGACCTCGGGCTCCATCTCGGACTCGCCGAGGTCCACGTCACCCGGCTGGCCCTCCTGGAGACGCACCGTGATCGTCGACTCGGGCTCGCGGTACTCATAGCGAACGATCGTGTTCGCCTTCCGGAACCTCGGCGCCAGCTCGTCGTCCTCGGCCAGGTCTACGAACAGCTTGCCGAGCGTGTCGTAGACCTCCTGGGCATCGTTGAAGTAGGCCAACTCCTCTCCTTCCCTCGTGCTTGCGATCCCGCCCCGGGGCAGATCCTATGCCTCTCCACCGCCTCCACCGGCAGGAGGACCTGTTCGACGCTGCCCGCTCAGGAGGCGCCGCTGAACCGCGCAGCCACCTCCGGCCAGTTGACCACGTTCCACCAGGCGTCGATGTAGTCGGGCCGCTTGTTCTGGTACTTGAGGTAGTAGGCGTGCTCCCAGACGTCGACGCCGAGCAGGGGCGTCTGACCGTCGGAGATCGGCGAGTCCTGGTTGGCGGTGCTCATCACGGCCAGCCCGGAGCCGTCGTGAACCAGCCACGCCCATCCCGAGCCGAAGCGGTTGACCCCGGCGGCCTTGAGCTCCTCCTTGAAGGCGTCGAAGCCGCCGAAGGCGTCGTCGATCGCGGCGCCCAGGTCGCCTTCCGGCTCCCCGCCGCCATCGGGGCTCATGATCTGCCAGAAGAAGGTGTGGTTGGAGTGTCCGCCGGCGTTGTTGCGGACGGCGGTGCGGATGTCGTCGGGCAACGAGGAGAGGTTGCGAAGCACCTCGTCCACGTCCTGGTCAGCCCATTCGGTGCCCTCGAGCGCGGCGTTCGCCTTGTCGACATAGGCCTGGTGGTGCTTGTCGTGATGGACGCGCATCGTCTGCTCGTCGATGTGAGGCTCCAGCGCGCCGTAGTCGTAGGGAAGGTCGGGAACTGAGTAGGCCATCTGGCTCTCCTTCTGCCTTCGGTCTGTGTCTTGGTGTGTTCGCTCCGCTTCCTAAGGAGCCTATCCAAGCGCCTCCCGAAACCCCTTACGCCAGCTGGGGTAACGCGGCTCCCAGCCCAGCTCGCGCTTTGCCTTGGCGTTCGACGCGCCGCGGAGCTGGGTCGCGAAGGCGGCCGCGAACGGGCCCGCCGCCAGGCGAGCGAGGAACGTGGGTACTCGGCGCGGCCGCCGTGCTCCAAGCGCCTGCGCGTAGATGGGCAGCCATTCCCGCAGCGGCGCCGGCTCGTCGTCCACGACGTTGTAGACGCCGGGCGCGCCCCGCTCGAGCGACGCCACGGTTGCCGAGGCCGCGTCGTCGATGTGGATGAACGAGAACACGCCCTCGCCTCGGCCCACGACCGGGAAGCGGCGACGGCGCGCCTGATCGGCGATGTTGCCATCGGCGGCGTAGTAGGTGTCCGGCCCGTAGAACTGGCCGTAACGCAGGACAACGCCCTCGAGCCCCGGCGTCTGCGTCGCCTCTTGCTCGTGCTCGAGCATGGCGGTGACGCCGCCGCCGAAGGGCTCCGGCGCATCGGTCCAGGGCCGCGCGTCCTCGTCCTTGACCATGTCCCCCTCGGGTGCGTAGATGAAGGCGATGCCCTGGGTGATGAAGCGCCTCACCCCGGCCCGGCGCGCCGCTTCGATCAGGTTGTGGCCGCCCTCGGAACGCGCTCGGTTGGTCGGCCCGTAATCGATCTTCCGCGGGTTGTACTCGCGGGGAAGGCGAGTGAGCTGGCAGATCATCACCTCCGGCGCGGCATCCTCCACCGCGGCCCGCACCGCCGCGGCGTCGAGCGCGTCACAGACGACGGGGGTCGCGCCGGCCGCCTCGAGCGGGGCGGCATTCGCCGGCTTGCTGGTCGCCCCGACGACCTCGTGGCCCGCCGCAACCAGCTGGCGCACCAGCGGCCGCCCGATCACTCCGCTCGCCCCGGCCACGAACACCTTCATCTCGCCTCATCCTTCCCGTCCCTTGCCAGCGCCCCGGGCCTCGCCGCCACCCAGGCGAGGAAGGCGAACAGCAGCGCGCCGACCGCGATGTAGACGGTGTCGAAGATCCCGCGCGCGTCGGTACGCGCCTCGCCGACATCGAAGGCGTGGTTGATCGCATGGAGGCCGTACCAGACCGCCCCCAGCGCCAGCACCGGCACCCGCCATGAAGGGCGCCACGCGGCCACCAGCATCGCGATCCCGAATGCGAGCACGAACGCCCCCACGTCGCCGACGTAGTGGGAGTTCTCCACTCCGTAGCGCCCGACCTCGTCGAAGAAGGTGTCGGGGGCGATCAACGCCAGGGCGCCGGAGGCGGCATTGAGTACGCCGAGCACGACCAGCACGGCCCACATCGCGCGCTCGCTGATCACCGACCGGGCCTCCATGGAGGGCAGGCTAGTGGGTCGTCCGTGGCTCTGGGACACGGCCTGGCCTGCGTGGCTGGCCACTTCTGCCCACCGTGCGGCAGGAAGCGCCAATCGGGGCGGCCGGATTTGAACCGGCGACCTCACCGACCCGAACGGTGCGCGCTACCAGGCTGCGCCACGCCCCGAGGCTGCCCATTCTGCCAAAGGCGGGCGGGCTACCCGCCGACGGCCGATACGGCCGCATCGACCTCCTCTTTGGTCGGCGACTCGTCGAGCTGCCTGGTGCGGTTCGGGCCCGTGACGACCACCGCCGGCTCGGCCGGCAGGCGGAGGTCGGCTGCCAACGTGGCGTCCGCCTCGACCCGGTCGGCGACCTCGGCCGAGTCGCGGGCCCGCTTCCAGGCGTCGAGGTCGAAGTCCGGGATCGCGTTGCCGATGTCCTCGAGAAACTCCTCCGAGACGGTGTGCCTGGGGGCTTCGTCCTGGTTGCGGAAGAAGAGGTCCACGTACTGCCACTCGCGATCCTGCTCGCCCGCCGCGGCCGCGGCGTAGGCGGCCTCGGTCGTGGTGGTGGGACCGAGCGAGAAGTTTCGGAACTCCAGGCGGGCCTCGCCGGTGCGGGCGTACTCCTCGATCAGCGGGTCGATGGTCCGAAGCTGGTAGTCGTCGCAGCTGCCGCACTGGAGGTCGTTGAAGACGGTGATCGTCACCGCCGCGTCACCGGGACCGAGATAGGCACCATCCTGCGGGATCCCAGCGATCAGCTGCTGGACCTCTTCGCCCCCCGTGATCGCGATCTTCTTCGGTCCCCCCTCACCGACGGAGAGCGAGATCACCGTCGCCAGCAGGGCAACGGCGGCGACTCCCAGCAGAAGTCGCGGCAGCCACGGGCTCCTGGTCATGCCTGGCGCGGAGCCGAGGTCTATCCGGCGACCGCCTTGTAGTAGCGAACTGCGAGCCCGGTGAGCAGCGTCTCGAAGCTCTCCTCGATCGGTCCTCCGCTGTCTCGAGAATACGACTCGAGCCCGTGTCGCTCGATCTCCTCGCTGCGGGCGACGACCTCGTCCACGAGATCGGGATGCTCGTCGCAGAAGAAGGCGCCGATCGAGTACAGCTCTGTGTCCATCAGCGACTCCACGAACGAGCCCACCCCGCCGGCAGGCGGCTGGGTCCGGGGCGAAAGGGGCGGCGCCTCGTCAGCCATGGTGCGACATCGTAGTTTCACAGCCGCGCGAGTTCCCCGAGGCTGGGGTGCATTCCAGTCGGTGCCGATGGGGTTGGCACGCCTGATGTGGCGCAATTTGCAGAGAAAAGCGTTGACACATCCGCCCCAGGCGATAAAAATCATTGGCACAATCGACAGGAGGAGACGACGCGTGGCCATTCATCTGACGCCCACCGAGCTCGCCGAGGAAGTCCACATGAAGCGGCGCGAGGTGATCTCGAAGTGCATGGAGATGGGCGTCCCGATCTTCAACGGCCGTATCGACAAGACCCTTTTCCTCTCCTCGCTCCGGACCTTCACGGAGCAACCCAAACAGCCCCAGGCTGCTGCCTAGCTCCACCTCGCTCATATAGCCTTCGCACCGGGGCGGCATCTGCCGCCCGGTCGATGTTTGAGGGTCCGAGCGAAGGAGAAGAGTGATGGAGACAGCGACCGTCGAGTCCCGTCCGGTGATCGGTGCCGGCTCGACGACGATCGCGGACCTCCTGCCGGCCGCCGCGGAAAAGTACGGCTCCAGCCCGGCCGTGATGTACCGGGACGACTCCGGCCAGTGGGCGACGCAGACCTTCGCTGAGGTCGGCGACCGAGTCCGAAACCTGGCGCTCGGCCTGATCGACCTCGGGGTCCAGAAGGGCGACAAGGTCTCGATCCTGGCCAATACTCGTCCTGAATGGACCTACTTTGACTTCGCGGCCCTGACCGCGGGCGCCACCGTGGTGCCGATCTATCAGACCAACTCGGCCGAGGAATGCCAGTACGTGCTCGAGAACTCCGATGCCAAGGTGGTGATCGTCGAGGACTCCGAGCAACTCGACAAGATCCGCGAGGTCCGGGATCGCTGCCCGAAGCTCGAGCACGTGATCCGCATGATCGGCACCAGCGACGATGCGATCTCGACCGATGACCTCGCCGGGCGGGGAGCTTCGCGGGAAGCGTCCGAATGGGAGGAGCGGTGGCGGTCGGTCACGCCGAACGACATCTGCACCTTCATCTACACCTCGGGCACCACCGGCCCGCCCAAGGGCTGCGTGATCTCGCACGGCAACTACCGCGCGATGCTCAACATGTCGCTGGAGCAGACCGTGCTGGAGTCGGGGCGGATCACCTACCTCTACCTGCCATTGGCCCACTCCTTCGCGCTTCTGATCCAGCTGCTCAGCTTCGACGTCGGCGGCGTGCTCGCCTACTGGGAGCGGGACCCGCTGAAGATCCTGCCCAACCTGGCCGAGGTCAGGCCCCACTACTTTCCCTCGGTGCCGCGGATCTTCGAGAAGATCTACACGGCTGCAAACGCGAAGGCCGAGCAGGCGGGCGGCGTGCAGCGGGCGATCTTCAACTGGGCGGTCGGCGTGGGCCGCCGCGTCCGCGAGCTCGAACGCCAAGGCAAGAGCCCCTGGCCTCCGCTGCGCCTTCAATACGCGATCGCCGACCGCCTGGTGCTGTCGAGCATCCGCAACCTGTTCGGGGGAAGGATCGTCGAGGCCGTCTCCGGGGCGGCCCCGATCAACCCGGAGATCCTGCGCTTCTTCGACGCAGCCGGCGTGCTCGTGCTCGAGGGCTGGGGAATGACCGAGACTTCGACGGCGGCCACGATCGCCAGACCGGACGAGTTCAAGTTCGGAACGATCGGCAAGCCGTTCCCAGGCTGCGAGGTCAAGATCGCCGCCGACGGCGAGATCCTGGTCAAGGGCCCAAACGTATTCCAGGGCTACTACAAGAACGAAGAGGCGACGCGTGAGACCCTCGTCGACGGCTGGCTCCACACCGGCGACATAGGCACGATCGACGCCGACGGCTTCGTCAGCATCACCGGCCGCAAGAAGGACATCATCATCACGGCGGGCGGCAAGAACATCACCCCGGCGAACATCGAGGCCGAGGTGAAGCAGCATCCGCTGGTCTCGCAGTGCGTGGTGATCGGCGACCGCCGCCCCTACCTGGTCGCTCTGGTGACGCTCGATCCGGAGGAGGCGGTGAAGTTCGCCGCCGAGCACGACCTGCCCGAGGACCCCGAGGCGGTCGCCTCCAATCCGGAGGTCCGGAAGGAAATCGAGGCGCACGTCGAGAAGTCGAACCAGAAGTTCGCCCGGGTCGAACAGGTGAAGAAGATCGCAATCCTCCCCCGCGACCTCTCCCAGGAGGGCGGCGAGCTGACCCCGACGCTGAAGGTGAAGCGCAGCGTGGTCGCCGACAAGTACGCGGCACAGATCGAGTCGCTCTACTCGAGCTGATCCGCCGCGGCTCCGGCCGACGTTGGACTTAGCCTGCGCTCGTGTCTAATCCCGCTCCGAGGCCTCGGCGTCGGTCTCCGCGGCTTCGGCGTCCGGCTCAGCGGCCTCGGGACTCGGCTGCTGCCTGAGCAGGGCCGCCGTCGTCTGCTCGAGCACGCGGCGCCACGCCGATTGCTTCTCCTTCTCGCGCTCGACCTGGTCGAGCACGTGGCGGACGCGCCGGGCCGAGATCTGGATGCCGTGGCGCTCTGCAATCGACCGGTAACGCTCGTAGTCGCGGGCGAGTCTCAGGGTCACGGACTCGAAGCCGTGCTTGGCGATCTCGAGGCGCGCGCTGTAGTCGAGGATCGAGGTGCCGAACATGAGCTCGTCGTCGAGCTCGGGCTCGATCAGGATGATGTCGACGCCCGGATAGCGCTGCTCCCACTGCTGGACCGCGGCGTGCAGGCGTTCGTGGGAGAGCAGCCGGAACGCCTGGTTGCCGATCGCGGTGAAACCCATGTCGGAGACGCGGCGCGCGCGGGTGCCGGTGATCGTCGGAATCCGCTTGCGGAAGTCGTTCGCGTAGGGGACCAGCGGGTTGATGACGACGATGAACTTGGCGCCGTGCTCAACCGCCACGTCGACGTTCGTCGTCGATCGGATCCCGCCGTCGATGAACTCACGCCCGTTGATCTCGACCGGCTCGTAGATCATCGGCAGCGCCCCGGAGGCCGCGACCGCGGTCGAGATCGGGACCTCGGCCCAGTCGCCCTCGCCGAGCACGACCCGCTCCGTCGTGTCGAGGTCGGTAGCGGTCAGGTACAGCTCCGAATCGAGCATCCGGAAGTCGTTGCTCCGATCGGGGTCGGAGAGGACCTCAGCCACGTACCGCTCGATCCCGCGCCCGGTGTAGAGCCCGGCGGGCAGGCCGCTGGCCAACCCGGCGACGACGTCGACGGCCGACAGCTCGTTCAGGTGGCCGATCAGCTCCCGGGCCACCCCCGCGATCCGCAACGGGAAGGTGAGGGACTTGCGCACGAAACCGCGGTAGTTGGGCTGCAGCAGCGTGCCCAGCGAGATATCGCGAAGCGGCGACGGTAGCTCGTGGTTGAGCACCCTCATCATCTCCTCGGGCGTGATCCCGTTGGCCGCCATGGTGGCCATGAACGCTCCCGCGCTGGTGCCGACGTAGACGTCGAACTCATTGACCGTGCGGTTGACGGCGAGCAGGTCCAGGGCGCGCAGGGCCCCGACCTCGTAGACGCCGCCGGTGAACCCCCCGCCCCCCAGGACGAGCGCCGTCTTCGATCGCCGCTTGCGGCTTCTTTTGCCCCGAGCCCCCCGTGATTCCGCCCGAGGGGTCTCGAGCTCGACGACCTTCCCCATGAAGGTGTCCATTATGCCGCTCGGCCAGGCAGACCGCGGCCGTTGACCTCGGCGAGCGAGCGGCTACGCTGCGCGGCGATGCGGGGAAGAGGGCTGGCGATTGCGTCCGTGGCGCTCGCATGCATGCTGGTGGCCGCGCCCGATTTCGCGTCCGCGTCGATCTCGCGCTCCCGGCTCCGTCACGGGCTCGCCAATCAAATGCAGCGGGCAGGGGGCGCAAGCGGCGCCTTCGTCACCGACATCGACGCGGCACGCAACCGGACCCTGTTCAGCGACTCGTCTCGACGGCGCCGGATGCTGGCCTCGAACACGAAGCTGTTCACGATCGCCGGGGTGCTCGACCGGTTCTCCGCCAAGGGCACCTTGAAGACCAGGGTGTACGCACGTCCCCGGAACGCGGTGGATGGCCATACCCTCCGAGGGAGCCTGATCATGGTCGGGGCCGGCGATCCTGCGCTTGGACGCGCCGGGTTCGCGCGCCGTCATGACCTCCCGCTCACCCCGCTGGGCGAGCTGGCGACCGATGTGCGCAGGGCCGGCATCAAGCGGATCAAGGGACGGATTCGGGCCGACGACTCGATCTTCGACCGCCGCCGGGGGGTACCCACAGCCGGTGTTGACGCATCCGGAGAGCTGGCGCCGCTCTCCGGCCTCTCCTACGACTCCGGCATCACCCATGGCGACTACGCCAAGAATCCCGAGCTGGTTGCGGCCCGGGCGTTGAAGCGCAAGCTTCGGGCTGCCGGCGTGCGAGTCAAGGGAGGCATCGGCCGGGCCAACCTCCCGGCCCGGATCCTGCGCAAGCGTCCGCTCGGAAGCGTTGGCTCACCCCGGATCAAGCGCCTGATGGCGGCCACGCTGAAGCCCTCCAGCAACTTCTTCGCCGAGATGCTCCTGAAGCGGCTTGCCGCATCCCCGCGCGGCGCCAAGGGCACGACCCGGCGAGGGGTTCGAAGGGTCACGAAGGTCGCCCACCGCCTTGGCACCAGCATCCGGATGGAGAACGGCTCAGGCCTCTCGCGGTCCAACCGCGCCTCGCCCCGGGAGGTCGGGAGGCTGCTGGTGGCACTCAAGCGTCGTCCCGGCGCCGCGACCTACCGCCGCTCGCTGCCGCTTGCGGGTGAGGAGGGAACCGTGGCCAACCGCATGAATGGAACCGCCGCCGACGGCCGCTGCCGAACGAAGACCGGGACCCTGATCGGCGTCAGCACGCTTTCGGGCTACTGCCGAGCGGGCCATGGCCTGGTCGCCTTCTCGATCCTGATGAACTCGGTGGACATCGCCACCGCCCACAGCGCCCAGGACCGCATGGCGGCGCTGATCGCGCGCTACCGCCGCTGAACCACCAGGGCGTTGGGGCGCATCGAGTGGTGCGTTTCTCCGGTTCGCGACTATCCGGTAGCTCGAGTCGCCAGCGATATGCCCGGGGCTGGGCGCGGCGAGTGTGGGATTGGGGACCACATGCGTACCCAATCGCTCACTCATGGAATCGCGTGGCGCAGGGTGATGATTGGCGTGTTCTACCCAGCCCAGTCACGCCTGGTGCCAGCGCGGCTAGCTCGAGAGCAGCTCCCGAAGCCCGTCTTCGTCGAGCACCGTGGTGCCGAGCTCCTCGGCCTTGGCGAGCTTCGAGCCGGGGCTGTCGCCGGCGACCACGTAGTCGGTGCTCTTCGACACCGAGCCGGTCACCTTGCCGCCGGCGCGGCGAATGAGCTTGGTTGCCTCCTCCCTGGAAAGATCGGGAAGGGTGCCCGTGAGAACGAAGGTCTTGCCGTCCAAAGGCCCCGCCTCAGCGCGGCGTTCCTCGGGCGAGAGCTCGAAGCGAAGCCCCCGCTCCCGCAGGCGCCGGATCAGCTCCAGGGTGGGCTCCTCCGCGAGCTCCTCACGGACCCGCTCGGCGACGATCGGGCCGACGCCCTCGACCTGCTCGATCGCTTCGGTGTCGGCCTCGATCAGGGCATCGATGGTGCCGAAGTGCTCGGCCAGGGCCTGGGCGGTGACGTAGCCGACCTCGGGCAGCCCCAGCGCGTAGAGCACGATCCCGAAGGGCTGGCGCTTGGATGCCTCGATCGCCTCGACCAGGTTGTCGGCGGATACCTCGCCAAAGCCATCGAGCTCGGCGAGCCGCTCGGCGGTGAGGTCGTAGAGGTCGGCGGGGTCGCGGATCACCCCCTCGTCCAGAAAGCGCGTCAGAGAGCTTCTCGCCGAACCCCTCGATGTCCATCACCGCTGCGAAGTGCTTCACGTGCTGGAACGTCTGGCCGGGACAACCGCGCCGGTTCGGACACAGCGTGAACACGCTGTCGCCGGGCTTCACCGTCGGCGTTCCGCAGGCGGGGCACTTGGCAGGTGGCTTGGGCCGGCGCAGCCGCTTGCCCTTGCGCCGCTGAATCAGCGGCGAGACCACCTGCGGGATCACGTCGCCGGCGCGGGTGACCACGACCTCGTCGCCCTCGCGCACGTCCTTGCGGGCCAGGTCCTCCTCGTTGTGGAGGGTGGCCGTCGAAACGGTGACGCCCCCGACCCGCACCGGCTCGAGCCCGGCGAACGGGAAGAGGGCGCCGGTTCGCCCCACGTTCCAGAAGATGTGCTTGAGCTTCGTCGTCGCCGTAATCGGCGCGAACTTCCACGCGACCGCCCAGCGCGGCTCGCGGCCTGCGACGCCCAGCTCGCGCCATAGCGTGCGCTGGTCCACCTTGATCACCACGCCGTCGATCTCGAAGTCGAGCCCCTCCCGCCGATCCTCCCACCACCGGCAGCGCTCTACCACCTCGTCTGCCGTCTCGTGCACCTGGGTCTCGTGGTTCACCTTGAAGCCGTGCTCGCGCAGCCAGTCGAGCTCTTCGGTGTGGGTAGCCAGGTCGAGCCCGCGCAGCGCGCCGGTCCCGTAGCACCAGATCGACAGCGGTCGCGCGGCGGCGACCTTGGGATCGAGCTGGCGGATCGAGCCCGCCGCCGCGTTTCGAGGATTTGCGAACGCGGGCTCGCCGGCCGCCGAGCGCGCCTCGTTGAGCTCGGCGAACGCGCCCCGCGGCAGGTAGACCTCCCCGCGCACCTCGACCAGTTCGGGGGCCTCGTCGATCCGCAGCGGGATCGCCTTGATCGTCTTGAGGTTTTGGGTGACCTCCTCGCCAATCACCCCATCGCCCCGGGTCGCGCCGCGAGTGAAGACGCCGTTCTCGTAGGTGAGGGACATCGCCAGGCCGTCGATCTTGGGCTCGGAGACGAAGCGAAGCTCGGCCGGACGGATGTCCAGCTGTCGCAGGCGATTGTGCAGCCGGGTCTCCCACGCGCGGAACTCCTCGGCGCTACGGGCGTTGGACAGCGACAGCATCGGCTCGGCGTGGCGGACCTCAGTGAACTTGTCCAGCGGCTTCATGCCCCCGGCGACCCGCTGCGTGGGCGAGTCGGGGGTGCGCAGATCGGGGTGTTGCTCCTCGAGCTTGCGCAACTCGTCGAGGAGCGCGTCGTATTCGTCGTCGCCGATCTCCGGGTCGTCCAGGACGTAATAGCGGTGGTCGTGGCGGGCGATCTGGCGGCGGAGCGCCTCCGCGCGCTTGCCCGGGTTCGCGGGGCTCACGGGCGCTCGGCGACGCCCGTCACGGAGGCCGCGAGCATCGCACGGAGGTCCCATTCCCTAAGACGACCGAGGCCCTCGCGATCGGTGAGGTCGAAGTGCACGGGAGTGAGCGAGATCCGCCCCCGCGCCACGGCGGCGAGATCCGTCCCCGGCTCGTCCTCGAACGAGGGCTCGAAGCCATAGATCCGGTATCGGCGGCGTCCGTCGCCGTCCTCGTCCACCAGTCGCAGCTCGTCGTTGTACAGGCGCTTGCCGAGCCGGGTGACCTCGATCCCATTCGGCTCACCGGCGGGGCAGTTGACGTTCAGGAGCGTGCCCGCCGGCAGCGGCTCGGCGCCGAGCAGGCCCACCAGCTGGGCTCCGAACCGCGCTGCGACGGCGAAGTCGAAGCTGCGCCCGGGCAGAAAGCTCATCTCGCGGGCGGTCGACTGCTGCGAGATCGCGATCGCCGGGATTCCGAGCACGATCCCCTCCAAGGCGGCCGCCACGGTGCCCGAATAGGTGATGTCATCGCCCAGGTTGGAGCCGTGGTTGATCCCGGAGACGATCAGGTCGGGACGTTCGCCGACCAGCCCGAGGTCGCCGAAACGAACGCAGTCGACGGGCGTGCCGTCGGTCGCGTAGGCGATCCCGCCGTCGTCCAGCTCCACCTCCGCGACCGAGAGCGGCGAACGCGTGGTGATGCTGCGCGCGGTGGCGCTGCGATTGGAGTCGGGGACGATCACGTGTGTCTCGATGCCGTCAACCTCGGCCAGGGCGCGACGCAGGGCGTGAAGCCCCTCGGCCCCGATTCCGTCGTCGTTTGTGAGCAGTACCCGCATCAGGGATCGATTTCGATTCTAGGGGTGGCCGGCGGCACAATTGTGCTCGTGGAGCACAGCCCCCAGGTCCTCGGTCTTTGCGCACTGCATCATCAGCGCGCCCGTCGGCTAGGTTGGCCGCCGTGAGCGAGCCGCTTCACACCGGGCCGACGGAGGAACGCATATGGACCGAGCCCGTCAGGGGCGGCTACCCCGATCCGGCGATGATCGCCCTTCCGGGGAGCGAGCGCCTGAAGCGCTGGAGGCAGCGCACCTGGCCGCCTCCCCCACTGTCACACCTGACCGGGGCGGTGCCCACCCGGTTCGGCGACGGCACGGCCGAGGCCGAGATGCCCGCCTCCGGATGGCTCGCCTCGTCCACCGGCGTGATCTCTGGCGGGGCGCTGGCGATTGTCGCCGACATCGCTTTCGGCTGCTCGATCGAGTCCCAGCTCCCGGCGGCCACGACGTACACGACGGCGGAGCTCTCGATGTCATTCCTGCGTCCCGCTCGGCCGGGGACCACGCTCACCGCGCACGGGCAGGCGATCCACGTTGGTCGGTCGGTGGCGCTTTCGGAGGTCTTCGTGCTCGACCGCGACAGCGAGCAGCTGATCGCGCACGGGACCTCGCGTCTGTCGGTCTTCCCGCCGCTGGACGATCCGCCCGAGGCACCCCCCGAGCTGCCGACGTTCGAGCCCCGAGATTACGGCTCGCCTGACCCGTTTCGGCGCCCGCCGCCCGCGACCACCATCCCGCAGCGGGTCTGGTCCGAGCTCCCGGGCGCGGAGATCCTCGCCCAACAGCTGGCCGGGGACCTCCCGTCGCCGCCCGTCCACTACCTGACCGGACTGCGATTGACCGAAGTCGGCGATGGAACGGCCGCCTTCGCGCTCCCCGCGACCGAGTGGCTTGCGAGCCCCGCCAGGCGGCTCCAGGGTGGAACGATCGCGATGCTCGCCGACTTCGCCATGCTCGCCGCGGCGGAGACGAAGGCGGCGCCCGGGGTGGCGATCGCCGGCCTGGACCTGAAGGCGAACTTCCTTCGCCCTGTGGCTCCCGACGCCAGCGAGCTGACCGCGCGGGCCGAGGTCGTCCACTCGGGCCGCACGCTCGCGATCACGCGGGCCACGGTGACCAACGCCGAGGGCAAGCCGGTGCTGCTGGCCACGGGTTCGTCGATCTACTTGCCGGACCGCCCCGCAAGCCTCGGCGAAGGCGAGCTGAGCGGGCGCGACGACGCTCAGTAGCGGATCGACGCCAGGTAGAGGCCATGCGAGGGTGCCGTCTCGCCGGCGCGCTCGCGCGGGGCACCGCGAAGCAGCTCCTCGAACTCGTCCGCGCTGCGCCTGCCGCCCGCCACCTCCAGCATCGTCCCGACCAGGATCCGGACCATGTGACGCATGAACGAGTCGGCCTCGATCCAGAACTCCAGCAGCTCGCCGGGAAACGGCTCCGACAAACGGTGTGCTCGCCACTCGGCCCGAAACACCTCGCGCTGGAAGCGAACGTGCTCGGTCTGGGTGCGGGTGAAGGCCGTGAAGTCGTGGTTGCCGACCAGCGCCGCCGCGCAACGCTCGAGTGCCGCGCGGTCTAGGTCGTGCGGCCACCACAGGGCCCGAGCGGCCTCGAACGGGTGCCGCACGGGCGAGGACAGCACCCAGTAGCAGTAGGTTCGCGAGCGGGCGTCACCGCGGGCGTCGAACCCCGCTGGCGCCGGCCGAGCGTCGATCACGGCGATCTCTGGAGGCAGCACGGCATTCAGCCGGTGGGCGAGCCGATCCGGCGGCTCGCCCGCGGGCTCGAGGCTGGCCACCTGGCCCCACGCGTGGACGCCGGCGTCCGTGCGGCCGGCGACGCTCAGCGAAACTCGCTCGCCCAGGATCCGCTCCAGCGCCGCCTCGATCTCGCCCTGCACGGTGCGCAGCCCCGGCTGGGCCGCCCAGCCCGCGAAGGGTTTCCCGTCGTAGGCAATCGTGAGGCGAAAGACGGACAGCGATCGGGAGCTCGTCGGGTGGTTTAGACCAGCTCGAGCAAGACCATCTCCGTCGAGTCCGAGCGACGGGGGCCCAACTTGACGATGCGCGTGTAGCCCCCGGGGCGCTCGGCGTAGCGGGGGGCGATCTCCTCGAACAGCTTGTGGACAACGAAGCGGTCCTGGCCGAGCTCGGAGAGCGCCTGGCGGCGGGCGTGCAGATCGCCCCGCTTGGCCAGCGTGATCAGCTTCTCGACCTCGGGCTTCACGGCCTTGGCCTTCGCCTGACTGGTCTTGATCCGCTCGTGCTCGATCACCTCGCGGCAGAGGTTGCGCAGCAACGAGCGGCGGTGCGAGGCATCCCGGCTGAGCTTGTGTCTGGCCTTCCGGTGGCGCATCAGCCCGCCAGTTTGCCGCCTACTCGTCCCTGAGCGTGAGGCCGAGCGCGTTCACAGCCTCGATCACCTCTTCGGTCGAGCGCTTGCCGAAGTTCGGAATCGCGTTCAGCTCCGACTCGGAGCGCTGGATCAAGTCGCCCACCGTCTGGATCCCAGCCCGCTTGAGGCAGTTGTAGGCGCGCACGCCGATCTCCAGCTCCTCGATCAGCCGGTCGTCGCCCTCGCCGGTGGCGAGCGGCGCGAAGCCGGCCTCGGCCGCCCCGGCGCCGTCGCGGCTGGTCAGCTCCTCGACCCGGTCCGCGTCGGTGAAGATCGCCAGGCTCTTGATCAGGATCTCGGCAGCCTCGCGGAGTGCGGAGGACGGCTCCATGGAGCCATCTGTCTCGATCTCCAGCAACAGCTTGTCGAAGTCTGTCCGCTGGCCCACCCGCGCGGAGTCAACCGCGTATGAGGCCCGGCGGATCGGCGAGAAGATCGAGTCGATCGGGATTACCCCGAGCGGCTGGTCCTCGGCTTTGTTCTCCTCGGCCGGGGAGTAGCCTCGGCCTCGGCCGATCGTCAGGTACATCTCCAGCTTGGTCCGCTTCTCGAGCGTGGCGATCGAGACGTCGGGGTTGAGGATCTCCACTCCGGCTGGCAGGTCGATGTCCTTCGCCTTCACCTCGCCGGGGCCCGTGGCAACCAGAGGGGCCTCGACCTCGTCGGCGTCGGTGTGCATGCGGATCACGATGTCCTTGAGGTTGAGGACGATGTCGGTGACGTCCTCCTTCACCCCGGCGACGTCCGAGAACTCATGGGCGACGCCCTCGATCCGAACGCTCTTGATCGCCGCGCCGCCGAGCGAGGAGAGCAGCACGCGTCGGAGGCTGTTGCCGAAGGTGTAGCCGAAGCCCTTGTCGAGGGGCTCGATCGTGAACGTCCCACGGTTGTCGTCAACCTTCTCTGAGGAGATCTTCGGAATCTGGAACTCGGGCAGGGTGGTCATCATTTCCTCTGACTTGTCGTTGTTGTGTTGGATGTGAGCGCTACTTGGAGTAGAGCTCGACGATCAACTGCTCTTGGACCGGCGCCGAGATCTCGCTGCGGTCGGGCAGGCGAAGCACCTTGGCGGTCAGAGCGTCGTGGTCCGCCTGCAGCCAGGGCGGCACGACCGCTGTGAGCTCGGTCGCCGAGCGCACGACGTCGGCCGCCGCGGTGTTGGGACGGATCGAGATCACGTCGTCCGGGCGAACCTGGTAAGAGGGGATGTCGACCCGCCGGCCATTGACGAGCCAGTGGCCGTGGCCGATCAGCTGGCGTGACTGACGGCGCGAGGCGGCGAAGCCCAGGCGCACCAGCACGTTGTCCAGCCTCCGCTCGAGCAGCCGCAGCAGGTTCTCGCCGGTGACACCCGGCTGGCGTGAGGCCTTCTGGTAATAGCTGCGGAACTGCTTCTCGAGCAGCTGGTAATAGCGCCGGGCCTTCTGCTTTTCGCGCAGCTGCTGGCGGTACTCCGACTGGCGCACGCGCCCGCGTCCGTGCTCGCCCGGCGGGTAGGAGCGGCGCTCGACGCCGCACTTCTCCGTCAGGCAGCGCTGGCCCTTCAGGAACAGCTTCTGCCCTTCGCGACGGCACTGCTTGCACTGTGGGGAGGTATCTCGGGCCATCAGCTCATCTACACCCGGCGCCGCTTCCGAGGCCGGCACCCGTTGTGCGCCTGCGGGGTGACATCCTTGACCGTGGTCACCTGAAGCCCGGCCGCCTGCAGCGAGCGGATCGCCGTGTCGCGACCCGAGCCCGCGCCCTTGGCGTGGACCTCCACACGCTCGAGGCCGTGCTCCATTCCCTTGCGCGCGGCGGAGTCGGCCGTCACCTGAGCGGCGAACGGGGTCGACTTGCGCGAGCCCTTGAACCCGGCAGAGCCGGCGGACTCCCAGCAGACGACGTTGCCGTCGGTGTCGGTGATTGTCACGATCGTGTTGTTGAAGCTCGTCTTGATGTGTGCGATCCCGTAGGCGATGTTCTTCTTCACCCGCCGTCGGGAGCGTCCCTTGCCGCGTGCGGGCTTCCTAGGTTGCGCCATCTCCTGCCCCCTACTTCGGCGTCGGCGGCTTTCGCCTGCCGGCGATGCTCATCCGCCGCGGGCCCTTGCGGCTGCGCGCGTTGGTCTTCGTTCGCTGGCCCCTGACCGGAAGCCCACGCCGGTGGCGTAGGCCTCGGTAAGCGCCGATCTCGGACAGTCGCTTGATGTTCTGGGAGCGCTCGCGTCGAAGATCTCCCTCGACCTCCCGGGACTCGACTGCCTCCCGAAGCTTCACCGTCTCGTCGTCGGTCAGATCCTTGACGTAGGTGTCGGGGCTGACGCCGGTTTCAGCGACGATCTTCCTCGCGGCCGACGGACCGATCCCGTGGACGTACGTGAGACCCACTTCGATGCGCTTGTTGAGCGGGATGTTTACGCCTGCGATGCGTGCCACGTGCCTAGTGCCTAGCCCTGCCGCTGCTTGTGGCGCGGATTCGAGCAGATCACCAGCACGACGCCGCGCCGCCGGATCACCCGGCAGCGCTCGCACATCGGCTTTACGGACGCTCGAACCTTCATCGCCCTCTCGTTGGGTCGTATCCAATCACTTGCGGAGAAGGCCCACCGGCCCCATGAATCGGGCCCGCGGGCGCAAAAAGACGGCCCTCTGGCCGACCGAGAATGGTAGCAGGGGGCGCTCCGCGCCAGTTGGCGGGCGAGACGCTCAGACGACTCGCCCACCAAGGCAGGTCGCGCATCACCGAGACCGTCTGCTCTCACCAGCGGAAGAGCCGTGGCTTGGCTCACTCCTCGTGCCACGGGGTGAGCACGCGAGGGCCGTTGTCGGTGACCGCGACCGTGAACTCGAAGTGAGCAGCGAGGGAGCCGTCGGCGGAGTAGACCGCCCAGTTGTCCTCGCCCACACGGACCTCGGCGCCGCCGGCGTTGACCATCGGCTCGATCGCCAGCACCATGCCAGGCTCGAGCTCCGGGCCCCTGCCCGGCTCTCCGTAGTTGGGTATCTGCGGGTCCTCATGCATGTCGCGGCCGATTCCGTGGCCCACCAGCGAGCGGATGATGGAGAAGCCCTCCAATTCGACCTGGCGCTGGATGGCGGCCGAGATGTCGCCGAGCCGGTTGTGGGGGCGCGCCTGATCGGCGCCCGCCAGCAGCGAGTCCCTGGTGGCGTCTAGCAACCTGCGCGCCTCTGGGGTCACCGGTCCGACTGGAATGGTGATCGCTGCGTCGGCCACCCAACCGTCCTTGGTCACCCCGACGTCGAGCGAGAGGATGTCGCCTCGCTTGAGCTCATAGGAGCTCGGGATCCCGTGGACCACCATCGAGTTCGGCGAGGTGCAGATCGAGCCGGGGAAGCCTCGGTACCCCTTGAACGACGCTTCGGCCCCCTGCGACGTGATGAAACGCTCCGCCGCCGCGTCGAGCTCGGCCGTGGTTACCCCCGGATGGCACTTGGACAGCAGCATGCGCAGGCAGCGGGCCTGGATCGCGCCCGCCGCGGCCATTCGCTCGATCTGCTCGGGGGTCTTCCTGATGATCAACGCGCGATCAGGGTCCCTAGAGCTCTTCTTCCATCCGCAGGGTGGCGAGCAGGGCCCTGATCCGGTCGTTGACGTCGTCGGGCCCCAAGGCGCCGTCCACCCTCCGCAGCAACCCGGCGCGGTCGTAGTACGCGACCAGTGGCTCCGTCTTCGAGTGGTACTGCTCGAGGCGATGGCGAACGACCTCCGGCTTGTCGTCCTCGCGGGTCTCCAGCCGGGCGCCACAGATGTCGCAGATTCCCTCGTTCTTCGGGGGATCGAACGCCATGTGGAAGATGTGCCCCTCCTTGACGCAGGTCCGGCGACCACCGAGGCGACGCACCACCTCGTCGTCCGAGACCTCGATCAGGATCGCAGCGGTGAGCTTTCGTCCGAGCTCCTCCATCTTCGAGTCCAGCGCCTCGGCCTGGGTTGTCGTTCTGGGGAAGCCGTCGAGGATGAATCCGTCGGCCGCTTCCTCGCGCGACACTCGCTCGGCGATCAGCCCCACGATCACCTCGTCGGGCACCAGATCACCCCGGTCCATGTACTCCTTCGCCTCCGTGCCCAGGTCGGTGCCCTCGCGGACCGCCGCGCGAAGGATGTCGCCGGTCGCGTAGTACGGCAGGCGGAAGTCCTGCTGCAACCGCTCGCCCTGGGTTCCCTTCCCCGAGCCGGGCGGGCCTAGCAATACGAGGTTGAGCTCAGACATCGATGGAGCTGGCCATTGAGGGGGCGAACGGGCGCGAAAACCGAGCCTGCCTAGGACGCAGGGTGATCGACGAAGCGAGCGTACTGAAAACGTACGTGAGCGAGACGATCACCCGAGGACAACGGCAGGCGAAGGTTTGCAGCGTCCGCGCCAGCTACTTCAAAAAACCCTCGTAGTTGCGCATCATGAGCTGGGCTTCCAACTGCTTCACGGTGTCGAGCGCGACCCCGACCACGATCAGGATCGACGTGCCACCGAAGAAGAAGTTGGCCGAAGTCTGGCTGATCAGGATCGTCGGCAGCGCGGCAACCGCGCCCAGATACAGGGCGCCTGGGAACGTCAGCCTGGACAGGATGCGGTCCAGGTATTCGGCGGTAGGTCGCCCGGGTCTCACCCCGGGGATGAAGCCCCCGTACTTCTTCAGGTTGTCGGCCTGGTCGACCGGGTTGAAGGTGACCGCGGTGTAGAAGTAGGTGAAGATGATGATGAAGAAGACCTCGCCGACCACGTAGGCCCAGCCGTTGGGGCTGAAGAAGGCGGCGAAGTCGAGCGCGGCGGGGGTATTGAGGAGCTGTCCGATGGTTGGCGGGAAGGCCATGATCGACGCCGCGAAGATCACCGGGATGACGCCGGCCATGTTGACGCGCAACGGCAGGTAGGTCGAGCCACCGGTCGTCATCCGGCGGCCCACGATGCGCTTCGCGTACTGGACCGGGATCCGGCGCTGGCCCTCCTGCACGAAGACGATGCCCACGATCACGGCCAGGGCGATGAACGGCATCATCACCACGAAGACCTGGTCGGGGTTCGTCCACCAGGCCTGGATCCCAGTCGGGATGCTGGAGGCGATCGAGGCGAAGATCATCAGCGAGATCCCGTTGCCGATCCCGCGCTGGGTGATCAGCTCGCCCAGCCACATCAGGAGCGTGGTCCCGGCGGTCAGGGCGATCACGATCAGGAACACCTTGCTGAAGGTGAGCGTGCCGACGACGCTGGTCCCAGCGGCATCCTGGAACGACTGGAACAGGAACACGTAGCCCACCGACTGGGCGAAGGCGAGGGCAACCGTGAGGTAGCGGGTGTACTGGGTGATCTTCTGCTGGCCGACCTCGCCCTCCTTCTGCAGGCGCTCGAGCGACGGCACGACCACGGTCAGCAGCTGCAGGATGATCGAGGCCGTGATGTAGGGCATGATCCCCAGCGCGAACAGGGACAGCCGCGACAGACTGCCGCCGCTGAACAGGTTGAGGAACCCGAGGATGTTGCTGCCGGAGAAGTTCGACTCGATGTCCTTGACCGTGTCCAGGTCAACCCCGGGCGCCGGGATGTAGGCACCGAGCCGGTAGAGCAGAAGCATCGCCGCCGTGAAGGCGAGCTTCTTGCGAATCTCGGCGACCTTGAAGGCGTTGGCGATCGTCTGCAGCATCAGTTACTTCGCCGGCGCCTCGCCCAACTTGGCATCCGTGCCGCCTCCGGGGCCGGCGGCAAGGATCTCCACGGTACCGCCGGCCTTCTCGATCTTCTCCTTCGCCGAGGCGCTGAAGCCGTGGACGCGGACGGTGAGCTTCTTGGTCAGCTCGCCCCGCCCCAGCACCTTCACCGGGTGGCGCCGCTTGGCGAGCCCGGCGGCGCGGAGCGTCTCGGGCGTCACCTCGTCGCCCGCGCCGAAGCGGGCCTCGAGGTCGGCGACGTTGACCGGTTGGGTGTGGGTGCGGAACTGCTCGAAGGGCATTGACATCTTGCGACGCGGGCCGCGCAGCTTGCGTGTCCTCATGTGGATCGGGTTCTGCCCGCCCTCATATCCGGGCTTGCGCTTGTTGCCCGAGCGGGCGCCGGCGCCCTTGTGGCCACGGCCGGCGGTCTTGCCGAGACCAGATCCGGCGCCGCGGCCAACCCGCTTGCGAGGACGTCGCGAGCCCGGCTTCGGGCGCACGGAATGAAGCCCGACCTCCTCCGGCGCGAGGCGACTGGGGGACATCAGGATCCCTGCCCCTCCCGGACCTCCACCATATGGCCCACGATCCTGAGCATGCCGCGGAGCTCGGGGCTGTCCGGCCACGTTGACTGGCGATCGATCTTCCCGAGCCGCAGCGACCGAAGCGTCTCACGCTGCTTGGGGCTCGCCCCGTTGACCGAGCGAGTCTGCTTGACCACCAGGTCAGCCATCCACGCCCTCCGTGGCCGGCGGCTTGGACGATTCCCCCTCAGCCTCGGTGGGCTCGGGCGCAGTGGGTCCAGCGCCCGCCTGCTCGGCCTCGTCCGGCTGACCCTGCCTCGGGCCGTTCTTCTGGATGCCGAGGACCTGGTTGACGGTGAGGCCGCGAAGCTTGGCCACCTGCTCCGGGCGCCGCAGGCCCATCAGCCCCTCCATCGTCGCCTTGACGAGGTTGATCGGATTCTGGGTCCCGATGCTCTTCGTGAGCACGTCACGGATCCCCGCCAGCTCGAGCACCGCGCGCACGCCGCCGCCTGCGATCACACCGGTGCCGGGGCTGGCCGGGCGCAGGACGACGTGGCCGGCTCCGAATCGACCGATGATTCGGTGCGGGATCGTCTGCCCGTACATGGGCACGCGGATCAGGCTCTTGCGCGCGTTCTCGACCGCTTTTTGGATGGCCAGCGGGACCTCCCGCGCCTTCCCGTACCCGATCCCGACCACGGCGCTTTCGTCACCGACCGCGACCAGCGCGGTGAACGAGAAGCGCCGGCCGCCCTTGACCACCTTGGCGACGCGATTGATCTCGATCACCCGCTCCTGCAGGTCGAGGCCCTGGGGGCTGACTGTCTCGATCTCGTGGTTCATGCGGGAATCAAGCAAGGTAGCGGGTCAGAACTTCAACCCGCCCTCGCGGGCGCCCTCGGCGAGGGCCCGGACGCGGCCGTGGTAGCGGTAGCCGCCGCGGTCGAAGACGCAGGTCTCGACTCCAGCCTGCTGCGCCCGTTCAGCGAGCAGCTGGCCTGCCCGCTTCGCCTGCTCCATCGCGTCCATCTGGCGCAGCTCGGGCTCGGTCCAGGCGACGGCCACGACCGTGCGAGCCGCGCCGTCGTCGATCAGCTGCGCGAACACGCCGCGGTTGGAGCGGAACACGGATAGGCGAGGGCGTTCGGCGCTGCCGCGCACCTTGGCCCGCACCCGCCGGCGGCGCCGCAGTCTCTGCTGAGGTTTGGTCAGCACCCTACGCTCGCTTCCCGACCTTGCGACGGACGTGCTCGCCCGCATAGCGGACTCCCTTGCCCTTGTAGGGCTCGGGCGGGCGCGAGCGGCGGATACGGGCGGCGACCTCGCCGACCAGCTGCTTGTCGATTCCCCTCACGACGACCTGGGTAGGCACCGGGACTTCGAACTCGATCCCCTCGGGAGCGGTCACCGAGACCGGATGCGAGTAACCGAGGCTGAGCTCCAGCGCCTGGTCCTGAAGCCGCGCCCGGTAGCCAACTCCCTGGATCTCGAGCCGCTTCTCGAACCCCTCGGTGACTCCCTGGACCATGTTCGCGATCAGGCTGCGCGTCAGGCCGTGGAGGGCACGGTGCTCCCCGCGATCCGTAGGACGCGCGACTGTCAGAGTGGCAGCGGGAGCTTCGCTCCCGCCGGAGGGCCCATCCCCCTGGGTGATCTTCATCTCCGGGCTCACGGCCTGGCTCAGCTCGCCCTTCGGCCCCTTGACCGAGACCAGGCCGGCCTTGACATCGACCGTGACGCCGTCCGGAATCGTGATCGGCTGTCGTCCGATTCGGCTCATCGGCTCACCAGATGTAGGCGACGACCTCGCCGCCCACGCCGCGCTGCCTCGCCTCGTGGCCGGTCATCACCCCAACCGAGGTGGACATGATCGCGGTGCCCATCCCGCCCAGCACGCGCGGGATCTCGTCGTGGCTGACGTAGCGACGCCGGCCGGGGCGCGAGACGCGCCTCAGCCCGCTGATCACCGACCCGCGTCCCCCGGTGTACTTGAGCTTGATTCGGATCGCCTCGCCTACCGGGGTGGGCTCGACCACGTAGTCGTTGATGTAGCCCTGCTCGCCGAGGATCCGCGTCATCTCCTTCTTCAGGCGCGACGCGGGAATCTCGACCTCCGCATGCTGCGCGGAGATCGCGTTGCGGACCTGGGTCAGATAGTCGGATATCGGGTCGGTCATCATCTGCGGCCAGGCCCTCTCACCAGCTGGACTTGGTCATTCCGGGGATGTAGCCCTTGTGAGCAAGCTCCCGCAGGCAGAGCCGGCAAAGACCGAACTTGCGGTAGTAGGCACGCGAACGGCCGCAGCGGCGACAGCGGTTGTACGCCCGCGACTTGTACTTGGGCTTGCGCCGCTGTTTGACGACTTGTGATGTCTTTGCCATTTCTTATTCCTCGGAGGTCTCGGCTTCGCCTTCGACTTCCTCGGATTTCTGGTCCTCGGAAACGCCCGGCTCGCCCTCTTCGCCGACTTCCTCCTCTTCCTCTCTGACGCGCTTCTTGTAGGCCTCCGGGTTCTCCTCCTTCAGCTGCTCCAAGGCCGCGGCCTCGGCCTCGGCGCGTCGGCGGGCCTCCTCCCGGCGTTGCTCCTCCTCCTCAGCCTCGTGATCCACCTCGCCCGGTCGCCCCTCGGCCGAGAACGGGAATCCAAGGCCGAGCAGCAGCTCGAAGGCCTCCTCGTCGGTATTCGCGGTGGTCGTGATCGTCACGTCGAGCCCGCGCACCTCGTCGATCGAGTCGTACTCGATCTCGGGGAAGATCAGCTGCTCCCGAATGCCCAGCGAGTAGTTGCCCCGCCCATCGAACGACCTTGGGTTGAGGCCACGGAAGTCGCGGATACGTGGAATCGCGATCGAGACGAGACGGTCCACGAACTCCCACATCCGCGCCCCTCGCAGTGTCACCGCGACGCCGACGGGCATCCCGGCGCGGACCTTGAACGACGCGATCGACTTGCGCGCGCGCCGCACATTCGGGCGCTGCCCCGAGATCACGCCGAGCTGCTCGGTCGCCGCCTCCAGCACCGAGGTCGTCTGCTTGGCGTCTCCCACCCCCATGTTGACGCTGACCTTCTCCAGGCGCGGGACCTCCATGCGGTTGCGGTACCCGAACTTGGCGGTGAGCCGCTCGACCAGCTCGCCCTCGAACCGATCCCGCAGCCGCGGGGGCGGCGCAGCCTGCTGTGCTTCTGTCGTCGTCGCTTCCATTACTCGATCGCGTTGCCGGTCCGTTTGGCGTAGCGCTCGCGCTTCCCGTCCTGCGCGCTTCGCACTCCGACCCGGGTCGGCTTGTTGTCGGTGGGATCGAGCAGCATCACGTTGGAGACGTGGATCGGCCCCTCCTTCTCGATGATGCCGCCTGCCTGCGCGCTCTTCTGCGTGTCCTTGATCGAGCGGGGGCGCTGGTGCCGCTTGACGATATTCAGTCCCTCGACGTACACGCGCTGCTTTTGGGGATCGGTGCGCAGGACCCGGCCCGTCTTGCCGCGGTCCTTGCCGCCGGTGACGACCACGGTGTCGTCCTTTCTGATCCTCATCGCCTTGCTCACAGGACCTCCGGAGCGAGGGAGACGATCTTCATGAAGTTGCGTTCGCGCAGCTCCCGGGCGACCGGGCCGAAGATGCGGGTCCCTCGTGGGTTCTGCTGCGGGTCGATCAGCACCGCGGCGTTCTCATCGAATGCGATGTAGGTGCCGTCCGGGCGCCCCAGCTGCTTCTTGGTGCGCACGATCACGGCCTGTACGACCTCGCCCTTGCGCACGCCCCCGCGGGGCGCCGCCTGCTTGACCGTCGCCGTGATCACATCGCCGACGCTCGCATAGCGCCGGTGGTGCCCACCTTTGACGCGGATGCAGAGGATCTCTCGTGCTCCCGAGTTGTCCGCCACCCTGAGCTTGGTCTCCTGCTGGATCATCGGGGGGCTCGCTCCAGGATGTCGAGCAGCCGCCAGCGCTTCGTGCGCGAGAGCGGGCGTGACTCCACCACGCGGACCACGTCGCCCTCCTGCGCCTGGTTGGCCGCGTCGTGAGCGTGCAACTTGCTGGTTCGGCGAACCACCTTCTCGTAGGTCGGATGGCGCCGCACCACGGCGATCTCCACGGTGATGGTCTTGTCCGCGCCGGCGGAGACAACGGTGCCCTGGCGAACCTTCTTGGCGCCCGGCTCGCGCGCCGCAGCGGGAGTTCCCGTTCCCGGCTCGCCGCGCTTGTGCCGGCGGGCTGTCCGGTAGCGGCGGCGGCTCTCCCGGGCGGAGCGGCGCCGATCGGCGCGCTCCGTTGCCCGCTGCTCGGGGGTTCGGGGCTCGCGAGACGGCCCGGAGGCACGTGAACGCTCCAGCCTGCGCCTCTCCTTTGGGGCGAGCTCGCTCTCCGCTGCCTCGGCTCCGCCTTCGGGCTCCGGCTCGCTGGGGGGCTGCTCCTCGGCGGCCTCCGGAGCATCGGCCTCCTCAGCGGCTTCGGTCTCCTCGGCGGGAGGGGTCTCCTGGTTTTCCTCTTGCTGCTTTTCTTCCTCGCTCATCGAAGTTCCTTCTGAAGGTCGATGCCGCGCTGACGGGCCACGGTGAGCAGGCGGGCGACGTCGCGGCGGGCGGCACTGAGGCCGGCCGTGTTCTCGAGCTCGCCGGTCGCGTGGCGGAAGCGCAGGTTGAAGGCCGCCTCGCGGGCTTCCTTGAGCCGTTCGACGAGGTCGTGGTCGTTGAGGGCATGCGCGTCCGGGCCCTTCATTCGGCGACCCCCTCGCGCCTCACGAACTTCGTCTTGACGGGCAGCTTGTGACCGGCGAGCCGAATCGCCTCGCGGGCAAGCTCCTCTGACACGCCGGCGAGCTCGAACATCACGCGACCGGGTTTCACGACCGCCACCCAACCCTCGGGATTGCCCTTGCCCGAGCCCATTCGCGTCTCGGCCGGCTTCTTCGTGAACGGCTTGTCCGGGAAGACGTTGATCCAGACCTTGCCCCCGCGCTTGATACGGCGGGTCATGGCCACGCGAGCCGCCTCGATCTGCCGGTTGGTGACCCATCCACGCTCGATTGCCTTCAGCCCGTACTCGCCGAAAGCCACCTGATGGCCTCCCTTCGAGTTGCCGCGCATGCGACCGCGCTGGACCTTGCGATGCTTGACGCGCTTCGGCATCAGCATGAGCAGTGCCTCCCTCCGGCGCAGTGCGACTCAGCCGACGGTTTGCAGCCGGCTGAGGCGTGCTGTGTTGGGGGGAGTCACTGCTGCCCCTCGCCCTCCTCGGTCTTGGGCTCGTCGCCGACCGCCGGCTCCGGCGCCTCGGAGGTTTCGGGCTCGGCTGCCGCGCCGTCGCCGCTGGGCGCCGGCGCTGCAGGTGTCGCTTCGGGTACCACTTCCTTCGCGGGCGCGGCCTCGGCCTTCGCGGGCTCGGCCTTCGCGGGCGCGGGCTCGGCCTTCGCGGGCGCGGCCTGCGCGGGCGCGGGGGCGGGCTTCGCAGGCGCGGCCTGCGCGGGCGCGGGCTCGGCCTTCACGGGCGCGGGCGCCGCCTGCGCGGGCGCGGGCCGGGGACGCGAACCGGACTGCTGTGTGGCGGGCGCCGCTGGAGTCGGCCGACGGCGCTCGGGGCGGCCGGGGCGTTGCCGCGCGGAGCGCGGCGTCAGCGCTTCGGCGCCCTCCTCGCCCACCCCGGGCCCGTATCCCTCCGGCATCACCTCGCCCTTGTTGATCCAGCACTTGACGCCGATCCGACCGGTGGTGGTTCGGGCCTCGACGAACCCGTAGTCGATGTCCGCCCGGAGCGTATGGAGCGGAACCCGGCCGTCGGAGTAGCCCTCGGTGCGGGCCATCTCGGCGCCACCCAGACGGCCGGAGACCTGGACCTTGACCCCCTTGGCGCCCGAGCGCATGGCCGATGTAAGGGCGCGCTTCATCGCTCGCCGGAACGCCACCCGGTTCTGCAGCTGCTCCGCAATCGACTGGGCGACCAGCTTGGCGTCCAGCTCGGGGCGCTTGATCTCCCGGATGTTGACCTTGACCGGCTTGTTGACGAGCTTGTGCAGGTCGCGGCGCAGGGCGTCCACCTCGGACCCCGACTTGCCGATCACGATCCCGGGCCGGGCGGTGTGGATGTCGACCGTGACCTCGCCGCGCTGCTTGACGATCCCGATGTCCGACAGCCCCGCGTGCGAGAGCTTGCGCTGGATGTGGTCGCGGATCGCGATGTCTTCGAACAGGTAGTCCGCGAACTCGCGCTCATTGAACCAGGTCGACTGCCAGTCGTGGATGTAGCCGACCCTGAACCCCTCGGGATGAATCTTCTGCCCCATCGTCCCTTTCTCGCTACTCCATTGGCGTGAGCGCGACGCTCACGTGGCTGGTTCGCTTCTCGATGCGGGTGGCACGGCCGCGCGCACGGGCTCGCCAGCGCTTCAGCGTTGGACCTTCGTCGACCTGGATCTCGGCGATCCGGAGGTCGTCCGCGACCAGCTCGTGGTTGTTCTCCGCGTTGGCGGCCGCGGAGGCGATCAACTTTGCGATGTCGCGGGACGCGCCGCGGGCCGAGAACTCGAGCAGGGTGCGCGCCTCGGGCACCGTCAGGCCGCGCACCTGATTCGCAACCAGGCGGGCCTTGCGCGGCGCGACTCGGACGTAGCGTGAGGATGCCCGCACGACCGGCCCCTCGGAGTTGCTTTGGTCACGCTCAGCCATCACCGCTCCGCCTTGGTTCCCGAGTGTGCGCGGAAGGTCCGCGTTGGCGCGAACTCCCCCAGCTTGTGCCCGACCATCGACTCGGAGACGAACACCGGCACGTGCTTTCGCCCGTCGTGGACGGCGATCGTGTGGCCGACCATGTCGGGGAAGATGGTCGAGCTTCTCGACCAAGTCTTGATCATCTGCTTCGAGCCGCTGTCGTTCATCTGCTGGATCCGCGTCAGCAGGCGTTCCTCGACGAACGGGCCCTTCTTGGTCGATCGTCCCATGCCTAGCGCTTCTTCTTCCCTCGCCTGCGCCCGCGGACGATCATCGCGTCGGAGCTCTTGCCCTTCTTGCGCGTTCGATAGCCGAGCGTCGGCTTGCCCCAGGGGGTCTCCGGATGCCCCCCCGGCGTGTGATGCGCCTCGCCGCCGCCGTGCGGATGGTCCACGGGGTTCATCGCCACGCCCCGGGTCTGCGGGCGGCGTCCCTTGTGGCGGGCGCGACCCGCCTTGCCCAGCTTGATGTTCTGGTGCTCGGCGTTCGAGAGCGTGCCCACGCTGGCGCGGCAGTCGGCGCGCACCATCCTCATCTCCGAGGAGGGAAGGCGGAGGGTCACGGTCTGGCCCTCCTTTGCGGCCACCTGGATCCCGGAGCCCGCCGCGCGGCCAAGCCGCCCGCCCCGACCGGGGACCAGCTCGACGTTGTGCACGATGGTTCCGGTGGGGATCGAGCGCAGAGGCAGCGCATTGCCGGGCCGGATGTCGGCACGCTCTCCCGACTCCACCTGGTCCCCGGGTCGCAGGCCCTGCGGAGCCAGGATGTAGCGCTTGTCGCCGTCCGCGTACTCCACCAGCGCGATGTAGCAGGTGCGGTTCGGGTCGTACTCGATGGTCGCCACCCTCGCCGGCACGCCGTCCTTCCGGCGCTTGAAATCGATTCGGCGGTACCGGCGTTTGGCGCCGCCCCCGCGGTGCCGCGAGGTGATCCGGCCGCCGGAGTTGCGCCCACCGCTCGTCGACTTGCCCTTGGTCAGCGGCTTGTGCGGCCGCTCCACGGTGAGCTCGTCGCGAAGCTGGAAGGTCGCAAATCGCCTTCCGGGGCTGGTCGGCTTTGTCTTCTTGATCGCCATCTTCAGTCTGCCTACGGGCTACCTGTCACTCTGCCACCGCCGCGCCTTCGAACAGCTCGATCCGCTCTCCGGACGCCAGCTCAACGACCGCCTTCTTCCACGAGCGGGTGCGACCGCTGTGCAGCCCCCGGCGCTTCGGCTTCGAGCGTACCTTGGCGGTCCGGACCGCCTTCACGCGAACCTCGAAGATCTCCTCGACCGCGCGGGCGATCTGGGTCTTGTGGGCTCGCTCGTCGACTCGGAACGTGTACTTGCCGTCCGCCATCAGGGCATAGCTCTTCTCGGAGACGACCGGCTCGATGATCACCTGACGGGCGTCCATGGCTTATTCCTCGCCACCGCCGCGCTTCACATCTGCGGCGCGATCCGCAAGCACTCCGAGTGCCGTTCGGGAGATCACCAGCGACCGGTGGCCGATGACGTCCGCGACGCCGGTGGCGGTTGCCTCGAGCACGGTGACATCGGGGACGTTGCGGAAGCTCTTCAGCGCGGCGACCTCCTCAGCGTCCAGCACCACCAGCGTGGGCCGCGTTGCGCCCCACTTCTTGAGCGCCTCGGCGGCCTGTTTCGTCGCCGGCTCGCCGAAGCTTGCGCCGTCCAGCAGGGCGACGCTGCCACGCGCCGCATGCACCGAGAGGGCTGCCCGCAGCGCCCGGCGGCGAGCCTTGCGGTTCACCTTCACGGCATAGTCGCGTGGCGTGGGGCCGAAGGCCGCGCCCCCGCCCCGGCGGTGCGGAACGCTCAGGGCGCCGACCCGAGCGCGGCCGGTGCCCTTCTGCCGCCAGGCCTTGGCGGTGGTCATCGAGACCTCGCCCCGGCCCAGCGCAGACGCCGTGCCGCGCCGCCGCGCCGCGAGGTCGGCGCGCGCCGCCTCGTGGACGAGCGACTCATGGAACTCCTCCCCGAACACGGCCGCGGGGAGGTCTGCCTTGGTGGTCTTCCCGAGAACGGGCGCCTTCGCGACAGCCATGGTCACAACCCTTCGCGCTCGGCCCACCGCCGAGCACCGTTCTTCAGGCCGGCGTTCACTCGCTCCGCACCTCCACGGTGCCGTTGCGCGGGCCGGGCACCGCTCCCTTGACCAGCAGCAGGTTGCGCTGCGGGTCAACCTCCACGACCTCCAGACGCCGCTGGGTGCTGCGCTTGCCGCCCATCCGTCCGGGCATCCCGACGCCCTTGAAGACGCGCGCGGGGTCGGCGCTGGCTCCGATCGACC
This sequence comes from uncultured Actinomycetes bacterium, assembly GCA_963838745.1. GTDB lineage: Bacteria > Actinomycetota > Thermoleophilia > Solirubrobacterales > 70-9 > AC-56. The sequence goes on from CAWISJ010000003.1 coordinate 601,158, forward strand.
CCGGAGCGCGAACGTTGTGCGAGCCGTGCGTGACGGGTCCGCGGCTGAAGTTGTGACGGCGGACCGTGCCCGCAAACCCCTTGCCAATCGCGACCCCGGACACCTTCACCCGCTGCCCCGGCTCGAACTGCTCGACGGTCAGCACCTCCCCGACCTGGTGCTCGTCCGTGTCTCGGAACTCGACCAGCGCCCGGGCGGGTGGAGCGCCCGCCTTCTTCAGATGTCCCAGCTCGCCCTTGGTGAGCTTGCGCTCCGGTACCTCGCCGAAGGCGAGCTGCACCGCAGCGTAGCCGTCGCGATCCGCGTCGCGCACCGCAGTGACCGGACAGGGGCCGGCCTCGATCACGGTGACGGGCACGCGGGTGCCGTCCTCAGCGAAGACCTGCGTCATGCCCAGCTTCTTGCCGATGATCGCCGCCATGTCGCCGTTCACGTCTTGATCTCGATGTCGACGCCGGCAGGCAGGGCATCGAGCCTCTGCAGGGAGTCGATCGTCTTCGGGGTGGGCTGGTGGATGTCGATCAGCCGCTTGTGGGTGCGGATCTCGAAGTGCTCGCGCGAGTCCTTGTCCTTGAACGGCGAGCGAATGACGCAATAGACGTTCTTGTCGGTTGGCAGGGGCACGGGCCCAGCGACCCGGGCGCCGGTCCGCTGCGCCGTCTCCACGATCTCCCGCGCCGCCCGGTCGATGGCGTCGTGGTCGTACGCCTTCAGGCGGATGCGGATCTTGTTCGCCGTTATCGCTGACATCGGTCCTATCGCGCAGATGGGGCGCCGCCCCGGTGTTGGGGCGCCGCCCCGGTCGTATGTCCTTTCACCTTTCTCCGCGGCGTCGGCCGCGGCCAATAAGCGGGCCGGTCCACTGGACCGGCCCCTCAGCCGTTACTCGAGAATCTCGGTGACGACCCCCGAACCTACGGTGCGACCCCCTTCGCGGATCGCGAACCGAAGGCCCTTGTCCATGGCGATCGGCTGGATCAGCTCGATCGTCATCTCGACATTGTCTCCCGGCATCACCATCTCCGTGCCCTCGGGAAGGTTCGATACCCCGGTGACATCGGTGGTCCGGAAATAGAACTGCGGCCGGTATCCGGAGAAGAACGGGGTGTGGCGACCGCCCTCCTCCTTCTTGAGGCAGTAGACCTCGGACTTGAACTTCGTGTGCGGCGTGATCGAGCCGGGCTTGCACAACACCTGGCCGCGCTCGATGTCCTCCCGCTTCGTTCCCCGCAACAGACAGCCGACGTTGTCGCCCGCCTGCCCCTGATCGAGGATCTTGCGGAACATCTCGACTCCGGTGACCACGGTCTTCTGAGTGGGCTTGATGCCGACGATCTCGACCTCGTCACTGGTGTTCACGATTCCCTGCTCGATCCGGCCGGTGGCCACGGTGCCACGACCGGTGATCGAGAAGATGTCCTCGACCGGCATCAGGAATGGCTTGTCGAGATCGCGCTCGGGCTCGGGGATGTAGGTATCGAGCGCCTCGGCGAGCTCGATGATCGCCTTCTCGGCCTCCTCATCCCCCTCCAGCGCCTTCAGCGCCGAGCCCTTGATCACAGGGGTGTCGTCCCCCGGGAACTCGTACTCCTTGAGCAGGTCGCGGACTTCTTCCTCGACCAGCTCCAGGATCTCATCGTCGTCGACCATGTCGACCTTGTTGAGGAACACGATGACGTAGGGGACGTTCACCTGGCGCGCGAGCAGGATGTGCTCTCGCGTCTGTGGCATCGGGCCGTCCGCAGCCGAGACCACCAGGATCGCACCGTCCATCTGCGCCGCGCCCGTGATCATGTTCTTCACGTAGTCCGCGTGGCCGGGACAGTCCACGTGGGCGTAGTGGCGGTTCTCGGTCTCGTACTCGACGTGGGCGGTGGCGATCGTGATCCCGCGCGCCTTTTCCTCAGGAGCGTTGTCGATCGACTCGAACGAACGCACCTCGGTATCGGAGCCCCGCTCGGCGAGCACCTTGGTGATCGCCGCGGTCAGCGTCGTCTTGCCGTGGTCGATGTGACCGATCGTGCCGACGTTGACGTGCGGCTTATCGCGCTCGAACTTCTCCTTGGCCATCTTGCTCCTTCTTTGGTGCTCGCGGGTTTCTTTCGAAGTCTGTCTGGTGTCTGCGGCTTCGGCCCGCTACTCGGGCGAACCCCGGAAATATAGGAAACCTAGGGCCGCCGCCATGGAAAACTACGCTGCCGCCACGGGTTCCGGGCTGCGGTGCTCGACGATCTGGTCCGCGATGGTCGCCGGAATCTCCTCGTAGCGCTCGAATTGCATCGTGTAGGTGGCGCGGCCCTGGGTCGAGGATCGCAGGTCGGTCGCGTATCCGAACATCTCCCCCAGCGGCACGAAGGCCTGGATGGCCACCGCATTGCCGCGCGGCTCCTGACCCTGCACCTTCCCGCGGCGTCGTGAGAGATCGCCAATCACGTCGCCCAGGAAGTCCTCGGGGGTGACGACCTCGACCGCCATCACCGGCTCCAGCAGCACGGGATCGGCACGGCGCGCGGCCTCCTGGACCGCCATCGACCCGGCGATCTTGAAGGCAAGCTCCGAGGAGTCGACGTCGTGATAGGAGCCGTCGACCAACTCGACACGCACGTCGACCATCGGGTAGCCGGCACGGATACCGCTTGCCAGCGCCTCCTCGATGCCCTGCTCGACGGAGGGGATGAACTCGCTCGGGATCGCGCCGCCCTTGATCCTGTTGACGAAATCGAAGCCCTCACCGGGGGCGGGCTCGAGATTGATGACGACGTGGCCATACTGGCCGCGACCGCCCGTCTGGCGGACGAAGCGGCCCTGGACCTTTTCGGCGGGACGGCGGATCGTCTCCCGATAGGCGACCTGGGGGCGGCCGACGTTGGCGTCGACGCTGAACTCGCGCAGCAGGCGGTCGACGATCACCTCGAGGTGCAGCTCGCCCATACCGTGGATCAGCGTCTGGCCCGTCTCCTCGTCCGACTGCACCTGGAAGGTGGGGTCCTCCTCGGCCAGCCGGGCCAGGCTGGCCGCGAGCTTCTCCTGGTCGGCCTTCGTCTTCGGCTCGATTGCGACCGCGATCACCGGCTCTGGGAACTCGATCGTCTCCAGGACGATCGGCGCATCGGGCGCGCAGAGCGTGTCGCCGGTGCCCGTCTGCTTCAGGCCAACGCCGGCGCAGATGTCGCCGGCGAAGCACTCCTCCATCTCCTCACGGTGGTTGGCGTGCATCATCAGCAACCGGCCGATCCGCTCGGTGCGGCCGTTGGAGGCGTTCAGCACGCGGCTACCGGCGGAGAGCTTGCCGGAGTAGACGCGGAAGTAGGTGAGCTTGCCCACGTACGGGTCGGCCATCACCTTGAAGGCGAGCGCCGCGAATGGTGCGTTCTCGTCGGCCGGGCGCTCGGCCTCGCGGCCCTGGCCGTCCTCGCCCTTGCGTGGCGGCTCGATCCCCTGCATCGGGGGCACCTCGAGCGGCGACGGCAGCAGCTCGACGATCGCGTCGAGCAGCGGCTGCACGCCCTTGTTCTTGAACGACGACCCGCAGAGCACCGGGGTCACCTTGATGTCGAGCGTTGCCCGGTGAAGCGAGGTGGCGATCCGCTCGTGGGGGATCTCCTCGTCGTTCAGGTAGGCCTCCATCAGCTCGTCGTCGTAGTCCGCGCAAGCCTCGATCAGGTGCGTCCGCGCCTGGTGAGCCCGCTCGGCCAGCTCCTCCGGGATCTCCCGGTAGGAGAACTCGACCCCGAGCTCATCGGTCCACACCAGGGCCTTGTTCTCGATCAGGTCGACGACGCCCTCGAACCCGTCCTCGGCGCCGATCGGCAGCTGGATCGGGAGCGGGTTGGCGCCCAGGCGCACGCGCATGGTCTCGACCGCCTTGTCGAAGTCGGCGCCCGTCCGGTCCATCTTGTTGACGTAGGCGATCCTTGGGACGCGGTACTTGTCGGCCTGGCGCCAGACCGTCTCCGACTGCGGCTCGACACCCGCGACGGAGTCGAAGATCGCGATCGCGCCGTCGAGGACCCGGAGCGAGCGCTCCACCTCGACCGTGAAGTCAACGTGGCCCGGCGTGTCGATGATGTTGATCCGGTGTCCCTCCCACTCGCAGGCGGTGGCGGCCGAGGTGATCGTGATCCCACGCTCCTGCTCCTGTGCCATCCAGTCCATGACCGCAGCGCCTTCGTGCACCTCGCCCATCTTGTGCGTGCGGCCGGTGTAGAACAGGATGCGCTCCGTCGTCGTCGTCTTGCCGGCGTCGATGTGCGCCATGATCCCGATGTTGCGGGTCTTCTCTAGGGGGAAAGTGCGTGCCATATGTCCGTAAGCCTTCTGGTGGGTGCTGTGGGGAGCAAGTCGGCGCCGTGACGCCGCTCTCAGGCGGAGTCGAAAGGGCCTGAATCGGTTTTCGCGCACAAAAAAGGCCCGCAGCGGGCCTGGGCGCGATTGCCGGCTCAGCCCGAAACGCCTATATCGTGCGGCTCTCCATGGAATGGATTCCCGCTCTCACGCCGCGCTCCGCTTGCGTGCGAGCGACGCCTGAATATACCAGAGCCATGAGGCCGTTCAGGAGGCCGGGATGAGGCTTCGACGCGAGCGAGGCCGCCGCGCACCGGAGGCCACTGAAACAACCCCGAGACGATCCGCCGACCCGCTTGCGAGAGCGACCGAGGCGCTGGGCCCGCGGATGCTGCGTACCGGGTTGCGGCTCGCTGAGCGGACGGTGACACCGGCCCGTGGCCTCGCCGTCGTCGCGCTTGCGGCAACCATCGCCCTGGGTGCTTCGCAATTCACCGACTACCGCGCGGTGGAGATCGGCGCTGTGTCCTATCAGGGGCTCGAAAACGTGGCACCGGCTCCGGAGATGGACGTTGAGACGCCCCGCTCCGCCCACGGCGTGTCCGTGTTCGCGATCGCGATCGCGGCTCTGTTCGTCACCGGGCTCGCGATCGGTCGCAACTGGCGCCTGGCCCGCCTGCTGTTCGTGCTGGGCGCTGCGGCGGTCCTGATCACCCTGCTGATCGACCTCCCCAAGGGGCTGCGAGAGGGCCGCGTGGCGATCACCTACGAAGGCGCGAAGGCAGTCCTGCTTGGCGGGTTCTGGGCCCAGCTTTCGTCGGCGGTCGTGCTGGCGGTCGCCGGCCCTCTGCTGGCAGCCCAGCTCGGCGGCGAGCGTGCTGCGCGCCGGCCGCGCTCGAGCGGGCGGCGCGGAAGGCCGGACCTCGCGGCGGGGACCGTCCCAGCCTCCGCGGGTGGCGCGGGCGCCAGGGGGGCCGTCACGTGAGGGCCGACAGGCCGCCGCCCCGGACTCGGCGCCAGCGCCGACGCCCAGAGCGCCTGCTTCCGTTCGCGTGCATCGTCGCGGCGGCGGCGCTGTTCGCGTCGGAGTTCATGACCACGTTCGAGCTCACCGGAGCTGATCTGGCGAGCAGCAACACCACCTGCACCCTGGACGCGGCAAGCCGTCATCACTTCGCCCTGGGGGTGTTGGCCGTCTTCGCGGTTTTGGGGACCCTGGTCGCCGTTCTCTCGGGGTCCAAACCCGCGGCTATTGGCGTCGCGATCGCAGGAGGGCTCGCCCTGCTCCTGTTCTTGATCATCGACCTGCCGGACGCCAACAACGCGGGGACCCTCCCCGACTCGTGCACCACCGTGCCGGGCTCCCTCCTCGTCGGCCAAGCGGAGCCGCAGGCGGGCTTCTGGCTGGAGATGGTGGGCGCCCTGGCGCTGGCGCTCAGCGGCGCGGTTCTCGCCAGCCTCACCTCGGACCAGCTCGCCGCCCTGCGCCCGCGGCTGCTCGGTGGACCGCGTGACGACACCACCCACCCCACACCGCCGGCCGGCTCCACGAGCGCGATTCCCAACCCGGACCCGGCACCGGACTCCGACAGCGACGCCGACGCCGGATCGAGTCCCGACTCGTCCGCTGACCAGCCGACCCCCACCCGCCGCTTCCGGCGAGGCTAAGCGAGTCCCGCAGGCCCGGGCATTGACAGGCGAATTGGGGCGCCTCGGCTGCCCACCCGACGAGGTGTCACTTGACCCCGCTATAGGGGGAAAAGGTACCGCTCGTCTCGGGAGCGGCAATTCCGGCTGCGAAACCGGCAGGTGGCTGTAGAGGCGAGCTCAGGAAGCGAGAACCCAGCCTGGCAAGGATCTCGGGCGCTTCGCCCCTCGCACCGCGCCTTCGGCGCTCGGAGGCCGACGAAGCGAGCGTAGTTGGAACCTACGTGAGCAAGACGGCCGACCGAGGACGAAGCCAGGCGACGGTTCGCAGGTTCCCTGAGCGCCTCTACCAGCGGTAGTGGGCGAAGGCTTTGTTGGCCTGGGCCATCCGATAAATGTCGTCCTTGCGCTTCCAGGCGCCGCCCTGCTGCTTGGTGGCGTCTGAGATCTCGTTGGCGAGCCGCTCGGCCATCGACTTCTCGCGTCGCCGTCGCGCGAACTGGACCAGCCACCGAACGGCCAGCGTGCGCGCCCGGCGGGCCGGGACCTCAACGGGAACCTGGTAGGTGGCCCCGCCGACGCGGCGGGAGCGGACCTCGAGCACCGGGGTCAGCTCCTTGATCGCCTCGTCGAGCACCTCGACCGGCGAACGGCCGGTGCGCTCGCCGATGATCGCCAGCGCGTCGTAGACGGTTCGCTCGGCGATTGACTTCTTGCCACCGGCCATCACCTTGTTGATGACCTGCTGCACCAGCCGGCTCCGATGCATGGCATCGGGCTCGATCGGGCGGATGGCGGCGCGGGCGCGGCGTGGCATCAGTGCTTACCGCTTGACCCCGTACTGGGAGCGGGACTGCCTGCGATCTGAGACACCCGAGGCATCGAGCGTGCCCCGGACGACCTTGTAGCGCACGCCCGGCAGGTCCTTCACGCGGCCACCGCGCACCAGCACCACGGAGTGCTCCTGAAGGTTGTGTCCCTCACCGGGGATGTAGCAGGTGACCTCCATGCCGTTGGTAAGCCGCACGCGGGCCACCTTCCGCAGCGCCGAGTTCGGCTTCTTCGGCGTCGCGGTGTAGACGCGCGTGCAGACGCCGCGCCGCTGCGGCGCGGCGATGCGCCGCTTGCGCCCCTGGCCGGACTTCAAGCCGGGCGTGGTGGTTTTCTTCTGGGGGCGGGTGCGGCCCTTCCTGATCAGCTGACTGGTAGTCGGCACGGCGAAGCAATATAGCGGGGTTGCGCTTGGGCTCTTTGGCTACGCTGAGGGCGTGGACCATGACCGCCCCATACTCGCGCTGGACGTCGATGGCGTGATCAGCCTGTTCGGCTTCCAGGAGCCCCTGGCCGATGTGCCCGGGCACTTCCACCTGATCGACGGAATGGCGCACTGCATCGCCGACGGCATCGGCGAACGGCTGGCGCGGCTTGCCGACCACTACGAGATCGTCTGGGCAACCGGCTGGGAGGATCGGGCGAACGATCGCCTGCCGGAGATCCTGGGGCTTCCCGGCAAGCTGCCGTTCCTGACCTTCGACGGCAACGCCCGCTTCGGCTCCGCGCACTGGAAGATCGCCGCCATCGACCGGTATGGGGGCCAACGGCCGCTCGCCTGGGTGGACGATTGCATCGACGAGACCTGCCAGGCGTGGGCCGTCGACCGCCCGGCACCGACGCTGCTGGTCGCCACTGAGCCGGATCGCGGACTCACCGACGAACACGTGGAGACTCTGCTGAGCTGGGTGCGAGCGGGTTACACTGCGTAGCGCAGTGGAGGGGTTCTGGCCGATCTTCTTCCTCGCGGTGGTCCTGAAGGTCCCGGTTGCCTGCATGCTGTACCTCGTCTGGTGGGCGATCCACCAGACCCCCGAGGTCGAGGAAGCACCGCCGGGAGCCGACGATCATGAGTTCAAGCGCTGGCGCCGCCAGCCGCGCCGGCCTCGCGACCCCCGCCGGGGACCTCACGCGCCAGACGCCCAGCCGCTTCCCGAATGCCCTCCGGCTGGCCGCCTCCGGGTGCTCACCCCGCCGGTTCCCGTCCGCGCCCAGGTCGCTCACGCCCGCGGCTCCGCGGAGCCGGCCCAGCAGTAGCGCCAGCCGCGCTTCGGTCCGGGTCGAGTCTCGGTAAGGCGCGAAACCGCGCGCGCTTCAGGGCAATGAGGGCAGCCCGCCCAGGCGGCTAGTCCGACTCCCCGTCGGAGGTCTCGATCTCCTGTGCGAGCTCCTCCAGCTCGTCGGCGAACGAGGGGCCGAAGCCCTCCAGCTCGGTGACCTCGTCGCCGTCTTCGGCGAGGCCCAGCTCGGCGGCCAACTCCTCCTCGTCGAGGATGTCCTCCTCCGGCCGCTGGGCGGGCTCCACCGGCTCGATCTCGAGCGACCGGTAGTGCTTGAGCCCGGTCGCCGCCGGGATCAGCTTGCCGATGATCACGTTCTCCTTCAGGCCGACCAGGCGGTCGCGCTTGCCCTCCAGCGCCGCGTCCGTGAGCACCTTGGTCGTCTCCTGGAACGAGGCCGCCGAGAGGAAGGACTCGGTTGCCAGCGACGCCTTGGTGATCCCAAGGATCACCTCCTCGGCCTTCGCGGGCGTGCCGCTTGCGTCCTTGACGTCCTTGTTGATCCGCTTCAGGCGGTGGCGGTCCTCGAGCGCCCCCGGCAGCAGGGTCGTCGAGCCCTTCGCCTCGATCCGAACCTTCTTCATCATCTGCCGAATGATCAGCTCGACGTGCTTGTCGTTGATGTCGACGCCCTGCACCTTGTAGACCTTCTGGACCTCGTCCACGAGGTACAGCTCGGTCTCCGTGCGTCCCCGCACCTCGAGCAGCTCTGCCGGATACAGCGATCCCTCGTTGAGCTGGGTGCCGGCCTCGATTCGATCCCCGTGCTTGACGTTGAGGCGGGTGCGCGCCGGGAAGGTGTAGGACTCATCCTCGCCCTTCGCGTCGGTGACGATCACCTTCGCCGCCTTGTCGGACTCGTCCACGGCCACCTTGCCGCCGACCTTGGCCATCTGCGCCAGCCCCTTCGGCTTTCGCGCCTCGAACAGCTCCACCACGCGCGGCAGGCCCTGAGTGATGTCGTGCCCCGCCACACCGCCGGTGTGGAAGGTGCGCATGGTCAGCTGGGTGCCCGGCTCCCCGATCGACTGCGCGGCGATGATCCCGACCGCGTCGCCCAGCTCGATCGTCGAGCCGGTCGCCATCCCACGCCCGTAGCAAGCAGCGCAGACACCGGACTCGAGCTCGCACTTGAGCACCGAGCGGACCGGGATCGTCACCTCCTCGCCCTCAAATGCCTCGGCGATCTGCTCGAGCTCCGGCAGGTCGATCTCCTGGCTGCGCTTCAAGAGCTCGCGGCCGCGCTTGGTGGCGAACTTCTTCGCCGCGACGCGCCCGATCAGGTTCTGGTTCAGCTTGCCGTCGTCGGCGAGTAGCGGCATCTCGATGAACTCCTTGGCCTTGCAGTCGTCGGCGCGCACGATCACGTCCTGGGCGACGTCGACGAGACGCCGTGTCAGGTAGCCGGAGTCGGCGGTCCGCAGCGCCGTGTCGGCAAGACCCTTGCGGGCGCCGTGCGTGGAGATGAAGTACTCGAGCACCGTGAGGCCCTCCATGAAGTTGGCCTTGATCGGCCGCTCGATGATCTCGCCCTTCGGGTTGGCCATCAGGCCGCGCATCCCGGCCAGCTGTCGAATCTGCTTGAACGACCCACGGGCTCCCGAGTTGGCCATCATGAAGATCGGGTTCAGCTCATGGAGGTTGTCCTCCATCGCCTGGGCGACCTCCTCCGTGGCCTTGTCCCAGCGCTCGGTGACCGCTTCCTTGCGCTCCTCGGCCGTGATGTAGCCCTCCTCGTACTGCTCCTGGATCTTCGTCGCCTGCTGCTCGTAGCCGTCGAGGATCTCCTCCTTGTTGGGCGGCGAGACGATGTGGTTCTTGGAGATCGTGATCCCCGCCTGGGTCGCGTAATGGAAGCCGAGGTCCTTGAACGCGTCCAGAACCTGGGCGACCGCCGGGGCGCCGTACGCCTCGACCAGATCGGAGACCATCCGGTTGACGTCGTTCTTCTTCAGCGAGTGGTTCACGTATTGGAACTTCTCGGGGTCGTACTCGTCCTCGAGCGTGTCGGAGAGGGCCCGCTCCACCTTGTCGTTGAAGATGATCCGCCCCACCGTGGTCAGGAAGTGCTCGTGGCCCTCCCGCCGGTACTCGGCCCAGTCGTGGAGTTCGACGAGGCCGTTCTCGTACGACAGCTCGGCCTCCTGGGCGGTCCGGAAGGGGTGCGGCTTGGGGTCTAGCTTCTTGGCGTCGACCTCCTCGATCGGGGCGTGCGAGTACGTCAGGTAGTAGAGCCCGAGGACCATGTCCTGCGTCGGCGTCGCCAGCGGAGCGCCGTGCGCCGGCGAGAGGATGTTGTTCGAGGACAGCATCAGGATCCGCGCCTCGGCCTGGGCCTCGGCGGACAGCGGCACGTGGACGGCCATCTGGTCGCCGTCGAAGTCGGCGTTGAACGCGTGGCAGACCAGGGGGTGGATCTGGATCGCCTTGCCCTCGACCAGCACCGGCTCGAAGGCCTGGATGCCGAGGCGGTGCAGGGTGGGGGCGCGATTGAGCAGCACCGGATGCTCGCTGATGACCTCCTCGAGGACGTCCCAGACCTCGGGGATCATCGAGTCGACCATCTTCTTCGCCGCCTTGATGTTCTGAACGGCCTTGCGCTCGACCAGGCGGGCCATGATGAACGGCTTGAAGAGCTCGAGCGCCATCAGCTTCGGCAGCCCGCACTGGTGCAGCTTCAGGCTCGGCCCGGAGACGATCACCGAGCGGCCCGAGTAGTCGACGCGCTTGCCGAGCAGGTTCTGGCGGAATCGACCCTGCTTGCCCTTGAGCATGTCGGAGAGCGACTTCAGCGCCCGGTTGCCGGGGCCGGTCACCGGACGGCCGCGCCGTCCGTTGTCGAACAGCGCGTCGACCGCCTCCTGGAGCATCCGCTTCTCGTTGTTGACGATGATCTCGGGCGCACCGAGGTCGAGCAGCCGCTTGAGGCGGTTGTTGCGGTTGATCACCCGCCGGTACAGGTCGTTCAGATCCGAGGTCGCGAACCGGCCCCCGTCGAGCTGGACCATAGGCCGCAGCTCCGGCGGGATCACCGGGACGCAGTCGAGGACCATCCACTCCGGCCGGTTGGTCGAGTTGAGGAAGGCGGAGGCCACCTTGAGCCGCTTGACGGCACGAGCCTGCTTCTGGCCCTTCGAGGTGTTGATCACCTGCTCGAGCTCCTCGCACTCGGCCTCCAGGTCGACCTGCTCGAGCAGGTCGCGCACCGACTCGGCGCCCATGCCGCCGCGGAAGTACTCGCCCCAGCCGAAGGGCGACCCGAAGCGGTCCTTGAGCTCGCGGAACACGGCCTCGTCGTTGATGACGTCCTTGACCTTCATCTCCTGGAAGGTCTTCCAGACCTCCTCCATCCGCTCCGAGGCGTCGTCGAGGTAGGCCTCGGTGTCGGAGATCTCGGCCTCGAGCGCCTTGCGGGTGTCCTTGACCAGCTTGGTGCGCTCTGAGTCGTCGAGCTTCTTCGGGTTGACGCCGAGGGCGTCCGCCCACAGCTCGTCCTCCTCATCGAAGCTGTCCTGGGTGCCCTCGTCCTCGAGCCAGGCGATGCGGCGCTCCAGCGACTCACGCAGCTGCTGGGTGCGCTGCTCGCGCTCCGCCGCGTATGCGTCGAGGATCTTCTTGACCTCCTTCTCGAGCTTGGGGAGGTCCTTGTCCCGCGCCTCGGCGTCGATCCAGGTAACGAGCGAGGCCGCGAAGTAGAGGACCTTCTCGAGCTCCTTCGGCGCCATGTCGATCAGGTAGCCGATCCGGCTGGGCACGCCCTTGAAGAACCAGATGTGCGAGACGGCGGCGGCGAGGTCGATGTGGCCCATACGCTCGCGGCGAACCTTGGAGCGGGTTACCTCCACGCCGCAGCGTTCACAGACGATCCCCTTGTAGCGGACCCGCTTGTACTTGCCGCAGTAGCACTCCCAGTCCTTGGTGGGGCCGAAGATGCGCTCGCAGAACAGCCCGTCCTTCTCGGGCTTCAGCGTCCGATAATTGATCGTCTCCGGCTTCGTAACCTCGCCGTGGCTCCAGCTACGGATCTTCTTCGAGGAAGCGAGGCCGATCTCTATGGCGTCGAAGTTGTTGATGTCCATCTACCTTTCTGTCCCTATTCCTCGACCTTCGCCCCTTTGGCTCCGGCTCCGTCGGTGCTGCCACCCTCTCCCTCGGCGACGACCTGCTCCTCGCGCTCGTCGGCCGCCCCGCCTCCGTCGCCGCCCTCGGCACGCACGCCGGAGAGGTCGATTCCCAGCTCCTCCGCGGCGCGCAGGAGCTCGTCGTCCTCCTCGCCCATCTCGACGGCGCCCTCCTCGGCCACCAGGTTCACGTCGAGGCCGAGGCTCTGGATCTCCTTCAGCAGCACCTTGAACGACTCGGGGACCGAGGGCTCGGGGATGTTCTCCGACTTGACGATCGACTCGTAGGCCTTCACCCGGCCGACCGTGTCGTCCGACTTCACGGTGAGCATCTCCTGGAGCGTGTAGGCCGCGCCGTACGCCTCCAGCGCCCAGACCTCCATCTCGCCGAAGCGCTGGCCGCCGAACTGCGCCTTGCCGCCCAGCGGCTGCTGGGTGACCAGGGAGTACGGCCCGGTGGAACGCGCGTGGATCTTGTCGTCGACCAGGTGCAGCAGCTTGAGGATGTACATGCTGCCGACCGTCACCCGTCCCTCGTAGGGCTCGCCGGTGCGGCCGTTGAGGAGCCTCGCCGTCCCAAACGCCTGGGTGCCCTCGCGGTTGCGCATGTCCACCGACAGGTCGATACCCCGGTCCGGGTGCTCCTCCTGCCAGCGCACCAGCGCCTCGTCGACGTCCTCGACGGTGGCGCCGTCGAACACCGGCGAAGCCACGTACACGCGGCCATTGCCATCGCTGGAGTCGCGCTGGGACTCCTTGAAGGCCTGCGTCCCATCGTCGTACCAGCCGTTGGCGGCCGCCCAGCCGATATGGGTCTCGAGGATCTGACCGATGTTCATCCGGCTTGGCACGCCGAGCGGGTTGAGGATCACGTCCACCGGGGTCCCGTCCTCGAGGAAGGGCATGTCCTCCTCGGGGACGATCCTCGAGATCACGCCCTTGTTGCCGTGCCGGCCCGCGAGCTTGTCGCCCTCCGCGATCTTGCGCTTCGTCGCCACGTAGACCCGCACCAGGTTGTTGACGCCGGGTGGCAGGTCGTCGCCCGCGTCGCGGTCGAAGGTGATCACGTCGATGACCACGCCGCCCTCGCCGTGCGGGACCTTGAGCGAGGTGTCCCGGACCTCGCGCGCCTTCTCCTTGAAGATCGCGCGGATCAGCTTCTCCTCCGCGGTCAGCTCGGTCTCGCCCTTCGGGGTGACCTTTCCGACCAGCAGCTCGCCAGAGGCAACCTCGGCCCCGATCCGGACGATGCCCCGCTCATCGAGATTGCGCAGGCTCTCCTCGGAGCGGTTCGGGATGTCCCGGGTGATCTCCTCGTCGCCGAGCTTGGTGGTCCGGGCGTCGATCTCGTACTCCTCGATGTGGATCGAGGTCAGCTCGTCGTCCTTGACCAGCCGTTGGGAGATGATGATCGCGTCCTCGAAGTTGTAGCCCTCCCAGGACATGAAGGCGACGGTCACGTTCTTGCCCAGCGCGATCTCGCCGCCGGCGGTCGAGGAGCCGTCGGCCAGCACGTCGTCGGCCTTCACCTTGTCGCCGACCGAGACGATCGGCCGCTGGTGGATGATCGTGCCCTGGTTCGAGCGCATGAACTTGAGCAGCTCGTACTCGTCCTTCTTCGAGCCATGGCTGACGACGACGCGCTCCGCGTCCACGTAGGACACCTCGCCGTCGCTGGCGGCAAGCACCACGTCGCCGGTGTCGATCGCCGCGCGCCGTTCCATGCCGGTGCCGACCAGCGGCGCCTCGGGCTTCAGCAGCGGGACGGCCTGGCGTTGCATGTTCGAGCCCATCAGCGCCCGGTTGGCGTCGTCGTGCTCGAGGAAGGGGATCAGCGCCGTGGCCACCGACCAGATCTGAGTCGGTGAGACGTCCATCAGGTCGACCTGCTTGGGCGACACCGCCACGACCTCCCCGTCCGCCGAGCGGCACAGCACCTGGGGGCCCTTCAGCCGCTTGCTCTTCGGATCGATCTCGGCATTCGCCTGGGCGATCGTCTTCTCCTCTTCCTGCGTTGCATCGAGATCGACGATCTTGTTGGTGACTACGCCGTCCTTGACCACCCTGTAGGGCGTGGTCACAAACCCGTGCTCGGAGACCTGGGCGTAGGAGGACAGCGAGCCGATCAGGCCGATGTTCGGCCCCTCCGGAGTCTCGATCGGGCACATGCGACCGTAGTGGGTGGGGTGCACGTCGCGGACCTCGATCGGCGCGCGCTCGCGGGTCAGGCCGCCGGCGCCGAGCGCCGAGAGGCGGCGCCGGTGGGTCAGCCCGGCGAGTGAGTTCGTCTGGTCCATGAACTGCGACAGCTGCGAGGAGCCGAAGAATTCCTTCTGGGCCGCGACCACGGGCCGGATGTTGATGATCGTCTGCGGGGTGATCGCGTCCGAGTCCTCGGTCGTGAGCCGCTCGCGGACCACGCGCTCCATCCTGTACAGACCCACGCGGAAGGCGTCCTGGATCAGCTCGCCGACCGTTCGCAGGCGCCGGTTGCCGAAGTGCTCGTACTCGTCCAGGTGGTCGTTGATCGGGTCGCGCGGGTAGGTCTGAGCCTCGGCCGCGTAGTCCTTGATCGGGTTCTCCTCGTCGACCTCCTCGGGTATTCCGAGCAGCCGCGGAACCGAGATCAGCTCCTTGATCAGCGCCACGATGTCGTCCTTGGTCAGGACCCGGGTGTCGAGGTCGACGTCGAGGTCGAGGCGAGCGTTCAGCTTGTAGCGGCCTACGCGCGTCAGGTCGTAGCGCTTTGGGTCGAAGAACAGCTGCTCCATCAGCGCCCGCGCGGCGTCCACTGAGGGTGGCTCGCCCGGGCGCTGCTTCTTGAACAGCTCAACGAGCGCGCCCTCCTCAGTCTTGGTGGGCTCGGTATCGGCCTCGATCGTGTGACGAATGTAGACCGAGTTTTCGAACAGCTTCAGGATCTCCTCGTCCTCGACGAAGCCCATGGCGCGCAGCAGCACGGTCACCGGGAGCTTGCGCTTGCGGTCGATGCGCGCGTAAACGCGTCCCTTCTTGTCGATCTCGAGCTCGAGCCACGAGCCGCGCGCAGGCATCAGATTGGCGATGAAGACCTGCTTCTCGCGGTCCTTCGGCTCCATCACGTAGGCGCCCGGGGAGCGCACGAGCTGGGTCACCACAACCCGCTCGGTGCCGTTGATGATGAACGTGCCGCGGTCGGTCATCCACGGGAAATCGCCCATGAACACGGTCTGCTCGCGGATCTCGCCCGTCTCGCGGTTTTGGAACGCGACCTTGACGTTCAAGGGGCGCGAGTAGGTGATGTCCTTCTCACGGCACTCGGCGATGGAGTGCGTGGGCTCGTCGAACTCGAAGGTTCCGAAGACGATCGCGAGGCTACCCGTGTAGTCCTCGATCGGGGAGATGTCGTTGATGGTCTCCCGCAGCAGCCCCTCCTTCGGGTTCGTCAGATGCTCGAAGGAGAGACGCTGTATGTCGATCAGATGTGGAACTTCAAGCGGGTTCTCCAGGCGTGAAAAGGATCTCCGGGTGACAGGGGCAGCATGAGATCTGGCCAACTGGGCGACTCCTCAGATGGTCGGGGAAAGCGAATCCGCGCGACAGATTCGGGGCAAGCAGGCTCAACGGCGCGCGACCCTGCAAAATACCACACGTAGGCACGCTTACGCAAGCCTAGCAGGTGCGGTAGCGATGTCGGATATCACGTATGGAGTTACTCGGGGGCCGCTTGGCCGACCCTCAGTATTCCACGATTCGATGACGGCGATCGGGCCCTACTTGATCTCGACCTCGCCGCCGGCCTCTTCCAGGTCGGCCTTGAGCTTCTCGGCCTCCTCGCGCTCGAGACCCTCCTTGACGGGCTTCGGCGCGCTGTCGACCAGGCCCTTGGCCTCCTTCAATCCGAGGCCGGTGGCGGCCCGGACCGCCTTGATCACCTGAATCTTCTTGTCGCCGGGAGCGGTGAGCACGACGTCGACGGTGGTCGGCTCCTCCTCGCCGCCGTCCTCGGCTCCCGCGGGTCCCGCTGCCGGGGCGGCGGCCGCGAGCGCGGTCGCGGAGACGCCGAACTCCTCCTCGAGCGCCTTGATGCGCTCGGAGAGCTCGATCACTGAGATCGTCTTCAGCTCCTCGATCCATTCATCGGTGGACATCGTCTGCGTAGCCACTATTTTTCCTCCTCCGAATCAGATCCCTCGGAATCCTTCGCTGGCGCTTCGGATTCCTCGGGGGACTCACCTTCATCGTTTGTCGGTTCCTCTGAAGTCTGCGGTGCGTCTTCCATGGGCTCAACCCCCTGGGATTCCTCGGACTCGCCGCCGACCAGGCCCTGCTCGGCGATCTGGCCGAGGGCGACCGCGACCCCCGAGAGCATCGACCCGAGACCGCGTGCGAGCCCGGTCAGCGGGCTGGCCACGGCCCACACCAGCTGGCCGCGAAGGACCTCGACGCCCGGCAGGCGGGCGATGACGCTGAACTGCTCGGGGTCGAGCAGCGCCCCGTCCATCAGCCCCCCCTTGTAGTCGAGGATGTCGTGCTGGCGGCCGAAGGTCGAGATCGCCTTCGCCGCCGTCACAGCATCGCCCTTGACGAAGGCCAGGGCGGTCGGGCCCACGAGCAGCTCGTCCAGCTCAGCCGTCCCGGCCCGCTCGGTGGCCCGCCTCGCCAGTCGGTTCTTGACCACTCGGAAGGTTGTGTCGGCCTCGGCCAGCCTGGCGCGCAGCTCCGCCGCCTGGGGTACGGTGATGCCGCGGTAGTCGACCGCGAAGATCGCCTGAGCGTCGCCGAGACGATCGGCGATCTCGTCGACCAGGGTCGCTTTGTCTTCCTTTTTCATCTTCGTCTTGGATCGACTCTCCCGAAGGGCCGAACGAGAAGAGCCCACTCGCAGGCGGGCTCAGGCGTGCTCCTGACCTCGCCTGCGCCGGTCTTCCGGGCCGCACCTCGAGGGCGGCCCCGCCGACGGTCTTCGGCAGGTACTGGTTGGAGCCGCGATGGTAGCCGATCGCCGGGAAGCTACTTCGACTCGCCGTCCGACTCCGGCTCTTCCTGCCGCCCCGCCTCGGGTTCGGCGCCGTTGCCCGACGGGGCTCCCGCGAGGATCTCGACCTCGCGGGTGCGGGTGGGGTCCACCCTGATTCCGGGACCCATGCTGGTCGCCAGAGTGATCGAGAGGATGTAGCGACCCTTGGCCGCTGCGGGCCTGGCGCGAATGATCTCATCGACGACAGCGGCGTAGTTCTCGAGCAGCGCGCGCTGGTCGAAGCTCGCCTTGCCGATCGTCAGATGCACGACAGCCTGGCGATCGGTGCGGTACTCGACCTTGCCGGCCTTGGCCTCCCCAACCGCCTTGGCGACATCATTGGTGACCGTGCCGACCTTGGGGTTGGGCATCTTGCCCTGGGGCCCCAGGATCCGTCCCAGCTTCGAGACCACCGGCCCCATCAGGTCCGGGGTGGTGATCGCGACGTCGAAGTCCGTCCAGCCCTCGGAGACGCGATCGGCCAGATCCTGAGCGCCCACGTGGTCGGCACCCGCCTCGGTGGCGGCCTTCGCCGCCTCTCCGTCGGCGAACACCGTCACGGTGACCTCCTTGCCGAGGCCGTGAGGCAGCGCCAGGGTGCCTCGCAGCTGCTCCTCGGCGTGGCGGACGTTGACC
Organism: uncultured Actinomycetes bacterium; assembly: GCA_963838745.1. Classification (GTDB taxonomy): domain Bacteria; phylum Actinomycetota; class Thermoleophilia; order Solirubrobacterales; family 70-9; genus AC-56. Next base: position 618,956 of record CAWISJ010000003.1, read on the forward strand.
CCGAGACGCAGGTGCACCTCAACCGTCTCGTCGAACTTGGCGCTCGCCGTCTCCTTGACCAGCGCGATCGCCTCGGCCGGCGGGTAGCGATGATCGCGGTCGATCTTCTCGTAGGCGGCGCGGAACCGCTTGCCGTGGGCGGTCACTCGTACTCCATCCCCTCGACGTCGACGCCCATGGATCGGGCCGTGCCGGCGATGATCCGCGAGGCCGCCTCCAGGTCGTTGGCGTTCAGGTCGGGCATCTTGCGCTCGGCGATCTGGCGAACCTGGGCGGCCGTGATCCGGGCCACCTTCTCGCGGTTCGGCTCTCCAGAGCCCTTCTCGATCCCGGCCGCCTCCTTGATCAGGACCGCGGCCGGCGGGGTCTTGGTGATGAAGTCGAACGAGCGGTCTTCGTAGACCGTGATCTCGACCGGGATGATCGTGCCCGCGTCCTGCTGCGTTTGCGCGTTGAACGCCTTGCAGAACTCCATGATGTTGACCCCGTGCTGGCCGAGCGCAGGGCCGACCGGCGGCGCCGGGTTGGCGGCGGCAGCCGGGATCTGAAGCTTGATCATGGTGAGGACTTTCTTGGCCATCGCTAGCTGAGGTTACGATCCACGTGAATAACTTGCGGACGCCTTCGGCGTCCTTACACGCCTGTTTCGGAGCTAAAGCTCCTCATATCTTCTTCACCTGGTCGTATCCGACCTCGACCGGCGTCTCGCGGCCGAAGATCGAGACCAGCACCTTGAGCTTGGCGGCGTCCTCATTGATCTCGGCGATCTCGCCGGAGAAGTCCGACAGGGGCCCGGAGATCACCTTCACCGTCTCGCCGATGGTGAATTGGGCGCGGCTGCGCGGCCGCTCGGCGGTCTCGCGGTGAAGCAGCCGGTCGACCTCGGGTTGCGAGAGCGGAATCGGCTTGTTGCGCGAGCCGACGAACCCGGTGACCCCGGGGGTGTTCTTGACCAGGTTCCAGGCGTCGTCGGTCATCTCCATCTGGACCAGCACGTAACCCGGCATGGTCCGCTTCTCGACCTGCACGCGCTGGCCGTCCTTGAGCTCGGCTACCTGCTCGGTCGGAACCACGACCTGGCGCACCCGCTGGCGCTGCCCCATGGACTCGATCCGGTGCTCGAGATTCTGTCTGACCTTGTTCTCGTGCCCGGAATAGGTGTTGATCACATACCAGCGGAACATCGTTCAGCTCTGCTCTCGGCTCTCAGTTCTCGGGTGGGGAAGACAATCGCTTCGCGGTGGGGCTACAGCAGGCGCTGGACCAGGAAGTTGAACGCCGCGTCCAGTGCTCCCAGGTAGGCCGCCGCGATGGCGATGAACACCAGGGTCACCGCCGAGGCCTGGATCAGCGTCTCCCGGTCGGGCCACTGCACTCGCCTCAGCTCCGCCCAGCAGGAGATGAAGAACCCGATCACCGCACCACGCTGTCGCTCCTTGGGCGCGGCCGTGGCCTTCCGGCGCTGCTCGGATTCCCTTCGGCGCTGCTCGCGCTCCTTCTGCTCGCGGCGCCGCTCCCGGCGGCTGATCCGGTCCGGCGGCGCCTCTGCCGGGGCGCCAACGTCCGCGCGCGAGGGCGCCGGAGCGGGCCGGTCCTCGTCGATCGCCGGGGCCTCGGTCGCCTCCGATGGCTCCGACTGCGCCAAGGCCTCGAGGTCGGCCCCGCGCTCGGCCAGCTCCGCCTCCACCACCTCGGCCGATTCGGGGACCTGAGTGCGCTCCTGAGCACGACTGTCGGCGTCGCGCGACCGCTCCGCCTCTCGGGCGGCGCGCGCCTCGCGCGCTCGCCGTTCCGCCTTCCGCTGCGCTCGAGTCTTCGCCACGACTACACCGGTCCTCGCTCAGCGCGTCTCCTTGTGCGGAGTGTGGTGGCCGCACCAGTGACAGTACTTGCGCAGCTCGAGCCGATCGGGGGTGTTGCGGCGCGACTTGTTGGTCTGATAGTTGCGTCGCTTGCACTCCTCGCAGGCGAGCGTGACGGCGATTCGGACTTCTCCGCGAGCCATTGGCTGGTCGTAGTTCCCCTCTTCGGTCGGAGCGAGTGGCGCTCCACTGAACGGGTTCTCCACCCCTCAGAAAAAAGACCCCGCCCCCCGCTTTCGGCGAGGGGGCGCGAGGTGGGCGAAGGATAGCGCCCCGCCTCTTTGGCTGGGAGCGCGCTCCGGCTGATCAGAGCCCCAGCGTCTTGGCGATGATGTTGCGCTGGATCTCCGACGTGCCGCCATAGACGGTTGAGACCAGGGTGGCACGGACGAGGCGCTCCATGTCGTACTCCGACGAGTAGCCGTAGCCGCCCATCATCTGCATGCCCTCCAGGGCCGCCTTCTGCGCCGTCTCGGTGACGAACAGCTTCACCATCGAGGCCTCGCGGGGCAGCATCCGGTCGGGGTCCTCGTCGACCTTCGAGGCGACCCAATAGGTCAAAAGCCTGGCTGCCTCCAGCTCGGTGGCGAGATCGGCGAGGCGGTGCTGAAGGGCCTGGAAGGAGCCCACCGGGCGACCGAACTGGCGGCGCTCCTTGACGTAGGCGAGCGCGTCGTCGAAGGCGCGCTGCCCGATCCCGAGCATGGTCGCGGCCAGGATCAGGCGCTCGACGTTGAGGCCCGCCATCAGCTGGGTCCATCCCTGATCGACCTCGCCGAGCACGGCGCTCTCGGGCGCCTCGACCTCGTCCAGGTACAGATGGGCGGTCTCGCGGCCGCCCATGGTCTGGATCGGATCGATGCCAAGGTTCGGGGCGTCTGTCGGAATCCAGATCATCGACAGACCCTGGTGCTTGTCCTCACCCCTGGTGGTGCGGCAGACGACCAGGATGTGACGAGCGATCCGGGCATTGGAGCAGAACACCTTCTGGCCGCGGAGCACGAAACCGCCGTTGACTCGCTCGGCCGAGGTGGTGAGCGAGCCGACATCGGAGCCCGCCTCGGGCTCGGTCATCGCGATCGCCTCCACCTCGCCGGCGACGACGCCGCCGAGCAGGTCGCGCTTCTGCTCCTCGGTGCCGAACCGCTGCGTCGCCCCGGCCACGATCAGCGTGGTCGCGTAGCCGCCGATCGGCGCCAGGCCGCGGGAGGTCTCGTCCATGAACAGGCAGGCGTCGAGCATCCCGCCCCCTGCGCCGCCGTATTGGTCCGGGATCGTGACCCCAAGCCAGCCCAGCTCGGCGATCTTCCGGTAGAGGTCGTCGTTGTGGGCCTCGGTGTAGCCCTGGGTCAGCTTCTCTCGCTGCTCCTGAGTCCCGCACTCGCGCCCGCAGAAGTCGCGGATGGCGGCGACGAAGTCGGTTTGCTCGTCGGTAAGCGAGAAGTCCACGCCGCGCGGAGTCTAGTTGCGGCCTGGCTGGCCGCTAGCCGAGATAGCGGGCGAGCGCGAAGTCGCAGTCGGTGGCGCTGCACTTCCCGCCCGCCGCGACGATCCGCCCCTGGGAGTCGATCGCCACCGAGGAGGCCTCGTCCGTGGTGTCCGCCGCGAAGTCCGTCGTCACCTTACCGGCGGTGCCAAACGAGGGGTCGAGGCTGCCGTTCGGGTTGTAGCGGGCAAGCGCGAACGCGGAGCGGTCAAAATCACCGTTATGGGTGTACCCGGAGGCCAGGATTCGCCCCTGGGAGTCGATAGTCACATCGTCGGCGCCGCCACTGAAGTCGGTCGTCACCCTGCCGTCGCCGCCAAACGCGCTGTTGAGGCTGCCGTCTGCGTTGTAGCGGGCGAGCGCGAAGTCGCTGTTGCTGTCGGTGTCACCGACGACCACGATCCGCCCCTGGGAGTCGATCATCGCCGAGTGGGCGTTGTCGTCGCCTCCGAAGTCCGTGGTCACCTTGCCGCCCACGCCGAACGAGCGTCTGCTGAGCACGCCGTTCACGCTGTAGCGGACGAGAGCGAAGTCGTGGTCAGCGAAGTGCTTCCGGATGTAGCCGGCGGCGACGATTCTATTCCCGGAGTCGATTGCGACCGAGCCGGGGCGGGCGCTATCGGCGACCGGGCGGAAGCCCGTGATCGCCTTGCCGTCACCGGAGAACGATAGGTCGAGGCTGCCGTTCGGCGTGGTAGCGCGCGAGCACGAACCAGCCGCGTTGGATGCCGCGCTCGCCGAGGGCGATGATTCGCCCCCTGGAGTCGCGTGCCACCGACACGGCGTGGTCGTGGGCGCCGAAGTCCGTGGTCACCGTACCCCCGGCGCCAAACGAAGGGTCAGGACTGCCGTCTGAGTGGTAGCGCGCGAGCGCGAAGTCGCCGAGGCTACCGCCGGCGACCACGATTCGCCCATGCGGGTCGATCGCCACCGAGCTGGCGACGGCGAACCCGGCGCCATCCCCGAAGTCGATAGTCACGATGCCGTCACTCCCAAAGGAGGGGTCGAGACTGCCGTTCGGTCTGTAGCGGGCAAGAGTCGCGTCGTAGGCAGCGCGCCCCACCCCGGCGGCGACGATCCGTCCCTGGGAGTCGAGCGCCATCGAGACGATCTGATCGTCGGTTCCCCCGAGGTCGGTGGTCACCTTGCCGCCGGTGCCGAACGAGGGGTCCAGGTCGCCCGGCGCAGCCTGGGCAAGGGCCGGCGTAAGGAGGGCGAAGAGAACCGCCAGCCCGAGGACGTGCAGGCCATGGACCGGGGCGTCTACTCGGAGCTGCCTCATCGTTCAATGATGGACGCTCTCGAGTCGGACTGCAATAACCCTGGGGGGATAATCGCCACACCTCTCAAGGGGTCGAGATTCACACCCCCAGCGGGGATAACCCGGGCCTGAGAGCCCGGAGTCGGACTCGAACCGACGACCCCCTCCTTACCATGGAGGTGCTCTACCAACTGAGCTATCCGGGCGGGGGGCTCAAGATAGCGCCGCGGCGAGGGCGAACGCGCGAACGATCACCGCGCGGGCCGAATTGCGATTCACATGGAATCGGTATTCGGCCATCGGTGGACTCGGCCCCCGGTGGGCTTGGCCCCGATGGGCTACGAGCCGGTGGTCGCCGCCGCGAGGGCCGCCGCGAGGCCGTCGACGTCCTCCTCGGCTGTGTCCCAGGAGCACATCAGGCGGATCGTCCCCGTGGTCTCGTCCCAGACGTAGAAGGGGAGCGCGGCGGGCAGTGCGGAGCGAAGGCGGTCGATCGCCGCCGCCGGGAGGGTCACGAAGACGCCGTTCGCCTCCACCGGGTAGGCGATCTCGACCCCGTCGATCGCGGAGATCGCGTCGGCGAGGTGGCGGGCCATCGCGTTGGCGTGTGCGGCATTCCGCCGCCACAGGTCGCCGCCGAGCAGGGCGTCGAACTGCGCCGACAAGAACCTCATCTTCGAGGCGAGCTGCATCGACTGCTTGCGGATGAACCGGAAGTCGCGCGCCAGCTCGGGGCGCAGGAAGACGATCGCGTCGCCCAGCAGGAGGCCGTTCTTGGTCCCGCCGAAGGAGAGGACGTCGACGCCCGCGTCGGTGGTCAGGGCGCGGAGCGGCAGCTCCAGGGCCGCGGCGGCGTTGGACAGCCTGGCGCCGTCGACGTGCAGGTACATCTCGTGCCGGTGCGCGAGCTCGGCCAGGGCGCCGATCTCCTCCGGCGTGTAGACGGTGCCGAGCTCGGTCGACTCCGAGATCGAGGCGATACGGGGCTGGGAGGCGTGCTGGTCGCCGACCCCGGTGATGCGCTCGGCGATCAGCTCGGGAGTGAGCTTTCCATCGGGGGTCTCCACGGGGAGCAGCTTCACCCCCGCGATCCGCTCCGGCGCCCCGCACTCGTCGAGGTTCAGGTGCGCGGTCGAGGGGCAGATCACCGCCTCGTACGGGCGGGCGAGCGCCTGCAGCGCCAGCACGTTGGCTCCGGTGCCGTTGAAGACCAGGAACGCTTCGACGCTGTCGCCGAAGTGGTCACGCAAGCGCTGAACGGCTGCGGCCGTGTAGTCGTCGTCGCCGTAGGCAACCACGTGGCCGTCGTTGGCGGCCGCGATCGCTGCGAGGACCTCGGGGTGGGCGCCTGAGTTGTTGTCGCTCGCGAACCCGCGCGGGTGCTCCGTCACGGGTGGAGTGATAGCCGCTTCCCGTTCATCTTCGCGGCGGCGTCGCTGCAGACGAAGGCGATCGCCTCGGCGATCTCTTCCGCCGAGGTGAAGGTTCGATACTCCTTGTCCGGGTTCTCCTCGCGCATTCGCGGCGTCAGGATCGCGTTGACGACGATCACGTTCGCGGTCGCGGCGGTGTCCTTGAACGAGTCGGCGAGGGCCAGGGTCCAGCTCTCGGCGGCAGCCTTGGCCGCGGCGTAGGCGGCGTTCGTTCCCGCCGGGCTCTGCGCCTGGGACGAGGAGACCAGCACGAAGCGCCCGTGGTCGCTCCCGGCCAGGGCGTCGTAGAAGGCGCGGGTCGTGTGCTGGACCGTGCGGACCAGGAGGTCGTGAAGCCATTCGTAGTCGGAGAGGGGCGCCGTCGCGAGCGGCTGGCCGCCTCGCCAGCCGCCCACCAGGTGCAGGAGGGCGTCGACGCCGCCGAACCGGCCCTGCAAATGGGCCGCCCAATCGCGCGCCGCCTGCTCGTCGAGCAGGTCGACGACCTGGCCGTCGAAGCGATCGTTGGGAAGGTCGAGCTCGGAGCGGAGTGCGTCCAGGTGTTCCTGGGAGCGGTCGACCCCGGCGATCGTCGCGCCGCCGGCTGCAAGCCGCTTGGCGACCGAGGGGCCGAGCCCCCCGGAGGCCCCGGCGATCGCGATCACCCGGCCGTCGAGCTCGTTCATCCGGGTGATTCTGTCCAATTTCTACAGCGCGTCCTGGGGACGCGCCAGGACCGGCTCGAGCTTCTTTTGGAGCTGGACGTAGAAAAGGCTGAGCGGGAACTCGTCGTCCTTGACCAGGTCGACGAGCTCCTTGGGCTCATCCACGTCGGGCAGGTCGCGGTCCTCCCTGGCCCAGCGCGAGCCGGCTGCCGGCTCCACATAGGTGGCAACCAGGTCGTGGGCGGCGATCCACTGCCCCAGCTTCGAGCGATCGATTCCCGAGTGGTAGAGCTGCTGCACCCGCTCGCGCAGGGCGCCGACTCCCTCGGCGATGCGCTCCCAGTCGATCGTCAGGCGGTTGTCGGTCCAGTGCAGATAGCCCTCGGCGTGCAGAAAGGCGAACAGGAGCTGTCCACCGAGGCCATCGTAGTTGCGGACCCGGCTGCCGGTCACCGGGAATCGGAACAGGCGATCGAAGAGGATCGCGTACTGGACATAGCGGGTGAAGGCGAAGCCGTCGCGCTCCAGCTTCACCGCCTCGGCGAATGCGGTCAGGTCGCAGCGAAGCTCCTCCAGCGAATACATCCAGTAGGGGCTGCGCTGGCGGATCATGAACGGGTCGAAGGGCAGGTCGCCGTGCATGTGGGTGCGGTCGTGAATCAGGTCCCAGATGATGTAGGCGTCCGCAGAGAGCTCCGGCGAGGTCAGCAGGCAGGCGGCGTCCGGCGGCAGGTTGAGCCGCAGCAGCTCGGCGGCCCGGCCGCCGACGCGGCGAAAGCGCTCCGCCTCGCGGTCGCAGAAGATGCCGCCGAAATAGCTCGGCGGACGGTCGACGGTGGAGAAGGTCTCGGGGAAGAGCACCGCGCACTCGGAGTCGTAGCCGGCGGTGTAGTCGACGAGGTTGACGGGGACGAATTTCGGGTTGTCGTAGCCGGAGCGCTCCAGCTCGGCGACGAAGTCCGGCCACGGGACGCGGACGATCAGCGCCTCGAAGCAGGTGTCGCGCGAGGCGTTCTGCTTGTACATCGGGAACACGACCAGGTGCTCGACCCCGTGGCGCCGGTCGCGCTCCGGGTGGAACGCCTCGGTGGAGCGCATGAAGTCCGGCTTCGGGAAATCGGAGTCGACCCACGCCCGCAGATCCGAGCGCAGGGCCTCGATGTAGTCCTTCTGATGGGGGAAGTGGCGGGCGAGGCGGGCGGCGGCGTCCGAGATCGTCGAGACCAGCGCGGTGAGCCGGCCGGTGTTGTGGGCGGAGAGGTCGACCGAGCCGTCCGGCTGCTGGGCCAGGCGCAGCTCCTCGACCGCCGCCTTGAGCTCGGCCCAGGTGGGATCGGAGCGCGACGGCGAGTCGGTCACCATCTGGACGCCGGCAAAGGCCGGCTGCGCCGCCCAGTAGACGAGGTTCAGCCACAGCGACTCGTTGTCGAGCTCGCCGATGCAGTCGTCGCCGAAAAGATCCGAGTCGGCGAGCACCACGACGCGGCCGTCGCCGTGCTGGGCAATCGCGGCGAGAGGCGCCTTCGGCGGCGAAGCCGTGGCCGAGGAGCGCGCGATCACGCGGCCGCCGTTGTGCAGGGCCAGAGTTCCACTGCGGTAGAAGCAGGCCTGGTCGACGCCGGCGAGGAGGTCGACGCTCTCCAGCTCCCCGTCGGAGCCGTTCGCGAGCTCGGCCAGGACCCAGGACGGGGCGGACAGGTGGCGCTGGTAGTCCTGGACGGTGCAGTGGGAGACCTGGATCCCGAAGCGGGAGAGGAGGTCGTTGAGGTTGTTCCCGTATTTCTCCTGCTCGGTCTCGCCAAGGGCAATCAGCCCGCCGCCGCCGCGCACGAACTCCTCGATCGCATCAAGCTCGCGCTCGGAGAGGCGGGGCGTGCGCGTATTGGTGGTCGCCTCCCACTTGGGGTCGGAGGGATGGGCGATGACGAGCACGTCGGCGCCGGCGAGGGTCTCGCGGGTGAGCGGACGCTCGGCGTTCGGTACGACCTCGAAGTCGCGGTTGGCGAGCGTCTCGGCGGCGACGGCGTATGAGGAGTCCTCGGGGTGGGAGGGCTGCATCTCCCTGGCCAGCCCGGGGCGGATCGTCCAGGCCTCGGAATGGGCCTCGTCGAAGAGGACGCGGGCAACCTTCGGCTGTTCAGGCATGTTTCAAAGGTAAGGGCTGTGGGGGTCGAGGTCAATCCCAATTCAGAGGCAATTTCGCGCAATAATCGGACGAATGGATGCCCTGGATCGCAAGATTCTTGCACTGCTGGTCGAGGATGGGCGGCGTACCTACGACGACATCGCCCGGCGGGTGAGCCTCTCGGCGCCGTCGGTGAAGCGGCGGGTCGACAGGCTGCGGGAGCAGGGCGCCCTGGAGCGGTTCACGGCGGTGGTCGACCACGGGGCGTTGGGCTGGAACACCGAGGCCCTGGTGGAGCTCTTCTACCGGCCGGGAACGACGCTCGACGAGGTGGCGCGGACGCTGCGCAACCACCCCGAGGTGGTCGAGGGTTGGAGCGTCACCGGCGAAGCCGACGCGATCGCTCGCGTGCGGACCGAGGACAACGCCGCGCTCGAGCGGCTGATCATGGACCTGCAGCGAAACGGCCTGGTGGTCAGGACGCGCTCCCAGGTGGTGCTGTCGCGGCTCGTCAGCCGGGCGGCGGAGGGGCTGTAGTCCGGGCGAAGATCTCCCGCCGCGCGCGCCATTCGGCATAGGACTGAAACGGCCTTGGAGCGGAAGTGTCAAAGATGTGAGAAAGGCCTTTTGCAAGCCCGTTCTCCGCCTCCGGTCGCCGTAGGTTGAGGCCCATGACCTCGCCACTGAAACCGCGCGAGCAGGAGACCTTGGGGAGCTATCGGCGATGGAGTGGCTCGCGAGCCAGGGGGCGCATATCTACCTGCCGTGGGTCACAGCCCCGACGTCGACCTGATCGCCGACTTCGGCGACCAGTTGCTCGGATCGAGGTGAAGACTTCTACTCACAGAGGCGCGGGCGATGGGATGTACACATATCGACGCGCGGTGGCAACCAGAGCTGGACCGGGCTCGTCAAGTACTTCGATCCGGACCGCTGCGACTACCTCTTCGTTCACGTCGGGGATGGCCGGCGCTGGTTCATCCCGACTCGAAGGCTGGAATCGAGGTCTGGCCTGAACCTGGGCGGGCCAAAATACTCTGAGTTCGAAATCGAACCGGGACGACCCCTCGCCTCGGAGTCCAAGTCCGCCACTCTAGAATCGGGACCCCCGGGGGAGTACCCAAGCGGTCAACGGGTGGCGCTGTAAACGCCATGGCTAAGCCTTCGCAGGTTCGAATCCTGCCTCCCCCATCGATCGACACCCAGCCCTCGAATGGAGCGATCGTCTCCCCGAAGGAAGTGACAATCGGCCGCGCGCGCATCTGGGGCAAGGGCCAGATCACGATCCCGGTCGGGCCACGGCGGGCGGCGGGACTGCGGGTCGGCGATGCTCTCTACGTGGAGGCCCGAGACGACGGAACGCTGCTTGTAACCCGAATCGAGAGCGGCTAGCGTCGGCGCCGTCTCCCCGGCGCGGGGATCGCTTCTTCCCCTGCGCCGGCTCCCGCAGCCCCTGCTGGATCTCGCGGCCCGCCGCCTGCTCCACCGCCTCGCTCATCACCTGCTGGAAGATCGCCAGGAGCGCCTCGGAGGCGAGCGGGCGCAGCCGCTCCAGCGCGTCGCGCACCTTCGGCCACTCCTCCTCGGGGCGCCCGGCCTGGTTGAACGGCTTCCACACGTTCTCGATGAACACCTCGACGAACACGCGCGCCACCCCACGCGCCTGGCGGCGCACCTTCTCGCCGATCTCCAGCGCCTTGTCCGCCGGGATGCCCAGCGCCGCCAGCTCGATCCCCGCCCGCTGCAACCGCGGGCTCAGGATCTCGTACCGCCCCTCGTCGAGCGGCCGCAGCATCCCGAGCTTCTCCGCGCGCTTCAGCAGCTCCGGATCCGCGCCTCCCCAACGCTTCTCCATCTCGGCGGCGTCGAGGATCTCCGGCTGCTCGTCCTCGAACGGTCGCCTCAGCGCCCGCGAAAAGTTGAGCACCTCCGTGCTCGATCCCCCGGCTCCCTCGAGCAGGCGCCGGATCGCCTCAAGGTTGAACCCGTCGGCCTGGAGCTCCTTGATCAACTCGATCCGCGCCAGGTGCTCGTCGCCGTAAAACCCCGTGCGCCCCCGGACCTCCGGTGCCGGCACCAGCCCGCGCGACTGATGCGCCCGGATGTTCCGCACCGTCATCCCGGTGCGCCGCGCAAGCTCGTCGATCGTCATCGAGGCCCGCCCTTCCCCGGCGCCATTTCCGCGAGCCTTCTCGTCCGTGAGCTCGGTCACACGACCATCGTATATCGACTGATGTTCCATCAAACGATGTTACATTGAGCCGTGCAGGGGTATGTGCAAGGTGGAGTCATGAACCCGATCGCGCCAACCATCCACGTCGCCACCGTGTTTGCCGCGGGCGAGCCGGCCGGCGGCGCCGCCCTCGACCAGGCCGCGATCGCCACCGCCGCCGCCCTGGTCCTCAGCGCCACGATCGCATGGCTCGGAATGGGGCATCGCAGCGGCAGGGTGCCCTACCTCGGCCGCGCCGCCGCCCTGACGGAGCGGCTCTCTGGGCTTCCCGGGTGGGCCGCTCTCCCCACCGCCCTCGCGTCGGCATCGCTGCTCGTCGCCCTGCTCGGGATGTATTGGGACATCTCGCTCCACATCGACGTCGGTCGCGACCCGGGCCCGCTGGCGAATCCCGCCCACTACCTCATCCTCGCCGGGCTGTTCGGCGTCTTCAGCGCCGGGTACTTCGCGATCTGCCTGCCGAAGGAGCGCCCGGGGCCCGCCGCCGTCCACATCGTCGGCGACTGGCACGCCCCGGTCGGCGGCCTGCTGATCGCCGCCTGTGGCGCCTTTGCCCTCGTGGGCTTCCCGCTGGACGACCTCTGGCACCGGCTCTTCGGCCAGGACGTGACCCTGTGGGGGCCCACCCACCTGATGCTGATCGGGGGCGCGGCGATGACTCTGATCGGCCAATCCGTGCTGCTGGTCGAGGGAATGCGAGCGCGCCCCTCGCGCGCCGACCACGTCGAGCCCGTCCTGATCGTCCGCCTGCGCCGGATCGGCCTGATGGGCGGCCTGCTGATCGGGCTCTCGACCTTCCAGGCCGAGTTCGACTTCGGCGTGCCCCAATTCCGCTTCGTGCTCGAACCGGTGCTGCTCGCCGTCGCCGCTTCGGTGGCCCTGGTCGCCGCCCGCGTGTGGATCGGGCGCGGAGGCGCCCTGGGTGCCGCCGCCTTCTTCATCGCGATTCGAGGGGCGATCGCGCTGATCGTCCATCAGGGCTTCGGCGAGGCGCTCCCCCACTTCCCGCTCTACCTCGCCGAGGCCGCCTGCGTCGAGCTGTGCGGGCTGGCTCTAGCCCGTCAGCCTCTGGCGCTGGGCGCCGCGTCCGGCCTGGCGATCGGATCCATCGGCTTCGGCGCCGAATGGGGGTGGTCGCAGATCGCGATGCCGCTTCCCTGGACTTCGGACCTGCTTCCGGAGGCCCTGATCTTGGCCGTCCTGGCCGCGGTTGGAGGCGGCTTGGTCGGCGGGCTCCTCGGCTGCGCCCTCAACGGCCGGCTTCCGGACGTTCGGACCGCCCGAGCGGTGCCGATCGTCGCCCTGCTCGCGATCATGGGCATCTTCGTCGACGGCCTGTGGACCACCGTCCCGGAGGACGTCCGGGCTCACGTGACTCTCCAAACCGTCCGCCCCGACCCTCACCGCGAGGTGAGCGCGAAGGTGCGCATCGATCCCCCTCGAGCCGCTCGGGACTCCGCCTGGCTGAACATCACCGCATGGCAGGGCGGCGGGCTGGTGATCGACAGGCTGGAGCGCCAGCGAAACGGCGTCTATCGCACCAACCAGCCGATTCCCGTCTCCGGAGACTGGAAGGCGACGCTCCGCCTGCAGCGCGGCCACCAGATCCTGGGGCTGCCGATCTACATGCCCAGCGATCCCGCAATCCCGGCGCCGAGGGTGCCGGCGAAGGGGTCCTTTACCCGCTCGTTCGTCAGCGACCACCAGCTTCTCCAGCGTGAGCAGAAACAGGACGTCCCAGGGGGGCTGACCACCGCAGCGCCCCTGGTCGTGCTGACCCTGTCGCTCGGCTTCCTGATCACCCTTGCCTGGGGGCTGGGCCGTGTCGCCCGACACAGCGACAAGCCGCCACCCGCGCCGCGGGACAGGCCCGGTCCTCGCGTGCGGCCGACCTCGGTTCCGGCCGCCGCGGTGGAGTTCCCGAGGTGAGTGAATCCGTTCCCCTTCGGGAGACCAGCATCCACGGCCACCGGGTCGGCTTCCGAGTGACCGGCAGCGGACCGCTGATCGTGCTGATTCACGGCATCACTTCGACCTCGGACGTGTGGCTCCATGCGATGGCAAGGCTCGCCGAGCGCTACACGGTGGTGGCTCCCGACCTGCTCGGTCACGGCCGCTCCGCGAAGCCGCGTGGCGACTACTCGCTGGGCGCCTACGCCAGCGGCGCGCGCGACCTGCTCGGGCTCCTCGGCTTCGAGCGAGGAACCGTGGTCGGCCACTCCCTTGGCGGCGGCATCGCCCTTCAGTTCGCCTACCAGTTCCCTGAATACTGCGAGCGGCTTGTGCTGGTCTCGAGCGGCGGCCTGGGCAAGGAGGTCCACCCGCTGCTTCGCGCCGGGGCGCTGCCTGGCTCCGAGCTGGTCATGCCGCTGATCGCCCCGAACTGGGCGGTGCGGGCGGGAGGCGCGGTCGCCGAGTTCCTGCAGCGGTTCGGCGTGCAGGCCGGGGCCGACCTCGCCGAGGCAGCGCGCGGCTACGCGTCGTTAGCCGATCGCGACGCCCGAGCGGCGTTCCTGCACACGCTGCGAGCGGTCATCGACCTCGAGGGCCAGCGGGTCAGCGCTACCGACCGCCTGTACCTGGCCGAGCGGCTTCCCACTCTGCTGATCTGGGGGACGGACGACCCGATCATCCCGGTCGAGCACGGGCGGGCGACCGTCGAGCGAATCCCGGGTAGTCGACTGGTGGAGTTTCCGGGGGTCGGGCACTGGCCACAGCTCGACGACCCAGAGCGGTTTGTTGCGGAGATCACCGAGTTCGTCGAGACGACCGAGCCCTACGAGTTCGAGCCCAACCACATGCGACAGATGCTGCAGGCCGGTCCCCGGTAGGGCTATGCGAACTCGCGAAGCCGCTGCGCCTCTGGCAGCTGCTTCAGCTTCTTCAACGTGTTGTTCTCGATCTGGCGGATCCGCTCACGGGTGACGCCGAACGCGCGTCCGACCTCTTCGAGCGTCAGGGGCTCGTGGCCCCGGAGGCCGTAGCGCAACTCGATCACCTGGCGCTCGCGCGCGGGGAGCGCGTCGAGCGCCCGCTGGATGTCCTCGCGCTGCAGGTTCTCGGTCGCGGTCTCGAACGGCTCCTCCGTGGTCTCGTCGGCGACGAAGTCGCCAAGCTCGGACTCTTCCTCGTCGCCGACCGGCTTCTCCAGCGACACCGGCATCTGGGCCACCCGCAGGATGTCCCTGACCTCGCGTACCGAGACCTTGAGCTCGGCTGCGATCTCCGCCGGCTCGGGCTCGCGGCCCAGACGCTGGACGAGCTGACGCTCGACATGGGTGACCCTGTTCAGCTTCTCGACCATGTGCACGGGGATGCGGATCGTCCGCGCCTTGTCGGCGATCGCCCTGGTCACCGCCTGGCGGATCCACCAGGTGGCGTAGGTGGAGAACTTGTAACCACGGCGGTAGTCAAACTTCTCGACCGCTCGGATCAGCCCCAGCGAGCCTTCCTGGATCAGGTCGAGGAAGCTGAGGCCGCGGCCCAGATACCCCTTGGCGATCGAAACCACCAAGCGCAGGTTCGCCTCGACCATGTGCCGTTTGGCGATCATGTCGCCCTTCTCGATCTGCTGCGCGAGCTCGATCTCCTGGTCGGCGGTCAAGAGCTCGACGCGGCCGATCGAGCGCAGGTAAAGGCGGAGGGAGTCGAGACTGGGCTCGACGGTCAGGTCGAGCTCGGGCTTCTTCGCCTGCCCCGGCTGGCCAGCCTCCTTGGCCTCCTTGTAAGCGGTGAGGCCATCCTCCGCGATCACGTCGACCCCGTGCTCGATCAGGTAGCCGTGCAGGTGCTGGACCTGCTCCTTGGTCACCTCGACCTCCTCGAGCGTTGCGGCGATCTGCTCGAAGGTCAGGTAGCCGCGCTCCCGACCCTCGGCGATCAGCGAGCGAAGCTCATCGGATTCCTGGAACCTGGGATCCCCGTCGAGCCCGGTGGTAGTCGCTCCCCCGGTCGCCTCTTCGCCGGCGGCCTCGGCGCCATTGTCGCCGGTCAGCAGAACCTTCCCCTTATCAGCCACGCCCCATCCTCTCCTTAACTGGGGTTCGGGCGGCGCGAAGTATAGGGGCCTCGCCCCCATGGGCAGCGGCGTCCCGCTCGCTAATCTTGGCCAACCGGCCAGTCACCGGCCGCCCTTCCTGCGACTCCAGGCGGGCCCGGATCCGACTGAGCTTTCCCAACCCTTCCCACGTCAATGAGCGAGAAAACCCAAGTTCTCTCCCCCACCATCGACGTCCAGGCGTCGCGCCCCGGCACCGAGGTCAGCCTCACCCGAGTCGGCGTGCGGGGCGTCGAGAAGGTGATCAAGGTCGACGGCGGGCAGCTGGCCGGCGACCCGGCGACCAGAGGCGACGGCACCCGTGACGCGGCGGGCAACTACTTCTTCGCCGAGCTGGAGTGCTTCGTCGACCTCAACCCACGCCAGGCGGGCGTCCACATGTCGCGCTTCGAGGAGGTCGTCAACGCAGCCATCGACGAGGTGGTGCTCGGCGAGACGCTGCGCGCCGAGGAGCTCGCCGCCCACATCGCGGCTCGCGTGCGCCAGCAACAGGAGGGGTTGAGGGCCGAGGTGACGATCGCCGCCCGCTATCCCGAGACGGTGTCGACCCCCGTCTCCGGCCTGTCCACGCAGGAGATCTACACCTTGTATGGGACCGCGGTCGTATCCGAGCGTGGGACCCGGACCCTCACCGGGGTCGAGGCTCAGGGGATGACGGCCTGCCCGTGCGGCCAGGAGCTGGTGAGCGGGCGCTCGCGCGAGCGGTTGGCCGCCGAGGGCTTCACCGACGACGAGATCGAGCGGGTGCTGAAGGCCGTCCCGGTCGCCACCCACAACCAGCGTGGGATCGGGTCCCTTCACCTCGGCCGGCCGGAGGGGGTCGAGCTCGACGTAGACGCTCGCGACCTCCTGCACATTGTCGAGCAGTCGATGAGCTCCGAGATCTACGAGCTGATGAAGCGATCCGACGAGGCCGCGGTGGTGGAGAAGGCCCATCTGAACCCACGCTTCGTAGAGGACTGCGTGCGCGAGATGGTGCGCATGGTCGCCGAGGCCTACCCGCACCTTCGCGACGGCGGATTCGTGCTAGCCCGCCAGGAGAACCTGGAGACGATCCACCGCCATTCGGTGTTCGCCGAGCGCTCGGGCCTGCTCGCCGAGATCCTTGCCGAGCTCTCGAGCGGCGGGCACTCGCCCCACCACATGACCGAGCGGGAGTGGCTAGAGGCTCCGTGCTCCGACTAGTGCGGCCGCTGCAAAGCGTCGCGCGAGGTCCTACCCAGGCTCGGTTTTCGCAGCCGTTCGCCTCATGCGCTCGACCTGCAACCGCTTCCGCAAGCCGAAGAAGTAGTCGGCCCCGGAGATCACGGTGACGGCGACCGCCACGTAGACCAGGACGTCAACCGCCACGGGCGAGGGGTTCCAGATGATCAGCGCAAACACGGCGGCGACCTGAAGCGCCGTCTTCAGCTTCCCCAACCAGCTCGCTGAGATCACCACCCCCTGTTCGACGGCCACCGCGCGCAGGCCGGTGACGGCGAGCTCCCGGGCGATGATCACCATCGCCACCCAGGCCGCGAGCCGGCCAAGGGAGACCAGCGAAACCAGGGCCGCGATGATCAGCACCTTGTCGGCGAGCGGGTCCATCAGCTTCCCGAACGTGGTCACGTCCTGGCGCCGCCGCGCGATATAGCCGTCGAGCCCATCGGTGAGGGCGGCGAGCGCGAACACTCCAGCCGCGAGCGCGTCCCCGTTCGGCGTCTCGCCCAGCAGCGCGACCACGATCACCGGCACCGCGAGGATGCGCAGCAAGGTAAGGACGTTGGGCAGGTTCAGAGGAAGCACGGCTCCGGAAGGTTAGGGCGGTGCGCCACGAGTGGCCCAGCCTGACCAGATCAGGTACTGCTGGGCGGCTGAGCACAGTCCCTGGCGCGCGCGAACAGGCCGTCCAGCATCTCCTCCGTGAGCCTGCCCGTGAAGGTGTTCTGCTGCGAGGGGTGGTAGCAGCCGATCAGCTTGTAGCGGCCAACGACCGCCTCCGCGCCGTGGCCGAAGCGAGGCTTGGGCCGAGGCACTTCCTGGCCCAGCTCGCGCAGCACGCGCAGGCTTCCATCCCAGGCGAAGGACCCCAGCGCGACGAGCACCTTCGCACGATCGAGCAGCCGCAGCTCCTGGACCAGGTAGGGGAGGCAGTTGTCGCGCTCGGTCGGCGTCGGCCGGTTGCCCGGCGGGGGGCAGCGGTTCACCGCGGTGATGTAGGCACCGCGAAGGCGCAGCCCGTCGTCGAGGTGCTCGGAGCGGGACTGGTTGGCGAACCCGGCCCGGTGGAGAGCCGCATAGAGCCAGTCGCCGGAGCGATCGCCCGTGAAGATGCGACCGGTCCGGTTGCCGCCGTGGGCGGCCGGGGCCAACCCGACCACGATCACCCGCGCAGCCGGATCGCCAAAGCCGGGCAGCGGACGCGCCCAATAGCTCTGGCCCGCGAACCGCCGAGGCGGCTCCGCCGCTGCCCTCTGGCGCCACTCGACCAGCCGCGGGCAGCGACGGCAGCGGATCACCCGGTCGGCCAGCTCGGCCAGGCCCTCGCTCATCAGTAAATCCAGCTCCCTCGCGCGTCGCAATTCATCAGCAAATCAATTGGAAGGCTACGATCGCCGGCGATGGAGGCGAAGCCGGTCTTCCAGTCGAGGTCGGAGCTGGTCAAGTGGATGGGCATCGGCGATGCGAACTCGGCGGGGTTCGTGCACGGTGGAGTGGTGATGAAGCTCTGCGACGAGGCCGCAGGAATTGCCGCGATCCGCCACTGTGGGCGTCGCGTGGTCACCGCCGCCGTGGACCGGATGACGTTCATCCTGCCGGTCAACGTGGGGGAGCTGCTGACCTGCTCGGCGAGCGTCAATGCCGCCTGGCGCACGTCGATGGAGGTCGGTGTCCGGGTCGAGGCCGAGAATCCGCTGACCGGGGAGCGGCACCACACCTCGACCGCCTACTTGACGATGGTGGCGATCGACGACGACGGCAGGCCCGCGCCGGCGCCTTCGCTGGTGGTCGAATCCGACACCGAGCGCCGCCGACAGCGAGAGGCCGAGTTGCGGCGACGCAACCGGCTCGCCGAGCGCGAGCAGATCCTCAGCGACCGCGGCGAGGGTCAGATCTAGCAGCAAGCGCTGATCCCACTGACGAGGGGGCGGGGCGCTAACCTGGCTTGGGCGAGGGCGGATTACGCACCGGCCCGGCCTGCTTCGCCCAGCATCCCCCCGAGATGGCGCCCGACTCCCCTCAGCTCCGCAAGCTAGCGATCGTCCCCGCCTACAACGAGCAGGGGATGGTCGGCCGTGTGGTGCGCGAGATTCGCCGCCAAGCCCCGGACTTCGACGTGGTGGTGGTCGATGACGGCTCCGTGGACGACACCGCGGCCGAGGCGGAGGCCGCCGGAGCAGTGGTGCTGCGCCATCCCTTCAACACCGGGATCGGCGGCGCAATGCAGTCCGGCTTCAAGTACGCGCTCCGCCACTCCTATGACGTCGCCGCCCAAGTCGACGGAGACGGTCAGCACAAGCCGGCCCATCTGCACGATCTGCTGGCCAAGCTTCGCACGTCCGGCGACGAGGCCGACATGGTCTGCGGCAGCCGCTTCCGCGGCGACCCCGGCTACAAGGTGCCTCTTGGGCGCCGGATCGGCAACCTGATCTTCTCGGCCGTGCTCACCGTGATCACCCGCCGGCGGATCACAGACCCGACCTCCGGTTTTCGGATGACGAACCGGCGCGGCATCGAGCTGTTCGCGCGCGACTATCCGCACGACTACCCCGAGGTCGAGGCAATCCTGATGCTTCACGCGCACCGCCTGCGCCTACACGAGGTGCCCGTGCGGATGAATGCCCGCGGTTTCGGGCGGAGCTCGATCGACTACCCCCGCAGCGCCTACTACATGGTCAAGGTGCTGCTGGCGCTGTGGGTCGGCCTGTTTCGGCGCCGACCGACGCCGGTGGAGCCGACAGGCGAGCGCGGGCTGGTGGAGCCGCCAGCGTCGGGGCCCGCCGCCACGCGAGGGCCAGTGGGATGATCGGCTTGCCGCTCGCCGCCGCCGGGGAAGTCGGTACGCGGGTGCAGATCGTCGCCGTCATCATCACGGCGATCATCCTCGGGGTGGTGCTGGAGCTGGTGCGCCGGCGCCGCCTCGTGGAGCGCTACGCGCTGCTGTGGATGGTGGCCGCGGCGGCGTTGCTCGTGCTCGCCATTTGGAGGGGAGCCCTGAGCCAGCTCGCCGAGCTGCTTGGCATTCAATCGGGGCCGAACGCCCTCTTCCTGGTTGCGCTCGGGGTCACATTCGTGCTGCTGCTCCACTTCTCGATCGCGATCTCGCGGCTCTCGGAGGAGGCGAAGATCCTGGCCCAGGAGGTTGCGCGGCTCGACGCTGACGCGCGAGCGGCACGAAAGGGGGCGACGAACGGCGACCGGGGAACGCTGGAGGCGGGACTGGCTCAGGAGCCGCCACCGGAGGGCGAGGCGCGCAGCAGGGCCAGCACCAGCGACCAGTAGGCGCGCAGGGCAGCCCTCAGCACCCGCGAGCGCCCGGCGGCGCCGAGGTATGAGGAGTCGAGGTCCGGTGTCAGCGAGCCGGCGAACTCCACCGCCCCGATGATCCTCGTTCCCTGGATCACGTGCCGCTCCCGTAACAGTCGGGGCACGGCGCGCATGACGTCGGCCCAGGCGAGCAGCTTCTGGCCGAACCAGCCCCCCGCGGCAGAGGCCGGGACCAGCGCCAGCTCCGTGGCCGCCAGCGCCGGCGTCAGCAGGATGAGCAGGGCCGTCGGATAGGTGCGGATCAGCATCGCCCACCGATTGCGCTCCAGGCGGCGCCACTTCGCGGGCCCCTTCGCGAACTCGTAGTCGTGCTCCACGCGTGCAGCCGGTTCGACGCCCAGACGATCCCCGCCGAGCCGCAGCCTCAGCGACAGGTCGACGTCCTCGTGGTACATGAAGAACTCCTCGGCGAAGCCGCCCGCCTGCTCGAACCTGGCGCGGGGTATCGCCAGGCAGGCGCCCGAGACGAATCCCGGCTCGTCGGGGCCCGCACTGGACGCCCTCGGATCACCGTCAGCGGGCAGGGGCTCGCCGGCGCCGCCAGCCCAGGCGATTCCGGTGAAGTGGACCACTCCTCCGCGCGTGTTGACGACGGTCCCTCCCTTGGCGGTGATCAGGCCCTGCCAGGCTGCCCAGCCACGGCGGTCGGCGAGTGGCCGCTCGATCGCCTCGCGAAAGCCGGGCGCCGGAACGGCGTCGGGGTTCAGGAAGCAGAGGAGATCCCCGGCGGCCGCGAAGGCGCCACGGTTGCAACCGGCTGCGAAGCCGAGATTGGCCCCGGACTCGACCACGACTGCGTCGGGGGCCGCCGCGCGCACCGCGTCCACCGTTCCGTCGCAGGAGGCGTTGTCGACGACGATCAGCTGGTCGCCGTCATGCAGCTGGGCGGCCAGCGCCGGCAGGGCGGTGCCCACCGCTTCGCGGTGGTCGTGCGTGACGATGACGACCGAGAGGGACCGCATCGGGGAGGCCAGGGCGCTTCATGGCGCGCCCGTCGCAGCTCAGCCCAGCGCCTCGAGGACCTGCGCCGTGTCGCCGAAGGTCTCGGCGTCGGCGATCCTGCCCTCCCGCAGCTGATAGATCCAGATCGTCGAGCCCTCGATGGTGGCGCCCCCCTTGGTGCGCCCCTTGGTCGTGGCGAGCACGACCACGTGGTTGTCGTCGGCGCCCAGGACCTTCTGCGGAGTGGCGCTGAACTGCTCGAAGCTGTCGCCAAGCTTGGCAAGGAATTCCCGGAAGCCATCGGGGCCCGCATAGGTCCCACCCCAGGGAAGCGACTCGGGCACCCTGGTCTGGGCCGTGGGGGAGATCGCTTCGAGCACCGTCTCGATGTCACCCCGCCCGAACGCATCCCATGCGCCCTGGACCACATCTACGTTGTCCTGCGCCATGCCGCTGCTTCCTCCTCGTTCAGTGTTTCCACCACCGTCACCCTATTGCGCGAACGCAACGACGGTCAACCAGCCGCTCCTAGAATGCGGGGCGACGCCGGAGTAGCTCAGTTGGCCAGAGCACCGCTCTCGTAAAGCGGGGGTCACGGGTTCGAATCCCGTCTCCGGCTCCTCCTACATCACTTCCACCAGGCAGTCGCCTCGCAAATCATTCTTCCTCTGCCAGGCGATAGCCCACGCCCCGGACCGTGAGCACCAGCTTCGGGTCCTGGGGATCGCGCTCGATCTTCTGGCGGAGGTTGGAGATGTGGACGTCGCAGGCGCGCACGTCGCCCGAGAACTCCGACTGCCACAGCTCCTCCATGATCTCGAGGCGGCTGAACACCTGACCGGGATGCTCCGCGAGCAGCCGCAGGACCTGAAACTCCGACCGGGTGAGATTCACGGGCTCGCCCCGGATCGTCACCAGGTGACGGGCGAGGTCGATCCGGACCGGGCCTGCATCAATCATCTTGCCCTCGGGTCCCGAGGAGGAGCGGTCGAGCTCGCGGCGGCGCAGCTGGGCGCGCACCCTGCCCAGCAGCTCGCGCACCGAGAACGGCTTGGTGACGTAGTCGTCGGCGCCCACCTCGAGGCCGACCACCTTGTCCACCTCGGCGTCCTTGGCGGTCAGCAGGATGATCGGCACCGGGCTGCGGGCGCGAACGTCGCGGCAGATGTCCAGCCCGCTGCGTCCGGGCATCATGATGTCGAGGATCAGCAGGTCGAAGCCGGGCGCGTCGTTGCCGAGCTTGCGATCGGCGTCGTGCCCGTCCTCGGCCAGGGTGACGTCGAAGCCCTCCTGCTCGAGCGCATATCCCACGGCATCCCGCACCGAGGGCTCGTCGTCCGCGATCAGGATTCTGCCGTCGGTCATTCCAATCACGCCACCGGGGTCGCCGCCCGCTGGGCGACCGGCAGGCGCACCCAGAAGGTGCTGCCCAATCCGACCTCCGACTCCACGCCGATCTCCCCTTCCATCACGTTCACCATCCGCTTCGCGATCGAGAGCCCGAGGCCGAAGCCTTCCTGCTCGAGGGAGCCGGGGCCACGGTAGAAACGTTCGAACACACGACCGACCTCCTCGGTGCCGATTCCGGTGCCGGTATCTGAGACTTCGATCAATACATCACCGTCGCGCGTACGCGCGCGAAGCGTAACGACGCCGGGCGAAGGCGTGTTCTTGAACGAGTTCGTCAACAAGCCGATGATCACCTGCCTCAGCAGCACCGGGTCGCCCTGGGCGGTGACATCCATGCCGACGTCACGCTTGACCTCGATCCCGTCGGGCGGCGCCACCGCCTGGGCGGCCTCCTCGATCGTGATTCCCACGTCGAGCGCCTCGGTCGTCCCCTCGCCGATCGCCTCGATCCGGGCCAGGGTCAGCAGCGAGTCGGTGAGTCGGGTCACCCGCTCGACATCCTCCGAGAGCCGAGCCAGGAAGTGGTCGCGCGCGTTGGGATCGTCCTTGGCGCCCGCCCGCAGAACCTCGATCGCCCCAGAGATGCCGGCGATCGGGTTGCGGAGCTCGTGGGCGGCGTTGGAGACGAACTCGCGCTCGGCAAGCTCGCGGCGGAGCCCCGCGGTCCGATCGCGCACCACGGCGAGCACCGCGTCCTCGGCCGGCAGATTGCGGATTCCAACCGCATACACGCGATCGCCGACCCGCAGGCCGTCGTGTTCGGCGGTACCCCGGTCGACGGCGCGGCGCAGCCAGGGAACCAGGGCGTCGATCGCCTTCCCATCGGGCCCGATCAGGGGCTCGGCGGCGCGATTGGCGAACCGCACCTCGCCCTGAGGCCCGACCACCATGACCGCGTCGTCGAGGGCGTCGAAGATCGCCGACAGACGGTCGCGCTCCGACGACAGTGCCCCGAAGGTCTCCCGCAGCGCGATCCGCATCGTCTCCAGAGCCGTCCCCAGGTCGGTGATCTCGTCGCGCCCGCCGGTTCCCTCCAGGGGCTCGTCGAGCCTTCCCTCGGTGATCCGAGCGGCGCTCCCGGCCAGCCTCTTCACTCGCGTGGTGATCGCGGTGGCGATCAGGAAGCCGATCACGACCGCGATCGCGACTGCGACCGCGGCCGCGGTAAGTCGATCTCCTCGCAGGGCATCGATCGTGCGTTCGATCTCCTCGGGCCGGTCGGCCCGGGCAAGCACGGCGCCGGAGAAGCGACCGTCGCGAAAGATCGGCGCCGAGACCACGGTGACCACGCCCGGCAGCTGATCGACGGTCTGCGAGCCGCGCATGGCCGCTGCGACCGCCATCCCTCGCCCCGGCACCTCGGTGAGCGCGACGCCCCGCGAGAGACGCGGCGTGAGCAGGTTGTGCTGCGCGTCGAACACCCACGCCGAGTAGCCCTGGTCGCCGATGGAGGCGACCTGGGCCGCCGCCTCGTTCGCCGGGTGGGCGCCGATCCGATCGGCCAGCCGCACGGTGCGCCCGATGGTGATGTCGGCGGCCTGCCCGCTGGCCGCTTGATCGCTGGACCCCGTGATCAAGAGATAGGAAAATCCCGCAGCGATCGAGGCGACGGCGGCGAAGCCGAGGGTCAGGTACAGGCGAACGCCGAAGGGTCGGCGAGACCGACCGACTGAGGCTGGCGGGCCGATCGCGGCCATGCGGGAAGTCTAAGTATCTCTTAACAAGGCTTCCAGGCGGAACACCAGCGCCTCGAGCGCAAGCTCCTCGCCCACGTTGACGTCCAACCGCCGGCGAGTCTCCATCACCAGCTCGGCGCCCCGACGGGCACGGCGCGAGTCGATGCTGGCCGTCCCCGCGGCCGCCCGGAGCTGGTCGACGCGATCGGAGCTCAAGACCACGGCCTCGGCGCCTTCGGCGACCGCCGCCAGGTCGCGCAGCCAGGCGCCGATCAGGGCCAGGCCAGGTCGAGGGCCTCGGTCCTGGCTCGGCGCGTGGCGCGCCTGGCAGCCTCCTGGGTCTCGCGCGGGCGGCGCCGGCTGCCCGGTCCGTCTTCGCCGCCACCAGGGTCGTTCGCCGCCGACCATTCGGCGCGTGCCGCCTCACCCGCCTGCTCGCCGGCAGTCTCAGCGGCGCTCAGCAGGCCTCGCCAGGGGGCGCCGACCAGCTCGCCGGAGAGCGCGGCCATGACGCACGCCTGAGCCGCGTCACGAAGCTCGCGGCCCTGGTCGCCGACCAGGAAGGCCGCACGGTCGGCATCGCCGCCGCTGAGGCGGGCGGCAGCTCGGCGCTCCTCGACGCCATCGCCGAGCCCGTGCTCGGTCAGCTGCGCCTCCACGTCCTCCTGCGTGAGCGGCGCGAAGCGTACGGTCTGGCAGCGCGAGCGCACCGTTTCCAGCAGGGCCGTGGGCTCGGAGGTGATCAGGACCAGATGAACGAATGCGCCCGGCTCCTCGAGCGTCTTCAGCAGCGCGTTCTGGCTCTCGTCTGCCATCGCCTCGGCCGCCTCGATCACGAAGGCGCGGCGCGTCCCCTCGAACGGACGGTAGGCGGCAGCGACGATCACCCGCTCGCGCACTTCGTCGACCAGGTGCTGGTTGCCCTGGGGCGTCAACCAGACGAGATCCGGATGCGGCGAGGGATTCGCCAGCGCCCGACGCCTGGCGTCGTCCGGCTCGGGTGCCCCGGCCGCGAGCAGCTCGGCCGCAAAGGCGCGTGCGGCGACGCGCTTGCCCGACCCCGGCGGGCCGGCGAACAGGTAGGCGTGCAGGGGATCCGCCAGAGCCGCGGCCAGCGCCGCCTGGGCGGCGGGCTGGTGCGCGGTGGCCTCGCCGAGCACCCCGGGCAGCTCAAGCGCGGGCTGGGGCATCGCGCCTCCTGACGGCCTCGATCACTCTCGCATGGACCTCGGTGACCGATCCCTCGGCGTCGACGACGACGATCCGCTCGGGATGGCGCGCAGCCAGGTCGTCGTAGGCGGTGGCAACCAGGCGCTGGAACTCGAGCCCCTCCCCCTCGAATCGGTCCGAGCCATCGGCGCCGCCCGCAGCGAGCCGCTGCTGGCCGCGGGCCTCGGCCCGCTCCGGGTCGATTCTCAGCAGCACCGTGACGTCGGGCAGGCAACCGGCGATCGCAATCTCGTTCAGGCTCTCGACCATGTCTGTGCCCAGTCCTCGAGCCGCGCCCTGGTAGGCGACCGTCGAGTCCACGAATCGATCGCAGACCACGTCATGACCCTGATCCAGCGCCGGCCGCACCACCCGCGCGCAGAGCTCGGCCCGGGCCGCGCAGAACAGCAGCAACTCGGCCCGCGGATCGAGCTCCGTGGCCGGGTCCTTCAGCAGCTCGCGAATCCGCTCCCCCGCGGGGGTCCCCCCCGGCTCGCGCAGGAGCAGCGTCTCGGGCCCCAGGGCCTCGGTGAGCAGCGCCGCCTGAGTCGTCTTCCCGGAACGGTCGATCCCCTCCAGGGTGACGAACACGCGAAGACGCTACTTGCCGCGTGTGCTGGAACGGGCTCGCTTGGTTCGAGTCGTTCCCGGCGATGGCTTCGCGCGGCGCCTGCGCTTCGCTGACCCTCCGTTCTCGACGGAGTCGGCCGGCGTGGTGGCCGCGTCGGCGGCGGCCCCGTTGTCGGCCGCCTCCTTGGCGGCGCGGGCTCTCTTTCGTTCCTCTCGCTTCTCCCGCATCTCCACCATCGACGGACACTGGTCGTTGAGGCAGAGCTTCCAGGGGCGGCCGCGAAAGCCCTTCACCGTGAGCCTCGGCATCTCGCCGCAGATCGAGCAGCGCTCCTCCAGCCGCCAGAGCTCGTAGCCTCGCCCCGGGAGGGGGCCGCTCACCTGGCAGGAGTCCGGCGACTCGGGGTTGTCGCGGTCCCAGCCCTCGCACCCGTACATCCGCTTTCCGCCCTTCAGCTCGATGATGCGCAGGCGGTTCGGCGAGCCGTCCTCGTGCCGTCGTCCCGCCTCCTCGCAGACCTTGCACGGGCCGAGGAACTTGTCCTCGTCCATGCCCGCCCAGATCTGCTTGGCCAGCTCCTCGCGCCGCTCCTGGAGATCGGACGTTGTCGAATGGAGCATCTCGCGGCTGATACGCACCACCTCGTCCCTCGAGGTCTTCCCGGCGGCGATCTGGTCCATGTCGTGCTCGAGCTCGGCGGTCATCTCCGGGGTCGCCATTCGCGGCACGTACTCGTGAAACGCCTTGTACATCGCGATGCCGGTTTCCGAGGGCTCGGGCGGGTTGGCGAACACGTAGCCGCGGTCATAGAGCTTTTGGATGATGTCCGCGCGCGTCGCCTTGGTGCCAAGGCCGCGCTCCTCCATCATCTCCACCAGCTTGCCCTGGCTGATCCGGGACGGCGGCTGGGTCTCCTTGTCCACCGCCCAGGGCTCGCCGTCGAGCGCCAGCTCCTGGCCCTCGGTGAGCTTGGGGATCTCCTCGTCGCTCGAGCGCGCGTAGGTGTAGATGGCGGCGAAGCCGGGGTCGGTGACCACCGAGCCGCGCACGAAGTAGCTCTCCGATCCCGCCTCGATGTCGGCGCGGGTCGACTCGATCGCCATCGGCGGCGCGAAGGTGGCCAGGAAACGCCGCGCCACGAGCTCGTAGACCCGCTGCTTGGGCCCGTCCAGGGCGCCCGGGTGGACCGCCTGGGTGGGGTAGATCGGCGGATGGTCGGTGGTCTCCTTCTTGCCGCGGGTTGGCGTGAGATCGCCGTCGAGCAGGGAGGCGCCGGCCTGGAACTCGGGGATGCGCGCCAGCGAGGCGACCAGCTCGCGGGTGGGCAGCGAGCGCGGATAGACGGTGTTGTCGGTGCGCGGGTAGGAGATGAAGCCGTCCATATAGAGATCCTCGGCGAGCTGCATGGCGCGCTTCGGCGTGATCCCAAGGCGGTTCGAGGCCTCGGTTGTGAACGCCGTGGTGTTGAAGGGAGCCGGCGGCTTTCGCTGTGAGCGCTTCGCGGTCACCTCCTTGACCAGGCCGGGGCTCTTCGTCCCGGCGAGGGCCGCGTCCGCCTCGGCCTTCTCCCAGAAGCGGTCGGTCGAGTGGTGGGCCTCGAAGGCGCCGTCGGGGTGCTGGAAGCGCGCGAACACCTCCCAATAGGGCTTGGCGACGTGTGCGCGACGCTCGAGCTCGCGTTCGACGATCAACGCCAGGGTCGGGCTCTGCACCCGGCCGACGGAGAGGAAGTTGGAGCCGAAGCGCCGCGTGGCCAGCGAAACCGCGCGGGTGAGCGTGGCGCCCCAGATCAGGTCGATGTCCTGACGCGCGGCGCCGGCGTAGGCGAGGTCATAGGAGAGGTCGTCGAGCTCGGCGAAGGCGCGCTCGATCTCGTCCTTGGTCAGCGCCGAGTAGCGCGCCCGCTTGACGGGCGGCCGCGCAGCCAGCGCATCGGATTCCTCGGTGTCCGAAGGCTTCCCGTCGATGGCCGACGGGTTCGCATCGACGATCTGCTCGAGCGCCTCGAGCCCGATCAGCTCCCCCTCGCGATCATAGTCCGTGGCGATCACGATCTCGCTCGCCTCCTTCGCAAGCTTGCGGATCGCGCGGACCACGTTCTTGTCGGTCGGCTCCTTGGTGAGCTCGGCGTCGATCAACTCGTGCAGATCGGTCTGCTGCCAGTTCGAATAATCGTCGGGGAACGCTGGGTTCATGACGTGGCCCTTGAGGCCAACCGTCATCTGCTCGCCGGCGCCGTCGGACCAGGTGTAGAAGGGCACCTTGTAGGCGGCGTCGGCCTTCGCCGCGCCGCCACTCAGGATGTCGGCGATCTTCTTCGCTGAGTTGTTCTTCTCGGTGACGATCAGTCGCATAGGTGGCTCCACGATCGGCAGGCATCGCCGCTTCGTGAGGGAACGACACCATGCCCCGCCGATCGGACGGCGAGGGTAGCAGGGGTCTAGCGGCCCCCAATCGATCCGGGGCTCAGCCCGTAGGGCTGCCCTGAGGGCTCGGTTGCACCGGCCTGGGCCGCCGCGCCGCGGCCTTTACCCTGTTCTCGATGCCCGCCCAGGCCTACGCCGGCAAGGAGTGCGTCTGCCAGCTCCGCAAGGGGATCTGCGACCAGTCGTGCGTGCGCGACATGCTCTCCATCCCCCTCTACATCGCCTGCCTGCGATTGTCGGGACGCCGGTGCCTGGTGGTCGGGGGCGGCGAGGTGGGTCTGGAGAAGGTCGAGGGGCTCTTGATCTGCGATGGAGACGTCACCCTGGTCGCCCCCGAGGCGGTTGGCGAGCTCGAGGACTACGCGCGCGAGGGCTCGATCCGCTGGGAGCGGCGCGAGTTTCTGGATTCCGATCTCGACGGCAAGTTCCTGGCGGTTGCTGCGACCAGCATCACCGAGGTGAACATCTCGGTGTATGAGGGAGCCGAGCGGCGGGCGATGCTCTGCAACGTGGTCGACGTGCCGCCGCTGTGCAACTTCATCCTGCCCGCCATCGTGCGCTCGGGCCCACTGGCGATCGCGATCTCGACTGCGGGGGCCTCGCCGGCGCTGGCGAAGCGGATGAAGCGCGAGATCGCCGAGGCCTACGGGGAGCCTTACGCTCGCCTGGCGGAGATCCTCAACCGAGCGCGCGGCTGGGCGAAGGCCACGCTCCCCACCTACCAGGACCGCAAGGAGTTCTTCGAGGGGATCGTCAACGGCGACCCGGACCCGGTGGAGCTGGTGCGCTCGGGTCGCGAGGACGAGCTGCGGGCCCTGATCGAGGCCGCCAAGGACAGCCACGCTGCGGGGGCCGCGGCTACGCGACAGAGCTAGCCGGCCGAGCTTTCATCGATGGCCGAATATCGATTCACATGGGATCGCAATTCGGCCATCGGCGTTTTCGGTCAGCCGGCCGGCAGGGCGTAGATCGCCACGGCGGCGAAGTGCGCTGCGGCAGCTGCGATCACCAGCAGGTGGAAGATCTCGTGGTAGCCGAACACGGCGGGGTTCGGATCCGGTCGCTGGCGGGCGTAGACGACGGCCCCCGCTGTGTAGAGCACACCACCCACGGCGATCAGCACTCCGGCACCGAGGCCCGCATTGACGATGATCCCCGGGAACCCGAGGAGCCCGATCCAGCCCACTGACAGGTAGACGATCGTCGTCGCCCACTTCGGCGCCTCGACCCAGATCAGCTCGACGACGATGCCGGCGGCGGCGCCCGCCCAGACGGCGATCAGCAGCGCCTTCGCCCAGGGCCCCTCGAGGACGAGCACGGCGAAGGGCGTCACCGTGCCGGCGATCAGCAGGAAGATCATCGAGTGGTCCAGCCGGCGCATCCAGCGCCGGATCTCCGGCCGGCGCCAGGTGACCCGGTGATACAGGGCGCTGACGCCGAGCAGCGCCGACAGCGAGGCCGCGTAGATGGCGACCGCGAGGGTGGCCCGAGGAGTGGGCGCCGCGGCGACCAGGGCGCCGCCGGCACCCAGCGAGAGGAAGAAGGCCCACTCGTGGGTGACGCCGCGCAGCTTCGGCTTCTGGCGGGCGATGAAATCCTCAGCCGCCGTCCGGGCGTCCGCCATCCGCTCGGTGGCAGCGGTCCGGGCGTCCGCCATCCGCTCGCCGGCAACAGCCCTGGCGTCGGCGACCCGCTCGGTGGCAGCTGTTCTGGCGTCCGCCATCCGCTCGGTGGCAGCGGTTCTGGCGTCGGCGACCCGCTCGGTGGCAGCGGACCTGGCGGTCGCCGTGGCGTCGGCGAGCCGCTCCCGAGCGCTGGCTCGATCGTGCTCTCGCTCGGTCATCGCGGCTGAGCCTAGCGGAGATCGGGCTGGGCGATGTGAAGACATCACGCTACGCACTCTCGCACCACATATAGCGTTCGCGGAAAGGAGGAAAACCGCTATCGCTAGTAGAATGAATCCGTGGTTTGTCCCAGCTGCCAGTCTCTGACCCGGGTGCTCGAGAGCCGTCCCGCCGAGGACGGCGGCTCGGTGCGCCGCCGCCGGGAGTGCTCGAGCTGCGACCGCCGGTTCACGACCTTCGAGCGCCGCGAGCCGGAGGCCCTCTACGTGACGAAGCGAAACGGCGAGCGCCAGCGCTTCGACCGAACCAAGCTGCGCGCGGCGTTGATCCGCGCCGCCCACAAGCGCCCCGTCTCGGCCGTCGACCTGGAGCGCCTGGTCGATCGGATCGAATCGGTCGCCAGCGACTCCGGGGGCGAGCTGCGGGCCGAGCGGATCGGCGAGCTCTGCCTCGACGGCCTTCGGGACCTGGACGTCGGGGCCTACCTGCAATTCGCCGGCACCCTGGCCGAGCCGGCTTCCGCAATTTCGGGCCAACCGGCCCCCGATGGTTCTGTCCGGCTCGCGCGCGAGGATTCGGAGTTCCCCCCGAATGCCGCTTAGAGGAGAGAACTTGATGTCTGAAACCGCTGCAAAGGACGCACAAACTCGCCAGGCAGGACTGACCGTCGAGCGCCGCTTCACCACCCCCGGCGTCCACCCCTTCGACGAGGTCGAGTGGGAGCTCCGCGACGCGATCATCGGCGATCCGGAGAGCCCAGCATTCGAGCAGCGCGGAGTCGAGTTCCCGGCCAGCTGGTCCCAGAACGCGACCAACATCGTCGCCCAGAAGTACTTCCGCGGCCGGCCAGGCAGTCCCGAGCGCGAGAGCTCCGTCAAGCAGATGATCTCCCGGGTCGCCGGCAGGATCGCTCACTGGGGGCGCGAGGGTGGCTACTTCGCCAGCGACGATGACGCCGACGCCTTCGAGGCCGAGCTCATCCACATCCTGCTCCACCAAGAGGCCGCGTTCAACAGCCCGGTGTGGTTCAACGTGGGCTGGAGCGAGGAGGGGGCTGAACAGTGCTCAGCGTGCTTCATCCTCTCGGTCGAGGACACGATGGAGTCGATCCTCGACTGGAACACGCAGGAGGGGATCATCTTCAAGGGCGGCTCCGGCTCCGGGATCAACCTCTCGAAGATCCGCGGCTCCATGGAGTCGCTGTCCAAGGGCGGGATCGCCTCCGGCCCTGTGAGCTTCATGCGCGGCGCCGACTCCTGGGCAGGCGCCATCAAGAGTGGCGGCGGAACGAGGCGCGCCGCCAAGATGGTCGTGCTCGACGTCGATCATCCGGACGTCGAGGACTTCATCTGGTGCAAGGCGCGCGAGGAGGAGAAGGCGGCGGCGCTGCGCGACGCCGGCTTCGACATGCGCCTCGACTCCGACGCGTTCTCCTCGGTCCAGTACCAGAACGCCAACAACTCGGTAAGGGTCACCGACGAGTTCATGCGGGCCGTCGAGGAGGACGCCGACTGGGACCTCATCGCGCGGACCGACGGCAGCGCGCTCAAGACAGTCAAGGCCCGTGAGCTGATGCGCGAGATCGCCGACGCCGCGTGGCGGTGCGCCGATCCCGGTGTCCAGTACGACACGACGATCAACCGCTGGCACACCGATCCGAACACCGGACCGATCACGGCGTCCAATCCGTGCTCCGAGTACATGAGCATCGACGACTCGGCCTGCAACCTCGCGTCGCTCAACCTGATGAAGTTCCGCGCCGCCGACGGCAGCTTCAAGGTCGAGGACTTCTGCCACGCGGTCGATGTGGTCTTCCTGGCTCAGGAGATTCTCGTCACGCCGTCGAGCTATCCGACGGAGAAGGTCGGGCGCAATGCCCGGGCGTTCCGCCAGCTCGGCCTCGGGTACGCCAATCTCGGTGCCCTGCTGATGGCCGACGGCGTGCCCTACGACTCCGGCCAGGGTCGGGCGACCGCCGCGGCGATCACTGCGCTGATGACCGGCCGTGGCTATCGCAAGTCGGCCGAGGTGGCCGCCGCGATGGGCCCCTACGAGGGTTATCCGGAGAACCGTGAGCCGCACAACGCGGTCATGCGCATGCACCGCGACGCGGGGCGCGAGATCGACGACGCGCTCGTTGACGCCGAGCTGCTGTCGGCCGCGCGCCAGACCTGGGACGAGACCGTCGAGCTCGGCGAACGGCACGGCTATCGCAACGCGCAGGCAACGGTGCTCGCCCCAACCGGGACGATCAGCTTCCTGATGGACTGCGACACGACCGGGATCGAGCCGGACTTCTCGCTGGTCAAGTTCAAGGAGCTGGTCGGCGGGGGGCAGATGACGATCGTCAACCGGACCGTGCCCATGGCGCTCCGCACGCTCGGCTATTCCGATCCGGAGATCGAGCAGATCGAAGCCCACATCAACGAGAAGGGAACGATCATCGGCGCCCCGGAGCTGAACGACGAGCACCTGCCGGTGTTCGACGTCGCGGTCGGCGAGCGGGCGATCTCGCACACCGGCCACATCGAGATGATGTCGGCGGTGCAGCCGTTCATCTCGGGCGCGATCTCGAAGACCGTGAACCTGCCCGAGTCGGCGACGATCGAGGACATCGCCGATGCCTATGCTCAGGGCTGGAAGCTGGGCCTGAAGGCGCTCGCGATCTACCGCGACGGCTCGAAGACGGCGCAGGCGCTCCGCACCGACGCGGGGGAGAAGAAGGGCGAGCCCACGCCGGCCACCTCACAGCCCGAGCCGGAGCCAGGTTTGCAGCAGCCGGTGCGGCGACGGATGCCGCGGGAGCGCGAGTCGATCACCCACAAGTTCTCGATCGCCGGCCACGAGGGCTACGTGACGGCCGGCAAGTACGAGGACGGCTCGGTCGGCGAGATCTTCCTCACCGACATCGGCAAGGAGGGCTCCACCCTGCGCGGGATGATGAACGCGTTCGCGACCGCGATCTCGATCGGCCTTCAGTACGGGGTGCCGCTGGAGGTCTTCGTGCGCAAGTTCAGCTACATGCGCTTCGACCCGGAGGGGATCACCAACAACCCGGAGATCCCGTTCGCGAAGTCCATGCCCGACTACCTGATGCGCTGGCTGGCCAGCCGCTTCATCGACGACCCCGACGTGCTGGAGGACCTCGGCATCCTCACCGCCGAGATCCGCGCCCGCCGCGACGCCCAGCAGACCCTGCTGCTAGACGACGGCACCGAGGCCGAGCACACCGAAGGGGACGGCAACGGCTCCAACGGCTCCCACGAGGGCGACGGCTCCTCCAGCGAGCCGGTTCCGCCCACCGCGGCGCTCACCGACAGCCCGCCGGTGATCCCGGCGCAGATGCAGGGCCGCGATTTGGGCCCGGCCTGCGAGCAGTGCGGAGGCATGATGCAGCGCACCGGCTCCTGCTACACGTGCTCGAGCTGCGGGAACAACACGGGCTGCGGGTAGTCAGCAGCAACCGTCCCGACCGCGGATGGCCAGAGCCGGGGACGCATCGCCTGCCGGCTGGCAGAAGCGATGCAAACGGGCGAGCGGGTTGACACAGGGTGCCTCTCGGAGTATCCATCGTGACGCTCGATACAAGGAGGTAGAAATGGAAGCCGGTACCACACGCGAGCGCGAGCGGCCGGGAAGCGGCTGGGTCATGTTCGTGGCCGTGCTGTTCTTGATCCTCGGCGTCTTCAACGTCATCGACGGGATCGTGGCCCTGGCCGGGGACGATCACTTCGTGGACCAGCTCTTCTTCGGCAGCCTCGACTTCTGGGGCGTGGTGATGCTGATCATCGGCGGGCTTCAGCTCTATGCCTCCACCCAGCTGTTCGCGGGCCGAGGCCAGATGCTGGGCGTCTTCCTGCTCAGCCTCAACCTGTTTGCGCAGCTCCTGTTCCTGCCGGCGTATCCGGTGTGGTCGATCATCGTCATGGTCATCGACGGCATGGCGATCTACGGGCTGACCGTGTACGGCGAGGAGCTTCGCCTAGACGCCACCGCAGCTGGCAGCAGCGTCGCCGAGTCGCGTCAGGCGACGCGGTTCGGCGGGTGCTCGCCCGCCAGGACCGCGAGCACGTTGTCGGCGACCAGGCGGGCCATCCCGTTGCGCGATTTCGCGGTGGCGGAGCCGATGTGGGGCAACAGCACGCAGCGAGGCGCCTCGAGCAGCGCCCCGGGCACCTCGGGCTCGTGCTCGTAGACGTCGAGCCCGGCGGCGCCGATCTCGCCCTCCCGCAGGGCGCGAGCCAGCGCCATTGAGTCAACCAACGGGCCCCGCGAGGTGTTGACCAGGACCGCGTCGGGTTTCATCGCCGACAGCTCCTGCGTCCCGATCAGCCCGGCCGTCTCCGGCGTCGCCGGCAGATGAAGGCTGACCACGTCGGCGCGGCGAAGGAGCTCCTCGAGCGGCGCCTGCGTGACCCCCAGCTCGACCTCGGCGTCCGGCTCGTGAGTGCGGCTGGTGTAGAGGACCTCGCCGGCGAAGCCCCCGACCAGCTCGGCGTAGCGGCGTCCGATCCGGCCCAGCCCGACGATCCCGAACGTCGCCCCTGACAGCTCCAGGCCCAGGTAGGCACCCGGGTCCCAGCCGCGCCAGCACCCGCCGCGCAGGTCGGCCTCGGCCTCCGTCATCCGGCGGGCGGCCGCCAGGGTCAGCGCCAAGGCCAGCTCGGCGGTGGCGTTGGTGAGCACGTCCGGGGTGTTGGTGACCGCGATCCCGCGGCGCCGGCAGGCGTCTAGGTCGACGTTGTCGTAGCCGACCGCGAAGTTGGCGACCACGCGAAGCTGGGGGCCCGCCGCCTCCAGCAGCTTCTCGTCCACCACCACCGCAGGGTCGGTGACGATCGCGTCCACCCCCCGCGCCAGCTCGAGCAGCTGGTCGGGGGTGACGTCGAGACCGCCTTCGGTGATCTCGCATTTCCCAGCGAGCCGCTCAACGCCCGCCGGCAGGAGCGTCTTGGCGATCAGAACAGTCGGTGTCGAGCTGGGCGTCAGGCGGCAGCAACGGTAGCCGAGTCGGATTCATGGGTGGCCTACGATCCGAACGGTGGCCGGTCGCGTTGGTCCGTGGCGAGCCGGCAGGCGGCCGGCCGCGACGCCGATGATTCGCAACCGCTTCCTACAGCTTCTGGTCTTCGTCGTCGGATCGGCCAGCCTTGGGGCCGAGATCGCTGCGGCTCGGCTGATGGCGCCGTTCTTCGGCGCTTCGACGATCGTCTGGGCGAACACGATCGGAGTGGTGCTGGTGGCGCTGTCGCTCGGCTACTGGCTGGGGGGAAGGCTGGCCGACCGTCACCCACACCTTCGGGGACTTTGCCTGCTGGTCATGGGCGCGGCCGTGCTGCTGGCGGTCGTGCCGTTCATAGCCCGGCCCTTCTTCGACGTCTCGGTCGACGCGCTGGACTCGGTCTCGGCCGGCGCGTTCGTGGGTTCGCTGGTCGGCGTTCTCTTCCTGGTCGCCATCCCGGTGATCCTGCTGGGGGCCTGCTCGCCCTATGCCCTCCGCCTGGCGGTCCCCGACGTGGAGCACTCCGGCCGCGTCGCCGGACGTCTGTACGCGATCTCCACGGCCGGCTCGCTGCTCGGGACGATGGTCGCGGCGCTCGTCTTGATCCCCTTCGCCGGAACCCAGCGCACCTTCATCGCCTTCGCCCTGGCGCTGGCGCTGATCGCGGCCCTGGGACTCGGCTGGCGCTTCCTCGCTCTCCCCGCGGCGCTGATCGGCGCGCTGATCCTCCCGATTGGCACGATCAAGGCGGCCGAGGATGGACGAGTCCTCTATGAGGGGGAGAGCGCCCTTCAGTACATCCGCGTCATCGAACAGCCCAGCGGTGCCCGCGTGCTGGAGCTCAACGAGGGGCAGGCGCGGCATTCGCTTTACCGGCCCGGCCGCTATCTGACCGGCGGCTACTGGGACGGGATGCTGGTGCTGCCCTTCACGTGCCCTCGAGCGGCCTCCGCAGCGGGTTGCGATCCTCGGCAACGGCGCCGGGACGACCGCGCGCGGCTATGGCCACTTCTTCCCACGCGTCCGCGTCGAC
Source organism: uncultured Actinomycetes bacterium (assembly GCA_963838745.1). Taxonomy (GTDB): domain Bacteria; phylum Actinomycetota; class Thermoleophilia; order Solirubrobacterales; family 70-9; genus AC-56. Next base: position 654,697 of record CAWISJ010000003.1, read on the forward strand.
GGGGTCGAGATCGATCCGAAGCTCGAGGAGATCGGTCGGCGCTACTTCGACATGGCGTCGAACCCCAACCTCACCGTCTACAACCAGGACGCCCGGCCCTGGCTGCGCCGGTCGGCGGGCGCCTATGACGTGATCGTCCTCGACTCCTATCGCCAGCCGTACGTTCCCTTCTACCTGGCGACCCGCGAGTTCTTCGAGCTGGTGCGCGACCGCCTGGCCCCGGGCGGCGCGGTGGTCATCAACGTCGGCCACCCCGAGGGAAACGACGACCTGGAGACGGTGATCGGCAGGACGCTGTCGACGGTGTTCCCCAGCGTGCTGCGCGACACGTTCGACGACACCAACACCCTGCTGGTGGCGGGCGAGCACGCGACACCCGGCCGGCTGCGCGCCACCGCCGGCACCCTCCCGGCGGGCCTTCGGGAACTGGCGAGGGCCGAGGCGGCGAAGACCGGACCGCGACTTCCCGGCGGCAGCGTCTACACGGACGATCGCGCACCGGTGGAATGGCTTGTCGATCGCTCCATCCTCGGTTACGCAGCTGACCGCTGAAGGCGCGGCGCTGAGCCCGCCCGCCCCGCGGGAGACGCCCCGCGAGGTCGGGCCGGTGCCCGTGGCCGGGGCTCGGCGATCACCTCGGCGTCGCGCTTCGGCGCCAGGGTGACGCCCCGTACCCGGGTCCCCTCGTCCTCGGGTTCCGGGGCGCGCAACTCGAGCCGCTCCAGGACGATCGGGACGATCGTCTTGATCTCGAACAGCGCGAAGGAGGCGCCGAGGCAACGCCGCGCGCCACCCCCGAACGGAATCCACGCGTAGGGCTCCGGCTGGCCTTCGATGAAACGCTCGGGCCTGAACGCATGAGGCGCCGGATAGGTATCGGGCGCGAGGTGGACGAGCGCGATCGACGGCATCACCAGCGTTCCGGCGGGAATCGCCCAGCCGCCGACCACGGCCGGCGCAGCGAGCCTTCGGCCGACGTCGGTGACCACCGGCCGAACCCGCAACGTCTCCTTGATCACGGCCTCCAGATAACCGTCTTGGCCGGCGGCCAGCTCATCCCGGAGCCGCGCGAGGGCTCGAGGGTGGCGGACCAGCCGCTCGAACATCCAGGCGAGGGCGGTGGCGGTGGTCTCGTGTCCGGCCAGGAGCAGAGTGACCAGCTCGTCCCGCAGCTCGGAATCGGACAGCGGGCGGCCGTCCTCGTGGCGCGCATCGAGCAGCAGCGACAGGACGTCGTCGGTCTCTCCACGACCATCGCCGCGCCGCCGGTCGATCTCCCGGTACAGGATTTCGTCCACCCTGTCACGCGCGCGCCGAAACCTCCCCCACGGGCTTCGTCGCCCAAGATCCCGCCGCAGCCAGGGCACGAACATGATCACCACGTCGAGGTCGAAGATGGCGGGCAGCAGGCGGACGAGCTCCTCGAGGCGACCGGCTTCCTGGGAGCCGAAGATCGCTCGCAGGATCACGCGAAGCGTGATCGCCTGCAGCCGCGGCCGCAGCGGGAACCGCGCTCCGACTGGCCAATTCTCGATTTCGCGGCGAGCGGTCTCGGCGATCAGCTCGCGGTAGCGCTCGATCCGCTCGCCGTGGAAGGCGGGCAGCAGCAGGCGGCGCTCGCGCAGGTGCTGGTCCCCGTCCAGCAACAGCAGGGAGTGAGGCCCGGCCACGGGCTCGAGCATTGAGTTCGCCTCTCCGGCACGGAAGAGATCTGGATCGCCGGTGAAGACCTCCTTGACCGCGGCGGGCTCGGCAACGACCACGACGTCGCCGTAGACAAAGCTGCGCAGTGTGAAGATGTCCCCGTAGCGTCGCCGGCACCATTCGACGTAGGGAATGGGCCTGGTGACCCACATCAGGCTCTGAAGCGCGGCCGGGAGGCGCGGGCCGGCGGGTAGCGAGGTGGAGGTCATGCGACCACTATCGCCGATCGACAAGCAGCGTTTGGGCCGCCCGGCCAATCGGTCCCCGATCGTCGTATAGCGCCGTGTCCGCGAGCCCGACGCCACCGGGCTCGGGAATCGTGATCGCGTCGAGGCACACCCATTCGCCGACCAGCGGGCGATGCAGGTGGACGGTGAGGTCGACGTTGATGAACAGGTAGCCGTTCCAATCGAGCGTCGCGCTGACCCCGTTGCCCGAGTCGGCCGCCACCAGCACCCGCTGAAGCGGCGAGGGCACCTCGCCCGCCACCAGCGGCTGGCGCATCCGCATCCAGACCACCGCCGGGCCCAGCTGGGCGAAGTCGCCGTGCACGAACCGGTACTCCATCGCGGTGTGGTAGCCGACCTCTTGACCGGTCGGCGGGAACTTGCCCGGCCGGGCTCCGTCGACCCCCGGGGGAGCGAAGCCGGGACGAAGCGTCGACGGGGAGGTCCCGATCAACCCCGGGCCGTCCAAGCTGGACAGCCCGGCCGGAAGGTGCACATCCGCCGAGCGCAGCCGCCATGCGGTGGCCCTGATCACCTCGCCGTCGGAGTCGGCAAGGCTCGCCTCCACCAGCTCGACGCTGCGCCCGGGGCGGACCACCCGAGCCTCGACTCGCAACGGCGTGATCGGCACCGGGCGCAGGATCTCGAACGTGATCCGGCCCACGTGGCGCGCAGCGCCGCCCTCGAGTCGCTCGACCTCACGGCCGATCAAGGCCGCTGGGGGGCCCGCATGCTGAGATTCGGGGTCCCACGGGCCCCGGGTGAGCTCGGTGGGTACGTACCGGTCTTCGTCGGCGAAGAAGAAGGCGTCGGGCACCCGGCGGATCGTATGGGGCCGCCGTTTGGAGTCGGGCTTCGCCCGCCCGTAACAAACGGCTGGATCGCCCGACTAAGCTGATAGGAGGCCCACGCCAACGAGGAAGATGAAGATGGAGAAGCTTGAGAAGCCGGATGCCGACTGGCAGGCAGAGCTGACGCCAGAGCAGTACGAGGTGCTCCGTCGCAAGGGCACCGAACGCGCCTTCACGGGCGCCTACTGGGATGAGAAGGCCGACGGCGTCTACCGATGCGCCGGTTGCGGGCAGGAGCTGTTCAGCTCCGACACGAAGTTCGACTCGGGCACCGGGTGGCCGAGCTTCTGGGACCCGATGGCCGACGACAAGGTCGAGACCCGGCCCGACAACAGCATGTTCATGCGCCGCACCGAGGTCGTCTGTGCGCGCTGCGGCGGCCACCTCGGCCACCTGTTCGACGATGGCCCGCAGCCGACCGGACAGCGCTACTGCATCAACTCCTGTGCCCTGACCCTGGATTCTGAGGAATAGCCGGAGGCGCTCCCGCGTCGCGAAGCGCCGCCGGCAGGGCGATCGAGCCGTCCGCGCGCTGCCCGTTCTCGATCAAGGCGACCAGCGTTCGCGGGACCGCCATCGCGGTGGCGTTCAGGGTGTGGACGTGGAGCGGCTGGGCGTCGGGCTCGGGCCGGAAGCGACAGCCGAGCCGGCGCGCCTGATAGTCGGTGGTGTTGGAGCAGGAGGTGAGCTCGCGGTAGCGCTCCTGGCTGGGGATCCAGGCCTCGCAGTCGAACTTGCGCGCCGCCGAGGCGCCGAGGTCCCCGGCGGCGATGTCGACCACCCGGTACGGCAACTCGAGCGCCTGGAGGATGCGTTCCTCGATCGCGAGCAGCCGCTGGTGCTCGGCCTTCGACTCGTCGGGACGAACGAACGAGAACATCTCGACCTTGTCGAACTGGTGGACGCGGAAGATCCCCCGTGTGTCCTTGCCGGCCGCCCCCGCCTCCCGCCGAAAGCACGTGGAGAAACCGGCGTAGCGGCGCGGCAGGTCGTCGGCGACCAGGATCTCGCCGGCATGCAGCGCTGCCAGCGACACCTCCGAGGTGCCGACCAGGAACAGCTCGTCCTGCGGCACCTCGTAGATCATCTCCCGCTCGCCGGGAAAGATGCCGGTGCCGAACAGGGGGCCCTCGCGGACCAGGACCGGCGGCACCACCGGCACCAGGCCCTCGCCGCGAAGCAGGTCGTGGGTAAAGCGCACCAGCGCCAGCTCGAGCATCACCAGGTCGCCGAGTAGGTAGGCAAACCGCGAGCCCGAGGCCTCGCCGGCCTTCTCCATCTCGATCCAGCGGTTTGCAAGCCCCAGCTCCAGGTGGTCGCGGACCTCGAAGTCGAACTTCGGCCGCTCGCCGACCTCGCGCAGCACCACGGCGTCCTCCTCCGTCGAGCCATCCGGGGCCTCCGGCTCGGGAAGGTTCGGAAGCTTGGCCAACAACTCGTCGCGCTGGGCCTCCACTTTGGCCAGCTCCCCCTCGAGCTCCTTCACCTCGGTGCTCACCTGACGCATCTGGGCGATCAAGGGCTCGGCGTCGGCTCCGGCGCGCTTGGCGTCCGCGATCTCATCCGAGGCCCGGTTCTGCCGGGCCCGACGCTCCTCGACTTCGGGAAGCAGTTCCCGACGGCGCTGGTCGAGCCGCAAGAGCTCGTCCAGGGACCCCTCGGCCCCCCGGCGGGCGAGCGCGCTCCGGGCGGGCTCGGGGTCCTCGCGGATGCTCCGAAGGTCGAGCATCAGTGGCGCACTTGCAGGTGCCCTGCGGGCGCTCGCCTACTGGGAGCCGGCCCCTGTACCCGGCTCGGGCGATTGGCCCGCCTCAGAGCCCGCGAACTTGGAGACGAACCGGGCGACGCTGTTTGCTTCCGCGCCCGTGACGATGTTCTGGGGCATGATCGCGCCCGAGAAGCCACCGTTGCGGATCGCGAACAGGACGTCGTCGTAGGTCTCTGTCCGCTGGTCCAGGTTCGGCCCCTGCTGACGGAGCGCGCGGTTGGCGGTGCCCTCCGTTCCCGCCGGCGTCAGCGTGTGACAGCCCGAGCAGCGCTCCGCGAACAGGACCGCGCCGCGATGCGCCGGGTCGTCCTGCGACACCGAGATCCCCTCGGTTCCGCACGCGGCGAGGATCAGGGCCGCCGCAGCTGCCGCAATGATCGCGAGGGGGCGCACGCCGGCGGCATCATACTTTCCGCCTCCGCGCCCGTGAAGCGAATCTACTGATGCCAACCCGGATCGATCCGGCCGCACTGCGCGCCGCCATGTCGCGCTTTCCGACCGGGGTCACCGTGGTCACCGCCAGCGGCCCTGCCGGCCCCGCGGGCGCGACCGCGAACGCCGTCGCCTCGCTGTCCTTGGAGCCGCCGTTGATGCTCGCCTGCCTCGACCTCGGATCACGCACCCTGGTCGCTGTGGAGCACGCCCGCCTGTTCGGCGTCAACGTGCTGGCCGCCGGCCAAGCCGCGTTGGCTCGCCGCTTCAGCACCAAGGACCCACATCCTGAGAAGTGGGATGGGATCGCCTGGAGGGAGCGAGCCGGAACGCCGAAGATCGAGGGGGTGTTGATCTGGCTCGCTTGCGAGCTTCGCGACGTTCACGACGGCGGTGACCACGTGATCGCCACGGGTCGCGTCCTCGATCTGGAGGCGGGTGACGCCGAGCCGCTGATCTTTCACCGCGGCGAGTACCGCCCGCTGGGCCGCGAATAGCGGCCACCGCAGCATCGATGGCCGGATTTCGATTCATATGGAATCGAAATTCGGCCACCGAAATGTCAGGACTTGGGCCATCGCTTTCCGGACTGGTCTTAGCCGGTCGTGGTCGCGGCGCGCAGCGCGAGCAGGAAGATGACCAGCGCGGAGACGGCCATGATCCCGGTCTCGCGACGCACGATCGCCAGGGCGATCAGCCGCTGGCGCGGCTGCGGGAGCGACTCGAAGTCGAGTCCGGTGAGCTCGCGCTCGGCGGCCCCGGCGCGCGCCGCCTCGGCGAGCAGCGAGACAACGATCGGCAGCACGCCGTACAGGTAGTGCAGGCCGTTGCCCTCGCGCCCCGAGAGCAGCAGGATCGCGCCCACGCCCACCTGGAGCACGACTGCGCCCTGGGCGATACGGAGCGCATACCAGAAGCCCACCGAGGGCAGGTGGCGAAGCCAGGCGAAGCCGCCCCAGGCGCCGGCGGCCAGGTTGGTGGTGATGACCGCGATCCCGACCACCAGATGGACGGCGACCATCGGCTCAGCCCGCCCCGCATGGCGGTTTTCGGCGCCCGCCCGGGCGGCCGGGTGAAATCCGCCTGAAAGCGTCGGAAATCGGCTTGCTGATGCGGAAAATCACTATGTAGCAATGTGGCACAAAGTGGGTATATAACTCGGCGGCAGTGCTGTTGCGCAGCTACCTCCCGGTGATCGTCTTCGCTGGCCTCGGCGCGATCGTGGGAGGCACCCTGGCGATGGTCAACGGGCTGGTCGGCCCGCGACGGCCGAATCGGGTGAAGAGCGAGCCGTACGAGTGCGGCCTGCCGACCGAGGTCTCGCGGACATTTCGCTTCGGGGTCAGCTTCTACATGGTCGCGATGCTCTTCATCCTGTTCGACATCGAGGTCGTCTTCCTGTACCCCGTGGCGGTGATCCTGAGGGCGGCGCATTCGGTCTTCGTCCTGGTCGAGGTCGGGATCTTCGTCGCCCTGCTGTTGGTCGCCCTGGGGTACGTGTGGCGAAGGGGGGCGCTCGATTGGAGGTGAGGCGCGAAAAGCTGCGCTCCCTGTCACCGCTCGAAGAGCCGCGCTCGCTCGACGAGCTCCGCGTCCGTCAGCTCCGCGCCCGCGACCTGTTGCGAGGGGACCTCGAGGGGGCCGCGCTGGAGAAGCACGTCACGGAGTCGGTGCTGACCACGAGGCTCGACAAGGCGGTGCGCTGGGGGCGCGCCAACTCGATCTTCCCGGCCACCTTCGGACTGGCCTGCTGCGCGATCGAGATGATGTCGATCGTCAGCCCGCGCTACGACATCGCGCGGTTCGGGGCCGAGAACCTGCGCGCATCGCCCCGGCAGGCCGACATGTTGATCCTCTCGGGCCGGGTGGCGATCAAGATGGCCCCGGTCATTCGCCGCCTCTACGACCAGATGCTGGAGCCGAAGTGGGTGATCTCGATGGGTGCCTGCTCGTCCTCCGGCGGCATGTTCGCCAACTACGCCGTGGTCCAGGGCGCCGACAAGTTCATGCCCGTGGACATCCACGTACCGGGCTGTCCTCCGCGGCCGGAGGCGCTGGTGTACGGGTTCAACAAGGTGCAGCGGATGATCCTGGGCCATCCCGATCCCGGCTGGAGGCGCCGCTACAACGCGATCGGGACCGAGGAGTGGGCCCGGCCGGCGACCGGCCACGCGTCGAAGGAGGAGGCCGAGGCTTACGCCGCCGCCAGGGAGGCCGCTGTCGCCCACAACGCCGCGCTGGCGGGGGAAGGCGGCTGATGCCCGACGCCCCCGGCCTGGAGCTGATCGCCACCGAGCTCAACCAGGCCGCCGAGGGCTCGGTGCTCGGCACCTACCACGAGCACGGCCAGGCCTGCCTGATAGTCGACCCGGAGCAAGTCCTCGACGTGCTCGGCTGGCTGCGCGACACGCCGGGCCAGGAGTACCGAGCCCTCTCCAGCCTGCACGGCGTCGACTACCTGCCCGCCGAGCCGCGGTTCGGGGTCGTCTACGAGCTGCTCAACATGCCCCGGGTCGAGCGACTGCGGGTGCGGGCGGCGCTGCACGACCCAGGCCGCGACGAGCTTCCCGAGATCGACAGCTGCGTCCCGATCTTCCCCACGGCCGAGTTCCACGAGCGGGAGGTCTACGACTTCTTCGGCGTTCTGTTCCGCGGCCATCCCGACCTGCGGCGGATCCTGATGCCCGAGGACTATGTCGGCTGGCCGCAGCGCCGCGACTTCCCGCTGGGGGGCGAGCCGGTGATCTTCACCTACAACGAGCGCGAGACTCCCCGCTGGTACGAATGAGCAGCCTGGGCCGAGACGTCATCTCACGCACCGAGGCCCAGGTGATCGGCAGCTCGCCGGTGGAGCGCACCGCAGCCGGCGAGGTGCTCGAGCCCGAGCAGGAACTGATGACGATCAACGTGGGCCCGCACCACCCGGCCACGCACGGGGTGCTGCGGCTGCTGGTCAGCCTCGAGGGCGAGGTGGTCCGCGACCTGAAGCCGATCGTGGGCTACGTCCACACCGGGATCGAGAAGAACTGCGAGGACAAGTCGTACTGGAAGGTGATCCCGTTCGTGGAGCGGATGGACTACCTCTCGTACTTCTTCAACATGGAGGCGTTCGTCGGCTGCGTGGAGCGCCTCCTCGAGCTCGAGATCCCGCCCCGGGCCAAGTACCTCCGCGTGATCCACCTGGAGCTGAACCGGCTCCACTCCCACCTCGTCTGGCTCGGCACCTCGGCGCTGGACCTCGGCGCGATGTCGATGTTCTTCTACTGCTTCCGGGACCGCGACCGAATTCTCGACCTGTTCGAGATGTCCACCGGACAGCGAATGCACACCCGCTATTTCCAGGTGGGCGGCGTATTCGAGGACATCCCGGTCGGCTTCGAGCGCAACGCACGGGCGTTCTGCGCCGAGATGCCCTCGCGGATCGACCAGTACATGGCGATCCTCGACCGAAACGAGATCTTCCTGCGCCGGACGAAGAACGTCGGCGTCGTGTCCCGGGAGCGCCTGCTCGCGCTTGGGGTCACGGGGCCGCTCCTGCGCGCCGCCGGCGAGCCGTGGGACCTGCGCAAGGTCGATCCCCAGTTGTCCTACGGTGACTTCGACTTCCGGATCCCGGTCGGCACCGTCGGCGACGGCTACGACCGTTACCGGGTCCGCGTGCAGGAGATGCGCGAGTCGGTGCGGATCATCGAGCAGGCCCTCGACGGGCTGCCCGAGGGACCGTGGATCGCGGACGACCGCAAGGTCGTGCTGCCGCCGCGCGATGAGCTCGCGACCTCCATGGAGGCGCTGATCCACCACTTCAAGCTCGTCACCGAGGGGTTCCGGGTGCCGCCGGGCGAGGCCTATTACGCCGTCGAGTCGCCCCGCGGCGAGCTGGGGTGCTTCGTGCTTGCCGACGGCTCGGCGAAGCCGGCCCGGGTTCACATCCGCGATCCGTCGTTCGTCAACCTGCAGGCGTTTCGCGACATGTCCGTGGGCGGCTACGTCGCCGACATGATCCAGAACCTGGCGATGCTGGACCCGATCCTCGGTGGGATCGACCGATGAGCGACCTCCCCGAGATCCGGCCCACGAACGAGATGTCCGCCGAAGAGCGCCGGCGGCTGGTCGAGTCGATGCGGCCGGAGGACGCGGAGCCCGTGCCCGAGCTTCACGAGGTGGACGTCCCCGAGGAGCTCCGCGAGCGGATCGAGACGGCGATGTCCCGCTACCCGCAGATTCGCTCGGCCGCGCTTCCCGCACTTTGGGCGGTGCAGCGCCACTACGGCTGGTGCAGTCCGGACGGCATGCGGCAGGCGGCCGCGGTGATGGGCGTGACACCCTCATACCTGGAGTCGCTCGCGACCTTCTACGACCTCTTCCGGACGACGCCGGTCGGGCGCCACCAGGTGCTCGTCTGCCACAACATCTCCTGCTGGCTGCGGGGAGCCGACGATCTGCTGCGTGCCTTCTGCGAGGCCGCGGGCGCCGACGCCCACGAGGCCGATCACGGCGGCGCCAGCTCGCCCGACGGAGAGGTCTTCATCAAGGGCTTCGAGTGCATGGGCGGCTGCGACATCGCGCCGATGGCCTCGATCGACGAGCGCTACTACGGTCCGCTGGACACCGGCGAGGCGCACACCGCCGTGGAGCAGCTCCGCGCCGGCGCGGACGTCCTGCCGGACAAGGCGCTCGCCGGCCGCCCCGCGGCCGGCGGTCCGGAGCCTGAGCCGGATCCCAGGGTGAAGGGGGCGAATGGTGTCTGAGACGCGGATGCTGTTCCGCCACATCGACGAGCCCGGGCTGGCCTCGATCGAGGTGTACCGGCGCCTTGGGGGCTACCAGACGCTGGAGAAGGCGCTCAAGGAGATGGAACCGGACGAGTTGCTCTCGGAACTCGAGGCGTCCGGACTGCGCGGCCGGGGCGGCGCCGGGTTCTCGATGGGAAAGAAGGCCTCGTTCCTGCCCCGTGGCGAGATGTCGAAGTACCTGTGCTGCAACGCCGACGAGTCGGAGCCCGGCGCGTTCAAGGATCGCGAGCTGGTGGAGAAGAACCCCCACCAGCTGATCGAGGGGATCGCAATCGCGGCGCTGGCCGCCGGGGTCGGCCAGACGTTCGTATTCATCCGGGGCGAGTACGCGGAGGTCGCCGACATCCTCGAACGTGCCGTCGAGGAGGCGTACGGCGCGGGCTACCTGGGGGAGGACCTGCTGGACACGGGTGCCCGGGTCGAGCTGGTCGTGCACCGCGGCGCCGGCGCGTACATCTGCGGCGAGGAGACCGCCCTGCTCGACTCGCTCGAGGGCAAGCGCGGCAATCCGCGCCTCAAGCCGCCCTTCCCGGCGATCGAGGGGCTCTACGGAGGGCCGACCCTGATCAACAACGTGGAGACCCTCTCCAACCTTCCCCACATCGTCAGGAACGGCGCCGACTGGTTCAAGGGCTTCGGGACGGAGCAGTCACCCGGGACCAAGGTCGTCTCGGTGTCGGGCTGCGTGCAGCGGCCGGGCAACTACGAGGTCGAGCTCGGAGTCTCATCCAGGGAACTGATCTACGAGCTGGCCGGCGGCCCACCTGCAGGGCGCCATGTGAAGGCCTGGTTCCCCGGTGGCTCCTCGGCGCCCGTCCTGACCGCGGCCGAGCTCGATCTGCCGTACAGCTTCGAGGCGTTGGCCGAGGCCGGCTCCATGCTCGGCTCCGGGTCGATCATCGTCGCCGACGACGAGGTTTCGATCCCCGAGCTGGCGCTGCGAACGGCCCGCTTCTACCACCACGAGTCGTGCGGAAAGTGCACGCCATGCCGGGAGGGCACCAACTGGACCGTGAAGATGCTCGAGCGGGTGATCTCCGGCGAGGCGACCCCGATGGACCTCGACATCATCGCCTCGGTACAGGAGAACATCATCGGCCACTGCCTGTGCGTGCTGGGCGACTCGATGGCCATGCCGGTCGGGAGCATGGTCGCCAAGTTCCGCGACGAGTTCGAGGCGGCGATCGAGGGCGGGCGGGCCGCGGCGCCGCGGCCGCTTGACGAGTCGGCCACGGACGCGGGCCCCACGCCGCTGGGTGTTTCGGGGTGAGACTGCCTGTGTCAAACGCCGTTCTCCTATGAGCGCGGAGCGCCGGCAGATCAACTTCGTGATCGACGGAGTCGAGGTGGCGGCCGCCGAGGGGACGATGCTCGTCGACGCCGCCAAGCACGGCGACATCGAGATCCCGGTGTTCTGCTACGAGCCGAAGCTTGGCCATCCCGTCGGCGCGTGCCGCATGTGCCTGGTCGAGATCGAGGGGATCCCGAAGCTGCAGACCGCCTGCTCGACCCCGGTCCGCGACGGGATGGTGGTCTACACGCGTACCGATCGCGCGCTGGAGGCGCAGGAATCCGTGGTCGAGTTCCTGCTCGTCAACCACCCACTCGACTGCCCGGTCTGCGACAAGGGCGGCGAATGCCCGCTGCAGGACGTTGCCATGGGCTGGGGCCCCGGGCGCAGCCGCGTCATCGATCCCAAGCGCCACTTCCAGAAGCCGATCCCTCTCTCGCCGCTGATCAAGATCGACCGCGAGCGATGCATCCTCTGCTACCGCTGCGTGCGCTTCAGCCAGGAGGTTGCCGAGGACGAACAGCTCCAGCTCTTGGAGCGGGGTGCGTCCACGTTCGTGGGCACGTTCGACGACCGTCCCTACATCGCGCCGTTCCACGGCAACATCATCGAGCTCTGTCCCGTGGGAGCGCTGACCTCGGAGGCATACCGGTTCCGTGCCCGTCCTTGGGACATCGAGGACGCCGGCACGATCTGCACGTTGTGCCCGAGCCAGTGCAACGTGATCCTGACCGTGCGCGACGAGCGCATCGAGCGGGTCCTCGCGCGTGACCACCCCGAGGTGGACGACGGCTGGCTGTGCGACAAGGGGCGGTTCGGCTACCAGATGGGCGAGTCCGAGCAGCGGATCACCGAGCCGCTGGTTCGCCAGGGGGGCGAGCTTCGGCCGGCGAGCTGGGACGAGGCCCTCGAGGCGGCCGCCGCGGGGCTGCGGCAGGCCGGCGAGCGGACGGCCGCGATCGTCGGCGGATCCTCCTCGAACGAGGAGGGTTACCTCGCGCAGCGGATCATTCGCCGGGCGCTCGGCTCGCCACACGTCGAGTCGCGCCCCCGGGGCGGAGCCGGCCGCTCGCCCCGGCGCAGCGTGGGAGGCCAGGTGCCTCCGGACCCAGACGGGCGCGACCTTCTGCTGGACCTCTCACGGCCCGAGCTGAGCGCCGGCGTCTCCGACCTCGACGCGGCCGAGTCGATCCTCGTGATCGGCTGCGACCCGCTGCACGCGATGCCCATCCTCGACCTGCGGATCCGCAAGGTCGTGCGGCGAGACGGGACCCGACTTGCGGTCGCCAGCGACCGCCCCACCGCCCTCGACGGGGGCGCCGAGGAGGTCGCCCGCTACGCGCCGGGCTTCGCCGGCGTGTTCGCCTTCACGAGCGCGCTGGCCGCGGAGCTCGGAGCCGAGGGCTACGAGCGGGCGCAGGGTGAGATCGCTGCCGACGCCGAGCGGATCGGGGGCGTGCTCAAGCCCGGGTCCGCCGTGATTGTCTGGGCGGGCGAGGCCGACAGGGCACTGGTCGACTGCGCGCGCAAGCTGGACGCGAAGCTGCTCGAGGTCCCGGAGGGAGCGAACGGCCGCGGTCTGCGCGAGGTTGGATGCCTGCCGGACGCGGGGCCCGGACTGTCCGAGGTCCCCACGGGAGGCGACGCCGGCGGGATCCGCAACGGCCTTGCGGACGGAAGCCTCGAGGCGGCGTTCCTCGTCAACGCCGACCCGGTCCGCGACTTCCCGGCCGGGCCCGCGTGGAGCGAGGCGCTCGGCCAGGCGAAGTTCGTGCTTGCCGTCGCGATGTTCGAGAACGCCTCGACCAAGCACGCGGACGTCGTCTTCCCGGCCGAGTTCTATGCCGAGAAGGAGGGCACGGTCACCCACCCCGACGGCCGCCTTCAGCGCCTGCGCCCCGGCATCCCGCACCCGGGCCGCGTACGGCCCATGTGGCAGGTGCTGGTCGAGCTCTCCGCCCTGCTCGGCGACGAGACGGGAATCGACTCGGCGCCCGAGGCTCTCGAGGCGATCGCATCCGAGGTCCCGTTCTACGCCGGCATCACCCCGGAGGAGATCGGCGGCCGAGGCATCCGCTGGCAGGAACGGAGAGCCGCGTCGGGGTTTCCAGCCGAAGAGAGTCAGGCGGCGGCGTCCCGTGCGATGGCCGAGCAGACTGAGCAGACATCGATGTCGGCTCAGTCTGCGGAGGCCGGCGACGGGGACGGCGGCGCCAGACTCCAGGTCGGCACCTACCGTGACCTGTGGGCGGCCGAGGTGACCGACCGGAGCCCGGCGCTGCGGTTCCTGGCGCCGCGGCAGACCCTGGACGTGGCTCCGGCGGACGCGGACCGGCTCGGGCTCGTACAGGGCGACGAGGTCGACGTGCGATCCAACGGCACGACCGTGCGAGCGCGGCTCGCGATCCGCGAGCGGGTGCGGCCCGGCAGCGGGTTCCTGATCGAGGGCACCGGCGAGGCGAACGCGAACGCCCTGGAGTCGGGCCAGACGGTCGAGGTGACGAAGGTGGGCGACGGGACATGACCCTGCCGGTGGCGGATGTCGGCTTCGTGGAGGCGACCTGGATCCTGGTGGTGAAGTCGATCGTGATCTTCGCCGCCGTGTTCGCGATTGCCCCGTTGCTGACGGTGATGGAGCGCAAGGTCCTGGGTCGTTTCCAGGCGCGGTACGGGCCCAACCGGGTCGGGCCGTTCGGGTTGCTGCAGCCGCTCGCCGACGCGGTCAAGCTGATCACCAAGGAGGGCTACCGGCCCGACAACGCGGTCCCGATCCTGTGGGCGGTCGCCCCCGCGATCGTCATCTTCACGGGCGTCGCGACGCTGGCGATCATCCCGTTCGGAAACGTCAAGGACGGCGTGGGCTTCTACGGGATCGACGTCTCGATCGGCATCCTCTACTTCTTCGCCTTCGGCTCGATCGCCTTCTACGGCCTGCTCCTCGGAGGCTGGGCCTCGGGCTCGAAGTACAGCTTCCTCGGCGCCATGCGCTCGGCTGCGCAGCTGATCTCCTACGAGATCTCGATGGGCCTGGCACTGCTCGGGGCGATCATGATGGCCGGCTCGCTGTCCCTCGTCTCCATGGTCGAGGCCCAGAACCAGATCTGGTACATCGTCCCGCAGTTCGTCGGCTTCCTGATCTTCATGGTCGCGGGGTTCGCGGAGGCCAACCGGGCACCCTTCGATCTCCCCGAGGCGGACGCGGAGCTGGTGCAGGGCTATCAGACCGAGTACGGCGGAATGCGTTACGGCTCCTACGCGCTGGCCGAGTACATCGAGATGTTCGTGATCTCGGCGGTCGCGGTCACCTTCTTCCTCGGCGGCTGGCACGGACCGGGTCCCGGATGGCTCGACCCGATCTGGGTGCTGGTCAAGGTCCTGGCGCTGATCTTCATGTTCATGTGGGTAAGGGCCACGGTGCCTCGAATCCGCTACGACCAGCTGATGGCGCTGGGCTGGAAGGTGCTGCTGCCGCTGGCGACGCTCAACGTCCTGGTCACCGCGGTGCTGGTGACGGTCACATGAATATCTCCGGCGACATCCTCGGCTCCGCCTCCGGTGTCGCCGGGCTAGGGCGCCGACCTGACCCGGCAGGCACCTCCGTGACTACCGCGACTTCGTCGCTAGCCCGGGCGAGGCAGCGATGAGCGAGAGGTTTGAGTATCTACCCGAAGACTCAGTGGTCGCGGTGCAGCGGGGGCCGCAACCCGGCGGGGTCCAGGGTGCCTATCGCGCCTTCGGGGAGACGTTGCGTGGCCTGAAGACGACCTTCGCCCGGATCGTCGAGGGGCCGGTGACGATCCAGTACCCGGAGGAGAAGACTCCCGTCTACCCACGCTTTCGCGGCCGCCACAAGCTGCACCGGTTCGAGGACACCGGGCTCGAGAAGTGCGTCGGCTGCTCGCTGTGCGCGGCCGCCTGCCCAGCGGACTGCATCCGGGTGGTGGCCGCCGAGAACGACCCCGACGACCGAAAGTCCGCCGGTGAGCGCTACGCCGAGATCTACGAGATCAACCTCGCCCGCTGCATCTTCTGCGGCTACTGCGAGGTGGCCTGTCCCTTCGACGCGATCACCATGGGCCACGAGTACGAGATCGCCGACTACAACCGCGAGGACCTGATCTTCACCAAGGAGATGCTGCTCGCGGAGTCGGTCGAGCGGACCCCGCTGCGCCGGGAGGGCGAGTAGTGAGCACGGTAGACCGCGCACCTCGCCGCCCCCGGAGTCGCAGACGGGAGGCGGCGAGTAGTGACCGCGCACCTCGCCGCCCCCGGAGTCGCAGACGAGGAGGCGGCGAGTAGTGGTTCAGGTCGCGTTCTTCGCCGGGGCGATCGGCGCGCTTGGCGGGGCGATCGGGGTGATCGCGCTCCGGAACCCCTTCTACAGCGTGCTGGCGCTGGTCGTCCACCTGGTGGCGCTGGCAGGGCTCTTCCTGCTGCTGTATGCGCAGTTCGTCGCCGCAGCCCAGGTTGTGGTGTACGCGGGCGCCGTGATGGTGCTGTACGTGTTCGTGGCCGCCTACGTGGGCGCCGTCGAGGAGCCGATCTGGGAGCCGATCCCCGGCCAGCGGTTCCTTGCCCCGGTGCTCGCCGTGGCGCTGTTCGTCGAGCTCTCGATCGCGATCCTGGGCACCGGGCTGTCGGCGCTCGACAGCGAGGGACCCACGGTGCCGCTGGGCTTCGGCTCGCCGGCGGCGATCGGCACCCTGCTTCTGGAGCGCTTCCTGATCGTCTTCGAGGCGGCCTCGATGCTGCTCCTGGTGGCGGCCGTGGGAGCCGTCGTCCTGGCAGGCCGCCGGCACGCGGAGGCTCGGCCCCAGGCCGTTGAGAAAGGCACGTAGGTGGACGTCACCTGGTATCTGATCCTGTCGGCGCTGCTCTTCGCGATCGGCGCCGGCGGGGTGCTGATCCGGCGCAGCCCCCTGGTCATCCTGCTGTGCCTTGAGTTGATGCTGAACGCGGGCAACCTGGCGCTGGTCGCCTTCGCCCGCGATCACGGCGACCAGGACGGCCAGGTGTTCGCGCTGATCGTGATGGTCGTCGCCGCCTGCGAGGTGGTGGTGGGGTTGGGCCTGATCGTGGCGATGTTCCGGCGGCGTCTGCCGCTGAACGTCGATGAGATGAGGAACTTGCGCGGGTGAGCGCCACCACCTACGCCTGGCTGGTGCTGGCGTTCCCGCTCGCCGGATGCCTGGTGAACGCGTTCGGCTGGCGCGCGCTGCCGGGCCGCGCCGCGGGCTGGATAGGTACCGGCGCAATTGCGCTCGCCTTCGTCAACTCGATCGCCGCGCTGGTGGTGCTGCTGGACAAACCGGTTGAGGCGCGCGAGCTCACCTCGTCGCTCTACACCTACGCCTCCGCCGCAGGGCTGGACATCAAGCTCGGGATCCTCGTCGACCCGCTGTCGGTGTTCATGATCCTCATCGTCAGCGGCGTCTCGATGCTGATCCACCTCTACTCGATCAGCTACCTCGATTCCGATCGCGGCTACGCCCGATACTTCAGCTACCTCAACTTCTTCGTCTTCTCGATGCTGTTGCTGGTCCTCGCCGGCAACTTCGTGCTCCTAATCGTCGGCTGGGCGTTCGTCGGCTTCGCCTCCTACGCGTTGATCAGCTTCTGGTACCGGCGAAACACGGCAACCAAGGCGGGCATGAAGGCGTTCGTGATCAACGTGATCGGTGACGTCGGGCTGGTGCTCGCCGCCTTCTTCATCTTTCGCGAGCTCGGGACCTTCGACTACCTGGCGGTGTTCCAGGCGGCACCGCAGCAATTCTCGACCAACCAGGGAGTGGTGATCGCGATCTGCCTGCTCCTCCTCGTCGGCGCCTTCGCGAAATCGGCCCAGCTTCCGCTCCACACCTGGCTGCCGGACGCGATGGAGGGCCCCACGCCGGTCTCCGCCCTGATCCACGCGGCGACCATGGTCACCGCGGGCGTCTACCTGATCGGGCGAACCTACCCGTTGTTCGAGCTTGCACCCACGGCGGCGGACATCTCGGCGTTCATCGGTCTCGCGACGCTCGTCTTTGCCGCGACCTGCGCGCTCGCAGTCACCGACCTGAAGCGGATCATCGCCTACTCGACCATCAGCCAGATCGGCTACATGATCGTCGGTGTCTCGATCGGCGCCTATGCCGCGGGCTTCTTTCACCTGATGTCGCACGCCTTCTTCAAAGCGCTCCTGTTCATGGGCGCCGGCTCGGTGATCTCGGCGATGGCCGGCACCCAGGACATCGACCGGATGGGAGGGCTGAGGCGCGCGTTGCCCTTCACCTCGACGCTGATGATCATCGGCGCGCTGGCGCTCGCCGGATTCCCCGGGACCGCCGGATGGCTCTCAAAGGATGAGATCCTTGTCTTCGCCGCGCACCGCGGCGGCTTCTACTGGATCTTCACGATCGGCGGCTACTTCGCGGCTCTCCTCACCGCGATCTATGCCTTCCGGATCATCTTCCGCGTGTTCTGGGGCGAGCCTGTGCCAGAGGCGCGCGAACTCGAGCAGGGACATCTCGCCCACGCCGAGCCGGAGAATCCGATGACCGGCGAGCAAGAGGACACGGACATCGGCTTTCCGGGCGCCGAGCACCACATCGCCGAGCGGGACTGGCCGATGTGGCTCGCGATGTCGGTGCTCGGGTTCCTGTCGATCTTCGGCGGCGTCGGGCAGATCCCCGGCGTCGACGACGCGATCGACAAGTTCCTCCACGGGTCGTTCCTGAACTCGACTCTGTATGAGTCCTTTCCCTCGACCCTCGCCGATTGGGAGGGTCTGGGGGTCGGCGGGGCGGTTGCGATCGCCGGCGTCGCGATCGCCTATCTCGTCTGGGTGGCGCGACCTGGCATGTCCGCCGCGCTGATCGAGCGCTTTCGCCGGATCCACACGTTCCTCGTCAACAAGTGGTACTTCGACGAGCTCTACGACGCCCTGGTCTACCGCCCGGTGATCGCCATCGGGCGGTTCACGAACTCGGTCCTGGAGCGAGTCGTCGTGCAGGGGATCGTCACCGGGACGGTGGGCGTGGTGCGGGGCGTCGGCGTGGTCGTACGCGGCGCCCAATCGGGCTTCGTCCGCGCCTACGCGCTGCTCTTGGTGGGCGGCTTCGCCGCCCTGGGCCTCTACTTCCTGATCGTGAGCTCATGAGCAGTCCCCGGATCTCCGTCCTCCGTCCCCGGTCAAAGCGCGCGAGGGGGAAGCCGTGATTCAGGTGATGCTCTGGCTGCCGCTCGCGGCCGGGCTCTCGTGCTTCCTCGTTCCCCGCAAGGCCGTGCCGGTGATCTCGATCGTGGGGACGCTGTTGGTGCTGGTTGGGGCGATCGCTCTGGTGGCCGACTTCCAAAGCGCCGACCCGGGCCTCCAGCACACCGTCGACGAGAGCTGGATCCCGGACCTCGGGGTTCGCTACCAGCTCGGGGTCGACGGGATCAGCCTCTTCCTGATCCTGCTCACGGCGCTGCTGTGGGCCGGTGCGACGGCGTTCTCGGCTTTCCGGATGCCCGACCGGCGCCGGATCTACTTCTTCATGCTGGGCCTCGGCGAGACCGCCTCCCTGGGCGCCTTCCTGGCCCAGGACCTGCTGCTGTTCGTCCTCTTCTTCGACCTGATGCTGATCCCGTTCTGGTTCTTGATCGGCACCTTCGGCGGCGAGAACCGGATCGGCGCGACGACCAAGATGATCGTCTACACGCTGGTCGGCTCGCTGCTGATGCTGGTCGCCGCGGTCGCCACCGCAATCCTGTCCTCCGACCAGGTGGGCCACCTGAGCTTCTCGATCGCCGATCTGCGCGCCAACACGCTGGGGGCCGGAAGCCAGGATTGGATCTTCCTGTTCTTCGCCGCCGCGTTCCTGATCAAGATGCCGGCGGTCGTGGTTCACGGCTGGCTGCCGGACGCGTACCGAGCCGCGCCGCTGCCGGTGGTGGCGCTGCTTGCCGGGGTGCTGTCGAAGGTCGGCGCGTACGGTTTCCTGCGCGTCGCGCTGCCGCTGTACCCGCAGGCCACGGTGCATTTCCAGGAGTTGATCCTGCTGATCGGCGTCGCCAGCATCCTCTACGGCTCGGTGATGGCCTTCACCCAGACCAACGTGCGCCTGATCGCGGGCTACTCCTCGATCGCCCAGCTCGGCTTCATCACCATCGGGATCTTCTCGCTGCGACCCGACGGCGCCGACGGCTCGGTGCTGCAGATGGTCAACCACGGACTGGTCGTGGCCCCCATCTTCCTGATCGTCGCCCTGCTGTGGGAGCGCTCGGGCAGCGAGGACATCACCCGGCTGGGCGGCCTGGCCATGCGGGCGCCGGTGCTTGCGGCGCTGTTCCTGGTGGTCACGCTGGCGACCTTGGCGATGCCGGGCTCCGCGAACTTCATCGGCGAGTTCTACATCCTGATCGGCGTCTTCCAGGCGAAGATCGTCTACGCCTTCGTGGCCATCGTCGGGGTGGTGTTCGCGGCCTTCTACGCAATCCGCCTGTTTCAGCGCACGATGCACAACCGGCTCGCCGAGAACGGCGACTCGCGCGAGATCGCGCTCCGCGATGCGGCCGTGCTGGCGCCGCTCGTTGCCTGCATCGTCGCCCTGGCGCTGTATCCGGGCCTGATCCTGGGTCGCAGCAATGCGGCGGTCACGGACAAGATCGCCGCCGTGGCACCGACGTCGCAGCCGCCGTCCGCCCCCAATGCTCCGGCCGTGCACACCGATGCGGGCTGGTCCGGATATGCGCCGCTTGCCGGGGGGGATCGGTGAGCTTCACCGCCCCCGACGTCGACTACGCGGGGCTGTCGCCCGTGATCGCTCTGACCGCCGGGATCTGCGCCGTGCTGGTCGCCGGCCTGGTGGACGATCGGCGCCAGCGCCCGGTGGTCTCGGTCGTGTCGCTGGCCACGCTGGCTGCTGCCGCCGGCCTTTGCATCTGGCAGTGGGGTGAGCGCAAGGACCTGGTGGCCGCAGCCCTGCGGCTGGACGAGCTGGGGCTCGCGGCGGCGCTGATCGCGATTCTCTCCGCCGCCGTCGTGGTCCCGCTGTCGTGGCGCGAGCCGGCCGCGGAGCGCCCCGGAGAGGAGCCGCGTCACGGGGAGTTCCAGGCGCTCCTGCTTTCGTCGGTCCTCGGCATGGTGCTGCTGGCCCAGGCCCAGAACCTGGTCGCGTTCTTCGTCGGGATCGAGCTGCTGTCGGTGCCGCTCTACGTCCTCTGTGGCTCGGCGCTCGCGCGCCGGGAATCGCTCGAGTCCGGGCTCAAGTACCTGATCGTCGGCTCACTGGGCTCGGCGACGCTGCTCTACGGGCTGGCGTTCGTCTACGGCGGCTCCGGCTCGACCGATTTCAACGGCATCCGCGATGGGATCGGCTCGGGCCTTGCCGACGACCCGCTGGTTCTGATGGGGATCGCGCTCGCCGCAACGGGACTCGCCTTCAAGATCTCCATCGCCCCCTTTCACCAGTGGACGCCGGACGTGTACCAGGGCGCCCCTACGCCGGTGACCGCGTTCATGGCGGTGGCGACCAAGGTGGCCGCCTTCTGCGTCTTCGTCCGCTTCTTCGAGGTCGCGCTCGGCCCCGCGGTCGACAATTGGCAACCCGCGCTTGCCGTGCTCGCCGCGGTTTCGATCGTGGTGGGGAACGTGGGCGCGCTGGGTCAGGACTCCTTGAAGCGGCTGCTCGGCTACTCGGGGGTCGCCCAGGCCGGCTACATGCTGGTCGGGCTGGTCGCCGCCTCCGAGCTGGGGGTCAACGCACTGATCTTCTACCTCGCCGCCTACGCGCTGATGAACCTGGCGGCGTTCGCGGTGATCGTGGTCCGCGAGCGGGAGACCGAGTTCGGTGACGACATCAGGGCGGTGCAGGGGCTGGGCCGCGACCGCCCGGCACTCGCCTGGCCGCTGACGATCTCGATGCTGGCGCTGGCCGGGCTGCCGGGCACGGCGGGGTTCATCGGCAAGCTCTTCCTGATCGAGGCGGCGGTCGACGCCGACTACACCTGGCTGGGGGTGGCGATCGCGATCGGGGCGATGATCTCGCTGGCGTACTACCTGCGGGTCGTCGCCGCGGTGTGGATGCGCCCGAGGGCAGAACCGCTGGCCCCCGAAGCGGCCACCGGGATGCCCGCCATGGCGGGCGGGTCGCCCGAAGCCGATCTCCCCAACGCCCCACCGCAGGCCGCCACGGCCGCGCCGCCGGGCACCCGCTGCCTCGCGATCCTGGTTCCGATGGGGGCACTCGCCGCGGCGACGATCTTCTTCGGCGTCATCCCCTCCCCCTTGGTCGACTGGGCCTCGAACGCGGGGCAGGCCCTGGCGGGATCCATCTAAGAGCTTTCCTCCCCGCGAGAAGCGACGGGGGAAGTCTCCAAGGGACGGTCACTCCTGCGCGGTTGCCCGGACGGCGCCGATCAACTCGACCGTTGGGGCCGGGCGTCCGAGGTGGTATCCCTGCGCGAAGTCAACCCCGTACTCCTGGAGCAGCGCGATGGTCTCCGGGGTCTCGACGCACTTGGCGACCGTTCGCAGGTCGAGCTCCTGCGCAATCTCGACCATCGCTTGGACCATCCGTTGATCGATCTGACTTCGCACCAGGCCGCGGACGAACTCCCCGTCGATCTTCAGGTAATCGACAGCCAGGTGCTTGAGGTAGTAGAAGGAGCCGAAGCCTGCGCCGAAATCGTCCAGTGTGAGCTCGCAGCCGATCTCCGCGATGCGGGTCGCGAACCGCCGCGCCTGCTCCATGTTGGCGATCGCCGTCTTCTCCGTGATCTCGAGCACGAGACTGGAGGGGTCAACCGATGCTTCCTCGACCGCCCGCTCGATCGCCATCGAGAACTCGGGTCGGCCGATGGAGCGGGCCGAGACGTTGACCTCGAGCACGAGCTCTCTCCCCGCCGTTCTCTCGGCGTCGATCAGGTCCACGGCCCGGCGCACCATCCAGGCATCGATGTCTGGCGCCAGGCCGAAGCGCTCGGCCACCGGCAGGAAGGCGCTGGGGGGTATCAGATCGCGGTTCTCCCCCGCCATCCGAACCAGCAACTCGTACCGAGCCCCAGGACCGTCCGAGAGATGGACCACCGGCTGGCAGTGGACCACGAACAGGTCCTCTTCCAGGGCGGTCTTGACTCGCTCGGTCCACAAGAGCCCAGCGCTTTGCGGGGTCCTGGGGCCGGCCCCCGGGCGGTGATGGTGGACACGGTCGCGGCCGGCGTCCTTGGCCTCATACATGGCTGTGTCCGCCTCGATCAGCAGCTGCTCAGCGCTCAGCTCGGGGCGGTCCAGGAAGGTGACGCCGATGCTGGCTGTGATCCGCAGACCCTGATCGCCCACGGTGGAGGTGTGGCTGCGAATGACGTCGAGCAGGCTGGTCGCCACCGAGCGCGCCTCGGACGCATCCACTCCGCCGAGCAGGATGCCGAACTCGTCCCCGCCCAGGCGGGAGACCACGTCGGCCGACCGCAGTCTCCTGCTGACCAGGCCCGCGATGCTTCTGATCAGCTCGTCTCCGGCGTGGTGCCCGAACGCATCGTTCACGTACTTGAAGTTGTCGAGGTCGAGAATCAGCAGCGCGCCGCCCCCTCCATAGTGGGCCGAGTGCGCGAGTTGGCGGGTCAGCTCCTCTTCGAAGCGCTGGCGGTTGAAGAGACCGGTGACCGCATCATGATCGGCGAGGTATTGGAGCTGCGTCTCGAAGCGTTTTCGCTCGGTGACGTCGTTGAAGGTCACAACGGCCCCGAGCAGCTGGCCCTGGTCGATGATCGGCGTGCTCGTGCACTGGACGGGGAAGGTCGTGCCGTTGCTTCTGCGGAAGCTGTCGGCGTCGATCGTCCGCGGCTCCCCATCCGTCAGCGACAGGTGGATCGGACAATGGCTCTCGGGATGCCCTGCCTCCACCGGATCGGCCCCGTGGGCCACCTCGTGCATCGTCTTGCCGGCCAGGTCCTCGGCCCGCCAGCCGAGCATGATCGCCGCAGCCGGGTTCGCAAAGCTGATCCTCCCGGACCCGTCGAGGCCGCAGATGCCCTCGGCGGCGGAGTTGAGGATCAGCTCGTTCTGGCGGGCGAGCCTGGCAACCTCCCGCTCGGCACGCTTGCGCTCGACCGCGTACCGGACCGCCCTGCGCACCGCGTCGCCCTGCATCTGTCCCTTGATCAGGTAGTCCTGAGCGCCCGCCTGGAGGGCCTTGGTCGCGGTGTCCTCGTCGTCGAGCCCCGTGATGATCACGAGCGGAATCTCGCCAAACTCCGCCCGCAGAGCCTCGACCCCCTCGAGGCCAACGGCATCGGGAAGGGAGAGATCGAGCAGGACGCACGCGGCGCCGTCGCTCGACAGGTGGGCCCGGGCCTCGGACAGACGGCCGAGGCAGGTGAGCTCGAACCGGTCACTGCTGCCGCCGAGAACCATCTCCTGGATCAGCCGGGCGTCCGCCGGGTTGTCCTCGACCAGCAGCAGCCTCGGGCGCGAGGCGGTCTCGGGGCGCGTCTCAAGCGCTGCGGGCATGCTCCGGGAGCTCGACGAAGGTGAGCCAGAACCGCTCGATCGACGCGACGGCCGAAACGAACTCGTCGAGGTCGATCGGCTTGGTGACATAGGCGTTCGCCCGGTGCTTGTAGGCCTCGAGCACGTCGCGCTCGGCGGACGAGGTGGTGAGCACGATCACGGGCATCGCCATCAGCGCGGGGTCCGACTTGATCTCGGCGAGCACCTCGCGCCCGTCCATCCGAGGCAGGTTGAGGTCGAGCAGGATCAGGTCCGGGCGGGGACTGTTGGCGAAATCGGCCTCTCGGCGCAGGAATGCCATCGCCTGCTCCCCATCGTTGACCACGTGGACCTCGTTGGCCACCTTGCCGTCGGCCAGGATCTCCTTCGTCAGCCGCACGTCGGCCGGCTGGTCCTCGACCAGCAGGATCTGGATTGGCTGCACCGGCTCCATCAGCCCGTCTCCTTCGAAGCGGGGATCGTGAACCGGAACGACGTTCCACCGCCGTTCGCCTCCTCGACCCAGATCCGACCGCCATGACGCTGGACGATCCGCTTGCAGATCGAGAGCCCGATGCCCGTCCCCGCGTAGTCGCCGGGCGCGTGAAGCCGCTGGAACACGTTGAAGATTCGCTCGGCGTGGCGTGGCTCGATCCCGATTCCGTTGTCGTCCACCGAGAAGCGCCATGCCGGGCCGTCCCTGTCCGCGAAGACCCGTACCCGCGGCTCATCCGGGCCGCGGAACTTGATCGCGTTCGAGATCAGGTTCGCAAACAGCCGCTCGAGCTGGTCGGGATCTGCGGTGACCCTGGGCAGCGCCCCGACCTCGATCGAGGCATCTGCCTCGGAGATGGTTCCTCCCAGGTCCAGCTGGACCCGAGCCAGGATGCCGATGCAGTCGACCTCCACCAGGTCGAGGGGACGGCTGCCGACCCGGGAGTACAAGAGCAGGTCGTCGATCAGGTGTCGCATGCGCTCGGCGCCGTCGACCACGAAGTCGATGAACTCGTCGGCCTCGGCGTCGAGCCGCCCCCGGTAGCGGTCGGCGAGCAGCTGCACGAAGCCGGAGATGGTCCGAAGCGGCTCGGAGAGGTCGTGCGACGCCGCGTACGTGAACTCCGTCAGCTCGGCGTTCGCCCGCTCGAGTGCGTCCGAGTGCTGCTCAAGCTGCTCCGAGTAGAGAGTCAGCTCGTCCCGGGCGCGGGTGCGCTCCACCACCCGGCCGAGCTGGCTGCCGACGTACGCCAGTAGCTCCAGCAGGCGCTCGTCCGGCTCGGTGACCGACGGCGAGAAGAACTCCAGCACCGCCACGACCTCGTCCCCGGCCAGGGCCGGGAATCCGAAGGCGGCCTTCACCCCGATGTCGGTCGCCGCTTGCGCCCGAGGGAAGTTCGGGTCCTCGAGCACGTCCACGATCCACGCCGGCCGGCCGCTCTCGAAGATGCGCCCGGGCAGGCCTTCGCCCGCGGCCATCGTCGTGCCCTCGGTGACTTCGCGAAAGGTCTGGAAACGCTCTTGGTCGTCGAGGTGCCAGATCTCGGTCGGAACGAGCTCGACGCCCGCGCCGTCCGGTCTGGGAAGGTACACGTGCCCGACCGGCCAGCCCGTACGCTCACAGATCCGGTCGAGGGCCACCTGCATCGCTTCGTCCATCGCTCGCGCCTTGTTCGATGCGGTCGCCACCGCCTCCATCAGCTCGAGGTCGCGCTGGTTCTCGTACAGCTCCCGGAGCGTGCTCTCGGCGATCTCCTCGGCCTCCGCCCTGGCCTTTCGCTCCCTGCGGAGCCTGGCCGTGAGCCGCTGCTCCTGCTCGGAAGCTCCAGAAACCTCGCTGGCGGCCGCGCTCGATGGGCTCATCTGCTGAAGGAGATCTCCAGAACGCATCCGGCATCTCCCCGGTTCATGCAGCTTGGCTGCTGAATCGTCGCCGACTCTCCGTAGTGCGCCGCGGCTCCCTCGATCAGTCCTTCGCCGAACATGCAGAGCTTGCGCTCGGATCTGTAGCCCATCGTCAGGCGACGATCTGACGCGCTGTAGTCGAAGACCGGGACGTCGGCGCCGGGATACAGCTTGCGGACCTCGGGATGGATGATCTCGTTGAGCGTCAGCAGGAAGCCGGCCGTGGTCCGGTGCGGATCGAAGAACTCTGGGTATCGCTCGGCGAACAGCGGCAGGGCCTCGCGACCCAGCCATCGCACCAGCTCGTCCGCGGATACGCCCCATGCTGCCGAGCCGGCCTCGATCAGCTTCGATAGATCTGTGTCCGCATAGCTCCCCAGCGACGTGTACGCCCCGTCCAGGTCGCTTTCCTCCAGCAGCCGGTCCCAGGCGTCTTCACCACGGTCGCGGGCGACGAGCTCCTCGAACACGTTGAAGATGATCCCCTTCAACGGCGCACCTCCACCATCCGGTCGTCGGGGTCTGAACGTCGGATGCCTACGATGACACACCCGCGTGCACGAGACTGCACTTGGTGCGTTACGTGCAAGCTCAGGTGGCGGGCTGCTCGCCGAACATCTCGGGCAGACGTCCGGCGAGGGCGAAGTCACCCTCGATCACCAGCGCCCCCTCGAGCAGGAGCTTCGGCGCAAACGCCTCGCCGGCGGCGAGCCGCACGAAGTCGGGGATGCTCGTGCGCAGGGTGACCGCAGGCTCAGCGGTCGCGCCGCGCCGCACCAGTGCTCGCCCGTCGTCGATCGCAACCGTCCAGCTCCGCGCGCCATTGCGACCGCGCAGGTCGTACTGGATCTCGCCGTGGAAGCCGAGGGCTCGCTCCGGAACGAAGGCTCGCTCCATCCCCTTGAAGATCACCGCCAGCCCCGGCCCGCGGTCGAAGAGGCGGTGAAGCTGCTGGTCGCTGCGCCCGTGGACCAGCCTCGCGAGGGCGGTCTCTCCCACCCGCGCGGCTAGCTCGCGCGCCGTCGGGCGGCGCCCACCGGCGCCGTCCCGGTCCGCCCCGGGAGTGACCATGCTCGCCCGCGCCGGCGCAGGCTCGCGGTCGGGCTGGATGACGTAGTCGGGATCGGCTGCCCGCGGGGGCGCGCGGCGCGCCAACGCCTGCTCAACGACGGGGGCCAGGCGCTCGGCCTTGGCACGCTCGCGCTCGTCGGCCCGCTCAGCGAACCGAGGCAGGACGTCCGTGGCCAGCAGCTCGAGGCTCTCGCAGATGTGGTCGTGGCGGTTGGCTCCGGCCTGCGAGACGAAGATCACCTGGTCGACGCCGGATGCCTCGTAGCGCTCGATCAGGTCCGCAACCTGGTCCGGGGTCCCGATCGCCCCCCGCAGGCTCCCCAGCCCCTGCTGCAGGAGCCGGACGCCGAGGGGAGCGTCGTCTGGGGTGACGATCTCCCGCGCGAAGCCAGCCTCCGCGCGACGTTCCTCGAATTCCCGCCACAGGTTCGAGCGACCCGGACGATGCTCGCCGAAGGCGTAGTAGTAGGCAAGTGAGAAGCCGAAGAAGTGAGCGCCATCGATCCCGCGCTCGATTGCCGTCGCCTCGTCCCGATGGCACATCATCGGCAGCACCACGGCGACGTTGGGGTTAACCGCAAAACCGGCCGGCACGCATCGATCGGAGGCGATCAGCTCGTAATAGGAGTCCACCCACTCCTTTGCGGCCTCGGGCTCGACGAAGGAGAACGAGAGCGCTCCCAACCCCCGCTGGGCGGCGGTCAGGATCGTGTCACGCCGGCTGCACGCCACCCAAAGCGGGGGGTGAGGCCGCTGTTTCGGCTTCGGGATGACGTTTCGCGGTGGCATCGAGATCCAGCGGCCCTCGTAGCCGGCGAACGGCTCCTCGACGAACATCCGCGTGATCGCGTCCAGAGACTCCTCCCACTGGGCCCGCTTCTCGGCCCGGTCGACGCCGAACCCCCCAAGCTCCATCTGTGAGCTCCCCTCGCCGGTCCCGAACTCGACCCGCCCCCCGGAGATCAGGTCGAGCGTCGCCACCCTCTCGGCGACCCGAGCGGGATGGTTGACTGCGGGGGGAGCCTGGACGATCCCATGACCCAGGCGGATCCGGGTGGTGCGTGCGCCGGCGGCAGCGAGGAAGACCTCGGGCGCGCTCGAGTGCGAGTACTCCTCCAGGAAGTGATGCTCCACCTCCCAGACGTAGTCGATGCCGAGCCGATCAGCCAGCTCCACCTGCTCCAAGGCGTCTGCCAGCAGCCTGCCTTCGTCGCGCTCGCCGCCGTCGCGGGGGAGCTGGTGCTCGTAGAAGAGGCCGAACCGCATCCGTCAGCCCATTGTTCGCGTTCGGGCCACCACGGCGCGAGGATATTCCGATGGAGGGAATTGTGCTGGCGATCATTGCGGCGACTGCGGCGGGCGTCTGGGCGGAGGTTCGCTACGGCGAACCAGCCCGGGATTGCGGCTCGGCGCGGCGATCGCCGTCCTCGTCGCCGCGGCCAGGGCGACGATCGAAGGATTTGGTGGCGTATAGACCACCAAATCCTTCAGCGGCCCAAAGCCCTCAAACCGGCGCCGCCGCAACCCTGACTACGATCAGGCTGTGCGGTATCCGGTCGAGTCGTTCACCCCCGAGGAGCAGGCGATCCTGCGGCCCCACTTCACCAACCTCGACCGGCCCGTCTTCTGCCTGGTCAACCTGCCGGAGACGGTCAAGGGAGCGATGTTCGCGCGCTACTCGCGCTACGCGGGCACGGTGCGACGCCTGTTCCTCGAGGAGTTCGCCGCCGACGTACCCACGGGGGGCCGACCCTTCGACGGAGTGGAGGGTGAGCGAGCGGCGGGGCTGTACGAACGGGTCTTCATGGGTTACGGCGACGACTCCATCGGTCAGGTGGGAGGCGCGCACCTCGCCTGCGAGTGGGTCTCGAACATCGTCACGAAGGTCCTGCAACGTGGCCGCCTGGCTGCCTACCTGGAGCAGTCCACCCGCTACATCCCCTACGACCAGCCGATGCCGGACGTCGGGGGCTATCGCTACTACCGCGACCCGCGGCTCGGTCAGCCCTACGAAGCCGCGATGGACCAGCTGTTCGAGATCTATTCGCGGAGCCTCGGGGTGGTCCAGGCGTGGGCGGCGGAGCGCTGGCCCCGGGGCGAGGAGCCCGAGGCCGTGTGGCAGCGCTCCATCCGAGCCAAGGCGCTCGACCTCCTGCGCGGCGTTCTTCCCGCCGCGACCCTCAGCCACGTCGGCATCTTCGCCTCCGGCCAGGCCTACGAGCAGCTGCTGCTGCGCTTGATGGCCTCGCCGCTTCCGGAGGCGCGCGAGTACGGCGACATGATCCTCACGGAGCTCGCCAAGGTGATCCCGAGCTTCGTGGCGCGAGTCGAGCGCCCCGATCGCGGCGGTGAGTGGGTCGACTACCTGCGCCAGCGCAGCCGAGTGACCGAGCGCGCGGTCGCCCGGCTGGGACTGGACCACCGGACGGAGGGCGACGCGCCCTCGGTTGAGCTGGTCGGCGTCGAGGGCGGCGAGCAGGATCTGCTCGCCGCCTCGCTGTTCGAAGCGGCGGGCGCCTCGGAGGGGCAGATCCGCCGCAGGATCGATGCCCTCGATCCGCTGGAGCGCGCCGAGCTGATCGCCGAGCTGGCGGGCGAGCGGCGCAATCGGCGTCATCGTCCGGGCCGCGGCTGGGAGGCGGTGCGCTACCGCTTCGAGATCGTCTCCGACTACGGCGGCTTCCGCGATCTCCAGCGCCACCGGCTCCTCACCTGCCAGTGGCAACGGCTGGGGCCTCACCTGGGTGCCGGGACCCCCGAGGAGGTGCGCGAAGCCGGAGTCGGTCCGCAGTACGAACGAGCGCTGGAGGTCTCGCGTCACGAGTTCGACCGGCTCGAGGCCGAGGGCCTGGAGGAGGCCGCTCCGTACGCGCTGTGTCTCGGCTATCGGATCCGCTACGTGCTCGACCTCAACGCACGGGAGGCGATGCACCTGATCGAGCTCCGCTCCGGCCGCGAGGGGCACCCCACCTACCGGGCCGTGGCTCAGGCGATGTACGAGCGGATCGCAGCCGTCCATCCCGCGATCGCCCGCGCCATGACGCACGTGGACTCCTCGCGCGAGCCGCGCCTGGAGCGCATCCTGAGCGAGATCCGCACCCACCGCAAGCGCCTGGCCGCCGCCGGCCGGTGAACCCGGATAGGCTCGCATCCGTATGCCGGGGTGCGTGGCATCGCCGCAAGTCTCATCCGTGCGCGCCGACGCAGGCAGATCCGCGCCCAGGGGCGCTGCCCGCGCGAGGCTGGGCACGCTGCTGATCGCCGCCGGGATCTTGACGGCCTGCGTGGGGAGCCCTGCCGCCCTGGTCTCGGCTTCCTCGCCGCCACCGGAAGCCGGCGCGACCGTGGAGGCCGACGAAGTCGAGCAACCCCCCGCTCCGCCGCCTCAGCCGCCTGGGGCCCCGCCACCGCAGCCGTCCGAGACCGCGCCGCCGCCGAGCACCGACGTCCCGGGTCCGGAAGCGACCCCCCCACCGGACCTGAGCTCCCAGGACGACACCTCGACGACTGGCGACCTCGTCGCCGAGTCCGCGACCGCGAAGGCCTCTGCTTCGGTGTCGATCCTGGATGGCAACTCCCAGAGCGCCTTCAGGTTCTCGCCCAGCTCGATCAGCGTTGGGGCCGGCGACACCGTCACCTGGACCAACAACGGCGCCGAGCCACACGACGTGACCGGTAGCGGCTTGGCGTCCGGCACCCTGAACTCCGGACAGGGCTACTCGCATACCTTCGCCAGCGCCGGCACCTTCAGCTACATCTGCTCCATCCACCCGTTCATGAAGGGCAGCGTGACCGTGCAGGCCAGCGCCGGCGGCGAGGAAGCAGGCTCGGGGTCTGACTCAGGGAACACGGGTGTCACCGGCACCGGTTCCGAGTCCGCGGCGGTGACCTCGGCCGGCGCCGCCGGGAGCGACACGCAGCTCCCCTCGACCGGCATGCCGGTGGCGCCGCTGATCGCCGCGGGCGCCACGCTGCTTGCGCTGGGGGCGCTGCTGCGCCGCCGTACGCGCGTCAGCTAGCGGCTACCGCGTCCGAGGCCTCGACCGCGACGCCGATCAGCGCTCGCATGAATGCCGGCAGGTCGGGCGGTCGGCGCGAGGAGACCAGGTCGCTCAGTCCTCGCAGACGTCCGCGACCATCGCGTCGCCGAGCCTCGCGAGGTCGCGCGGATCCACCAGCACCGAGTGACGGTGGTCTCCGCCGCTGCAGAGAATGCGCTTGTGGTCCATTAGCCGCATGTCGAGGGCCTCGGGCGCCGGCAGCATCGGACCCAACGGCGGTAGGGCCCCCACCTCGAAGGACGTGAAGTCGGCCTCCATCTCCGGCTCGCTCGCCAGCCTCAGATGCGCGCTTGCGTCCAGCACCTCGCGCGCCTTGTGCAGATCAAGCCGGTGAGATGCCGGGATCACGGCCAGCCAGTACTGATTGCCGTCGCGCAGCACCATGGTCTTCGCGGCGTGATCGGGCGCCACCCCGGCGGCCTTGGCTTCCTGCACCGCGCTCGCCGTCTGCTCGTGATCGACGACCTCGTGCGCCACCCGGTTCTCGTCCAGGAACCGGTGCACGAGATCGATCCCCTGAACATCGCTCTCCGTAGCGCTCGTCATCTTTCCTCCTTCGGTCTCCCGCAATCCTACGCCTGGCGAATCGTCGCCTCAGCGGCGCCGCTTGCGCTTTCGCTTGGCGGAGCTGGGCTCCGCCCGCGGTGCGGCATCGTCGGCGCCCTGGACCTCGGTAGCCTCGCCCTCGATCTCGTCGGGATCCGGCCGCGGCGCCGCGCTCTGCTCCTCCCCGGGTCGCGGCCAGGGGATCGCCTCGCCGGCGTCCCAAGCGGGCGGGCGCCCACCCGGGACTCGGCCCACGAACAGGAGGGCGAGATAGCCGAACCACAATGCAATCAGGATCTGCGCCTGAGGCAGGATGATCAGCGAGACACCCAGTGCCATCCCTAGGGTGCCGAAGAAGCGGCTCAGGAGGCCGGCGCGAAGAGCCTGCAATGGCACATAGACCATCACGATGACCATCCCGAGCAATGCCGGAAACAGCAGGCTCTTTCCCGCGCTGACCCCACCGGAGTCGTCGAGCAGTTGGTCGGCGAACGCGTCGCCGACGACCGCATCGGAGTCGTCCTCGTTGTCGATGCCAGCGCCGTCGACTCGTTCCAGCAGCTGGTCCTCTGTCGCCGGCTGGTATTTCGTCGAGTAGAACTCGCCCCCGGCCTGCTCGACCTCGAGCGTGTCCGAGTCGGTATGGAATGTCACCTTCTCGATCGAGTTTGGATCGCGCGCGACCTGGCGGCGAAACTCCGACAGGGGTCGACTCTGCTCTTGAGCCGAGCGATCAACGAAGTCTGAGGCGACGTTCGAAAGGGCCAATCCGTTGACGATGCTCTGGGCGCCGATCAAGACCGGGCCGATGAAGCAGAAGGCCACCAGGGCTCGCTGCACTCGCGGATTCCGGGCCTGAGCCGCTCGAAACAAGTACAGAAGCGGGATCGTCAGCAGGAGGAAGGCGACGCCCGTCAGCAGCGAGGAAGCTGAGAGGGCCCCCGCATGGTCGTGGAACGCGACGAGCTGATCTCCGGTGTGGTCCTCGCTCGGGATGCTCGCCCTCTGGATCACCCCGATGACCAGCAGAACCAGCGCGATCAGCGTCGTGATCGCCGCCGGACCTGCCCAGCGGCGCTCGCGCTCGATGATCCGTTCGCGGCTCAAAGTCGGCGTATGTTACGGGCCATGCCCGAGTTCGCTGTGACCGCGATCGGACGCGACCGCCCGGGGATCGTCGCGGCGATCAGCGGGGAGCTCTTGGAGCTGGAGGGAAACATCGAGGACTCGCAGATGTCGATCCTGCGAGGCCATTTCGCAGTGATGCTGATCGTCAGGCTCCCCGACGGGGTCGATGCGAGCGAGCTCGAGGGGCGCCTGGAGGGAGTGCGGCAGGAGCTCGGGCTCGAGGCGGTCGCCGTCAACCCGGTCGACGATCTGGGCGGTGAGGCTGCTCGCCCCTCGCACGTGATCACCGTCTACGGCGCCGATCATCCCGGAATCGTGCACGCCGTCAGCACGGCGCTGGGCGAGCGCGGAGTCAACATCAGCGGCCTCGAGACCAGACTCGCCGGCGGCGACGATTCGCCTCTGTACGTGATGATCATCGAGGTGGCCATCCGGAATGCTTCCGAGTCCGACGTGGAGGCGGCGTTGGGCAAGGTCGCAGACCTGGCGAAGGTCGAGGTGAGCATGCGTCCGCTCGCCGCGGAAGCGCTCTAAACGCTTCAGTCGCTTGGCCGCTCGCGAGGTCCTCGTCTACCCGCACCCGATGCTGAAGCAGGTGGCTGCGCCGGCGCAGGCGGCCGACGCCGAGGGCATCGGACGGCACCTGGTAGACACGATGCGATCCTTCGAGCGCTGCGTTGGGTTGGCCGCCCCGCAGATCGGGGAGCTCACACGGGTGATCGCCGTTGACGTGCGGGGACATCCGAAGGCCGACACCGACAACGGGCTCCTGGTGCTGGCCAACCCGCGGATCGTCGCGTCGGAGGGCTCCGAGGTCGCCCGCGAGGGCTGCCTCTCGATTCCCGACCTGACCGCCAACGTGCGCCGCGCAACCTGGATCAAAGTCGAGCACGCCAGCGGCACGGTCGAATCACGTGGCTTCGAGGCGCGCTGCATCCAGCACGAGCTCGACCACCTCGACGGGATCCTGTTCCTGGACCGGGTGGAGTCGCTTGTGGATGACGTCTTTCGCCGCCGCGTCTACGGCGAGGGCGAGACCCAAAGCTAGCCGCCCGGCGGGCGGGCTAGTCGACCGGCGCTGGCCGCTTGGGGCGCTTCCCGTCGTCCGGGACCGGGCCGAGCTCGAATGCCTCCGACGCGGCGCGGATGGGGTAGTAGTCGCTGTCGCCGGGCGCGAGCGTGCGTGACGCACGATCGCCGACGCTCAGCAACAGGTCGAGCGCCGGCGCCGCGGCGCCGATCAGGACCTCGACTCGGTCGCGCCAGATGCGTTGCTTGGGTGTCTCGCGCACGGCTACCCGCGCTCGTGGAAGAAGAAGCCGGGGAGGGCTCCCTCGATCACTTCCTGGGTCATCCGCTGGGCGACCTCCAGATTGCCGGTCCGCACCGCGATGTCGTCGAGGGTCACGATCCCGGCCAAGTCGTCGCCGTCGAGGACCGGCAGCCTGCGGATCCGGTGCTGGACCATCAGCGCCGCGGCCTCCTCGAGGTCCATGTGGGGCTCGCCGGTGATCAGCGGCCGGGACGCGTGCTCCCGAGCCGGCTCGGAGCTTGGCCGGTCGTCGGCGAGGGCGCGGATCGCGAGGTCCCTGTCGGTGATCATCGCCGTAGGTTCGCCCTCGCGGTCGCAGAGCACCACCGAGCCGACGTTGTGATCGCGCATCAGCCGGGCCACCTTGAGCACGTCGGCATCCAGCCCTGCCGTGACGACCCCGCTGGTCATGATCTCGCGGACCTGCATCGCGCCGTACCGTAACGCGCTCGGCCTGCCGCAGCAGCCGCCGCGGGTCCGGGCCGGGCGGAGCCGCTCAATAGGATGGCGTGGATGGTCGAAAGACCCCCGCAAACCGGCCCAATCGCGGTCTATGGAGCAACCGGGTACACGGGCCGGCTGGTGGCAGCGGAGTTGCGACGGCGCGGCGCGGACCTGGTGCTCGCCGGACGCAATCGGGCCAAGCTCGAGATCCTCGCCGAGGACCTGGGCGGTGAGATGGCGATCCGGGACGCGTCGCTCGACGACCCCGCTGCGCTCAGGGCGCTGCTGGAGCCGTGCGCGGCCGTGATCGCGTGCGCGGGCCCTTTCCAGCTTCACGGAGAGCCGGTGCTGGCGGCGGCCGTCGAGACCAGCACGCACTACCTCGATACGACGGGCGAGCAGCCGTTCATGCTCAAGGTGTTCGACGACTACGGCTCGAGGGCGCAGGCCGCCGGGGTGGCCCTGATCACGGCGATGGGCTTCGACTACGTGCCCGGAGACATGATCGCGGCGCTGACCTCCGAGGGCCTGGAGCCGCTCGAAGAGATCGTGCTCGCCTACGCGGTACGCGGCTTCGGCGTCACCCGGGGCACGGCGCTAACTGCCCTGGGGGGGATGGCGGCCGGAGGAGGGACGGAATGGCGCGACGGCGCCCTGGCCAGCGCCGGAGGCGGTGTCGGGCGAGGCACGTGGGACTTTCCCGACCCGGTCGGGCGCCAGCGGATGATCCGCTACCCGGCCGGCGAGCACATCACCGTGCCCCGCCACGTCCAGACCCGGCGGGTGCGGACGCTGCTCACCGCGTCGACGGTGATTCCGCTGCCGGTGGTCCCCAGGGTCGCGCCGTTGGTGATGGTGCCCTTCCAGATCGCCATGCGCACTCCGTTGCGTCGCGCTGTGGCGGCGTTGGTCCCGCGCCTGCCGGAGGGACCGAGCGAAGAGAGCCGCCGCAAGAGCCGCTTCACGATCGTCTGCGAGGCCCGTGCCGACTCGCGAGCAAGGCGGGGCACGGTGACGGGCTCTGATGTCTACGGGCTCACGGCGGTGACGACCGTCGAGGGAGCGCTCCGCTGCGTGGCGCCTGATTACGATCGCAAGGGCGCCCTGGCCCCCTCGCAGGCGTTCGATCCCCGCGATTTCATGCGCGCGCTCCAGAACCACGGTGTCGAGTACGAGATCGAGTGAGCGCCTGCCCGGCGTGCGGTGAGCCGCTCTATGGGTGGCTGGTGCTTGGCCAGGGCCGGGACAGAGACGCACACGGGGAGGTTGTGCTGCAGCGCTGCGAGCGCTGCGGGCTTGGAGTCGCGGCCGGCTTGGCGCCCGCCGACGCAGCCTCGGCGCTGCTCGGCTGTGGGCGCCAGGTTGCCGACGGCAGGCTCGAGTTGTGGGTCCCCAACCGCGCCAGCCTCCAGGCCTCGCTGGGCGGCAGCCACTGGGCGGCGCTCGAGCCGGGGCGCCCGCTCTACCCGACTCCCGAGTCGTTGCCCCGCCTGGCCGCCGCCGCCGGCCTCAAGATCGAGCAGCTGCGCTCCCCGCGCCGAGGGCGGGGACAGGCCTGGATGTGGCAGACCATCCTCAACGCGTTCACCTTTCACCAGAACTTCGCCCGCCGGGCCCGCGCCGGGAGCCTGCGCCCCAAAGGCGCCGGCGACCGTCTCAAGTTCGGCGCTGACGCCATCGTCACGGTGCTCACGGCCCTGCCCGTGGCCCTCGTTTCGGCGCCGCTGGAGCTGTTCGCCGCCCTCACCGGCCGGGGCGGCGAGCTGGTCGCGGTGGTCGAGCGATCCGACCCGTCGATGCCGGCGTTCAGAGCAGCTCAACGATCAGCGTCGCCAAGCTCCGCGGATCCTCCAGATGCGCCGGACGACCACGATCAGGCAGCTCGCGGAGCTCCCCATGCGTCAGGCGGCCTGCGAGCTCCTCTGCCGCGCGGCGGAGCAGGCTCGGGCTCGACCGCGAGATCACGATTCGCGCCGGCACCAGGTTCTGCGACATCCCGGCGAGCGGCAGCGGCCACGAGGGTACGGCGGAGAGCTCGGCGAACAGGCTGAGCGGTTGCTCTCGCGCCGGCGCGGCGAGCGCCTTCGGCAGGCGATCGGCACCCGATCCGAGCGCCGTCAGACTGCCGGAGAGGTAGAGCTCCACTCCAGCGGCGGGGCCGCCTTCGTGAACCGCCTCGCGCATCGCTCCTCCGTCCTTCGACAGGGCCTCCGTGGCATCCTCGACGAAGGCCAGGAGCGGCGGCTCGATCAGCGCTGCTCCCCGGACCAGCTCGGGGTGGCGGAGCATCAGGTCGAGAGCGACGACAGCCCCCAGGCCCGCGCCGCACACGATGGCGGCAGCCTCCGATGGCTGCAGCAGCCGCGCGGCGTCCTCGGTTTGCTCTTGGACGGTGGTGCGCAGATAGGGCTCGGGCCGCTCGGAGCGGCCCCAGCCGCGGCGGTCGTATGCGATCGTGCGCGCCCGTTCACCGAGCGCCTCGGCGAGTGGGCGCCAGACCTCTGAGCTCGTCCCCGTCTCGTGGACGCAGAGGACGGCCTGTCCCTGGCCACTCTCCCAGCGGTGGAGGTCTAAAGCGCCTGCCTCCAGATCCGCTTGACGATTGGCAGGGCCAGCAGCCGAGGAGTGTGCTGACCGGTGACCGCTCCGGCGCGGTTCAGGAGTCCGGGGACTACGACCCGCTTTCCGTGCTCGGCACCGTCGAGCGCGGCCTTTGCGACCGCCCGGGAGTCCATCCAGAAGAGGCTCGGAAGCTGTT
This sequence comes from uncultured Actinomycetes bacterium, assembly GCA_963838745.1. Classification (GTDB taxonomy): domain Bacteria; phylum Actinomycetota; class Thermoleophilia; order Solirubrobacterales; family 70-9; genus AC-56. The sequence goes on from CAWISJ010000003.1 coordinate 691,436, forward strand.
CCTCCGTGTGTGCGATCCCGGCCACCTGGGCGAACTCGGTCCTCACGGGCCCCGGGCACAGCACGGTCAGGGTGACTCCGGTTCCCTTGAGCTCCTCGTGTACGGCCTCGCTGAGGCTGAGCACGAACGCCTTCGTTGCGGCGTAGGTGGCCGTGCCCGGGATTGGTTGGAAGGCGGCGGTCGAGGCGACGTTGATGACCGCGCCGCGCCCGCGCTCGACCATCGCCGGCAGGTAGCGAGCTTGGAGATCGACGAGGGCCTCGCAGTTGACCCGCACCATGTCGAGGAGCCGCTCGCGCTCGCCGTCGGCCACGTTGCCCGAGTCCCCGAAGCCGGCGTTGTTGACGAGCACCTCGACCTCGAGCCCGAGCCCGGCAATCCGATCGGCGAGCTGGTCGCGGGCGGACGCATCGCATAGGTCCACCTCGATCACCTCGGCGCGGATGCCGTGACGCTCGCTCAGCTCGCCGGCCAGCGTGCGCAGGCGCTCGCCGCGCCTGGCGACCAAGGTGACGCCGTGCCCGCGCGACGCCAGCTCGCGCGCGATCGCTTCACCAATTCCGGCCGAGGCGCCCGTGACCAGCGCAGTTGCCGACTCCGAGGGTTCCGGGAGGGCCACAACCGCAGGCTATCCCAGTGCCCGAGCGCCGGCCGCTGAGCGCTCCCCACTAACATCGTTGGGATGGAAGGAAGCGAAGGCTTCAACATCTTCGGCGATCCTGACGAGCTTCGCGAGCGCCTGGGCGAGCTGGCCGAGCAGATGCAGGGCGCGCAGCGCGTGGCCTGGGCCGACAACGCCATCAAGCTGGCGGTCGACATGACGGTCGCGGCGATCAATCGCCTCGACCTGACCGGCGGCAGCGACGAGCAGGCGGTCCAGGTCCGCGACGCGATCCGAATCGTCTTCCCGGAGGCCGTCACACTCGTGCGCGAGGCCCGCGAGGGCCTTTCCTAGGACCGCTGCCCTTCGACCTCGGCGATCGCGAGCGCGAGCACGCGCTTCGCATAGCCGCGCCACAGCGGAGCGATCAGGACGCACCAACGGGGTGGCGTAGCGACGGGGCCGGAAGGTGTAGGTCCATCGGATCGCGGTGCTCGTCGTGTCGTGCGCGGTGAACCACCACTCGCCGTGCGCCTCGACGATCAGATGCCGAAGGGGGCCTTCCTCGAAGGGGCCAACTCGATATGCGAAGTAGCGCGGACGGTCGTACGCGGTGATGCGCTCGTTGGCTTGGCGACCGTCACTGAGCTTCACCACGCGACTCGCGCCGACGTGGTCCCACTCACCCGTCTGGTCGGTCGTCGCGACCACGGCGGGCAGCGGACCGAAGCCGCGAAATATGCGCGGCAGGTCGATCGGGACGATCACGTCGAAGGCCGTCTCGACGTCCGGCGTGCGCCGTGCCCTCGAACGGGGACCGCGATGCCGCTTCGCGGGCATGCCGGGATCGTAGGTGGACTCACGCGTCAAAGCCGTCTCGGGTTCGCCACCGGGTGAGCGCCACGGGCGCGTCTTGGGCGCCTAGCTTCGCCGCATGCGTCGCAGCTCCGAACACGGCGCCGCCTCGGTCGAGCAGGCTGGCCTGGTGCTCCTGATCGCCGTGCTGCTGCTGGCGGCGATCTCGGCCTTCGCGGCCGGGCCGCCGGATGAGCAGGGGCGCGAGCTCGGCTCGGCGATCGCCCGCAAGCTCCGCTGCGCTCCGCGGCTGCCCGGGCCGTGCTGGCGCGATCCGCTGACCGAGGCATACGGAAGGCCGGTCGCCGGCGCAATCAGGGCGCTGGCCCCACCGCCCGTCGCCGTCCGGGGGCCGGCCGGCCTGCCGCTCGCGCCAGTGGACTTCCGCTATTGCCGGCGCGAAAGCTGCGCCGTGCCGGGCGAGCGCCCGGGCCTGACGGCCTCGAACCGCCGAATGACAGCTTTCACCTCGATCGTCGATCGACGTCGGGCCGGCGGCGCCGTCGAGATCACCTACTGGCTCTACCGGCCTCGGATCGGCTGGGACCGGGTGAGGCGCCAGGCAACCCCGCCCTACATCGCCGCCCACGCCTCGACGCCTCTGCTCGAGACCGACAACCCGCGCCTTGTTCCACTCGAGACCCTGCCGGGCCGCAACCACTACGACTTCCCGCCCGCGGAGGAGCCGCCGTGGCGCTGGGAGGTCGAGAGCGTCTATCCCGAGTGAGGGGACCGATCCGAACGGCCGAGAGGAAACCGACCAAGGGCCCGCGTCCCCCCGGCGGACAGGAGTATGTCCGTTCGCACCAGCTCGATCTCGGCAACCTCGAACCGTCCGAAGTAGCGCGTTCGGAGCTTCGCCACCTCTGCGACCAAACGACGGTCCACGGGCGCCGCAAAGCGAACGACGTTGGCATGGGCGAGCCCATGACGCAGCCACCGCGACGGTGGTGGGTGCAGCGGGGGCAGCGCGCAGCGGAGCTCGCGGCGGATGGCCCCGAGCTCGGGCCCTCGCGGGTAGAGCTCCACGAAGACCGTGCGCCGGGACAGGTTGAGGCCACGTGCATCCACCGCAAACGGCTGGTGCCGCTCCGCAACCGAGCGGATCTCGTCGTCGGCGCCAGCCGAGTCGGCGAGGGCGAGAATCGTCAGATGGATGCTCTCAGCGGGGTAGATGTAGTGCTCCGGCTGCGCCCCGCGAAGCGGCGCCGCGGCCTCGGTGAGCAGCTCGGCCAGGTCAGCAGGGAGCCTGGTGACAACGCTCACGTATTGCGGCTGCCCGACCTCGGCCAGCTCCGGTCGGCGGGAACGCCCACCGGTGGTGTGAAGCCAGCGCCTCGCCAGCTGCCAGTTTGCGGCATATGCCAACCGCGCGGCGTTCACCAATGCGCGTCGTGGTGCTCCATGACGCCCAGGCCATGGTCGAGCTCGAGCCCCCCGGGCAGCGTCCCCGAGAAGGTCCCGAACGGCTGACGGTAGGTGTAGCGGACCAGCAGCCGGTTTTCTCGCCTACGGCGCTCGTATTCGCCGTTGAACTCGAGCCGTGAGCCGTCGTCGAAGGCGATCGCCTCCAGTCCCTCGAAGCTCACCGGGCCGGGCTCGGACGGCTCGCCGGCGATCCAGATCGCGCGCTCGGAGCGCTCCGGCGGGTCGTTGATGCCGCTGACCAGGTTCCACCCGACCGACCGCCCGTCGGTGGCGCGCCCGACGCCGGCGGACCAGCTCCACACGGTGTGGCGTGGGTGGTACCCCGCGGACTCGTCCTCCACCCCGCGCGCCTGGACCTGCCAGCGGCGATCACCGACGCGAACGTCGCATTCGATCGCCACGTCGGCCAGCTTTCGCGTCCACGCGTACTCGCCCTCGCCGTTGGGGCAGACCGACTCCACCCACCGGCCACCGCCGACGCGCAGGAAGGCGCGCACCTCGCCCGCCTCCGTCCGAGGGGCCTCGATCCGGACCAGCGCCCCTTCCTCGGGCGCATAGTTCACGATCCCCTCCCCGCCATCGCGCTTCTCGGTCCACGCCTCACCGCGCGCGCCGGGGAATCGCATGCGAGTCCGCTCCCACATCTGGCGGCCGTCGCGGTCGCAGATCGCCCAAAAGGTCTGTCCGAGCTTTCCCACCTGCACCCGCGCGGCGCACAGCAAGAGCTCGTCGCAGTAGGCGCCGACGTAGCGCCAGCGCTTCAGCCATCGCCCGCCGCGACGCAGCGGCATCCCGCCCGGGGGCAGCGGCAGCTCGGGGCGGCCCGGGCCGGGGCCGCGCCACGGGAGGGAGCGCGTGGCGTCCATCGCTATTCGATCTTTGCGATCACGTCGCCCGCAGCCACCGAACCACCCTCTGTGACCTCGAGCTCGGTCACCTTGCCGGCCCGGTGCGCCACGATCTCGTTCTCCATCTTCATCGCCTCGACGACGCAGATCAGGGCCCCGTCCTGCACCTCGTCACCCTTGCTCACCCCGACCCTGAGGACGGTGCCCTGGATTGGAGAGACGAGCGTCTCGGTGGCGCCCCCTGCGGACACCGCGGTGCCGGCGCGCTCGCGGCGGGGTGGCCGGCGCAACCCCAGGGCTGCACCGGGATTCGCGTTCGCGCTCGGGGCACCGATCACCTTGACGCTGTGCAATCGCCCATCGACCTCCACCCGATAGGTTCGCTCGGTCGTCTCCTCTGCCTCGTCGCCCGCCGCCGGGCTTGGCGGCGTCTCAGGGGCCAAGGACCCAAGCCACTTCCGGTCGTCGATCAGGTCGCGGCAGGTCTCGGCGTTTCGCCACTGCTCGGTGGCCAGGATCGCCTTGTGGAACGGGACCAGGGTCGTCAGGCCGCCGATCTCGTACTCGCCCAGCGCCCGAAGCATCCGTGCCGTGGCCCGCTCGCGGTCGGTGTCCCAGGTAATGAGCTTGGCGATCAGCGGGTCGTAGAGCGGGGTCACCTCCGAGCCCGCGACAACTCCCGAGTCGACCCGCACCCCGGGTCCCGCCGGCTCACGGTAGGAGGTGATCGTTCCCGGAGCCGGGGCGAAGTTCTTGTGTGCGGCCTCGGCATTGATCCGGCACTCGATCGCGTGCCCGCGAAGCTCGACGTCCTTCTGGCGGATCGACAGCTCCTCCCCGGCCGCAATCAGCACCTGCTCGCGCACGATGTCGATCCCAGCGACCATCTCGGTGACGCAGTGCTCGACCTGCACCCGGGTGTTCATCTCGAGGAAGAAGTAGTCCTCGCCCGTCTGCAGGCCCTCGACCGTCCCCGCTGAGCGGTACCCCGCCGCTGCCGCGGCATCGGTGGCGATCTTGCCGATCCGCTCCCGCATCGCGTCGTCGACCAGCGGCGCCGGCGACTCCTCGATCAGTTTCTGGTGGCGGCGCTGGACCGAGCAGTCGCGTTCACCCAGATGGATCACGTTGCCGTGCGAGTCGGCAAGAACCTGGACCTCGACGTGACGCGGGTCGTCCAGGTAGCGCTCCAGGTACACGGCGGGATCGGAGAAGAACTTCTCACCCTCGCGCGAGGCGCCCTCGAAGGCATCGGCCAGCTCGTCCTCGGTCTGCGCAACCCGGAAGCCCTTGCCGCCTCCCCCACCGGCGGCCTTGCAGGCGACCGGATAGCCGATCTTCTTCGCCTCCTTCTTCGCCTCGGCGACGCTGCCCACCGGCGAGGTTGTTCCGGGGACGATCGGGACGCCGGCCGCGGCCATCAGCTCGCGAGCGCGGGTCTTCGATCCCATCGCCTCGATCGCGCCTGCAGGCGGCCCGATGAAGGTCACTCCGGCGTCCTCGCAGGCGGCGGCGAACGCCGCGTTCTCGGCCAGGAAGCCGTAACCCGGGTGGATCGCCTCGGCGCCGGCTTGCTTCGCAACGGTCAGCAGCTTGTCGGCGCTCAGGTAGCTCTCGGCCGGCACCGAGGGGCCCAGCAGGTGCGCCTCGTCGGCCTCCTCGACGTGAGGGGCGTCTCGGTCGGCCTCCGAGTACGCCCCCACCGAGACGATCCCCATCTCCTTCAGGGTCCGCATGACGCGGATCGCGATCTCGCCCCGGTTGGCCACCAGGACCTTCTCGAACATGGCGGGGGAGTCTATTTACGCTGCTCGGAGCGTCGCCCGGGCATCCTCGCCCAGCCAGATCACCTGCTCGCGGCCCGGGCCGACTCCCACCAGGCGGATCGGGACGCCGGCGTGCTCGGAGACGAACTCGAGGTAGTCGCGGGCCTCGCGGGGCAGGTCGGCGACGCGTCGGCAGTCGCCGATCTCCGCCTCGAAGCCGGGAAGCTCCTCGTACTGGGCCTCGGCCGCGTGCAGGACCGACTGGTGGTAGGGGAGCTCGTCGAGCAGCGCCCCCTCGCTGGAGCGGTAGCGCACCGCGACTCGCAGCGGATCCACCCCGGCGAGCACGTCGAGCTTGGTAACCGCCAGCGCCGAGAGAGTGTTGAGGCGCACCGCGTATCGGAGCGCCACCAGGTCCAGCCAGCCGCAGCGGCGCTCACGACCGGTGGTGGTGCCGCGCTCCCCCCCGCGCTCGCGGATGTAGGCGCCCAGCTCGTCGTCGAGCTCGGTGGGGAAGGGGCCGGCGCCGACTCGGGTGGCGTATGCCTTCGCGACCCCCCAGACCTCGTCGATGTCGGCGGGCCCCACCCCGGCGCCAACACAGGCGGCGCCGGCAACCGGATTCGAGGAGGTGACGAACGGGTAGGTGCCGTGGTCGAGGTCGAGCAGGGTGCCCTGCGCTCCCTCGAAGATCACGGTGCGGCCGGCGTCGAGCGCCTCCCACAGGATGTGGGCGGTGTCGGCGATGAACGGCTCCAGCCGATGCCCGTAGCGCAGGTACTCCTCGGTCATCGCGTGGAGGTCGAGGCGCGGGTCCTTGGCGAACGGCCGCAGCATCTTCTCCTTCGGCTCCAGGGCCGCCATGATCTTCTTGCGCAGGATCTTCGCGTCCAGAAGGTCCTGGACGCGGATCCCGACGCGGGCTGCTTTGTCCGCGTAGCAGGGGCCGATGCCGCGCTTCGTGGTGCCGATCTCGAGCTTGCCCAGCTTCGCTTCGCCGGCCGTGTCGAGCATCACGTGGTAGGGCATGATCAGGTGGGCGTTGGCCGAGATCCGCAGGCCGCCGGCGTCGATTCCGCGACGGCGCAGGCCCTCCAGCTCCTCGATCAGCACCGCGGGGTCGATCACGACGCCGTTGCCGATCACGCACGTCTTGCCGGGATACAGGATCCCCGACGGAATCAGGTGGAACTTGAACTGATCGCCGTCGCGAACGATCGTGTGGCCGGCGTTGTTGCCGCCCTGAAAGCGCGCCACGACCTCGGCCCGCTCGGCGAGCAGGTCGGTGAGCTTTCCCTTGCCCTCGTCGCCCCACTGGGCGCCCACGATCACTATTCCAGGCATTAGATGAGCGACCCCATGACCTCGCCCACACGGATGACGCGCATGGCCCTGCGCACTTCTTCGCACCGCCTCCGGCGGTCACCCCACCGCACGCGTCGCGCCCTGCGTCCTCGATCTCTTGCCAGCGCGTCCCCGTGCGCACGATGCCATGGCGTCGTTTCCCGAGATTATGAGGTACGCGTCCCCCGGCTCAGGTGCTGCCCGGGCCGCTCAGGCGCGCGTGGGCTCGAGCATCTCTGCAATCGCGCGACTGACGCCGACCTCGCCGATCGTCGCCTCGACCCGCTCGATCTCGATTCCCTCGAGCTCGCTGCTGACGAAATCGGCCGCGAGCTGGATGGAGCGTTCGGCCGCGTCACGATCGTGGCAGGTGGTGATCGTAAGGAGGATGCCGTAGCCGCAGTCGAGCAGCTCGTAGGCCACGAAACCCGGCATCGCCTCGACCCGGGGCGCGAACGTCTCGTCGACTCGGCGGACCACCTCGTCCATCTGCTCGGGGTCGACCTTGTACTTGCGCACGCTGGTGTGCATGGACCCTCCAATTCTCCGCGGCAGTACCTGCCGGCCACCCTACCGTTCTTGCAAACTCGTGTGCGACCCCGCGCGACCACTAGTACGCCGGAGCCCGCGGATATCGCAGGTCTTCCCCATCAATCGTCAGCGGTGGTCCGCAGATCTCGATCAGGCGAGAGACGGTGCGCTCTCCGATCTGCTCCTCGAGAGCCGGCTGCTCGAAGTTCGTGGTCACCACCATCGAGCGTTCCATCTCGTATCGCTCGTTGACAACGGAGTAGAGCTGCTCGAGCACCCAATCGGAGCGCTTCTCTACTCCGAGGTCGTCGACATGCAAGAGGTCGACGGAAATCAGGCGATCGAAGAACTGCGTGTAGGAGTCGCCACCCAGATCCTTCTCATACGTCGCGCGAATGCGCGCCAGGAGCTTCGGCAGTGAGTAGATCGCCACCGTGTGCCCCGCCTCCAGGGCCGCCTTCGAGACCAGCATCGCCAGGGCGGTCTTGCCCGCGCCCACTCTCCCGGCGAGCCAGAGGCCCTGCCCCTTGTCGAGGCGAGGGCCAATCTCTGCGATGAAGTCGCCGACGACCTTGAGCACCACCGGATTCACTCCGTCATTGCGCGCAATCTCCAGACTCACGTCGCGATATCTCCGGGGGATGACTGACTTCACCCCCCGTGCCCGCCGGCGCGCCATCCGGCGCTCGCGGCACTCGCACGGGCGCGCCACGTCCTCCGGGCCGAGGATCCAGCCCGAGCCGTCGCAGACGCCGAGCGCGCAGACCTGCTGCGCGGCGTCGTCCCCGCCCGCCAGGCGGACCGGTCTGGGCGCGGAGCTCACGCCTCCCCGGCCAGGTCGATCAGCGGCGGTCCCTCGCCCGCCTTCTGCTCCACCGGGCGCTCGCTGCCGCCCGCCCTGTCCACGAAACGCGGGTACTGCTCCAGGAACACGATCGGCACGTCGCCGGTGGGCCCGTTGCGGTGCTTGGCGATGATCAGGTCGGCCTCGCTGGGATCCGCATCGTCGTCGTACTTCGCGGCGCGGTAGATGAACCCGACCACGTCCGCGTTCTGCTCGATCTCACCGCTCTCCCTTAGATCGGAGAGAATCGGCCGCTTGTCGGGTCGCAGTTCGGGTGCGCGGGACAGCTGCGAGACGCCGATCACCGGCAGGTTGAGCTCGCGGGCGAGGATCTTCAGGCCGCGGCTGATCTGGCCGACCTGCTCGACTCGGTTGGCCCTGGGGTCCTCCGCCCGCATCAGCTGCATGTAGTCGACGATCACCAGCCCGAGGCCGCCCTGGCTCGCCGTCAGGCGGCGCGCCTTGGCCCGCAGCTCGAGCAGGCTGAGGTCGGAGGAGTCGTCGAGCCACAGCGGCGCCTTCTCCAGCTCGTTGCAGGCCCGCACGACTCGCGGCCAGTCGCGGGCCGCCACCTTGCCCTTCCGAAGCCGGTCGCTTGGGATCCGGGCCCGGCAGCCGATGAACCGGTGCGCCAGCTCCGCCTCCGACATCTCGAGCGAGAAGAGCGCGACCGGCAATTGCGCCTTGGCAGCGACGTTCTCGGCGATGTTGCAGACCAGCGCCGACTTCCCCAGGGAAGGCCGAGCAGCGATCACGATCAGGTTCCCAGGCTGGAATCCGCCCAGCAGGCTGTCGAGGTCGCGGAAGCCGGAGGGCGTCCCCGTCAACTCCCGGTCGCCCTTGGCCAGCGCCTCGAGACGATCGATCTCCTCGGCAAGTACCTCGGCGACCAGCCGGAAGTCGCTGGCGCGCTCCTCGTGGGCGACCTTGAACAGCATGCTCTCGGCCTGCTCGACGAGCGCAGCCGGCTCCCCCTCCCGCTCGTGAACGGACTTCTGGATCCGCTGCGAGGCCTCGAGCAGCCGCCGGAGCAGGGAGTTTTGCTTCACGATCTGCGCGTAATGGCGGGCGTTGCCGGGAGCCGGCACCGTGGACGCCAGCTCGGAGACGTCCTCCTTGCCACCAGCCTCCGCGAGCTCTCCCTGCTGGGTCAGGTACTCCGTGACCGTGAGCGCATCGACCGGCTCGCCGCGCTCGTACAGGCCCTTGACCGCCCGAAAGACGATCCGGTGACGCTCGCGATAGAAGTCCTCGTCGCGCAGGCGAATGTCGAGCACCACGGGGGCGATCGCGCCCTCGGACACCATCATCGCCCCGAGCACCGAGGCCTCCGCCTCGAGGTTCTGCGGGGGGATGTGGGTTTGGGTCTGCGCCATCTGGCCGCGGTCGGCGCCGCCGGGAGGCACCGGCGGAACGTCTGCCCTCTCGATCGAGGAGAACCCCATGGGCCGAGGATGCGCCCCGGCCCGGACGGGACGCGAGCAAATCACAGGCGCGGCCCCCCCGCAGAGCCCATTCGCGCAAATGGCGAGAAAGACGTTTGGGCCGGCGACCAAGTCGCCGGTTGGGCTACTTCTGCTCGGCGACGATGGTCTTGATCCGGGCGGTGGTGCCGCCGCCCACTTCGATCTCGACCATGTAGGTGCCCACTTCTCGGATCGGGTCCTCCAGCCGGATCCGCTTGCGATCGACCCTCAGCCCGCGCGCCTCGGCGATCGCCTCGGCGATCTCCTTGGTCGTCACCGAGCCGTACAGCTTTCCGTCCTCCCCAGCGCGATGCTGGATCGTGAGCACGGTCTTCGCCAGCAGGGCCGCGTTCTCCTCGGCACGCTCCGATGCCTCGCGCGCGACCCGCTCGGCGACCTCCTGACGACGACGCGCCTCCTCGAGCGCACCCGGAGTCGCCGGCTGAGCGAGCTTGCGGGGCAGCAGGTAGTTGCGGAGGTAGCCGGGGGAGACGTCGATCGCCTCGCCCGCCTTGCCCAGGCTGTCGACGTCCTTGAGGAGGATCGCTTGCGCCATCGCGCCCGCAGCGCGCCTAGCGCTCGCCCACGTAGGGAAGCAGGGCGATCTCGCGCGCCCGCTTCACCGCCAGCGCGAGCTGCTTCTGGTGGCGGCGCGAGAGACCCGTCACGCGTCGTGACCGGACCTTGCCGCGATCGGAGATGAAGCGCCTCAGCGTTCCGAGGTCCTTGTAGTCGATCTGCTCGACGTTGATCCGCGTGTACTTGCGGGGCCGGAAGCGGTCCGCCCCGCGTGGCCGCCGGCGCCCGCCTCCGGGTCCACCCGGGCCGCCCATCGACTGTCGCTGCCGCCGGGCCATCAGGCCCACCCTCTCTTGTTGCTGCGCAATCTCATCCGTTCACAGGGGCGCCGCCATACACACGGCGGCGCGAGATGCGCATGATAGCCAGGCCGTGGGCGCTGCCCACGGCTGGAGCCCTTGTGGGGGAAGCCGCGCTAGAAGGGGATGTCGTCGTCCGACGAGCCGACGGCCGCCGGCGCGGAGTCCTCGAAGTCCGAGGTGTCGGCGGGGACGTCGGATTGCGGCGCGTTACCGTTGCCGGCGCCCCGATCGTCGCGCGAGCCGAGGAACTGGACGGAGTCGGCGATGATCTCCACCGCTTGGCGCTTGGTCCCGTCCTGCGCCTCCCACTCGCGCCATTCGAGACGGCCGTCGACCGCCACCGGACGCCCCTTGGACAGGTAGGTGGCGCAGTTCTCGCCTTGGGCGCCCCAGACGGTGACGTCGAAGTAGTTCGGCTTGTCCACCCACTCGCCGCTGGCGGAGTCCTTGCGGCGGCTGTTCACGGCCACCCGCAGCTTGCAGACGGAGGTGCCGCTCGAGAGGCTGCGCAGCTCCGGGTCCCGGGTCAGATTCCCAGTGATGACGACGCGATTGAGGTTCGTACTCGCCACAGTCGGTTCCCTTCCTCAACTCGATTGATTCGTTCTCCAGTCTAAGGACGGGATCGGCGCGTTCTCGCCCCCTCAGCCCACAGGAAGGCGCAACGAGCGGCTTTAGCGCGCGGCTTCCGGCTCGGGGCCTTGCTCAGGGCCAGGCTCGGATGGCTCGTCCGCGGGCTGCTCCGCCTGCGCCTCGCCCTCCTCCGTCTCCGAACTCGGGGCCGGCGCCTCCTCGGTGGGCGCGGCCGCTTCTCCCGAGGCGGGCTCGGGAGCTTCGTCCGCCTCCTCGCCCTGGCTGGATTCTGGGGCCTCGGCGGCGGGAGCCTCGCTCTCGGGCGTCGCCTGCGGCCGGCGCCCGCCCCGTGCCGGTGTCCCGCCGGACGTCGTCATGGCCGGTGGAGGGACGATTGCCGGAGAGCGGGAATCGACCTTGAAGATCCTGAAGCGCAAGACGCCGTCCGCGATCCGCAGGTTGTGGTTGAGGTCGTCGAGCAGTCCGCCCTCCGTCTCGAAGCGGAAGAAGCGATAGTCGGCCTCGGTGCGCTGGCGGATTTCGTAGGCGAGCTTGCGCATCCCCCAGCCCGCGTCGTGCTTGAGGGTGCCGCCGGACTCGATCCGACTTCGCGCCTCGGAGGCGATCTGCTCCCGACGCTCGTCCGGAATCTCCGGATCGAGCATCAGGACCAGCTCGTATTCGGGGGTGGCCAAGCTCAAAACGGCGAGCGACTATAGCGGTCGGGGGGCTTTGCCCCGGGGCGCCGCCGTGACCGTCGGGGTTGTACGGGCGATGGGCAGCCGACCTCGAATCCGCTGGCCGAACCTCGCCAGGGTCGCGCTGGGCGCGATCGCCTGCGCCGTGCTGCTGGTTGGATTGCCGAGCCTGATTCGCCGGCCCGAGCCGCCGCCTCTGGAACCGGACGTCGGCCTGGCCCCGGCGGCCTGGGCGCCCACCGGCATCGTCTCCGCCTCCCGGCAGCACCCCGAACCGCGGCAACAGCAGCATCGCGAGCGGCTCTCGCGCGGGCGCGCCCAGCATCGGCGCGCCAAGCCGCCGGCCACGCGAGAGCGGCGCCCGGACGAGTCGCCGCTCGCTCGAGCCGAAGCCACCCGAGCACAGGCGCCGCCGGCCTTGCCCGGCTACGCGGCGTCGCCGCCCGCAGCCTCCCCGCCGCCCGCCGACACGACGCCCCCGGCCCCCGCGTCGCCACCGCCCCCGAAGCCGGCCCCCGCGCCGCCGCGGGAGCCGGACCCGGCGCGAACGCCCGGCAATCCGCCCGAATTCGGGTTCGAGCACTGACCGATCCGACCGAAAGGAGCAGCCCACCGATGCCCAAGACCCACTGCTCACGAACCCGGGGCCTGATCGCGCTCGGAATCGTGGCCTGCCTGGCTCTCGTCGCGGCGGCGCCCGCTCGCGGGGGTGCCTACCGCGCTGCGCTGTGCAATCCGGACCTCGGCGCGCGGCACGCCGACGCGACCTTCGAGCGCAGCTCGATCCATTTCCGATCCCGTGCGTCGTGCGCCGTCGGTGGGGACGGCCTGGCCATCAGCCACCACGCGGCCAGCAGGGGCGGCAGCTGGGGGGCCTGGATCGTGTCGGCGCCGCACGGCACGGTGATCTCGCGGCTCAGCGTCAGCGCGGCGGGTCGAGCCGGTGGCGGCAATGTCCCCGAGCTCCTACGCGGCCCAAGGGGCAGCCTGAAGACGTTCGCCGCGCCCTCAGCCGGGCTGGGGCGGTTCAGATGGTCCATCGCGCCCACGCGGGGGTTCGCGGCCCGGCTTCGCTGTCGCAGGATCTCGGCCTGCAGTCGGGGGCGCAGGGCGGGGATCCGCGTCAAGCGCCTCGCCCTGCTCCTCGACGATCGCGTCGATCCGACCCTGGGGCTCGACGGCTCGCTGTTCGCGTCAGGCAGCAGACGCGGAAACCAGGCCGTCGCCCCATCGGCCGCGGACGTGGGCGGCGGCGTCAGGCGGTTCCTGCTTCAGGTGAACGGCGAGCCGGTCACGGCACACACCGTCTCCTGCCGCCTCGCCGATCGGATCGCCACCCGGCTTCGTCCTTGCCGGCGGCGGGCGAGCGCCAGCTTCGCCGCCGTGACCGCGTCTTCGCCGTTTCGCCAGGGCCCCAACGTGGTGCGGGTCTGTGCGGCCGACTACGCAGCCAGCACGGCAGCCAACCGAACCTGTGCCAGGCGCCGGGTCAGGGTGGACAACCTGTGTCCGATCTCGAAGGTCGCGCGCGGCGCCGCACTCCGCGCCCGCGTGCGCCGGGATGGAAGAGGGGCAATCGTCACCGGGCGCCTGCTCGATCGGCGTGGGAGAGGCGTCGGGAGCGCGCGCGTCTGCGTCGCCACGCTCGTGCGCCTGCCCGGAGTCGCCGAGCTGGTTGCGGCCACGCCGCTCACCGATGCCGACGGACGCTTCCGTGCCACGATTCCCAGCGGTCCAAGCCGCGAGGTGCGGATCGCGTACTGGGCGAGCACGGCCACGGCGGTGGAGCGATACCGCCACCTCGAGGTTCCGGCGCAGCCCCGCCTGCGCCTTCGGCCCGATCACCCGATCGCGAACGGCGATCGGATCCGCTTCCGCGTGCGGCTGCCGGGACCGGCGAACGGGCGCCGCCGCGTGCGGATCCAGGTTCGCACCGGCCACCGCCGCTGGCTCCAGCTTCGCGAGGGTCTAACCGCCGCCGGCGGGATCTACCGGGCTCGCTACCGGTTCCACGCCACCACCGGCCGTCAGACGTACGCCTTCCGCGCCCTCGTCCCGAGGCAGGAGGGCTACCCCTACGAATCCGGACGATCGAGGGTGAAGCGCGCGACTGTGATCGGCTGAACGAGCGGGCGGGAGCGCTCGTTCAAGCTGCCGCATGCGCCTCGCTCTTCGCCCGGATGTCGGCCAGCTGCTCCTCGATCCAGACCCCCGGGTCGCGCTGGCGAACGATCTCGCGCAGGCGCGCGGCCCGTAGGGCCCGCTCCTCCGAGTCCATGGTGAGTGCACGATGGATCGTGTCGGCCTGCTCCTGGATGTCGAACGGATTCACGGTCAGGGTGCAGTCACCCAGCTCCTCGTGGGCCCCGGTGTTCTCCGACAGCATCACCACGCCATCGCACGTGTTCACCGCCGGCGCCTCCTTGGCCACCAGGTTCATGCCGTCGAACAGCGAGTTGACCACCAGCAGGTCGAAGTGCTTGTAGCGGGCGACGGCGTCCGGAAAGTTCTCGTAGATGCGAAGGTCGATCGGCATCCAGTCGGTGGTCCCGTGGCGTTGGTTGACCACCGCGACCAGGGCCTCGATGCGGTCCAGGTACTCGGCGTACTGGGGAACGTCGGTACGCGACGGCTGCAGGTGGGCGATGAAGGTCACCCGCTCGCGAAACTCCGGATGCTGCTGCAGGAAGGTGTCGAAGGCGGTGAAGCCACGCAGCACGTTCTTCGACAGGTCGGCGCGATCGACGCGGATGATCAGGTGGTCGCGGCGCCGGCGCAGGAGCTCCTGCTCGTACTCGGCGACCTCCTGGGAGGCGGCAGCGCGCTCGAGCCGTTTGGCGTCGATCCCGAGCGGGTACGCGCGCACCCAGGTCTCGCGCCCCGCGTGCAGGATCGCGCCGCGCTCGTAGTCGACTTCCAGCTCCATCAGCTCCCTGCAGCAGTGAAGGAAGTTGCGGCAGTAGGCGGTGGTGTGAAAGCCGATGATGTCGTTGGCGAGCAGGCCGCGGTATACCTCCTCGCGCATCCGCACGGGAAGGATGCGCCAGCTATCGGGCTGCGACCACGGGATGTGCACGAACTGGTGCAGCAGCACGTCCGGACGGGCCTCTCGGATCAGCGCCGGGCAGGTGTACAGGTGGTAGTCGTGCAGCATCACCAGGGGCGCGGCGTCTCCCTCGATCGCCCCCAGCACCGCCCTCGCGATATCGGCGTTGACGACCTTGTAGCCGTAGTCCCACGCGTCGGCCTCCTCTTGGCGAATGTCGGGGGCGTTTGACAGGTCCCAGAGGTAGTGCTGGATGAACCAGAGGATCGGATTGGCGATCACGTTGTAGAAGGCGTCGTAGGCCAGCTCGTCGCTCTCGACCAAGAGCACCTGGTAGTCGACCTCGCCAAGCTCGACCGAAACCGGCTCGCCGGCGGCCTCGCGGCTGACGGCGAGGTCCTCTTCCGTCATCGCGGAGGCGATCCACAGCGCCCCGCGGTGGGCGACCAGGCCGCTGAGCGCCGTGACCAGCCCTCCGCCGCCGCGCCGCACCACGCGCTTGCCGTCCGAGTCGCGCTCGAACTCCGCCGGACCCCGGTTCGAGGCGATCACCAGCCGCCGCTCCGGGCTCATGTCACCGCCGGCCCCAACACAACATCCACCAACCTGTCAAAGATCCAGCTCCCTGAACAGCGCCAGCCAGTCGCGCAGCAGCCGCGGAGTCAGAAACAGCTCGCGGGCGCGTTCCTTACCGGCGCGGCCCAGCCGCTTGGCCAGCGCCGGATCGCGCAGCGCGCGCAGCGAGCGCTCGGCCGCCTCGTCGGGCGACGTGACCAGGAACCCCGTCTCGCCGTCGACAATCTGCAGTGGGATCCCACCGACCTTGCCGGCAACCGTGGCCCTTCCCTTCCAAAGCGCCTCCGTGACCGTGAGTCCGAACCCCTCGCGCAGCGACTTCTGCATCACCACGTCCGCCTGGGACTGGAAGGCGTTCACCTCGATCGCCCCTACGTTGTTGAGGTTGTTGAGGATCTTGATGTCCGGGTCGCCGTCGGCGTAGCTGAACGTCTGGTGGAAGAACTCCCAGCCCTCGGGATCGTCGGTGGCCATCGAGCCGACCAGCGCCAGCTGCACGGGCATCTCCTCGCGCACCAGCCGGTATGCGTCGATCACGCCCATCGGGTCCTTCCAGGGGTCGAATCGCGAGACCTGGCAGATCAGGGGGCGCTCGATGTCGATCCCGAACTGCTGGCAGACGAAGGCCGCGTCCTCGGGGGACAGCGCCATGTTCTTCGGCGACAGCGGGTCGATCGCGGGCGGGATGATGCGAGTGTTGCCGTCGATGCCGGCGGGCACGTACTGCTCCAGGTGCCACACCGTCTCGTCGTACTCGCGCAGCAACGGCAACAGGCGCGCGAGCGTCTCCTGGTTCGGGGTCGACACGTCGATGTGACAGCGCCAGATCCAGATCCGGGCCCGGTCGGGGGCATTGGCGTGCAGGCCCGCCGGCTGGGGATCGTGCACGATGATCGCGTCCCAATCGTCGTCGAGGCTCTGGGCGTTCATGGCGTTGTAGGCCTCGAACACCTCCCACTCCTGATCCGTGATCCCCTGTGGATCGCCCTGCAGCGAGTTGTGCATCAGCTTGGTGACGTTGAAGAACTCCTCGCGGCCGAGGATCACCCGCCAGTGGGCATCGACCCCCACGTCACGCATCAGGGGGACGATCGAGTAGAGGATCTCGGAGACGCCACCGCCGAATGCGGTCGCGCTGACGTGCAGCACCCGCTTCCCCGCGAGTGGCTCCGCGAGCTCCCGGATCTGCTCGATCAGGCCCCGCCCCACGAGGTGCGTGTAATCGGCCAGCGAGCGCTGTCCAAGGCCAACGTCCTGAAGCATCTCGTCAGCCTACTTTTTGGCGCAGTCGTTCGACGCCGGTGTCGAGCTCGCGGACGATCACCTCGTGAAGCTCCGGGTTGGCCGCCGCCACGCAGGAGATCTGAAACTCCGCGCCCGAGCCGAGCATGGAGCGGTCGGCCAGCGGGCTCCCCCAGGCGTCGGTCACCACGGCGCCGGCCTCCTCCAGGATCAGCGCCGCCGCGGCCAGGTCATACGGAGAGTTGTTGAGCAGCACGCCGTCGCCCACCCGCTCGAACTCCTGGCGCATCCCGGGCACGTCCGCCACGATCCTTGGCCCCGGCTCGATGTACGCGTCGAGCTGGCCGGTGACGATTCGGGTCATGTCGTAGGTGGCCGAGCCCAAGTCGAACGTCGCCCCGCCCACGGATGAGGTGTCGATCAGCTCCCCAAGCACCTCGGCGATCGCTCGCACCGGACGCCCGCGCAGGCCATAGGCCCAGAACATCCGGGACAGATCCCGATTCGCCGACAGCGACGGCGCCGGGTCAAGCCCGCGGCCACGTTGGGCGACGAACGCACGGCCGGACTTGATCTCCACGACGCACCCCGCCTCGACGTCGCCCATCCGCGCCTCGCCCTCAGGCCCCAGAGGGGCCGCGGCCACCGAGACACATGCCCCCTCCAGCCCCGCCATCGCCGGCCGGGTGCCGTCGATCGGGTCCACGACCAGGACCCAGCGCGCGTCCCCGCCCGGCGAGACCAGGCCGCGATCCTCGGAGTAGAACGCAACCTCGGGCGCCCGCTCTGCCAGGAATCTCTCCAGGAACGACTCCGCCCGTTCGTCGATCGCAAAGGTGATGTCGCCGCCCTTCCCAGCGCCCGTATGGGCGCGGCCGGCGTGGGCGCCGAGCTCGGGGACGACCTCTTCGCGCAGGGCAACCGCCAGCTCCAGAGCCAGCTCGCGGGGTGATCCGGAGGCTGCCATCGGACTCGGGGGGCTCAAGAGGGCCAGCGGACCTAGACGGTCTCTGGGCGCTCGCCCAGTTCGACGTCGAGGTTCTGTGTGTCGCCGTCCCGGATGATCTCGAGCGTCACAGTGTCGCCCGGGTCGTGCTGGGCGATCAGCTTCGGGAGGTCGGCTTCTCCCACGATCTCCTGACCGTCGACGGCGACGATCACGTCTCCCCCAACCGTCGCCTTCAGACCTTGAAACTCGATCTCCTGGGTCCCCGCCTTGATGCCCGCGTCCTCGGCGGGGCCCCCCTTGACGACCTTGCTCACCAGGGCGCCTGTGTCGGTGGGCAACCCGAGCCGATCGGCGAGCTGGGGATAGAGCGCCTGGGTGGTGACCCCGATGTACGCGTACTTGACCGTGCCGTTGGCGCGCAGCTCGTCGAGTGAGCGCTTCACCAAGTCGATCGGGACGGCGAAAGCAACCCCTTCATTGCCGCCCGAGGTCGTGTCGATCTGCTGGTCGATTCCGATCACATGGCCCTCGGCGTCCAGCAAGGGGCCGCCCGAGTTGCCGGGGTTGATCGAGGCGTCGGTCTGGATGGCTCCCTCGATGTGGAACTGGGTCAGCGAGGGAATCGAGCGATCGGTAGCCGAGACGATGCCCACCGAGAGCGACTGCTCATGGAAGAACGGGCTGCCGATCGCCGCCACGGGCTCACCCGTCTCGACGTCCCTGCTGCTCCCCAACTGCAGTGGGTGAAGGTCGAGGCCGTCGGTGTCGACCTTGAGCAGGGCGACGTCAGCGTCGGGATCGAAGCCGACGATCTCGGCCGCTACCTGGTTGCGGTCGACGAACTGGACGTACACCTCCTTCGCCTCGTGGATCGAGCCGCCGCCGCCGCTGGTGGCGTCGGTGACGACGTGGGCGTTGGTTGCGATCTCTCCATCATCTGAGAGCACAAAGCCCGAGCCTTCGGCCGCCGAACCTCCGCCGCCCAGGATGTCGGAGCCACCGCCGGGCAGGATCGAGTGAACCGTGACTACGCCCGGAGCGGCCTGCTGATAGACGGCCTCCGGGTCGAAGGCGCCGCCTTGGGACTGGACGACGACCGTCTTCTTGGCGCGGTCGGAAGAGGTCACGGTGCTCGTGACCTCAGAACCGGGCCCGCTGGAGTCGTCCCCGCCGCACGCACCCAGCGCCAGCGCTGCGCCGGCCACGAGGGCCGCCACGGTCGCGGCTCTGCGCCTCACCCGGCGCCTCCCGCGCCCACGGGTGCCGGCAGGCGCAGGGCGAACTCGGTGTGTCCCCGGTGCGAGGCGAGGCTCAGCTCGCCGTCCATCCGCACCGCCAGCTCTCGGGCGATCGCCAGGCCAAGCCCGGAGCCACTCACGCTGTCGCCCGTATAGAAGCGGTCGAAGACTCGTGCTCGGGCAAGCGGATCGATGCCGGGCCCGTCATCCCTGACGACGAGGTTCGCGGCCCCGTCCCGGGGCTGAGCCTCGATCGAGATCGAGGTTCCCTCGGGGGTGTGCGTGAGCGCATTGTCGACCAGGATACGCATGATCTGAGCGACCCGATCGGCGTCTGCGACGGCCACTGCGGAGTGGCGGCCGTCTACCACGATCGGGGAGCCGTGGCGCTCTGCCGCGGGCCCGAACTCCTCGGTGACGCGTCGCGCCACCCGGCCCAGGTCAACCTGCTCGGTGTTCACCTGGAGCGCATCCGCATCCAGCTTCGAGAGGTCCAGGAGGTCGGCGGTGAGCTTCGTCAGTCGCGCCACCTGCTGGCGCATCGTGCGCACGAACTCGGCACGAACGGCTGGATCCGGCTCCTCCTCGTCAAGCAACTCCACGAAGCCACCGAGCGAGAAGATCGGCGTGCGCAACTCGTGTGAGGCGTTGGCGATGAACTCCTTGCGCGCCTGATCGAGTCGCGCGAGCCGCTGCCGCATCTCGTCGAACGTGGCAGCGAGCTGACCCACCTCGTCCGTGCCCTCATCCGGGATCGGGGTCGAGAAGTCCCCTTCGGCGAGCTTCTGCGCGGCCGCATCCAGTCTTCCAAGCCGCTTCGCGTGGGCCCGGGCCACCAGCCACCCGGCCGCCAGCGCCGCCGCCAGCGCGATCGCGCCCGCGATCAGGATCTGCCTCCTGATCAGGGCGACGTCGTCGTCCACGTCGCCGAGCGGGGTCGATAGAACCGCGACCCATCGCGCGC
Source organism: uncultured Actinomycetes bacterium (assembly GCA_963838745.1). Taxonomy (GTDB): domain Bacteria; phylum Actinomycetota; class Thermoleophilia; order Solirubrobacterales; family 70-9; genus AC-56. The sequence continues at coordinate 711,286 of CAWISJ010000003.1, forward strand.
TTCCCCTCACCAAGAGCGGGACGGCGACTTCGCCCGTGCGCTGGCCGCCCACCTGCTCCACAGCGGAGCCCACCCGGCCGCTGGCCGCCGCCGTGGCGGCGGCCGGGTAGTCGGGCAGGGCCGCGGTGCGCTCGAACCCCGAGTCGCCGAGGACGAACCTCGGGGTCGGGCCGGCGGTGCCGGAGCGAACCCCCAGCAGGGTCACGCGAGCGTCGGTCCGCTGGGCGACCCCGCGCAAGACGCGGCGCAGCTCGTTGTCCGACGCGCCCCTCCGCATGGTCGCGGCGAGGACGTCGCTCTCGTCGGTACCGATCTCCTCCAGTCGCTGAAGCTTCTCGTCAGTCAGGCTCGAGCGAAGCTGCGGCACCACGTAGAGGTAGACGAACCCGATCGCCGCGGCTGTGATCACGAAGAAGACCGCCGCGAGGCGAGTGCGGACGCTGCTCATTCGTCGGAATCGCGGAAGCGATAGCCGACCCCGCGCACCGTGAACAGGTACTCGGGGGCGCGCGGGTCGCGCTCGAGCTTCTCACGCAGGTGCCGGATGTGGACGTCGATCGTGCGGGGGTCGCGGTAGGCGGAGTCACCCCACACCTGCTCCAGCATCATCTCCCTCGTGTGCACCCGGCCGGGCGAGCGCGCGAGCGTGGCGAGGATCTCGAACTCCACGTAGGTCAGGCGAGTCTGCTCGTCGCGCATGGTGACGATCCGCCGTTCGAAGTCGATCCGAAGCTCGCCGGCGACGATCGGCTCCTCGCGGCCCGGCCGCGCCCCCAGCATCTCCGCCCTGCGCAGCGTGGCTCGCACCCGGCTGCGGAACTCACGAACCGAGAAGGGCTTGGTGATGTAGTCGTCGGCGCCCATCTCGAGACCCAGCACCTTGTCGATCTCGTCGTCCTTGGCGGTCAGCATGATGATCGGCACCTGGCTGCGGCTTCGCATGCGCCGGCAGACCTCTATCCCGTCCAATTTCGGCAGCATGATGTCGAGGACGACCAGATCGAACCTCTGCTCGGCGAAGCGGTCGAGCGCCTCGCGACCGTCGTTCGCCGCCACCACCTCGTACCCCTCCTTGCGGAGCGGATAGGTGAGCAACGTCTGCACGGACTGCTCGTCGTCGACGACCAGTATTCGAGCCGATCCCTCGGCCGCTGCCATTCTCAAAGGGTAGTTTGCGGGCAGGCCCGTGATCAGCCTTCGCCTTTATCGTGCAGCCTTCGCACCATCGCTCGTGGCGGTGGTCCTGCTGCTGTTCTCGCTTCAGGGCCAGCCGGGGCCACTCCCGTCGGTGGTGGCCTCAGCCGAGTTCGACCAGGACGCCGCGGCGAAGCTCGACCGTCGGATCGTCGACGCGGCACCGGCTCGAACCCCAGGGAGTGACGGGGACGCCGCCATCGCCGCCATGGTCGAGCGGCGCTTCGCGAACGTCCGCGAGGGCCAGGTTGCCGAACAGCGCTTCGACGGCAGCTTCGAGGGCGAGGACGTCCAGCTTCGCAACGTGATCCTGACCCTCCCCGGGGAGTCGCCTCACAGCGTCGTCGTACTCGCTTCACGGGACTCGGCCAGCGGTCCGGGTGCCGCCTCGAGTGCCGCCGCGACCGCCACGCTGCTCGAGCTGGTCGACAAGCTGCGAACGGCCAGACACACCAAGACGCTCGTGTTCGTGTCCACCGACGGGGGCAGCGACGGCGCCACCGGCGCCCGCGAGTTCGCTGAGCATTTCCCACAGCGCGGGCTGATCGATGGCGCGGTCGTGCTCTGGCAGCCGGGCGCCGCGAGTCCCACCGAGCCCTCGCTGCTCGACGCCTCGGACGGGCCGCAGAGCGCCTCTGCCCAGCTCGTGCGCACCGCCGAGCAGGCGCTCACCGACCAGACCGGGCGTCGGCCCCGCCTGGAGGGCCTGTTCGGGGAGCTGGCCGGGCTCGCGCTTCCCAGCGGACTCGGCGAGCAGGCCGTGCTGATCCAGCACGACATCGACGCCGTCGGCATCAGCTCGGCCGGTGAGCGACCGCTGCCGGTGGCCGCCGACCAACCCGATGACGTCTCGGATGCCACGCTCGGAGACTTCGGGCGAACGGCGTTGCTTCTGGTCGCCACCCTCGATGGCGCCGCGTCGCCGCCCGAGCACGGCCCCGGCGCGTACCTGAACCTGGCCGGGAACCTCGTTCCCGGGTGGACGCTCGCCCTGCTGGCGCTGACCCTGCTGCTTCCGGCGGCGCTGACCGCGTTCGACGCCCTGATGCACGCCGTCCGGCGCCGGGCCCGAGTGGGCTGGGCGTTGGCCTGGACCGCGTCTCGCGCGCTGCCGCTGGTGGTCGCGGTGCTGCTCCTGTACCTGCTCGCGGTGACCGGGATCGTCGCCAGGCCGACCTTCCCGTTCGATCCGAACCGGTTCGAGGTCGGCGCCGGGCAGATCATCGCGATGACCTTCCTGGGGAGCGTTGTCCTGGCCGGCTACTACGTAATCGGTGGGTGGCGCGTACCCGCTGCCATGCCCACCGAGCTGGCCGCGCCCGCGCTGGGCCTGGTCTCGGCCTTGGCCGTACTGCTCGCCTGGCTGACGAATCCGTACCTGGCGCTGCTGTTGGTCCCGATGGCTCACGTCTGGGTGCTCACGCTCCGCCGAGCGGGCACCCTCGCCTGGCCCCTGCTGCTGGGCGCCATCGCCGTGTCGCTGCTGCCCCTGGTCGCGGCCGTGGCCTACGTCGCCGACAGGCTGGAGCTGGGTTCAGGCGCGCCGTGGCAGCTCCTGCTGATGGTGGCAGACGGGCAGGCCCGCTTCGGCTCCGTGCTGGCGCTGTGTCTGCTGCTGGGATGCGCGGTAGGGCTGGTGGCGGTCGCCCTTCGCTCGCTGCCCGCCGAACCGCGGGGCCGGCTTGCGGCCAGGAGCTGGCCGGCGCCGGCGGTAGAGCTCGAACGCCAGCCTGTCCGCTCCGCCGCCGGCGCCGATCTGGACGCATCTCCTATTCCGCCGCGCGGGCGGGATGACGATCTAAGAGGTGAGGAATGAACCGCCGCGCGAAAGGGCGGCAACCCCGTACCCCCCACCCGGACCTTCCCACGACTCGCAAGGACGAGAGAGTGATTGGGCTCAAGCAAGACATCGTGCTGGGCCGCTACCGCGTTGACGCGGACGCCGTCGCGCACGAGATCCTGTCCAAGCTGCGACTGCTGAGCAGCGGCCGCCGCGCGCTGCTCACGGAGCCGAGCGCTCGCGCCGGCCGGCAGCCTGGAGCCACTCAGCACGAGTGACCGGCAATCAGCTCCGAAGCTGATCGAAGCCGGCCGGCTCGCGCTGGGAGCCGTCCGCAGCTCTGAGCATCACGCCCTCGCCCTCTTCCACGGTCCCGATCGAGGTCAGCGCCGAGCCGGTTGCCGTCACCTTCGCCTCCGCCTCCACTGCGCGCCCGGGCGATAGTGCGGCGAGCAGCTCGTAGTCCTCCCCCCGCCCGGTGGCCAGCTCATCAGCATCCGTGCCCGCGGCGGCCGCCACCTCGGCCACACCGGCCTGCAGCGGCAGCCGCTCCAGCTCGATCACCAACCGGACGCCGCCCGCCGCTGCGACGTGTGCGGCATCGCCGCCCAGGCCGTCGCTGACGTCGATCATCGCGCTGGCGCCCGCAGCAGCCAGGGCCCGGCCGGCGGCCAGTCGCGGGCTGGGCTCGAGCTGGCGGCGACGCAGCGCATCGGCGACCTCCGGCTCCAGGGCGTCCCCCAGCTCGGGGCGATCCAGCAGCAGCAGCCCGGCGGCGGCGCCGCCGAGCTCGCCCGTGACCGCCAGCACGTCGCCGGGGCTGGCCCCTGCGCGTCGCACGAGCTGGTCGGCCGAGTCGGCGTGGCCGACCACGGTAATCGCGACCCAGAGCACCGGGGCGCGCGTCAGGTCGCCGCCCAGCACGGCCACGTCGTGCTCGGCGGCCACGGTGGCCAGGCCCTTGGCCAGCTGGAGGCAATCCGCCTCGTCCAGGTCGTCCGGAATCCCGAGCTGGACGTAGGCCTCGCCGGGTGCCGCCCCCATCGCGGCCAGATCGGAGAGGGCCGCGGCGAGCGCCTTTCCCCCCACCGAGCCCAGCGGTGCCGTCTGACGCCGAAAGTGGACGCCTTCCACCAGCGAGTCGACCGAGGTCGCGGTCGCCCCCGGCGGCACCGTGACCGCGGCATCGTCGCCGCTTGCAACGGCGATCCGGGCGTGCCACTTGGAAGGCTGCCCACGGCGGGCCTCGGCGACCGCCTCCACCAGCCGCGCGATCAGATCGAACTCGCTCATGCCGTTCACGACACGTACATTGAATCCGGTGCCGCCTCAAGTGGCGCGAGCGGAGCGTTGCCGGTCACACCGGCACGCCCACGGACAGCTGGTATGCGGAGAGCGCCAGGATGACTGCGACCAGGACGCGGTCGCGGGCGACTGCGACCAGGGGGAGCGCCCAGACCAGGTACCAGGGAGTCAGGTAGGCGGTCGCGCACAGCAGCCCGACCGCGGCCCAGGCGGTCGCCCGAACCCAGTCGGCCCCCCGCGCCGTCCAGGCGAGCAGCCACACCACCAGCAGGCCGTAGGCCGTCGCCAGCATGCCTCGGACGACCTCGAGGTCCAGGCCCGTGATCCGGGCGGCGGTCGCCGGAACCCCGTGGTAGCTGACCTGCTGCTGGCTACCGCTGACAGCCGAGAAGCCGTGCAGAGCCGAGGTGCCGAAAGCCGCGAATCCGGCAGCGGCGATCACGGCAGCCCCGATCGCAGCCCCGGCCAGGAGGCGAGCGCGCCGGCGGGCGGTAGGGGTTCCCACCAGGGCGAACGGGGCGGCGACGGCCGCGGGCACCTTGATCGCGACGCCGGCCGCCAGCGAGGCTCCACCGCGGGCCTCGCCGGCGGCGAGGATCAGGGCCACGCCCCCCATCAGCGCCAGCGCCATCAGGCCGTCGTTGTGGGCGCCCCCGACCACGTGGACGAGCACCATCGGGTTGAGCGCCACCAGGGCCGCCGCCGGCGCTGGCGCGACCCCCCGGACCGCGGCCAGGCGCGCGACCAGGGCGGCGATCCCCAGCACCGAGAGCGCCGAGACCGCCTTCAGCGCCCACAGCGCCCCGGGCACGCCCACCCAGCCCAGCGGGTAGGTTGCGAGCGTGAACAGCGGCCCGTAGACGCTGCTGACGTCCCGATAGTCCTGCACCCGGGATGCGGCCAGATCGTGCGGGATTGCGGCCGGGGCGAAGTCGTAGGGATTGAGCCCGTGCAACGCCCCCAGCCGAGCGTAGGAGATGTAGCTGAACACATCCAGCGACAGCAGGGGAGGTGCCAGCGCGAACGCGACCGTTCCGCAGACGATCGCCCAGCGGATGACGCGGCAACCAAGGGCGTCGGAAAAGGCGACCACGCCCAGGTAGGCGGCGAAGGCGACCCATAGCGCGGCCAGGTAGCCCCCAGCGCCGATTCCGGTGCCACCGCCGTAGACGCCCAGCAGCCAGCGTGGAGAGCCGGCGTTCGTGCCCGGGACGAGCTCAGCGCCGGGGGCGGCGAGGGGGATGGCGGCGACGGCGAGGGTCACGAGCGCCAGGGCGCCCGTCGTCCGCCCCCAGCTCAGCCTCAGGGTGTGCCGCCTCCGCCCGTGCCCCCGCCGCCCGAGTTGCCGGGAGGCGCTCCACCGCCTCCTCCGCCGCCGTCCCCGCCCGGGCTGGGAGAGGGCCCCTGGCCCGCGCCGGGTGCGTAGAGGCTGCGCGGGTACTGCCCATCCTGGTCGTCCGAGGGCTTGATGGGCTGCGGGGTGGCGTACGAGCGCGCGGTGGGCTCCGACACGGAGTGGGATCCGCTCCAGGTCGAGAATTCGACCGGGCTCTGCGGCTGCGGGAAGTCGGGGCAATCGGAGCCCTGGGCGGCGAGCATGTAGTCGTGCCAGATTGGCGCCGCGAGGGTGCCGCCGAAGGCGCTTGAGCCCATCGACGTCTTGGCGTCCGGGTAGCCCACCCACACCGCGGTCGAGAACCGCGGTGTATAGCCGACGAACCAGGCGTCCGTGTAATCGTCCGTGGTCCCGGTCTTCCCGGCCTCGCCCACGCAGCCGATGCTGGCGGCGGTTCCAGTCCCCGACGTGATCACGCCCTTGAGCACGTCGGTCACCTCGTAGGCGATTCCGTCGGAGAACGCCCGCGTTCGCTCGCCCTCCTCTGCTACGTCGGCGTCGCCGTTCGGGAACTCGACCTTGCTGATTGCCGTTGCCGTGTTGCGGATGCCGCCGTCGGCGAGCGTCGCGTAGGCGTTCGCCATCTCCAGCGGGGTGACCCCGATCCGCAGGCCCCCGATGCCCTCGGCGGGGATCCCGTCGAGGTGGGTGGTGATGCCCATGTCGTAGGCCGTCCTGCGCACCTCGTCGGCCCCGACGTCCAGGTCGAGCTGGGCGAAGATCGCGTTCACCGAGTGGACGGTGGCGTCCCGGACGCTCATCGTCCCCCCGCTCCCCTCCGCGTTGTTGACCGTCCAGGTGGTGATCCCGTCGTCCAGGGTCAGGGTCACCGGGCTCTTGCCCGAGTAGTAGGTCGAGTCAGGGTTCATGCCCTGGCGAATCGCCGCGGTCAGCACGAAGGGCTTGAACGACGAGCCGGCCTGGCGATGGCCCTGCGCGGCGAGGTTGAAGTTGCTCGTCGAGTAGGTCGACGAGGACGCCATGGCGACGATGTGGCCGTTGGAGGGGTCGATCGAGACCAGCGCCCTCGATGGGCCGCTGATGATCACGTTGTTCGCGATCGCCTGTTGGGCAGCTGACTGAAGCTGGGGATTGATCGTCGTGTGAACCTTGAGGCCGCCGTTGCGCACCGTGTTGACCCCGTACTTGTCGATCAGCTCCTGGGTGACGTAGTCGAAGAAATACGGCTCGCGGATGGTCTCGTACTTGTGGCCCCGATCCAGCCCGAGGCCCGCCTGCAGGGCCTGCTCGTACCTGCTCTGGGAGATGTACCTCTGCTCGAACATCGCCTGCAGCACCTCGTTGCGCCGCCCCACCGCGCCCTTGGGATTCAGCAGCGGGTTGTACTCGGAGGGCGCCTGCGGCAGTCCCGCGATCAGCGCCGCCTCCGGCAGGTTGAGCTTCGAGACCCCCTTCGAGAAGTAGGTCTCGGCGGCTGCCTGGACGCCCACCGCGGTGCGCCCGTCGGTGGTCCCGTAGGAGGCCGTGTTGAGGTACTTGGTGAGGATCTGCCGCTTCGAGTACTTCTGCTCGTACTCCTCCGCCCAGGTGGCCTCGCGCACCTTTCGCTCGAGCGTCTCCTCGGGGTCGGCGATGTAGAGGTTGCGGACCAGCTGCTGAGTGATCGTCGAGCCGCCCTGCACCGCTTCGCCGGCCTTCAGGTCCTCCCATCCGGCGCGGACGATCGCCCCGTAGTCGATGCCACTGTGCTCGTAGAAGTGCTCGTCCTCGATTGCCACCGTGGCGTGTTCGAGTAGATGGGGGATCTTGGAGGCCGTCACGGGGCGGCGGATGGTGTCCGACTGGATGAAGCCCAGGCGGCTGCCGTCGGCCGCGTACACAACCGAGTTCGAGCCCTCCCTGACGGGCTTCAGCTGGTCGAGCGGGGGAGTGTCGGCCCGGACGTTCAAGACCCAGATGCCGACACCGACCACGGGGATCGCAACGGCGGCGACCAGGACGCCGAGCCCCACCAAGAGCCTTCGGCGGACGGACCCCCGCGAGCGACGATGGTTCTTGCGCGCTCGCTGAGTCATTCGCGTGTGCTCGAAAAGGGTAGCTGGGTGGGGCCGGCTACTTGCCGAATGGCTGCTCGAGGAGTCCGGCGCCGCGCAGCGCCTCGTGCGCGCTCTCGCGAAGCTGCGCCTCCTCGTCGCCAACCTGGGTGCGCTCGTGGTCGCGCTGCCCCTTGAGCTCGATCCGGACCCCCTGCGGCGTCATCTCGGCAACCGTGACCTCGGCCGCGCCCGCCGGCTTCAGCACGCTGCGGGCCTGCGCCAGGTCGGCGGCCGGCGGGACCCACACCGAGACCGTCGCGGGCGCCGTCCGATCGCCGGTGGAGTGGTTGAACAGGACGCTGGTCACCACCCTCTCGTTGGGGACCACCATCAGCCGTCCGTCCCCGGGGTCGATGTAGGTGTACGACAGCGTCAGGTCGTCGACCCTGCCGCTGTCTTCCCCGATCGTCACCGTGTCGCCAATCCGGATCGGCTGGGTGATCGCGATCAGGATCCCCGCCACCAGGTTGGCCAGCGTCTGGCGGGCGGCAAAGCCGACCACCAATCCCAGGACCGCGCTGGAGGCAAGGATCCCGGCGGCCAGCCGCTCGAACTGCGTGAACCGGCTCAGGGCCAGGGCGGCTCCGATCACCAGGATGACCACGAAGACGAGGCGACGCACGAGCCGCAGCCTGGTCTCGGCGGCGCGCGACAGCGCCCCCTCGCCCACCTTCGCGGCCACGTGCCCCGCCCTGGCGATCACCAGGCGGTCGACGGCGAACGCGATCAGGGTCGCCATCGCCATCGTGACCACCGCTGAGATCAGATCTCTGTGGCTGCTCCAGAAGCTTGCCGCCCGGATCACAGGCCGTGACTCTTCCAGAACTGGGCCTCATCCGAGTTCCCTTCGCGACCGCTCGGACAGGTTCCTCCGTGAGAATGCCCTGCATGAGCCGCGCCACCGCCACTCGCGCCGTCCTGCTCGATGCGCTGGGCACCCTGGTCGAGCTGGAGCCGCCCTGGACGCACCTGGCCCGGGCGCTCGGCATTGATCCGGATGAACGCCTGATCCGGGCAGTGCGCGCCGAGATGTCGTACTACAGGGACCACAGCCACGAGGGGCGGGACGCCGCATCGCTCGCCGACCTGCGCGGGCGCTGCGCGGCGTTGCTCTCCCGGGAGCTGGGCCGCGAGGTGACTGTTGAGGCCATGATGGCCGCCATCCGCTTCCGGGCCTTCCCCGACGCAGCGCCGGCCCTGAGCGAGCTGCGGGGACTCGGCCTGAGGCTGGTCTGCGTCTCGAACTGGGACGTCTCGCTGCCGGAGGTGCTCGCGCGCTGCGGGCTGGACGGCGCCCTTGACGGGGTGGTCACCTCGGCCGAAGCCGGTGTGCGCAAGCCGGACCCGGCGATCTTCGCCCCCGCGCTGGAGCTGGCGCGCTGCTCGGCCGCCGAGGCGCTGTACGTCGGCGACACGCCCGCCGAGGACCTCGTGGCGGCGCGCGCCGCCGGCATTCGCGCCCTGTTGATCGCCCGCGACGGGGGCGCCGATATCGAGTCGCTGGAGTCCATCCGGCACCATCTCGACCAGTGAACGGCCCAAGCCCTGCCCCGACGGCGCCGCGTTATGCGGGGCTCCTGCGGCGCCTCGGCGCCATGGCGATCGACCTCCTGATCGCCTACATCGTGCTGTCGATCGCCGTCAACGTCATCGTTCCGGGCTGGGCGGGGGACGATGCGAGCTCGCGCCAGACCGCAACGGCGGCCCTGATCGTGCTCGGGGTGCTCACCGTCTGGTTCAACTACTTCGTGGTCGCCGAGTGGCGCTGGGGCCAGACGCTGGGGAAGCGCGCCCTGCGAATCACGGTCGCCGACGATTCAGGGGGAACGCTGTCGTGGAACCGGGCGGTGGTCCGCAACCTGCTGCTGGTCGTGGACGTGGTGGCCGGCCTGGTACTGATCCCGCTCTCGGCCCGCAAGCAGCGGCTCGGCGACCGTCTTGCCCACACCGTCGTCCTGGTCGAGGACCGGGCGGCGTCCAGAGGCCGGGCCGAGCCGGCACCCGCTGCCGAGCCGCTTCCTCCACCTTCGCCCGCCGCCGGGGCGCCTCCGCCGCCACCCCCGGCGCCCGCTGCCTCCGGTAAGCCGTCCGCGACCTGGGGGCCGGGGCGGGTGGGGGGCGGGATCCTCACGCTGCTCGTAGCCACCGTGGTCGAGGTCGGCATCATCTCGGTCTTCGACCCGGACCTCGACTCGCTCGGGGCGCGCCTGATCACACAGGCGCTGCTCGCCGCGACCCTGGTGGCCATCGCCTTCGCGGTCGGCCCGCGGAGCGGCGCCGCGTCGGCCCCAGCGCTTGGCCTCAAGCGCCCGCTGAGCTCGCCGATCGGGATGGCGGCCGCCGCCTACCTGGCCTACATCGTGATCGCGCTGGTCTATTCCTCCTTGGTCCATCCGCATCAGGAGGACGTCACCCGGGACCTCGGCTTCGGCCATGGGGCGGTCGGCGCGATCGCGGCCGGGATCTTGATCGTGGTCGCCGCGCCGATCTCGGAGGAGATCTTCTTTCGAGGCTTCATCTTCGGCGGCTTTCGGAGCCGCCTTCCATTCCCAGTCGCAGCGGTGATCTCGGCGGTGATCTTCGGGCTCTTCCACTACACCGGCCCGGGGAGCATCGGGGTCGTCCCCCAGCTGGCCTTCCTCGGCTTCGCCCTCGCCTGGCTGTACGAGGAGACCGGCTCGATCTACCCGACGATCGGCGTCCATGCAGTCAACAACGCGCTCGCCTTCGCGATCCTGACCTCGTGATGGCCGACTCGAGCGAACGGGCGGCGGTGATCGCCCGCGGGCTGGAGAAGAGCTACGGGGGACGCGTCGCCGTGAACGGGATCGACTTCGAGGTCTCGCCGGGGATCTGCTTCGGCTTTCTGGGCCCCAACGGCGCCGGCAAGACGACCACGATGAAGATGATCTACGGCCTGGCCGCGGTGGAACAGGGTGAGCTGCGCGTGCTGGGCCTCGACGCGAGGCAGCAGCGACGCCAGATCAAGTCGAGGATCGGCGTCGTCCCCCAGGAGACGAACCTCGACGGAGACCTGACGATCCGCGAGAACCTGATCTTCCAGGGCCACTACTTCGGCATCGAAACCCGGCGTGCCAGGGAACGGGCCGACGAGCTGTTGGAGTTCGCCCTGTTGGTGGACCGCGCCGACGAGCGAATACAGACGCTGTCCGGAGGCATGAAGCGCCGGCTGCTGGTCGCCAGGGCGCTCGTCAACGACCCCGAGTTGATCGTCCTCGACGAGCCGACCACGGGGCTTGACCCGCAGGCCCGCCTGGCGGTCTGGCGCACGCTCGAGCGGCTGCGCCGTCAGGGGGTGACCCTGCTGCTGACGACCCACTACATGGAGGAGGCGGCCCGCCTCTGCGATCGGCTGTTGATCATGGACGAGGGTCGGATCGTCGCCGAGGGCGACCCGGCAGGCGTGGTCGCCGAGCACGTCGGGCGCGAGGTGCTGGAGCTCGAGCTGGGCGAGGGGTGCGACGGCGAGGCGCTCGCGGCCTCGCTCAACGGGCGGACCTCCGGTCACGACCTCTCGGACGAGCGCCTCACCCTGTTCGTTGACGACGCCGAGGAGTTGCTGCACTCGCTCGACCACGACCGCTATCCGACCGAGTCGGCCTACGTCCGCCGGGCGACGCTCGAAGACGTCTTCCTGCGCCTCACCGGAAGGACGTTGCGCGAATGAGCGACCTGGTCTTCTCGGCCCGCCCCGCGAGCGCCGTCTGGCGGCGCAACGCACGGGTCTTCTCCAAGCTCTGGCGAGGGGCGCTGTTGCCCACCTTCCTCGACCCGTTCTTCTATCTGCTGGCGCTCGGGTTCGGCCTCGGCACCTACCTGGCCTCTGTCAACGGCATCCCCTACAAGGACTTCGTCGCACCGGGGCTGATCGCCTCGGCGGCGATGTGGTCGGCCGCGTTCGAGACCACCTACAACGTCTACTTCCGGATGAACGAGCTGCGCTACTACGACAACGTGCTCTCGACCCCGGTCGAGGTGCAGGACCTGGTCGCCGGGGACCTCGCCTGGAGCGCCAGCCGGGCGACCGTCTACGGGACCGTGGTGCTGGTGGTGGTCGCGGCGGTCGGACTGATCTCGTCCCCCTGGGCGATCCTGATCCCGCCGCTGGTCCTGCTCGGGGGGCTGTGCTTCTCGGTCATTGGCTACACCTTCACGTCGCTGATCACGAAGATCGATCTGTACAGCTACTTCTTCACGCTCGGGATCACGCCCATGTTCCTGTTCTCGGGCATCTTCTTCCCGTTCGACAAGCTGCCCGGATGGGTCGAGGTGGTGGCCTGGATCACTCCCCTCTACCACCTGGTCGAGATCACCCGCGGCATGGCCACCGGGCCGGAGGCGTCCCAGATCCTGATCCACGCGGGGTGGCTCGCATTGGTGACCGCGGCGCTGTTCCCGGTCCCGGTACGGGCGCTGCGCGCCAAGCTCGTCCCCTGACCCGCCGGGCGCCGCCGTCGCGGTCGAGAGGTCAGTTTTCCCCGCTATAGGGGGAAAGAACGACCTCTCGTCGGTTAGACAGCCGCCTCCCGCCATGCCAGAATCCCGATCCGTGACTCGCCGCCGTCCCATCGCTCTCCTGACCGCGATCGTGGCGACGGCCGTCGGCGCGTCCTCGGCGATCGCCGCGGATGACGGCCAGGACCCCGCGGGCGCGGCCACGGCGCCGGCGCCCCAGACGACGACGACCACCACCACGTCCACCCCCAAACCCACCCATCGCGCCCGGCTGGCGAGGGCCCGGCCCGCGAACATGAAGCTGGACGTCGTGGGGATTGGCGACGGGAAGCTGGTCGTGGGCAAGAAGGTGCGCGCGGTGGGATACCTCCATCCATTCGTGCGCGGCCAGCACGTGCGGGTCAAGCTGGCGCGAAACGGCCACGTGGTCAAGAAGATGAACCCGTACGTGAAGCAGGTGGGGCACAGGAACGTGGGCCGCTTCAAGTTCCGATCGGGCCATGTGGTCAAGCCCGGCCACTACCGCGTTACCGCGCTCCACGTCGGAAACGAAGACCAGGACCGCGACTGGGCCAGGTCGCGCGGGTTCAAGATCCGCTATCCGGATCCGGACCCCGGCGATCGAAACAGCACGGTCAAGACCTTCAACAATCTGCTCCTCGATCAGGGCTACTACACGACCCACGGCAAGCGCTACGGGCAGAAGACCGAATTCGCGGTGATGGCCTTCCGGAAGGTGAACGGCATGAAGCGAACCTTCAATGCCTCGCCGGGGATCTTCAAGAAGCTGGCCGACGGCCGGGGCGAGTTCAAGCTCGAGCATCCGGGTGCCGGCAAGCACGTGGAGGTCGACATCTCGAAGCAGGTGATGGTGCTCGCCAACCACCATAAGCCGCAGTACACGATCCACGTCTCCACCGGCGCCCCGGCGACGCCGACGATCCGCGGTCACTACCGCTTCTACAGCCGCCAGCCCGGCTTCAACTCGTCGGGGATGTACTACTCCGTCTACTGGCACGGCGGCTACGCGATCCACGGCTATCACTCCGTGCCCCCGTATCCGGCCAGTCACGGCTGCGTTCGCAATCCGATTCCCGAGTCGGTCTTCATCTATGACTGGGTGAAGATCGGGATGTCGATCTACGTCTACGGCTGAGCCAACCGGCGGCGGCGACGCCGGGGCGACACTGCTGGCCGAGCTTCGCGAGCACGCCTTGGTGATCGGCGAGGTGACCCTGTCGAGCGGGAAGCGAGCCTCCTACTACGTGGACGCTCGTCGTGCCCTCTTGCGCCCCGCGGGCTTCCGTGCCGCCGGCGAGCTGCTGGCTGCCGCTGCCCGCGAGCTCGGCGCCGCCGCAGTCGGCGGACCCGTGATGGCGGCGATCCCGCTCGCGTGCGCCGCGATCGCGGTTCCGAATGGCCAGGGGCTGGTGGGCTTCTTCGTCCGCAAGGAGCGCAAGGCCCACGGTCTGCAGCGCTGGATCGAAGGCCCGGTGGAGGCCGGAGCCCGCTGCCTCGTGGTCGAGGACACCGTGACCACCGGAGGATCGACGGTGTCGGCGATCGAGCGCATGCGTGATGAGGGCCTCGAGATCGCCGGCGCCGTGTGCGTGGTCGATCGCCTCGCCGGCGGCGGCGAGGCGATCGCGAGGGCGGCGGGCGCGCCGTTCCGAGCGCTGGTCACGATCGATGAGCTCTATCCCGAGCGCCCGGACCGAAACGGCTAGCTCGGCCTGGACCGCCTACCCGCTGGGCGCCTACCCGCCGGGCGGGGAGGATGAAGCGCCATTCTTCGGCGGCAGGTCGCGCAGGGTGCCGATCATCCTCAGCGCCACCGCGCGGTCCTTGCGCGAGTAGCCACGCTGGGCGTTCTCGACCACGGCCACGGTGTAGTTGACGATGCCCTCGCGACGAAGGACGAGCAGCGTCGCCCTCTCCTGGATCCCGCGTCCGACCGTCGTCCCCGTCGCCGTCGTCCAGACGGCGTCGAGGGGGGTCCCTCGGAACGGCTTCGGTCGGCTGGGCTCGAGGCTCGCCTTGAATCCGGGCAGGGCCGCCAACGCGTCGGTCGCGAACTGCTCCAGCGGCACTTCCAGCGCCTCACTGTCGCGGTTGGCCACGATCGTGACCGCGACCAGGTGGTCGGGCGAGCGGATCAGGGCGGCCATCCGGCTCGGCCCCACCCGCCACCCGGGTGGCTTTCCGATCGCGTAGCCGATCGATCGATCCCGGTGCTCCTGCCAGCGTTTCGGCAGCTTCGGCAGCTCCTGCGCGGTCTCGGCCGGCGGGGTCGGCTCGGAGGATTCGTCTCCCCCGCAACCGCCGCCGAGCAGGGCCAGAGCGGCGAACAAGCCGAATAGCAGGGTTCTGCGGGCCGGGCTCACGATCAGAGTCTCCACCTGCACCAACACCCGAGAACGTTGGAATGTTCTGCGTTGAGGACCGCTTACGGCGATGGCCCTGATATCGACACCTTCCCAGGCGAGCATGAGCCACGGGGGCGACGGGCTCTCGCCGCACCGGGCGCGATCCCACGACGCATGCGACGGCCCATGATCACCCGGCGCTGCGTTGGTGGGGGCGGCGATGCTCTCGACCCTGATCTTCCCCTTCGTCGGCCCTGCGCCGGCCGGCCGCGCCCGAGCATCGCCGGGGGCGCCCGCCCTGACGCCTGGGTAGCGGCGTGTCTAGGGGGTTCCGCGATGGATGATCGTCCGCACGCCGTCGATCGCCTGCTCGGCGACTCGCCGCAGATAGCGCTTTCCCATCGCGCCGAAGAACAGGCGGTATTGAATGGCGGTCGGCTCGATGCCGATCTCGACCTCGGCGAAGGTGGAGGACTGCGCTTCGGTCAGCACCCAGCGAGAGTAATAGCCACTCTGCTGGCAGCGGAGCTTGATGACGTGAAGGTCGTCCAGCTCCTCGATTTTGAAGGTGGTCTCAGACTTCCCGACCGGAGACTTGCTGACCTGTCGGAACTCCGCGTCAGGCTCAACCGTTGGAAGCCCCGTGACGCTGATGATGTTTCCGGCCCACTCGGGGTAGCGACGAGGGTCACCGACGTAGGTCCACACTTGCTCCACGGGAGCCTCGATAACCGCCTGCTGGCGCCAGGAGGACATCGACCTAGCTTAGGGGAGAACCGCAACCGCTCCCGCGAAACGTGTGTGGGGCCCTACTCCCGCAGCCCGGCGGCTTCCAGCGCGGGCGCCTTTTCAAAATGGTGCGTCGCATGGATCAACTTCCCGTTGCGGAGGGTCCACACCTGCCAGAAGCGGTTTTCGACTGCGACTCCACTGCCCTTCCCACGTCCCCACTGGTGAATTCGCACGAGGACCTTGTCCCCAGCTTCGATCACCTCCTCGATCTCATAGCCCCATTCCTCGAACGCTCCCACCCACCGACGAAAGAACTCCCTGACCCCGTCGGGACCATGGTGTGTCGTGAGGCCCGGAATACCGAGGGCACTGGCCTCCCACTGGACGTCGTCGTCAAGGATGTCCCATAGGACCTCGGGCTTCTCCCGGGCCTGATCGAGCGTACGGCGCACGAGTTCGACGTTCTCCTGGGACATGTCCGCGCAGTATCTCGCTAGAGCCGCCTGGCGTCAGGCGAGCTCGGCTGGCCCGGGGCGCATCGACCAAAACTGCTCGTGAAGCTCCCGAGCCTGATCCCGAAAGCGCGGCTCGTACCGATCCGGCAAAGACCTGGGAACCGGCGCCAGCATCACACGGTCCAGTAGGGCCTCGCGGTCACCTGCCTGAATCGCGGCATGGCACTTGTCGCAGGCGAGCCAGCTGTGAGTTGCGGCCGGATAGCGCCACCGGGCTCTCGGACTGCGGCAGAAGTCACAGGTCATGGGATGGACCGTATCGAATCGAACATGTGTTCGTGCGGCCGATGACGCATGCGCAGGCCGGGCTGCGTAGTCAGGCCCCAACAGGCCTACCTGCAACAACCGATGCGACTGCGTCGCTTTGCAGGAGACGATCACGCGTCGAGAGAAGGATGGCAGGGGGGCGACCGTGTCCCGTGGGTTATCAGACAGGACAATCGCCCCCCCGCATCCCTAACGCTTTGGCGGCGCAAAAGTTGCTAACGCCTGCCGGCGGTCGGGGCCACGGAGGCGAGACGGCTACTCCCGGAGCCCGGCGGCTTCGAGGGCTTCCTGGCGCCCGCTGACGCTCTCGATCCGGATCACCGCACCTCCACGGAAGGTCCAGACCTGGAAATAGCGCATGTCCACCGGAACGCCGCTCCCCTTGCCGGCGGCTTGCTGGTGGACGCCGACCACGACGCTATCCCCAGACCCGATGAACTCCTCGCCCTCGATCACGGCGTCGTCCCAATCCTCCAGAAACCCCCGCATGTATCCGCGGATCTCCTCCGGGCCAAGATACGCCCCGGCGTCCGGGAACTCCGGCCTCAGGACGAGCACCACCCAGGGGTCGAAGAGCTCGGCGCCCGCCTGGAAGCGTCCCCGCCCCCACTCTCCATAGACCCGGCGCAGCGCCTCGACGTTGTCCTGCGACATCGCCGGCGAAGTATCTCCGAGCACGGGCTTGGCGCGATGAGCGACGAGGAAGCTACGCACTCCCGCGGCGCAACAGCCAACCGGCCAGCGCACCGAGCACCAGCCCGACCTCGGGCGCAAGGGGAACGTCGGTGGTCACGCTGACGAGGATGCCAAGTGCCAAGCCGAGCACGGCGCCGAGCGCGATCGCTACTCCGACGCTCATGGTGCAGCATTGAACCAGAAGGGGTCGAGGCCCGCTCAGCCTCGTGCGTTCCTCCCGTTGCTAGCGCGTGAGGTCGAAGTGAAACCTCTGCCTGGGCCCGTTCCTGCCCTGGTTGTGGAGCAGCATCTTGCCCGCGACCCCGTCGAAGTCCTTGGTGCCCCCGACAACATTGAGCCGATTGTCGTCACGCCCGATGTTGCCACGGACGCGGATGTTGCCGAAACCGCCGATCTTGCCGTTGAGGTGAATGAGGCCGCGGCACCTCAGCCTGCGGGTATTGGCGCGGGCCTTGCACCAACCCCAGTTGCGACCGACCTTGTCGCGGCGGTTCTGCGGATCGACGAGCTTGTCCTTGAACCGGAACTTGTTGCCCACGAAGCGACCCGATTGTGCTTTTGCGATCACGGCGAAGTGGTGATCGAACGATGCGGAGGCAGGGGTCGCGAGAACGGCGGCGCCGAGCGCCGCGAGAACCCCGAGGACGATGAGCTTGCGCATGGATGCCTCCCTCTGACGGTGCTAGGGCTTGGTGGGCCAACCCTATGCCGCAGTGGATCAGGGAGTCAAGGGGCGCCCTACTCCCGCAGCCCTGCGGCTTCGAGGGCTTCGGCACGGTCGCGAATAGCCCAGCATCCGTACGAGCTGACCCCCTTTCAACTCGTAGATGATCGCGTAGTCCTGCTCGACGGGCACGCCACTTCCCTTGCCCGTCGCGGTTTGATGCAAGAACCCGACGACGCGGTCATTACCGGCGTCGACCAATCGCTCAACCCGGGCCGACCACCCATCGAAGTCCTCGGTCCAGCGGCGCATGAACTCGACGAATCCCTCGCGACCCGTAAAGCTCCGCTGCTCGAGCTCGGCAAAGGCGACCCACTCGACATCGGGGGCCACCGCCCCCGTATCCCACGCGGCTTCGAAGTCCCCACGCTCGGCCCCCGCCTGGAAGGCTTCGATTATGCGCCGGACGATCTCCACGTTCTCCTGGGACATCGCCTACTCCGAAAGGCCGGCGGCTTGGAGCGCATCCTCGCGCCTGGGGAAAGTCTCGCAGCGGATCGCTTTGCCGTCGCGCATGGTCCAAAGGTGTCCGACCCGGTTCTCCGCCACCGCGTCGCTTCCGCGCGGTCGAGCACGGATGCGCAAGAACACCACGATCCGATCGCCCTGGTCGAACCACTCGCCAGGCTCAACCATCACTTCCTCGAACGGCTCGCGCATGTCCTCGTAGAACCGCAAAACCTCCTCATGGCCGCGATACGTGCCGGTGCGGGTCGTCTTCCATTCGATATCTGGGTGCATCCCGCGGAGGACACCATCCCAGTCGCGGCGATTGAACGCCTCGTAGATGGACCGGATGGTCTCCACGTTCTCCTGCGACATCGCCCGCGCAGTATCTCGCTAGAGACGGGTCACGTTCTCGCAGTTCGCAGCGACCCCGGACCGCTCGTTCGTCACCACCCTGTCGAAACCTTGACCGCAGTCCGATCCGGTTAGGGGCGTGAAGGTCCAAGACCCGGTCATCGTCCCTTCCTCCACCGCGGGTAACGGCTTTATCAAGCCGTAAACGAGGAACGCCCCGAGCAGGATTCGAACCTGCGGCCTACTCCTTAGGAGGGAGTCGCTCTATCCAGCTGAGCTATCGGGGCCGGCGTTGAGTTTACGGCTCTAGTGAGCCAGCTTCGGGGCCTTGCTCCCCCGCAGACTCCGGCACGGCCGTCAGCTGAGGGACAGGACGAGCCAGACAATGGCCGCCCAGTGCGCCGCCAAGATCGCCGCTCCCCCGACGAGCCAGGCGAAGCTGGTCAGGGTCTTCCAGGCGCCAAGAGGCGGACGGTGCGGCGTCGTCGGATGCCGACGTCGCGCGGGGAGTCGACGAGGAGCTCGCCCAGTTGCTCGCAGACCGCCATTGCGGAAATCGCCCCGGCCTCGCGCTCGCGCTCGTTGGTCGTCAGCGATTCCGCAACAGCCGCCAGGGACTCGCCCAGGGCGAGGGCAACCTCGAACACGGTTCAGACGGGTTCCGCCGAGGTACCGGCGGGATTGGTAGGGGCCCCGTGCTGACATCGGGTACCGACGGTGTGCGCCGCAACCGGGATTTATCATCTTGTTAATCTACAAGGTCAGGAAGGCAGGTGGCGCCCGGGAACTCCAGGGTTGGCTCTATCCGCAGCTCGAGGTCATGTTCGGGGCGGTCGGGGAAGACCCTCTCCCGACGCAGCTGTCGAGCTGCTCCGCGAAGGACGCCACGAATCCGAGCCTACCCGCGCTCCCGGTCGCAGCCTTCCATGCGACGCAGGGCGATCGAGCTGGGCGCTCCCACTCCCGCCTAAACGGTCGATCTCCACCGCCGCGCCTGCGCCCGGCCCGACGCCTACCGCCGACTTGCGCCCCTAGAGGAATGCAACTCGGCCAGCGACGCGGTAAAAGGAGTCAAGCTGATGGCGACCCCGCAGGCCGTGCGCGAGATCCACAACATCGTCGGTGGGCGACCGGCCGACTTCGAGACCGACGAGCGGCTCGAGGTGCTGAACCCGGCGACCGGCGAGGTGCTCGGCCGAGTGCCCATGTCGGGTTCCACCGAGGTCGACCACGCGGTGCGGGTCGCGGCCGAGGCATTCGACTCGTGGCAGCACGAGCCGGTGACCCGGCGCGCCCGCCGGATGTTCGTGCTCCAGGCGGCGCTCGAACGCGAGCTCGACCAGCTTGCCGAGCTGGTGACCCGCGAGAACGGCAAGCACCTCGAGGAGGCCCGCGGCGAGGTGCGGCGCGGGATCGAGGTGGTCGAGCTGGCCGCCGGGATGACCACCCTGATGAAGGGAGAGACTCTCGACCAGGTCGCGCGCGGGGTGGACGTCTCGCTGCACCGCTTCCCACTCGGAGTGTGCTGTGGGGTCACCCCGTTCAACTTCCCGGCAATGATCCCGCTGTGGTTCGCGCCACTGGCGATCGCGGCGGGCAACACCTTCGTGCTGAAGCCCTCGCAGCGAACGCCGCTGACTGCGAACCGGCTTGCCGAGCTGTTCGCCGAGGCCGGCTTTCCCGATGGCGTTCTCAACGTCGTCCACGGAGCGCAGCCGGCGGTCGAGGCCCTGATCGACCACCCGCTGTTGCGGGCGGTGTCGTTCGTGGGCTCGGCGCCGGTGGCCCGCAAGGTGTATGAGCGCGCGGGAATGCGCGGCAAGCGCGTCCAAGCGCTCGCCGGCGCCAAGAACCACCTGGTCGTCATGCCCGACGCCGACCTCGACCTCGCGGTGCCTGCCGTGTTCGCCTCCGCCTTCTCCAACGCAGGCCAGCGCTGCCTGGCCGGCTCGGTGGCGGTCGGCGTGGGCGAGATCGGCGACCGGCTGGTCGCCGGAATCTCGCAGATGGCCGGCGACGCCAGGATCGCCCCGGGCGACGAGCCGGACACCGACGCTGACAGCACCATCACTCCGGTCACGACTCGAGAGGCGCTCGAGCGCATCACCCGCTACATCGAACTCGGCGAGCGAGAGGGGGCGAAGCTGTGCGTTGACGGGCGGCGGGCGGGCGACAGCGGCGGCTTCTTCCTCGGACCCACCGTGTTCGACGAGGTCGCTCCCGAGATGGCCCTGGCCCGGGACGAGATCTTCGGCCCCCTGCTGGCCGTGGAGCGGATGGAGGACCTGGATGGGGCGATCGCGGCCATCAACGACTCGCAGTACGGGAACGCGGCGGCGATCTTCACTCGGGACGGAGGCGCAGCCCGCAAGTTCGTGCGCGAGGCACAGGCGGGGATGATCGGGGTGAACGTCTCGGTGCCGGCTCCGGTCGCCTACTTCCCGTTCGCGGGCTGGCGCGGCTCGTTCTACGGCGACCTCCACGCCACCGGCCGCGACGGGGTCGAGTTCTTCACCGAGAAGAAGGTGGTTACGAGCCGCTGGCCCTGATGACTGCGCCCCGCTAGGCGCGGGTGGCAGCCGCGCCCTGGTAGGTGTCGACGAAGTGCACGTAGTTGTCGGCGACCTGCTCGGCCGCCTGCTCGCGACTCAGGTCACCGTCCAGGAACCCGGCCAGCGGGTCGCCCCAGATCGAGCGGCCGATCGCGAATCCGATGTAGCCATCGACGCCGGCGCCGCTGGTGAGCCAGTGCTCCACCTTGGCGCGCTCGGCGCCGCGCCCGAGGACCACGCAGACCACCTGATCTCGACCGCCGGCGCGGCACTGGGAAACGACCCGCTCGCAATCCTCGCGCCGATCGATGCCCTCGATCTTCCACACCGTGGGCTCCACGCCGGCGTCCTGAAGGTCGGCGATCGCGCGAATCATCAGCTCCGGGCGCAGCTCGGCGTCGTAGCGGTCGGTGTCTCCGTCGACGGAAGCGAGCTGCTGATCCTCGGCCGGAACCAGGAGCTCGAACAGAAACCCGCGTCCGCGCTCGGCGAGCCAGTCGGAGAGGACCACCAGGCGGTCCGCCTGACGGCGGTTGAGCTCCGGGTCGCCGTCCGGGTTGTAGCGCACCAGGACCTTGGCGAAGTCGGGGTCGAAGCGCTCGATGTGGTCGCCGAACTGATCTCCGTACTCGAAGTCGAACTCGGTCTGACCGCTCTTTTCGACCGGCATGGCGAGCCTCATGCCGGCCGCCCTGATTCGGTCCGGAATCCGCTTCGGGGTGCCGAACTGCTCGTCTACCAAGCCTCCGGCGGTTGCCGCGTCCGATCCCCTGGACACCGCCAGCTCGAGCCCCTCGAAGATCAGCTCCTTGCCGTCGGCGATCCGCAGGGCTTCCTCGTCGGTCGGCTCCCCCTCGATCCCGAACCATTTCTTCTGGAACGACCCCCGGTGGTCGAAGGCGAGAATGAACAGCCTGTCCTGAGGTTCCATGAGGATGGCAACGTACTAGACGATGATGGTCTGATGCCGACGAGAGGCCGCGAGCGCGCCGGGGCCGCGCAAGCCCTGAGCTGCCATCTGGTGGACGGCACCTACGAGCTGTTCCGCTACTTCTTCGCCGTGCCGTCGCACCGGGATCCAAGCGGCGTCGAGGTGGGCGCGGTGCGGGGTGTCGTGGGCTCGGTGCTGACCCTGCTGGAGGAGGGCGCGACCCATATCGGCGTCGCCACCGACCACGTGATCGAGTCGTTTCGGAACGACCGCTGGCCCGGTTACAAGACGAGCGCCGGGATCGACCCGGCGCTGCTCGCCCAGTTCCCGTTGCTGGAGGAGGCGCTCGCGGCGCTCGGAGTGACCGTGTGGGCGATGGTCGAGCTCGAGGCCGATGACGCGCTCGCCTCCGCCGCCACGGTGGCCGCCGCCGACGCCCGGGTGGAGCGAGTCGTGATCTGCACGCCTGACAAGGACCTCGCGCAATGCGTGGCGGACCCCCGGGTCGTGCAGCTCGACCGGCGCAGCGGGCGGCTGCTCGACGAGGCGGCGGTGCGGGAGAAGTTCGGCGTGGCGCCCGAGTCGATTCCGGACTGGCTGGCGCTGGTCGGCGACAGCGCGGATGGGTTCCCGGGGCTTCCCGGGTGGGGCGCGAAGTCGGCCGCGGCGGTCCTTGCCCGGTACCGGCACCTCGACGCGATCCCGCCTCACGCCGTGAGCTGGGAGGTGACCGTTCGCGGCGCCACCAAGCTCGCAGCCACACTGACCGAGCAGCGCGCCGAGGCGGCGCTGTTCCTCGACCTGGCGACGCTGCGGCGCGACGCCGCGGTGGGGGCGGTCGACGATTGGCGCTGGACCGGGCCCACGCCCGAATTCGCGGCCTGGACGGAGCGGCTCGGCGCGCCGGACCTCGCCCAGCGCGCCGACCGCCTCCAGAGGTCGCGGGAGGACGGTGACTAGCCTCGGTTACTCGGCTTCGTCGTAGAGGCTCTCGGCGGCGATCTGCCGGAGCGCGCGGTCCCAGAGACGGACCTCCAGATAGAGATCGTCCCCAAAGCCGCGCACCGCGTCGACGGCGATCAGCGTGAACCGGCCGTCCTGAACGGGCGCTTGGTCGAGCACCTCGCCGTCGAGCTCCGCGGTCACGGCCACGGCTCCTCGCACCATCGGCAGCCCCCAGACGAGGGTGATTTCGCCGCCGCGTTCCCCCTCCGCCCGCCAGGCGCCGATGACATCGTCCGAGAGGTCGATCTTCCAGTGCGGGTTGTCCTCGGCGGTGACGTCGGTGAAGTCGGCACTCGCCCGGAGGCCGTCCGGCTCGCCGTCGTCGGGACGAACGAACGAGACGTGCCCGAAGTACTCGGCCAGCACCGGCACCGGGGCCTGCTCGCCATCGGCGGCCTCGCCGCCCTGAGTGGGCTCGGCTGCGCGGCCGGTGACCGGCACGTATACGCGACTGCCCCAGCCACGCTCTGGAAACCACCGGATGGTCTCCGGATCGAGTGGGGACCCCGCCTCGGCCGTGTGAGGCTCGCATGCCTTCGCGAACTCCTCCGTGAGCCGTCCCGCCCAGCGCCCGTAGGGCCTTCCCTCCTGAGGGGAATCGGCGATGAAGCGGGGAAGTGGCCTGGGGATCGGGCGGGCTCATCGCGGCTCAGCCTAAATGAGTGATTCCACGGCGGCACTCATTTAGTCGCCAAGGGCCTCCCGAAGGTCGGCGGCGGCGCGCTCCGGTGGATAGACGTTGATCTCGACGCCGGTGCCCAGTTCGAAGCCCGCCCGGACCGTGAGTCGCGGCACCAGGTCCACGTGCCAGCAGAACTCCCCGGCGCCGCGGGGGGCGGTCCGCACCCATAGGTTGAGCTGCGGTGGGGCGCCAAACAGCTCGGCCAGGGCGGCCAGAGCGGTCCGGATCATCGCCGTTCCAGTCTCACCGTCGCGCTCGAATGAGGGCGCCGGCCGCCGTGGCACCACCCGCAGCTCGAAAGGGGAGCGCGAGGCCCAGGGACAGATCAGGAGCGCCTCGTCGTCGACCGCAACCAGGCGCTCGCGGCGGCGCACCTCTTCGGTGGCCACGTCGGACAGCAGGTGTCCGCCCATCGTGCGCTCGTGGTAGGCGGAGGTTCGCTCTCGCTCCCGGGCGATCGCCGCGGGGACGAACCGCAGGCCGTAGAGCTGGGCGTGGGAGTGCTCGAGGGACGCGCCCGCGTCGGGGCCCTCGTTGACGATCAGGTGGACGTAGGAGCTCTCCTCGGCGCCCACTCGCATCCGCTCTCGCCAGGCGGCCACGGCGCCGGCAAAGCGCTCTTCGGAGAGCTGGACCAGCGACGTCGCATGCTCGGGTGCGTGGACGATCACCTCGTGGGTCCCCCCGGCCGGCAGCGATGCGAACAGGTCGGGCTCGGCCCCGCGCGTCGAGGCCCGAAGGGGATCCACCGAGCTGGAAAGTCCCGTTTCGGCGACCGGCGGAGCGGGGCCGCGTCCTGGAGCCTGGCTCTGATCCTCCGGAGCGCCGGCGAGGACGGGGTAGAGATTCGGCACCGCCCGCTGGGTCCAACCGGGCGAGTCCGCCTCGCCGCCGCCGGGGCGGTTCGCCCAGACCTCTGGCGGCGTGCGATCCTCGCGGCCCTCGCAGAAGGGACAGCTCTCGGCCGCGTCGTCCCGGGAAACAACCGGCGCCGGGACGAAGGCGTCGGGACGCTGGGCCCGCCCGGGCGCAAGGATCGCCCGCAGGCCGGTGAGCTGGTCTATGCGGACCTCAGGAGGGCTCAGCTCCCGCTTCCCTGGTCGCCGTCGGTCTCGGAGCCCAGGAAGGGCTTCAGCAGGTCCAGGGGCAGCGGGAAGATGATCGTCGAGTTCTGGTTGACGCCGATATCGAGCAGCGTCTGCAGATACCGGAGCTGGAGGGTCGCTGGGTTGGCGCTCATGATGTGGGCGGCTTGGGCCAGCTTCTCCGCCGCCTGGAACTCGCCGTCGGCGGAGATGATCTTCGCCCGCCGCTCCCGCTCGGCCTCGGCCTGGCGCGCGATCGCCCGCTGCATGTCGGTCGGCAGCTCGACGTCCTTGACCTCGACCGTGCTCACCTTCACTCCCCAGGGCTCGGTCTGCTCGTCGATGATCTGCTGCAGCTCGATGTTCAGCCGCTCGCGCTCTGAGAGCAGCGCGTCCAGCTCGGCCTTGCCGAGCACCGAGCGCAGCGTCGTCTGCGAGATCTGGGAGGTGGCGACCAGGAAGTTCTCGACCTCGGTGATCGCCCGGTTAGGGTCGATGACGCGGAAGTAGGCGACCGCGTTGACGCGCACGGTGACGTTGTCCTTGGTGATCACCTCCTGCGGCGGCACGGTCAGGGTGACCGTCCGCAGGTCGACCCTGACCATCCGGTCGATGATCGGGATCAGCAGGATCAGGCCCGGGCCCTTCTGGGCGATGAGCCTTCCAAGCCGGAAGATCACCCCGCGCTCGTACTCGCGCAGGATCCTGATCGACGAAGCGAGCAGGATCAGCACGAACAGCAGAAGAAGTCCGACTATCGCGATCGCCACACCCACTTGAAGCTCCTTCGGACGCTTACCTCGCCGTGGCCGAGTCTTCCGCCGCGCTGGGCTCGCCCTCAAGCGGCCGGACGCGGAGCGTCAGCCCCTCCACGGACTCGACCCGCACTCTACTGCCGCGCTCCAGCGCCCTCCCATCTGCCCCCGGCCCTGCGGCAGGTTGCCCCGACCCGTCGCCAGGGGTCGCCAGCTCCGCCCTCCAGAGAGCTCCCTCGACGAAGACCTGGCCAACTGGGTCCAG
Organism: uncultured Actinomycetes bacterium; assembly: GCA_963838745.1. Lineage (GTDB taxonomy): Bacteria > Actinomycetota > Thermoleophilia > Solirubrobacterales > 70-9 > AC-56. The sequence goes on from CAWISJ010000003.1 coordinate 736,870, forward strand.
GGAATCGCGGACCTCTCCCACGGCGCCGATCATCTCCTCCCAGCCCGTGCGCGCCGGCTGGCGCCGGGCGCGCATCGCCCGTTCGATCGCGAACGCGAGGAAGCCGCCCATCAGCAGCCCGGCCAGGATCACGACAGGCGCGGAGATCTCGAAGGCGCTGTTGTTGGTGTCGTACAGGACGAGGCCCGAGGCGATCAGCGCCGCCACCCCCGAGGCACCGAGGATGCCGTGGGTCGGGAGCTGAGCCTCGGCGATGATCATCGCCACCCCGAAGACCAGCAGCAGCACGCCGGTGGCGGTGACCGGAAGCTGCGCCGTCCCGTAGAGGCCGAGCAGGAACGAGATCACGCCGATCGTCCCTGGTGCGATCAGCCCGGGGCTGAAGAGCTCGATCGCCATCCCCACCAGCCCGATCAGGATCAGGAGATAGGCGACGTTCGGATTGACCAGGATCTCGAGCACCTGGTACTGGAAGGGCATATCGTGGTTCTCGATTCGAAGCCCGGCGGTGTGCAGCGTCTGGGCCTTCGGTCCCTTGACCTGGAAGCCGTCCAGCTGCCTCAGCAGCGCTTCCTGGCTGGGCGCGATCAGGTCGATCAGCCCGGCGCGCTTGGCCTCCGTGGCGGTCAGGTTCTTGGCCTTGGTGACCAGCAGCTGAGCGAGCTTCGGGTTGCGACCGTGAGCCGCGGCCAGCGCCCGCATCGAGGCCGCGGCGTCGTTCTTGATCTTGCGGTCGAGGTCGCTGCTCCCACCGCTCGGCCCAATCGCGATCGGCGTCGCCGAGCCGATGTTGCTCACCGGGTACATCGCCGCGACGTCCGCCGCCTCGGTGATGTAAGCCCCGGCCGAGCCCGCGCGCGCATTGTTCGGGGAGACGTAGACGACCACCGGCATGGGCGCCGACCCCATGTCCTCGATGATCGAGCGCATCGAGTCGGACAGCCCGCCCGGCGTGTCGAGCCGGATGATCGCGAGGTTCGCATTCTCCGAAGCGGCGTCGTCGAGGGCGCTGGAGATCCACTTCTCGGTCGCCGGATCGATGGTGGCCTGGAGCTGGATCGAGTAGGCGATCCCGTCCCGCTCGACTGCTCGGGGGGCGCGGCCAGCAACGGCCCAACCGAGACCGCGGCGCCGGCGAAGGCGAGCGTCGAGTACAGCCACAGTCGGAGCCGACGGCCCCTCATGGCCACATTATCCGCCCCTCGAAGCGCCTACTGCGCGTAGCGCTCGATGTCCGTGGCAAGGGCGTCCAGGCTCGCGTACTGGCCCTGCTGGACGTGGACCTGCTCGCCGCTGGAGTCGTAAATGGCCGTGGCGGGGAAGCCGATCGTCGCGTTGATCTCCTCGGCGATCTCCTTGTCGGGGTCGCTGTAGCTGGGATAGGGCAGCGGGAACTCGTCCAGGAACCCCTCCGCCGCCTCGTTTGAGTCGTCCGTGTCGACTCCGAGGAAGGCGATCCGCTTGCCCAGGCGCGCCGAAAGGGTCTGGAACCAGGGCATCTCCTCGCGGCAGGGCCCGCACCACGAAGCCCACTTGTTGACCACCACCGGATGGCCGCGAAGGTCTGCGAGTCGTTGCTGGAATGCCGCCGCCCCTCCCGGAAGCAGCTGGCCGGCCTGATCGTAGAGCTCCGCGAGCGGCTTCGGCGCGCCCGCCAGCGCCTTCCCGTAGTCGGGCGCCTTGCCTCCATCGTCGCCGCCGGACCCCCCGCCGCAGGCAGGCAGGGCGAGCACGGCCACCACCAAGGCCGCCACGGCGAAGAGGCTTTTCAGGCGTCCGATCCCGCTCATCTGGCCATGAAAACGGACCTCGGCCGCATTCCGTTCAGCACGATGGTTTAATTAGGTGTTGGTCCACCCATTACCTGGACCGCGGGGGAAACCGCCGACTCGTCAAGAGAGGTATCAACCACGAGCGGGCCGGCGAGCCTCCAGCGAGCTTACAGCGCCCCCGCCGCCATCCGCGAGCGCGAGGCGCCTGGAGAACTCTTCTAATGGCGAAATCCGTCGACGTCGCGAGCGCGACCAGCCCGATCACAGGTGATCGGCTCGAACGCGTGCGCGAGTTCACCCGCGAGCCGATCCTGCTCGACGGCGAGACCATCGACGACCTTGCCGCCGGCACCGCCCGACGCCGCGCCGTCGACGCCGCGCTGGTCGAGCTCGACGCCGGCCGGGAGACTCCCTCGCCCGAGTGGCGGCGCCGCTACTCGCTGCTGCTCGGCCTCGAGCGCCTGCTCACGAACGAGCCAGTCGAGCTGGCGGACGGGGCCGAGCTCACGGAGCATCAGGTCGACGTCCTATCCGGGACCCTGGCCGCGCTCACCGCCGAGCTCGAGGACTCGGTAGCCGCCGAGAGCTGGAACGGGGCCGGTGGCGACGCCGAGCTCGCCGACGACGGCGCGTCGCCGCCCAGCGAGCTCGAGGCCAGCGGGAATGGGGAGGTCGAAGCGGCCCCCGAGGAGGACGAGGCACTGGCGCCCGACGAGGAGGAGCCGCAGGACTGGGAGGAACCGGTCGCCGACGGGGTTGCCGAGGCGCCGGAGGACCCGGGGGCAAGCCGACGCTTCTGGTTCGAACACGCCACAGGCTCGGGAAAGACGGTCGCAGCGCTGGGCTTCGTCGATGCCTCGCGAACCGGCGGCGTGCTGATCCTGACTCACCGGCGCAACCTCGTCGACCAGTTCATCGGCGAGATCTCCGACCGCGGGTACAAGGACCGGCTCTCCCCGCCGCTCATGGACGGCTCGGACCATCCCTACGGCCCGGTGACCGTCGAGACCTACCAGTGGTTCGTGCGCAACGCGGATCGGATCTCCGACGCCTACGCAATCGTGATCTGCGACGAAGCGCACACCGCGCTCGGCGAGAAGACGAGCGCCTGCATCCGCCGCTGGCCGGAACCGGTGTTCATCGGCATGACCGCGACCGGCGCCCTGATCGCCCGCCACGTCGCCGACCTGTTCCCCACCCAGACCTCGCGCTTCGACCTCGCCCAGGCCGCGCGCCGCGGCGTGATCGCCCCGCTGCGCTGCATTCGCATCCCGCCGGGCCCTGGAGTGCGGACGATCGCCAAGGTGCCCCTGCGGCGCGGCGAGGTGGACCAGGACTTCGACCAAGAGGAACTGGCCAAGCTGCTGGACCAGGAGCCGTTCAACGTCGCGGTGGCCGATCTCTACCGCTCACGCTTCCGCAGAGTGCCGGGAGTCGTCTACACGGCCGGCGTGCGCCACGCGAACAACGTCGCCGCATCCTTCCGGGCGGCGGGGATCAACGCCCGCGCCGTCTCCGGCGAGACTCCGAAGCGCGAGCTGGCGGAGATCCTGGCCGCGTTCGAGCGCGGAGAGGTGGACGTGCTGTGCAACGCGATGCTGCTCGCTGAGGGCTGGAACTCACCGCGGGCGACGATGTGCATGCACCTGGCCCCCACTGCGTCGCGGCGCGTCTACCAGCAGCGCGTGGGCCGCGTCACCCGTCGCGCTCCGGAGAAGGAGGCGGGCCTGGTGATCGACTTCGTCCATCCGGCCACCACCCATGACGAGACGATCATCACCCTGCACAGCCTGCTCGATCGTGACGTGTACCGCGGTGGAGCGATCGTCGTCGGGCCGGTGCGCCGCGGGCGCGGCCGCCGGGTACGGGTCGAGAGGCGCGTGGTGCCCGTATCGGCCGATCCCGAGCGCCGGCTCGCCGTGCTCGAGCGCGAGTTGTGGCGGATCGCGGTCGAGAACCTCAACTACTCCGAGCAGCACGCCTGGGCAGCCCTGGCCGGCGCGCGGGTGACCGCCAACAACTGGCGCCGGGCGAAGGCGATGCTCCAGCACGACCAGGCGAAGGAGCTGCGTCGCCGGTTCCTGCTCACCTGCGTCCAGCGCAACCGTAACCATCAGCTCCGCCTCAAGGCGCTGAGCGAGATCGCGGCCCTGCGCGATCCCGACGCCTTCGACGACTCCGTCGAGGTGGTGGCCACCTGGCCGCGCGACGAGCGCCGCGCCGGCGCCAAGGTGCTGCTCCAGGCTCTGGTCGAGCGCCGGATCGGCCGTCGCGACCAGGCGCAGGCCTGGGTCTGGCGCCTGGCGGCGATCACTCGAGAGCTGCACGAGGAGTACGCCGTGCAGCGCTGGCCGGAGACCAAGCGCCTGCTGGGGCTGTTCGTGAACTCGTCCGGGCGTGCCCATGGCCGAAACGCGCGACGCATCGTCCACGCGGCACGCCAGCAGGATCGTCGCCTGGCGATCGCGCTGCTGGCCGCCTCGGTCGCCCATACCCCTGAGGCCGAGGAGGTGCTGCGCGGCGCCCGCATGCGGATGGCGCGGAAGCCCTCCGCCGTCGCCCGCGAGCTCTTGCGGAACTTCCCCAAGGCCGGCGGCAGGCGCCGCCGGCGCCGTGGAAAGAACGGACGGCGCACCGGGAACGGCGCGAACGGTGGTGGAAATGGAGTCGAGAGCGGCGGCAACTCCGGTGGCCAGGACGGCGCCGAGGCCGCCAACCGGGAGCGGCAGGAGCGTACGGCTAAGCCCAAGGCTGACGCCTCAAAGGACTAAGGCGCAGGAACCGGCACCGGGCGGGCGAACACCGCTCTCATGGACCCCCGCAACCTGATCGACGGCCTTCGCGAGGCGATGAGCGCACGTCGGGTCTTCGGCGAGCCGGTGGAGCGAGACGGGGTCACCGTGATCCCGGCCGCAACCGTGATCGGCGGTGGCGGCAGCGGCGGTGGCGAGGGAGGCCAGCCGCCCTCGCCGGAGACGGCCGAGGTTGAGCCGCAGTCCCAGGGCGGTTTCGGCGCCGGCTTTGGCGGCGTCATGTGGCCGGCCGGCGCCTTTGAGATCCGGGACGGTCGGGTCACCTGGCACCCGGCGATCGACGTGACGCGGGTGCTGATGATGGTGCTGGCGCTCGCCATCGCCGTGGTTCGCGCCCGCAGCCGGCGCTGAGCGCTCAGGCTCGCGGTGCGAGCGCGAGCTGAACCTCGCCGGCGCCCAGACTGAGGCGCCGGCCGTCTTCGGTCGCCACCACCAGGTTGCCGTTCTCGTCGATCCCCTCGGCACGCCCCGCTCCCGCGGGGGCGTCGCGGCCGGCGCCCTCCCACTGGACCTCCTGCCCGTGGAGGGCGTCGCGCTCCGCGAACTGCTCCAGGATCGCCGGCGGCGGCGCATCCGCCCACCAACCGAGCCTCTCATTGACCGCCTCCAGCGCGGAGGCGGTGGTGACCCCCTGACCAATCGAGGTCGCGGGCCACCGCAGATCGGGAGGGAACTCGCCAGGCTCGATCGCTACGTTGAGCCCAATTCCGATCACCGCCCAGTCGGGAGGACGAGCCTCGAGCAGGACCCCGGCCACCTTGCGCCCAAACACACCGGGCTTCGCGCTCGACCCAGCATCATGTTTCCCCGCCTCACCCTCCCCTTGTAGAGGCTCGCGCTCGCAAATCCAGACGTCGTTGGGCCACTTCACCCGGCACTCCAACCGCCGCCAGCGCCTCCACCGCCTCGCAGACGGCGAGCGGCACCGCCAGGGGGAGGAGTCCGTGCTCGCGCCTCAACGGGCGCAGGATCGCCGAGTACAGCAGGGCCTTGCCGGGCGGCGCCGCCCAGGCACGTCCCCGGCGGCCGCGCCCGGCGGTCTGCTCGTCCGCGGTCACAATCGTTCCGCCCGGCGCGCCCGTCAGCGCCAGGTGGGCGGCGCGCTCATTGGTCGAGTCGGTGGACCGAAAGTGATGGCGCGGAAGGCCGAACCTGGTCATTGCTGCGGTGGCCGCAGCACCACCTCGTCGCCCGGAGCGAGGCGCAGCTTCGCCGCGGCGCTACCGCGGTTCACCGCCAGGGCGAGGCTTCCATAGGAGTCCACGTAGAGGATCAGCTCACCCGTCTCGACGTCGGCGAATGTGAGCGTGAACGCGGCTTCGTGCCTGTGGCCCTCGGTCTCGACGGCCAGCCGGCGTCCCATCCGCAGGCCCGTCGCCGGCAGATGGTGCTCGGCGAGGTCGAGAACCGCGTTGCCGAACCGATCCACCGAGACCACGTGGGCCACAACGCGGTCGGGGCCGATTGCCGGCTCGCTGGCCGGCAGCGTTACCAGCGACTCGACGGGAATCTGCTCGCCAGCCTCCGAAAGCGGCGCCCCCTGCGCCAGATGCGCGGCCACGGGGGCAAAGACGTCGCGGCCATGGAAGGTGGCCGAGATCGGCTCAAGCCGCAGCCGTGACAGTGACACGTCGACCGCCGCTGCGGCGCCGCCCAGGCGCTCGACCGCCGGCCAAAGCAGGCCATTGTCGGGGCCGACCAGCATCCTGTCCTCGGAGGCCGCGCGGACGGCGAGCGCGCGGCGGGGCGAGCCGACCCCGGGGTCGACCACCGCCAGGTGCACTCCCGGTGGGGCGTACGGCAGCGCGTTGGCGAGGATCGTTGCCCCCTCGCGGATGGCGTGTCGCCTGACGCCGTGCGTCAGGTCGATCACCTTGGCCTCGGGCGCGATCCGCGCGATCACGGCGCGGCACACGCCTGCGAACTCGTCGTCCGTTCCGTAGTCGGAGAGGAAGGTGATCGGTCGCGTGGCCACGCGTTTCAATCCAGTCCGGCGCGGCCGGCGTCGGCGAGCAGCGCAGCGACAACCCCGTCGGGGTCGTGGCGATCGGCCTCGACGTCGACCGTGAGCCCCGCCTCGCGAGCCGCCTCGCTCGTCGCCGGCCCGATCGAGACGATGCGCGCGCGCTCCGGGAACCTGCCGCCAACCGCACGCATGAAGTTCCTCACCGTCGACGAGGACGTGAAGGTGACGTAGTCAGAGTCCCGCGCCGCCTCCACCGCTGTGGCGTCGGCTTCCTCCGGCACGGTCTCGTACAGGGGAACCACGTCCACCTCGGCGCCACGCTCGCGTAGCGCCTCCGGGAGGAGATCGCGCCCCTCCGCGGCCCGGGCGATCAGCACGGGGCGTCCCGCGACGGGGAAGTCGCGGAGCGAGGAGACCAGCCCCTCGGTGATCGACCGCTCGGGGACGATGTCGGCCCTGATCCCGTGCTTGGCGAGGGCCGCGGCGGTGCCCGGTCCGATCGCGGCCACCGTTGCACTCCCCAGCGCCCGGGCGTCGCGGCCGGCGGCGGCCAGCGCCTCGAACAGCAGCCGCACCCCGTTCGGGCTCGTCATGCAGACGAGCGCGTAGGCGTGGATGGCCTGGACCGCATCTCGAACCGGCGCGGAGTCCAGCAGCGGCACGATCCGGATCGTGGGCAGCTCCACGACCTCGGCGCCGAGCGCGCTCAGCGCCGCGGCCAGGCCGCTCGCCTGCGCGCGTGCCCGGGTGACGACGACCCGCCGGCCGTGCAGCGGACGGCGCTCGAGCCAGGCGATCGTCTCGCGCCGAGCCGCCACCGGCCCCGTGAGCACGATCGCCGGGGCGCCGATCTGCGCCGCGGCGACCGCCTCCGGCAGCTCGGCGAGGGTGGCCGTCACCGTTCGCTGTCCCGGCATCGTCCCCCGCTCCACCGCGGCCGCGGGCTCGCCGCCGTCGCGCCCCACCGCGACCAGGCGCTCGGCCAGCGCCGGCAGCCGCTTGACGCCCATATACAGCACCAGCGTCCCCGGAAATCGGGCCAGCGCCTCCCAGTCGAGCGCCGATTCTCCCTTGAGGGGGTCCTCGTGGCCGGTTACGAAGGCGACCGCGGAAGCGTCCTCGCGATGCGTGACGGGAATGCCGGCATATGCCGCCGCGGCAACTCCGGCGGTGACCCCGGGCACGACCTCGAACGGGATCTCGGCCCCGGCCAGCGCCTCCGCTTCCTCGCCCCCGCGCCCGAACACGAACGGATCGCCACCCTTGAGGCGAACGACGCTGCGGCCCGCGCGGGCGTGCTCCACCATCAGCTCCTCGATCTCGCCCTGCGAGGTCTCGGCGCTTCCCGGACGCTTGCCGACGTCAATCAGCTCCGCGTCCGGGCGCGCACCGTCGAGGGCTCCCGGTGGGATCAGGCGGTCGTGAAGGATGACGTCGGCGCTCGCCAGCAGCTCAAGCGAGCGCGCGGTCATCAGGCCCGGATCGCCTGGTCCGGCCCCAACCAAGTAGACGACCCCGGGCCTGGCCGCCATCAGGCAAGCGCCTCGGCACGCTCCAGCAGCTCGCGGGCGCCCGCGGCGAGCATTCGCTCCGCCAGCGCCTGCCCAAGCGCCGCCGGCTGTTCCGGGTCGCCCGCGACGCGGTCGCGCACCCACTCGGAGCCATCCGGAAGGCCGGCAAACCCGAACATGGACAGCTCTCCGTTCTGCAGCCGGGCGCATATCCCGACCGGGGTGTGGCAGGTGGCCTGGAGCGCCTCGACCGCCGCCCGTTCCGCGGTCAGCTCGACCAGAGCGTCGTGATCCGAGATCCGCGCGGCCTGTGCCGCCGCAGCGGAGTCCTCGCGACGGGCCTCCAGCGCCAGCGATCCCTGGCCGGCGGCCGGCGTCAGCTGCTCCAGCTCGAAGCGGAAGGCGATCTCGCTCTCGCGCGCGAGCCGGCGCAGGCCGGCGGCGGCAAGCACGATCCCGTCGTACTCGCCCTCGGACAGCTTGCGCAGCCTGGTGTCGACGTTGCCATGCAGCGCCACCAGCTCGAGATCCGGCCGTAGCGCCAGGAGCTGCGAGCGCCGCCGAAGGCTGGCGGTGCCGACGCGGGCCCCTGCGGGCAGGTCGGCGAGCGACGAGGCGTCGCCCACGTATGCATCCACGGGCTCCTCGCGGCGAGGCACGCCGACCAGCCTCAACTCGTTGGGACGATCGCCCGGCAGGTCCTTGGCCGAGTGGACGCCGATGTCTGCCTGCCCCTCCAGCACCGCTCGCTCGACCCCGCGCACGAAGCGCTCCTTGTCACCTGGCTCCCCGTCGCTTGACCTGACGGCGACCACCTCGGCTCCGCCCAGCGCGCCCGCAACCAGCTCGGCCTGCGCGAGCGCCAGCCGGCTGCCACGTGTGCCCAGCTTCAGTCGGTCGCTCAACTGGCCGGGCGCTTGCGCCGGCGCGCCGCGCGCAGCGGGCGCACCTCGGCGTCCTCGCCCTCCAGCGGCGTGGTTGGCGCGTCGAGGCCGAACAGCTCGCGAAGGGCACTGGCGTACACGTAGGCGTCGTCCTCACCGGAGGAGCGCTTCAATCGCAGGGTGGGTTCGTGCAGCAACCGGCTTGCGATCGCCCGCGCCATCGCCTGCATGCGCTCGCGATCGGCCTCGGAAAGCGACTCCCACCGCGACTCGTTCTCGGCCAGCACCCTGTCGACGATCTCGGCCGCTCGCTCGCGCAGCGACGCCACCGTGGGGGCGACGTCCTGTGAGGCGAGCCAGCGCTCAAACCGTCCCAGCTCGGTGCGCAGCACGCTCTCGGCCCGGCGGGCCTCGGCCTCGCGGCCGGAGGCGTTTCGCTCCACGAGAGTCTGCAGGTCGTCCATGTCGTGAAGGCTCACTCCCTCGAGCTCGCGGCAATCGGGCTGGATGTCCCGCGGCACCGCGAGGTCGATCAACAGCAATGGTCGACCCTCGCGCGCCGCCATCACCTCGGCAAGCTCCTCGCGCTCGATCACGTGGTGGGGGGAGCCGGTCGAGGCGACCACGATGTCGGCCTGCTCCATCTGCGCCGGCAGCTCTTCGAAGCGCACGGCGCGACCGCCAAAGCGCTGGGCGAGACCGATCGCCCGGTCGTAGCGCCGGTTCGCGATCAGGGCGGGCTCCACCCCGCGCGCCGCGAGTGCCCGGGCGGTCAGCTCCGCTGTCTCGCCGGCACCCACGACCAGAACCATCCGGCTGGACAGATCGCCAAGCGCCCGCTGCGCCAGTTCAACCGCCACCGAGGGCACCGACACGCCCTTCTGGGAGATTCCGGTTTCGGATCGCGCCCGCTTGCCCGCGGCCAGCGCGCCGCGGAAGAGCCGGTTGAGGATTGGCCCGGTCGCCCCTTCCACCAGCGCCAGCTCGTAGGCGCGCTTCACCTGGCCCTGCACCTCGGCCTCGCCGATGATCATCGAGTCGAGCCCCGCGGTCACCCTGAACAGGTGGTCGGCGGCGTCGGCGGCTCGCCGCGAGTAGAGGTGGCCAACCAGCTCGGTGGGTCGAATCTCCGCCTCCCGGGTCAGCACCCCGAGCGCCAGCGACTCCGCGGCGACGCCGTCCGGTGCGACCAGGTAGAGCTCGGTGCGGTTGCAGGTCGAGATCGCGGCGGCCTCGTGCACCTCCGGCGACTCGACCAGCTCCCTGAGGACGCCGGCCGCGCGACCCTCGGTGAGCGCCACCCGCTCGCGCAGCTCGAGCGGCGCGGTCTTGTGCGATATGCCGAGTGCCAACAGCTCGCTCATCACGCCTCCTCGCGGTCGGGGCCCGCCGCCTGGCGCTCGGCAAGATCGGCGAGCGCGCCCAGCTCGCGCTCGATTCGCTGCAGCTTCGCGGCCATGATCACAACGTAGACCAGGATCAGCGCGACGAAGACCACATACGCCGCGGCGACGTACTTCCCAGCCTCGTCGAGAGGCAGCGCGGGCATCAGATTCGCCGCCGGGTTCGGTCGTCGACCCAGCTCGCCGACACCGCCCGCGAGGGAACGCCCGGCGCGATCCGCGAGCTGCTGCTCGGCGGAGCGTAGGCCTCTCCCTCGAGAGCGCGCCGCAGGCGCGAGAGCTTCGCCGCGGCCGACTTCGCGGTCAGCTCGAAGCGCACCAGCGACAGCCACAGCAGCGCCATCCCGGCCAGGCACACCAGGAAGGTGAACAGCATCGAGCCGGGCAGGCCTCCCGCCGAGGAGAACGTCCGCGGATGGATCAGCGGCTCAGCCAGGCGGACGGCGAGGAAGTTGAGCGGCACGAAGGCGCCGGCGGTGATCGCGAACACCGAGGCGTAGCGAGCCTGCCGCTCGCGGTCCTCGATCGCATAACGCAGCGGATAGTAGGTCGCGTACAGCAGGAAGACGATCAGGAAGCTGACCAGCGTCGGCTCGTCCCACACCCACCACTTGCCCCACTGGGCCCTCGCCCAGATCGAGCCGGTCAGCAGGACGCCGACGCCGAAGATGACCGACAGGTGGATGGAGACGTATGAGCGCGCGTCGTGGACGGGATCGCCGCTGCGCAGATGACGAATGGCGTGGATCGCGGCGAGGATGAAGCCCGCCAGCGCGCAGGTCGCCAGCGGCACGTGGAGGTAGAAGATCTTCTGGATGAAGCCCTCACGGTCGAGGGGCGCGTAGAAGAAGACCAGAGCGAAGCCGGCCGCGAGGACCGCGACCGTGGCCGCTGTTTGCGCTCGCAGGCTCGGGACCTTCATGCGCATCGTTGGTTCCGGCACGCGGGGCGCCGGATCAGTCCTCCAGGAGGAAGTCGTAGACGGCGTATCCAACCAGCAGGAAGGTCACATCGTAGAGGGCGAGGATCGCCAGCCATTTGCCGATTCCGTCGTACGAGGGCCCGCCTGCAGCCAGCAGTGGCTCGGCGGCCCCGGCGGCGGCAATCATCACCGGCACCAGAAGGGGCAGGAGCATCAGCGGCACCAGCAGGTCGCGGGCGCGGGAGTTGGCGGCAATCGGGGACACCAGCACGCCGGTGGCCGCCAGGCCCAGGTCGGCGAGCACCAGGACGCCCGCGAGCGGCGCCAACCCCGTCCACGACTCGAGGAAGAAGACGGCGAACACGGGCACCGCGATTGCCTCCAGAACGATCAGGTAAACGACCAGCGCGGTGGCCTTCGCCGCACACAAAGCGGTGCCGTCAACGGGCGCCAGGCGGATCGCGTCGAAGCCACCCTCATCGCGCTCGGCCACGAACAGGCGGTTGATCGCGAGGATGGCGGCGAACAGGACCGTCGCCAGCAGCACCCCGGCGGCGAGGCTCCCGCTCAGGGCGTTGCGGTCGAGCCCGTACCGGAACAGCACGAAAGTGGTGATCGCGAACAGCGCCATGGCCGGCACCGATTGGAGCGTCCGCAGCTCGACCCGGAGGTCCTTGGCGAGGATCGCCTGGAAGGCGTTGAACGAACCTGTTCGCGCTTGGCCCATGATCAATCCCCTTTTCTGAGCCTCGCGCTCAAGGTCCCCCGCCATAGATCGCCCTCGCGTCGCCGGCCGACAACCCGCTCGCAGGCCCCTGGTAGGCGACCGCTCCCCCCGCCCGCAGGGCAAGAACGCAATTGCCCTCGGCGAGTGCGGCGTCGACGTCGTGGGTGACCATGACGCGGGTGCGTCCCGACCCGGGGCCGATCAACGGCTCGACCAGGGCGGCGGCCTCGGGATCCAGGTGAGAGCCGGCCTCGTCCAGCAACAGAAGCTCTGGCTGGTGGAGCACCGCGCGGCAGACCGCAATCCGCTGCACCATGCCGGCCGAGAGGCTGCGGACCAACTCGTCCGCCCACCGCGACATCCTCACCCTCTCGAGCAGCTCGGCGATGCGGCCCTCGACGTCTCCCGGTAGGCCGTGTAACCGGGCCTGGAAGCGCAGGTTCTCGGCGCAGGTGAGGTCACGGTAGAGCAGCGGCAGGTGCCCGAGGTAGCCGATCCGCCCCCGCGCCTTCCAGGCTTGTCGAGGAAGCGCGCAGCCGAGCACTGAAACCTGACCGGCGGTCGGGCGCAACAGGGTGGCCAGCACCCGCAACAGGGTGGTCTTGCCGGCGCCATTCGGGCCCAGCACCGCGAGCGTGTCACCGGCGCTCAGCTCAACGGTGACGTCCCGAAGCACGGCCCGGTCCCCGAACTCCCGCCATAGGCCACGCACGGCGACGGGCGGCAAAGGGGTCGGGCTTGGCGCGGGCGGGCTCTCGCGCTCGGCGGCGGCGGTCTCGGCCACGGCGTCGATTTTCCCAGTTTGAACCCGGGAGCCGCCGGGGCCGTACTACGAGGGGTACGATCGCCCTGAAGCTCAGGAGCTACTGGGAGACGAGGAGGTAGAGGCGTGCGAAGGTTCCTGGTCATTTCGGCGGCCGCTGCGCTGCTGGCGCTGCCGGCGGGAGCCGGCGCCGCACCGCGCGAGATCGACATCGGCGACGACTTCTTCTCTCCGAAGAAGCCCGCGGCCCGCAGCTTCCAGTCGGGCCCAAGCTTCCGCTGGTCGAACGGCGGCGGGACGCTCAACCGCCACAACGTGCGCCAGGACGACAAGCTGTTTTTCTCCGGCAATCCGACCCGCGGCTCGATCAACTTCGCGATCCGGGCCTCCGCCGGCTCCTTCCACTACTACTGCGAGCTCCATCGCTCAAGCGGCATGAGCGGCGTGGTCAAGGTGCGCCCGATCGCCCTGGCCGACTCGCTCTCCGGCCAGATCGCGGTCCAGTGGGCGGACTCCAACACCAACACCGGCTCCCGCTTCGACGTCCGCTACCGGGTCGACAACCGCAGGTGGAAGACCTGGAAGAACGACACCTCCAAGTCCCAGGGCAACTTCGGCCGCAATGACAACCCCGTCAACTACAGGCCGAATCGCCACACCTACAAGGTCAAGGTGCGTTCGGAGCGCCAGCAGGTCTCCAAGCACAGCGACTGGTCGCCGCCGGTCTCACTCAACCCGTAAGGGGGCGCTCAGCGGTCCTTGCGCAGGGTCCGGGCGCCGACCCGCAGCAGGGGCAGACCGCCCTCGCGAACCGCCCTCAGCCGCTGCCCGTTGCGGCCGTAGAGCAGTCGTGCGGAGGCGCGGACCGCCTCTCCCAGGGTGCGGTCGTATGGCTGCCACCAGAAGTCGCGGGTGAGGCCCGGCTCCCAGGAGACCAGCTTGATCTCGACGCACTCGTAGAAGCCGAACTTGGAGTGGGAGCGACCCAGGCCGGATTCCTTGACGCCGCCCCATGAGCACTGGCAGGCGCCGTGGGTGTAGGAGTGGTCGTTGATCCACACCATTCCCGACTCGATCTGCCTCGCCATCCGCTCACCCTTGGCGCGATCCTTGGTCCAGATCGAGGCGCCCAGGCCGAAGTTCGAGTCGTTGGCCCGCCGAAGTGCCTCCTCCTCGGAGTCGACGACGATGATCGGCACCACGGGGCCGAAGATCTCCTCCTTCATGATCCGCATCTCGTCCTCGACCCCCCCCAGGACCGTCGGGGCGATGAACTTGCCGCTGAAGCCCGCCACGTCTCGGGGGCCGCCCGTCATTCGCTCCGCCCCGGTGGCCAGCGCGTCGTCGACCAACTCGGAGACCACGCCGAACTGGTCCTGGGACACCATCGGGCCGATCTCGGTGTCCCACTCCATCGGGTCGCCGACCGTGAGCTGGCTCGCGCCTCGCACGACACCTTCGATGAAGCGGTCGGCGACCTCCTTGACGACATAGGTCCGCTCGATCCCCGAGCAGGTCTGGCCTGCGTTCGCAAACCCTCCCCACACGCAGCCGGAGATCGCGTTGCCAAGGTCGGCGTCCCCGCAGACGATCTGTGGGTCCTTGCCGCCAAGCTCCAGCACCGAGCCCTTCAGCTGCGCGGCGCAGATCTCGCCGACCTTGCGTCCCACCTCGACCGAGCCGGTGAAGAAGACTTTTCGCGCGGACGACTCGCACAGCGCTCCACCCACCGCGCCGCCACCGTGGACCACCCGGACGAGGCCCTCCGGAAGGCCCGCCTTCTCGAACGTCTCGCGGATCCGCTCGCCGAGCAGCGGTGTCAGGCTCGCGGGCTTCAGGACGACGCCGTTGCCGGCCATCAGCGCCATCGCCACCTCGTCGAAGGGAATTGACCACGGGTAGTTCCAAGGCGCGATCACCCCGACCACGCCGAGCGGCTCGTAGCTGAACTTCGCCTTCTTCGACAGGAATATGGCCTGGCCCATACGGATCTGCTCGTCGGCGAGGATCTTGGGCCCGGCCTCGGCACACCAATGGAGCACGTCCATCGTCGGCACGACCTCCATCGTGTAGCTCTCGACGATCGGCTTCCCCTGCTCATGGGTGAGGAGCTCGGCGACCTCGTCGACCTCCTCCACCAGCACCTCGGCCGCCTTGCGCAGGTAGCGCGCCCTGTCGGCCAGTGTCAGCTGCGCCCAGAACGGCTGGACCTCTGCGACGTCGTCGACGACGGCCTGCACCTGCTCGGGCTTCAGTGTCTCGACCGAGCCAATCAGCTCACCGGTGGCCGGGTTGAACGACTCGAGCTGCCCCATCAGGCGGCGATTCTATGGACTCGGGCCGTCACGGCCTGGAGCGGGATGCTCTACCGATCGACCAAAACCGAGCCTGGCGACCCCGCGGGCGTGTTTCGCGGGGCCGCCAGTCGTGCCGCGCCGCAGCGGATGGCACTGCGGCGCGGACTCGGTGTTCCCGGGTGGTACCTACCTCCCTGCCGTGGCGGTACCTACCTCCCTGAGGATGGGTGTACCAGTGGGAACACAGATCTCGCTTCGGAGTTGCGCCGAATCGAACTCGAGCGAAGCGATCAACCGTTTCCCGGCTGGGCCAGCCGGCGTCGGATCTGCTCGAGCCGGCGCCGAAGCTCCTGCTCGAAACCTCGGTCGGCGGGCTCGTAGAAGCGCTCCGACTCGAGCCCCTCCGGCATCACCGGCTGATCGGCGACGCCTCCGGGCTCGTCGTGCGGGTAGACGTAACCGAGGCCGCGACCGAGCTTGCGAGCGCCCGGATAGTGCGCATCCTGGAGGTAGGAGGGCGGCGGCTTCGCGCCGTGTTCGCGAACGTGTGCGGTGGCCCGCTGGATACCGCGGTAGGAGGCGTTCGACTTCGGAGCCAGCGCCAGGTAGACGGCAGCCTGAGCGAGGTTCAGCCGGCACTCGGGCAGGCCCACCCGGTCCACCGCCGCGGCTGCCGCGTTGGCGACCACCAGCGCCTGGGGGTCGGCGTTCCCCACGTCCTCGGAGGCGAGGATCACCATGCGACGGGCGATGAACCGAGGGTCCTCGCCACCCTCGAGCATCACCGCCAGGTAATACAGGGACGCGTCTGGGTCCGATGCGCGCGTGGCCTTGATCCAGGCCGAGATGTAGTCGTAATGGCGGTCACCCTCGCGGTCGTAGGTGAGCGCCTTGCGCTGCAGCGCGTCCTCGGCGGTCTCGAGGTCGACCGCATGCGCACCCGCCCGCGCTGTCTCCACCGCCCGCTCGAGCGCGGTCAGGGCGATCCGCGCATCGCCATCCGAGCGCGATGCGATCAGCTCGATCGCCTCGTCGTCGATGGGCGGCGGGTCTGCGATCCCTCGCTCGGGATCGGCGAGCGCCCGCCTCAGGAGCTGTTCCAGATGCCGCGGCTCGAGCGGCCGCAGCTCGTAGATCTGGCAGCGCGACAGGAGCGCAGCGATGACCTCGAAGTAGGGGTTCTCCGTGGTCGCCCCGATCAAGGTCACCAGCCCCTCCTCCACGGCGGGCAGCAGCGCGTCCTGCTGCGCCTTGTTGAACCGGTGGATCTCGTCCAGGAAGAAGATCGTCGGCTCGTCGGCGGCCCTGCGGCGCTGCTCGGCCCGCTCGATCACGGCGCGGACCTCGGCCCGTCCCGCGGCCACGGCCGAGACCTCCTCGAAGGCTCCGCGGGAGGCGGTGGCGATGATTCGGGCCAGGGTCGTCTTTCCTGAGCCGGGTGGCCCGTAGAAGATGGCCGAGTGCGGCTCGCCGCTGTCGATTGCCGAGCGCAGGGTCGAGCCCTCGGCCAGCAGGTGCTCTTGCCCCACCAGCTCGTCGAGCGACCGCGGTCGAATGCGCACCGGGAGCGGGGCCTCGGAGGGCGGCACGCCGGTCCGCTGGTGTGGCGGCTGCCCTGCGTCGAAGAGCCGGTCCACGGTCATAGTTGGGAGTATCCCCGGCTCCGTGGATGCGCTGGAGCTGATTGCCCTCGCCGTCTGGTCGTTCACGGTCTCGGCCGTCGGTGGGCTCGTCGGCTTGGTGCTCGGCAACCTGCGCCTGCCCCTCGTGGTTCTGCTCGCGTCGTCGCCGGCGGCCGGCGCCGGGGCCAACGTGGCGATCTCGGGTGTGGCGGCAACGACGGCCGCCGCCGCGCACGCCCGTGCGGGCCGTATCAACTGGCACCTGCTGGCCTGGATGGGCCCCGCCTCGCTGGTCGGAGCCGTGGTCGGCGGACTGATCTCGGGGGCCCTGCCGGGCCGCGTACTGCTCGGCGTGATCGGCGTCGTGGTTCTCTACGGCGCGTTCGAAGTCGCTCGTTACCGCCGCCCGGCGATAAGCGAGCAGCCCATGGGGCGCCGAGAGCTTCTACTCAACGCCGCCGCGGTCGGGTTCGGCGTCGGGGTGATCGGCGGGATCGTCGGCCTGATCCTCGGCTCCCTGCGCTTGCCGGCGATGGTGAGGTGGGTGGGGGTTGGCCCTTACGAGGCCGTGGGCACCAACGCCGCGGTGGGTGCGATCGTCGGGGTTGGGGGGCTCCTCGGGCACCTGCCGAGCGGCGTCGACTGGAACCTGCTCGCGGTCGGCGCCGTGGCCGCGGTGCCCGGCGCCTATGTCGGCTCGCATCTCACCGGACGCCTCGACGAGGGAGCGCTGCTGGGGGCGATGGCGGCCGTGCTCGTGGTCAGCGGGCTGGCGATGCTCGTGCAGGCGATCGTCGGCTGAGCGATGTGGCGCCGAGCAGAGGCGGCGAAGCCCCCGATTGCGAGGCGACAGGCTGGTGGGCGTGATGGTACGGCGAGTAACCTGGGCCCATGGGCGAGGAGACCGCTGCGCCAGCCGCGACCCGCGCCGGAGGCGAGGTTGCCGGCCAGGCGGTGGCCCTGCTGCAGGAGCTGATCCGAATCGACACCTCCAACCCGCCGGGGAACGAGGAGCCGGCTCAGCAGCTGCTTGCCCAAACCCTGTCCGAGGCGGGCTTTGGCTGCGAGCTGCTGGCCGCCCAGCCGGGGCGGCCGAACCTGATCGCGCGGCTGCGCGGCGAGAGCGCGGGCCCGACGCTGTGCCTCCTCGGTCACGTGGACACGGTCCCCGCCGATGCCTCGGAGTGGAGCTTCGATCCCTGGGCGGGCGACATCGTGGACGGAGCGGTCCGCGGTCGCGGCGCTCAGGACATGAAGGACCAGGTCGCCGCCGAGGTCGCCGCGGCCGCGGCGCTGGCCCAGCGGGGCTGGCGGCCGCCCAAGGGAGAGCTGCTGATCGTCATCACAGCCGACGAGGAGACGGGAGCCGCGGCGGGGGCACGGTGGCTGTGCCGCGAGCACCCCGACAAGGTGCGCTCCGACTACGTGCTGAACGAGGGTGGGGGCATCTCCTTCGAGCTCGACGGCCGGCGCGTGTACACCCTCTGCCTGGGCGAGAAGGGGCCGTGCCGCTTCGTGATGCGCGCGCGGGGGGTTGCCGGCCACGCCTCGGTCCCGGGGCTGGGGGACAACGCGCTGCTGAAGCTCGTCCCAGCGCTGGAACGCCTGCGCGAGCAGCCGCCGCTGGAGCCGACGCCCGAGGGCGTTGCCTTCGTGGCGGCGCTCACCGGGGAGGAGCTCGACGGGGAGGACCGCGACGCGCTCGAGGCCGCGGTCGAGCGGCTGCGCGAGGCGGCACCCGAGGTCGCCGCCTACCTCGCGGAGCCGATGCTGAGGGTGACCCTGGTGCCAACCAAGGCCAGTGCCTCGCCGAAGGAGAACGTGATCCCGGCCCGCGCCGAGATCCTGGTCGACTGCCGCGTGCCACCCGGAATGGGCCACACCGAGGCGCTCGAGCATGCCCGGGCGGTGCTGGGCGCGGCCGGGGAGGGGCTGGAGTTGGAATTCACGGACACGGTGGTGGGGAACCGCTCTTCCCCCGACTCCCCCCTTGCCGCGGCAATCGATGCATGGCTTTCCGAGGCCGATCCCGGAGCCATCCTGGTCCCAATCGTGATGGCCGGCTTCAGCGACAGCCATTGGTTCCGGCAGGCCTTCGACTCGGCAGTCGTCTACGGCTTCTGCCCGCAGCGCGAGCTGGCGCTGGCCGAGGCGGTGCCACTCGTTCACGGCGCCGACGAGCGCGCGGCCGTTGCCGACATCGAGTTCGCCGAGCGCTTCTACCGCGACATCGTCCAGGAGGTGCTGAGATGAGCAGGTCCGGAAACGGCGCCTCCGCCGAGCCCACGGTCGAGGCCTCCGGCAACGGGGCCCGCGAGCAGCAGCCGCTTCGCCTGGGCGGGATGGCGCTTCGGAACGGGCTTCTGATCCACGGCCCGAGGGCCTGGGCGGCGGCGGCGCGCACCCGCGACGGCCGGATCGAGGTGTCCTCGGGTCCCAAGCCAGTGTTCTCGCACGGGCGGCTCGGCTCGATGCCCGTGTTTCGCGGGCCGCTTCGGCTCGCGGAAGCGTTTGCGGTCATACCGGTCGCTCGCCGCCGCCTGCCGGCGGCGCGGCTGCCGATCGAGGATCCGCGCGTTGTGGTCGTTGGCCTCGCCACAGCAGCGCTTACCGGCGCGATCCGCCGCCTGGGAGGCGGCGCGACGTCCCGTGGCGGAGCCACCCTGCGCGAGGGCGCGATCGCCGTGCTGGGGGTGCTGCCGGCCGCCGCAGCGCTTCGGGACCGGGACCTGGCGGCGTATCACGGGGTCGAGCACAAGGCGATCGGAGCGTATGAGCATCGCGGCATGGACCCGGTCGACGCCCCCAAGGAGCACGAACGCTGCGGATCGAACCTGATCGTTCCCCTGCTGCTCCTCTCGGTCGCGGGCCAGCTGCTCACCGAGCGGCTGTTCAGGCATCCGGGGCCGCTGCCGCGGGCGGTCGCCGCCACCGCCAGCGTCTCCGGCGCGGTCGAGCTGTTCGCCTACGCAGAGCGCCGGCCGGACTCGCGGCTGGGCCGCGCGATCCACGCCGTCGGGCACGAGATCCAGCGCGTTTTCTCCACGCGCGAGCCGACCTCGGAGCAGCTCGAGGTGGGCACGGCTGCGCTGCGTGAGGTCCTGCGCGCCGAGGCGGCGCTGGCGGATCCTGTTCAGTCACGCGCAGGCACTGCCGATACCTTGTAATAGCGGCTCCTTTGGGCAGGAATCGACCGGGAATGATGACCCTCGCGATCCTAGGCATCGACTGGTATCAGTTCGAGAACTTCGCGCAGCTTTGGCTGCCGCTCATCTTCATGGGCCTGCTCGTGTACCTGGTGTGGCGGACCCTGAGGCTGATGCCGCGCACCAAGCCGCAGCAGATCACCCCCCGTTCCGCCAGCTCGGTGACCTGGAACGACATCGCGGGCGTCGAGGAGACGAAGGACGAGTTGCGCGAGGTGGTCGAGTTCCTGCGCCGGCCGAAGCAGTTCAAGCGCCTGGGCGCCAAGGTCCCCAAGGGGATCCTCCTGCACGGGCCCCCTGGCACCGGCAAGACGCTGCTCGCCAAGGCCGTCGCTCACGAGTCGGGCGCCAACTTCTTCGGCCAGTCCGCCTCCTCGTTCGTGGAGATGTTCGCCGGGCTCGGCGCGGCGCGGATCCGGCGGCTGTTCAAGCAGGCTCGCGAGAACGCCCCGGCGATCGTGTTCATCGACGAGCTCGATGCGGTCGGGGCGCAGCGTGGCTCCGACATATCGGGAGAGCGCGACCAGACCCTGAACCAGCTCCTGGTCGAGATGGATGGCTTCGATTCGCGCGACAACGTGATCGTGATGGCGGCGTCGAACATGCTCGAGAAGCTCGACCGCGCGCTGCTGCGGCCGGGGCGGTTCGACCGCCAGGTCTTCGTGCCGCCGCCCGACATGCGGGGGCGCCACCGGATCCTCGATGTCCACACCCGCGACAAGCCGCTGGCCCAGGACGTGGACATGGATCGGGTCGCGCGCCACACCGCCGGGCTGACGGGCGCGGACCTCGCCAACCTCTGCAACGAGGCGGCGATCCTCGCCGGTCGGGGCGACCGCGACTTCGTCACCCAAGCCGATTTCGAGAACGCCTTCGAGCGGGTGGTCGCGGGTCTGCAGTCGCGGAAGGTGATCACGGCCCACGAGAAGCGGGTGGTCGCCTGGCACGAGGCCGGGCATGCCGTGGTGTCCGAGCTCCTGCCCAGCGTCGACAAGGTGCAAAAGGTGTCGGTCGTGCCGCGCGGCAAGGCGCTCGGCTACACCCTCAACCTCCCCCAGGAGGACCGCTACCTGAAGTCGCGCGACGAGCTGATCGACTACATGAAGGTGCTGCTGGCGGGCAGGGTCTCGGAGCAGATCACGTTCGGTCACGTGACCACCGGCGCCGCCGACGATCTGAAGCGGGTCACCGACATCGCGCGCTCGATGGTCTACGAGTACGGGATGGGCACCTCGATCCGCTCCCATCAGGTCCCGGCCGACGACTACAACGTCTCCGAGGCGCTGCGACGCACCCGCGACGAGGAGGTCCAGGCGATCTCGGAGGAGGCCTACCGGGGCGCCTACCACCTGCTGGCCGACCACCGCGACCTGCTCGACGACATCGCCGAGCGCCTGATCGCCAACGAGGTGATCGAGCGCGACGAGATCCGCGAGATCATGAGCCGGGATCGCTCCGGCGGGCGGGAGCCGCCACGCGAGATCCAGGAGCGCAAGGAAGCCCGGAAGCCGGCGGGCGAGCCCGCCGAGGCGCTGGCCTCCGAGCCGCCAGACGAGCCAGCCTAGGCGCCCAGGGTCACCGCACTCACCCCTGGCAGCCGCCCCGGCGCCCGATCTCGCCGTCAATAGACTGGCCTCCGTGTTCGAGCTCATCGACCATGTGGGCGTCGCGGTTTCCGACTTGGAGCAGGCGACGGCCCTCTACCACGGCACCTTCGGGATGCCGGAGGTGCACCGCGAGACGGTCGAGTCGCAGGGCGTGGAGGCGGTGCTGCTGGAGGTCGGCGCTGGGCACGTTGAGCTGCTTCGCCCGCTGGGCCCGGAGACGGTGGTCGGCCGCTTCATCTCCAAGCGGGGCGAGGGCCTTCACCACGTCGCCTACCGAGTAGAGGACATCGACGCGACCCTGGCGGAACTGACGGAGGCCGGCGTCGAGCTGATCGACTCCCAGGCCCGCGCCGGAATCTGGGGCAGTCGGGTCGCGTTCCTGCATCCGAGGGCCACGGGCGGCACCCTCACGGAGCTTGTCGAGCCGGTCGAGGGCGACCGGCGACGCCCAGGAGGAGACCGATGACCGAGGAGATGAAGCGGGTCGAGATCGGGTTCGGAGGGGGGCAGGTGATGAGCGCCCGCCTCGAGGCCAAGCATCTCGAGGCGCTGCGAGCGGTGCTTGCCTCCACCGACAAGCTGGCGAGCGAAGCCGCCAGCTGGTACGAGCTCGAATCGGAGGACGGCGCGATCTCGCTCGACCTGCGCCAGGTGGTCTTCGTGCGCGTCGCCGCGGCGCCACACACGATCGGTTTCTCCGGGACATGAAGAGGCTTCTTGCGGTCGCCGCCGCCGCGGTCGCGGCGGTCGCGTTGTGGTGGCGCAAGCACCCCTCGGCGTGCCCCTACGGCCAGCGCTTCTGGGTCGAGGCGCCGCACCCTCTGATCACCCGAGCCCGTTTGCGCGAGATCCTCGAGCCGCAGCCGGGCGAGCGGGTGCTCGAGATCGGCCCGGGAACCGGCTATTACACGCTCGACCTGGCCGAGTGGACGGGACCCAAGGGCGCCATCGAGATCCTCGACCTCCAACAGCAGATGCTCGACCACACGATCCGTCGCGCTCGCGAGCACGGTCTTTGGAACGTCAACCCCACCCGCGGCGATGCCCTGGAGCTCGGCTTTGAAGACGACAGCTTCGACGCCGCGATCCTGATCACGGTGCTCGGCGAAATCCCGGACCAGGACGCGGCGTTGCGCGAGGTCGCCCGCGTGCTCCGACCCGGCGGGCGCCTGATCGTCGGCGAGCTGTTCGGGGATCCGCACATGGTCACCCTCGGCTCGCTTCAACGGCGAGCGGAGGCAGCCGGACTGCGGTTCGAGCGCCGGGTGGGGCCGAAGGTCGGCTACTTCGCCCGCTTCACGGACTGACCGTCAAGCAACTGCTCGATCGCGGCGCGAGCGCGCCGGAAGGCGCTTGGATCGCCAAATAGCTGGAACGAGGAGTTCGCGCCCTGGATCAGCGCCTGCAGCTGGAACGCGAGCTGCGCCGGGTCCCGGGCGCCGGCGATCCCCGCCTGGCGCTCGAGTTCTCCCACCCACGCTGCGACCGCATCCCGCAGCCGGTCCCGTACCGGACCCGGCTTCCCGTCGAACTCGATCGTCGCCGCCGCCCAGAAGCAGCCTCCGGGGAACACGCGCCGCTCGAGGTAGGAGAGGTAGCGATCGCAGAGCGCCCGCAACCGCGCACTCCCCTTCTCCGCCTCCAGCGCTGGCTCCACGACCTCGCTCACGAAGCGACGGCCGGCCTCGTCGATGGTGGCGAGCTGAAGCTCCTCCTTGGAGCCGAAGTGGCCGAAGAGCCCGCTCTTGCTCATGCTCAACTCGCGGGCAAGGCGGCCGATCGTCAACCCCTCCAACCCCTCGGTCGACGCCAGGTCCACGGCGAGATCGAGGATCGTCTCGCGGGTCCCCTTCGTCGCCTTCGCCCTTCGGCCCTTCGTCGCAGTCGCCATGCGCGAATCATAGTGGAGCTGCCGCACGAACGTTCGTGCTGGTAGACTGCTCCCTTCTGTGACACCCCGAACTGGAGGCGAAATGGCCGACTACGCGGTGAAGAAGATCGACGAGATGGAGGCGGTGTACGCCGGCGCCTTCAAGCGCGCGCGGGCCGAGCTCGGAGTCCAATCCTTCGGCCTGCAGGTGATGGACATTCCGCCGAACGCTCACCAGCATCCGGAGCACGACCATTCAACCGACGGTCAGGAGGAGGTCTACGTCGCGCTGCGTGGTTCCGGTGAGGTGGAGATCGACGGCGAGCGCCATGCGCTCGACCCGGAGACGATGATTCGCGTCAGCGCCGGGACCATGCGCAAGATCTGGCCGGGAGATCAGGGGCTGCGGGTGCTGGCGATCGGAGGGTGCCCGGGCAAGCTCTACGAGGCGCCCGAGGTCACGAACCTGGGCGCGCCTGATCCGCTGGTCCAGGCCCAGGGCTAGCTAGTCGGTCGCCTGGCGGGCGGCGGAGCGCGAGAGGGCCGTCCACAGACTGTCCTCCGCGTCCAACACGCTGGCCGCCTCCTCACGGGCGCGCTCCCAGAGCTCAGGGTCCGGCTGGTCGCGCTCGCTCGCGGCGAGCAACGAGCGTGGCCAGCGAGGTCCAGTGGGCGGCCGCCCGGGCGGCCAGCGCCGCCTCCTCCCTGCCGGCCTCGCCCAGGAACCGCGAGTACATGAGGCGGAAGTTGCCACCGCCGGTCCCGCGGCGCTCGATCACCTGGTAGCAGAAGCGGGCGCACCACCTCCAGTCCTCGAGCTCTCGCGGCCAGTCGCCGACCTCGGCGGCGAACCGGCGCAGGGCCGGCAATCCCTCGTACTCGCCCAGCGGGGGCTCGAGCATCTGCCTGGCATTGCGCTCGATCGCGCGCGACGCGGCTTCCCGCACGTCGTCCAGCTCGGCTCCCACCGACACCGTGAGCATGTGACCGTCGAGCGGGAACACGGGATGCTTGCCGTGGCGGGCGCGTGCGAGGCTGTCGAGGCGGGTCTTTTGCAGCTCCTCGAACGACGTGTCGGAGAGGTAGGCGAGCTCGTCGTCGTAGCCGACCAGGACGACGGCGTGACCCGGGAAGTGCGCCGAGGTCCCGTAGTGGTCGAGGTAGTAGAGGTCGGTGAGCAGGATGGCGGGCCGCTCCGCGTCGATCGCCGTCCGCGCCGCCTCCCAGGAGCCCTCGG
Organism: uncultured Actinomycetes bacterium; assembly: GCA_963838745.1. Classification (GTDB taxonomy): domain Bacteria; phylum Actinomycetota; class Thermoleophilia; order Solirubrobacterales; family 70-9; genus AC-56. The sequence continues at coordinate 761,470 of CAWISJ010000003.1, forward strand.
GATCGGGGAAGGTCTCGAGCCGGATGGGCGCGCCGGTCAGCTCCACGAACTGCTCCTCGAGCCGGCCAACGCGCCCGTTCGTGAATCGCGAGGGCGAGGAGTCGTCGAGGGGGACGTAGTAGAAGCTGACGCCCGCGCCGAGCCCGAGCGCCATCTCCTCGGAGATCTCCACGCCGTGGAAGGCGAGCAGGTTGCGAAGCGCCGTCGATCCGCAGTGATGCCCAGGCAGGTGGCGATAGCCGGGGACCATGCGCGGCGCCGTGGTTGCTTCCATGCGGCCGGATTCTCCCACGGAGGACAGCCGTGCGTGTCAGGCCGGGGCGGGGTGCTTCCTCAAGCGCAGGTACTCCACCCGCGCCCGGAAGGTGTCGCGCATCTCCCCGATCAGCTCGTCCAGGAACTCGCGGCGATAGACGTCGTCGGTGAGCATCGAAATCGCGAAATACAGGCCCGTGAAGACGTCGGTGGAGGCCGAGAATTCTTCGATCAACAGGGGGAGACCGGCCCGTCGGAAGCCACGCTCGTACTCGGCGAGGCGGTCGTCGCGGGTCACCGGCCCATTTCAGCGGCGGGTTCGGACGTTCGAGCCCTATGCTGCGCCCGTGCTCAAGCGCCTGGCGAAATTCGACCGGCGACTGCTTCGCACGATGCGCACGCGCCTCCACCAACCCCCCGTCGAGAGGGCGGCCAAGGCGCTGGCGATGGCGGGAGAGTGGGGGTCGGTCTGGGTCGCGATCGGGCTGGCGGGGGCGGCTGTCGATGCCCCGCGCAGGGAGCGCTGGCTGCGCGCCGCCGCCGTCGCTCCGGCGGCGATCGGCGTCAACTACCTGGTCAAGCTATCCGTACGCCGGCGCCGCCCCCGGCTGCGCCGACTGCCCCCGCTGGGCAGCGCTCCCAGCCAGCTCTCGTTCCCGTCCGCCCACGCGACCTCTTCGGTGGCCGCGGCGGTCGCGTTGGGCCGCGTGGCACCCGGAGCGCGGCTGCCGCACTACGGACTCGCCGGCGCCATCTGCCTGACACGGCCATACCTGGGGATGCACTACCCGTCCGACGTGCTCGCAGGTGCCGTGATCGGGGCCCTGCTCGGCGGGCTGTGGCCCGGCTTGCGCGGCAGGGGGACAGAGGACCGGCTGATCGACCTGGCGGCAAGCGCCGCTCGCTCGACTGTGACGGCTTCCGCGGATGACTCCGGCGCGAACGGAGGCGCTCGTGTCGCCGATCGCCAGCCCTCGACGCAGCCCCCCCTCGGCGAAGGAGAGCCTGGGAGCTCGTGAAGGTCGGCATCGTCGGCCTGCCCAACGCCGGCAAGACGACGCTCTTCAACGCCCTCACCCGAGCCGCGGCGGAGACCGCCACCTATCCCTTCACGACGGTCGAGCCCAATGTGGCCATCGTCGAGGTCCCCGACCATCGGCTTCCGGCGGTAGCGGAGGTGGCCGGCGCCACTCCGCAGGTACCCGAGGCGATCGAGTTCCGCGACATCGCGGGGCTGGTGCGCGGCGCCTCCGCTGGCGAGGGTCTGGGCAACCGCTTCCTGGCGGAGATCCGCGAGACGGATGCGATCTGTCACGTGGTCCGGTCGCATGGCGACCAGCAGGTCCCTCACCCGGAGGGGCGGGTCGACCCGGTTGCAGACGCCGAGGTGGTCGATGCGGAATTGCTGCTTGCCGATCTGGAGCAGGCCGAACGCCGCCTGGAGCGCGTGCGGAAGGAGGCGGGGTCGGGAGCCAAGGAGGCGACGGCCGAGCGCGACTGGCTCGAACGCGTGGTCGAAAACCTCGCCCGCGGCCAGCCGGTTCGGGCGGTGCCCGCCCCGGCACTGGCCCCGATGGCGCCGGAGCACCTCCAGGCGCTGAGCTCCAAGCCGGTGCTGTACGTCGCCAACGTCGACGAGGGCGAGGCCGAGCCGGCGGCGGAGCTGGCCGCGCACGCCCGACGCCACGACGCGGGCTGCATCGCGGTCAGCGCACGAATCGAGGCGGAGCTGGCGGAGCTGCCCGCCGCCGAGGCCATCGAGCTGCGCTCCGAGCTGGGGCTGTCGGAGTCGGGGCTGGAGCGGCTCGTGCGCGCCGCCTACGAGCTGCTCGACCTGGTCACTTTCTTCACCGCCCACCGCGGCTCGGAGGCGCGGGCGCGGGCATTGCGCCGCGGGCTGACCGCGTGGGACGCCGCCGGAAAGGTCCACACCGATATTCAGGCCGGCTTCGTGCGGGCGGAGGTGATCGGCTGGCGCGAGCTGGTCGAGGCCGGTGGTTACGGCCCGGCCCGGGAGCGCGGACTGATCCGAACCGAAGGTCGCGGCTACGTTGTTCGCGACGGCGACGTGATCACGATTCGGCACTGAGGCTGGCCACCGCGCCGCGGGGTCGGCTGAGGTCGACGATCGCCCGGCGGGTTTGCTAGCTTTCCGCGAGCTTTTCGCTAGGAAGCCTTAATGGGATTGATTGCCGAGTTCCCGGTGCTCCGGCGCCGGGGAGCGGGGGATCCATCGGGGCCGCAGGGCCCCAGGGGCGAATCGGACCGACGTCCGTAGCGCAGCTCTTTCAGCGCGAGCCCGACAGCTAACCCCGTAGGCCCGAGAAAGAGGAGGCTGTTTTGGACGGCAGGTCGAACGGCAACCCGCGTTGGCGGACGCGGTCGCGCATCCTGATCGTGATCGCGTCGTTGGCGACCGCGCTGGGCGGCGCAGCGGGAGTCGCCACAGCCCAGGACACGACGACCACGATCCAGAGCTCGGAGGCAGGCACCACCACGGAGGCAATCGCCGCCTCGAGGTCCAGGTCGAGATCGCTGACCCTGAAGTCCGAGGACATCGCCCCGAACAGGGTCTTCTACTACGGCAACCGGAAGGCTGCCTATCGCTACTCCATCGGCGGCGATCGGTCTCGCAGCTTGAAGATCCAGGTCGTCAGGCGCAAGAACTGGCGCGTCGTGCGCACCTGGCGGAAGAGGGTGACGCCGGGCAAGGTGCACACCATCAGGTGGTCGGGAAGCAATACGCGTGGCCGTCCGGTGCCGAAGGGGACCTACCTGTTCCAGGTGCTGAGCCGCCGCGGCCAGCCCGCCGACCGAAGTCGCACCAAGAGGCGGGGCGATCGCTCCTCTCGGCTGTTCCCGTACAAGTTCCCGGTGCGCGCCAGGCACATCTACGGGGATGGATACGGGGCGCCACGGTCGGGCCACTCCCACCAGGGTCAGGACCTGATGGCCCGCTGCGGCAAGAAGGTGGTCGCCGCGCGCGGCGGCCGGGTCCAGTATCGCGCCTACCAGGGCGTGGGCGCCGGCTACTACATGGTGATCGACGGTAGGGGCACGGGACACGACTACGTCTACATGCACCTGCGGCGCCGTGGCCGTCCGAAGGACGGCAAGCGCGTCCAGACTGGCCAGCGGATCGGCTTCGTCGGCCGCAGCGGCAATTCGAGCGCGTGCCATCTCCACTTCGAGATGTGGACGAGGCCGGGCTGGTACGAGGGCGGTGATCCGATGCCATCGGTCACCAGGCACCTGAGGCACTGGGATCGCTGGAGCTAGCCGAGCCTCTCCGCTTGCAGCGCCGGGCGCTGCGGTCACCGGACGCTGCGGTTAGATTCTGCGGGTGCGAAGCCAGGCCCGCTTTCCCCGCTGCGACCTCCAAGCCGGCCACTACGAGAGCTTCTACCTGAAGGCGGCGCGGCCCGCCGGGGGCCAGGCTGTGTGGATCCGCCATACCGTCCACAAGCGGCCTGGCGTAGATCCCACGGCCGCCCTTTGGCTGACCCTGTTCGACGCCGACGCGCCGGGCCCACGGGCGACCAAGGCCAGCTTCGGCGCCGACCAGCTCGCGGCCCCCGAAGGCGCCTACATCCGGGTCGGTGATGCTGTGCTCGAGCCTGGCCGGGCCACCGGCGCGATCGAGACCCCCGAGCTCCAGGCGAGCTGGGACCTCAGCTTCGACGACCCCGGCGAGCCCCTGCATCACCTCCCCTACGAGCGGCTCTACGAGGCACCCCTGCCCCGGACAAAGTTCCTCAGCCCCTACCCGAGCGCGCGGTTCGCCGGCGTCGTGACCGTTGGCGGCGAGCAGATCGAGGTCGCCGACTGGCCGGGGATGATCGGGCACAACTGGGGCACGGAGCACGCCGAGCGCTGGATCTGGATCCAGGGAGCCGATCTGGGCGGTCAGCGGGGGAGCTATCTGGACCTGGCCGCCGGCCGGATCAAGATCGGGCCGATCACGACGCCCTGGGTGGCCAACGGGATGCTGCGCATCGATGGCGCCGAGCACCGGCTGGGCGGCTTCGACCGCATCCTGTCGACGAAGCTGGGTGAGCAGCCGACCTCATGCGAGTTCCGGCTCTCGGGGAAGGACTTGAAGCTTCGGGGCCGGGTGTCGTCGGAGCCCCGGAACTTCGTCGCCTGGATCTACGCCGACCCGAAGGGGCCCGAGCACAACACGCTCAACTGCTCGATCGCGGACCTGGAGCTGGAGGTCGAGCGCCGCGGCCGCCCGCCCGAGCGCCTCGAGATCAGCGGGACGGCCGCCTACGAGATCGGAATGCGCCAGACCGATCACGGGATCCCGGTCCAGCCGTACCCCGACGGCTAGAAGCCTGGCGGTGCCGGCTACCGCTTGTGGAACCGTGCCCAGGTGCTCCGGAGGCCGAGCTCGTACTGCAGCCCCGGGCCCGAGACGTTGGAGCTTCCCCGTGAGCCGACCACCCGCGCGCGCACGATCCTCGGGGACCTGCCGTGCTTCAGCACCTTGATCTTCCGCAACCTGCCGGAGAACAGCCCCGAGAGCCGCGATTCAATCTCGCCCTGGGTGTACCGGACCGTCCACCGGTGGTACGGGGATGCCCCGTCGTAGGGGTCATTGACGCTCTTCAGATAGGCAGCCGGCTCGGCGCCGGGAAAGCCGAACTGGACGCTCTCCGTCTGGCCCCCCGACGTCGAGAAGAAATAGGTGGTGGCGACCTCCTTGCCATGGCGCACCACCTCGCCCTGGGTGCGTTTGGTCGCCTTGTTGGTGCGTCCGGTCTCTGAATCCTTGCCGCCGTAGACCTGGCTGCGGGTGTCGTCGTAGACATCGAACGAGCCACCGCCACTGGTGGCCAGCGCGTATGACCGGGCGGCCACCGCCTGAGCCCGAAGTGCCGATTGCGGCCACGAGGACGGCACCTCGTTCGCCACTACGCCCCTCACGTAGGCGTCGAGCGCGACCGCATTGACCACCCGCAGACCGCCGTCCACCGCCGTCGCCTTCAACCTCCCCCGATAGAGCCCCTTGCCGCCGACCCGGATCGTCCCGCGGCCCTTGGCCGTGCCGGAGCTGCCGCAATTCGCAAGCCTCGCTCCGTGGGCGCCCCGGAGGACCACCTGCGACCCGGATTGCTTGAAGCGATAGCCGTGGTCTCGGCGGAGCCGCTTGCCGCAGGCGCGCCTGGCCTTCCTGAACCTGACCGAGTCCGGCCCCGAGGCCAGCAGGACATTGATCGTGTGGCGCCCGGCGCTTCCGATCCGGGTGTGCTTGTAGTAGTGGCCGATGATCGTCTGGTAGCCGCGCCCGTGCTGGGCAAGGCCGTAGGCGCCGTACTGGCTCATGCCGACCCCGTGTCCCCAACCGCGCCCCTTGATCACCCATTTTGCCCCGCTGGCAGCCGCAGGCCAGGCGAGGGCCAACACCGCCGCCGCGCAGGCCACCAGTCCCAAAACCACTCTTGTCTCGTGCTTCGGCGCCATCCGCCCTTGATCCGCACAAACCCTACGGATCGAACCCGCGCTTCGACCGCCAGCGCCGATTCCCTTTCGTTCCGTACGCTGCGCGTGTACCCCATTGCCGCCGGGTAGTCTCGATACGAGGCCGTGATCGGAGGTTTCGGATGAGCATCGCTACGCAGGAGCAGACGGTCGTCGACCGAGTCGAGAAGCGCCTCTACATCGGCGGCGAGTGGCGCGACGCGAGCGCCGGGGACACGTTGACCGTCGAGGACCCCTCGACGGGCGAACCGCTCTGTGAGGTCGCCGACGCCACCCCCGACGACGCCAGTGCGGCGCTCGAGGCGGCGGTCACCAGCCAGCCAGGCTGGGCCGCCACGCCCCCGAACGAGCGCGGGGAGATCCTGTGGCGGGCGTTCGAGACCCTCAACCAGCGCGCCGACGAGCTGGCACTGCTGATGACCCTGGAGATGGGCAAGGCGGTGGCGGAGTCGAAGGCGGAGATCACCTACGCCGCCGAGTTCTTCCGCTGGTTCTCGGGCGAGGCGCTGCGGATCGACGGCAACTACAAGGTCGCGGGCAACGCGGCCAGCAGGGTGCTGGTCATGCGCCAGCCGGTTGGTCCCTGCTTCTTCATCACCCCGTGGAACTTTCCAACTGCGATGGGAACCCGCAAGGTCGGCCCCGCGATTGCCGCCGGCTGCACGATGGTCTGGAAGCCGGCGCAACTGACGCCCCTTTCCGCACTGGCCCTCGCCCAGATCCTCGAGGAATGCGGCCTTCCGGGCGGCGTCCTGAACGTGATCACGAGCTCATCCTCGAGCGCCGTCGCCGAGCCCGTGATCGGCGATCCGCGGCTACGGAAGCTGAGCTTCACCGGCTCGACCGAGGTGGGACGCAAGCTGATCGCCCAAGCGGCCGACAACGTGCTCAACGTCTCCATGGAGCTGGGCGGGAACGCCCCGTTCCTGATCTTCGACGACGCCGACCTCGACGCGGCACGTCGAGGGGGCGATGATCGCCAAGATGCGGAACATCGGCGAGGCCTGCACCTCGGCGAACCGGTTCCACGTCGCCGACTCGCTGGCCGACGAGTTCGGGTCGAGGCTCGCGGATCGCATGGGGTCGTTGAAGGTCGGTCGGGGCACCGAGGAGGGCGTCGACATCGGTCCTCTGATCGACGAGGACCAGCGCTCGAAGGTGGCGGAGCTGGTCGATGACGCCGTGGGAAAGGGCGCCAGCGCGGTGGTCGGCGGGTCCGCGCTCGACGGCGCCGGCTACTTCTTCGAGCCCACCGTGCTCGCCGGGGTGACCTCGGACGCCAGGCTGCTGACCGAGGAGATCTTCGGCCCGGTGGCGCCGATCGCCTCGTTCTCCTCCGAAGAGGAGGCGATCGCTGCCGCCAACGACACCGAGTACGGCCTGGTCGCCTACGTGTTCACGCGCGACATCAAGCGAGCCCTGCGCGTCTGCGAGGGTCTGGAGACCGGGATGATCGGCCTCAACCAGGGCATGGTCTCGAACGCCGGCGCCCCATTCGGCGGCGTCAAGCAGTCCGGGATCGGCCGCGAGGGGGGCAACGAGGGCATCGACGAGTTCCTGGAGACGAAGTACGTCGCCGTGAACCTGTGATCGGCGGCGCGATCGGGTAGAAGGAACGAGCGACCCCGCCACGCAGCGAAGGAGGCGACGATGGAGCTACCGCCGATCGTCAGCGAGCAGGAATGGCAACAGTCCCACGAGGCCCTGCTGGCGAAGGAGAAGGAGGCCACCCGGGCCCGGGACGCCCTGGCCGCCGAGCGCCGCCGCCAGCCGATGATGGAGGTCTCCTCGGACTATGAGTTCGAGGGGCCCGACGGAGTCGTCACGCTGGCCGACCTCTTTCAGGGACGCCGCCAGCTGATCCTCTACCACTTCTGGTTCCCGCCTGACGGGGAACCGTGCAATGGTTGCTCGATGTTCACCGATCAGATCGGCCACCTGGCCCACATCAACGAACGCGACACCACGATCGCGCTCCTGGCGCGGGCGTCTCAGCCGGAGATCCAGGCGTTCAAGCACCGCATGGGCTGGGAGATCCCCTGGTACACGGTCGGCGAGGACTTCCAGAAGGCGCGCGGGACCACCGAGTACTTCTCGCTCGACGTCTACGTGCGCGATGGCGAGCGGGTGTTCCTCACCTACGCGACCAACGGCCGCGGCGTCGAGGCACTGGGCAGCGTATGGACGTTCCTCGACCTGACGCCCCTCGGCCGCCAGGAGGACTGGGAGGACACCCCGCCCGGCCGACCGCAGACGCCCAAGTACGGGTGGTGGCGGCTGCATGACGAGTACGGGACGAGCGCGGCCGAGGCGACCGGATGATCCTCGCCCACATCGCGGGCTTCCCGCTCGAGGAGCTGCTCGCGCTGGCGCCCGTGGCGGGCGCATGCTGGCTCGCCCTGCGCGCCCATATCCACAGGCGCGTCGGCGGCGGCAGTCCCCGCCGAGACCCGGGTTAGTCGTCCACAGCAGCTCAGAGCTGGCCGGCGCCAGTCCGAGCAAGTACGGTGCGTGTGATGGCCGCAGTCGAGCTCGACAAGCTGACCTGGCCCGAGGTCGAGGCAGAGCTCCGCGCAGGGCGGAACACGATCGTGGTCGCCTTCGCCGCCACCGAGCAGCATGGCCATCACATGCCGCTTGCCACCGATGCGCTGCTCGGCGACCACTTCGCGCGCCGCCTGGCCGAGCGACTCGACGCCTTCGTCGCGCCGACCGTTCGGGTCGGCTGCTCCAGCCACCACCTGGCCTTTCCCGGCACCCTCTCGCTCTCCGATCAGACGTTCCACTTCATCGTCGCCGATCTGGTCGCCTCGCTGGCCGGCGCGGGCTTTGAGCGACTCGTGCTGCTTCCAACCCACGGCGGCAACTTCGCCCCGCTGGCGGCGGCGGTCGAGCAGCTCCCCGCCGAGCACCGTGATCGCGTGGTCGCGATCACGGATCTGGGGGTGTTCCTGAGGATCGCGCAGGTGGGCGAAGAGGAGTTCGAGGTGCCGGTTCCGGAGGGCGGACTCCACGCCGGAGAGTGGGAGACGTCGATGATGCTGGCGATCCATCCGGAGCTGGTTCACATGGATCGCGCCGAGCGCGGATTCGTCGGCGACCCAACGGAAACGGTTGCGAGCCTGTTCGCATCCGGCGTCGACTCGATTTCCGAGACCGGGGTGATCGGCGACCCGGCGCGGGCCAACGCCGAGCACGGGCGCCGCTACTGGGAGGCGGCCCTGGACCTGGCGGTGGAGATGGTCCGGGAGGCCGAGACCTCCTAGACGGTCAGCGCCCGAGCAGCGACCCCAGCAGCCCGCTCGACCGCCGGTTCTGCAGGTAGCACTGGTGATACTCCTCGGCGCGCCAGAATGGCTGCGCGGGCTCGATCTCGGTGACGATCGGGTCCCGGAAACGCGTCTGGGTGCCCTCGATCACCCTGCGGGCGACCTCGGCCTGCTCTTCGGAGTGAGCGAAGATCACCGACCGGTACTGGTAGCCGACGTCGGGTCCCTGGCGGTTGAGCTGCGTGGGGTCGTGGATCTCGAAGTACTTCTCGACCAGCTCCTCGTAGCTCACCTTCGACGGGTCGAACGTGACCTGGCAGACCTCGACGTGGCCGGTCGCGCCGCTGCACACCTGCTCGTAGGTGGGATTGTCCACGTGGCCGCCCTCATACCCCACGGCGGTGTCCACGACGCCCGGAAGCTCCTGGAACGTCGCCTCTACCTGCCAGAAGCAGCCCGCGCCAAAGGTGGCCTTCTCGGTCTTGGTGGCGCTTGTGGTCCGGGCCTGGGTCTCCATCGGACTCCTTCCGGTCGATCGGGATGCGCGATCCCCTCTACCCAATAGACCAGCATGCGGCCACGGCGTTACGCGGCGCCCGCGCGTGCGAAACCCGAGCCCTGCTTAGCCCTCGGGCGTCTTGACCACGCCGACCAGATGTCCTTCGGGGTCGTTGAAGAGGCCGATCTCCGGACCCTCCGGGACCTGCATCGGCCCCATCACCCGCTTGCCACCGAGGCTCTCGGCCTTCTGGAGGCTCGCCTCGACATCATCGGTTGCGACGTAGAAGGTCACCCAGCCGTCGCTTCCCTCCTGCGCGGGCCCGATGCCGCCTCCGATGCCGATCCCGTCCTCGGTCGTGTTGCCGTCGCGCTGCACGATCCCATAGTTCATCGGGTTGTTGGCGTCGATCTCCCACCCGAACATGTCTGCGTAGAAGCCTTGGAGCTTCTGCGCGTCCTTCCCGATTACCTCGAAGTGCACTACCGGCTGACCCATGTCTTCTCCTTCCGGCGGCCGCTGGGACGAGCCCTACGGTAAACGACCAACCTGCGAGGGGAGTGCCCGGCCGGAGTCAGTCGTGCGGGCGCGCCAGCTTGCGGTGGTCGAGGGCCTGCTCGAGGATCTCCTCGTCCACTCCCATCTCCCGGGCCACCTCGCGCAGCGGCCGCCCGGAGGCGTGGGCTTCCTTGACGATCTCCGCTCCCCGGTCGTAGCCGATGTGGGGGTTCAGCGCCGCCGCCGTCGCCAGGGTCGCTTCGGCGTGGCGTTCCGCCACCTCCTCGTCCGCTTCGATGCCCTGCACGCATTTCTGGTCGAAGAGGCGGCAGGCCGCGCCAAGCAGCTTGATCGAGTCGAGCAGGTTGCGGGCCATCAACGGAACCCGCACGTTGAGCTCGAACTGGCCCTGCGACCCGGCGACGGTGATCGCGGCGTCGTTGCCGATCACCTGCGCGCTGACCTGGATCACGACCTCGCAGATCACCGGGTTGACCTTCCCGGGCATGATCGACGAGCCCTTCTGTAGCGCCGGCAGGCGGAGCTCTCCAAGCCCGGTGCGAGGTCCCGAGCCCATCAGGGCGATGTCGTTGGCGATCTTCGTCAGCGACACCGCGACCACCTTGAGCGCCCCGGAGAGCTCGACCAGGGCGTCGCGATTTCCCTGCGCCTCGAAGGGATCGAGCGGCTCGGAGATCTCCAACCCCGTGTCCTCGCTCAGCTTCCTGCGCACCCGCTCGGCGAACTCGGCGTGTGTGTTGAGCCCCGTGCCGGTCGCGGTGCCACCGAGCGGAATCTGCCCCACGCGCCCCAGCGTGCCTCGCACCCGGTCCATTCCCAGCTTCACCTGGGCCGCATAGCCGCCGAACTCCTGGCCCAGGGTGACCGGGACGGCGTCCATCAGGTGCGTGCGGCCGGCCTTGACGACGTCGGCGAACTCCTCAGCCTTGCGCTCCAGCGCCGAGGCGAGCCCATCCATCGCCGGCAGCAGGTCGTGCGTCACCTCACCGAGCGCCGCGAGGTGGACGGCGGACGGGAACACGTCGTTCGACGACTGGCCCATGTTCACGTGATCGTTCGGATGAACCTGATCGCCGGCGAGGTTGGCGATCACCTCGTTGGCGTTCATGTTCGACGAGGTGCCGGAGCCGGTCTGAAAGACGTCGATCGGGAACTGATCGTCGTGCTCTCCGGCGGCGACTGCGGCGGCGGCGGCGGCGATGCGGTCGGCGAGCTCGGCGTCGAGCAGGCCGAGCTCTGCGTTCACCTCGGCCGCGGCGGCCTTGATCCGTCCCAGCCAGCGCAGGACGGGGACCGGGATCGGCTGCCCCGAGACGGGAAAGTTGGCCACCGCCTTGCGAGTCTCCTCGCCCCAAAGCTCGGTTTCAACATCTGTTGCAGCCATTCGTCCTTCTCGGATCGCCTCTAGCCGCCTTCCTGTCCGGCAGCGTATCCCTTCCCGAATGCCCGCTCGAAGGCCGCCCCCAGCGTCCCGCCGCCGGGGTTGAAGCGCGCCGCGGTGTCCAGGCGGCGAACGAGGTCGGCCGCAATCCCCGACGCGTGCGACGCGCCCTCGTGGACGGCGCCCGCCAGGTAGCCCAGCATCACGGCGTCCTGCCCGCCCGGGTCGCGACGAGCGGCTGCGTTGAGCTCCGTGGCGGCGCTGATCACGGTCTGGCCGACCTGCGCCTGATCGCCCGCCCCCTGGGTCCCGCTGAAGCAGTCGCTGATCGCGGTCTCCCCCGCCAAACGGACCTCGCCCGGGGCGCTGTCGAGCGCCTTCAGATACTCGCCCGTGGGAGCCAGGCAGGCCACGGGCGTGGCGCTCTCACCGCTCGAACCGCAGCCGGCCGCCGCCGCCACGAGCGCGAGGGCGATCAGGGGCGAAGCGGCGCGCCGCACCGTCCGCATGCTAGTGGGGTGCGCTTGGCAGAATCAGGCGCCATGGCCGCCTACCGCCCGGTGGACCCCAAGCAGTCCTTTCCCGAGCTCGAGGAGCGAATCCTCGAGCGCTGGCGCGCGCGCGACGTGTTCCACCGGTCGCTGGAGCAGCGCGAGGGCGCTCCCGTGTGGAGCTTCTATGAAGGGCCCCCGACCGCCAACGGCCTACCTGGCTCGCACCACGTTTTGTCCCGCGTTTTCAAGGACATCTACCCCCGCTACCGGACCATGCGCGGCCACCGCGTGCCCCGCAAGGCCGGCTGGGACTGCCACGGCCTGCCGGTCGAGCTGGAGGTGGAGAGGGAGCTGGGGATCAACTCCACGGCCGAGATCGAGGCTTACGGGATCGCCGAGTTCAACCAGCGCTGCCGCGAGTCGGTGTTCCGGTACGTGGAGGAGTGGAACCGGCTCACCGAGCGGATCGCGTTCTGGATCGACCTCGACGACGCCTACGCCACGCTCACGAACTCCTACATCGAGTCGGTCTGGTGGTCGCTTCGCAGGATCTGGGACGACGGTCGCCTCTACCAGGGCCACAAGGTGGTGCCCTACTGCCCGCGCTGCGGCACGGCGCTTTCGTCGCACGAGGTTGCCCAGGGCTACGAGGAGGTCGAGGATCCGTCCGTCTACGTGCGGCTTCCGGTCCGCGAGCCCTCGGCGCCGCTCGAGGAGGGGGACGCGCTCCTCGTCTGGACGACCACGCCGTGGACGCTGATCTCGAACGCGGCGGTCGCCGTCGGCCCCGAAATCGAGTATGTGCGGGCGCGTCCGGCCGGCGCCGAGGAGGTGTTGGTGGTGGCCGCGCCGCTGGCGGAGCGAGTGCTCGGGCCCGGTGTCGAGGTGCTGGCGCGGTTTCCGGGTAGCGCCCTGGCCGGTGCCCGCTACGAGCCACCCTTCTCCTACGTCACCGACTACGGGCCGCGGGGCCACACCGTGCTCGAGGCCGACTTCGTCACCACCGAGGAGGGAACCGGCCTCGTCCACACGGCGATCGCGTTCGGCGAGGACGACTTCCGGCTCGGCGAGCAGTACGGGATCAAGCTCCAGAACCCGGTGCGCGAGGACGGCACCTTCGATCAGCGCATCACGGACTTCGCGGGCCAGTACGTAAAGGACGCCGACCCGGCGATCGTCGAGGCGCTTCGCGACTCCGGCCGCCTGCTGCGCGCCGAGCGCTACCGCCACTCCTACCCCCATTGCTGGCGCTGCGGAACGCCGCTGCTCTATTACGCGAAGTCCAGCTGGTACGTGCGCACCACCGACGTGCGCGACCGGATGCTGGCCGAGAACGAGACGATCGGCTGGCACCCCGAACACATCAAGCACGGCCGGTTCGGCAACTGGCTGGAGGGAAACGTCGACTGGGCGCTCTCGCGCGAGCGCTACTGGGGCACGCCGTTGCCGATCTGGGAATGCGGGTCCGAGGACTGCGAGGAGCGTTTCTGCGCGGGTTCGATTGCCGATCTGCGCGAGCGTGGAGGCCAGGTGCCCGACGACCTTCATCGTCCCTACATCGACGAGGTCGTGCTGGGCTGCGAGTCGTGCGGCGGGGAGATGCGCCGCGTTCGCGAGACGATCGACGCCTGGTACGACTCGGGCTCGATGCCGTTCGCCCAGTTCCACTACCCATTCGAGGGAGAGGAGCTGTTCACGGAGCGCTTCCCGGCCGACTTCATCAGCGAGGCGATCGATCAGACTCGCGGTTGGTTTTATTCCCTGCTCGCGGTCTCGGTGCTCGTCTTCGATCGCACGAGCTACCGCAACTGCGTTGTCCCCGGCCTGATCCTCGACCCCGAGGGCCAGAAGATGTCGAAGAGCCGCGGGAACATCGTCGATCCGTGGGAGGTCATCGGCAGCCACGGCGCCGACGCGTTCCGCTGGTATTACCTCACCGCTCAGCAGCCATGGGCCGGCTATCGGTTCTCCGTCGAGACGATCGGGGAGTCGGTGCGCCAGTTCATGCTGACGCTTTGGAACACCTACTCGTTCTGGGTGCTGTACGCGAACGCGGATGGGCTCGGCACCGCAGAGGCCCACGAGCTCCCGGACCTCGCGTCGGAGGTGGCAGGAGACGGCGCCCCGGCTGCCGAGCTCGACCGCTGGGCCCTGTCGCGCCTGCAGGGCACGGTGCGGTCGGTGATCGACGGCATGGAGGCCTACGACTGCACGACGGCCGGGCGAACGATCGCCGCCTACGTGGAGGAGCTCTCCAACTGGTACGTGCGGCTTTCGCGGCGCCGGTTCTGGGAGGGCGACCGCGCCGCCTTCGCCACCCTGCGGCACTGCCTGCTGACGGTGGCCACCCTGCTCGCCCCTTTCACTCCGTTCCTCGCCGACGAGATCTACGCCAACCTCGCGGGCGGCGAGGCGGAGGAGTTCGGCGCACAGCCCGACTCCGTTCACCTCCTTGACTTCCCCGAGCCCGACGCCTCGCTCGAGGATCGCGAGCTGGAGGCCGGAGTCGAGGCGGCGCGCCGTGCGATCGAGCTGGGACGAGCGGCTCGCGCCCAGGCTGGGGTCAAGGTCCGCCAGCCGTTGCGCAAGGCGGTAATCGTGGCCAGCGGCGGCGAGCGCCAGGCGATCGAGCGCATGGGCGAGCTGGTGGCCGGGGAGCTGAACGTGAAGGGGCTCGAGTTCGTCTCCGAGGAGGCCGAGCTGGTGCGATATCAGGTGAAGCCGGACTACCGGGCACTCGGCCCCCGGTTCGGCAAGCAGATGCCGAACGCGGCCGCCGCGGTCGAGGCGCTCGACCCGTCCGCGGTCTCGGAGGCACTCGCCGGCCGTACGAAGCTGGGGATCAACGTGGACGGGCAGGAGCACGACCTGCAGCCGGACGAAGTTACCCTGGTGATGAGGCCGCTCGACGGCTACCAGGTGGAGGCCAAGGCGGGTCGGGCGGTGGCTCTGGCTCTGGAGCTCGACGACGAGCTCCGCCGCGAGGGGTTGGCGCGGGAGATCGTGCACGCCGTTCAGAACACGCGCCGCGAAGCCGGGCTCGACGTCAGCGACCGGATCGAGCTGCGGCTCGCCGGCGACGGCGAGCTCTTGGAGGCCGCCCGCGCCCACGAGGCCTACCTGGCCGGCGAGACGCTCGCCACCTCGGTGTCCTACGACGGCACCGAAGCGGCGGCCACCAAGATCGACGGGCGCGAGCTGCGGATCGCGGTGGAGCGGTCGGCCTAGGTCCCGGGAGCTCGCAATCCCGATCGCCGCGGTCATCTTCGACCTCGACGGGGTGCTGATCGACTCCGAGTCCGCCTGGGCGCAGGTGCGCGAGCGGCTGACCCGGGAGTCCGGCGGGCGTTGGCACGAGGGCGCTCAGAAGGAGATGATGGGCATGAGCTCGACCGAGTGGTCGCGCTACATGCACGATCGGCTTCGGGTGCCGATGGAGCCCAACGAGATCTCAGTCGCGGTGGTCGAGGGCCTGAAGGCCCACTTTCGTCGCCGCGTCCCGCTGCTGCCCCACGCGGTCGAGACGGTGGCGGCGCTGGCCGAGCGCTGGCCGCTGGCGGTCGCCTCGTCGGCCAACCGGCCGCTGATCGACCTGGTGCTCGAGCGCACCGGAATGGAGCGCTTCTTCAGCGTCAGCGTCTCGTCCGAGGAGGTACTCCGCGGGAAGCCCTGGCCGGACGTCTACCTCGAGGCAGCCCGGCGGCTGGAGGCGCCTCCGGAGCGGTGCGCAGCGGTCGAGGACTCCACCAACGGGATCCGCTCGGCGCACGCCGCCGGGATGCGGGTGATCGCCGTCCCGCGGCCGGACTTCCCGCCCTCGGCCGAGGCGCTTCGCCTTGCGGACGCGACGCTGGGCTCGCTGGCCGAGTTGGAGCCCGCGCTGGGCTAGGCGGTCAGGGCCGGCTCGAGCTCGGCTTCGAGGCGGCGCTTCGGCATCGCCCCGATCACCCGCTTGACCTCGGCGCCGTCCTTGAACAGGATCAGGGTCGGGATCGAGAGGACCTCGAACCGCGCCGCCGTCTGCTGGTTGTCATCGACGTTGATGCTGACGATCTGAAGGTCCTCGCGCTCGGCGGTCATCTCCTCGAGGATCGGATGAACGACCCGGCAGGGGCCGCACCAGGGAGCCCAGAAGTCCACCAGCACGGGCTGCTCGGACTCGAGCACCTCGGACTGGAAGGTTCCATCGGTCACGTCGGTGAGCTTCCCAGTCACTTCTCTTCTCCTGATCGATCGCTCTGCATCGTCTTCCGTTCAACGCCGGCGCCCGTTTCCACGGACGCCATTGCTATACAAAATATAGTACCGACCGGAACGGCACGAGGCCGGTGCGCGGACCAAGGATATGCAGATCGGCAGCCGGCGGTCGGGGCTAGGTTAGGGACATGCGAAACGCCGAGATCGCCGACTCCCTGTCCGAGCTGGCCACGCTGTACGAGCTCGACGGGGCGGTGAGGTACCGGGTGCTCGCCTACCGAGAGGCGGCGCGGGTGATCCGCCAAAGCCCCGTCCCGGTGGAGGAGCTGGCCCGGGCCGGCCGGGCCACGGAGCTGCCCGGCGTGGGCAAGACGCTCGAGCAGAAGATCCTCGCCCTGCTCGACGACGGCGAGATTCCCGCCGCTGCGAAGCTGAAGCGAAAGTTCCCGCCCTCGCTGGTCGAGGTGACCATGGTGCCGGGGCTGGGCGCGAAGACGGCGCGGCGCCTGTACGACGAGCTCGGCGTCTCGAGCCTCGACGACCTTCGCGCTGCCGCCGAGCAGCAGCGGATCCGCGAGCTCAAGGGCCTGGGTCCCAAGGCTGAGGAGAACGTGCTGGCGGCACTCGCCAAGCTCGCTGACCGAGGCCCGACGGAGCGACTGCTCCTTTCCCGGGTGCTGCCGGTGGCCAACAAGCTGGCAGCAGATCTTCGTACCCACCCCGCAAGCGACGCGGTCGAGCTAGCCGGATCGGTCCGGCGGCGCACCGAGACGTGTCACGACATCGACCTGATCGCCACTGCCAGCGAGCCGGCGGCGCTGGCGCAGGCGCTTGTGGAGCACCCGCTGGCCGCGACCAAGGGCTCCGTTGGCGCGGGCGGCGCCACGATCACCACTCATAACGGGATCGCCGTCGATCTTCGGATCGTCGCGCCCGAGGCGTACGGAAACCTGCTGCAGCACTTCACCGGGTCGGCCGAGCACAACGTCGAGCTGCGCGAGCGCGCCGTGGGCATGGAGCTCTCGGTCTCCGAGCACGGGATCACAGACGTCCCCACCGGCGAGGTCTCGCGGTACCGCACGGAGGTTGAGGTCTACGAGCGGCTCGGCCTCGCCTACATCGAGCCGGAGCTGCGCGAGGCCAACGGCGAGATCGCGGCGGCCGCAGCCGGGACGCTGCCGAAGCTGGTCGCGATCGGGGACATTCGGGGCGACCTGCACTGCCACACGACGATCTCCGACGGCCACAACACGCTCGAGGAGATGGCCGAGGCCGCGCACGCCCGCGGCTACCGCTACCTCGCCGTCACCGACCACTCCGCCAGCCATGGCTTCGGCAACCACGTCACGCCCGCGCGCCTCGAGGAGCGGATCGAGGAGGTGCGGGCCTACAAGCGGGACCGCCGCGGCTTTCGCCTGCTGGCGGGCTCTGAGGTCAACATCCTTCCCGACGGCTCGCTCGACTACGCAGACGATCTGCTGGCCGAGCTGGACTGGGTGATCGCCAGCGTCCATACCTCGTTCAAGATCCCGCGTCGAGCGATGACCGACCGGGTGATCGCGGCGATGGAGCACCCACTCGTCGACTGCATCGGCCACCTCAGCGGTCGCCTGATCGGACGGCGGGATCCCTACGACATCGACGTCGAGCGCGTGATCGAGGCAGCGGTCCGCACGGGAACCATGCTCGAGATCAACGGCAACCCGAACCGGCGCGACCTCTCCGAGCGTCATGCCCGGCTCGCCGCCCAGGCGGGCGCCCTGATCTGCGTCAACACCGACGCGCACCGCGTCGCGACCATGAACAACATGACCTACGGGCTAGGCACCGCCCGCCGCGCCTGGCTGACGGCGGAGCAGGTCGCCAACACCCGGCCCTGGCGGGAGTTCTCGGCGCTCCGCAAGCGGGCGCGACAATAGTAGTTTGCTAGGCTAATTAGCAATGATAACCACAAACGCTCGAGTGGAGGATGAGCGGGTGGTCGAGGTGGCCGCCCAGCTACGCGGGGCGATCTTCCGGACGGCGCGCCGTCTGCGACAGGAGGCCGGCGTGGACCTCGGCCCCGCCCTGATCGCGGCCCTGAGCACGATCGAGCGCCACGGGCCGCTGACCCCGAGCGAGCTGGCCGACCTCGAGCGGGTGAAGAGGCCCACCGCGACGCGGGTGATCGCCCGCCTCGAGGCGGAGGGTCTCATCTCGCGTGCGCGAGATCCGGTCGATGGGCGTTCGTCCCTGGTCAGCGCCAGCTCCCGCGGGCGCGGGCTGCTGCGCCGGCTGCGAAAGCGCAGGACCGCCTACCTCGCTCGACGGTTGCGCGAGCTGGAGGCGGACGAGGTGGCCGTGCTCGCACGCGCCGCAGAGGTCCTGGAGCGCGTGCTCGAGGGTGAGCGTCGTTGAGCGCGGCGCTGCGCCGCTCGTTTTCCTCCCTCGCCGTCCCCAACTACCGCCGCTACTTCGCGGGCCAGCTCGTCTCGCTGAGCGGCAACTGGACTCAGGTGGTCGCCGAGATGTGGCTGATCCTGGCGCTGACCGGCAGCGGCATCGCGGTCGGGGTGACCTCGGCGCTTCAGTTCCTGCCGATGCTCTTGTTCGGCGCCTGGGGAGGGCTGCTTGCCGATCGGTTCCCGAAGCGTTCGCTGCTCATCGTCACCCAGACGCTGATGGTGCTTCCCGCGCTGGCGCTCTGGGCGGTGACCAGCGCCGGCGTAGTCGCACCGTGGATGGTCTTCGCCCTGGTGTTCGCACGCGGGGCGATCAACGCTGCCGACTTCCCCACCCGTCAGAGCTTCGCGATCGAGATGGTGGGCTCGGAACGAGTCGTCAACGCGGTCAGCCTGAACAGCGTCCTGATTCACTCCGCGCGCATCCTGGGCCCGGCGACCGCCGGGATCCTGATCGCCACGGTCGGGGTCGGCACCTGCTTCCTGGTCAACGCGCTGTCATTCGGCGCCATGGTCGTGGCGCTGCGAGCCATGGAGCCGGATCAACTTCGCGCCGCGCCGACGGCCGCCCGCGGGGCGGGCGCCGTGCGGGCGGGGCTGCGCTACGTTCGCAGAACGCCGGCCCTTGCGATCCCGCTCGCGATGATGGCCTTGGTGGGGACCCTGGGCTACAACTTCCAGGTCATCCTGCCGCTCCTGGCGCGGTTCAGCTTCGACGGCGGCGCCTCCGCCTACACCGTCCTCGCGGTTGCCATGGGCGCCGGATCGGTGCTCGGTGCCCTTGCGGCCGGGGCGCGCGGGCGGGTCGGGCCCGGCCTCCTGATCGGAGCCGCGTTCGCGTTCGGCGCCGCGGCGCTGATCGCGGCGGCCGCCCCCAGCCTGCCACTCGAGGCGCTGGCGCTGGTCCCGCTCGGCGCCGCCAGCGTCACGTTCGCGGCGGGCATCAACTCCTCGCTCCAGCTGGCCGCGGAGCCCGCGATGCGCGGCCGGGTAATGGCCCTGTACTCGATGGTGTTCCTCGGCTCCACCCCGATCGGCGGCCCGATCACGGGGTGGCTCAGCCAGTCGATTGACCCCCGCGCCAGCTTGGTGCTGGCCGGCGCCTCCGGGGTGGTGGCGGCGATCGGCGCCAGGGTGGCCTTCCGGCGCCTGGGGACTTCGGCGACCGACTCGGGCGAAGGTGAGCGCGCCCACGCCGGGAGATCCCACGCTAGGGCTCGGCGGGCTCCCGCTCGGGTGGCGGGGGCGGGGGATGGCCCGCCGGGATGCGATCGCGCCCCAGACCGGGTGTCCGGATCAGCTTGATCGGCTCCAGCGCAGAGCTGGGCTCGACGTAGAACCGCACGCCATCCCGCTCCTCGATCGCGGTCACGGCCCGCTCGCGGTTTCGCCAGGCGAGCGCGTTCAGGATCGCAAAACCCGTGCCGACGGCGGCCACCTGAGGAAGGACCCAGGCGAGCCCGCCGACGATCAAGGCGAAGGCGCCGATCGGCCACAGGCGCAGGAAGGCGATTCGCCCAGGGCTTTCGGTCGGCAACAAGGTGGCCGTTCGCGCCCCGGCCAGGGCACGCGACATCGCCTGACCCGCCCGTGGGGAGCTGCCGAGATAGACGCCGAGGACCACCGCAAGCGTCCACCAGCCACCCGCGACGATCAGGCTGGCGTTGTTGGTGTCCTGCTGAGCCGCCAGCACCGTCACCGCACCCAGCGCGGTCGCTGCTCCCCCGATCACCAGCACGGTCAGACGCAGGAGGTCGACGAACAGCATCAGGCCCCCGCCGCGCCCCGGGCCTCCGCGCTTGCGTCGGCCAGCGCTCTGAGCACCCCCAGGAACTCCTCGGGATCGGCGACGATGGCATCCGCTTGCTCGGAGAGCTCCGGCGGCGCCTCCTGCGAGCCGACCCCTATGCAGAGGCCTACGCGCAGGGTTCGTGCCTCCACCAGCGACCGCAGGGCACGGAAGGCGTCGAGGTCGGTGCGGTCGTCGCCGCCGAACAGCGCCCGTTCGATTCGCTGCTCGGATAGCAGTCGCTTGACGACGGTTCCCTTGTCGATCCCGGAACCCGCACGGATCTCCAGCACCTTTCGACCCCAGCGTGGTTCGAGGCCGGCCCTCTGCGCCATGGATGCGATCGCGCGCGCCCTTCGCTCGGCAGCCTGCGGATCGGCGGCGCCGCGCCAGTGAAGCGCCTGAATCGGCCCCTTGTCCTCCAGTCGCAACCCGGCGCCCTCCAACGCGGCCGGGTTCAGCTCGAGCACGAACTCGCGTACCGCCCGGCCGGCCTGCTCGACCGCGGGCTCGACGATGGCCTCATCGGCGCCCGGTGTCAGCAGCTCGAGGCCGTGGTTTCCGGCGTAGGTGAGCTCGTTGACGCCAACCAGCTTCCGGGCCTCCACGGCCTGCCGGCCCGAGACGCAGCCGACCAGGGCGTAGCGCCGGGCCAGCTCGCGGAGCGTTTCCCGGGTCTGATTCGGGACCGCGGCTTGGTCGGGATCGCCGACGATCGGGGCAAGCGTCCCATCGATGTCACACAGGACCGCCCCGGAGGCGGGATTGCAGCGCAACGGCGCGATCAGCTCCGCGATCCTCCGCGCGACGGGCCGCTCGGCGGTCACGGTCGCGTGGGAGTGGCCAGCATGGCCATTAGTATCGCCGCCCGTGCCCCGTGATCGAGTCCTCAAGCTGGTGGCGATCGCCACCGCGGCGGGGACGTTCAGCGGCCTCTTCGGGGTGGGGGGCGGGACCGTGATCGTGCCCCTGTTGATCTTGTGGCTCGGATACGGCGAGCGCGAAGCGACGGGTACCAGCCTGGCCGCGATCGTCATCATCGCCGCGTTCGCGACCGCCGGCCAGGGCCTGTACGGGAACGTCGACGTGGCGCAGGCGATCGTGGTCGGGGTTCCGGCGCTGGGCGGTGTGATCGCTGGAGCCGCCGTGCAGCAGCGGCTCCCGGAGCGGGCCGTGGCGTTGCTGTTCGCGGCGCTCCTGGTGGCGACGGCGGGGGAGCTGATTCTGTCCTGATGGAGTACGTAGCGGCGGCCATGCTCGGATTCCTTGGAGGCATGCTCGGTGGGCTGGTGGGCGTCGGCGGAGGAGTCCTCTTCGTCCCCGCGCTGGCGATCTTCCTCGACGAGTCCCAGATCCGGGCCGAGGCGACCTCCCTGCTGGCGATCGTCTTCGTGGCGGCGGTCGGGGCTTGGCGCCAGCACGGCTACGGCAACGTCCGGCTGCGTGACGGGCTGCTGGTCGGAGCTCTGTCGCCGCTCGGGGTGGCGATCGGGGTCGGCATCTCCAACGCCGTCCCGCAACGGACGCTCGAGCTCCTGTTCGCCGCCCTGGCCCTGGTGATCGCCGCTCAGCTCGTCCGCCGGACCCTGGTGTCGCCTGGAGCCTAGTGCCAGAGCCCGTGCTCGAGGGCGCCCTTGACCGATGCATCCAGGGCGTTCAGCCGGCACAGGGCGAGAGCCTCGGGGGAGCCGAACCCGTGTCCTCTGCCTGCTCCCTGGCCGCCGCGCAGAGGGCCCGCGTCCGGCCCGTGGTGCGAGAGCACGCAGTGGATCAGCGCCAGCCGCCGCTCGGTTGCCAGCTCGCCCGCCGCCTGGGCGACCAGCTGCGCCCCGATCGCCAGATGACCCAGCAGCCGGCCCTCATCGCTGACTCCAAACTCAGCGCCGTAGGTGAATTCCCGAGTCTTGCCCACGTCGTGAACCAGCGCCGCCGCCATCAACAGATCCGAGTCGAGCCGCGGATGGAGCTGGCACACGTCGCCGACCAGCGTTCCCACCGAGACCGTGTGCTCGAGCAGCCCTCCGAGGTACGCGTGATGCCCGCTCCTGGTGCACGGAGCGCGACGAAACTCGCCGGCCAGCGACCCGGCAACGACCAGCCGTTCGGCGACGCGGCGCAGACCGGGATCGTGAATCTCCCGCGTGAGGTGCTCCAGAAAGCCCTCCAGCTCCTCTACCGAGCGATAAGCCGCAGGAAGGAACTCGGCCGGGTCGAACGATCCGGGCTCGAGGCGGCGCACGTCGTCGAGCTCTGCCGACAATTCCCCGCGGTAGCGCTCGAGCTTGCCGCGCGCGAGCACCGCGTCGCCCCGGTCGAACCGCAGGCCGATCCGATCCGCCTCGCGGAAGACGCGGGCCGCGAGGCTCCCGGAGCGGTCGCGCAGCTCCAGCGAAAGGTAGGCGCCGCCGTTGCGCGACGTCAGGCGATCCTTGCGCACGCACGCGTAGCGGCCCGCGAACCGCCGGCCTGGCCGCAGCTGGGCAATCGAGGCCTGCGCCCTGTCGCCGGCTGAGATCGCCACCGCAGCTTCCACATCTCGATCGTGACCAGCCGGCCGGACGGGTTTGGTCCCCCTTGATTCGGGATAGTCTCGGACCATGGATCCCGTGATCTGGGAGACGGAGCCTCCACGTCTTCGCTCGCCGATCCTCGTCTGCGCATTCGTGGGCTGGAACGATGCCGCGAGCGCGGCCACGGCGGCGCTGGAGGCGGTCGCGGCGTCGCTCGACGCCGATGTCGTCGCCCGAATCGATCCGGAGGAGTTCTACGACTTCCAGGTCAACCGGCCGACGATCCGCTTGGTCGAGGGACAGACACGCCAGATCGACTGGCCCGCGAACACGCTGCTGGCGGTCAGTGTGCCCACCGCGGAGCGCGACCTGGTGCTGCTCAGTGGGGTCGAGCCCAATGTTCGCTGGCGCACCTTTTCCGAGGCGATCCTCGCCGCCGCAGAACGCCTCGGGGTGGAGATGGTGATCACACTCGGCGCCCTGATCGCGGACGTCGCCCACACGCGTCCAGTGCCGATCACCGGCCTCGCCTCCGATCCCGAGCTGGTCGAGCAACTTGGCCTCAGCCGCTCCAGCTATGAGGGCCCTACCGGGATCGTGGGCGTCGTGCATGACACGTGCCGGCGGCGCGAGATGTCGTCGGCCAGCCTGTGGGCCGCGGTCCCGCACTACGTCGCCGCGGTGCCGAATCCCAAGGCGGCGCTGGCACTGCTACGTCGTCTCGAGGGTCTCACAGGGGTCGCCGTCGAGGCCTCGGAGCTCGAGGATGCGACCGAGCGCTTCGAGGAGCAGGTCGACCAGGCCGTGTCCGCGAACCCCGAGATCGAGGAGCTCGTGCGCAATCTCGAGGCGGCCCAGGAGACCGAGCTCCAGCTCGGCCAGGACGTCCCCTCCGCCGATGCCATCGCCCAGGAGTTCCAGCGCTTCCTGCGCCAGCGAGGCACCGACAAGAACTAGCCCTGGCCCCGGCTCAGGCTTCCGAGGCGGGACAGATCAGGCGGTAGTCGCACCAGCTGCAGATCTCATACGAGGGACGGGGCTCGAAGTCCTGGCCCTCGATGCCCGCCGCCACCTCCAACACGGTGCGCTCGACCCGTTCGGAGTCGTCAGGCGCCGCCGGCACCGGTACTCGCTCGTCCTCGAGCACGTACCAGTAGCTGCCCAGCTCGGCGTCGACCTGCCATGCCTCGCGCGCCCCCAGCCGGTACAGCGCCAGTTGCACGTCGTCCCCCGAGCCCGTCCTCTGCTCGCCGGTCTTGTAGTCGATCAGCTCATAGGCCCCGTCGGGGAGTTGATCGACCCGATCCACCCTGCCCCGAAGCCGATGCGAGCCGATCGCGAACGCGAATCCCCGCTCCAGCCACACCGGCTTGGACTCGGAGTGCAGATGGCGCTCGTGGTAGCGGGCCAGCGCCGCGACGGCCCGGTCCCGGTACTGAAGCTCGTCGTCGGAGGCGCCGAAGCCCGTGCGCCGCCACCCGGCCTCGAACAGCGCCAGCAGGCGATCGAGGCTCCCGGCAGGCGATGGGTATCGGCCCTCCGCTCCCGCAGCCTCGGCCAGCGCCTCGGCGCGCAACTGCTCGGCGTGGAAGCGCTCCAGGACCTGGTGGATGAGGATGCCGAACCTTTGGTTGATCGTCGGCTCCTGCGGAATTGCGAACACCCGCGCGAACTTGTACTTCAGCGGACAGGTCCGATAGAGGTCGATGTCAGAGGCCGAGAGCGCCAAGCCGTCGCCGCGGCGCGGGATGAACTGCTCCAGCGACGGCTCGCGTCGCGCCGCGACCAGCTCCCGGCGGGCGGCCAGATCCCGCTCCTCGCCGATCACATACTCATCGAGGGCCGACGCCTCGAGCGCCGCGCGCTGCTCTGGCGAGGCGACCCGGCCGAGGAGCTCGTTCAGCGCCGCGAGCGACTCAACGGCGGGCTCCGCGCCGGGCCGCTGGACAAGCGCCGCGAGCTTGATCAGCTCGAGGTAGCGCGCCACCGCCTGGGTCACGTCCTCGGCCGTGTCGAGGCGCATCTCGGAGAGCGCCGAGCCAGCCCGCCAGGACGCCTCGAGGACCTCGTCGCGAAGCATCCGGTAGGTCGAGTGGAGCCCCTCGGCCGGCCCGAACAGCTCCTCCGTGTGGACTTCCTCGGCGCCTCCCAGGGCGTCCCGCGCCGCCTCGTAGAACGGTGCGGGCGGCGTGGCTCCCTCGCCGATCGCCTCGGGCCAGGACAGAACCAGGGCCCGCCGGGCGCGGGTTATCGCCAGGTAGGCGAGGCGGGCGGCTCGCCTCGACGCGCTGGAGCCGGGAGCCGCCGTCGCCTCACCTGCGTCGGCGGGCGGCTCGGCGAGCAGCCTGGTCGGGATCCAACTCGCGTCCGGGTCCCGGGCTGCGATCGCGCCGCGGTGAAGGCCGAGCAGATAGACGTGGTCGAACTCGAGGCCCTTGACCTGCTCGGGCTCGGCAAGCACAACCGCCCCGGCCGGAGGAGTCACAGCGTCGTCTCGGTCGAGCTCGCCCGCATCGGCGACCGCGGTCACGTGGCGGACGAAGTCGCGGGCCGACCCCCGCGGCTCGCGTCGCGTCCAGGAGGCGGCGAGCTCGGAGAGGCGGGAAAGGCTCCGTAGTCGTTCGGCTGCCTCCGGGGTCGCCACGAAGAGGCGATGGCGTCGCAATCCGATCCGCTCGATCAGGCGCCGAACGAAGACGTCGGCCCGGATCTCCTCCAGTGCCGCCGCTGCCGCGTTGTGCAGCTTCAGGAAGGACTGGATCCGATCCCGAGCCTCGGGCGGCAGCTGGGGGCTCTCCAGGGCAGCCTCGAGGGCCGAGATCATGTCGAGCTTGCGACGTCGGGCGATCGCGGTACAGCGCGCCAGGTCGATCGACCGCAGCTCGACGGGAGGGCGGGTCACGGCCCGGACGACCGCTGCCGAGTCGCTGGGATCGGCCAGCATGCGCAGCCACGCCAGCACGTCGCGCACCTCGGGTCGTTGAAACAGGGCGGCATCGCCGGCAAAGCGGAACGGCACCCTGCGCTCCTCCAGCGCCGCCGCCGCCAGGCGCGCCTCGCGCCATCCGGAGCCGACGATCACGCAGACTGCCTCCGGCCGCACCTCACCTGCCGCCAGCAGATGCTCGATCTCGCGGGCCGCAGCTTGGGCCTCGGCGCGCTCGCCGCTGCAACGCCAGAACCGAATATTCCGCCGGAAGCCTCGAGGGACTGCCGCCGGATCCGAGCTTGCTCGGATTGCTCCGTTTCCGGCGGGTTCGGGCGCCGACGGGGCGGCAGGTTCACTCGCCAGCACCGCGACTTCGTCGCTAGTGCCGGCGGGTGGTCCGGCGGCCAGCTTGGCGACCGCTTCCGCCGCCGCCGCGATCGAGGGGCCGAACCGCTGGGGTTGGTCGAGGACCACCTGTTCGGCCTCGGGGTGGCTCTCCATGAATGAGGGGATGGGGTCGCGCACCGCCGGCGGCGGGCGGCGAATCGACTGGCCCAGGTCGCAGGCGCAGACGAGGTTTCCGTGCTCGGCCACCATCGCTTCAACCATGGCGCGATGAGCCGCTCCCGCATCCTCCAGCTCGTCGACGGCCACGAACGGAAAGCGCTCCGAGAGCGCGCCCCGCACGTCTGCTCGCTCACCGAGCAGGCGCTCGAGCTCGATCACGAGGTCGCCCGAGTCCAGGCTCCCGCAATCGCGCAGCACGCGATCGTGGCTGGCGTAGAGGTCCGCGAACTCCCGCTCGCGCCGGGCCCGTTCCCGGTCAGCTGCGCCCTCCCCATCGCGCTCGCGCTCCTCCGCCCAGTCGCGCAACCTCGCGGGGGTGATCCGCTCCGCCTTCAGAGCGTCGATTCGGCGCAGCAGGCGAGCCAGCAGACCCGCCGGGTTGCCCCGGATCTCGTGCCTGCGCAGCGATAGGTCGTCCAGCCGGTCCAGCAGCATCGCGAGCCGGTCTGCCGCGCGCACCGTGGCGAAGAAGGGATCCAGCCCCGCCTCGAGTGCGTGCTCTCGAAGCAGGCGCTCGGCGACGACCTCATAGGTGGAGATCCAGAGCTCTTCGTAGGGAAGCCCGACCAGCGAGGCGGCGCGGGCGCGCAATCGATCGGCCGCGGCGCGTGAACGCGTCAGCACCATCACCCGCTCGGGAGCGGTGCCGGCTGTGACCAGGCGGGCGAGCCTGCTGGCGAGCGCCTCGGTGCGTCCCGAGCCGGCGGGTCCGACGACCAGCATCGCCCCCGGCCCGTGCTCGACCACACGTCGCTGCGCATCCGTCAGCTGGACTCCAGCGGCGGCGGGCTCTCCCTCCATCGGCCTAACGCTAGCGGGCGGTCACGATCGCCGGACGGGGAGCCCCGGGACTCGGAGTCGCATCGTCTGGCTAGCATGGCGTCGGTGGCGCGCAAGCAGTCCCAACAGGCGGGCAGGGCCACGTCGGGCCCGAACGCACTCGAGGTTGACTGGCTCTCCGCGTGCCGGCGCATGGTCGCGGCCCAGCGCAAACTGTTCGCCGAGCAGCGCGGGATCGCCGCACGCACCGTGTACGCCGGGATCGGAGAGGGAGGCGACCGAACGCTGGCCATCGACCGCCTCTGCGAGGACATCGTCTTCGCCGAGCTGGATCGCCACCACGCCGACGGGCACGACTTCACGGCGATCTCCGAGGAGCGGGGCGAGGTCCCCTTCGGCGACCGGGGGTCGCCGATTCGGGTGATCGTCGATCCTCTTGACGGCTCCCTGAACGCCCGCCGCACGCTTCCCTCCCATTCGCTCAGCATCGCGGTCGCCTCGGGCGGGACGATGGCGGATGTCGAGCTTGGGTACGTCTACGACTTCGGCGCGGCCGAGGAGTACCTGGCGCGTCGCGGCGAGGGGTCGACTCTCGATGGCCTCGAGCTGAGCGCCGTGGGTCCCGGGTACGGCCTCGAGGTGGTGGGAATCGAGTCGGCGAAGCCCGAACGCACCGTCCCCGTGCTCGAAGCACTCGCAGGCAAGGCGTACCGAATCCGGGCGGTGGGCTCGATCGCGATCTCCCTCTGCTATGTGGCCGGGGGGCGCTTCGACGGGATGCTGACCGCCCGTCCGTGCCGGTCCGTGGATGCGGCCGCCGGCCAGCTGATTGCGCGGGAGGCCGGCGCCCAGGTGGCCTTCGCCGGGACGGGCCTGGACGTCAGCCTCGACCTCGACGCCCGGTACCACGTCGCCGCCGCTCTGGACAAGGAGCTGCTGGCCACGGTGCTGGAAGCGCAGGAGCGCGCCGAGCCCCCGCCGGAGCCTGGGGCATGAGCGGCACCGGCTTCGTCGACTGGAAGATGGCCGAACGGGTCGCGCTCGGGCTCGGCGGGAACGGCGACGCTCCCGGGCCCTTCGACCAGGACGCCCTGGACTCCGCCTGCGCCGAGGCCCTGACCCTGGTCGTCGACTACACCCGCCTGCGCCCGGCGGGCGAACTGCCGCGGCCCGAGCTGGTCGATCGTGCGGAGTGGGCGCGCCTCGGGCTGCGGACTCTGCGCGAGCTCTCCCGCGAGCTCGAGCGCCGGGTCGCCGGCGGCCTGTCATTGCCGGGGCCGCTGGGTGGCCTGAGCCGCTCGGTGGCGGGTGCCGCGGCGGGCGCCGAGGCCGGGATCGCGGTTGGGTACGGAGCGCGAAAGGTGCTCGGCCAGTACGACGTCGCGTTGGTGCCGGCGAGCGAGAGGCGGCCGCGTCTGGTGTTCGTGGGCCCGAACCTCGCCGCCGCACACGAGGAGCTGGGCGAGGACCCCCACCTGTTCCTGCGCTGGATCGCCATTCACGAGAGCACCCACGCGATCCAGTTCGCCTCGGTCCCCTGGCTGCGGATTCACCTCGCGGAGCTTCTCGAGGAGCTGATCAGCGGCGCCTCCGCGCGGCTGGACGTTGGGTCGCTGGGGGAGCTGGGGCGACGTCTTCTCCGGAGCGACCCTCGCGCCATCGTTCGTACCGTCCTGCGCGGCGATCTTGCCCGTGTGCTCGCGAGCCCGGAGCAATCCCTCATCCTCGATCGCCTCCAGGCGGCGATGTCCGTGATCGAGGGCCACGCCGAGCACGTCATGGACGCGGCCGCTGCAAGGCTCGATCCGGGCTATGCCCGCCTCCGCGAGCGCCTCGAGGCTCGCCGGGCGAGCCGGGGAGGCCTGGGGGAAGTGATCCTGCGGATGCTCGGGCTGGAGCTGAAGCTACGCCAGTACCGCGTCGGCAAGGCCTTCTGCGACACGGTGGTCGCGGAAGCCGGGATCGAGGGACTGAACCTGGTCTGGCGTGCGCCAGACGCGCTGCCGAGCCTCGCCGAGCTCGAGCAGCCGCGGGGCTGGCTGAACCGGGTCGGGGCCGGATCGGCCACCGAAGCCGCATAGACGGCGGCCCTGGGCCTGTGTGTAACCCGCAGCTGACGGCCGGAGTACAAACACCTGTTCGGGTTGATAGACTCGAACAACCTTAGAAATAAGGACATATACACGACCCACCGAGGGGGTTCGAGAAAGGCACAATGGCACCCACCACCAACACCCACGGCACCACCACGGCGAGCCAGGCCAAGAGCACGAGCACGGCGAGCCAGGCCAAGAGCACGACCACGGCCAGCCGCAGCGAGACCGCGAAGATTCGCGAGGGCTTGACGAAGGTCCGGAACGGCAGCGTCACCTACGCGCGCCAGACCGCCGAGCGGTCGGTCGACGTCCCCGTCGGAGCGGCTCTGTCGGTCGCCGACCGGGTTACCGAGATCGTCGAGCCGTTCACCGCCCGTCAGACCGCGAACCGGGAGCTGAACAGCATCCGCACCCGGGTCGAGCGCGAGCTGAACAGGTTCGAGCGGCGCGGCGCCAGCGCTCGTCGCAAGACGAGGACCCGCGTGCGTCAGACCCGCAATCGAGTCGAGCGCGAGCTGAAGCACCGGCGTCGCCGGGCCGAGACCACCGTGAAGAGGAACCGCGTCAAGGCCGAGGACAGCCTGAAGCGGGCCCAGACCACCGTCCAGGAGCGCGTCTCCACGCTGGTCTAGGGACGCTTACCCCGGGCCGCCTCGAGAGGTGGCGAGTCCGGACGGAAGCTGTACGCGGGGAACGCGCCGCTTCGCGGCGCCGCGGGGGCCCAGGCTCCCTGACCCGCGGGCAGACACAGCACCTCTCCTCCCCCGATCGACCGGCCTCGCGGCCGGTCGATCGGTGCTACTGCGACAATGAGAGGCGATGGCGACTCCCACAAGAGAACAGGTGACACAAGCTCTCCGCGCGGTGATCGACCCCGAGCTGCGGCGGTCGATCGTGGAGCTCGGGATGGTCCGCTCGGTCGAGATCGGAGATCAGGGCCAGGTCGACGTGGTCGTTTCGCTGACCACGCCCGGGTGCCCGATCCGCTCCCACTTCCAGCAGGCGGTGGTCGAGCAGGTCCGCAAGCTCGAGGGCGTCTCCGGGGTCGAGGTGGGCTTCGACGTGCTCTCAAACGAGGAAAAGGGCCAGCTTCAGCAGTCGCTGGGTCGCCAGCGTCTTCCCGAGGGCGCCCTTGCCCAGGTCAAGAACGTGGTTTGCGTGGCCTCCGGCAAGGGTGGCGTCGGCAAGTCGACGATGACCGCCAACCTGGCCGCCGCGCTCCAAGCCGAGGGCCAGGCCAGCGGCGCCCTCGACTGTGACGTCTACGGCTACTCGATTCCCCGCATGCTCGGCGTCAACCGCAAGCCTGAGGTGAACGCGGAGCGCAAGATCGTCCCCCTTTCGGGCCCTGGCGGAATCAAGGTGATGTCGATCGGCTTCTTCCTCGAGGACAACGCGGCGGTCGTCTGGCGCGGTCCGATGCTCCACAAGGCGATCCAGCAGTTCCTGGAGGACGTCGACTGGGGGGAGCTCGACTACCTGCTTCTGGACCTGCCGCCCGGCACCGGAGACGTCTCGATGACGCTGGCGCAGCTGCTGCCGCAGGCGAAGGTGCTGATTGTGACCACGCCACAGCCGGCGGCCCAGATGGTGGCTCGCCGCGCGGCCGAGATGGCGGGCAAGGTCGACCTCGAGTTGCTCGGCGTGATCGAGAACATGTCGGGCTTTACGGCCCCCGACGGCCAGCGGTTTGCGATCTTCGGCGAGGGTGGCGGCCAGCTCCTGGCCGACGACCTCGACGTGCCCCTGATCGGCAAGGTCCCCCTGTCGGGAGAGCTCCGCGAGCAGGCCGACGCGGGCGTGCCGCTGGTGCTCGAGGACCCCGACGCCCCGGCCGCTCAGGCGATTCGGGACGCGGCCCGCGGGATCGTCGCCGCCACTCCCCAGGAGCTTCCGGTGATGCAGATGGAAGCGCCGGCGCTCGCCGGCCAAGCCGCGGTGGGCGGGACAGAGCTACCGGTCGTTCAGTCAGGCCCGGGCTAGCGACGAAGTCGCGGTAGCGGCGGAGGTGCCTGCCGGGTCAGGTCAGCGCCCAAGCCCGTCGAAAACGCAGCCGCAGGCGAGGCTTTCGACGGAGTTACCTACTTCGAGTAGTACCCCGAGTTGACCTCGATGTACTTGGCCCACTCGTCGGGCAACTGATCCTCGGCGAAGCAGGCATCCACCGGGCACGCCTCAACGCAGGCGTCGCAGTCGATGCACTCGTCCGGGTCGATGTAGAGCTGCTCCACGCCCTCGTAGTCGGGCTCGTCGGGCGTCGGGTGGATGCAGTCGACGGGACAGACCTCGACGCAGGAGTTGTCCTTGGTTCCGATGCAAGGCTCGGCGATGACGTAGGCCAAGGTCGGTCTCCGTTTTCCTCTGGTGCCTCGTTCGAGTTGAGATCCAGCCCGGCCGCAGTGGCGGTCGTCCGGCCAAGTGGAGGCGACATTGTAGGCGAGTGGCGATCCCTGGATAGAGTCCGGCGCCGATGATCCTGCTAACCGGGGCGAGCGGAACCGTCGGCAGGGCGTTGCTCCCGCTCCTGCTCGAGGCCGGTGAGGACGTGCGGGCTTTGGTGCGCGACCCGCGCGGCCTCGGCCGTCATCGGGTCGAGGTGCAGATCGCGCTCGGCGACCTCGCGCGTCTCGGCGACCGCCACCTGCAGCGCCAAGCGCTGCGCGGCGTGAGCACCGTGATCCATCTGGCGGCGGCGATCCGCGATGAGCCCCACGCGCGAGTCGAGGAGCTCAACGGGCTGGCGACCGCACGCCTCCTGAGGGCAGCCGAGCGGGCCGGCGTGGAGCGCTTCGTGTTCTTCTCCGCGCTGGGGGCGAGCAGCATCCAGCGCACCCGCTTCTTCCGTGCCAAGGCGCTGGCCGAGCAGGCTGTCGCGGAGTCGCCGCTTCGAACCACGATCTTCGCCCCCTCGATCGTCTACGACCCCGACGATCGCTGGGTGCGACTGCTGAAGCGCCTGGCGCTGCTTCCGGTGTTGCCGATCTCCGGCTCCGGCCGCTCCGCGTTTCAGCCGATCTGGGCGGCGGACGTGGCCCGGTGCGTCATGGCCTCACTGGAACGGGAGGAACACCATGCCCGCTACGAGCTGGCCGGCCCCGAGCTCCTCACCTACGACGAGATCGCCTTGGCGGCGGCGCGTGCGGCCGGCCGCGAGCGACCCCTCGTGCACGTGCCGCTCGGCCTCGTGCACGCGAGCCTGGTGGCCCTGCGACGGGTGTTCGGCGAAACCGTCTTCGCCACCTGGGAGGAGGCGGAGCTGATGGAGGTGCCGATGACCACCCCGCGTGGGACGGGTGACGCCGTGAGTCTGGGCGTCACCCCCCTCGCGGTGCAAGAGGTCCTGCGGGCCGCCTGAAGTCCGGCCTCAGTCGACCTCGCCCCGGTCGGTGAGCTTGAACCCGCCAGTGCCCTTGGCGCAGATTGCCTGCGCACCGGCGGACGGCCCACCCCTCTTGGTCGGACCCGTCGCGACGGTGCGAACTCGCCAACGGCGTGAGCCATCCTTCCCGAACTGGGTGATCGCCGCATTCGGTCCGGTGTCCGCTCCGCCTCCGACGACGACGTACTTCCTCGGACACTTGGCAACAGCCCTGCCGCTGAAGCTGAAGTCGGACGCTGTCACCACCTTCAACCCCGGTTGGCGCTTGCTGCTGCTCTGTGCCATCGGGGCAATCACGATCACCGCGATCGCAGCGGTCGTGATCGCGGCAGCCAGGGCCGCTTTCCAAGCCTTCACTTGAGCCTCCTCTTTCGACGCTCGGCTCCCTTCGCCGGGCGCTGTCGGAGCAGACCCTACCCGCCGCCAGAGTGGCCGGCGCCGGGAAGCGAGAGGGCCCGGCATGTGCCGGGCCCTCTCGAAGCGCTGAGCGCATGCCCGAAGGCAAGCGCCGTGGCTACATCATCCCGCCCATGTCGGGCATGCCGGCGCCCGCGCCAGCCGGCTCCTTCTCCGGCGGCTCGGCGACGATCGCCTCGGTGGTCAGGATGTTCTTGGCGATCGATGCTGAGTTCTGAAGCGCCGATCGGGTGACCATCGTCGGGTCGATGACGCCGTCCTTGATCAGGTCGCCGTAATCGCCCGTCTCGGCGTTGAGGCCCTCGCCGGGCTTCATGCCGCGGATCGTGTTGACCACGACGGAGCCCTCGAAACCGGAGTTCTGCGCGATCTGGCGCAGCGGCTCCTCGAGCGCGCGGCGAACGATCTCCGCTCCGGTGCTCTCGTCACTGTCGGTGAGAGCGCTGGTGTCGATCGCGTCCTGGGCGTTCAGCAGCGCCACGCCGCCGCCCGGGACGATGCCCTCCTCGAGGGCGGCTCGGGTCGCCTGCAGCGCGTCCTCCACGCGGTGCTTCTTCTCCTTCATCTCGGTCTCGGTGGCCGCGCCGACCTTGACCACGGCGACGCCGCCCGCGAGCTTCGCCAGGCGCTCCTGGAGCTTCTCGCGGTCGAAATCGGAGTCGGTGGTCTCGATCTCGGAGCGGATCTGGTTGATCCGACCCTCGATCTGGGCCTTCTCGCCGGCCCCGTCGATGATCGTTGTCGTGTCCTTGGTGACCACGACTCGCCGGGCCCGACCGAGCTGCGAGACCTGGGTGTTCTCGAGCTTCAGGCCCATCTCCTCGGTGATCACCTCGCCGCCGGTCAGGATCGCGATGTCCTCGAGCATGCGCTTGCGGCGATCGCCGAACCCGGGCGCCTTCACGGCGACACCGGTGAACGTGCCCCGGAGCTTGTTGACGACCAGGGTCGCCAGCGACTCGCCCTCGACGTCCTCGGCGACCACGACCAGCGGCTTGGCGCTCTGCATCACCTGCTCGAGCACCGGCAGGAGGTCACGCACGGAACCGATCTTCTGGTTCGCGATCAGGACGTAGGGCTCGTCCAGCACCGCCTCCATGCGGTCCTGGTCGGTGATCATGTACGGGGAGATGTAGCCCTTGTCGAACTGCATCCCCTCGGTGAACTCCAGCTCCATGCCGAAGGTCTGGCCCTCCTCGACGTTCACGACGCCGTCCTTGCCGACCTTGTCGATCGCGTCCGCGATCACGTTGCCGATCTCGTCGTCGGCGGCCGAGATCGCTGCAACGCGGGCGATCTGCTCCTTGCCGGCGATCTCGCGGGACTGCTTGTCGCGCAGGTTGTCGACAACCTGGTCGACGGCCTTCTCGATTCCGCGCCGCAGCGCCAGCGGATTGGCGCCCGCGGCCACGTTCCTGAGGCCCGAGTGCACCATCGTCTGCGCCAGCAGCGTGGCCGTGGTGGTGCCGTCGCCGGCCACGTCGTTGGTCGCCGTCGCGACCTCGCGCACCAGCTGGGCCCCCTGATTCTCGAACACGTCCTCGATCTCGATCTCGCGGGCGATCGTGACCCCATCGTTGGTGATCGTCGGGGCGCCGAACTTCTTGTCGAGCACCACGTAGCGACCCTTCGGGCCGAGGGTCACCTTGACCGCGTTGGCCACGGCGTCGACGCCGTCCTGAAGCGCGGTCCGCGCCTCCGCGTCGTACTTGAGCTCTTTGTGAGCCATGTGTCTTCGTTCCTCCTGTGTCTAAGTCGTTTGCGGGCGGGTCATACGACCTTGGCGAGGACGTCCGACTCGCGCAGGACGAGCAGGTCGTCGCCATCCACCTTGATCTCGGTGCCGCCGTACTTGCTGTAGAGGACCTCGTCGCCCTCGCTCACGTCGAGCGGGCGGCGCTCACCGTCCTCGATCGGGCCGTCGCCGACCGCGATCACCTTGCCCTTTTGGGGCTTCTCCTTGGCCGTATCGGGGATGACGAGGCCACTCGTGGTCGTCTCCTCCTCCTCGAGCGCCTGCACGATCAGCCGATCGCCAAGGGGCTTTAGGTTCATTCGTCTGTTACCTCCGTCTGCAAGTGGGTCGGGTTTCACCTGGCACTCTACATGGGAGAGTGCCAACCACGTAGGCTCAGTCTAGCGACCCGCTCCGGCTTGTCACGAATCTGAGTCTGCCCGACTCATATCAGTCCGCCGCCAGCAGGCGGCAGCCGAGCAGTCGGGCGATGCCCTGCCCGCCGTTTCGCATCACCCAGTCGTGGTTCCACTCGAACACCGGACGGGCAACCGGCGCCAGCAGGTTCATCCAGCGCTTGGTGGTGTGCACGTTCCACTCGTAGACGACTGCGGTCACCGGGTCGTCGTCGGCGTTCTGCTCGAACAGTCGCCAGCGGCCGACTCCGGACAACCCTCCCGTCGCCTCGCCCTCGAGCAGGTGTGGCTTGGCGACCCGGGTGGTGGTGATCTCGAAGTCGAGGGCGTAGGGGAGCTTTGACCGCCAGGTGTAGCGCCCCACCTGGCCGAGGCCGTTCTGGTCGCCCTCGATGAGGCGCTCGGAGGCGACCACGCCTCGCCACCACTCGGGCCAGCGCTCGGAGTCCCAGATCGCGTCCCAGACCTGGTCGCGGGGTGCTCCCAGACACCAGGTGGTGAGAAAGCTGTACTCCCTCAACCGCCGCTCCTCGAAGGGATGTGGGGCTACGCCTCCGGGGGCGGCGGGTTCGGGTGCAAACCGCGTGGACCCGGGCAACTCGCATCTGCCGCGACTTCGTCGCTAGTCCAAACCATGGTCCTAGTTACGGGAGGGTGGCTCGCCATTCCCGAACTGGGGACCGACCGACTCGACCACCTGCGAGAAGCGGATCACCGTCACGGTGTCGTCGTGAGTGATGTCCTGGCCGTAGATCTGGCGCAGGAAGCCGACGGTCTCGTCGAGGCGGCGGAATTCCGGATTGTCGTGCTCGATGTCGCGAGGGGAGAGGTCACGTACGCGCTTCACCTCGACATCGTCGACGACCGCGCTGAAGATCTTCTCGCGCGGGCTGTGCTGGTAGCCGACCGTGATCCAGACGATCTGGCCGCGCTGGTACTTGCGCGACTTGTCGCCGAGCCTGATCGTGGCCGTCTTCCGTCCCCGTTTGAGCTGATCGACGAAGGTGGGCGAGAAGAAGTTGAGCGCGAAGGGGCCGCCCGTCATGGCAAATCCCAGCCTAACGGGATTCGAGATACCCCTGCTATTCGGGGTAGCCCTCGTTGCCGATCAGCGGCACGAACCGGCACGGACCGATCACCGTGCGCTCGAGCCCCTCACCGGTCTTCGGGTCGACCTCGTCCTCGAGCCGGCGAAACACGGTCAGGATGTCGGCAGTGTCGGTGGCGATCGGGACGACGAGCCGGCCGCCTGGGCTGAGCTGCTCGATCAGGGACGAGGGCGGCGCTGGGGCCGTGGCGTGCACGGCGATCGCCTCGTACGGCGCGCGCTCCGGCAGGCCGGCGCTGCCGTCCGCGACCACGACCTCGACGTTGGTGACGCCGATCTCCGCCAGGAGCTCGCGGGCGGCTACGGCCAGCTCCTCCACCCGCTCGATGGTGATCACCTCCTGCGCCAGCAGAGCGAGCACCGCGGCCGAGTAGCCGGAGCCGGTCCCGATCTCGAGCACGCGCTCCGAGCCCTCCAGGGCGAGCGCCTCGCAGATCGCGGCGACGATCCAAGGCTGTGAGATCGTCTGCCCGTGGCCGATCGGCAGCGCCGAGTCGGCATAGGCGCGGCGACGGTAGCGCTCCGGCACGAACAGCTCCCGGGGAACGCTCGCCATCGCGTCCAGCACCCGTTGGTCGCCGATTTCGCGCCGGCGAAGCTGCCACTCGACCATCTCGCCGCGCTGCGCAGCGAACTCCGCCGCGCCCGGGGTGCGCCTCATCAGAAGATGTAGGCGCGAAGGCGCCGCGACTCGACCACGGTGACCCGGCCGCGCCCGACCCGAACCACGCCCGCACGCTCGAGCGTCGCGAGGAAACGGCTGACGCTCTCGCGCGAGGTCCCCGCGAGCTGGGCGAGATCGGCCTGCGTCATCCGGATCGTCACACCCTGGCGCCCCTCGGGGGCTGTCTCCTCGGCGATCAGCTGCGTGAGCACCCCCGCGACCCGGCTGGGCACTGTCTGAAACGACTGCCGGGCGACGCGCTCGTTGGTTTCCCGCAATCGGCGCGTCAGCGCCTCGACCAGCTTCAGCGAGATCTCCGAGTGTGCGGCGAGCAGACGCCTGAAGTCGGAGGCGGGCAACGCCAGGAGCTCGGAGTCCGACAGCGTTTCGACGCTGGCCGAGCGGGCCTGGCCGTCCAGCATCGCAAGCTCCCCGAACAGGTCTCCCGGGCCGAGCGTCGCCAGAGCGATCGCCCGCCCATCGGAGTGCTCGCGGGTCACGCGCAGGTCGCCGGAGCGAACCAGATAGCAGGCGTCGCTGCGGTCGCCCTCGTGGAAAACGCGCACCCCGGCCGGAAACGAGCGGGGAATCGCGACCTGGGCGATCCGTTCCAGCTCCCTCCGCGAGAGCTCCGAGAACAGCGGCACGCGGGCCAGGAGCTCGACCGGATCGGCGACCCTCATGCTTCCACCCTCCTCACGGGGCGATTATCCACTCTCCTGCTCCGGCCAACACGGCCCGGAGCAACCGGCGAGCTCTAGGCCGACGCGACGAGCCGCCGGGGCTGGCGCGAGAAACCGGCCGCGATCAGCGTCTCCTCGAGCCCCGAGCCGATCACCGGCTCGCCGTCGAGGCGCTCGATCGCCAGCCGGGGGACGAGCCCCGCGCGGGCGGCGGCCGCCAGCTCGCCGACCGCCTCCGCCAGCACGGTGTCCGCGAGCTCGCCGAGGCGCAGGATCCCACGCCCGCCCCGCTCTACGAACAGCAGTGGCTCGCCGTCGCGGAGCAGCACGTAGGCCCCCGGCGTTCGGCTGGGGCGCCGCCCGCCCTGGCCGCCTTCGCGCTTGGGCCATGGCACGCCGGCGCCGTAGGGGTTTGCCGGGTCGGTGGCGGCAAGCACCAGATAGCCCCCGTCGGTGCGTGGCAGCGAGCGCAGCCGCTCGACGGCGCCCGGGAGCGCGAACTGCGCTCCGCCGAGCCCCTCGACGAAGTAGCCGCGGCGGGCAGTGCCGAGCATCTCGAGATTGGACATCTCGCCGTAGAGGCTGGCGAACCCTCCCGGGATTCCCTCGGCCAGCACCGTCTCGCGGGTGACGATCCCGTAGCGCTCCAGCATCAGCTCCGCCTGCGCACGCAGACGGGGGCCGGCGGAGGGGGCGTTATCGAACAGCGGCGCAGTCAGGGACCAACGACCCTGCACGGCCTGGCCGGCCGCGGCACGGCGGGCGGCGAAGCGCCTGCCACGCCGCTCCCCGCGCTGGACGCTACGAAGGCGTGGAGCTCGGAGCGGCGCGAACGCGTCGTTGGTCACCTCGCCGGCCCAGGCCAGGTCCCAGAGGGCGGTGTGCAGCTCCTCGGCGGAGAACTCGAGCTCGCTCACCAGGTCGACCCAGAAGCATGGACGCAGGCCGAGCAGCTCGCGGATCGCGTCATGCGGATCGCCGGCCGGAGGCTCGAGCTTCAGATTGGCGGGCGGGGGTCCGGCGAGCCGCACGTCCTCGCGGAAATAGAGCGCCACCTTGCCACCGCTTCGTCCAAGCGCACCGGCGCCGATCCAGACCAGCTCCCCGCCGGTGCAGAGCTCGTCGAGCCAGGCCGGGCTGTAGGCGCCCAGTCGCCTGGGTAGGACGTCCCGCTCCCACACCTCGGGGGTCAGCGCGACCCCTTGCAGCGCGACCAGGTCCTCACGCAGGCGATCTGGACCGGCGCCCGCCGCGCGCCGAGCGTCGAGGTTCTGCCAACTCGGCAGGAAGCGCGCCAGCTCCCGTGGGTCCACGGCCTCGGCCTCGGCGCGCAGATGAGCGAGGCTCGCCCGCCTGAGGCGGCGGAGCACGTCGGGATCGCACCACTCGCGCTCGCTTCCCCCGGGAAGCAGCTCTCCGCGAACCAGCTCGCCCGATCGCTCCAGCTCGCGCAGCGCAGCCGACGGATCGGCCCCGTAGCGAGCGGCAAGCTGGGCGGTGGGGAAGGGGCCGTGGGTGCGTGCGTAGCGACGCACCAGCGCGACCATCGCGTCCGGCACCTCGGCGAGGAAGGTCTCCGGCAGGCCGGCGGGCGGAGGCACGCCGAGAGCGTCGCGGTACATCGCCCCGTCCTCGGAGGCGATCCAACGCTCCTCGCCGGCGATGTGAACCCGAGCCGCACGTCGCTCGCGCTCGAGCTTCTCCAGCATCGAGCCGGCCGAGTAGCCGTCGGCGACCCGCTGCTCGCATTCGGCCATGGTCAGGTCACCCAGCCTCCGCAGGATCTGCTGGAGAGCGTCGCGATCCTTGGCGCGTGCAAGCTCGGAGCGGTGCTGGAGCGATTCCTCGACCTCGGCGAGCGCTTCCGGGTCGATCAGCTCCCTCAACTCCTCCTGCCCGAGCAGCTCGCGAAGCAGGTCGCGGTCGAGCGACAGCGCCGCGGCGCGCCGCTCGGCGTTCGGCGTGTCGCCCTCGTACATGTAGGTGGCGACGTAGTCGAACAGGAGCGACGAGGCGAACGGCGACGCGGTCGGCGTCTCGACCTCCACCAGGGAGATCCGGCGCGAGTCGAGGTCGCGGAGCAGTCCTTCCAGGGCCGGCAGGTCGAGGACGTCGCGAAGGCACTCGCGGTAGGTCTCGAGTACGACCGGGAACCGCGGGAAGTCCCTGGCTACCTCGAGCAGGCTCTGCGCCTTGAGTCGCTGCTGCCACAGCGGCGTGCGCCTGCCGGGGTAGGCGCGTGGGATCAGCAGCGCCCGGGCTGCGTTCTCGCGGAAGCGGGCGCCGAACAGCGCCGAGCCCCCCAGCTCGCGGACCACCAGGTCCTCGATCTCGTCCGGCTCGAGCAGCACCAGGTCCGCCGGCGGCGGCTTGTCGGCGTCGGGGAGGTGCACGACGATGCCGTCGTCCGACCAGATCGCGTCGGCCTCCAGCTCGTGCTCGTCGCGGATCCTGGCCGACAGCGCCAAGCCCCAGGCGGCGTGCACCCGCCCACCCCACGGTGAGAGCACGCACAGGCGCCAGTCGCCGATCTCGTCGCGGAAGCGCTCCACGACCACCGTCTCGTCCGACGGGACCACACGCGTCGCCGCCTGCTGCTCGAGCAGGTAGGCGACCAGGTTCTCGGCCGCACGACGGTCGAGGTCGTATTCGGCCGCCAGCTGCTTCGGGCTGGCGTTCACGGCTTCGCGCGCGAAGGCGCCGATCGCCTTGCCCAACTCGGCTGGCCTA
The DNA here is from genome assembly GCA_963838745.1 of uncultured Actinomycetes bacterium. Taxonomy (GTDB): domain Bacteria; phylum Actinomycetota; class Thermoleophilia; order Solirubrobacterales; family 70-9; genus AC-56. Next base: position 801,812 of record CAWISJ010000003.1, read on the forward strand.
CCGATGCCGTCGCCCTTCCAGAACGGCACCGCCCCGGGGACGCCCGGGGCAGGGGTGACGATCACCCGGTCGCGGGTGATCTCCTCGATTCGCCAGGTGGTCGCCCCAAGGAGGAAGGTCTGGCCCGGGCGCGCCTCGTAGACCATCTCCTCGTCGAGCTCTCCCACCCGACGGCCGTCGGGCAGGTGGACGCCGTAGAGGCCGCGGTCGGGAATCGTGCCGGCGTTGGTGACCGCGAGCTGCCGCGCCCCCGGCCGGCCCCGGATGATCCCTGCCGTCCGGTCCCAGACGATGCGCGGGCGCAGCTCCGCGAAGCGGTCGGACGGGTAGCGCCCGTCGAGCATGTCGAGGACGTTCTCGAGCTGCTCGCGAGAGAGCTCCGAGAAAGACTCGGCGGCGGTGACCAGACGCTCGACATCGTCCACCTCCCACTCGTCCTCGGCGCACATCGAGACCAGGTGCTGCGCCAGCACGTCGAGGGGGTTTCGAGGGATGACGGTCTCCTCGATCGCTCCCTCGCGCATCCGCCTGGCGACCACCGCGCACTCCAGCAGGTCGGCGCGGAACTTCGGGAAGATGCGCCCCACGGACACCTCATCAAGGGTGTGCCCGGCGCGCCCGATCCGCTGCAGCCCGCGGGTCACGGACTTCGGCGACTCGACCTGGATCACCAGGTCGACGGCTCCCATGTCGATCCCCAGCTCGAGCGAGGAGGTGGCGACCAGACAGGGGAGCTGCCCCGACTTGAGCAGCTCCTCGACGACCGTGCGCTCCTCGTGGGCGAGGGAGCCATGGTGGGCTCGAGCGATCTCCACCGGTCCCTCGAGCTCGTCCCGTCGAGGAGTCGCGGTCGAGGGTGCCGCCCCCGAGCTTCCGCCTGTCGTTCGGGTCTCGGGGCCGGCACCCTCGACCGCGCCATCCGCGCCATCCGCGGGGGACCCGGTGTTGCCCGCCTGTTCGGTGGGAGGTAGCTCAACGGAGGGCTCCTCGTTCGCCAGCTCGTTGAGTCGCTTGGCCAGGCGCTCTGCGCCGCGGCGGTTGTTGACGAAGATGATCGTCGACGTGTGCTCGCGAACGAGCTTCAAGAGCTCCGGATAGATCGCCGGCCAGATGGAGCGCGTCGTGGCCGCTCCGTCAAAATCGCCCTCGCCACCGTCCCGGCGTTTCTCGATCGAGGCGTCCGGCTCGGTCATGTCCTCGACCGGGACGACGATCTCCAGGTCGAGCTCCTTGGGCTTGCCGGCGTCGGCGATCTCGCACTGCCGGCGGGGACCGACGAGAAAGCGCGCGATCCTGTCCAGCGGCCGCTGGGTGGCCGAGAGGCCGATCCGCTGGACGTCTTGAACATCAATGCCCGCTGCCTCCTCGTCTGTGACTCCGGGGGCAGCGGGGTTGGAGGTCGCTACGAGGTGGGAGAGTCGCTCCAGGGTCAGTGCCAGATGCGCGCCGCGCTTGCTTTGGGCCACCGCGTGGATCTCGTCCACGATCACCGCCTCCGCTGTGGCGAGGATCTCCCGCGCCCCCGAGGTCATGATCAGATAGAGCGACTCCGGGGTCGTGACCAGGATGTCGGGAGGCTTGCGGCGCATCGCCTGGCGCTCCCGCTGCGGGGTGTCGCCCGTGCGCAGCCCCACCGAGATGTCCGCCCCGATCCCCTTCAGCGGCGCTCGCAGGTTGCGCTCGATGTCGTAGGACAGGGCCTTGAGCGGCGAGACGTAGACGATCCGCACCCCCTGCCCCAGGCGCTCCGGCTGTTGCGCGAGCCGGTCGATCCCCCACAGGAAGGCGGCGAGCGTCTTACCCGACCCGGTGGGGGCGCAGATCAGCGTGTTGGCTCCGGCGGCGATCTTCGGCCACCCCATCGCCTGGGCGGGGGTCGGCTCCGCGAACGACGCCTGGAACCAGCGCCTCACAGGCTCGCTGAACGGGGCCAAGGGGGTGGATGTGGCAGTCTCGGATCGCACGCTGCTCAACCCTCCGATCTTACGGACGGCGGGCGCGTACCGCGGCGCGGGATCCTGACGGCGGGTAGCGACTGGCGACCTATCGCCCTACCAGGGCAGGCCGTCGGCGATTTCGGCGAGGACGGGAGCCGCTACGGTCCCGCTCCGAGAGGATCGGGTCCGAGATCGGCCACTCGACCCCGACCTCGGGATCGTCCCAGGCGATCCCAGCCTCGGTCGCCGCGTCGTAATAGCTGGAGAGCTTGTAGGCGAAGTCGGCCACTTCGCTGAGCACGCAGAATCCGTGGGCAAAGCCGACCGGGACGAACAGCTGCCGGTGGTTGTCGTCGTCGAGCTCGTGTCCCTCCCACCGCCCGAAGGTCGGCGAGTCCCGCCGGAGGTCGACGGCCACGTCCCAGATCCGCCCCCGCAGGCAGCGAACCAGCTTCGCCTGGCCGGGCGTCGGTCTGGAAGTGGAGCCCTCGAAGGGTGCCGCGCCCGGAGCGGGAGTGATTGTCCTGCACGAACTCCACCCCGACGCCCAGCTCACGCCAGTCCCGCTCGCGGAAGGTCTCGACCATGAAGCCCCGCTCGTCGCGATGGACCTCGGGCTCGATCAGGACCACCCCGTCGAGCTGCGTGTCGAGCCGTCGCGGCACTATCCGAGAGCCCGGCCGTACTGGCGCTCGTAGTAGGAGCGATACTCGCCGGAGCGGATCGGCCCCCACCACCACTCGTTGTCGCGATACCACTCGACCGTGCGCTGCAGGCCGTCGGCGAACGTCACTTGGGGCTCCCAGCCGAGCAGGCGGACCTTATCCGAGGAGAGCGAGTAGCGCCGGTCGTGACCGGGGCGGTCGGTGACGTAGTCGATCAGCGACTCGTCCCGCCCGGTCAGGGCCAGGATCGTCTTCACCGTCTCCATGTTCGGTAGCTCGTCGGGGCCGCCCGCGTTGTATGACTCGCCTGCCTCGCCACGCTCCCGCACCAGGTCGATTGCGGCGCAGAAGTCCTCGACGAAGATCCAGTTGCGCACCTGCATCCCGTCGCCGTAGACGGGCAAAGGGTCACCCGCGAGCGCGTTGAGGATGCACAGGGGGATCAGCTTCTCGGGATGCTGGCGTGGGCCGTAGTTGTTCGAGCCCCGCACGATCAGCGCATCGGAGCCGTATGTGTGGTGGTAGGCGCCGACGATCAGGTCACCGCCGGCCTTCGACGCGGAGTAGGGAGAGGAGGGCCGAAGCGGCGAGGCCTCGTTGAACGAGCCAGACTCGATCGAGCCGTAGACCTCGTCGGTCGACACATGAAGAAGACGGATGCCCGCCCGCCGGGCCGCCTCCAGCATCACGAAGGCGCCGAAGACGTCGGTCTGGATGAACTCTCCCGGCGAGTCGATCGAGCGATCGACGTGGGACTCGGCAGCGAAGTTGACGATCGCGTCGCAGCCTTCGATGGCGGCTTCGACGGCGTCCCGATCGGCGATGTCGCCCTCGACCAGCTCCACGCGGTCCGGGTCGAGACCGTCAAGGTTCTCGCGGCGGCCGGCGTAGGTGAGCTTGTCGAGCACACGGACCCAGTCCCCTGGATGGGCGGTGATGCGGTGGCGCACGTATGCCGAGCCGATGAACCCGGCCCCGCCGGCGACCAGGATCCTCACGCCACCGCCTCCAGCTGACGCTCGGCGAGGTAGGCGGCCAGGCCCTCCCTCCAGTGGGGAAGAACCAGCGGGTCCGCGCGCTCGCTGCCGAGCACCGAGTATGAGGGGCGGGGCGCCTTGCGCGCCAGCATCTGGGTCGTTCCGGCCATCACCCTGCACTCCAGATTCGCCTGATCGAAGATCTCCTGCGCGAACTCGTACCACGAGCACGATCCGCCCCCGGCGATGTGGTGGATCCCGAACTCCTCGCCCTCGATCAGCACGGCGAGGGCCTCGCCGAGGTGTCGGGTGTAGGTGGGAGAGCCGACCTGATCCGAGACCACCAATACCTCGCTCTGCTCGGCGCCCAGCCGGAGCATCGTCTCGACGAAGTTCTTTCCCCCGAGGCCGAACAGCCACGACGAGCGGACGATGAAGTGGCGGGGATTGGCGACCGCGACCGAGGTCTCGCCTGCGAGTTTCGAGCGACCGTAGGCCGAAAGCGGTGAGGGAAATGCGGACTCGACATACGGATCGCGCCGCGTGCCGTCGAACACGTAGTCGCTCGATGGATACAGCACCTTGGCGCCGATGCTCGCCGCCGCGGCGGCCAGAACAGCGGCAGCCTCGTCGTTGACTCGCATCGCCCCGGGCTCGTCGTCCTCGGCGCCGTCCACGTCGGTGAAGGCGGCGCAGTTGACGACCGCGTCCGGGCGGTAGCGGCCCATTGCTCGGTTCACTGCGGCGGCGTCGGTGATCTCCAGTGCGGCGTGCGCGAGCGCCACCACCTCGTTGTTCCGGGCATGGCAGGCGGCCGTCACCTCGCGCCCGAGCATCCCAGCTGCCCCTGTGACCAGGACCTTCACCGGGCCATCTCCCAGGCGCCCACGAGTCGCCCTTCAGGGCTCACGGAATCTTGATCTCCGCGTTGTCGCCGACGATCATCCGCAGGGTCTTGGGGAGTCCGTCGCCACGGGAGAGCTTGACGTTTCGCCCCAGCAGGCTGGCCTCCATTCGCGAGCCCAGGTCTGAGACGCTGGACCCGGCGAGCAGGATGGAGTGCTCGACCTCGGCGCGCGACACGCTGACCCCGGCGTCGATCGACGTGTACGGACCGACGTAGGCGTCGGTGACCCGCGCGCCCGCGCCGATGATCGCCGGCCCGCGGACCAATGCCCGTTCGAGCCGGGCGCCGGCCTCGACCACGACCCGGCCTTCGACCTTGGAATCCACCAGCTCACCGTCGATCCGGCGCTGGATGTCCTCGAGCACCAACCGGTTCGCATCCAGCATGTCGTCCAGCTGGCCGGTGTCCTTCCACCAGCCGCGTCACGGTATGACTCTCCACTCGCGTGCCGCCGTCGATCAGCCACTGGATGGCGTCGGTGATCTCGAGCTCTCCGCGCCCCGAGGGCTTGATCGCCTTCGCCGCCTCGAAGATCGACGGCCCGAACATGTAGACACCGACGAGCGCCAGGTCACTGGGCGGGTCCTGCGGCTTTTCGACCAGGCGAACAACCCGCTCGCCGTCCAGCTCGGCGACGCCGTAGTTGCCTGGATCGGGCACTCGGGTGAGGAGGATGAGGGCGTCGGGCTCAGACGAGCGAAACGCGTTGGCGAGGTCGGTGATCCCATCGCGCAACAGGTTGTCGCCCAGGTACATCACGAATGGCCCGTCCTGAAGGAACTCCTCCGCGGTGAGCACGGCATGGGCAAGGCCGAGCGGCGCTTCCTGGTGGATGTAGCTGATCGAGGCGTCGAAGTCGGCGCCGTCGCCCACCGCATCGGCGATCTCGGCGCCGGTTTCGGGGGCGATCACGATCCCGATCTCCTTCACTCCAGCCTCGACCAGAGCCTCGATGCCGTAGAAGAGCACCGGCTTGTTGGCCACGGGCACCAGCTGCTTCGCTGAGGTGTGGGTGATCGGGCGCAGGCGCGTGCCCTCACCGCCCGAGAGGATCAGGCCCCTGAGGTTCTCCATCGCGCGGGAAGCATAGGGGCCGGCCGGCCCGGGCCACCGCGTCCCCGAGGCGGCGTGGCGCCAGCCCGACTAGTACGTCCCGCCCAGCTTCCGGTGGTCCCAGCTTGCGATCCGCCGCGGCTTGAACCGAACGGCGACCCGCTTTCGGGCCTGCGCCGCGAGCGCCTCCGCTGCCTCTCCCTCAACCGAGGAGATGTCGCCCGAGTAGCGGACCGCCAGCTCCCGCGCCACCACGTGGACGGTGTCGAAGTCGCGATGGATGTCGGCCTCGGCCTCGATCTGGACCCCGCGCAGCTCGCCGTACTCGTAACCGGTTTCGATTAGAAGCGTGGCCCGCGGGTCGCGCTCGAGGTTCTTGACCTTCTGCGACTTCGCGTAGGTGTAGGTCCAGACCTCCCAGTCGCGCAGCACGTACCACAGCGGCATCGAATGGGGCCAGCCCCGCAGACCGATGGACGACACTACGACCACTCGCTGGGACTCGAGCAGCTCACGCTGTTCGTCGTCCGTGAGCTGGATCTGGTCCCGGCGACTCATTCGTCCAGGCCCTAGGAGCTCGGCTCGAGCGTCAACACCCGCCACGGGCCCTCCCCGGCCATCGGCTGGGTTCTTCCAGCCACCCAGTCCACCTGAAGGTCGTCGTAGTGGGGGCTTGCCGGGTGACCCGACTGGCCGGTGAATGCCTGCCAGCGCGAGCGCTCTGGGCTCACGGGGTCCGCCACCATCCGCCAGCACGGCGCCCAGATCGCGGTGAACGGGTCATTCGGGTCCCAGCCCACCTGGGCGACCGTCTCCTGAGCGCCGCCGACCTCGAGCTGGCGGTTGAAGATCCACGCCAGGAGGGGATTGGCCTCGCCAAGCGCATGCGGAAAGACGAGCGGGTGAACCTTGCCCCAGCGCCACGCTTCCTGGTCCGGTCCCAGCCTGCCGTCGAGGTCGTCGAGGGTGCCCCGCAGGGCGTCGAGGACGAGCTCGTCCCACGACCGGCCGACCAGATCCTCGTCACCCTCATCCCAGAGGGTCAATAGGTGGGACTGCCATCGCCAGGGCGATGTGACGTGGGCGACGAAGCCGTTGTCGGCACGGTCCAGCCAGCGCTCCGCCAGGTCACGGTCCCCGATCGCGGCTCGGGTGACCTCGCGTGCCAGGCGCAGCGTGAACGCCTGATAGATCGTCGCCGGGATCGAGTCCGGGCTCATCCGCCCATCCCAGGACCGGAGCCGTTCGATCGCGGCCAGCTCTCGCTGATCGCGCGGCCGCAGCCGGGCCAGCCGGCGGGCGGTCTCCAGGCCCGGAAGGGAGAGCATGTCCGTCTGCATCGCCTCGAAGCTCTCCAGATCGTGCTCCGGCTGCGCCATGATCAGCTGCTCGATGCGGTGCGCCCGATAGCCGTCGAGGTAGTCGCTGGTGATGTGGTGGGGGTACCCGGCCGGAGCGATCCGGTTGTTGGCCGTGACCACGAAGCCCGCCTCCGGGTCGGTCAACTCGGGCATCTCCTCGTAAGGGACCCAGCCGTCCCATTCGTGCTCACCCGTCCAGCCGGGCTTCGGGAGGTCGGGGCAACCCCCGCGCCGCATCGGCAGGCGGCCAACGGTCTTGTAGCCGATCGAGCCGTGGCGGTCGGCCCAGACGAGGTTTGAGACCGGATGTGCATGCTCTCCGATCAGCTCGACCAGCTCTGCGCCGGTGGTGACGTCGAGGACCTCGAGGCTCGCGCTGGTGACGCCGGGAAAATCGAGGGCCATGAAGCGCAGGGCAAGCGGCTCGGCATCGTCGGCACGAAGCGCCTCGTTGACGATCGGCCCGTGATGGGTCTCGCGGACGACGAGCCGCTCAGGCTCGGAGCGGCGCTTGACGGCGATCTCCTCCTCGATCAGGCGCAGGGGCCGGAACTCGCCCTGGAACTCGTAAGTGTCGCCGTCGATCCGCTCGATGAACAGGTCCATGACGTCCGCCATCACGTTGGTGAACGACCAGGCAACATCGTTGTTCTGGCCCATCGTCATGCCCGGTAGGCCCGGCAGCGTCGCCCCTCGACAGAAACGATCTCCGAGATAAAGGCCCACCTGGTAGGTGATTCCCGGCATGCTCGGCGGCAGATGAGGATCGCCAGCCAGCAGCGGACCACCGCTCGCCGAGCGCATCGGGGTCACGGCCCAGTTGTTCGAGCCGCTCGCCTCGACCGCGAGGCCGATCGAGTCCCGAACCCTCGCGATCTGCTCCGCGAGGTCCAACCCGTCACCCGTCCACGCCTCTCCCGGGGTGAGCACCACCGGGTTGCCCGCCGGATATCCCGGATCAAGGCGAACCGCCTTCTCGGCACCGAGCTCGCGGGTCATCTCGGCTCGCAGGAGCTCACGCTCCCAGTTGGTCGAGAGGCCGAAGGAGAGCAGCTTCGCCAGGGTGAGCGGATCGGCGGGGGCGAACGGCTCGAAGCCGATGCGCAGAAGCTGAAACTCGGCTGGGAGCGGGCGGTCGGCGGCGGCCGCATTCACCCCGGCGCAGAACGCGTCCAGCTCCGATCGCGGCCCGGGCGCGAGCGCCGCTGCCTCCCGCTCGGCGGCGCGTCGCAGGCCCAGGGTCCGCATGAAGCGGTCGGTCTGAAGCCCCGCCCTTCCGGCGATCTCGGCAAGCCGGCCCGAGCCGATCCGCCGGTAGAGGTCGATCTGCCAGAGGCGGTCCTGGCCCTGGCAGAAGCCCTCGCCGAACCACAGGTCGTGCCTGGTCTGGGCGTGGATGTGGGGCACTCCCCAGCGATCGCGGCCGATCTCGACTGGCCCCGTCAGCCCATCCAGCCGCCGGCGCCCCTTCGTCCTCGGAAGAGGCCGGCGAAAGAGCTGGTGCCAAAGGCCGGCGGCCGTGCTCCCCGCGAGCGCCGTGAACGCCGCAGCCGTGAGGCCGAAGATCTTTGCCGCTCCACCCGCGGTCACGTCGGCAACTCTAGGCAGTCCGCTTGCTCATCGATGGCCGAATTGCGATCCGATGCGAATCGCAATTCGGCCAGCAGCGGTCTAGTCAGAAACATCCCCGGGCAGGCGGCCATCCGCCTGGAGCTTGTCGAGGTGGGCCTCCATGACCACAGCCGCGGCGGGCCGCAGCGGCTTCGGCACGTCGTCCCAGACCAGGTCCAGGAGCCGCGCCCGTGATCGCTCGCCTCGCTGGAGCGCGGCCACCAGCCGGCGCTCTCGCATCAGACGGTGCTCGAGGTAGTCGTCGATCTTGCTCCGCGGATCCTCGATGTATGGACCGTGTCCCGGACACAGAAGCTCTGGATCGGCGGCGCGCAGGCGCTCCAGGGAGTTCATGTAGGCCGCCAGGGAGCCGCCGTCGGGCGGCACGAAGCTCGAACCGCGACCGAGCACGAGATCCCCGCAGAACGCGACCTTCCCGAGGAGGAAGCAGACGTGGTCGACGGCGTGACCGGGAGTGGGCAGGACCTCGAACGGGCCCACACGCCCCGGCTCGCGGGCGACCGCGGAGCCGACGGAGCCACTGGCGGCGCCGGGCTCGCCGGAAGTCTCGTCGCCGGCTCCGACGTCTCCGAACAGGACGGGGGCGCCCAGCATCGGCACGGCGGCGGAATGATCCGCGTGCGAGTGGGTGAGCAGGATCCCGGCGATGCCGCCTCGATCCTCGGCGGCCGCTCGCACCGCCTCGAGATGCGGCTCGTCGGCGGGCCCTGGGTCGATGACATAGGCCGGTTGGGAGCCGACCACGTACGTGTTCGTGCCCTCGAGCGTCATCGGGCCGGGATTCGGCGCGACGATCCTGACGATCTCGGGGTGGCCCGGTGGCGAGTCGATGGGCGCGAATATAGGGTCTGAGCGTCGATGGCAGATCGGTGGGCCACGTTCGACTGCTATGGGACCTTGATCGACTGGGAGGGCGGCCTGCGGGACGCCTTCAGGTCGCTTTGGCCCGAGGCCAGCTCCGATCGACTCCTGGAGCTTCACCACATCGTCGAGCCTCGGGTGCAGGAGCACGCTGAGCTCACCTACCGTGAGGTGCTCGCTCGCTGCCTGGCCACCGTGTCCGCCATCGACGGCCTCGAGCTGCCCGACGACCGCCGGGCCGCTCTCGCCGAATCGCTTCCATCCTGGCCGCCCTTTCCCGAGGTGCCTGCGGCGTTGGCGGAAGTGCGAGAGCGCGGCTGGCGGCTGGCGGCCCTGTCCAACACCGACCCGGACCTGCTGGACGCGTCGGTGACGGCGCTCGGAGTGCCGTTCGATGTCCTGATCACCGCCAGCGAGGCTGGCTCGTACAAGCCCGCGCCCGGACACTGGGAGCGCTTCTTCGCCGATACGGGCGCCGCTCGCGACCGCCACGTGCACGTGGCGGCGAGTCTCTTCCATGACATCGAGCCGGCCGCGCGACAGGGACTGGCTGCCGTATGGATCAACCGCCTCGCCGAGTCGAGCGACATCCCCCGCGCGGCCGAGCTCCCGGATCTGAGCGGACTACCCGACACTCTCGACGAGCTGGCCTAAGCCCGGTGACCCACTGGCTTCGCACGGGCCACCTGCACCAGACCCGTCGCGGCGTCTACGACTCAGTGATGCCTACCGCGGCCAGCACCGCCTTCCGAGCGTCATCCGGCTCGAGCACGACCAGGTCGCCCACGCCCTTGAGGATCTCGCGAACGAGCCAGTCGACGGAGCCGTAGGGCAGCTCAACCACGACGGCCCCGTCGGCGAGCTCCTCGACCACGGTGCGCTCCTCGCGCAGCCAGCGAGCCCGCTCCGGCGCGACCCAGACCCTGGCCACGCCGGCGCTTCCAACCTCACCGTGCACGAGCCACTCCTGCTCGGCCAGACGGTCATCGGTGCCCTCGCGAGGCTCGAAGGAGCGTCGCGTGAGCCGCGCCTCCTTCATCCGGTCGAGGCGGAAATGCCGCGTGTCGCTTCGCGCCAGGTCGTAGCAGCCGAGATACCAGCCTTCGGGGCCGCTGACCAGCTGATACGGCTCCACCTCGCGCTGGACGAACTCGTCCTCGTTCTCCTTGTAGTAATGGAGCTCGAGCACCCGGTGCCGCTCGATCGCGTCGTTCACGGTCCGCACCACGTCCGAGTCGTCGCGCCCTGGGGCAATCTCGAGCCCCTCCTGGGAAGGGTCGTGGCCCAACGCCTCGACGATCTTCTGGCGCGCGCTGGACAGACCCGCCTGCGGCAGATGATCCCCGAACAGGTCGATCGCCGCGACCAGCGCCTTTGCCTCCAGCGGCAGCAACCGGGCCGGGCGCGCGAAGTTGTCGCCATAGGTGTCGGGATCAACCTCGATCTCGTCTCCATCGATCTCCGCATAGAGCACGTAGGTCCCGCCGCCGAAGTTGACCACGTTGAGAACGTCGATGTCCTCACGGAGCTCGTCCTGGCTGACATTCAGCTCCTCGACCACGGTGTCCACCGACAGCCGCGACTGCTCCCGGGCGGCCCCGATCAGAAGGCCGGCGAGCGTTACCAGCCGGGCGAATCGCTCCGGCCGGATCACCGACTCCGAGCGGCCGCTCACGGAGCGCGGCCTGCCGTTGCCCTGGGTCAACGGGCGCGACACGGTCTTGGCCACCGTCAACTCGCCCGTGTGCCGCTCGCGGAGCAGCTCCAACCTCTCGGTCGCCTCTCGCGCCAGGTCCTGCGGCTCGAGCAGGGTCGCGTTCTCCCGCCAGCTGAGGACCCAGGAGATCAGCAGCCGGGGAGAGGCGTAGTCGGTTTCGTAGATCGAGCCTCGTCCTGGGACGCCGTCCTCCTTGGTTGCCTTGCGCAGGCTGCCGTAGGCGCCGAAGTCGCGCTCGACGAGCCAGGCGATTCGCTCGCGCACGAACACCCTCGCCGTACCCGCGATCTCGCCCATCTGCCAGTCGGCCCGCGACGCGTAGTCGCGCCTGTCGAAGTCCTCGGGCGGGGAGAAGTCGTGCTCGGCCTTGGTCGCGTAGGAGACCTTGGCGCGGATCCGCGAGAGGCGAAACACGCGCACGTCGTCGCGCTCGTGCGAGTGGCCGATCAAGTAGAACTGGCCGGTCCGAAACACCAGGTGGTAGGGGTCTACCTTGCGATCGGAGACCTGGTCGCGTTGCATCGAGTAGTAGCTGAACTCGATCGTCTTGCGGCGCGAGATCGCGGTCTCGATCTTCGCCAGGCGCTGCGACAGCTCGCGGCCCCCGCCCGACGGGGCAAGCTTGACGTCGATCGAGCCAGAGTCGCCCTCCTCCAGGGGACTGGGGCGGCCCCAGGAAACCTGCTGCAGGGCGAGACGCAGCGGCTCGGCGTATGCGAACTCCCCGTCGAGCAGCCCCAGCGCCGTGCGCAGCGCTGCCAACTCGGCGTCGGCGAACTCGATCGGCGGCAGGTAGTAGTTCTCGGGCGGCAGTGCGTAGAGCTCGGCCTCGAAGAAACCCTCGGCCGGTTTCTCAACCTGGAGCGAGATGCCGAGGCTCTCGAGCTCGGCGCGATCGGCGTAGAAGCGCCGCGCGAACGCGTCGTCATTCATCGAGCTGTAGCCCTCGACCTCGCGCTTGATCTCCAGCGCCGAGACGGGACGCCCGTTGGCCATCAGGAACGAGATCAGCGAGAGCTGGCGAATCAGCTTCTCGGTGTCCTTGGCCACGACGGGGAGGATAGAGGCGCGCCGCCGGTCGCCCCCCAACCTGCGCCCGTGCTTTGTGCGCAATTTGCGGGCTGGTCTAGACGGTCAGCCGATGCTTGAGCCGCTCCAGGACGGTCCTCGGGAACCCGGGGAGCGTGTCGAGCTCATCGAGCGACTCGAAACGTTTGACACGCTTGCGGTAGGCGAGCAGGCGGCGGCTCTGCGTGATCGTGAGCGTCATCGCCCGGAGCTGCTCGTAGGTAGCCTCGTTGACATCGATCCGGTCCTGGGGCGCCGCTCCCCCGGGGCCGTCGCGACCGGGCGCGACGGGCCTCGCTGCGGCGCGTCGGGGCGCCGGGCGTGCGTGCGCGGGGCGCCGTGAAGCCGACCGGCGTGTGGGCTTGGGCGCCTTCTGTCGAAGCGGGCTGTCTCGGGACGTCAGCGAGCTGCGTGAAGCCCAGCTCGGAAGCGTGAAGTCCGCAGCCTTGAGCCCGCCCGCCAGCTTGGACATGATCTCCTGGAAGCGCTTTCCAGCCCGCGCCTCGGCCTTGGTCTGGGCTCCGGCGGGAAGCCATCTGCGCGCGCTCCTCAGCTTGCCGTCGAACTCGTTCAGATCAGATTGAAGCTGGACCAGGCAGCTCGGCCCCCACGGTCTCGCCCAATCGGCGACCCGGCCGTATTCGAGCGGTTGAGGGCTGCGGCGGGAAGACTGATCAGCCCCCGAGCCCACCTGCGTCGGCTGGCTCAGGTAGTCGCACTGCAGGAGGGTGACCATCTTCACCACGCATAGGTCCTCGTAGCGCCTCCGAGGAAGAGACTGGCGCTGCATCCCAGCCGTCAGAGACTCGCGCTCGCGCTCGAGGACCAGAAACGCCCGCCTGCGCGCAACGAGCGCGGCATCTTCCACCCCGCCAGCTCCGCCGGCGTCGGCGCCCTCCTGTTGCGGCTCCCTGCGATACGCAACGCGGTTCACGTTCGGCTTTGCCTCCTCTACCGGTCAACCGTCGGTGTCAACCGTCGGCTCGTTCAGTCTAGGAATGGGATTCCCGCCGATCAAGCCGGTACCCGCGAGTACCATCGCGCGCATTCCTGGAACAAAGTAATCCAGCCCAAAAAGGCGTAGTGGGATTGGGGGTTACGCCGCGCGGGAGCGGAAATATGCGGCCGAGTCGATCCCGCGGTCGAAACGAGACCAGGCCTCCCCGTCGGGCAGGCCGCGCTCGATCCGATCGAAGCTGCCCAGTTTGCCGCCCAGGTTGTCGATCGCGTGTACGAGCGTGGCTTCCCGGGTGGCGGGAATCACCGGTGAGCCGTTCTCCAGCGACCCGTGGTGGGAGAGGACGATGTGGAAGATCGCCTGGGCGAGCTCCGGATCGAAGCCCTCGATGCGCTCAATTTCACGCCGGACCACGTAGTAGCCGAGCGGTATCTCGCCCTGAAGGCGGCCGGCATCCGTGAGGTCGATCGCCAGCGGGTCATCGTTGTAGGCCATGGTCTTGCCAATGTCGTGAAGCAGCGCTCCCGCGACGGCCACGTCGCGGTCGATCCCGGGGAAAGCCGAGGCGGCAGCGCTCACCGCTTGGGCCACCGAGACCGTGTGGTCGAGGAGCCCATGGCGATAGGCCTGGTGGTAGTACTTGGCGGCCGGGGCCTCCCTGAACCTGGCCCAGACCGGGGAGGCGTGGCCAAAGAAGCGGTTCAGCAGCTCTCGAAGGAGGGGATTCTGGACCGTCTCCAACAGCTCGCCCAGGTCTGCCTCCAGGCGCTCCACCGCGATCCGCGGCCCATCGGCAAGGTCGGCGCCCTCGAACTCGTCCGGGCGGGCTGGACGGATCGACTCGACAGTGATCTTCGGGCCGTACTGGGGATGGACTCCGAAGCGGCCGCTGATATGAACCGCGGAGCCGGGGACGGCGACATCGAACGACTCCTCGACTGCTTCCCAGACGACCGCCTCAACCGTGGCCGAGCGATCGCAGACCACCAGCCTCAGCCACTCGCCGCCGCTGCGACGCTGGCGAAGCTCGCGCTCGCGGACCCCGAACACGGCCTCGACGACCTGTCCATCGGTGAGGTCGCGCACCCAGGGGCGCTCGGCGGCGGGGTCGCCGCCGTTGCCCGAGCTCGCTGCCAGAGCCGGCTGATCTGTCAGCGAAGCCTGTTCACTCATGGTTCGCTCACAGTAAAGACGGGGGCGGACGCTGACTCTCCCCCTTGGATGAGCGAGTCCCGGCAGTCTCAGGCTGCTAGGTCGTCTCTGGCTCTTCCTCGCCCGGCCACCGACCGGTCAGGCGATGGAACCCGATCCGCGACCCACGTTCGGCGAGACCCCGGCTCACTCGGAAGATCGCCCCCTCCAGGGCCAGGGCGGCCGCCAGCTTTGGCCAGCTGACGTCACGGTGCTCGGGCTCCGGAGGTTCCTCCTCGTCGACCAGGCTCCAGGTCGCATCGAAGAGCTTCTTGGCTGCGAATCCGGCAACCAGGCCGGCGGCCATGCTGAAGGGAATGAACAGCAGCTTGCGCATGGTCGGGCCTCTCCTCCCCCTCAAGCCCGCTTCGGCTCGCTGCGCGGCTCTACGGCGAGAGTCTCCTCCGGCGGCACGCCGCTCTCCAGCTCTCGGCTGCGCTCGAGCTCGGCGTTGAGCTCGGCGCCCAGCAGCACGGCCAGGTTGGAGATCCACAGCCAGACAAGGAACACGATCACCCCGGCAAGGCTGCCGTAGGTCTTGTTGTAGGAGCCGAAGTTCGCGACGTAGAAGGCGAAGCCCGCAGAGGCGAGCAGCCACAGCAGAACCCCGAGGACGCCGCCGGGAGTGATCCAGCGGAACCCGGGGTGGCGAACGTTGGGCGCCCCGTAATAGAGGACCGCGAGCATCGTCATCACGACGAGCACGATCACTGGCCATTTCACGATGTCCCAGATCGCCACGGCCGTGCTGCCGAGCCCGAACAGACTGCCGACCTCCTCGGCAAGCGGCCCCGTGAGCACCACCGCGATCGCGCTCACGGCGACGAACAGGATCAGCAGGAGCGAGATGGCGAGCTGCAGGGGCCGAAGCTTCCAGAACGGGCGGCCCTCCTCGATCTCGTAGATGACGTTCGAGGCGCGCGAGAAGGCGCCAACGTAGCCGGAGGCCGACCATAGAGCGGCCGCCAGGCCGATGATCAACGCGACTCCCGCCGTGCCCTGGCTGGATGAGATCTCCCTGATCGCTCCGCTGACGATGTCGTTCGCCGGCCCCGGGCCCAGCTCATCGAGGTTGTCGAGCACGGACTGGGTTGCCGAGTCCCCAGCGAGCCCGAGGATCGACACCATGACGACCAGTGCCGGAAAGATCGAGAGCACGGCGTAGTAGGTGAGGGCGGCGGCCCAGTCGGTCAGGTTGTCGGCGCGAAACTCGCTCACTGTGCGCCTGAGAACGCCCCACCAGGCATGCATTCCAAGGCTCGTCGGCTTGCCTGGCCCGGGCACCAGCTCGTCCTGGCCGCCGTTGTTCTCGGATGGACTCCGTTCGCTCATCGCTTGCTCCCACTGCGGGTGTCGTTGAGCGATTGCCCCGCTGGTCCGAGCTCAAACGGGACCCGGCCTTAGTTGCCCGTGACGATCAGCAACGACAGCGGCCAAGCCGGGCTGGTCCTCGAGTCGATGCGCTGGCGCCCCGATGGCGCGTAAGGTTGGCTGGTGGCCGAGTCGATCCAGCCGCCCTTCGGCTCGCGAGACGAGCGAATCGCATACAACGAGGCCTGGTGCCGGCATCTCAACGAACGCAAGGCCAAGTTGACGAGCAGTGGCGATCCGGCAGCCGGTTTCCGATGCGAGTGCTGGCGGGTGGACTGCAGCGAGCGCATCCCGCTGTCTGGAGGGGATTGGGAGCAAGTCCGCTCGAGGCCGAATCGCTTTGCGGTGGCGCCCGGGCACGTCGCCGTCGACCTCGAAGCGGTGGTCGAGGAGTACCCGCGCTTCTGGCTCGTCGAGAAGCATGGCGAGGCGGGGGAGCTGGCCGAGGAGCTGGCGTAACAGCCCAGGACGTTCACCACCCTTGATCTCCATTAATCGAACCCCCTAGTCCGGCGGAATTCGAGCCAGCCCAAGGGCTTAGTGTTGGCCGGTGACCGGGTTTATCCCGCCACCCTCCGGCTCGCGGAAGGAGCGCATCGCCTACAACGAGGCCTGGTGCCGCCACCTCAACTACCGGGAGGCCAAGTGGACGGAGAGCGACGATTCGACTGCCGGTTTCCGATGCGAGTGCTGGCGGACGGACTGCGATGAGCGCATCCGGCTGACTGGAGAAGAGTGGGAGGAAGTGCGGTCGCGGCCGAACCGCTTCGCGGTGGCGCCCGGCCACGTCGCCGACGACCTCGAAGCGGTGGTGAAGGAGTATCCGCACTTCTGGCTGGTCGAGAAGCACGGCGAGGCCGGGGAGGTGGCCAAGAAGTTGGCGTAACCCTCGCCGCGAGATACTCCGCGAGGCGATGTCGCAGGAGAACGTGGAGAAGGAGAACGTGAGGGTTGTGCTGGAGGGGTTCGCCCGCTTCAACGCCGATGAGGGAGGCCTGGAGTGGCGGCTGCGCACGCTGCCCGAGGTGATGGCGACGTTCTCGCAGCCCGACTGGGAGTACCACACCGATTCGAGGGACCCCGATACGACGATCCATCGCGGGATCGACGCCGTCACCCGGCACTTCGCCAACTGGTTGGAGGCATACCCCGATCTCAAGACCGAGCCGGTGGAGGCGAAGGCAAGCGGTGACAAGGTATTCGTCTGGCTGCGCTTCAGCGGTCATGGCGCGGGCAGCGAGGTCCCGATTGAGATGGAACTGGCGCACGTCATCACCCTGCGGGACCGCAAGTGGGCGCGAACAGTTGAGTACGCGGACAAGGCCCAAGCCCTCGAAGCCTCCGGGCTGCGCGAGTAGGGCTACCCCGTCTGAGACACGACCTTGAGCATCAGATGCGTGACCCAGTTCGGCTCGATGCGGTCGAGCGCCGCCTGGAATCCATCGACATTCGCCGAGGCCTGCAGGTGGTACGTCTTCGCACCCGACGCATCGCTGGTCTTGAACGGGAGCATCCCGGTTTTGTTCTCGAGCTTGTCCAGCAGCTTCTGACCCTGTTGGGTAATCGGGGTGAGCTCGACGACCGCGGGCATAGGTGTCGATGCTAACCGTCTGACTGTTGAGCGCCCCGAAAGTTGGGAATGAGAGAAGCGAGATACTGCGCGGGCGATGCCGGAGGAGAACCTTGACTTCGTGCGCTCGATCTACACAGCTTGGGCTCGCGGCGACTACAGGGACATCGGGTGGGCGCACCCGGAGATCGAGTTCGCGTTCGCCGACGGGCCCACACCCGGTAGCTGGACCGGGACGGCTGCGATGGCCGAGGCATGGATTGACGCCCTGAGCCCTTGGGAAGGCTTCACCGCCGAGCCCGAGGCGTATCGCCAGCTCGACGGGGAGCGTGTGCTCGTGCTCACCCGGAACACCGGGCGCGGCAGACGCAGCGGAATCGAGCTCGATCAGATGCTCACCAGGTCCGCGAACCTGTTCCACGTCCGCGAAGGCAAGGTGACGAGGCTCGTCATCTACTTTGACCGCGACCGCGCGTTCGCCGACGTCGGACTCGAGGAGTAGGCGTGTCGCAGGAGAACGTGGAGTTCGTGCGGAGCGGTTGGGAGGCCTATGAGCGTGGCGATCTCTCTGCCGCTCTCGAGACCTTCAGCCCCGACTTGGTCACGTACGTGGCACCGCCCATTCCCCTCGCTGGCACGTACCGTGGACCCGAGGGGTTTCTGCAACTGACCCTCGACTGGGCCGAGGGGTTCGACGAGTTGGTCGCCACCGCTGAGGAGTACATCGACACCCCCGGAGACCAGGTCGTAACCCGCGTCCGCCATCGTGCTAGCGGGGCTGAAAGCGGTGTGCCGGTCGAAACCGACGTTTGGTACGTCTGGACCGTCCGCGATGGGAAGACTGTGCGGGCGGACATCTTCAACGACAGGAGCGAAGCCCTCGAAGCCGCCGGCCTGCGGGAGTAGGCGATGCGCGAAGGAAATCGCGTAAGCCGCTCGCCCTGGCTAGGAGCGGACCCGCCACGCAACGACCGGCTTGCCTATGCGATGGCGAGGGGCAGAATCGAACTGCCGACACCACGATTTTCAGTCGTGTGCTCTACCAACTGAGCTACCTCGCCGGCGGCGGTAAGGCTAGCGAGCGTGGCGCCGCCCGCGTGGCTGACCGCCCGGGCGGTTCGCGGCGACCAAGCGCACAATGCGACACTCGCGGCGGAGACCCACGAATGTCGAGTTGCCCCGATATGCGGGGCAAACACGACACCCTTGGGCTGAACCTGGCGGTTGTCGCGTTAGCGACCCCGCCGGGCAGGGCCGCGGGACACCGTCAACCGCCTTCGCCGGCCAGCGACAGGGCCAGCTCCACCGCCTCGGCGGGGCTGGCGGCAACCTCGATTCCAGGTCCACCCTCCATCGGGCCGCCCCCACTCACCTTCCAGCTGGATAGGGCGACCACCGGGCGGCCGAGGTCGCGGGCGAAGGCGATCTCGGAGAGGGTCCCCCACTCGCCGCCAATCGCGATCACCGCGTCGCCCGACGAGACGACGGCCAGATTCCGCGCGTGACCGATCCCAGTGGCAACCACGTGGGTGCAGTGCGGATTCGCCTGCTCCCGTGAGCTGCTCGGGACGATGCCGATCACGGTCCCGCCGGCGGAGGCGGCACCCCGCGCGACGCCCTCCATGACCCCGGCGAGGCCGCCGCACACGACCACGGCTCCGCCCTCGGCGAGCCGCCGTCCGACCTCCTCGGCGAGGGGCGTCAGCTCCTCGTCGGGAGTCCCCTTGCCGATCACCGCCACCTGCCGGCTTCGCGCCATCAGGCCGCCCGCCGACCCTGGCTCAGCATCGTGGTGATCAGCTCCAGCGCACCCTGCTTGTGCAGCGGCTCGTTGAGGTTGCCGCACTTGGGGCTCTGCACGCACGACGGGCATCCGTCCGTGCACGGGCACTCGCCGATCAGCCTCGCGGCGTCGGCGAGCAGGCGCTCGAACAGCTCGAAGCCGCGTCGCGCGATGCCCACCCCTCCCGGATAGCCGTCGTAGATGAAGATCGTCGGCCTGCCCGTCTGGAAGTGCACGTTGGTCGAGAGCCCGCCGATGTCCCACCGATCGCACATCGCGAGCAGCGGGAGCACCGCGATCTGCGCGTGCTCGGTGGCGTGCAGTGCTCCCAGCAGCACCTCGGGCGGCAGCGTCGCCGGGCCCGCGAGCTCCTCCGGCAGCACGTACCAGAGCGCCTGGGTCGGGAAGTTGGTCTCCGGCAGGTCGAGCCCGACCATGTCGACCACCTGATGATCCGACAGTCGCTTGCGCTGGAAGGCCATCACCTGCTCGGTTACGGATACCTCGCCGAAGCTCAACTCCACTCCCGCAACCTCCAAGCGTTCGCCAAGCCTTTCAACGAACACCTCGGACTCCTTCTTGGGCTGCGTGTACCAGTCGCCGTCGAAGCGATCGACCAGGGCGCGCCGTCCTTCGATATCCAGCTCGCGCACCTCGTAGGAGCGGCCAAGGTGCAGGTACACGGCGCCGGGGTGGACCGTGGTGAACGCGCGCTCGGCCTCGACTGCCCCCAGCAGCTCGCCCGAGGCGCGCTCCACGACCGCCACCGAGTCGGGCGAGGCCGATCGCAACGAGATGTCGCCCGCGGGAAAGCGGGGGCCGCGGGGCAGGTAGCGACCCTCGCGGCCGCGTCGCAGCTCGCCGATCGCGACCAGGGCGTCGGCTCGTTCCTGCCAGCGATCGCCGAACACGTCCGCGTCGGCTTCCGACAGGGGCAGCTCGTAGGCGGCCGCGAGCACATGCGCGAGCTGGATGCGCTCGTTCTCGTGATCGAGGATCGCCGCCTCCACCGGCCGCTCGAGGAACTCCTCCGGGTGGCGACAGAAGAACTGGTCCAGGGCATCCTCGCCGGCGAGGTACAGGGCGAGGCCCTCGCTCCGCCTCCCCGCTCGGCCCCACATCTGGCGCAGGCTGGCCACGGTGCCGGGGAAGGTGACGCAGATCGCCGCGTCCAGCTCGCCGATGTCGATGCCGAGCTCGAGCGCGTCGGTGGCAACAACCGCGAGCAGCTCGCCGCCGGCAAGCCGAGCCTCGATCTCACGCCGCTGCTGGGGCGTGTACCCGGCCCGGTACGGGGCGATCCGCTCGGCAAGCTGCGGCCTTCCAAGCTCCTCGAGTCGCATCCGGGTAAAGCGCTGGATCAGCTCGATCCCGCGGCGGCTGCGAAGGAAGCAGATCGTCCGCAGCCCCTCGCTGACCAGGTCGGCGAGCAGATCGGCCGCCTCGGAGAGAACCGAGCGGCGGGTCATCGAGCTCGGGTCGATGACGGGCGGGTTCCACATCCCGATCCGCCGCCCGGCGCGCGGAGCGCCGTCGGAATCGACCAGCCGGAACGGCTCCCCCACGAGCCGTTCGGCGAGCTCGACCGGGTTGGCAATCGTGGCCGAGGCCATGATGAACCGTGGCGTCGCCCCGTAGAGCCGTGCGACCCGCCGCAGGCGGCGCATGACGTTCGCGACGTGCGACCCGAAAACGCCCCGGTAGGTGTGTGCCTCGTCCACGACCACCCACTCGAGGCGGGCCAGGAAGTCGCCCCAGTTCTTGTGGTGAGGCAGGATGCCAACGTGGAGCATGTCGGGGTTGGTGAGGATCAAGTTCGAGCGACGCCGGATCTGCGGCCGGTCGTCACGCGGCGTGTCGCCGTCGTAGATCGCGTGACGAATCTGCGTCAGTCCGAGCGCCGAAAGCTTCCGCGCCTGGTCCTGTGCCAGCGCCTTGGTCGGGTACAGGTAGAGGGCCCGGCCACCGCCTTCGCGGACGAGCCCATCCAGAACGGGGAGGTTGAAGGAGAGCGACTTCCCCGAAGCGGTGCCGCTCGTGACGATCGCGTTGCCAGCGGCGGCTGCCTCGAGCGCCTCCACCTGGTGTGAGTAGAGCGTCTCGATTCCGTCCGCGGGCAGGGCCGCCGCCAGCTCAGGCGCCAGCGAGGTCGGGATCTCGACCCGGTCGGCGGCTCGCGCACCCTCTGCCGCCTCTGCGACCAGGCGACCGTCGGCGCGCCCCGGCTCGATCGAGCGCTCCCAGCCGCTGGCGGCCGTGACGCTAGCCATCGGCGGTCGCCGAGGCTCGGTCTGTGGCTTCCTCGTGGCTGCCGCGAATGGCGGCCGCCGTACGCAGCGCGTCGAGCGCGGTTCGGTCGTGAAGCCGCACGATCGCGGCGCCCGCGACGACCGCCAGTGCGGTCGCTGCCGCCGTGGCCCACTCGCGCTCAGCCGGCGGGGATCGGCCCTCCCAGGAACCCGCCAGCACGGCCCCAAGGAAGTCCTTGCGAGACAGGGCCACGAACAGCGGGCGACCCAGCTCGCGAAGCTCGGAGAGGCGCCGCAGGATCTCGAGGTCGTCGTCGACGGAGAGATCGAAGTCGAGGCCGGGATCCAGCGCGATCTGCTCCTCCGCGACCCCGCGGTCGAGCGCCACCTGAATCCGGTCCGCGAACCAGCGCGTCAGGTGAGCTACGGGGTCCCGGTGACCGGCAGGCTCACGATCGCGGCCTGGCGGTCCCTCGATGTGCATGAGCACGTAGCCGCAGCCGCGGTCGGCCACCAGCTCGAGCATCTCGGGATCGGCGGCACCGGAGATGTCGTTGATCGCCGCCGCCCCGGCGTCCAGCGCCTGCCTGGCGACCTGGTGCCGAAAGGTGTCCGCGGTCACCGGCACGCCGGCGCGGCGGGCCAGCTCCTCGACCGCCGGAACGAGCCGGGCCGTCTCCTCCTCAGCCGAGACCGAAGGACCGCTGCGGGCTGGCACGGCGCCAACGTCGAGCAGGTCGAACCCCGCCTCTGCCAGCGCCATACCGTCGGCGACGGCGCCCTCCGGAGTCTTGCTTCGCGCCCCCTCGAAGAACGAATCGTCGGTGACGTTGACGATCCCCGCAGCCAGCGGCGGCGGGAACTCGAGCATGCGGCCAGCGATGCGCCAGGCGGTCATCCGCGACTAACGTAGCGCGGCCGACCATCTGTACCGTTGCTCCGCCGTGGCCCTGCGCTGCCTCTACATCGACCTCGACGGCACCCTGCTCGGCCATCACGGGGCGCTGTTTCGCGACGCCGAGGGCAGCTTCTCGCTGAAGCAGGCGCGAACGCTCGAGGCCTGCGATCGCGCCGGGGTAGAGGTGGTGATCATGTCGGGACGCCGCGAGGCTCAGGTGATGGCGATCGCCGGCCTGCTCGCCCAGACCTCCTACATCTACGAGGCCGGCTGCGGATTGATGATCGACGGTGAGCGAACCCTGCTCACCGGAGACTGGCTGCCCGATGACGACGGCACGCCGGCCGACAAGATCCAGGCGGCCGGGATTCCGGAGCTGCTGTTCGAGCGCTTTCCCGGCAGGCTGGAGTGGCACCGGCCCTGGCATCGCGAGCGCCAGCTCTCCCACCTGTTTCGCGGCCTGGTGGACGTCGGGGAGGCCAACGCGTTGCTCGCCGAGCACGGCCACGAGGACCTCAGATTTCTAGACAACGGAGCCATCGTGCGGCGCATGGAGGGCATCGACGGGCCCGCCCACGCCTACCACCTGGTGCCCGGCGGCGCCAGCAAGGCCAAGGCGGTCGCTTTCCACATGCGGGCGCGTGGCTACGCACCCGGCGAGTGCATCGGGGCCGGCGACTCGCTGGAGGACCTCGACGCTGCCGAGGCCGTGGGACGCTTCTTCGTGGTCGCCAACGGCCCCGAGCGCGACCCCGGGCTGCGCGAGGCGATCGGCGGCCGGACGAACGTGACGGTTACCGAAGGTCGGAACGGCGACGGTGTCTACGAGGCCGTGGTCTCGACCCTCGCCGCGGGCCGGTGATTGCCTCTACTGGCAGGGGAAGCGAAGCAAGCCGCGCCGAGGTCAGTCGAGCCGCGGGGCGGCCGTGCGGCCACGAATCCTGGCCAGCAGCCGGTCGGTGAGGCGGGGCGCGACGCCGTTCAGGCCCAGCAGTCGCACCACACCCGGCACGTAGACGGCGCGAGTATCCGCCTCCACAGCGTCGACGATCGCCGCGGCCAGCGTCTCGGGCGACAGCTCCTCCTCGTTTTTCCGCCAGTCCGGGAGCAGGTGGCGCTCGTGGGCGTGAAGGTCGGTCTCGACCTCGCCGGGGAACACGGTGGTGACCGAGACCCCAGTGCCCGAGAGCTCGTGCCGAAGCGCCTCGGCGAAGCCGCGGTCGGCGGCCTTTGTGGCGCCGTACACGGCGGCCCCGGGGAAGGCGCGAATCCCGGCGCCCGAGGACAGGATCACGATGTGGCCGTGGGCACCGTCCAGCAGGTGGGGAAGTGCCGCGCCAACCGTGTAGATCGTGCCGAGGACGTTGATCCGCACCATCTCCTCGGCTTGCTCGAGCTCGGTGTCGGCGAACGGGCCGTAGTGCGCGACCCCGGCGTTGGCGACCACCAGGTCGAGCCCCTCGGCTCGCTTCGCGAACCGGTCGACGGCGCGGACCACCTGCCCCCGCTTGGCGACGTCGGCGACCAAAGGCAGGTGCGGGCCGCCGGTGCTCTCCGGAAGCTCCGCGGCCAGCTCCTCGAGGCGCTCCCTGCCGCGAGCCATGAGGCCCAGCCGCGCGCCGCGCGATGCCAGGGCGCGGCACAGGGCGCGGCCGATGCCGCGGGAAGCGCCGGTGACGACTGCCCTCGTGCCCGGCTCGATTCGCACGGCCGCATCCTTTCACGCGGCACGCGATGGCTGACGATCGAACACAGGTGGCTGCCAGCGGGGCCTTTACTATCGGAAGGGTGATGCACGAGCACGCCACGGTCGCCGAGGAGGAGTACCTGCAGAGCATGTTCTGGCTCGAGGAGGCCGGCCTGCCGATCACCGGGGCAAACATCGCCCGCGCCATGCAGCTTTCGGCCCCGACCGTCCACGAGATGATTGGCCGGCTGGAGAACGATGGCTACGTCGATCGGCGCGCCGACAAGTCGCTCGCGTTCACGGCGGATGGGCGCGAGCACGCCCAGGCGATCGTTCGCCGCCACCGGCTGATCGAGCGCTTCCTGACCGACATCCTCGGCGTCCCCTGGGACGAGGTGCACGAGGAGGCCGAGCGGCTCGAACACGCGATGTCGCCGGTGCTCGAGGAGCGCATGCTGGCGGCGGTTGGCGATGCCAAGACCTGTCCCCATGGCCACCCTCTGATCGAAGGCGCGCGTGAGCAGGGGGCGCTGCTCGCAGACGTCGAGCCCGGCGCCAGCGTGCACGTGCTCAGGTTCGAGAACGAGGCCGAGGAGCTACTGCACTATCTGAAGCGGGCGGGACTGCACCCGGGATTGGAGGGCACGCTGGACAGCTCCACGAAGGACCAGGTGGTGCTGGCCTCCGATGATGGCCGTCACGTGGTCTCGCGCAGCGTCGCGGAGACCGTCTCCGTCCGTGCCGACCCCTCGCCGCCCCCGCGCGCGCCGCTGCCGGAGCAGCTGGAGCTCTCAAGCGACCGCTACGGTCGCTGACTGATCTAGAGCTCGCCGCAGATTTGACGCAGGCGCCGGTAGAGCGCTTGGTCGGAGGAACGCATCGCGTACTCGCGCCGCCGCACCGAAGCCTCGTGCTCCCGAACGGCCGACGCCAGGGCCGAGAAGCGCCTCTCGGCGAGGTTTCGCTCGCTCACCGGGTCGAGCTTCCTTGTGCCCTCGACCAACGTGATCGGAGTCATCTCGGGGCCAACCTCCTGCACTCGTCGGGACTCACTTCAACCGGTTGCTTCACCGGTCTGCGCGACCCTAGCGGCGCTTTCTAAGTGGCGTGTAACGACGGGGTAAAAGCTCGATACGACCTTGGCGATCAGGCGGGGCTGGCGGTCCGCTGCCCGTCGAGCGCCGCGGCGATTCGCGCCACGCCCTCGCCGATCCGCTCGGCCGGCACGCTGGCGAACGAGAGGCGGAGGCTGGAGCGCCCGCCCTCGAGCATGAACTCGCGCCCCGCAATGAACGCCACCCGCGACTCGAGCGATGCGGCCAGGAGCTCCTCACAGTCGACGTCGTCGTTGAGCGTCAACCACAGGAAGTAGCCGCCGCCGGGCAACACGAATTCGGCCTCGGGGAGTCGCTCCCGAAGCGCCTCGACCAGGGCATCGCGCCGCTCACGCAGGGCGCCCTTGACGAACGCGATGTTCCGATCCAGCGCACCCGAGCGACAGAGCTCCCAGACAATCGACTCGGCGAGCATGTTCGGCGAGATGTAGACCTCGTTGGCGTGCTTGGCGAGCCTGGCGATCTCCTCGTCCGGCCCGGCCAGATACCCGACCCGAACGCCGGGGCTGACGGTCTTCGAGAACGAGGAGGAGTGGATCACCCGGCCGGACCCGTCGAGCGACAGCATGGTCGGCGGCGGCTCGTGTTCGAACGACAGCTCGCGGTAGGGGTCGTCCTCGAAGATCCAGAAGCCGTGCTCGGCGGCCAGCTCGACCAGGCGCTCGCGCTTGGCGGCCGACAGTGTGCAGCCGGCGGGGTTGTGGAAGTTGGGGATCACGTGGACGAGCTTCACCGGCCCGCTGCCGAGGGCGCGTTCCAGTGCATCGATGTCGATGCCGTCCTCCTCCAGCGGCACACCGATGCGCTCGGCGCCGAGCCGCTCCAGCAGCAGCAGTGTCCGATCGTAGGACGGTTGCTCGACGATCACCCGGTCCCCGGGCTGGACCAAGTGCTGAAACAGCATGGCCCCGGCCTCGAGCGAGCCGTTGGTGATCATCACCTGAGAGGGGTCCGCGATCCCGAGGCGCTGGGCGACCCACTCGCACAGCCCGGGATGCCCGATCCCGGTGCCGTACGACAGGGCTCGCTCCCAGTCGTCTGCGAGCGCGTCCCGGGCCGCCTCGCGCACCGCCTCGACGGGCAGGATGTCGGCGCTCGGCGCGCCCCGGGCGAAGCTGATCAGCTCGGGGGCCATGGCGCCCGAGTATAGGAATGCGATCGGGCGAGCGCTCAGGGCCCCGCCTTGAGGATCGAGTGTCGCTTTACTCGGCCATAGGCCGAGTAAGTCGCCAATGGTGGCTCTAGGCTCGGGCCCCGATCGCCTCCACGGCGAGTTGGGCCGCTTCGGTCGGTGAGCGACCCACCCGAACCCCGCGCGCCTCCAAGGCCTCCTTCTTGGCCTCGGCGGTCCCGGAGGAGCCGGAGATGATCGCCCCCGCGTGACCCATCTGCTTGCCCGGCGGAGCGGTGAAGCCGGCGATGTAGGCGACCACCGGCTTCGAGACCTGCTCGGCGATGAAGTCGGCGGCGCGCTCCTCGGCGTCGCCGCCGATCTCGCCGACCATCACGATCAGCTCGGTTTCGTCGTCGTCCTCGAACAGGGTGAGGACGTCGATGAAGTCGGAGCCGACGATGGGGTCGCCGCCGATGCCGACGATCGACGAGTTGCCGACGCCGGCCTGCTTCAGCTCGTTGCCGATCTGGTACGTCAGGGTGCCGGACTTCGAGACGACTCCTATCCCACCTGGGTCGAAGAATTGCGCCGGGATGATCCCGACGTTCGACTTCCCGGGCGACAGCACGCCAGGGCAGTTGGGGCCGATCAGGCGCACCTCGGCGTCCCTGGCCTTCCAGTAGACGCCCAGCATGTCGTAGACCGGGATGCCCTCGGTGATCGCGATCACCGTGTGCACGCCCGCGTCGATCGCCTCGGTGATCGCTGCGGCGGCGAACCGTGCCGGCACGAAGATCATCGAGGTGTTCGCGCCACGTTCGGCGACGGCGTCGCTCACCTTGTCGTAGACCGGAATGCCCTCGACGTCCTGGCCGCCCTTCCCCGGGGTGACGCCGGCGACCACATCAGTGCCGTAAGACCGGTTCCGAAGGCCGTGGAAGCTTCCCTCCCGGCCGGTGAGCCCACTGATTGCGAGCTTCGTCTCGTCGTTGACGATGATCGCCATCAGCCGCTCGCGATCTCGACCACACGCTGGGCGGCGCCAAGCATCGTCTTCTCGAGGTGCAGGTCCGGAAGCTCGGCCTCGGCGAGCAGCCCCAGCCCCTCCTCGGAGTTGGTGCCGTCGAGCCTCACCACCAGAGGAACGTCGATTTCGATCCGCGAAGAGGCCTCGATGATGCCCTTGGCGATCTCGTCGCCGCGGGTGATGCCACCGAAGATGTTGAACAGGATCGCGTTCACGTTCTCGTCCGAGGTGATCACCTCCAGCGCGGCGACGATCGCGTCCGCCTTCGAGCCGCCACCGGCGTCGAGGAAGTTGGCCGGCTTGCCGCCGGCTTGGGCGACCACGTCGAGCGTCGCCATGCAGAGCCCCGCGCCGTTTCCAAGGATGCCGATGTTGCCGCCGAGCTTCACGTACGTGAGCCCCTTCTCCTTGGCCATCTGCTCCTGGGGATCCTCGGCGGAGCGGTCACGGAGGTCGGCCAGCTCCTGGTGGCGGTAGAGAGCGCTGTTGTCGATCGTCACCTTCGAGTCGAGCGCCAGGACCTGGCGGTCTGAGGTGACGATCAGGGGGTTGACCTCGATCAGGGTCGCGTCCTCGGCGAGTGCGACGTCGTGCAGCTTCGCCAGCAGCCCCGCCACCTGGTCGGTCACGTCCTCATCGATCCTGGCGTCCATCGAGATCTGCCGGGCGACTTCGGACGTGAGCTCCTCGGCCAGGCTCGATGTGGCGCTTGACCAGGGCGGACGGATCCGTCTCTGCCACCTCCTCGACGTCCATGCCCCCCATTCGCGAGAGCATTGCGAGCAGCTTCTTCTCCGAGCGGTCGAGGATGATCGAGGCGTAGTGCTCGGCGTCGATCTTCGAGGCCCGCTCGATCCAGACCTCGTGGACGGTGAAGCCGCGAATCTGCATGCCCAGGATCGCCTCGGCGTGCTCGAGCGCCTCGTGCTCGTCGTTGGCGATCTTGATCCCGCCGGCCTTGCCCCGCTTGCCGATCCGCACCTGCGCCTTGATCACGCACGGGTAGCCGACCTCCGCCGCCGCCTCCACGGCCGCCGGGACGCTGTCGGCGTACCGACCGTCAGGCACCGGGACGCCGTGCTTGGCGAGGAGCTGCTTGCCCTGGTACTCGAGGAGGTCCAAGTCGCGGGAGCCTATCCGACGCACACGGGGTGCCGCACGCCCCGAGAGGGCGCCGCGGCGCCCCCCGGCTAGGCTGATCCAAGCCGAAATGTGGCGCTTGCCATAATCTCGCGCCGCGAGACGCGTGGGCCGCATGCGTCAACGCAAACCAAAGCTCGGGCCCGGGCGGAAACACGTAGCTGATGCCACTACCAAAGCTGAAGGACATCCAGTGGGTGACCACGGATTGCTACGGAACCCTGATCGACTGGGAGAAGGGGATCACGGACGCCTTTGCCGCGGAGGCGAAGCGGGACGGCTTCAGCTTCGACGAGGGCCCGTTCATCCAGCGCTTCTTCGAGATCCAGGCCGAGATCATCCGCGGGTCGTACGAGCTCTACGCCGAGGTGCTCCGGCGGGCGACAGTTCGGGCGGCGCACGAGATCGGCTGGGAGATCGAGCCCTCACGCGCCCAGTTTCTGCCCGACAGCGTCGCCCGATGGCTGCCCTTCCGTGAGACAAACGCGGCCACGGACCGCCTGGCCAAGCGCTACGACATCGGGATCGTCTCGAACATCGACGACAAGCTGCTCGGCATCTCCCGCCGGCATCTTCGAACCGATCTCGACCTGGTCGTGACGGCGCAGCAAGTGCGCAGCTACAAGCCCGATCCCGCCCACTTCAAGGAGTGCGCACGGCGAATCGGCGGCAAGAAGGGGTGGGTCCACATCGGCAGTGGCTACGACACCGACGTCGCGCCGCTGCTGAAGATGAACGTGCCGGTGATCTGGGTGAACCGCAAGGGCGAGAAGCTCGACGGACGCAAGCCGCCCACCGCCGCGGTGAGGAACCTTCGCCAGGCGGCGAAGCGACTTGGCGCCGGTTGAGCGCGAGGTTCAGCGTGATGCCGCCGACGAGGCGATGGTGGCGCGGGCGCACGGGCGCTTCGCGGCCGAGCGACGCCGTGTGCGCTGGCGTGCGCGGCGACCGCGGCGGGGGGCGCTCCCCAACCTGGTGGTGATCGGAGGGCTGAAGTGCGGAACGACCAGCCTCCACCACTACCTCAACCTGCACCCCGAGATCCACATGTCTCGGCCGAAGGAGCTCAACTTCTTCGTCGAGGAGCTCAACTGGTCACTGGGCACCGCCTGGTATGCGAGCCACTTCGCCGCCGCGGCGCCGGTGCGCGGCGAAAGCTCTCCCCACTACACCAATCGCCCGCGCTTCCAGGGCGTCGCCGAGCGCATGCGCTCCGTGGTGCCCGATGCGCGCCTCATCTACATGGTGCGGGACCCGATCGATCGCATGCTCTCCCACTACCTCCACAACCTGGGCGGCGGCTACGACAACCGGCCGCTCGCCGAAGCGCTCGCTGATCCGGACACCGCCTATGTGATCCGCAGCCGCTACTTCCTGCAGCTGGAGCCCTATCTGGATGCCTTTGGACCCGAGCGGATCGAGATCGTCGCCCGCGAGGAGCTGAAGCGCGACCGGGAAGGCACCCTGCAGCGCATCTTCGGCTTCCTCGGAGTCGATGCCCGCTTCAGCTCCGAGCAGTTCGAGCGCGAGTGGGAAACCGGCACCGCCAAGGGTGCCGGGCGCTTCCGCGTCATGGATCGGGCAGTTCGCCTGCCGGGCCTCCGAGCGCTGGACCGCAACTTCGACCGCCTGCCCGAGTCGCTGCGCTGGCTCGTGGAGCGCCTCGTTCACGACCCCGATGCGGGCGAGGCGCCCAAGCCCCAGGTCCCGGCGCAGTTACGAGAGCGCCTCACCGAGCTCTTCCGCAGCGATGTGGAGCAGCTCGAGGCGCTCGCGGGCCGGCGCTTCGGGTGGTTGGATGCCGGCGCCCGTAGCGCAGGATCCGACACCTAAGCTTCTTGCGACATGCGGGTGGCCGTAGCGGCAGACGAGCGGATTGGGATCGCCGAGGCGATCGTCGAGGAGTTGCGCAAGCGAGGTCACGAGCCGGTCACCCACGGGGCCCTCAGCGACGCTGAGCGCGACGACTGGGCGTGGGCCAGCGAAGCAGCCGCGCGCGACGTCGCCGAGGGCCGTACGGAGCAGGCGATCGTCTGCTGCTGGACGGGCACCGGCGCCTCGATCGCCGCCAACAAGGTTCGGGGGGTGCGAGCCGCGCTGTGCGGAGACGCGCAGACGGCCGCCGGTGCCCGCAGGTGGAACGACGCGAACGTGCTGGCGCTCAGCCTGCGTGCGACCTCCGTGGCCGAGCTGGGCGAGATCCTCGACGCCTGGTTCGAGTCCGAACCGAGCCCTGACACCGAAGACCGCGCCAACGTCGAGCACGTCGGCCAGATCGAGGCCGCCGACTAGTCGTGCGCCGCCTGCTCCCCGACCCCGGCCCCACGACGGTCGCCGACGAGCTCGCCGAGCTCGACCTCATCTCGATGGCTCACGACGACCGCCCTTACTTGATCACCAATTTCGCGGTGACGCTCGACGGCCGGGCGACGCTGCACGGGCGTTCCGGCGCCATCGGCAGCGACACCGACACGGAGATGCTCGTTGGCCTGCGGACCAAGGTCGACGCGGTGATGATCGGCGCCGGCACCCTCCGAGCCGAGCGCTACGGCCGGGTCGTGCCCGATCCCGCAAAGCGCGCCCGGCGGGAGCGGGACGGGCTGGCGCACGACCCGCTCGCCGTGATCGTCAGCGGCCGGCTCGACATCCCGTGGGACGCAGCGCTGTTCACCGACGGCGGGGGACGGGTGCTGATCTTCACGGCGTCCGAGGCCGAAGCCCCCGAGACCCGGACGCCCCTACGGGTCGTCCGGCACCCAAGCCGCGTCGACCTGGGCACCGCGCTGACCCAGCTGCGCACCGAGCGTGGCGTCCGTTCCCTGCTCTGTGAGGGCGGGCCGCGCATCCACGCGCAGCTGCTCGACGCCGGTCTGGTGGACGAGCTCTTCGTCACCCATGCGCCCAAGCTCGCCGGGGGCGAGGGACCGGGCCTGGCAACTGGCCTGCCGGAGCTCGAGCGGCCCGTCGAGCTCGTCTGGCTCCTGGAGCACGAGGGCGAGCTCTTCGGGCGCTATCGGACGGTCCGGTGAGCGCCCAATCGGGCGCTGCTATAGGCGCG
The DNA here is from genome assembly GCA_963838745.1 of uncultured Actinomycetes bacterium. Taxonomy (GTDB): domain Bacteria; phylum Actinomycetota; class Thermoleophilia; order Solirubrobacterales; family 70-9; genus AC-56. Next base: position 833,151 of record CAWISJ010000003.1, read on the forward strand.
TTGCTCGCCGGCCGCGGGCGCGCCCTTGCCCGCCTCGCGCTCGGCCCGATGGCGCCCGGACAGCTCGTGGATGTAGGCGGCAACCAGGGCATCGACGCGGCGCTGGTGGGACAAGCTGCTCGCGGGCCGCTCGGGCGGCCTCCTGTCTGTGGTCTCGAGCGTCATCGGCGTCATTCCTTCCTGCATTGTTCGAAGCTCGTCGAACATCGTAACAAAGTACGACAACTGGCGTACAAGCGGGCCTGCGCGGGCCTCGCCTGAGACGCCCGCCGGCTACGAGGCGGGGATCAGACCGGCGGCTTCGACCCTCTCCTCGCCACGGCGGAGCATGCGCAGCGCCAGGATCGTCCCGCCGAGCGTCGCGGCCAGCCCGCAGCTCACCTGGACGCTGAGCACGCCCTCGCGGGTCCAATAGACGTCGCGAAAGTCGAGCAGCAGCGCGGCCTCGTCGAACGTCAGCCCGATTCCGGCCCCGAACGGCACCGCAAGGATTCGCTCGATCCGGGCGTTGTCCGTGACCAGGGCCAGGGCGCCAGAGCCGAAGGCAATCAGTATTCCCGGCACGAAGTGGTGGATGTGCCGCCCACCCAGGCGAACGTTCCCGAATGGCCACCAGCCCGCGCGGATCCCGGCCGTCGAAAGCCTCATCAGCGCGAAGGCGAACACGAACCCCGAGAGGAGGTTGAAGAGCACGGTCTCGTGGCGGGGCGTGGCCTCGTAGCCCTCCAGCGCGACCGCCACCGTGTCCTGAGTCGCCCGGCTGGCCGTCTCGATCGCCTGCTCCGCCGTCCCGAGCACCCCGGCCGCCGGGTCGGTGCGCAGTAGACGGCGGCGCGCCAGCCGCGTGATCTCTGAAGCCAGGACGCTCCCCGCCGTGGCGATCGCCAGCCCGGCCAGGCCGACGGTCAGTCGGTCGGCGCGACGGCGATCACCTCGACGCGCGATCCGCTGCACCAGCCGGCTCACAACCGAACCAGGTTCTCCGCTCTGATCTCTCGCGTCACCCCGCGGAAGTCGAGCACCAGCGTCGTCTCCCGCACCACCCGCTCGTAGTCGAGCTCCGGATGGGCGGTCACGATGCAGGTGATGTCCGCCTGCTCAAGCTCCTCGTCGAGCTCGCCCGACGCGAGCGAGAACTCGGGCAGCTCCGGAACGTGCGGGTCGTGGTAGGCGATCTCGGCTCCGAGCTCCCGCAGGCTCCTGATCATCTTCACCGCCGGCGATTCCCGCAGGTCGCCGACGCCGGCCTTGTAGGCGACGCCAAGCAGCAGGACCCGCGAGCCGCGCACCGGCTTCCTCGCGTCGTTGAGAGTGCGCTCGATCTTCTCCACGCAGAACTGAGGCTGCGCCTGATTGAGCTTCCCGGCCAGCTCGATGAACTCGGTATAGAAGTCATGCTCGCGGGCCTTGAATGCGAGATAGAACGGATCCACCGGCAGGCAGTGGCCGCCCATCCCCGGCCCGGGCTCGAAGGGCATGAAGCCGAACGGCTTGGTGGCCGCGGCGTCCACCACCTCCCAGACGTCAATCCCCATCCGGTCGCACAGCTGTGCCAGCTCGTTGACAAGGGCGATATTGACCGAGCGGAAGATGTTCTCCAGCAGCTTGGTGAGCTCCGCGATCTCCGGCGAGGAGACCTCCACTACCTCGTCGCAGATGTGACGGTAGAGCTCCGCCGCGCGCTTGCAGCACTCCTGGGTGATGCCGCCGACGACCTTCGGCGTGGTGCGAATCGTGTGATCGGTGCGACCCGGATCGATCCGTTCGGGCGAATAGGCGAGGTTGAACTCGCGCCCGGCTGCCAGGCCAGACTCCTCGAGGATCGGGAGCAGGCGCTCGCGTGTGGTGCCCGGATAGGTAGTCGACTCCAACACGACCAGCCGCCCCTCGTGGAGCACTCGCGACAGTTGGGTCGCAGCGTCGACCAGGTAGCCCAGGTCGGGCTCGCGGTGGTTGGCGAGCGGCGTCGGCACGCAGATCACGATCGCCTCGCACGCGGCCAGGGCCCGGTACTCGTCCGTCGCTGTGAAGCGCTTGGCGACCGCCCGCAGGCGCTCCGATGACACATCGACGATGTCCGACTCGGAGCGCCGCAGCCGCTCTACCCGCCGCGGGTCGGCGTCCACCCCTACGACCTCGCAACCGGCCTCGGCGAAGGCGACCGCCAGCGGCAACCCCACGTAGCCAAGCCCGATGATCCCGACCTTCATGGCGGATAAGTGTAGGTCGCTCGCGGGGCCGGAAGGAACAGGCCGCTGGAACGCTGGAAAGTCCCGCCCACAACCGGCCGAGAACTCACACCGCGACCAGATTGTGCAGCCAGGCAGCGATCACGCCGGCGTCGGCGGTCACCGTGGCGTCAGCGAGCCGCTCGATCAGGCGGCGATTCATCCCCGGCGGCCGGCCGTCGCCCGGCGTCCGCTCCTCCAGCCCCGCGACCGGGATCCGCGCCTTGGTCGCCACCAGAACCGCGGCCAGTGCCAGGTTCGAGTCGGACACGAGCAACACCGCGTCGGGCGCTTCCTCGGCGAACAGCCTCTCGAAAGCGATCAGGGCGGCGGCAATCTCGCCGACCTCGTCGTCGCCCGTGTCGGGAAGCGCTGCCTCTGATGGGCGCCCGATTTCCACTCCGCGCGCCTCGAGCGCCCGGGCGACCGCATGCGGGCGCTCGTTCTCGCCTACGATCAGGATCCTCATGTTGGAACCCTTACCACGCTGGGCGGCCGGAGTGCGTCAGGCAGGCCAGCGGCGTAATAGCCTCACGGCTCCATGAAACGGCTTCTCGCACCGCTCAGCCTTGGCGTCGGGGCCACCCGGCACCTGATCTGGTACCTCAGCTACCAGATCACCCGCGAGACCCGTAAGGCGGGCGACACCTCGCGCGGTCGCCGCGCCTCAGAGGATCGCCTCGTAGAGTAGCCTCGCTCGGGGGATGCGATGGACGGGTTGATGATGGACCGCCCGCTGCTCGTCAAGCAACTCGCGGAGCGAGCGGCGGCCGTCTACCCGAATCGCGAGGTGGTCGCCCGCACCCAGGACGGGATCGAGCGCTCCACATACGGGGCGGTCGTCGAGCGGGCCAGGCGGCTGGCCAGCGCACTCGGCGGGCTCGGCATTCAGCCCGGCGACCGAGTCGCGAGCTTCGCCTGGAACTCGCTTCGCCACCTCGAGCTCTACCTCGCGGTGCCGAGCATGGGGGCAGTCCTGCATACGCTCAACATCAGGCTGTTCGAGGATGACCTCCACTACATCGTCGAGCACGCGGACGATCGCGTGATCTTCCTCGATGCCTCGCTGGCCGAAGCGATGCCGCGCTTCGACGGGACGAGCAGAGAGGTCCTGATGCCGGACGGCCCGGGCACGCGCCCGGGAGCGCTCGACTACGAGGAGCTGGTCGCAAGCGGCGATCCCGAGTATGAGCTCCCCGAGCTGGACGAGAACACGGCGGCCGCCATGTGTTACACGAGTGGCACCACCGGACGGCCGAAGGGGGTGCTGTACTCGCACCGCTCGGTCATCCTGCACACCCTCGCCGCCGCGCTGCCGGACTCGATGGGCGTTCGCGAGGCCGACTCGGCGATGCCCGTGGTGCCGATGTTCCACGCCATGGCATGGGGCATCCCCTACGTCGCAACGATGGTCGGGGCGAGGCAGGTCCTGCCAGGCCCAGACCTCACCCCGCGCGGACTCGCCGAGCTGATCGCCTCGGAACACGTCACCTGGAGCGCCGGCGTGCCGACGATCTGGAACGGCTTCCTCGAGCTCGATCCGCCGCCCGATCTGTCCAGCGTGCGCGAGCTCAAGGCGGGCGGCTCCGCGGTGCCGGAGCGCCTGGTGCGCGCCTTCGACGAGCGCTTCGGGGTGCCGCTGGTGCAGGGTTGGGGAATGACGGAGACCAGTCCCCTCGCCGCCGTATCGCGCCCGCCGGCGGGGGTCGAGCTCTCCGACCGCGAGGCCTACGCCCTGCGAGCGTGCCAGGGACGGGTCCTGCCACTGGTGGACTTCCGCATCGACGAGGATTCCGGGGGCGAGCTGCAGGTCCGCGGCCCGTGGGTGGCGCGGGCCTATTACCGCGACCCGAGCGGCGACCAGAAGTTCACCGACGACGGCTGGCTCCGCACCGGCGACGTCGCCCAGCTCGGGCGCAACGCCTTCATCAAGCTGATCGACCGCACCAAGGATCTGGTCAAGTCGGGTGGCGAGTGGATCTCGTCGGTGGAGCTCGAGAACGCCATCATGGCCCACCCCGACGTGGTCGAGGCCGCCGTGATCGCGGTTCCTGACCAGCGCTGGGGCGAGCGGCCATGCGCCTGCGTGGTCCGCCGCGGAGCCTCCGGTCTGGACGCCGACGGCCTTCGTACCCACCTCGCCGAGCGGGTTGCAAAGTGGTGGATCCCGGAGCGCGTCGAGTTCATCGACGAGGTGCCCAAGACCTCCGTCGGCAAGTTCGACAAGAAGCTCCTGCGTGCGCGGTTCGCAAGTCGGGACGCGGTGGACGCCGAGCCGCCGTCGGTCGCCTCCGAGTCGCGCTGATACTGAAGGTCAGGCGTCGCCCGGGCGGGCCGACGCGTGATTGAGCGCCGTCAGCCACAGGCGCCCGAACTCCGTCCCGTCATCGGGCTCGCGAAGGTCACGTGGATCAAAGCGCCGGCCGCCCGCCAGCGAACGCCTCCCCGCCGGCGAATCCGGCGTCAGATCGGCGCCGCAGTCCGGACACCGCCCCGTGGACGCCGCGCTGAAGTAGGTGGCGGCGCATTCCTTACAACTGAGCAGCAGCATCGCTGTCTCCTCTGTGTGGCCCGTCCGGCGACTCGATATCGCCGTCCGTTCCATCAATCGAAGCGAAAAGAGGTTACTCCAATTGGCAGCGGTTAGAAAAGCGACCGGTTGACGGCTGCGCCCGTGCCTAGATCGCGAGTACGCCCCTGATCTGATGCGCACCCACGACTGGGACACCGGCCGTGCTGGAGCGGGTCGCGCGCGAGCTCCGCTAGTCCTGCTGGGCGGCGAGGTTAAGTCCGGTGGAGGGGTCGAAGAAGTGGAGCTTCGTCGTGTCCAGCCACAGGTCGGCCTCCTGGCCGCGTTTTATCTGGCTTTCCGCGGCGACCCGCGCCACCACCTGCTCCAGCGCTGAGCTTGGGACCTCGTGGGCGCCGGAGTCCACCGCAAGCTCGTTGAGCTCATCGGAGTCGACCTTGATGCCCTCGACCTCGAAGTAGGCGTACTCCTCCGCCCCCAACGACTCCACCAACTCAATCTTCGCCTTGAAGGTCATCCCACGATCGCTCACCTCGCGGCTCACAACCGAGGCGTCTTCGAAGCTCTCGGGGCGGATCCCGACGATCACCGTGCCGCCCCCGGCACTGCCGGTGCGGGCGCGCGCCTCTTCCGGAAGCCGGATCTCTCCCAGCGGCGTCTGCACCGTGCCGTCGCGCAGCTCGCCAGGCATGAAGTTCATCGCCGGCGAGCCCATGAACCCGGCGACGAAAAGGTTCTTCGGATTGTTGTACAGCTCGGCGGGCGCGCCGACCTGCTGCAGGACGCCGCTGCGCATCACCGCGACGCGGTCGCCGAGCGTCATCGCCTCGGTCTGGTCGTGGGTGACGTAGACGGTCGTCGTGCCCAGCCGGGACTGGATGCGGGCCACCTCGGTGCGCAACTGAACGCGTAGCTTCGCGTCCAGGTTGGAGAGCGGCTCGTCCATCAGGAACGCCTTCGGGTTGCGGACGATCGCCCGGCCCATCGCCACCCGCTGGCGCTGGCCGCCGGAGAGGTTCAGCAGGCTTGCGATCGAGATGCTCGGTGAGGTCCAGGGTCCTCGCCGCCTCGGCGACCTTCTGGTCGATCTCCTCCTGCGGGGCCTTGGCGAGCTTCAGCGGGAAGGCCATGTTCTCGCGCACGGTCATGTGCGGATAGAGCGCATAGTTCTGGAACACCATCGCAATGTCGCGTTCCTTCGGCGCGAGCTGATTGACGACCCGATCTCCGATCTTCAGCTCGCCTTCGGTGATGTCCTCGAGCCCGGCGATCATCCGCAAGCGCGGTGGACTTTCCGCACCCGGATGGCCCGACGAGGACTATGAACTCCCCATCGGCGACATCGAGGCTCATTTTCTTGACGGCCTCGAAGCCGTCCGCAAAGCGCTTGCTGACTCCATCGAGAACGATCTCAGCCATTCCGTTTCCTCCTTTATCCCTTCACGGCGCCCGAGGTCAGGCCGGCCACGATGCGGCGCTGGAAGAACAGCACGAAGATGATGATCGGGACGGTCACGATCACCGCCGCCGCGGCGATGTTCCCGGTCGGCGCGGTGAACTGCGACTCGCCGGTGAAGAACGCGAGCGCCGCGGGTACCGTCCGGGCGTTGTTGGACGAGGTGAGCGTGATCGCGAACAGGAAGTCGTTCCAGCAGAAGATGAACACCAGGATCGCGGCCGTGAAGGTGCCCGGCGCGGCGAGCGGGAGGATCACCTTGCGGAATGCCTGCAGGGGCGTGGCGCCGTCAACCTCAGCCGCCTGCTCGAGGTCCCACGGGATCTCGCGAAAGAAGGCGACCAGGACGTAGATCGCCAGCGGTAAAGCAAAGGTCAGGTAGGGGATGATCAGCCCGAGGTAGGTGTCGTAGAGCCCAATCGCGCGCCACATGTCGAACAGGGGACCGACCGTCGAGATCTGCGGGAAGATCGCCAGCGCGAGCGCGCCCGTGAGGATCACCGTCTTGCCGGGGAAGTCGAGGCGGGCGATCGCGTAGGCGGCGAAGGCGGCCAGCACGATCGCGATCAGGGTCGAGATGAGCGCGATCACAATCGAGTTGACCAGCGGGTGCAGGAACGGGCTGTTGTCGAATCCGCCCTCGAACAGGACCTTGTAGTTGTCGAGCGTCCAGTCGGCGGGGATGAAGCGGCCGTCGGTGACCGATTCCGGGGTCTTCAGCGAGATCGAGATGATCCAGACGAGCGGGAACAGGGCGAAGATCAGGACCGACCACGATCCCGATGGTTCCGAGGGCGTATTCCCGGGTGCCTCGTCGCATGGTCTAGGTCCCCGGCCTTCCCTCGGCCATGCGGACGCCGAGCAGCCGCACGAACACGAACGCGATGATCAAGACCAAGATGAAGATCAGCACCGAGACCGCCGAGCCCAGCCCCAGGTTGGTACGCGAGATGATCTGGTTGTACCCGAGGATCGACACCGACTCGGTGTTCTGAGCCCCCCGGGTCATGATGAAGATGTTGTCGAAGATCCGGAACGCGTCCAGGGTGCGGAACAGCAGCGCGACCAGGATCGCGGGCTTCATCAGCGGCAGGGTGATGCGGAAGAAGCGCTGCACGGCGTTGGCCCCGTCGACCTTCGCCGCCTCGTACAACCCGTCGTCGATCGTCGTCAGCCCGGCGAGCAGCAGCAGAGCCATGAACGGCGTCGTCTTCCAGACCTCGGCGAAGATGATCACCGCCAGGGAGCTGATGTGGCCGCCGAACCAGGCCTTGTCGATGCCCAGGGCCGGGTTGACGAAGCCGGTGTCGGGCGAGAAGGCGAACTGCCACGCGAACGCGGCAGCCACGGTGACGATCCCGTAGGGGATCAGGACCGCGGCGCGAACCAGCCCACGCCCGAAGATCGCCCGGTACATGACCAGCGCGATCAGCATCCCCAGCGTCAGCTCGATGGCGACCGAGAACACCGTGATGATCACGGTGTTGAGGACGTCCTGCCACCACAGCGACGAGGTGAGGACGGTCTGGTAGTTCGTGAGCCCGGCCCAGCTCGTCTCGTCGGGGAAGCGGAGGTCGAGGTTCTGCAGCGAGAGGGCGATCGCGTAGCAGATCGGGTAGGCGGTGACGAGGAGCATCGCGATCACGGCCGGGGCGCAGAGCATCCATCCCAGGCGGCGCTCCTCGCGGGTGCGCTCGGTGACCCCGCCGGCTGGGCGTCCGACGGTCGCGGCTTCCACTAGAGCACCACCCTCACAGGAGACCCTTCCTCTCCACCGCGTCCTCGACATTGCCTCGCAGGTCGTCGTAGGCGGAGCTCACGTCGTTCGGGGTCGATCTTGTCCGGAGGCTGGATCGAGTCCTGGATCGCCAGGCTGACGTCCTGATAGGCGGGCGTGAGCGGACGCGGGCCCGCCGACTCGATCGAGCGCTTGACCAGCGGGGCGAATCCCGGATAGGCCTTCTCGACCACCTTGTTCGTGTAGAGGTTGCTGCGGCTCGGGGGCAACCCATCGAGCTCGGTGGCGGTGAGCTCGCTCTTCGGGTTGCTCAGGCACGCAGCGGCCTGGAATGCAAGGTCGGAGTTGTCCGAATACGCCCCAACCCCGAGGTTGAAGCCTCCCAGCGGAGGCTTGCTCGGAAGGTTCGGGACGACCCTCGGGAACTTGGCGAACCCCATGTTCTTGGCGACGTCCGGGGCGTTCGCCAGGGCGCTCCCGTAGGCGAACGTGTAGTTGACCATGAACGCCGAGTCGCCGGCCTCGAAGCCGAGGCGGGCGGTGTCCTCGGTGGAGGTGGAGATGTTCGTGGCGGCCGCGGGCGAGGCGGCGAGGCGCCCCATCACCTCGAGCGCCTCGTCGGTCGGTTTCTCCGGCAGGTCCACGGTTTCCGGCCCCGAGAGGATCTGCCCGCCCGCGGACTCGATCAGCGCGTTGACCCACACGGTGAAGCCCTCGTACTTGTTCGCCTGGACCTGGATCGTGGCCGGCTTTCCCTCAGACGCCAGCTTCTCCGCCACGTCGATCATCTGGTCCCACGTCTGCGGCGGCTTGGAGACGAGGTCCTTGCGATACCAGAGGAGCTGCGTGTTGGAGTTGAACGGAGCGCCGTAGAGCTTGCCGTCGAAGGAGGCGGTCTTGACGACGCTGGGAAAGACGTTCTTCGTCACCTGCTGCTCGAGCTGGCTTGGCCACTCCTTGATCCAACCAGCGTTGGCGAACTCCGCCGTCCAGATCACGTCCATGCCGACGATGTCGACGGTCGAGTCCTTCGCCGCGAGCCGCCGGACCAGTTGCTCGCGCTGGTCGCTGGCGACGGCCGGCAGCAGGTTCACCTCGACCTTGTAGCGTCCGTTCGACTCATCGGTGCAGCGCTTTGCGACCTCCTGGATCGAGCCGCCCGGCTGGTTGGCGATGAACCAGTTGAGTGTGGCGGGTCCCGCCGCCGCCCGAGCCGCCACAACCCGCCACCGCGGCAAGTGCGACCACTACCGTCGCGAGACCAACCAACCGAGACTTGCCCTGAGCGTTCTTGATCGCTCCTCCCCTCGGCTCTTGAGGGCTTGGGTGCCTTCCTGGTTCCCGGTTTTCTACCCTCGAAACCAGTGTCACAAGGCGAGCCCGGAAGCGTCGTATCTCTCCAGCCTGCGTTCGCGCTTGCAGGGTCTTCTGGGACGTGATCTCGTCGGCGTCTACGTGGGTGGCTCGTACGCGCTGGGCGACTATCGGCGCGAAGCCAGCGACCTCGATCTGGCCGCGGTGGTCTCGAGCACCGCTCTCCGACGAGTTGAGGCAGCGGGTCGTCGAGCGCCTGCGACACGAGGCGCTTCCCTGCCCGGCGCTGGGGCTGGAGCTGGTCGTCTACCGGCGCGAGACCGCTTGCTCGGGCACCGTGACGAGCGATTTCGAGCTCAACCTCAACACGGGCTCCCGGCTGCCAATGCGCGTTGACTCGCGCGCCGCCCCTGGCGAGAGCCACTGGTTTCCCATCGACCGCAGCATGCTCGCGCAGTCGGGCGTTGCCCTCCTGGGGCCGCCCGCGGGTGAGGTCTTCGGGCCGATCTCGCCCGAGGCGCTGACGCCAATCCTCGTCGACTCCCTCCGCTGGCACCGCGCCCACCTCGATCGTCCAAGCGACGCTGTGCTCAACGCCTGTCGATCATTGCGCTTCGCGATCGAGGGACGGTGGTCGTCGAAGCTGGCCGCGGGCCGTTGGGCAGTCGAGCGCGGCCTGGCGCCGAGGGAGCTGGTCGAGCGGGCCTCCGCCGCCCGGAGGCGGCGATCCGCGGATCCCGCCCGCCACCCGGCGGACTTCGCCGCCCTCGCACCTCGCGGAGGTCGAAGAGTTCCTGGCGAAGGTGGAATCGCGTCTGTTGGCCTGATCAGCCGGCCTGCGGGCGCCGTGGCGCAGGCTGAGTTGACGGACCGCGCTGAGCCTCAATCCTGCAGCCCGCATGCCTGCCGGGCGTGAGGGCCGCTGAGGTAGTTGTCGACCCGATGGATCTTGTCCTCCCGCATGGCGATCACCTGCCAGTAGTCCAGCTCCATCGGGAAGCCGCTTCCGGCGCCGCGAGCGCGGAAGTGCACCGAGACCAGGATCTTCCCGTCCGGAGCCTCGACGAAGTCCTCCGGAACCATCTCCCACTCCTCCCAGGCGGCGAAGAAGGTGCTCCAGAACTCGACGATGTCCGCCGGCCCCGTGAGAGTCTCCGGCGCGTCCGGCCCCTGGCCCTCGACGAAGTGCCAGCTGATCTCCGGATGCATGAACTCGCCCGAGCGATCCCATTCGCCCCGGTTCAGGGCGGCGTAGGCCTCGCGCAACCTCTCGACCTCCCCGGCCATCGCGATCTACAGCAGGCGCGAGATCCGTCCCGCGACGGAGGCTCCCAGCGACACCAGCTCCGATCTCTGGATCCGGCCGTCATCCTTGGCGCTGACCGGTAGCTCAGGCGGCCGACGGAGGGCGTGCAGAACCCGGTCGAGCGCTCGCGCAGGAGCAAAGATCTCCGGCTCTGAGAGCGGCTACACCTGGCAGAGCGGCTGAGTCGAGCCGGACCTCTCCAGGATCCCGTTGACGGCCCGCCGCGCTGCCTCGTTGGCGCCCTCCATGGTGGCCAGGTCGGTATGGGTGCGAACGTAGTCGGAGGCGAGAACGAGGTTCTCGATCGCCGTCGTTGCGTCGGGACGGTTGTTCCACGAGCCGGCGGTGTTGACCAGCAGGGGCTCCAGGTTCTCCGCCGCGGTGGGGTTTGGGTACACGATGTCCGGGTCGAGGAAGGCGTGGAGCACGTTCGCATCCTCCAGCACGTCGATCCCGGCGTCGTTGAGGCTCCGCTTGAGCTGGGTCCATACCTCGTCGCAAACCTCCTCGCTCGAGCAGTACATCGCCTGCTTGCCGTTGTTGCCCACCGCCTCCCAGTCGGAGACGTCGACGGAGAGGATGCCCTCCACTTGTCCGTCGCCCAGCTGCTCGAAGCCCACGTCGGGCCAGAACTGCCGCTGTGAGATCGAGGTCAGGGCCCAGAGGGAGTCGATGTAAAGGCTGTGCCCGTGAACCACGGGGACGTCGCGATCCAGATAAAACATCACCCCGTTCATCCAGCGGGTGCGCAGGCAGTTCAGCCCGGCGAGCCGCGGCTCGGCCTGCTTCATCTCATCGGTGGCCAGCAGGCGCATCACCTCGACCGGCACGGCGGCGACGTAGAAGTCTGCCGTGTCGTCGAACGAGCGCCCTTGCGCGACGAGGCTGACGTGGGTCACGCTGTCACCACTTGTGTGGACGGCCTGGACCTGATGCTCGGTCCGGTAGTCGACTCCCAGCGAACGCAGGTACGTCAGCCAGGGATCGATCCAGACGTCGTTGGTCGGCCCGTTGAGGACTCGGTCCACCTGGTGCCCGGGCCGGGCCAGGTCGAACAGCAGCTGCAGCAGGATCGAGCCTCCGGTGCGGGCGCTCATCTCTCGGCCCTTGGCGGCGACCAGCGTACGCGTCAGCCCGTCGGCGAAGAACTTGCCGTACTCGGGCGAGCGCTTCTGCGCCCCGGAGAACTCCCACCAGCTCTGGTGCTCGTACTCGGCAAACCGTCGCTCCTTGCAGCTGGTCATCAGGAGGAGCAGCGTGTTGACGAAGTTGGCCTGGTCCTGCGCCGGGATCCCGAGCGTGGTCGCCTGGGCCAGCAGGGACTCAAACGCTCCCCCGAGGTCGTCGAGCGAGGACGGAAAGTGCGCGGGCGTGACGATCTCGGATCGTCCCTCGAGCGCCAGCTGGACCTTGCTGGTGGGAACCAGATTGCCCAGCACCCCATCGTCCTGCCCGCCGAACGGGATCCGCTTCATGGTGTCCGGCAGGTGGCGGTAGAAGCCCGGGAAGAAGCGAAATCCGTGCTCCGCGGGAAGGTCCCTTCGGCCCCGCTTGCCAGAGTCCGGAACCGGAAGGCTCCTCGCCTTGCCGCCCGGAATCGCGCGCGTCTCGTAGACGACCACTTCGATGTCGCGCTCGGCCAGCTCGTGGGCGGCGCTCATGCCGGCGACGCCTCCTCCCAAAACGATGACCTTCATCCGCCGCCATTGTCGCCGCAATCGCGCTCCGCTGCCGATCTTCTCCCCATTAGTCGGTATCCCTCATCGGGCCCCGGATACGATTCGGCTCAGGATCGCGCTGCTCGAGGAGCGCCGTTCGCCGCAGGCTCGACCCAGGCGCGCCGCCAACGAATGAGCACCCCGCCGACACAGTACGCCAAGTCCGGCGACAGCCTCGATCGCCTACCAGATCGTCGGCGACGGGCCGATCGACGTGGTCCTCGTCCTCGGCTTCGCCACCCACCTCGAGCTCCAGTGGGAATCGCCTCGCGTTCGCTCGTTTCTTCGAGCGGATCAGCTCGTTCTCGCGCCTGATCATCTTCGACAAGCGCGGCACCGGACTGTCCGACCCTGTCACCGAGGTGCCGACCCTCGAGCAGCGAGTAGACGACGTGCGAGCGGTCATGGACGCCGCCGGGTCGGAGCGGGCGGCGCTTTTCGGGATCTCCGAGGGTGGGCCGATGAGCGTGCTGTTCGCGGCCACCCACCCTGATCGCGCGACCGCCCTGGTGCTCTACGGCGCGATGGGGCGCACGACCGAGGCGCCGGACTACCCTTGGGCCGTCGCCCGCGGAGGCGCTTCGCGAATCCGCTGCCGAGTTCATCGCCCCCTACTGGGGCCAACAGGCAGAGGGGATGGTCGAGCTCTTCGCTCCGAGCTTCGCAGACGATCCCGAGGCGGTGGAGTTCACCGCCCGTGTCGAGCGCTCCGCCGCGAGTCCGGCGATGGTCCAGCAGATCTTCGAGATGTTCCTGGACATCGATGTGCGAGCCATCCTGCCCACGATCCAAGTTCCGACGCTCGTCCTCCACAGGCGCGGCGACCGGGTCGTCAATCGCCGCGCCGGCAAGGAGCTCGCCTCGCAGATCCCAGGCGCCCGATACGTGGAGCTTCCTGGGATCGACCATCTGCCCTGGGCAGGCGACTCGGAACGCGTGCTCGGGGAGGTCGAGGAGTTCCTCACGGGCGCCCGCTCGGTCCCCGAGCCCGACCGCGTGCTCGCCACGGTGATGTTCACGGACATCGTCGGCTCGACGGAGCGAGCGGCGGAGTTCGGAGACTCGCGGTGGCGCGAGCTGCTCGCAGCCCATCAGGCAGCGGTGCGTCGCGAGCTGACGCGGTCCGGCGGACGCGAGGTGAAGACGCTGGGCGACGGCGCCCTCGCCACCTTCGACGGCCCAGCGCGGGCGATCCGATGCGGGAGCGCGATCGCGGAGGGGGCCGGCTCCCTGGGGTTGGAGGTGCGCGATCGGCCTGCACTGCGGCGAGATCGAGCTGATGGATGAAGACGTCGGCGGGATCGCCGTCCATATCGCGGCGCGCGTGGGAGCCCTGGCCGCCCCGGGCGAAGTGCTCGTCTCCAGCACCGTCAAGGATCTCGTTGCCGGATCGGGGATTTCATTCGTGGACCGCGGCACGAAGCAGCTCAAGGGAATCCCCGACGAATGGCGGCTGTTCGCGGCGAGTTAGGGTTGCGAGTGGCGATGGTTGAATCTCCCGGTCCGACGGTTCTGGTCACCGGTGGCTCCGGCTTCCTCGGCGGCTGGTGCGTGATCGAGCTCCTGCGGCGCGGCTATACGGTCAGAACGACGGTCCGCAGCCTCTCTCGAGAGCCCCAGGTGCGAGCCACGGTCGGTTCCGAGGTGGACCCGGGGGACCGGCTGGCCGTGCTGGCCGCGGACCTCACCGGCGACGAGGGCTGGCCGCAGGCGGTTGAGGGCTGCGACTACGTCCTGCACGTCGCCTCCCCATTCCCGCCCAAGCAGCCGAAGGACGCTGACGAGCTGATCGTGCCCGCGCGCGAGGGAACCCTGCGGGTCCTGCGCGCAAGCCTGAACGCCGGCGTCAAGCGAGTCGTCGTCACCTCGTCGGTCGCGGCGATCAGGCTCAGCGAGGGGGCGGCCGTCAGGCCGCTCGACGAGGGCGACTGGACGGACCCCGACGGCCCCGGGCTCACGCCCTACGTTCGCTCGAAGACGATCGCCGAGCGGGCGGCCTGGGACCTGGTACGCGAACGAGGCGAGGAAGACCGCCTGTCGGTGGTCAACCCCGGCGCCATCATCGGACCGGTGCTGAACGATGACCTCTCCTACTCCCTACAGGCGGTTCAACGGCTATTGGCGGGCATGCCTGGGGTGCCGAGGCTGGGCTTCAGCCTGGTCGACGTCCGAGACGTCGCCGATCTCGAAATCAAGGCGATGACAGCACCTGAGGCCGGCGGCGAGCGCTTCATCGCCACCACCCGGTTCCTCTGGATGGCCGAGATCGGCGAGATCCTCCGCGACCGCCTCGGGGAGGCCGCCTCGAAGGTGCCCACCCGCACGGTCCCCAATCTGCTCGTGCGGGGCATGGCGCTGTTCGACCCCGGCATTCGCTCCGTCGTCGGAGGCCTTGGCAAGCGAACCGAGCTCTCGTCACAGAAGGCGAGGGGCTCCCTCGACTGGGCGCCCCGCCCGATCGAGGACACGATCGCCGAGACGGGCGAGAGCCTGATCCGCCACGGCGTCGGCGGCCACCCCCGCTGCCGCCTAGCTGTGGCGCCAGCAAACCCTTGACCCGACCGTCGCCCGGTCATAGGCTGGCGATAATCCCAGGAAAGGAGCATCAAATGGCGTGGCGCAGCGAGATGCAGGAGGGTGCAGCCCGCGGTCGCGGCTAGCCACGGCCTCTCGAACACAGGCATGGAATCCGCGACGCTACGCCGTCCCCCCGCGCTACCCGCGGCGATTCAGCTCGGCCTGATCGGGCTGCTCTTCGGCCTTGCCGCCCTCGCCTGGGCGGCCACCGACGACCGGATGAGCGGAATGGACGCAGGGCCCGGCACAGACCCGGGGACGCTCGGGTTCTTCCTCGGCGTCTGGGTGGTGATGATGGCCGCGATGATGTTCCCCTCGATCGCTCCGATGGTGCTGATGCATGTCCGCATCCAGGACGGAAAACGCGAGCGGGGCCAATCGGTGGCGGTTGGGACGACGGCGCTCTTCGTCGGCGGCTACCTGATCACCTGGGCCGCGGCGGGGCTGCTGGGCTACGCGCTCTTTCAGCTCGGAGAGGCGATCTCCGGCGACGCCTTCTCCTGGGACAACGGAGGCCCCTACCTTGCCGGCGGGATCATCGTCGCGGCTGCCGCCTACCAGCTCACCCCGCTGAAGGACGTCTGCCTGCGCCACTGCCGGAACCCGTTCATGTTCATCATGCAGCACTGGCGGCCGGGGCGTTTGGGTGCGCTGCGCATGGGCGTGCTCCACGGCGGCTGGTGCGTTGGCTGCTGCTGGATGCTGATGGCTGCGCTGTTCGCGCTCGGCGTCATGAGCCTGGGCTGGATGGCATTCATCGCCGCCCTGATCGCGATCGAGAAGCTGCTGCCCTGGAGGGTGGTTGCGAACCGCGGCATCGCGGTGCTCCTCCTCGCGCTCGGCCTCGGGGTCGCCTTCACGCCAAGCGACGTGCCGGGCCTCACGCTGCCCGACTCAGCCGAGGCCCGTCAGGCGATGCAGTCCATGGGGATGGAGGGCGAGTCGATGGACCACGACGGCTCGGGCGGCGCCATGGAGGATGAATCGATGCAGCAGGGTGGCTCCGGCGGGGGGGTTGAGAACCAGTCGATGGGCGGCGGCTCGGGCGGCGGGGGCATGCACGACGACCAGATGCCCTAGGCGCCCCGGCGCCGCTGAGGTCGGCTCAGAACTCGTCCTCGCTCGACCACTCGAAGGGCATGTGCTTGCTGGAGCGGCCGGCCCAGTCCCACTTGAAGCCGAACGCATCCGCCTCGTTCACGCTCGCAATCCCGTATGTGGTCGGGCCGCTGTTCGGCCCCGCCTCGGCGCCCGGAATGTTGGTGACCCGCACATGCTCGCCGGGCCGAGTCGTCGGTCCGGTCAGCACCTCGGTGGCCCCGCTCACCTTCCCCGGGACCGTGAGGCTCCAAGAGCTTGCGTCGTCCGCGATTTCGAGCTCGATCGGGCCGAACTCCATCCCCAGTATCTCGCCGAACACGTTCTCGGCGAGCACACGGGGCCAGCTTCCAGCCTGGCCGCTGAAGATTGCCTGGAGCGCCTCGCGCTGGGCATCGTCGGCCCGCTCATCGAGGATCAGCCCTGAATCCATCTTCGTTTCGTCGTCCCAGATGTTGCCGTCGAAATGCCCAACGCCGGCCACGCTGAGGCCGTCGAGCTTGACGTCGCCGTAGTTTCCCTCGCGGATCCCAAAGGCGATGGCGCCGTCGCAGTCGCCCTCGGTTGGGGCCTGTCCCCACGAGCACGGACACGGAACCGAGCATTTGCAGAAGTCGATGAAGTCGCCCTTGATTCGCCACTGCTCAGCCATCCCAACTCCTTCCCGAGGTTTTACCGCTGCGAGCGGAATTCGAATGCGCGCCCAGCGGCCACCCGATTCTCTTCGGTATCCGCAGCGTCGTCAAGCGCACATTGTCCCGGACGGTGGGTCCGGCATTGCTGTCGGGGTTTGGCCGCCGAGTTGTGGGTAAGCCTCAGGCATGGCCCAACTTGTCCTCGGCCCACTGCTGCGCTACGTCGGCGAGCGCGAAGCCACGGTCTGGGTGGAGACCGACGAACGGTGCGAGGTCGAGGTCCTCGGGCGGCGCGCCCGCACCTTCCAGCTCCGTCGCCACCATTACGCCCTGGTCTGCATCGAGGACCTGGAACCCGGCCGCAGCTACGAGTACGAAGTGCTGCTGGACGGGAATCGGCGCTGGCCGCTGCCCGATCACGACGGGCCGCCGAGCCGGATCCGCACGATCGATCCCGAGGCGCCGCTGAGGATCGCCTTCGGCTCCTGCCGTGTCTCGATGCCCCACGAGCCTCCCTACACGTGCAGCAAGGACGAAGACGAACGCGGCTTCGAGTTCGACGCCCTCTACGTGCTGGCGCGGGAGATGACCAGGGGGACACGCGAAGACTGGCCCGACGTCCTGATGCTCCTCGGCGACCAGGTCTACGTGGACGAGGGATCGCCGGTGACGAGGGCGAAGATCCGCTGGGAGCGCGACACGACAAGCCCTCCGTACGAGGAGGCGGGGACGTTCGAGGAGTACACGTGGCTGTATCAGGAGTCATGGGGCGATCCACTGATCCGCTGGCTGCTCTCCACCGTCTCCTGCTCGATGGTCTGGGACGACCACGACATGCACGACGACTGGAACATCTCCCGCACGTGGGTCGAGGAGATGAATCGCCACGACTGGTGGCGGATCCGCGCCGTCGACGGGCTAATGAGCTATTGGGTCTACCAGCACCTCGGCAACCTCTCGCCGCGCGAGCTCGAGGAGAACGGCGTATGGCGCCGGATCCAGGGCGTCGACGACGCCACCGGGGTGCTGCAGGACTTCGCCGCGCGCGCTCACCTCACCGGCGAAGGAACACGCTGGAGCTATTGCCGCGACCTCGGCCGCACGCGCCTCATCGTCATGGATTCCCGCGCCGGGCGGGTGTTGGGCGAGGACCGGCGCTCGATCTTCGACGACCACGAGTGGGAATGGATCAGCAACCATGCCCAGGGCGGCTTCGACCATCTGCTGTTGGCGACGTCGGACCCGTTCCTGCTGGCGCCGGGGATGCACCACGCCGAGGCCTGGAACGAGAGCGTCTGCGACGGCGCCTGGGGGTCGCGCGCCGCCGAGCTCGGCGAGCGACTGCGGCGAGGACTGGACTTCGACCACTGGGGCGCGTTCAACCTCTCCTTCGAGCGACTCTCGAAGCTGCTGGAGGAGGTTGGCTCGGGGCGCCGCGGCGAGCCGCCGGCCTCGATCGTGGTGCTGTCGGGAGACGTTCATCACGCCTATCTCGCCGAGGTCGGCTTCCGCCGCGACGCGGGGGTGCGCAGTGCCGTCTACCAAGCGACCTGCTCCCCGTTTCGCAATCCGCTCGGTGCACACGAGCGCGCCGTGGTGAAGGCCTCGATGACGCGCCCGGTCGAGCGCTTCGCACGGTTTCTGGCTCGCAGCGCCGGCGCCCCCGAGCCGCCGATCAGGTGGCGGATCTGCGAAGGCCCCTTCTTCGACAACCAGGTGGCGAGCTTGCTGATCAAGGGGCGACAGGCGGCCATCAGCCTCGACAAGACGAAGCCCGGGGCGCACCACGAGAAGACGCTCGAGCGAACGTTCGAGCGGCCGCTGAGCCCCCTCTCGTCCAAGTAGGCTGACCCCGCACGGGAGATGGCAGTCGACCTGGTCATCGACATCGAGAACACGCCTGGGGCGCTGGCGCAGGTGGCAGCCGCGATTAGCGATGCCGGCGTGAACATCGCAGCCGCCACGTGCGTCGGGCCAGGCGAGCGGGCCGAACTCCACATCCTCGTCCCGCACGCGGAGGCCGCGAAGCATGCGTTGGCGATTTCCCATGTCGCGGTCACCCGCGAGCGCGAGGTGGTCGTGGTCGATGTCGAGGACCGCCCCGGCGTGCTGGCTGACCTGACTCGCAAGATCGCCCGGGCTGGAGTCAACCTCGATCTCGTCTATGTCGCCACCCGAGATCGCGTGGTCTTCGGGGCAGCCGACCTCGCTGCTCTCCGGGCCGCGCTGGACGCGTGATCCCGGACCTCATCGTCCATTTGGCCAAGCCTGTTGGCCAAGCCTGTTCAGTCCTCGGCACCGCCCGCCGATAGACATCGACACAGGGAACCTCAGAACGCTCTGACGTCTGAGGGAGCCAGGAAAACGATCTCGAACAGGAACGACGGGGGAACTTGAATGCGAGAACTTGGTGCAACTCTATTTGCTGATTCGGTTCATCGCCGGGGGCGGAGCTCTCCCCGGGTAACGCCATCCGAACAGACGGCTGTTCGCTGCGACTTCTGCGAATCACCGACTGCGCGATGGCGTTACCCAGGCCACCAGGGCCATGACTGGAAAGCCTGCGAGGGGTGCCATACGGCGATCGTGGCCGACGATCGGGAAGCCCTGCACAAGCGGGCGGTGCCCACGGCCTTTCCTCATCGCTATGCGCCGAGACTCCGCCGCCGAGCGCGTGAGCTGAGCGAGGACTTCTGGAGCGGTCGGGCCGGCGTGCCGGAACCCTTTCACGCCTGAATCCATACTCACCCCCACGCAAAACGGCGCTTCGGCTTGCTATGCCATGGGCCGTGAAGGACTCGAACCTTCAACCTTGAGCTTAAGAGGCTCCTGCTCTACCAGTTGAGCTAACGGCCCCGGGCGCGATGGTAGCGAGGCAGCGGGGGGCCGGCTAGGGGGCCACGCCGGCCCCGCCGAACGGGTCCTGGAGGGGGTTGGAGCCGGGGGTGGTGGGGGCGTTCTTTTGCGCCTTCGCCTGCTGCTTCTTGGCCTTCACGGCCTGCGTGCGGATCTGGTCGAGTTGCTGCTGGGTCGTCTTGCGGCTGGAGCTGGGCGACATCGACACCGCCTTCTTCGCCGCCTGGTCGCCGCCCGAGATGTCGAATGACGCGTAGAGATAGAAGGCGAGCTGGCCGTAGGAGCCCGAGCTGGGCTGGTCCTCGGCGACGATGCGCTGCGCCTGGGCGGCGCCCCCGGAGTCATTGAGGAGGTAGTAAGCCTGCACGATCTGCGCGGCGATCGCCGGGCTGGGCTGTCCCTTGTTGACCTTCAGGTACTTCTCCCAGGCATCAACCGAAGCGCCGAGCTCCGTGTGGGCATCCTCGCTGACGCTGATCGCCCCGGTCGTCTGGTCCTGAGTCACGCCCTGCTTCGCCTTGAAGTATTCGTACTTCGAGAGCTTCAGCAGTGCGGCGGTGTCCTTCGGGTCCTTCGCAAGCTGGGTGTTCGCGTCGTCGATCTGGTCGTCGAACTGGCCGCTCAGCGAGCCCGAGCCGCCGCCATCCCCGCCCAGCCCGATCGCGTCGAAGAGCCCAGCCGGGGCGAATTGCCGCTGCCGATCGAGAAGCCGACGAAGCCGATCAGGAACAGCGCCGCCAGCGTCGCATAGACGACCTGGACGAGCCGCCTGCGCTTGCCGCGGAGGTCGAAGAGCACGGGACCAGCCTAGCTGGCAGGACTGGCGGGCGGCTCGGCCTCGGGTGGGGCTGGCTCCGGTTCCACCGTTGCGGCTTCCGTGTGCGCGGGGGTGCCGAAGAGCCGAGCGAGGATCAAGGAGAACTCGAACAGAACCAAGAGCGGCGCCAGCTCGATCAGCATCGTCACTGGGTCGGTGCCCGGCAGGAGCATCGCGATCACAGCCAGCACCAGGTAGGCGTAGCGGCGATTGCGCGCCAGCTGCTTTGGGGTCACGATCCCCAGCCGGGTGACCGCAAGGATCCCCATCGGCACCTGGAAGACGAGGCCCAGCGCGATCAGGGTGAGGATGAAGAAGCTGTAGTACTCGCTGGCCCGCACCTCGATGTCGAATTGGTTCTTGTTGAAGTTGAGCAGGAACTCGGTCGCCCCCGGGACGACGACGAAGTAGGAGAACACGACGCCGGCGATGAACAACAGCGGGACGAGCAGCAGGAAGGGGAGCACGATGCGCTTCTCGGTCGGCTTCAGCGCAGGCAGCAGGAAGGCATAGGCCTGGTACAGCAGCAGCGGCAAAGCGATCAGGAGGCCCCCGTAGATCGAGACCTTGAGGGTGGTCATGAACGGCTCGGTGACCCCGAAGGTGATCGGCACGCGGTCGCCGGGGAGCGGCTCGTTGGCGATGTCCAACAGCAGGTCGTTCTGCCAGAAGCACAGCCCACAGGCGACCACCAGCACGGCCACCGAGACGATGATCCGGTTGCGCAGCTCGTCGAGGTGCTCGACGAGCGTCAACTGCTCGTCGAACTTTGCGGCCCGCAGACGAGGCGAGGCCACTTAGGAGCGCTGGTCGGTTACGACCTCACTCTCGACGGGCTCGGCGGGCTTCTCCGCACCCTCGATCTGGGGGGGCTGCGACGGTTCGTCGTCATCGTCGCCCTTGCCCGAGACCGAGGACCTGAACTCGCGGATGCCCTTGCCCACTGAGCGCCCCAGCTCTGGGAGGCGCTTCGGCCCGAAGATCACCAGGGCGATGATGAGGACGATGGCCAGCTCGAGGGGTCCTACGTTTGGCATCACGACAAATGGTATCGGCGCGGGCCGCTACTGCTCGAAGTTCAGGTGAAAGCGACTCGGGGTGGGCTCTGCCTGGCCCTGATACTTGCTGCCCACCCGCTCCGACCCGTAGGGGCGCTCCGCCGGCGCGTCCAGGCGCACGAACGAGATCTGGCCAATCGGCATCCCGTAGTAGATGGTCACCGGCAGGTTGGCGACGTTGGAGAGCTCCAGGGTCAGATTTCCCTCGAATCCCGGGTCCACGAAGCCGGCCGTGCTGTGAATCAGGAGGCCAAGGCGGCCAAGGGAGCTCTTCCCCTCGAGCCTCGCCACGATGTCGTCCGGGAGCCGCACCCGCTCGAGGGTCTGGCCGAGCACGAACTCTCCGGGGTGGAGGATGAAGGGATCCGCGTCGGAGATCTCGACCGACTCGGTGAGCTCCTCCATCGGCTGGCGGACATCGATGAACGGATACCTCGCGTTGTGGAACACGCGGAAGCGGCGGTCCACGCGCACGTCGACGCTCGACGGTTGGATCATCGCCTCGTCGAACGGGTCGACGACGATGCGCCCCGCCTCCACCTCCGCCCTGATGCTGCGGTCGCTGAGGACCATGCGTGGATGAGTGTATTCGCGCCCGCCACCGTGCCTGCCCTGAGCCACCCAGCCGCGCCTCGGGAGTGCCGGATTCGCGCCTGAGATGTTCCCCCTAAAGCATCTCGGGCCCTCCGCCGATAGAGCATGCGAAGTGGCAGAGAGGGGGACAGAGCGACACGGCCGCACGGCCCTGGAGGGTGGGCTCGAGCCAAGCATCTTCGAGACCCGATTGGCGACCACCACTCCCCGGCGAGGCGATGACCTCCACGTCTGCCCGTCCTGCAACTCGGATCTGGTCTATCCGACCGACTGGGCACCGGCGAGCAATCGCCACTGGCAGGTGGCACTCCGCTGCCCCGAGTGCGAGTGGAACGGCGGCGGCAGCTACAGCCAGGATGTCGTTGATCGCCTCGACGAGGAGCTCGAGCGCGGGACCGAGTCAGTGCTCGAGGATCTCTCCGTGCTCGTCCGCGCGAACATGGAAGACCAGATCGCGCGCTTCGTATCCGCGCTGGACGCGGACCAGATCCTCCCCGAGGACTTCTAGGAGTACCGCTCCACGACGCCGTCGGCGACCAGCTCGAGGAGCTGGCGCTGGTGGGACTCGAGGTCCGAGCGCTCCAGCGCACGCTTCGCCAGTTCCACGCGCCTGCGGGCGCCGGCTCTGACCTCGTCGAGGACGCCGGTTGCGGCGACCCGGTCGCAAATCGACGCGGCCCCCTCGGCATCGAGTCCCTGCAGCCTCAGCTCGGCAAGGGAGCTGTCGCGCTCGCGGGCGAGGATCAGCGGCAGGGTCACGGTGCCGTCGAGCAGGTCGGTCCCGCGAGCCTTCCCCGTGCGTTCCGGCGGGCCGGTGACGTCGAGGACGTCGTCGAGCAGCTGAAACGCGAGGCCGATCTCGCGGCCGAAGACCTGGAGCGCGGCGCGGTCACCCTCGTCCACCCCCTCGCCGTCGGCCCGACCGATCAGGCACGCGCACTCGAACAGGCGCCCTGTCTTCAGCTCGCAGCGCTCCAGGTAACGTCGCGCGGAAATCGAGACGTCGAAGGCGTCGCGCCGCTGCGCAAGCTCCCCAAGAGCCAGCGCCACGGACGCCCTCGACAGAAGCTCCACCTGGGTTCGGCCGCCGTCCCGGCCCAATTCGGCAAATGCACGCGAGAACAGCAGGTCGCCCAGCGCGAGCGCGCGTTGGCGGCCCGAGCGCGCCACCACGGTCGGGTGGCCGCGGCGAAGCGGCGCCGCGTCGAGCACGTCATCGTGGACGAGGGTCGCCATGTGCACCAGCTCGATCGCCGTCGCGGCCCGGATAGCCGCCTCGCCCGCCCCCGGCCCGGCGCTGAGCAGAACGAGCATCGGGCGCAGCCGCTTTCCCCCGGCGGCCAGCGTCGCCTCGGCGTCGGCAGCAAGCGCCTCGCCGTGGCCCTCCGCCAGTCGGCGCAGGCGCTCCTCCACCGCCTCCATCCGAGCCGGTAGCCAGGCGTCGGCGGCCTCCAGCACCAAGGTCACGGGCGGCGGAACGGCGGAACGGTTCATGCCGTCTCTCCCCTCGTGCCAGAGTGGATCGCGATGATCCCGCCCGCCAGCACCAGGTAGCGGATCCGCCCCAGGCCTGCCGCAGACATCATCCCCGCCAGGTCCTCCGGCTGGGGGAAGCGCTTCACCGACTCGGGCAGATACGTGTACGCGCTGCGGTCTCCGGCCAGCGTGCCGAGCAGCGGCACCACCCGGTCGAACCACAGCGAGTAGAAGGTCGACAGCGGCGGGCGCCGCGGCTGGGTGATCTCGAGGATCACCAGCCGCCCGCCAGGCTTCAGCACCCGCGCCAGCTCGGCCAGTCCGCGCTTCAGGACGGCGAGGTTACGGAGCCCGAAGCCGACCGTGACGGCGTCGAAGGAACCGTCGTCGTAGGGCAGCTCCAGAGCGTCCGCCCACTCGAAGCGAACCTGCGAGAGGCGCAGCTGGGAGGCCTTGCGGCGCGCCAGCTCCAGCATCGGCTCGGAGAAGTCACAGCCCACCACCGCCCCGTCGGGACCGACACGGCGGGCGAGCTCGATGGCAAGGTCGCCGGTGCCGCAGCAGACGTCGAGAGCGGAGTCGCCCGGCGCGAGCTCGGCCCGGTCGGCGGCGCGCCGTCGCCAGCGATGATGCATGCCGGCCGTCATTGCGGTGTTCATGAGGTCGTAGACGCCGGCGATGCGGTCGAACATCGTCCGCACCTGGGCGGCGAACTCCGGCGAATCGCGCGACGGTCGCTCGACCGCGTCCGCTTGCGGCTCGGTCTCGGCCTTCATCCCGGGCTACTTCAGCGACGCCAGGAAGTCCGAGATCTGGTCCAGCTGCTTCTGCGAGAACTCCTCGAAGGCGGGCATGATCCCCGGCCCCGCGCGAAGCGAGCGCAGGATCGCGTTGCGCGGGATGCGAGAGCCGATATGGGTCAGATCGGGGCCCAGGGTGCCGTTGCCGCTGTCGCCGATCTTGTGGCAGGCGAGGCAGCCGGACTGCGCCACCAGCTCCTTGCCGGGCTCATACTGCGGCGCCACCTCCAGCTCGACCTCCGTCGGTGGCCCGGCGACGGCACCCGCAATCGTCAGGTAGGCCATCGCGGTCACGGTCAGCACCAGGACCGCCATCGCGATCGGGCGCCGCTCCGGCCGCCGCTCGGGGCCGCGGTCGAAGAAGGGGAGCAGGAGCAGCACCACCATGCCCGCCGTGGGGACGCCAATCGTCGCCAGCGGGACCAGCTCGTAGGGCTTGATCACCCGCAGGACCTCGAACAGGAAGAAGAAGTACCACTCGGGCCGCGGCGTGTAGGTGGTGGTCGTCGGGTCGGCCTTCGGGCCCTGCTCGGCGCCGAGCACGATCGCCATCAGGACGATCACCAAGACGACGATCAGGGCCATCGCCGAGTCCTTCATCACCGCGTAGGGGAAGAAGGGCTTGCCCTCCTTCTTCAGCAACTCGTAGTTGCGGAGGTAGGCCTCCTTCTCGGCGCGGTTCATCTCACCCGTTCCTTCGCAGCTCGCCCGCGATCAATCCCATGTCCGAGCTCGCCGATCAAACTCGCTCCTCCCTGACCGTCGCCTTGGTCCGCTTCGGCTCCAGCCACGGCGGCGCCGTGGTGCCGAGCTTGACCACCAGGTAGAGGTGGGCGCCGATCAGCGCGATGATCAGCCCCGGCACGATCAGCATGTGGATCGCGTAGAAGCGCGCCAGCGTCGTCTGTTCGAACTCCGCGCCGCCGCGCAGGAAGTCGGCGAGGTAGGGGCCGATGACCGGCCCGGTTCCGGTGATGTTCACGCCGACGACCGTGGCCCAGAACGAACGCTGGTCGAAGGGCAGCAGATAGCCCGTGAAGCCCATGACCATGGTCAGGATCAGCAGCACGACGCCGATCACCCAGTTCAGCTCGCGCGGGTACTTGTAGGCGCCGAAGACGAAGACGCGCGCCATGTGTAGCCAGATCACGATGATCATCACGCTGGCCCCCCACTTGTGCATCCCACGCACGAACTCGCCCAGCCAGACGTCGTTGGTGAGGTGCGTGATCGAGGCGTATGCCTGCGTCGCCGAGGGCGTGTAATACATGGCCAGGAACACGCCCGTCACGGCCTGAACCGTGAACGCGAACAGGGTCGCGGAGCCCAGGGTGTAGAACCAGTTGGTCCCCTTGGGCACCTTCCGGAAGAGCATCGCGGTGAGGAAGCTCGCGCTGCCGGTGCGCTCGTCGATCCAGCCGACCAGGTCGGCCGGACTCTCCTTGAGGCGCTCCGCCGGGCCGGCGCCGTCGCCGTCGCCGGGCTTCTGCGGCTTCTTGAGCGCGCGGGGGATGGGCATGTCGGGGGGCTTCATCGGCGTCTTCCTATGGCGGCGGGAGGGTGTCGGGCCGCGGCGGATAGATGATGTTCCAGATCCCGCCCGTGAACTCGCCCGGGTCGCGAGTGCGCACCGGATCGAGCTGCGAGGTGACGCTGTAGCGAGGGCCTACCTGAACCTGGCCGTTGCGAACCCTGGTCTGGAAGCGGTCCAGTGGGCGCACCGGAGGGCCGCCGATCACCTTGCCCTCGAAGTCGTAGACGCCGCCGTGGCAGGGGCAGATGAAGTTGCCCGCCACGGAGACGAACTTCACGGGGCAGCCGAGGTGCGCGCAGCGGGTGGAGACCGCGATGTAGGTGTCGGCGCTCTCGTCTGGAAAGGTGCCCGGGTCGCCGCGCCGCACGTAGGCGGTGGTCTTGCCTGCCTCGCCGATCCCCTCCACCAGGGTGAAGACGACCGGCTTGTAGGTGTCTGGGGTGAAGCGGCTGACCGGGCCCACGCCCTCCCAGCGCTCCTGGGGCTCGTCGAATATCGGCGCTACCGCGAACCCGACCGCAGGAAGCACGATCACAAGCGCCGGCCACCCCACCGACCGCCTGGACGGCCACGTTCAGCGCCTTCCGGCGGGTCATCGACTCGCCCTCGAAGTGGCCGGGCGGATCGGCCTTCGGAAGACCGCCGTCGCCAGCGGAACCGTTGGTCTTGTCGGCGGCGTCGGCCACGTTTCAGGCTGGACTGGAAATTCGCGCTCGGCCCAGGATCAGCCTCCTTCTTCGAGCCTCGCGCTGGGGCGAGTTCTACTCGGGCTGGAAGCCTATCGCCTCGGCCGCTCGGTCCAACGGGTCGCGGATGCCCGCCCGATCGGCGGCCCCGCGGGCCGACTCCCAGAGCGCGGCGTGGGCGTCCATGCCGCTCTCGCGAAGGGCCGACTTCGCCTGCTCGTGGTCCGGCGTGCCCCCCGTGGCGACCGCGATCACCGATGCCAGCCACAGGGCGTCCGCGGTGTGTCGGACACGGCTCCCCTCCGCGTCGTGCAGCTGCGCCGCCAGCGAGATCAGGTCGGATAGCTCGCGAACCGCCTCCAGGTCCCCCAGCGTGGCCAGTCGCTCGAGACCGAGGGCGTACAAATAGTCACCGGCAAGCAGGGCCAGGTCGGGGTCCGCGCCGACCACCACGCGCGGTTCCCCGTAGTGGAGCAGATAACCCTCGCGAACCGACTCGATCAGCAGTGAGTATTCGCCGCGCGCCGCGGCGGTTCGCGGACCGGCGGCGGCCAGCAGTCCGAGCGCGGGCTCGGCCTCCCCTGGACCGCCGACATGAGGCGCGATCACCGACTGCTCGGCCTCCAGCTGCTCGGCCAGTGCCTGGAGCGCGTCCTCCGGGGCGGGGATCCGCTCGGCCATCCGCGGCCGAGACTATCCGCCCGGGGGGCGGGCCGGCGTCCCGGACCCCCGCGGTCGGCTCAGGAATCGCCTGGAGCGAATGGGAGCGCTGCGCCTGGGGCGCGCAGGCCCGCGATGATGATCTCCAGGTAGCGCTCCCAGCTCATCGCGTGGTCGAAGGAACCAGGCCCGGTCGCCCGGCCGAGACCGCACATCAGCATGGCGATGTCCTGGGCGCCGATGTCAGGGCGTAGCTCCCCGGTTGCCTGAGCTCGCTCGACCAACGCCGCCGTGGCCTCCATCAGCTCGTCCTTCTCGCGCTGGGCGCCCTGGAAGGCCTGCTGCTCGGCCATTGCCTCGGAGAGCAGGCGATCGTTGGCACCGAGCTCCGCCGAGCTGCGGAGGAAGTCGCAGAAGCCCTGCCATCCATCAGGAGCCTCGAGCCCCTCGCGTGCCCACTCGGCGAGCCGAGTGAAGCGGTCCGCCGCCAGCGCCTCGAGCAACGCCTCCTTGGTGGGGAAGTGACGGTAAACCGTGCCCACGCCGACGTCCGCCGCTTGGGCGATGTCATCGATCTGGGCCTCGAGGCCCTTGGCCGCGAACTGCCCCCGGGCGGCGTCGAGGACGCGCTTGCGGTTGCGGCGGGCGTCAACGCGCTGCTTGACCTCGATGGCGGGAGCGGCTGGGGCGGTGGTCCTTTGCGGGTTCATGTCGATTTGCTGGCTCGCGATTCGTCGTATCTGTGACGACTAGCACGCAAACGGAACCAATATTCCGTATAGTGCCTGTACCGAAACCGGAACTCAGCTTCCGATTATCGCACAAAGGCACGTCACAGACCGCAGGAGGACCGCAGATGACCACAGCCCAGGAGTTCGAACGTCGCCGCTGGATCGCCCTCGCGCTGCTCTGCTTCGCCCAGTTCATCGTCGTCCTCGACGCCTCGATCGTCAACGTCGCCCTGCCCTCGATCGGCAAGGGGCTCGACTTCTCGCAGGAGAACCTGGCCTGGGTCGTGAACGCATACGTGCTCACCTTCGGCGGCTTCCTGCTGCTCGGCGGGCGAATGGCCGACCTGCTGGGACGCCGGCGGGTGTTCATCTCCGGACTGCTGCTCGTCGCCGCGGCCTCGCTGGCGGCCGGCTTCGCCGCCACCGAGGGACAGCTGATCGCCGCCCGCGCCGCTCAGGGCCTCGGCGCCGCGATCATCTCGCCCTCCGCGCTGTCGATCGTCACCACCACCTTCCGGGACGGCGCCGAGCGCAACAAGGCGCTGGGCGCCTGGGGCGCCGTCGCGGGAGCCGGAGGCGCCGCCGGGGTGCTCTTGGGGGGGATCCTCACGGACGGCCTCGGCTGGGAGTGGGTGCTGTGGGTGAACGTGCCCGTGGCGCTGGCGGTCGCGGCGCTCTCCCCGCGGCTGATCGCCGAGAGCCGCTCCGAGTCGGCGACGCGCCACTTCGACGCCGCCGGCGCGGTGACGGTCACCGCGGGCCTCTCGATCCTCGTCTACGCGATCGTCGACGCGACCGACGCGGGCTGGGGCTCGCTGCAGACCCTCGGCCTGCTCGGCGTCTCCGCGGCGCTGATCGCGGCCTTCATCGCGATCGAGCGGCGCTCGAAGGCGCCGCTGATGCCGTTCCGGATCTTCCGCATCCGGACCCTGACCGGTGCCAACGTCGTCGGGCTCCTCGTCGGCGCGTCGCTGTTCTCGATGTTCTTCTTCATCACGCTCTACATGCAGCAGGTGTTGGGCTACAGCGCAATCCATGCAGGGCTCTCCTACCTTCCCCTTGCCATCACGATCATCCTCGCGGCGGCGATCGCCTCGCAACTCGTCACAAGGATTGGCTTCAAGCCGGTGCTCGCGACCGGGATGGCGCTGATCGCGGCCGCGCTGGCCTGGTTCTCGCAGGTCTCGGTCGGCGGTGGCTTCCTCACCGACATCCTCGGCCCGTCCCTGCTAGCCGCCACCGGCCTCGGATTCGCGTTCGTGACCACGACGATCGCCGCAGTCTCGGGGGTCCGCGAACAGGAATCCGGGCTCGCGAGCGGGCTGATCAACACCTCTCAGCAGATCGGCGGCGCGTTGGGCCTCGCAGTGCTGGCGACGATCGCCAACTCCCGGACCGACAGCGTCATGGCGTCGGCTGGGGGCGATCCCTCCGCGCTCACCAACGCGCTCACCGAGGGCTTCCAGGCGGCGTTCCTCGGCGGGGCGGCAATCGCAGCGCTGGGCCTGGTGCTGACGCTGGTGCTAATTCGCAGCCGCGACAGCCGCGCCCACGTCCAGCTCGGGTCGGCGCCCGCCGGCGAGCGCCTTGCGGATCAAGCTGCCTGAGGCCCTGCGCCTCACCGTCGGTCCCCGCACAGCGCCTAGGCGAACGCCTCGGAGAAGGCCTCCGAGGCGGCCTCGGCGGTGCGGTCTATCGCCGCCTCGTCGTGGGCCAGGGAGACGAACCAGGCCTCGAACTGCGAGGCGGGAGGGTAGATCCCGCGATCCAGCAGGGCGCGGCAGAACCGTCCATAGGCCTCCACGTTGCACGCCGAGGCGCCGGCGAAGTCGTGGACCGGCTCCGCGCTGAAGAACGGGGTCACCAGCCCACAGACCGAGGCAACCTGGGCCGGACGGTCGCCCGCCGCCTCCCGGAGCCCGGCGGCGAGGCGGTCCGTCAGATCGCCGAGTCGCCGGTAGGCGGCGGGGTCGAGGCGCTCGAGCGTGGCGAGCCCGGCGGCAACGGCAAGCGGGTTTCCCGAGAGGGTTCCCGCCTGGTAGACGTCGCCCGCGGGCGCCACACGGCGCATCAGCTCGCGGCGTCCGCCGAAGGCGGCGGCGGGAAGGCCGCCTCCGAGCACCTTGCCCAGCACGGTCAGATCGGGCGTCACGCCATAGAGCTCCTGCGCGCCGCCGCGGGCAACGCGGAACCCGGTGATCACCTCGTCAAAGATCAGCAACGCGCCGTGGGCGTCGGCCTGCTCCCGCAGAAACTCGAGATAGCCGGCGGCAGGCGGGACCACGCCCATGTTCGCGGCAATCGGCTCGCAGACGATCGCGGCGATCTGATGGGCTGACAGCGCCGCCGCCACCGCCTCGCGGTCGTTCCACGGCAGCACGATCGTGTCGGCTGCCTGTGCCTCGGTCACGCCAGGGCTCGCCGGGATCCCCTGCGTCGCCAGGCCCGAGCCCCCCTCGGCCAACAGCCCGTCGACGTGGCCGTGGTAGGCGCCGGCGAACTTCACCAGCTTGTCGCGGCCGGTGACCGCCCGCGCCAAGCGCAGGGCGCTCATCGCTGCCTCGGTGCCCGAGTTGACCATCCGCACCATCTCCACGGACTCGAACCGCTCACACACCTCGGCGGCCAACTCGACCTCGCCCTCGGTGGGGGCGCCATAGCTGGTACCCCGCTCAGCCGCGTCGCTCACCGCAGCGACGACGTCCGGATCGGCGTGGCCGAGGATCAGGGGGCCCCACGAGCAGACCCAGTCGATGTATCGATGGTCGTCGGCGTCGATCAGCTCGAAGCCCAGACCGCGCTCCACGAAGAGCGGGTACTCGCGCCCGATGGCTTGCATGGCCCGCACCGGCGAGTTCACCCCGCCGGGCAGCAGGCCGACGGCGCGGGCGTAGAGGACCTCGGAGGTGCGCGTGTCGAGGCCCGACGCGGCCTCAGTCATACCCCAGCGTGCTCCCGTTCCCAGCTGGCGTAGTGGTCGGTGAAGTAGAGCAGCCTCACCTTCTTGAACTCGGTCGAGGAGTAGAGCACCGCCCGGTCCTCGCCGTGCAGGCGGTGCTCGTCGGCAATCCGGTCGAGAATCGCGTCGCACTCCTCCTTCGAGCGGCCGTGAGCCATCGTGAACACCGAATACGGCCAGTCCGGGTAGGTGGGCCGCTGGTAGCAGTGGGAGATTCCCCGCACGGCAGCCATCTTGCCGCCAACCTCCAGCACCTGACCCTCCGGAACCCGCCAGACACCCATCCCGTTGGCCGAGAACCCTGCCCGCCGGTGGTAGAGGATCGCCGCCACCCGTCGCAGGAGCTTTCGGTCGACCATCCCCCTCAGATGGTCGAGCAGCCGCTCGGTCGCCATCCCGACCTCCTCGGCAGCGGCGTCGTAGGGGCGATCCGTGACCACCATCGGCCCCTGCAGGGCACGGATCACGGCGATGTCAGTGTGGTCGTAGGGCTGCGGGCCGAGCTCGCGAGGCGGCGCCGCGGCCACGGAGGCCGCCAGCGCCTCGGTCCCCTGCTCCATCTCCAGGTTCATGTTGATCTTGAACAGGGTCAGGGTGGGCAGTTGACGGATCGACTCGGCGCCCGTCTTGGCCTTCAGCACCTCCAGCGTGCCCTCGAGCCCCAGCGCGGAGTCCGGCGGCGTGGCGATCGTGAACCAGAGGTTGAACTCGTGCGTGCGCAGGTAGTTGTGGGAGACGCCGGGATGAGAGTTGATGATCTCTGCCGCGCGGTGGGGATTCTGCGTGTCGACCTTGGCGGCGACCAGCATCGAGGCGTAACCGAGGGCCCGGGTGTCGAAGATCGGTGTGACCTCGCGGATGATCCGCTCGTCGAGCAGCCGCTGAGTCCGGGCTTGGATCTCATCCGCCGGCATCCCGGCCTGGCCGGCGATGGCGCTGAACGGCTCGGGCTCGAGCGGAAAGCTCGACTGCAGCAGGTTCAACAGGAGCTTGTCGGTCGCGTCGAGCGGCGCCGCGGCTCCCGCCTTTCGCGAGCGAACCTTGGGCCGCGGGTTGCGAAGCGGCGCGCTGGCCCCGCTCAAAGCCATGCCGCGGCTTCCTTCGCGTAGTACGTGAAGACCAGATCGGCACCCGCGCGCCTGATCGCGGTCAGCGTCTCGAGCACCGCGGAACGCTCGTCGATCCAGCCGTTCTGAGCCGCGGCCTTCAGCATCGAGTACTCCCCGGAGACGTGGTAGGCGGCAACCGGGGCGCCGGTCTGCGCCTTGACGCGGCGGATCACGTCCAGGTACGGCGTCGCGGGCTTCACCATCACCACGTCCGCGCCCTCCTCGAGATCGAGCTCCGCCTCGCGGACGCCCTCGAGCGCGTTGGCCGGGTCCATCTGGTAGCCACGGCGATCCCCGAACTCGGGGGTGGACTCTGCGGCAACCCGGAACGGCCCGTAGAAGGCCGAGGCGTACTTGGCGCTGTAGGCGATGATCGAGACGTTGGGGTGGTCCTCGTCGTCGAGCTGGGAGCGGATCGCCCCCACGCGGCCGTCCATCATGTCGCTCGGCGCCACCACGTCCGCTCCGGCATCGGCGTGCGAGATCGCCGTCTTCGCCAGCAACTCGAGCGTCAGGTCGTTGTCCACCTCGCCATCGCGTACGACTCCGCAGTGACCGTGCGAGGTGTACTCGCAGAGGCACACATCGGTGATCACGACCAGCTCGGGGTGGGAATCCTTCAGCGCTCGCACCGCCATCTGGACGACGCCCTCGGGGTCGTAGGCGCTCGAGGCCGCCTCGTCCTTGGAGGACGGGATGCCGAACAGGATCGTGGCCCCGATCCCGGCCGTCTGGAGCTCGGTCGCCTCGGCCACCAACTCGGAGATCGAGAAGCGCTCGATGCCCGGCATCGACGGCACCTCCTCGCGCACCCCCTCGCCGGCCACGACGAACAGGGGCTGCACCAGGTGCCGCGGCGACAGCTCGGTCTCCCGGACCAGCTCGCGCAGGGCCTTCGTGCGCCGCAGCCTCCGCATGCGGGTGGCGGGAAAGCTCACGAGCGTGATTCTACGGCGGGCGCCGTGTCGCCCCCTTGCGGAGGGGTTCATGGGTAGCGCGCTGCGTGCGGCCGCGCTCAGGCGAACCGACGCAGCGCCAGGCGAGCGAGGACTCCATAGGCGGCGACCAGGATCGCCAGGTGGAGGATCGGCGCGCCGAGGGCGGGTCCCGCCGCATCGAGCCCACCCGACATCGCGTCGAGAGCGGGATGAAACGGAAACAGCGCCCGCACCACCTTGATCACGTCGAACAGGCCCGGGCTGACGGTGCCGGACTGGACCAGGGAGACGAAGGCGATCGGCAGCGAGATCATGAACGCGAGCAGGGAGCTGGCGCGGACCTCGCGGGCGGCGGCGCCGATCGCTGCTCCCACCGCGGCGAAGGCGGCGCCGCCCGCGACGATCGCTGCTCCGAACAGCGGAAAACGACCCCAGTCGATATCGACGAACAGGGACAGCCCGGCCAGCATCAGCAGCGTGACGACGATCGACAGCGCCACCCCCAGACCCACCTTCTCGACCAACAGCGCCGTCCGCCCCACCAGTCCCCGCGTCAACCGCGGAAACGCGTTCTCCTCGCGCTCCAGCGCCAGCGAGCCGGCGACCAGCAGCACGGTCACGAACATCAGCGTCACCGTCGCCGCCACCGAGATCGCGAACGAGTCGAGGCTTGGTGGGGAGCCCGAGAGGACCTCCTTGTCGACCGCGATCGGGTGGGCGATCGAGCTCAACAGCGGATTGGCGAGGTTGAGGTTCTGACGGGCCAGCCTGGAGAACTGGATCACCCTGTCGAGCGCGCCGGCGAACGAGCTGTCCGCCGGCAGCTCCGGCCGCAACGCCTCGAGGATGCGCTGGGTGTTCTTGAGCCCGAGGATGTTGAAGGTTTGGCCGAGGAGGTTGAAGCTGCCACCCCTGAGCAGCAGGCTCAGGTAGTTGGCGGAGATTCGGGTGACCTGCTTGGAGATCCGCAGGTTTGCCTCGGTGATCAGGGAGCTGATCCGATCGTCCACGAGGCGCGCCTTGACCGGGTCCTCCTCGTTGACCAGGACCCGGACGTTCGGCTGTGAGGGCGTCAGGGTGCCCAGCGATTCGAGCCTGTCGATCAGGTCCGGCGGGAGGATCAGCGCGGCAAGCGCGTCGCCGGACTGAACCATGTCGCGGGCCTGTTCTTCGCTGGACACAGGGATGCATTCGATCCGCGAGCAGAGCTCGCTGCGGGCGCCCGCGATGTCGAACTTGGTGCCGGAGAGCACGAATTGCTGGCCCTCCGGAACCTGGTTGAGGAAGGCCACCCGCGGCGTCTCAGGCCCGCGCGAGAGCGCGAAGCCGATCAGCACGGCGATCGCCACCGGATAGACGATCAGCAACGCCGTCACCAGCGGAGAGCGCCGCAGGATCTGGAGGTCCTTGACGAATAGCCAGCGCACTACCCGGTCCCCCTCAATGCCCGCGGTCCCGGAGGAAGGCGACAAAGGCTTGCTCGAAGTCGCGCGCCCCCGACTCGGGAACCGCCGCATGCAACTCGGACGCGGTGCCGTCGAACAGCGCCTCTCCGTCGGCGAGCACCAGCAGCCGCTGGCCGTAGCGCTCGGCCTCAGCGATGTTGTGGGTCGAGAAGATCACAGTGGTCCCGGCTCCCGCGAGGCCCAGGACGAACTCCCACAGGCGCTCGCGCTGGCGCGGGTCGAGGCCGGCGCTGGGCTCGTCGAGCAGCAGCACGAGCGGCCGCGCCAGGAGGCCGATCGCGATGTTGATGCGCTGCTGGTTTCCGCCCGACAGCGTTCCTACCTGGTCGTTGCGGCGATCGGCGAGCCCGGTCTGTTCGAGCATCTGCTCCACGGCTGCACCGGTGTCGGGAACCTGCTCGAGGTGGGCGAAGAAGCGCAGGTTCTCGGTCACGGTGAGGCGCCGGTAGAGCGCAGCCTGCTGCGGGATCCAACCGATTTCGCCGGGGCGGCGGCTGACGGTGCCGTCGTCCTGGCGCCTGATCCCGGCCAGAATCGAAAGCAGCGTCGTCTTGCCGGCGCCGTTGGGACCGATCACCGCCAGCAGCTCCCCCCGGTGCGCATCGAAGCTGACGCCCTTGAGGGCCTCACGCTCGCCGAAGCGCTTGACGAGCCCACGCGTTTCGATCACCACCTCCCCGTCGGTGGACATGTCGCTGCCGGATTCGCCAACCACGCCGAGGAAAGCTAGAGGTTGGGACTAACGGCCACCCCAACCGGGCGCAATCCACCCCCCGACCGGCCCGGCCCGGCGAATCGACGGCGCAACTTCCGCTGACCCTGCTTGTTACGGGTGCGAGGCATCACCGATGAGAGCGTCTACATCTCCAGGAGTGGAGCGGCCGAGGGAGACTCGGCGGTTGAGCAGGGGGGTCAGGCGGCCGCGATTGATCCGGCAGGCGAGCGCCTGGCTACCGCAACGAGCTCCCGAGCCGCTCCCACTCCAGGACCTAGAGCATTCGGACGGCGTGCGTTGGGTGGACATCTACGGTGGCGGCCTCGAAAAGGGCGAGCTACTGGCGCTGCTCAATCCCATCTGCCGCGGCCAGCTCACCGACAGGATGGCCCGCGACCTGATCACCCACAAACGCTTCGCAACCGGCGGGGGCTACCGCAAGAGCGAGGTCGTGCTCACTTCCGCGTTCCGGGTTCGCCACCTGCGACGTGACCCCGAACGAAGCAGTGGCGGTGACCTGACCTCCGTCTTCGAGCCGATCCAGCTGCTGGTGGGCGAGGACTGGCTGCTCAGCTGCTGGCACCCGCCGCGGGTGTTCCACGGCCTTGGCGATGCAGGCGACAACGGCGATGACTCCTCGAACGGGCTCTACCTCGACATCGCTCGTCGCTGGCCGGCCACCCATGCGAAGAGCGCCAAGGACCTGGCCGCGCTCGTCCAGCGGCAGCTTGCGATAGCCAATGGCTATCGCAACCCAAGA
This sequence comes from uncultured Actinomycetes bacterium, assembly GCA_963838745.1. GTDB lineage: Bacteria > Actinomycetota > Thermoleophilia > Solirubrobacterales > 70-9 > AC-56. The sequence goes on from CAWISJ010000003.1 coordinate 868,910, forward strand.
GCTTGAAACCCGAGCGAGCCGACCGTGCGATCCCGAGGGGGAGGGACCGCACGGTCGGCATGCTCCGGGAACCCACGCACTAGGCTCTCTCGCCCGTGCGCGTCCTGTTCATCGGCGACATCGTCGGCCGCCCCGGCCGGGCTGGGCTCGCTGCGGCAATGCCCGAGCTTCGTGAGCGCTACTCACCCGACCTCGTGATCGCCAACGGCGAGAACTCGGCCGGCGGCCTCGGCATCACCGAGAAGACCGCCAACGAAATGTTTGGGATGGGAATCGACGTGATCACCACCGGCAACCACGTCTACCGCCACCGCGAGGCCTACGAGTTCCTGGACCGCAGCGATCGGGTCGTGCGCCCAGCCAACTACCCAGCCGGAAACCCGGGGCGGGGGGCGACGGTCGTCGAGGCGGGGGGAATGCGCGTCGGCGTCCTCAACCTGAGCGGCGAGGTGCATCTGCGGGTCGCGCGCTCGCCCTTCTCCGAAGCGGACGCCCAGCTCGCCAAGCTCGACGCCGACGCCGTGGTCGTGGACTTCCATGCCGAGGTGACGAGCGAGAAGGTGGCCATGGGCTGGCACCTCGATGGGCGTGCGGCCGCCTGCCTCGGCACTCACACCCACGTGCCCACCGCCGACGCCCGTGTGCTGCCAGGCGGCACGGCGTTCATCAGCGACGTGGGCATGACCGGCTCGCGCGCCGGGGTGATCGGGGTGCGTCGTGAGCAGGCGGTGGAGTCCTTCCGAACCCAGATGCCGGTCAAGTTCGACACGGCCGATGAGGACGTGTGGGTCAATGCCGTGGTCGTCGAGGTCAGGGACGACGGGCTGGCGGAGTCGATCGAGCAGGTGCTGGTTCCGGCCCCGCAGTAAGTAGTAGGGGGAGCCCGACTTCTGGTTTGCCGGCGAGGACAGTGGGTATTCGGAGTCAGAACCGCAGTCCCACCGGGAGCCCCGGATACCGGGATGACAAGCAGCGAAGCGACGGCCGTCGGCAGGACGGCCGTCGCTGCCAAGGCGCCCCTCCATCCCGCCGAGCACTTCACGGGTTCGTCACGCGGCCGCGACGACCGCCGTTAGCATCGGCGACTGTGAACGAGACGGCGTCAGTCGTGCTCGGAGAGCGCTTCGGCCGTGCATTCGACCTGGCGTTCGAGCTTCATCGCCGCCAGACGCGCAAGGGCTCGGAGATTCCGTACATCGGCCATCTGATGGGCGTGACCTCGATCGTGATCGACAGCGGCGGATCCGAGGACGAGGCGATCGCCGCCCTGCTCCACGATTCCGCAGAGGACCAGGGCGGCCGTCAGACGCTGGAGCGGATCCGAAGCGAGTTCGGCGACGCCGTGGCGGGCATCGTCGAGGAATGCAGCGATCATCTGGGCGAGCCGGAACCGCCGTGGCGAGAGCGCAAGGAGGCCTACCTCGAGCGGCTGGAGCATGCCTCCACCGGAGCCCTTCGAGTGTCGCTCGCCGACAAGGTCCACAACATGCGCACCATCCTCCGCGACTACCGCGCCCTCGGGGAGCCCCTCTGGGACCGCTTCAACGCAGGTCGCGACGACGTGCTCTGGTACTACAGCTCCCTGGCCGAGGTGTTCAGCCGGCGCCATCCGGGACCGCTCGCGACGGAGCTGGCGGAATCCGCGGTCGAGCTGGAGCGCCTGATGGACGCCGACTAGACGGTACGGGCGGCTACGATCAGCCGCGATGCGGGGGCACAACGCCCTTTTGGCGGCGATCGTCGGCCCGGCGTTGGCGACCCTGGCCGGCATTCCCGGCCATGCGGCCACCGCGGCCGCCCCCCGCGCAGCCGCCGATCCCTCGACCCGGATCACCGGCTCCCCGGGGCCGAAGACATTCGAGCGCCGTCCCCGGTTCGAGTTCGATTCACCTAGCGACGGCTCGGCCCAGTTCCGATGCGCGCTTGATCGCGGTCGCTGGCGGCGCTGCTCATCCCCGTACCGAGCCTGGCGCCTGTCCCGCGGACCGCACACGTTCAAGGTGCGTGCCCTTGGCTCCGGCGGCGTGAGCGATCCCACGCCCGCCAAGCGACGATTCCGGGTCCTTCGGCGGCAGGTGACGTTTGGCCACTCGGTGCGGGGGACCAAGCTGCACGCGGTGCGGTTGGGCAACCCGAACGCGGCGCGCAAGGCCCTCGTGGTCGGCTCGATCCACGGCAACGAGCCCGAGGGGCACGAGATCGTGGCCATCCTCAGGCGCCGCTACCGAGACCTGCAAGGAGTGGACCTATGGCTGGTGAGGACCGTCAACCCGGACGGGGTCGAGGCCCACAGGCGCCAGAACGCCCGCGGCATCGACCTGAACCGCAACTTCTCCTACCGCTGGAGTGGCGGGGTCTCTCGATCGAGCGGCTACTACCCCGGCCCCCACCCGTTCTCCGAGCCCGAGAGCCGGGCGGTCAGGCGCCTGGCGAAGCGGGTGGAGCCACAGGTGACGATCTGGTACCACCAACCCTGGGGTCAGGTGCTGTTGCCGTGCCACGGCCGCGCCCGGACGCAGAGGCGCTATGCCCGCATGACCGGGCTCCCCACCAAGCACTGTCTCGGACAACGGTTGCACGGCACGGCGACGAGCTGGCAGAACCACCATCTGCCCGGCACGGCCTTCGTGGTCGAGCTGCGCGGGGGCGAGCTTCCGAACCGCCAGGCGCGCCGCCACGCTCGCGCGGTTGCGAGGGTCATCTCGGGCACGGCGAGGCACGTGCACCGCGCCGCTGCCCCCCGAGGGACGAGTGCCGCTGCGCGCGAAGGTCCGGCGCCCCTCGATTGATCGTGACCCGATCCCCTACGGGGGTAAGCGCAGGCACCAGATGGCCGCCTACTCGAAGCGCCACTATGGAAAGCGCCGGTGGCGGCTTCGCAATCGGCGCGTGATCGTCCTGCATTTCACCGCCGGATCGAGCTACAGGTCCGCCTGGGAGACGTTCGCCTCCAATGCTCCGAACATGGGAGAGCGGCCCGGAGTCTGCGCCCACTTCGTGGTCGCCAAGAACGGGCGCATCCACCGGCTGGTCCGGCCCGGGATCCGTTGCCGGCATGCGATCGGGCTGAACCACCGCGCGATCGGGGTCGAGATGGTGCAGGAGGCCGGGCCAAGCTCGCACTGGGCCGATCGCCAGATCCTTAACCGAAAGCGACAGATCAAGGCGGCCCTGCACCTCGTCGGCTGGCTCAAGCTGCGCTTCGGGATCAAGATGCAGGACGTCATCGGCCACGCGATGGCCAACGACAGCCCCTACTTCAAGGATCTCAAGGGGTGGCGCAACGACCACACCGATTGGCTACGTCGCGACGTGACCACCTTTCGTCACCGCCTTCGGAGGCTGTTGAGGCGGCGGGGGTGAGCTTGGTCCATCTGATCAGGGAGCCGGACTCCGAGCCCGAGGGGGCACTGATCCTCAATCACGGCCGGGCCGCGGACGAGCGCGACCTCTACGGGCTGCTCGATGAGCTCGACCCCGAACGCCGCCTGCTGGGGCTGACACCCGGCGCACCGTTCACCGACATCCCGCCGGGCGGCCGCCACTGGTACGTCGTGCCGCGGGTGGGCTTCCCGGACCCCCGGACCTTTGCTGACAGCTATCGCCTGCTGACGGAGTTTCTCGACGAGCTGCTCGCGGCCCGCGAGATCGGCTGGGATCGGACCGTAATCGGCGGCTTCTCGATGGGCGCCGTGATGTCGTACGCCGTCGGGCTTGGACGGAACCGGCCGTCACCCGCGGCGATCGTGGCCCTGAGCGGCTTCATCCCCACCGTCGAGGGCTGGCAGGCGCAACTCGACGCGAGGCCGGACTTGCCGGTGCTGATTCACCACGGCCGCAACGACCCGATCATCGACGTCGGCTTCGCGCGGCGGGCACAGCAGCTGCTGGCCGACGCCGGCCTGGAGGTCGACTACCTTGAAACCGACGCTGGGCACTGGCTCCCGCCGGAGCTGATGCCGCGGCTCCGCGGGTTCGTCCAGCGGGCCCTGGGCGGCGCCCGGACTTGAGCGGGGTCAGGTGACTGGTGTCGGCGTCTCCCGGCCTCTCGGGTCGGCGAGAGCGGTCATGACGAGCCCGAAGAACCACGGGATGTAAAGGTAGAACCAGTGCTCGGCGGTGAGTTGGACGGCGATCAGGACGGCCGCCGAGAGGGCGGCGATCTGAGGCAGGGAGCGGCGGCGCGGGATGAAGGCCGTCAGCACGGCGAGGCCGACGGCGAGGGCCTTGAACAGGGTCTGAAGCCACTCGAGGGAGGGGGCCTGACCCCAGATGCTGAACGGCGAATCGCGGTCGATCTGGCTCTTGACGGTGCGGTCGTAGAAACTCGCCAGGCCCGGGTCGATCGCGGGCAGGGCCAGCAGGAGGGCGACGCCGCCGATGAACGCGATGGAGAAGTAGCTCAAGGCGCGGAGCCGAGAGAGTGAGGCGGGAGTGGGATCGGCGCGGTCGAGGAGGCCCCGGTGTCCGGTGGCGAACAGCGGAACGAGCGCCAGGGGGGCGAACTTGGCGAGGGTCGAGAGGGCGAGGAGAAGGCCGCGCTTCACCGGCGAGCTGAAGACGACCAACGTCCAGACCAGCAAGGCGGCGATCAGGGTGTCGTTGGAGTTCGACTGCAGGGCGTAGTCCGTAAACGGGTAGGCGGCCCAGGCGAAGGCGAGGATGACGCCGAGCCGGTTGCCGGCAAGCCGGCGGCCAAGCGCGAACAGGCCCGCGACGGTGGCCAGGTCGAAGACGATCGCGGCCGCGTGGGCGGCGGGCAGGTCGTCCCAGGCGCCGTGCCAGGGCAGCACGAGCTCGAAGGGCACGTAGGCGAGGTAGTTGAAGGGCCCGTAGGTGTCGCCGAAGGGGTTGTCGGAGGGGAAGTTGTCCCAGATCGCCTGGCCGTGGGTGATGTGGTCGGCGCCGATCACGCCGGCGTAGCCGACGTCGATCACCCCCGAGTCGGCCACGTTCAGCGCAATGCGGAAGCCGAGCAGGAAGGCACCCCCGATCGCCAGCCACGCGGTGGGCGCCGAGGGCCGAAGCCCGCCCCCGGTGCCGCGGAGCCCAACCCAGATCATCCGCACGAGCAGATATGCGAGCGGGGGGTAGGCGAGCGGCACGCTGACGCCGATGTTTGCGGCGTTGAAGAAGATCTCCGAGATCCCGAAGCTGAGCAGGACCAGCAGGTCGAGATGGACGACCCGGCGCCAGCGACGGAAGTCGAACAGCCCGAGCAGGAAGATCGCCGCCAGCGGCAGCCAGACATAGGGTGCGTTCAGCTTGTGACCGAACTGGTTGGGGTAGCCGCGGGCCATCTGCCAGGCGACCTGATAGCCAGTCCACGACTCGCGCACCGTCCCCGTCGCGTCGTCGACGATCACCTGCACTCGGTCCGCCCCTCCGTCGTAGAAGTCCACCTGCCAGGTGCCGGGCTTCGATTCCGCCCTGGGGCTGAGCGGACCGTACCGGTGGCGCTGCTCGGCGACCTTGGGGTCGGTGCGGGCGACCTGAATCGCACGGGCCTTGGTCAGGTTCGTGGTCCGCTGGGCGACCGGCGGCGGGGCCGTGGTCGCGGTCGACGATCCCGTCTTCGCCGCGGGGGTGGACCCGGGAGCGGACGTTCCCTGGGCCGGTGAGGAGGAGGGGAGGGCGAGGAGGAGTGAGGCGGCGAGCGCGGCGCTGCCGAGCGCCGCGCTCGCCGCCCGACGTCTTAGATCCCGTCTCTCCCGAAGGTCCACAGCTTGTTGCCGATGAAGTTGAACGGCATTGCGGCTGCCACCGAGAGAGCCTGCGACGGCAGCTCCGGGGCCCCGGCCACGTCGACCAGCAGATACAGCAGGATCAGGTTGACGCCCAACGCCAGGACGCTGACCGTGAAGAAGCGCGCCGCTTGAAAGCCGGGATGGCCTTCGGTGGCACGAAAGGTCCACTGACGGTTCCAAAGGAAGTTGTTGGTCACCGCAACGCAGAAGGCACCGAGGGCGGACAGGATGTGGTGGAGGCCAAGGGCCTCGGTCAAGAGCGCAAAGACGGCCAGGTTGATGATGTAGCCGGTGCCGCCGACCAGGCCGAACTTGAACAGCTGGACCCAGTTCTCGGGCTTTCGCGTGCCGAGATGGATGCGAAGGGCGAGCTGCCAGGTCCAGTCGGCAGCGCGGCCGGTGGCATCGCGGGCGCGTTCCGTGGGACGGGGGATCCGGGTGGCGTCCTCCCGGCTCCCGGGAGCCTCAACGGTGCGCTGTCTGTCCTCCACCCGGCTCATCGCCCCACCCCCGCCGAAGCCTCGGCGGCGGGCACCTCCACCCGCTCGTCGACGCTTGCCCCGTCGACCCCGAAGTGCTGCAGCACCAACCCCGCGACATCGCGAAGCGCCCACTGATTCCGAGCACCCTCGACTCCCGGCTCGAGTCCGCAGAGGACCAGCGGGCCAAGCGAGTCGCCCGCCAGCAGTGCCCCGTGACTGGCGCCCCCCACGTGAGTGGCGCCCCCCCAGTCAACGCATTCATAGCCCTCCTCCAAAGAGACCAGCAGATCGGCCGCGTTGGGCGCCTGGAGCGCCGACCACAGTCGCCCCAGACCGTCTGGATAGGCGTCGCTGTCGAGCAAGCCGTCGCGCCGGCTGATTCCCAGCACACCAGGGTCGCCATCGAGATCCCACTCGGCGGCGCGCCGGTCGGATGCCTGTGAGCCGGGCTGAAACCGAAGCTCCCCGCGCGAGCTCTCAACCACCGCCTCGGGCACAGCGCCATTGTCAGGGGAGAGCCAGGCGACCAGATCGACGCCGTCCAGTGCCAGGAGGCGATTGCGGACGGCGGGTTGAATTTCGGCTCGCCGCCCGTCCTCCGAGAGCAGGTAGACGCCCGCCGCCCGCGCCGTGGGGCTCACGGCCAGCTCCGCGGATGCCGGGCGCTCGGCGTTCGCGGCGAGCACGTTCCAGTCCTCGCCGAGCGCCTCCGCCAGCGGCACGGCCACCTCGACGTCGGTCTGCGCGTGATCGGCCATCAGGATCACCGTGTGGGCGTCGAGGAATGCGTCGATCCCGCCTGCTTCGTCGACGATCTCACCGAAGCTTCGGTCGGCATGAGCGATCGAGTCCGTCATCGCGTCGACGCCGTAGGTGTGCGTGTGGTGGTCATTGTCGGGAAGCGAAAACAGCAGGAAGTCGTAGAGATCGTCGCGCACCAGCTCGCGCCCGACGCAGGCGGAGTAGGTGTCGCGCGTCCCGGGCCGCGCCAGGGTGGGCTTGCAGGGAACCCTCCGGCTGGCGTACAGCTCGCCGTAGAACAGCTCGTCGGGGCCCCACACCGCATGCCGGAACTTGGCGGCCACCGCCACGCGCCGCATCAGGCCCTCGAGGCTGAGCTGGTGACGCTGGCGGCCGCGATAGATCAGGAACGGGGTGACGGCCGTCCGCACCCCGGCGTCGCCGAGCCGCTCGAACACGGTCTCCACCTCGTACGAGAGATGAGCCATGTTCATGTTGTAGACGGTGTCGTAGAGGGTTCTGAAAAGACCGAAGGCGCGGGTTGCCTCGAGCGAGGAGCCGTACTCCACATAGCGCTGCTCGGCACGGTGGTACCAGTTCATTCCGCTGATCCCATGGCGATCGGGACCCACGCCGGTGGCAATCTCCGAGCAGGCAACCGGAGTGACCGAGGGAAAGGCCGAGACGCAGTCGCCGATCAGGACGCCGCGCTCGACCAGGGCGGCGAAGTTGGGTGCGAGGTCGTCGGCGACCGCCCGCAGCAGCATGTCGGTCCGCAGCGAATCGACGACGATCAGGCAGAGTTTGCGGGCGACGGGCATTCGATCTGAGTCTGACGGCAGGCGCGGCGCGAGGCTCACCTGAGCACGCGCAGGCCCTCGTACTTTCGCTGGGCGCTACGGCGGCGAGCGAAACCCAGCCAAACGACCGCCAGCAGCGCAACCAGGGCCACCGGCTGAACGAATAGCGACAGGCCCGCGAGCACCAGCGCCCCAAGGGCGACGATGATCCCGATCGACGAGGCACCCTCGTGGCGGGCCTGAGCCCCTGCGACGACGCCGTTCACGATCCCGAAGGTGATCACCGCGATTGCCGCCCCCACGGGCCAGCCCGGCCAGGCTGGATGGTCGGCCGTCGCCAGCGAGGCTCCGAACAGGAGTCCGCCTCCGATCGCCGCGGCAGCGGCGAGCAGGAAGCCGACCACGCCCCGGCGCCCGGAGGCGCCGCCGAAGGTGCCGGCAGCGAGCGCCAGGCCGATCCCCTGGCAGGTGGCAAGAAATAGGTCCATCGGGGGCCGCTAAGGCTAGCGACGAACCCAGCACGGTCCTGATCAGGGCGCTGCCCGGAGCGCTACGAGCCGAAGTGGATCGTGCGGTTGCAGCCGGCGAGATCGACGGTGAGCGGACCGTCGGTTGTCACGTGGAGCTGCGGGTGGCAGCTCAGCCGGGCGCGGGCCACGTGGACAACGACCTGGGAGAGGTTGCGGGCGTCGAGGTGAAGGACGTCGCGCGAGGGACGCTGAGGCGCGGCGCCCCAAGTCTTGAATCGCTCGACATACGCCAGGTCCGGCAGGTTTCCGCCCTGAAGCGTCCCGGGACGCGTCTGCGTCGGGTTTGCCACTGCATCCCCCGATCCGAAGGCCTCCGAGCGGGCGTCCACCTTGCCCAAGGGAGCATTGCCACTCGCATCGCGAAGCCTCAGGCCGGAGATCCAGTAGGCGTGATCGGCCACCGTGCCGGCCGCGGGGAAGTCCATGACGGGGTTGACCACGTAGCTGACGTGCGCCGGATTGCGATCGACCCGGTGGGTGCCGAGAAAGCTCGCTGCCGGCGCGTACTGGTCGTTGGTCGCGAGTGTGAAGTGATCGGCAGTGGTGAAGAGGTCATATATGTAGCGATACCCGAGCCCGTCGAACGTCTGTGCCTGGGTCGTGGCCCCGAGCACCGGGACCAGCTCGTCCTCGGCGCCGTTCCAGATCAGGAACGGGATGTTGCGAACGGAGGCGAGCATGCGGTTCGTGTTGCTCGCGGCGCCGCCCGGCTGAGGCGGAGAGGGCGGGACCCAGACCCCCAAGCCCCGGCGGGCCGACGACCGGATTGGCCCTTGCGAACAGATCCGGGTACTGGGTGGCGAACTTGTAGGTGCCGTAACCGCCCATCGAGTAGCCGGAGATCGCCGTCCAGTTCCGATCGAGCCGGTAGTGCCTTGCGACGTCGGCCCAGACCTCGAACGTATCGGCCCCCGCGTGTCCCCAGTACCAGCCATCCGGACCGCGGCCCTCGGGGGTGATGACGATCGACCCGGGGCCGCGCTCGCCGAGCTGCGACTGGTTCCGGTTGTCGGAGAACTGGTTGTAGCCGGCGCCGAGCGAGTGAAGCAGCAGGGTCAGGCCGTAGCCTTGCGGCGGCACAGGCTTGTGGGGAACGTAGATCGCGTAGGGCTGAAGGCGTCCGCGCAGCTCTCCCTGGCAGTCGCTCGCCTGGCCGCATGTGGTCGCATAGTCGGCCCCCTGCTTGGTCTCAAAGTGGCTGGCGAGGATGCGGTCCATCGGGCCGCTCGTTGGCACGCCCTGGGGCTTCCCGCGCATGTCGTCCGTGACGCCCGCCTCGAGCTTGGCGAAGTCTACGTCCGCGTGGAAGGGGGCAAGATTGCCGTGGGCGAGCTCGGTGCCCTGCTCGCGGTCGCGCCACCAGGCGGGGTCGCTGAACACGGTGGTGGGCGGGAAGATGTGCTGCCAGGGCTCGTCGAAGCGAAAGGCGGCGTTGAAGAACGCGGTGGGCTTGGGCAGTCCAGCGGCGCCGCCGGGTCGCGTCGCGTTGGCCGCAACTCCCGGCACCAGGTAGCGGTTGGCCGACTTGTTCCATAGCCCGACCCCCGCGACGAGGCGAACAGTCCGGTTGCCGGGATTCCACGCCTGATCCGAGACGAGCACGCGGATCTGCCGCCGAAGCGGCGAGATCGAGACTTGCGGCGCTGGCGTCACGACCTGCCCGGTGGCGGCACTCCGCAGGTCGGCGCGGTCGCCGTGAATGGTGAGGAACAGCTGCGCCGGAGCCGTTGCATTGGCCCCGTACGGGAACGCGCGAGGCTGGGGCGAGCTCCCGATCGCGATCGTGGTGGCAACGATGGACGGGTCCTTCAGTGAGTTGAGCGTGATCCGAAATCCGGTGGCGCTGCCCAACCGTTTGACCCGGAACTCGACGAGGTCCGCCGCGTTATTGGCATAGACCGGGGTGGTGGGATACGTGTAGGTACCGTTCGGCAGCGAGAAGGTGTCGTTCGACGTGCGGGGATCGCCAGGATCGCGACTCGCTCCCCGCGCCCCGTGATCGTCGTAGAGGTAGTCCTGGTAGAGGAACTCGCCCTGCCGGTAGGCGCTTGCGCCAGAGATCAGGATCGGCTTCGCCTCCCAGGCACCGGCGTTCTCGAGCTGGGGTGCTGTCGCCGGGGACTTGTACAGGATGTTCGGCCCAGGGCGAGGGGTCGGTCCCTGGTAAAGAGAATCGCCGAGCGCGCCGGCTGGCAACGCCATCCCAGCCAAACAGGCGAGCATGATGCTCGTGCCGACCCGCACCCAAAGCACGCAGGCACTCTACTCGCAGGGGCAGGCCACGTCTGGATCCGGACCCAACCCCAGTCTGCCCGAAGCGGCTAGGCGGCGACCGGAACCTCGTGATTGGCGCGGAAGACGCCCTCCGGATCCCAGCTCGCCTTGATCTCGGACAGGCGCTCCAGGGCCGCGGGTCGAAACAGCGCCTCGGCGGCAGCGGGCCGGTCGGCGAAGTTGTAATAGGCGCCTCCCGCGCCCCAGGGAGCGAGCGCGTCGGCGAGCACGTCGAGGTGCCGGTTGACCGGCTCCGCATGCTCGGGCGCCATCGTGATGCCGACTCCCAGGCACGCGAACGCCGCATCGAGGCACGGAAGGGCGCCGGCGTCCTCTGGCTCGGTTGCCAGGGCGCCGCCCAGGTGGCGAAGCTCGGCAAGCAGCAGGGGAGAGCCAGAGTCCGGCCCGGCCACCTCAACGAACGCATCGACCGCCTCCTCGGGCAGCTCGCGCAGCATCGCGTGGTTGGTGAGGGCGGGCACGGGCTCCTCTGGGTCCATGTGGATGGTGACGAGCTGCGAGGCGGGCATCATCGTGAACAGGTCCATCACCGGCTCGCCGAGCTCGCGCAGCGGCGCGATCAGCGCCTCGCCCTCGTCCTCGGTGCCGGCATAGCAGGCGCCCAGGGTGATCAGCGGGCGGTCGCGGAGCGGCTCGGGGACGTCGGGCAGCGGCGGCAGGTGCAGGAACCTGGCGATCGACGTCAGCTCGTCGGGGACGGTCTGGGTCCACTCCCGGTAGCCCTGGAAGACCGAGGCCGCGTCGTCGTCGGCCGGAAGGACAAGGCTGCCCGCGTACACCTCGGAGACCGGCACCAGGCCGATCTCCATCGCGGTCACGATCCCGAGGCCGCCGCCGCCTCCGCGCAGAGCCCAGAACAGATCGGGGTCGTGCTCGGAGTCCACCCGGCGGGGCTCGCCGTCGGCGGTCACCAGCTCAACGGCACGGACGCTGTTGCAGCAAAGGCCGTAGCGGCGCCCGAGCCAACTGAGGCCGCCGCCCAGCGAATAGCCCACCACTCCGACGTCGGGTGAGGAGCCCGCAAGCCCGGTGAGGCCGGACTCGCCGGCGGCGTTCAGGGCGTCGCGCCAGATGACCCCGGCGCCGACCCGCGCGACCCGCCGCTCCGCATCCACCTCGACTTGGTCGAGCCGGTCGGTCCTCACCAGCACCGCATCCTCGAGCGACCCCAGCGGCAGGGCGCCGTGGCCGGTGCCCTGGGAGGCGACGCGAAAACCGTTGTCGCGAGCGAAGGCGATCGCCGCGGCGGCGTCGTCGTCACCTGTCACATAGACGACTGCGGCGGGTTGCCGGTCGGCGGCCAGGTTCCACGCCTGCCGCGCGACGTCCCAGCCCTGATCGCCGGGCCGCACCAGCTCCCCCGCCAGCTTCGACTCCAACTCCCCCAGATCCATCGCGGCGGCGCAGGTTACAAGCAAGGTCGCCGCAACGCTCGGCCGCCTCCGGCACACTAGGCGCCGTGCCCGAGCCGCGGGACTCCCCGACTCCGTCCGAGCAACGCCCCCTCCCCGCTCACCGACGTGCCCACCAGACGGCGCACGACCTGGAGCGCTACGCGGACCTCTTCGCCCAGCGCACCCGGGTCATGCGCTCGTCGGCGATGCGCGACCTGATGGCGATCACGGCGCGACCGGAGGTGATCTCGCTGGCCGGCGGCCAGGCCGACACCTCCACCTTCCCTCCCGAGAGCTTCGCCGCCCAGCTCACCCGGATCGCCCAGGAGTCGGCAGCCGAAGCGCTCCAGTACGGCCCCACCGAGGGCTTCGAAGCGATGAAGGTCGCGATCAGCGGCGTGATGGCCGCCGAGGGCATGGCGCCCGACCCCGAGGACATCATCGTCACGACCGGCGGCCAGCAGGCCATCGACCTGATCGCCAAGACCCTGGTCGACCCCGGCGACCCGGTGATCTGCGAGGCGCCCACCTATCCCGGCGCCGTCCCCGTCTTCTGCTCCTACCAGGCCGACACCCATCAGATCGAGATGGACGACCAGGGGATGAAGGTCGACGAGCTGGCGGCGCTGCTCGACCGGCTCGAAGCCGACGGGCGCCGGCCGAAGTTCATCTACTCGGTGCCCACATTCCAGAACCCGGCCGGGGTCACGCTCTCGGCGGAGCGCCGGCACCGCCTGGTGCAGCTGGCGCGTGAGCGGGAGGTCCTGCTGGTCGAGGACAACCCCTACGGCCTGCTGCGCTACGAGGGCAACGCCCAGCCGCCGCTGTACCTCCTGGACGGCGGCGACTACGTGATCTACGTCGGCACGCTGTCGAAGATCCTCTCGCCCGGGATCCGGCTGGGCTGGGCGGTGGCGCCGCCGCCGGTGATGGAGAAGATGGCGCTCGGCAAGCAGGCCACCGACCTCTGCACCTCCACCCTCGCCCAGTACTTCGCGCTCGAGTACTTCGCCGAGGACCGCTGGCGCGAGTACATCGACAGCCTCTGTGGCATCTACCGGTCCCGCCGGGATGCCATGCTCGAGGCGCTGGAGCGCCACTTCCCCGACGAGGCGAGCTGGACGCGGCCCGAGGGCGGCATGTTCATCTGGGCGACGCTGCCCTCATACATCGACACCTCGGACCTGCTCGCCAAGGCGCTACGCGAGAACGTCGCCTTCGTCCCCGGCGCCGCCGCCTACGTCGACGGGCGGAGCGGCACCAGCTCGATGCGGCTCAACTTCTCCGGCTTCGACGAGTCCCAGATCCGTGAGGGGATCCGCAGGATCGGAAAGGTGGTCAGCGAGCAGGTGGCCCTGTACCAGACGATCACCGGCGAGCACCGGTTGCCGGCCGGGGCCGCCGAAGGCCCGGAGCCCGACGCAGAGAAGCTCCGGCAGCAGTCAGGAGATGTGGTGCCGCTGCGCCGGCGCCGCGAGGAGACCTAGCTCGGTCGATGAAGGTTGCCGTCCTCAAGGGGGGCAGGTCATTGGAGCGTCAGGTCTCGATGCGAAGCGGCGCCCGGGTCGAGGACGCGCTCGCGTCGCTCGGCCACGAGGTGGTGGCGCTGGACGTCGGCGGGGACCTGGTTGCGACGCTTCGCGAGCAGCGGCCCGACATCGCGTTCATCGCCCTCCACGGACAGGGAGGCGAAGACGGGACGGTTCAGGAGCTGCTCGAGATCCTGGCCATCCCGTACACGGGGCCGGGCGTGCGCGCGTGCATGCGCTCAATCGACAAGGTGGCCGCAAAGCACGACCTGCGTGCCGCCGGCGTGCCGACCCCGGACTGGGCGGCCTTCAACGCGGTCGCCTTCCGCGAGCTCGGCGCAGCCGACACGCTCGATGAAATCGAGGCCCGTCTTGGCTTCCCGCTCGTGATCAAGCCCGCGGCCGGCGGCTCCTCGCTGGGGGTCCATTTTGCCGCCACCACGGGGGAGGTCCCCGAGGCACTGATCGCCGCCTTCTCCTATGACGAGCGGGTGCTGCTCGAGCGGCACGTCGAAGGGCGGGAGCTGGCGGTCTCGCTTTTGAACGGGATCGCGCTGCCGGTCGTCGAGGCACGCCCGCGCGAGGAGGACCGCTTCACATATGAAGCCCGTTACGAGATCGGTCGCACCGAATACGTCTGCCCGGCGGAGCTCGGGGGCGCGGAGGGCGCGGTGCTGGATGCTGCCATGAGAACTTGGGACGTGCTCGGCTTCGAGAGCTTCGGGCGGGTGGATCTGATCCTCGGCGCCGAGGGACCCCAGGTGTTGGAGGCGAACGCGATCCCCGGTCTCACCGACACCTCGCTGCTGCCGATGGCCGCGGAGGCGGCGGGAATTTCGTTCGAGGAGCTCTGTGGGCAGATCCTCGACCTGGCCCGGGCGCGCGGGGCGGTCCCCTCGGCCGCCCTCCCCAACTAGTCGGGAGCTACTCCTCGCCCTTGGCGAAGTCCTCCGGGGTCACCTGGTCGAGGAAGTCCTTGAACTTCTCGACCACCTCCTCGGTGTCCTCGACTTCGTGCTCGAACTCGATCGACGACTCGTCGATGACGTCGTCGGCGGCGAAGATCGGCGCCTGGGTCCGCACGGCAAGCGCGATCGCGTCGGAGGGGCGCGAGTCGATCTCGAGCTCGGAACCGTTCATCGAGATCGTGATCGAGGCGTAGAAGGTGTTGTCGCGAAGCTCGGTGACCGCTACCCGCTCGCACTTGGCGTCGAGCTGCTCGAGCAGGTCCGACAGCAAGTCGTGGGTCATCGGGCGGGGGGTCGACGCCCCCTGCAGCTTCATCAGGATCGCGGCCGCCTCGGGGTGGCCGATCCAGATCGGCAGAAACCGGTTCCCATCGACGGTCTTCAGGAGGACGATCGGCTGCTTGCCAACCATGTCGAAGCTCACGCCGTAAATCTGCATCTGCTGCAAGATGGTCTCCCGGTCGTCTCCCGGTCGCCTGGCCTGCGAGCCATTATAGGAGCGGCGATAAGGGACGCCGGATGTCCGAAGCGCGCCCACAGAGCTTCATCGACGCCCCAGTTCAGGTGGCCTCGGGCCTGCTCGAGGACGTCGACCGCCACCCCGAATGGTGGCCCCGCGTGCTCGAGGCTTACGGCTGGGCCGGTGCAGCGTCCAGCGCGGCTCAGTCGCGAGGCCGATTCTGCCGATGAAGGACCGAGATGGGGCAGGGGACTCGATCGGACCTGGCGCGGATGGCGGTCTGGGCCTTGCTGGCGGCGACCGTCGTGGGCGCGCTCGCCTACGCGGCATTCATCGCCGCCGGGGAACCGGCCGCGGTCTACGACGCCGCATCGCTCTGGGTGTACCACGGAACCCTCGTCCTCGCGAGCCTCACCTGCTTCGCCCGCGCGTCGCTCGTCCGCGATCAGCGGGTCGCCTGGATCGCGTTCGGCCTCGGGCTGCTCCTCCTGGACTGCCGGCGACCTCTACTGGACGCTGGTCCTCGCCGACGTGAAGAGGACTCCGTACCCGTCGGTCGCCGACGCCGGCTACCTCGGCGCTCTGCCGTGCTTCTACGTGGGGATCGCGCTCCTGATCAAGCGGCGAATCGGCCACTTCACCGCGGCGAGCTGGCTCGACGGGGCGATCGGCGGGCTGGCCGCGGCGTCGATCGGCACCGCCCTGCTGGCGCCCGCCCTGGTCGGCCTGACCAACGGAGACCCGGCGGCGGTGCTGACGAACCTCGCCTATCCGCTCAGCGACATCCTCCTGGTCAGCTTCATCCTCGGCGCGCTCGTGGTCGGCGGCATTCCGGGGCGCAGGCGCGTTCCTGGCGATCACCGCCGGGCTGATCACCTGGACCATCGGCGACGGGGTCTATCTCTACCAGCAGGCGACCGCCACCTATGCCGGCGGCTGGCTCGATGAGGTGTGGCTGATCGGCGCGCTGCTGATCGCGGGCGCCGCCGGGCTTTCCTTCACCCATCGATCGCGGCGACGGCTCGTCTACAGCTCTCCGATGGTCTTGCCCTCGATCTTCGGCGCGATCGCGGTCGGAGTTCTCACCTGGGATCACTTCAGCCGCCTGCACGAGATCTCGATCTGGCTCTCGGCCTCGACCCTCGCCGCGGTGATCGTCCGAATGGGAATCAGCTTCCGCGAGAACATCGGCCTGATGGCAGCGCTTCACGACGACACGGTCACCGACTCGCTGACCGAGATCGGTAACCGCCGCAAGCTGATCGACGACCTCGAATCGGCGCTCGGGCCGACGCGGGGTGCCGAGGCCAGCCACGTCTTCGCTATCTATGACCTCGACGGGTTCAAGTCCTACAACGACAATTTCGGCCACCCGGCTGGCGACAGCCTGCTCCGCCGGCTGGGTGCGAACCTGGCCTCCGCCGTCGCGCCCGATGGACGCGCCTACCGCCTGGGCGGTGACGAGTTCTGCATCCTCGCCCCGTCGCGCGTCCGGCGGATTGGGCCGATCGTCGAAGCGGGGCGGGCCGCTCTGAGCGAACAGGGTGACGGATTTCGCGTCAGCGCCTCGGCGGGTGCCGTCCTGCTTCCAGCCGAGGCGACCGGCCCCAGCGAAGCGCTGCGGCTCGCCGACCGGCGCATGTACGCGGAGAAGAGCGCCCGCACCGGCCGGCTCGAGCGCCAGACCCACCAGTTGCTGGTCAGCATCATGCGAGAACGCGAGCCGGAACTGACCGACCATCACGAGAACGTCGCGGGCCTGGCGGTTGCGCTCGGCCGCAAGCTGGGCCTCGACGGGGAGGAGATCGACGTCCTCCGGCGGGCCGCCGAGTGCCACGACCTCGGCAAGATCGCGATCCCCGAGGAGATCCTCCGCAAAGCCGAGCCTCTCGACGAGATCGAGTGGGAGCTGATGCGCAAGCACACCCTGGTGGGCGAGCGAATTCTCGGCGCTTCCCCGTCGATGGCCCCGGTCGCCCGCCTCGTCCGGTCCTCGCACGAGCGTTGGGATGGCAAGGGCTACCCGGACGGCCTGGCGGGCGAGGAGATCCCACTCGGGGCCCGGATCATCCTCGATCTGCGACGCCCTCGACGCTATGCGGAGCGAGCGCCCCTACATCCACCAGCGTGATCAGCGAGGCGCCCTCGCCGAGATCCGCCGCGGCGCCGGCACCCAGTTCGATCCGCACCTGGTAAAGGTCTTCTGCCACATCGTCAAGCGCGGCGAGCACGACGACGATCGACCAGCTCACCGCGCCGCGATCGCCGCACCCGGCTGAGCAAATCCGGGTGGCACCGAGCCCAGGCCGACCCGGATGGGCGATCCTGGACTCCAGGGCTGGAGGAATTGGCGGGATCCGGGGCTTCGGCCCTACACGCGTCCAAGCGAGATACTGCGCGGGCGATGTCGCAGGAGAACGTGGAGATCGTGCGCCGGGTCTACGCCGCCGCCGCACAGCATGACACCGCGAATGTCCTCGATTTCTATGACCCGGAGATCAAGTGGGATATCTCTCATGCTCCGGCGCGGGGCTTGATGGGTGAGCCCCACGTCTTCAACGGGCACGAAGGCCTTCGGACCTTCTTTCGCCACTGGTACGAGGCGTGGAAGCACGTCGAGCCCGACCTTGAGGCGCTGATCGACCGGGGCGAGCAGGTCATCTCGATCGAGACGACCCGAGGGCGGGGACGAACCAGCGGCGCCGTCGTCGAGTTGCCGCACGCGGCGGTCTGGACGTTCCGGGAAGGCAAGATCGTCAAGGTGGTGTGGTTCGGCAGCCGCGCCGAAGCCGTCGAAGCCGCCGGGCTGCGGGAGTAGGCGGGAACCCAGTCCTCGCCGCAGCGCTGCTTTCCTCAAGCTGGCCGGGCCGGCGCCGATGGGCGATCCTGGACTCCAGGGAGCCCGGAGGGCGACCGGTGTGAGAGTCCCCGGGCGGCCGGCGGAGACGATGGGCGATCCTGGACTCGAACCAGGGACCTCCTCCTTATCAGAGAGGCGCTCTAACCGACTGAGCTAATCGCCCCGCGTCGCTCATTGTAGGAAGCCCGCTCTCCTCCCAGAGCCCCGCTCTTCTCGATGGCCGAGTTTCGATTCATATGGGATCGGAATTCGGCCATCGTCCTTGGGCTGGCGTCCTACTAGGCTGGCGCGGGCGATGCCCCGCCGTCCCGACATGCCTCCGCTTCACCGCTCTGCGCTCGCCGGCGACCCGATCGAGCAGTTCCGCGACTGGTACGAGCGGGCCGAAAAGGAGGTGCCCCTGGCGCACGCGATGGTGCTCTCGACGGTTGACGCGGACGGCGCGCCCGACGCTCGCATGGTCCTGCTCAAGGGCTTCGGCCCGGAGGCGTTTCGTTTCTTCACCAACCTCGGCTCGAGGAAGGCGAGGCAGCTGGAGGCGGTGCCGCGGGCTGCCCTGGTGCTCTACTGGCGCGAGCTCGACCGCCAGGTTCGGATCCGCGGCCCGGTCGAGCGGCTGTCCGAGGTCGAGTCGGACGAGTACTTCGCCACCCGCCCGCGGGATTCGCAGATCGGCGCCTGGGCCTCGCCCCAGAGCGAGCCTCTGCCCGACCGGGTGACGCTCGACGCGCGCGTGGCGGAGGCGGAGCAACGGTTCTCGGGCGGCACCGTGCCCCGCCCGCGCTTCTGGGGCGGCTACGCGCTTCGCCCGGAGGAGATCGAGTTCTGGCAGGGGCAGGCCGGCCGCCTCCACGATCGCTTCCTCTACACGCGCGAGGACGGCAGCTGGCGGCTAGAGCGGGTGGCGCCGTAGCAGGCGGGCGCTCAGGCGCGGCGCTCACGCGCGAACGCCAGGAGCTGGTCCAGGTCGTCGAAGTGGAGCTCGGCACGGATGCCGCGGCGAGCCGCACGAACCCGGACCCCCGTGCCAAGCGCCGACTCGAGCGCCTCCTCGGCGCGGGTCAGGGCGGCTTCCTGATCGGGGTGGCGGATGACGGTGGCCCGCTTCGGTGCGCCACCCTTCTTGGCCTGGCGCTCGGTCTCCCGGACGGACCAGCCGCGGGCCACGGCCTCGCGGGCCAGCCCACGGCGGGCCTCGTTGCCCCGTGCCAGGAGAATCGCCCTGCCGTGGCCTTCGCTGAGCTCGCCCGAGGCGAGCAGATCGAGCGCCGCGTCGGGGAGGTCGAGGATCCGGATCAGGTTCGAGATCGACGGGCGGCTCCGGCCGAGCCGCCGCGACAGCTCCTCTTTGGTCAGGCCCAGGTCCTCGACCAGGGCGACGCAGGCCCGCGCCTCGTCCACCGGGTTGAGGTCCTCGCGCGCCATGTTCTCGATCAGCGCGGTCTGCAGCCGCTCCGCCTCCCCTTCCTCGCGCACGATCGCCGGCACGGTTTGCAGGCCGGCCTCACGCGCCGCCCGCCAGCGTCGCTCGCCGGCGATCAGCTCGTAGCGACCGTCTGGCAACGGGCGCACGATCAGGGGCTGGACCACGCCCGCGTCGGCAAGCGAGGCGGCGAGGGTCTTGATCGAGTCTGGACCGAAGCGGGTCCGTGGCTGGTGCGGGTTGCGGCGGATCAGGTCCACCGGCAGCTCCCGCAGCGACGGCTCCTCGACGGCCGTCTCAGGCAGGATGGCCGCCAGGCCCCGGCCCAGCCCTGGCCTATTCATGAGCCTCGACCTCCACTTGAGGCTTTGGATCGGCCACGCGCTCCACCCGCACGGCATCGGCCGCCTCGCGCTCGGCCAATTCCACCGCCAACTCCCGGTAGGCCGTGGACCCGCGGGAGGCGGGCGCATGGGCGATCACCGGTAGGCCGAAGCTGGGGGCTTCGGCAACCCGGATGTTGCGGGGAATCACGGTGCGAAACATGAGTTCGGCGAAGTGCTCGCGAAGCTGGCGCTCGACGTCCTGGGCCAGCTTGGTTCGCTCGTCGTGCATGGTGATCACGACACCGGTCAGAACCAGGGCCGGGTTCAGCTCCCGCCGCACCAGCTCCAGGGTGTCGAGGAACTGGACGAGCCCCTCGAGCGCCAGGTACTCGGCCTGCACGGGGACGATCACCCGGTCGGCGGCGACCAGTGCGTTCACGGTCACGGGGCCGAGCGAGGGCGGACAGTCCAGCAGGGTGATCCCGAACCGCTCCCGGACCGGCCCGAGCATCTCCCGCAAGTGGCCGTCGGAGTCCTCGATCCGCGGCAATTCGACCGCCGCGCCCGCCAGGTCACGGCTGGCCGGGGCGATCCAGAGGTTGTCCGGGCCGGCGGGTCGAGCCGCCTCGGCCACGGAGCACTCGCCGATCAGGCAGTCATAGGAGGAGGGCTTGATGTCCCGCCCTAACCCCAGGGCGACGGTTGCGTTGCACTGCGCATCGAGGTCGCAGAGGAGCACCTGGACCCCGCCGGCCGCGGCGCATGCGGCGATGTTGACGGCGGTCGTCGTCTTCCCGACCCCGCCCTTCTGATTCGCGATCGCATACACGGACCCCATCGGCGCCCGACCTTACAAGCAGCACCCGATGATCACCGGCGCCCGGCTGGCCGCTTCTTGGCCATCCCCGGCCGGCGAGGGAGATTGTCGGGCGTCGGCCCGCTCTTGCGCATCACGTGCAGGTGTCGGTGGCGGGAGCCGGCGTAGGGACCCACCCAGCTGACCCCCAACGGCTCGATGGCCAGCCCGCCCGCGGCCCGCCGAAGCTCCGCCTCTTCGTCGGGGTCGCGGCGGCCCTTCCAGGCGACCAACACCCCGCCTTCGAACAGCAGCGGCGAGGCGAGCTCCGCGAGGGTTGCCAGGCGCCCGACCGCCCGAGCGGTGACCGCGTCGTAGGCCTCCCGTCCGCCCGCCGGCGCCGGGGAGGCCGCCCAGGTCTCCGACCGCTCGCAGACGACCCGCGCGTTTTCGATCCCCGCTCGCTCGATCGCCCGCTCGATGAACTCGCATTTGCGCCCGTTCGATTCGATCAAGTCCACGCTCGCACCCGGCAGCGAAACCGCCAGCGGCAGGCCCGGAAAGCCGGCGCCGGCGCCAACATCGGCGATCCGTCGTGCCGCCCGGAGGGCATCGACCTCGAGCCCACTCAGCGAATCGGCGACGTGAACCCGCCACGCGTCCTCCGGCTCGCGCACCGCGCTTGGCGCCCCCCGGTCTTCGGCGAGCAGGTCGAGGACCGTGCGCAGCGCGGCCCGCGCCTGGTCGGAGAGCTCGGTCGCGGCGGGTGGCCCCGCGCTCAATCGCTGAGCAGAGGGGCCACGATCACGCAGCGCTCGGGCTCATCGCCTTCGCTGAAGGTCTCCACCCCGGCGCGATCCTTGAGGTATTGATGGACGACCCGACGCTCGGTTGGGGTCATCGCCTCGAGCTCGATCTCCTTGCCCGTCTTCAGCGCCCGGTCGGCGGCGCGATCGGCCTGCCGCTCGATCGCCTCCTCGCGTCGTGCCCGGTAACCGGAGGCGTCGACCACCACCCGCTTGCGATCCTGCAGCCCGCGGAACGCCGCGCGGTAGCAGAGCAGCTGCACCGCGTCGATGGTCTGGCCACGGCGCCCAATCAGCAGCCCGACGTCATCGCCCTCGACCCGTCCGACGATCCGCTCGGGGTCCTCGTCCACCTCGACCTCAGCATCGACGTCGAGCGCCTCGACCACTCGCTCGAGGATGCTCCGCACGCGCTCCGCCGGCTGGTCCGGGAGGCCGCTGTCCCCGTCGCTCACCACCCGGCGAGTCTAGATGAGTGATTCCAGGGCCGGACGTACGCGGGGGCATGGGGGCCTGGCCCCCTCGGCGCCCTGCGGGCGCCTCCCCGACCGAGCCGGGTGGGGGAAGCAGGGCGCAGCCCGTACTCGGGAGTACGGGCAAGCCCGATGACCCCGATCCGGCGACGGTATCCGTGCGTCATCCGCGTGCGTGCAGTCGTGGGATCACTCATCTAGTAAGCAGGAGACGGGGACACTGGGTCGAAGTAGATCGGTTGGCCCGCAGCCGACGCAGGCGGCTCGCGGCCAACGACGCCGCTCAGCGACGCCGGCGTTTCTTCTTGCGCGGTGGAGGGGGCGGGGGCTTCGCCGCCGCTTCCTCCGCCTCGGTGGGCTTGGGCGGTGGCGGGATCACCTGTTTGACCACCCACTGCTGGCCCATCGTCCACAGGTTGGTCGTGATCCAGTAGACGATCAGGCCCGCCGGAAAGCTGATGATGAACGGCGTGAAGACGACGGGCAGCGCGTACATCATCAGCCGCTGGTTGCCCTCGGCGGAGGCCGCCATGATCGAGGTCGAGCCGACCATGGTCACGAAGTAGAGGGCGATGAGGACGATCAGCACAGTCCCGGTCGCGGCGTCGGAAAGGTCGGGAATGCCGACGAAGCCGGGATTGCCCGAGGCATGGATCTCGTTCTGGAACTCGTCGCTTCGCAGCAGGTAGAACAGGGCCAGGAACACCGGCAGCTGGAGCAGCAGCGGCACGCAGGACGCGAACGGGTTGATCTTGTTCTCGCGGTAGAAGTCCATCATCTCTTTCTGCATGCGCTGACGGTCGTCCTTGTACTTCTCCTGGATCTTCTTGATCTCCGGCTGGTGTGCCTGGAGCGAGCGCATCGAACGGATCTGCTTCAGCGAGAGCGGCAGGATCACGATCCGGGTGACGATCGTCAGCAGGATGATCGCCGCGCCCCAGCTGACGCCGACGTCGTCGTGGAAGAACGTCAGCACCGAGTTCGCGACGTCGATCAGCGGTTGGAGGGGATTGGCCGCGACCAGCATCTAGGCGGGCACTCCAGGCTTCGACTTGAACAATCGGCGCGCTTCCACCGGGTCGTAGCCACCGTGGCTGAACGGGTTGCAGCGCGCGAGGCGCCAGGCGGCGAGGATCATGCCTCGCATGAGCCCGAGCTCGCGGATCGCCTGCTGGGCGTAGGCGGAGCAGGTCGGCTCGTACTTGCAGCGGCGGGGAAGCGCGGGCGAGATCCACCGCTGGTAGGCGCGGATCGGAGCAAGGACGATGGCCGGGAGCACGCGTTTCACGTTTTACGCCCTCCCGCCCCCAAACCCAGCATCGGATACGAGCTCCTCGAGCGCCCTCCCCAGGCCGGCGGCGCCCTCGCGCTCCAGCAGGCCGGCCGCGTCGGGGCGGGCGACCAGGACGAAGTCGTGGGCGGGCGGGAGCGTGTCGCCGAGCGACCAGAAGGCCTCTCGGAGCGCACGCTTCACCCCATTTCTCTCCACGGCCCCGCCCACTCTCCGGCTCACCGAGACCCCAAGGCGCACCTGGTCGCGGTCGGCATCCGGATCGGACCGCGGAAACGCGTACAGGACCAAGAACCGGTTCGCGTGGGAGCGGCCCTCGCGGTAGACGCGCTCGAAGTCGCCACTGCGCGACAGGCGGCCTCGCCTGCGGCGCTCGCCCGGGGTCACGGCGTCAGCCGCTTGCGACCCTTGCGGCGCCGACGCTTGATGATCTGGCGGCCGCTGCGCGTGCGCATGCGGGCGCGAAACCCGTGGGTTCGGGCCCGCTTGCGCTTCTTGGGCTGGTAGGTCCGCTTCACGACCGGCGCCGGAGTATACGACCCGGCACTTGGCGCCCAATCCGGGCGGCCGGCATTCTTTTCGCGCGAAATGCGGGCTCGGGTGACCAGCTCCGAATGGGTGCCCGACCACCCGATCTATGATCGCCCGTCGTGCCCCCGGCTGTGCTCCACGACGATCTGGCCTCGATCTGGGAGCGTGTCCGGGCGGAGCTTCGGGCCAGCCTGCCGCCCTCCACGTTCGAGCTCTGGATCGAGCCCCTGCGAGCCGTATCCAGCCAGGGATCCACGCTGTACCTGACGGCGCCCGCGACCGCGCGAACGTGGGTCCAGCGCCGCTACTACGGCGCCTTGCAAGCCGCGGTACGGTCGAGCGCCCCGGCGCTCGACCGCGTGGCCTTCGTCAGCGAAGGCTCCACGCCTGGCCCACGCACGATCGGAGGGACACTGACGCCGGCGATCCAGTCGCCACCGCTGGACTCCGATCACATCTTCGAGCGATTCGTGATCGGCTCCGGCAACCGGCTCGCCCACTCCGCCGCTCTCGCGGTTGCCGAGCTGCCGGGTGAGGCCTACAACCCGCTGTTTCTGCACGGTCCGCCCGGGCTGGGCAAGACGCATCTGTTGGGCGCGATCGTCGACTACCTGCAACGGCGCCGCCCCGAGCTGGTCGTCCACTACACGACCGCGGAGCGGTTCACAACCGAGTTCGTGGGCGCGCTTCGCAAGGACGGGCCGGAACGCTTCAAGCAGCGCTACCGCAAGCTCGACGCCCTGCTGATCGACGACGTCCAGGCCCTCGAAGGCAAGGAGCAGACCCAGGAGGAGTTCATGCACACCTTCAACGCCCTGCACGCCTCGGGGAAGCAGATCGTCCTCTCGAGCGACCGGCCGCCGGAGGCCCTCGCTCGGCTTGCGGAGCGCCTCCGCGACCGGTTCGGATGGGGGCTTTGCGTCGAGCTCGCCACCCCCGACCTGCGTACCAGAACCGCCCTGCTGTGGCGCATGACGGTTGAAGGCCGTCTCGACCTCCGCGACCCGGCCGCGCTGAGGGAGATCGCCAGCCGCGTGATCGGCAATGTCCGGCGACTCCAAGGAGCGATGACCCGGGTGGCAGCGTTCTCGTCGATGCTCAGCGAACCGGTGACCCCGTCTCTAGCGCGACAGGCATTGGACCCTGCCGACAGCTCCAGCGGCCGCCGCCGCCACATCAGACCACGCGACGGCACCCCAGGTGCCCAGCCTGGACTCGATCCAGGAGGCCGTCTGCTCGGTCCTCGACGTCAACCGGCAGGACCTCCTCTCCCCCACCCGAACCGCTCGCGTCTCACACGCCCGCCAACTCGCCATGTATCTGGCCCGCGATCTGACTCCGCTCTCACTCGCCCAGATCGCGCGCGGCTTCAACCGTGATCACAGCACCGTCCTCCACGCCGTTCGGTCCGTGTCCAGTCGACTCGGTCCAAGCTCGGAAACGTCCGCAGTTGTCCACCGCGTCCGTGACCTCCTGCCATCGGCATCAGGACCAGGCGTTGCCCCACACCCCTCCCCCCACAGCTCGATCGCTCCTCCACACCAGTCATCCACCGCGTCATCACGCACGACCACGCCATGAGCTCTACTTCTCCACAGCCGTCCACCACACTCATTACATCTGAGACAGATAGGAAGATGCAAGATCGGCCAATGAAGCTCACGATCTCTCGCGACACCTTTTACGGCGCCCTCCAGGTCGTTGGTCGTGCTGTTTCCACTCGCACGACGCTGCCGTCGCTGAGCGGCATAAAGCTGACCGCGACGTCACAGGATCTGACTCTGTCGGCGACCGACACAGAGGTCGGCCTGGTCGTGACGCTGCGTGAGGTTTCAGTTGAAACGGAGGGCACGTTGCTGCTCCCGGGACGGCTGCTGGCTGATGTGGTGCGCAGTCTCCCCGCCGGCGAAGTGACCCTGGGGCTGCGATCCGAGCAACGCGACGTCGAGCTCACCGCCGGCGGAGCGCGCTTCCATCTGCGAACCCTTCCCGCTGAAGACTTTCCGCGGCTGCCCGAGCTTGGCGATGAGGCGGCACATCTACCGGCCGGCCCGCTGGCGGAGACGATCGACCGGGTGGCGCGAGCCGCCTCGCGGGACGAGGTGAGGCCGATTCTCACCGGCGTTCTGGTTCAGGTCGAGGGCACCAGGCTGACCATGGTCGCAACCGACTCCTACCGGCTCAGCGTCAAGCATGCGGAGCTCGATCAGGCTCTGCCCGAGCCAATCGAGGCCAATGTCCCGGCTCGAGCGCTGAGAGAGCTGGCCCGGATCGTGGTCCAGGAGAGCCCGGACGACGTGGCCATCTCCCTGGCCCGCAACCAGGCGGTGTTCCAGGCGGGCTCGGTGATCCTCTTCTCGCGACTCATCGAAGGACAGTTCCCCAGCTGGCGGCAGCTGATCCCGGAATCGTTCGAGCACGAGGTGCGCCTGCCGCGCGAGGAGCTGCTCGAGGTGGCTCGGCGGATCAGTCAGCTGGCGCAGCGCAATGCGCCGCTGCGGTTCGCCTTCGCGGAGGGGGAGCTGACCGTCGCCGCCGAGACGCCGGAGGTCGGCGACGCGAGCGAGTCCATACCCGCGCCCTACTCCGGGGAGCCGCTGGAGATCGCCTTCAACCCACAGTTCCTGATCGAAGGGCTGGAAAGCATCGACGACGACGAGCTGGCGATCAAGCTGAGCTCACCGCTGCGGCCTGGCCTGCTGCAGCCCATCGGCAGCGAGGACTTCAGCTACCTGGTGATGCCAATCCGGCTCAACGTCTGAGGGCGCGGCGCGCGCGGGGCTTGGGAACACCAGTGTCCGACCTGCTCGTTGGGGCCGTCCGCACGCTCGGCTTCCGGAACCTGGTGCCGGGGAGCGTCGAGCTCGGTCCGGGGATCACTCTTCTCTGGGGGCCGAACGGCTCCGGCAAGACCAATGTCCTGGAAGCCGTCTGCCTGGCGCTCAGCGGGCGTTCCTGCCGGACTCGAAACGAGCGCGAGGCGATCGCCTTTGGCGAGCCGCTGGCCCGGGTCCAGTCGGAGGTCGAGAATGACGACGGCGACTCGCACTCGTTCCTGTGGTCAGTGGATCGGTCCGGCGACCGACGCCACCTGATCGACGACAGTCCGGCGACCGCCAGTGACGCGGAGCTGCGGCCGGCGCTGGCGATCTTCTTGCCGGAGCGGCTGGCGTTGATCAAGGGCCCCCCGGCCGTACGGCGGGGGCACCTGGATCGCCTCTGCGCTGCGATCTGGCCGACGCGTGCGGAGATCCGTCGACGGTACGGCCGCGCGTTGGCTCAGCGCAACGCCCTCCTGGGACGAATCCGTGCCGGCGCCGGGAGCGTGGATTCCCTGGTCGCATGGGAGCAGGAGCTGGCGACGGTGGGCGTGGAGCTGATCGCGACTCGCCGCGAGGCGGTCGACCTGTTGGCGCCGGAGTTCAAAGCGGCTGCGGCGGATCTGGGTCTGTCCGGCGAGGCCCTGCTTCGCTACGTCCCCCGTGCCGATGTCACCGAGCCGCAACAGCTGGTCGCCGAGCTGCGCGAGCGCCGGGAGTCGGACCTGGCGCGTGGCTACACGGGCCATGGGCCGCATCTGGACGAGCTCTCCCTGGCCCTGGATGGGCGTACGCTGCGTCGCTATGGCTCGCAGGGAGAGCAGCGCACCGCTGTGCTGGCACTGCTGTTCGCGGAGCGCCGAGCACTGCTCGGCGCGAGGCGTAGCCCGCCGCTGATGCTTCTGGATGACGTGATGAGCGAGCTCGACGCGCGGCGGCGAGTCCAGCTTGCCAAGCGGCTCGCCGAGGGCGGCGGACAGGCGGTACTGACGGCCACCGAGCCCGACCACCTCCCGGGCGGCTGCGACCGCACCGAGGTGGCGCTGCGTCGGGGGGAGGCGATCGTGCCGCCCGCCGGGGAGCGTCCGGACGTCAGACCGCTCGCGGCGTGAGTCCGCGCCGCTCGCCTCGCCCCCTGGGTGCCGCGCTTCACCAGGCGCGTCAGCGAGCCGAGCCGGCAACGCTGCTGGCCGCGGTCCAGAGCGCCTGGGCACCCGTCGCCGGTGCTCGAGTCGCGGCGGAAGCCGAGCCGGTCCGTGAGCGCGACGGGGTGGTGACGATCGCCTGCCGATCGGCGACCTGGGCCCAGGAGCTCGACCTGCTCGCGCCGGAGCTTCTCAGCAGGCTGAACGGGGCGCTCTCGGGGGTCACGGAGCGACCCGTCACCGGACTTCGCTTCACCGCCGACGCTTCTCGCCACATCGATTGACTCCTCGGGTCGCTTTTATTCGTGAATTGCAGGGATTTCGTTACATTCGCCCCGGTTTTCCGGGGGCTATTCCTGATATCCTTATGTGAACTTGGAAGCATTCCCCGAACCGCCCGGCCAGCCTCCCGGCGGCGCCTCCGGCGGTCGGGGTTTCTCATGACGCCAGGGCTTCCCGCGGCGTCGGCGAACGGAAAGGATTGAGTGGCAACGAGCAAGGCCCGGGCCGGCGGTAGCGCGAAGCCCGCCCCCAAGAAGACCGCGAAGCCCGGGACCAGGGGTCGGGCGGCCAGCGACGGCTACAGCGCCAGGGACATCACCGTCCTCGAGGGCCTCGAGGCGGTTCGTCTGCGCCCCGGCATGTACATCGGCTCGACCGGCCCGCGCGGCCTCCACCATCTCGTCTACGAGGTGGTGGACAACTCCGTTGACGAGGCGATCGCGGGCTATTGCGACTACGTCTCGGTGACCCTCCATCCCGACAACAGCGTCACGGTCGCCGACGACGGCCGCGGCATCCCGGTCGAGGAGCACGAGAAGGAGAAGCGGCCGGCGGCCGAGGTCGTCATGACGACCCTTCACGCCGGTGGCAAGTTCGGCGACGGCGGCGGGTACAAGGTTTCCGGCGGCCTGCATGGGGTCGGGGTCTCGGTGGTGAACGCGCTCTCGGAGCGCCTCCATCTCGAGGTGCGCCGCGACGGCTACAAGTGGACCCAGGACTACGTGCGGGGGGAGCCCCAGGGAGAGCTGAAGCGCGGCGAGAAGGTAAAGGGGACGGGGACGATCATCACCTTTCACCCCGACGACGAGGTGTTCGAGGACGTCGTGCTCGACTATCAGACGCTGTCGGAGCGGTTGCGGGAGACCGCGTTCCTGACTCGAGGCCTGAAGATCGACCTGATCGACGAGCGGGGCTCCGGGCAGCACGACACCTTCCAGTACAAGGGCGGAATCGTCGACTTCGTCAGGCACCTGAACGAGAACAAGGACGCTCTGCACCGGAAGACCATCTTCTTCGAGAACGAAACCGAGGACGGCCAGGTCGAGGTGGCGATGCAGTGGAACTCCTCCTACCAGGAGTCGGTGTTCAGCTTCGCCAACAACATCAACACCCACGAGGGCGGCGCCCACCTCTCGGGCTTCCGCTCGGCGCTCACCCGCACGCTGAACGCCTACGCCCGCCAGAAGGGACTGCTGAAGGAGAAGGACGAGAACCTGACCGGCGACGACGTCCGCGAGGGGCTCACCGCCGTGATCTCGGTGAAGCTCCAGGATCCGCAGTTCGAGGGCCAGACGAAGACCAAGCTCGGCAACCCTCCGGTAGAGGGTCTGGTGAAGGAGACCGTCAACCGCAAGCTGGGCGAGTTCCTTGAGGAGAACCCCAGCGAGGGGAGGCGCATCCTGCAGAAGGCCGTGGACGCCGCCCGGGCTCGTGACGCGGCGCGCAAGGCTCGCGACCTGACTCGCCGCAAGTCAGCGCTCGAGAACTCGACCCTTCCCGGCAAGCTTGCGGACTGCTCGGTGCGCGATCCCGCGCTCACCGAGCTGTTCATCGTCGAGGGCGACTCGGCCGGCGGCTCGGCGAAGCAGGCCCGCGATCGCAACACCCAGGCCGTGCTGCCGCTGCGCGGCAAGATCATCAACGTCGAGAAGAGCCGCATCGACAAGGTGCTCCAGAACGTCGAGATCCAGGCGCTGATCACGGCGATCGGCACCGGCGTGGGAGACGAGGAGTTCAACCTCGACGACGCCCGCTACCACAAGCTGGTGCTGTCCACCGACGCCGACGTCGACGGAGCCCACATCCGCACCCTCGTGCTCACCTTCCTCTACCGGCACATGCCGGAGCTGATCGAGGCGGGCTACGTCTACATCGCCAAGCCGCCCCTCTACAAGGTGCGCAACGGCAGGCAGGAGATCTACGTCGAGAAGGAGTCGGAGCTGGAGGAGATCCTGCTCCGCGACAAGCTCGAGCAGTTCGAGCTCGTCGACGCCAACGGCAAGTCACACAAGCTGACCGAGACGCGCTGGCAGCGCTTCAACCGGCGCTACAAGGAGTACGAAGGGTGGACCGATTCCGTGCAGGCCGAGTTCGGCCACGAGACGGTCGCTTTCCTGGCCGAGTCGCAGATCCTCGACGCCGGCGCGGCGACGCTCGTCGGGGTCAAGAAGCTGATCCAGGCCGACGACCCCAAGCAGGAGCCGTACGAGACCGAGCTGATCTCGTCCAGCGCCGAGGAGCTCGTCGTCAAGGCGGTCCACCGCGCCAGCGGGCTGGCCCGTACGCACCGGCTTTCGGCGGCCCTGTTCAAGTCGAACGACTACCGTCGTCTGGTCGAGGTCCACGGTGAGCTCCTCAGGCAGGTGGGTCGGCCTCCGTTCCAGGTCACACTCGGTGACAAGCGCCGCGAGGCCCCGTCTTTCGACGGCCTGCGTCGGGCGATCCTCGAGCTGGCACGCCAGGGGGTGTCGTTGCAGCGCTTCAAGGGTCTCGGCGAGATGAACGCCGATCAGCTGCGCGAGACGACCATGGATCCCGCAAGCCGGACGTTGCAGCGGGTGACGATCGAAGATGCGTCGACCGCCGAGCGGGTGTTCGCCGACCTGATGGGCGACAAGGTGGAGCCGCGCAAGCTGTTCATCGAGAAGCACGCCAAGGACGTCAGGTTCTTGGATGTCTGACGTGTGGATTCGCCCGTCGGGTAGCGCCCTCACCCGGCGGCGGCGCAGTAATCCGAGCAAGCTCGGATCACCGGTCGCCTTCGGCTCCCTGCGAGCAGCCGCCGGAGTTATGTGATGGAGGCCGGCGGATTGGAGGCCCTCACCGGCCGCATAGAGGAACGCGAGCTGACCCAGGAGATGCGCTCGTCGTACCTCGATTACGCGATGAGCGTGATCGTTGGCCGCGCGCTTCCCGACGTTCGCGACGGACTGAAGCCGGTGCACCGCCGGGTCCTCTACGCGATGCACGACCTCGGGCTCCAGCCCACTCGGCCGTACCGCAAGTCCGCGTTCATCGTCGGCGAGGTGATGGGTAAGTACCACCCCCACGGCGACACCGCCATCTACGACACGCTCGCCCGCATGGCGCAGGACTTCTCGCTGCGCTATCCGCTCGTCGACGGACAGGGGAACTTCGGCTCGATCGATGACGACCCGCCAGCCGCGATGCGCTACACCGAAGCGCGTCTCGCCCGTCTGGCGACCGAGATGCTGCGGGATATCGAAGCCGACACCGTCGAGTTCGGCCCCAACTACGACGAGTCGCAGCAGGAGCCGCTCGTGTTGCCGGCGCGCTTCCCGAACCTGCTCGTCAACGGCACCGTCTGGGATCGCGGTCGGGATGGCGACCAACATCCCACCCCACAACCTGAGCGAAGTCGTGGGTGCCGTCAAGGCGTATATCGAGAACCCGGAGATCGATCTCGCCGGGCTGATGAAGCACGTCAAGGGCCCCGACTTCCCGGGCGGCGGCATGATGAGCGCCGAGGGCATCCGCGACGCCTATGCGTCAGGCCGCGGGAGCGTGCGCGTTCGGGCCCGCGCCCATATCGAGCCGCTGCGCGGCGGCAGGGAGGCTGTGATCGTCTCCGAGCTGCCGTACATGGTCAAGAAGGGCGGCGACGGCGGCCTGATCACCAAGATCGCCGACCTCGTCCGCGAGAAGAAGATCAACGGGATCTCCGACCTGCGCGACGAGTCGGACCGCTCGGGGATGCGGCTGGTGATCGAGCTGAAGCGCGGCGGCGATCCGCACGAGGTGGTCCTCAACCAGCTCTTCAAGCACACCCAGATGCAGGCCTCGTTCGGCTTCAACATGGTCGCCCTGGTCGACGGGGTGCCACGGACGCTCAGCCTCAAGGAGCTGATCCATCACTACGTCGGGCACCAGCGCGAGGTCGTCACCCGCCGCACCCAGTACGAGCTGCGTCGCGCGGAGGCCCGGGCCCACATCCTCGAGGGGCTGTTGATCGCGCTCGACAACCTCGACGCGGTGATCGAGCTGATCCGCTCCTCGACCGACACCGACGCGGCTCGCGCCGCGCTGATTGACAGGTTCGAGCTTTCCGAGGAGCAGGCGCAGGCGATCCTCGACATGCGCCTGTCGCGACTCACGGCGCTGGAGTCCGAGAAGGTGCACTCCGAGCACGCGGAGCTGATCGAGCGGATCGCTGCGCTGCGCGCGATCCTCGGCGATCCGGCGCGGATCGACGGCGTGGTCCTCGAGGAGCTCGACGAGCTCGAGGACCGTTACGCGGACGAGCGCCGCACCGAGATCACCCACTTCGAGGGGGACATGAACATCGAGGACATGATCGCCGACCAGCAGATGGTGATCTCGATCACTCGCTCCGGCTACGTCAAGCGGCTGCCGCTGGCGACCTACCGCCAACAGCGGCGCGGCGGCATCGGGGTGATGGGCATGGACCTCAAGGAGGGCGACTACATCGAGCACCTGCACATCTGCTCGACCCACGATTGGATGCTCTTCTTCACCAATCGCGGCAAGGTCTACCGGCTGA
The DNA here is from genome assembly GCA_963838745.1 of uncultured Actinomycetes bacterium. GTDB lineage: Bacteria > Actinomycetota > Thermoleophilia > Solirubrobacterales > 70-9 > AC-56. The sequence goes on from CAWISJ010000003.1 coordinate 901,130, forward strand.
AGGTCTATGAGCTGCCGGAGGGCTCACGTACCTCCAAGGGCCGGGCGCTGGTCAACGTCCTGCCGCTTCGCGACCGCGAGCGGGTGATGGCCGTGAAGCCGACCCGCGACTTCAGCGAGGGCAAGTACCTGGTCTTCGCCACCGCCAAGGGACAGGTCAAGAAGACCGAGTTCACCGCCTACAACACGCCGATCCGAGCCGACGGGATCATCGCGATCAAGGTCCGCGACGGCGACGAGCTGGTCCAGGTCAGGTTGACCTCCGGCACGGACGACGTGCTGCTCGTCTCGAAGTCGGGCCATGCCTCGCGATTCTCGGAGAAGGCGGTGCGCCCGATGGGTCGCGACACCTCCGGCGTCCGGGGGATGAACGTCGCCGGCAAGATCGGGCGTGAGGCAAACCGGGTGCTGGCGATGGACGTGGCCCGCGACGACGCCGAGCTCTTCGTGGTCACCGAGAACGGCTACGGCAAGCGCACGCCGATCCCCGACTATCCGGTCAAGGGTCGCGGCACCAAGGGAGTGCTGACGATGAAGCTCACCTCGAAGAAGGGCGGGCTGGCCGGCGCGCTGATCGTTCGCGAGCACCAGGACCTGCTGTTCATCTCCGAGAACGGCATGGTGCAGCGCACCCAGGCGGGCGGCATCTCGCAGATGGGTCGCGCCACCCAGGGCGTCAGGGTGATGAACCTCCGCGACGACGACCGGGTCAGCGCGGTCGCCCTGGTGATCGAGTCCGGAGCGCCGGTCGAGGAGAACGGCGCGTCCGAGGATGGCGCCGAGCCCGCGGCCGGCGCCGCAGCGGAACCGGCGGAGGCGAAGGCCGACGGCAAGCCTGGGCCCAAGCGCGCCCCTCGGAGGAAGCGCTCGGGGTAGTCTGCCCGGCCGTGGACGAGCTTCGCGGCCGCAACGCCCTCGTCACCGGCGCCGGGGGCGGCCTGGGCGGCTACATCGCCAGGGCGCTCGCGGCGGAAGGGGTGAACCTCGCCCTGACCGACCTGCCCGGGGTCACCATGGACGAGCTGGCGACCGAGCTGCAGGATCGCAATGTCGAGGTCAGGCAGGCGCCGGCGGACCTTGGCGACGCCGACGAGCGGCAGCGCGTGGCGGCGTGGGCCGCCGAGGCGCTCGGCCCGCTGGACATCCTGGTCAACAACGCCGGGATCGAGTTCGGGGGAAGCTTTCTGCGCACCACCGAGGAGGAGCTCGAGGCGATCGTCGCGATCAACCTGCTGGCGGTGATGGACCTGACGCGCATCGTCCTTCCCGGGATGCTCGAGCGCGAGCGAGGCCACGTCGTCAACATGGCCTCCCTCGCAGGCAAGGTGCCGCCTGTATACCTGGCGGCCTACGCGGCCACCAAGCACGGGGTTGTCGGGTTCACCCACGCCCTGCGGGCCGAGAATGGCGGCGAGCCGGTCGGCTTCTCGGCGATCTGCCCCGGCTTCGTCAGCAGGGTGGGGATGTTCGGGCGGCTCGAGCACCTCGTGTCCCCGCCTCGCTTCCTGGGAACCGTGCCGCCCGAGTCCGTCGGCGACGCCGTGGTGCGGGCAATCCGCAGGAACCTGGCCGAGGTGATCGTCAACAAGGGCCCGGTCCGGCCGCTCGTCGTGCTCAACGCCGCGGCGCCTCGTCTGGCGTCGCGGATTGGGCGCACTCGGCCCATGCGCGAGTTCGCCGAGCGGTTCGCACGGGCACGGGATCGCCTGTAGCGGGCCCGCGGTCGGCCCGCGGCCCGCGGTCGTTTCCGACCTCCACCGCGGGCCGGCGCCCGCGCCGCAAGTTGACTGCCCCTTCTGCTTCAATCGAGGGACCAGAGAAAGGAGGTGGTCCTAACTTGAGTCAGATGTTTCTCGGGACGCTGGAGGTGCAGGGCCGCTAGGAGGTCCGTGCGGACCGCCCGGCGGAATCCACCCCGGGCACCGGCGAGCAGGGGAGGCGGGGAGCACGTCCCGCCCCGCCGCCAATCCCCAGCTCGTTCCCAACCGCACCTGTGACGAAGGGCCGCCTCTCGGGGCGGCCCTTCGCACGCCGGGGAGCTAGGCAGCGACCAGGTACGGCTGCCAGGCGTTCGGGATCCGCGGGCTGGCGAGGCGGATGAAGACGGTTGGGCCCGGCGGTCGCGGGCGGCTACGGGGGTGCATGCGCGCCTCGCGGGGCGTCAAGTTGCCCTTCTTGCGGTTGCAGGGGGCACAGGAGGCGACGATGTTCTCCCACACCGACTCGCCGCCGCGGCTACGGGGGATGACGTGGTCGACCGTGAGGCCAGACGCCTGATGCCCGCAGTACTGGCAGGTCCAGGAGTCGCGGGCGAGCACCGCCTTGCGCGTGATCTTGCGCCGGTGGACGTCGCGTGGGATGCGGATGTAGCGGATCAGTCGAATGACGCAGGGACGGTTGAACGTCAGACGCTCGGAGTGGAGCGCCCCCTCGCCGCGCTCGATGATCTCGGCGCGCTCTTTGAGCAACAGCACGGTCGCCCGGCGCACGTTGCAGACGTTGATCGGCTCGTAGCTGGCGTTGAGGACGAGAACCCGACCGCCGATGGCCATGTGGGGTCGGTGGCCGTTGACACGGTGGATGCTGGTGGCGGGAGTCGCCCCGTGCCCGTTGGTTACGGGATCTCCCGCCGCTGGCGCAACTCTCGTCGGCTCCGGAGCCCTGGTGCCCTGGAGCCCTACGTGAGGGTCGGCCTGCGTGTCCATCGCGCCACGATTGTAGACGGCGGCCCTGGTCGTTCCGGCTGTCTAGGTACCCGGAATCCCGTTTGCGACCACCGGATAGCTGCCGAGAATTCGAACCGACTCCGCCTTCTCGCGCAGCGCTTCGATCGCCTCGGCCACCGCGGGCTCGTCCTCGGCCCCATCGAGGTCGATGAAGAACATGTAGCGACCGAGCCCCCGTCGGCGCGGTCGGGACTCGATTCGCGTCAGGTTCACCTGGCGGCTCGCGAACTCCGTCAGCGCCTCGACCAGAGCCCCCGGATGATCGGCGCCGAGCTCCGAGAACACCAGTGTGGTCCGCCACGGCCCCTCGCCGCTGGGCCTGGTGCCGCCCGGAGCTATCCAGACGAAGCGGGTCACGTTGTCAGGGGCGTCCTCGACCGCCTCCCGGAGGACCACGCAGCCGTAGATGCGCGCGGCGGAGGCGGCTCCCAGGGCGCCCCAGGGCTCAGGGCTGGCCCCGACCTCTTGCACGGCCTCGGCGGTGCTGGCGGCAGCGCGAACCTGGGCCCTCGGTAGCTGCTCGCGGATGAAGCGCGCGCATTGGGCGCTGGCCTGGGGGTGGGAGAGGACCACCTCGATCCGCTCCAGGGGAAGCTCGGAGCGGGCGATCAGGCTGTTGGTGATCGGATGGTCGTGTTCGCCGGCGATCGTCACCGAGGGCGCCTCGAAGGCAAGCGTGTCGAGGGTCGAGCGGACGGCGCCCTCGATTGAGTTCTCAAACGGGACCAGCGCCCGGTCGGCCTCTCCCTCGGCGACGGCCCGGATCGCCTCGTAGACGCTGGGCGCGGGCAGGGGATCGATGTCGGCAGTGCCGGCGGCGGCGCGCAGGGCATCCTCGGAGAAGGTGCCCGCCGGGCCCAGGAAAGCGACTCGTATCCCCACAACCCGAGTCTATGGAGGCCCAGGGCCGTCAGCCCTACTCGAAGGTGAGCTGGTAAGTCGAGCGGTTGTTGTCCACGATCTGCTCGCCGAGGACCGGTGTCACGGTGACCTCGAGCGTCAGCTGCTGGCCGGTGTCGGGCGCCGGCTTGATCGGGATCGTGGCGGTCTGGATGCCACCGGCGGCGAGCCGTGGGATGGTCGCGTCACCGGAGATCGTCTGGGCGCCGCCGGTGAGCTCGAAGCTGACCCCCACCTCGGTCTCCTCCGTGTCGCCCTGGTTTTGTACCTCGACGTCGATCTCCGGGGGGCCCGCTCCCGCTGATCGTTGCCGGGCTGTTCGGGTCAAGATTGACGTCCCCCGGCCTCACGATGGTCTGGTAGAGCGCCAGGCCGTGGGTGCCGCTGGCCGCCTGCTTGCCGCCGGAGACCTGGGCGAGCGCGGAGGTGACCTGCAGCGAGTCGAGCCACCGCTCCGGTGCCGTGAGGAAGACGCTCTCGGGCGCCTTCTCGTCGATGCCCTGGTCCTCGAGGACGGCGTCGATCTCCACCCGCGCGCGCTGATAGAGCACGTCGCTGGCCAGGAAGTACTGCATGTAGTCGGCGATTGCGTTCACGGCCTGGGTGCGGCCCTGGGTGCCGAGCGCCGTGGAGATGTTGTCGGAGATCCCCGTGAGGGCGTCGCCGCGCAGCTGGAACGCGAGCTCGAGCTCGGTCTGGGCTCCGTTCAGCTCGTCGGGAGTGTCCAGCGCCTGGACGCGGTCCGCGAGGCTCTCGGCGCTGCCGCGGTAGGACTTGATCTCGGCCTCGAAGCTCAGCGGGCTGAGGTTTCCGGGGTCGCCGAGGCTGCCGAAGAAGTCTTCGGAGAGTTGCTGCGACTGGGCTGCGATCGCGTTGAGGTCCCGGACGTAGTTCTCGAAGCTGCGCTCCTTGCGGGCGTTCAGGCAGCCCCTGACCCCGAGCACGAGCAGGATCAGGATCAGGACCACGACGCCCACGCCCACCGCGCGGCGCACCATGATCTGGCGCTGGTGATCGCGCCCGCGAGGGCCGGAAGGCCCACGGCCACCAGGGGGTGTAAGTCCTTCTTCCTCGTCGAGGAATGCCAAGCTCAGACTCCGATGCGTGCGCGAACGCGGGTGACTGCGTTCAACGCGGAGAGTATGACCGCCGGCCCAGCGGAGGTCCGCTGCCTGATGCGGGAGCGCACGAAGCGTTGCGGGTGGCGGGAGGGTCCCGGCCGCCGGCGGCGAAGCTGGAGCCGGAATGGTGGGCGAGCTCGTCATGGAACGCTTCCGGGTCCTCGATCGAGTCGGCTCGGGCGGCATGGGGACGGTCTACCGGGCCTTCGACGAGCGACTGCAGCGTCACGTGGCTGTGAAGGAGATCGCCGGCGCCGACGCCAAGCGGGTCCTGCGGGAAGCGCAGGCGGCTGCCCGACTCAACCACCCCGGCATCGTGACCCTGTATGAGCTCGGCTCGGCCGATGGCAGGGCGCTGCTGGTCAGCGAGCTTGTCGAGGGGGCGACGCTGGCGGAGCTTGCGGAGTGCGGCGACATCAGCGACCGCGAGGCCGCCGAATTCGGCGTGGACGTCTGCGCCGCGCTGGCTCACGCCCACGAGCGTGGGGTGATCCACCGCGACGTCAAGCCGCACAACGTGATCGTGCGTGCCGAGGACGCCGTCGGCCGCCGGGCGAAGCTGATGGACTTTGGGATCGCGTCGCTGGAGGGTGCTCAGGCGCTGACCGCCACCGGTGAGGTGGTCGGGACGCTCGCGTACATGGCGCCGGAACAGGCGGAAGGTGAGCCCGCCGGCGAGCCCGCCGACGTGTACTCGCTTGCCCTGACGCTCTACGAGCTCTGGGTGGGCACCAACCCCGTCGCCCGTCCCACGCCCGCGCACACCGCGAGGCAGATCGGCGAGCCCGTTCCGTCGCTTCGCGGGTACCGCCCGGACCTTCCGGAGCGCCTCACGGCCTGCATCGACGCCTGCCTGCATCCGGACCCCGATCGGCGCCCCCCGCTGGTGGAGCTTCACGATCGCCTCCAAGCCGCGATCGCTTCCCTCGATGGTCAGCGTCCCGTCCCTGCGCCGCAGACCAGCGTGCCGCTCGGCGAGCGAATCGGCTGGCTGCGCGCCGGTCAGCTCGTCGCGCTCATCGCCTGGGGGCTCGCGGTGACGATGATCGCGGCGCCGGGCGGTCGTCCGGGTCTGGCGCTGGTGCTCGGCGCGCTCACCGCGCCCGCCATCCTCGTGGCCTCCCGTCTTCCCTGGGCTTGCACGCCCATTCTCGCCCCCCTTCTCGGTGCGCTGTCGGCCGCCCCCGTGTACCCGGCCGTGGCGGGGTCCCGGGGCACCGCGCGCGAGCGGGCAGTGCTGGGGGCGCTGGGCTGGTGCTGGCTGGTCGCCGGTGCGGCCACGCTCGGGCTGGGCCCTCGCCTCGGCCTCGTACACGAGGCCCCGCATGGCTGGACCCGCTCCACCGGGGATGCCACCAGCGCTCTGCTGTCGCCCCTCTTGACCCCGGAGGCCCTGTTGGGCGCCGCCGTCTTCGCGTTGGCCGCCGTCCTTCTCGGGGTGATCCTGCGGGCCGCACACGTCGCGGTGGCTCTGCTGGGAGCTCTGTTGTGGGCGGCCGGGCTCGAGGGAGCGGTGAGTCTGGTCGCCGACGGCGGGCTTGCGGGCCGACCGGTGCTGATTGCGGCGGCGGCGGTCGCGGCAGTGATCGTCGAGTTCCGCCGCCGTCCCCCGCATCCGGCTGGGCGCCCGGCCCCGATTCCCCACGCCCGCCCTGTAATCCAGGCCTAGCGACGTGCACTTGGAACTGGAGTGCTCGAGTCGGTTTTCGCTCGCCCAAGCGCGACGGAACTTACGACCGAGAGCACTCTAGGATTGTCACCGCCCGCACAGGGCATGGCGCCCCGCAAGCCCATGCCCGCACCCCGCTCGCCCACCCAAGGAGCTTCGGATCAGCGTTCTTCGAAACCTCGAGCAACGGATCGAGAACCTCGTCGAAGGGGTGTTCAGCCGTGCCTTCTCGTCGCAGGTGCAGCCGGTGGAGCTGGCTCGCAAGCTGGCGAAGGAGATGGACGCCCACCGCACCGCGTCGGTGTCCCGCGTCTATGTCCCCAACCAGTACACCGTCTGGCTCTCGGCCGAGGACCGTCAGCGGCTCGAGGGATATGAGCGCTCGCTCGAGCAGGAGCTTTCCGGGTATCTCCTGGAGCACGCACGCCGGCACGACTACGCCCTGCTGACTCGCCCCGAGGTCAATCTCGAGACCGACGAGCGGCTGCGGCTCGGAGAGTTCGGGATCCAGACCCGGTTGGTGAAGCCGCCGGCCCGTCAGGGCGAAGAGCCCTCGCTGGGAGAGCAGGGCCACACGATGGTCTACAGCGTTCCGCCCAAGCAGTCGCGCCGGGATCGGCGCCGCCCCGGCGGGCGGCTGATCGAGACCAAGGCGATCGTCAACATGGACGATCGCCGCTACGTGCTAGACGGCCCGGTGGCGGTCCTGGGGAGGTCGCGCGGCGCCGACTGCGTGTTCTCGGACCCGAACGTCTCGCGGCAGCACGCGGAGCTTCGCCGAGGCTCGACTGGCGACTGGCAGATCGTCGACCTGGGCTCAACGAATGGGATCAAGGTCAACGGTCGGCAGGTCGACAGCTCACGGCTCTCGCCGGGTGATGAGGTCACGCTCGGCACCACGAGGTTCACGTTCGACATCGAGCAATGACGAATCGCGGGATGCCTGGGCGAATCCGTGTCGAGCACGGAGCCGCTGGTTGACATGGATACCGAGCCGGTTGCCGTAGCGCTCAAGTTCGGCTTCCTCGCCGTCCTCTACCTGTTCCTGTTCTGGGTGGCGCGAAGCGCGTTCAGCGAGCTGCGCCGCACCTCGGCGCCCGCCCCCGAGGCGACCGGGTTCCACCCGGTCGGCCCCGGCGGCCGGGCCGCGGCGACGGACGCCTCATTGGTCGTGACCCGCGGCGGGGGGTTGGAACCCGGCGAGCGCTTCGATCTGTTCGGGGGGATCTCGATCGGCCGCTCGGCCGATGCAGACGTCAGGATCGAGGATCGCTACGCCTCGGGCGTTCACGCGCGCATCTACTCGCGGGGGGCCAATTACTACGTTGAGGACATGAACTCGACCAACGGGACGTACCTCAATGGAGGGCGTCTGCGGGGCGAGGCGGAGCTCAGCGACCTGGACGAGCTGCGAATCGGCGACACCGAGTTCCGCTTCGAGCTCGAGGTGCCCGGAGTCGAATAGTGCTGCGGATCGTCGAGCAGGCCTACCGCACCGACACAGGGCGTCAGCGCAACGCCAACGAGGATTCCTACTTCGCCCGCGCGCCGCTGTTCGCGGTCGCCGACGGAATGGGCGGCGCCCAGGCCGGCGAGGTGGCGTCACGCCTTGCGGCGGAGTCGTTCGAGCCGGTCCAGCGTGGCGAGGAGTCGCCGGAGGCCTATCTGCGGGCGATTGCCCGGACCGCCAACGCTCGTATCCACCGCCTTGCCCAAGCCGACTCCTCACGCTCGGGAATGGGGACGACGCTGACCGCCGCCATGGTCGAGGACGACGAGGTGAGCTTTGCGCACGTGGGAGACAGTCGCGCCTACGTGTTCCGCGACGGCGAGCTGAAGCTCTTGACCTCCGATCACTCGCTGGTCGAGGAGCTGCGGCGCCAGGGCCGGCTCACGGACGAGCAGGCGGAGGATCACCCGCAGCGCTCGATCATCACCCGGGCGCTGGGGCCCGATCGCGAGGTCGATGTGGACACGATGACCTACCAGGCGCGCCCCGGAGACATCTACCTGCTGTGCTCCGACGGCCTCACGACGATGGTCCGGGAGGATCGCATCGCGGCCACGCTGGCCAGCGCCGACAGCCTCGACGATGCCGTCTCTGGCTTGGTCCGCGAGGCGAATGAGGCCGGCGGCCGGGACAACATCACCGTGGTCGCCTTTCGCCTGGAGGAGGCCGAGGTGGCGGCCGAGGTTGAAGAGAAGCGGACGCTGATCGGCCCTTCGGCCGAGGAGGCCGGGCTGACGGCGGAGGCGCTGGCCGCCCAGGCGGCCGGCGACGAGTCAGCACGGGCGGGCGAGCGCCCGCGCCGGGCCGCTGTGGGTGGTGCTGCCGCCCGCACGGGGCCCCGCAGGTGGCCCCGCCGGCTGGCCAAGGCGCTCGCCGGCGTGGCGGTGGTCGGCGTGCTCGTCGTCGGCGCCGTCTACGGCTTGCGGCACGTGTACTTCCTGGGAACGGACCCCGGGGGCCGGATGGCGCTCTATCGCGGCCTGCCGTACGACTTGCCACTGGGGATCGAGCTCTACTCGGAGATCTACGCCGCTCCGGTCCAGGTCTCGGCGATTCCGGCCGACCGGCGCGACAGTGCGACGAATCACACGCTGCGCTCGCGTGACGACGCCGTGGATCTAATCGACGACCTCGAGCTGGCCGCCGCACCACCGGTGCGCAAGCGGGAGGGGGGAGGCGGCAAGCGGGGGGCAGGTCAGGGTGCCGGAGGCCAGCAGCGCTCCGCGAAGCAGGGTGGCTCGGGCGACGGCGCCGGCGGCGGAGCAACGCAGTGAGCGCCCGCAACCGCGAGCTCCTGGCGCTGATCCCGGTTGCCGTGCTGGTCACCGGTGGGTTCACGGCGGTGTTCATCGTCGAGTCCAGCCAGATCGGCGACCTGAGCCTGATCTACGGCGGCTACTTCCTCGCCGTCTGCCTCGCCGTTCACCTGTTCATTCGGGCGCGACTGCCAAATGCCGACCCGTACCTGTTCCCGCTCTGCGCCCTGCTGGCCGCGATCGGCCTGGTGATGCTGTTCCGAATCGACGACGAGCTGGCCCTGAAGCAGGCGTCGATCTTCGTCGGCGGCGCGGCCCTGCTGGCGGTGACCATCCTCTTGGTCCGGGACTACCACGTGCTGGAGCGGTACCGCTACCTGATTGCGTTGGCGGGCATTCTGCTGTTGCTGGCGCCCCGGCTGCCCGGGATCGGCACGCAGGTGAACGGCGCCTATCTGGGCATCGACCTCGGGCCGCTCTCCTTCCAGCCGGCGGAGGTGGCGAAGATCTGCGTGGTCATCTTCCTGGCCAGCTACCTGCACGAGAAGCGGGAGCTGTTGACCGTCGCCGCGCGCCGCGTCGCCGGGCTCACGATCCCGCCCCTGAAGCACTTCGGGCCCCTGCTGGTGGTCTGGGGGGCGTCGATGGTGATGCTCGTCTACATCCGCGACCTCGGCAGCTCGCTGATGTTCTTCGGCGCCTTCCTGGCCCTGCTCTACGTGGCCACGGCCCGGCTCTCCTACGTGGTCGCCGGGTTGGCCCTGTTCTTCGTCGGCGCCTGGGTGATGCAGAACGCGGTCGCCCACGTCGGAGAGCGCATCGACATCTGGCTCGACCCGTGGGGACGCGACGCGCCCGCCGGAGCGGGGCAGATCCAGCAATCGCTGTTCGCGCAGGCTGACGGGGGTCTCTTCGGCCAGGGCCTGGGCGAATCGCTGCTGAAGTTGCCGGGGCCGTTCGCTCCGGACTGCGCCCAGCCGTTCCCGGACTGCGGCAGCATCCTGCCGGCGCCGCACACCGACGAGATCTACGCGCTGATCGTCAGTGAGCTCGGCCTCTTCGGCGCCGCCGCCCTGGTGGTGATCTATGCCCTGATCGCTGCCCGCGGGTTGAAGACCGCGGTGATGGCCCGCGACGGGTTCTCGAAGCTGCTCGCGGCCGGCCTGACCGCCGTGTTCGCACTGCAGGCGGTGGTGATCATCGGGGGCGTGGTGCGCTTGATCCCGCTGACGGGCGTGACGCTCCCGTTCGTGAGCTTCGGTGGCAGCTCGGTGATCGCCAACATGATCCTGCTGGGCCTGCTCTTGATGATCTCCAACGACGCCCGACGCCCGCCCGCCCCCCGGTCGGAACGGGAGCCCGACTGGGAGGGGTTGCCGGCGTGAACACGCCCATCGTCCGCCTCTACGGCCTGATGCTGCTGTTGTTCGCGGCGCTGGTCGGCTTCACGTCCTACTGGGCCGTGTTCGACTCCGACAACCTCAAGGACAACCCCCAGAACCGCCGCCCGCTGATCGAAGAGCAGACGGTCAAGCGGGGGACGATCGAGACCGCGGACGGGGTGACGATTGCCCAGAGCTTCCCTCAGGGGGGTGGCAAGAACCCGGTCTACGTGCGCCAGTATCCGCAGGGGTCCCTGTTCGGACACCCGGTCGGCTACAGCTTCATCGAAGCTGGCCGGACGGGAATCGAACGGTCAGAGAACGGCTTCCTGGCCGGCGAGCGCAACGAGTTCACCTCGATCCTGGACCAGCTCCGGGACATCCCGCAGGAGGGCGACGACGTCACCCTGACGATCGACTCGCAGGCGCAGCGGGTGGGCACCCAGGCGCTTCAGTCGGCGATCGCCTCCACCGCGGGTGCCAGTGGAGCCGGGGGGTCCGTGGTCGCGATCGATCCCGCCACGGGGGCGGTCCAGGCGATGGCTTCCGTGCCCGGCTTCGACCCCAACCTGGTCAAGAACACCGACACCCTCAAGCAGCTCAACAGGGACGAGAGCGCCCCGCTGGTCAACCGCGCCACCCAGAGCACGTATCCCCCGGGGTCGACGATGAAGGTGGTGACAGCCGCGGCGGCGCTCGACTCGGGCGAGTTCACGCCCGGCAGCGTGCTCAGTGGGCGCTCGCCGCAGGTGATCGGAGGTGTGCCGCTGTCGAACGCGGGCGGCGAGCAGTTCGGCGACATCGACATGACCACTGCCCTCACCCATTCCGTCAACACGTACTTCGCTCAGGTGGGTGAGAAGCTGGGCACCGACACGATGGTCTCCTACATGAAGCGCTTCGGCTTCTATAGCGATCCGCCGCTCGACTATCCCGACGATCAGATGGCGCCCAGCGGGCCCTACAACTCGGATGGCGATCTGGTTACCGACAGCTTCGATGTCGGCCGGGTGGCGATCGGACAGGGCGGCGCCGAGGGCCAGGACCTTGCGACGCCGCTGCAGATGGCCGAGGTGGCGGCCACCGTTGCGAATGGCGGCGTGCTGACGAAGCCGACCTTCCTCTTGCGCGTGACCGACCCAGATGGACGGGTCACGAAGGAGCTCGATCCTGAAGGCGAGGACCGGGCAATCAGCGAGCAGACCGCCTCCCAGCTCACAGAGATGATGACCAATGTCACCGAGGAGGGAACGGCGACGGGACTGACCGTCGACGGGGCGACGTTCGCCGGCAAGACCGGAACCGCCGAGATCGGCGACCCAGCGGAGGGCATCAACCAGCCCTGGTTCATCGCCTTTGCCCCCGCCGACAATCCCGAGGTGGCCGTGGCGGCCACGATCGAGCGCTGCCAGGGCTGCTTCGGCGCCCAGGTCGCAGGACCGATCGCGACCCAGGTGATGGAGACCCTGCTGAGCCGATGAAGCTCGAGGCCGAGACGCTGGTCGCAGGGCGCTACAGGTTGCTCGGGCGCCTGGGCTCCGGTGGCATGGCCGATGTGTGGTGCGCCGAGGACACGATGCTCGACCGCCAGGTGGCGCTGAAGTTCCTTCACGACCGCTTCGCACAGGACGAGCAGTTTGTGGAGCGCTTTCGCCGCGAGGCGTCGTCGGCGGCCGGCCTGCAGCATCCGAACGTGGTCAGCGTCTTCGATCGCGGTACCTACGACGGCAGTCACTACATCGCGATGGAGTACGTGGAGGGGGCTTCGCTCAGCGACCTGATCCAGCGGGGGCTGTCCGTCGCCGAGGCGGTGGAGATCATCCGCCAGGTGCTGGCGGCGGCGCGCTACGCGCACGCGAACGGGATCGTGCATCGCGACCTGAAGCCCCAGAACGTGCTCGTCGACGCCGAGGGGCGGGCCAGGGTGACGGATTTCGGGATCGCCCGCGCGGGCGCCTCGGAGATCACCCAGACGGGGTCAGTGCTGGGCACCGCCCAGTACCTGTCTCCGGAGCAGGCGCAGGGGCTGCCGGTCACCGCGGCGTCCGACATCTACTCGATCGGGGTGATGCTGTATGAGGCGCTCACCCGCCGGGTGCCGTTCGAGGCGGAGTCGCCGGTAACGGTGGCCTTGAAGCAGGTCTCGGAGCGCCCCCGGCCTCCCAGCGAGCTGAACCCGGCGGTGTCCCGCGCCCTCGACGCGGTGGTGCTGAAGGCGCTCGCCAAGGACCCCGCCAACCGCTTCGCGTCCGCCGACGAGTTCCTGGCGGCGCTCGACGCCGCCGAGGCCGACCCCAGCGGCGCCGCCCTCGGCGGCACCGCCTCCTACGCGGCAGTGGCTGCGGCCGCCGGCGCGCCGCCTGCTGAGCCGCCGCCTCCCGAGGGCCCTCCGGAGCGTCGCGGCTTCTTCACGCCGGCGAGGCTGATCGCGATGGCGTTGCTACTGCTGCTCCTCGGTGGCGTTCTCGCCTATGCGCTGACCCGTCCGGATTCGGTGCTGGTGCCGACCGTGCTCGGCAAGATGCAGCCTAGTGCCGAGGCGATCCTGGAGGACGCGGGCTTTGAGGTCGCCGTCACGTCGGTGCCCAACGACAGCCCTCGGGGAACGGTCCTCGAGCAGGATCCGTCGGCCGGCTCCGAAGCCGACGAGGGCTCCACGGTCACCATCAGCGTGTCGCTCGGGCCCGCGACGGTTGTGGTGCCCGACGTCGCCGGGCTGTCGGCAAAGCGAGCACGAGACAGGCTCGAGGATGCCGGGTTCCGGGTCAGGCAGGACGAACGACCGTCGAGCACGGTGAAGGCCGGCCTGGTGATCGACACCGAGCCTGCCGCTGACACCGAGCTCGAGCGCGGCAGGACCGTGACCCTGCTGATCTCGAGCGGGCCGAAGCTGGTCGAGGTCCCCTCGGTGATCGGCCAGCAGCAGGACCTTGCCGAGAGCCAGCTTCGCGCAGAGGGGCTGATCCCGGACATCGAGCAGCGCGACTCCGACGAGCCCGAGGGGCAGGTGATCGCGCAGGACCCGGCGGCCGGCAGCACCGTGAAGAAGCACACCGCCGTGACCATCGTCGTCTCGACCGGGGCCGGCTCGGCGTTCGTTCCGAACGTCGTCGGCCAGTCGCAGGACGATGCGAAGGCCGACCTGAGCGCCGCCGGCCTCAGCGTGCGGATCGTGAAGCGGACGACCACCGACGAAAACGAGGACGACACGGTCCTCGATCAGTCCCCCAGCGCCGGCACGCGGCTGCGAAAGGGTGAGTTCGTGACCATCTTCGTCGGCAAGTTCACCGCGCCGCCGCCGACCACCACCACGACCGACACCACGGCGCCCTGATGCGGGTTGCGGTGTTGAGCGGGGGCCGCTCCAGCGAGCACGAGATCTCGCTCGACTCCGGGGCCTCGGTGGCCGAAGGCCTACGTGCTGCCGGCCACGACGTGATCCCGGTGCTTCTGGAGCGCGACGGACGGTGGACGCGTGACGGCCAGGAGATCGAGCTGCGGGCGGGAGGAGGCTTGCTGGAGGCGGAGGTCGCCTTCCCCGTGCTCCACGGCCCGTTCGGCGAGGACGGCACGGTACAGGGGCTGCTCGAGTGCCTCGACCTTCCCTATGCGGGCCCCGGGGTCCTCGCCGCGTCGCTGGCGATCGACAAGCTGATCTTCAAGCGGCTGCTGGCGTTCGACGGGATTCCCCAGGTCGGCTTCTGCGAGGCGGGCGCCGACGGCTGGCGCGAGCAGGTGGCGACGATGGGCCTGCCGCTGTGGGTGAAGCCCGCGCGGCTGGGTTCGAGCGTGGGGATCTCGAAGGTGACCAGCCCGGAGCGCGGGTTGGACGAGGCCGTCGAGCTGGCCCGCCGTCACGACCCCCGGGTGATCGTGGAGGCCGACGGCGGCGGCAAGGAGGTGGAGTGCTCGGTGATCGGGAACGACGAGCCGCAGACCTCGCCGCCGGGTGAGATCGTCGCCCATGCCGACTGGTACGACTACGAGGCCAAGTACTCCGAGGGCGGCATGGACCTGATCGTTCCGGCCCGAATCGGGGCGGCGGAAACGACCCGCGTCCGCGAGCTGGCGGCCCAGGTCTTCCGCGTGATCGGCGGCTCGGGCCTGGCGCGCTGCGACTTCTTCGTGCGCGAGGGCGGCGAGGTCCTGGTGAACGAGCTCAACACGATCCCCGGGTTCACCTCGACCAGCGTGTTCGCGAAGCTGTTCGAGGCCGACGGGGTGCCCTATCCGGAGCTGTGCGACCGGCTCGTGCAGCTGGCGCTGGAGCGGTACGAGGCCCAGCGCCGCTTCGAGTTCTGAGCAATGCTCCACCGCCCGCGATGGACACCCAATCGAGAGGAGGCCGCCTGGCCACCGGCGTGAGTCCGGAACTACGGCGCCCCTTGCCGCCACGCGCCCGAGGTGTAGCGGGCGAGTCCTTCCAGCATCTCGCCGGTTTGCAGAGTCGCCATTCCGTGGCGGTACTCGTTCGCAAGGGCGTCGTCGAGCGCAAGCGACCATTGCTGATACGACGACAGCCGGTCGCTACGCAGTGCGGCCTGGGGACGGCTCGCCACTTCGTGCGCCAGCGTCAACGCTTCCGTCAGCGCCTGCCCTGGGGCGACGAGCCGGTTTGCCAGGCCCATCCGCAACGCCTCCTCCCCGCTCACTCCGCGCCCGGTGAGGATCAGGTCGAGGGCGTGACTGTGACCGATCAGCCGCGCGAGGCGAATGGTTCCGCCATCCATCAGCGGTATGCCCCACCGGCGGCAGTAGACGCCGAAGACGGCGTCCTCCGCGGCGACGCGTAGGTCGCACCAGATCGCCAGCTCCAGGCCACCCGCGACCGCGTTCCCCTCGACGGCGGCGATCACCGGCTTCTGCAGCAGCATTCGGGTGGGACCAACGGGGCCGTCTCCGTCGGGCTCCACCCGACTCGCCCGGGGGGCGCCCGGCTCCTGCATGGCCTTGAGGTCTGCGCCGGCGCAGAACTTCCCGCCCGCCCCGGTCAGCACGGCGACCGCGACCGCCTCGTCCTCATCGAAGCGGCGGAAGGCGTCGGCGAGCGCCTCTGCGGTTGGGCGGTCAATCGCGTTCGCCACCTCGGGCCGGTCGATCGTGACGATGGCGACACGGCCGTCTGCCTCGTAGTCGATCGTCACCGCCCCGGCAGGCTACTCGGCCGGGGTGGCCGGGCTAGCCCGACAGCTGCACGTCGCCGATCGCCACGTTGTAGCCGCTGTCGCTGGAGGCGAGCTCGGTGATCCAGAGCAGGTAGTAGCGGAACGGGCTGGTCGCGTTGAGCTCGACCGACTGGTCAGTGCTCACGTTTTCAAAGGATCCAATCGGCTTGCCCCAGCCCTCGAGCGTGGTCGGCGGGCCGGTGGCGGCGCCGTACACCTCGACGCTCCAACCTTCCGTGTCGGAGCGAATGGTCATCGTCCTCGCGGTCACGGAGTCGCCGGCGTCGACGACCAAGCCGACCCCCGACTTGCCGGAGATCGAGTCCTCGATGTTGGCAGTGTTGTAGGTCTCGGTGGTCCAGGTCGAGTCCGGGTTGCCATCGATCGCAAAGCCGACCTCGTCGCTGTGCTCCTCTCCGTCCCCCGGCTCGGGATCGAAGGCCCGGGCGTCGGTCAGCTTGATCGGCCCGCCCGCGGGCGCGCCCCCACCGCCGCTCGCCGGCTCGTCGCTGCCGGTCAGCGCCGCGATCAGCAGCGCGGCCACCGTCGCCGCCAGCACCAGCACGACGCCTGCCGCCGAGACCCGCCTGGGCGTCAACAGCTTGCGGCGGGACGGCACGGCGTCGAGCACGTTGGTCGCCTCGCCGTGCGACCTGCCACTGCGGGCGACCTCGACCTCCAGCGCTCCCTCGAGGTCTCCCAGGAACGAGATCATGTCCGGATACCGCTTCTTGGGGTCCTTGGCTGTCGCCCGCTCGATCACCGCGGCGAGGGCCGAGGAGACCTCGGGCCGGCGCTCCTGCACGTCGGGCATCTGCTCGTTGACGTGCTTCATCGCCACCCCGACCAGGGTGTCCGCCTGGAAGGGGACCTCCCCGGTCAGCATCTCGTAGAGCAGGACGCCGAGCGCGTAGATGTCGCCGCGAGCGTCCACCCCTTGACCCATCGCCTGCTCGGGCGCCACGTAGTCGGTCGTGCCCAGCACCCGGCCGGTCTTGGTGAGCCCGTCGGACTCCAGCGAGCGGGCGATGCCGAAGTCGGTCACCTTGGCCCGGCCCTCCGCGTCGATGAGCACGTTCTGGGGCTTCACGTCGCGGTGGATCAGCCTCTGGGCATGCGCGGCAGCCAGTCCGCGGCCGATCTCGATCGCATAGGCGGCTGACTCGTCGACCGGCAGTCGCCCCAGCCGGTCGATCCGGTGCTTGAGCGTCTCGCCCTCGACGTACTCGAAGACGATGTAGGGAAAGCCGCCGTCCTCGCCGGCGTCGATCACGGCGACCACGTTCGGGTGCGAGAGCTGGGCCACGGCACGGGCCTCCCGCCGGAAGCGCTCGAGCTGGTCCGGCTGGTCGGACATCTCGCGGTGCATGACCTTGACCGCGACCCAGCGCTGAAGCGTCTCGTCACGAGCCAGGAAGACGGTCGACATGCCGCCGCTGCCGAGCTTGGATTCGAGGCGATAGCGCCCGGACAGCACGGCCCCGATCAGGCCGGTCGCGAGCCCCGTTGGCGCCTCTTCGCTCATCTGCACGCTATTTTCGGCGAATCGGCCGGGGACTCCTCGGCTCCGACTGCGGGGTCGCTCGGTTTGGGCGCTTTCGTGCCGGCACGCCCGCACGCCCTCCGGACTTGGTCCGACGCCGGGGCACGACTACGCTGGCTTCGAGACTTGGCCATAGACGTTCGTTACTACACCGATCCCGCCTGCCCGTGGTCCTGGGGCAGCGAGCCGAAGCTGCGCCGCCTGATGTGGGAATTCGGCGAGCAGCTCGAGTTCACCTGGGTGATGGGCGGTCTTGCCCGTCAGTATGGCCCCGATTATCGCGATCAGGAATCCGGAATCGGGTCCGGCGCCGACTGCTTCGCGGACCTGATGGCGCAATGGCTCGACGTGGCGGCGGAGACCGGGATGCCGATCGACGCCCGGATTTGGAATCAGAACCCGATCTCCTCCACCTATCCGGCGTGCCAGGCGGTCGAGGCGGCCGCCGAGCAGGGCTCGGATGCCGGCGTACCGTTACCTTCGCCGCCTGCGGGAGGGCCTGATGACCGAGCGCAAGAAGCTCGACCACCTCGAGGCTTTGATCGGCGAGGCCGGCCCGGCCGGGCTGGACGTGGAGCGGTTCCGGATCGACCTCTCCTCGCACGCGATCACCGAGGCCTTCGCCGCCGATCTGGACGAGGTCCGCAACCCGCCGGAGGAGGCGAGGGCGGCGGGCAAGGTGACGCAGACGGAGGGCTACGAGCGGCTCAGCTTTCCGTCGGCGGTATTCAGCGGCGAGGGTGGCCCCAAGCACGGCGTTTGGGGCTGGCAACCGTATGAGGCATACCGGGAGGCGGCGCTGGCCGCCGGCGCCGAGGTCGTCGCAGAACGCCGCCCCCAGTCGCTCCAGGCGTTGGAGCGCTTCGGCCGCTGCACGACCCGCGAGCTCGAGGAGCTGACCGGCACGCCGCGGCCGGTGCTCGAGGCCGAGCTCTGGGCGCTCGCCCGCGACTGGAAGCTGAAGGCAGCCCCGGTGGCCGGAGGGACTATCTGGGAGCCGGCCTAGCCGCCCTCGGCGTGGCTGCGCTGGCTCGCCCGGACGAGCTCGATCGCCTCCGGGGAGGCCTTGGACGGCGAGCCGGCATCGAAGGGAGGCTGGGGGTCGTACTCGATCCCGAGCTGAATTGCCTGGGCGACCGCATCGCCCGCGATCCGGGCGGCCAGCGTCAGCGCCATGTCGATCCCGGCCGAGACCCCGGCTGCCGTGATCACCTTGCCGTCCTCGACCACTCGCTCCCTGACCGGCTCGGCGCCGAGCTCCGGGAGGCGATCCAGGAATGCCCAGTGCGTCGTGGCGCGCTTGCCGTCGAGGATTCCCGCCGCGCCGAGGACCAGGGCTCCGGTGCACACCGACGTCGTCCAGGTTGAGGTCTCGTGTGCGCCGCGAAGCCACCCGAGCACCTCGGGATCCTCCATCAACGGCCGGTTCCCCTCCCCGCCGGGCACCAGTACCACGTCCGGGTCGGGCAGTTCGGCGAGCGCCAGATCCGCCTGCACCCCGAGGGCGCCGGTGTCGGTGCGCTTCGGGCCCGGCTCGGTGGCGACGAAGCGAAGCTCGGCGCCTGGCAGCCTGGAGAGGACCTCGTAGGGACCGATCGCGTCCAGGGCCGTCAGCCGGTCGAAGATCAGGATCGCGATGCGCATGGCTCCACGCTATCGGGCAACAACCCCGGCGTCGGCAGTGGCACGGCCGATCCGCCTCGCGCCCGGGTGATGGGGACGCAGCAGTTCGAGCGCGGCCTCCTCGTCAGCCGCCGCGACGACGCAGCAAAAGCCGCAGCCCATGTTGAAGACGTCATGCATCTCGTGATCGGTAACCGGACCGAGCTCCTGGATCAGGCCGAACACCGGTGGCACGGGAAGCGGATCGTCGATCTCGAATCCGACCTCGGCCTCCAGTCGCAGCAGGTTGGCGAGACCGTCGCCGGTGATGTGGGCGAGCCCCCGAACGTCAACCGGCGAGCCGAGCAGCTCGAGGATCGCCCGCACGTAGATCTCGGTTGGCTCCAGCAACACCTCGCCGAGCGGGCGCCCCAGCCGCCGGTCGTCCAACGGCACCTCCGACAGCGCCCGGCGGGCCAGGGTGTAGCCGTTCGAGTGCAGCCCGGACGAGGGGAGTCCGATCACCGCATCGCCGGGCTCGACCGTGGCGCCGGTGACGATCGCGTCGAGGTCGACCACCCCCACGCAGGTGCCGCCCAGCTCGTGGCCGGACACGATGTCGCCCACCTGAGCCAGTTCGCCGCCCGGGATCTCGATTCCGGCGAGCTCGGCTCCCCTGGCCAACCCGACGCCGAGCTGCCCGCAGATCGCGGGGTCCGCTCGCTCGGTGAGGATGAAGTCGAGCATCGCGATCGGCTCGGCCCCCACACAGACCACGTCGTTGACGTTCATCGCCACGCAATCGATCCCGATCGTGTCGTAGCGGCCAAGCCGCTCGGCGACGATCATCTTGGTGCCCACGGTGTCGGTGGACAGCGCCAGGCCGGTGCGCTGGTCGAGACGGAGAACGCTGGCGTAGTGGCCGGGAAGCGGCACCACCCGCGACGGCTTGCCGGTGTCGATTGCGCCCAGGCTGCGCACCAGCGCCTCGACGGCGCTGTCCGCCGCCGCCTGGCTGACTCCGGCGCGCTCGTAGGCGTCGCTCATCGACGCCCGAGCCTATAGAGCACGATCGCAGCCAGAACCAGGCGGTAGGCGGCATAGGGCCACAGAGCCCGATCGCGCTCCACCTGCGCGATCAGCTTCTGAGAGGCGATCGTGGAGGCGAACGAGGCCCCGATGCCGGCGGCCATCGCTCGGCGAAGGTTGGGCTCGACGCCCCGGCGCCGCAGCCGAGCCCCCTTGAGCAGGGTTGCCCCGACGATCACCGGCAGGGCGACCGTGCGCGACAGGAGATTCGCCTGCTTGCGCGTGAAGCGACGCCAGCGGGCGGCCGCCAGGGTCGCGCCGTTGCGAGAGACGCCGGGAGCGAGCGCCGTGGCCTGGGCCAGACCGAGGGCGAGGCCGTCCGCGGGCGTGGCCTCGCCGGGCCCGCGCTCTTGGGGGCGGCGGTCGGCAATTGCCATCGCAGCCGCACCGGCTGCCAGGCCGAGTGCGGTGGCGCGGGGACCGCCGAGGCGCCCTTCGATCTGGCGCTCGAATCCGTATCCGACGATCGCGGGCGGCACGAAGGAGAGCGCGACGACCGCGGCACGCCGCGCGTCGAACTGGCGAAGCTCCTGCGCGATCAGGCGGCGCTGACCGACCAGCAAGGCGCCGGCCGCGCCCGCATGCAGCGCCACCTCGAAGCTCTTGCGAGCCTCCGGGTCGAGCTCGTGCCATGGCCAGCCGGCGAGCCACGGCAGGAGCGAGAGGTGGGCCGAGCTGGAAACCGGGAGCAGCTCGGCCGGTCCCTGAACCGCCCCCAACGCCACCGCCCGAGCCGGGCTCAGGCCGGGGGCGTCGGCTCCCACTCGGCTCTCCCGCGACGCCGCCGGACGAGCAGGTACACGATGCCGATCACGATCGCGGCGGCCACGACGTAGTCGGCATAGTGGAGGTAGCCCTCCCAATCCTCCCAGCGATCACCCACCTCGCGACCGATGATCGCCAGCAGCAGGACCCAGGGGATCGAGCCGGCCAGCGGTGAAGACGACAAATCGCCCCAGCGGCATCCTTGCCACCCCGGCCGGCAGGGAGATGAAGGTGCGGATGATCGGCAGCATGCGAGTGAAGAAGACCGTTGCCGAGCCGTGGCGCTCGAACCACCGATCCGCCCAATCGAGATAGCGGCGGTTGACGTGGATCAGCCGGTTGCGGTCCAGCAGCTCGATGCGGCCGTAATAACCGGCCGCGTAGGCGATCAGCGAGCCCGCGAGGTTTCCCAGCGACCCGGCGGCCACGATGCCAAACAGAGTCAGGTTTCCCTCGGAGACGTTGAAGCCCGCGAACAGCATGATCGCCTCGCTGGGGACCGGGATGCAGGCGCTCTCCAGCGTCATCAGCACGAATACGCCCGCCAGCCCGGTGGCGTCGATCAGGTCCGTGGCGGCACGAACCAGTGGGTCGAGGATCTCAGCCGTCACGGGTCATCAGCATTACACTCGCCAGGATGTCGCGCCGCTTTGGTCGGGGAGTCCTCGATCACGTGTACGCTCGCCGGGCGGTCAAGTTCGGTGCCGACGCCGTGCTTGCCGCGGCCGCCTTCGCGCTCGCCTTTCGCCTGCGGTTCCTCGACGAGCCGGGCGGAATTCCCGACCGGTACTGGACCATGCTCACCGGGACGATCGTGTTCGTTGCGCTTGGCAAGGCGATCGTGTTCAGCGTCCTGGGCCTGAACCAGAAGTGGTGGCGCTACTTCCAGCTCCCTGACCTGTGGCCGGTGGTCCGCGCCGCCGCGGTGGCCAGCGGACTGCTGGTGGCCTTCTTCACCCTGGCGAAGCCGTACTCCTACAGCCTCCCGAGGTCGGTGGTGGTGTTCGACTTCCTGCTCACCATCATCCTGTTGGGCGGGGCCCGGCTGGCGAGGCGGATGATCGCCGAGCGACCCGATCGCGCAACGCGCCGCCGCCGCACCCGCGGAGTGCTGGTCGTCGGTGCCGGGTCTGGCGGTCAGATGGTGGTTCGGGAGCTGCGGCTGAACCCCAACCTGGGCCACCGCGCGATCGGCTTCGTGGACGACGACCCCCGCAAACGGGGTATGCACGCGGCCGGGATCAAGGTCCTTGGGTCCACGGACGAGATCGGCAAGATCCTCGATCGCGAGACGCCAGACGAGGTGATCATCGCGATCCCCTCGGCGCCGGGCGTGCTGCGGGCCAAGGTCGTTGCCGCGTGCCGCGAGCGCGACATCGCAGTGCGCACGCTGCCGACCGTGTTCGAGCTGCTTCGTGGTGGCGTTCAGCTCACCCGCCAGCTGCGCGAGGTCCGGGTCGAGGACGTGCTGGGGCGCGAGCCAGTGGTGATGGAGCTGGACCGCGTCGGCGTCTACCTGGAGGACAAGATCGTCATGGTCACCGGAGCCGGCGGCTCGATCGGCGCCGAGCTCTGCCGTCAGATCGCCCGCGTGCGCCCGAAGCTCCTGGTGATGCTCGATCACGCCGAGGACAACCTGTTCCGGATCGACCGCGAGATGCTCGACGAATGGCACTTCACGCGCGTCGAGGCGGTGCTCGCCGACTGCAAGGAGGCGGAGCGAATGCTGGAGGTGATGCAGCGCTTCAAGCCGGACGTCGTCTTTCACGCTGCCGCCTACAAGCACGTGCCGCTGATGGAGGCGAATCCGCTGGAGGCGGTTCGCAACAACGCGATCGCCACCCGCGTGACGGCGGGAATGGCGGCGGCGGCGGGCGCCGAGCGCTTCGTGCTGATCTCCACCGACAAGGCCGTCAACCCCCGGACGGTAATGGGCGCCTCGAAGGCGATGGCCGAGTGGATCGTCGAGGCAAATGGGCACAACCATGCCGACACCCGCTTCATCATCGTTCGCTTCGGCAACGTGCTGGCCTCGTCGGGCAGTGTGGTGCCGATCTTCCGCGGCCAGATCGAGAAGGGCGGTCCGGTCACCGTCACCCATCCCGACATGACGCGCTACTTCATGACCATTCCGGAGGCGGTGCAGCTGGTGATTCAAGCGGGCGACCTGGAGGCCAGGTCCGGCGACGTGTTCGTGCTCGAGATGGGTGACCCGGTACGGATCCTGGACCTGGCTCGCAACATGATCAACCTGGCCGGCTACGAGCCCGACCAGGACGTGGCGATCGAGTTCGTCGGCCCCCGCCCGGGCGAGAAGATCCACGAGGAGCTGTTGAACCTGGACGAGCATGCACAGCCGACGACCGCCGAGCGCATCGTCCGCGCCGTCCGGACCACACCCCTCGATCCGGCCTGGGTCGATCGCTCGATCCAGCGCCTGGAGGCGCTGGTCGCCGCGGGCGATGAGGCAGGGCTGGCGGACCGCGTGGTCGAGGTCGTCACCGAGCGGATCGCGGACACGCCCGCGGCGCCGGCCTCGTCGGCTGCCCGCGGCAGCGACGTCCCTGGGTAGGCCACGCCGCAACTGCGACTCGGTCCCCGCCCCGGACCCGTGTGCCCGGCGCCCTAAGATGCGCCCGCACTGATGCACTTGATCGAGTCGATCGGGCCCATTCTCGGCATCGTGGCTTTCGTGGGGCTGGCGACTCTGGCCTTCCTCCTCTTCCAGCAGGCGCGGGACATTCGCCGCCTCCGTGAGTGGGCGGGCCGGGCTCCCGAGCGCGCCAAGGAGGCGGCGGAGGCGACACAGGCCGTCGGTGAGGCTTCGCGGAGCGAGGCGGCCGCCGACGGTGAGGCGGACCTCGAGGAAGGCCCGCGGGGACGGCTGGGCACCGCGTGGGGACGAACGAAGGGAGCGGTGACGTCGCGGTTGGCCCGGCTGGACCGGCGGCTTCCGGTCGACGGACGATACGTATTGGCCGTGGCCGGGATCGCCATCGTCGCCGCCGGCGTGCTGACAAGCGGCTTCGGCGCCTTCGGTGGAGGGGATGACGGCAAGGGCCGCGCACACGGTGGATCCTCCAAGCCGAGCGTGGCGGTGCTGAACGGAACCGGCGTCCCGGGCCTGGCGGAACAAGTGGACAAGCAGGTCGTGCAGGCCGCCGGGTACAAGACCCGCACGGTCGACAACGCGGGCGCGAGCTTCGCCAACACGGTGGCGATGTTCGCCCCGGGGCACGAGGCGCAGGCCAAGAAGCTGGCGAAGGCAATCGAGCAGAAGCTCGGAGATACGCCGACGCAGAAGATGACGACAGAGGTCGAGGCGCGCGCGAAGGGTGCTCCGCTGGCGCTGGGACTCGGGCTCGACGACTCGCAGTTCGCGAGCGCGGGCGGCTAGCGGTGCTGCCGATGGAGCTGCCGGTCGCCGACCTCTACGACACCCTTTACGACACCGCGACGGACCTGCCTGCGTACGTCTCGCTCACGGCCGTCGTCGCGTTCGTCCTGCTCCTTCCCCTGTACCTCTCCCAGCGGCGGGACCTGCAGCGCCTCCACGCTTGGATGGAGCGCGAGCCGGGCCATCCGCCGGGGGACCTTGCCGCCAGCGAGGCGCTACTCGATCGCGCCGAGGCCGAGCTCGAGGCTCTGTTTGCCGCCAAGCCGCAGGTGGAGGGACCGGAAGCGGGCGAGGGGGCGTCAGCGGAGCCGACCTTGGTGGCTCCGCCCCAACCGGCGTCCGCGCCGCCGCCGAGCCGGCCGCTGCCTCCGGCCCAGCGGGTCACCCATGAGCGGCCGGCCCTGGAGCGGATCACGATGGAGCGCGCTGCTCTGCAACCGCATCCGCGCCGGCGCCGGCTCGTGGCCCGCGTCGGACAGCCTCGGGTGCTCTCGTTGGTGGCGGCGGTCGCGGTCGTGCTGGGCCTGGTGGCGATCTTCGGCTCGGGGGAGCTTCTGAGGGGCGGCGAGGAGTCGACGCGCGAGCCGAAGCCGGGGGCGATCGTGCCCGGCGATGTCGAGGTCGCGGTGCTCAACGGCACCTCGGTTCCGGGCCTCGCGGCGAAGGTCGGCGACGACGTGCGGGTGAACGGGTTCAAGCTCGGCACGGTCACCAACAGCAGCGACCAGTTCGACCAGACTGTGGTCATGTACGGGCCCGGCGAGCAGCGGGCGGCCAAGAAGGTGGCCAATGACCTCGGGGTGAAGCCGGTGCAACCGATCGATCGTCAAACGGAGCGGGCGACCGGCGGCGCTGCTGTGGCCGTGATCGCGGGGGCGGACCGCGCCGAGCCGTGAGCCGCACCGGGCCCGTCCTGTTCGTCGCACTGCTGTTCGCATCGGTGATCACGGCGGCCGCCGTCCTTCACGCGCGGACGCCTGACCTGGCGCTACAGGTGACCCACTTCACGACCACGGTCTCGCCGCAGGGCCAGGGCCCCGAGAGCGTCGCTCGCATCGACTTCTTCGTCCGCGAGGGCGATCCCGATGCCACGGTTGAGATCATCGGGCCGAATCTGGAGGTGATTCGCACTCTGTACAGGGGGCCGCTGGTGGCCGACCGGCCGGTTTCGTTCACCTGGAACGGGCGACAGGATGGGGGGGAAGTCGCAAATCCGCGCCATCGCTACCGGCTCAGGGTGATCCTCCCCGGCCAGGACCGCGACATGGTGTACCCGCGGCGGATCAGGCTGGTCGGGGCGGAGCGCCAGTGACCGCGTCGGCGCTCGAGATGATCGGAATGTTGGCGGCCTGCGGCGGGGCGGCGGTTGCATTGTGTGTGAGGGATTCGCGGCTTCGCTACGCAGCCGCGGCCGTGGCGCTGATCGCTGCGCCGGCCCTGGTGGCGGGGGACGTCTGGGATTCGGCGCGGTTCGTCGACCTGCGCGACCATCCCGTGACGCTCGCCGCTGCAATCGCGGGCGCGGCAATCGCGGTTGCGGCCGCCGCGGCCGTCTTCGGCCGCTTCCCCTGGGCGTTCCCGGTCAGCGTGTTCGCCGTGTTGCCGCTGCGTGTGCCGGTGCACCTCGGCGGCGAGACCTCGCACCTGCTCGTCCCGCTGTATCTGGTGATCGCCGCCGGTCTGGCCTGCTTCGCGTACGAGGCGCTGGCCGGCCGGCAGGCCAGGGCGACCGATGGTGGTCGCGACGACGAGACCTCGGCCTCGAGCCTCGCCGATTGGCCGGCGGCGGCCTGGCTGTACCGGGTGCTCGCCGCGACGCTCGTGCTTTACGCGATCCAGACCGCGTACTCGGTGGACGTCTCGAACGCGATCGAGAACGCCTGCTTCTTCCTGGTCCCGTTTGCGGTCATGTTGATGCTCCTCGGCGAGGTGCGCTGGACCCGTCGGATCCTGGGTGGGGTCCTGATCGCCGTGGCGGGGATGGCGCTGATATTCGCCGGGGTTGGGTTCGCGGAGTACGCCACCCGTGACCTCCTGCTCAGCCGCGGCGACCTACTTCAGTCCAACCAGCTCCACCTCTACTTCCGGGTCAACTCGCTGTTCTACGACCCGAACGTCTTTGGCCGCTATCTCGCGCTGACCCTCGTGGCCCTGGGTGCGTATCTGGCCTGGTCGCGCGGGACTCGTGCCCCGATCGTGGCGGCGGCGGTCTCGGGCGTTCTACTCGCCGCGCTCGCGCTCAGCTATTCGATCAGCAGTTTCGCCGCGCTGCTCGCCGGGCTGCTGGTGGTGGTGGCGCTCCGGTGGAGCGTCCGGTGGGGGTTGGCGGGCGGGGCCGCGATCCTGATCTGCGGCGCGATCTTTCTGCTGGTCAGCGGAACCGGGCGCACGAACGTCAGCTCGAGTGACAGCAGCAGCACGACGACCAGCGGCAGGGTGGACCTGGTGACGGGCGGCCTCGAGCTGGCCGAGGACCGGCCGGCCTGGGGCTGGGGCTCGGGCTCGTTCGGGGCAGCGTTCTCCCGCCACATCGAGCGCGCCAAGACGACCATCTCCCACACGGAGCCCATCACGGTCGCGGCCGAGCAAGGGGGGATCGGGCTCGCCGTCTACCTGGCGCTGGTGGTTCTCGCCCTGATCGTCCTGTTCAGCGGCGCAAGCGCCTCCGCGGCAGCCGCGGCAACCGCCGCCTGTTTCGCGGCGATGGTCGTCCACAGCCTCGGGTACGCGGCGTTCGCGATCGACCCGGCGACCTGGGCGCTGATCGGCGTTGGGGTGGCGCTACGGCGTCCCGATCCGACGATCGCCGCCAGGTCGACGCTGGATGCCGCCGGCGATTCCCAGCCCCCGCGTTCGTCTCGTGATCCGCGTCCCGCCGCGATCTAGTGGGCCTCCCCGAAACGTTGCACCCGAAACAACGTTCCCGGGAGACCCCGAGATGAGCTGATGTCCGAGTACCTGCGCCGGCTGGCGACGACCGGAGCCGCCTACACGGCCTCCAGCGTGCTCTCGAAGCTGATCGCGGTCTTCCTGCTGCCGATCTACACGCACTACCTGACCCCGAGTGACTACGGCGCCGCGGAGGTGATGCTGGCCTCGGTGATCGCGGCGAGCATCATCGTCCGCCTTGGGGTCATCGAGGCGATCCTGCGCTTCTACTACATCGCCGCCGAGCGCCCGGAACGGGTTGTCTCGACGGGCTTTGCGTCGTTGTTCTGGGGAGCCACGGCGGCGGCTGCGCTCGCCCTGCCGTTTGCCGGGCCGATCTCGGAGGCGCTGTTGGATCACACCGACGCCGGGCTGGCCCGGCTCGCGATCCTGGGCCTGTGGACGCTGACCCTCTACGAGTACGCATTGACTCTGCTGCGCCTCGATGAACGTGCCCGTGCCTACTTCGGGATCACGGTCGCCAACGTCCTGGTGACGATCCCGTTCACCGTCTGGCTGATCGTGGTCCAGGACGAGCGGGCCAGCGGCATCCTGCTGGGCACCTTCGGAACCGGCGCCGCGTTCCTGGTAGCGATGTTGTGGTACCAGCGCCGCCGCCTCTCCCTGGTACCGGACTGGGCGCTGTTGCAGCGGATGTTCCGCTTCGGGCTGCCGACGATGCCGGCTGAGCTGTCGCTGTACTCGCTCAACTTCATCGACCGAATCATCCTGGTGCGAACCGTCGGCCTCGCGGAGGCCGGCCTGTATTCGCTCGCCGTCAAGTTCGCGCAGGGAATCAACGTGCTCGCCCGGGGCATCCAGCTGGCCTGGCCGCCGCTGGCCTACTCGATCAAGGACGACGAGGAAGCCCGGCGCGCATATTCGGTGATCTTCACCTGGTTCGCAGCCCTTCTCGCCTTCGGGGTCACCGGGCTGTGGCTCGAGTCGCGCTGGATAGTGCGGCTGCTGGCGGCGCCCGAGTTCTTCAGCGCGCACCGGGCCGTTGGGCTGCTGGCGACCGGGATCGCGCTCTACGCCCTCTACCTGGTGATGGTGATCATCCTGGGGCGCACCGGTCGCACCGAGTTCAGCTTTCCGGCGACGCTCGCCGCGATGGCCACCAATGTGATCCTCAACCTGGTGCTGGTGCCCCCGCTGGGCATCGTCGGGGCGGGCCTGGCGCTGATTGCCTCATACCTCGTGGTGCTAGCGCTGATGTACGTGTTCACGCAGCGTCTGTTCCCGGTTCCGTATGAGTGGCGACGCCTGGCGCTGGTCGTGCTGTCCGCGGCGGCGCTGGTGGGGGCCGGTGAGGCCCTGCTTCCGACCTCGGGGTTCGTAGGCCTCGCAAGCCGCACCGTGCTCTGGCTCGCCTACCCGGCCGCCCTGTTCGCGATCGGGTTCCTGCACGAGGAAGAACGCTCGCGCCTGGCCACGATGCTCCGCCCCTCGGCGATCGCGGCCCGCGCCCGCAGCCTGCGCACCGGGCCGGCGCCGGCCGGCTCGGAAGCCGGAACCGGCGAGCCCCGCCTGGGCCCGGAGGTCTACGAGGTTGCCGCTCGCGACGAGGACCGCGGAGGCGCTTGAGTGCCCATCGCGCGTTTGGCGTTATACGCCTCCGCTGCCTCCCGCATGCCCTCGCCGCGACTCGGGCGAAGCGCGCGACGGGCGTGAAGCCAGTACCAGCTGGGATCGTGGCCGGACACGAACACGGCGGCGATCGCGCGCGGAACGTACGACCACGCCCACAGCAGCCGGGCGAGCAGGCTCACCCCTCGCGAGTGGTGCTTGCGCATGTACATGGCGCGGCCTCGGTGGAACTGAACCACCCGGCGGGCTCCCGCCGAGCGGTCCGTCGCCAGCTGCTCGCGGTGAATCGCCTGCGCGCCGGGGACGTGGAGGATGCGCCAGCCGGCATCGCGCATTCGCTTCTGGAAGTCGACCTCCTCGGAGTAGACGAAGAAGTCGGGATCCAGATAACCCACCTCCTCGGCGGCCTCCCGCCTGACGAGCATCGCCGCGGATTGCACCCACCCCACCTCGCGTACCTGGCCGCCGTCGCCCGGGTGGGTGCCGGCGTCCTGGGTGACCAGGCGGCGGTGCAGGAACAAGGCCTGGGCCGTTGCGGTGCCCAGGCCGGGCAACCGCCAGGCGCACGGAATCGGCTTGCGGTCGGGGTCGAGCAGCTGGGCTCCCGCGGCGCCTGCATTCGGGTCGCTGCGCAGCGCGTCCAGCAGCGCCTCGGCGGCGCCCTCGAGGACCTCGGAGTCCTCGTTCAGCAGCAGGCAGAAGGGCGCGCGGGCCTCGCGCAGAAGCAGCGAGTTGTTCTCCGCCAGGCCCGCCCGGCGGTCGCGGGCAATCACCCGCACCTCGGGAAAGCGCCGCGCCACCGCCTCGGTCGAGCCGTCGTCGGAGGCGTTGTCGAGCACCAGGATCTCGTGGTCCACACCGGAGGGATGGGTACGGGCGATCGCCTCCAGGCAGGCGAGCAGCAGCTCCCGGCCGTTGGTGTTCACCACGCAGTAGGACAGGTCCATCAACCAAAATCCTTGCGGATGCGAGTTCAGATCGTCGATCCCCCCGCCTACACGCCGCCCTATGACCGTTCGCTGTGCGCCGCGCTTGCCCGTGCCGGCGCCGAGGTGGAGCTGGTCACGAGTCGCTTCGTCCATGGGCCGGTGCCGCCCGCCGAGGGCTACCGGGTCAGCGAGGCCTTCTATCGGCGATCCGCCGAGGCCGGCTCGGAAGGGCGGGGGCGCCGGGCGCTGAAGCTCGCAGAGCACCTCACCGACATGCTGCGCTACCGCCGCGAGGACGGGGGCGCCGACATCGTCCACTATCAGTGGCTCACGATGCCGGCGCTGGACAGCCTGCTGCTGCCACCGACCCGGCCGCGGGTCCTGACCACCCATGGTTGGCTGCGGGAGGAGGCCTGGCGGGGGCGCCCCGGCCGGGGACTGCGCCGCCTCTGGGAGCGGATGGACGCGATCGTGACGCTCTCGGAGCACGGGGCCGGCCGTCTCGTCGAGGAGGCCGGAATGCCGGCCGAGCGGGTACGGGTGATTCCGCACGGCGCCTTCGACTACCTGACCCGGATCCCCGACCCCTTGCCGCTGCCGGACGAGCTGGCCGCCGTCGAGGGCCCGGTGATCCTGTGTTTCGGCCTGATCCGCCCCTACAAGGGAGTCGACGTGCTGCTGGAGGCCTTTCGCTCGGTGGAAGGAGCCGAGCTCTGGGTGGTCGGCAGGCCGCTCGGGATCCCCCTCGATCCGTTGCGCGAGCTCGCCGCGCGGGCGCCGGGGCGGGTTCGCTTCGTGCCCCGTTTCGTGTCGGACCGCGAGCTGCCTGCCTACTTCCGCCGCGCCGACCTGGTTGTGCTTCCACACCGGGACGCCGAGCAGTCGGGCGTCCTGTACGTGGCGCTGGCGTTCGCGAAGCCGATCGTGATGAGCGCGGTGGGCGGCTTCGGAGAGGTGGCCGAGCACGGGGCGGGCCGGCTGGTCCCCGCCGGCGATCGCGAGGCGCTGGCCGCGGCGCTCAACGAGCTGCTCGCCGATCGGGACGCACGAGACACGCTTTCGGCGGCTGCCGGCCGGGCGGCTGCCGGTCCCTACTCATGGGACGCCGTCGCAGAGCAGACGCTGGCCCTCTACCGGGAGCTGACCGGGTGACGATCGTCGCCGTCGCCTTTTGGGTCTCGGTGGGCCTGTTGGTCTACGCGGACCTCGGCTACCCGGCGCTGCTGTGGCTTGTGTCGCGGCTCGGCCGGGCCGAGCACGATCGCCCCACAGGTGGCCGAGCCCCTGCCCAGCGTGTCGCTGATCGTCGCCGCTCACGATGAGGAGGCGAGCATCGTGCCCTGGGTGCGCTCGACCCTCGACTACGACTATCCGCGCGATCGGCTCAACGTCGTCGTGGTCTCAGACGGCTCGACCGACCGCACGCTCGAGTGGGCGGCCAAGGCAGGCGCCGATCTGGTGCTCGAGGTGCCCCGTGGTGGGAAGGTCGCTGCTCTCAATGCCGCCGTCGAGAAGGCGCCGGCCGAGGTGCTGGCCTTCTCCGACGCCAACTCGACCTGGGAGCCCGATGCGCTCGGGCACTTGGTCGCCCGTCTCGCCGATCCCGAGGTCGGCTACGTCTGTGGCCAGCTTCGCCTCGAGGGGGAGGGCGGCGAGAACCAGGAAGGGCTCTACTGGCGCTACGAGACGGCCGTCCGGGGGCTCGAATCACGCCTGGCCGGGGTCACCGCCGGCAACGGGGCGATCAACGCGGTGCGCCGCGAGGCCTACATCGCGCTCGAGCCCACCCGCGGCCAGGACATCTCCTTCCCCTACGAGCTCACCAAGCGAGGCTGGCGAGCCGTCTTCGAGCCGGCCGCCGTAGCCCGCGAGCCGATGGCGACGACGCTGGACTCGGAGTTCCGGCGCAAGCGACGGATGCTCGCCGGGGCCTGGGCGACGATGCTCCAGCACGGAATGCTGTCGCCGCGCGGCTACGGGCCGGCCTACGCCTTCGAGATCCTCTCCCACCGCGCCCTCCGCTACCTCTCTCCGATCCTCCACCTGATCGCGCTGGGGACCAACCTGGCCCTCCTGGGGCACGGCCCGGTCTACGTCGTCACCCTGGCGGCCCAGCTCGCCCTGCTCGCCGCCGCGGCTCTGGCTCCGGTCGTGCCGTTGCGCGTCTTCCACGTGGCTCGCTACTACGTCGCGGTCACCGCGGCGAGCGCGGCCGGGCTGTGGGACTACCTGCGCCGGGGCGTCCCGCGGACCTGGGAGAAGGCCGAGGGGACGCGATGAGCGGGTTGCCGCGGATCGTGGACGTCGGCCTTGCCGGCTTCGGGTTGGCGCTCGCGAGCCCATTCGTCCTGCTTGCGGCGATCGCGATCAAGCTCGACTCGCGCGGGCCGGTGATCTACCGCCAGGACAGGATCGGCAAGGCCGGCCGGCCGTTCGAGGTCTACAAGCTCCGCACCATGCACCCCGGCGCCGACCCGGTCGGCGTCGGCACGCCGGTGCTCGAGGACGACCCGCGCGTGACGCGGGTCGGCGGCTTCCTGCGCCGCTTCTCGCTCGACGAGGTCCCCAACCTGGTCAACGTCCTCCGCGGCGAGCTGGCGATCGTCGGTCCCCGTCCGACGCTCGCCGCCCAGGTGGATCTCTACACGCCGCACCAGCGCCGCCGGCTCGAGGTCAGGCCCGGGATCACCGGCTGGGCGCAGGTGAACGGCCGGGCAGGCATCCCCTGGGAGGAGCGCATCGAGCTCGACGTCTGGTATGTGGACCACCGCTCGCTGGCGCTCGACCTTCGCATCCTGGCCCGCACCGCCCGCCTGCTGCTCACCGGGCATGGGCTCTACGGATAGCTGTGTACCGAGTGCCGGAGGGCGGCCCACCGCGTCAGCCGAGCTGCAGCCGGTGGAGCAGGACGACGTCGCGGTCGCGCGTCTCGACCGGCCACCGGCGCGCCGCCTGCTCGACGAACGCGCTGGCGGCCGGCCGGCCGGGGTCGGCGAGCCAGGCCTCCGGCGCGAGGCGCGGCATGAGCGACAGCAGCAGGGCGACGCTCGCGCGCTCGTAGAGGACGTCGGCGGCGAGCACAAGGTCGAACGGCGCCCGCCTGACGAGCTCGCCGGGCTCCGCCCAGTCGACCGTCGCCGTCTCGATGTGCACGCCGTTCGCGCGCGCGTTGCGCGCGACGAGGGCGAGCGCATCGGCGCATGCGTCCGTGGCGAGGACGGCGGCGCCCGCGCGAGCGGCGGCGATGCTCGGTACGGCGAGCCCGCAGCCGAGCTCGACGACGCGCAGGCCGCGGAGCGCCATACCGTCGAGCTCGCGCGCGAGCGCCACGCCGCTGCGCCAGAGGACCGACCAGTATGGCGCGACCGGCGCCCATTCAACCGGGCCCGTGTCCGGCAGCTCGGCGGATTCCGGCGGCTGCAGCAGGCGGAGCTCACCGCTCGGCAGCTCGAGCGACCGGTTAACTAGCTCTTCGGGCACGTGCCGACTCTACGCGCGAGAAGTCCGCGGAACTGCTCGCGGAGGCCAGTGCAAATCAGTAGCCGGTTACTTTGCGCAGATGAAGTTCGTTGTCGCTGGAGGCGGCGTTGCGGGACTGGCGACGTCGCTGGCCCTTGCGCGGGCGGGGCATGAGGTGGTCGTCCTCGAACGCGACCTTGTCCGTCCCGACGGGCCGCCCGATGGTGCGTTCGACGTCGAGCGCCGGGGAATTTCCCACTACTTTCAGCCACACGCGTTCCTCCCGCGTGGTCGGCGCTTGCTGGCGGACTGGGCTCCGGACGTTCTGGACACGCTTCTGGACGTCGGGGCGGATCCGCAAGATCTGGCGCTGAAGCTCCAGGGACGGCGGCAATCTGGTGACGAGGACCTCGTATATCTCTGGGTACGGCGGCCGATCATCGAGTGGGCGCTTCGGCGGGCGGCCGCGGCCGAGCCGGCGGTCGAGATCAGAGCCGGCATCCAGGTGACCGGGCTGCTGGCGAGCGAGAACGGAGCGCCGCGTGTCGCGGGCGTCGCGGTGGACGGAGGCGATCCCGTCCGCGGTGATGCGGTCGTCGACGCCCTCGGTCGCTACCGCTGCCCACCGGGCTGGCCTCGGGCCGCCGCCGAACCGACCGATTCGGGGGCCGTCTACTACTGCCGCTACTTCGAACTTGCCGATGATGTCGAGCACCTCGACGCGCCAATCCTGAACCCGCGCGGTGACCTCGGGTACATGGGGTTCAACACCTTCCGTGGCGACAATCGAACGTTCGCCGTGATCCTCCTCGCCCCGGCGGCCGACCATGAGTTGCGCGTGTTGCGGCACGAACCAGCGTGGCGGGCGGCGTGCTCTGCGATCACGCCGTTGGACGTCATGACCGCGGCCGACTATGCCCGACCGATCACTGGCGTCATGCCGATGGGTGGGCTCATGAACGTAGACCGGACCGGCGACCCCGGCGTGTTGGGGATCGTCGCGGCCGGAGACGCCTTCTGCCACACCGATCCGGCCTTCGCGTACGGCCTCTCGTTTGCGCTCGCCCACGCGCAGGCGTTGGCGCACGCCAGTGCTGAAGCACCCGACGTCGATGCAATCGTGGAGCGCTACGGGGCGGAAGCCGGCCCTGAAGCGCGCGAGCGGCACGCGCTCGCCTGCGCTACGGACGCGGCGCGCACGCTGCGCTGGCGGGGGGAGCCATTGGAGATCGGCCGACGCGACGGCTGCTATCCGCTGTTCTCGTTCGTGGCCGCCCTGGCCGCCGCGCCTCATGACGATCTGGTCCTCCGGCGCACGATCCGTCGCATCGGTCTGCTCGACCGCACCGCCGTCTTCGACGAGGACGAGGCGCTGCATGACCGGATCGAGGCGATCTTCGGACGGCTTGCGGCGCGCCCGCCGTCACCGCCAGGCCCGCCCCGTGAAGAGTTGCTCGCTCGCCTGGGAGCGGTTGGGCCGGGCGGTGGAGCTTCTGCCTAGTCCCGGGCGACGGCGTGGACGAACCTGACCGCTACGGCTTGACGTAGGCGTGGACCGCGAACTCGGTGATCGTCGGCTGGGGGCCGTCGGCCGGGTCCATGCCGGACACCTTCCTGATCGCCGGGAAGAGCCGCTCTTCCCGGAAGGTGTCATATGCGTCGCGGGACTCCCAGACGTCGGTGATGGTCCACTTTCCATCCACCTCGCCGGCCCAGTGGAGGATCAAACCCTCGGGTGGGTTGTTCACGATGTCCATCTCGGCCTGGACGCCGTCATACATGGCCGTCCCGACCCCCTCGGGGAAGTCGGTGGTCCTAATCGCTACTGCCATCCCGTCCTCCTTCACTCGTATCTGGTGCGATTCTCGCCTGCGGCCCAGCGCGGAGCCTATCGGGGACGGTCTCGCAGGTCGGGTCGGCTCTCAAGGTTCCGCCTTGGCGTGAAAGCGAAGCCCACGATCAATGGGGCGGATTCCCGGATACACCTCCGCGGGTAGGTAGGGTGCCGCCCGATGGCGGCGGAGATCGAGCTGCGCGACTTCGAGCCTGGGGATGCGGCGGCCGTGCACCGGTGGTTCAACGATCCGCGGGTCACGGCCGACCTGGTGGGCCGCCGGCAGAGCTTCAGCGAGGAGGATGCCAGCGAATGGGTGGAGCGAGCGATGGATCGAAGCCGCGACCGCAAATGGGCGATTCTGCTGGACGGCGGGGCCGAGCCAGTCGGCTTCGTGGCCCTGTTCGGGCTGGGCCGTGACACCGGCCCGGAGCTGGCCGTGATGGTTGGCGATCCAGCCGCGTGGGGCAAGGGCGTGGCTCGCGAGGCCGAGCGCCAGGCGTGTATAAACGCGTTCGAAGACCTTGGGGCCCACCGGATCCACGCCGAGATTCCGGCCACCAACCAGGCAGCGCAGAAGGTCGTCACCCACCTCGGATTCAAGCGCGAAGGGGTGATGCGCCACGCGATTCGCCGCGGCGAGGAAGCGGTCGACAACGAGGTCTGGGGTCTTCTGCCCGAGGAATTCACCGGTTGGGAGGACGGGCGAAGCTGATCGCCGACCGCAACCGCCTGCTCGCCACGCTGGTCGCCGACCAGGGGATGGCGGCGGAGACGGACGACTTCTTCCGCTCGCGCCCGTTCTACGACGCCGAGGGAGTCACGCATACGCTGCGGATCGAGGGCGCGGGGGCGCGGATCGCCCTCCCCCTGGTGGTCCGTGAGATTCCGGAGGCCGGGCTCTCGGACGCCGTCTCGCCCTACGGGTACCCCGGCGCCGCCGTGCGCGAGCCCGGGAACGAGGCCCCCGACCCGGCCGGCATCGACTGGTCGGAGACGGGGCTCGTCAGCGTGTTCGTCCGCGAGCGGGTCGGGCGGGAGCCCTTCCTTGGCGGGGCGACGCAGCGCTCGGTCGTCCAGCTCCACGATCCCTCCCGCCCCCGGCACCTGCGCTCTCGCTTCGGCGAGCAGATCCGGCGCAACCGCAAGCTCGGCTACCGGATCGAGGTGCTTGCCGGACCCCAGACCTCGGTCGAGGAGCGGGCGGGCTTCCACGCCGCCTACACCCAGACGATGCGGCGCGCGGGGGCGGCGCAGCGCTACTTCTTCGAGCCCGGGTACTTCGCCGCCGTTCTCGGTTTCGAGCACTCCTGGCTGCTGCTCGTTCGCAGCCCCGAGGGCGCGACGGCGGCAGGGGGCATCGCGGGGCTCTCCGACGGCCTCCTTCACTACTACCTCGGCGGGACCGTCGACGCCCATCTCGGCGACTCTCCGTTCAAGAACTTGGTCGAGGCGATGGTGGGGCTCGCGGACGAGCTCGGCGTCGGCCTCAATCTCGGCGGTGGTATGCGGCCAGGCGACGGCTTGGAGGACTTCAAGCGCGGCTTTGCCAACGCCGAGCTTCCCTTCCATACCCACGAGATCGTCTGTGACGCGGACGCCTACCGGCGGCTCAGCGAAGGCCGCGCCGACTCTGGCTTCTTCCCCCTGTATCGGGCCGACGCCGCCTAGAATCGGCCCCGTGAACGCCCTGCGCCACACCAGCCGCACCACCCGGGCCGCCGCCCTGCTCTCGCTGGGCGCCCTGGCCGTGCACGAGCTCCGCTACGTGATGGCCTACGGAAGCCGGGCTCAAGAGGCGCTCGCCCAACAGGGGCATGGCTACCTGTCGGACCTCGGCGGCGCGCTGTTGGCACTGGCGCTCGCCACCCTGCTCGCGACGCTGCTCGCCGGGACCCTCGCGCCGCCCTCGCGCCGCGCCGATCAGCGGGCGGGCACCGCCTTCGGGCGCACCGCAGCGCTGTACGCGCTGGCTCTGGCGACGATCTTCTGCGCCCAGGAGCTGATCGAGGGGGCGCTGGCGAGTGGCCATCCCGAGGGTCTGGCGGCGATCCTCGCTCACGGTGGCTGGGTGGCCATGCCGCTGGCGCTGGCGGCGGGCGCCCTGTGCTCGCTGGCCTGCCGGGTGCTTCGGGAGGTCGAGCGGACCCTCGCCCGCCTGACATCCCGGCGGCGGCCTCGGCGCCCCACGCCTCTGGCCAAGCCCCACGGGGCTCCGGCCCGGCTGCCGCTGGTCGCGCTCAACCTGGGCTTCGGCTTCGCGCGACGCCCACCGCCGCACCTTTCCGCCGGCTGATCAGCGCCGCGGGCTTCGCCCGTGGCCGATGACCATTGCGCGGATCGATCCGCGCGGAGAGGAGCAACCATGCAGTCGAGAAAGCTGAGCCTCGGCCTTGCCGCAGGAGCGATAGCGGCGGCCGTGGTCCTGTTCATCGTCCTGAACGGGAACGACGGATCGGACGGAACGGACTCGAGCTCGAGCGCCGGGACCGGGGGGACCACGAAGAGCTCGGGCGCCGGGCCCGGGGGTACCACGAAGAACTCGAGCCCGAGCGCCCCGACCGCGAAGATCCGGTTCGAAAACGGATCCCCAGTCGGCGGGGTGCGGGAGATCGAGGTCGCCAAGGGCGACCCCGTCCGCATCGAGGTCACGCCTGATGTCCCGGCCGAGGTCCACATACACGGCTACGAGTTGGAGAAGGACGTGGAGGCCGGCAAGACCGCGACGTTCGAATTCCCGGCCACCGCGGAGGGGGTGTTCGAGGTCGAGGTCCATCACCTGGCACATGGCGAGGAGGAGACCGGGGTCCAGGTTGCGGAGCTGACGGTGACCCCGTGATCTCGCTGCTCCTGCCGGTCGCCCACGGGGTGCTGATCGGCCGGCAGGATCTACCGATCCCGGAGTGGCTGTTCGCCTGGGGGGCGTCGGTCGTCCTGATCGTCTCGTTCGTCGCCCTCTCGGTTGCCTGGCGGGACTCGAAGTTCTCCTCGGACCACTGGCGCCCGGTCTCGGAGGCGCTCTCGCGCCCCGTCACCGCGCTGGCGACCCAGGTCGTCACCGGCGCGATCGGCGTGTTCCTGCTCGCGGCGGTCGTGTACACGGGGCTCGAGGGGACCGACGAGCCCAACCTGAACTTCGCGGCCACCTTCGTGTTCGTGACCTTCTGGCTCGGCATGGTCGTGCTCAGCATCCTGCTGGGCGATGTGTTTCGCGCCTTCAATCCCTGGCGGGCGATCGCCCGTGCCGTGGGCGCGGCCTTTCGGCTGATCGCCGGCCAGCCA
This sequence comes from uncultured Actinomycetes bacterium, assembly GCA_963838745.1. Lineage (GTDB taxonomy): Bacteria > Actinomycetota > Thermoleophilia > Solirubrobacterales > 70-9 > AC-56. The sequence goes on from CAWISJ010000003.1 coordinate 939,276, forward strand.
CACGTCCCGCCGCTTCGCTACCCGGAGCGGCTGGGGCGCTGGCCGGCGGCCGCTGGGCTCGTCGGGTTCGTCTGGCTCGAGCTCGTCTACGGGACCAGCGGCTTTCAGGCGGTGGGCCTGGAACCCTCGACGATCGCCGCCGCAACGCTCGCCTACACCGCCTACACGCTGATCGCGATGGCCCTATTCGGAGTCGAGAAGTGGCTGGACAGGGGCGAGACGTTCTCGGTCTACTTCGGGATGTTCTCCCAGCTCGCTCCGCTGGAGGTCCGCGACGGGCGGCTCGGGGTCCGCCGCCCGCTCGCCGCGGCCACCCACTGGGCCTGGGTCCCGGGCTCGATCGCGATGGTGGTGGCGACGATCGCCAACACCACCTTCGACGGCGCCCAGGAGGGGCTGTGGCAGCAGCCGATACAGGACCTGTTCAACCGCCTCACCGACCTCGGCCTGGGCCCGACGGCCGCCCTGCGCACATCCGAGTCGATCTTCTTCGCCCTCACCCTGGCGGGGGTGGCGGCGATCTACTGGGCGGGCGTACGCGGGATGCGTACCGTGCGTGGCTCGCCGGATCTGAGGTCGCTGGGGCGGTTGTTCGCCCACACCCTGATCCCGATCGGGGTTGCGTACCTGGTGGCGCACTACTTCAGCCTGTTCGTGTTCGGCGAGCAGGCCCAGTTCACGTACCTGCTCTCGGATCCCTTGGGTGACGGCTCCAACCTGTTCGGCACCGCGTCGAGCGGGATCGATTACGGGTTGCTCGGCGCCAACACGATCTGGTACGTGCAGGTCGGCGCCCTGGTCACCGGGCACGTCACCGGCCTGATGCTGGCCCACGACCGGGCGATCACCGTGTACGGGGACGTCGGGCGCGCCGCCCGATCACAGCGATGGATGCTGCTGGTTATGGTCGCCTTCACCTGCCTGGGCCTGTTCCTCCTCTCGCAGGCCAACGCCTGATGGTGATCCTCCTCGCACACCTCGCCCACTGGTACTTCTGGCCGCTGTACGCGCTGCCGGTGCTGATCGTGCTCTGGTCGGCGATCGCCACCACGCTGCGCGAGCGCAGGGCGAGCAAGGAAGAGGAAGGCAAGCGCGGGCGGGGCGCCCGAAACTAGGGGTTGATCGGGACTTGCGCCTCGGGTCCACGACCCCGATATTGGTCGCGAAAGTCGCGGATCGCGTCCAGCGTCTTCGCCCCCTTGTATGTCTTGCATCCCATCAGCTGTGTCCAGGCGGTGGCCGCGACCTCGTACGGCATCCGAGGGTTCGGGAACAGCAGCATTCCGGAGGGGCTCTCGTCGAAGACGCCCTTCAGCGCCAACTGGTCCTCTTCGGGCAGGTCGGGCGAGTACTGCACCTCGATCCGGCCGTGCTCGAGCGAGTGGACGATCTGGATCAGCTCCGGCATCTGCCGGTAGGCGCCGTCGGCCTCCTGGAAGGGGGTCGTAACGTGGTTGCCGGAGGTCGGCGGGTTGGTCCCGTACTTGGGGGGTGATGCTCCCGGCTCCAAGTGAGAGTTCCCCTCGTCCGGCAAGTCCAGCCGCAGGTCGCAGTTAGCAGCGGCGGCCGCGTTTTCGAGGTCGAGGTTTCCGACCGGGGGCGGAGTTGTGCCCTCGCGGGCGTCGGCCTCGACCCCGTTGATGCTGCCCGTGGCGAGGTCAATGTGGGCGGCAGCCGGAGTGTCTACGCTCGAGCCGCCCCCGCCGCTCGCGATCACGACCACGATCCCGGCAAGCACCGCCGCGGTCAGCACGCCGGCGACGCCGTAGCCGAGGAGCAACCGCTTCCGCGCCGCCGTCGCCTCGCTCCGCTCGGCCTCCAGCCGCTGCGCGCGCAGCCGCTCCTTTTCCTCCTTGCGAGTCGCCATTCGGCGGGCCAGGGTAGCGAATGCGCCTTAGGGGTCCCTCAACCGCTGGCGGCGTGCGCGGAAGGCGCGCGGTGCTGCGCGGCCTCCGCAAAGACCTGGTCGAGGAAGCCGGCCAGCTCGTCGTTGAGGCGCTTGGGAGTGAGGCGCCATTCGAGGATCGAGTTCGCATCGACCAGCCGCGCATTCGGCATCTCCTCGACCAGCATGCCGGCGTCGGAGAACGGGTGCAGCGGGTCGTTGGGATGGCCGATCACCAGTGCCGGCTGCTCGATCCTCTGGCGTTCCTCCGGAGGGGGCGCGGCGCCGGCGTACAAAACACCTTCCAGCACCGCTCGCGAGGAGTCGGGGTCGCGGCGCAACCAGTCGAGGACGATGTCGACGAGATAGTTGGTGCGCGGCACCCGCTGCAGCGCCTGCGAGGCCGTTGTCAGCAGCGGCTTGCCAAACCGAAGGCCCAGCAGGATCGGCGTGAAGATGAGCGCCGCGCCCAATAGCGCGTCCTCCAGCACCGGCATCTCGACGAACAGCCCACCGGCCCGCTCGGGATGGTGGACGGCGAGCTCCAGGCTGACGTTTGCTCCCAGCGACGTTCCGCCCACCACAGGGGCGCGGAGTCCCAGATGCTCCACCAGCGCGGCGACCTGGCTGGCGAACGAGCTCATCGAGTAGACGCGCATGTCGGCGGGCTTGTCGGAGTCGCCGTGGCCCAGCAGATCGACCGTGACCACCCGGTTGCCCCGCGAGGCCATCTCGGGCGCCAGGTAGTCGTACATGCGCCGGTTCATCAGCAGGCCGTGGATCAGGACCAGGACCCGCTCGCCTTCGCCGTGGACGTCATAGGCGATGCGCTGGCCCCGGTAACGGAAGGATCCGGTGGCGTCAGCCATGGCGCCGAGTCTATTTGAGGCCCGCGGGGGCCGGGGCCGGTGCGGGCGTCGAGGCGGCCCGCTCCCACGGCCGCGCCACGCGCAGGGCGCCGAGCACCGCGCGCGTCTGGGGCGCCGTGTTGAGGGTGTAGAAGTGGATGCCGGGCGCCCCCCCCGCGAGCAGCTCCTCGCACTGACGGGCCGCATACGCGGTCCCGAGCTCCGCTTCGGCGTCATGGTCGCCTCCCAGCGCCTCCATCGCCTCGGCGAGGCCGTTCGGGATCGAGGCCGCGCACAGCTCGCAGAAGCGCACGATCTTGGGGTAGCTGCCGATCAGGATCACGCCGGGGATGATCGGGACGTCGATCCCGGCCGCGCGTGCCGCACCAACGAAGTCGAAGTAGGCGCGGTTGTCAAAGAACAGCTGAGTGATCAGAAAGCTGGCACCGGATGTCACCTTCGTCTTCAGGTACGCGAGGTCGGCCTCCAGGCTGGGGGCCTCGGGATGCACCTCAGGGAAGCAGGCGCCGCCGATCGCGAACCGATAGCGCTCGGAGATGAAGGACGCCAGCGCGGCAGCGCTGTCCAGGCCGCCGTCCGGCCGCTTGAATTCGCCCTCGCCTCGCGGCGGATCGCCGCGGAGCGCGAGAATGTTGTCGATCCCGCCCGCCTCGAGTCGGTCGAGGATCTCGATCAGGCCCTGGGTCGTCTCGCCGACGCAGCTCAGGTGCGCCATCGTTTCTACCCCGTACTCGCGTTTGATCCTGGTGGCGATCTCGACCGTGCCCTCGCGCGTCGCCCCCCCAGCGCCGTAGGTGACCGAGACGAACGACGGCTGCAGAGGTGTCAGGGCCTCGACGGTCTCGAACAGCGTCTCGACGCCCTCCCGTGTGCGCGGCGGGAAGAACTCGAACGAGAACACGGGCGTGCTGGCGGTGAGGACGTCGTCGATCCGCATGGTCGGAGGATGGTAGAGGCGGGCAGGGGGACGCGCTGACGCTCGACTACCGAAGGCCCGCGTGGGCGGTACGGTGCGCCCACATACGAGAGGAGCGAGGCGAGCATGACTACGGCACAGTCTGAGCAGCAGCGGCTTCTGATCGGCGGGAAGTGGGTGGGGGCGAGCGCGAAGCGCGCCTTCGAGCAGCGCGACCCCTACACCGGCGAGCCCGTGGGGTCGGCCGCGTTGGCGACCCGCGAGGATGCCCGGGCGGCGGCCGACGCCGCTGGACAGGCGTTCCCGGCCTGGTCGACGACTGCGCCCGCCCAACGCCGCGAGCTGCTGTTGAAGGCGGCGGAGTTGATGAGCGCACGGGCCGAGGAAATCTCGGCCGTCGCAACCGAGGAGACGGGGGCGACGCTCGGTTGGGGCATGTTCAACGCCAGACTCGCCACCGGGATGCTCACCGAGGCGGCGGCGCAGGCCTATTCCGTCACGGGTGAGGTGATCCCCTCCGACGTTCCGGGGCTGCTCGCGATGGGGGTCCGTCAGCCGGCCGGGGTGGTGGTCGGGATTGCCCCCTGGAACGCGCCCGTGATCCTCGCAACTCGCGCGCTTGCCACCCCGCTCGCCTTCGGCAACACGGTGATCCTGAAGGCGTCGGAGGTGTGCCCGCGCACCCACGCGGCGGTCGCCCGGGTGCTTGACGACGCCGGCCTGCCCCCGGGCGTCGTCAACCTGCTCACGCATGACCGCGAGAGCGCCGCCGAGCTGGTGGATGAGCTGATCGCGCATCCCGCGGTCCGCCGGATCAACTTCACGGGCTCCACGCCTGTCGGGCGGTTGGTGGCCGAGACCGCGGCCCACCATCTCAAGCCCGTGCTGCTCGAGCTGGGGGGCAAGGCGCCGATGGTCGTGCTTGCGGACGCCGATCTCGACGAGGCGGTCGCGGCCGCCAACTTCGGTGCCTTCGTGCACCAGGGTCAGGTCTGCATGTCGACCGAGCGGATCGTGGTGGATCGCTCGGTGGCAGAGGCCTTCACCAGGAAGCTGGGCGAGCGGGCGGAGGCGCTGACGGTCGGTGACCCACGGGACCCGGAGACCCAAATCGGCCCGCTGGTCAATCGCGCCGCTCTGGACCGGGTTTCGCAGCTCGTCGACGACGCCACCTCCCACGGCGCGCGAGTCGTTGCCGGGGGCAGGGCCGAGGGCCCGTGCTTCCTTCCCACGGTCCTGCAGGACGTCACCCCGCAGATGCGGGTCTATGGGGAGGAGTCGTTCGGGCCGGTGGTCGGGATCGTCCCCGTCGACGGCGCCGACGAGGCGGTCCGCGTGGCCAACGACACCGAGTACGGCCTGGCCGCGTCCGTGTTCGGCGCCGAGCTGCCGACTGCCTTGGAGCTCGCCCGCCGAATCGAGAGCGGCATCTGCCACGTCAACGGGTCCACGGTCCACGACGAGCCTCAGATGCCGTTCGGCGGCGTCAAGGCCAGTGGCTGGGGCCGGTTTGGCGGCCACGCGGCGCTCGAGGAGTTCACCGAGCTGCGCTGGATCACCGTCCAGAGCGGCTCGCGAGAGTACCCGATCTAGTGGGGCCCTCACGTTATGAGAACCCCAGCTCGATCCCCCCACGTAGGGGTGCGCCGGCTCAGGCCTCCAGCACCAGCGCGATTCCCTGTCCCACGCCGATGCACAGCGCCGCCAGCCCATATCCGCCTCCCCGCCGGCGCAGCTCCCACGCCAGCGTTGCCAGGATGCGGGCTCCGGAGCAGCCGATCGGATGGCCAAGGGCGATGGCGCCGCCGTTGACGTTCACGATCTCGGGGTCGAGCTCCTGCCACTCGGCGAGGCAGGCGAGGACCTGGGCGGCGAATGCCTCGTTGAGCTCAACCAGGGAGACGTCGCCCCACCCAATTCCCGCGCGGGCGAGGGCCTGGTTCGCAGCCTCCACCGGAGCGATGCCGTAGATGGGGGGATCGACGGCGTGCAGCCCGCGTGAGGCTATGCGCGCCAGCGGCTCGCGCCCAATCGCCGTGACTCCTTCCTCGTCGGCGAGCAGCAGGGCCGCGGCCGCGTCGTTGAGCGGCGAGGCGTTGCCGGCTGTGACGGTTCCGTCGTCCCGGAACGCCGGGGGCAGCTTCGCGAGCTGCTCGAGCGAGGTGTCGGGCCGGATCGGCTCGTCGCGGTCGAGCTCGACGCCCGGCACCTCGACCGTCTCGTCTGCAAAGGCGCCGCCGTCCCAGGCCGCGGTCGCGCGCCGATGGCTGCGCAGGGCGAACTCGTCCTGGACTTCGCGGGAGATCTGGTAACGGTCGGCCAGGATCTCGGCGCCCTCCCCAAGCGCCACCGTCCACTCCTCGCGCATCCGTGGGTTCACCAGTCTCCATCCCAGGGTGGTGGAGTGCAGCGTCTCGTGCGTGCGAGGGAAGCCGCGCTCGGGCTTCATCAGCACCCACGGCGCGCGGCTCATCGACTCCACTCCCCCGGCGACGCAGATCGAGGCGTCCCCGACAGCGATCGCCCGGTTCGCCTCCACCGCGGCCTCCATGCCCGAGCCGCACAGGCGGTTGACGGTGGCGCCGGGGACGCTGGTTGGCAGATCGGCAAGCAGCGCCGCCATTCGCGCCACGTTGCGGTTCTCCTCGCCGGCGCCGTTCGTGTTGCCGAAGTAGACGTCGTCGATGCGCTGCGGGTCGAGGCTGGGGCTGCGCTCCAAGAGGGAGCCAACGACCGTGGCGGCGAGGTCGTCCGGACGCACCCCGGCGAGCGCGCCGCCGTAGCGGCCGGTCCGGGTGCGCACGGCGTCGACTATGTAGGTCTCGCCCGCCATCAGGCCCTGGTTCGTCGGTGGGCGGGGCGATCCATGGCGCTTGCATTAAATAGGTCTGGCGACTTCACTCATCAGGCCAAGCCTCGATCCGCAGGCACCCCGCCCTCGCGGTAGGCTCACTACCATCGCCCGCTCGTCTTCAGCCCGAGGCTCTGTGGAGGCCGACCCAACCGCCATCCAGGACGTGCTGGTCACCGAGCGTGACGTGTGGCAGGACGGCCCCCCGCACGAGCTGTTCAAGCGGCTCCGAGGGGAATGCCCGGTCCACTGGACGGCGCGGATCACGGAGTACCCGGAGGAAGCCGGGTACTGGTCGGTCACGACGGCCGACGACGTCCAGGAGGTCAGCCACGACTGGGCCACCTATTCGTCCGAGCTGGGCGGCATCACCGCGCTCACCGACGCGATCATGCCCCTGGAGCTCATCCGGGCGATGTTCATCGGCATGGACCCGCCGAAGCACGACCGGCTCAAGATGCTGTTCCAGCGCGGCTTCACGCCGAGGCGGATCGCCGAGCACGAGGACGCGATCCGGCGGCATCACCGTGGGCGTTCTGGACCGGCTCGACGGCCGGGAGACCTGCGACCTGGTCACCGACGTCGCCCAGCCGGTGGTCTCGCGCGTGATCGGCAGCTTCATGGGGATCCCACCCGGAGGACGACGAGATCTGGGCGCGGCTGATGAACACGACGCTCGGCGCGGGCGACCCGGATCTCAACCCGGAGGGGGTCCAGTCCGTGATGGAGCGCGACGTGCCGGAGATCTTCGAACGCTGTGGGCGGCTGATCGCCGAGCGTCGCAAGCGGCCCACCGGCGACCTGACGAGCGTCCTGGTCAATGCCGAGCTGGACGGCCAGCAGCCTCGAGGAGCACGAGATCGTGATGGGGTTCTTCCTCCTCGTCGCGGCCGGCAACGACAGCACCAAGGCGACGTACTGCAGCGGCATGCGGGCACTCATGGAGCACCCCGACCAGCGCCAGCTGCTGCTCGACGACCCGTCGCTGATCCCGAGCGCGGTCGAGGAGGCGCTGCGGATGTTCCCCGCGTTCGCTCACTTCCGTCGCACCGCGACGCGGGATGCCGAGCTGGCCGGGCAGCCGATCCGCGAGGGCGAGAAGGTCGTCATGTGGTACGTGTCGTCCAACCGCGACGAGTCCCGCTACGAAGATCCGGACCGCTTCGACGTCACCCGCAACCCCGACCACCAGGCCTTCGGCGCCGGCGGCCGGCACTTCTGCCTCGGCGCCGCGCTCGCCCGCCTGGAGTTGCGGATCCTGTTCGAGGAGACGCTGGCCCGCTTCCCCGCGATGGAACCGGCGGGCAGGCCCGAATACGCCGAGTCCCCGTTCATCAACCAGCTCAAGACGCTGCCAGTCCGGCTACGACCTAGGCGCCTCGGGGTCCGGGCGTGTAGCTAGTCCCTAGCGGGCAGCTGCTGCACGGCCCAGCCGTTGCCGTCCGGGTCGCTGAAGAAGACGAACGAGCCCCAGGGGAACTCCTGGACCTCGCCGACCTCGACTCCGCGCTCGATCAGCTCGGCTCGCGCGGCGTTTATGTCCGAGACAACGAGCTGCATCCCCTGGACAGACCCGGGCGCCGCGTCCACGATCCCGGTCCCGAGGGCGATTGAGCACGCCGACCCGGGTGGCGTCAGCTGAACGAAGCGGATCTGATCGCTGACCGTGTGGTCATGGTCCGTGTTGAAGCCGGCCTTCTCGGTGTAGAAGGCCTTAGCCCGATCGACGTCCGTGACGGGAATCGCCACCAATTCGAGCTTCCAATCCATGAACGGCGGCAGTCTATCCGCGCACTCTCATCCGGCGGTTCGCGCGCTCCCAATCGACAGCGATGGCCGAAATTCGATTCATATGGGAACGAAACTCGGCCATGACGCGACGGCGGCGCCACCGGCGGAGGAATCACTCAAGCGGCCGCGCGCTCCAGCTCAGGATCACCGGTGTCTCGTGCTCGTAGCCCAAGGTGCTCAAGGTGCCGGTGGCGAGCGCGAACAGGGCGCCATCAGCAGGCGCCAGCCCAAGCCAGCGGGCGGCAAGCACCCTGAGCATGTGCCCATGGCCGAACGCGACCACGTCGCCCTCCGCGGCGCGGAGCTCGGCGATCAGGCGATCCGCGCGCGCTCCGACATCGCCGGGCGACTCTCCGTCGGGACAGCCGTCGCGCCACAGGCTCCAGCCCGGACGCCGCTGGCGGATCTCGGCGGTGGTGATGCCCTCGTATTCGCCGTAGTCCCATTCCCGCAGGTCATCGCGAACCTGGGCCTGCTCTCCCCAGCCCGCGAGCTCGCAGGTCTCGACCGCGCGCCGCAGCGGGCTGGTCAGGACGAGGGCGAATCGACGGTCCGCCAGGGGCGCCGCCAGCCGCCGGGCAAGCCGGCGACCGTTGTCGGTGAGGGGCAGGTCCGTGCGGCTCGTGTGGCGCCCGCTGGCGCTCCACTCGGTCTCGCCGTGCCGGACGAGCAGCACCTCGTTGGCCTCCACCTATGCACCTAGCCCTCGAGCCCAGCCGCCAATAGGGCACCGTCGACGTCCGGAAAAGCCCGACTGCTGACGATCTTGCCGCCTCGCAGGCGAAACACCCAGGCCATCGGAGTATTCGCCTCGGCTCCGCTCTCCCTCCCCCGGACTCGACAGCCTCCGATCGCCACGACGGTGTCTCCGGCCCCGCGCACGTCATCCGCATAGGGCAGCATTTGCGCCCACACTGCATCGACCTCATCGAAGTACTCACGGGCCCCCTCATGTCCCTGATAGCCGTCCGACTCGACGCGGGTGCCGGTCAGCGGCTGGATCGTCACGTCCTCGTCGTACACCTCGAGCAGCGCCGAGAGGTCCCGGCGGCGCCAGGCGTCGAAGCTTCGGCGCACGGTGTCGAGGTTGCTCGCCGACATGTCCCGGGCAGTATGCCGCCCAGCACCGCTGCTGTCAGGCCGCCTCGACCAGCCGCTCACTGAGCTCCCGCAGTCGGCGCCGGGCATCGCGGTCGTAGGCCTGGGGATGGGCCCGCGACTCCGTTTGGCCGTCGAAGTACCGCCCCGTGACCCCGTCGAGGCCGGGGTCGGCCGCCAGCCGCAGGGTCGCCTCCAGCCCCTCCTCCAGGGTGCTGACCGTGCGGCCCCACGCGTGCAGCACGATCTTGGTCGGCATCAGGCTCGCCGGGTGCAGGCAGTTCGCGGTGACGTTGGCGTCGCGGAGCTCCTCGGCCAGGTCGAACGTGAACATCACCTGGGCCAGCTTGCTCTGGCCGTATGCCCTGGTTCCGTCGTAGCTGCGCTCGAGCATCACGTCGTCGAAGTCGATCGGCGCCTGGCCGGCGGAGCTGACGCTGACGATCCGGGCGGGCGCCGAGCGCACGATCAGCGACGCGAGCCGCCGGGTGAGCAGGAAATGCGCCAGGTAGTTGACTGCGAAGCGCAGCTCGTGGCCGTCGCGGCTCTCCATCCGCTCGCCGTCACCGGGCAGGGTGCTGCCAATTCCGGCGTTGTTGACGAGCACGTCGAGCCGGTCCTGATCTTGCTCGATCCGCTCCGCCATCTCGCGCACCTCGGCGAGGGATGAGAAGTCGGCACGGTAGGTCCGCACGTTCTCGTTGCGTGTGCGCACTCGGATCTCCTCGACGGTGTCGGCGAGGCGCGCTTGGTCACGGCCGTGGAGCAGCAGGGAGGTACCCCGGTCCGCCAGCTCGTTCGCCAACGCCCTGCCGAGGCCATCGGTCGCCCCGGTCACCAGAATCCGCTGCTCGGCCAACTCTCCTCGCTCTGAGACCTGCCCCCCCGGGAGCCGGCAACACTGTCCTCTCGGATACCCGGGGCCCAGTCCGGAAAACGGTTCGGATCGAGTGAGCGCCGAGGTCGATCATCGTCCTGTCCGGCCTCAGACGCGGATACCGGCGAATGCTGAGCGCTCGCTTCGCTATTCGGAGCAAGCGATCAGGCGGCCGAACGAAGGAATGCCGCCTATGATCCGGCCATGCTCCCCGAGCACTTGCTCGAGCAGACCGAGACCGGGCTCGTGCCGACCGGGACGGGCTGGTTCGTCCTCAACGCACGCGAGGCCCGCTGGCTCCACGGCGACGGGCGTGGCGCGCGTCTGTCGTTCGATGGCGAGACCGATTTCCCGCAAATCGGGATCAACCTCTTCGTGCTCTCTCCGGGCGAGCCGATGGGGATGTACCACTGGGAGGCCGATCAGGAGGACTTCCTTGTCCTCTTCGGCGACGCGCTGCTGATCGTCGAGGGCGACGAGCGGCCGTTACGGCCGTGGGATTTCGTCCACTGCCCGGCGGGGACGAAGCACATAATCGTTGGCGCCGGATCCGCGCCGTGCGGCGTCCTCGCCATCGGCGCGCGCGAGCACCAAACGGGCGCCGGCTGGGGCGGTTACACCGTCGATGAGGCCGCTCTCCGACATGGTGCCGGCGTGGATCAGGAAACGACCGAGGCCCAAGAAGCGTACGCGCGCGTCCCGCAGCGCGAGCCGACGCGCTACCGCGAGGGCTGGCTGCCGAAAAGATGGAGCTAGGGGGACTCGAACCCCCGACCTCCTGGGTGCGATCCAGGCGCTCTCCCAACTGAGCTATAGCCCCACGTTGACGCTGAACGACCGGTCAATCGCGACCAATCGGGCATCGCATCGGCAAGAATAGCCGCCGGAGAGCGCATGGTTGACCACACGAGAGATAGCGCCACACGTCCGCATCCGCACGATCACATCGTGGCGGCGCTCAAGAGCTGCCGATGGATAGGGATGTAACGTGAGCTTTCGCGCCCGCCTCACCCTGTTCTTTCTCCTCATCGTCGTCCTGCCGATGGTCGCAGTCGCCGTACTGGTCAACCTGGTGACCAGCGAGTCGGAAAGCGCCAAGGCCGACGCGCGCCTGGCGGCCGGCTTGGACACCGCCCTTGCTCTGTACCGCGATGACGCCGCCGCGGCAGTGAGGGCAACGAAGAAGCTCGCGAACGACCCCCGGGTTGCCTCGGCGCTTCGCTCGGGCAACGTTGCGCGGATCGAGAGCGTGGCGCGGCCCCTGGCAGCTCGGGCCGGGATCGAGTCGCTGGTGATCCGCGGTCCACGCGGGCGCACGGTACTGACGATCGGCCAGGACCATGCAGTCGCGACCTACGAGCTGAACCTCACCGGGCCGAGCTGGCGCACTCGGGTCGTTGACCGCCTCGACGACGACGGCGGACGACTACCTGGACGCGGTTCGCAACCTGACGGGGCGCGACGGCACGGTGGTGTCCGAGGGAGCCTCGATCTCATCGACCCTTGCCCTGAAGGGCGTCAGCCTTCCGCGAAGCGGACATTCCGGAGATGTCGACGTGGCGGATGAGAACCTGCGGGCCGCCACGGCCGACCTACCGGGTCCCGGGAACCTCGAGCTGACGCTGCTCGGTCCGGTCGAGTCCGGGGGCTTCCTGTCCTCGAGCCCGTTGGTGGCCGCCGCGTTGGTGTTGTTCTTCGCCGTTGCCCTGGTCTTCGTGACCATGCTCCTGCGCATGCTGGCCGGCCAAGTCAGATCGATGCTCGATGCTGCGAGGGGAATCGGCCAGGGGGACTTCAGCCGAAAGGTCCCGGTGCTCGGAGACGACGAGATGGCGGGACTGGCGAGCGAGTTCAACAAGATGAGCGACCGCCTCAACGCTCAGATGCAGGAGTTGCGCCGCCAGCAGGTCGAGGTCGACCGATCCGTACGGCGGATCGGCGAGGCGTTTGCCTCCGGGCTCGATCGGCAAGCTCTGCTCGAGGTGGTGGTGGAGACGGCGCTGGGAGCCTGTGACGCCGAGTATGGAACGATCGCCTTGAGCGGCCACGACGGAGCAGAGGCCGAGGCGGGAACGGCTTCCGAATCGATCCAGGACCTCGCCGTCTCGGCCGAGGTGGACGCGCTGGGAGAGAACGACCTCGTCTCTCGCGATCGGGACGGCACCTACGCCCTGGCGAATCCGCTGCGCCGGGTCAGCGAGCCGCCCGTAAGCGTGGGCGTGATGACGATCGCTCGCCGCGGCGAGCCGTTCACGGCCGGAGAGCGCGATGTCTTCCTCTACCTGGTGGGGCAGGTTTCATCGTCGATCGAGAACATCGCCCTGCACGAGCTGGTCTCGGAGCAGGCGGTGACCGATGAGCTCACGGCGCTCTCCAACAACCGCCGCTTCCGTGAGCTGATGTCCAAGGAGGCGGCACGCGCCGCGCGCTTCGGCCATGAGCTCTCGTTGATCATGCTCGACATCGACGACTTCAAGCAGGTGAACGACACCTACGGCCACCTGCAGGGCGACGAGGTGTTGCGCATGATCGGGCGCGTCCTCCACCTGGAATCGCGCGGGGTCGACGAGCCTGCTCGCTACGGCGGCGAGGAGTTCGCGGTCGCCTTGCCCGAGACGGGACTCGACGGCGCGCTCGAGCTTGCGGAGCGGATTCGGGTGCGGATCGAGGCCGAGCCGGTCCCGCGCATCGGCCGGTCGGGGTCGATCAGGGTTACCGCGAGCGCGGGAGTGGCCTCGATGCGCGTCTCCGCCGACGGCGCGAACACCCTGATCGCGGCCGCCGACGCGGCCCTGTACGAGGCGAAACGCGCGGGAAAGAACCGGGTGGCGGGCGGGCCTGCGCCCAAGGCCGCGGGTCGCTCCTGAGCAGGCCGGCAGGCGAGATCTCGGTCGGGACCAGGTGCGGACGGCCTAATCCTGACGCGATGTGACATGCAGGAAAGCGTGCCCGTCCGCCCATGGCAGGGCGGTAGTCTTTTTCCCGATACCGATGGGAATCCTCGACGAAGCGATTCGCGAGCACCTCGAGCTGAAACGGAGCCGCGGGGCCGCCGACTCTGAGCTGCAACGCTTGGAGGACGAGGCGTTCGGCCCCCCGACCCGGCCGGGCGAGCCGGACTTCCCCGAGCAGGAGGGCGAGCCGCCGGAGCAGTCCGGCAACGGTGTGGCGCCCGAGGAGCCCGCGACCGAGGCGCCGGCGCTGCCGGCCGAGGGCGAGCACGATCAGGCGGAGACGGGCGAGGGGTTGGCTGAAGATCAACCACTGACCGAAGGTCTGCATGCCGAGCCGGAAGACGAGCCGCCGGCGGACGAGAGCCCGGCGGCCGACGAGGCACCGACGGCCCTCTACGACCACACTGCCGAGACCGAGCTGGAGCCGGGCGATCTCGAGCTGGAGTTGGACGAGGAGGCGCCGCCGGGCGAGCCTGAGCTACCGGAGACTTCCACGGAGCCCGAGGAACCCCGTGACACGCGCGGCGCCCGATGTCCCGATCGAATCCCTCGACACGGTCGAGCATCCGCTGCCAGAGGAGCAGGACGAGGACGAGACGGAAGAGGACCGCTCAGAGGAGGAGGAGGACGACGAGGACGACGACGTGTTGGCCGATACGCCTGAGTTCCTCAAGGACGCTCCGGAAGACGACGAGCTCTGGTTCGAGCAGGGCAAGCCGAAAGACTTCGATTTCTAGATACGCCCGAGAGCGTTAGATGTAGCCGCGGATCTGGGCGGCCTCGACCACCCGCTCGATCCCCACCAGGTAGGCCGCCTCACGCAGGTCGATGCCCTGCTCACGGGCGCGCGCCGAGACCTCGCGATAGGCACGGCGCATGATCGTGCCGAGCTTGTCGTTCACCTCCCGCTCATCCCAGCGGAAGTGCTGGAGGTTCTGCACCCACTCGAAATAGGAGACGACGACTCCGCCGGCGTTCGCCATTACGTCGGGAATCAGGTAGACGTCCTTGTCGCGAAGGATCTGGTCGGCTGCCGGCGTGGTGGGGCTGTTCGCTCCCTCGACGATCACCTTGCACTCCATGCGGCCGGCGTTTCCTTCGTGGATCATCCCGCCGAGAGCCGCCGGGATGAAGACGTCGCATGGAACCGCGACCAGGTCATCGGGGTCAATCCTCTCGGCTCCATCGAACTCTGTGATCTGGCCGCCGGCGGCGATGTGGTCGCACAGCACGTTGGCGTCGATGCCGCCGTCGGCGCGAATCGCTCCGTTGGCATCGGAGACGCCGACCATCTTGGCGCCGAGCTGCTGCATGATCCGCGCCGCCCATGACCCGACGTTGCCGAACCCCTGTATGACGAACGTGGTGTCGGCGGGGCTGAGGCCGAGGTGCGGCGCGGCCTCGCGGAACATGTAGACGCAGCCGCGCCCGGTGGCGGCTTCGCGTCCGTAGGAGCCCTCGAGCGCAATCGGCTTGCCGGTGCAGATCGCTGGTGTATGGCCGTGGAGCTTGCCGTACTCATCCATCATCCAGGCCATCACCTGGGCGTTGGTGTTGATGTCCGGCGCGGGGATGTCGCGGGTCGGCCCGAGCACCTTCTCGATCTTGTCCATGAACGACCGGGTGATCTTCTGGAGCTCTGCGCGCTCGAGCTGATCGGCGGGGCAGTTGACGCCGCCCTTGGCGCCCCCGAACGGAACTCCTGCAACGGCCGTCTTCCAGGTCATCAGCGAGGCCAGAGCGCGAACCTCGTCGACGTCGACCTCGGGATGGAAGCGAACGCCGCCCTTGTAGGGCCCCCGGGCGCCATTGTGCTGGATGCGGTAACCCGAGAACACGTGGATCTTGCCGTCGGAGAGCTTCACCGGGATCTGCACGGTGACCTCCCGATAGGGAGTCCAGAAGACGACCCGCAGGTCGTCGGGCAGCTTCAGGCGGTCGGCGGCGATGTCGAAGTAGTGGCGGACGATGTCCAGGTTGGAGACCTCGGCCCGCTGCCCGGGCTTCACCTCGCCGGTGGCCTTCGCCTCGACCTGCGCCTCCTCGACCGCCTGCGGCGACTTGTCGAACTCATCCCGCTCGCCTACCGGGGTCTTGGTCTCCGTCTTCGCCATCCCAACCTCCGGAATCCGCTCGTTACCGCGTCATCCTCGCATAAGCCCGCCCGCCGGGAGGGGTTTCAAACCTCAGCGGAACGCTCACCCGGCGGCTTGGGGCCCTCGTGCGTGCTGCCTAGAATGGGCCGCACGGGGCCATAGCTCAGCTGGGAGAGCGCCGGCTTTGCAAGCCGGAGGTCGCGGGTTCGAGTCCCGCTGGCTCCATCCGACACGGGGGCAGCTACCCCGCCGAGTGCAGACGCGATTCGGCCCTGGCGCCGGCGCGCAGCAGCGCCGGCACCTGCTCGAGCGGGTTGGGCGTGGCCAGGAGGACGACGCCCAGCTCGTGCCCGTTGAGGCGCTGGGTGGTCACGTAGCAGCGCCCGGCGGCGTCGGTGTAGCCGGTCTTCACTCCGGTGATCCCCCTCATCCCCAGACGGATGAACGGATTGTTGTTGTACAGATCCAGGTAGCCGCCCTTGACCGGGAACGCGAAGCGGGAGTGGTCCGCGCCCACCACGCGGCGGATGCGGCGGTTGGCCAGGTCGGCTCGCGCCAGCGCGGCCAGGTCACGGGGGCATGAGTAGTTTCCCCGGTCGACGATCCCGCTGGGGCTCGAGAAGTGGGAGCAGCCAAGGCCCAGCCGCCGCCTCCAGTCGTTCATGCGGCGCACGAAGGCCGGCACGCTGCCGGCGTCGTGCTGGGCGAGTGCGATCGCCGCGTCGTTGCCCGACACCAGCAGCAAGCCGTCGAACAGATCCCGAAGCGGCACCTTCTTGCCCTTCGGCAGCACCCCAATCCCAGAGCCCTCGTAGGCCAACGCCTGCGGCGTGATCTCCACCTTCTCATCCGGTCGATGGCGCCCGGCGATGATCAGCGCGGTGATCATCTTCGTCAGGCTGGCAATCGGCAGCGGTCGCCCGGGGTTGTGCTGCCACAGCACGTTGCCGCTTTCAACGTCGAACAGGATCCCCGCGCGAGGCGGGCGCGCGAATTCCACCTCCACGGGCAGTCGCTCCGGCGTGGGGCGAAGCACGAACGGGGAGGCGGGCGCAGAGTGCGACGGTCCAGAGCTCCTGCGATCCGCCGCCTCGGAGACGCTCCGATGGCCGGAGCCAAGGTGTGCCGGCCTGACCAGCAGCGTCGCGGCCGCGGCGAGCACGCCGAGCACGATCACGAAGAACGCTGGTAGGAGCCGCAGCCTCACAGAGCCATACCGTTACCCACTGCGCGGATGCACTCTCTCTACTCGCGGGGCGGGTTTCGCAGGGCCCCGAGGACCGCGAGCATGATCATGATCACGATCAGGAACGAGACGAGCGTGAAGATGTCGAGGCCCGACCGGGCGGCGACGCTTGCCGTCGCCCCTCCGAACAGCAGGCAGAAGGCCAGGGCCACGAGCAGGATGGCGTTACGCATGGTCGGCTCCGCGGCAGCGGCTGACGCTTCGGAGCACCGTCAGTAGGCCGGCCCCGGCGGGCCGGGTCCCAGGGCTCGGCGACGGCTGGTGAACAGCTTGATCGCCACCAGCCCGAACACGAAGCCCCCGATGTGGGCGAAGTAGGCGACCCCGCCGCCGGTGTCGGCGACGTCGGGCGTCGCCAGCTGGCCGATGGCCGGCAGGAACTGCAGCACGAACCAGATCCCCAGCATGACCGCCGCCGGGATCTCGATCAGGGTCACGAAGAAGATGATGAATATGAGCGTCAGCACGCGGGCGCGGGGGTAGAGGAGCAGATAACCGCCCAGCACGCCCGCGACCGCGCCGCTGGCGCCGATCGCGGGCGCCGTGGCGTTGGTGTCCAGAAGCGCCTGCGAATACGCGGCGACGATCCCGGCCACCAGGTAGAAGAGCAGGAAGCGCGGCCGGCCCATCGAGTCCTCGATGTTGTTGCCGAAGATCCACAGGAACAGCATGTTGAAGGCGATGTGCAGGATCCCGCCGTGCATGAACATCGAGGTGAACACCGTCACCCACCAGGGCGGTGAGTCGAGGGACTTGAAGGGCTGCCCGGCCTGCTCGTCAGCTTGCTTCGTCCGGTTGTAGAGCTCCGTTCCTTCGCAAACAATCTCCTGGCTTGGGCCCCCCGAACGCGGCACGACGCCCACGGCGCAGTCCTTGCCCGGATGCGTGAGTCGATAGGGGATCGCCCCGTATCTCAGTGTCGTTTCGTCCTGCTGTGAAAGCCCGGGGATGTGCGGCGAGCTGCTGGAGCCGGGGTCGGACGGTTGAGTGATCTGCCAGGCGAAGACGGCGACGTTGGCGATGATCAGCAGCACGGTCAGGACCGGGAACCGCGCCGTGGGGATGTTGTCCTTGAGCGGGATCAAGGGAGGGCAAGCCTAGTTGGCGGACCACCGTGCCTCGCCGCGCTGTTGAGTCAGGCGTTAACGCACCGCGATCAACACGGCGCCGGCCGTGTTACGGTGCGCCCTCGATCGCAAGCAAAAAGGGGGAGTATTTTGAGATCGAAGCTGTTTCTGGCCGTAGTGGTCGTCCTGTGTGGCGCGACCGCCCTGACCGGCATTGCCGTCGCGCGCCATAAGGCGGAGACCAAGGTCACCATCCAGACGGAGAACGGGGACTTCTCCGGCAAGGTGAAGAGCCCGAGGCTGCACAGGTGCGCGGACAACCGCAAGGTCAAGGTCTTCAAGCAGACGGGCCGACACAAGCACCCGCGCACCGACGAGAAGATCGCCTCGGACACGTCCGAGCTCAACGGCGATTACGGCGAGTGGTCGACTGGGAACACGGGGGCGTCGAACGGCAAGTACTACGCCCGCGCCGGCAAGACGTCCCGGTGCAAGGCGGACAACAGCAAGACGGTCGAGGTTCAGCGGTAGAGGACGCCGCGGGCGCGGCGGCTCAGGCCGCCGCGCCGGCCCGTTCCATCACCTCGCGGGCGCTCTCGTCCGCGTGGTAGGAGCTGCGCACCAGCGGCCCGGCGGCCACCGACTCGAAGCCGAGCTCATACGCGGCCCGCTCGAGCGCCTGGAACTCCTCTGGGTGCCAGTAGCGGACCACGGGAAGGTGCTGCTCGGTTGGCCGGAGGTACTGGCCCACCGTGAGAATCTGGACCCGCTGCTCGCGCAGGACTCCGAACGCCTCCACCATCTCCTCGAAGCTCTCGCCGAGGCCGACCATCAGCCCCGACTTTGTGACCACCCGCTCGCCGCCCATCTCCTTTGCCAGTCTCAGCACTCGGGCGGAGCGCATGAAGTCGGAGCCGCGACGGGCCTTCGGGTACAGGCGCGGCACCGTCTCGACGTTGTGGTTGAAGACGTCGGGCTTCTCGTGGACGACCTTGGCGACCGGCATCTCCTGGCCGCGGAAGTCGGGGGTCAGCACCTCGACCTTGCAACCCGGGGCCAGCATCCGGATCGAGCGAATGACCCCGACGAAGGCGCCGGCGCCATAGTCGGGCAGATCGTCGCGGTCGACCGAGGTGACCACAGCGTGGCGCAGGCCCATACGCTTCACTGAGGCTGCGACCCGCATCGGCTCCAGCGGGTCGTTCCAGGTCGGCTTGCCGGTCTGCACGTTGCAAAAGCCGCACCGGCGCGTGCACACGTCGCCCAGGATCATGAAGGTGGCGGTGCCGCGTTCCCAGCACTCGCCGACGTTGGGGCAGTTTGCCTCCTCGCAGACCGTGTGCAGGTTCTGCTCGCGGATCATCGACTTCAGATGCCGGTAGGTCGGCCCCCCGGGCGCCGGCACCTTCAGCCAGGAAGGCTTGCGCTCACGGAATGGCCGCCCCTCCGCCTGCCGCATGCCCCCCGGATGGGCGCGCGAGCGAGTGACGTGAAGACGCTCGTCGAGTGTGGTGTTCGGTTCCACCGCTCTTACCGTAGCGCCGCCACCGCCCCGGCAAGCGCGCCGATCCCGGAGACCCGCTCGGCGAGCTCGCCTACGCGGACCTCGGTTGGCGTCCGCTGGTAGAGCTCGCCGAAACGGTCGCGAACCGTGGTCGCAAACCTCTCCAGGTCCGGCGCCGCGCCGAGCTCGCGCGCGAGCGAGGTCATCCGGCAGGCCTCGATCCCGCACGGCACGATCCACTCGAACGGCTGCAGGTCGTTGGTGACGTTGATCGCGAAGCCGTGGGTGGTGATGCCGCGGCTGACGTGAACCCCAATCGAGGCGACCTTCCGCCGCTCCTCCGTCCAGACACCGGTCAGCCCCTCGACGATCTCAGCCTCCACCTCCCAATCGCCCAGGGCGGCGATGATCAGCCGCTCCATACGGCGTATGTACTCGTGGACGTCGTCGCCGTATGGCTTCAGCGAGACGATCGGGTAGCCGACCAGCTGGCCGGGACCGTGGTAGGTGACCCGCCCGCCGCGGTCCGTCGCGCAGACGTCGATCCCCTGCATGCGATACCAGTCCTCACCCATCGGCAGCTCGTCCGGAGTCGATCGGCGGCCCTTCGTGTACACGGGCGGGTGCTCCAGGAGCAGCAGCAGGTCCGGCACCTCGCCCGCCTGCCGCGCGGCCTCCAGCCGCTTCTGCGCACGGCGGGCCTCCTCGTAGGGAACCTGGCCGGCCCTGACGGTCCAAACCTCGTCCACGGATCTCAGTTTCTCACGCGACGGCCGCCGGCTCGCGCCGCGCCGCATCCAGACGCTCCTGGGCGAGCTCGCGTGCGGCCTGCAGCGGGGTGATCGAGCGCTCGCGGGCGGCGGCGAGCACGCGCTTCGTGTTGGTCTCGATTCCCAGCACCAGCTCGCGAGCCTCCTCCTCCGAGTAGCCCCGGATCTCCTTGTAGACGTGGATCAGGCCGCCCGCATTGACGATGAAGTCGGGCGCGTACAGGATGCCTTCCTCCGCCAGGGGTTGGTCCAGGCCCTCCTGCGCGAGCTGGTTGTTGGCGCTCCCGCAGACGATTTCGCAGCGCAGGAGCCCCGCGTTGTCTGCATCGATGGCGCCGCCCAGCGCGCAGGGCGCCAGCACGTCGCACTCGACCGACAACGCCTCCGACGAGTCCACCCACTGCGCACCGAGCTCCCCCGCCAGGCTGCGCTTTCGGGGATCGATGTCCGAGACCAGCAGGTCGACGCCATCGTCGGCGAGCCGGCGGGCCAGCTTCTCCCCAACGTGTCCGAGCCCCACGATCGCCACCCGCCTGCCCGCCAGCTCGCCGAAGCCGAAGCGCTCGCTCACGCACGCTCTGATCGCCGCCTCGACGCCAAGGGCGGTGAACGGGCTCGGGTCGCCGGAGCCACCGTGATCGGCCGGCAGACCTGTCAGGTGACCGGTTCGCTCGTTGATCGCCACCAGGTCGTCGGCCGCGATACCGACGTCCTCGGCGGTGATGTAGCGGCCGTGAAGCGACTCGACCAAGTCGCCGAAGTCGAGCAGCAGGGCGCGGCGGTCGGGACCAGCGGGCGGCGCTCCCGGCGGGGCACAGATCACTCCCTTGCCACCCCCGAGCTCGAGCCCGGCGGCGGCCGCTTTGTAGGTCATCCCTCTCGCCAGTCTGAGGGCGTCACGAGCGCCATCCACGGTCGCCTCATAGCACCACAGGCGCACCCCGCCCAAAGCCGGCCCGAGCGCCGTCGAGTGGATGGCAACGATCACATACCCGCCGCTGCGCCGTCCCCTACGCACCACCAGGTCCTCGTGGTCGAAGGGGACCGGCTCGACGCTCGTCGTCAAAGCCGCGGGGACGGCGCCCCCGGACCTGCGCGCGAGAGAGCCCGAAGTTGGCGGCCGTCCGTTGGCTTGACGCTCGGTCGTCACGCTCATCGGCTCACCTCCCACCTCTCCAGTCGGTCCTTGACCGACCCCAGGAAGCGGGCGGCGTCGGCGCCGTCCAGCGCCCGGTGATCCCACGACATGCACAGATAGGTCATCGGATGGATGACGATCGAATCGCCCTCGGCCCCCTCGACCACCACCGGACGCTTGACGATTGCCTCGAGATCGAGGATCGCGACCTGAGGCTGGTTGATGATCGGCGTCGCAAGCACAGCGCCGAACTGGCCTGGGTTGGTGATCGTGAAGGTGCCACCGTGCACCTCGTCGGGCTCCAGACGCTTGGTCCGCGCCCGTTCGGCGAGGTCGGCGATCGCCGCCGCCGTGCCCTCCAGGCTGAGGCGCTGCGCCCTGCGGATCACCGGCACGATCAGGCCGTCCTCGAGCGCGACGGCGATCCCCAGATTGACGTCGTCGTGGTAGACGATCTCGTCCCCGTCCACAGCCGCATTGAGCCTCGGGTGCTCCTCGAGCGCCTCCACCGTTGCGCGCGCCACGAACGCCAGGTAGGTGAGGTTTACGCCGCGGCGCCGCATCTGCTCGCGGAGCTGGCCCCGGCGCGCGGCCACACGCGAGAAGTCGGCCTCGACGATCGTCGTGCAGTGGGCGGCCGTTCGACGGCTCCCGACCATGTGACGTGCGATCGCCTGCCGCATCGGCGACATCGGCTCCCGCCGCCCAGGCGCCAGCTCCTCGACCAGCCGCGGGGGCGGGGCGCCTGCGGCTGATGCAGCCGCGCCTGCCTCTGTGGCGGCGTCGCTCGTCGCGGCGGGCGCCGCTTCCTCCTCGGGCTGGTAGGGGGACTCGGTGTGAAGGACGGGCTGGGCCGGAGTCTCCGCAGCCGCGCCCTCGTGCGACTGGATGTGGGCCATGGACGTCCTTTTTGCGCACCCGCCCACCGATCCCGGTGCCGGTCACCTGCGTCAGGTCGACGCCGTGCTTCTCAGCGATTCGCCGCACGACCGGCGAGAAGAACCGCGAGCGATCGCCCTCGCCGTTGCCGGCCGCCCGCTCGCGAGCTCCGAGCTCCGGGGTCCGAGGTCGCGGGCTCCCGGTGTGAGGTCCCGGCGTCCTGACCGATGGCCTGTGACGCTTGACGTGCCACCTCTTCCTCCGGGTGGGCCTCGCCGGGCCTCGCAGCGGGGTCGATCTCCGCCAGCGGCGTGCCCACGTCGACGGTGGTCCCCGGCTCGACCAGGATTCGCTCCAGGCGGCCGCTCACCGGGGAGGGGATCTCGACGTCGACCTTGTCGGTGGTCACGTCGCAAACCGGCTCGTCGGCCTCGACCCAGTCACCGGCCCGCTTGCGCCACTCGACGATCGTCCCCTCGGCCACAGAGACGCCCATCTGGGGCATGGTCACCTGCGTTCGTCCCGTGGCTTCAGTATGCGAGGAGCTCACGGCACGCCTCCTTCATGTCTTCGAGCTGCGGCAGGGCCGCCTGCTCCAAAGGTGGGCTGAAGGGGATCGGCACGTCCGGAGCGGTGAGGCGACGTACGGGTGCGTCGAGGTCCTCGAACGCCTCCTCGGTGATCAGCGCCGCCACCTCGGCGCCCACCCCGCAGGAACGCGTTGCCTCGTGGGCCACCAGGACCTTGCTGGTCTTGCGGACGCTGGCCAGGATTGCGTCCCGGTCGAGCGGACAAAGGGTGCGCAGGTCCAGCACCTCGATCTCCTCGCCCAGGTCCTCGGCGGCCCGCAGAGCCAGGTGGACGCTCGAGCCGTAGGCGACCACGGTCAGCTCGCTGCCCTCACGGGCGATTCGAGCCTCGCCAATCGGCACCGTGTGCTCGCCTTCCGGCACCTCGCCCTTGACATGACGATAGAGGCCCTTGTGCTCCAGGTAGCAGACCGGGTTCGGGTCGCGGATCGCGCTGATCAACAGGCCTTTGGCGTCCGCGGCGGTCGCCGGCGCCACCACCTTCAGCCCCGGCGTCTGCAGGAACCAGGCCTCGGGGTTCTGGGAATGGAACGGACCGCCCGAAAAGCCGCCCCCGGACGGCAGGCGAACCACGATTGGAACAGCGATCCCCTGGCGGTAATGCAGCTTTGCGGCGACGTTGACGAGCTGGTCGAAGCCACAGGCGATGAAGTCGGCGAATTGCATCTCACAGACGGGCTTCAATCCCTCAATGGCTGCGCCGACGGCGGTGCCGATGATCGCGTTCTCGGCCAGCGGAGTGTCGAGGCAGCGCTCGGCGCCGAACTGGTCCACGAACCCGTCGGTGACCTTGAACGCGCCCCCGAAGGCGCCGATGTCCTCGCCGATGCAGAACACGGAAGGATCACGCGTCATCTCCTCGCGGAGGCCATCGGAGATCGCCTGCAGATAGGTGACCTCATGGGTCGCGTTGGCGGCGGCGGTGGTCATGAGCCACCGCCTTCGTTCCCGGTGGCGGGGGCTCCATTGGAGGTGCCCCCGTTCTGCGCCCACTGCGACCATGGAGCCTTGGCGTCGCCAAGCGGCTCCCAGGCGTCGGCGAACACGCCCTGGGTGGCCAGCCCGGGGTCGGGCATCGGGGAGTCGAGCGCCTTGCCGGCGCATTCCTCCACGTAGGCCCGAACCTCTGACCGAATTCCGTCGACGTCCACGGTGGAGAAGGCGTAGTCGGCCACCAGGCGCTCGGCGTAGCGGTCGATCGGGTCGCGCCGCTCCCACTCCTCCAGCATCTCCTTCGGCACGTAGCGCATGTCGTCGTGGGCCCCGTGGCCGTGCATTCGCATCGTCTGACACTCGATCAGCGTCGGCCCGTCGCCCGCCCGCGCTCGCATGGACGCGGCCCGGGCAGCGTCGAACACCTCCTCGACGTCGTTGCCGTCCACGTTCACCCCCCGGAATCCGTAGGTATGGGCGCGCTCGACCGGATCGACTGTGAACTCGAGCTCGTTCGGCGTCGAGTAGGCGAACCGGTTGTTCTCCAGCACGAACACCACCGGCAGGCGGTGAATGCCGGCGAAGTTCATTGCCTCATGCCACTGCCCGTTGGCCGTCGAGCCCTCGCCGAAGAAGGTCATCGCCACCCGGGGTTCCTGCCTCATCTTGAAGGCCAGCGCGATGCCGGTCGCGACCAAGGCCATGTCGGGAAGCATCGAGACCATGCCCACGCAGCCAAGCCGACGGTCGCCGAAGTGCATGTTGCCCTCCTTGCCGCCGGTGACCCCGTCGGCCCGCCCCATGTAGTTGGCCAGGTAGCGGTCCGGGGTCACGCCGCGAACCAGATGAGCACCGAGATCGCGGTGCAGGATGCACATTCGATCCTGGGGGGTGAGGGCGAAGGCGGCGCCGACCGAGATCGCTTCCTGGCCCCGCCCGTCGTAGAACGATCCTGGCACCTTGCCCTGCTTGTAGAGGGTGAGGGCGCGCTCCTCGCAGGCGCGCATCATCACCATGTAGCGGAAGAGGTTCGCGCGGTCCTCCCGCGTCAGGGACATGTGGGCGAGATCGCGTACGCGCTGAGCCGCGACAGCGCTCGCGTCGCTCGTCTCCATCTCCTGTCCGCCTTTCGTTGGGGCCCGGGCGATGGGATCTCCACCTGCCGAGCCGTTTGTCACCGCTGCGGGATCTCCGGTCGCGGTGTCTACGGACCGGGGAGGCGAGGGTTCCGCCCCTCCTCCCCTATGTATGAACTACTACCCGATTCTACGGGCCTTAGGAGGACGTTTCAAGGAAGTCACCTTCCGCGCGCGTCCTGATCGTGCGGAGCAGGCGCTTGACGATCAGCACGTGGCCATGCGTGCCGATCACGAGCGCTCGGTAGGCGCGCCCGCGAAGGCCCGGAAACACGGCGCGGGTCTCAGCGCGCACCCGGGAGCGGCCGCCGGGCACCGCCTCCAAGTGGAAGGTCAGCGCGTAGCGCGAGAACCGGTGCTCGCCCTCGAGGACGAGCTCGACCGGAGCCTTGGCGCCGGCGACCCGAAATCCCGCGATCGTCGACCCCGGGCTTGCGGGGTCGCCCCTGGGCTCGGTCTCGCTGGCGCCGAGAAGGCGTGCAAAGAGGGTGCGCCCACGTCCGCGAAACGATCCCGAGACCACCTGGCAGACCGCGTCCCAGGCCTGCTCGGCCG
Source organism: uncultured Actinomycetes bacterium (assembly GCA_963838745.1). Taxonomy (GTDB): domain Bacteria; phylum Actinomycetota; class Thermoleophilia; order Solirubrobacterales; family 70-9; genus AC-56. Next base: position 964,431 of record CAWISJ010000003.1, read on the forward strand.
GGGCCGCGACCTCGACCGCGTGCTCGTCGATGAACGGGAGTTCAGCGGCGTGCGGAGCCCCAGCCATAGGTGGTCAGCACCCAGACGAGCTAAAGAGCCAACCCCACGGGCTCCTCGAGCAGCGCCCGCACGCGGCCCAGGAAGATGGCGCCGTCCGCCCCGTAGAGGATGCGGTGATCGCATGCGAGGGTGACCCCCATCACGTGGGCGGTGGTAATCGCTCCGTCGCGGACCACGGGGGTCTCGGTGATCGCGCCGATGGCGAGGATCCCAGCCTGCGGAGGGTTGATAACCGCCTGGAAGTTCGAGATCCCGTACATCCCCAGGTTCGAGACGGTGAAGGTGCCGCCGGAGAGCTCGGGCGGGGTCACGGTGCCCTCGCGCACCCGCTGCGCGAGGGCCCGCGCCTCGGACGCGATTTGCCGCAGGCCCTTGAGGTCGGCGTCGAAGATCGTCGGTACGACCAGGGCGTTCTGCCCGGCGACGGCGACGCCTACGTTGATCCGCGAATAGAGCTCCAACCGGCCGTCGCGATAGGCCCCATTCGCCCGTGGGTGCTCGCGCAGCGCGATCGCGCATGCCTTGATGACCATGTCGTTGAACGAGGGCACCACCTCGCCCTCCTTCGCCTCCGCCTTGATCCGAGCTCGCGCCGCGACCGCCCGCGACATATCGATCTCGGCTGAGAGTTGGAAGTGCGGCGCGGTGGCCTTCGACTCGGCCATTCGCCTGGCGACCGTCTGCTGCAGCTTGGTCAGGTCCTCGTGCGAGACGGTTCCCTTGGCGGTCTCCGGTTGCTCGCGGGCCCCCGGGGTCGGCTCCGCGGTTGCCGCGGGCGACGGCGCGGCGGGCGCAGCCGGAGCCGGCGCCGGGCCGGTGGCGATCGCCCGCTCGACATCGGCCTTCACGATCCGCCCGCCCGGACCTGATCCCGCGAGCGCTCCCAGGTCCAATCCCTTCTCCCTGGCGATCCGGCGAGCCAGCGGCGACGCTTTCGCGCGCCCGTCTCCGCTCGGCTCCGCCGCCGGTGGGGGTTCGGGAGTGGCTTCGGCCTGCGCTCCGGCGGATGAGCTCGATGCGGCCACGGGAGCCTGGGTGGCAGGAGCGGATGTGGTCTCGGACTCTGCCGCTCCCGCCCCGTCACCTGAAGGCTTCTCCCCGGCTTCGCCCACGCGCGCGATCACCTGGCCGATCGGCAGCGTGTCTCCCTCGCCGGCCAAGATCTCGACCAGCGTTCCCGCATCTGGAGCCTCGTAGACCATGTTGGCCTTGTCGGTCTCGATCTCCACCAGCTCCTCACCCCGTGCGACCTCATCCCCCTGCGACTTCAGCCACCGCAGGATCGTGCCCTCCTCCATCGAGTCGGAAAGGCGAGGCATCACGATGTCCTTGGCCACTAAAGCGCCCCCTCCAGCGCGGCCAGCCCGGCGCTTACGACGTGTTCCGAGTGGGGGATGGCCGCCTGCTCGAGCCGCTTCGCGTAGGGCATCGGCACGTCGGCGCCCGTGACGCGCTGGATCGGCGCGTCGAGGTGGTCGAAGGCCTGCTCTTGGACCAACGCCGCGATGTTGGCGCCGACGCCGCCGTGCGGCCAGCCTTCTTCGACGATCACGCAGCGGTTCGTCTTGCGAACCGAGTCGAGGATGGTGTCGAGGTCGAGAGGGCGAAGGGTGCGCGGATCGATCACGTCCGCCTCCGCTCCGTGTTCGTTGGCGAGGGTCTTGGCCGCTCTTTGGGCCACGTCGACCATCCGCAGGATGGCGACGATCGTCAGGTCGTTGCCCTCGCGCAGCACGGCGGCCTCACCGAAGTTGACCGTCTGATCGCCGTCGCCGGCCTCGGGAACGTCGCCGCGGACGCCGTACAGCGTCTCGTGCTCGATGAAGATCACCGGATTGTCGTCCCGGATCGCCGCCTTCAGCAGTCCCTTGCCGTCCGCGGGGGTGGAGGGGCAGGCGACCAGCAATCCGGGGATGTGCTGGAACATGGCCTCGAGGCTGTGGGAGTGGGTGGGGCCGAGCTGGTGCCCCCCGCCTCCGGGCATCCGGACCACCATCGGCACCCGGACCTGGCCGTTGAACATGTAGGGGATCGCGGCCATGTGGTTGACGATCTGGTCCATCGCCAGCAGGGAGAAGTTGACGGTCATCAGCTCCACCACCGGGCGCAGGCCGGCCATCGCCGCGCCGATGCCGGTGCCGACAATCGTGTTCTCCGAGATCGGCGTGTCGCGGACCCGCTTGTCGCCGAACTCGTCGAGCAGGCCTTCGGTGACCTTGAAGGCACCCTGGAACACCCCGACGTCCTCGCCCATCACGAATACGCTCTCATCCCGGCGCATCTCCTCGGTCAGCGCCTGGTTGAGCGCCTCCCTCATTCGCATCACCGGCACGGCGGTCTAGCCCTCATCGTGGTCTTCGAGCGCTTCGGCGGCGTCGCGATCGCTCGTCGTCTGGTCAGGCTTTCGCCCCCTCGGGCTCTCCCGGCCGGCGTAGGCCGCCCCCGCCTCGGCGAGCTTTCGGGCCTCGCCTCCCGCGCCGACCTCGCGCTCCTCCTCGCCGCGGTGCGGTTGGGGGGTGCGCTCGTCGACCGCGTACCAACCGGGCACCTGGTCTCCGACCACGTACAGGTGGTCGTACAGCGACTCCAGCGGCGGCTCGGGGGAGTTGTCGGCGAATTCGACCGCCTCCATCACCCGCCGCTCGAGCCGCTCGCGGAGCTCCTCGAGGTAGTCCTCGGTGATCACGCCCTCGGCCAGAAGGCGGTCCCGGAACACCTTGACGGGGTCCTTTTGGCGCCATTCCTCGACCTCCTCCTTGGTCCGGTAGACCTCGGGGTCGGCCGCCGAGTGGCCGCGGTAGCGGTAGGTGAATGCCTCCACCAGGGTCGGCTGATGGTCCTCGCGCGCGATCCGGATGTGCTCGGCGACCGTCTCGCGCACCGCCAGCACGTCCATTCCATCGACCCGGACCCCCGGCACCCCCAACCCCTCCGCCTTGCTCGACAGGTCGGTGACCGCCGAGTGCCGCTCGATCGACGTCCCCATGCCGTAGAGGTTGTTCTCGACCAGGAACACCACCGGCAGCTTCCACAGCGCGGCGAGGTTCATGGTCTCGCCGAAGTTGCCGGTGTTCGAGGCGCCGTCGCCGAACATGCACACGGTGACCAGGTCCTCCCCCTTGTAGTCGCAGGCCAGCCCCAGCCCGGCAGCGAGCGGGAGGTTGCCGCCGACGATCCCGTAACCGCCCATGAACCGGCGCTCGAGGTCGAACATGTGCATCGACCCGCCCCGCCCGCGCGAGCAACCGTCCTCCCGCCCGAACAGCTCCGCCATCACGTTCTTGGGGTCGGTGCCGCGGGCGATCGCGTGGCCGTGAGTCCGATAGGTGCCGATCAGGTAGTCGTCAGCGCGCATCACCGACGAGGTACCGACGATCGTCGCCTCCTCGCCAATCGCAAGGTGCAGGAAGCCGCCGGCCTTGGCCTGCTGGTACTGGCGCCCGGCCTCCTCCTCGAAACGGCGGATCAGCGCCATCGTCTCGAGCAATTCGCGGCAGACGGCCTGGTCGGGAAGAGGATGTGCGGCGGCTCCCTTGCCATCGCTGGCTGCGCGCGGCTCGGCTGTCTTGATGCGCTCCTCCGCCACCGCCGTTCACGATAACGCTGCGGCCGACCCGGCGGCTTCGTCCAAGCGATCATCGCCCCAGAAGACCTCATCTCCCACCAGCACGCTCGGGACCCCGCGCACGCCCAGGTCGCCGGCGCGCTCGGTCGCCTTGCGGAGCGCACCCTTCACGGCATCGCGCGCCACCGCTGGGATCAGGGCCCGGGGATGGATCTCGGCGGCTGCCGCGGCGAGCACCACGTTGTCGGGCTGACTGAGGTCCCGGCCGGCGGCGAACGCCTGGCGGAACGCTGCCAGCGAGAACGACACGGTGCGGCCGATCTCCTTCGCGAAGATCGCGGCCCGCATCGCGACCAGCGTGTTCCCGGGAAAGGGCTGCGGCCAGTTGATTGGTGGGAGGCCATAGGCGGATGCTCGTCGCTCGACCTCGTTGATCCCGTCCTCGCGTCCGGGCCCCCTTGCCCACGAATCGCGCCCGAACCGCTTGAAGAGACCACCAAGCAGGATCGGCTGCCACTCGGGGAGCTCGCCGCCCGCATCGGCGAACAGCGCGTTGATCCGCTCGGCGGCCAGGTACGCATACGGTGAGCCGAGGTCGTAGAAGAAGACAGGGCGGGCGTCGCCTGCCATCAGCCCGGGTGGCCGGACAGCCACGCCACCACGTCGGCCGCGTTTCGGTCCGGAGGAAAGACTGGATAGAAGACCCTGATGATCTCGGCGTCACGGGCGATCAGGGTCAGCCGGCGGTAGAGGCGCATGCCGGCGACTTGGAAGGTCGGGAGTCGCAGGGCCCCGGCGAGCGCCAGCCCGGGGTCGGCGAGCAAGGGATATGGGAGGCCGGTCCGGTCTGCGAACTCGGCCTGATCCGCCAGGGTCTGGGCGCTCAGCCCGAGGACGCGTGCCCCGAGCAGCTCCAGCTGGGCGAAGTGGTCGCGAAACGCGCATGACTGGGGCGTGCAGCCGCGGGCACCAGGAATCCGATCCCAGCCCGGTGGCAGCGGCTCGCCGGGCGTCCCGGTGCGCGGGTAGCAGTAGAGGACCAGCGTGCCTGCCGCTGCGCTGGCCAAGTCGACCTGCTCACCGGACGTCGCCGGCAGCGACAACGGCGGGACCGTTGCTCCCTGGAGGTGATCGGCGGCGCCGTCGTCCTGCGGGACCGGCAGGTCGGGAGGGAGGACGTAGGGATCGGGCAGATCGCTCACCCGAACCAAGATAGGCGGGAGGCTCGGTGTCCGTGGTGCGCTACTGGTGAATGGCCCAGCCGTCGACGGCGCGGGCGGCATCGAGAACCGCCTCGGAGATCGTCGGGTGCGGGTGCACGATCCGGGCCAGCTCCTGGTAGCCGCCCTCGAGCGCCATCGTGTCGACCAGCTCGCTGATCATGTCGCAGGCGCGGTTGCCGACGATGTGGGCGCCGAGGATCTCGCCGTACTCGGAGTCGGCGACGATCTTCACCAATCCGTCACGGTCGTCATAGACGACCCCTGCTCCAACGCCACCAAGCTTGAAGCGACCCACCTTGACCTGGTGCCCGGCGTCTTTCGCCTGGACCTCGGTCAGGCCGACGCTGGCGACCTGCGGATGGCAGAAGGTTGCGCCGGCGACCAGGTTCTGGTCCACGGGATGGGTCTCGGCGCCGGCTGCGTGCTCGACCGCCACCACCCCCTCCTCGGACGCCTTGTGCGCGAGGGCCTTTCGGCCCACGAGGTCGCCGATCGCGTAGATCTTGGGGTTCGAGGTGCGCTGGTACTCGTCGACCTTGACCTTTCCGCTCTCCTCGGTTTCCACCCGGGCCTCGTTCAGGTTCAGAGCCGCGGTGTCGGGTGCCCGCCCTCCCGCGATACACAGGTAGTCCACCTCGGCCTCGCTGTCGCCGTAGCTCACCTTCACCGAGCGCTTGCCGGCCTCGACGCCCTCCACCTTGGTGCCTGTGGAGATCGTGATGTTCTGCTTCTTGAAGGCGCGCTCGACCACCCTCGCCATGTCCTTGTCCTCGGCGGGCAGGATCTGGTCGAGCATCTCGATCAGGATCACCTCGGTGCCGAAGCGCCCGTACGCGGAGGCGATCTCGGCGCCGGAGGCGCCGGCGCCGACGACGGCGATCCTCGCCGGCTGCTCGGGCAGCGACCATGCACCCCAGGTGTCCAAGACCCGATCGCCGAAATCGACACCGGGGATGGGCAGCTCGACCGAGCCGGTCGCCAGCACCACGGCGCCCGCCTCATAGGTCTTGCCGCCGGCCTCGACGTTTCCATCGCTGGTCAGCGACCCCTCGCCATCGATCATCTCGACCTTGTTCTTGTCCCAGAGCATCTTCACTCCCCCGGCGAGCGTCTCCGAGACCTTGGCGCGCCGGGCGCCGAGCGCGCTCCAGTCGACGCTGGCGCCCTCGACCTTGATCCCGAATTCGGCTCCGTTCACGGCGTGATCGAAGAGCTCGGCGGTGTAGAGCACCGTCTTCGCCGGGATGCACGCGTAGTTGAGGCAGCGACCGCCGGGCTTGTCCTTCTCCACCACCGCGGTCTTGCGGCCGAGTTGGGCGGCGCGGATCGCCGCCACGTAGCCGCCGGGGCCGCCGCCGATCACGATCACGTCGTAGCCGTCAGCCATCTCCGCGACTCTAGAACAATCCGCCGCCTCCTCGGAGGGAGCCGAAGGCGATCGGTGCTCCGGGTGGGACCTACTCCCGAGGGGTGCGCTCGGGCATCTGGATCCGGGCCAGGGCCTTGACCATGAAGTAGAAGAGCGTGCCCGCGATGGCGACGATCGCCAGGTTCCCGATCAGGAGCCCGATCGTGAGCGCGCTGATCGCGCCCAGCGTTGCCCCCAGGATCACAAGCACGAGTGTCGCTTGGAAGCCGAGGACGGCCCAGTAGCGCGCGCGCCACAGCCCGTAGGCCATCGCTCCGATCAGGAGCGCGAAGGTGATCGTGCCAATCGCATTGGGCCGCGGATCGTCGCGGAGCACGCCCCAGAGCGCGAAGCCGGCAATGGACAGCACGGCGACTGCCATGGAGATGACCGCCGCCACGGTGACGACCGGGGGGCGCTCATCCTCTTGCAGCGGCTCGAGGGCTTCGCGCGCGACGCGGTTGCGCTCCTCGTAGCCGGCTGCGACCTGGGTGCGCCGCTCGGCGGAGCGCGCCTTGCGCTTCGAGCGCTCCGCTCGCCGACGCTCACGACTGGCCATCAGCGCCCTGCCGGCGCGCGGGCCTGGAGCGATTCGCGAAGGGTGCGCGCGGCCTCCTCCGGGTCATCGGCGTCGCGGATCGCCCGGACGACGACGATCCGCTCGGCCCCGGCGGCGACCACCGAGGAGACGTTCCGGCGGTCGATCCCCCCGATTGCGAACCAGGTGATGGTCGCCTCGCGGGCCGCGTACTCGATCAGCCCCAGGCCCGTCGCCGGCCGTCCTTCCTTGGTCGGCGTCTCCCAGATCGGGCCCACGCTGAGCTGGTCGGGGCGGTCATCTCCCTCGGCCACGGACGCCGATTGGACCTGCTCGGGCGAATGCGTTGAGAGGCCGACCAGCGCATCCGCCCCGGCGACCCTGCGCGCCTCGGCCACGGGCATGTCCTCTTGGCCGATGTGGACGCCATCGGCGCCGCAAGCGGCGACCAGGTCGGGGCGGTCGTTGAGAATGAACAGCGCCCCATGCTCGGCGGCCGCCTCACGAAAGGGCCGGGCGGCTGCGATGAGTTGCTGATCTCCTGTGGGCGGCTGATCCCGGAGCTGGATGATGTCGGCGCCGCCACGCAGGGCGGCGTCGAGGAGCGGGCCGGGGTCGCGGCCCCCGGGAAGGCTCTCGCAGACGAAGTAGAGGCAAGCCGCCTGCAGCATCTCCAGCCGCCTATCGCGGTCGGTGGCCATCGATCCCAGTATCCCGTAGCGACCGGAGTACCATGGAGGAACAACGGGAGCCCCGTGAGCAGGGGCTGAGAGGGCGGCATCCGGCCGCCGACCGTCTGAACCTGATCCGGGTAATGCCGGCGCAGGGATGGTGGCGCGGAACCGCCCGCCGGGTAGAGAGCGAGGCGATCGTGCCCGACGAGATCAAGAGAGCCGGCAAGAAACGCGACGACGTGGTCGTCCCATTGAAGCGATCGCGCTCGCGAGACGGCGGCCCGGCGGCCCTGGATGCGATCGTGGTCGGCGGGGGGGCGATTGGGCTGGCGTGTGCATGGCGGGCGGCGCGGCGCGGCGTCCGGGTTCGCGTCCTCGAACGCGACCACCCCGGCGCCGGCGCCTCGCATGTCGCCGCGGGGATGCTGGCCCCGGCCGGCGAGGCGGGCTGGGGCGAGGAAGCGCTGATGCGCCTCGCGATCGCCTCTGGTCGAGCCTGGCCGGGTTTCGCCGCCGAACTCGCCGACGACAGCGAGCTGGAGGTGGGATACGAGCCCTGCGGGGCCATCCATGTCGCCCTCGATCGGGACGAGGCCGAGGAGCTCCGCCGCCGCTTCGAGCTCATGAGCTCGCTCGACCTCGGCATCGAGTGGTTGCTGCCACGGGACTTGAGGAAGCTCGAGCCCGGGCTGGCGCCTTCCTGCGCCGCCGGCGTTCGCGCCCCCCTTGAGGCGGCCGTGGACCCCCGACTGCTGCTTCCCGCCCTCACCGCCGCGGTGGAGCGCCGTGGTGGCCAGGTGTTCGTGGAGGCCGAGGTCACCGACATCCTCGCCGACGAGCACCGACTGAGGGGGGTGATCACCCAGGACGGGCGCGAACACCGCGCCGAGCACGTGATCCTCGCCACCGGAGCCTGGTCGGGAGCGACGCCCTGGTTGCCGCCCCCTGCCCGACCGCCGGTTCGTCCGGTCAAGGGCCAGATCCTCACCCTCCACGGAAACCCCGACCAGTCGGTGTGCGAGCGGATCGTCGCCTCCGAGCGCGTCTACATGGTGCCCCGCCCGGACGGTCGGCTGATCGTTGGCGCCACCGTCGAGGAGCGCGGCTTCGACATCCAGGTCACCGCGGGCGGTGTCCACGAGCTGCTTCGCGAGGCGTACCGGACCCTTCCCGACATTGCCGAGTTGGAGTTGGTCGAGACGCTCGCGGGGCTGCGACCCGGGACGCCGGATAACGCTCCGCTCGTCGGTCCTGGTGCGCTCGACGGCCTCGTGCTGGCGACCGGCCACTACCGCAACGGCATCCTGCTGGCGCCGATCTCGGCCGAGGCGGTCGCTGCCCTGCTGGCTCAGGATCCCCTTCCTCCCGAGGCGGAGGTTGTCCATCCGGGGCGGTTCGCGGGCGAGAGCGCGCCAGGGCTGGTGTCCGCTCCGACCATCGAGGAGGCGCCGCGATGAAGATCGAGCTCAACGGGAGGCCGGTAGAGCTGGCTCCCGGCGCCACGGTCGCCGACGCGGTGATCGAGGCGGGAGCGGAAGCCGGCGACAGCCGCGGGATTGCGGTCGCGGTCGATGGCGAGGTGATTCGCAGGGCGGCCTGGGGGATGACCGAGCTGGAGGGCGACCAGAGCGTGGAGGTGGTCCGTGCGGTCCAGGGTGGATAGGGGTACAGCCGCCGATCGAGCGGAACCGGGCGCTTCCCCTGGTCCCGCCGACGGGTTCAAGCTTGGCGGGCGCATCTGGGACTCCCGACTGATCGTGGGCACCGGTGGCTTCCGATCCCTGGAGGCAATGGAGCGCGCCCTCGTTGCCTCCGGGACGGAGATCGTCACGGTTGCCTTGCGTCGGGTGGATCCGCTGGCTCGCGGGTCGGCCCTCGAAGTGATCGACCGACTGGGGCTCTTCGCCCTTCCGAACACCGCGGGCTGCTACACGGCGCGGGACGCCGTGCGCACCGCGCAGCTTGCCCGCGAGGCGTTCCAGACTGACTGGATCAAGCTCGAGGTGATCGGAGACGATCGAACCCTGCTCCCGGACGCGGTCGAGTTGGTCGACGCCGCCCAGCAGCTGGTCGACGACGGGTTCACCGTCCTGCCCTACACCAACGACGATCCGATTCTTGCCCGGCGCCTCGAGGACTCCGGCTGCGCGGCGGTGATGCCGCTGGGCTCGCCGATCGGTTCCGGGATGGGGATTCGCAATCCGTACAACATTCAGATCATCGTCGAGCGCGCCTCGGTGCCGGTGGTCCTCGACGCTGGCATCGGCACACCCTCCGATGCGGCGCTGGCGATGGAGCTGGGCTGCGACGGCGTGCTTCTCTCCAGCTCGGTGGCCCGCGCCAAGGCACCGGAGCGGATGGCACGGGCGATGCGCCAGGCAGTGGAGGCCGGTTACGTAGCTCACCGAGCGGGCCGCATCCCGCGCAAGCTCCACGCTCGGCCCTCGACCCCGGACGAGGGGCTCCCTGACCTCGGCTGAGCCGGGTCCCTACGCCGCGCGGGTCAAATGAGCGAGCACAGTGGGGAGCTTCGCTCGCCGCACTGGACGCGGAAGCGGCAGGCGGTGAAGGCGAGGCTCGAAACCCGGGGCGCGGACGAACGCCTGCTCCTCGGCGATCACCTGCTCCGCGGCCTTGACCACGTCGGGATCGAACTCCTCGCCCGCGCGGAGGTTCAGGTCCAGGAGCGCCTCGGAGTGCGACAGCTGCACCGTGCCGGCGGCGGTCAGCTGGCTCCAGGCCCGGGCGACGGCGAGAACGCGGCTTGACAGCGGCGTCCAGGCGCCGGGAAGGCCGGCCGGCCGGCCGGTCCCGTCCCACCGCTCGTTGACGTGGAGGGCGGCCAGCGTCGCGCCATGCAGATCCTCGAGACGCCATCTGTCGACCTCGAACTCCCCCGGGGTGGTGCGGGCGAGAACCCCGGCGGCGCAAGCGACGGTACGGCGCTCTCTGCGCGGCAGCGAGAGGACGTCGGCGATCGCGGCCGCGTAGAGCTTCGTGGCCTCAGGCTTGCTCAGGCGGGTGACGGAGCGATCGCGACTCAGGGCCGCCAGCGCGAGCTGCGGCACCACGACGACCACTGCCAAGGGCGCAAGCGCGAACACCCCCAGCGGCTCGGTCAGGGCCGCGGTCGCCACTCCAAGCACCAGCATGGCCGCGAACGGCGGCAGCATCTCGAGGAACTCGGAATGAATCAGGACCCGCGGCCGGTAGCCCTGGTAGAAGGGCGCGAAGGTGAGTCGGGCGAACAGGAAGTTGACGGAGTACATGACCAGGCCCGCGGTGAATAGCGCCGGCATCGCTGCGGCCAGCGACGGCGCTGCGGCGAGCTCGAGCACCCCGTATCCGGCCAGCACCCCGAGCGCGAAGCTGCTCACCGTCGCGACCTGGCCAGGCGAGCAGAAGCGATCCTGACCGGCGAGGCGGCTGATCGTGTCGGGAACGATCCACACCAGGAGCGCCGGCAGGGGGCCCGCGATCGCGAGCGTCACGAGGGCCAGCACGATGCTGGCATCGAAATAGGCAAGGGCCCATGGCGCGGCCACCGTCTTCAGTCGAGCCTCGGCAAAGAAGGCGATCGCGGCGATCGCGGCGAGCGCGGCAAGCAGCACCGGCTGGTTCCAGGTGGCCGGTGGCGACAGGAACGCGAACAAGACGACTGCTGCCCCCGCCGGGGCGAGATTCACCGCAGCGGCCAGGGTGGCGCGCGAAGCAGCCACCCCCTTGGGGTGCCACTCTTGCAATGTCTCCACCGCGCTACCTCGCATCCGTTCGGGGCGCACTTGAGCCCGCACTCCTCCTACACCCTAGCCCATTGGCTAGAGCAGGTGGGAACGTGGACGGATGTCTGATCCGATCAGTGGCTGCGGAAGCCCATCCCTGGTCTCCTCGCTAGTTGGCTTTACTCTCCTGTGCCCTGGGAACTGGCTAAAGCCTACTAATCCCTCCGCAAAATTACTGGAATCACCGCATATTGCGGCATGCTGCTGGCCGCCGGTCCCGGGGTCACTGCGGTCGGTAGATCCTACTCCCGCTTTCGACGTGCGACCTGCCGGTCCGTCCATTCGCCGACCGTGCCGAGCGTCCAGGCAACGCGGTGGGCCGCGCGACCCGCCGGAGAATCGTCGAGTGGCTGCACCGCGGCGTCAGGATCGCGGCCGAGCTCGATCGCGGCCTTGCGGACGGCGTTCAGCCGGCGGCGCAGCCGGCGCTCCCACGAGCGGCAGAACTCGGGGAGCTCGGGGTCCCCTCGGGTCTCGCTGACGCCGGCCAGATAGCCGAGCAGGGTGGTGACGTGCTCCAGGTCGTCGACCGCCGTCCGCAGCGCCTGGTTCCGCTCCAGGAGGCGGTCGAGGACGGCGCCGCGCGCAGTGCCCAGGCTCGCACCGCCTCCCTGAGCCATGACGCCTCCATGCAGGTCGTGGCGCGCGGTCAACGGCTCCAGCTCGTCGAGTAGCCGGGAGACCGATTCGGCCGCCTTGTCCAGCGGCTCGCGAGCCGGGATTCCGTCGAACGCGGGTGCGAGCCGGCCAAGGCGCTTCACCACCTGGCGACCCGTGAGGTACAGCTCGCGGTAGCCCCGGTTCTCGGCCGGATGAAGGGCCACGCCGCAACCGTAGTCCAACCTGGCCCGCCGCAACCGGCGCGGCTCGACGACGTGGACAACCGCGGCCGGCGAAGGCGATCCGGGCAGCGCTCTACCCGAGTGCGGTAGAGCCCGACCCTGCCCCCGAACACATGTGCTACCGTGCGCCGGCCACATTTGTCAAGTAATTCAATCGAGAAAGGCATAAACTCTATAATGAATCGCTTTCGCCGGCTTGTAAGCCGCCGCCAGGGCGGCGCCAAGGGCGCGTTCTCGTCCAAGGCGAGCCGTATCGGGCTTGCCGGAGCCCTGGCGCTCGCGCTCGGACTCGGCGTCGCCGCCTGCGGCGACGACTCGTCAAGCGGCAGCTCGGGCGGAGAGGTCAACCTGGTCGCCTACTCGACCCCTGAGACGGTTTACGACGAGGCGCTCATCCCCGGCTTCCAGAAGACCTCGGAGGGCGAGGGCGCGACGTTCAAGAACTCGTTCGGCCCCTCTGGCGACCAGCAGCGGGCGGTCATCGCAGGCCAGCCGGCCGACTACGTCCACCTGTCGCTCGAGCCGGACATGCAGGCACTCGTCGATGCCGGAATCGTCGACTCGGACTGGAACCAGAACGAGTTCAACGGGATCGTCCAGGACTCGGTCGTCGTGTTCGCGGTCCGGAAGGGGAATCCGAAGAACATCCAGACCTGGGAGGACGTGGTGAAGCCGGGCGTCGAGGTCGTGACCCCGAACGTGTTCAGCTCCGGGGGCGCGAAGTGGAACCTGATGGCCGCCTACGGGGCGCAGCTCAACGCGGGCAAGTCCCCGGAGGAGGCGCTGGAGTTCCTGAGGTCGGTGCTCGAGCACGCCGTCGTCCAGCCGGGGAGCGCAAGCGACGCCCTGACCGCGTTCACGAGCGGCAAGGGCGACGTCCTGTTGGCTTACGAGAGCGACTCGATCGAGGCCCAGAAGGCCGGCGAGGACATCGACTACGTGATCCCGGACGACACGATCCTGATCGAGACGCCGGCCGCGACCACGAATGACGCCTCCACGCAGGCGCAGGACTTCCTCACGTACCTGTGGACGCCGGAGGCGCAGCAGCTGTGGGCGGACGGCGGCTACCGACCGGTGGACAAGTCGGTACTGGCCAAGAACAAGGACAAGTTCCCGGTGCCGCCCGGTCTGTTCGACATCGCCAGCCTCGGCGGCTGGGAGAAGGTCAATGCCGAGTTCTTCGATCCGGAGAACGGCAGCGTCGCCGAGATCGAGAGCGATCTGGGGGTCTCCACCGGTTGAGGTCCCTGGTTCCGCAGAACCTGGGGGTGGCTACGGAGTGACGTCCGTAGCCGGCACCCGCGCGGTGGCGCCCCCGAGGCCGGCAAGGTGGCCGCGCCTCGGGGGCGCTGCCCTCGGGCGCGGTCTGGTCACCGCGTACCTGAGCCTGATCGTGCTGATCCCGATCGCGGCCCTGGTCGCCAAATCGACCGAGGGCGGGCTCGATGCGTTCTGGACATCGCTCACATCCCCTCTGGCGGTTTCGGCCCTGAAGCTCACCCTGATCGCGTCGGTGATCGTGGTTGTCATCAACGTGATCGCCGGCACCGCGATCGCCTGGGTCCTGGTCAGGGACAGCTTCCCGGGGAAGCGGATCGTCAACTCGGTGATCGACCTTCCCTTCGCGCTGCCGACGGTCGTCGCCGGGATCACCCTGCTCGCCCTCTACGGGACCGACAGCCCGCTTGGGATCAACATCGCGTTCACCCGGGTCGGCGTCGTGATGGCGCTCCTGTTCGTCACCCTGCCGTTCGTCGTTCGCGCGGTGCAGCCGGTGCTGCTGGAGCTCGACCGTGAGATGGAGGAGGCCGCGGCATCGCTCGGCGCCGGGCCGCTGACCACCTTCCGCCGCGTCATCCTCCCGAACCTCACCCCAGCGATCCTGTCCGGCGCGGCGCTCGCGTTCGCGCGCGCGATCGGCGAATTCGGCTCGCTGGTGCTGCTGTCGGGGAACCTGCCCAAGACCCAGGTCTCCTCGCTGTTCATCTTCAGCCAGATCGAAAGCGGCAACACGACCGGCGCGGCGGCGGTCTCGGTCACCCTGCTGGTGATCGCGCTCGTCGTCCTGCTCCTGATCGGACGCCTCACTCATTGGAGCCTTCGTCATGCCCGCTAGTGGCACCGCCTCGAGGCTCGGGCTGCGCTTCTTCGCGCTCGGCTACCTGTCGTTGTTGCTGCTGATTCCCATCGGGATGATCTTCTTCCGTGCGTTCGAGGATGGCGCCGGCGCGGCGTGGGAGGCGGTTACGACCCCCGAGGCCCTCCACGCGTTCTACCTGACCATCCTGATCGCCGCGATCGCCGTAACGGCGAACACGATCTTCGGGGTCGCATGCGCCCTCCTGTTGGTGCGCACCAACTTCCGCGGCAAGGCGTTGATGAACGCGGCCGTCGACCTTCCGTTCGCCATCTCGCCGGTCGTCATCGGGCTCTCGCTGTACCTCCTGTATGGACGCGAGGGTTGGTTCGGCGGCTGGCTGCTCGACAATGGGATCCAGATCCTCTTCTCCCTCCCAGGGATGGTCTTGGCGACGATCTTCGTCTCGCTGCCGTTCGTCGTCCGCGAGGTGGTGCCGGTGCTGCACGAGATCGGCGACGAGCAGGAGCAGGCGGCGCAGACCCTCGGCGCCAACTGGTGGCAGACGTTCCGGCGAGTCACGCTGCCGGCAATCCGCTGGGGGGTCGCATACGGGGTGGTGCTGGCCACGGCCCGGGCGCTGGGCGAATTCGGCGCGGTCGCCATCGTCTCCGGCCGGGTCAGCGGAAATACGGAGACCGCGCCGCTGTGGGTATGGCGGGAGTTCGGGCAGTTCAACCTGACAGGGGCCTACACCGCCTCACTGGTACTGGCCCTGATCGCCGTCAGCACGCTGCTGGCGATGAACGCGTTCAAGAGAAAGGAAGCAGTCTGATGGGCATCTCGGTTGAGGGAGTACGCAAGCAATTCGGCGACTTCGTCGCCCTGGACGACGTCTCGATCGAGGTGCCCGACGGCTCGCTGACGGCCCTGCTCGGCCCGAGCGGCAGCGGCAAGTCGACGCTGCTCCGCGTGATCGCGGGGCTCGAGCAGCCCGACGGGGGTCGGGTCCTGATCTCGGACCGCGATGCCACGCGCGTCCCGGTGCAGCACCGAGGCGTCGGCTTCGTGTTCCAGCACTACGCCGCCTTCAAGCACATGACGGTGCGCGACAACATCGCCTTCGGCCTCAGGATCCGAAAGCGGCCCAAGCAGGAGATCGAGAAGCGCGTGCAGGAGCTCGTGCGCCTCGTCCACCTGGATGGCTTCACCCATCGCTACCCGTCGCAGCTCTCGGGCGGGCAGCGCCAGCGGATGGCGCTCGCCCGGGCGCTCGCCGTGGAGCCCGAGGTGCTGCTGCTCGACGAGCCCTTCGGGGCGCTCGACGCGAACGTACGCAAGGAGCTTCGAGTGTGGCTCCGCCGCCTCCACGACGAGGTCCACGTGACGACGATCTTCGTCACCCACGATCAGGAGGAGGCGATGGACGTCGCGGAGCAGATCGTGGTCATGAACGACGGCCGGATCGAGCAGACCGGCGCGCCCCGCGACCTGTACGACCATCCGAAGACAGAGTTCGTGATGGGGTTCGTGGGCCCGGTCAACCGGCGCGGCGCGCTGTTCATCCGCCCCCACGACCTGGAGATCCTCCAGGTGCCGGCGCTGGAGGCCGAGGAGGCGATGATCGAGCGGATCGTCCATCTGGGCTTCGAGGCTCGGGTCGAGCTGATGCTCGCCGACGGCGAGCAGCTGTGGGCGCAGATGACCCTGGCCGAGGCGGAGTTGATGGAGCTGACCCAGGGCCAGATCGTGTACGTGCGGCCGCGGCGGGCGAAGGTGTTCGAGCCGAACAGCGATCCGAGGACAGACGAGCTCGTCGCTGCCTGAAGCCGCTAAGGTCGCATCGGTCGGGATGATTCCGAAGCGTTCGTACCTCGTCTGCGCTACGCCCCGAAGCGGAAGCACGCTTGTCTGCCAGGCGCTGAAGGCCACCGGCGTGGCCGGGAACCCGGAGGAGTACTTCGAGGCGCTCCTGCATAGCGGCAGGCCCCGTCGCCCAGAGGACTACTTCAGGGGCATCGACGATCCGTCGATCCTCGACCACCTTGGTGAGCGCGAGATGGGCGACGATCCACCCCAGCGGTCGCCACTCTGGAGCCGGACCGCCTACGACCGCTACCTCGAGTGGGCGATGGAGGCCGGCACCACTCCGAACGGCATGTTCGGAGCGAAGCTGATGTGGGGCTACTTCGGCGACTTCGTCAGCCTGCTGCGCAACATCCCTGACTACCGCGACGTGCCGCTGGCGGAGCTGATGCCGGCGGTATTCCCGGACCTGACCTTCGTGCGGGTCGTGCGAGCGAACAAGGTTCGGCAGGCGGTGTCGCTGTGGAAGGCGGTCCAGACGGCCAGGTGGCGTCAGGAAGAGGCGCACGAACAGAGCGGCAACGGAGACGATGGCGGCGGCACGCCGCCGTACAAGAGCTTCATCCAGGAGCACCGGCCCCAGCTCCGCTTCCACTACCGCGCGATCGCCCACCTTCTGGACCAGATCCTCGCCCAGGAGGCCTTCTGGGACGCCTTCTTCGAGCATTCGAGGATCAGGCCGGTGCTGGTGCTGTACGAGAACTTCGCCGCCGATCCCCAGGTGAGCACGGTGAGCGTTCTGGAGCGCTTGGAGCTCTCGCCACCCGAACGGTTCAGATTCGATCCGCCCATGAAGCCCCAGTCGGACGAGCTCAACGACGACTGGACGCGTCGCTACAGCGAGATCAAGCTCGGAACCGAGTTCGACCTGGTTCCCGTCGCGCCCCAGCCGGCATGAGCGCCCGGATGCGCGACAACGAGCGACCGCCCAACATCCTCTACATCCACTCGCACGACACGGGCCGGTACGTGCAGCCGTACGGCTATCAGGTCCCCACCCCCAACATCCAGCACCTGGCCGATCAAGGCGTGCTGTTTCGTAATGCGTTCTGCGCCGCCCCCACCTGTTCCGGCAGCCGCGCCTCCCTGCTGACCGGCCAGTACTGCCATAACAACGGCATGCTCGGGCTGGCGCATCGCGGCTGGTCCCTGAACGACTACGGGCAGCACCTCGTCCATCCTCTTCGCGCTGCGGGCTACTACTCGGCGCTGATCGGCGAGCAGCACATCTCCCGGGATTCAGGAGTGATCGGCTACGACGACGTGATCGAGGTCGACAGCAACAGCGCCGGCGATGTCGCCCCGATCGCCACCGCGACCATCCACGATTGCCCTCAGCCGTTCTTCCTCTCGGTCGGCTTCTTCGAGACTCACCGGCAGTTTGCCGTACCGACGTCAGTGCGCGACAGCCTGTACTCGCTGCCGCCGCCAAACCTCCCGGCCACCCGTCGAACGCGGAAGGACATGGCGGCCTTCAAGGCCAGCGCCCGGTCACTCGATCAGGGGATCGGGGCCGTGCTGCACGGATTGCACGACTGCGGGCTCGCGGAAAGCACGCTGGTCATCTGCACCACCGACCACGGTCTCGCCTTTCCAGGCGCCAAGGCCACGCTGTTCGATCGCGGCATCGGCGTGATGCTGCTGATGCGTGGTCCCGATGGATTCACGGGGGGCAAGGTGTTCGACGGGATGGTCACCCACCTCGACCTCTACCCGACCATCTGCGACCTGGCCGGGGTGGAGCGCCCTCCCTGGCTGCAGGGCGACTCGCTTCTGCCGATGGTCCGCGGCGAAACGGACCGGCTGCACGACGAGGTCTTCGCGGAGATGACGTACCACGCCGCGTACGAGCCCATCCGCGGTGTTCGAACTGAGCGCTGGAAGTACATCCGGCGATTCGACGACTACGGGCATCCCGTGCTTCCCAACTGCGACGACAGCTCCAGCAAGGACATGCTCATCGAGCACGGCTGGGCGGAGCAGGTGATTCCCGAGGAGCAGCTCTACGATCTCATCTTCGACCCCAATGAGGCCTCCAACCTGGCGGCCGATCCAGGGCACGTGGAAGTGCTCGCCTCGCTGCGCCAGAGGGTCGAAGACTGGATGGAGGAGACCGACGACCCGCTGCTGCAGGGCCCCGTCGAGGCTCCGCGAGGGGCCCAGATCAACGAGCCGAGCCAGCGCTCGTCCGGGGACACGCTGCGAGTCGTCGAGCCCGCGGCGGACGTCCCGGGTTAGCGGCGGACGTCCCGGGTTAGCCCTGCTGCCGGACCTTCGGGTCGCTGACGATCCCGCGTACCGGCTCCGGCAGCTTGCCGGCGACGATGTCGGCAATCGTCACCGCCTCAAGGATCTCGCGAATGTTGGCGCGCAAAGCGATCCAGACCTCCCGTAGAGGCTCGGCCCCGCCGCGGAAGCTGAGCTCGTCGGGCGGCTGGCCGTGGACGCTCGCCAGGGGGCCATCAAGCTCGCTGACGATCTCGGCGAGCGTGAGGTCGGCCGCAGGCCGGGCGAGCCAGTAGCCGCCCTCCGTTCCCTCGCGGCCGCGGACGAGCCCGGCGTAACGCAGCTCGGTGAGGATGGTGGCGAGGAAACGGGGCGGAATCTCCTGGGCGTCGGAGATCTGCTCGCTCTTCACCGGGCTCTCCTCGGTGCCTGCGGCGAGCTCGATCATCGCGCGCACCGCGTAGTCCGCCTTGGCCGAAACTCTCACCGGGGCATTCTCGCCTAAGTGGGCGCGGGGGGCGGCTGCTCGCGTTCCAGCACGACCTCCGCCGGGTCCTTGTCGGTCCGCAGTCCCTTGTAGACGGGGGCGCGCAGGGTGCGAGCTGCCGTCCACTCCCGGAAGGCGACCTCGGCGACCAGCCGGGGCTCGACGAAGACGGCCTGCTTGGGCGGCTGGCGCCCCTCGAAGGGGCTGTGCTTGGTCTGGAGAGGCTCCAGAAGTCCCGCGAGGCGCTGCAGCTCGGCCTCCGTGAAGCCGCTGCCGACCCGGCCGGCGTAGCGGAGCCGCGGCCCTTCGTCGTCTTGCTCGTAGTAGCCGACCAGGATGGCGCCGATCATGTCCTCACGGCGTCCCTGACCCGGCAGCCAGCCTCCGATCACGAGTTCCTGGCTGCGGACGTTCTTGACCTTCAGCCAGGCGCGGCTGCGCCTTCCCGGCAGGTAGCGGCTGTCCAGCCGCTTGGCCACCAGGCCCTCGAGGCCGCGCTCGCGGCTGAGCGTCAGCAGGGCGTTGCCGTCGCCTCGGTGGTAGGCGGGGATCTGCCAGCTCGCGCCGTCGAGAGCAAGCTCGTCTAGACGCTCGCGGCGCTCGCTGTAGGGGAGGTCGAGGAGCGAGCGACCGTCGAGGTAGAGGAGGTCGAAGATCAGATAGGTGACCGGGATGTCGGCCATGCGGCGCCTGATCTGGGATTCCGAGGCCAG
Source organism: uncultured Actinomycetes bacterium (assembly GCA_963838745.1). Taxonomy (GTDB): domain Bacteria; phylum Actinomycetota; class Thermoleophilia; order Solirubrobacterales; family 70-9; genus AC-56. The sequence goes on from CAWISJ010000003.1 coordinate 983,895, forward strand.
GTTCATGCGGCTCTGGAGCCGCTCGAAGCTTGGGCGGCCCCCCTCGTCGTAGGCGACGATCTCGCCGTCGAGGACGGCGTCGGTGGACCCCAGCTCGGGGCCGAGCGCTCGCAGCTCGGGGTAGTGGGAGGTGATCTCACGGAGGTTGCGGCTCTCGAGGCGCAGGTGGCCGGATTCGCTGTAGGCGAGCGCGCGCACGCCGTCCCACTTGATCTCGTAGGCCCATGCGTCCTCCTCGGGGGGCAGGCGAGTGGAGAGGGTGGCGAGCATCGGCTTGAGCTGCTTGGGCATGGGCTCGCGCTCGGGGTCGAGCGGGGGGTCCATGCGATGGATCATCCAGTTGTCGCCCTTGGTCTGGAAAAGGGCGTACTTCCCCTTCACGCGCTCGCCCGCGAAGGTGAGGATCACCTCGTCGTCGCGGAACTTCTCGGCCTCGTAGGTCCCGCGATCCCAGATGGCGATCGTCCCGGCGCCGTACTCGCCCTTGGGGATCTCGCCCGCGAACTCCAGGTACTCCAGCGGATGGTCCTCGGTGCGGACCGCGAGCCGGTTCTCCTTCGGGTGCTGGGGAACACCCTTCGGCAGCGCCCAGGAGGCAAGCGCCCCATCGTGCTCCAGCCGCAGGTCCCAATGCAGCCGCCGCGCGTGGTGCTCGTGGACAACGAAGCGGTTGCCCGTGGCCTGCTTCGACTTCTTGCCGCCGCGCGGCTCGGGCGTCTTCTCGAAGGATCGCTTCTTCTCGTATTCGCTCAGTTTCCGGCTCGCCATCGCGAGCCCATGGTAGGCCGATGCACCGCGCACTCTCGGCGTGACGGCATCGCTCAGTCCCTTCGCCCGGCGTAGCGGTATGTGACGTCTTCGAACGTCGCCCCTGCGGGTGGGCCAACCATCAGTCCGGCCTCAATCTCACCATGACAGTTGGCGCAGACGAGCACGCACTTCTGGAGCTCTTCCCCGGAGGCGGCCAGTCTCCGTGACGACATGGGGGCGGCGGGAATCGAACCCACGTTCATGCAGCTTAAAAGGCTGCCGCAAAACCAACTTTTGCTACGCCCCCCATACAGCTTGGAGACTTTAATCCCAAGGCGAACGCAGCCATGCAGCGGATGGCCGCCGGCCACCTTCGGTCGGACGCTCTAGGCGCCGGCGCCCGCGCCCTTCGCTTCGGGCTCGCGCCGGTCCGCCTCCGCCGCTCCCGGCTCGATGGGCTCCAGCTCGGGCTCGTGGGTGACATGCGGCAGCCACTCCAGCCAGCTCGGCAGGTACCAGTTCCAGTCGCCCAGCAGCTTCATCGTCGCCGGCAGCAGGATCCCGCGGATGATCGTGGCGTCGATCAATACCGCCATCGCCAGCCCCACGCCAAGCTGCTTGAAGATGAGCAGCGAGAGGGTGGCGAAGATCGCGAACACCGCGATCATCACCACCGCGGCGCTGGTGACGACGCCCGCCGTGGTCTTGATCCCGTGCGCCACCGCGTCGTCGCTCGGCCATTCCGCGGTCGAAGGCCTCGCGGATCCGCGTGAGGATGAACACGTGGTAGTCCATCGAGAGACCGAACAGGACCACGAACAGGAAGATCGGCATCCAGGAGACGATCGCCCCGGTCGACTCGAAGCCGAGCACCGACTCGAGGTGTCCTTCCTGGAATATCCAGACGAGGATCCCGTAGGCCGCCCCGACCGAGAGCAGGTTGAGCACGATCGCCTTGAACGGGATCACGATCGAGCGGAAGGTGAACAGCAGCAGGATGAACGCCGCCACCAGCACGAAGCCGAACACCAGTGGCGCGTGCGACTTCAACGTGTCGGTGAAGTCCTCCGAGTCGGCCGTGTAGCCGGTCACGTCGCCCGTGGCGCCCGGGATCGCGCCGATCGTCGCCGGGATGAGCCGGTCCCGCAGCTCTGCCAGCGCCGCCGTCGACTGCGAGTTGTTCCCATCGCCCGCCAGCGGGATGCTCACCTGGGCGACGGTATGGTCGGAGCTGACCTCGGTCGTGATCGGCTGCTGGAAGTCCGGGCTGGCCGCGGCCTGTTTGCGAAGGTCAGCAATCGCGCCCCTCACCTCGGGCGAGGTCACGTCATTTGCCTCGACCGCCACGACGGCCGGGATCGGCCCGCCCGGGAAGGCGTCCTGCTGCTGGTTGTAGGTCTTGATCACCGAGAGGTCCTGCGGCAGGGTCTCGACGCCGGGGTTCGCGGTGTGGAGGCTGAAGGCGGGAATCGAGAGGACGACCAGCAGGCCAGCGGCAGCGACGGCTGAAACGACGGGGTGGCGGAGGACCGGGGTCAGGATCCGCGACCAAAGGGCGCTCTCGCCCGCATTCCAGGGCTGGTCCTTGATGATCGGGACGCCTCCCTTCTCGATCCGGTCACCGAGCCAGGCCAGGGTCGCGGGGAGCACGGTCAGCGACCCCAGGACCGCCACCGCGACGACGAGGATCGTGCCGGTGGCGAACGACTGGAAGGTCGATGCCCCAGCCAGGTACATCCCCGCCATCGCGATCATCACCGTCAAGCCGGAGATCAGCACCGCGCGGCCCGAGGTCGCCGCCGCCGCAGCCAGCGAGGCCGATTCGCTGCGGCCCGATTCGCGCTCCTCGCGCTCCCGGCGCAGGTAGAACATCGAGTAGTCGACACCCACCGCGAGGCCGATCAGCAGGATCACCTCGTTGACCGAGCTGTCCACCGCGCTGATGTGGCTGATCGGGCCCATCAGGCCGATCGTCGCCATCACCGCGGTGAGCGCCAGCAGGAGCGGCACGCCCGCCGCGACCAGGGCGCCGAACGCGATCAGCAGGATCACCAGGGTGACCGGCAGCGACGTGACCAGCGCCTGCTTGAAATCGTCGCTGATCGACTCATTGATCTGCTTGTTGACGCTGGCGTCGCCGGACTCGCCGATCGTGAAGTCAGGGTTGGCTGCCTGCGCCGCACTAACGGCCTCCAGCGCCGGCCCGACGCGATCCTCCGATTGAGTGTCGTCGCCGGCGATCTCGAACCGGAGCAGGGCGGAGCGCCCGTCGGCGGAGATCTGCCCGCCGTTGCCCGCCGCGTATGGGCTCTCGAAATCCTCGGCGTAGGGCACCTTCTCCAGGCGACGCTGCACGTCCGCGACCACCGCGCGGAAGCTCGGGTCGGTCGCCGGTACGGTGTCGCTCTCGACCAGGACCAGCTCGTCGGCGCTCCGTTGGAACGCCCCCTCGATCGTGCGGGAGGCCCGCCCGGACTCGCCGACTCCCAGCTGGTCGGATTGGAGCGTCTTCGTGCCGACGGCGCCCCCGATCGCGAAGGCGAGAAGGACGAACGCAAGCCAGCCCCAGATCGCCGTCTTGCGGTGGGTGGCGCTCCAGCGCCCGGCGCGGGCTGCGAGGCTGCGTGGCTGGTTCATCCTTATGACTCCTCCTGGTTAGTGCCGGAAGTGCCGGCGCCCTGTGAACACCATTGCCGCGCCCGCCTCGTCGCACGCCGCGATCACCTCCGAGTCGCGCACCGATCCGCCCGGTTGGATCAGCGCCGTGGCTCCCGCCTCGATCGCCAGCTGTGGCCCGTCGGGAAAGGGGAAGAACGCGTCCGAGGCAACCACGGACCCCGCGAGCAGCTCATCCGCGCCGCCGCCGCGAGCATCGCGCGCCTTGTCGACTGCGATCCTCACCGAGTCCACGCGGCTCATCTGCCCGGCGCCGATCCCAAGCGTCGCCCCGTCCTTGGCGATCACGATCGCGTTCGAGCGCACGTGCCTGCACACCTTCCAGGCGAACCACATGTCCTCCCACTGGGTCTCGTCCGGGCGGGCCTCGGTGACCAGCTGCATCGACTCACGTCCCTCGTCGATCCGATCGGGGTCCTGGACCAAGAGCCCGCCCCGGACCCGTTTCACATCGCGCTCGCGCGGCTCGTAGCTTCGCTGCTCGGTGGTCTCCAGCAGCCTCACGGCCTCCTTCTGCTTGAGGATCTCGAGCGCGTCCTGGTCGTAGGCGGGCGCGATCAGGACCTCGATGAAGTTCTGATGCAGGCGCTCGGCCAGCGCCCTGTCCACCGGGCGGTTCAGCGCGATCACCCCCCCGAATGCCGACATGGGGTCACACGCGAGGGCGTTCACATAGGCGTCACCGATCGAATCCCCCACAGCGACGCCGCACGGATTGTTGTGCTTGACGATCACGCATGCGGCGTGGTCGAGCTCATCCAGCAGCCGGCGCGCCGCATCCAGGTCGAGCACGTTGTTGAAGGACAGCTCCCGTCCGTGAAGCTTCGCCACCCGCGAGAGCACGTGTGAGCGGGTACCAACCTCCACATACAGCGCCGCCTTCTGGTGCGGGTTCTCGCCGTAGGAGAGGTCGATGAACTTCTCGTGCGGCATCACCCAGTGGCTGGGGTACGCCTCGTAGCGCAGTCCGTACCAGCGGCTGATCGCCGCGTCGTATCTCGCCGTGAGCGCAAACGCCTCGTTGGCCAGCCAGTGCCGGGTCTCCGCCGAAATGCGACCGGCCGAATCCTCCAGCTCCGCGAGCACCGCGTCGTAGCTCTCCGGTCTGACGACGACGGCGACGAAGCGATGGTTCTTGGCCGCCGCCCGGATCATCGTCGGCCCGCCGATGTCGATGTTCTCGACCGCCTCGATCTCGCTCACTTCCTGTCCGGCGACGGTCTGCTCGAAGGGGTAGAGGTTCACGCACACGAGGTCGATCGGCTCGATCCCCTCGCTCTCGAGCTTTCCCATGTGGTCGGGGTCGTCGCGCACTGCAAGCAGCGCCGCGTGCAGGCGCGGATGAAGCGTCTTCACCCGGCCGTCGAGAATCTCCGGTGACCCGGTCAGCTCGCTGACGTCCCGCGCCTGCACGCCGCCCTCGCGAAGCGCCGTCGCGGTGCCGCCCGTGGAGACGATGTCCACACCCAGCCGGGCCAGGCCGCGCGCGAACTCGACGATCCCGGTCTTATCCGAGACCGAGATCAGGGCGCGGCGCACCCTGATCGCTCCCTCCACGCCCGAGGACGGCTCGCGCTCGCCGCCGGTCGTGACCGGATCAGCCATGCCTAATCGAGTGTCTCGGCATCGACCTGAACGAGTCGCGGATTCTCCGGATCGGTGCCGACTGCCCCTGCGGCGATCAGGCGGATCGCCTCGGGTAGCAGCTCGTGCTCAACCCGGTGGATCTCTGCTTCCAGTTGGGCGCGGTCGCGAGTGTATGGCACCTTGATTGCGCGCTGCAGGACGATCGGGCCCGAGTCGATCCCCTCGTCTACGAGGTGCACGGTCACCCCCGTCACACGTACGCCATGGGCGAGCGCCTGCCCCACGGCATCCAGGCCCGGAAAGGAGGGAAGCAACGCGGGATGGACGTTCACGATCCGGTTGCGAAATCGCCGCACGAACCCCGGCGACAGCAGCTCCATGTACCCGGCGAGAACAACCAGGTCGACTTCGCGCTGGGCAAGCCAATCGCCGACCGCGGCGTCACGCGCCTGCCTGTCGGGATACACCGAACGCTCGAACACACCGGTCTCGATCCCCGCCTCGCGGGCCCGCTCCAGCGCCCTGGCCCCGGGTTTGTTCGAGGCCACGCCCACCACCTCGATGCGATCACGGGCATGAACCCGGTCGAGGATCGCCTGCAGGTTCGTTCCCGTCCCCGAGGCGAGAACGGCGATGCGGAATGCGCCCACCAGTGCGGTTCGCTCGACCTCAGCGACCCGCCGGCACGACTGCGATGTCCTCCAGCGCGAACTTTCCGTTGCCCTCGCCGTCGTCACCGAGTGGGTAGTTGCCCGTGAAGCAGGCGTCGCAGTGGTCCTGCGCAGGGGTGCCGACCGCCTCGTAGACCCCTTCCATGGACAGGTAGGCGAGCGAGTTGGCGCCGAGCTCATCGGCGATCTGCTCGACCGTCCGGCCGTGAGCGATCATCTCCTCGCGCGTCGACATGTCGATTCCGTAGTGACAGGGGTGCCGGATCGGCGGCGAGGAGATCCGCAGGTGCACCTCCTTTGCCCCGGCGTCCTTCAGCATGCCAACGATCTGACGGGTGGTGTTGCCCCGCACGATCGAGTCGTCGACCACCACCACGCGCTTGCCGGCCACGATCTCCGGCAACGGGTTGAACTTCATTCGCAGGCCGTGCTTTCGCAGCTCCTGTCCCGGCTGGATGAAGGTCCGCGCCACGTAGCGGTTCTTGATCAGGCCGTCGTCCTGGGGGATGCCCGAGGCTCGGGCGAAGCCGTTGGCCGCCGGGTTGCCCGAGTCCGGCACCGTGATCACCAGGTCGGCGTCCACCGGAGATTCGCGCCACAGGATCTCGCCCATCCGCCCGCGTACCTGTTGCAGGACCCGGCCCTCCAGACGCGTGTCCGGCCGGGAGAAGTAGATGTGCTCGAAGACGCAGTGGGCCGGACGGTCCGAGCGCACCACCTGCCGTGTCTCGATTCCGTCCTCGGTCAGAGAGATCAGCTCCCCGGGCATCACCTCCCGTAGAAGCTCGCCGCCGATGATGTCGAAAGCGCAGCTCTCCGAGGCAACGCAGTAGCGGTCGCCGACCTTGCCCAGCGACAGCGGGCGCACGCCGTGAGGGTCGCGGAAGGCCACCACCGCCCGCTTGGTCATCACCACGGTCGAGTAAGCGCCTTCGAGCCGCGGCATCACCGCCTGGACCGCGTTCTCTATCGGCCGCGCCTCCTCCACCGACAACAGGGCGGCGATGATCTCCGAATCCGACGTGCCGCGGAACTCCAGGCCCCGCTCGTGCAGCTCGTTGTAGAGCTCGACCGCGTTGGTCAGGTTGCCGTTGTGGGCAAGGGCCAGCTCCCGCCCGTCGTCACGCCAGACCGGCTGGGTGTTCTCCCACGAGCCGCCCCCGGTGGTCGAGTAGCGGACATGGCCGATCGCCATGTCCCCCTCCAGGGCCCGCAGCTTCTCCTCGTCGAACACCTGTGAGACGAGCCCGGTCTCGCGCAGGGTCGTGATGTGACCGCCCTCGCAGGTGGCGATCCCCGCGGATTCCTGACCGCGATGCTGGAGCGCGTAGAGACCGAAGTAAGCAAGCCGCGCGACGTCGTGCCCGGGTGCGTATACGCCAAACACCCCGCATTCGTCACGCGGGCCATCGCGGTCCGGGATAGGCCGCTCGGTCGGTGTCATGTGGGCTTCTCTGCTTGAGAGATTAAGCTGGCGAGGCAAGCGGAGTCCGCCTGCAAGCGCAGGGTAGCAATGGGCGCGGATCCGACCCGCCGCCGGCCGGTCGCGCGCCACAGCGGTTGGCGCCTTACTCGCAGAACGGGCGTCCGTTCACGCGGCCGTCGCGGCCCCGGATGCCGGCGCAGTTGCGAAGCCGGCTCAAACGCAGCTCCAGCCTGAGCTGCTGGTCGCTGGCCGGGCAGTCGGCGGGGTCTCCGCCGAAGCACCGATTGTTCAGCTCGAACGGATCGTCGCCGAGGTTGTAGCGCTCGCGCTGGTCCACGGAGACGCATTCGTTGGTGACCCGATTGACCACCCTCCGATGTCTGACGTAGATGTTGTCGCGGGTCCTGATGCCGGCGAACTCACAGGTGGCGTAACGCCCGGCGTCTGCGACCTGGTACTCGGTCAGCAACCCGCGGTCGCGCGGCCAGCTACCGGAGCGCTTCAGGAGCGGCAGCAGCGAGCGGCCGTCCATCGTCCGGCACCTCCCGCTCCCCAAGCAGGGTCGCGCTCCCGCCAGGCGGAGGATGGTGGGGGCGAGGTCGATGTTCGCGACGGCCTTGCTGATCTTCGGCACGCGGCTGCCCCCGCCCCGATAACGCTTCGGCAGCCTGATCACCAGCGGCAGACGCACCCCCTCCTCGTAGGGGAGCACCTTGCCGCCGGGGATCCGGTGCTCCCCGAAGAACAGCCCGTTGTCGGACATGAAGATGAACACCGTCTTGTTCAGCTCGCCCGACCGTTTGACCGCCGTATACAGCTTGCGGACGTCGCGGTCAACGGCGACGAGCGACGCGAGAGCGCAGCGCCAGTGCTCGCGCAACCGGCTCTTGGCGGCGGCGCCGATACGGGGAGCCGTTCTCAGGAAACCCGGCTTGTCGCTCATATTCCGCTCGTTGAACGATGGAGACTCGGGCAGCCGGACACCCATGAACCGCTTCTCGTCGCGCCGATCGGGGATCGGCTGGTGGTCGCAAGAGCCGAACGGGTCCTGCTGCCTGGCGTCGTGCGGCGCGCGTTCGTCGAGCTGAAGATAGAAGGGTCGCCGCCGGCGAGCCTGGACACGGATCAGTCGTGTTGCGTCCTTGGCCACCACCCGCGCGAGGTAGTCCTTGGGGCGGTGCCCGTGGTAACGGGAGTGGCCGTTGATGGCGTAGCGGTAGTCGTAGTAATGCGTCCCCGGCTTCAGGACCGTGTACCACTGGCTCCAGCCAGGGGCGACACGGGTGGGGGGCTTCGCCCAGACGGGGTACCCGTTCAGGAACTTGCCCACATGAATGGTCCGGTAACCGGCGCTGACGCAGCCACGTGGGGAGCACGTTGTGCTTGTTGATCAGCGCCGGATAGGCAACCGCATTGGAGGTGACACCGTGGTTGTGCGCGTACTGCCCGGTCAGAAACGAAGCGCGCGAGGGACAGCACTGCGCGGTCGTCGCGATGTAATCGGTGAACGTGGTGCCGTGATGCGCCAGCAACCGAGTCGTGTTCGGCATCACCTTCCCCGTGAACTGTCTGCTGGTCTGATCGTCGGTCTGAATCACCACGATGTTCGGCCGGCCGGCCCCGGCTCGTTGCGCCGTGGCCGAGCTGCCCATTGACGGCTTCGAGGCTGCCAGGCCCAGGCCGGCGGCCGCGATCAGCGCGAGGCTGGCGAGCGCGATCCGTCCGCCAGGGCCAAGCCGCGATACAGACGCGAAGCCCATCACTCGCAGAACGGCCGTCCGTTGACCTGCTGGTCGCGACCCGCGATTCCGGAACAGTCGCGGAGCTGATCGAGGCGGTTGGATAGCTGCACCTGCTCGACCGCATGCGCCGGCTGGTCGGCCAGGTTGCGGAGCTGATAGCGATCGCTCGCGAGGTCGTAGAGCTCGCGCTCGTCGGCGGGCTCGCAGGCGCCGGTGGCCGGATCAGTGAGCCTGGTGTACTCGGTGAAGATCCGGTCGTCGACCCGTACGCCCTGGTAGGCGCAGACCCCGACTTTGCGACCGCCCGGCTGGTCTAGCTCCACGAGCACAGCTCGATCATCGGGCCACCGACTGGTGTTGCCCGTCAGCAAGGGGAGCAGGGAGCGCCCATCCATGGTTCGGCAGTGGCCCTTCGAGCGACACGGCTCGGCGCCCGCCAGCCGCAGGATGGTCGGAGCGAGATCGATGTTCGCCACCGGCTCGGAGATGCTGGCGAATACGGGCGGCGCCGTTCCGATACGCGCTCGGGAGGCGAATCACGAGGGGCGCCCGTATCGATTCCTCGTACGGAGGCGCCTTGCCGGTGGGGAGCCGGTGCTCGCCGTAGTAGTACCCGTTGTCAGACGTGAACATGATCACGGTCCTACCCCGCTCGCCGGTGCGCTTGAGGGCGTTGTAGATCGCTGCCACCCCGCGGTCAACCTCCCTCAACGAAGCCAGCGCGCACTGGTGATAGAGCTGCATGCGGCTGATCACAGCACCGTCGATCTGGTCAAGACGGCGGATGAATGACGGTTTATCGCTCACGTCCTCCTCGTTGAACGATGGCGGTCTCGGCAGAGGCGTGTGGGCGAACAGACCGATGTCCCGAGGGTACGGCTGCGGCGTGTGGTGGGTGCAGCGCCCCCGAACGAGGCCGACGGACCGGTGCGGAGCCCGCTGGTCCAGTTGCAGGAAGAGCGGCCGCTTACGTGGCGTGTAGGTGTGGATCAGCCTTACCGCAGCGTGGTTCCACACCCGGGTCACGTGGTCCTTCGCCCGCTGTCCGTAGCTGACCCGCCGTCCGTTGTCCGACAGGGTGTACCGGTAGTAACGGGGTCCCTCACCCTCCAGCGCGGTGTCCCATTGATCCCAGCCCGGGGCCACTTCGGTGGGGTGGGAAACGCTCGCGCTGTATTTGTTCAAGTACTTGCCGACGTGGGCGGTCACATATCCGGCCCGGTGCAACCAGACGGGGAGCGTGTTCGCCTTGCCCTTCAGCGCGGGATAGCCGGGCTGATTGGCGAGGACGCCGTTGTTGTGGCCGTACTGGCCGGTGAGCGCGGCCGCACGTGAGGGACAGCACAGCGGCGTGGTCACGACGGAGTTGGTGAATGTCGTGCCCTGCCCGGCGAGCAACCGCATCGTCTGCGGCATCGTGCGGGCGTTCAGGTGGCGCAGTACCTGGTCGTCGGTGCGGATCAAGACGATGTTGGGACGGTTGGGCCCGGCGACGGCTTGGCTGCGCTCGGGGCCGCCCGGCAGGGACCCAGGCCCGGCGGCGGCTGTCAGGCAGGCGACCGCCAACAAGGCGCCGCTGAGCAGGATCCTGTGGTGAGAGCTAACTGACATCCGAAGGCGGCTCGAACGAGGGCGGCGGCGACTCGTCGGCTGCCGCTACGCCTGCGGACGCGTGATTGTCCCCCGACACCACGCCCGCGAAGGGGGGATGGTACCGAACGCATGAAGGCGTCCGCTACGCCTTGGATTCACTCACCCGGGTTCAACGAGCGCCAGGCGCGCTCGGCGGCGGCGAGCGTCAACGAGACCTCGGCCTCTGCTGCCGAGATCTCCACCAGGTCACCCCCGGCCTCGCCGATCGCCAGCACGTCGACGCCCCGTCGCCGCCCCTCGGCCGCGATCGCACCTAGGCTCGCCGCCCGCGCCGGCAACCGCGAACCCGCCCGGGCCCTCGCCAAACAGGCAGGCCTCGCCCGAGGCGCCGCGGAGCTCGACCAACCCGTCGAGGTCCACGCGTATGCCCACCCCGCCCAAGATCGCGCACTCGGCCAGGGCGCACGCCAAACCGCCGTCGCTGACGTCGTGGGCGCTGCTAAAGGTTCCCGCTCGCACCCCGTCGCGGACGAACTCGATCGCGCCCCGTACCGCCTCGATCGAGGCGCCGGGCAGGCCGTTCGCAAGGTCCCCGCGCAGCTTCGCCAGCTCCGAGCCGGCCAACGAGGGCGCGAACGGCCCCACGAGCGCGATCGCGTCGCCCTCCCGCAGCGCCATCCCTGCCGCCGGCGCGGGACTCGGAAGCTCGCCGACCATGCCGACCACCGGGGTGGGGTAGATCGGACCCGCCTCGGTCTCGTTGTAGAGCGAGACGTTTCCACCCACCACCGGAACCCCGAGGGCCTTGCAGGCATCTGCGAGCCCCTGCACCGAGCGGTCGAGCTGCCAGGCGACGTGGGGCTTCTCCGGGTTGCCGAAGTTGAGGCAGTTGGTCAACCCCAGGGGCTCGGCGCCCACGCAGGCGAGATTCTGCGCGCACTCCAGTACGGCCTCGATCGTGCCCAGGTAGGGGTCGCAGGCAACCCGCCGTCCATTCCCGTCGATGGCAACCGCGATCGCGCCCCCGGTTTCGTCGAGCCTCAGCACCGCCGCATCGGCCGACTCCGGTCGGCGCACGGTCCGGGACTGGACGATCGAGTCGTACTGCTCGAACGCCCAGCGCTTCGAGGCAATGCTGGGGGAGGCGAGCAGGGTGGTGAGCACCGCATCCGCGGCGGCCGGGCCGAGCGACGCCTGGTTGCCATAGAGCCACGCGCCGGGTTGCTTGGGCTCGAGGTCGTACAGCGGGCAGGCGTCGATCAAGGCCGAGACCGGCAGGTCTCCGACTACGTCCTCGTCCGAGATCACGCGGATCCGTCCCGTGTCGGTGACCTCGCCGATGACCGCGGCGCCTGTCTGCCAGCGCTCGCAGATGGCTATCACCTCGTCGATGCACGCCGGATCGACGATCGCGAGCATCCTCTCCTGTGACTCCGAGATCATGATCTCGAACGGCTCCATGTCCGGCTCGCGCAGCGGCACCCTGTCCACGGCGATGTCGATTCCCACCCCGCCCGCGGCGGCCATTTCGGCGGAGGATGAGGTGAGCCCGGCGGCGCCCAGGTCCTGGAGGGCGACCAGCAGTCCCCGATCCAGCAGCTCGAGGCAGCACTCCATCAGCTTCTTCTCCTCGAACGGATCCCCGATCTGCACGCTTGGCCTCTTCTGATCCCCGTCGGCGAGCTCCGCGGAGGCGAGCACCGAGGCGCCGCCGATTCCGTCGCGGCCGGTGGACGCCCCCAGCAGGACGACGAAGTTGCCGGGCCCTCCGGCGGCGGAGCGAACCATGCGCTCCGTCGGCGCCAGCCCCACGCACATCGCATTGACCAGGCAGTTCCGCTCGTACGGCGCCTCGAAGTAGATCTCACCCCCCACCGTGGGGACCCCGATCGAGTTGCCGTAATGGCCGATTCCGGCCACCACCCGGTCGAGCAGGTAGCGGGAGCGCTCCGAGGAGAGCTCGCCGAAGCGCAGCGAGTCCAGAACCGCGATCGGCCGCGCCCCGAGCGCGAACACGTCGCGAAGAATGCCGCCGACCCCGGTCGCCGCCCCCTGAAACGGCTCCACCGCGCTGGGGTGGTTGTGGGACTCGACCTTGAAGGCGACCGCCTGGCCTCCCCCGACGTCCACGGCGCCGGCGTTCTCGCCCGGCCCCATGAGGACGCGGTCGCCCTCGGTCGGCAGGCGCCGCAGCAGCTTGCGCGAATGCTTGTAGGCGCAGTGCTCGGACCACAGGAGCGAGAACATCGCCAGCTCGATCTCATTTGGATCCCGCTCCAGGAGCTCTCGAATTTGCGTGTATTCGGAGTCCGTGAGACCCAACTCCCGGTGCCTGGTCGCGGTCGTCACTTCGCCAGTATCGTGGCTGGACCGGCGCACTGGGCCGAATTTGCCGGCCATAGAGCGGGAAATTCGGCCCACTTGGCCGCTGCTGAGCGCCGGCTGTGGCTACTCAAGGGCGCGGCGCGCCAACTCGTCCCACAGATCAAGCGCCACGCTCGAGATCACCTGCGAGCGCCACTCGTCAACGTTCTGGCCCACCAGCGCCCGGTCGAAGAAGCCCGAGTTGCCACGGGCTTCGAGGCCGTGGAAGGCGAGCGCGGCGCGAACCTGCGCGTCGAGATCGAAATGGCGATCGAAGTCGATCACAGGAAAGCTGGATCGCTCCAGCTCGTCGAGCAGCGCTTTGTTGTAGATCGTCCAGAGCTCCTCCCAGCCGGCGGGGGAGAGCTGCGGGTGCGGCTCGCCGCGCTCGCGGGCCCGCCGCTCGAGCGACTTCCGGACCGCGACCGGGTTGCGAATCACGCCGATGTGCTTTGGGCCGAGATCACGCCACAGCTCGAGGAGGAGCACGATGCGAGGGTCCTTCACTCCGATCGTGTCGCCGGGAATCGCGCTCAGGATCGCGTCACGTCTGCGAGTGTCGTCCGGCTGCATGCGCAGCCCTGAGGGCGGATCCCACCACGAGCCGCCGCTGCGGGCGAGGATCGCGTTGTGGAGCTTGTTCAACTCCTTGATCTCGCGGTTGCCGCGGGCGTTGAAGCGCGTTCGCCTGGATACCTGACCAAGCTCCACGCCGTGCTCTTCGATCATCCCGGCCACCGCCGAGGTGCCGCTGCGGTGCATCCCCAGCACCGTGACAACGGTCTTTCCACGGCGCTCCGAGGCCGAGCCACGTCGTCGGAAGGTGGTGGCGAGCCGAGCGGTGAGCGCTCCGCCGCCGGATTTGCCGCTCGAGCCGCGCGGCTGCCCGGACGGAGACATCCGGTCTAATCTAGCGCTCACTTGGTCCATATAGCCACCGTCCACTGGCGCTCCGCCCGGTGGATAGACGTCCAGCTCCGTTACCTGACCAGCAACGTCGACGAGCCGTACAGGGTCTACGCGTGGCTCGATTCCGGCACCCGGGAGCAGGCGCAGAAGTTCTTCTACGCCACCGACCTGCCAGTCGAGGACCACGAGTTGAAGCTGACCATGCTCGGTGACCTCGTCGCGCATGCGGCCGCCCCGGATGAGGTGATCATCTTCATCGACGGTGACGCCTTCCCGGTCGCCCCGATCATGCCGTTCCTGCGCTCCAAGCTCGAGCGCTATCCCCTGGTCGCGGTTCGCCGCGACGAGAACAACGGCGACCGCCAGCCGCACCCGTCCTTCTGCGCCACGACCGCGGGGCTGTGGCGCGACCTGCCCGGCGACTGGCGGCGCGGACACACGTGGCGCAACCCTCAAGGCAAGGCGGTTACCGACGTGGGCGGCAACCTGCTCGGCCTGCTCGAGGACGCCGGCATCGATTGGTATCCGATGCTGCGAACGAACAGGATCAACCCCCATCCGCTGCAGTTCGGCGTCTACGAGGACCTCGTCTACCACCACGGGGGCGGCTTCCGCCTCACCGCCGGCGGGCGGCTATGGCGGGCATCGGTCGAGGATCGCCTCAACGCCACCATGCGCGGGCGCCTGGCGGCGCGGCTCCCCCGCAGGGGGCTCCGCGGGCGGATTCGCAAGGCCATCAACCCCGTGCGCCGCTACCGCCACGCCCTCCGCGACCAGCTGGCTCAGGTGAACGAGCAGGTCTTCGAGCTGATCCAGCGCGACGACCAGTTCTATCTGCAGCTCATCGAGCCGGACCGAGGCGGGGAGCTGTCGACGATCAAGGCGCCGGTCCTGCTCGAGGACGCCAAGGAGCCTACGTAACCGGCGCCAAGAAGTGTCCCGCTATGCGCTGAGCGGCTCGCGGTCGCGCCTCGCCCCCGCTACAGCCAGGGAGGCGAGGATCCGCAGGCCGTCCTCCGACCCCGTGAGCGGATCGACCGCGTGCTCGGGGTGGGGCATCAGCCCCATCACGTTCCCCGCTTCGTTCACGATCCCGGCGATGTCTCGAGCGGATCCGTTCGGGTTCTGCCCGGATGAGTAGCGAAGCACGACCCCGCCGCGGGCCTCGAGCTCGTCGAGCTGCTCGGGGGGAGCGAAGTACCGCCCCGACTGATGCTTGACCGGGATCGAGAGCCGGTCGCCCGCTTGGCATCCGCTGGTGAACGGAGTTGCGGTCGACTCCACCACAACCTCGACCTGCCGGCAAACGAACCGAAGCGAGTCGTTCGGCAAGAGCGCCCCGGGCAGCAGCCCGGCCTCGCACAGGACCTGGAAGCCGTTGCAGATCCCCAGCACGGGCCGGCCGGCTGCGGCATGGCGTGCCACCGCCTCCATCGCCGGCGCGAAGCGGGCAATCGCGCCGGCACGCAGGTAGTCGCCGTAGGAGAAGCCGCCTGGTACGACGACGACGTCGATGTCCCCAAGCGCGGCGTCCTCATGCCAGACGAGTCGCGCCTCGCCCACCCGGCGGCAGGCAAGCAGGGCGTCGCGGTCGTCGCAGCTGCCGGGAAACTGCAATACACCAAACATGCCCGCCACCGCCTCGTCTACGACTCCGGGGGCGGCGGGGTCTGCGGTGCTTCGCCTCCCGTTGCATCGCCGTTCAGCTCGATCTCGTAGTCCTCGATCAGTGGATTGGCGAGCAGCTTCTCGCACAGCTCGGCAAGCCGGTCCGGCTCGGCAGCCTCCAACTCCACCAGGCGGCCGACCCGGACCTCCGAGACGCCCTCGAAACCCAGGGCGGGGAGGGCGCGCTCGATTGCCTTGCCCTGGGGGTCCAGGATTCCACGCTTGGGGCGGATCAGGATCTTCGCTCTCACCTGTCTAACTTAATGGCCCGCGCGGCGCCGCCTGGGCAGGCGCGGTCGCAGCCTCCACCAGCGGCTCCCCTGGACCCTCTGTAACCGCCCCGCAAGCCGTTCCAAGCGCCGTTGCCTGCGCTGAAGCTGGCGGATCTCGCGCATGGATTTCCGTTCCCAGACTCGCAGCCGCTTCAGCTCCCGCGCCTGCATGTGCCGCTCGCGCTTCTTGGACGCGACAGTCTGCAGGTAGCGGCTGATCGCGTACATGCCGTCCTCCCTCATCCCGGCCAGCGCCGCGACGCGGCGCTCCGGGGACAGGGCCCGGGCTTCCGGCGTGGGCGCTCCATCCTCGAGCAGTCCGGGGCAGGCAAGCAGGTAGTCGCGAAACCTCGTGTCCTCCACCAGCCATCCCTCGGCGATTCCGCTGGCCACCGTCTCGTCATCGGGGACGAGGCCCGCGAAGTGCTCCTCGAGTCGGCCGGCCTCATAGGTTTGGCGAAGCGCGCGCGCCTCGGCGTCGCGATCGAACAGGCGGTTCTCGGCCACCAGGTCGACCTTCTTCCTGTATTGCTCGAATGAGCGCAGCGGAAAGTGCAGGACCCCGATCGGGAACTCCGGGGCCAGCACCAGCTCGAGCTCGGGCTCCTCCCTGTGGTTCGACTCGACTCGCAAAGCGGGCTTTCCCACCAAGCCGCTGCGGGGGGATCGGTCGCTCTTCACCCAGACGTCGATCGGATGCCGCTCCCACATCTTGATCAGCGGGTGAGCGCGATGAGCCGTCTTCGGCGGCCGCCGGAAGCGGGCCTCCCGGATCAAGAGTCGTTCCGCAAACGACCCTTCGCCGTCCGGGCGCGCAATGAACTCGGTCCGAGGCGCGAGGACGATTCCGAACTGCTCCGGGATCGCACCCAGAGCCTGCTTGAGGTCCCCGGTGAGGGGCCACCAAAACTCGTCGGCGTCGTTGTGGATCACCCAGTCGGCGCCCATCTCGTGTGCCAGCCGGCCGATCTCGGTCGCTCCCTGCCTCTGCACCCTGAGCATGGGACCCGACATCCTCACCAGCTTCAGAACCCCGGCGCGCTCGTGGCGCTCGAGGATCTCGAGCGTGCCGTCGGTGGAGCCGTTGTCCAGCGCGATGAAGAGGTCGACCCCCTGCGCCCGGTGGAAGCGCAGGTTGTCCTCGATCACGTCCGCCTCGTTGCGGACGATCAGCGTCATCGCGAGCTTCACGGCGTGTCGTAGGGGCCGGCTGGAGCGTCGTTCCCTCGCCGCAAGCGCCGCCGCCACTTCCTCCATTCCCGTCTGAGGCGGTTGGTGATCAGGCGATACCGGGGTCGCAGGCGCCACCACGTGGTGGCCTCGATCTCCTCCAGCCGCTCCTGGGCTCCGCGCGCCTCGGCACGCAGCTGACGGTCGCTCAGCCGTCGGTAGGCGATCGTCTGCAGGTAGCGGCTGAGGGTGTACATGCTGTCCGCCTCGAGCTCTGCCAGCTCCCGCTCGCGCCGCTCGTCCGACCAGCCAAGCGCCTCCGCCGGAGCCCCCGGCCCCTGCTCTGCGGCCAGTGGATCGGGGCACGCTCTCAGGTAGTCGCGAAAGCCGGTGTCCTGCTCCAGGCTCCCCGCTTCGATGCCCTGCTTGACGTCGTCGTCCTCGAACGCCATCTCGCTGTAGATCTCCTCCAGCCGGCCGGCTCGGTAGGCGTCTCGGATCCGGCGAGTGTCCTCGTCGCGACCCAGGTCGCCGTTGGCGACCGCGATTCCGACCAGCCGCGTGTACTGCTTCAAGGAGCGGACAGGGAAGTGCAGGACGCCGATCGGAAATGTCGGCGCCAGGAGCAGCTCCAGCTCGCTGGCCTCGGAGTGCGCCTCCCGGGCGCGACGAACCGGCCTCCCCACCAGGCCGTCGCGCGGCGAGGTGCCGTCATCGATCCAGATGTCCGGCGGGTGCGGCTGCCTGATCTTGACCAGCGGATGGGTTCGGTGGATGATCTTGGGAGGGCGTCGAAAGCGGGTTTCTCGCACCGTGAGGCGCTCGGGCCAAAAATCCTCGCCCGGCCTGGCGACGAACTCGGTGCGAGGTGCCGAGATCAGCCCGAACCGCTCGGGAACAGCGCTGATCACCTCCTTGAGGGTTCCGGTCAGCGGCCACCAGAACTCGTCGTGGTCGTCGTGAATCACCCAATCCGCGCCCACCTCATACGCCTTGCGGGCCAGCATCGTGCGGCCCTCCGACCACACCTCGCGCGGACTTCCCTCGATGTGCTCCAGCTCAACCAGGCCGGCCTCGCGGTAAGGCTCCAGGATCTCAAGCGTGCGGTCGGTCGACCCGTTGTCGCCGATCAGGAACAGATCGACTCCCTGCGCTCGGTGGTACCGGAGGTTCGTCTCGATCAGATCCTCGGCATCCCGGACCAGAATGGTCATCGCCAGGCGCACGGCGTCTCCCCTCAAGCCTCGGGTCGACCGGCGGGGATGCCCAGCTCGACATCCAGCATGCTGGCGAGGCCCTGGCGGAGGTCCACCGTCGGCTTCCACCCGATCTCGGCCCGAATCCGACCGGTGTCCGCCAGGGTCCTGCGGACGTCACCGGCGGCCGTGTTCGCGTAGCGGACGGCGAGGTTGCGACCGCTGAGCTCCTCGACGATCGAGACCGATTCTCTCAGGCTGGCCTCGCTACCCCCGCCGACGTTGTAGATCGCCCCGGATGGAGCCTTGCGCATGGCCAGGATCGTCGCCGCAACGGCGTCTTGAACGTAGGTGAAGTCACGCGACTGGCTACCGTCGCCGTAGACATCGAAGGTGGATCCGTTGGCCAAAGAGCCGACGATTCTCGCGAACGCCATGTCCGGTCGCTGGCGGGGCCCGTAGACGGTGAAGTAGCGCAGGCCCACGTAGTCGAGCTCGAAGTTCCTGGCCTGAGCACGCAGCAGGTGCTCGCAGGTCAGCTTGGTGACCCCGTAGGGCGACACGGGCGCCGGCGCCGCATCCTCGCGCGTCGGGTAGGCGAGCGCGTCACCGTACACCGATGAGGAGGAGGCGAAGACCAGGCGCAGGCCCTGCCGGGCGGCGCACTCGGCAACTACGTGCGTCGCGAGGACGTTGTCGTGCACGTACGCGTCGAATCCGGCTCCCCAGCTCGCGCGCACTCCCGGCCGGGCCGCGAGGTGGAAGATGCCCTCGACTCCCTCCAGTGCCCTAGCGGGCGGCGGCCCATCGCCCAAATCGTGCTCGACGAGCTCGAAAGCAGGGTGCGACATGGCCGCGGCAATCGCCGCTTCCTTGCGATCGCGAGGGTAATAGTCGGTGAACGCGTCCACGCCGGCAACTTCGCAGCCCTCTGCGAGCAGGGCGTCCACCAGGGACGACCCGACGAACCCCGCGCAGCCGGTGACGATGTACCGGGACACCGGCGAAACCATAGCCAGTAGCCGGGCGCCGGCAGCTGATCGGCGGCGCCCTTTGCCGGAACCTGAGTTTGACCCCACGCTAGCGTCCGAAGGCGCTTCGCAGCCGCCTCCAGGGATGGAACCGGCGCCACCTTCGCCGCCGAGGCCCCGGTGCTTCCGCCTGGGCTGCATCGCGCTGCTCGATCAACTTCACCATGCGCTCGCGGTTGCGGTCGCGATTCACCATCAGCCAGCGGCTGGTACGGGCGAGCACATGCATCGCATCGAACTCGAGCGCGGATCGGTCGCGCTCGCGCTCTTCGGGCGAGGGCTCGACGCGCACGCTTCCCGAGGGCCCGCCGTCGAGCGGGTCGGGACACCTGGCCAGCAGGCTCGCGAACCGCTCGTCAATGACCAGCCGCTCCGCCTGCAGTCCCTCCTCCACCTCGCTCTGATCGAAGATCAGCTCGCGGTAGAGCTCCTCGAAGCGACCTGCCTCATAGTGCTCGCGCAGGCGGCGGAAGCGACCGCGGTCGGGGAACATGCCCTCGAAGATCGCGATCTGGGTCCGGCGCCTGAACTGGGCCGACGACCGGACGGGGAAGTGGAGGATCCGCACCGGCCACCATGGCGCCCATACGAACCGCGCGTCATCCTCCGGCCAGGAGCTTGCGCCCAGCTCCCGGTTCCGGATCACGCGATGCACAGGCCGGCCTGGCGGGCGGATGGTCTCCGTCACCTCCCCCGAAGGGCCCAGGGCGGCAACATCGTGAGGTCCCCGGTCCATCATCACCACATCCGGGTCGGCGCGGTGCGCCACCTTGGGCTGGTACCGGGAACGGGCCTCCCGGATGGTCAGCCGCTCCGCGAACGAGCCGGGGCCGTCGGGCCTGCCGATGAACTCGCAGCGGGGGGCGATCAGGACCCCGTACCGATCGTGGACCGCTGCGAGCGTCTGCTTCAGCGTGCCCTCGATCGGCCACCAGAACTCATCGGCGTCTGTGTGCACGACCCAATCTGCGCCGAGCTCCGTGGCCGCCAGCCGTGCCATGTCCGTCATCCACTGCGCCCCCTGCTCGCGGTAGTCGGTGTCGGGGGCCTCGATCACCGTCAGCAGGCCCGCCTCGGCGTAGCGGGCCAGGATCTCGACCGTCTCGTCCGTGGACCCGTTGTCGGTGACGATGAAGTGGTCGACCCCGAGCGCGTGGTGGAAGCGAAAATTGTGCCCGAGAACGTCGCCCTCGTCCCGGATCTTGAGCGCCATCACGACTCGGATCGCTGGACTTGCAGGGAGCGTCTCGGCCAAGGGCGGCCATTGTAGGGACGCATCAACGCCTCACTTGATGGGGCGCATTAGCTGCTAGGAATCACACAGATGAAGCTGGTCATGACCCTGCTGTTGCGCGACGAGGAGGACATCGTCCGCGAGAACCTGGACTTTCACCTCGCGCAGGGAGTCGATCGGGTGATCGTCACCGACAACGGCTCCGCAGGACGCTACGGTCGAGATCCTCCGTGAATACGAGGCGCAGGGGGCGGTGCGCCTGCTGCTCGAGCCGGCGGACGATTACTCGCAGGGCCGATGGGTGACTCGAATGGCGCGGCTCGCCGCGCAGGAGGGTGCCGATTGGGTGATCAACAACGACGCCGACGAGTTCTGGTGGCCCCGCTCCGGCACTCTCGCCTCGACCTTCGCGGAGCTGGGCGACGGGGCTGGGGTCGTGGTCGCGCACCGCACCAACTTCGTCCCGCGGCCGGAGGACGGACGCCGGTTCTGGGAGCGGATGACGGCGCGTGAGCGCCAGTCTCTGAACCCGCTCGGCAAGCCCCTGCCCCCCAAGGTCGCCCACCGTGCCCACGCTGACATCACCGTGGTTCAGGGCAACCACCGGATCGAGGGGCCCGAGCTCGGTGACCGCGTCGACGAGGGATCCATCGAGATCCTGCACTTCCCGATGCGCACTTATGCCCAGTTCGAGAACAAGATCGTCAAGGGCGGTCGCGCGTACGCGCGAAATCGGGAGCTCCCTTACCGCACGGGTCGCACCTGGCGTCACCTGTACGAGCTCTGGGAGCGGGACGAGCTTCGCGATCACTACGACGCACAGGTCGTCGCCGAGCCGGGCGCGGGCGAGCTGATCGAGGACACGCGGCTGCGGGACTACCTACGGGAGCTGCGGGCGAGTGCCGCCGCCCGCTAGCTGACCGCGGCGTCCACGGCGGTGTCGCCTCGGGCGCCAGCCTTGCCGGCGAGAGTGGTCCACAGCGACAGGTCAATCTCGGGGCACAGCTCGGCCAGTCGCGCGGCATCCTCCCGATAGCGCTGGGCCAGCTCCTCGCTCAGCGCGGGTGGCAGCTGAGGCGTGCCGCGACCGGCCTGCCGGTGTCGCAACAGGCGGTCAGGAGTCTTCGCCGGCGGCTCCACGCCGACGAAGCGCCAGGTGCGTTCCATCTCCCCGACGGGGTCCTGGACGCATCGCTCGAACTGGAGCACCAGCACCTGCTCCCGGGGAAAGAGCTCGAACACGTGGCGAAGCTGCTGGAAGTAGAAGCCGCGCCATGTCGCGTCCCCGAGCGACGGCAGCCGCACCCGCTCTCCCTGCTCCTCGGCCATTCGCTGCAGCCTCGCCACCGCCGAGCGATAGCGGGCCACGGGATCCCGGAGCATCACCAGCAGACGTGCGCTCGGGGCCGCCCTGTGGAGCAGCGAGATCGCCCAGAAGTCGGCCAGATAGCGCGGCGTCCACTCGCCGACGAGCCTGCCGGGGGGGCGCGGAAACAGCGATGCGTACTCGGCCGCGATGTGGTCGGGGGCGTCCCCTCGCCAGAAGCGATCGAAGTAGTGCACCTCCTTGCCCAGCGGGGATCGTCGGACCCGTGGGTGCCGGCGCATCGAGTCGTACCACCAGCTGGTGCCGCAGCGCTGGGCGCCGATCCCGACGTACGTCGGAGGTCCCGTCTCCCAACCCGGTGGGCATTCGGGTATCTCCAGGGGCGCGTTCCAGGGCCTCAGCCGGTCCACAAGACGTGAAACAGTAACGGTCGCCATGGGACTGCTCGACGGCATTCGGCGGCGCGGCATCCGGCGCCCCGGAGCGCGCTTCGGCGACGGCAGGCGCGAGCCCGGCCGGGTGCCCGCCCCGTTCGTGGTCGGCATCGCCCGCTCCGGCACCACGCTCCTGCGGCTGATGCTCGACGCGCACCCACAGCTGACGATCCCGCCCGAGACCCACTTCCTCCCGCAGCTGTTCAGCCACTTCGATCGCTGGGTGGAGCAGGGAATCGAGGGCGCCGAGCTTCGCGAGCGCGCGATGGAGTTGATCGTCAGCCATCCGCGCTGGGGAGACATCGACCTGGATCGACAGGAGGTCGAGCGTCGCATGGCGCAGCACGATCCGCTGACCGCGGGCGATGCGGCGCGCTCCTTCTTCGAGGCATATGCCGCCCAGGAGGGCAAGCCGCGCTGGGGCGACAAGTCGCCTCCCTACACGTGGAAGGCGAGGCGTATCCAGAGCGCCTTGCCCGAGGCCCACTTCGTCCATCTGATCCGCGACGGGCGCGACGTGGCCCTGTCGCTCAGCGAGGTGAGCTGGGGCCCGGACGACGTTCAAGCGGCGGCGACGAAATGGGTCGAGGAGCTGGGCCGGGCGCGCCGCCGGTCGCAGCGGCTGCGCCCCGGCACCTACGTGGAGGTCCGCTACGAGGATCTGGTGGCGGATCCCGAGCCGCTGTTGCGACGGATCGCCGACTTCGTCGACCTTCCCTGGAATGCCGGCATGCTCGAGTACCACCACGGCGCTGAGGAGCGAATGAAGGAGGTGATCCGCGACTTCCACCCGCTGGGAGGCGGGACGATCACGGCCGAGGAGCGCAAGCGCCAACACGAGCTGGTCTCGAGCCCGCCGAGCTCCAGCCGTGTCGGGCGGTGGCGCACCGAGATGTCGGCCGAGGATCGCCAGGCGTTCGAGAGCATCGCCGGCGACCTGCTGCGGGAGCTGGGCTACGAGACGTGAGGGATCCCGCGACCTCGTCGCCGATCCCGACGAGACGGGCTATCCGAGCGTCCGCCCCGTGATCCGCTCGTAGGCCTCGAGGTATTTGGCCCGGGTGTTGGCGATCACCTCGTCGGGCAACTCCGGCGCCGGGGGCCTGTGGTCCCAGCCGATCTGGTCGAGCCAGTCGCGCAGGTACTGCTTGTCGAAGGACTGCTGGGGGCGCCCCGGCTCGTACTCGTCGGCCGGCCAGAAGCGTGAGGAGTCCGGGGTGAAGACCTCGTCGCCCAGCACCACCTCGGCCCCCGGGGAGGCGCCGAACTCGAACTTCGTGTCGGCGAGGATGATGCCGCGATCCTCGGCGTGCGCGGCGGCGTGCTCGTAGAGCTCGATCGAAGCTCGCCGCAGCTCCTCCATCAGAGGGCGGTCGCCGATCAGCTCGGCGGCCCGCTCGAAGTCGATGTTCTCGTCGTGGTCGCCGACCTCGGCCTTGGTCGCGGGCGTGAAGATCGGCTCTGGCAGCCGCTCTGACTCACGCAGCCCCTCCTGCAGCTCGATCCCGCAGACCGCGCCGGATTCGCGGTACTCGCGCCACCCCGAGCCCGACAGGTACCCGCGGACCACGCACTCGACCGGGTACATGTCGAGCCGCTTCACCCGGATCGCTCGGCCCGCGACCTCCTCGGGCACGTCCTCGGAGAGGAAGTGATTGGGGCAGATTGCGCCCGTGGCCTCGAACCAGAACAGCGACATCTGGGTGAGCACCCGGCCCTTGTCGGGGATCGGGTTGGGCATGATCACGTCGTACGCCGAGATCCGATCCGAGGCCACCATCAGCAGGTCGCCGTCGAGCTCGTACATCTCACGGACCTTGCCGCTGGAGTGCAGGCGGAGCTCGGCGAGGGCACTGGCCATTCGACGATCCGATGCTAACAACGCCCCCGGCCAGTGGGCAGAGGAGGAACGATGGAGGAGATGCGAGAGTTCGTGGATTCCAGCTAGGCACCCCCTCGTCGGCGACGCGGCATACTGCATCGACGTGCTGATCGAGCGGTTCGCGCGCACCAGATGAGCCTGCCTCCCGGGCCGCGCGCCCCGGCGGCGCTCCAGACGGCGCGGCTGGTCGCCCGCCCTCTGCCCTTCTTCGAGTCCTGCCGGCGCCGCTACGGCGAGACCTTCACGGCGCGCGTCCTCCGGGTGGGGCCGATGGTGTTCATCTCCGATCCCGCGTCGATCAAGCGCCTCTTCGGGGCCGATCGACAGAACACGATCGCCCCTGGCCGCAACGTCGTCCTCGCTCCGGTCCTGGGCCAGCGTTCCCTCCTGTTGCTGGAAGGCGATGAGCACCTGCGCCGGCGCAAGCTGATGCTGCCGCCGTTCCACGGCGAACGGATGCGTGCCTACGAGGCGATGATGGTCGAGGCGGCGGAGCGCGAGGTGGCCTCGTGGCCCGTGGGACGCCGGTTCTCGCTGCACCCGAGCATGCAGGCGATCACCCTGGAGGTGATCCTGCGAGCGGTGTTCGGAGTCGAGGACGACCAGCGGCGCCAGCTCCTGCGGCGCAACCTGGTCGGGATCCTCGCCGCCACGCGCTCGCCCCTGGCGATCGGCATGACGATCGGTCGCCTGCGTCGTCTGCCTGCGTACCGGCGCACCGGCGAGATGCTGGCCGAGGCCGACCAGATCCTGTTCGCGGAGATCGCCGAGCGCCGCGAGGATCCCGACCTCGCATCCCGCGAGGACATCCTCTCGCTGCTCGTCGGTGCCCGTTTCGAGGATGGCTCGACGATGAGCGATGCGGAGCTCCGCGACCAGCTGATGACGCTGCTGATGGCCGGCCACGAGACCACCGCCACCGGGCTTGCCTGGGCGTTCGACCTCCTGTTGCGCTCGCCCCAGGCGGCCGAGCGCCTGCGCGCCGAGCTTGCCCAGGGCGACGACGAGTACCTGGACGCGGTGATCGAGGAGACCCTGCGCGTGCGTCCGGTGGTTCCCTTCATCGGCCGCGAGCTGCGCGTGCCCGCCGAGCTGGGTGGCTATGAGCTTCCCGAGGGCGCCGTGGTGATGCCCTCGATCTACCTCGCTCACACCCGCGCGGACGTCTATCCGGATCCCCAGGCGTTCCGCCCCGAGCGGTTCCTGGACGAAGGCCCGAGTCCGCGACCGGACACCTATAGCTGGATTCCGTTCGGGGGCGGCACCCGCCGCTGCATCGGTGCCGCCTTCGCGCAGCTGGAGATGCGCGTCGTGCTGCGCACGGTGCTCGGCCAGGCCGAGCTGCGTCCGGCCACCGACCGGCCCGAGCCCATCGTGCGCCGCAACGTCACCCTGTCGCCGCGCAACGGAACCCCGGCGGTCCTGGTCGCTCGACGCCCAGCTGGCCAACTCGCACGCCTCGCGGGTAGGCGGCCATGGATGAGCAGCGCGCGTTCGCATGGGACATCGCGGCGCCACGCCTGCGCGGCGACGACCTCGCCGCCCGCCTGGTCGGGCGTCCCCGGGGACCCGACCGGCGCTGATCTGCGATGACCCGGACGCCCCTCCGGACCTTCACCCACTGGGTGGCATCGCCGGGGGGAGGCCACGCCGGACGACGGCTCGAATGGCTCCGGCTCCACCGGCTATCGCGGTCCCTGCCCTCCACCGGGACACGGGCGGCACCGTTACTTCTTCCGGCTGTTCGCGCTCGACGCGGTGCCGGAGGCGGAGCCGGGCGCCGATCGCGACGCTCTCGAGCGAGCCCTCGAGGGACACGTGCTCGAGACCGCCGAACTGGTCGGGACCTACGAGCGCTGAAGCGCCTCCAGGCGCTCGAAGATCTCCGGCACGTGGGCCAGGTAGGCGCCGGGGTCGAAGACGGCTTCGAGATCCAGGTCGGGCGCCGCGTCTGCCAGCAGATCGCGGAAGCTCACGCCCTCGTCCCAGGCACGCTGAGCCGATTCCTGGACGATTCGGTAGGCCGCGTCGCGCTCCATCCCGGACTCCACCAGCGCGGTCAGCGCCCGCTGGCTGTACAGGGCGCCGTGGGTCAGCTCGAGGTTCTTTCGCATCCGATCGACGTTGACGGTCATCTCCCTGACGACCCGGGAGGCGAGATGCTGCATGTAGTCGAGCAGGATGGTGGCGTCGGGAAGCACCACCCGCTCGGCGCCGGAGTGGGAGATGTCGCGCTCGTGCCACAGCGCCACGTTCTCGTACCCCGTCTGCGCGTATCCCCGAAGGACGCGGGCGAGGCCAGAGAGCCGCTCGCTGAGGATTGGGTTGCGCTTGTGGGGCATCGCCGAGGAGCCCTTCTGGCCGGCTCCGAACGGCTCCTCGACCTCGCGCACCTCGGTGCGCTGCAGGTTGCGGACCTCGGTCGCGAACCGCTCCAGCCCGGCGCCCGCGAGCGCGATCGCACCAAGCAGGTCGGCGTGGCGGTCTCGCGGCACCACCTGGGTGGAGACATCCTCGGCTCGCAGGCCGAGGGCTTCCATCACCCGGCGCTCGACCGAGGGCGGCACGGAGGCGTAGGTGCCGACGGCGCCCGACAGCTTGCCGACTCGAACGCCTTCGAAGGCCCGCTCTAGCCTGCGCAGGTTGCGGTCTGCCTCGAATCCGAAGCCGGCGAGGCGCAGCCCGAAGGTGGTCGGCTCGGCATGGACTCCATGGGTTCGCCCGGCAGAGAGCGTGTAGCGGTGCTCGAGCGCTTGCTCGATCAGCGCCTCGCGGTAGCTGCGGGCCCCTTCGAGCACGATCCCTCCTGCCTCGCGGAGCTGCAGGGCCAGTGCAGTGTCGAGAACGTCGGACGACGTCAGCCCGTAGTGGATCCAGCGGCCGTCCTCTCCAACCTGTGCTGCGACCACGTCCACGAAGGCGGCGACATCGTGTCCCGTGGTCTGCTCGCGCTCGTTGACCGCTTCGACCGTGAACGAGGCGCCCTCGCGAGAGGCCTTGGCGGCCTCGGCCGGCACCACGCCCTCCACCGCCCAGGCGTCGGTGGCGGCCAGCTCGACCTGGAGCCACGCCTCCATCCGCCGCTGGGACGTCCAGACGGCGCCCATCTCGGGACGCGTGTAGCGCTCAATCACGCATTGATTATCCGGGCGGCGAGCAGACCAGCGTTCCTGGCACCGTCGATTGCAACGCAGCCAACGGGAACGCCCGGCGGCATCTGCACGGCTGACAGCAGCGCGTCGAGCCCACCCAGGGTCTTGCCGGTGAGCGGCACGCCGATCACCGGCAGGTCGGTGTGCGCAGCGGCCACCCCCGGAAGGGCCGCCGACATTCCGGCGCCGGCGATGATCACTTTGAGGCCCCGCATGCGGGCCGCGTGACAGTACTCGCGCACCTTCTCGGGATCCCGGTGGGCGCTCATCACCCGCACCTCGTAGCGGATGCCCGCCTCGTGCAGCGCCTCGCCGGCCGGTTGCATCTTCGGCTTGTCGTTCGCCGATCCCATGACGATGCCCACGCGGGGCGCATCGACCTCGATCTCCTCGAAGGCTGCTTCGACCTCGGGCATCGGCTCCAGGGTGGCCGCCTCGGTCTCGCCACTGCTCCGTTTGCCGGGCTCCGCTATCTCCATCGATTGCTCCCTTCGCGTCCAGCCGGGATTCTCGCGCCACCATTCGGCCGTCATCCGGGCACCACCCTCTCGATGGCCCTGGCCGCGATGTCGGTCCGCATCTGCATCCCCTCGAACGAGATCAGCCGTGCCCCCTCATAGGCGCGATCGCGGGCCTCACCCGGAGTCGGGCCCAGTCCGGTCACGTTCACCACCCTGCCGCCGGCGGTGACGATCTGGCCGTTTCGAGCCGCCGTTCCGGCGTGTGTCACCTCTACCCCCTCGATCGCAGCCGCGTCGGCCAGTCCCCTGATCAAGTCTCCCTTCGACGACGAGGCCGGATACCCACGTGAGGCCAGCACGACGGTCACCGCCCAGTCCTCGCCGAATTCCGCATCGACGCCTTCCAGTCCCCCCGGCTCCCGCGCCGCGAGGCACAGCTCGATCAGGTCGGTGCCAAGGCGCGGCAGCACGGCCTGAGCCTCGGGATCGCCGAAGCGGCAGTTGAACTCGAGCACCTTGGGCCCCGTCTCGGTGATCATCAGACCCGCGTACAGGACGCCGTTGTATGCGGTTCCTCGCCTGCGCATCAGGTCGACGATCGGCCGGTGCACCGCGTCGGCGATCTCCTCGATGCGAGCGCGATCGAATCGCGGGACGGGCGAGTAGCTGCCCATGCCACCGGTGTTCGGCCCCAGATCGCCGTCGAGGATCCGCTTGTAGTCCTGCGCCGGGGCCAGCGGCACCACGTTCTCGCCGTCGCAAACCGCCAGCAGCGAAAGCTCCTCGCCCTCCAGGTGCTCCTCCAGCACGACCTCGGTGTCGCCGAATCGATGCTCGACGAAGAAGACATCCGCGGCCTCGCGCGCCTCCGCTTCCGTGGCGGCGATCATCACCCCCTTGCCGGCAGCCAACCCGTCGGCCTTCAGGACTGCCGGATAGGAGGCGCAGGCCAGGTGCTCGAGCAGTTCCTGGCGCGAACGTAGAACCGCATGCGCGGCGGTGGGCACCGATGCCGCTGCCATCAGCTCTTTGGCGTGCACCTTCGAGCCCTCGATCCTCGCCGAGGCGGCGCGGGGACCAAAGGCGGCAATCCCGGCCGCCTCGAGCGCATCTACGAGTCCCGCAACCAGCGGAGCCTCCGGTCCCACAACCACCAGCTCCACCCCCTCGGTCGCGGCCGCGGAGACGATCCCGCGAACGTCCTCGGCACCGACGTCCAGACAGCGCGCGTCGGCAGCGATTCCGGCATTGCCGGGTGCGGAGAGGAGCTGGGGCGCCCGGTCCGAGCGCGCCAGGGCCCGCACGATCGCGTGCTCGCGCCCGCCTCCCCCGACCACGAGGATCTTCATCGCGGCCCCCGGCCGGTTCTGCTCAGAGCGCCTTCGTGAACGCCTCGGCCGGGATCGCGGCCATCGTCTCGTTGGTCGTGGTGCCACGCGAGCCGAGCTCGACCGAGACCTTGGCCATCGTCACCTCGTCTGGGGCCTCGACCACGCTGACGAAGTCGTACTCCCCGAGGGTCGCCCACTGGTTGACGACCTTGACGCCGAGCTGCTCGACCTCCCTGTTGACCTCTTGAACCCGCCCTGGGTTGTCCTTGATGGTCTTGACGCCGTTCGAGGTCAGCCTGGTGAGCATGATGAACGTGGGCATGTCCTCCTCCTTTTGCCTCGGATAGCCTGAGCCTACCTTGCCTCGTGGGCATCGGATCTTCGCTGCGCTCTACGACCGCATGGCGAGCGTGGGTGAGCGCGCCGGAATGGCGGAGCTTCGCGCCGAGTTGCTGCGTGAGGCCCGCGGCCGAACGCTCGAGATCGGCGCCGGGACCGGACTCAACCTGTCCCACTACACAGAGGCGGTGACCGAGCTGGTGCTGACGGAGCCGGATCCCTTCATGGCTCGCCGGCTACGCGACCGTCTGGCCGCGGATCCGCCGAGCCCGGCGACGGTCGAGGTCGTCGAGGCGCCGGCCGAGCGCCTGCCGTTCGAGGCCCGTAGCTTCGACACGGTGGTCTCGACACTCGTCCTCTGCACGGTGGACGCACCCGATCGCGCGATCGCGGAGATCGTCCGGGTGCTGGACGATCCTGCCGGCCGGTTGCTCTGCATCGAGCACGTCCGCAGCCCCGACAGCCGGCGCCTCGCCCGATGGCAGGATCGCCTCGAGCGGTCCTGGGGCTGGTTCACGGGCGGCTGCCACCCAAACCGCGACACGTGGCCGAGCTCCAGGGCGCCGGCCTCGAGACCGGCGGCCTCGTCCGGGACGGGCTGCCCAAGGCCCCCCTGCTCGTGCGGCCGCTGGTTCGGGGAAGCGCGACGCGTTTACCCTGAGCGGGACGGGAAAGGGGGTCTCTGTGGAGAAGCTCCGGCCGATTCAGCTGAAGTCCTGGGCGCTGCCGTTGATCGTTGTGGCGCTGATCGCGCCGCCGATCGCCGGCTTTGCGCTGGCCGGTCCGGCGCTCGGCTTGGCGCTTGGGGCCCTCGCCGCCGCGGCGATCGTCGTGATCGCCGCACGTGCCCGCTTCGATGAGGAGATCGAGGTTGGGGCGTCCCCGGGCGACCGCTACCTGCTGCTGGTCGTGGCCACCGATGCGGTGGAGGACCCGGGCACCGCGGGAGCGATCGCCGAGGTCGCCCGGTCCGGCGCTAGCGCCACCGATGCCGATCCCGGGCGCGAGCCGCGGGTGTTGGTTGTGGCACCTTCTTTGAACACGCCGGTCGCGCACTGGCTCTCGGACGTGCGCAAGGCGCGTCGCGATGCCCAGCGACGGCTCGCGGTCTCGCTGGGCTTGCTGGCGGCAGCGGGCCTCGATGCCAGCGGTCAGGTCGGCGACTCGGATCCCGTGCAGGCGGTCGAGGACGCGTTGCGAACGTTTCCCGCCCAGGAGCTGGTGTTCGTGGCCGGTCCCGACCACGGCGAAGACGCCCAGGAGGTGCGCCGGCGGCTCGACCGCCCCGTACGCGTGCTGGAGGCCGGAGCAACGGAGCCGGAGCGCCAGCGCACCCGTTAGGCCGCGGCTTCGACCTTTGCCGTTGCCTTGGCGAATGTGAGCTCGCCGGCCTCGGCCTCGACGCGGACCGTGTCGCCCTCGCCGAACTCCCCCTCGAGCAGCTTCAACGCCAGCCTGTCGACCAGCTGCTTCTGGATCACCCGCTTCAGCGGCCGGGCACCGTAGGTGGGGTCGTATCCGAGGTTGCCCAGCAGGGTCCGGGCGTCGTCGCTGAGCTCGATCTCGAGTCCCTTTTCGCGCACCCGGCCGGCGAGCTGCTCGACCTGAAGCTCCACGATCCGGCCCAGGTCCTCGCGGCTGAGGCGGTGGAAGATCACGATGTCGTCGACCCGATTCAGGAATTCGGGTTTGAAGGTGGTGGCGAGGATCTCCTCGATTCGCTCGCGGATCCGCTCGTCGATCGCTTCTCCCGCGATCTCTTGGGAGCCGACGTTCGAGGTCATGATCAGGATCGTGTTGGTGAAGCTCACGGTGCGGCCCTGGCCGTCGGTGAGCCTGCCGTCGTCCATGATCTGGAGCAGGACGTTGAAGACGTCCGGGTGGGCCTTCTCGATCTCGTCGAGGAGCACGACCGCATAGGGGCGGCGACGCACGGCCTCGGTGAGCTGGCCGCCCTCCTCATAGCCGACGTAGCCGGGGGGCGCGCCGATCAGGCGCGCGATGGTGTGCTTCTCCATGTACTCGGACATGTCAAGCCGCACGACCGCCTGCTCGGAGTCGAACATGAACTCGGCCAGGGCTCGAGCCAGCTCCGTCTTGCCGACCCCGGTGGGCCCGAGGAAGAGGAAGGAACCAATCGGGCGGTTGGGATCAGCCAGCCCGGCGCGGGAGCGGCGCAGCGCGTTGGACACCGCCTCCACGGCCTCGCCCTGGCCCACGACCCGGTCGTGGAGCCGCTCCTCCATGTGGATCAGCTTCTCGACCTCGCCCTCCATCAGGCGCGAGACCGGGATGCCCGTCCACTTGGAGACCACCTGGGCGACGTCCTCCTCGGTTACCTCCTCGGTCAGCATCGACCCGCCGTCGCGGTGCAGCTCGGCGAGTCTCGACTCCTGCTCGGCCACCGTCTTCTCGAGCTCGGGGATCTCGCCGTAGCGGAGCGTCGCGGCGCGCTCCAGGTCGGCGTCGCGCTCGGCCCGCTCCGCCTCGCGGTGAGCCTCCTCGAGCCGGGTCTTGGCCTCCTTGATCGCCTCGATTGCCCCCTTCTCGTTCTGCCACCGGGCCTTCATCTCGACGGAGCGCTCACGCAGCTCGGCGAGCTCGGCCTCGATCGCCTCACGGCGGGCAATCGACGTCTCGTCCTTCTCCTTCTTCAGCGCCTCGCGCTCGATCTCGAGCTGCTGGATGCGGCGCTCGACCTCGTCGATCTCGGTGGGCATGGAGTCGATCTCGATCTTCAGCCGCGAGGCGGCCTCGTCGATCAGGTCGATCGCCTTGTCGGGCAGGAAGCGGTCGGCGATGTAGCGCTCCGAAAGCGTGGCCGCGGCGACGATCGCAGCGTCGGAGATCCGCACCCCGTGGTGGACCTCGTAGCGCTCCTTCAGCCCACGCAGGATCGCGATCGTGTCGCCGACGTCGGGCTCGTCGATCAGCACCGGCTGGAAGCGGCGCTCCAGGGCGGCGTCCTTCTCGATGTGCTTGCGGTACTCGTCGAGGGTGGTGGCGCCGACTGCGCGCAGCTCCCCGCGCGCCAGCATCGGCTTCAGGAGGTTGGCGGCGTCCACGGCGCCTTCGGCGGCGCCGGCACCGACGATCGTGTGCAGCTCGTCCATGAACAGGACGATCTGGCCCTCGGCGGCCTGTATCTCCTTCAGGACCGCCTTGAGGCGCTCCTCGAACTCGCCGCGGTATTTGGAGCCCGCGAGCAGGGCGCCGATGTCGAGCGCGATCACGCGCCGATCGCGAAGGCTCTCTGGGATGTCGCCGGCGACGATCCGCTGCGCGAGGCCCTCGACGATCGCCGTCTTGCCGACCCCCGGATCGCCGATCAGCACCGGATTGTTCTTGGTTCGCCGCGACAGCACCTGGATCACGCGCCGGATCTCCTCGTCGCGGCCGATCACCGGGTCGAGCTTCCCCTGCTCCGCCTCGGCAGTGAGGTCGCGGCCGAACTTCTCGAGGGCCTGCATCGTGTCCTCGGGGTTAGGCGAGGTAACGCGGTGCGGACCGCGGACCTCCGAGATTCCCTTCAGGAGCGAGTCGCGGTCGGGGAGAAGGTCCGCGAGGCCGGAGGCTCGGTCGGCGAGGGCGAGCAGGGCGTGCTCGGTGGAGATGTACTCGTCGCCCAGCCCTGCCATCTCCTTTTCGGCGCGTTGGAGCACCCGGACGAAGGCCTGCGAGGGGCGAAGGTCGGACTCGGTGTCGCCCCCGAGGCGAGGGAGGCCCTCGACCTCGGCCAGCGCCCGCTGGCGGATCGAGGCGACGTCGGCGCCAAGCTTCTGCAACACCGGGACCACCAAGCCCTCCTCCTGGTCGAGCAGGGCGAGCAGCAGGTGCGGCGGAGCGACCTCGGGATTGCGCCGCTCGGAGGCGAGCCGCTGAGCTGCGGCCACGGCCTCCTGCGACTTGATCGTGAAGCGGTCTGGCTGCATTGTGAAAAGGGTAGCGGGTTTATACCCGTCTGTAAAGAAAATCTATGTGCGTCTAACTTAGATCTGGCGCCCGCCGCGGGGCTTCCGTCCTGCCCGTGAGCACCAGTGGCAAGGGATACTAGGGGCGATCGTGATCGACGGCGACAAGGGCAGCGGCAGGAGCTTCTTCAACCCCCACACGGGCGAGCGGATCACCATGCTGGCGACCGCGGAGGAGACGGGTGGGGAGCTGACCCGGATGCAGATCCGCGTGGAGGCGGGGCCAGGCGACTGGGTGGGGCCGGACCATTTTCACCCGCTCCAGGAGGAGCGGTTCGAGGTCGTTGGCGGCGCCCCGATCTTCCGGATCGACAGCGAGGAGCGCCCCGCGAAGCCCGGTGACGTGATCACCGTCCCAATCGGCGTCTCGCACATCTTCCGGAACGGAGGCGATGAGGAGCTTCAGATGATCAGCGAGTACCGACCCGGGTTGAAGTCCGTCGAGACCTTCTTTGCGACGTTCTTCGGCCTCGCCGCCGCCGGCAAGCTGACCAAGCGTGGCAGGCCGCACCTGCTGCAGGCGGTGCTAACCCTGTGGGAGTTGCGCGACTACTTCGTCCTCACGCGACCGCCACCGAGGTTGCAACGCCTGGTGTTCCCGGCACTTGCCGCAGTCGCCCGGCAACGCGGATACAGGCCGAGCTATCCCGAACACGGGGACGCCCCGCTCAGTCGCTAGAGCTCGGGCCTCTGCGGCGGCTACGCTCGATCGGGATCACGACGCGGGCGTCCGCCCGCCTTGGGTCCCTCGTGGGGACGATCTCGCCGGCGTCGTAGGCGCCGTAGGGAACGATCTCGGCGCGGAACGAGCGCCTTACGCGCTCGATCTCATCCAGCATCTCGCGCTCCAGCTCCGCGGCCCGCTCGCGCATCCGGCCAAGCTCGGTGCGGGCCCGCTTCAGCTGCATCTCCAGCTCGAGCACGGTCTCGACGCCGGCCAGGTTGAGGCCCTCCTGCGCCGTCATCCTCTGGATGCGCCGCAGACGCTCCACGTCCTCGAACGAGTAGAGACGCGTGTTCCTCGGCGAGCGCTTCGGGGTGATCAGGCCCCGGGCCTCGTACATGCGCAGCGTCTGCGGGTGCATCTCGGCCAGCTCGGCGGCGACCGAGATCATGAACACCGCGCGCTGCTCGTCGAACGCCGCCCCCGCCTCGACTTTGGCGGGCTTGCGGCGCCTCTTCCTGTTTCCGCCGTCGCTCACGTCTCGTCCACCTTGCCCGATCCCGCGGACGCGTCGCGCAGCAGGCGTTGGCGCGGGTCGTGGTCGTTCATCGCCGTCGCGAAGTCGCCCAGCGCTGTCTTCTGCTCGCGGGTCAGATCGCGGGGGACCTCGATCTCGATGCGATAGAGGATGTCGCCGCGCCCCCGGCCGCCCGCCTTCGGCGGTCCCTCGCCGCGGAGCCGCTGCATGGTGCCGTGCTCGGTCCCCGCCGGGATCCGGATGCGCTTCGTCCCATTCAGGGTTGGGACCTCGATCGTCGCCCCCTGGATCGCCTCGGCGATCGTGATCGGCACCTTGACCTCGAGGTTGCCGTCGGGGCGCTGGTTGAACACAGGGGACGGCGAGACCCGGGTGATCACGTAGAGATCGCCGGGGGGGCCGCCCCGCGGCCCGTCCTCCCCCTTGCCCGCCACCCGGATCCGGCTGCCGTCACGAATCCCGGCCGGCACCTTGACCCGATAGCGCTTGCGCTGCATGGTCAGACCGGAGCCTCCGCAGGTCTCACAGGGGCTCTCGATCACCTCGCCGCGCCCGCCGCAACGCGGGCAGGGTTGGCTGATCGAGAAGAAGCCCTGGCTCTCGGTGTCGATGCCCCGTCCGCCGCAGCGGGGGCAGATGGTTGGCGAGGTCCCGGGCTTCGCCCCGCTGCCGCCACAGGTCGCGCAGGTCGCCTGCTTCGGGACGGTCACCGAGATCTCGGCTCCCTCCATCGCCTGTTCGAATGACAGTCGAACTTCGGTTTCCAGGTCGCGCCCACGGGCCGGGGCCTCGCGCGGGCCGCCCCCCCGGCGCCCGAAGACGGTCGAGAAGATATCCCCGAGGTCCGAGGTGAAGCCGCCGCCGCTGAAGCCGCGCGGGCCGAAGCCGGAGAACGTGCCGCCGGCGTCGTAGGAGCGCCGCTTCTCCGGGTCGGACAGGGTGTCGTAGGCCTCCTGGACCTCCTTGAAGCGCTCCTCGGACTCCTTGTCGCCGGGATTCCGGTCGGGGTGGTGCTGGCGCGCCAGCTTTCGGTACGCCTTCTTGATCTCGTCGGAGCTTGCGCTCCGCGAGACCCCGAGAACGGAATAGAGATCGCGGGCGGGCATGCTTCTCCTACTCGCTCACCACCA
Organism: uncultured Actinomycetes bacterium; assembly: GCA_963838745.1. Lineage (GTDB taxonomy): Bacteria > Actinomycetota > Thermoleophilia > Solirubrobacterales > 70-9 > AC-56. The sequence goes on from CAWISJ010000003.1 coordinate 1,019,413, forward strand.
CGCGCGCGGCCCTCAGCACCTGTCCATCGAGGCGGTAGCCCTTCTCGAGCGTCTCGATCACGACGCCGGCGTCGACGCCGTCCTCGCCCGAGCGGACGGCGAGCGCCTCGTGCTGGGTCGGGTCGAACTTCTCCCCGGTTGGGTCGTAGCTCTCCACGCCTGCCCGCTCGAGGGCGGCGCGAAGCTCGCCGTGGACGAGCGCGACCCCGCGGGCCAGCGCCTCGTGCGCGGATACCTCCTCGCTGGGAGCTTCCTCGGGCCCCTGGCCGGTGGGTCCGGCTTCGGGGTCGACGCCGGCGGCGCGCAGGGCGCGCTCCAGGTTGTCGAGCGCCGGCACCAGCTCGCGTGCCAGCGCCGCCTTGCCGCGCCGCTCCGCTTCCTGGGCCTCGCGCGCGGCTCGCTTGCGGTAGTTCTCGAAGTCCGCCCGAGCGCGCCGGGCGAGCTGCAGGTACTCGTCGCGCTCTCGCTTGACGTCTGCAAGTAGGGCATCCAGGTCGGCGTCGACGGCAGCTGCCGACTCGCTCTCACCCTTGGGCGGGTTCTTGCCGCGATCCGGCAGTAATCCGTCCATTGCCTCTTCCTGACCGGCCGCCTCGCCTACATGCTCATCCGGAGCGCCGGCTGGCCGGCGGTCCTCGTTCGGTGCCCCTGCGGGTCTACGAGCGCTCGTCATCTACGACCTCGGCGTCGACGACCTCCTCCTCGGACTCGCCGGCCGACCCGTCGGCGGAGGCGCCATCCCCCGCCGGCTGTCCGGCGGCCTGCTGCTCGGCCGCCGCCTGATAGATCTGCTCGGAGACCTTGTGGAAGGCCGCCTGCAGAGCGTCGGTCTTGGCCTTGATGTCCTCGGCGTTGTCGGACTCCAATACGCCCTTGACGTCCGCGATCGCCTTCTCGATCTCCTCCTTCGCCGCGGAGTCCACCTTGTCGCCCATCTCACCGAGCTGCTTCTCGGCCTGATAGGCGGCGTTCTCGGCCAGATTGCGGGCCTCGGCGAGCTCGCGCTGGCGGCGGTCCTCCTCGGCGTGGGACTCGGCGTCCTTGATCATCTGATCGACTTCCTGCTCCGCAAGGCCGGAACCGCCCTTGATCTCGATCTTCTGCTCCTTGCCGGTGCCGAGGTCCTTGGCGGAGACGCTGAGGATGCCGTCGGCGTCGATGTCGAACGCGACCTCGATCTGCGGGACGCCGCGGGGGGCGGGCGGGATGCCGGTGAGCTGGAACTTGCCCAGCGACTTGTTGTAGGCGGCCATCTCGCGCTCCCCCTGTAGGACGTGCACCTCGACCGAGGGCTGATTGTCGTCGGCGGTCGAGAAGATCTCCGACTTGCGAGTGGGGATCGTCGTGTTGCGCTCGATCAGCTTCGTGAACACGCCGCCCTTGGTCTCGATCCCGAGCGACAGCGGGGTGACGTCGAGCAACAGGACGTCCTTGACGTCGCCCGCCAGCACCCCGGCCTGGATCGCGGCGCCGATCGCCACCACCTCGTCGGGGTTGACGCCCTGGTGCGGGTCCTTGCCGGTCAGCTCCTTCACCTTCTCCTGAACGGCGGGAATGCGGGTCATGCCGCCGACCAGGACCACGTGGTCGATGCTCGCTCCCCCGGCGTCGGACAGAGCCTGCTTGACGGGGGAGACCACTCGGTCGAGGAGGTCGGAGGTGAGCTCATTGAGCTTCGCGCGGGTGAGCTTCATCTCGAGGTGCTTGGGGCCGCTCGCATCGGCGGTGATGAACGGCAGGTTGATCTGGGTCTCCTGTGTGGTGGAGAGCTCGATCTTCGCCTTCTCGGCGGCCTCGTACAACCGCTGCAGGGAGTTCTTGTCAGCGGACAGGTCGATTCCCTGGTCGCGCTTGTACTCCGCGACCATCCACTCGACGATCGCCTTGTCCCAGTTGTCGCCACCGAGGTGGTTGTCTCCCGAGGTCGCCTTGACCTCGAACACGCCGTCGCCGATCTCCAGGACCGAGACGTCGAAGGTGCCGCCCCCGAGGTCGAAGACGAGGATGGTCTGGTCGGCCTGCTTGTCGAGTCCGTACGCCAGGGAGGCGGCGGTGGGCTCGTTGATGATCCGCTTCACCTCGAGCCCGGCGATCTTGCCCGCGTCCTTGGTTGCCTGCCGCTGGTCGTCGTTGAAGTAGGCGGGGACGGTGATCACCGCCGAGTCGACCGTCTCGCCGAGCTTCGCCTCGGCATCGGCCTTCAGCTTCTGCAGGATCATCGCCGAGATCTCCGGGGGCGAGTACTGCTTGCCCCGCACCTCCACCCGGACGTCGCCGTTGGGGCCGGCGACGACCTCGTAGGGGACGATCGTCTCCTCTTCCTTGACCTCGGACTCCTTGCGGCCCATGAACCGCTTGATCGAGAACACGGTGTTCTCGGGGTTCATCACCGCCTGGCGCTTGGCCACGGTGCCGACCAGCCGGTCGCCCGAATCGGTGAAGGCGACCACCGACGGGGTCGTGCGGCCTCCCTCGGCGTTCTCGAGCACGGTCGCATCGCCGCCCTCGAGCACGGCTACGCAGGAATTGGTGGTCCCGAGGTCGATGCCGATAGTCTTTGCCACTGCGCTCTCCTTCTAAGTTGCTCGCACAAGAAATCTGAGTCTCAGGCTAGCAGATATATGCCGAGGCTCAAGGGGAGCGAGAGACCACTCGGTTTGCTGCTTGACGCTAGGGCCCGGGGATGTACTCGACGTTGTCGGCGACGAACCGGGCGACGGCTTTCGCCTGGGCGCCCTGGAGGATGCCCTTCGGCATGCGGCCGGCGAGGCCGTTCTCGATCGTGGTGAGGACGGTCGTGTAGGTGGACTTGACCGTGTCCGCGCTCTTGGTCGTGGTCCCGAAGCGCTGGTCGAGGTTGGGTCCGATGACGCCGTCGGTGCCCGCGGCCGCCAGCGTGTGGCAGGCGCCGCAGTTGATCTGGAACAGCTCCAGTCCCTGCTGCTCGCCGGCGGGGACGGAGCCCTCCGGGGACGCCTCGTTGGACCCCTCCTTGGCGAGCGCCCAGAAGGGCAGCGCCACGAGGCAGATGACCGCGAAGATGCCGAAGATGACGAAGGGGCGCTTGCTCATTCGCTTCCGCCGATCCTGCTTGCCGGTGGCGGCGCCGTGATACTAACGGCCGGCTCGCCACCGCCGGCTTGGCGGCCCCGTGCGACGAAGCAGGGATTTGGGATTCCCCGCAGCGTGCGATATACCTAGAAGACGCGAGTAGAGAATCAGCGCTAGTCGCGTCGTCCCCCGGGGCAGGAGCCTTGGGGAGCGACCGGGTCCGCCGGGCGGGGGGAGCCGGTCCACGAATTCGACCTTCGAGTACTGGGATCGGTGATGGCAGCGCAAGACCAGACGGCCATACGCGAACGACTACCGGAGCCCACCGTGGCGGAGCGCCAGGTGGCCGACCTGCTGCCGATCGGCGCCGACGAGGAGACGGCCCGCGCCGTCCTTCACCGGGTCCCGCTCTGGTTTCATACGTTCTCGCTGGACGAGGGCTCGCTGTACACGCCCGGGGTGGCGCGGGACCACCGCTACCGCATTCCGGTCCTGCCCGACGACCTGACCGGCAAGAGCGTGCTCGACGTTGGGGCGTTCGATGGCTTCTACGCCTTCCTGGCCGAGAGTAGGGGGGCGCGACGCGTGGTCGCGGTGGACAACGAGCAGTACCGGGAGTGGGTACTGGCGCGATGGGACATCGCGCTCGAGGGCGGCGAAGGCTTCCACGCGATCGCCGAGCTGCTGGATTCCAGGGTTGAGTACAGACGCCTCGACGCGTTCGAGCTCGACCAGCTCGACGAGCTGTTCGACGTGATCTTCTGCTTCGGGATCCTGCACCGAGTCGAGAGCCCGCTCAGCCTGCTCAAGGTGCTCCGCCGCCGGCTCGCGGGCGGCGGCCAGCTGCTCCTCGAGACCTACGGGGTCGCCAACCGCGCCCTGGAGGACGACGCCGCCATCCACGTCTACGGGGCGGGTCAGGTATACGCACGCGACGACTTCGTCTACTGGGGCTTCACCGGCGAGAGCCTGGGCCGCCTGGCCAACCACGCCGGGTTCGCCGGCACGGAGATCATCGACACGCCGATGATCGAGGGCCATCCGCGGATCATGGGCACGCTCGTCGCGGCTTAGTGACTTCGATCACAGGCGCGTAACACCGGCGCGCCTGGCGTTTAGTCCCATGTTCGTATGCCGACGCCCCTGCTCTATGCACACCGGCTGGGCCGCGCCTACGGCCCCGATTCCTCGGCCACGGCCCTGGAGCGGTCGCTTGCGGCCGGGGTGGACGGGCTCGAGACCGACGTCTGCCTCACCTCCGACGAGGAGCTCGTCCTCCTCCACGACCCGCTGCTGCCGCTTGGCACCACCCTTGACGGCTGGGCTCATCAGCGAAGCGCCGCCGAGATACTCGGTGGGCGGCTCCGGAATCGCGAGGGCGAGCCGACTGGCGAGCGGCCGCTGGCCCTGGACGAGCTGCTCGCCGCCACGCCCCGCGACCTGCCGATCCAGGTGGAGGTGAAGTCGCACGCGGACCCTGAGCTCGCCCGTCGCACCGCCGAAGTCTTCTGCGATCGCTACCGGCGCGGCCCCGAGCGACGCCGCCTCGAGCTGATCAGCTTCCACTCCGCGGCCTGCGCTACGGCTGCGGCCTACGGCTTCCCAGCCCGGCTGGTGATCCACGCCGAGTACGCGCCGGAGGCCCTCGCCGCCTGGGCCGTCAGCCACGGCGTCCGGGGCGTCTCGGTGGAGCATTTCCTCCTCGTGCCCAAGCTCGTCTCGGTCTTTCGGCTCGCCGGTCTGAGCGTCAACACCGGCACGGTGAACGACGCCGAACTGCTGGCCCGGGTCACCGAGCTGGCGCGTCCGGACGCGGTGTGCACCGACCGTCCGGCCGAGCTCCGCGCCGAGGCGCTGAGGCTGGAGGAGGCACCGTCAACCTCAGCACTCCTCGACGCGGAGCCCGCGCCGGCGGCGCTTAATGCACGCGCAAGGTGCTGAACAGCCCCGCGTGATCGGAGTCCCAGAACCCATTCACCGGCTGTCGCCCGGTGACCGACGAGTTGACCAGAGTCACGAACTGCGGGGCGTTGGTGAGCACGTGATCGACCTGGTGGTCGAAGTCGGCGATGCTGCCGCCGCCCCCCTGCGTGATGATGTCCGCCTTGAGACAGCAGCTGAGCGGATTGGCGGTGCTCCGCTCGCGGAACCCGTTGTTCTTGAGCGCGTAGAAGGCGAGCCGATCCGCGCCCTGAACCGTGTTGTCGTCGGAGTTCAGGTCGCCGATCAGGATCACCGGTAGCTGGGTCGCTGCCGGCCCGCCCGCCTGGACCAGCTCCTTCGCCTGGTCCCGGCGGATCGTCGGGTCTCCGAACGCCTCGAGGTGGGTGTTGATGAACCGGAATACGTGGCTGCCGCGAACACTCACGTTGGCCTCGGTCCAGCCACGGAGGACGTGCACCGTGACCAAACCCGCCACCTGGGGCTCGTAGATGTGGTCGAAGTGTCCCTTCCTGACCCTTGACGTCACTACGCCCTGGCCCGTGCGGGCCAGAATCACATCGCGCATCGTCAGCCGGTCGTTCTCCTCGCCGTCCTGGTTGGCGGGCGAGTCACCGTCTCCCGGAACGCCGTTGTAGTCGGTTGGCGCCTCGAAGTCGAACTCCTGCTGGTTCACCACCACCTTGTAGTTCTGCCCGTTCTTGTTGAGCTGCGCCATGAGGTCCTTCAGGTAGTCGTACCTGACCGTCGAGGCGGTGAAGTTGCAGTCGAACGGGGGGTCGTCGTCCGCATCGCCGTCGCAGGTGAACGGCGCCCCGGCGTTGAGCGGCCCGTACCTCCACAGCGACACTTCCTGGAGCCCGACCAGGTCGGGCTTCTTGTTCAGGATCTCGTTCGCCAATCCCTTGGCGCGGATGGGAAAGTTGTTCGTGTCCACGTCGCGGACGATCTGCCCGTTTGCGCGGATGAAGTCGTTGCTGGTCGCCGCCTGGATCGCCGGGGTGAGGTCGGCCCCGAGATACAGATTGCGGGTCATGATCTTCACGTCCACCGGGGGGACCGCCGCCTGGGCGGCCGCGGGGATCGCGAACAGGGCCGCGGCGAGCGCGCCCACCAGGGCGATGCCCGCACGTCGAGCGCGCGCTCGGAAACGGCTGCGCGCATGGCTGGGCGAACACATCCTCGGGATTCAAGATGGCCTCTCGTGCATATTTGCCTCCTCCGGCTCGGGCTCCGGGCGAGCACTCCATCCACCTGCCACGGGCGTCTGGGCGAACACCCTCTCCGTTGGTCTATCGGACGCTCCGGCGAGATCCTTTAGCCCAACTACGTAAATATCGACAGCCTGCAGAAATCCTTTAGGCCTTCGTCGCCTCGATGTCAGGATGCTGACTCCGGGATGCGGCAAGCCGCCGCCAGTAAGGGCACATGCGGCGCAACGCGCACTGCTCGCAGCGCGGCCGCGGCCGGCAGACGCCGCGCCCGTGGCGGATCAGGTTGATGTGCAGCTCGTAGGCGTCCTCGGGGTCGACGACCCGCAGCACCTCGTCGTGCGCGTGCTCGAATGAGGCGCCGTCGCGAAGCAGCCCCAGACGCCCGCCGACGCGGTAGACGTGCGTGTCCACCGGGATCTCGGGACGATCGAAGGAGAAGAGCAATACACAGGCGGCGGTCTTGCGCCCGACTCCCGGCAGCGAGGTGAGGAAGTCGATCGCCTCTCGTCGCGGCGCGTCGCGCAGCCAGGCGAGGTCGATCGGGTCGCCGCAGCCGCGCAGCGCCTGCTGGATCCGCGGCGCCTTCGTGGCCGACAACCCGCCTGGGCGGATCGCCTCGGCCACCTCCGCCACGGGGGCGTCTCGAACCTCCTCCCAGCTGTCGAACCGGCCGCGAAGCCGGCCGTAGGCAGCGTCCCGATTCGTGTCGCTCGTGTTCTGGGAGAGGATCGTCTTCACCAGCTCGTGGACCGGATCGTTGTGCGGCTGATTGATCGGCCGTCCGTATAGCTCGCGAAGGCGATCGCGGATCGCCCGGACGCGGCGCTTCGAGGGAGGTCTCCAGGGCACGCATCGAGAATAGGCCCGCATGCGACTCCGTTCACTCCCCCTTTACAATCGCATCGCCGTGACTGGCCTCGTTCACGCCCCGCTCCGCCTCGTTCAAAGTGCCGGCCGCCGTCTCCCCCGCGGCTGGGGCGATCTGCTGCGTCAGTTCGCATTCTTCTTTGTCGCCTACCAGGGCTATCAGCTGGTGCGCGGAATCGCGGATGGGCGGGATGCGGTGGCCATGGCGAACGGCGGCCATGTGATCCACCTCGAGCGCTCGCTCGGCGCCTTCTTCGAGCCCGGCTTCCAGCAGGCGTTCGTCTCCCACCAATGGCTGATCGAGATCGCCAACTGGATGTACTTCAACACCCACTTCCTGGTCACGATCTCTTTCCTGGCCTGGCTCTATCTGTTCCGCAACGACAACTTCAACTTCGTGCGCAACATGTTCATGGTTGCGATGGGCTTGGCGCTGATCGGCTACGCGCTGTTCCCGACCGCGCCGCCGCGGATGTTCCCCGGCGCCGGGTTCACCGACACGATCGCCGTGTTCACGAACATGAAACAGGACTCGTCGTTCGCAAGCGTGCTGGTCAACCCATACGCGGCCGTGCCCAGCATGCACATCGCCTTCTCCCTGATGGTCGCGGTCAGCGCGATCAGCCTGGTGCGCAGCGTCTGGGCGCGGGCCGTGTGGTCGGCCTACCCGCTGGTCGTCTTCTTCGTGATCACGGTGACGGCCAATCACTTCTGGTTCGACGCGGCCGCCGGAGCCGCAGTGGCCTGCCTGGCCGCCGTCTCGGCTCATCAACTCGCTCGCCTGCGCCCGGACGCCTGGTCCTGGCGCGAGGCCCCCGAACGGGCCGCAGTCTGAACCGTTCGCCGTGGTCTACTAGCGTCCCGTCCATGGCCACGCCAAGTCGCGAGCTCCGGGATGTTCGGACGGCCGACGAGTTCCGCGCCTACGCTCGTGGCCGGCTGATCGAGTCCCGCCTGACGCCCAACGCGATCTCGCTCAGCGGCCTGCTGCTCAATCTCGCCGCTGCAGCGCTGATCACCCAGCGGCTGTTCTTCCTCGCGGGGGTTGCGTTCATCGTCGGCTCGGTGATGGACACGCTCGACGGGCGGTACTCGCGCATGTCGGGCAAGGGCACGCTGTTCGGCGCCTTCCTCGACTCCACGCTCGACCGGATCGAGGAGGGGCTGGTGCTCACGGCGGTCGCCTGGTACTTCGCTGACAGTGGCGACGCGGCTGCCGCCTCGGCCTGCGTGCTCACGGTGCTGGGCTCGCTGATGGTGTCTTACACGCGGGCACGCGCGGAAGCGCTCGGCGTGGAGTGCAAGGTTGGGATCGCCACCAGACCGGTTCGCGTGGTGATCCTGTCGATCGGGCTGGTGTTCGCAAAGGGAGCGGGAGTAGCGGACATTGAGCTGCTGGCGCCGGCCATCTACGCTATGGCGGCGCTCACAGCGCTCACCGTGGGGCAGCGCGTGTGGCATGTGCGGCGCCAGCTCAGCAGTCCGGAAGAGGTGTAACCCGACAGCGGCTCCAGCGGTAATAGGAGCCCCGAACACCGCGAGGAGGACTTCGCACGCAATGACCACCGAACACGAAACAGGAGACGACGGCGCCAGCACGAACGGCCACCGAGTCGACGACGGCAGGGTTCGGGTGGCGATCGTGGGCGTCGGCAACTGCGCCAACGCATTCGTTCAGGGCGTCACCTACTACAAGGACGCCGACCCGGCCGAACCGGTCCCGGGCCTGATGCACGTGGACCTCGGCGGCTACCACGTACGCGACATCGAGTTCGTGGCCGCCTTCGACATCGACGCGGAGAAGGTCGGCAAGGACCTCTCGGAGGCGATCTGGTCTGGTCAGAACGACACGATCAAGTTCGCCGAGGTTCCCGAGCTGGGGGTCGAGGTTCATCGCGGCATGACCCACGACGGGCTCGGCAAGTACCTGAAGGAGAAGATCACCAAGGCGCCCGGGGAGACCGCTGACATCGTCGGGATCCTCCGAGACACGAAGGCCGACGTGCTGGTCTGCTACCTGCCGGTCGGCTCGGAGCAGGCAACCAAGTGGTACGTGGAGCAGGCGCTCAAGGCGGGCGTCGGGTTCGTCAACTGCCTGCCGGTGTTCATTGCGCGCGAGGACTACTGGGACAGGCGCTTCACCGAGGCCGGACTGCCGATCATCGGCGACGACATCAAGTCTCAGGTGGGGGCCACGATCGTTCACCGGCAGCTGGCGCGGCTGTTCCACGACCGCGGGGTTCGCCTCGAGCGCACCTCGCAGCTCAACGTCGGGGGCAACATGGACTTCTACAACATGCTCGAGCGCGAGCGACTTGCCTCGAAGAAGGAGTCGAAGACCAACGCCGTGACCTCGATCGTGGGGCACGAGCTGCCGGCCGACGACGTCCATGTTGGCCCGTCCGACTATGTCGCCTGGCTCACGGACCGCAAGTGGGCCCACATCCGGCTCGAGGGACGCTCGTTCGGCGACGTGCCATTGACGATCGAGATGAAGCTCGAGGTCTGGGACTCGCCTAACTCGGCCGGGATCGTGATCGACGCGGTCCGGATCGTGAAGCTGGCGCTCAACAACGGGGTCGCGGGTGAGCTCGACGGCCCGTCGAGCTACCTGATGAAGTCGCCTCACACGCAGCGGCCTGACGACGAGGCCCGCGAGCTGACCGAGGCGTTCATCCGCGAGCACGCGCGAAAGCCCGCCAGGCAGCGCGCCACCGAGCTCAAGGCCGAGGCCTAGGCCCAGCTCCCACGACGCCGGCGGGCCTCGGGCCCGACGCACGCCGAGCTCCTCGCTGAGCTCGCGGGACGCCATCTATGCTGCGGCCGTGGCCCGCGAACGCCTCTCGATCGCCCAGGTGAGCCCTCATCCGTGGGGAGCAGCACACGATGTAGACGAGTTCGTTTCCCGGGTCTCGGCGAGCCTCGCCGAGCGAGGACACAGGGTGGTGGTCGCGGCGCCCGCCGGGTCGCGCGCCGCCGTCCGCGAGTCGCGCCGGGTGATCCGGGCCGCCCGCGAACGGCCGGCGGCGCTGTTCGAGGGCTCCTGGAAGGGGGCGACAGCCGGGGGAGACGGGGGACCGCCGGTGCTGGCGGTGGGCTCGAGCTTGCCGATGCCGCGCGGTCCCGGCCCGCGCGCGGCCCCGGTGCCGATCGACGTCAGCCGCTCGCTCGAGGAGCTGCTGGGCGGCGTGGAGCTGGACATCGTCCACGTTCACGATCCGTTCGCGCCCAGCGCGGCGTCGGTGGCGCTTCGTCACTCCCGCTCGCTCAACGTCGGCAGCTTCCACGAGCCCACCGAGCGCATCCTCTCCACCCAGGTTGCGCGTCCGCTGATCGAGATCTTCTTCGGCCGGCTCGACGCCCGCACGGTCAGCGGCCGCACCACCTCGGAGCTGATGGAGCGGTTCTTCCCCGGCACCTACGAGCTGATCACGCCGGGGGCCGACCGCGGCATCGAGGGCTGGTGGCCGCGAGGGCGCGAGGCCGACACGCCACCGGGGCGCGATCGCGAGCGTCCCGTACGAATCGCGTTCTGCCTTCAGGAGGAGCGTGGGGCGCTGCGGCTGTTCCTGCGAGCGCTGCGGCGCCTGCCTCTCGCGCTCGCCTGGGAGGCGGCGGTGTGGCTGCCCGACCGGGACGAGATCCGGATCGGGCGACGGCTGCGCGACCGGGTCCACGTCGTCGGCCCGCGCCAAGCCTCGCCCGACCAGCTGCTGGCGGGAGCCGACGTGGCCTGCGTCGCCTCGGGCGGGCCGCGGGTCGCCGCCGGTCTGGTTCGAAAGGCGCTCGCCTCGGGAACCGTTCCGGTCGCCTCTCGCCTCGCGCTCTACCAGGAGCTGATCGGCGACGGCGAGCGGGGCCTCCTGTTTCCCCCGGGGGACGCCGTCACCCTGGCGGGCCAGCTCCAGCGGCTGATCGGGGAGCCTCGGCTACGGGACGAGCTGGTCCGCGCCGGGCGTGACGCGGTCCCCGGCTGGGACGAAGTTGCCGGCCAGGTGGAGGAGATCTACCTGCGGCTCTGCGAGCGCCGTCACGACCCACGCGGGAACCCCGAGATACGGGCTCGGCTGTCGCGTCGGCGCTCGATTCACGTCGACCTCCACATGCACACCGACCACTCACCGGACTGCGCGACGCCGGTGGAGGTGCTGCTGGCCACGGCGCGCGATCGGGGGCTCGGCGCGATCGCGATCACCGACCACAACGAGATCTCGGGCGCGGTGGCCGCGCGCCAGGTCGCCGAGGAGATGGGGGGAATCAAGGTGATCGTGGCCGAGGAGGTGAAGACTGCCGAGCAGGGCGAGGTGATCGGGCTGTTTCTGGAGCGGAAGATCCCCAGGGGAATGACGATGGCCCAGACGATCGCCGAGATTCGCCGGCAGGGCGGACTGGTGTACGTCCCCCATCCCTTCGATCGACTTCACTCGGTGCCCGACTACGAGCACCTGCTGGAGATGGTGGAGGAGATCGACATCCTCGAGGTCTTCAACCCGCGGGTCGCATTGACCGCGTTCAACGAGGAGGCCGAGCGCTTCGCCGCCAAGTACCGAATCGTTCCCGGCGCGGGCTCGGACAGCCACGTGGCCCAGGGCCTCGGCAGTGTGATGATCCGGGTACACGACTTCGAGGGCCCGGAGGAGTTCCTCGAGGCGATGCGGGATGCCGACATCGTTCGCAAGCACAAGAACCTGATCTACGTCCAGGCGCTGAAGCTGCTGCAGACCACGGGGCGCCCACCTGGCGCCCGCCGCACGGCTGCGGCGGGCGAGGCGCGACCGGTCAAAGGTGGCCGACCACGTGGGCGCCGCACCGCGTCGTCCCGGCGGGTGGCGCGGCGGCGTGCAGAAGGCAAGCGCTGATGCAGGCGGAAGGAGCGGCGCCGGGGCCGTCAAAGAAGGCGCTGGCCCAAGGGGCAGCGGCCACGGGAGCCACACGAGGAACCGGCTTGCCAACGACAGACGACGAGATCCAGGAGAAGTACCTCGAGCGCGCGATTCGCGAGCTCAACGAACTGACTCACCGTCTGCAGGAGTGCTCCCATTGCCCTCGCGGCAACCTGATGCCGGTGCTCGGCTCCGGCCACCCACAGGCCGACGTCCTGCTGCTCAAGTTCGCCCCCACCGCGGCGGAGATCGAGGAGGGAGTTGCGTTCTACGGTCGCGCGGGCAACGCCCTGCGCAAGAGCTTCAAGCGCCTCAACATCGATCCGTTGGTCGTCTACGGGACTCTGTGCGTGAAATGCCCCGTCGCCGACCCGTCGCTGGCCGGTGGCGAGTGCATCGAGCGGATCGTGGAGGAGGTGGCGATCGTGCAGCCCCGCATGATCGTGGTGATGGGAGAGCGTGCACTGGAGACGCTGAACGAGCTGGACGTGCCGCTCTCGAGCCCGCTCGAGCCGCGGCCCGGAGACGTGCAGAGGTTCACCCCGACAATCGACGCGCTGTACACCCCCGACATCGACGAGTCGCTGGACTCGGAGGACTCCAAGCGCGAGTTCTGGGCAGCCTTCCGGATGCTCGGCGACTGGTACGCCGAGCTGCCGCCATACTAGATCCAGCGATGGAGCTGGAGGAGCGGTCGATCGAGGAGCTGCCGGAGCGCTGCGAGAACTGCGGCGCCACGCTCACCCGGGCCGAGAAGCAGAGGATCCTCGACGAGGGGTCGAGCGCCGCGCTCTGCACCACCTGTGCCGCCGAGGCGATCGCGATCGGTGACGAGGAGTCCGAGGGCGGCGACGCCGCCTATTAGTCAGCCCGGGGCCGCGGCTTCGGCGAGCGAGCTCATCGCCTCCAGCGTGGCGCTGGCCAGGGCCCGCACGACCACGATGTCGAGCGCCGCGTAGCGGGACAGCTCTGCCTGGGCGTGCTCGCGGTCGGCCTCGGCCACGCCGACTGAGCCCTGCGGCTGGTCGAGGCGGGCGAAATGGCTGCGATAGCCGTCGTGGAGGTCGCGGTAGAAGGACTCCTCCTTGGCGAGCCGCTCCTCGGCGTCGGGACCGACGGCGGTGCGCACGTAGCCCAGCACCGGCGGCGGCTCGCGATCGGCTTCGCGGGCGCCGGCGTGGACCTGCTCTCGGGCGCTGGCCGCGAACTCCGGGGTGATCCAGTTCAGGAACGCTCCATCGAAGCCGCTGCCCGCGAGCGCGCACATCTTCGGGCCCATGGCGGCGAGCACCAGGCGGACCCCGGGAATCGCCTCCCGAAGGGCCGGGAGCGCCTCGCGCATGGTGGTCAGCGGCCGCTCGGAGAAGCCGGCGCCGACCCCGATCCACAGGCGCTCGCGATCGAGTCCCAGCTGCCGGATCTGCTTGAAGATCTCGGCCGGTTGGTGCCGATCGAGTGCCAGCACCGCGACGCCAAGCTGGAGGCCTTCGGAGCCCTCGGCGAAGGCCGCCAGGGTGTCGAGCCCGCTCTCCGCCGGGTGGTCGTTGGACCACAGCGAGGAGTAGCCGAGCGCCTGGCAGCGCTCGGCAAGGGGCGCGGCCACCGCGGGGTCCAGCCCGGCGGTGACGCCGAAGGCGCGGCTGGGGCTCACTTCTCCAGCAGGGCCACGCACTCCACGTGCGGGGTCTGCGGGAACATGTCCACCGGGCTCACGCGCCGGAGCCTATAGCCGGCGTCCGCGAGCTGGGAGGCGTTGGGAGCCAGCGTGGTGGGGTTGCAGGAGACGTAGACGATCCGCGGCGCCCCGCACTCGATCACCCGCCGAACCACCTTCTTCGAGAGCCCGGCGCGCGGGGGGTCGACGACGATCACGTCGGGGCGCCCCGCCTGCTCGAGCAGAGGGCGAGCTCCGAGGCGCACGTCGGCAGCGAGGAAGCGCGCATTGGCGATCCCGTTTCGCCGAGCGTTCTCCTCCGCGTCGGCAACCGCCTCGGGGACGGCCTCGATTCCCCACACCTCGCCAGCGTGGCGCGCCAGGGCGAGGCCGATCGTCCCGATCCCGCAGAACAGGTCGAAGACACGCTCGTGGCCGGACAGCTTCGCGAACTCGGCGGTGATCGCATACAGCCGCTCGGCGGTCTCGGTGTTGGTCTGGAAGAAGGCGGTCGAGGAGACTCGGAACCGAAGCTTCGCCAGCTCTTCGGTGAGGAACTCCTCGCCGAGCACTCCCGTCGGCCCGTGGGTGCCGCCACCCGTTCCGTCGACGACGGTGTGCAGATCGACCGGGGGCTTGGCGAAGCTCGCGGCCGCGGTGACGAGGCGCGTCTGCACCTGACCCGTGCGCCGGCCCTCGCGGACGACGAGATTGCGCAGCACGCCCGCCTGCCGGCGGCGATCGTAGGCGGGGATCCCCTCGACCCGCGCCCAGTCGCGGACCCGGTTGCGCGCCGCGTTGTTGCGCTCCGAGGCCAGCAGGCAGTCCTGGACGTCGATCACCTCGGCCCAGCTGCCGCGGCGATGGAAGCCACAGACCAGTTGGCCGGCCTGCTCCCCGAAGGAGTACTCGAACTTGTTGCGGTAGCGCCAGGTCTCGGCGGCGGGCTCCGCGGGTTGGAGGTCGAAGCCGTCGAGGTGGCCGAGGCGGCGCAGGGCCCCATCCACCTGCTTCGTCTTCTCCTCCAGCTGGAGCTCGTACGGCAGCCCCTGCCACGGGGCGCCGGGACAGGGCTGGCCATCGTGCACGCAGCGGTCGGCGATGCGGTCGGGGCTGGGGCCGATGAGCTCGACCGCCTGGGCCTCGGCGAAGTCCCGCTTCGCCCTCGTCAGCCGGGCGCGGACCCGGTCGCCTGGCAGCGCCCCGGAGACGAAGACGACATAGCCATTCGCCCGCGCCACCCCGCGACCGCCCTGGGCGAGCGAGTCGACCTCGAGCTCGAGCTCCTCGCCCTGTTTCGGTCGCGGGCCTCGCGTTGTCGCCGGTGTCGCCATCGGCCCTATCGTTGCACCCTTGACCTTCGACCTCGATCGGTACCGGGCGAGCGCGGAGCGCTTTTCCGAGCAGCTGAGCCGCGAGTACTACCTGCACCTCGCGGGTCACAAGCCCGAGCTCGAGATCGAGCCGATCTACGAAGGCTATGCCGACCTGTTCACCAAAGAGGTGGTGCAGCGGCTGAAGGAATTGGCCGGTCCCGCCACCGGCGACGAGAAGCGCCGCCTGCGCTACCTGCTCCAGTTCGCATTCGACGGGCTGCTCGGGCACGAGACCCGATCGGAGTCGGCGGAGCTCGCCGGGCTCGAGGCGTCGCTCCAGATCGATCCGGGAGACGGGCCGATTCCGTATCGCGCCGTGGGGATCGAGCAGGCCAACGAGCCGCGGCCGGATCGCCGCGCGGCGCTGGAGGAGGCGCGCAACGCAGTGCTCGAGGAACAGTTGAACCCGCTCCATCGGGCGACGCTGGAGCGTTCCCACGAGCTCTGCCGCGCGATGGGCTGGCCGACCTATGCCGCAACGTACGCCGAGCTTCGGGGGATCGACCTCGAGGCGCTGGGGCGTCAGACCGCATCGTTCTTGGCTGCCACCGAGGACTACTACTCGGCCGTGGTCGATCCGGAGCTTCGGCGTGCGGGAGTGCCGGAGCTGGGGCAGCTTCAGCGCGCCGACCTGCCGCGCTTCTTTCGCGCCACCGACCTCGATCCGCGGTTTCCAGCCGACCGGTTGGTCCCGTCGTTTGCCGAGACCCTTGGCGGCCTCGGGATCGAGCTTTCGAGTCAGACCAACGTGCATGTGGACGCCGAGTCGCGCCCGACCAAGTCACCGCGCGCCTTCTGCTCGACGCCACGCGTCCCGGGCGAGGTCCACCTGGTGATCGCGCCCAGAGGGGGTCGCGAGGACTACGACGCCTTCTTCCACGAAGGCGGCCACACCGAGCACTACGCCGGCACCGACCCGGATCTGGCGTTCGAGTTCCGGCACCTGGGCGACAACTCGGTGACCGAGTCGTTCGCGTTCCTGCTCGAGCAACTGATCGAGGATCGCGACTGGCTTCGCACCCGGCTTGGATTGGAGGATCCGGAGCCCGCGGCCGCTCACGGCCGTGCCGTGAACCTGGTGATGCTTCGCCGCTACGCGGCGAAGCTGGCCTACGAGCTGGCCCTGCACGGGCCCTCGCCGGCGCTCGAGGAGATGCCGCGGCGCTATGCCGACCTGCTGACCCAGGCGGTCCGTGTCCCATGGCCGGGGGAAAGCTGGCTGGCGGACGTCGACGGCGGGTTCTACGCCGCGTGCTACCTGCGTGCCTGGATGCTCGAGACGCACTGGCGGGCCGCGCTGCGAGAGCGGTTCGGGGCCGCCTGGTTCGCCTCGCCAGACGCCGGCCAGTGGCTGCGCTCGCTGTGGCGAGAAGGGCAGCGCCTCGACGCCGACGAGCTCCTCGCGGAAACGCTGGGCGAGGACCTCGACTTCGCGGCGATGGCCGCCGAGGTCGTCCCAGCCGGCCGCGTCGCTACTTGAGCCGGCGCTCGATCTCCGCCAGCACGCCCTTGCGCGCCTTGCCGCGGGTTTCGCGCGTGCGCAGCTGGCGCAGCTCGGCGGGGCTCAGGTCGTCGAGCCGCGCCTTGATCTGATTGGCCGTCAACTGATCGTAGGCCGTGATCGGCCCCCCGGCGGTGACCCCGGCGGCGCGACGCAGGCGGTCGGCGCGCGCCAGGGGTGCGTCCGCGGCATCCCGCGCCACCCGCGCGGCCCGGCCGGCCGCCTTGGTGGCGCGGCGACGGGTGGGGCGGGTTCGCGACTGGAGCTCGCGTCGCGCCTGGTCCAGCAGCCGCTCCAGCTCCTTCACCAGGTCGTCTGAGTAGGAGCGACCGCGAGTGATCAGGCTGCTGACCACCTCGTTGGCATCGTCGCGAGTCATGCGGCCGCGCCTGACAGCGTCGTCCATGACCTCCTGCAGGCGATCTCGCGACAGGGTGACGCTGCGCTCGAGCGCCTCCCGGAAGGCCTCCACGCTCTTGTCACTGCGCGCGCTTTCGGCCGAGCGCGGCGTGGAGCCCGTCCGCTGGCTCGCACCGGTGCGCTTGCTGCTCGACCTGGACCCGCCCGACCTGCCCGACGTGGAGCCACCCGATCTCGTGGCCATCGAATCTCCTCCTGTAAGCGATTGAGCTCGCGATTGACTGGGTGGGCTGACTATCTCATGCCCGTGGGTTCGGTGGGTTCACGATCGCGAGGGTCGATGATGCGAAACCGCGCCTCGACCGGAGCGTGGTCGGAGAGGCGCAGCCTCAGGCCGTCGTACGGCAGCTCCCGGTCCCGGGGCGCCCAGGGGGTCGGCGGATCGACGATTGCGAGCCGCCGGGCGAGGAGGTGGTCGATGGAGTCGGGGCCGGTGGGTGCGCTGAGGTCGAAGCGCTCCGCCAGCTCCGCGAACAGCCGGCTGCGACTCGGTTGCAGGTTGAAGTCGCCGCCCAGAATCAGGGGCGAGTCGCCGGCCCAGCCGATGGCCGTCCGGGCCGCGTGGCGCAGCTCCGCCTCGGCCAGCTCGGGGATCGTGCTGGCGTGGAGGTTGGCGACGCAGACGCCGGAGCGAAGCCTGGCGAAGGCCATCGTGCGCCGCTCGGGGCGGCGACGCAGCACGAGGTCTCGCTCGTCGAGAAGTCCGCCCTCGCCTTCAGGCCCTCGGACCAGGGTGAGGTTCGAGCCGCCCTCCCAGGCCCCGAGCAGGTCGGGGTTCCACCGGGCCAGAGTGCGGCGCACCGAGCCAAGCCAGTTGCGCGAGGTGAGCGAGCGCTGGGCAGCCGCCCGGCAGGCGGCCGCCAGCGAGGCACACCAGCGGGGCGGGCATTCCTGCAACAAGGCGACGTCCCACCGCGACGCGCAGAGGATTGCGGCGAACTCCCGAGCGAGGTCGTGGTTGACCTGGACGTGCGTGGCATTGCGTGCGGTCGTCCGCAAGAGCCTCGAGCGCCAGGTGTGGAGCGCGGGGTCGGGCGCGAAGTCGCGGCCGTGGAAGAGGTTCCAGGTGATGGCGCGGAGTTCCATGAGCGGTGCCATACCATCTTCCGCTTCCCATGGCTCGCCACCTGCTGACCGGGGAGGAGCTGACGCCCGAGGAGCTCGGCACCCTGCTCGACCGCGCGCTTGCGCTGAAGGCCGGAAGGTCGAGCGGCGAAGGCAGGGCTGGCTTGGCGGGCAAGAGCGTGGCGCTCCTGTTCGAGAAGCCGTCGACGCGCACCCGCGTTTCGTTCGAGGTCGGGGTGGCAGAGCTCGGCGGCACGCCCGTGGTCCTGCGCGGGGACGAGCTCCAGCTGTCGCGCGGTGAGTCGGTGGGGGACACCGCGCGCGTCCTGTCCCGCTACGTGCACGCGATCGTGGTGCGAGCGGGCTCGCAGGAGGTGGTCGCCGAGCTGGCCCGCGTTGCGACGGTGCCGGTCATCAACGGGCTGACGCCTGACCACCACCCGTGCCAGGCGCTCGCCGACCTGTTGACGCTTCACGAGCGCTTTGGGGATCTGGAGGGCCTGAGGGTCGCCTACGTCGGCGACGGCAACAACGTGGCGCGCTCACTGGCCGTCGTCGGCGGGACGGCCGGCGTGGAGGTCAGGATTGCCTCCCCCGAGGGCTACCGGGTCGAGCCGGGGCTGGCGGCGCTGGACACTGGCGACCCGCGCGAGGCCGCGGCCGGCGCCGACGCGATCTACACCGACGTCTGGGTCAGCATGGGCGACGAGCCCATGGCGGAGCAGCGGCGCGCCGACCTCGCCCCCTTTCAGGTGAACGCCGAGCTGCTCGCGGCCGCGTCCGAGCGGGCGATCGTCCTTCACTGCCTCCCGGCCCACCCGGGCGAGGAGATCACCGAGGACGTTCTCTACGGCGAGCGCTCCGCGGTCTGGGACCAGGCCGAGAATCGCCTCCATGCCCAAAAGGCGCTGCTGGAGCTCCTGGTCTGAACGCGACCGAGGCGACGAAAGGGCAGTTGACCACGCTATAGGGGGTAAACGTGCCGTTCGTTGCCACCTACACTCCGAGTTCGGCGGCCCCGTCGTCTAACGGTTAGGACATCAGGTTTTCAACCTGGGAGCGGGGGTTCGACTCCCCCCGGGGCCATGCGGTCGATTGCCCCGCCAAACGAGTGCTGAGACGGTCCTGATCGTGCTTAGCTTCGGTTAACCCGACCCCTCGAAGCTCAACAGCCGCCGAGCCGTGCAACCAGAGATCCACCTAGGCCCGATCACCCTGCAGACCTTCGGGATCATGTTCGCGCTCGCCTTCATCGCCGCGGGCGCGCTGGTCGCGCGGCGCCTCAAGGAGTGGGGCAAGCCCCCGGACTGGGCATACGAGCTCATTCTCTGCGCGCTGGTCGGCGGCATCGTCGGCGCCCGCCTCGACTTCATCCTCGAGAACTACGACTCGGTCAAGGACGACCTGCTCGGCAACATCTTCTCCGGCTCGGGGCTGGTCTGGTACGGCGGCGCGGTCGGCGGCGCGATCGGGGTGGGCCTGTGGGCGTGGCGGCGAGGGATGCTGAACGCCGCCCTGCTCGACCTCTGCGCCGCGCCGCTTGCGCTTGGCTACGCGATCGGCCGCATCGGCTGCCAGGTCTCCGGCGACGGCGACTACGGCAAGGCGTGGGACGGCCCCTGGGCGATGGCCTACCCGAACGGGACCAAGCCGATCGACGAGACGGTCCACCCGACGCCGATCTACGAGACCCTGGCGATGGGCCTCGTCGCATATCTGCTCTGGCGGCTGCGCGACCGCTTCCAGGTCGGGGTCCTGTTCTCGATCTACCTCGTGCTGGCGGGCACCGAGCGCTTCCTGGTCGAGTTCATCCGCCGCAACGACCACGTCCTGCTCGGCCTCACGCAGGCTCAACTGCTCAGCCTGGCGATGATCGCCGCCGGGGCCGGCTGGCTGGCGGTCAAGCGCCGCCGCGGCCCGCTCACCAAGCCCACCGGCGAGCAGCCTCAGCCGGCGACCGTCCAGGCCACGACGTAGGACCGGAGCTCCCCTAGCTCGAGGTCGACTTGGCATACGAGCCACAGGCGCCTGCGGGAATGAGAACAAGTCTCATTCTCTTGCTATCTTGCGCGCCCGTCGGCTCAATCCCACCGCGGACCGTCCCACTCTTGCTCGACCCATTCCAGCTCCCATTCGTCCAGCGCGGCCTGATCGAGGTGCTCATCCTCGCCATCCCTGCCGGCCTGCTCGGCACCTGGATCGTCCTCCGGGGCCTGGCCTTTTTCTCTCATGCCGTCGGCACGGCCGCCTTCCCGGGCCTGGTGCTCGCCGACGGACTCGGCTTCGCAGCGCCGCTGGGAGCGTTCGGCGCCGCGGTCGCCTTCACCGCGGGCGCCGCGGTGCTCGCCCGACGGCGCCCGGGCGACCAGGACAGCCTCACCGCGATGGTCCTGGTCGGCTGCCTGGCCACAGGGGTGATCCTCGCCAGCGACGTCTTCCGCTCCGGCTCCAACGTCGAGACCCTGCTGTTCGGCAGTCTGCTCCTGATCGACGGGCAGGACATCGGGCTGGCCGCGGCGGCCGCGGCGGCAACCCTGGCCGCCACGTTCCTCCTCGGTCGACGCTGGCTTGCCGCCGGCTTCGATCCCACGGTCGCGCGATCGGTCGGCGTCGGCGGCGGCTACCTGCAGGCCGCCCTGCTCGCCCTGGTCGCGCTGGCGACCACCGCGGCGCTGTCGGTGATTGGCGCCCTGCTGGTCGCCGCTCTGTTCGTGGTTCCCGCGGCGACGGTGCGGCTGCTGACCGCCCGGATGTTGACCTGGCAGATTGGGAGCGTCGCCCTGGCCGCGCTCGAGGGCACCGTCGGCCTCTGGCTCTCGGTGAAGACCGACGCTCCGCCGGGGGCGACGATCGCCACCTTGTCCGGGGCCGTGTTCGCGCTGGCGGCGGTGGCGCGGGCCCTGCCCCGACCGGGCAGGCGAGCTCGGTTGGCGGCGGCCGTCGCGGCGCTCTCGCTGCTGGCCGCCGGCTGCTCCAGCTCCAGCTCCAGCGACTCGGGGGGACTAGAGGTCGTCGCCACGACCACCCAGGTCGGCGACTTCGTGCGCGAGGTGGGGGGCGACGCGGTCGACGTCGACCAGATCCTTCAGCCCAACACCGACCCACATGAGTACGAGCCCCGCCCCAGCGACATCGAAGGCGCGGCCGGCGCCGAGCTCGTCTTCGCCAGCGGCGACGAGCTCGACGGGTGGATCGACCAGGTCGTCTCGGAGAGCGGCAGCGACGCGCGCATCGTGGATCTTGGGGCCGCCGTGCCGGTCAAGCTGCCGGGCGAGACCAGCGGCGCCGAGGCGTCCGAGTACGACCCCCACTGGTGGCACGATCCGCGTAACGCCGAGGCCGCGGTCGAGGAGATCCGCCGCAGCCTCGCCGAGGCCGAGCCCTCCAAGGCTGCAGAGTTCCGTCGTAACGCCGACGCCTACCTCGGCGAGCTGAGGAGGCTCGACCGCGGCATAGCTGGCTGCATGGCCTCCGTGCCGGCCGCCCAGCGCAAGCTGGTCACCGACCATGATGCCTTCGGCTACTTCGCGGACCGCTACGGGATCACGGTGGTCGGCGCCGTGATTCCCTCGCAGACCACCCAGGCGCAGCCGTCGGCCAAGGACGTCAGCGAGCTCGTCGACCTGATCCAGCACGAGGGGGTGAAGGCCGTCTTCCCGGAGAGCTCGCTGAGCCCCAAGCTCGCCGATACGATCGCCCGCCAGAGCGGCGCCTCCTCCGATTACACGCTGTATGGAGACACCCTCGGCCCGGAGGATTCGAGCGGAGCGACCTATCTTCAGATGGAGGCGGCGAACGCCGACGCGATGTCCGGGGCTTCAGCGGCGGCGAGCGCGGCTGCCGCATCCGGGGACCGGATGAGCCCGGCGGCCGTGAGCCGGCATCGTTGACGGCAGCGACGTCGCTGCCCGGTCGGGGGCGGACGTTCTCGCCGAGGCGGCTGGGCTGAGCGCCGGCTACGGTGGCGCGGCCGCGATCGAGGGCGTCAGCTTCCAGGTCCATCCCGGCGAGCGCATCGCCCTGCTGGGGCCGAATGGAGGCGGGAAGACCACCCTGCTGCGGTCGATCAGCGGAGAGGCCGACCGGATCTCGGGCTCCCTGCGGGTGACCGCGCGTTGCGCGACCGTGCCTCAGACGGAGCGTTCTCGCCTTGACTACCCCGTCTCGGCGCTCGACGTCGCCCTGATGGGCTCGCTGGCCGGGTTGCCCTGGTGGCGTCAGCCGGGCCGCATCCAGCGAGCCACCGCGCTCCATGCCCTGAAGCGAGTGGGGATGGAGGAGCTGGCCGGGTCCACCTTCGGCCAGCTCTCGGCCGGTCAACGGCAGCGCGTGCTGATCGCCCGGGGCCTGGTGCAGGAGGCCCGACTACTGCTTCTCGACGAGCCGTTCACCGGGCTGGACGCAGCAGGCTCCGACCGGCTGGAGGGTCTGATCGCGGACCTTGCGGCGGAGGAGCGTGGAGTCCTGATCGCCACCCACGACCTCGAGCAGGCGCGGCGCTGGGACCGTGTCCTCTGTCTCAATCGGCGCCAGCTCGCCTTTGGGCCCCCCGACGAGGTTCTGGACCTGGCCGTGCTCGAGGCGACCTATGGAGGCGCGATCGTGAAGATCCCGGGCAGCAGCGGCCTGGGCGTCCTACCGCCCCACCATCACCAGCCATGATCGGGCCGTTCTCCGAGCCGATCATGCAGCGCGCCCTCATCGAGGTGACCTTGGTGGGCGTCTGCGGCGGCGCCCTGGGCTGCTGGGTGATCTTCTACGGGCTCTCCTACGCTTCGGAGTCGCTCGCCCACGGGCTGTTCCCGGGGCTGGTGGGGGCCGCGCTGCTGAGCTTGCCGCTGGTGCTCGGGGCCGGCGCGGGAGTCCTCGTCGCCGCGCTGGGTGTGGCCATCGCCAGCAGGATTCCGGGAGTCGAAAGGAACGTGGCGGTTGCGGTGGTGGTCACGTCGCTGTTCGGCCTCGGGGCGCTGATGGCCCTGTCCAGGGCGTCGCCGCCCGGAATCCAGGGCCTCCTGTTTGGCGACGTGCTCGGCGCATCCGATTCAGACCTCCTCCTCTCGGGTGCCCTTGCCGCAGCCATCGTCGCGGTGCTGTGGCTGCTCCACGGGCGGCTGCTCGCCGTCGGCTTCGATCGCGCCTTCGCGCGGTCGCTGGGCCTCTCGCCGGCCGTCGCTGACGCCGCTGTCCTCTGCCTGCTTGCCGCCGCCATCCTGGTAGGCGTCCAGGGGTTGGGGAACCTGCTGGTGGTGGCAGTGCTCGTCGGCCCGGCGGCCACCGCCCGGCAGCTGACCTCGCGAATGGTGCCGATGATGGCCCTGTCGGTGGCGATCGCGGTGGTCGCCGGCGCTGCGGGGCTCTGCCTCTCCTACTACGCGGGGACTGCCGCCGGCGCCTCGATCGCCGCCGCGTTCGTTGCCGCCTACCTGGCGGCCGCCTTCGGTCGGCGGAGCGGGCTGCCTCTCACGACCCAGGAAGCGCAGTAATGGTCGAGGGCACGATCGAGCCCCGCAGACCGAATCGCGACAGCGCCTGGGTGGAGCACGCCCTGGCGGCACTTGGCGATGCCGGGTACCAGAGGGGCGGGGCTCGGCTGGCGGTGATCGAGTTGTTGGCGCGGCAGGATTGCGCGGTGACCGCGATCGAGATCGACGATCGGCTGCGGGCCACCGGCCAGGCGATCGGCCGCGCGAGCGTCTATCGGACCCTGGAGCAGCTGGAGGAGCTGAAGCTCGTGCACCGTCTGGACATGGGTCGCGGGATGGCGAGCTACGAGCGGGTCGCGCCGAGTGGCGAGCACCACCACCATGTCGTCTGCGAGAAATGCGGCCGGGTGGAGCCGTTCGAGGACCGGGGGCTCGAGCGGGCGATCGGCCGGCTGGAGGGCAGGGTCGGCTTCGCGGTGTCAGAGCACGAGGTCGTGCTCCGCGGGCGATGCCCGCGTTGCGCCTGACCCGCCTCGACCGCTCCCCGGGAGCCAGTCGGATCACGCCCCTCAGACCGAGCGAAGCAGCCCGCCGTCGAGCGGAATCACTGTTCCCGTCAGGTACGCCGCGCGCTCCGAGCACAGGAAGGCGACCAGGTCGCCGTATTCCTCAGGGGTTCCGAGCCGGCCTGCCGGGACACCCTCATGGGCTCGGCGCTCCATCTCCTCCCAGGATCCCCAGTTCGAGGCGAGCCGGTCGGTCGCGAAGCGGCCGGTGGCGACCGTGTTGACGGTGACCCCATCCCGTGCGACCTCGCTGGCCAGGGTCTTCAAGAAGCCCACCGTGGCCATGCGGTGCGCGTTCGACAGCGTCAGGTGCGGGATCGGCTCCCGCACCGAGCTCGAGCTGACGTTCACGATCCTTCCCCAGCCGCGCTCGCGCATCCCCGGCAGCACCGCCTCGATCAGAGCACGGGGAGCGAGGACCAGCGAGCGGTAGGCGGCCTCCCACTCCTCCATCGGGTTGTCGAGCGCCCCGCCCAGCGGCGGTCCTCCGGTGTTGGTGACCAGGATCTCGACCGGGCCAAGCGCCGCCTCGACCTCACCCGCCAGCTCCCCAAGGCGATCGAGGTTGGAACTGTCCGCCTCGAAGGCGGCAGTCTCGCCCCCGATCTCGGCGGCGGCCCGCTCGAGCTGCTCGCGCGAGCGGCTCGCCATCGCCACCCTGGCGCCCTCCGCGGCCAGGGCCGCTGCGATCCCCCGCCCGAGCCCGCGGCTCGCCCCCATCACCAGGGCCGTCTTCCCCGAGATCCCGAGGTCCATGCGAGGGACGCTATCCGGTGGCCGGCCGCGGGACCGGTCGGGTACGGTGCCGGGGATGGCGGAGGATGGTGACCTCTACGAGCAGCTGGTCGGGGCGGCGAACGCCATCTACGGGTCGCACCCCCACCGCCGCGCCCTCCACGCCAAGGGCACCTGGTGCGAGGGCAGCTTCACGGCGACCCCCGAGGCCGCGAAGCTGTCGCGCGCGGCGCATTTCCAGGGCGAGCCGGTTCCCGCACTGATCCGCTTCTCCAATGGCAGCGGCGACCCCGAGTCCCACGACGCGGGTCGCGAGGCGCGCGGGATGGCGGTGAAGCTCCGTCCGGCCGGTGGGGACGAGACCGACATCCTTGGGACCACCAACCCCGCCTTCGTCACCCGGACCGCGGACGAGTTTTTGGAGCTGCTGCGCCTGCGCAGACCCGACCCCGAGACCGGACAGCCCGACATGGAGAAG
This sequence comes from uncultured Actinomycetes bacterium, assembly GCA_963838745.1. Taxonomy (GTDB): domain Bacteria; phylum Actinomycetota; class Thermoleophilia; order Solirubrobacterales; family 70-9; genus AC-56. The sequence goes on from CAWISJ010000003.1 coordinate 1,044,587, forward strand.
CTGGGCGCCTTCCTCGCCGCGCACCCCGAGTCTCAACCCGCGATCCAGGCCACCATCGGCGTCGAGCCCCCCGCGAGCCGGGTCCAGCTCATCTACCGCTCGCCGCACTCGTTCAAGCTGGTCAACGCGGCCGGGGAGGGGACGTGGGTGCGGTACCGCTTGCAGCCCGAGGCGGGCGAGGCGCATATCCCCGACGACGAAGCGCGCGAGCGCGGCCGCGACTACCTGCACGAGGAGCTCGCGGAGCGGCTTCGCAACGGCCCGGCCGGTTTCGAGCTCCTGTTCCAGATCCCCGCCGAGGGTGACCCTCTCGACGACCCCACCGCAATCTGGCCGGAGGACCGCGAGCTGGTCGTCGCCGGACGGCTCGAGATCACGGAGATCGTGGACGACCCCGAGTCGGGCGACCACATCGAGGTCTTCGACCCGACTCGGATAGTCGATGGCATCGAGCTCTCCGACGACCCCGTCCTGCACGCCCGGCCCAGGGCGTATTCCGTGTCGGCCTACGGTCGGTGGGGCGTGGAGACCGACAGTCCATCCACTCCTCCGTAGCGCCCGGGGGCGGGCCTCGCGGGGCATAATCACACCCTCCCGGGCGGTTAGCTCAGTTGGGAGAGCGCCTGCTTTACAAGCAGGAGGTCGCTGGTTCGAGCCCGGCACCGCCCATCGGCCGGATCAGGCTTGCTAGAGCCGATTGCGCCAAGCGCTTTCCCGAAGGCGCTTGATGCCAGCCGGTCCTGAAAGGCCCGCCAGTGCCCAATGTCAGTGCCCATTGGGATGCCCTCCGGCTCTCCTTTTTGGCGAGGTTCTGCGCGGGCGATGTCGCAAGAACGAGAGCGCAGGTGTCGTCGGCTTGCCCCTTGGGGTATTTGCGCCGCAGGCGGCAGGCGGGACAATCCGGGGGCGATGACGAGACGGCTGGTCAGCGCAGCAGCGGTTGTGACGGCCCTCGCAGCGGCGACGGCCTACGCGGCCACAACCCCAATCCCGCTGGATCAATACCCACGGGGCTGCCATCCGAACGGGAAGGCTCTGCAAGGGGACGCTGCCAACGACCGGATCAGCGGCACGTCTCGACGAGACCTGCTTCGCGGCGGTCGCGGTCGCGACGACCTTCTCGGGCGGAGGGCCGCGACTGCCTGATCGGTCAGCGCGGCAATGACCTGATTCGCGCCAGCGTGGGCGACGACCGGGTCAACGGTGGTAGGGGCCGCGACAGAATCATCGGCGCGGAGGGAAGCGACCACGTACGCGGCGCACGGGGCGCTGACCGACTCACGGGTGGGCCTGGCGGCGACTTCGTGATCGGTAGTCGAGGAGACGACAAGCTCAGCGGCGGAAAGCAGAACGACGTCATCAGCGGGCGCAAGGGAGACGATCAGGTCGGCGGAGCCGTCGGCGGCGGGGAGGGCGAGGACCTGATCACCGGAGGAAAGGACGATGACCGAATCTTCGACCTCCGAGCCCGCAACCGGATTTTCTGCGGACAAGGATTCGACCGAGTGGTGACTAACGCGCGCTCCACGGTCGCGGCCAACTGCGAGAGCGTGACCGTCTCTAGCGGATACTGCGCGGGCGATGTCGCAGGAGAACGTGGAGATCGTGCGGCGACTGTCTGAACTCCTAGAGCGCAGGGATTGGCGGGGGATGACGGATCTGGTCGATCCGAACGTCGAGCTCCATGGGACCGTCGGGGGCCTTGAGGAAGGCAAAGTCCTGCGTGGGCTCAGCCAGATCCTTCAGGCCTTCGATGCGGAACTCGACGAGGTCTGGGATGAGCACCGGATCGAGCCCAAGAGTTCATCGATGCTGGCGACCGGGTAGTTGTTATCCAGCGCGAATACCAGCGCAGCAAGAGCGGGGTCGAGCTTGAGATCGATACGGCGACCATCTTCGATCTGCAGGAGGGGCGCGTCGTCCGCATGCAGGGGTACATGAACCCCGCCGAAGCCCTCGAAGCCGCCGGGCTGCGGGAGTAGGGCGTTCACCCGACGTAGCCCACGCTTCGGCGGGTAGGCCTTTCGCCCTCCGACGCCGAATCGGCCGTCCGCGCTTTAGGTGTTGTGTCGCGGGCCCCTGCGGGAGCCGCCGCCCGTGCGCTTAGCGGGAGAACCGCTTCATCAAGCGGGAAATGCTTGGATAGGCGTACGCGGCGCTAGGCCTTACAAGCAGGAGGTCGCTGGTTCGAGCCCGGCACCGCCCATCCGAGAAACCACCGAGCAAGGGGGAAGCGATGTCGGTCGAGCAGGCGCTGGCGCAATTCAAGGAGACCGAGGGAGGGGAGCCGTTCAGGCTCCAGAACTCGAAGTTGCTCAAGGTTGAGCTGGCCGACGTGACGATCGACGCCAAGCTGGGCTCGATGGTCGCCTACCAGGGTGACGTGCGGTTCGAGCATGCGGGCTCGGGCGGTGTCTCGCGGATGATCAAGAAGGCGGTGACCAGCGAGGGAACGGACCTGATGAAGATCTCGGGCACCGGCGAGGTGTTCCTGGCCGACATGGCGCAGGAGATCCAGCTGCTGAAGCTCGAGGACGACCGGATCACGGCGAACGGCGCCAACGTGCTGGCCTTCGACGATGGGATCGACTGGGACATCAAGCGGGTCGAGGGGGCGTCGGGAGCGCTGGCCGGCGGCCTCTACAACATGGAGCTCTCGGGCAGCGGGTGGGTGGCGCTTGTTTCCGACGGCCCGCCGGTGCTGATCGAGGTCGACGGGACGGAGACCTATGCCGACCCGCAGGCGGCGATCACATGGTCGAGCGGGCTAACCAGCTCGGTCAAGACCGATGTCAAGCTGAAGACGTTCATCGGGCGTGGCTCCGGCGAGACCGATTCAGGTGTCGTTCTCCGGCTCCGGCTGGCTGTTGATCCAACCCTCCGAGGGACGCGTCGCGGCGGGCTCCGGTGGAGGCTCGGGCGGCGCCAAGGGCGCCCTGGGCAACCTGCTCGGCGGGGGTTAGCCGCCAGACATCCAAGCGCTCGCTTATGCGATCGTTCCCGGCTGCCGATAGCGGCCCAAGAGGCGTCGAATAAGGCGATACTTCCGGCCGAGCCGAATCGGGCCAGGGCCAGGTAATCGCTTCGGTCGCCAAGTAGACATGCAGGTTCCCCGCACCAACCCGGGCCGACGGCGGAGGCTCTCCACGTCGGCGCGCGCGCCCCGGACGCGTCCGGCGGCGCCCGCCGCGATGGCCGCGGCGGCTGCCGCGATCCTGATCGGAATCGCCATCGCCGTGTCCGCTGGCGGCAGCCGCTTTCGCCGCGGATGGCGGGACGGGCGGCTCGCACGGCTCGCGTCACGGCGGGAAAGCGAGCCCGTACCGCGACGACGGGATGTGGATCTGGTACGTGAGCCGCTCAAGCGGCGGCGACCTGGCCCGGATCGCGCACAAGGCGCACCGACGCGGGATCGAGACCGTCTACATAAAGAGCTCTGACGGCAGCAGCTCGTGGAGCCAGTTCACGCGCGGGCCTGGTCTCCTACCTTCACCGCCGCAATCTGCGGGTCTGCGCCTGGCAGTTCGTCTACGGCGTCCACCCGGGCGCGGAGGCGCGACGCGGCGCGGGTGCGGTCCGCAAGGGCGCCGACTGCCTGGTGATCGACGCCGAGTCGCATTACGAGGGCCGCTACGCCGCGGCCGACACCTACGTGGACAAGCTCCGCCAGCAAGATCGGTCGCCGCTTCCCCACCGCGCTCACCGGCTTTCCATACGTCGACTACCACCCCGGATTCCCGTACTCGGTCTTTCTCGGCCCCGGCGGAGCGCGTTACAACCTGCCCCAGCTCTACTGGCACACGATCGGGGTCTCGGTGGCCGCGGGCTACGAGCACACCTTCCGGTTCAACCGCGTTTACCGGCGAGCGATCTTTCCGCTCGGCCAGACCTATGACAATCCGCCGCCCCGACAGATCCGGCGCTTTCGGCGGATGGCGATCTCGTACGGCTTCGACGGCGTCAGCTGGTGGTCGTGGCAGGAGACAAACAAGCGTGAGTGGCGGGCGCTGGGGCGCGACATCGACAAGGGCATCGCCGGCGTCCACCGGTCGGGAAGGGCCTACCCGGTGCTGTCCAACGGCAGTCGCGGGGACCTCGTCGTCTGGGCGCAGGAGCACCTGAGAGGCGCCGGCCAATCGGTTCCGGTGACCGGCAACTTCGGTCGCCAGACCCGGCGCGCGGTGAAGCGCTTCCAGCGCTCCAAGAACTTCGCCGACAGCGGCCAGATCGGGGCCACGACCTGGCGCGCATTGCTGCGGGTGGCGCCGCGCATGGTCGATTGGTCCAGCAAGCGCTCGCGGCGCCACGCGAAGAGCTCCGCCGCCTCCAGCGGCCCACGCTCCGCGTCGCTGCCGGCGGTGCGCAACGAGATCCCTCCTCCGTCCGAGCGCTAGACACCGGTACGGCAGAAGGCATCCTGGTAGTCGGTTACCGGTAGCCGGGGCGCATCGCCGGGCGTACACTGCTCGGATGGCTACCGGGAGGAGGCACCGGGCCGGTCCCGATCCGTCGCCTCCGATGATCGAAAGCTGGCCCACCCAGCAACTCGCCGAGTTCCTGTCGCTGATCTCGTGCTTCAACGACGAGCGGACGGCGACCAGGAGGGGAATCGAGCACGTGGCGGAGGTGCTCGACGCCGAGGTGGCGGCTCTGGTGCGCGGTGGCGCCGTGATCGCCGCCGTCGGCTTCCCCGAGGGTCAGATTCCGATCGAGCCGCTGGTCGCGGTGGCTGAGGGGGGCACGCGGACGGTCGCCGTGGGGGGGGTCGGAGAATGCCCAGCCGTATCGGTGCCGCTCGAGGCCGACCGGCCCCTGCATCTGGTGGTTGCGCGCCGGGCCGACGAGCCGTTTCGGGAGGACGAGGTCGGTCTGCTGCGGGGGATGGGCCGCGTGCTGACCCTCGGCCTGCGGAACTTGAGGCTGCTGGAGAACGAGCGCGCGCTGCGCTCGGGCTCCGAGCGCCAGGCGAGCGAGAACGCCCGCCTGCTCGGGGCGCTTCGCGAGCGCCAGGTGCTGCTGGAGCGACTGGCTCAGCTGCAGCGAGGGATCGTCGACCGGGTTCCCGTTCACGAGGTGCTGGAGGACGTGGTCGAGGGCGCCTGCGAGCTGCTTGGCGACGAGGCCGGCGTGCTTCGCTTGACCGACCCCGACGATCCATCCCACACCACGCTGGTCGCCTCGATCGGCGCCGACGGCGAGCTGCTCACGGCGCGCCGCCATCAGGCTCTCTCCGCGGGGCTGGGGGGGCGCGCGATGCGGGAGCGTGGCGTCGTCGTCGCCGACGCGGTCAGCGGGGTCGCCTCGCCCAGGCTGACCCGCGACTTCCCCGTCGACAGGTTGACGGCGGCGATGGCGGCGGCCGTGTACGAGCGCGGCACCGCGGTGGGATCCCTCGGCGTCGGCTCGCGACAGCCGGGCCGCGAATACGACTCCCGCGATCAGCAGATCCTGCTGTCCTTCGCCGAGCACGCGAGCCTTGCCCTCAACCATGCCCGAGCGGTCGAGGAGGCCGTCCACGAGGCGCTTCACGACTCGCTCACCGGGCTTCCAAACCGATCGCTGTTCCTCGACCGGTTGCGCCACGCGGTCGCCCGCGCCGAGCGGACCGACACCCCGGTCGCGGTGCTTTTCTGCGACCTCGATGGCTTCAAGACCGTCAACGACAGCCTTGGGCATCGCACGGGCGATCGCCTGCTGGTCTCGGTCGCCGAGCGGCTCGCCGACTGCTTGCGACCGGCGGACACGATCGCCCGCCTCGGGGGCGACGAGTTCGCGGTGCTGCTCGAGGAGCTTCGCGAGCCCGGAGACGCCGCCCGTGCCGCGCAGCGGCTGCTCGACTCGCTCAGGCCGCCGTTCGAGCTTCGCGAGCGCGAGTTCTTCGTCAGCGCCAGCATCGGGATCGCCGCCGGAACCAAGGAGGCCGAGACGCTGCTGCGCGACGCCGACCTGGCTATGTACCGGGCGAAGAGCCGTGGCAAAGGCCGCTACGCGATCTTCGAGCCGGGCATGCACACGGCGATCGTCGAGCGCCTCGACCTCGAGGTCGATCTGAAGCGGGCGATCGAGCACGACGAGCTGTTGCTCGTCTACCAGCCGATCTTCAGCCTCCGAAGCGGCGCCGTGGCCGGGGTCGAGGCGCTGGTCCGCTGGCAGCACCCCACCCGAGGCATGGTCTTGCCGGAGCAGTTCGTGCCGCTGGCCGAGGAGAGCGGAGTGATCCGCGAGCTGGGTCGCTGGGTGCTGCGCACCGCGTGCCACCAGGGAGCGCTGTGGCGAGCCAAGTACCCAGGCCATCCCGGGCTGCAGATCGGCATCAACGTCTCCGGCGCCCAGCTTCGCGAGCCGGGCCTGCTGGACGAGGTTGCCGAGGCGCTAGCCGCTGCCCAGTTGGAGGCTTCCGGGGTCACCCTCGAGATCACCGAAACGGCCCTGATGGAGAGTTTCGAGACGGCGATCCAGCAGCTGGACGCGCTCAAGGAGCTGGGGGTGGACCTGGCTATCGACGACTTCGGCATCGGCTACTCGTCGCTCCGTTACCTGCGCCGGCTGCCGCTCGACAACCTCAAGATCGAGAAGTCCTTCGTCGACGGGATTGGCCGCCCGGACGACGAGCCGGACCTCCTGCGAGCGATCGTCGACCTGGCCGAGATCTTCGGCCTCACGGTGATCGCGGAAGGAATCGAGCGGCCCGAGCAGCGCGAGCGATTGCTGGAGCTGGGCTGCGAGTTCGGCCAGGGGCACCTGCTCTCCGAGGCGGTCCCCAGCGCCGAGGCCGATGCCCTGCTGTTTCGAGTCGGCCTGCTCGGTGGTCCCTCGCCCGCCCCCGGGCCGTCCGAGGATGGCGAGCCGTCACCGGCTACGATCGAGCCGAAGGCCGATCGTGGCGCGAATTGAGAGCTACAGTCCGGGGCGCGTCGTCGTCGACGGCGTCGAGTTGAATCGCGACGTAATCGTGCTCCCCAACCGGGTGCTCCGCAACTGGTGGCGGCGGGACGGGCACTCGCTCGTGATCCAGGATCTCGATGACGTGCTCGAGGAGCTCCCGGAGCGATTGATCGTCGGCTGCGGGTACTCGGGCCGGCTCCAGCCCGAGCCCTCGGTGATCGAGGCGCTCGCAAAGCGAGGGGTGAAGGTCGAGACGCTGCCGACCCAGGAGGCCGTCGCCCGCTTCGAGGAGCTCGAGACCAGAGATCCGGCGGCAGTCGCAGCGGCCCTTCACCTGACTTGCTGATCGCCACGCTCGCCGCGCTGGCGGTCGCCTTGCTGGCTCCGGCGCCGGCGGCGGCGAACGAGAACTTCGCCGACGAACCGCCCTTCGGAGGGGAGCTGCCGCCGCCGCTCGTTCGGCCTGAATCTCAGCGGCGCCCGCCCGCCGGCTTCCAGCTTGGCGCCCGCCAGGCGATCCGGGTCGCCGACGGCGCCGAGGCGGTGCGCGACGAACGGGCCGAAAGCCCCGGGATGCGGCCGGTCGCCTTCCAGCGGGGCGAGGACTGGCAGGTGAGCTACTTCACCGGGTCCGGCCGCAGCCGCACCGAGGTGGCCGTGGCGGTTGTCGACGGCCAGACCCGCGAGGTCCTGGGCGCGTGGCACGACCAGCAGCTCCACGCCCCGCTCGCCCGGGGCTATTCGGGGGCGATCGCCCAGAAGGTCAACGCTCCCTACGTCTGGCTGCCGCTCTGCCTGCTGTTCATCGCCCCGTTCATCGACCCCCGGCGGCCCTTCCGGCTTCTGCATCTCGACCTGCTGGTGCTGCTGGGACTCGGTGTCTCGCTGCTGTTCTTCAATCGAGGCCAGATCACGGCATCGGTGCCGCTCACCTACCCGGTGCTGGGCTACGTCTTCGGGCGGATGCTGTGGGCCGGGGTCCGCCCCCGCGAGCGTGCGAGCCCCCTGATCCCGGTGCTCCGCGTGAGGTGGCTGGCGATCGCGGCCGTACTGCTCGTCTGCGGCCGGATCGCCCTCAACATCGCCGACTCGCACGTGATCGACATCGGCGTCGCGGGGGTGGTTGGCGCCGATCACATCACCCACGGGGAAGCGCTCTACAACGGCGATTTCGCTCCGGGGGTGGGGATCCGCGGCGACGTCTACGGGCCGTTCAACTACCTCGCCTACGTGCCCTTCGAGGCCGTCTTCCCGTGGCATGGGCACTGGGGAGATGTGCCGGCCGCACACGCGGCGGCGATCGCCTTCGACCTGCTCACGGCGCTGGGCCTCCTTGCCCTCGGCCGCCGACTGCGCCCGGGCGAGCCGGGACGGACACTGGGCGTCGCGCTCGCCTTCGGCTGGCTCGCCTACCCGTTCACGCTCTACACCATGAACGCGAACGCCAACGACTCGCTGATCGCGGCACTGCTGGTCGGAGCGATGCTGGCGCTGACCTCGCCTCCCGCCCGAGGTGCCATGCTGGCGCTCAGCTCGGCGGCGAAGTTCGGGCCGGCGGCCCTGGCGCCGCTGTTCGCGACCGGCACCGGCGAGCGCCGGTGGCGCTCCGCGATCGTTTTCGCGATCGCGTTCGTTGCGGTCACCGCCCTCGTCACCCTGCCCTTCGTCCCCGACGGCGGGCTACGCGAGCTCTACGATCGAACGCTCGGCTACCAGGCCTCGCGCAGCTCGCCGTTCAGCGTCTGGGGCCTGGCGCCGTCGCTCGACTTCCTGCGGCCGATCGTGCGGGCCGCAGCGGTGCTGCTCGCCCTCGTGGTGGCGCTGTGGCCGGCGCGCAAGACTCCCGCCCAGGTCGCCGCGCTGGCGGCCGCGGTGGTGATCGCCGTGCAGGTCGGGGCAACCCACTGGTTCTACTTCTACGTCGTCTGGTTCCTGCCGCTGGTGCTCGCCGCGCTGTTCGTCGCGCAGCGGGGCGGGCTCAGCTTATCCGGGTCTCGAGCAGCCCCAGGGTCGGTGAGCTGATCGCGATCTCGTCGCCGGGCTTGAGCCAGACCCGGGGCTTCCGGGTGCTGCCGACCCCGGCCGGCGTTCCGGTGGAGACGAGGTCGCCGGGCTCGAGCGTCATCAGCTCGGACAGGTGGGCGAGGAGCGCCGGCACCGAGAAGATCAGGTCGTCGGTGGAGGCCGTCTGCATCTCCACCGCGTTCAGGGTCAGCGAGAAGGAGATTTGGTCGGCGGGCCCCGCCTCGTCGGGCGTCACCAGCGCCGGGCCGCATGGCGCCGAGCCGTCGAACACCTTGCCCGGCATCCACTGCGGAGTCGCGAATTGGAGGTCGCGGGCGGAAAGGTCGTTGAGGAGCGTGTAGCCGGCGATGAAGTCCGCGGCCTCGGATTCACTGACCTGGCTGCAGCGGCGCCCGACGACGAACGCGACCTCGGCCTCGAAGTCGACCTTGGAGCTGGCGGCGGGCAGAGCCACGGTGGCGCCCGGACCGGCGAGCGCGTTCCGGAACTTGGCGAAGAAGGTGGGCGCCTGCGGCGGCTCGATCCCCGCCTCGGCGGCGTGGGCGCTGTAGTTGAGCCCGATGCAGACGATCTTCTCGGGATCGGGGACGGGCGGCTCGAGCTCGACCTGATCGAGCGGGATCGGCTCGCCGTCTGAGCTCTCGGCTACCTCAGCGAGTCGGCCCGAGACAAGGAGGTCGCGGACGCTCGAGCCCTCGCCGCCGAGCGCGTCCCAGACATCGATCACCGAGTCGCCGCGCAGCAGTCCCGCTCGCGCCCCCCGATCCGAGCGATACGTGACGACCCGCATCGCGCCAGGATATTCCGGCGGCCAGCCTCGTCGAGCGCTCCGTAGAATCGGAGTTCGCCGGGGGCGTAGCTCAGCTGGTTAGAGCGCCGGCCTGTCACGCCGGAGGCCGCGGGTTCGAGTCCCGTCGCTCCCGTTCAGGACGCCGCATCCCGCGGGGGATGCCCACCCCCACCCGATCAGGGCTGGGCGACCGGGACGTCCTCCTCGATGCCGGCTTCCGGCGTGATCAGGATCGCGCCCTCGCCTGAGGCATACGCCTCCTCGCCGTGGTACACGACGTCCATCCCCAGGGCCTCCTCGCGCTCGCTGCTGCGCAGCGGCATCAGCGCTCCGATCAGCCGCAGTAGCACGTAGGTGGCGCCGAACGCATAGGCAGGCGCCGCCAGCGCCGCGAGCGCCTGGTCGCCGAGCTGCGTCGCGTTGCCGTAGAAGAGGCCGTCGGACACCCCGTTCCACCCGACCTGGGCGACGAAGCCGATGAAGAGGATGCCAATGAAACCGGCGATCCCGTGCACGGCGAGCACATCGAGCGTCTCGTCGACCTGGGTCCGCGGCCGCCATGCGACCACGGCATAGCAAGGCAGGGCGCCGAGGGCGCCGAGTAGCAGCGCATAGCCGGGGCTGATGAAGCCGCCTGCCGGGGTGATCAAGACGCAGCCGACGATGATCGCCGTCGCGGCTCCGACCGCCGTCACCCTGCGGCCGCGAAACGCGTCGAGCCCGAACCACACCAACAGCGCGGCGGCTGGGGTGAGGAGGGTGTTCGTGAAGGCCAGCACCGAGTTGGCGCCGGTGCTGAAGCCGCTGCCGCCGTTGAACCCGAACCAGCCGAACCACAGCAGCCCGGCGCCGACGAGGACGTAGACGGTGTTGTGGGGCAGCAGCGCCTGCCGCCCATAGTCCTTGCGGGCGCCGACGACCAGCGCCGCGGCCAGGGCCGAGAACCCGGAGCCCATCTCGACCGGGACGCCGCCGGCGAAGTCGAGGGTGCCCCCCTCGAGCAGCCAGCCGGGACCAAACGCCCAATGGGCCAGCACCGAGTAGACGAGGACCGACCACAGCGCCGAGAAGACAAGGAAGGCGCTGAAGCGCATCCGCTCGACGACCGCACCGGAGATCAGCGCCGTGGTGATGATGCAGAAGGTCGCCTGGAAGGCGAAGAAGAGCAGGTGCGGGATCGTCGATCCCTCGCGGGGTTCGAGCGTGACGTCGCTGAGGAAGGCGTGGTCGAAGCCGCCGATGATGTCGTTGCCCTCGTCGAAGGCGAACGAGTAGCCGATCACGGACCAGGTGACGGTGGCAACGGCGATCGCCGCCACGCACATCATGAACGTGTTGAGCGGGTTCTTCGAGCGAACGAGGCCGGCGTAGAAGAGGCCCAGCGCCGGGGTCATCATCAGGACCAGCGCCGTTGCGATCAGCATCCAGGCGGTGTCGCCGGTATCGATCCGGGCTGCTTGTGCGATCAGGCTCGGCATCGCGATCAGTCCCCGACCGGAGTCACGGCGCCGTGGTCGGTCTCGCCGGTGCGGATCCGCACCGCCCGCTCCAGCGGCACGACGAAGATCTTGCCGTCGCCGACCTCGCCGGTGCGGGCGCCGGCGCAAAGCGCCTCGATCGTCGGCTCGACGAAGGGATCGGAGACGGCGATCTCGAAGCGGACCTTCTCGGCGAGGCCCATCTGGACGGTCGTGCCGCGGTAGGTCTCGACCCGGTCCAGCTCGCCCCCGTGCCCCTGCACGCGGCTCATCGAAACCCCGCGCACCTCGGCGCGATACAGGGCCTCCAAAACGTCGTTCGCCTTCTCCGGTCGGACGATGCCGATCACGAGCTTCAAAATCCCTCCTTTCGCTGCCTGAGCGCGTGCGAGCCTAACCGCCGGGGCGGATGTTCGCCTCGCGAGTTCGAGACATCAGTTGCCCGGGGTCTCAATCCGCTACTCGACTCTCTGCTCCGAATTCAGTACGCGCTCCGTGTCGACCTGCAATGGTGCGCGCGTTGTCAGCAGTGAGAAAGGAGCACTGATGCCGGAGCGAGATGGATACATCCCGGGGGTCCCGTGCTGGGTCGATACGAGCCAGCCGGACCCCGAGGCCGCCGTCGACTTCTACAGCGGCCTGTTCGGTTGGGAGTTCGAGGACGTGATGCCACCGGGGTCCCCCGGCAAGTACTTCATTGCCCGGATCCGCGGCGGCGATGTCGCAGCCGTGGGATCCCAGCCGGAGGCGTGCCCCACCGATGGCGACGTGGAACACCTACATCTGGGTCGAGAGCGCCGACGAGACCGCGTCCAAGGTCCGCGACGCCGGCGGCACCGTCCTCACGGAGCCGTTCGACGTCCTCGACGCTGGGCGGATGGCCGTGTTCGCGGATCCCGCGGGCGCGGCGTTCTGCGTCTGGCAGGCGAAGGAGCACAAGGGCGCCCGGATCGTGAACGAGGACGGCTCGTTGAACTTCAACGGCCTCAATACCCGCGACGTCGAAGGCGCGAAGTCGTTCTACGGCTCGGTCTTCGGCTGGGAGACGCTCGAGCTGCCAGGCGGCGTTGAGATGTGGACCCGGCCGGGCTACGGCGATTACCTCGAGCGCAGCAATCCGGGACTCCGCGAGAACATGGCCGAGATGGGGGCGCCTGCGGGCTTCGAGGACGTGGTCGCGTCGCTCAATCCGATCGGCGACGACCAACCAGATGTCCCCCCGCATTGGGGCGTGACGTTCGCGGTCGACGATGCCGACGCGACGGCGGAGCGGGCCGGGAAGCTGGGCGGCAAGGTCGTGATGCCGCCGTTCGATGCTCCATGGGTGAGGATGACTGTCATCTCCGATCCGCAGGGCGCCACGTTCACGGCCAGCAAGTTCGTGCCCGAGAACCGCGACCTCGCCGCACAGGCGGACGCCGCCACCGGGGCAGGCTAGGCGGCCGGCTCGACGAAGGCGGCTTCACTTGGCTTCGGACCGCTACGCCGCCTTCCTTCGGGGGGTCAACCTCGGGCGCCGTCGTCGGGTCAGCGGAGAGCAGCTTCGCTCGCGGTTCCGGGAGCTGGGATTCGACGACGTCGAAACGTTCCGCACCAGCGGCAACGTCGTCTTCGCGGCGCGCCGCGAAGCGGCCGCGAAGCTGACCACGCAGGATCGAGAAGGGGCTCGCCTCGTCTCTCGGCTACGAGGTGGCGATCTTCCTGCGCTCGGCCGAAGAGATGCGAGCCCTGGCCGATCACCAGCCGTTCTCCACGCACCCGACTGGAGGCGTCGAGAGGAAAGCTGCAGGTGATGCTGCTCTCCGCGAAACCCGCCGCAAAGACCCGGCGCGAGGTGCTGAGCCTGGCGACGGATGAGGACGAGCTCGAGTTCGGCGAACGCGAGCTCTACTGGCTTCCCAGCGGAGGGACTCGAGATTCAGGGCTAGACCTGAAGGCGATCGACGCTTTGGTCGGCGCGACCACGATGCGCACCAAGGGCACCGTCGACCAGCTCGCAGCAAAGTACTTCGCGGACTGACGCACGACCCGATCGCTTCGCCGAGTGCCACGCGGGCGGTCGCAGCTCAGGAGCCAGGCGATGCGGCTTCCGCCTGCACCTCGGCGCGCGACCTCTCGCGCAGGGCGCCGCCGCGATCCGCGGTCGACGGCCACCAGATCTTGTCGCCGAGCAGCTCCACCGCCGCCGGCACCATGATCGTGCGCACGATGAACGTGTCCAGCAGGATCCCGAGGGCGACCATGAAGCCGAGGTCGAAGGTGTAGGTGACCGGCAGCGTCATCAGAACCGAGAAGGTGCCGGCGAGGATGATGCCGGCGCTCGTGATCACGGGTCCGGTGGCGGAGAGGGCGCGCAGCATGCCCTCGCGCGTGCCGTGCTGGCGCGCCTCCTCGCGTACGCGGGCCATGAGGAAGATCGTGTAATCGATCCCCAGCGCGACGAGGAAGATGAATGCGAAGGTGGGCAGCGAGGCGTCGATGCCCGGGTCCCCCACCACGTAGCGGATGAACAGCATCGAGAGGCCGAGCGTGCAGAGGAAGGAGAGGATCACGCTCGCGATCAGGACCAGCGGCGCGACCAGCGACCAGAGCAGAATCGCGAGGATGACCGCGATCACCGCCAGCGCGATCGGCACGATCAACCGCAGATCGCTGCTGATCGCCTGGTCGAGGTCGTACTGGATCGCGCTTCCGCCGCCAACCAGGCCCCGCGCTCCCGGACCGAGGTCGGCGATTGCGTCACGGATCCGCGGCACGGCGTCGAAGGTGGACTGCACGTACGGATCGCCGTCGAGGATCACGTTGATGGAGGCGTAGCGACCGTCCTCCGACCGCAACCCCGTCGGCGTCGCGCGCGCCACACCATTCACGCCGTCGATCCTCCGCACCGCCAGGGCGACGTCGGCGTCGGTCACCGGCCCCGGCGTGCCCTCGACCAGCGCCGTGGTCGGCGCGAGGGTGCCGGCGGGGAACGACTTGCGCAGCACTTCGAAGCCCGTGACGCTGTCGACGGACTTCTTGAAGAAATTGGTGGTGCTGTAGTCGACCTTGTAGGCGGACAGGCCGAGGGCGCCGGCCGCAAACGCCACCACCGTCACGACCAGGGCCGGGACCGGTCGCTCCAGGACCTTGTCGCCAAAGCGCCGCCAGACTCCCTGCCGCGCCGTGTAGACGTGCTCGGGGTCGTACTCGACCATCGCACGCCGCGGCCAGAAGCCGGTCCGACCGAAGATCGTCAGCAGCGCCGGGAGCAGGGTGAGGCCGGCGACCAGCGCGCAGACGACCCCGATCGCGGCCACCGGGCCAAGCGACTTCGTGAGGCCGGTGTCGGCAAGGACGAGCACGAGCATCGCCAGGGCAACGGTGAGGCCGCTGGCGAGGATCGTCGGGCCTGTGCGCCGTAACGCGCGGCCCATCGCCTCGTGCTTGTCCTCGATATGGCGCAGCTCCTCGCGATAGCGGGAGACGAGTAAGAGGCTGTAGTCGGTGCCGACCCCGAACATCAGCACGACCAGGATCGTGGTCCCGTTCGAGGAGACGTCGGCGCCCGACTTGGCGTAGAGGTAGACGAAGGCGGTCGCGACCGTGTAGGAGAAGAAGACGACGACCAGAGGGGTCAGAGCCACCAGCACGGCGCGATAGATCAATCCGAGCAGGACCAGGACCAGCAGCACGGTCGCCCCCAGCAGCTTGGCGTCGAGGTCGCCGAAGATCTCCTGGGCGTCGGTGGAGAAGCCCATGTCGCCGGTGAGGAAGATCCGCATGCCGCCCGCCTGCTCCCCTGTGATGTCGCGGACCTCCTTGCCCCAGTCGGCGGCCTTGTCGAAGTTGGTCGGCACGGTGAGCACCGTGTAGGCGACGTCCCCGTTGGCCGAGACGAGGTCGGAGGGAGCGCCGGGGGTGAACGGGACGGAGGGGGGCCGGGTCAGCGGGACCTTCTTGCCCGCAGCCTGGATCTCGGATGCCTGTTCGGCAATCAGCCGCTGGTCGGCGGCGCTGAGCCGTCCGCCTCCCTCGCGCTGATAGACGATCAGGCCGACAGTCGTCTCGCCGGAGGAGAAGTCGTCGTCGAGGATCTTCACGACCTCGGTCGATTCGGCGCTCTGGGGCAGGTAGGAGGCGGTGTCGTCCACCGTTTCGTCCGAGAGCTTGCTGCCGAGCGGCATCAGCGCCGCGAACGCGATCACCCAGGCGAGCAGGATCAGCCACTTGGTGCGGCGTCCGGTGACGATCGACGCGAGAACTCTCAAGTGGGCCTCCTCTTCAGGCGACTTCGAGCGAGCTGCGGACCACGTTATCGATGGTCTCGTTTAGAGGTCTAGACCGGTCGAGCGTCGCCGATTAATCGCTGGGAAGCGCCGTCGCAGCGGGTCTACAGCGCGCCGCCGGCGGCCGGGGGTGCCGTGGGGTCGGCCTGCTCCTCGCCGAGCTTCTCCCGCGCCAGGTACTCCTCCACCAGGAGCGCGTTGTCGGCGGAGCGCTCGACCACGGTCAGCAGGTCGGTCATCGTCGAGACCTCCTCGACCTGCTCTTTGACGAACCACTGCATGAACTGTTCGGCCTGGTAGTCGCCGTTGTCGCGGGCGAGCTTGAACAGCGCGTTGATCTCGTCGGTGACCCGCTGCTCTTGGTCGAGCGCCATCTTCACCGGCGCGACCACGTCGTCGAAGCGGGTCAGCTTCGCCTCGATGTCGGGGATCCGCACCTCCTGGTTGGCGTCGAGCAGGTGCTGGACCATCATCATCGCGTGGTTGCGCTCCTCGACCGCCTGGCGGTAGAAGAAGGCGGCAAGGCGCGGCAGGGTCTCGGACTCGTAGTAGACCGCGGCGCCTATGTACTGCTGGTGGGCGGCGAACTCGTTGGCGATCTGCTCGTTGAGGGCGTCGGCGAAGGGCTTCTTTGGCATCGGGCCTCCTGGTCTCGTTCTCGCCCCAGGCTATCCGCGCCGCCGCCCACAGGGGCGCTCGCCTAGCGATCCACCCACTCGCCCCAGCGAAAACCGGTGGCCGACGGGGACGGCTCCAGCGGGCTCGAGGGAAGGCCGTCGGGGACGGCCGGGTCGTTGTAGCCGGAGGGTGCGATGTCGTTGGGGGTGTCGGGGTGGAAGAGCGAGGCCAGGTACTGGATCTGCCCCCGCCCCGGCCCAACCTCGCCTTGACCACCGCCGTAGATCGCGATTCCGTGGCGCTCGCAGTGCTCGTAGACGCCGAACAGCTCGCGGAGGGAGCCGAACCGCGACGGCTTCGAGTTGATCGCCCGTGGCTGGCGCTCGAGCGCCTCGATGTCGGCGACCGAATGCAGCGGCGCGTCCCAGGTGATCCGCTCGGCATGAGGCTCGAGCACCGGCCGCGTCTGGTCGTTGAGATCGGGGTCCTCCAGATACGCCTCGGGGAACGCCTCGGCGACGGCGCGGTAGAGCTCCGGGTCGGTCTCGACGTCGACCGGGGTCCCGCGGTACAGCCCCTTGAGGTCGAGGATGTCCACCCCAGCGATCTCCGCCAGCTCCGCGATCAGCCCGGCATCCCAGTCGTTCTCGGGGTCGAGCTTGAAGCGCAGCGTGGGGTACTTGTCGAGCCGCTGGCGAACCGGCGCTGTGGTGGAGCGAGAGCCCTCGTCGAAGGTGGAGAGACGGGTGGAGCAGACGAAGGTGACGGGCCTCGGGTCGCGCCCGAGGGCGTCGTGCAGCGAGATCTCGTTCTGACGCAAGGCGAGGTCCAGGGCGGCGCTCTCATACGCCCAACGGCGGTAGTGTCGCGACGCCTCGCGCTCCGGGGGCGCGGCCGCGAACAGGTCGAGCTCGCCGAGCAGCTCGCAGAGCTCGCCGAGGGTCCCTGGAGCGCTGAGATCGTGGACCGGCCCCGCGTCGCGGTGGGCGATGTGGTCGAGGACGTCGTAGACCACGTCCTCGCCGATTCCCTCCTGCCCCAGGCCCCGCAGCCTGATCACCGTCGACCCGCGCGTGAACTGAGGCGAGTACTCGAGGTCGTGGCCCTCGAGCTCGTACGAGCTGACCTCGATCGGCAGCCCGGCGACCTTCTCGAACGCGCTCACCGCTCGAAGGCTATTGACCGGACCGCGAAACGATCCGCCCGCCCGGACGACTGCGGATATGTTGCGAGCAAGACCGACGGTCGCAACCAGGCCCGAAGCAAGCGAGACGAAGGAGAGGAAGCGTGGCCGAGCTAGACGCGGACGCCGGCGCCGGCCTGAAGGCGCTTGGGATCAACTGCACCCTGAAGAAGTCGCCCGAGACCTCGCACACGGACGCCCTGATGAGCCGCGTATTCAGTCTGCTCTCCGAGCACGGGGTGGAGACGGAGATCCTGCGCCCGGTCGACTACGCGATCGCCTTCGGGGTCACCTCCGACGAGGGCGACGGCGACGAGTGGCCGCAGATCCTCGACAGGATCAAGGCGGCCGACATCCTCCTGGTCGGAATGTCGATCTGGTTCGGCCATCGCTCCTCGGTCGCCCAGCAGGTGATCGAGCGTCTGGACGGCACCTATGACGAGCGCAACGAGGTCGGGCAGTACCCGCTCTACAACAAGGTTGCCGGAGTGGTGGTGACCGGAAACGAGGACGGCGCCCACGCCTGCGCCGAGTCGACGCTCTTCAACCTGACCCACCTGGGCTGCGTGGTGCCGCCCAACGCCGACACCTACTGGGTGGGCGAGGCCGGGCCGGGCCCCTCGTATCTCGATGCGGGCGGGCCCGACCACCCCTACACCCAGCGCACCAGCTCCTGGTGCGCGCACAACCTGCTGCACATGGCGCGGATCATCCGCGACAACCCGATTCCGCCGATCGGGAACACGCTCGAGGAGTATGGGGGCGACGCGGTGCACGGTGGGTAGGCCTCCGGGCTAGGGCCGGAGCGCGCCGTGACGACGACGATCGCCCTGCTCGGCGACGTGATGCTGGGGCGCGCCGTGGGCGATCGGCTCGCCGAGGTGCCCCCGGAGGAGGTCTGGGCGCCCGAGGTGCGCGAGTTGTGCCGCTCCTGCGATCTCGTGGTCTGCAACCTGGAGTGCTGCGTCTCGGCGGGTGGGGAGCCGACCGCGCGCGTGCGGCGCAAGCCGTTCTTCTTCCGGGCCCCGCCGCAAGCCGTCAGTTCGCTGGCGGCGATCGGCGTTCGGGTGGTCGGCCTGGCCAACAATCACGCGCTCGACTACGAGGTCGAGGCGCTGATCGAGACGCTGGAGCTGCTGGATGAGGCGGGGATCGCCGTGGCCGGGTCGGGCCGCAGCGAATCCGAGGCGCGGCGGGGCGCAGTGGTGGAAGCCGGGGACGGTCGCCTGGGGCTAGTGGCTGCCTCCGACCACCCGCGCGAGTTCGCCGCCGGCCGAGACTCTCCGGGGATCGCCTACGCCAACCTGCGCCGGGGCGTCCCCGACTGGCTGGCCGGCGAGCTGGCGCGACTGGACCGCGAGTGCGACCGCGTGATCGCCTTCCCCCACTGGGGCCCCAACATGACCACCGAGCCGGCGGTGTGGCAGCGACGGGCCGCCGAGCAGATGCATGACGCGGGCGCCGACCTGGTCGCGGGCCACTCGGCGCATGTCTTCCACGGCGTCGGCTGGAGCGGGCAGGGGCCGGCTGCTGTTCGACCTCGGTGACGCGCTCGATGACTACGCGGTCGACCGGCGGCTGCGAAACGACCTCGGCCTGATCGCCCTCTGGAGGCCCGGCGATGCGGAGGCGGAGCTGGAGCTGGTCGGCCTGACCCTCGACTTCTGCCGCACCCGGCTGGCCGTCGGCGACGACGCCGAATGGATCGCGCGGCGGCTGGCCGGGGCATGCGAGCCACTCGGCACCCAGGTGGACCGGATCGCCGAACAGCGGTTTCGCGTCATGCCGTTCGCCGCGCCGCCGTCGTGACGACGATCGCCGACTGTCGAGTTCCTCGGGCTGAGGCCGAAGAAGTCGACACTCGATCTCAGGAGGACGCGACTCGGTTCGCCAGCAGCCCGAAGGCCTCGATCGCGGCCGTCAGGTCGGGCTCGGGGGTGTCCTCCTGCTTGGCGTGGCTGATCCCGCCCGCGGATGGGCAGAAGACCATCGCCGCGGGCAGGATTCGGGCGACTTCCGCAGCGTCGTGGAGGGCGCCGCTGCTGAGCTCGCGGTCCGAGCCCGCGGCATCGCGGCAGGCCTGGCGCGCAGCGGCGACCAGGCTTGGGTCGAACGCGATCGGCTCGATCCTCCACACGGGCTCCCAGCCGACCTCGCAACCGCGCTCGGCGGCCACGGCCTCGGCCGCCGCGCGGGCATCCGCCAGCATCGCCGCCAGCTCGTCCGCATGGGGGTGGCGCAGGTCGATGACCAGCTCGGCCTCACCCGCCACCGCGGTCGGGATCCCAGGTCTCAACGTCAGCGCGCCGGTGGTGGCGACCCCGGCGTGGCTGCTTCCGATCTGCTCGACCCGCAGCGCCAGCTGGGCCGCCGCGAGGCCGGCGTCTCGACGGCGGTCCATGGGCGTCGTCCCGGCGTGCGACGCCTGGCCCCCGAACCGCACCCGGTGGCGCTCGACCCCGGCGCATCCGGTGACCGTGGCCGCCCGCAAGCCCTCGGCCTCGAGCACCGGCCCCTGCTCGATGTGGAGCTCGAGGTAGGCGGCCAGGCGACTCCGGCGACCGCCCGCCTCAGGCGCGCGGTCCAGGTCGACACCGTTCTCGGCCAGCACTTCGGTGAGCAGCCCGCCGGCGGGGTCGCTCAGCTCGCGTACGGCGCCGGGATCCAGGGTTCCCGAGAACGCCGAGCTGCCGAACAGGCTGCGGCCGAAGCGTGCGCCCTCCTCGTCCGCCCAATCGACCAGCGTCAGGGTCCGCGGCGGGCGGGCGCCCGCCGCGGACCACGCCCTGAGCACCCCGAGCGCCGCCATCACCCCGAGCGCTCCGTCGAGCCAGCCGCCTTCGGGCACCGAGTCGAGGTGCGAGCCGAGCGCCAGCGCGGGCTCGCGCTGCCCCTCCAAAGAGGCCCAGAGGTTCCCGGCCGGGTCGAGCTCGGCCGTGATGCCGATCTCGCCGAGCAGCTCGCTGAGCAGCGATCGCGCCTGGCGCCACCCTTCGCCCCAGCACAGTCGCTGGGCCCCGTCGGGCCCCCCGGTGCGGCGGTCGAGCTCGCGCAGGTCGGCGATCACCCGGCCGGGGTCGATCGCCGGTCCGCTGCTCATCCGCCCAGGCGCTGGCGGCGAAGCGCCTGCACCAGGCAATGGGCGCCGCCTCCTCCCAGGGTGAACATCGACAGGTCGAGCTCCTCAACGGCCAGCCCGTGGGCTCGCATCGCCGCATTCAGCGAGCCGGCTCCCGCGACCGACAGCACCCGCTCGTCGCCGAGCGAGATCGCGTTGGCGCCGAGCTGGAAGGCGTCGTCCGCCGGCACGTCGATCAGCTCGAAGCCGCGGTCACGAAGCCAGGTCACGAAGCCGGCCGCCAGCACGTCGGTGCAGGCCGCGACCAGCCGCACCCCGAGCACGGCGAGCAGCACGTCGAGGTGGACGAAGCGCTCGGGAATCGGCTCCACCCGAACCTCCCAGCCGTCCGCGGCCAGCCAGCCGGCGAGCTGACGGGCCGCCGGCTCCTGCGTGCGGGCCTCACCGGCGCCGATCACCGCGCAACCGGGCTCGAGGATCATCACGTCGCCGCCCTCCAGCGCGCCGGCGGTGACCATGCCGCGGATCGGGATCTTGCGCTGTTCGTAGAAGCGGATCGCGGGTGCGTACTCGCCCCGGCGCCACCACTGGTGCAGCTGGGTGATCACCGCCCCGTCCGGGGTCATGGCGCTCGAGTCCCGAGCGAAGACCTGGTACGGCAGCGCCGGGTCGGGCTCCAGGAAGTGGACCCTCACCCCAGCCTCCTCGTAGGCGGCGACCATCGCGGCATGCTGGCGGCGCGCCAGGTCGCCGTCGAAGCGCTGCCCGCTCTCCAGGGTGGCGCGTGAGATGGCGCTGGTCGGTAGCCAGCGGAAGTTGTCTGGGGGGCAGACGAGCGCATCCAGCAGCCGTCCGTGCTCGGAGTCGACGCCCCAAGAATCACCTGGATCCGGGCCCGCCGTCGGGCTGTCGCTCACTCGCGGACCACCCGGATGGTGCGCAGGCTTCGGTCGACCGCTCCCCTCACCCAGCCGCCGTGCTCGACCACCTGCTGGATGTAGTCGACCGTCTCCTGGGTCAACCGCTCGCCGGGCAGCACGTTCGGGATTCCGGGAGGGTAGGCGGCCAGCGACTCCGCGGCGACGCACCCCACGGCCTCATCGAACGGCACCACCTCCTGCGGCCCGAAGAAGGCCTCACGCGGGGGAACCTCCAGGCTTCCCCAGGGCGGCGGCGGCGTAAACGGCCGCTTCGGAAGCTGCTCCTCGGCGCCCAGCGTCTGCACCGCTCTGCCGAGGGCGTTCACGAAGCGCGAAGCGCTGGCCTCCGTTGCCTCACCGATCCCAAACGTCGCCACGATCACGTTCTCCGACACGAGCTCCAGGTTGATGTCGTCGAGCTCGCGCATCAGCGAGGCGAGGCGGGTGCCGGTGCTCCCCGTGCCCCGGACGTCGACCGCCAGGCGCAGCGGGTCCCAGCCGTACACCCCCGGGCGACCGACCAGGCGTTGGTCGAGGACATCGAGTCCGGGTATTCGCTGGACGTCCGCTCGGGCCCGTTCGGCTCGCCGCCAGGGTCTCGGCGAGCAGCCTCGCCCCGTGGACCGCCGCAAAGCGGCGCGCGGCGTCCAGCGAGGCGGTGAGGAGCGCGCTCGGGCTGGTCGACTCGGTCAGCGTCACGCAGCGGTCGACGACGTCCTCGTCGATCAGCCCGCCCTGGCCGAGGTGCAGGATCGCCGACTGGGTGAGGCTGCCGAGCAGCTTGTGGATGGAGGAGAGCACGAGGTCGGCACCGCACTCCAGCGCGCTCGCCGGCAACAGCGGCGAGAAGCGCAGGTGGGATCCCCAGGCTTCGTCGACGACCAGGGGCAGGCCTCGCTCGTGGCAGACCTGCGCCAGCCCGGTGACGTCGGCGACCGCGCCGAAGTAGGTGGGAGAGACGGTCAGAGCCGCGACCGCGTCGGGGGAGCGGTCGAGCGCCGCGGCCAGCGACGCCGGAGTCAGGCAATGGGCGACGCCCAGCTCGGCGTCGAGCTCCGGGGCAACGAAGCTCGGCTGCAGCCCGGCGAGGATGATCCCGTCGATCGTGCTCGAGTGCACGTTGCGCTGGACGACCACGCTGCGGCCCGAGTGGCGAAGCGCCAGGCAGGCGGCGTGATTGCCCTGGGAGGCGCCGTTGATCAGGAACCAGCTCCGCTTCGCGCCCCACGCCATGGCGGCGAGGCGCTGCGCGCGCTGGAACGGGGAGTCGGGCCCCACGTCGATCCCCTCGATCCCAGCCGGGATGTCGCGGTCGAAGGCCGCCCGGCCGAGCGCGTCGATCGCCGCCGGGTCCGCTCCGTGTCCTCCCTTGTGCCCGGGGACGTGGAAGCGGCCGGGCCGGCGCTCGGCGTACTCGACGATCGCGTCGAGGTAGGGGGTCTCGTCCTGCTCGGCGCGAACCGCCTGCCCGGCGCCGGTCACCGATTGCACAGCGTCCCCAGACATCTGCCCAGGACTCTAGTGCCGCGCCCGCCCTCCGCCGCCTGGAGCCGGTGAACACCCGGCGTGCCGCGGGCGGACACCCCCTGGTTCGCGCTACGAATCCATCCCCAGGGCCCTGGTACCTTTCGGTCGTCCTCGCATGGACGACGACCACCCTCCTCGAAGTACCAAGCACATAGGCGACGCCCGTAGCCCGGGCGAGCGCGCGCGGCGCGGGCCGTGAGCGTCCTCCTTCTCATCCTGCTGCTGCTGCTCGTGGTGTTGAACGGGTTGTTCGTCGCGGCGGAGTTCGCGCTGGTCAGGTCCAGACGGGCCCGGCTCGAGGTGCTGGCCCGCGACGGCGCCCGCGGGGCGCGACAGGCCCTGGCCCAGATCGACCGCATCGACGAGTCCCTGTCGGCCTGTCAGGTGGGGATCACGATGGCCTCGATCGGGATCGGGTTCCTCGGCGAGCCCTCGCTCGCCCGCCTGCTGGAGCCGATTTTCGGCGGCCTCTCGCACGGCGTAGCCGTGGCGCTCTCGGTGGCGATCGCGTTCACCTTGGTGACCTCCATCCACATCGCGCTCGGCGAGCAGGTGCCGAAGATACTGGCGATCACGCGGGCTGAGGGCACGGCCCGCTTCCTGGCCCGGCCGCTGGCCGTGTTCCGCGCCATAAGCGGCCCGTTCACGGTCGGCCTGACGAAGATCGCGAACGCGGTCGTGCGGCTGTTCGGGGTCCGTCCCGGCGAGCTCGAGCAGCAGCACACCGAGGAGGACGTGAAGGCGATCATCCGCGAATCGTCCGGCGTCTCGCTGGACCCTGGAGAGGCCGGGATGCTCGGCGGCGTCTTTCATCTGCACGAGCAACAGGCGCGCGAGGTGATGACCCCGATCCCCGCCGTGATCACCGTGAACGACTCCGAGTCCGTCGAGGAGGCATTGCAGCGCTGTGTCTCGACGGGCCACACCCGTCTGATCGTGATCGAGGACGACAACCCGGACCGGGTGCGCGGCGTCGTTCACAACAACAGCCTTGCCCGTCTGTACATGAACGCCGGGCCCGAGACCTCGATCGAGCCCGCGATCCGCGAGGTGCCGATCTTCCCGGAGACGAAGCCGCTCGACGACCTACTCGCCGAGCTGCAGCGCCAGCGCAGCTCGATTGCGGTGGTCTCGGACGAGTACGGCCGCACGGTGGGGATCGTCACCGTCGAGGACATCCTCGAGGAGGTGGTGGGGGAGATCGAGGACGAGACCGACCCCCGAGCGGCCTCGATGCGCCGGCTCACCGATGGCGACTGGTACGTCCGGGGCCACATATCCCTGGGCGATCTCGAGGACGTGGGGATCCAGCTCCCCGTCTCCTCGGATGCCTTCAACTCGATTGGCGGCTACGTCTTCTCGGAGCTTGGCCGCCTGCCGAAGCGCGGCGACAGGATCCAGGCGAACGGCTACGAGGTCATAGTCGAGTCGGTTCGCGACAACCGGATCGTCGCGGTTCGAATCCACCCGTCCTCGACCGGCGAATTCCCGCGCCAGGCGGGCCCGGGCGAGGCGCAGAGCCGCAATTAGCGGCTTTCAGACCGCCGCCTTCCGTCCGCGAACGGTTCTAGCTTGCCGGCGGTACGGCTCTCCTACCTGAAGGGGCGACCATGTGGGTAGTGAAGCTCACCGACAAGCAGCTCGAGGTCCTGAAGGCGGTCCTTCGAGCGGAGGAGCACTTGGGGCCCGCGCTCCGCGGCGCGCTGGAGGCGCTCGACCTGGCCCGATGGGACGAGCTCCCCGAGGCGCAGCTTCCGTGGGAGGACGTCGCCGAGGCGGCTCGCCGTCAGGGCATCTCCGAGGCGGACGTGATCTGGGACCTCGCCGGCAAGCGTCGGCGAACCGCCGCCTAGTACTGGCCGTAACCGCAGGCGGTCACTCGTACTCGTAGAAACCAGCGCGGCTCTTGCGGCCGAGCCTGCCGTCGCCGATCAACTCCTCGATCAGCCCGGGAGCGCGGTAGCGGTCCTCCTCGGTGTCGGCGAACAGGCCCTGGCCGATCGCCGCGGCCACGTCGAGGCCGATGTAGTCGAGCAGGCGCAGTGGGCCCATCGGGTAGCCGGCCCCCAGCTGCATGCAGGAGTCGACATCGGCGGCGTCCATGCCGGTGCGCTCCACCAGCCGCACCGCGTCGAACAGGTACGGAAACAGCAGGCGGTTGACAACGAAGCCGGGCTGGTCGGGAACCTCGATGACGGTCTTGCCGAGCGCCCGCGACCAGGTGCGAATGCGCTCGCGCACACCGTCGCGGACCCCGTCCGGGATGCAGAGCTCCACCAGCTCCATCCGCTGCACGGGGTTGAAGACGTGGAAGCCGATGACCCTGTCCGGATGACCGCTTCTCCTCGCCAGCTCGGCCACCGGCAGCGACGACGTGGTGGTCGCCAGATCGGCCTCCGGACAGGAGTCGCCGAGCCTCCGGAGCACCTCGATCTTGGCCTCGAGGTCCTCGATCACCGCCTCGATCACCAGGTCGCAGTCGGAGAGGTCCGCCGGGGCGGTGGTCACCCGGATCCGATCCGGGGTCCCGCCCTCGACCTTCGAGCAGTCAGCCTGGGCGCGCTCCTCGGCGCGCCAGGCCGAGGCGTCGCTTCTGGCCAACAGCCGGACCTCGCCGACCGCCGTCATGCAAGCTGCGAGGCTGCAGCCGATCACCCCGCTGCCGGCCACCGCGGGACGTCTGTATTCGCCCGAGCCGTTCACCCACCGTGGTTAGTATCACGCCCTCGGCATGGCCGGGCCAGTGGCGGTTTGTGGTGTTGCCGCGTACCCTGGTCACATGGAGCAGCGGGCGAGGCGACATGGTCCTGCGGCCGCCGCCAGCAGCTTGGCCGCCACCTTCGTGATCGCGGCGATGATGGTGGGGGCGCTGTCGATGTGGACGGTGATCCCGCTCGGGTGGATCTGGATCGGGTCGATGATCTCGAGCTCCCAGACGCCATCAGGCGGTCCCTACATGGCTGTCTTCTTCGGCATCGTCTGCTCGATCATCGCCATGGCATGGGTGCTGTCACGGCTCAATCGCCTCTACGTGCGGATCACGGGCAGCACCAAGTTGCCGTCGCGGTACCTGCCGGCATGGCGAAAGAGCCTCAGCGACGAGCGCGAGTCGTCGCCCGGCCCGAACGTGCTGGAGACGGTGATCCTCGGCTCCGTGCTGCTCGCCGGCGCCGCGATGGCGGTGTGGTTCTTCGTCGCCGCGGGCTCGCCCCTGCCCAGCCAGTAGCGCCCGAGCGCGACGGATCTTCGGCGGCCAGGAGCCGCTTCGGATATGCTCGCCGGGGTGCAGGGACGCGCGCGCGCAAAAATTGGTGTCGCTAAGGGGAGGTGGGTTGCCCTTCCGGTGGCGATGCTGATCGCCACCTTCGGCGCCAGCGCCCATGCGCTCGCCCAGCCGCCGGATCCGTTCGGGCACTCGTGCCAGGCCCAGAATCAGGTGCGCTTTTGCCCCACCACGAGCCGCGCGGAACGGGTCCCCACCTTCGACGGGGTTCCGCTCGACGTCGACGTGACCCTCCCGGCCCAGGGCGACGGGCCGTTTCCGACCATCGTCATGCTGCATGGCTGGGGCGGCAGCAAGACCGATTTCGAATCGACCTCGCCGGCCGGCGGCTACAACAACGTGTTCTTCGCCCAGCGCGGATACGCCGTCGTCAACTACACCGCTCGCGGCTGGGGCGACTCCTGCGGCGGAGCGTCACCTCCGGACCGGACCGGTCCCTGCGCGAAGGGCTATATCCACCTCGCCGACACGCGCTATGAGGCGCGTGACACCCAGTTCCTGCTCGGCAAGCTCGCCGACCAGGGGATTACGAGACCGCAGGCGAACGGCGTCACCGGCGTCTCCTACGGCGGCGGTCAGAGCATGGAGCTGGCGTTCCTTCGCAACAAGATCCGGCGGCTCGACGGCACCCTGGCGCCGTGGCGCAGCCCGCAGGGCAAGCCCATGAGCATCGCTGCCGCGTATCCGCGCTGGCCGTGGTCGGATCTGATCGACGCGCTGCTTCCCAACGGCCGCTTCCTGGACACGCAGGTCGCGCCGAAGGAGCAGAGCCTGCAGCCGGTCGGGGTCCCGATCCAGAGCTATATCAGTGGCCTGTTCGCCCTCGGCTCGGTCGGCGGCTACTACTGCGGGACCGCGCCGGCATCGACCCCGTGCACAGATCGGGACGCCAACCTTCCCCAGGACTACGCCGCGATCCAGGCGGGTAAGCCGCTCTCCGCGGACGCCCTCGCCTCCCTCCACAGCAGATACGACCACAACGGCGCCTACGGCCTGCGCTTCCTGCCCGGCTTCTCGCGCCCGGCGCCGCTGTTGATCCAGAACGGCTGGACAGACGACCTGTTCCCGCCGCAGCACGCGCTGCGCGCTTACAACTTCCTGCGCTCGCAGTTCCCCGGCTTCGCCGTCAGCCTGCAGTTCGGCGACCTGGGCCACAGCCGCGGCTCGAACAAGGCGGCGACGGACGCAGTACTTCTTCAAGCAGGCGAGCGGCCTTCTTCCGGGCCCGCCTGAAGCACCTGGGCACTCCCCCGGCGCCGGGCTCGGTCACGGCCTTCACCCAGACGTGCCCGTCGACAGCGCCCGATGGAGGCCCATTCAAGGCCGGGAGCTGGCAGGCGCTCAAGGCCACGGACCTGGCGTTCGGCTCGAACCCGACAAAGAGCTTCACGTCGGCCGGCGGCGATCAGCAACGTGGCGGCCAGTTCGATCCGATCGGCGGCACCACGGACGCCTGCAAGACGATCGACACCACGAACGAAGCCAACTCGCCACCTACAAGCGCCAGCTCAGCCAGCCCCTTCACCATGCTTGGGCTGCCGACGGTCCGAGCCCAGATTCAGACGTCGGGCGCGTTCGGCCAGATCGCAGCCCGGCTGTGGGACCTGATCGCCGAACGGACAGCAGCGCCTGATCAGCCGCGGGGTCTACGCCCTGCGCAACAACCAGACCGGCCCGATCGCCTTCCAGCTCCACGGCAACGGCTACCGGTTCGCCAAGGGCCACACGATCGCCCTCCAGCTCCTGGGCCGCGACGCGCCCTACTACCAGGCCAGCAACAGGAGCTTCACGGTCCAGGTCTCGAACCTCTCCGTCACCCTGCCGCGGCCGGCGAACTAGCGACCGAGGCCATCACGCCGCCGGGCGTGGTAGGACCGCGGCTGGTTGACTGGTCAGTCAACCAATCGGCTATCGTCCCATTGAGCGTCCAAACGACCGAACGGAGGGCATCCCGGATGGCGAGCAACGGCAAGTTCCAGGGTCGCGAGGTGGTGATCGTGGAGGCGGTTCGCACCCCGATCGGCCGCGGTCACGAGGAGAAGGGCTACTACAAGGACGTCCATCCGTCCAATCTGCTCGCCAAGACCTACTCCGAGCTGATCGCGCGCACCGGAATCGATGCCTCCGAGGTGGGTGACGTGATCGCAGGCTGCGTCCAGCAGTTCGGCGAGCAGGGGCTCAACATCGGCCGCAACGCGTGGCTCGAGGCCGGGCTGCCGATCGAGACCCCGGCCACGACGGTGGACCGCCAGTGCGGGTCGGCACAGCAGGCCGTGAACTTCGGCGCCGCCCTGATCGCCTCCGGGGTCCACGACGTGACCATCGGCTCCGGGGTTGAGCACATGGGCCACATCTCCTTCGCGGACAGCATCGAGGTGATGAAGGAGCACGGCGCGGCCTTCAGCCCGGAGCTGCTCGAGCACTACAACCTGGTGCCACAGGGGATCTCGGCCGAGATGATCGCCGACAAGTGGGAGATCCCACGATCCGAGCTCGACGAGATCGGCTTGCGCTCCCACCAGCTGGCCGCCAAGGCCACCGAGGAGGGGCGCTTCGAGCGCGAGATCATCCCGTACGCGGTCAACGGGGACACCTACGTGACCGACCAGGGCATCCGCCCGGACACCAGCCTGGAGAAGCTCTCGGCATTGAAGCCCGCCTTCAAGGAGGACGGCAAGATCACCGCCGGCAACTCGTCCCAGATCTCCGACGGTGCCGCGGCCGTATTGCTGATGACCCGCGAGAAGGCCGACCAGCTGGGTCTGAAGCCGCGGGCCCGGATCGCCGACGAGACCACGGTCGGCGTCGACCCGGTGATCATGCTGACCGGCCCGATCCCGGCGACCAGGAAGCTGCTCGACCGCAACGGGATGAAGATCGGCGACGTCGATCTGATCGAGATCAACGAGGCGTTCGCCTCCGTGGTCGCTGCGTGGCGGCGCGAGCTCGAGCCCGACATGGAGCGGGTGAACGTGAACGGCGGCGCGATCGCCCTGGGCCACCCCCTCGGATCAACCGGCGCCCGCTTGATCACGACGCTGCTGCACGAGCTGGAGCGCTCCGACAAGGAATGGGGCCTGGTGACGATGTGCTGCGGCGGTGGCCTCGGCACGGGCACCCTCATCCAGCGCGTTTGAGGAATAACTCCGCCGCCTCCTCGTCTCACGCGTTACCCGCTGGCAGGTCGTACTCGCCCCTACCGCGACTTCGTCGCTAGCCCAGGCGAGTGAATCGGTTGACCCAAGCCGACGAGCATCTGCGCTCCGTCGATCACGTGATCCGGCGGCTGATCGACGAGCGCGGGCCGATTGATCCCGACACCGATCGCCGCGGCAGCCGCCGGGACGCCTACGAGGCCCTGGCCCGGGCGATCGTCGGCCAGCAGCTCTCGACCAAGGCCGCGGCGTCGATCTGGGGGCGAGTCATCGAGCTGTTCGACGGCGGGACGCCCACGCCTTCGCAGCTGCTGGAAATCGAACCGGAGGACCTGCGCAACGCCGGGCTCTCGTGGTCGAAGGTCGGCTTTCTCAAGGACCTGGCCGAGCGCATCCAGGACGGACGCCTCGACCTCGCCCGCCTGAACGGGCTCTCGGACGAAGACGTGATCGCCGAGTTGATCGAGATCAAAGGCGTGGGGCGTTGGACCGCGGAGATGTTCCTGATCTTCCACCTCGCGCGCCCCGACGTCGTTTCGGCGGGCGACCTCGGCATCCGCCGCGCCGTGCAGATCGCCTACGGGATGGACGAGTTGCCGGGACCGACCGAGATGGAGAGGATCTCCGAGCCCTGGCGCCCCCACCGGACCCTCGCGTGCCTGTACCTATGGCGCTCGCTCGATAACGCACCGGTCATGAGCGCTCACGGCCGATTGCTCCTATAGGGTGCCGCGTCTCGCGAAACCGGTTGACAGGAGGGGTTGGAGTGAACCAGCGATGGCTGATTGCGGGAGCGCTCGCGCTGACCGCAGGATTGATCGCCGCCGGATGCGGTGGAGGCGACGACAACGGAACGACAGCGACCGGAACGACGCGACCGCTGTGAGCAAGGACGAGTTCCTCAAGCGAGGGAACCAGATCTGCTCGGCGGGCGAAAAGCACATCCTCGCCGCGGAGAACAAGGTAGGCGAGAACCCGAGTCAGGCCGAGGTGAACAAGTTCGCGACGAAGACCGCGATCCCCACCCTCCAGTACGAGATCGCCGGGATCCAGGCACTGCCGCCGCCGAGCGGCGACGAGGACCAGGTGGACGCGATCGTCAGCGCCGCGCAGCAGGGCCTGGACAAGTTGAAGGCGGACCCGAGCCTGATTACCGCGGGGGGGCAGGACAATCCGTTCGCGGAGGCGAACAAGCTGTCAAAGCAGTACGGGCTGACCGCCTGCGCCTGATCTCGCCGCGGGCGTGAGCGCCCTCGAGCGCATCTCGATCGCGGCGATCGCGGACTCGGCGAGCGACCTCGCATCGCAGGCCCGTGAGGCCGAGGGCGCGGGGATCGACTGCGTGTGGACGCCGGAGCTGTTCCGGAGCTCGGTGACCCAGGCGACCTGGATCGCCGCCGCCACCGAGCGGATCGGCGTCGGCACCGGGATCGCGTGGGCGTTCACCCGCAGCCCATTCATCCTCGCGATCACGGCGCTCGATCTCGACGAGATGTCGGGCGGGCGCTTTCGGCTGGGGCTTGGGGCCGGTGTGAAGCGCCTCAACGAGACCTGGCACGGCGTGGACTACGGGCGACCCGCGCCTCATCTGCGGGAGACGATCGAGGCTGTGCGGCTGATCATGCGGAAGGCGCCCACCGGCGAGCCGATCCGGTATGCGGGCCATTACCACGACATCGACATCAAAGGATGGGTGCGACCACATCCGCGGGCCCGCGAGTCGGTGCCGATCTACGCGGCCGCCGTGCGCGAGGGGATGGCGCGGATGGCCGGCGATGTCGCCGACGGGCTGATCGGCCACCCGATCTGCTCGCTTCGATGGCTGGACGAGGTGCTGATCGACAACTTCGAGCGTGGGCTCAGCCGCTCGGGGCGCGACCGCGAGGACTTCGACTTCGTCCCCACGGTGAGCTGCGCGATCTCCGACGACGAGGAGGCGGCCTACGAGGCGGCGCGGCGGACGATTTGCTTCTACGCCACCGTTCGCACCTACGCGCCGCTGTGGGAGATGCACGGCTTCGGTGAGGCAGCGGCCGCGGTGGGCGACGCGTTCCGCGCCGGGGACTTCGCCGCGATGCCGTCCCACGTTCCGAACGAGATGGTCGACGCTTACTGTGCGGCCGGTCCGCTGGACAAGGTGCGGGCCCGGGTAACCGAGGTCGCCGAGCGCGGCGACGGCGTCTTTCTCACCCCACCGAGCTACTTCATCCCACCCGAGGAGATCGCCGAGTATCAGCGGCGGATCATCGAGGGGTTCGCTCCCGCGACTACGTAGAAGCCAGCCTTCCGCCGACGAACTGCACCAACCCGGCCAGGCGCTGGCGCACGTTCTCGAATCCGCGCTCCTGAAGGGCTCGCACGATCTCGTCGGACTCGAACACCCGCATGCCGCTGCCCCGTTCGATCAACGGCTTCAGCGGCGGCAGGGTGACCTGGCGACGGACCGAGGTCATGATCGCGATCCGCCCGCCGGGGCGGAGAACCCGCCGCATCTCGTTGAGGGCGTCGAACGGGTCAGAGAACAGGTGAAGGGCGGCAAAGCAGCAGACCCCGTCGAAGACGCCGTCGCGGAACGGGAGCGCGGTGGCGTCACCGCGAATCAGGGCCAGGTTGCCAAGGCTGGTGTCGTCCAGCGCGGACACGCCACGGGCCAGCATCGTCTTCGAGGCATCGATCCCGACCGCGAGGCCGTCGTCGCCCACCGCGCTCGCGAACTCCCGCGTGAAGTTCCCCGGGCCGCATGCCACGTCGAGCACGAGGTCACCCGGGCCGAGGCCCAGCAGGAGCCGCGCGATCCGTACCTCCTCGGCCATCCCGGGGCCGGTTACGCCCTTGACCGCGCGGGCCAGCGCCGGGCGCCAGTAGCGCTCGTAGATGGCCGGCACCAGGCGAGTCGTCATCAGGTCCTGCACCGTGCCCGTCGACTCGAGCTCTCCGCCGAGCAGGTCGAGGTAGCCGGCGGCGGTCGCCTCGGGATTCTCCGCCTTCGCGGCCGCCTCGGCGGTAAGCAGCTCGCGCGCTCGAGCGATCCCCTGGGAGCTCCTGCGATCCGCGGCCGCCACGGTGGACTCGCGTCAGTGGGCCGCGGGCGTGCCCGGCCCGACGCCACGCGGCTCGCCCGAGTGGCCCGCCAGCTCGGTGAGGCGCTCGATATGGAGCTCGCCCTCGATCCGCGCAGGATCGTCCGGGGGGAGCCGCTCGATCAGGCGTCGGATCCGATTGCGGATCTGGAGCGCGAAGTGCGGTGTCGCGGGGCCGGCCAGCGCGCGGATGTCCTCGACGGTGATCCGGCGCCCGCTCGCCAAGCGGTCGAGACGCTCCGCCTCGCTCACAGGTTGTCGCTTCTCGTTGCTCTCACGGCTGTGCCTGTTCGTGTTCCGGCGTTCCGGGTGGCGGGCCCAGCCTGGGCCCGAGGCCGGACCTTACCTGCACGACCTCCGCGAGATCGTCGACCTGCGCCTGGAAGCCGACCGAGATCGCGTCCTGGTCGCCGATCAGCCAGATGTGGTTGTAGACGGCTCGGGTGGGGTCGCCGACGTAGCCGGGCTTCACGTCCAGCAGGTACCCGCGCATCGCCGCGGGCACAGTGTCTGCGTCATCGGTGATCAGCAGCGGTCCCCAGTCGCCACTTGCCGACAGTGGCGCGGCAGCCCCGGCGTCAAGCGGCCGGTCGGCCCTCGCGATCACGAAGCCATGTCCGGGGTCGTTGATGTCCCAGCCGAAGCTTCCACTGGCGAAGCGGGCGAAGGCGATCGCATTCTCCACCGGGTCTTCGACGCCGATTCGCTTCACGCTCGGGGCAATCTTGCGCACCGGGCCCAGGGCCTTGTCGGAGATCACCGAGGCCGGGCCAAGGACATAGACGGGGGCTCGCCGGTGGCGCTGGACCACGGCCAGGGTCGGCTTCGGCACTCGCCGCTTCGAGGCGAACAGCACCGGGTCGCCCGAGCGCGCGGCCCAGGCCGCGGCAGGCATCGCGAATTCCGGCCGCTCGGAGCTGGCGAGCACGATGTGCTGCGGATCGGCGCCGGTCAGCCGCTGGCGAAGCTGGTCGATCGGCTTCGGCGATCGCGGCGGCATCGGAGCCTGACACGCCGCTGCACCTCGAGGTCCTGCGGGCGCGGTAGCGGACCCGATGGCGAACACCTGCTTTCCGTCTGTCCGCGCCGAGCCGCCGGGGGCAAGCGCCGCGCAGGGCGTCCGCCGTGAAGGAGGGACCTCGTCCGTGCCGCTGACCAGAATCGGAGCCCGGATCGGTGGCGCCATCAGGCTCGCGGCGGCGATCCCGCGAGGCCCAATCGTCGTCGGCGACCAGGCTGACCGCGGTCGGGCCCTTCACCCCTCCAGTCGACGGGAACACGGCCAGCGCTACGGCCGGCCGCGTCGGCGACGGGATCCAGGCCGGCGACGCGGGTGGTGTTCTTGGTCGCGAAGGCGGGAAATCCCAGATCCTCGGTTGGACGGTGGCTGCTGCTCGCGAACCACGATCGCCGGGCGCGGGAGCGGCGGCCTCGTCGTCCTCGCCCCGCAGCGAGTCGATCAGGAAGTAGACGCCGACGCCGACGCCGACGAGCGCCACCAGGCCCCCTGCGATCACCGCCAGGCGGCGCTCTCCAATCCAGCGGGCACGGCGTGAACATACCGACGCGCTCCGAGGCGACCGCCGGTGCGTCGCCTACCGCGAGCCGGCATCTTCCGCACCGGCGGGGGGTAGACTCCGCACTGGTTGACTGACCAGTCAATCAGACGGAATGGATCGGAGCGGCCGATTCTCGGCGGCAGGACGGAGGGCAGATGGACTTCGGATTCAGCGACGAGCAACGGGAGTTCAGGGCTCTGTGCCGCAGGTTCGCGGCCGACGTGGTCCGCCCCGTCGCTCCCAGGCACGACGCCGAGGAATCAACCCCGTGGGAGGTCATAAACGGCGCCCGCGAGTGGGGCCTGCACGGGATCGAGCACCTGCAGCGAATGGCCAACGACCCCGACGGCCAATTCTCGGTCATCTACGCGGAGGAGCTGCACTGGGGCTGCGCTGGAATCGCGCTCGCGATCTCCGGCTCGGGCCTGGCCGCCGCCGGCCTCGCCGCGTCGGGCACTCCCGAGCAGATCGCCAGATGGGTCCCCGAGTGCTTTGGGATGGACGGCGAGGTCAAGCTCGGCGCCTACGCCGTCACCGAGCCGCAGGCCGGCTCCGACGTCAAGAGCCTCCGGACCACGGCCAGGCTCGATGGGGACGAGTGGGTCCTCAACGGCACCAAGGTCTTCATCACCAACGGCGGCATCGCGGACGTCCACGTGATCGTCGCCACCGTGGACCCGGAGCTGGGCCACCGAGGCCAGGCGTCGTTCGTGATCCCCAAGGGCACCCCTGGCCTCGAGCAGGGCAAAAAGGAGTCGAAGCTCGGCATCCGTGCCTCTCACACCGCCGAGGTCATCCTCGAGGATTGCCGAGTCCCGGTGGAGAACCTGCTCGGCGGCATGGAGAAGCTGGAGCGAAAGCTGAAGCGCGCCCGCTCGGGCGAATCGACGGGACGGGCGTCCAATGCGCTCGCCACCTTCGAGCTGACGCGGCCGGTGGTGGGCGCATCCGCGCTCGGGATCGCGCAGGCGGCGTACGAGTGGACGCTGTCGTACCTCGACAACGGTGGCCCCGCGGACCCGATCGGCGAGTACCTCGACCAGAGCTCGACCAGCGGCCGGCCGCCGCTCGAGCGCCAAGCGATCCAACAGCGTCTCGCCGACGTGGCGACGGAGATCGAGGGGGCGCGACTGCTCGTTCAGCGAGCCTCGTGGATGGGCCGAAACGGCATCCCGATGACAGGCGGCCAGGGCTCGATGTCGAAGCTGAAGGGCGGCGACGTCGCCATGTGGGCGACCCGCACCTGCATGGACCTCGTCGGCCCCTACGCACAGACGACGGATTGCCCGCTGGAGAAGTGGTTCCGCGACGCGAAGATCTACCAGCTGTTCGAGGGCACCGCCGAGATCCAGCGCATGGTGATCTCGCGGATGCAGGTGTCCGAGTACCGCGAGCGTCTCAAGGAAGGCGTCGAGGTCGCCGCGGATGCGCTGGAGCCGGTCGCGGGGTCGGGCAACGGCGCGGCGGCATCGGGCGGCGGGAAGGCCGCCGACGGTAGGGGCCGCAGGCTCCCCCTGAGCCACGCCTCCTCCAGAAGTCTCCGTAGATCTAGGCACTAAGCTCGGGGCGATGGCGCAGGCCGACGCCCAGGGCCCGGGGATTGAGCCGGGCGCGATGCCGGGTGGACAGGACGCGCTGGCGGGGCGCCGGGAGGGCAACCGACGCAGGATGTTGGTCGCCGGCGGGATCAACGGGGCGCTGATCGTGGTGGGGGTGGTAGGCGGCATCCTCACCGGCTCGCTGGCCCTGCTCGCGGACGCCGGGCACGTGCTGACGGACCTGGGCGCAATCGGGCTGGCGCTGCTGGCCGCAAAGCTCGCGGGGCGCCCCGGTGGGCCTCGCCGCACCTTCGGCTTCCAGCGCAGCGAGGTGATCGCCGCGCTCATCAACGGGGTCACACTGGCGGCGATCGCGGTGCTGATCGTGGTCGCGGCCGTCGATCGGCTGGGCGATCCTCCCGACGTCGAGGGCGGAGGCGTGATCGTGCTGGGGCTCGTTGGCCTGGTCGGAAACGGCGCCGCCACCTTGGTGTTGGCCGGGGGCCGGCGCGAGGACATCAACCTGGAGGCGGTTCTCCGCCACTCGGCTGCAGATGCGCTGGGGTCGCTCGGGGTGGTCGCCTCCGGCGGCGTGATCCTGGCGACTGGCTGGATGCCGATCGACCCGCTGATCGGGATCGCGATCGCCGTCTTGATACTCGCCTCGTCCGTGCGCCTGGTGCGGGAACCGTTCGACATCCTGATGGAGGCGGCGCCCCCTGGAGTGGACGTCCAATCGATCGCTCGCGCGATTGCCGCCGTGGCGGGCGTGCGGGAGGTCCACGACCTCCACGTGTGGTCGGTGACGCCCGGATTCGAGGCGCTGGCGGCCCACGTGGTGGTGGCCCGCGGGC
Source organism: uncultured Actinomycetes bacterium (assembly GCA_963838745.1). GTDB lineage: Bacteria > Actinomycetota > Thermoleophilia > Solirubrobacterales > 70-9 > AC-56. The sequence continues at coordinate 1,080,829 of CAWISJ010000003.1, forward strand.
AGGATCGTGATCGCGCCCGGCGCGAGATCGAGTTCGTGCTCCGGGACAGCTACGGAATCGAGCACACGACCCTGCAGATGGAGGAGGAGGCCGATGACGATGCCGTGCTCCAGGTCGAGACCCGGCGTCGCATCCGCTAGGTGAGCCTGAAAATAGCCTTGCAGCAGGCATAACGCGTGTTAACGACTGCTCACAAAGTCGTCCCGGCTGATACTCTGCCGCCCCACTCCGTGCCGAATCCGTCCGTGCCCTGAGCGGACGGAGCGGGGGAACCAAATCCCCAGGGGCGAACGGTCGAATGGGCCCAGTTGGCCCAACTGGCCAAGCGCGACTCCTCCGCGCGAGCCCGTCAGCTAACCCCGTAGGCCGACGAGGAATGGATGACAGCAAGCAATAGTCGAGCCCGTACTGAACGCCGCGTGGGATTGAGCGTGGTCGCCGCCGTGGCGGCGCTCGTCGCCGTGCTCGCGATCGCGGGCGTCGCTCCGGCCCAGGACCTGCAGTCCCGGCTCGACGAGAAGCGCGCGCAGCTGGAGCACGCCAAGTCACGCGAGGGCGTGCTGTCGACCACGATTCAGCGCTACGGCGAGCAGCTAGACCAGCTGCGGGGGGAGGTCGCGACGCTCCGCAACCGCGAGGCGATCGTTCAGGCCGAGCTGGCGCAGAAGGAGGCGGAGCTGAAGCGGGCCAAGAATCGGCTCGTGATCCTGCGCGTGCGCCTGAAGCGCTCGCTGAAGGTCTTGAGGGAGCGGCTGGTGGCGATCTATGAGTCGAGCCCGCCCGACACGCTCACGGTGATCCTCAATTCGGACGGGTTCGACGACCTGATGAGCCGCTACGAGTATCTGGAGCGGATTCAGTCTCAGGACGCCTCGATCGCGGAGCGCGTCCGCAGCCTCCGCGACGAGACCAGGGACACCGTCGAGCGGGTCCGGGCGGCGCGCAACGAGATCGCGGCCAAGCGCGCCGAGCTTGCGCGGACGCGGAGCCAGCTCGAGAGCCGGCAGGTGGACCTTGCGGCGGCCCGCGAGGACAGCCAGAGCGCGCTGTCGGGGGTTGAGGCCACCGCCCAGCGGCTCGAGGGCGACATCGGCGACCTCGAGAGCCAGATCCAGGCCCAGCTCCAAGCTGCCCAGACGAGCGAGCCCGCGTTGCCGGCGGGACCGATCCAGGGCGAGAGCTCGGCGGGATTCATCTGGCCGGTGAGCGGGCCGGTGGTCTCAGGCTTCGGGATGCGCTGGGGGGCCATGCACACGGGCATCGACATCGCGGTGCCGGCCGGGACCCCGATTCGTGCCGCGGCCTCGGGAACGGTCGCGATCGCCGGACCCAACGACGGCTACGGCAACTTCACCTGCATCAACCATGCCGGCGGGCTGTCGACCTGTTACGCGCACCAGTCCTCGATCGGGGTTTCGGTCGGACAGCAGGTGAGCCAGGGCGAGGTGATCGGCGCGGTCGGGTGCACTGGGCATTGCTTCGGCGACCACCTCCATTTCGAGGTGCGAGTCAACGGCACGCCCGTCGATCCGCTGGGCTACCTCTAGCGCCGCGGCACACCGTCATGCGAGCGTCCCGAGGCGGCGGCCACGGAGGTAATCGCGGATGCACTGCACGCACACGGCAGCCCATTCTCAGTGCCGCCCGTTACTACACTCGTCGACCCCTCAACGGCCTGAGGTAGGTGGGGCATTTGACTGGCGTGTTCCCCGGTGGATCGTTGTACGCTCCGAGCAGCCGAATGACCACGTTTTCCCACAGCGGAATACCCGCGCGTTCCCACACCGAGAGGGCGCCCCGAGTCGGTCATTTGCGGGCTCATCTGGGTACCTACCTGGTTGGCATTGGCGCGACGACCGCACTGACTGCGGCGGCGCTGGTGGGCTTCCTCTCGATGGCCACCTTCGTGGCCTTCAACGGATTCCCGTTCGGAGGATCGAGCAATGACGCGGGGGCGGCCTACCTGGAGCCGAACGGCAGCGCCGCGCCTGCGGCGACTGCTGCCGGCGCCGCCCTCGCGGCGGCGCGGGCTGCGGTGGCGAGGGACCCGGTACCGGGCTCCCGCGCCGGTGGTCCCGGCAGCGGGACCGGCGCTGACTCCGGGGGAGGGAATTCTCCCGGCGGCGGCCCGTCCGGCGGCGGCCCGTCCGGCGGCGGCACGCCCGGCGGCGGCGGTCCTCCCGGCGGCGGCGGCGGCGTCATCGATCCCCCGCCGGTCGACGTGCCGCCACCGGCTCCCGGCCCTGTCACCCACGCCGTCGAGGGCGTGGGCAACGCCACGGGTACCGACCTGTCCGGGACCAGCGGTGTGACGGGGGCCGTCGACGGCGCCGCGACCGGAACCGTCAACACCGTCGGCGGGGCGGTTGGCCGTCCCCACCTGGGTGACGACGTCGGCGGGGCCGTGAACCGGGTCACGGACACGGTGCTCGGCGGCGGCGGCGGTAGCGGGCTGCTCGGCCGCTGACCCGGGCTCCGTCCGCACCGTAGATCTCGCCCGACCGCGACCCGAGGCTTCGGCTCTCAGGTCAACACGAAAGGTCACCCAACCCGCAAGGGCAACACCGGACTTCGACCACCCATTGCGTGGTAGCTGCGCCACCTCTGGGGTAGTAGTGCCGGGAAACTCCCTGGAGCCAACTAACGCCCATTGGTAGTGAGCGGCTATGCGGCTTGACGCTCGATTCGGTCGGTGTACTTTGCGCCCGAACGGGTAGTCCAGTGGAGACAACGGATGACCAGCCTCGCCCACACTGAGCCAACACGCGCCTCTCACCTGCGGGCCCATCTGGGCACCTACCTGGTCGGCGCCGGGGTGACGGCCGCGATCATCGCCGGCGTCCTGGTGGTCTTTCTCTCGATGGCGGCCTTCGTTGCCTTCAACGGGCTCCCGTTCGGAGGATCGAGCACGGACAGCGGGGCGGCCTACCTGACGCCCGGCGCGGGCGCCGCACCCCGGTCAGCGGCGGTACCCCTCGGGGCAGCGCGCGCCGCGGTGGCGACGGATCCGGTCCGCGGTTCCCGTGCGGGGAGCCCCCGCTCTGCCGGTGCCAACGCCGCTTCCTTCCGCGGGGGCCCTGGCGGCGAGCGCTCCGGCGGCGGCTCCGGCGGTGGCGACGTTACCGGCGGCGGCGGAAGCGGCGGCGGTGCGCCCGGCGGCGGAGCGGCAGCGGCGGCGGCGCGCCCGGCGGCGGGAGTGGCGGCGGTGCGCCCGGCGGCGGCTCCGGCGGTGGGGGCGGCCCCACGGTCACCCCGCCCGACGTCCCGCCCGCGCCCAATGTCCCGTCCGTGCCCTCACTGCCCGACGTCCCGTCCGTTCCGTCTCCCTCTCCCGGGCCCGTCACGGACGTCGTGGACAGGGTCGACGGGGTCGCGGGAACGAATCTGGGCGGGGCGACCAGCGGCGCCACCGAGGCCGTCGACGGTGCGGTGACCGGCACTCTCAACAACGTCGGCGGCGCGGTCGGCGAGCCGCAACTGGGTGACCAGGTCGGCGGCGCCGTCAGCGGCGTCACCGACCGGGTTCTCGGCGGTGGGAGCTCGGGCGGCGGACTCCTCGGCGGCTGAGGCCCGATCTACGAAGGGCCTTCACCAGGGCCCCGATGTGGGTTAGCACCAGAGCCCCCATGTCGGTAAATCACCAGGCCCCTCGAATGTCATCACCGCGCGGGCCGAATTTCGATTCATATGGGATCGCAATTCGGCCATCGGTGGGTCCACACGGCTAGGCGCTAGCCGAGGTTCCGCTCCAGCCACCTGAGCGCCACGCCCTGAAGCTCTGGGTCGTGCTGGGCGGAGCGGTGGTGGCCGCCCGGCAGGAGGATCAGCTTGCGTGGCTCGCGGGCGCGGGCGTAGAGCTGCTCCGACCAGTCCGAGGGGATCTGGGCATCGCCGCGAGCGTGGATCAGGAGCAGGGGCTTGGAGCCCATCAGCTCGACGGCTTGGCGCAGGTCATGCTCGGCGAGCCAAGCCTCCAGCGCCCTGGACGCGTCGGGATCCAGCCGCATCTCGAGCGTTCCACCGCGCAGTCCCCGCAGCAGGTGGTCCGCCCCCGCCGGGCAGATCGCGATCGCGCCTGAGATCTGCTCCATGGTCGCGGCGGCCTGGATGGCCATGAAGCCGCCCATGCTGGATCCGCGGACGCAGACCCTGGCGGCGTCCACGCCGTCGACACCGGTCAGGAAGCGAGCCATCTTGCCGACGTCGCCGAGGGCCGCGGGACTCATGCCATCCTGCGACGCGCCGTGGCCGCGCTGGTCGAAGCCGAGTGCCGCCCACCCGCTGGCGGCGCAGGCCCGGCCGAAGTCACCGTGGTTCTCCTTGCGCGACCCCGCACCGTGAAGGATCACCATCGCCGGCCACGGTGGAGGCGACTCCGGGAGCCACAGCGTGTAGGGCCGTCCCTCGTGGTCACCCGTATCGCTTGGCCCGGAAACCGTCCTGCTCATCGCCTTCCGCACGCTACCGCCCGGCCACCCCATCGATGGCCGCCTTGCGTTCGACTATTGAGCGCAACTCGGCCATCGACGCGCTCAGGTGGGCAGAGCGTGTCCACGCGGGGCAACGTGGTGCGGAGGCTCGCTGGTCCTCGTCACAATGGGGCGCCACTTTATGAGTGCCACCAGTGAGAGAGCGACCATCGAGGGTTCGCCGGTGTACCCGCTCGGGAGCCGCGTCAACGAGAGCCACCACCTCGAGGTGGGCGGCTGCGACGTGGTCGAGGTCGCGGCCGAGTTCGGCACGCCCGTCTACATCTACGCGGAGGACGACATCCGCGCCAGGGCGCGCGCCTACCTGGACGCATTCGGCGCTCGCACGGACGACTTCGAGGTGCTGTACGCCAGCAAGGCCGCCCCGATCACGGCGATCTACCGGCTGTGCGCCGAGCAGGGGCTGTCGGTTGACGTCGCCTCGGGCGGAGAGCTGCACATGGCGCTTCACGCCGGCCTCGACCCGGCGCGCATCTACATGCACGGCAACAACAAGACCGAGGCCGAGCTTCGATACGCGGTCGATGCAGGCGTGGGGCACCTGATCGTCGACTCGTTTGGCGAGATCGCCCGCCTCGACGCGATCCTGGACCGCGCCCAGGACGTCCTGATTCGGGTCACCCCCGGAATCCTGCCCTCGACCCACTCCTACGTGCAGACGGGTGGGCTCGACTCGAAGTTCGGGTTCGGGCTGGAGGATGGCCTGGCTGCGCGGGCGATCGCCGAGGTTCGGTCCTCCCGCCACCTGCGCCTGGTCGGGCTGCATGCCCACATCGGCTCGCAGATCTTCGAGCTCGAGCCCTACGCGGCGGCGATCGAGGCCCTGGCCGGGCTCGTCGACGGCGACTGGGAGTGCCGCATTCTCAACGTCGGCGGGGGACTGGGCATCGCCTATACGTCGGCAGATCAGCCGCCCTCGATCGACAGCTACGTGGAGGTCAAGGTCGCCGGCGTGCAGCGCGTCTTCGACCCGGTGCCCCGCATCCTGATCGAGCCCGGCCGATCGCTGGTCGGCAATGCCGGCGTCACCGCATACGCGATCGGCACCGTGAAGGAGATCCCGGGGGTGCGAACGTATCTCTCGGTCGACGGGGGGATGTCAGACAACCTGCGCCCGATGCTGTACGGGTCGCGTTACGAGGCGATCGTCGCGAACCGAGCCGACGGCGCCCCGGACACGCTGGCGACGGTTGCCGGCATGCACTGCGAGTCGGGAGACATCCTGATCACCGACGTGGTGCTCGCGGATCCCTGCCCGGGGGACATCCTGGTGACGCCGGCAACCGGCGCCTACGGGTACGCGATGGCGAACAACTACAACGGCGTTCCGCGTCCGCCGGTGGTGCTCTGCAAGGACGGCCACGCGAGGCTCGCGGTGCGGCGCGAGACGTTTCAGGATCTGATCGCGCGGGACGTCGATTGAACGCCCCGGTCCGCATCGGGCTCCTCGGTCGCGGCACGGTGGGGTCCGCGTTCCACGACCTGCTCGCGGAGCGCGCCGACGCGATCGCCGCGGCCGCGGGACGCCGGCCCGAGATCGCGGGCGTCCTGCGCCGCTCCGAGGGCGACTTCGACGGCATCCTGGACGACTCGGAGATCGTCGTCGAGCTGATCGGCGGCACCGAGCCGGCTCGCGACTACGTGCTGCGGGCGCTGCGCGCCGGACGTCACGTGGTGACCGCCAACAAGCAGCTGATCGCCCAGCACGGGGACGAGCTGTTCGAGGTCGCCCGCGACACCGGCACCCAGCTGCGCTTCGAGGCGGCGGTGGCGGGGGCGGTGCCGGTGATCCGGGTGATCGAGGAGAGCTTGGCTGCCACCGAGATCACCAAGGTCTTCGGGATCGTCAACGGCACCACCAACTTCATCCTCACCGAGATGGCCAGCACGGGCGCCTCCTACGCCGACGCGCTGCAGCGCGCCCAGGATCTGGGCTACGCGGAGGCGGATCCGTCGGACGACGTTGGCGGGGCCGACGCGGCGGCGAAGATGGCGATTTTGGCGCGGCTCGCCTTTGGTGCGCCGGTGGCGCTCGGCGACGTCTCCTATGAGGGGATCACCGAGATTCAGCCCGACGACATCGCCTACGCCAAGGAGCTCGGGCTGTCGCTGAAGCTGCTGGGGGTCGCGGAGCGGCGAGACGGAGGCATCAGCGTCCGCGTGTTCCCCTGCTTCCTCTACCCGCACCATCCCCTGGCGCCCGTCGAGGGCGCCTTCAACGCGGTGATGGTGGAGGCGCCGGCGATCACCGAGATCACGATGTCGGGCCCGGGGGCGGGTGGGATCGAGACCGCGTCGGCGGTGCTCGGCGACGTGGTCTCGATCCTTTCCGGCCGGGCCCCCGCGCACGCCGCCCGCGAGTCGCTCGAGATCGTGCGCGACATCAGCTCCTCGTTCTACCTCCACCTCGAGGTCGCCGACCGGCCCGGGGTGCTGGCGCGAATCGCGGACGTGCTCGGACGCAACCAGGTCTCGGTGCGCAGCGTCGTCCAGCGCGGGCTGGGGGACGAGGCGCGGCTGGTGATGGTGATGCACGAGTGCCCGGAGGAGTGGTTCTTCAAGGCGCTCGCGGAGATGGGGACCCTCGAGTTCATGCGCGCCCAGCCGCGTGCGATCCGGGTGATCGAGGAAGAGTTCGTCTGAGGGTCCTGTGCCCCTCCCGCTGATCGAGAGGTATCGGGACTGGCTGCCGCTGGAGCCGGGCGACCCGGTCGTCACCCTCAACGAGGGCTCGACACCGCTGGTGGAGGCCCCGGTGATCTCGGACCGCGTGGGGGCGAGCGTCTACCTGAAGCTGGAGGGGGCCAACCCCACCGGCAGCTTCAAGGACCGGGGGATGACGGTCGCCGTATCGCGGGCGAAGGGAGCGGGCGCCGAGGCGATCATCTGCGCCTCCACCGGCAACACGGCGGCCAGCGCGGCGGCCTATGCGGCGCGGGCGGGCCTGCGCGGTGCGGTGATCGTCCCCGAGGGGCAGATCGCGATTGGCAAGCTCGCTCAGGCGCTGATGCACGGCGCTCGCGTGATCGCGCTGCGCGGCAACTTCGACCAGGCGCTCGAGATCGTGCGCGAGCTGGCCAGACGCCACCCGGTGGAGCTGGTCAACTCGATCAACCCATACCGGATCGAGGGCCAGAAGACGGCCGCGTTCGAGGCCTGCGACGAGCTCGGTGGGCCACCCGACGCGCTCGCGATCCCGGTCGGCAACGCCGGCAACATCACCGCCTGGTGGCGAGGCTTCCTGGAGCGCCAGGTGACGCCGGTGCTGTACGGGTTCCAGGCGGAGGGAGCGGCGCCGCTCGTGCACGGTAGGCCCGTCGCCGATCCGGAGACGATCGCCTCGGCGATCCGGATCGGCAACCCTGCGCGCTGGGAGGAGGCGATGGACGCCGTCACCGCCTCGCGGGGCCGCATCGCGGCGGTCTCCGACGAGCAGATCCTGGACGCCTACCATCTGCTCGCCTCCCGCGAGGGGGTCTTCTGCGAGCCCGCCTCGGCGGCCGCCGTGGCCGGGATCCTGGCTCATGGGCTGCCGCCGCCGGAGGGTGGCCAGGCGCCCGCGTCCGTGGTCTGCGTGCTCACAGGCCACGGGCTCAAGGACCCCGACACGGCGCTCGGCAAGGCGCCGTCGGTGGTCGGCTGCGAAGCCGAGGTCGAGGCGGTCGAGCGCGTCGTCTTCGACTAGCGGGCGGACATCGCGGGCACGCGGACTCGAAATCGGTCGCGTGAGTTGCGAGATCTGTGGCGGTCCGCGCGACACCCGTGTGAACGCCGGCCCCACCATGCCGGCGATGCTCGTCGAGCTCCTCGGCCTCGTGGTTCCGCCGCGGTGCGCCCTGTGCGGGCGGGAGTGCCGATTGCGGGCGCAGCTCTGCTCGGGCTGCGAGACCGACCTTGGCGGGCTGGTGCCGAGCTCGAGGCCGGTTCCGGGGCTCGATGCCGCCTGGTCGGCGGCACCATACGACGGCGTTGCGCGGAACCTGGTGGTCGCCCTGAAGTTCGCGGCACGGCTGCCGCTGGCGCGGCAGGCGGGTGCGGTGATCGCCGAGCGGGCACCCGCCGATCTGTTGGAGGGCGTGATCGTCCCGGTCCCGGCCGCTCCCGTCCGGCGCCGGCGCCGGGGGTTCGACACGGCGGAGGCGATCGCCGCGGCGCTCGGCGTCGAGACGGGGCTGCCGCTCCACCGCTGCCTGCGTCGCTCCCAGGGCAGGCGGCAGGTCGGCCGCCCGCGGTCGGAACGGCTCGCCTACCCGCCGCGCGTGCGGCTCGCCGCGCCGCCGCCACCGGCGGCCGTCCTGGTCGACGACGTGGTCACCACCGGGGCCACGATTCGCGCCTGCGCGCGGGCGCTACGGTCCGGGGGCTGCGGCCGCGTGGTGGCGCTCACCTTCGCCCGGTCGTAGCGCCGAAGGTGCGCGCACCGGCTCCATCGGCCTGACAAGGCTTGCTTTTCGATCCCAGAAGCGCGACCCTATCCAGGGCATCGGCACAGGCATGCCTCTGGGGCTGCATTGACGAGAGGAGGGAGCATGCGGATCGAGGTCAGGGGACGGAATACGGAGGTGACCGACGAGCTCCGTGGTCACGTCGAGAAGCGCTTCGCACGGATCGGCAGGCAGATCTCCAAGCTCGCCGTCCTCGAGGTCGAGTTGAGCGAGGAGCGCAATCCCTCGATCGCCGACAGCCAGGTGGCCGAAGCAACCCTGCACCTGAAGCGGGTCACGCTTCGCGCCCGTGAGGCATCGCCCGAGATGCTCCATTCGATTCACGCCCTCGCCGAGGACCTGCGCCGCCAGGTCAAGCGCCATCGCGACAAGCGCCGCAAGCGCCAGGCGACCCGCCGCCTGATGGCGCGGCTGCGTGACCGCGAGGCCTAGCGCCCGACAGGTCCCCGCGACCCCGCCTGGCCGCTACCCTCAGAGCTCATGGCTAAGGGCCTGATAGATCGTGCACTGCGCCTGGGCGAGGGGCGGCAGTTCAAGGAGTACGAGCGGCGGGTTGCGGCGATCAATCGCGTCGAGCCCGAGATGGAGCTGCTCGAGGACGCGGAAATCCGCCGGGAGGCGGACCAGCTTCGAGAACGTGCCCGCAACGGCGAGCCGCTCGACGACCTGCTGCCGGAGGCGTTCGCGCTCTGCCGCGAGGCGGCGAGACGAACGCTGGGCCAGCGCCACTTCGACGTCCAGCTGATCGGCGGCATGGTGCTGCACGACGGCGCGATCGCGGAGATGAAGACCGGCGAGGGCAAGACGCTGACCGCGACCCTGACCGTGTTCCTGAACACGCTCGCGGGCACTCCCGTACACCTGGTCACCGTCAACGACTACCTGGCCCGGCGCGACGCCGAGTGGATGGGCCCGATCTACGACGGGCTGGGGGTCAGCGTCGGGGTGATCCAGTCGCAGCACGACCCCGCCAGCCGCCAGCAGGCCTACGCCTGCGACGTCGTCTACGGCACCAACTCCGAGTTCGGCTTCGACTACCTGCGCGACAACATGGCGCCCTCGCTCGAGCACTGCGTGCAGCGCGAGCATGCCTACGCGATCGTCGACGAGGTGGACAACATCCTGATCGACGAGGCCCGAACGCCACTGATCATCTCGGGCGCCCCCGAGGCCGCGGCCGACCTCTACTACACCTTCGCCCGACTGGCCAAGCAGCTGACCGGGGTGCCGGCGAAGGAGAAGCTGAAGTCGCTGGGCGAGGACCGCGACACCACCAACGTCGACTACGACTACGAGTACGACGAGAAGCACAAGACCGTCGCTCCGACCGAGCCGGGGGTTACGAAGGCGGAGCGGTTCCTGGGCGTCGACAACCTCTACGTCTCCGAGCACGGCACCCTGGTCAACCACCTGATCCAGTCCCTGAAGGCGGAGTCGCTGTACCGCCGCGACGACGACTACGCGGTGATCGACGGCGAGGTCAAGATCGTCGACGAGTTCACCGGCCGCATCCTCGAAGGGCGCCGCTGGTCGGAGGGTCTGCACCAGGCGATCGAGGCCAAGGAGGGCGTCTCGATCCGCGAGGAAAACCAGACCCTGGCGACGATCACGCTCCAGAACTACTTCCGCCTCTACGACAAGCTCGCCGGGATGACCGGCACGGCCCTGACCGAGGCGCAGGAGTTCATGAAGATCTACGAGATTCCGGTGGTCGACATCCCGACCAACGTGCCGATGGTCCGTGACGACCACAACGACCAGATCTACAAGACCAAGAACGGCAAATGGAAGGCGGTCGCATCGGAGATCGCCGAGCGCCACGAGGAGGGCCAGCCGATCCTCGTCGGGACGGTCTCCGTCGAGGTGTCGGAGATGCTCGCCGGCGAGCTGACCCGCCAGGGCATCGACCACGTGGTCCTCAACGCGAAGCCCGAGCACGCCCAGCGGGAGGGCGAGACGATCGCCCAGGCAGGTCGGGTTGGCGCCGTGACGATCGCCACCAACATGGCCGGCCGCGGGGTCGACATCAAGCTCGGCGGCGACCCCGAGATGATGGCCAAGGCGGAGCTGCGAAAGCTCGGCGTCGCGCCCGAGGACGACAGCTACGAGGGGGAGCTGACAGAGCTTCTGCCCAGGTTCCGCGAGCAGTGCGAGGCCGAGGCCGAGAAGGTGATCGAGACGGGCGGCCTGTTCATCTGCGGCACCGAGCGCCACGAGTCGCGCCGGATCGACAACCAGCTTCGCGGCCGCTCGGGCCGCCAGGGCGACCCGGGCGAATCGCGCTTCTACCTCTCCGCCGAGGATGAGCTGATCCGCCTGTTCGCCGGCGACCGGATCTACAAGATCCTCGACCGCCTCGGCCCCGTCGATGAGCACGGTGAGGAGTACCCGCTGGAGGCGAAGATGCTCAGCCGCACGGTCGAGAACGCCCAAAAGAAAGTCGAGCAGCAGAACTTCCTGATCCGCAAGCGGGTGCTCGAGTACGACGACGTCATGAACGAGCAGCGCCGGGTGATCTACAAGTACCGGCGCGAGATCCTCGAGGGGCGCGACATGTCCGACGTCTCACGCGAGGAGATCGGCGGGGCCGTGGAGCGGCTGGTCGAGGAGTACACGCCGGGCGAGGTGTTCGAGGATTGGGACCTGGCCGGGCTGCAGACCCAGGCCGCCCAGCTGTGGCCGCTGGGCGCCGACCTGGGGCAGCTCGACGCCACCACCTCCGACCGCGAGGAGATCGCCCGCGTGCTCACCGAGGACGCCCTGGCCGCCTACGAGCGCCGCGAGGAGGAGCTGGGGTCTGAGCTGATGCGCTACCTGGAGCGCCAGATCCTGCTGCAGATCATCGACTACCGCTGGCGCGAGCACCTCTACGAGATGGACTACCTGCGCGAGGGCATCCACCTGCGCGGCTTCGCCCAGATCGACCCCCTGGTCGCCTACAAGAACGAGGGCTACACCATGTTCCGCGAGCTGATGAACTCGATCTGGGGCGAGTTCGCGCGGATCATCTACCACGTGGAGGTGAACGTCGAGCCCGCGGACTTCGAGCCGGAGCCGGAAACGGCGCCGCAGGAGCTCCAGTACGCGGGCGGCGGGCCCGAGCAGCCGTCCGCGATGCAGCAGGCTGCAGGGGCGGCGGCCGCGGCGGCCCCGGCCGCTGGCCTGGCGTCCGGGGCCGATCCGTCCACGCCGGCCGGGAATGGCGTCGGCGACGGCCAGGCCCCGGCCGAGAACCCGGCGACCGTGGTCAAGTCCGACCGCGACAAGATCGGGCGCAACGATCCCTGCTGGTGCGGCTCGGGCAAGAAGTACAAGAAGTGCCACGGCGCCTAGCGTCGTGACCGAGTCCCCTGGCGCCCAGGCCGTTCGCACCTTCATCCAAGCCTTCAACGACGAGGACCTCGACGCACTGGTCGCGGTCCTGGATGCCGAGGCTGAGATCCAGGCCGCGCGGGGGATCGTGATCGGGCGCGATGAGGTGCGCCGCTGGGCCACCCGTAAAACCACCGGCGACCTGCACCAGCGTCTCGTCCTCGACTCGATCCGCGACGAGGGCAAGCACGTGGTCGCCTTCGCGCGGCGCGAGTGGTCCTGGCGCGAAGCGGGAGATGTCGCCGACGCGCAAGACCTGGCAATCGTGGCGACCATCGGCGAGGACGGTCTGATCACCCGCTGGCAGCCGTTCGACGACCGCAGCGAGGCCTTGCAGGCGGCGGGGGTGGAGGCTCAGAAGGAGTGAGCGAAGCGCTCGCGGCGGGTCCCGACGGACTGCCGCGCTGCCCGTGGGGCCTCTCCGCGGCCGAGTACGTGGACTACCACGACCACGAATGGGGCCGCCCCGTATTCGACGACCGGGCGCTGTACGAGCGCCTCTGCCTGGAGGCGTTCCAATCCGGCCTCTCCTGGCTGACCATTCTGCGCAAGCGTGACGCCTTCCGAGCCGCCTTCGCGCAGTTCGAGATCGCCGCGGTGGCGGCGTTCGGCGAGGGCGACATCCGGCGGCTGCTCGACGACGAGGGGATCGTCCGCAATCGCGCCAAGATCGATGCCGCGATCGTGAACGCCCGGGCTGCGCTGCAGCTCGGCGAGGCCGGCAAGCCGCTGTCGAAGCTGATCTGGTCCTTTCGCCCCCGGCGGCACTCCGCGCCGCGCTCCCGTTCGGATCTCCCCGCCGCCACGCCGGAGTCGACCGCCCTCGCCCGTGAGCTGAAGGGCCGCGGCTTTCGCTTCGTCGGGCCGACCACCGCCTACGCTCTGATGCAGGCCTGCGGACTGGTCAACGATCATCTGGCGGGCTGCACGGTGCGGGACCAGGTCGAGGCGGAGCGGCGGCGTGCCCTGGCCGGGGAGCACTAAGGGCCTATCTCGATAAGGCCCTAAGCTCTAGGCGATGGCCGAGACCGTCTCCCGAGAGAGCCTGTCCGCGCGGCTCACCGACGTCCGCGAGAGCTTGACCTTGCTCGCGGACTACCTTTGACCCTGCCGGGCTCGAGTCCGAGGTAGAGCGGCTCGAGGCCGAGATGCAGCGGCCCGGCTTCTGGGACGATCAGGAGCAGGCGGCTCGCACCTCGGCGGCGCATGCCACCGCCGAGCGCACGCTGCGTACCTTCCGTTCCCTGCAGTCGGACCTGTCGGATCTCGAGGAGCTTGGCGAGCTGGTGGCCGACGATGCCGAGCTCGCCGACGAGCTCGATTCACAGCTTCACTCCCTCGAGGAGCGGCTGGCGACGCTCGAGGAGGCGCGCCTGTTCAACGGTCGCTACGACGCCGGCGACGCCGTGGTCACGGTGCGCTCCGGGGCAGGGGGGACCGACTCCCAGGACTGGGCCGAGATGCTCTTGCGCATGTATCTGCGCTGGGCCGAGAGGCGAGGCTTCAAGGTCGAGATGAAGGAGGCGTCCCCAGGCGACGAGGCCGGCCTCAAGTCGGCGACCTTCATCGCTCGCGGCGAGAACGCCTACGGCCTGTTCGCCGCCGAGCGTGGCGTTCATCGACTTGTCCGATTGTCGCCATTCGACGCTGCCCACCGACGCCACACGAGCTTCGCCGAGGTTGACGTGGGGCCACTGGTCGACGACCAGGTACAGGTCGACCTCGACGAGGAGGACCTGCGGGTCGACACCTACCGCGCCTCGGGCGCCGGCGGACAGCACGTCAACAAGACCGACTCGGCGGTGAGGATCACGCATCTGCCAACCGGGATCGTCGTCCAGTGCCAGAACGAGCGCTCCCAGGCACAGAACAAGGCGGTGGCCATGCGTCTGCTGCGCGCCCGCCTGCTCGAGCTCCAGGAGCGAAAGCGGGCCGAGGAGATGGCCGCCGAGCGGGGCGAGCAAAAGGACGTGGGCTGGGGCTCGCAGATCCGCAGTTACGTGCTGCATCCGTCCCAGCGGGTCAAGGACCACCGCACGGGCCACGAGGTCGGCGACGCCCAGCGGGTGCTCGACGGCGACCTCGACGGGTTCGTGAGGGAGTACCTGCTGAAGAGCGCCACCGACGGGTAGCGAGAGCTCGTCCGATCTCGGCCCGGCCCGGCCGAGCGCTACGTTTCCCTGCGTGGCCGTCAGGATCGCCGTGGGCCTGTCCGAGAGCTTCGATGCGGTCGAGGCCTTCTCGGATGCGTCCCGGGACGCCGCCCGGAAGCTGGATGCGCCCTGCGACCTGTGCCTGCTGTTCGCGGGGGCTCCCCATCTGGGTCATGGCAAATGGATCCTGTCTGCGGTCCACGAGCATCTCGAGCCGCGGCACCTGATCGGTTGCGGGGCCGGCGGCGTAGTTGGCGCGGGCCGCGAGATCGAGGAGGGGCCGGCTGCGGTGGTGTGGGCGGCCTCGATGCCGGGCGCCGGGATCTCGACCCATCATTTCGAGGTCGAGCGGGATGACGAGAACTTTCGGGTTGTAGGTCTCGAGTCGCTGAGCCCAGGGCGCTCGGGCCTAATCCCGGCGGCTGCGCAGGCACAGCCGAGCAGCCGCCGGAGTGATTGCATGGTCGTCCTCGCCGACCCCTACAGCTTCGCCACAGAGGGGCTGCTCGACCAGATCAACGAGCTGCGGCCTGGGATGCCGGTGCTCGGTGGATTGGCAAGCGCCTCGGCGGCCGGCTCCGCGTCGCTGTTTCGGAACGGAGACGTAGTGGGCGGCGGGGCCGTGGCCTGCTCGCTGTCGGGGGTGCCCGTCCTGCCATGCGTCTCCCAGGGCGCCGCGCCGGTGGGTCCCGAGATGACGATCACCGCCGCGCACGGCAACGTAATCGAGGAGTTGGCGTCGATGCCGGCGATCGAACGGCTTCGCGAGGCGCTCGCCGAGCTCGACCCCAGGGAGCAGCAGCTCGCCGCCTCTGGCTTGATGCTTGGCATCGTGATCGACGAGAACCAGCCCGAGTACCGGCGCGGCGACTTTCTGGTGCGCCCGATCATCGCCGCGGATGGCGAGGCGGGAACGATCGCACTGGGCGAGCGGATCCGGGTTGGGCAGACGGTGCGCATGCACATCCGCGACGGCGCCTCCGCCGACGAGGACCTGCGCGGCGCGCTCCGCATGCAGGCCGAGGCGCTCGGCTCCACCCGGCCGGCCGGCGCCCTGCTGTTCACCTGCAACGGTCGCGGGTCCCACATGTTCGAGGTCGCCGACCACGACGCATCGGCGCTGGAGGATGCACTCGGGGTGCCGGCGGGTGGCTTCTTCTGCGCCGGCGAGATCGGCCCAGTCGGCGGCCGCAACTTCCTGCACGGCTTCACGGCGACGATGGCGCTGTTCGCCGCCGAGTAGTGGACGGCGTAGTGCGCGATTTGGTTGCCCGGGCGCTGGCCGAGGACGTTGGAGCGGGCGACATCACCTCCGAGGCCGTGGTGCCTGCGAGGGCGGCGGCGACGGCGCGGATCGTGCAGAAGCAGCCGGGCACTGTGTTCGGCCTGGCCGCGGCCGCCGAGGCCTTCGCCCAGGCAGGCGGGCAGAGGTTCGACGAGCTCGAGCCGGAGGGCCGGTGGCGGGACTCGGTGCCGACCGACATCGCGCTCGCCAGTGGTCCGGCGAGGGCGCTGCTGGCCGCCGAGCGCACGGCGCTCAACCTGCTCTGCCACCTCTCCGGCGTGGCCACTCTGACCGCCCGCTTCGTTGACGCCGTGGCGGGAACGGAGGCTGCGATCCTCGACACGCGCAAGACCACCCCCGGGCTGCGGGCGCTGGAGAAGGCCGCCGTCGTCGCCGGCGGCGGCCATAACCACCGCCTGGGCCTCCACGACGCCGTGTTGATCAAGGAGAACCACATTGCGCTCGCCGGCGGCCTTGCCGAGGCGGTGCGCCTTGCGCGCGAGGCCGGGCCGGAGCGCGAGATCGAGGTCGAGTGCCGCAACGCCGACGACGTCGAGGCGGCCCTGGGGATCGCAGCCGACCGGCTGCTGCTCGACAACATGAAGCCCGCCGAGCTGCAAGCCGCGGTAGCGACGCGCGACGCAGCGGCCAAGGCGCACGGCCCACTGGCCACCCTCGAGGCCTCGGGCGGGATCACCCTGGAGAACGTGGCCGAAATCGCCACGACCGGGGTGGACTTCATCTCGGTCGGCGCCATCACCCACTCGGCCCCGGCCCTCGACCTGAGCATGCTGCTGGAGCCGGCCTGACCGGCGGGCGATGAGCTACATCCAGAACACCTGGGTTGCGTACGCGTTCGATCGCGACGTCGGCGCCGAGCGCGCGACCGCGGGCCTCAGGCGGGTCGCCGGTCACTACGGCCGGCTCTACGACGAGCCGCTCGTAGCCCATGCCAGGGGGGACGGGGTGCTGGGCATGGCTCTGTGGCATCCCGCCGATCAGCGCCTGCGCTGGCCGCTATGGAGCGAGCGCGGGGACCTGGCCGTGGCGTCGACCAACGCGATCACCGGCTGGGAACGCATTGCCGGGAGCGCACCGCCGACGGCCGCCGCGGTGGAGGTCGGGGAGGCCCTGGTCTCCGATCCCGACCGCCTGGCGCTGCTGAACCCGCCGTTCGTGATCGCCGTGCACGACGAGGGGGCGAGATCGTTGACCATCGTCAACGACTCGATCGCCACGGCCAGGCTTTACGAGCTCCGGACGGACGCCGGCCTGGTCTGGTCGAACCGGCTCGGCGCACTGCCGCTGTTCGCTGGGATCGCGCCCCAGCCGGATGCCGAGGGCTGGGCGATCCACGCCGCGACCGGCTGGTTCCTGGGCCAGACGACGCCAATCCGCGGGGCGAGGAAGGTGGCACCCGGAACCGCGATCGTGGCGCAGGCGACGGCGGGGACCGCACAAGTGTCCGTGCGGCAGACCGACGCGGTCCGCGGCCTGGTGGAGCCGCGGCGGGCCTCCTTCCGCAGGTCCGCCGCGGAGGCCGCCGAGCAGGCTGCGGGCCTGGCCCGGTCGGTCGGCTCCCTGTGGTCGGTGAAGCCGACGGTCAACTTCTCGGGAGGGCGGGACTCCAGGGTCTCGGCGGCCGGGTTCGTGGCCGCCGGTGTGGACGCGGAGTTTCGAACCATGGACATCGAGCCGGGGGAAGCAGAGCTGGCGCGCGACCTCGTAGCGGCGCTCGAGCGCCCGGTCCCGCACCTGATCTCGGCGCCCGAGCAGGGAGATCCCGGTCAGGATCTGCGCGACAGGATTGGCGCGATTCACCTGGTGCACGACGGGATCGCCAACCCGATGTCGGCCCTGCAGGCATCGGTCAGGCTTCCGCAGCGAAAGCTTCCGCGGCCGCTTGTCACCGGCCACGGAGGCGAGCTGGGCCACGGGTTCTACTACTCCCGTGCCAACCTCTCCGAGCTTCGCGGGGCGGGAACAGCCGGGCTGGTCGGCCGGCTGGAGCGCGCGGGACGCCGGCGGCACAGCGCCGCCAGCGAGGAGGCGTACCGCGCGTACCTCGACGAGATCGAGCGCACGCTGGAGGCCGGCCGCTCGTATGGCCTCGACGGCCCGAACCTCCTCGACTACTACTACCTCGCGCAGCGACTGTCGTACCGCGCGGGTCTCGGCAGCCGCAACGATCGCTACTCGGCCTGCGCCACCCCCGCCTTCATCCGGGCCTGCTTCGACCTCACTCCGAAGCAGCGCCTGAAGGAAAAGCTCCATCGGCGCGTCGTCAGCCTGCTGGTGCCGAGCTGGAAGCGGGTCCCGTTCTTTCAGTCCGGCGGGGGCCGAACGCGACAGATGAACCGGGATCGCATCTGGGCCAAGCCTCGCCACGCCGACGAGCTACAGCAGCTGATCGAGGACGAATCCAGCTGGGCGGAGTGGTTCGACGCGGCCCGTGTTCGGGAGATGTGGGCCCAGGCACGCAACGGCGACGGTCACCCTCACTCTGAGTCGGTGTTCATGCGCCTCGCGTGGCGGGCCTGCTTCGAGGACCACCTCCGGCTGCTCGCGAGCCGAGCCTCGCAGCGGCCCCGGGGTCGATCAGCCGAGCAGCGAAGGTTTGTAGCGCGCCACCTTCAGCTTCGGGTGCGCCAGAACAGCCATCCGGTCGCCCGGCCGCCCCCTGGCGCGCTTCGGGTTGCTGACCACGTACAGGTTCACGTACAGCGGGATCGGGTGGCCGGAGCGGCTGCGGGCGTCCCGGCGCATGCGCAACACGCCGACCTTCGTGTACGGACACGGCGTTTGCACCTTGGTGCAGTTGGAGCCGTTCGCCTCGGCGATCTGTCCGTGGAACGACGAGGACATGTTCGCCACCCTGGGGCTGGTCTCGGTTGCGCGGGGCCCGCGGGCGAGGATCAGGTGGGTTGTCACCCGGGTGCTGTACGGAAGGCGGGACACGTCCGCCCGGTACCTGGCAAGCACGTCGAGCTGGGCGCCCTTCCTCAGCCCGACGAGGCGCTTCGAGAGGACCACGGTGCGGGTCTCGTCAACCGGGATCGAGCGGTGGCGGCGCTTCCGGCTGATCGCCACGGACGGCGGCGGCTGCGCTCCCGGACGCAGGCGGATCGCGTTGATCCTGCCCCGATCCTGGACGATCCTCCCCGACGGCTTGTTGGCGCCGATCACCAGCTTGTTGCCCGCGGCGTGCGCGCTTGTTGTGCGCATCGAGGACCAGGTTCACCCGGCACGAGGCCGGCCCGCACGGGAGCGCGCCAAGGCTGTGAACGTCCAGTGAGGCGCGGGTGAAGACGATCACGCAGTGGTGCTGACGGCTGGACAGCGGCCTGCCGCGACAGCTCGTCACTTGGCGGTCCGATACGGCGTTGGCCTTCCGCCCGCCGGTGGCGCCGCGCCCACGGGCCAGCACGAGCTGCGAGCCAATGCGGGGGTTGTACAGGTAGGGGCGCCCGGCGCAGCTCGAGGTTCGCCTGTGGCAGTCCACGGTCACCTGGAGCTCGGCAGTCAGCTTCAGCCGGTCGCCGGGCCGGAGGTTCGGGAGTCGCTTCGCGTTCATCGACATCACCACCCGCCGGTCGGCCTTCGCCCTCTTGGTGATCGGGATCGCCTTCCGGGTCTCCGAGTAGTTGCCGCTGGTCGCGACCAGGACCCGGGCGCGACTGCTGTGCGGCGTGGGGCCCGGCGGACGCGGAACTCGTGCGGGAGCCCTGCAGACAGCGCGACGGCAATCGACGCGATTCCCCCCGCCGTCCCGAGTGCGCTCCGGGTTGCTCTCCTCCGTCCTCCCATCCGCAACCGCCGAATCGTTGCAGTCATCCAGGCGGTAGGTGTCGCGAGTGTCACCCTAGGGTGGCTTGGCAGGCGGGTCGCGCTTGGCGATCGTCGGTACATGGCTCGGCCCGTACCAAGAAGCCGGCTCGCCACCGCCGGGGTAGCCCTGATCGTGGCGGGCGGCCTCGGGCTCGCAACCGCCTCGCAACCGCTTCAGGAACCGGCGGCAGCGGCCGTCAACCGCAAGCTGCCCGCCCCGAACATCGTCCTCGTGATGACCGACGACCAGGCGCTGTCGCAGGTCGGCCCGCAATACCTGCCCAAGATCACGAACCTGCTCCAGAGCCAGGGAACGACGTTTGAGAACGCCTTCCTCAGCACGCCGCTCTGCTGCCCATCGCGGGCTTCGCTGCTCACCGGCCAGTACGGGCACAACAACGGCGTGCTGACGAACTCCTACCGTTACCTGCGCGGGGCGCGAAATGTGCTCCCAGCCTGGCTGCACCGGGCCGGCTACGTCACGGCCCACGTCGGCAAGTTCCTCAACCGCTACCAGCGCAACGTCCACCGAACCGCCGTGGCGCCCGGCTGGGAGCAGTGGTACACGCAGCTCGACACCAGCCAGGACACCTACTACGACTGGGACCTCTCGAAGAACGGCAGGAAGCGGCACTATGGAAGCAGGCCGCGTGACTACGCGCCGCGGGTGTTCGAGCGGGCCGCCGTACGGCTGACGCGCCGCTTCGTGCCCCGCGGAAAGCCTCTCTACCTCGAGGTGGATGAGATCGCTCCGCACTCCCGCCTCCGCGCAACGGAGCCCGGTTGCGGCCCGGTGCCGGATCCCCGCGACGTTGGCAAGCACAGCAGCGCGGAGCTTCCCCAGCCACCGTCGCTCAACGAGTCCGATATGAGCGATAAGCCCGACTTCCTGTCGCGCCAACCACCTCTCACGCAACAGGAGATCAACCGCATGAGATATCGCTACCGGTGCGGACTCGCCTCGTTGCAGGAGGTCGACCGCACCGTCGGCCACCTCTACCGCGAGTTCGAGCGCCTCGGCGAGCTGTGGAAGACGGTGTTCATCTTCTACACCGACAACGGGGTCTTCTTCGGCGAGCACCGGATCGCGGGCGGCAAGCTCTATCCGTACGAGGAGGCCGACCGGACTCCGCTCTACATCCGCCTGCCATCCAGGTATCGAAACGGGAGAGTCGCCCGGGTCGCCCAACCGGTTGCCAACATCGACCTCGCGCCGACCATCCTCGCCCTCGCCCATGCCCACCCCTGCCGGGCACGGGGCCAATGCCGGGTGATGGACGGCCGGAGCCTGCTGCCGCTGCTGCGCGGCAGGAACCCCAGGTGGGCCGCCGAGCGCCCGCTCGGGGTGGAGCTGGACATCGCGTACGTGAACAGCAAGCACGCGGTCTGCAAGTACACGGGCGTGCGGATACCGGGCGCGGTCTTCATCAGGCACACGAAGGCCGCCTCCCGGAGCGGTCGCCGTTGCGTGAGGAACGTCGAGCGAGAGCGCTACGACCTCGACCAGGACCCCTACGAGCTCCACAACCTCTGCTTCGGCGGCCGAGGGTGTCCGAACGACGCCCAGCAACGGAGGCTGAGGCGCCTCCTCACGAAAATCCGCGCCTGCTCCGGGATCCGCGGCCGCGACCCGAGGCCCAGAAACCGGAGCTACTGCGGGTAGCTGGGCATCGGCTACCGCCAGACGGTGACCGCGCCTATCCTGACCCCGTGGCACGGGGCCCCGTACCCGCGGAGACGGCCGGCGAGCTGAAGGAGCGGATCGACGCTGAGCGCCGCGCAGCGCCGTTTCTCGTCTATCGCGACGGGCAGGGACAGCAGCTGATTCACGAGCTCGGCTCCGACCACGAACGTTTGAGCGTCGGCCGCAGCGAGGCGGCCGATGTCAGCCTGGCCTTCGATGCGGAGGTGTCGCGTGTTCACGCCGAGCTCGAGCGCCTGGGTGAGGAGTGGACGCTCGCCGACGACGGACTCTCCCGAAACGGCTCGTTCGTGAACGACGAGCGGGTGGTGGGGCGCCGCCGGCTGCGCGACGGCGACGTGCTGCGCTTCGGGGACACTCCGGTGCTGTTTCGGGCGCCGTCCCGAGCCGGGGCCGACGAGACCATCGCCGCGACCGAACGGCCGGGCGTCGGAAGCGTCACCGAGACCCAGCGGCGGGTGCTGGTGGCGCTGTGCCGGCCCTTCGCCACCGGCAGCGAGTTCGCCACGCCGGCGACCAACAAGCAGATCGCCGAGGAGGCGTTCCTCAGCGTCGATGCCGTGAAGGCCAACCTTCGCGCCCTGTTCGAGAAATTCGAAGTTGGCGACCTGCCGCAGAACAAGAAGCGGATTCGCCTCGCGGAACTGGCCGTTCGCAGCGGAATCATCTCGCCGCGCGACCTGGAAAGCGACTCTACGGCCTGATCCTGGTCACCGTGGAGGCCTCGGAGTTGGCCGTCCAGACCGCCCCCTTGGCGACCGCGACGTCGGCCGGGCCCCTTCCGACCGGAATCGGCGGATCGGCCGGCGCCGCCGCGCTCGGGTCGACCCTGGTCACGGTCGAGTCGCCTCCGTTCGCGACCCAGACGTAGCCGACGCCGATTGCCACAGCGGTGGGGCGCTCGCCGACCTCGATTGGGTCGCCGACGTTCAGGGACTGCGCGCGGATACGTGTGACGGTGTCGTTGGAGATGTCGCTTACCCACACGGACCCGTGGCCGACGTCGAGCTCGCTGGGGCGCTGGCCGATGGGGATCCTGCCGACCACCTTCGCCCGGCTGGGGTCGATCTTGGACACCGATGCCGCACCCGCGCTCGCCACCCATACGGCTCCGGCTCCCGTCGCGATTCCGGCGGGCCCGGCGTCGACCTGGACGGTGGCATCGACCTGATTGGTGTCCGGGTCGATTCGCGAGACCGTGTCGTCGCGCTGGTTCGCCACCCACACCCAATCCTTGTCGAAGGTCACGTCCGAGGGATTGGCGCCGACCGGGATCTCGATCGGAACGCCGGTGCGCAGCTGATCCATCCGCAGGAGCGTGCCCGAGCCTCGATTGACGGCCCAGAGTGAGTCGAAGGCGACGGCCACGGAGACCGTGTCGCCTTCCGTCGGCACCGGCGGGCGCGCGAGCTGATTGGTCACGAGATGGATGGCATAGAGCGCGGAATCACCGCGGCTGGCCACCCAGAGGCGGGCGGGAGAGACGGCGAGGCCGGTGGGCTCCCGGCCGACCGTCACCGTGGCAACGGAGTGTGGGCCGGTCGCCTCACCACCATCGCCCGTCCCGCTCAGCAGCAGCGCGACCACGACGCCCGCTGCGACCAGGGCGGCGCAGCCGGCGATGATGGCCGGCAGGCGCCGGCTGCGAGGGCGCGGCAAGCGACGAGTGCGCGCTTCCGGTGCGGTTGGAGGAGGAGGCGAGGGCGCACCCGGCGCAACGGGCTCGGCGCCACGGACGATGGCCTCGACCTCTGCCGCGAGCTCGCCCGCGCTCTCGTAGCGATACTCGGGGCGGATCGCCATCGCGCGGGCCACCACCCCGTCGAGCTCGCTCGGCAGGCCGGGGACCAGCTCAGACGGGCGGGGGCGGGGCGCGTTTGCGTGGGCAAACAGCTTCGCCAGGTCGTTGTCGCGAGGGAACGGCGCTTGCCCTGTGAGCGCGAAGTGGAGCATGCACCCGAGGGCGTAGACATCGGCGCGCTGGTCGACCCGGTCGCCCGCGATCTGCTCGGGCGCCACGTAGTCTGCACTGCCCAGGAGCTCGCCGGAGGCGGTGACGGTGGCGCCGCCGGCGGCGATCCGGCTGATTCCGAAGTCGGTGAGGAAGACGCGCTCCTCCCCGTCCGCGCCCTCGATGAGGACGTTGGCCGGCTTCACGTCGCGGTGGACCATTCCCCGCGCGTGGGCGGCATCGAGCCCTGAGGCGATGCCGCCCACCAGCCGCGCCACCCGCCGTGTGTCCAGCGGCCCCTCCGCCTCAACGATCCTGCGTAGGTCGCTGCCCTCGACCAGGCGCATCGACAGGTACAGGATCCCCTCCTCGTCTCCGGCGTGGTCGACGGGGACGACGTTCGGGTGCTCCAACGAAGCCGCCAGCCGCGATTCGCGCTGAAAGCGCTCCCGGAAATGAGGGTCGGTGGACAGCGCCGGCGAGATGACTTTCAGGGCCTCCTCGCGATCCAGCGCCAGGTGCCGTGCGCGGTATACGACCCCCATGCCGCCGCGCCCGATCTCGGCTTCGATCCGAAAACCCGCGAAGATCGTCCCGGACGTAATGACCATGGCCCCCATCTTGCAGCAGACCCCGAACGGATAGAGTCGGCCCATGGCGGTGAGCCAGGAGCTGCGTCGCACGCGCGAGGAGCTCGTGGTCGAGCACATGGAGACGGAGAACCGTCACGAGTACGCGGCGACGATCGCGACCTTCGACCACCCGCGTTACGAGCTGGTCGGCACCGGTGACGTGTACGACGGCCAGGAGGAGGTGGCGCGGTACTTCGAGGAGACTCGAACCGCCTTCCCGGACCAGCGCAACGAGCTGATCGCGCTGCACCACGCCGATGACGCGGTGATCGTCGAGGCCAACCTGTACGGAACCCATGAGGGGCCGCTGCGGGGGCTGCCCCCGACCGGTCGAAAGTTCGAGATGCGGTTCTGCGCCGTGTTCGTGTTCGAGGAGGATCGCCTGGTCTGCGAGCGCGTCTACTTCGACTCGAACACGGTCCTGCGGCAGCTCGGCGTCGCCCGCGACCCCGCGTCCCTGACCGGCCGGCTGGCCACGGCTCTCACCCACCCGCTGACCGTGGGTCGCGCCGCGGCGCGCCAGATCGCGCGCCGGTAGCTCCCGAGCCAGATCGCTCACCCACGCCGCGCCAGTGTGCGTGACCCTAGAGTGAGAGTCATGCGCCATCGCAATAGCCGCACGCTGGCGCTCGCGGCGCTCGCCGTTACCGGTCTTGTCGTAGCTGCCGGCGGCTGCGGTGACGACGATTTTGACCAGTCCAACGCGGAGCCGGCTGAACTGACCCGTCGTGTGGCGCAGGGGCCGAATTTCGTCGTCGTCATGACAGACGATCAAGATCAAGCCTCGCTCGCAGTGATGCCGCACGTGCAGCGCGAGCTCGTCGACCGGGGGGTCAACTTCACGGATTTCTTCTCGACCTATCCCGAGTGCTGCCCCTCACGGGCCACCTTTCTGACGGGGCAGTTCGCGCACAACCACGGTGTCCTCTCGAACGAGCCCCCAGACGGTGGATTTGGCGCCTTCGACGACGGCGACACGCTGCCGGTCTGGCTCCAGCAGGCGGGATATGAGGCTGCCTACATGGGCAAGTACCTGAACGGGTACGGCTGGAAGGCGCTGGGGAACTCGCCCACCTACATCCCGCCCGGTTGGACGGCATGGGAGGCGTTCGCCAACCACACCGAGTACCAGATGTATGGCTACGACCTGAACGTGAACGGCGCGATTCGGACGTACGGCGATCGGCCCGGGGATTACCAGACGGATGTGCTCGCCACGGAGGCCAGCAGGTTCATCCACACTCACGCGGGCCGCCGACCGTTCTTCCTCACGGTCGCCCCGCTCGCTCCCCACGACGAAGGGGTGCTGGAGGACAAGCCGAACGTCGCACGAAATCCCCGTCCGGCGCCGCGCGACACGGGCCGCTTTGCCGGCAGGGAGCTGCCTCGCCCGCCCTCGTTCAACAGGCGTGATCTCGCTGACATGCCGCGCTTTGTCGCCAGACTGGGACGGCTCGGCAGGCGTGAGATCGCCTCAACGACCAGGCTCTATCGGAGCCGCCTTGAAAGCCTGCTGGCGGTCGACGACATGGTCGATCGGCTGCTCCGATCCTTGAAGAGAAGCGACGAGCTTCGGGACACGGTCTTCATCTACACGTCCGACAACGGCTTCTTGCTCGGAGAGCACCGCATGCTGGGCAAGGACGTGATCTATGAGGAGGCGGCGAAGGTGCCGCTGGTAGTCCGGGGCCCGGGCTTTCCTCAGGGCGCGGAGCGGTCCGGGGTGACCGGCAATGTTGATCTGGCGCCCACGATCGCCGAGCTTGCGGGCGTCGAGCCAGGAGCGAAGGTCGATGGCACTTCGCTCTTGCCCGTCGCCAGGAACCCCAACGCTGGCCGGCACCGCAGCCTGCTTCTGGAGGTCTTGGCGCAGCACGAGGTCACCGCGGTTCGCTCCCCTCGATATCTCTTTGGCGAGTACGAGTCAGGCGCCGCCGTGCTGTACGACCTCAAGCGGGACCCCTACGAGATTCGAAATGTCGCCCGCGATCCCGAATATTCGACGACACGCCGTCGACTGGCGAGGGAGCTGGAGCGCTTGCGTGCGTGCAGCGGCAGGCCCTGCGCTCGCTGATCCTTGGTCACGGCCACCTGGGGAGAGCGCAGCGCGATCGTCCTCATCGTGCTGATGGCGGTGGCCGGGTGTACAGGGAGATGGCGCCCCCCTCGACCCTCCACACGTGCTCGGGAACGTAACCCTTCTCCTCGAGTGCGCGCGCGGTCTCGCCCTTCAGCCCGGAGAGTGGATCGGTGCAGGCCCGGTCGCAGCCGACCCACACTCTGTCCGGCGAGCCGATGCAGGTCGCGGGTACGCATTCCCAGCTGTCGAGGGCAGCGGCGGCCGCCGGGCTTCTGGTGGCGAGCACGTCGTCGGGGCGGGACTCGGCCGCCAGGTAGACCTGAAGGCCGATCCGGAAACGAACGCCGCGCTCGGTCGGCATCACGATGGCGTCGCCTTCACGGACGGCCCCCTCCATGATCTCCGCGATCGCGCGGTAGTCGGGTTGATTGTCGCCGAGGGTCTTTGACCGCAGCTCGAGCTGGTCGGGTAGCCCCAGCGCCAAGATCGCGAGCAGCAGCGCCGCCGCCTCTGCCTTCCCATAGCGCGAGAGTGCCGCACCCGCGAGCAGCACCCAGCCGAGCAGGCTGGGCAGCAGGTAGCGGGACCGCAGCAACGGCTGCTCGAAGGAGACGAGCACGATGAGGACGACGGGCACGATCGCCAGCGCCACGCACAACAGGCTGGCGCCACGGTGGCGAAAGGCGGCGAGGAGGCCGAGGCCGATCACCGCTCCCGCCACGAACGCGGCGCCGAAGAGCTGGCCCGGCAGCGCCCCGATCGCGCCCCAGGTCGTATCGGCGACTCCGGCGACCTGCTCCGTCTGCTGCGAGGCGAGATACACGAGTGGGAGCAGCGCCACGGCAGCGGCGGCGCATGCCGCGATCCAGCCGGCCAGGCGTCGGTCGTGGCTGCGACGCCACGCGGCCGTGACCGCGAAGGCGTGCGCCCCGACAATGAAGAGCGCGGTGAGCTGGGCGGCGCCCAGCGCCGCGAGCGAGAGGGCGTAGAGGCTCCACCGCCCGGTTCCCGGTCTTTCCATCGCCCACAGCAGGAGCAGCGTGGAGACCG
This sequence comes from uncultured Actinomycetes bacterium, assembly GCA_963838745.1. GTDB lineage: Bacteria > Actinomycetota > Thermoleophilia > Solirubrobacterales > 70-9 > AC-56. The sequence goes on from CAWISJ010000003.1 coordinate 1,107,817, forward strand.
CGGTCAACAGCACGGCCAGCGCGTATGGCCGGGCTTCTTGACCGAACTCCGAGACCGTGGGCAGGAGCGCCAGCAGGAGTCCCGCGAGCAGTCCGGCACGGGGATTGAACAAGCGAGCGCCGATCAGCGCGGTCACGCCCGCGGCCGTAGCCATGGCGAGCGCCGAGGGAACACGCAGGGCGACGGGCGAGGCTCCGAACACCTCCGTCCAGAGGTGCATGAGAGCGTAGTAGGGGGCGAGTACCGCATCGCGCTCTCTTACGAGCTGAACGAGGTCGTCCAGGGACCTCGTCGACGCCGTGAAGGTGGCCAGCTCGTCCTGCCACAGCACCTGGTGCCCGATGGCCATGAGGGAGGCTGCCAGCGCAACCCCGGCGGGTGCGGCCCACACGTACGGCGGCAGCCGGCGGGAGCTCGAGTCCGCGCCGGACCCGGTCGGATCGACCGTCACAGCCGCGAAACCTACGGCAGTCCGGCCCTGAACGGAAACGCTCGAGTTACTTCAGCAGCCGCGACAAACGTCGGTCCTTCAGCACCCGGCCACCGGTCTGCTCCTCGGGACAGTATGTGGCGACGTGCTCGGCGAAGTGGACGGCGGCGAGCGTGGCGCCGCAGCGTGGGCATGGCTCACCCTGGCGTCGGTGGACCTGGAGCGGCATCGGCAGCTTGTTGGGCACCTGATCACCGATCACCTGCTCGTAGCGCTCGATCGCATCACCGAGCACGTGGAGTGCGGCGTGCAGGCGCTCCACCTCCTCATGGTCGAGCTCCGAACCCTGCTTGAACGGCGACAGCGCCGCCTCCCAGAGAACCTCGTCCACCCAGGAGCGGCCAATCCCGGCCACCACTCGCTGGTCTCGCAGCATCGGATGCAGGTGTCGCGGCTGGTCGATTCTCAGGGCAAGCTCCTCCAGCGGCGGCGCCGGCCAGGCCTCAGGCCCGAGAGTGACGACCATCTCGTCGCCGTCGAGCTCGCCGGCGCGCAACAGCTTCGCCCAGGCGCGCTGCTTGGTGCCGAACTCGCGCAGCCGCAGCTCGCGTCCGTCGGCGAGCCGGATCAGCACCCGGGCGGTGCGGTCGCGGAGCGAGGCGCGCTTGTCGAATGCCTGTAGCCGGCCCGCCGACATCAGGTGGACGAGGAGCGCCAGTGGCTCATCGCCGCGGTCGAACTCGACCACCGGCATCTTGCCAACCCGCCAGATTCGGTCGATCGTGCGCCCGGTCAGGGCCGAGAGCGGCGGGTCGATGCTCTTCATCGCCACCATTCCGGGGGCCAGCGCCGACTCGACCTCGGCGCCGGCCAGCGACGCGCCGAGGCGACGCACCGTGATCTCGACCTCGGGCAGCTCGGGCACGGCTTAAGCGTACGGAGGCTCTAGACTTGGTGGCAGTTCATTCGCCTGGTTCGAGGCGGGCCGAGCTTCCGCGGAGCCAGCCGGGCCGGCGAACATCGGATGAAGCTCCGGCCTGGCCGGGGTGATTGGAGCACCGCGATGCAGGATCTCCAGGTAGTCCAGCCTAATCCGGCCGCCGATCTCTCACCGGCGGAGATCGAGCGGCTGTCGGACGAGGTCCGCGCCCTCGCTGCGGAGCGAGACGCGGTCATCCTGGCCCACAACTACCAGCTGCCCGAGGTCCAGGACGCGGCCGACCACCTCGGCGACTCGCTTGGTCTCTCGCGCCAGGCAGCCTCCACCGACGCCGACGTGATCGTCTTCTGCGGCGTCCACTTCATGGCCGAGACCGCCTCCATCCTCTCTCCCGACAGGACGGTGTTGATCCCCGATCCCGACGCCGGCTGCTCGCTGTCGGAGTCGATCACCGCGGACCAGCTCCGCTCCTGGAAGGCCGAGCACCCGGGCGCCGTCGTGGTCATGTACGTCAACACCTCGGCCGCGGTCAAGGCCGAGACCGACTACTGCTGCACGTCCGCGAACGCGGTCGCGGTGGTGGAGCACATCTGGCGCCGGCACGGTCCCGACACCGAGATCCTCTTCGGCCCCGACATGTGGCTGGGCTCGTTCGTCGCTCGCCAGACCGGGCTCACCGACGATCCGGAGCGCTACGCGCGGTTCCACGTCTGGGACGGCGAATGTCACGTCCACGCCGGCATTCGGCCCGAGGACATCGACCGCACCCGCGCCGCACACCCCGACGCCGAGTTCCTGATCCATCCCGAGTGCGGCTGCTCGACCCAGGCGATGGAGTTCGTCGCCTCGGGCGATGTCGAGGCCCAGGGAGTCCACATGCTGTCCACCTCGGGGATGCTTCGCCACGTCACCGAGCACCCAGACGGCGAGTTCATCGTCGCCACCGAAACCGGGATGCTCTACCCCTTGCAGCAGGCGGCACCGCGGGCCCGGCTGGTGGAGGCGAACCGGATGGCCTTCTGCAAGTACATGAAGATGATCACGCTGCCGAAGCTCCGCGACTCGCTGCGAGACCTGAAGTTCGAGGTCAAGGTTCCGCCGCAGGTGGCCGAGCGCGCGCGGGTCCCGATCGAGCGCATGGTCGCCATCGGCTGATTCCGGCTGCATTGAGTCCCGCGCCGAGCCCTGGTAGCTTGACGGCGTGCTCGGGCTGATCGCCCGTCTTGTAGCTGCGCTCGTCCTGGCAGGGTCGGCGGTGCTGAAGCTTGCCAGCCCTGGGTCGAGCCGGGCAGCGCTGGGGACCTTCGAGATCGAAGGCGAGCGGCTGCGCTGGGTCGGATGGGCGATCCTCGTCGTCACCGAGCTCGGCCTGGCGGTTGGAGTGGCGGCCGGAAGCGACGAGGCCGCCTGGCTCGCTGCCGCGATGCTCACCCTGTTCGCCGCTGCCCTCGTCGGGGCGATCCTGCGCGGGCGGGCCGGCGCGCCCTGCGCGTGCTTCGGGTCTCGGTCTACGGTCGGCTGGACGGCGGTTCTTCGCAACCTGGGCCTCGCTGCGGGCTTCGCGGCTCTGCCGTTTCTTCCCGAGCGGAACCTGTCCACCGATCAATGGCTGGGGCTTGGGCTGGGGTTGGCGCTGCTCATCTGCCTGGGCCTCGCCGTCGCCGTCCTGGCGCTGGCGCGCGAGGTCGGGATGCTGCGGCTACGTCTGGGCCCCGCCGCGGCCCTCGAGATTCCCGAGGAGGGCCCGGAGCTCGGCGAGCGGGTGGAGCTGATCGAGCGCTTCGCGGGGGTGGGCGACGCTTCGCTGGCCCTCGCCGTCTTCACCTCGGAGGGCTGCCGCGTCTGCCGCGGGCTCCAGCCGGCGATCGCCGCCCTGGCGGGCGACCCTGCGGTCGTGGTCGAGGCGTTCGACGAGGTCGCAGACCGCCAGGTGTGGTCTGAGTTGCGGATCCCGGGCAGCCCGTTCGCGATCGCCCTCGATCCGGGCGGCACCGTGCTCGCCAAGGGCACCTTCAACAACCTGGCCCAGCTCGAGAGCGTGCTGGCCACCGCCGAGCGGCGCCGGCCCGGTCTGGTTGCCGGGGGTCGAGACATCTGATGGCGGAGCGAGACCGGGTAGGCGAGGCGCTCGAGTCCCTGGCCGGCGACACCTCCCGCCGGGGGTTCCTGGCCCGGGTCGGCTCCGGGCTGCTGGCGGCCACCGTGGGCGGCATCGTCGCCAAGGCGGTGAAGCCCGGCGAGGCGGAGGCGTTCCACTTCTGTGGCCACACCTTCACCACCGGCTCGTGCATCCACCCGCTGGGATTGCCGCGAGTCGATTCGCACGGCTACCCGATCCGGCCCACCGACGGCAAGCCGGTCGACAACCTCGGCCGGCTCGTGAACGCCAAGGGCTTGCCGATCCACAACCACGGCGGCCTGAAGCGCGACCCGGACGGGCTGGCGCTCCCCCCGGCCCCGCGAACCAAGGTCTGCCAGCAGACCGCCAAGAACTACGGGTTCGAGGCTCACCTCCAAGGCGCCTGGTACCGGTGCTGTGGCGGCACCGTCCGCAAGCTCTGGGACTGCTGCGCCCACCACAACCGGCGGATCAACGGCGACGCCGCCCTGCACGGCTACTGCTACGGAGGCCGCAAGGTGTTCTGCGTCACCTACTACCAGACCAACGTCCCATGCTGATCGACATTGCGATGACACCGAGGGGATGGTGAATCCACGGTGAGCGTCCTCGAGCTGAGTCTCGTCGTTGCCGCGGTCCTGATCGGTCTCACCGGAGCCTGGTCGCCTTGCGGGTTCTCGATGGTGGAGACGATCGGGATCGCCGGGGACGGCGGCAGGCGGTGGACCACGATCGCCGCATGCGCGACCTTCGTCCCCGGGGCCGTGATCGGCGGCGTGGTCACCTTCGGATCCCTTTCGGCGCTCGGCGAAACCATTCACGGCGCCGGCGGCCGGCTCGCCTACCTGGCCGCCGCCGCGATCGCGATCGCCGCGGCGATCGCCGAGGCGCGCGGGATGCGGATCGTGCCCCAGATCCGTCGACAGCTCCCCGAGGGATGGCGCTGGACGATGCCGCTGCCGCTCGCGTCGGCCCTCTACGGGATCCTGCTGGGGCTCGGTTTCACCACCTTCGTGCTCAGCTTCGGCGTCTGGGCGCTGGCCGGGATCAGCGTCGCCCTGGGCGACCCGCAGCGCGGGTCTGTTGATCGGCGCGGCGTTCGGGATCGGGCGGGCGATCCCGGTCCTGGCGGTCGCCCCGGCCGTGGACACGCCGCTCGGGATTCGCTGCATCGAGCTGATGGCGGAGCGGCCGGCCCTCTACCGGATCTTCCGGCTGGGGGACGCGCTAACCCTGGGCTTGGTGGCGGCAGCGCTCACCGCCAGCACGGCGACGGCGTCGCGAACCGAGGTGGGCAACGGCTTCGATCCCTCAGCGACCGGAAAGGCACTGGCCTTCCAGCGTCCCGATCGGCGACGGCGGTGCTGCGGTTTCGCGGCCAGCTCCGCGACCTGCCCGGGCGCGACCCGGCGGTGGGGGGGCCGTACGCGGCCGTGATCTCCGGCGGGGAGGAAATCCAGATACTGAACCGCGCCAGCCTCGATCCGATCGGCTCGGTGTCGGCGCCGAACGCCGAGTCGCTGGCGATCTCGCGAGGCTGGCTCGTCTACCTGACCGCCGACGAAGGGCGCTACAAGCTCAGGGGCCGCCGGCTCAGGTATCCCTCCGATCCCGGCAAGGTGAAGGGGATCGCATCCGTCTCGCGGCCGGTCCAGCTGGGCCACCCGAGCCTCGACGGGGGCCGGCTCTTGTACACGGTCTCGAGGCCGCGAGGTAACGCGATCAAGCGGCGCAGCCTGGGCTCAGGGAAGTCCCGGACGGTCCTACGTTCACGAAGCGACGTGCTGCTGAACCCCTCCGTCCAGGGCAAGCGGCTGATCTACGTTCGGGTCGACCGGGCCCGCCAGAGCCCCCAGAAGACCAGCCCGCCCAAGCTCCGCCAGCGGCTGATGCTCAGGCGCCTGCGCGGCCATGGGTCGGGCCGCAGGATCTACTCGCACGGACCGGATCGCACCGTGTGGTCGACCTCGCTGTCGGGCAAGCGGGGTTTCGTCACCCTGTTCCGTGGCGGTGGACCGAAGATCGTTTCGGTTCAGCGTTAGGGGACGGGTCCGCCGACCAGCCGCCGAGCGTCGAGTTAGTCGACCTGAGGCCGAGGACGTCGACGGTCGGCGTCCTCTAGGGCGGGGCCAGGACCTGGGGCGGGATGTCCCCAATCCCGATCGCGCGGTAGAGCGTCGCGCTGGGCTTCGCGATCCGCCATGCGCCCCCCTGCCGCTTGAGGTAGATCAGGTCGTCCTCGACCGAGGGCTCGCGGTTGTCGGCGAATCGGGTCACGGTGGTCGCGGTGACCCGGGCGTTCGAGCCCGAGATCGCCACCGCTGGGACGCGGGCGACCCGCGAGCGCTCATACACGGGGAATCCGCGCGGGTCCCGGTAGCCGATCGAGGCGGAGATCGAGCCCGCGCAGCTGCCGCGATCGCGGGGAAAGTCCAGGTCGGAAAGGGCGCCGGGGACGAACAGCCCGCAGACGCGCGCGCCGTCGCGGGCGTTCAGGGCCGCCACGTAGGCATCGACCACCCGGGCGACCTCACGTTGGCCGGGATCGAGCCGCGGCGATCTGGACTGCTCGACGGCTTCCTGGACCTGGCGCTGCGTGCTGTCGCTGTGCCCGGGCGGGCGGCGATTGTGCGAGTTCCGGGCGGACGCGGGCCCTTGCGCTGGCGGGCTCGGGGCTTCCGCGGCAGGCTGTTCGGCGCGGTCGCCGCCGTCGTCTCCGGAGATCAGCAGCACGCCGGCCGCGGTAGCCAGGGCCGCGACCGACAATACGAGGGCCGTTCGCGCGAACCTCGTCACCGCACCGTTTATAGCGAGGAGCCGGCGGCCGCTACGGCCGGCTCTGAATCCCGCTCGGTGCGCCGATCCGCTCCGCTCGTTCCGTCCCCGGGCGCCCATAGCCTCGACGCCAGATGGCATCCAGGGTGTCTCGCCAAACCGCTCGGGCGGCAGCAGCGCACGCTAAGCTCGCCGCCGTGACCCAGCTGAGGCCGGTTCCGGACCCCAAGCCACCGCCCAAGCTTCACGAGCGCGCGCAGGCGACGCCGTCGATCGCCGAGCTCGAGCGCTGGGCTACCGTGCTGCGCCTCGACTGCGTGCGAATGCTCGCGGTGGCCAAGTCGGGCCACCTCGACTCCTCGCTGTCGGCGGCCGACATCGTCGCCGCCCTTTACTACCGGGTGCTCCGCCACGATCCCGAGAACCTGGAATGGCCCGCGCGCGACCGGTTCGTGCTCTGCAAGGGTCACGCGGCGCCGATCCAGTACGCGGCGCTCGCCCAGCACGGCTACTTTCCGCTCCAGGACCTGATGGGCTTGCGCCAGATCGGATCGCACCTTCAGGGGCACCCGGACATGCGCCGCACTCCCGGGGTCGAGGTCTCCACCGGCTCGCTCGGGCAGGGACTCTCGATGTGCGTGGGGATCTGCCTGGCGCTGCGCCTCGACGGCCTCGACGAGACCGCCCAGGTGTTCGGGGTCCTCTCGGACGGCGACTGCCAGGAGGGCGAGACCTGGGAGGCGGCGACCTCGGCGGTCCACTTCCGCGTCCCCAACCTGACCGCGATCGTCGACTACAACCACCTGCAGACCGACGGCACCACCGAGGAGGTGATGGACATCGGCGACGTGCGCGCCAAGTTCGAGGCCTTCGGGTGGGATGCGATCGAGATCGATGGCCACGACATGGAGCAGGTGGTGGAGGCGCTGGAGCGCAGCCGCACCCTGCGACGGCCCGCCGCGATCGTCGCGCAGACCAAGAAGGGCAAGGGCGTTTCCTCGATGGAGGATCGCTTCGGCTTCCACGGCAAGCCTCCCACCCCGGAGCAGGCCGCCGAGGCGCTCGAGGAGCTGATGGCCCGTCTGGACGAGCAGACGAAGGCGTTCCAGGAAGCCGGGGAGCGCGGCGCCCCCGGGGGGGAGGCCTAGGACGATGGCGGACGCCAAGACCGAGCCCATCGCCACCCGCCACGCGTACGGCGACGCGCTCGCCGAGCTGGGCGAGCGCCATGAGGACGTCGTCGCCCTGGACGCCGACCTCGCCGTTTCCACGCAGTCGATCAAGTTCGGCAAGCGCTTTCCAGAGCGGTTCTTCAACGTCGGCGCCGCCGAGGCGAACATGATGTCGATGGCATGCGGGCTGGCGGCGACCGGCAAGGTGCCCTACTGCTCGACCTTCGCGATCTTCGCCGCCGGTCGCGCCTACGACCAGATTCGCCTTGGCATCGCGCACAACGAGCTCAAGATCCGGATCGGCGCCTCGCACGGAGGCGTCTCGCTCGGCGAGGATGGCGCCTCGCATCAGATGATCGAGGACCTCGCCTTGATGCGGGCAATGCCCCGGATGACGGTGGTCGTCCCCGCCGACTACAACCAGGCCTACCGGGCGACGATCGAGTCGTACGAGCGCGACGAGCCGATGTACATGCGGTTCGGCCGCCCTTCGACGCCGATCGTCTACAGGGACATCCCCGAGACCCTTGGCACCGGCGTCGAGATCCTGCGCGAGGGCAAGGACATCTCGCTGATCGCCACCGGCCACATGGTCTGGCGGGCAATGGATGCGGCCGAGTCGCTCGAGCGCGAGGACGGCGTCGAGGCCGAGGTGCTCAACGTCTCGATCATCAAGCCGCTGCACTCGGAGACGATCCTCGAGTCACTGTCGAAGACCGGCGTTGCGTTGACCGCCGAGGAGCACCGCGTGGTTGGCGGCCTCGCCGACGCGGTTCGCCAGCTCGCCGCCGAGCAGCATCCGGTGCCGATCTTCGCGGTCGGCATGGGCGACGAGTTCGGTCTCTCCGGCACGGGCGAGGCGTGCATGGAGCACTTCGGCCTCACCGCCCGCGGAATCGCCGATCGCGCCCGCGAGGCGCTCGTCCTGAAGCCGATCGTCTCCCGCCCGCCACTGTTCGGGCCCCAGTGGATCTGAATCATCCCCGGCGCTGATCGGCGGGCAGGCCGCGCCCATCACATGGATGAATGAAGTCGGCCACGTGCGTGTCGGCTCTGCGGAGCCACGGGCGTGATTCGCTACCCTTCCGCGAACGCTTGACCGGGCTCGTCGGCTGCAGGGGGCCGGCGCAGGATTGCGGTGAGCGTCGAAGAAACAGGCTTGGCATGGCCATGCTCAGAACACGCGCGAGTCGGCGCAAGCGCGCCGTGCAGGACGAGCCGCCCCGCAGGGCGCGGAGCGCCGGCGCGTCCGACGACGGGCGGGGACCGCGGCCGCCGATCGTCGAGCTGCGTGAGGCCACCGTGGTCTACCCCGGCGGCCACGTCGGCGTCGAGCGAGTCTCGTTTGCGCTCTCCCGAGGGGAGTTCGCGTTCGTGGTCGGGCCCACCGGCTGTGGCAAGTCGACGCTGATCAAGATGATGATTCGCGAGGTCGAGCCCGCCAGCGGCCAGGTGCTGGTCGCCGGCCGAGACATCCATCGCCTGCCGACGCGCCGCCTCCCGCACCTGCGGCGGCGGGTAGGCACCGTGTTCCAGGACTTCAAGCTGCTGCCCAACCGCACTGTGTTTGACAACGTTGCCTACGCGCTTCAGGTCACCGGCGGCACCCGCGCCGAGATCCGGAGCAAGGTGCCCGAGATCCTCCGCCTGGTCGGGCTGCAGGGCAAGATCCACAACTACCCGGATCAGCTCTCCGGCGGCGAGCAGCAGCGGGTCTCGATCGCCCGGGCGTTCGTCAACCATCCGCCGCTGCTGCTCGCCGACGAGCCCACCGGCAATCTCGATCCCGAGACCTCGATCGGGATCATGCAGCTCCTATACCGGATCAATCGCACCGGAACCACGGTGCTCGTCGCCACCCACGACCGCGAGACGGTCGACAAGATGCGCCGGCGGGTGATGGCGCTGGACCAGGGCAGGCTCGTTCGCGACGAGGCTACGGCCGGCTACGCGGACGAGTCGACGAGCGAGTTCGCCGTTCGGGTCCGCGCCGAGATGGGCGTCGGCGAGGGCCACCGGAACGGCGAGCCCGGCGAGCCGTTTGGCGGCGAGACCGGCGAACCCCATCCGCCCATGACAGGGTCCTAGGAAAGGGACCGACGTGGGCCGAGTCTTCTTCTTCATCGCCGAGGCGTTTCGAGCTCTTCGCCGCAGCGCGGCTCCAAGCCTCGCCGCGATCGTCACCGTGGTGCTGACCACCCTGCTGCTTGGCGTCTTCGTCCCGGTCATCAAGGCCAGCTCGACCACCAACGAGAACGTGCGCTCCCAGCTTGCTCTGAATGTCTTCCTGGTCACGGATGCGAGCAAGAAGCAGGCGCTCGCCGTGCGAAAGAAGATCAACGCGATTCCGCACGTTGACCGCACCGAGTACATCTCGGCGAGCGCCGGTCTCGACCTCCTGCGCAAGGACGTTGGGAAGGGCCCGCTCAGCGAGGGGCTGGGGCAGCTGAAGAGCAATCCGCTGCCACCCTCGATCAAGGTCTATCCGGACGACCCGGACAACCTGAACTCGATCCAGGCGGCGATCGCGCCACCCGGTCCCAACGGCCAGCCGAAGCCGATCAGCGCCACGATCGACAACCTCAGCAACTCGCAGCAGCTGGCCAACAAGATTCGCACCGTCACCAACGCCGTCAAGATCGTGCTCTCGGTGATCGCCGTGCTGCTGCTGGTCGCCTCGCTGATGCTGATCGCGAACACGATCCGCCTCTCGATCTACGCGCGGCGGCGCGAGGTCGAGGTGATGAAACTGGTGGGCGCGACGAACTGGTTCATCCGCTGGCCCTTCGTACTCGAGGGCCTGATCGTGGGCCTGTCCGGCGCCGCGGTCGCCGTCGGCATCCTCTGGGTGGGTAAGGTGACCGTCATCGATCCGCTGGCGCAGAACTTCGTCCTCATCGACAACTTCTCGACCATCAGCTTCGTGCCCCTGATCGCCCTCCTGATGGGCTCGGCGATCGTCGTCTCGGCACTCGGGAGCGGCGTCACGCTGCGCCGCTTCCTCCGCGTTTGAGCTCCAGGCGCGCCGCACGACCGGACCGGCGCCGGTGAGCGCCGGGCCGCCGGCTCAGCGTCGCCGCGGCTTCATCACGGGCTTTGGCGCCGGTGCCGCGGCGGCACTCGCGGTGGCGGTGCTGATCGTCGCTGTGGTGGGGGACTTGGGCGACGCCGACCTCACCTCCGAAGCGAGCGACACCATCCGCGACGAGTACTTCAAGCCGGTCGAGAGCTCGATGCTGAACGACGCGTCGGTGGACGGGATGATCCGCGGGCTGCGAACGCGTTACCACGACCGCTTCTCGCACTATCTGGACCCCAGCCAGCTGCGTGAGTTCGAGTCGGCAACCTCCGGCCGTTTCTCCGGCGTTGGCCTCACGGTCACCGGCGTGAAGCGTGGACTGCGCGTGGCCAGTGTCCTGCCGCACACCCCCGCACAGCGCGCGGGGATCGAGGAAGGCGACCTGATCACGGCGGTCGAAGGGCGCTCGCTCGCGGGCGTTCCCGCCGAGGTGTCTGCGGCCCGGATCAAGGGCCCGCCGGGGACCCAGGTGAAGCTGCGAGTGGTCCCGGTCTCCGGCGGGCAGACCCACAACGTCCGCCTGAAGCGCGCGTCGGTCCGCCTCCCGGTCACCCAGGGAGAGATCAGACGGGCGGGGAGCAACAAGGTCGCCTGGGTCCGATACCTGACCTTCAGCGAGGGTGCGCACGGCGAGCTTCGGTCCACCTTGGAACGGCTCTACCGCCGGGGGGCGCAGGGGCTGGTGCTGGATCTGCGCGGGAACGGCGGCGGGCTGCTGAACGAAGCCGTGCTGTCGGCGAGCATCTTCCTCCCCAAGGACGAGTTGGTTGTCTCCACCGATGGCCGTGCGAAGGGGCACCGCGACTACGACGCCGTCGGCGACCCGTTGCCCCGGCATCCGACGGTTGTCCTGATCGACCGCCACACCGCTTCGTCGGCCGAGATCCTCGCTTCGGCGCTCGCCGACCATCACCTGGCGACGATCGTCGGCACGCGCTCGTTCGGCAAGGGCACATTCCAGGAGGTGATCCATCTGGCGGCGGGCGGGGCGCTGGACCTGACCGTTGGCCAGTACTTCACCGCCAACGGAGCGTCCCTCGCAAACAAGGGCATTCACCCCGACGTCACGGCCGCGGACCGCCCCAAGACCAAGCCCGACGAGGGCTTGCGCCGGGCGCTCGCGGTGCTGGCCGAGAAGTTGGCCGTCGAGAACAGGTGAGTAGTCCCGGCGGCGGGAGACGGGTCGCCACGGTTGAGCGGCGCGGTCGCTTCACGGTCGCCCAGCCGCTGTTCGAGCGCGGGCCGCAGATGGCCCTGGCACGTGGCTCGATCAAGCTCGAGCCGGGCCAGATTGGTCTGGTCGACTTCCGCCCGCGCGGCGCTCGGGCGCTCCGCGCCCTCGGCTCGGTCGAGCGCGCCCGGGACGTGGTGGTCGCCCTGCTATGGGATCGCGGGATGGAGCGGGGATTCCCGCCCGAGCTCGAATCCCAGGCCGTCGATGCCGCGGCGGCGGCGCGGGAGGCGCCAGTGGCGCGCCGCGACCTCACCGCGCTGGCCACGTTTACCGTCGATCCGGCGACGGCCCGCGATTTCGACGACGCCGTCTCGGCCGAGGTGGCGGGCGACGGCGTGCGGCTCTGGATCCACATTGCCGACGTCGCGGCGCACGTGCAGCCGGGCGGCGGGCTGGACTCGGAGGCGCTTCGTCGCGGCACCAGCACCTACGTGCCAGGGGCAGTCGAGCCGATGCTCCCGGCAGCGCTCAGCGATGCGGCCTGCAGCCTCGCGCCCGGGGTGGACAGGCTCGCGGTCACCGCCGAGATGGTGCTCGGAGCGGACGGCCGGCTTCAATCGGCGAGCTTCTACAGGAGCCGCGTCCGGTCCGATGTCCGCCTCGACTACGACCAACTGGACGAGTTCTTCTCGGAGCGCGCGAAGCCGCCACCCGAGGTCGAGCGGCCTCTCGACCTCGCCCGGCGCGCAGCCGCGACGCTCGCCGCCCACCGGCCCGGTGGGATCCCTGGAGATCGAGTCGTTCGAGCCCGAGTTCAGCTTCGACGCCGATGGCGCCGTGACCCGGGCTCGCTCCGTGCCCCAGACCGAGGCCCACAAGCTGATCGAGCACCTGATGATCCTCACCAACGAGCAGGTGGCCACGCTGCTCGAGCAGCGTCGCATCCCCACCCTGTATCGGGTCCACGAGTCGCCCGACCCGCAGCGGATCGCCTTCCTGGTCGAGCAGCTGGCGGCCCTGGACGTGCCCACTCCGCCGCTGCCCAAGACGCTGTCCCCGAGCGAGGCGGGCAAGCTGGTGAGCGAGATCAGCCGCACCGTGGCGCGTGAGGCGGCGCGGCGCGGCCACGGCCGAGAGGCGTATACATCGCTCGTGCTCCGCTCCTTGAAGCAGGCCTACTACTCAGAGCGCAACATGGGCCACGCCGGCCTTGGCAGCCCCGCCTACGCTCACTTCACCTCGCCAATCCGCCGCTATCCCGACCTGGTGGCCCACCGCGCCCTGCTGTCCGCGATCGGAGCGGGGGAGGAGCGGCCCGACCCGGGCGCCGTCAGCGAGGCCGGCCGGCACAGCTCCGAGCGCGAGCGCGAGGCCGTGGCGATCGAGCGCGACGCCGACCGCGTCTGTGCCTCCTTCCTGCTCAACCGCGAGCTGTTCGAGTCCGGCTGGAAGCGCCGCTTCGAGGGCGAGGTTTCGGGCGTGATCGGCGCGGGGGCATTTGTGCGGTTCGGCGGCGAGCTCGGGGACGTGTACGAGGGCCTGGTGCCGGTCAGGTTGCTGCGAGCGGACCGATTCGATCTCAATCAGACCCAGACCGCGCTCGTGGGGCGGCGCACCGGCCGCGCCCTGCGCCTCGGTGATCCGCTCACCGTGCGGGTGGACTCGGTGGACGCGCCGCGCGGACGCGTGGACCTTGCGCCGGTGGACGGAGGCGATGAGTCGCCCTAAACGCAAGCCCACCTCCGGCGATGTCGCCACCAACCGCCGTGCCCGACAAAAATTCGAGCTGCTCGATCGGTTCGAATGCGGGATCGAGCTGCTCGGCACCGAGGTCAAGGCGTTGCGTGAGGGCAAGGCACAGCTCGGCGACGCCTATGCGGTGATCGAGGGGGGCGAGGTGTGGTTGCGAAACGCGCACATCCCGCCGTATGCCCCGGCCAGCAGCAACAACCACGATCCCGAGCGACCCCGCAAGCTGCTGCTTCACCGTCATGAGATCGAGCGCCTCGTCGGTCGCAGCCAGCGGCGCGGCCTGACCCTGATCCCCACCAGGATCTACTTCAAGGGGCCGTGGGCGAAGGTGGAGCTGGCTCTGGCACGCGGCAAGGAGCAACGCGACCGCCGACGCGAGATCCGCGACCGTGACGTCCAGCGGGAGGTCGAGCGCGAGCACCGCCGACGCCTTCGCTGATCGCGTAGGTGCTCCGAGTGCCTGAACGGTGGCGTTCAAGCGGCCGCCGGGGCGTCCCGCAGACCGCTCGCATGCGACGATTAGGGGGTGCGCTCATTCAGGCTGAGTCGCAAGGAGCCGGAAGACGAGAAGGGGCAGGCTCCGGAGCCGGAGAAGCCCGCGCCCGAGAGCGCGGCTGGATCTGTGCCCCCGCCCCCCGCGTCCGAAGCTTCGGCCACCCCCGAGGCTCCCGTCTCGGCGCCTTCACAACCTCCCGTCTCGGCGCCTTCGCAACCTGCGCCGGACAAGCCCGAGAGCCGGCGTGAGCGCCGCAAGCGCGAGCGGGAGGAGCGTCGGCGCCGCGCCGAGGAGGAGAAGCGCCGCAAGGCCGCCGAGCGAGAGCAGGCGAAGAGAGAGCGCCAGAAGCTGAAGGAGGACCAGCGCGCGGCCCAGGTGGCCGAGCGGCGAGCGAAGCTGGAGGGTGACGCCAAGGCACAAGCCGCGGAGCCGGCCACGCAAGCCACCCCAACGACGTCACCGCCCGCCGAGGCCCCGGGCGAGACCGAGTCACGATCTGCACGGCGGCGGCGCGAGCGGCAGGAGCGGCGCACGGCGCGGGCCCAAGAGCGCGAGCGCGCCAAGCGGGAGCGCGAGCGCGTGCTCGACGAGCGGCGCCGGGCACGGGAGGAGCGCCAGCGCGCTGAGCACGAGGAGCGCAGCGCGAAGCGGGAGGCTCGCAAGGCTGGAAAGGATAAGGTCCCGGCGGCAACACCCGCACCCGAGATGAAGCCGGAGACGCCATCCCCCGAGGCGAAGCCTCAAGCGCCGCCCCCGCTGGCCCCCGTCACGAAGCCGGCGGAGGCTCCCGCGCCGCCGCCGGAGCCCGCCGAGGTCGCCGCCCCGCCCATGGCGGAGGCTCCCGCGCCGCCGCCGGAGCCCGCCGAGGTCGCCGGTCCCCCGCCCATCGCGGCGGCTGCAGCGATGGACGAGGAGGAGCGAATCCAATCCGAGACCGAGCGGCGCATCCGCGAGGCGGAGGAGAAGCAGCGGGAAGCGGAGGAACGCGTGGAGCGGGTAGGGGCCGAGGCCGAGGAACGCGCGCGCGGCGCCGCGGAGGCTGCCGGGCGCTTGGAGGCGGTGGAGGCCAGCGCCCCCGGGGACGAAGAGCTTGCTCGCCAGCTCCAACGCGCGGAGGACCGATTCGCTGACGCGGAACACCGCACCGCGGAAGCACTCGAGCGCGCCGCCAAGCGGCTCGGGGAGGTAGAGGCCAGGGCCAGCGAAGCTGAGTCTCGGGCGGCGAGGGCAGAGCGACTGGCGAAGCTGAAGACGGAGGAGACGGAGCGCGAGCGACGTCTGCGGGAGATGCTGGATCGCATCGCACAGGCGGAAAAGCGCGCCTCCGAGGCCGAGCAGCGGGCTCGCGAAGCGGTGAGCAGGATCGCGACCGCCGACCCGGGTCCCGAGGCGAAGCCACCCGAGCCCGTGGCGCCACCGCCACCGCCGGCACCACCCCCGACGACCAAGCCCGAGCCGATGCCGCCGCCTCCTTCCCCACCAACCGGGCGCCCAGGGCCGGTCAGCGAGGTGAAGGAGCCTGACAGGCCCGATGAGCCCATGCCGGACCCACCCACGGCCGATCCCGCTGCCCCATCCTCAGCCGCCGAGGGCCTCATCAGCCTGAACCAGGCGACCTACGACCAGCTCCGCGGCCTGAAGCTGTCGGTCACCCAAACGGGACGGCTGCTCGCCTACCGCGAGCGCGTGGGCGGCTTCAAGTCTCTCGAGGAGCTGGACGACCTCGAGGGTTTTCCTCGCGATCTGCTCGACGAGCTGAAGAGCAAGCTCACCCTCTAGGACGGGCGGCGGACGCGCCGAAGCTCAGAGCCCGTACTCCTCCATCAGCTTGAGCCACACCTCGCTGCGGGTGGGAAAGGCCGGAACTGCGTGCCAGAGGCGATCCAACGGCACCTCCCCGGCCACGGCGATGGTCGCCGCGTGCAGGAAGTCGGCCGTCTCGGGCCCGACGAAGGTCGCACCGACCAGCACCCGCCGCTCCTCGTCCACCACGATCCGGGTCGTACCCGGCATGTCGCGCCCGTGGAAGCTCGCCCCCGCGGTGGCGGAGGTCGGGACGTCGACCGCGCGAGCCTTGATTCCCGCCTCCTCGGCCGCGGCCAGGGTATGTCCGACCGCCGCAACCTGAGGATCGGTGAAGGTCACACGCGGCGAGCCGTGCTTGTCCGCGGTAGCCGCGACGTCCCTGCCGAGGATGTGGTCGCCGGCAATCCGGGCCTGGTACTTCCCCATGTGGGTCAACAGCGCCCTGCCAGTGACGTCGCCGATCGCGTACAGCCAGTCGGAGCCGTCGACGCGAAGCTGGTCGTCGACCTCGAGCCAGCGTTCGACTTCGACCCCCACCGTCTCCAGGCCGATGCCTTCGGTGCGAGCCTTGCGGCCGATCGCCACCAGGAGCTGCTCGCCGCCGACGCTCCCTCCGTCCTCGAGCTCGACGGTGACCTCGCCCCCGCCGGCGCTGACGCCCGTCGCCTTGGCCCCGATGTGGATCTCCACGCCCGCTTCACGCAGCGCGTGGCTCACCTGTTCGCTGGCGAACGGCTCCTCGTTCGCGAGCAGTCGATCCAGCGCCTCGACCAGCGCCACCTCCGCGCCGAGGCTGTGCCAGGCCTGTGCCATCTCGACTCCCACCGGACCGCCGCCGAGCACGACCAGGCTCTTCGGCACCCGTTTCGACGTGGTTGCCTCGCGGTTGTCCCAGGGCTTCGCCTCGGCGAGGCCGTCGATTGGCGGGATGGCCGCCGAGCTGCCGGTGGCGACCACGACGGCCTTACGGGCCACCAGGGCGTCGTCGCCAACCTTCACACGCCGCTCGCCGTCGAGCGCCCCCCGCCCCCGGAACAGCTCGATGCCCCGGTCCTGGAGCCAGGGAAGCTGAACGGAGTCGTCGAGGTCGTGGATCACCTCGTCGCGGCGGGCCAGCGCCGCCTCGGGGTCCAGGCCGCCCGTGACCGCCTCCGCGGCGCCCGGAACGCGTCGCACCTCGGCGAGCGCCTCTGCCGGCCGCAGCAACGCCTTCGAGGGCATGCAGGCGTAATAGGAGCACTCCCCGCCGACCAGGTGGTCCTCGACGATCGCCACCTCCAGGCCACCGTCGGCAATGCGACCGGCGCACACCTCGCCCGGGGGCCCGGCCCCGATCACCACGACGTCGAACTCACGCTCGGCCATTCGCTCCTCCTCAGTGCTCGGTTGGCGCAGAGCCTTGCAGCTGCTTCGGCTTCACGTAGGCCACCAACTCGGCGCCGCCAGCGCCGAGCCCGCTCCAGTCCCCGGGGAAGCTGAGGGTTGCCAGGGCCGCGGTCGGGAACTTCTGCCGCACCCGGTCCAGCCCCGAGCCCTCGCCGACCAGGTGGACGGCGAGCTCCTGGATCGCAGGCTGGTGACCGACCAGCATCACCGAGTCCAGAGTTGGCGGCACTTCGCGCAGGCGTCGAAGCAGGTCCTCGGCCGATGCTCCATACAGCTCGCGCTCGACTCGCACGTGGGCTGCGTCAAGCGTCGGCAACACCCGTTCCAACGTCTCCCGCGTTCGCCTCGCCGACGAGCACAGGACCAGCGACGGCGCGATTCGCTCGCGCCGCAGGTGCTCGGCGATCAGCTTCGATGCCCGGCGGCCGCGCCGGGCCAGGGGGCGGTCGTGATCGTCGAGTGAGGGGTCATCCCAGCTCGACTTCGCGTGCCGCAGGAGATAGAGCCGCTTCACCGGCCCACAGGGTGACTGATGGCACCGCCCCGGGGGAGGTGTGACCGGAAAGCCCTAGCTCGGGATGCCGCGCGACAGGAAGGTCTCCGCGACGCCCACCGCGAGCAGGGCCGCCAGCCCCAGATAGGTGGCGGCGACGAGCGCCCGCGTGCGGGCCGGGATCGCGTGGTACGCCCGGCCCTCGGGTGTGTTGCGGCCCTTCCAGCGCCGCCAGGTCTCCATGCCGCCGAACAGGAGCACGAGGAACAGGATCGGATTCGGGAAGAAGAAGGCAAGGGCGATCAGCCCGGCGAAGCCCACCAGCCAGATCCAGGGGCTGAGCGCAGCCATCGCGCGCCCGCCGTCCAGCGGCAGCACAGGGAGCAGGTTCAACAGGTTCAGGAAGAAGCCGATGTAGGCGAGGGCTTGCCAGAAGTCGCTTCCGGTCGCCAGCCACAGGGCCAGCGGCACGAGCGATGCAATGCTCCCCAGCACCGGGCCCGCCAGGCCCACCCGGGCCTCGGCGGCGGCGTCGCGGCCCATCGATTTGGCGGCGATCACGGCGCCCAGGAAGGGGATGAACATCGGCGCCGACGCCTTCACGCCCTCGCGGCGCAGCTGGATCACGTGCCCCAGCTCGTGCAGGAACAGAAGGGCGACGAACCCGGCGGCGAATGGAAAGCCCCAGATCAACGCATAGGCGGCGATCGAGACGAAGGCCGAGCCGAAGCTCGTCAATAGCTTCAGCTTCGGCAGCAGCAGGATCAGCGCCTTGGCCTGCGTTCCCAGCTTGAGGAGCAACACGCCCAGGGCGGCAAGCGCGCCGCCGATCCGCTTCAGCAGTGGGGTGCGATCGGGCCGTCCCGAGCCGGGGTGGATCGGCTCATATCGCAGGCTTTCGGTCACGCTCTCGCCCATCAGACTCCAGTCTCTAATACTTCAGTAAATATAGCCTCAGCGCTAGAATCCGAGCACGACATAGCACGGGGACGACAGGCATCGATCCGGTCGATCCGTGCGAACGGTTGCAGGTCGAGGTTCCCGGAGGCCTCGCTAAACACCGGGAAAAACCATACGTGCGGACCATGAGTTCGCCCTCGCCACTTAGCTCAAACTAAGTAGGTGAGAGTCGGCCCTCCCTCGGCCCGTGGGGAGGGGCTCCGGCTTCAGAAAACGGGCTCGCCCGAAGCGGTTCGTCCTCGCCGCCAGGGGACTCTCAGGGGACTGGTCTTCCGGACTCACCTGCCGGTGCGGACCCGGACGACGAGACCAAAGCGCCGGCTAAGCCTGTAGAAGCCTTCGCACTGCGACCGGAAACGGGGGTTCGATTCCCCCCGTCTCCATCAGGTCCCGCGTACGATCCAGGCGTGGCACCGCAATCGGGCCAGCTGATCCTCGAGATGAAGCGCGTCCTCCCTGCTGCGCCCTCGGTTGTGTTCTCGGCCTTTGGCGATCCGAACGAGTTGGCCAAGTGGTGGGGGCCGGAGGGCTTTACCACGCCGAGCATGGAATTCGACCCTGGCGTCGGAGGGACCTACCGGATCGAGATGCAGCCGCCAGACGGTGACTCCTTCTTTCTGACCGGGGAGTTCCGCGAGGTCGACCCGCCCGCCCGCCTCGCCTACACCTTTGCATGGGAGGACCCCGATCCCGATGACGTCGAGACGCTGGTCGGTCTGTCGTTCCGGGATCTCGGCGGGTCGACGGAGGTTGCCTTGACTCAGGGCCTGTTCAAGACCGAGGCTCGCCGTGGCCTTCACCGGGATGGTTGGACGGACTGCTTCGACAAGCTCGAGCACCTCCTGTCAGTCTGAACCTGAAGCCGCGCGCTCAGCGCGGCTGCTCAAAGATCTCACTCAGAAAGTGGGTGATGATCCAGGTAGCCACCCGCGACGTGGCTCCGGACGGGTCGCGCGCCGGATTCAACTCAACGACGTCGAAGCCGATCACTCGGGCGCGTCGCGCCACCTCCACCAGGATCGCGCGTAGCTGGCGGTAGTCGAGCCCGCCCGGCTCCGGCAGCGAGTGCCCGGGCGCGACCGAAGAGTCGAGCACGTCCAGGTCGATCGAGACGTACAGCGCCTGTGCCTCCGGGACGGTCTCACGCACGACCTCCTGGGCCCCCCGCTCGAGCACGTCGAGGGTGGTCGCCCACCGTCCCCCCAGCGCTCGCATCCCGTCGACCTCGGCGCGGTCCACATTTCGAACTCCAAGCGCCGTGACCGTGCCTATGAACGGCAGCTCCGCCAGCCGCCGCAGCTGGCTCGCGCCGGTGAGATGCGCGCCATCCAGCTCGTCCAGGAAATCGGTATGCGCGTCGATGTGGACGACATCGAACTTGCCAAACGGCTCCATCCCTCGGCCGAGCGGGTAGCTGATCGAGTGGTCGCCGCCGATCGCGACCATCAGGGCGCCGCGCTCGGCGATCCCCCGCGCGGCGCCTGTGATCCGCTCGTAATTTGCCTCCGTGTCGGAACCCTGAATCGCGACGTCGCCGACGTCGGCCATCGTCACGCCGACCAGGTAGTCGCGATCGGCCTCGACGTCATACCAGCCCTCCGCGCCCTGGTCGCCCCCAGCGTCGGCCAACGCCGGGTAGTAGAACTGCGCCTGCGTCGCGTTACGGGCTGCCGCAGGCCCGGCCCGCTGGCCGGTCGGGATCCCTGGCTCCGGCGTGCCTCCGTCGTAGGGGACGCCCAGGAAGGCCACTTGCGCGTCGAGCAGGTCGAGGTCGCGCAGGCTCGGCACCCCGAAGAATGTCCTTGGCGCGGCGTCAATCAGCCGTGCGGAGGTCTCCACACGCGAAAGTGTTGCGCAGGGCCCGAGCCTGCGAGTGGGCGATGCATTTTGCCTCGTTGCCAGACGTCGCCGTGCCGCGCGAAGCGCCATAATCGGGTCTCGACTTCGGGTTCGACAAGGGGTCCACTGAGCCCAATGCGATGAGCGCCCTACCTCAAGCCGGAACGCCGCTGGAGTTGCCCGCCTGGATCCACCTCGCGTTGTGGCCGGCGCTGATCATCTGGGTCGTGACCCTGCGGTCGGCTCGCCGAAATCATCGTTTGCTGTGCTCGGCATGGCTTGGGTTCGCGCTCGCCGCGATCTGCCTCCTGGTCGACGCCGCCACCCTGGCCGCTGCGGTCGCCTGGCCGACCACGACCGCGAACTCGTTCGTCTTCGCCATGCTGTGGCTGGCGGTCCTGCTCAGCGTCACCGCGTACCTGGTCCTTCGTGGACCCGACGGGGGTGACGACGGAGGCTCGGACCCGGATGCCCCCGAGCCACCCTGGTGGCCGGAGTTCGAGCGCCAGTTCCGGGACTACACGCGCAGGCGGCCGAGTCCGCCGTCACGAGTCCCGCGGGCCCCCGCAGGGACTCGCTAGCGCCACCGGCCTGTCAGCTCGGCGATTCGATCTTTGCCATGGCCTCCTCGAGCGAGTCGGCGACCGGGAAGGCGCGCTCCAACTCGAACAACGTCAACGTCAGACGCAGTGGCTGCTCGCGTGTGACGTAGAGCGAGAAGTGCTGCCCGCGGGAGCGCAAGCGCTCCCCGAGGTCCAGCAGCATCTGGATGCCGGCACTGTCCAGGTGGCGCGTTCGCGACAGGTCGAGGACCAGGCCGTCGGCGAGATTGGTGAGCAGACGGGTGACCTCGTCGAGCACCCCGGCGGCGTTGGCGGCGTCGACGTCGCCCTCGATCCGGACGATCACCTTCGAGTCCCTGGACTCGTGCAGCACCCGCGCGACTTCGCCGCCGTTCAAGTCCTGTTACCCCTGCCGAGCGTGCGCTCCATACGGACCGTGGTCCCCTCCTCCGATCGTACGACGTCTACGCGGTCCATGAAGTACTTCATCAAAGTGAAGCCTCGCCCGCGGTCCCGGCCTCGTGGCGGGCGCCACGTGCCGTGATCGCGCACGGCCACGACGATGCGAGGGCCTTCCTTCCGGGCCTCGACCTCAATCTCGCCTGGCTCGGAAGGGCCGTAGGCATGTTCCGAGGCATTGGCGCAGGCCTCGTTGCAGGCGGCGACGATCTCCCAGCTCTGCCGGCGGTCGACTCGCTGATCAGCCAGCCAAGCCTCCACTGCGCGGCGGATCTGTGCGAGCGCCGAAGGCCGCGCCATGGTGTTCAGCTCGAGGGGCTCGCCGGACATCCTGTCAACGCGCATCAGCAGGAGCGCGACATCGTCGTCTGATCCCTCGAGATTGACCTTGTCGAGGACAAAATCCAGGCAAGCTTCCGCCTCGTCCGGGGCACTCTGCAGGGCGAGCTTCAGGTTGTCAAGACCGGGTTGCAGGCCATCCTCGCGCGTCTCGATCAAGCCGTCGGTGTACATGAGGAGCAAGCTGCCGGGCTCGATCTGGGCCATGGTCGACGGGCAGGGCCCCTGGCTGACCCCGATCGGCAGCGAACCCTCGATCGCGAGCTCGCCGACGGTGCCGTCCGGCCTGCGGATCAGTGGCGGTGGATGGCCCGCTCGGACACACTCGGCTCGGCGCTCGCGGGTGTCGAAGGCGATGTAGACCAGAGTCGCCATCTCGGAGCTCTCGAAGGTTCGTGTCAGCTGGTTCAATCGTCCGACCGCCTCCCGCGGCGGGTGGCCGTCAAGCACGAAGGCACGCAACGCGTTTCGCAGCTGCCCCATGATCGATGCGGCGCGTATCCCCCGCCCGGCCACATCGCCGACCACCAGGTTGAGGCGTCCGTCGGCGAGGTCGATCGTGTCGTACCAATCACCACCCACGTCACCCGAGGCGGCCGGGAGGTACCGGGCGGCCAGCTGCAGGCCCGGCATCTCGGGCAGATCGCGGGGGAGCAGGCTTCGCTGCAGCGTGACGACCGCCCGATGCTCCCGGTCGTAGAGCATCGCGTTCTCAACGGCCAGGCCGGCACGACGCCCCAGGTCCTCGGCTACCGCGAGGTCGTCGGGAGTGAACCTCCGACCTGACTCGGCAGCCGCCAACGTGAGCGCCCCCAGCGTTCGCTCACGACCCTTGAGAGGGACCGCCATCGCAGAGACCAGGCCGAGCTCGCGGATGATCTCGAGCGCGTCCGCGGCTGGCGCCACTGCTTCCAGCAGCTCCTCGGTGACCGCTGGATAGAGCTCGGATCTACCTGATCTGATCACGACGGGAGCCCCGGCGGGCGCGTCAGGGTCGCTTGGATAGCGCCGCTGAAGATCGCGCGCCAGCTCGACCTTGGCCGGGTTGGAGTGCGCCACCGCCACCGGCTTGATCTCGCCGTCCTCGAGCAGGTCGACGGCGCACCAGTCCGCCAGGCGGGGGATGGCGAAGGTGGCAAGCCGCTGAAGCGTCGTTTCGACGTCGAGGGATTGCGCGAGCAACTCGCTGGCGCGCGCCAGGAAATCCAGGTTCTGGCGCATCCGGCGCTCGGCGGCGTGAAGCCGCGCCCGCTCGAGCGCGTAGGCGGCCTGCTGCACGGCGGCCAGGAGGAATGCGCGCTCGTCGACCGCAAAGCCGCGGGCTTCGCGAAAGCTCAGCGAGACGGCGCCGAAGACTCTGCCGTGGACGGCCAGCGGGACGAAGGCCCGGGCGCCGAACTCGATCTTGCTGCCGGCAAGCGCCGGGTAGCGGCGCAGGAGCTCCTCCCGGCCCACCACCCAAAGCGGCTTTCCCGTTCGCACCACCTCCGACATCGGAAGCTTCGCGTTCACCGAAAACATTTCCCACTTCGCCAGGCTCTTCTCGCGATAGCCGGAATGGCCGGCGACCCTGATCGTCTCGCCGCCCTCCTCGAGCATTGCCACCGCTCCCGCGTCGGCGTCCAGGGCCGCCAGCGCCTCCCTCAGGGCAACGTTCACGACCTCTTCTGGCGCCACTGCCTGGGCCAACTCGGTGGTCAAAGCCTGCAATCGCGCGGCGCGGTCTTCGGCCCGGCGGCGCTCGGTGACGTCGCGGGCGATCACGGAGGCGCCGGCAATCGATCCGTCGGACATCTTGATCGGCGAGACCGTCAGGGCCACCGTCACCATCGTCCCGTCCTTGCGCACCCGCTCGGTCTCGTAGTGCTCGATCCGCCCTCCGCTCAGGGCGTGCTCGAGAATGCTGCGCTCCTCGTCGCCGCGATGCTCGGGGATCAGGATGGAGACCGGCTGACCGATCGCCTCCTCCGCCGAATAGCCGTAGAGGGCGGCGGCGCCCGGGTTCCAGCTAGTGATCACGGCGTCGCGGTCCTTGCTCAGGATCGCGTCATCGGAGGACTCGACGATGGCCTCGAAAAGAGCAGGAGACATGGCTCCGGGGTGCGCCGGGCTCGCCGACGGCCTCGCCTCCCTGTCACCCACTCGACCTCCCGGCATTGCCACGGCATCTTCGCACGAGCCGTGAGGATGCCTGCGCAGGGCCGCCTGGGTAACCGGCCCTAGTCGCGCGAGCTGAGCGGATGGCCGCCGGCGCGCCAGCCGCTCCAGGCCGAAACGCTGACCGCAATCGCCGGGCCGGCCGGTGGTTGCCGCCGGTATTGGCGGTAACGGGCGCTCAACATGGTCACCGCTGCCTGATGCCGTGACTGCCCTGGGGTGAGGATGCGGCCGGCGCCGTCAGCCCGGACCCACCACAGCGCCGACCAGTCCTCGTCGGCGTAGTGGTCGGCCAGCAGGCTGACCTGGGGGTTCGCGGCCACGTTCTCGAGCCGTCGCAGCCGGATTGTGCGCTTGGGCTTGTGATCCACGGCCGTGTACACCGTGTCGCCCTCGAGAGCAAAGGTGATCGGCACCAGGTGCGGGCGCCCGTCGGCGCCCACCGTCGCCAGCGTCGCGACGCGCGCGGTCGCGAACAGCGCCCGCGCCTGCGCCGCGTCCATCCCCATCCCAATCAGCTCGCTCTGCGCTCCGCCTCGGCCTTCAGGTGGAGGAGGCCCGCCTCGGTCGCCCTGTCGAGCGTCTTCTGCATCCGCGCGCGGAACGCCCGGGCCACCAGCCCTTCCCACGATTCCCCCGACGAGACGAGGGTCCGGTCATCACCCCGCGGTTCGAGGCGGTAGAGGTGGATCGCCCGCAGGCCCAGGGTCTTGCCGGTCCAGGCAATCAGGCGAGGGCGGTCGACCTGCTGGATGGTCGAGGTGATCGTTCCCGGCCCCGCCTTCCATTGAAAACGCGATCCCTCGGCGAGTTCTCCCTCCAGCGACGCCGTCCTGACGTCCGGATTCCAGCTCGGCCAATCGTCGATCGCCGTCAGCACCCCCCAGACGACCTCCGGATCCGCCGCCACCTCGATCTCCGCCGAGCCGACCACCGGTGCGCTCTCGTTGATCTGCATTCAAGACAACCTACAACCGCCGAGGGGCGCAGCACCGGGTCTCACCGAGCCGCGTCAGGCCGCGAGGGAGTACCGGCCTTCCACGGCCTCGAGCAGCTCGGCCAGGATCTGGGCCAGCCGCCGGTGGAGCTCATGGTCCGCGAGTCGATCGCCTGCGAAGGCGGCTTCGGCGCCGGCCACCGGTAGCTCGACGTCGACCACGCGGGCCCCGGTCGAGCCCAGCACCTTGCGCGCCTCGGCCTGGGCCCAGACGGCGCCGAACATGCCGGTGCTGGCGCCGATCACGGCCACCGGCTTGTTGCGAAGCACGTTGTCCGGGAACGGGCGCGACGCCCAGTCGAGGGCGTTCTTGAGCTGCCCGGGGATCGAAGAGTTGTACTCCGGGGTTGCGATCAGAACCGCGTCGGCCGCCGCAATCGCCTCGCGCAGTCGTCGAGCCCCCTGGGGCACCGGCTCGACGTCATCGTCCTCGTCGTACGGCGGCACGTCCTTGAGGCCGTCGAAGATCTCGAATTCGATCGTCGGCATCACCGAGGCGGCCACCTGCAGCAGCCGTGTGTTGTGGGATTGGCGCCGCAGGCTCCCTGAGATCGCGAGCACCCGCATCGATCACTCTTCCCTGGCGAGCTCCAGGTGGACGGTGATCGTGACCTGGTTCTCGACCGCGACTCCACCGCTCGGCATCGGCGCGTTCCAGTTGAGCCCGAACTCGGTGCGGTCAACGTGCGTCTCGAGATCGATGCCGATTCGCTCGCCTCCGGCGGGGTGGGGAACCGGACCGCTGATCCGCCCTCGGGCCTCGGCCGCCTTCGTCGTGCCCTTGATCGTCAGCTCGCCGTCGACGATCAGCTCGTCGCCGTCGGTACGGATCCCGGTCGACGCGAAGGTGATCTCGGGGTATCGCTCGGAATCGAAGAACTCCGGCGACAGCAGGTGCCCGTGCAGGTTCTCGTCGCGCACCTGGACGCTGTCCGTGCGGACGGCGCCGTACAGCCTCGGCTCGCCGTCCTCGTTTGCGAGCGTGACGGCGAAGTCGGAGAACGTGCCGCGGAAGGTGGCCACGACCATGTGCCTGACCGCGAAGCCCGCCTGCGAATGGACGGGATCCGACTTCCAGATCCCAGCCGGGATGGTCTTCTCTGCTTGTACTGTGGTCATTGATGTCTCCTCTTCGGTGGGGTAAGCTTGATCAGTCAAACAAATCTAGCATAGAAACTTGACTGTGCAACAGTTGACTACGAAAAGATCCCCGTCGGTGGTGGCAATGGGACGCCTGATCGGCGCCCATTCGACGCTCACTCGCGAGATCAGCGCCCAGCTGGTCGCCGATCACGGGTTGACGCTCAGCGAGTTCGAGGTCCTGATGCTTTTGGCGAGGGCGCCCGATCGGGCCCTGCGGCGCGTCGACGTCGCCCATGAGGTCCGCCTGTCTCCATCGGGGGTGACGAGGATGCTCGACCGGCTCGAGGCCGCGGGGCTGGTTGGCAAGCGCGACTGCGAGAAGGATGCCCGCGTCACCTATGCCGAGCTGACCGAGGCAGGGCTGGCGAAGCTCGAGCACTGCGCGCCGGACCACATCGCCGCCGTGGAGCGTCTGCTGGGCCAGCGCTTCGACCGCCACGAGCTCGCCTCGCTGGTCGAGCTGCTCGGGCGCCTCTCGGCTCCAGCCGACGACGAGTGCGGCCCGGCCGGCTGAGGGTTTCGCCACCCGGCACGCCGTAGCCCCAAATCGGGTGGAGGCGTTGCTCGCCCCCGACGGAGACCGCGGTCAGGTCGCCGTGGCTTCGTCGGGCGGAAGCTCGGGCCGCCGCGCGGGAGTCAGCCCGCGCCGGGCGGGACGGCGGACGCGCACGTGCTCGGCGATCACGTAGGAGCCGATCACGGCAAGCGCGGCGAGCGCCTGCGCTGCGAGGGTCTCGACGGTCGGAAAGATCGCCAGCCAGGTCCCCAGCCAGCCCGGAAGGGTGAAGCCGAGGTGGGTGGTGGGGATCCATCCCGCGAGCTGCAGCTCCTGGGCGCTCTCGCCGACCATGACCACGAGCACGAAGCCGATCATCGCGCCGGTCAGCACGAGCATCCGCCTGTACGGCAGCTTGTGGTGGGCGACGAAGGTGAGCAGCCCGACAAGTGCCGTAAAGCCGAGGCCGATCGCGACCCCCTCGAGCACGGTGGGCGCTCCGTACTTCAGCCGCAGGTCCTGGAGGAACAGAACGATCTCGAACCCTTCACGGTAGACGGCCGTGAAGCCGAGCAAGACCAGGCCGACGGTCAGCCCGCCGGCGCCTGCGAGCACCTTGCGGCGACGGCGATGATGGTGAGCGATCCAGCCGGTCCAGTAGAGGCGGTGAAAGAACCAGTTCATGACCACCAACAGCACCGCCACCGCCAGGAGGCCCGTGGCCGCCTGGATGTCGAGACCGGGACCGCCGAGCGCGCCAATGATCCCGACGGCCGCGAACCAGGTCGCAATGGAGGCGGCAAATCCGATCCCGGCTCCTGCCCCTACCGGGCGGCGCCTGAGCGCGTTGGCTCCGACCAAGCTGGCGGTGATGGCGGCGACGATCAGGATCGCCTCGAGGCCCTCGCGGAAGACGAGCAGGCCGCTGTCCAAGACCACGGCGCCGTGGCTGAGGTGATTGGGAGCCGTCGGATCGGGCACGCCGCCCTCCGCGGTCAGCGCGCTGTACGCCAGCAGACCGGCGGCGGTCAGGCCCAGCAACACCCAGACCCTGCGCCCGAATCCGCGGGAGGTCGATGTGGAGATGCCTTCCGGCGCCACTTAGGGCACCCTAACAAGCTGGTGGCCCTCACGGATCCACCGGCTGGGCCGAATAACCCGCCCATAGGCCGGCAGATTCGGCCCACCTCCGTGCCCGAAGGCCTGGTCTCCTTATGAGCGAGCCCGGAGCAGGATGCCGTTGCCGGACGGATCGGCCACCCGCAGACCGTCACCCTCGTCATCGCCTTCGATGCCGGCCGCACCGAGGCGCCGACGCAGGGCCTCGAGCTCGGGAGCGCCCGGCAGCGCAATCTCGAACCAGCGCAGGCCGAGGGAGCCCGGTGGGGGCGCTGGCGCCCCTTCGCCGGACCACGTGTTGACCCCGATGTGGTGGTGGTAGCCACCGACTGACAGGAACAGGGCGCCGGGATAGCCGCGGGTGGTGACGTCGAAGCCGAGCAGGCCGGCGTAGAAGTCTTCGGCACCGGCGAGATCCGCCACGTTGAGATGGACGTGCCCGATCCGCGTTCCCGCCGGCATCCCGTTTGACCCAGGGTCTGCGACGCGAAGCTCGCCGAGGACGCTCTCCAGGTCGAGGGGCAGCGTGTCAATCTGCACCTGGCCGTCGACGTATCGCCAGTCCTCGCGCGGCCGGTCGCGGTAGATCTCGATCCCGTTGCCTTCGGGATCGCTCAGGTACGCCGCCTCACTGACCAGGTGGTCCGAAGCGCCCGTGAGCCGCCACCCGGCGGCGACGCGGCGAACGGCGCCGGCGAACGCCACCCGGTTGGGAACCAGGATCGCCAGGTGGAAGAGGCCTGTGGTTCGGGATGGCCGCTTGGGTGCGTCACGGCAGCCGACCAGCTCGACCAGTGCGGCCTCCCCGTGCGCCACTCCAAGCCGCACCGCCCCAGCAGAGCGATCGATGGGGCGCAGGCCGATCACACGCTCATAGAAGTCCTGCGCGCGATCGAGGTCCGCCACGTTGAGGCGGACGGCGCCCAGGCTGACCTCGGCGGCGGCAGGCATCGCGTCCCCAGGGCGATCGCTGCGTGCGCCCATACGTGCTCAGGATGCCACAGGCGCTGGGGGGCGCACGAGCGGCGACGCGCTGATCGCGCGTCGCCGCCGCTATACGCCTAAGCCGTCGGTCAGCCGCCGAGGATGGCGCCGACGAGATCTGCGTTGAAGGGCTCCGTTCCCGGCGCCAGCTGCACGCCGGAGAAGGAGCTGTTGGCGCGCATGTAAGCGATCTCCTTGGCCAGATCGCCGACTCCGTTGGAGGCCGCGACGGGCGCCAGCTGCAGCGTGCTGAGCACGCCGATCGCCTGGCCGGAGGCGTTCAGGAAGCCGCTTCCCGAATCTCCTGGAATCCCCGGCGTCAGCGTGTACACGGTGTGGCTCCACCCGCCACCCGTGTTCTGGGCCACGACGCCCTGTTTCGGGCTCAACTGGGTGACTCCCCCGCGTAGCGAGGAGTTGCCGTACGAGTACACGGTCGATCCCGTGCCACCGGCAGCGCCCACGCCCGTCGGGCCGCCGAAGCCGGGAACCGATGGATTTACGCTGCCGACGTCCGCGGGGTCGATCTTGACCAGGGCGAGGTCGTTGTAGTCGCACGTGTTCGCGTCGGTCTCTCCCCTGCCCTGCATGGTGAGCCAGGAGTTGTAGACCAGCGTGCCCGGCCTGCTGGCCCCATTGACCTCGACCGGGGTGCCGATTGGCAGCGACCCGGTGTCACAGCCGTTGGTGCTGGTTTGGCCACCAGTGCTCGAGCAGTGGGCGGCCTGGCCGAGGTAGACGCTCGAGCCTTCAGTGAAGACGAAGTTCGAGGTGCACTGGCCGCCGTCCGTGAACGTCATCACGCCCGGGTGCACGGTCGCTTGACCGGCCGGCGCCCATGCAGAGGCCACCGCTGGCGCAAGCGCCGCGATCGCCAGAACGACCGCCGAGAGACAGGCTACGAGCAAGTGCCGTTTCATCTACCACCTTCCGTGTCGGTGCATCCCTGCGGTTTGATCGGTGAGGGAAGCGAGCCTCCTGGCCGCGTCGGGGCGATGGTACCCGCGCTGCCTCGCAGTATGCGCCGGTTAGTCGCGGACGGCCAAAGCGCCGTCTCGATTTGGCCGAATCGGTGAGTTTCCGCGCCGATACGGCGGGAAGCCGCGTTGTAGAGGGAGCTGCGGAGATGGAATTCGCCACGAAGGAGGAAGAGTCCGCCCCGGATCCTGGGTGGGCAGGGGGCGCAGCAGCTGGGCGGGGGCGTTGCCCGATCGAGAACCCGGCGATCGAGCCGATCCTCGACGATCCGCTCCGCGAGCCACATCCGGACGAGCCTGGCGTGAAGCCCGACGGCACTGCCGCGCCGCTCGAGAATCCGATCCAGTGGGCTAACGAACGCTGACGCGACAGACCGAGAGGTCCTTTGGGGCGCCGGCGGCGCTCAGCCGCCGATTGCGACCGAACTCGAAGGCCTTGGGGTCGAGCGCCTCGCGGGCGAACTCGGAAACCAGCACCTGGCTGCCCTTGGCGGCCTCGCCGACGCGGGCCGCGATGTTGACGTCGACCCCGAGGTAGTCGTCGCCCACCCTTCGCGGGCGCCCCACGTGGACGCCGGCACGCAGCTCGGGCGTATGTCCGGCCACCTCGATCCGGCCGACCCGACTCTGCGCTTGAAGGGCGGCGTGAACCGCCTCCTCGACGGCCCGAAAGACGGCCATGGCGCCGTCGCCGAGCCGCTTCACCAGAGTGCCGCCATGAGCCGAAATCTCGGCGTCCTCGGCGGCGGCCACCTGGCGGAGCAGCTCCAGGGCCGCCTCGTCACCGGCGTCGAGCGCCCACGAGGAGAAGCCGACGATGTCGGTGAACAGGATCGCCACGTCTACCTTTCCACGGCCACGCCCCTGAGCCTCGGAGAGCGCCTGCCACGCTTGCAGGGCGCCGAGCCCCAGCTCGCGTACGGCGCTCTGCCGCTCGGGCTGAACCTCGGAGACCAGGCGGCCGATCCGCTGCGGGACCTGAGTGCCGGTCGTGGTCAGGGCGTCGCCGTAGCGATCGTCGCCCGGCAGGAGTTGCCGGATGAACCTGGCCGTCGCCACGAGCTGGGGCCTGGAATCGGTCCGGCGGGCCCGCTCGCGAAGGGTGCCTCGCTGCTTGGGAGGAGTGCCCGGCGCCTCGCCCGTCGAATCGCGGTCGTCGCTCACAGCACTCAATCGTCGCCCATTTCTCCGCGACGCGCTTGGCGGCTGGGCAGCCACAGGTACGCTCAGGCATCTCACCTGGTCGGGACATGACCGGCTTCGACGTCAACGCCGCCATGGGCAAGGTCGGGCTGCCCGCGCCGCTCGGCGAGCTGGCGGCGCGGGACTGGGATGTGATCGTGGTTGGCGGCGGGCACAACGGGCTCACCGCGGCCGCCTACCTGGCGCGTGCGGGCCGCTCGGTTCTGGTGCTCGAGCGCAACGAGCGGCTCGGCGGAGCCTGCACGCTCGAGCAGCCGTTCCCCGATCGCCGCTACCTGGTCAGCCCGTGCGCCTACGTCGTCGGCCTGCTCGACGGGCTGGTGGTCCGGGAGCTCGAGCTGGGGCGGCACGGATACACGGTGTTGATGGCCGACCCCAACCTCTGGTGCCCGCTTCCCGACGGCACCTCGGTGGCGCTCTTCCTCGATCGGGACGCGCACGGTCGCCCACCTGCGCGAGAACGGATTCTCGGAGCGGGACATCCGCGGGCTGATCGCGTACAACGAGCTGTTCGAGCGGTTGCGGCTGCTGCTTCGCGCCGGCGCGCGCGATACGTGGGTGGGCGCCTCTCCGGCCCGCGCCGAGCTGGAGCAGCTGCTGGGCCACGACCCCGAGCTGATCTCGGTCGTCTTCGAGGAGGCGATCGCCGAGACGCTCGACCGGTATGTGGACGACGAGCGACTCAAGCATGCCCTGTTCGGCCAGGGCGTGATCGGGGCCTTCGCCGGCCCCCGCGACCCAGGTACAGCGTCGGTGCGGCTGATGCACCACCAGGGGGACCTGCTCGGCCACGGCTCGTTCTGGGGATACGTCGAGGGCGGGATGGGCCGCGTGTCTTTCGCGATCGCCCAGGCCGCGCTCCAGGACGGCGCCACGCTCGCCACGGGTGTCCCGGTCGCGCGGATCATCCCCGGCGTGGGGGTCGAGCTCGAAAGCGGGCAGCTGCTCCGCGCCCCGGTGGTGGTCTCCAACGCCGACCCGAAGCGAACCCTGGCGATGCTGGAAGCGGACGCCGTGCCGGCGGCGTACCGCCGCCGGATCGAGGGGTGGCGAACGGACTCGCCGGTGGTGAAGCTGAACGCCGGCCTCCGCAGGCTGCCCACGTTCACGGCCGCGCGTGGGCTGGAGCCCCACCGGGCGATGATCTCGATCACCCCAGGGCTCGACGCCGCCCAGGAGGCGGCCGAGGCCTGCCGGCGCGGCCAGCCGTCGATCGGTTTCGCCGAGCTCTACTTCCAGACCGCGTACGACCCCTCGGTCGCGCCGCCGGGGCGCCACACGATGAGCGTCTTCGCCCAGTACGCCCCCTACAGCCTCGCCGAAGGCGACTGGGAGTCGCGGCGCTCAGCGATCGGAGAGCGGATCCTCGACGCGATCGCCGTCTACGCGCCCGACGTCCACGACTGCGTGGAGCACCTGGAGGTCCTGGGGCCGCCCGACGTCGAGCGACGCATCGGCCTCACCGGCGGTCACATCTTCCAGGGCGAGGCGCTTCCCGACCAGATGTGGGACCGGCGACTGGACCACAGGACCCCCGTTGAGGGGCTCTATCTGTGCGGCGCGGCCACCCATCCCGCGGGCTCGGTGATCGCGCTAAACGGCCGCAACGCGGCGATGGCCGTGCTCGACGACGCGAGCTAGGCCTCGACCTCGAGCACCTTGCCCTGTGGACCCAGGTTGAGCACTCGGGTCGGCCCGATCGTGGATTCCTCGCCCCAACTCTCATGCACGTGTCCGCAGAGCGCGAGTCTGGGGCGCTTGCTCTCGATCGCGCGAAGCACTGCTTCGCTTCCCAGGTGGTCACCGCCGCCGCCCACGTCCACGTGGCCGCGCGGGGGCGAGTGAACGGCGAGCACGCATCCCTCGGGACACGGCTCGAGCTTCTCGGCGGCTTCCTCCTCGGTGAGATCGAAGCTCCAGTCCCATGGAGTCACGGGGACGCCGGCGCCAAGGCCGAAGAAGGCCACGCCGTCGATCTCGGTTCCCTCCCCGTGCAGGACCACGGCCTGCTGCCAGTCCGCGCACGCCTCGCGTAGGGCTTTCTCGGTCTCGTTGTTTCCGGGAACCACCACCGTCGGCACCTCGATCCCGCGTAGCGCCCCGATCGCCTCCTCCAGGCCCGAGTGCACCGAGGCGAAGTCGCCCACGCCCACCACGACATCCACCTCAGCGCTGCGCTCGGCCAGGCGCTGCGCCTGGGCCACGTCAGTGTGCAGGTCACTGAACGCGAGCAGTCTCACGTCGTCGCCCGGTACCCGCGCCTGCGTCTCGCGAAACCGTCTACACCCGGTGCTCGGACTCGAGTCGCGCGGCGAGCGCCAGCGTCGTCCCGTCCAGCCCTGCCTCGCGGAGGTCGTAGCGCTCTGCGAGCCCGGCCAGGATCGCGTCCTCGACCGCGGCCAGGCCCAGCTCGCCGAGCTCGTCCTCCACGCTGCCGGCCGTGGCCGGATCCCATTCGAGGTCGAGAGCCTCATAGACGGGCACGAGAACGTTGCGAATCCGTTCGCTCCCGCCGATCACGATCACCGCGCCGCGATGGGCGCCACCGGCGATCAGCCGCTGCCCGATGCCGACCAGCTTCGTCCGGCCGCGGGCGTTGACGCTCCAGGCGCCCGGGCAGTACTCGCCGGGTATCTCGCCCACCCGCGCGTCCACGCCCAGCCGGCAGAGCACGTCCGCGAGCAGCTCGGCCAGCTCCCGGAAGCGCTCCGTGGTGCGCGCCGGCGGGCGGGGATCGGAGACCGCCCATGCACACGCCAGGGTTCCCTCGTGAAAGACGGCCGCGCGGCCGCCGGCCAGACGCAGCGCCGGCTCAAAGCCGCCCTGGCGAGCAGCGCGCGTCGCCGCCGCGTAGCCGGGACTGGCGCGGTCCTGGCGCGAGAAGGCCAGGACCGGGCCGGGGCGGTGAAGCCGGACCGTCGCGGGCAGCTCGCCGGCGGCAACACGGAGCAGGATCGCGTGCGAGACAGCGGTGCCGAAGGCTGGGCGGTCGGGAAAGGCATGTCGCACGACCTGTAAGGGGGGCAGAGCCATGTGAACGAAGTCTGGCGTGTGTGTGGGCGGTCTCCGAGCCCCACCCAAAGGCGCTATTTGCTCGTGCTGGTGCGATGGAACGTCGAGCGTGGGCTGGGGTACCTGAGTCAAATGCGCACGGTAGGCGCAGCCCTTCTCTTCATTGCGATCGCCAGCGGCTTCGCAGCGCTCGGGGCGTGGATACTGCGGCGCCGGTAGCTACTTATGGGCGGGCTGCTCTTCGCGCTTTACGCTTTCGGCCCGACGGCTGGTGTGGTCGTGGTCGCGTTTTTCCTGCTGCTCCGCCCCGAGTGGAGCCCCCGGATCGCGGGGCTCGTGGCACTCGCGCTCGCGGTTGCCTACCTCGTCGCCTTCCAGGTCTGGGACAACAACGCTTGCTGGGACGCTGGCGACCCTGCGGGTTGCGGCACCGTTCAGCCGGTGCTCCTGGTGACTTGGCTCGCCTCCTGGGGCGTTGTTCTGGTCGCGATCACAGCAGCCCTGTGGCGACACCGCCCGCCTCACCGATTCTCTAGGCGCTAGCAGCTTCCCTGCTACTTGCTGGTGCTCGTGCGCCGCAGCGCGGCCCGCCTGAGCACGCCCATCACGTCCCGCTTCTTAGGCACCGGGATCTCGACCGGCTCGCCCTTCTTGGGGCGGGTCTTCTGCTGAGGCTGCTTGCCAGTCACCAGAAGCGAGCGTAACGCGTAATGGACGATGCTCACGCATAGGGCGGCTGGCCCGTCCCGAAGGCTCGCCTCCAGCCGCCCCAACAGATGATCGCCTGCGGGGCCGAAGGGAACCTAAAGCCTGCTTGCCATGTGGAGTGTCGCGTGTTCAGGCGACACGCAACACCGCCAATCCCTAGCCCCAGACTCGGCGACCCCAAGCCTGGTTTGAGCGTTCGCTCATAAAACGTGGTAAACGCACGAAATCGCCTTCCAGCAAATCCGCTGGAAATAGGCAGTTTCTGGGCGGTCAGCTTATGCACGGAAGGTACAAGTGTGACCGCCGTCACACACAAGCCCGGGGCTGGCTGGCACTCTGCCCGTCTTCACCGAAGCCCCTCGGGCACGCGCCGCCGATCGGCGCGCTGATCACACCGCCCAGGGGACTTGGAGGCCCGGTCAAGGCCGGAGCGCCGAGCGACGGGGGAGCCGCACGTGTGCGCGCCCTCGCTGCGACCGCGCGCACGGCCACGTCACAACGGCGCCGGGCGGCACCGAACGGAGGTGGTTCATCCGTGTTCGCCCCACGGCGAGCGAGCGCCAGGCACAAGCAGCTTCCTCGATTGCAGGCCGAGCGGCAAATCCGACTGCGCCTGCTCGCGGCCATGACCGCGCTGGGGCTGGCCCTCAGCGCTGCGGGCCAGGCGATCGGCGCCCCGGCACATCCGGCGCCGAAGCAGCGGTCGGGCGCCAGGCAACCGGGCGCCGACCACGCGCACCACGCCCATCTGCGTGTCCTCGACAAGCCCGCGGACCGCTTCCACAGGTCGCTGAAGGTCGCCTCTCGCCAAGTCCGAAGGGCGCGGGCGTCGCAGGAAGCGGGACCCGCTCAGACCACGGGCGGAAGCTATCCGACGCCGGAGTCGGTCGGCGTCTCGAGTGCCACGCTCGAGGCGATCGCCTCCTGCGAGTCGGGTGGCGACCCGGCCGCGGTGTCGGCGGACGGCTCCTACCACGGCAAGTATCAGTTCGACTACGGCACCTGGGCGTCCGTTGGCGGCGGGGGAGACCCGGCCGCAGCACCGGAGGCCGAGCAGGACTACCGGGCTGCGTTGCTCTATGCCAGCGGCGGCTCGAGTCCCTGGCCGATCTGCGGCTGACGAACGTGCATCCACGACTGAGCGGCAGCGCCGCGCCGAAGGCGGATGGGTTCCAAGTGACGAGAGCCGGCGCTGCCGCCTTTCAGGCGGCCTCGCCGTTCTCCTCGGACCCGGTGGCCGCATCCGGCCCCAGGAGGGCCCGCCGGAAGACGCGCTCCTCGTCATCGAACAGAAAGCCCCACAGGTGGCGGCGCTCGAGCAGGGTACGGCGCTTGGTCTCGAGAACCGCCTTGCGCGGCAGTCCGGCGATCCGCTGACCGAGCTCCAAGCCTCGCGCGACCACATCGCCCTCCACCGTCTCGCGGACGATCCCCAGCCGCTGCGCCTCCTCAGCCTTCACCAGCCGGCCGGTGAGGCAGAGCTCCTGGGCAACCGTCGCGGGGAGCACGGCACGGGCAGCCGCATAGCTGGGCGGAATGCCCTTGGGCAGCTCGGGATAGCCGAAGATCGCCGCGGACGAAGCGATCCTCAGGTCACACAGCAGCGCCAGCGCGAAGCCCCCCGCGATCGCCGGGCCGTTGACGGCGGCGACGATCGGACGCCGGCAGTTGCCGACGGCCTCGAAGGCGACCGTGCTGGTCTCGACGAGCTGCCTGCGGTGCTCCAGGTTGCCGCCGAACTGCGTCGTGTCCATTCCGGAGCAGAACGCCGTCCCCGATCCGGTGAGCACGATGCAGCCGACCGCCTGGTCGGTGCACAGATGGCCGAAGGCCTTGGCGAGCTCGAGCCTGAGCTCGATCGAGAGCGCGTTTCGCTTCTCGGGACGGCGCAGGGTGACGAGTGCGACCTCGTCGTGACGCTCGATCGACAGCAGTCCGGCCACGAGCGGATGCTATCCACGAGATTGCGAAGCCGGCCCGGAGCCCATTGTGGAAAGCGGCGCTAAGCGGCGCGGCGAAGGGGGCGCGATCTCACGCCATCCCCTAGCAGGAGCCCCGGGGCATGCCGGCGGAGCAACTCCAGGTGGCATGCCTCACAGGTGCACTCGGGTACCAGAAGGCCGGTGACCCCGCAGCTAGGCGGCCTGTCGGCAGACGCCCGTTTCGCGGGGCGCATGACGGCTCGCGGAGTCGGATCGGGGTGGGCGCATGCTCCGCGTGAAGGTACCCCCGCGACCAGACGTGATCCGGCGGGCTGGGGCCAGGCGTCGGTGCAGCGCCTCTTGGCCTGCCAGACTCCGCCCGTGAGCACTGACGGCGCCAGGGAAGCGGAGAGCGCCGCCGGCCCCGACGAGCGCGGCAGCACCCCGGCAGAGGCAATCGAATCGGCACGGGTGCGGGCCCCGACGCGCGGCAACCGCAGGCTGGAGACGCTGCTGGACGGGGTGAACGCGGACGCCGAGCTGCGCGGCTGGTGGCACATGGCCCAGGTGACCTCGGAGCGGCTCGGCATGTCGGATCACTCCTGGGTTCACGTCCAGATCGTGCTCAACATCGGGTTGCGCCTGCTGCGTCTGCTGGCCAGGGCCGGGGTCGA
This sequence comes from uncultured Actinomycetes bacterium, assembly GCA_963838745.1. Lineage (GTDB taxonomy): Bacteria > Actinomycetota > Thermoleophilia > Solirubrobacterales > 70-9 > AC-56. The sequence goes on from CAWISJ010000003.1 coordinate 1,144,991, forward strand.
GCCGGCAATGGTCACCGACCACGGGATGGGCCGGCGCGACGCCGAGGTCGTGGTGGCCGCCGGGGCGCTCCTGCACGACACCGGCATGTCCATCCACCGCACCGACCACGAGGCCTACAGCCTGTTCCTCGCCGAGCGGAAGCTGAGGCAGCTGCTCGATGGCGTCTACGAGGAGCCGGAGCGCACCGTGGTCGTCTCGGAGGCCCTGCACGCGATCATCGGCCACCGGCGCCGCGGCGAGCCGTACACCCTCGAGGCCGGAGTGGTGCGGGTCGCCGACGCGCTCGACATGGCCCATGGCCGGTCTCGGGTCCCGGTCGAGTCGGGCCGGGTCGGCATCCATGCCCTGTCGGCCGCTGCGATCGACGAGGTATTGATCGAGGCGGGTACCGATCGTCCGGTGCGGATCGAGATCAAGATGAACAACTCGGCGGGTGTGTTCCAGGTGGACGACCTGCTGGCGACCAAGCTTCGCGGCACGCCGCTCGAGAGCCACCTCGAGGTCGTCGCGACGATCGAGGGCGAGACCGAGAAGAGGCTGCTGAGCGAGTTCCGGCTGCCCGAGGACTAGCCGATTGATCCCTGCACGGACGACGCCCGGCTCGCCACGCGCTCAGCGGCTGAGCGCGTACTCAAGCGCGTCCAGCGCCGGGCGCTGTGGAGACCTGTCGACCGTGATTCTCAGCAGACGCTCGCCGGGGTGGAAGTCGAGAGCGAAGAACGGGCAGCAGGATCGCTCAATGCGGATCGCCTCGCGAAGCAGGTCCTCGTCGAACCCTGCCCGAAAGCGGACCGAGAGGGTGCGAGTCTCGCGCTCAACTACCTCGACCTGGCGCCCCAAGGTCCGGTACCGCTCCCGCTGTCGACGGGCGCCGTCGAGATCGAGGCGGCACTCGGCGATGGACTCGTACTCGCTCATGGGGATCCCGGCTTGCGCGCCCGTACGATCGCCGAGCCGGCCTGCTCGTGGACACGGTGGGTCTCGCGAATCTCCACCTGCTCCAGGCCGGCGTCCTCCAGCTGGCGACGGAAGGCGTCCTCGGTCAGCGCGCCGGCGATGCACCCGGTCCACTGCGCCATGTCCCGCCGGGTTTCCTCGTCCATGTCCGGGTCGGCGACGATGTCGGTGACCGCGAAGCGTCCGCCCGGTCGAAGGACTCGAGCCGCCTCCCGGAAGACCTGGGGCTTGTCCGCCGACAGGTTGATCACGCAGTTGGAGATGATCACGTCGACCGACTGGTCGGGGAGCGGGATCGCCTCGATCGTGCCCTTGAGGAACTCGACGTTCTCCACCCCGGCCTGGCGCTGGTTGTGGCGTGCGAGCTCCAGCATCTCGTCGGTCATGTCGAGCCCGAAGGCCTTGCCGCTGGTGCCCACGCGGCGAGCCGAAAGGAGAACGTCGATCCCGCCGCCGGAGCCGAGATCGAGCACGACCTCCCCCTGGTGCAGCTCCGCCACGGCGGTCGGGTTGCCGCATCCCAGCGAGGCGAGCTTCGCCGCTTCGGGCAGCAGATCGCGATCGCCCGCGGGATACAGCTCGGGTCCGAAGACCTCACCCCCCTTCTCGGCCAGGGCGTTCGTCCCGCAACCGCACGACGACTCCGCCGTGCCGCAGCAGCTCGCCTCCGCGCCGGCGCTGGCCGTCGCCGCCGCGTCCGCGTAGCGCTCGCGCACGACCTCGCGGATTTGATCGGCCTGCTGGGGTGGGTGACTCACGATTCCTCCTTGCGTGCGGTGACGATCTCGGTCGGAAATGCCATCTGGGTCACGTATTCGCGAGAGACATCGGTGAACCCGAGCTCCCGCAGGACGGGGGCGGCAAGGACGCCGCGGCAGTTCGCGGTCAGCACCAGCCCCTTGGCGTAGAGCCAGTCCCAGACCCGGTCTCGCCGCCGCTCGCCCTTGGTCATGTTCGACAGCACGAGTCGCCCACCGGTACGCAGCACGCGCCTGAACTCGGCGAGCGCGCGCGGAATGTCGTCGCGCGGCAACAGGTCCAGCATGTAGCCATTGACGACCAGGTCGAAGCTCTGGTCGGGCAGCGGAAGGTCCAGGGCGCTTCCCTCGATCAGCTCGGTGGCGCCGATCAGCCCGGAGGCCTCGAGGCGCCGCCGCGTCTGCGCCAGCATTCCCGCCGACAGCTCGACGCCGATGGTGCGCCCGCCTGGGTTGGATCGGGCCAGCCGAACGAGTTGGACTCCGGTGCCGGTGGCCACCTCGAGGACGTCCTCGCCGGGGCGAATCGCCGCCAGCTCGAGGACCCGTCGCCGCGCGGTGGACTCGGTGAGGCGGGCCCAGGCCTCGTACACGGGTGCCAGGCGCGTGTAGATGGCCGGAACCCGGTCGGGCGAGTGCTTGGCCTCGAGCACGTGCTCGCGCCAGTCCCGGTCGGCAATCGCTAGGTGGTGAGCCAAGCTCTGAGCTCCTCCAACGCCTCGGGGTTGACGTAGTAGTACGCCCACAGGCCGCGGCGCTCCGAGCCGACGATGCCCGCCTCGCGCAGCACCTTCAGGTGATGGGAGACAGTGGGCTGGGAGAGGTCGAACAGCGGCACCAGCTCGCAGACGCAGACCTTGCCGGCGTGCTTGCGGAGCACGTCCACCAGCTGCATCCGGATCGGGTCGCCGAGGGCCTTCGCCGCGCGGCCCATGCGCTCGGCCTGCTCGCGCTCGATGTCCGGGTAGACGACCGGCTCGCAGCAGGGCTCGCCCACCGGACGCTTGTGCTTCGGGGCCAGCTCCAGATCGACAGCCATCTATTTACGTATATCAATTGAAATGATGAATGTCAATGGAATATGCTTCGATTCTGTGAAGCAGGTCCCCGAGGTGCTGTTCGTATGCGTGCAGAACGCCGGTCGGAGCCAGATGGCGGCCGCACTGCTGGATCACTACGCGAACGGCCGCGTGCACGTGCGCTCCGCCGGATCCGAGCCCGCCGATCGAGATCAACCGACACGTCGTCGAGGCGATGTCGGAGCTCGGCATCGACATCGCAAAGGAGTTTCCGAAGCCGATGACCGACGAGGTGGTGAGGGCGGCGGACGCCGTGATCACGATGGGCTGCGGCGACGCCTGCCCCATCTACCCGGGCAAGCGCTATGAGGACTGGGAGGTCGACGACCCGGCCGAGGCCGACCTCGACGGGGTACGACGGATCCGCGACGACATCGGCGACCGGGTACGCAACCTGCTCGACGAGGTCGCGCCCGGGGATGGCCAGAGCGCCTAGGCCGGACCTAGCTCGAAGGGCCCTGGCGGAGGGCCTGGCGGGCTTCGCACTCGTCTTCGCGGGCTGCGGCGCGATCGTCGCCGACGAGGTCTACCGAGGCCAGCTCGGGGCCTTCGGGATCGCGCTGGCCTTCGGCCTCGTGATCATGGTCATGGTCTACGCGACAGGTCACCTTTCCGGCGCCCACATCAATCCCGCGGTCACCGTGGCGTTCACGCTGTCCCGCCACTTCCCGCCGCGCGAGGCCCTCGTCTATATCGCAGCCCAGTGTGCGGGGGCGATCGTGGCATCGTTTGCGCTGCTGGCAATCTGGCCTGGTCAGCCGGCCCAGCTCGGGGCGACGACCCCAAGCGTTGGGGTGGGCAGCGCCCTGGCGTACGAGGTCGTGCTCAGCGCCTTCCTGATGTTCGTGATCATGGCGGTGGCCACCGACACGCGCGCCGCCGGCGCCGCCGCCGCGATCGCGATCGGCGGCACAATCGGACTGGCCGCCCTGGTCGGGGGCCCGGTCACCGGAGCATCGATGAATCCGGCCCGCTCTCTCGCGCCGGCGCTCGCCGCCTGGGAGTGGCGGGACTTGTGGATCTATGTGGTGGGGCCGGTCGGGGGCACGGCGCTCGGCGGCCTCGCCTACCAGCTGGTTCGGGGCCAGGAGGCCGAGGCAGGACCAGACGAGCTGGTTCCCGAGCGCGGCTAGACGCCCGCGCCGTGACGCGCCCCGGCCCTCGCCGGCCGCGAACCGGGCCGCGCCACGGAGGCCGGTCTCGATCGAGGCGCGGCCTAGCTCGGCCTCCAGCGCCAGACCGTCAGCCAGCGGCAGCCCCGAGCCCTCGATCGCCGCCCGGCGGTCCGACAGCATCGTCGGCTGCGGGAAGCCGGCGAGCCCCTCGGCGATCTCCAGCGCCCGCTCGACGTGACCACCCTCGGACACGACCTCGTTGACCAGCCCCCAGCGAAGTGCCTGTTCGGCGTCGACCACGCGTCCTGTGAGGATCAGCTCCAGCGCCCGGCCCATGCCCACCACCAGCGGGAGGCGTTGGGTGCCACCGTCGATCAGCGGCACTCCGAACCGCCGCTCGGTGAAGCCCAGACGGGCGGTCTCGGTGGCGATTCGCAGATCGCACCACAGCGCCAGCTCGAGCCCTCCCGCCAGGCACCACCCAGAGATCGCGGCGAGGGTCGGCTTCGACGAGGTCAGGCGGCTGAATCCCATCGGGCCCTCGGGCCGGGCGGCCACGGAGTCGAGGACCTCGGGGCTCAGCTCGGGGCCCGCCTCGGCCATCGCCTTCAGGTCCGCGCCGGCGCAAAACGCCTCCGGGCCTTCGCCGGTGAGGACCAGCGCGCGGGCCTCGCCATCGGCCTCGAAACGGCGGAAACCCTCGAGCAGCAGACCTGCGGTCTCGACGTCGACGGCGTTCCGCCGCTCCCGCCTGTCGATGGTCAGCACCGCGGCGGCCCCGGTTCTCTCGTAGCGAACCTTCGATGACGACGTCATCCGCGGTGCCCGCCTGGTCCCGCCTAGTCGGCGGCTGGCGGGCGAAGGCGCTCCAGCTCGCGGCGAATGCGCTCCTTGCGGGTCTCAAGCCGGATCTGGATCAGCGAGAGGACCGTGACCAGGACTGCGAAGAAGGCCATGACGCCGAAGGCGAAGAAGGTGATGACCTTGTCGTCGGTGCGTCCCCAGAGGCCCACGCCGTCCCCAGCCAGCGCGGGCGACGCCATGCCGAGGAACGCGACGACCATGGCGGCCGCGAAGAGCAGCATTCCGACAGGGCGACGCACGCGGCAACTGTACTCGAGCGTCTTCCCCCCGGGGTCCCGGGGGAACGTGCCACGGTCGAACTCACTACCCTGACGGCGCCGTGAGCGCCTTCGAGGCCATTGTCCTCGGCCTCGTCCAGGGGCTGACGGAGTTCCTGCCGATCTCCTCAAGCGCGCACCTGCGGATCGTCCCCGCGATGGTCGGCTGGGACGACCCCGGCGCCGGGTTCACCGCGGTGATCCAGCTCGGGACGATGGCCGCGGTGCTGGTCTATTTCCGGCGCGACTTGTGGCGGATCGCAGCCGCCTGGTTCCATGAGCTGCGCGTGCCGTTCCGCCGGCGAAGCCACGACGCGAACCTTGGCTGGTTCATCATCCTCGGCACGATCCCGATCTCGATCTTTGGCGTCGTCTTCAAGGACGAGATCGAGTCCGGGGCCCGCGATCTGTACCTGATCGGCTCGGCGCTGATTCTCTTCTCCTTCGTGATGTTGGTCGCGGAGCGCGTCGGGACGCACCAGCGCCAGGTGGCCGAGCTGAACGCGCGGGACGGGCTGTTCATCGGCGTGGCACAGGCGCTGGCCCTGATCCCCGGCATCTCGCGCTCCGGCGCCACGATCTCTGCCGGTCTGTTCAGAAACTTCGATCGGGCCGCCGCGGCCCGGTATTCCTTTCTGCTTTCGGTCCCGGCCGTGGTCCTCAGCGGGCTGTTCGAGCTCCGTGAGATCGGAGACGACGGCGCCTCGGCCGCGGCGACCGCAATCGCCACGCTGGCTGCGTTCGTCTCCGGCTATGCGGCGATTGCCTGGCTCTTGCGCTACCTGGCCGCACATACGCTGGCGGTCTTCGTGGCCTACCGAATCCCGCTCGGGGCGCTGGTCCTCGTCCTCGCGGCGACGGGCGCGATCAGCTGAAGCCAGTCCTCCATGTGGCCCGCCGGGGCGCGGGAAAGAGAAGGCGCGCGACCCGGGGCAGGGAGTGAGTCGCGCGCCGCACGAGAGAGGACTTTCTCGCTACTGCGCCAAGTCTGTTCGGGTCCGCCCGGCCGCTGGTGAAGATTCCGAGAAGCGGAGTGTGAAACTTCTGTGAACGAGCTGGTGCTGACGACCGGGACGCCACTAACATGGTGTACGGCTCAGACGAGCGAGGCAGGGTCGGCATGACCGGCCCTCGCCTCGCGGCCACGCCCATGATCGCCCAACCGGGGACACTTCGCGTAGCCGTCATCGACGACGACTCGGGCTTCCTCCGTGTCCTCGCCAAGCGCCTCGAGGGGGCCGGCTACCAGTACCGGATCCTCTCCGGGCCGGCGCCGGCCGAGGAGCTCGCGGCGATGAAGCTGAACGCGCTCGTGGTCGACCCGTCGCTGCTCGGCCCGCTGGCGTGGGAGTTCATGGAGCGGGTCTGCGCAATGCTGCCGGGGCTCGGGGTGATCGTCTGCACCCAGGGGGCCACGGTGGCTCAACGGGTTCGCGGACTTCGCCTCGGCGCGGACGACTGGATCTCCAAGCCCTGCCACCCGGAGGAGGTGATGGCGCGAATCGAGGCGGTCGTACGCCGCCATCGGCGCGGGCAGACCCGGGAGGACGTGGGCCCGCTGGTCGCCGGCGAGCTGGAGATCATGCCCGACCGGTTCCAGGCCTACGTCGGCGGCGAGAGCCTGGAGTGCACTCGTCGGGAGTTCGAGCTGTTGGATGCGCTCGCCCAGCACGCCGGCAAGGTGCTCGAGCGCGACGAGATCTACCGGCGGGTCTGGGGCTACTCGATGATCCACGGCGACCGCTCGGTGGACGTGTTCGTGCGAAAGCTTCGCTCGAAGCTCCAGAAGCGCTCGCCCGGATGGGAGTACATCCATACCCACTTCGGGATCGGCTACCGGTTCGATCCGCAGCCGGTGGAGCCCGGCGCCGACCTGGTGCCGGGCAAGCACGAGGTCACCGACGAGGCGGCCGCGGTCGCTGAGACCGAGGCGATCAAACCCGCAATTTCCTAGGAATGCCGCGCTTCATTCGACGGGCTTCCAGGTCGCGCGGGGCACTGCCCAGCTGTGCCTGGGAGAAACCTTTCAAGGGTCAACTTTCACGGGTTTTTCACAAGTCGGCCACCGGGCGGTAACAGGACCGCCTCGGACCCACTGGGACGCTGCCGCCGTCCCAATCGACGAAGGAGCCTGATCAATTGATTTCACGCAAGTCCCTACTTGCCATGTCTGCCTGCGGTCTGCTCGCCCTCGGGCTCGCCGCCTGCGGCAGCGACGACGACAGTGGCGGCAGCAGCAGCGACGTCTCGGGAACGATCCGGGTGGATGGTTCGAGCACCGTGTTCCCGTTCGCGCAGGCCGCGGCCGAGCTGTTCAATCAGGACAACCCCGACGTCAAGATCAGCGTCGGCGAGGCCGGCACGTCGGGCGGCTTCGAGAAGTTCTGCGTGGGCGAGATAGACATCTCCGACGCCTCACGCCCGATCGAGCCTGAGGAGGTCAGCGCCTGCAAGAAGGGCGGCGTCTCCTACAGCGAGATCCAGGTCGCCAACGACGGGATCTCGGTGGTCAGCAATCCCGCGCTCGAGATCAGCTGCCTGACCACGGATCAGTTGAAGCAGCTGTGGAACAAGGGCTCGACGGTCAGCAACTACGACCAGCTCGGCAAGGACGCGGACACCGGCGACCCGCTGCCCGACGCCGAGGTCAGCCTCTACGGGCCGGGAACCGACTCGGGCACCTTCGACTACTTCACCGACGTCATCAACGGTGAGGAGGACGCGAGCCGGGACGACTACCAGCCGTCGGAGGACGACAACGTGCTGGTCGAGGGCGTCTCCGGCGACGAGAACGGGTCCGGCTACTTCGGGTTCTCGTACTACGCGCAGAACGAGGACAAGCTGAACCTGATCTCGGTCGACGCCGGCAAGGGCTGCATCGCGCCGAGCAACGACACGATCCAGTCCGGCGAGTACGCGCCCCTGTCGCGACCTCTGTTCATGTACCCCAGCGCCGACGCGATGCAGAAGCCGGAGGTCGTGGCGTACATGCAGTTCGTGGTCGACAACTTCGACACGATCGCCGAGCAGGCGCAGATCGTCCCCATGGACGACTCTCAGGCCTCGAAGGCGAAGTCGGCGTTCGAGCAGGCGTCCGGCTAGGCGGGTAGCCAGGGCGGGAGCGGCCTCACGGTGGAAACCCGAACGAGAGCGCCGGACGACGCGGCGCCGGGGACCCCGGTCCTCGGCGCCGCCCGCCGTCGCTGGGGCGAGGAGGCGATCAGGGCCGGCCTGTTCGCCGCCGCGGTGATCTCGGTGCTGACGACCGTGGGCATCGTCGCCTCCCTGCTGGGTGAGACGATCAGGTTCTTCCAGGACGTCGGGGTGTGGGCGTTCATCACGGACGGAGACTGGAAGCCGCTCTTCTCCGATCCGGAGTTCGGCATCTGGCCGCTGATCAACGGCACCCTGCTGGTCACCGCGATCGCGGTCCTGGTGGCGATCCCGGTCGGGCTCGGCTCGGCGATCTACCTATCCGAGTATGCATCCCCGCGAGCGCGGCGGGTGATCAAGCCCGTGCTCGAGGTCCTCGTCGGCGTCCCCACCGTGGTGCTCGGCTTCTTCGCGCTCACCTTCGTGACGCCCACGATCCTGCATGACGGGCTGGGACTCGACGTGCAGGTGTTCAACGCTCTTTCCGCCGGCTTGGTGATGGGGATCATGATCGTCCCCACGATCGCCTCGGTTGCCGAGGACTCGATGTCGGCCGTCCCCGGTGCTCTTCGCGAGGGATCGTTCGGGATCGGCGCCTCGAAGCTGCAGACCTCCACCCGGGTTGTCTTTCCCGCGGCCCTCTCGGGCATCGTGGCGGCGATCGTGTTGGGCGTGTCGCGGGGGATCGGCGAGACGATGATCGCGCTGATCGTTGCCGGCCAAGTGCCCAACACGGGGCTGAACCCGACCCAGCCGTTCGAGACGATCACCACCTTCATCGGCGCCACGGCCAAGGGCGACAACCCCGCGGGAACGGTCGGCTACTACTCGATCTTCGCCTGCGGGATGACGCTCTTCGTGCTGACGCTGATCATGAATACGATCTCGATTCGGTTCGTGCGCAAGTACAGGCAGGCCTACGAATGAGCGCTCCTCCTCCGGCGCCCCCGCCCGACGCGACGGCCGCCACCGTGCCGGCCCCGGCTCTGGCGATCCCCCGGGCCCCGCGAGGCGCTCGCCTCAAGGACCTCGCCTTCAAGGGCGGCATGCTCGCCAGCCTCGGGATCGCGCTCCTCACCCTGGCGGCGGTCTTGATCCAGGTGTTCACCAAGGGTGTTGGCCAGCTCAGCCTCAACTTCATCACTGACCTCGGGTCGTCGCTGCCCGACCAGGCCGGAATCGGATCGGCCCTGGTCGGCACGCTGTGGGTGATCGCGGTCTGCATCGCCTTCATCGTCCCCGTAGGCGTGGCGAGCGCCGTGTACCTGGAGGAGTACGCGGACCGCGACCGCTGGTACAACCGCTTCATCGAGGTGAACATCCAGAACCTGGCCGCGGTGCCCTCGATCGTCTATGGCATCCTCGGCCTGGCGTTCCTCGTCCGCGGCCCGCTAAGCCTCGGCCACGTCGTCCTCGCCGCGGGCCTGACCCTCGGCCTGCTGGTGCTGCCGGTGGTGATCATCGCGGGGCGCGAGGCGATCCGGGCGGTGCCGCCCTCGATCCGCGAGGGCTCGATGGCCCTCGGGGCGACCCAGTGGCAGACGATCTGGAAGCAGGTGCTGCCCGCCTCGGTGCCGGGGTTCGCGACCGGGGTGATCCTCGCCGTCTCGAGGGCGATCGGCGAGGCGGCCCCCCTGATCGTGGTCGGCGGGGCCGTCTACCTGAGCTTCTACCCCAGCGGGCTGGGCAGTGACTTCACCGTCCTGCCGCTGCAGATCTTCAACTGGATCTCGCAGCCGCAGGAGGAGTTCAAGAACCTGGCCGCGGCCGGGATGATCGTGCTGCTCGTGATCCTGCTGTTGCTCAACGCGGTGGCCATCTGGCTCCGCAACAAATACGAGAAGAAGTGGTAGGTGGTCGTTAATGTTCGGAAAAGTGACTGACCCCGAGCGGGTCGAGCGCCGGCGCGCGACACCCGAGATCCAGACCACCGTGCGCGGCGGCCACGAGGATGCGGCGGCGGAAGCAAAGCCCGGGTTCACCGGTGAGGCGGTCTTCAATCTCAAGGGGGTAACCGTCTCCTACGACGGCATCCCCGCGGTGGCCGACGTCTCGCTCGACGTCTACCGGAACCACATCACCGCCCTGATCGGGCCCTCCGGGTGCGGCAAGAGCACGCTGATTCGCTGCCTGAACCGGATGAACGACCTGATCCCGGCCGCCAGCGTCGACGGCCAGGTGCTCTATCACGGCCAGGACCTTTACGGGAGCCAGATCGACCCCGTGGAGGTGCGTAAGCGGATTGGCATGGTGTTCCAGAAGCCGAACCCGTTCCCTAAGTCGATCTACGACAACGTCGCCTTCGGCCCGCGGGTGCTCGGGACGAAGGACGACATGCACGGTCGAGTGGAGGGCGCCCTTCGCCGCGCCGCTCTGTGGGACGAGGTCAAGGATCGCCTGGACGCCAACGCCTTCGGCATGTCGGGTGGCCAGCAGCAGCGCCTGTGCATCGCCCGCTGCCTGGCCGTCGACCCGGACGTCATCCTCATGGACGAGCCCTGCTCAGCGCTCGACCCGATCTCGACCAGCAGGATCGAGGACCTGATGCTGGAGTTGAAGCGGGACTACTCGATCGTGATCGTCACCCACAACATGCAGCAGGCGGCGCGGATCTCCGATCGAACCGCGTTCCTGATCGTCGAGCTGGATGCAAGCGAGAAGCACCGCACCGGGCGCGTGGTCGAGTACGACGAGACCGAGAAGATCTTCACCAATCCAACCGACCGGCGAACCGAGGATTACGTGACTGGCAAGGTGGGCTGATGGCCCCGGACCGCATCCGCGTCCAGTATCGCGAGGAGCTCGAGCAATTGGAGGGACGGGCGCTCGACGGCCTGGATCTCGTCATCGCGGCACTCGACCGCACCGTCGAGGCGGTCCAGCACCAGGACATCGAGCTCGCCGAGCTGGTGATCGCCGACGACGACGTGATCGACGGTCGCTACCTGGAGATCCACCAGGCGATCCTGACGCTGCTCGCGACTCAGGCGCCGGTGGCGACGGACCTGCGCCTGATCTCGGCGCTCCTCCACGTGATGAAGAACATCGAGCGGATGGGCGACCAGTGCGTCAACATCGCCAAGCTGATCCCGATCGCCGGCCACGAGCCGCCGGCCGACGAGCGGATGATCAAGAACCTGGTGACCATGGGCAAGGGGACTCGCGCCCAGATCAGGCAGGCGAAGCGCGCCTTCGCGGAGCGCAACGTCGACATGGCGCGCGACCTGGTCCGTCAGGACGACGTCATCGACAACCTCAACAAGGAGTGCTTCCGGCTGGCGATCGAGATCGGCGACGAGGTCGACCGCCGCGAGTGGGCGATGACGATGCTGCTCGTGGCCCGGGCGCTGGAGCGGATCGGGGACAACGCCGTCGACGTCGGCGAGCAGGTCGCGTTCGTGGTCACCGGCCTGTTTCGCGAGTTCGAGGACGCCTCCCATCCCGGCGAGGAAGTCGTTCCCCAAAAGTCCTCGGCCTGACCGACGGCGCTGCTGCTGTGCGCAAACGTTGCCTTGCCAGAGCGGCTAGGAGTGCTTGACGACGAGGCCGCTGAGCAGGTCCATCGCCTGGCGGGTTCGATCGATCGCGTCTTCGAGTCCCTGGAGCACGTCCTTCCAGCGAATCACCAGCATCGGATCGATGGCGCCGTCGAACAGCGAAGCGACGGCTTGCCGATAAATCCGGTCGCCCTCGTGCTCCAACTCGCGGATCTCCACCGCCTCCTGCTCCATAGGGTCAAGGCGCCTGAAGCCATCGAGAGCGTGCCGCAAGGCTCGCGCCGAGTCCCTCACCACCCCGCTGAGCTGCTGCGCCTGCTCCATCGGCGCCTCGATGCCGTATGCAGCGAGCTCCTCCGAGGCCTCCTCGACCTCGTCGACCACATCATCGATCGCTTCCGCCAAGGCGTAAATGCCCCCCCGGTCGACGGCCGCAATCCGACTTCGGTATAGCCGGTGAATGATCTGTCGCGTGATCCGATCGCCCTCCTGCTCGCACCGGGTGATCTCACTTCTCAAGCCTGTGTCTTCGGGCCAGGACATGAGCAGCCGGTAGGCCTGCTCGGCGGCCTCCTGCATGTTCGCTCCGGCCTCCGCGAACAGATCGAATAGCTCGGACTGCGACGTGAGGGCACCAAAGGCCGTGCTTCGCCGTCGCCACGCGCTCACTCGGTCCAGGAACCCCACGCAGCTACGCTAGCGCGGGCCGGCCCCTTCCGCGGAATGGGTCGGTGAAGCCCCGCGACCAAGCGTCAGGCCGCGGCCAGCGCCCTGCGCGGGGCGGGAAACAGCTCGCTGAACCAGCGGTGAAGCTCCTCGGCGCGCGGGCGATACGGCGGGTGTACCTCGAGCATCAGGGGCGCGCTGTGGCCGGCCAGGCGGGGGGCGAGTCGCTGCCATGGGAGGGTGCCGCGCCCGGGCGGCAGGTGGAGGTCGAGCCGCAGGGGATCGAAGCCGCCGTCGGCGCCCGTCGGTTTCCAGCGCGCGCCGAGGTTGTCATGCAGGTGGAACAGGGTCACCGTGTCCAGCACCGGCTCGATCAAGGCCTCGAGCGAGGTCCGACGCAGGTCGGCGACGATATGGGCGTGCCCGACGTCGAGGCAGATGCCGACTCGTTCGGAGCCGATGCGATTGACGAGGCCGCGGAGGACCATCGGGCTCGCCGAGAGGGACTCGGGCCCCGGGAAGACCGGCGCCAGGTTCTCGATCGCGATCGTGACGCCGAGACGCTCGGCGCGCAAGGACAAGGCGGCAAGCGAGCGGGCCTCGAACAGCAACGCGTCCTCGCTCTCCGGCGCGTCCGGCAGAGCACACGCGTGGTAGACCGTGTGAGTGGCGCCGATCTCGGCCGCGTAGGAGAGCAGCCCCTCGGCGACCCGGTCCGAGTTGCGAGTCCCCACCCTGAGCTCGGACGGCGCATGTACGACGGGTTGGAGCCCAGTGGTCGCGAGCGCCGCCGCAAGCGCGCTGGCGTGCGGTGTCGACTGGCGGGGATCGGCGAGGACCGACGCCGGCGGGGCGTGGACCTGAACCCGTGCAAAGTCCGCCGCCTCGACCGACTTCAGCAGCGCCGGCGACGCCCACCAGCCGCTTGGGACGTTGAGGCCGAAGCGTTCCGTCGGGAGATTCACCTGCATCCAGGCAAGTTTCGACCCGGCGCGCCGGTGCCCCGTGAAGCGGCGGTGAACCGCTTGTAAATGGGGCGTTACCGATGCCCAGCCTCAGGCGTGGGCGTATCCGTTCCGTCTGCCAAGATCGGCTCTGCATGCTTTGCGCCGCAATCGACATCGGCTCGAACACCACCCGCGTGCTGGTGGCCGAGCCCTCGCAGGGTCAGCTTCGCAAGGTGATGGAGCAGCGCGCATATACGCGGATCGGCAAGGCCTCGCAGCACGATGGCGCGATCGATGACGACAAGGTCGCTGAGGTCGCCGAGGTGGTCGCCACCCAGGTGCGCCTTGCGGAGGAGCTCGGTGCCGAGGCGATTCGGATCGTCGCCACCGCGGCGATCCGGGAGGCCACCAACCGGAACCAGATCGTGGCCGAGATCGCGCGGGTCGCGGGCGTATCGGTGGACGTGCTGAGCGCGCACGAGGAGGGCCGGCTGGCCTTCATCGGCGCGACCAAGACCCTCGGCCATCCGGTCGAGGGCGAGGTCGGCGTCGTCGACGTGGGCGGCGGCTCCTCCGAGGTCGTGGTGGGCAGCGTCACCGAGGGGCTGCGTTCCGTCCGCTCGTTCAAGATCGGCTCCGGGCAGCTCGCCGACGACTTTCTGTCCAACGACCCGCCTTCGCCGGCCGAGTTGCGGGCCGTGCGCGAGCGCATAGCGGAGTTCTTCGACGGCGTCGAGCTCGAGCAGCCGGCCCAGGCGGTCGCCGTCGGCGGCAGCGCCACCTCTCTGCGCACCCTGGTGGGAGCGGTGCTCGAGTACGAGACCCTGGAGCGGGCAATCCGGGTCCTGACCGGCGACCCGATCGCCGACGTCGCCCGGCGCTTCGAGCTCGATCCGCGCCGAGTTCGCATCCTGCCCACGGGCGTGTTGCTGCTCGAGAAGCTCTCGGAGCTGCTCGGCCGGCCGCTCCAGATCGGCAAGGGCGGGCTCCGCGAGGGCGTGATCCTCGACCTGTTGAACGGCGCAGCCAACGGCACGCCGAAGGCCCTGGCTGCCTAGACCCATTTACGGACGCGGGAGGTCGTCCCTCTCCCACGCGCCGGTACGCTCCCGGCATGGCAAAGGCGCGGGCGATCCAGGGCTTGACTGCCGAGCAGCCTTACGCGAGCGCGGCGGCCAAGATCGTCTCCGTGCGGGCCCGGGAGGTCGCGGACCACTCGCGGGGGGTGCTCGACGTCTCACATATCGAGCGGGTCCACGACATGCGCGTCGCGACCCGGAGGCTGCGGGCTGCGCTGGAGGTGTTCGAGCCGTGCTTCCCAAAGAAGCAATTCAAGTCGGCGCTGACCGAGGTAAAGGCGATTGCCGACGCGCTCGGCGAGCGGCGCGACCGCGACGTGACGATTGCCGCCATGGAGGAGTTCACCGAGGGCATGGCAGCCCCCGACCGTCCGGGCGTCTCGAGCCTGATCGAGCGGCTGCGAGCAGACCAAACCGACGTCAACGCCGAGCTGGAGCCGTTCGTCCGGTCGGAGCGGCTGGCGGCGCTCAGTGAGCGTCTCTCGGAGCTCGTGATGCAGGCCGAGTCGCACACCCAGCGCGAGACGACATGAAGGCCCGCCGGGTGAAGAAGCTCGATCCGGGCCAGCCCCTGGCCGACAACGCCGCGCGGATCGTTCGCGTTCGGCTGCAGGAGATGCGCTCGTTCGCTCCTGGTGCGCTCCAGCCCGACGGCACCGAGGCCCAGCACGACATGCGGATTGCCGCCAAGCGACTGCGCTACGTGCTCGAGTTGACCGAGTTCTGCTTCGGCAAGCCCGCGGCAACTGCACGGCGCCGTGCGCGCGACCTTCAGGACCTGCTGGGGGAGCTGCACGACTGCGACGTGATGCTGCCGAGGGTCGAAGGCCATCTGGATGAGCTGCGCGAGGCAGACGCCGCCGCTGTCCGCGAGCGAGCCGGGGAGGCGACCGACCTCGACCCTCGACTGGCCGCGCGTGCACCGCACCGCACCGCGTACCGGGGGCTCGAGATCCTGATCGTCTACCTCCGGGCTCGTCGCCGTCTGCTCTTCGATCGGTTCCGCGAGTTCTGGGCCGAGCAGGAGCGCGCCGCCACCTGGGAGGGGCTCGAACGGGCGGTTGCCCGTCGCCTGCGCGTCGCCCACGAGCGCCGCCAGGCGGCCAAGCAAGCCGAGCAGGCGCGGCGCGAGCTGGAGGCCGCAGAGCGCCAGAAGCGCGAGGCTGCCTCGCGTGCGGCCGGCGCCGCCGCGGAGCTCGAGGCGGCGAGCCGGGTGGCGCAGGCGCCGCGTGCGAGGACCAAAGGCTGATCGCCCAAATAGCGGGAAAGCCAATCAGCGCTTCTCCGTTAGCCTTCAGGGCGGATGGATGCTGTT
Organism: uncultured Actinomycetes bacterium; assembly: GCA_963838745.1. Taxonomy (GTDB): domain Bacteria; phylum Actinomycetota; class Thermoleophilia; order Solirubrobacterales; family 70-9; genus AC-56. Next base: position 1,160,679 of record CAWISJ010000003.1, read on the forward strand.
GTCCAGGTCGACCGGCCGCGCGAACACGCGCTCGGTGAGCGGTTCGAGGACGCCCTGTCGTACGCCGCTCGCGCGCACGCCGGCCAGCTTCGGGGCAGCGATGGCCAGCCATACGTCGCCCACCTGCTTCGGGTTGCCGGGCTGGTGATCCAGGACGGGGCCTCGGAGGACGAGGCGATCGCCGCGCTGCTGCACGACGCGGTCGAGGACCAGGGCGGCCTGGAGCGGCTGCACGACATCCGCCGGCGCTACGGGAACGAGGTGGCCGAGATCGTCGACGAGTGCACGGACAGCTACGGGGCTCCGAAACCGCCCTGGCGAGCTCGCAAGGAGCTCTATCTCGCGCGGCTCGGCGATTCCTCTCGGGGGGCGCTGCGGGTATCGCTGGCCGACAAGCTCGACAACGTGCGCTCCGCGATCCGCGGCTTTGAGCTAAAGGGCGAGGAACTATGGTCGCACTCCAGCAAGAGCCTGGAAGACGTGCACTGGTTCTACAACGCCCTGGCTCGCCGGTTCGCCGGGCTGTGCCCCGGCCCGCTGGCCGACGAGCTGTCCAGGGCGGTTGCGGAGTTTGACCGGGTGATCGCCGCAGGCTCGGGGCTCCAGGACGCTGGCTGAGCGACTGGGCCGGATCGTGGCGGCTGGCCGCCGTTTGCGCGACGGTCACGCTGCTGGCGCTTCCGGCGGGCGCGAGTGCATTCGTCAAGGGCTCGGCGGGGCTCGGCGACTCCTTCTTCCCCCGCGCCGGCAACGGTGGCTACGACGTCTCGCGCTATGCGCTCGACCTGCGCTACAGGCCGGGCAGCCGGCAGCTGCGGGCCGCGGCCACGATCATGGCCACCGCGACCGCGAATCTGAAGCGCTTCAACCTGGATTTCCGCCACCTTCGCGTCTCGTCGCTGCGGGTGAACGGAATCGGGGCGGACTTCAGCCGCAAGGGCCAGGAGCTTCGGATCCGCCCACGCCCCCGGTTACGCCGGGGCAAGCCGTTCAGGGTCTGGATTCGGTATCGAGGCAAGCCACGGCCGCTGCGCGATCCGCTGGGAGCCAAATACGGTTGGATACCGACCGCGGATGGCGCCTTCGTGGCGGGCGAGCCCACCGGCTCGCCGACCTGGTTTCCCTGCAACGACCATCCGACCGACAAGGCTACGTACCGCTTCCGGGTCACGGTCCCGAGGGGAACCACGGCGGTGGCCAACGGCACGCTCGAGGATCGGATCGTGCGCCGCCACCGCACCACCTTCGTCTGGAGCGAGGACTCGCCGATGGCCACCTACCTCGCCACTGTCACCTCGGGCAGGTTCCAGGTGAGGCGGTCGGCCGCCAACGGCATCCCGTCCTACGTGGCCATCGATCCAGCGGCGGGCTCCGGCGGCTCGGCGCTGGCGGAGATCCCGGACATCCTCGCTCTGTTCGCCTCGGGTTTCGGCGAGTACCCGTTCGAGGCCACCGGAGCAATCGTCGACCACACGTCGAAGGTCGGCTATGCGCTCGAGACCCAGACCAGGCCGCTGTTCCCTAATGCTCCGGGCAGGGTGCTCCTCGCTCACGAGCTGGCGCACCAGTGGTTCGGGGATGACGTGACCTTGAAGCGCTGGCGCCAGATCTGGCTGAACGAGGGTTTCGCGACCTGGGCGGAGTGGTACTGGGAGGCGAGTGAGGGCGGCAGGTCCCTGAACGACCGCTTCGACGCCCTCTACGCGACGCCGGCAAGAGACAGGCCGTTCTGGAACCCGCCGCCTGGCAACCCGGGCGGCCCGTCGAAGCTCTTCGATGGGACGATCTACGACCGCGGTGCGATGACCCTCGAGGCCCTGCGAGAGAAGATCGGCGGCGCGGCCTTCTTCGAGACCCTCCGGGACTGGGTCGCGAAGCACCGTCACGGGAACGCTGGGACGAAGCGCTTCATCCAGCTCGCCCAGGCCGACAGCGGTCGTAACCTCGACCACTTCTTCGACGTGTGGCTGTTCAGGCGGGGGAAGCCGAAGCGGAACAGCTGGTGAGGGCGCTCGCCGAACCAGCGCGGCTCCTACCCAGAGCGGAGCCGTGGGAGCGGATAGCCGCCTGAGGGCTGCCTCGGCGCTAGCATGGCCAGGGGTGAGCGCCGTAGATCCGATGCAAGCACGACCGTCCCCCACGGGGACGGTCGAAGAGGCCGCCGCTCCCGCCCACGCGCAGCCGACGCCGGACCTCGAGGATTCCTCGCTCTACTTCAACCGCGAGCTCTCCTGGCTGGACTTCAACGATCGTGTCCTCCAGCTCGCCGAGGACGCGTCGGTGCCGCTCTTGGAGCGAGTCAAGTTCTGCGCCATCTGGGAATCGAACCTGGACGAGTTCTTCATGGTGCGGGTGGCGAACCTTCACGACCAGCTGGAGGCGGGCGTCGACGCACGCGGCGCCGACGGCATCAGTCCCAACGACCAGATAGACGCGATTCGCGAAGTCGTAATCGGCCAGCGCAAGCGGCTGACGCAATGCTTCGAGCGCGACCTTCGGCCGGCGCTCGCCGAGCACGGCATCCGGATCATCTCGCCCGATCGGGCATCTGCGGGCGAGCGCGAGCAGCTCGACCGCGTGTTCCAGAACAGCATCTTTCCGGCGCTGACTCCGTTGGCGATCGGCCTCGGCCGGCCGTTCCCGTACATCTCGAACCTGTCGCTGAGCCTCGCCGTCACCCTCCGCGATCCTGACCAGGGCACCGAGGTGCTCGCCCGGGTCAAGGTGCCAAAGGAGCTGCTGGGGCGCTTCGTGGAGAGCGACGGGGAGGGAACGACGACTCTGGTCCCGCTGGAGGACCTGATCGCAGCCAACCTGGGCTCCCTGTTTCCTGGCATGGAGGTCCTGGATCACTCCTTCTTCCGGGTCACCCGCGACACCGACTACGACGTGTCCGACGAGGCCGACGACCTGCTGCAGGCGGTCGAGGAGGAGCTTCGCCGCCGCCGATTCGGAGAGGTGGTGCGGCTGGAGGTCGACCGCGCCATGAGCCCCCGGCTGCGCGAGCAGCTCCGGGACGCGCTGTGGATCGACCAGCGTCAGCTATACGAGACCGAGGGACTGCTGGACGTGTCGGATCTTTGGGACGTGGCCGGGGTCAGCGGACACAGCGAGCTGCGCGACCCGCCTCACACTCCCGTCACGCAGCCGCGCCTGCTGGGCGAGAACGGGTCCGAGGCCGACGTGTTCGGGTCGATCCGCGAACGCGACATCCTCGTTCATCATCCGTACGACTCATTCGTGACCTCGGTCGAGCGTTTCGTCGAGCAGGCTGTTGACGATCCGGATGTGCTGGCGATCAAGCAGACCGTCTACCGGACGAGCGCCGACTCCCCGCTGGTCCCATCGCTGATCGAGGCGGTGGGGCGCGGCAAGCAGGCCGTGTGCATGGTGGAGCTGAAGGCGCGCTTCGACGAGCAGGCCAACATCCGCTGGGCGAAGAAGCTGGAGCAGGCGGGGGTGCACGTGGTCTACGGGCTGCCGGCGCTGAAGAGCCACGCGAAGTGCATCCTCATCGTCCGTCGCGAGGGCGACGGGGTCCGCCATTACGCGCACATCGGCACCGGCAACTACAACCCGAAGACCGCCCGCCTGTACACCGACTTCGGCCTGTTCACGGCCGACGCCGAGATCGGCTCCGACATCGCCGAGATGTTCAACTACCTGACCGGCTACTCCCGCCCCCGCGGCTATCGCAAGGTCCTGGTCGCGCCCTTCAACCTCAAGGAGGGGATCCTGCGCGAGATCGAGCGCACGATCGAGGCTCATTCACCCGACCGACCGGCGCGAATCCGGATGAAGATGAACGCGCTCCTCGACGCGCCCTCGATCAGGGCCCTGTACCGGGCTTCGCAGGCCGGAGTGCAGGTGCAGCTCAACGTCCGCGGGATCTGCGCTCTGCGCCCCGGGGTCGCCGGCGTCTCCGACAACATCGAGGTGGTCTCGGTTGTCGGGCGCTTCCTGGAGCACTCGCGGATCTTCTCGTTCGAGCGGCCCGGGGAAGAGGAGCGGATCTACATCGGGTCCGCCGACGTGATGCCGCGCAACCTCTACAACCGGGTGGAGCTTGTGACCCCGGTCGAGGATCCCAAGGCCCGTGCGCAGCTCCTCGACGTGCTCGACCGCTCCCTGGCCGACAACACGAACGCCTGGGTCCTGGGCTCGGACGGAGGCTGGACGCGCCGGCGCCCAGACGGCGAGCCTCGCAACGTCCAGCGCGAGCTGATGGAGCTCCACGAGACCCGCAGCGCCGAGTCGTCCCGATAAACACACGGCGCGGGGCTGGTCCGCAAGACTTGCCGCGATGGCGGTGAGTCACACGGCACACGGTTGGTGGCAGGAGGAGGCCAAGCCGCCGGGGGCGCTCCCGCCGCTGGAGGGTGAGCTGGCCGCCGACGTGGTGGTGGTCGGCGGCGGGTACACGGGGATGTGGGCGGCCTGGTTCCTCACCGAGCTCGCGCCGGGGGCGCGGGTGGTCCTGTTGGAGGCCGAGCGCTGCGGCGCGGGGCCGAGTGGGCGCAACGGCGGCTTCGTGAACGCGATGTGGTTCAGCCTGCCGACCCTTCGGCGGCGTTTCGGCGACGCCCCCGCCCTGCGCCTCACCCGGGCCGCACAGGAGGCCGTCGAGGGGATTGGCCGCTGGTGCCAGGAGCAACGGGTGGACGCCTGGTACCGCCCCGGCGGCTACCTACAGGTTTCGACCGCTCCGGTGTATGACGGCGCCTGGCGGGCGGTGAGGGATGCCTGCCAGGAGCTGGAGGTCCCGCAGGTGTGCCGGGCGCTGTCGGAGTCCGAGGTGCGGGCGCGGTGCGACTCGCCCATCTTCCGCGAAGGGGCGTTCTACCCGGCGGCCGCCACCGTCCAGCCGGCACGCTTGGCGTTCGGGCTGGGCAGGCGCCTGGGAGAGCGGGGCGTGACGATCCACGAGGGCTCGCGGGTGCGTCGGCTGCGGGTCGAAGGCCGCGGCGTCGCCGCGCGGACCGACGGCGGCTGTGTGCGCGCGACGTCCGCCGTCCTCGCCACCGGTGCCTCGCTCGCCGGCCACCGACGCCTGCGCCGGCGGCTCACGGTCACCTCCAGCCACATGGTGATCACCGAGCCGGTCCCGGACGTGATCGCCGCCCTCGGGTGGACAGGCGGCGAGTGCATCACGGACTCGCGGGCGATGATCCACTACTTTCGCACCACTCCCGACGGGCGGATCGCCTTCGGCTGGGGAGGCGGCCGGGTCGCGCCCGGTGCCCGCGTGAACGGCCGCACCGAGTTGGACCGGACGGCGGTCGCCGAGGTCGAGCGCCACCTCGTCCGTTTCTTCCCCGCGCTCAGCGGGCGCCGAATCGAGCACGCCTGGGGCGGGCCGATCGACGTCTCGCCGACCCACCTGCCGGTGCTCGGCAGCCTCGACCGCGGCCGCGTCCACTACGCGTTCGGCTACACGGGCAACGGGGTTGGACCGTCGCGGATTGCGGGGCGGGCGCTCGCATCCATGGCGCTGGAGCGGCGAGACGACGCCACCCGGCTGCCGATCGTCGAGCCGCCCCCGGTTCGGGTTCCGCCCGAGCCCCTTCGCTATGCGGGCGGGACGATCGTCCGGGCAGCGCTGCTGCGACGGGAGCGCCTCGAGGAGGAGGGTCGGCGGCCCGGACCGCTCACTCGCGCGATCAGCGGGCTGCCGGAGCGGATCGGCATCCACGTGGGGCGCTGAGCGGTCGGCCGCTGGCGCGCTGGGCCGAATTTCCCGCCCTATGGGCGGCAAATTCGGCCCACCGTGGGTTGGCTAGGAGTCGAGGGCCAGGACGAGCTCGCGAATCGCGGCGGGATAGCGGTAGGTGAGCCCCCCGTGCTTGCCGTCGAACAGCTCCAGCGTGTGGTCGACCCCCAGCTTCTCGAGCTCGGCGGCGAAGGCCTGGGCGCCGAGGTCCAGGTACCACTCGTCGGACTTGCCCGCATCGAGGTAGACGCGCCGCATGGAGCCCAGGGCGTCTCCATGTCGCGGGGCCATCCGCACGGGGTCTAGCTCGAGCCATCGCTCCCAGACCTCGTCCACCAATCGCCCGGTGGCGACCTCGAACGGCAGCAGCGGCTTGCCGGGGCGGTCCGGATCGGGCGAGAAGCAGGCGGCGCATCCGTAGTCCATCAGCGGGGTGCCGAACCTGTCGATGTCGAAGCGCTCGGCCTCGGCCAGGCGCTGGAAGAAGACCTCGTAGGAGCCTTCGAAATCGTCGCGGAGCGTGCGCGCCGATTCCCGGAAGCTGGGGACGTAGGAGCATTCGAACAGCGCGTCTCCCGCATGCGACGCCAGCGCGCCGAAGACGTCCGGCCGCATCATCGGCACCACCATCGCCCCGTAGCCGCCCGACGACTTTCCGGCGATCCCGCGGTGATCGCGGTCGGCGGCCGTCGGGTAGCGTCCGTCGATGAACGGCACCACCTCGTCGCACAGATAGTCCTGGTAGCGGCCCGTACCGGTGGAGTTGAGGAACTGGGAGCCGCCGTACGACGTCCAGCAGTCGACGAAGACGACGATCGCGTCGGGGCACTCGCGGGCGGCGAACATCGCATCGATGCCCTCGAAGACGTTCGGCTCGAAGGGTTCGCGGCGCCACCAGGAGTCGAGCTGCCCGAAGTAGCCCTGGATCACGTAGACGCAGGACAGCGGACGGGGGTGGTCGACCTCCACGCCGGGAGGGCGGTACACGTACAGCGGACGCCGCGAGGGGTCTCCCAGGGGGTTCTCGGCGAGCAGCGCCGACTCAACCGTGACCCGGTCGAGAATGCCCGCCAGCGGCCGTTCCCAGGGGGCGCCAACCGGGCCTTCGGCTTCGCGCAGCGCCATCAGGCACCAGCCCCGTCGGGCGGCTCGCCTCCCGAGTGCTCGGAGTACGGGTACCACCACTCCTTGGGGGCGATCTCGGTCTCGATATGGACGTGCTTGGTCTCCTGGAAGGCCTCGAGGCCCTCGCGGCCGAGCTCGCGGCCAAGGCCGGACTGCTTGAAGCCCCCGAACGGGCCGGCGTCGTTGTCGGTCAGCGGGTCGTTGAACCACACCGTGCCGGCCTTGATCTCCCGTAGGCAGCGGACCACGTTCTGAAGGTCACGGGTGTAGACGTTGGCGCCGAGGCCGAAGCGAGTCGAGTTGGCGAGCTCGATCGCCTCGTCCAGCGACCTGACCCGTACGATCGGGGCTACCGGGCCGAAGGTCTCCTCGCGCAGCAGGTCGGTCTCCGCGGGAGCCCCGGTGACCACGGCCGGGGAGAAGAAGTGCCCGCGCTCCTGGCCGGCCGTGTCGGCTCCGATCACCACCTCGGCCCCAGCCGCCACCGCGGCCTGCACCTGGTCGAAGACCTTCTGACGCTGCATCTGGGAGACCATCGGGCCGATGTCGGTGGCGGGGTTCATGGGATCGCCCACCCGGAGCCCACCGGTGTAGTCGACGAAGGCCTGCAGGTAGTCGTCGTAGACATCCTCCATCACGTAGAAGCGCTCCGCGGAGGTGCAGACCTGGCCGGCGGCGAGGAACGCCGCCCAGGCGCCACCCTTGGCGGCAACGTCGACCCGGTCGGCGACATCGGAGCAGACGATGAACGGGTCCTTGCCGCCCATCTCGAGGTTGATGCGGGCGATCCGCTCCGCGCAGGCGGCGGCGATCCCCTTGCCGGTCTCCACGGACCCGGTGAAGGCGACGCAATCGATCCCCTCGTCGCCGACGATCCGGGCGCCGACCTCACCGGCTCCGGCCAGCAGGTTGACCACGCCGGCGGGCAGGTGCTCGAAGCAGGACGCCACAGCCAGGGTCGACAGCGGCGTCAGCTCCGACGGCTTGCAGACGGTGGTGTTTCCGGCGGCCAACGCCGGCGCCAGCTTCCAGGCCAAGAGCAGCAGCGGGTAGTTCCAGGGCACGATGCAGGCGACGACGCCCACCGGCTCCTTGACCACCAGCGACAGCTGCGTCGCCTCGATCGAGGGAATCACCCGGCCGGCCGAGTCGCGCCCGATCTCCGCGTAGTAGTCGAAGGCGGCGGCCGTCCAGCCGACCTCGTCGGAGTTCTCGACCAGCGGCTTGCCGATCTCGAGCGTCATCAGCTCGGCGAGCTCGCCGGCGCGGGCGCGGAGCCGGGCGGCGACCTCGTGCAACAGCTCGGCGCGCTCGACGGCCGGAGTCCGCTCCCAGCCTCGCTGCGCCCGCCGTGCGGCGGCGATCGCCGCCGCGATCTGCTCGTCCGAGGGCGTGGCAACGGTGGCGATGGCCTCCTCGGTAGCCGGGTTCTCCACCTCGACCGGCTGGCCCTCGCCGGCGACCCGCTCGCCGCCGATCAAGAGCGTGGTTTCGGGCCCGTCCACGGCAGCGATGCTAGTGCTCGCGCTGCCATGAAAGACTTCCGACGATGAGCGATGAGTGGCGGGTCGAGGTCGATCTCGACGATGAGCAGCACGGTTTCACGCTCGGGGAGCGCCTGCACTCCCTCGACCTCGACGACGAGGCGCGGGAGCGGCTGGGCGACAGGGTCATCGTCACTCGCGACGGGCCGAAGATGTTCCTGTACGCGCAGACCGAGGATCAGGCGCGAGAGGCGGAGCGGGTGGCCGGCGACCTGCTCGCCGCCGAGGGCCTGAGCGGGAAGACGGCGCTGACCCGCTGGCATCCCGACGAGGACGCCTGGAAGGACCCCTCGGCCGCCGATGCCCCGGACCGACGAGGAGCGCGCCGCCGAGCACGAGCGTCATGAGGAGGCTGCCGAGCAGGAGCCGCCGTCCCGGTGGGACTACCAGTGGGAGGTCAGGATCGACCTTCCGACGCTTCGCGACACGCGAGAGTTCGCCGCGCAGCTGGCGGAAGAGGGCATCGACGCCAGGCGTCACTGGAAGTACCTGCTGGTGGGCGCCGCGAGCGAGGAGCGCGCCACCGAGCTGGCAGAGCGAATTCGCGGCGAGGCGCCCGAGGGGTCGGAGGTCCACGTGGGAACGGCCGGGGCCCCGCATCCGGTGTTCCTGTACCTCGAGGCCCACAAGCCGGGCATCGCCCGCGACCTCGGCCTGTAACCGCGCTCAGGCCGGCGCGCGCGCCGGCCGCAGGTCCACCTCGGTTTCCTCCTGCTCGCGGTCGCACGGAGGCCATCCGCTCCGCGCGGCGCTGCTGCCAGATCACCAGCAGGATCGCGGTGACGGTGAGCATGAACAGCATGGTTGCGAGCACGTTGACCTGCACGGGGATTCCCCTCAGGTGCGCCCCGAAGACGTAGAGCGGGAACGTCTCGGTCGTGCCCTTGTTGAAGTCCGAGACGATGAAGTCGTCGATCGAGAGAGCGAACGCGAGCAGCGCGGCGGCGACGATGCCCGGGGCGAGCAGGGGCAGAGTGACGTGCGGAAGGTCGTCAAGGGGCTGGCGCCCAGGTCCCGGCGCCGCCTCCTCGATGCTGCGGTCGAATCCGATCAGCCGCGAGCGCACGACGACAACGACGAAGCTGATCGAGAACATGATGTGGGCGATCAGCAGGCTGGTGAAGCCGAGGGAGATCCCGTAGATCAGGAACATGGAGAGCAGCGACGCGCCCATGACGATCTCGGGCGTCGCCATGGGCAGAACGATCAGCAGGTTCGCGGCGCGCCGGCCGTGGAACCGATGGCGAACGAGCGCGATCGCCATCAGCGTCCCAATCGCGGTCGAGAAGAGCGTCGCCAGCGCCGCGAGCCGGAACGAGGTCAGAAAGGCCTCGTTCAGGTCGGGCACCGAGAAGGCGTGCTCCCAGTACTTGAGCGTGAAGCCATCGTTGATCGCAAAGGCGAGGACGTCCCGGTTCTCGGAGGCATCGGCGAAGGAGAACACCGCGATCACCGCGATCGGGATCAGCATGTAGGCGACGGCGAACCCGGCATAGATCTTGAAGCCGTTTCGTCTCAGCCACGCCCAAACCGCTCCGATCGGGCCGGCCGAGACCGAGGGTCTCGCTGTCGCGGTCGCCGACTCCATCTCTAGCGCGCCTCCTCCTCGCTGCCGACGAACGCCTCGGTCCCCGCGATTCGGATGTAGACGAGCACGATGATTAGGACCGCCGCCATCATCAGGAAGGACAGCGCGGCGGCCTCCGGGTAGTTGCTCTCCTCCAGATAGGTGGACTGGATCTTGTTGCCGATCATCGTGTTGTTGGCGCCGCCCAGGAACTCCGCATTGATGTAGTCGCCGGATGCCGGGATGAAGGTGAGCAGGATCCCGGCGACGACGCCGGGCATCGTCAACGGCAGCGTGACGCGAAGGAACGCCTCCCTCGCCGACGCGTAGAGGTCCTTGCCCGCCTCGATCAGACTGGTGTCGATCCGCTCGAGGCTGGCGTAGATCGGCAGGATCATGAACGGCAGGAAGTTGTAGGTGAGGCCGGCGATGACGGCGCCTGAGGTGGCGAGCACCCGGCCGTCCTCGGGGATGACCTGGAGCGTCTTGAGCACGTCCACGATCGGGCTGTCGTCTGCGAGGATCGTCTCCCAGGCGATCGTCCTGATCAGGTAGGTGGTGAAGAAGGGCGCGATCACCGCGAACAGGAGGGGCAGCCGCCAGCGGGGATTGATCTTGAGCGCGATCGCATAGGCGAGCGGATAGGCGATCAGCAGGGCAATGATCGTCGCCGTTCCCGCGTAGAAGAAGGTCCGCACGATCTGCTCGCCGCGGCCATCGAGCGCCTCCGAGTAGTTGGAGAACTGCCAGCTGAAGGTGAACCCCTCTGGCGTGTTCGGGATGCCGGAGCGCAGCGACATCTCCCCCATGAAGTACATGGGTATGACGAAGAAGAGGACCAGCCAGATCGCGCCCGGGCCGAGCAGGCCGTAGGGGATCAGGCGCCGGCGGAGGTTCCGGGCACCCATCTAGCGCCTCCGCCGGCGTTTGCGTGAGGGTGTGCCGCCAGGCGCAACCCGTTTCATCCTGGTCAGCCGGAGATCACCTCCTGGAAGGCCGCCTCGACCTCAGCGACGTCCTCCGCGCTTCCCGGTGGATCCGGGTCCTCCGAACAGCCCGCGATGTCCTTCTCCGTCGGGAAGATCTTCGGGTCGTTGGCGAGCTCCGGGGCGCGCTTGGCCAGGATCTCCTTGACCCCGGCGACCGGCGTCACATACTGCACCCACTCCGTGATGTCCGCCGCGTTCTTCGGGGTGTACGCGAAGTTCAGGAAGGCGAGCGCGGCCGGCGTGTTCGGCGCACCGACCGGGATCACCGCCTGGTCGAAGAACAGGTCGCAGCCGTCCTTGGGCCTCCGCCACTCGACGCCCTCTCGACCGATCAGCGTGATGTCGCCGGACCAGCCGATCGCGGCGACGATGTTGCCGGCGGTCAGGTCCTCGGTGTACTCGTTCCCCGTGAATTGGCGGATCTGCCCGGAGTCGCGCGCCTCTTGGAGCTTGTCGATCGCCGCGAGCCAGTCCTCCTTGGTCGCGTCGTCGGGGTTGATCCCCTCGCTCTGCAAGACGAGCGGCACGGTGTCGCGCATCTCGGTCAGCATCGTCACCTTGCCCTTGTACTTGGGGTCGAACAGGTCGGACACCTCGTCGATCTCGGGGGCCTTCGTCGTGTCGACGAAGACTCCGGTCTGGCCGCCCTGCCAGGGGATCGAGAACTTGCGCTCGGGGTCCGACGTGGACTTCTCGAACTGAGGCAGGATGTTCTCGAACACGGTCGGGAGGTCGTCGTGGTTGATCTCCTCCAGGTAGCCGAGGTCGTACATCCGCTTGGCCATCCAATCGGTGACGACGATGAGACTGCGACCGCCGGAGTCACCCTGATCGAGCACGGGCTTCAACTTGTTGAAGAAGACGACGTTGTCGTTGATGTCCTGCTTGTATTCGGTCTTGACGCCGCTCTGCTCTTCGAACTGGGCGATGGTGCCGCCGTCGCCGGGGGCGACGTATCCGGGCCAGTTCGAGATCAGGACCTCGCCGCTCGCCTTCCCGCCCTCCGCGACCGTTGCTTCCTGGTTGCTGCCGCTGCCGACGCCGTCGTCGTCGCCACACGCGGCGATCCCGAGCGCTGCAGCAAGAGCCAGGCATGCGATCGCCAGCCGCCGCGGGGAGGTTGCCCTTGGGCGTCGACCCCGCGCGTTCCAATCCTCCGTGTCCAGCCGTCTCAACATCCTTCTTGTCACTCTCCTTGGGTCATGCCGTTGCCGGCTCTGAAACGTCGCTGGCACCACGCCGGCCGTTAGCGGTATCGAGGGTGGTTGCGGCCGACTCGCGGACCACGTGCATGTGCTCGGGCGCCCAGCTGAGGCGAACCGCGCGCACCTCCGCCGGGTAGCCGTGCGCGATCGGCCTCCTAGGCGTTGGGAACGAGCACCGTCATCGAAACCTCACTCGGGAGCTGGACGACGATCTGGGTCGACGTGCCGAGGTAGACCGAGCTCTCGACCACCCCTTCGACGCTCGGCAGGCCGTCGCGCGCCGGCTCGCTCGCATGCTGGATCTCCAGCTTCTCCGGGCGCACGACCGCGTGACAGTGCTCACCGGGGCCGACGCCGTTCACCTGGGTCTCGAGCTCCGGTCCGCTCTCCAGCCGGATCCTTCCGCGACCCTCGCTGGCCGACGTCACCGTCCCCGGCATCAGGTTGGAGACGCCGATGAAGCCGGCGACGAAGGTGGTCCGCGGACGCTCATACACGTCCTCGGGTGTGCCCACCTGCTCGACGACCCCGTTCGACATCACCGCGATCCGGTCCGACATGGTCAGCGCCTCCTCCTGATCGTGCGTCACGTAGACGAACGTGATCCCTACGTCGCGCTGGATGCCCTTCAGCTCGAGCTGAAGGCCCTTGCGGAGCTTCAGGTCCAGTGCTCCCAACGGCTCGTCCAGCAGCAGGACCTTGGGCAGGTTGACGAGCGCCCGGGCCAGCGCGACCCGCTGCTGCTGCCCGCCCGAGAGCTGGTTCGGCCTGCGGTTGATCTCCGACGCGAGCCCCACACGCTCGAGCTCCGCCGCCACGCGTTCGGTGATCTCGCGCTTTGGGACCTTCTTGCGCCGAAGGCCGAAGGCGACGTTCTCGCCGACGCTCAGGTGGGGGAACAGCGCGTAGCTCTGAAAGACGGTATTCGTCGGCCGCTTGTGGGAGGGGAGGCCGACCACGTCCTGGCCGTCGATCAGCACCCGCCCGGCGGTCGGCTCCTCGAAGCCGGCGACCATGCGCAGGGTCGTGGTCTTCCCGCAGCCGCTGGGCCCGAGCATGGTGAAGAACTCACCGCGGCCGATGTCGAGCTCGAGGTCGCGGACCGCGATCAGGTCGCCGAAGCGCTTGCTGACGCGGTCGAGGCGAACCGACGGCTCGCCGGTCGCGGGCGACGATTCGCCGCCGCTGGGAGATCACCGCTCTCCGCCGCGTTCCAAAGCGCGGTCGCTTCTTCGCCTCCTTGCTGGCTCCGGCGGTCATCGCCACGTTGTCGAATCAAACGAGCGGAGTCCTCTCCTGTCAGGCTAAGTATGGCCTACGCCGGTGGCCGGCTCAATGAGCCAGAATCGACAAAACGGCGAACGGCAGCCTCTCCGACAGATTCGTACATGACTTCTCGAGCAGGCGGGCGAGCCCGATCGGGCGGGCGACCAGCCACTGCGCCGCCACAAGTCGATAGACCTTGGACATCCAGTCCAGGGCTTCGTATCGCGCCGGACCACCAGCACCGGCACCTCCGACAGGTGCAGGAGCTGGCGGCGTCGAACCAGGATCGCCTTGAGCGTCGACTCCCCGTAGCTGCCGACGACGATCAGCCGCGCCTCGCGCTCGGAGGCGAGCCAGAAGCGCGTCGACGGGTCGCTCGGCTCGGAGAGCGACCTCCACCTCGACGCCCGCGTCGCGCGCCCGTTGGGCCGCCTCGGCGGTGACCTGCTCGCCGATCTCGCGGACGGCCTCCTGCGTGGCCCTGTACTCCTCGCCAGGCCCGCCGGGGTCGTAGCCGTAGGCGATCACGACCCGATCTCCCAGCTCGGCGGCGAGCTCGAGTGCGTGATCGAGCGCGGCGCCTGCGGCGTCTGAGCCGTCGTAGCCGACCACGAGCGTCCCCATGCTCAGCCCCTCTCCCCGCCCGGAGAGTCCTCTCCAGACTCGGTGGCTCGTCGGGCGAGCGTGACCCGGCGGATGGTGGCGCGCCCGCGAGGCCGGCGTCCGCCGCCTCCTCCGAGACGCCGATCGCCTCGACCTGCGAGACCTCGCCGGTCGCGACCTCGTGCGGCACCGCCTCGAACGCGCGCCGCTGGAAGAACTCGCGTCCGGCGGGCGGCCCGATCAGGCGCCAGGCGACCATGATCAGGAATCCGAGCGCGATGAAGATGACCGCGATCGCCAAAGGCACGCCCATGCCGAGGAACTCCGTCCCCGAGTAGGAGAGCTTCGGGTCGGCGAGGTCGCGGGCCGACTCGAACAGCAGGTAGAAGAGCATCCCGCCGCCGATCAGCGGCGCAAGGCCGATGAAGACGAAGTTCTTCGCCGACTTGAAGAGCTCGTGCCGCCAGTAGATCACGCAGGCGAGGCCGGTGAGCCCGTAGTAGAAGGCGATCATCAGCGACAGCGCCGAAAGCGAGTCGAAGAGGAAGTTCTCCGAGATCAGCTTCCCCGGCACGTACCAGGCGATGGCCAGGGCGCCGACCACGATCGTCCCGAACGCGGGGGTCAGGAAACGCGGGTGGATGCTCGCGAACTTCCGCGGCAGCGCCCCGGCGGCGGCCATCGAGAGCGAGGTGCGCGAGCCGGGCAGGATCGTCGTCTGCGCGGAGGAGATCCCGGAGACGATCACCGCGATCACCACGAGAGTGCCGAGCCCCGATCCCAGCACGTTGTCGCCGACGGCGCCGAGCACCCCGGCGTCGTCGTCGAACTTCTCCACCCCGCTGAGCCCGGCGAAGGCCACCAGCGCCACCGTGACGGCGACGTAGGTGCCGACCAGGATCACGGTGCTGGCGATCCCGGCCAGCCCGGGCGCGCGCGAGGAGTCCTTGGTCTCCTCGGAGAGGTTGACCGCGCTCTCCCAGCCCCAGTAGATGAACACCGACAAGAGGACGCCGGTGAGGATCGCGGAGTAATCGGCCCCGAACGGCGACAGCCAGCTGAGCTCGGGATCGATCGAGCGGTGCGGGGCACGTCGCCGAAGATCAGACGGACGAACACGACCCCGGCGAACAGCAGCAGGATCCCGACCTGGCCCAGGGTCAGGACCCGCTGCAGGTGGGCCGAGAGCTCGGTGCCGATCACGCAGATCGCGGTCATCACGGCGATGATCGCCACGGCCAGCGCCGCGACCGCGAGCTCGTTCGTGTAGAGCGGCTTCCCGTCGCCGCCATCGAGCCCGAGCAGGTCATAGGTGTAGTAGGCGGAGACGTCGGCGAGGGAGCCGACCACCAGGATCCCCGTCGTGCAGATCGCCCAGCCGCCCATGAACCCCCAGTAGGGCCCCATCGCCCGCGTCACCCAGGAGAAGGTGGTGCCGCAGTCCGTGTCGACGCGGTTCATGTAGTAGAAGGCCGCGGCGATGAAGAACATCGGCACGAAGGACAGCAGCAGCACGCCGGCGCGTGGATGCCGACCGCGACCACGATCGAGCCGATCACGGCCGCCAGCGAGTAGGCGGGCGCGGTCGAGGCGAGGCCGATCGAGAGACCGTCGAGGAAGCCGATCGCGTCCTTCTTCAGGCCCTTCTCGCCGGTTTCGGCGGTCGTCGCCGGCGGGGCCGGCAGCGGCGCTGCAGTGCTCTCCATCCCTCGTTCCTTTCCCCGGGCGCTGCTCCGACCGGATCAGGCCCGACCAGCGGGCTTCGCGATGGCGAGCCTATGGCCCCGGCCGGACGGCCGCAAGGTGCGGGAGGTCCAGAACTTCGCCGGGTCCTTGTACACATCGCACAATCAGCACGTGCCCAATTGACCCAGGATCTGGTTGCGCGCGGGCCCGTTTGGCTATACCGTTTGTCCAAGCTGTAGCGAGGACGGAAGGAGAGGCATGGCCACCACCGGCACCCGGGCCGAGGCGCCCACCGAGGCGGGCCTCCAGGAGCTCGCCAAGCGCCATCTGTGGATGCACTTCACGCGCCACGGAGCCTACGACGACGGCGAGGTGCCGATCATCGCCCGCGCCGAGGGGCCGTACGTGTGGGACGACCACGGCAACCGCTACCTGGACGGTCTCTCGGCGCTGTTCTGCGTCAACGCCGGCCACGGGCGGACGGAGCTCGGCGAGGCCGCGGCGCGCCAGGTCGAGGAGCTCGACTTCTTCACGATTTGGAGCTATGCGCACCCGCGCGCGATCGAGCTCGCGACGCGGATCGCCTCGCTGGCGCCCGGCGACCTGAACCGGGTCTTCTTCACCTCCGGCGGATCGGAGGCGGTGGAGTCGGCGATCAAGCTGGCGCGGGCCTATCACCAGCGGACTGGATGCTCACGCAAGATCAAGTTCATCAGCCGCGAGATCGCCTACCACGGGACGACCCTCGGGGCCCTGGCCGCGACCGGCATCTCGGACCTTCGTCACGAGTTCGAGCCGCTGGTGCCAGGTGGGCACCAGGTGCCGAACACCAACAGCTATCGCTGGCCGGCGGACCGCGACCCGCTGTGGGCGGCGGATCAGATCGAGGAGCGGATCCTCTACGAGAATCCCGACACGGTCGCCGCTGTGATCCTGGAGCCACTCCAGAACGCGGGCGGCTGCATCCCTCCCCAGGAGGGCTACTTCCAGCGGGTGCGCGAGATCTGCGACCGCCACAACGTGCTGCTGATCTCCGACGAGGTGATCTGCGCCTGGGGGCGGCTGGGCCAGTGGTTCGGCTGCGAGCGCTACGGCTACCTCCCCGACATCATGACGGTCGCCAAGGCCCTCACCTCCGCCTACGTGCCGATGGGCGGGCTGATCGCGTCGGACCGCGTCGCCGAGCCGTTCATGCACGGCAAGGAGATGTTCACGCACGGTCTCACCTTCGCCGGCCACCCGGTGGCCTCGGCGGTGGCGATGGCGAACCTGGATGTGTTCGAGCGAGAGGACATCTGCGGACACGTTCGCCGCAAGGAGGGCGAGCTCCGCGGGATGCTCGACTCGCTGCGGGACATCCCGATCGTCGGCGACGTGCGCGGGGCGGGCTTCTTCCACGCGATCGAGTTGGTCAAGGACCAAGAGACCAAGGAGGGGTTCACCGACGAGGAGTCGGAGTGGCTTCTGCGCGGCTTCCTGTCGGGGGAGCTCTTCCGCCGCGGCCTGATCTGCCGGGCCGACGACCGCGGCGATCCGGTGATCCAGCTGGCGCCCACCCTGATCTGCGACACGGAGCAGTTCGAGGAGATCGAGAACGTGCTGCGGCCGGTGCTGACCGAGGCCTGGGAGCGGATCAAGGGGTCCCCGCGCGGGCAAGTGTCGCAGGCCCGCCGATCGCCGCGCTAGGGCTGATGCTGACCGTCGCCAGCCTCGTCGCCGATTGCGGCCTCGACCTGGCCGCCGGCACCGATGGCGCCGAGCGACCGATCCGCTGGGTGCATATCTCCGAGCTCGAGGACCCGACCCCATGGCTTTCGGGCGGCGAGCTGCTGCTGACCACCGGGATTCAGCTCAAGGGGGCGGCGCGGCAGCGCCGCTTCCTCGCTCGGCTTGCCGAGCGCGAGGTGGCCGGGCTGGGGCTGGGCACCGGCTTCGAGCACAAGCGGCTGCCGAAGCCGCTGTTGGAGGAGGCCGAAGCGCGCGGCATGCCGGTGTTCGAGATCCCCTACGAGATGCCGTTCATCGCGATCACCGAGCGAGCCTTCGCGATGCTGGTCAACGAGCAGTACGCGATCTTGGAGCGCAGCGCCCACGTGCACGAGCGGCTGGAGCGGCTGGTGATCGAGGGACGCGGGCTGGAGGCGATCCTGGGCTCGCTCGCAGCCGCGATTGGCGGCTCGGCAATCGTCCAGGACGCCACCGGCCGGGAGCTGGCCCGCCACTCCAGCAAGGGCGGCCCCGGTGCTGCAGCCCTGAAGGCGCTCAGTGCCGAGGCGGCCGCGCGGCGGGCGACCTCGGCCCTGACCCCGTTCGAGCCCCAGCACCAGTCGCTGGCCGGGCGTGCGCTCGCCGTCCCGGTGCCGGGGCGGCGCGGCGGCGCGCCGGTCGCGTGGCTGATCGTGGTCAGCCAGCGCGAGCCCCTGGGTGACTTCGAACGCCTCACCGCGCGGCAGGGCTCGTTTGTCGT
This sequence comes from uncultured Actinomycetes bacterium, assembly GCA_963838745.1. GTDB lineage: Bacteria > Actinomycetota > Thermoleophilia > Solirubrobacterales > 70-9 > AC-56. The sequence continues at coordinate 1,178,841 of CAWISJ010000003.1, forward strand.
CGGGCTGGAGCTGATGAGGGAACGGGTGGTTCATGAGACCGAGCGACGCCTGGCCGGTGACCTGCTCGCCGAGGCGCTCAGCGGCAGGCTCGACTCCGAGGAGCTGCATGGGCGGCTGCGGCCGTTCGGGATCGGCGCCGAAGCGGCGGTCCTGGTGTTCGACCTCGACGATCCGCACGCGGGCGAGCAGGCATTGGAGGCGGAGCTCGGCAACGCCGGCGTCCCGGCTCTGGTCGCGACCAGCGCTACGGCGGGACGGCCACTGCTCTGCGCGGTGATCGACGGGCGCTCGGGCGATCCGGTGGAGGTCGCCGGCGGCGTGCGCTCGGCCCTCGCCGGCTCGCATGGCCAGGTGCGCGCCGCCGCCAGCCGCAGCGCGGCAGTCGGCTCGCTGCGACGCGCCTTCCACGAGGCCCGCTGCGCGCTCGAGGCGACCTCGTATGCCGACGGCGACGCCCCGGAGGTGGCCAGTCACAGGGACCTGGGGGCGTTCACGCTGCTGCTCTCGCTGCAGGACGAGGACGCCCTGCGTCTCTACAGCGACGGCCTGCTGGAGCCGATCGAGCGCACCGAGGGCGAGTACGGCGGCGAGCTGCTGCGTTCCCTCGAGGCGTACATCGAGCACAACGGGAACTGGGAGCGGGCGGCCCGGCAGCTGTACTGCCATCGACACACGCTGCGCTACCGGATCCGCAAGATCGAGGAGCTCACCGGCCGCGACCTGTCGCGGGCGACGGACAGGATCGAGCTCTGGCTGGCGCTCCGGGCGAGGGAGCTGGTCGGTTGATGAATAACTCCGCCGCCTCCTCGTCTCGCGCACTGAACACCTTGCCCTCGCCTTCGGCTCGGGCATTTCCCCTGTGCTCCCGACTCCGGGGGCGGCGGGTTTGGGGGCGTTACCGGGCGGCAGGTCGTAGCTACCGCGACTTCGTCGCTAGCTCCGACGGGTGGTCGGCATGAGAGTCGCGGTGTTGGGTGCCGGGGGCACGATCGCGCCGGCGATCGTGCGTGATCTGGCCGAGTCCGACCAGGTCGCCGGGCTGCTGCTCCTCGACCTGGACGAGGCCCGGGCCCAACGGGTCGCGTCGCGCTTCGGTGGGACGAAGGCTCGCGCCGCGTTCGCCGACGCGCGGGCTTCCGCCGAGCAGCCGGCCTCGCTCGCTCGCGCGCTCGAGGGCTGCGACGTGCTCGTCAACTCGGCCAGCTACAGAGTCAACCTGGAGGCGATGGGCGCCTGCCTGAAGGTGGGCTGCCACTACCTGGATCTGGGCGGGCTCTACTGGATGACCGGCCGCCAGCTCGAGCTCGGGCCGGAGTTCGAGGGCGCCGGTCTGCTGGCCGTGCTCGGCATCGGCTCGGCACCGGGCAAGACCAATCTGATGGCGCTCCATGCGGTCCGCGAGCTGGGCGCGCCGGTCGAGGCGATCCACGTCTCCGCGGCCGGCCGCGATCTGGAGCCGCCGGCGGGCTTCAGCGTTCCGTACGCGCTCCGGACGCTGCTCGACGAGCTGACCATGCGGCCGGTGGTGCTTCGGGACGGCGTGCCAGAGGAGATCGAGCCGATGAGCGCCGGCGGCAGCGTTGAGTTCGGCCAGCCGATCGGCGCGGCCGAGACGATCCACACGCTGCATTCCGAGCTGCTCACCTTCGGCGAAAGCTTCGGTTGCCGCGAGGCGAGCTTCAGGCTCTCACTGTCGACGGATCTCCTGTCGAGGCTCCGCGAGCTGACCGAGGCACCGGAGGCGGAGATCGCGCGAATCGCCGCCGAAGCGGTTCCGCCCTCGGGCAAGACGGTCTCGGTGCATCTGGTGGAGGCGTCCGGCGGTGGACGGTCGGTGCGGGTTCGGGCCGTGACCGAGCCAAACGATGCCTGGGGCCTGGGTGGAGGGGTGATGTCGACCGCTGCCCCGGCGGCGGCCGCTGTGCGGCTGCTTGCCGGGGGCAGGATCGAAGCCCGCGGCGCGGTTCCTCCGGAGCGCTGCATCGAGCCCGCCGAGATGTTCGCGGAGCTCGAGCGGCGGGGCTGCACATTCGAAACCACGATCCGGGAGGAGGCGCGGGCGTGAAGGTGGGCGTTCCCACCGAGATCAAGGCGGACGAGTACCGGGTCGCATTGACTCCGGTCGGAGCGCGGGAGCTCGCCGAGCATGGTCACGAGGTGCTGATCCAGCGGGGAGCCGGGGAGGGGAGCGCGATCTCCGACGCGGGCTACGAGGCCCAGGGGGCGCGGATCGTTCCCTCGGCGGAGGACGTTTGGGGCGAAGCCGACCTGATCCTCGGGGTCAAGGAGCCCCAGCCCGCCGAGGTGTCGCTGCTGACCGCCGACAGCACGCTCTTCACCTACCTGCACCTGGCGCCGGCGCCCGACCTGACCCGCGCGCTGTGCGACTCAGGCGCCATCTGCGTGGCCTACGAGACGGTCGAGGACGAGAATGGGCGACTGCCGCTGCTGGCTCCGATGAGCGAGATCGCCGGCAAGATCGCCACCCAGGCGGGCGCGTTCATGCTCGAGAAGCCGCTGGGCGGCCGTGGAATCCTCCTCGGCGGCGTCCCCGGGGTGGCCTCCGCCAACGTGATGGTCATTGGCGGAGGGGCGGTGGGCATGAACGCGGCGTTCATCGCGATCGGCATGGAGGCGGACGTGTTCGTCTACGACACCAGCGTCGATCGCCTGCGGGAGCTCGACGTAGCCTTTGGCGGCCGTGCCTCGACCGTGTACTCGTCGACGCTGTCGATCGAAGAGCGGCTCCCGGACACCGACCTGGTGATCGGCGGCGTGCTCGTCCACGGCGCGCGCGCCCCCCACGTGATCAAGCGAGACCAACTCGCCCTGATGAAGAAGCACACGGTGCTGGTGGACGTGGCCATCGACCAGGGCGGCTGCTTCGAGACCTCGCGCCCGACCACGCACCAGGAACCGACCTTCGAGGTCGACGGGGTGATCCACTATTGCGTCACCAACATGCCCGGCGCGGTGCCGATCACGTCGACCTATGCGCTGACCAATGCGACCCTCCCCTACGTGCTGGCGCTGGCTGACCATGGCGTCGCCGAGGCGGCCCGGCGAGATCCCGGCCTGAAGCTCGGGATCAACGTCGCCGGGGGTCAAGTCACCCACCCGGCGGTCGCCGAGGGGGTTGGAATGGAATACGTCCCACCTGAAGAGGTGCTCGGCGTGAGGGCCACGGAGGAGGACGGAGCAGCCGGCGTCGATGGTGCCGGAGCGACCGCGACGCAGGCCACCCCCGGCTCCCACTGATACCCAGCGAACAAACGACGAACAACGAACCAGGAGGAGACATGGCCACCGCAACACTCACGAAGCTGCAGAACTTCATCGGCGGCGAGTTCGTCGACTCGGCGGAGGGCCAGACCGAGGAGATCGTGAACCCCGCCACCGGCGAGCCGATCGCGGAGGCGCCCCTGTCCACCGCCGAGGACGTCGAGCGCGCGGTCACCGTCGCACGCGAGGCGTTCGAGGGCTGGGCCGCGACGACGCCCGGGGAGCGGGCGCTGATGCTGCTGAAGCTTGCGGACGCGATCGAGGACCACGCCGAGGAGCTCACAGACCTCGAGTCCGCCGACGCCGGCAAGCCGCGCAAGGCCTTCCTGGAGGACGAGATCCCGGCGATGGTCGACAACCTGCGCTTCTTTGCCGGTGCCGGGCGCTGCCTCGAGGGCCGTGCCTCGGGCGAGTACACGGAGGGTTACACCTCGATCATCCGCCGCGAGCCGGTTGGGGTCGTTGGCCAGATCACGCCTTGGAACTACCCGCTGATGATGGCGATCTGGAAGATCGGCCCGGCGTTGGCGACCGGCAACACGATCGTGATGAAGCCGGCCGAGACGACGCCGATCACGACCATCAAGCTGGCAGAGCTGGCGGGCGAGATCTTCCCCCCCGGTGTCCTCAACGTGATCGGTGGCCATGGCCAGCCGGCGGGGGCGGCGTTGGTCACCCACCCCGATGTGGACATGGTCTCGTTGACCGGGTCACCCGAGACGGGCAAGTGGATCGCCAAGGCCGCCTCGGACACTCTCAAGCGGGTGCACCTGGAGCTGGGCGGCAAGGCCCCGGTGGTGGTGTTCGACGATGTCGAGATCGAGACGGCGCTGGAGACGATCGCCGGCACGGGCTACTACAACGCCGGCCAGGACTGCACCGCGGCGACGCGGGTGCTGGCCTCGAACGCGGTCTACGACGACGTCGTTGCGGGGCTCGCCGAGGAGGCGAAGGGATACAAGATGGGCGACACGATGGCCGAGGAGACGACGCTGGGACCGCTCAACTCGGCGCGCCAGCGCGAGCGCGTGGAGGGCTTCCTCGAGCGCAAGCCCGAGCGCGCCGAGGTCATCGGCGGCAAGGAGCCCGACCTACCCGGGTACTTCCTCGAGCCGACCGTGGTCTCGAACCTGGAGCAGGACGACGAGATGATCCAGAACGAGATCTTCGGCCCCGTGATCACGGTGCAGCGCTTCGACGACGAGAGCAAGGCGATCGAATGGGCGAACGGCACCCGCTACGGGCTCGCCGCTTCGGTGTGGACCCGCGACGTCGGCCGGGCGCACCGGGTCGCCAACGCGCTGCGGTTCGGGTGCGTGTGGATCAACGACCACATCCCGCTGGCCTCGGAGATGCCCCACGGCGGCTACAAGCAGTCCGGCTACGGCAAGGACCTCTCGATCTACGCGCTCGAGGACTATTGCGAGATCAAGCACGTCATGATCAGCCTGGGCTGATCGTAGAGCGGGCCTCGCGCAAAGCCGCCGCCAGGAACAGCCGCGTGAACGCCACCGCCACCGAGATAGGTCGATGAGGCCGCGCTGAGGGAGCTGGAAAGCTCCTTCCGCGGACAGCTCGTTTCCCCTGGGGGCCCCGCCTACGACGAGCACCGCAGAGTCTGGAACGGGTCGATCAACCGGTTCCCGGCGCTGATCGCCCGGTGCGGTGGCGTTGCGGACGTGATCGCTTCGGTGAAGTTCGCAAGGGACGCTGGCCTCCCAGTCGCCGTCCGAAGCGGAGGCCACAGCTTCCCGGGCCTGTCCGTCAGCGACGGCGGCATTGTCATCGATCTGGGACCAATGAAGGGAATCCGCGTCGATCCGGAGACGCGTACGGCGAGGGCTCAGGCCGGCGTGCTCTGGGGTGAGCTCGATGCGGAGACCCAGGCGTTCGGGCTCGCGACAACAGGTGGGATCGTCACACACACCGGCGTCGCGGGCCTCACGCTGGGGGGCGGTATCGGGTGGCTTCAGCGAAAGCATGGGCTAACTATCGATCAGCTTCTCTCCGTCGACCTGGTCACCGCCGAGGGCGAGTTCGTCAAGGCGAGCGAGACGGAGAACCCCGACCTCTTCTGGGGCGTGCGGGGTGGCGGAGGAAATTTCGGAATCGTCACCGAGTTCGAGTTTCGTCTTCACCCCGTGGGGCCGATCGTCTTCGCCGGTCCGATCTTCTGGCCGCTGGAGAAAGCGCCAGAGCTCCTGCGCCTCTATCGCGAGTGGAGTGCGGAGGCGCCGGACGAGCTGATGACGATCGTCGTGCAGCGCAAGGCGCCGCCGCTTCCGTTCGTCCCTCAGGAGCTCCACGGGAAGCCCGTCGTAAGCGTCGTCTGCTGCTATGCGGGCCCCGTCGAGGAAGGGGAGGCGGTTGTGCGCCCGCTGAAGGCGTTTGGCTCGCCGGTGCTCGATCTGTGTGAGCCCAAGCCCTACGTCGCTCATCAGGCGATGTTCGACGCGTCCTTCCCACACGACTGGTGGTACTACATGCGGGCCTGCGACGTAGCGGAGCTCAGCGATGAGGTGATCGAGATCTCGGTCGAGCACTCGCTGCGGATCCGCTCGCCGCTGACCGCCTTCCCGATCTGGCAGCTCGGGGGAGCGGTCACACGGGTCGCTGAGGAGGACACGGCCTTCAACGGCCGCGGCGCAGGGCACACGTTCAACATCACGGGCATGACAGCGACGGCCGAGGACTTCGACGCGGAGCGGGATTGGGTCAGGAGCTTCTGGTCAGCCCTCGAGCCCCACCACACCAGCGTCTACGTCAATTTCCTCATGGATGAGGGCCCGGAGCGGGTCCGCCATGCCTATGGAGCCGAGAAGTACGAACGCCTCCAGGTGTTGAAGCGCAAGTACGACCCGGACAACACCTTCCGCCTCAACCAGAACGTCCCCCCGAAGTAGAGCTTGCTCGGAGGCCGGCGAGCTGTCAGCCGGGTGAGGAGGACGCCGAGACAAGCCGCCGCAGGCGCCCGAAGCGGCGGTCGCGAAGGATCCGCCGCGCCGCGTTGTGGCCGGAGGCTGCCATCACCCCACCCCCCGGGTGGGTGCCGGCGCCGCACAGGTAGAGGCCGTCGACCGGCGTCGAATAATGGGCCAGCAGCGGGGAGGGCCGCATGAAGGCCATCTGGTCCAGCCCCTGTTCGCCCTGGAAGATCGAGCCGTCCACGAGGCCGAAGATTCGCTCCAGGTCGGGAGGGGCCAGGACTTCCCGATGGACGATCGCCCCCGGGACATTCGGCGCGTAGCGCGCCAGGTGCTCGACGCAGGCGTCCGCGTAGCGCTCCCGGGCGTCGCCCTCCCAGGCAGCCTCGTCGGGCGGGCCGTACTGGGTGAACATCGTCATCACCCAGCTGCCGTCGTCGGTGAGCGACGAGTCGATCGCCGAGGGCAACTCCGCCTCGACGTAGGGCTCCTCGGCAGGCCTGCCGGCGAGTGCGTCCTGCCACGCTCGCTCCAGGTAGTCGATCGAGGGACAGAGGTTGACCCCCGTCCGCTCCAGCATCTGCTGCTGCTCATCGGTGACCCCCTCGTAGCGGGGCGCCTCGCTCAGGACCAGGTTGATCTTCACGGAGCCGCCGCGGGTTCGGTAGCGACGCATGTCCTGCGCCACCTCGTCGGGGAAGTGCTCGGCTCCTGCCAGGTCCAGGACGGTGGTCTTGGGATGGGCACCGGAGGCGACGATCGGCGCCCTGATCTCCTCCCCGTCGATCAGGGTGACGCCGATCACCCCCCCGTCGCGGACGTCGATTGAGGCGACCTCGGCGTCGGTGCGGATGACCGCCCCGGCCGCCTCGGCCGAGCGCGCGATCGCCTGGCTGATCGCTCCCATCCCACCGATCACCTGGCCCCACCCGCCCGGGATCCCGTCGATCTCGCCGAGCGCATGGTGGAGCAGGTTGTAGGCGGTGCCTGGGGTACGCGGGCCGGCCCAGACTCCGACCACGCCGGTCGATGCGATCGAGCCCTTGAGCCCCTCGTGCTCGAACCAGTCGTCGAGCAGGTCGGCCACCGACATCGTGAAGATGCGGACCAGGTCGTGGACGTCGCGACGGCCGAGGCCCGCCGTGCGCGCTCCCTCGCGCACCAGCGAGAGCAGGTCGGCCGGGTGGCGCGACCCCAGCGCCGGCGGCTCGCGGAGCATCATCGGACGCAGGAACGAGGCGGTGCGGTCCAGCAGGTCCTCGAAGCCCTCGTACGCCGCGCCGTCGCGCGCAGAAAAGGCCGAGATCGAGGCCGCCGTGCGGGCCGGCTCGTTGAAGAAGAAGATCGGTCCCTCGGCGGTGAGTGCAGCGTAGGCCGGATCGAGCGGCACGGCGCGATACCCGTGATCGCGCAATTTGAGGTCCGATATGACCTTCGGCTGCAGCATCGAGACCACGTACGAGGCACGCGAGACCCGCGCCCCCGGCCAGACCTCCTCGGTGACGCAGGCGCCACCCAGGATCGGCCTTCGCTCCAGCACGCACACTCGCAGGCCCGCTCGCGCCAGGTAGGCGGCCGTGGTGAGCCCGTTGTGGCCGCCGCCGACGACGATCGCGTCGAAACGGCGGGGAGGGGCGACGCGGGCCGCGGGAGTGGATGGTGATCTGGTCGCCGCCTCGATGGGCGAGCAGTCTACCAGTCAGTCGTTCTATTGACTACAAAGTCAACGACGAGAGCTGCCCACGCGCCCGGCCCGCGAGGGCCACCGCCTCGAAGCCGCCTTTGACCACGAAATAGGGCGTCAATGACGGTTTTGTCCGGTATGCGCAAGCGCGTCCAGCGCCACGCAACCCTCGCGGTGCGCCACCACCGGGTTGAGCTCGAGCAGATCGAGGCCCGATTCGAGCAGCAGGCCCCCGATCGCGGCGGCGAGCGTCGCCACGGCCCGGAGGTCGACCGGCTCGCGACCGCGATCCCCGGCCAGTGCTGCGGCTCCCCGCAGGGAGAGGATCGCGGCCTCGACCCGCCGGGCGTCGGCCGGCAGCGGCACGATCGCGACGTCGTCGAGGGCCTCCGTCCACACTCCGCCCAGCCCGACGACCAAGGCGGGTACCACGGCATCTGCGCGCGCGGCGACCAGGAGCTCGACACCCGGCGCGGCCATGCGCTCCACCAGCATCCTGGCGCCGTCGGCGGCCGGGGTGGAGGCAAGCTGGCGGTACGCGGCTCGCACCTCCTGCTCCGAGCCCAGATCGAGGGCGACGGCCCCCGCCTCGGCCTTGTGCAGCAGGTGTGGGCGGCATAGCTTCAGCGCCACCGAGCCACCAAGCTCGCCAGTCGCTGCCGCGCACTCGTCCTCGCTGGCGACGACGCGCCCCTCTGGCACCGCGATCCCGGCTGCCCGCAGCAGCTCCTTCGCCTCGATCTCGTCCAACCAGCCGTCGGCCCCCGCACGCTGAGCCGGATCGCCTCCTTGCGCGGCTTGCGCGGCCGCGGAGGCGACGTCCCGCAGGCGGCCCGGATCGGGTGTGGGAACCCGCAGCGCCTGCGCGCAGGCCATCGCGGTTCGCAGGCCGGCGACCACAGGCACGCCGCGGTCGGCCAGCTCGCCGCTGGCCTCGGCATCGATCAGGTCGGGAAGCGTGGACGCGACCAGGGTTGCCGCTTCGGCTTCCTCGGCGCCGGCGACGATTCCGGCCCGGACGGCGGCCCAGCTGGCCGCCGCCTCGGGCGCCAGGCCCTGAGGATGGTCGTAGAGGACCAGCAGTTGGTCGATCGCCGGGTCGGCTCCCACCGTGACGGTGATCCGGCGAAGCAGGTCGACGTCGCCCCAGATCATCGCCGTGTAGTCGAGCGGGTTGCCGACGGTCGCCGCCGACGGCAACAGCTCCGCCAGCCGCTCGCGGGTCTCGGCGGCCAGCTGGGGCAGCTCGGCGCCGATCCGCGCGGCCTCGTCGGCGGCGATGCTCGAGTCGCCGCCCGAGCACGTGAGGATCGCAAGCCCGCCGTCGCCGCTCGGACGGGCGCGCGGTTCCGCCAGCGTGCGGGCGAGCTCCAGTAGGTCGTGCGGGTCGCGGGCCCAGGCGCCGCCGGCCTCCTCGACCAGGGCACGAAACACCCGCTGGTCGCCCGCGACCGCACCGGTGTGCGCCGAGGCCGCCCTGGCGCCGGCCTCGGATCCACCGACCTTGAGCACCGCGACCCGGACACCGCCCTCCGCGCAGCGTGCGAGCGCCTCCGCCAGGCGCCGGCCGTCGCCGTCCTCCTCCAGGAACATCGCCACTGAGCGAACGCCGTCGCGCCGACAGACGGCCTCGAGCCAGTCGCTGGCGTCGAGCACGGCCTGGTTGCCCGTGGACAGGACCGTGTGGTAGCGGATTCCACGACGCGAGCCGAGCGCGTTGACGGCGACGTTGCCGCTCTGCGAGATCATCGCCACCCCGCCGGGATCCAGCGGAGCGACCGAATCGCCCCACATCGGGGCCCGCGAGCCGACCGCGAAGATCCCGTTCCCGTTCGGGCCACACACCGGCAGCCCACCGCCCAGGGCCACCTGGCGAAGCTCGCGCTCCAGCGCGCGTCCCTCCTCCACCTCGCCGAAGCCGGCCGAGATCACCACCGCGCCGCCGCAGCCTCGGGCGACCGCATCCGCGATCACGCCCGGCACCCCGGCCGCCGGGATCGCTACCACCACGGCGTCGACCGGCTCCGGAAGCTGGGTTACGGAGGGGACGCAAGGGCGCCCGTGGACCTCGTCGCGGCGCGGATTCACCCCCCACACCTCCCCCGGAAACCCGGCGCGGGCCAGGTTGCCGAGCACGATGTCGCCATAGGAGCCGGGACGGTCGTTGGCCCCGACCACGGCGATCGAGCGAGGCTCGAGCAGCGGAGTGGGATCGGGGGTTGGCTCGGGTGGGCTCAACGCCTAAGGCCTAGCGAGGTGGCACTTGTTGCGGCACGTCGGTACCCGGGCCTGGAGCCGCAGCTCACGCCGGCCCCTAGTGGAGGATCCTCTCCACGCCCCGGCGCTCGAGGCCTCGGGCGACGATCAGCCGCTGGATCTCGCTGGTGCCCTCCCAGATCCGGTCCACTCGCAACTCTCTCAGCAGGCGCTCGGCAACGTTCGAGCGCAGATAGCCTCGTCCCCCGAAGGCCTGCACGCAGCGGTCGGCGCAGCGCCAGGCTGCCTCGCTGGTGAACAGCTTCGCCATCGATGCCTTGTGGTGGACGATCTTCAGGTCCGCATCCCCGTCGGCCAGTGAGGCGACGGTCAGGGTCAGCAACCTACCGGCCGCGGCGTCGGCGGCCGAGTCGGCGAGCGGGAACGAGACGCCCTGATGGTCGTAGATCCGGGAGCCGCCCTGCTGGCGCTCGAGCGACCAGGCGACCGTCTCGTCGAGCAGCCGCCACATCGCGCCGCCGCAGCGGGCCGCGATTCCAAGACGCTCCTCGGTGAACCACGAGCGCTGCAGCTCCTCGCCGCCGCCGACGCCGCCAATCGCGTCGTTCTCGGACACCTCGACGTCGCGGAAGCGGAGCGTGGGGTGTCCCTCCGGGTAGTTGTGCGTGTAGTCCGGGTTGTCGATGATCTCGACCCCGGGCAGGGAGCGGTCGACGACGAACAGGGTCGGTAGCCGCTCCGTGCCGTCGACCACGTTCGCCATCACCACGTAGACGCTGGCGATGTCGCCCGCGGTGACGAACCACTTCTCGGCGTTGAGGCGGAACCCGGACGTCGTCCGCTCCGCGGTCGCCGCGATCGCCGACGGATCCGAGCCCGCGTCGCGCTCGGTCACCGCGTAGGCATCCTTGAGCTCACCGCGCAGCGCCGGGCGCAGGTAGCGGTCAACCTGCTCGTCGCTGGCATGGGCCCAGACGTTGTAGGCGTTCGGCACGTGCCAGTGGATCGCATTCGTGGTCCGCCCGTACTGCTCCTCGACCAGCGCCCACTGAAGCCGGGTCCACCCCTGACCGCCGTGCTCGCGGGCGTGCAGGCCACCGTCGAGGCCGGCCTCGATCGCCTCGCGCTTGACCTCGGCGACGACGTCGTCGGGAAGGCGTCCGGCGCGCCGCTCGGCCTCCTCCTCGAGCGGCATCAGCACCTGCTCGGCGAAGCGACGAGCTCGTTCCTGCACCGCCAGCGTTCCCTGGTCGAGCTCGAGCGGAGGGACGCTGGGTGCGTCGGATGCCTGGGCGGGCGACTTGACCTGCATCGCCTCGGCAGACTAACATGCGATTGACTACAAGATCAACCGCGCAGGAGGCCCAGCTTGAGCACCCCTCGACAGCAGCCAGCGATCGCGCTCGACCTGGACCCCGGTCAGGTGGAGTCAACGCTCGAGCCCCTGGAGCGGGCGACGATGCTGCCGCCCCGAGCCTTCGTCGACCCGGGGGTCCTCGAATGGGAGCTGGAGGCGATCTTCAACGGCTGGATTTGTGTGGGCCACGTCTCCCAGGTGGCCGAGCCTGGGAGCTACCTGATGCGGGAGATCGGCACAGATAGCGTCGTCGTGATGGGCACGGAGGACGGCCGCCCCCACGCCTTCCTCAACGTGTGCCGGCATCGCGGCTCGAGGTTGATCGACGAGGCCGAGGGGAGCGTCCGGCGCCGGGTCCAGTGCCCGTACCACGGTTGGTCCTACGGGCTCGACGGCCAGCTGAAGGCGGCGCCCCACATGGACGGGGTCGAGGACTTCGACACCTCGTGCTGGGGCCTGATGCCGGTGCGGGTCGCCACGGTCGGGGGGCTGCTCCTGGTCGACCTCAGCGGCGAGGAGCCAGACGTCGGCGCCCACGCCGGCGAGCTGGCCGGATATCTGGAGCGCTACCGCGTCGAGGCGCTGCGCCGTGCCGGGCAGGCCAGCTATGAGGTCGCGGCCAACTGGAAGGCGATCGCCGAGAACTACAGCGAGTGCCTGCACTGTCCCGGCGTCCACCCGGAGCTCAACCGGCTCAGCCACTACATGAGCGGCGAGGTGCTGGACGGCGCCGGCGCCTGGTGCGGCGGCTCGATGACGCTCAGCGAGGGCGCCGCGACCATGGGGCGCGAGGGGGGTCACGCACACCACCGCCCGCCGATCGACGGCCTCTCGGGCGCGGACCTGAGCTCGGTCCTCTACTTCGTCCTGTTCCCGAACGCGCTCATCTCCCTGCACCCCGACTACGCGATGCTCCACACGCTGTGGCCGCGCTCGGCCGACCGCACCGACGTGGTCTGCGAGTGGTTCTTCGAGCCGGCGACGATCGCCGCCGAGGGGTTCGACCCCACGGACGCGATCGATTTCTGGGACCAGGTCAACCGCGAGGACTGGCACGTCTGCGAGCTGACCGCGAAGGGGGTGCGCAACCGCGGCTACGTCGCCGGCCGCTACTCCGCCGAGGAGGCCGACGTCCACGCCTTCGACGTGATGGTCGCCGGTCGCTACATGGAAGCGCTGCGCGAGCGCGAGGAGGTGACGGCGTGAAGACGACGAACGAGATCGCCGCCAAGCTGGGGGAGGTCGGCCTGCCCGAGCCGGTTGCCGAGCTCGCCAAGCGCGAATGGGACGCGATCGTGGTCGGCGGGGGCCACAACGGGCTCACCACCGCCGCCTACCTGGCGCGGGCGGGCCAGTCGGTCCTGGTGCTCGAGCGCCGCGAGCGCCTGGGGGGCGCCTGCACGCTCGAACGACCCTTCTCCGACCAGCGATTCGTGGTCAGTCCCTGTGCCTACGTCGTCGGGCTGCTCGACGACCGCGTGATCCGCGAGCTCGAGCTCGAGCGGCGCGGCCTTCGCTACTGGATGGCCGATCCCAACCTCTGGGTCCCGTTCGACGACGGGACAGCCTTCGGGCAGTGGCTCGACGACTCGCGCACGCAGGCGAATCTGGAGCAGCTGGGGGTGTCCGCGGACGACATCGAGGGCTACTGGGCGTACGAGGAGCTGTTCGACCAGACTCGCCGCAGGCTGCGCAAGGGCGAACGGGATACCTGGGTGGGCGACGCCCCGACCCGGGCCGAGATCGAGGAGCTGCTCGATTCCGACCAGACGATGATCGACCTGGTCTTCGAGGCCTCGATCGCCGACGTCTTGGACGACCACATCTCCGACGAGCGCCTGAAGACGGCGCTGTTCGGCCAGGGGATCATCGGCACCTGGGGCGGGCCCAGAGACCCCGGCACGGCCTCGATCAAGCTCATGCACTTCCAGGGCGACCTAAACGGGCAGGGGCCCCTGTGGGGATACGTCGAGGGTGGCATGGGGATGGTCAGCTTCGCGATCGCCGACGCTGCACGCGAGGCGGGCGCGGCCCTCGCCTGCGGTGTGACCGTGTCCGAGATCGTCCCGGGCGAGGGCGTCACGCTGGAGGACGGCACCTCGCTGCGGGCGGGCACCGTCATCTGCAACGCCGACCCGAAGCGGATGCTCACCATGCTCGACGGTCAGCAGGTGGACGGCGCCTTCCGGGACCGGCTCGAGCGCTGGAAGGTGCGCAGCCCGGTGGTCAAGTTCAACGCCGCGCTCGAGCGGCTGCCGAGCTGGAGCGCCGCCCCGGGCGAGTCGTGGCCCGCGCGGGCGACCATCGACGTCACTGGCACCATCGACGACGCACAGCGCGCCTTCGAGACCGCCGAGAGCGGCCAGCCGGCCGTCGCCTTCGGCGAGATCTACATCCAGACCGGCTATGACGCGAGCCCTGCTCCCGAGGGCAAGCACCTGATGAGCGTGTTCGGCCAATACGCTCCCTACGAGCTCGCTGGGGGAAGCTGGGATTCCCGCCGCGAGGAGGTGGCGCGCCAGTTCATCGACCTGATCGACCGCTTCGCCCCCGGCGTCGAGAGCTGCCTGTCCGAGTACGAGGTCCTCGGCCCCCCGGACATCGAGTCGCGGATCGGCCTGGCGGGCGGCAACATCTTCCAGGGCGAGGTGACGCCGGACCAGATGTGGGAGGGCAGGCTGGCGGCTCGCACGCCGGTGCCGGGCCTCTACATGTGCGGGGCGGCGACCCACCCCGCCGGCAGTGTGATTGCGCTCAACGGCCGCAACGCCGCCGCCGCCGTCCTCGCCGACGCGGGCGTGGCGCTGGCGGCCGCGTAGGCGGGACCCTCCGGTGGCTTCCAGCCCCGCCTCGGTTTCACAGCAGAGCCGCGAGCGGATTCTCGACGCCGCCTGCGAGCTGATCGCGGCCCAGGGCATCGACGAGGTGCGCATCGCCCGGGTGGCGACTCGCGCCGGCGCCTCCACGGCGCTCGTCCACCATTACTTCTCGACCCGAGAGGAGCTCTTGGAGCAGGCGCTAATCCACTCCTTCGAGCGGGCGGGCGAGGAGCGCTTCGGCGAGCCGAGCGAGGTCGAGAAGACCGCGACCGAGGCGCTCGCCCGGGCGATCGGTGAATGCCTGCCCCTCCCCGGGGCGCAGGAGCGCGAGTGGGTGTTGTGGGTGGAGCTGTGGCTGCGCGCGGTGCGCGAGCCCGGGCTGCGCCCAGTCGCGGCCCGGCTGTACGACCGCTATCGCAGGTGGATGGCGGCGCTGATCCGGGCCGGCGTCGAGAGCGGCGAGTTCCGCGCCGACGTCGACGTGGACGCGGTCGCGAATGTAGCCATGGCCCTGCTGGACGGGGTCGGAGTCCGGGCGCTGATCGACGACCCGGCGATGGACGTCGAGGCAGCGCGCGCTCTGGTTGCCGAGCGTCTGGCCGCGGAGCTCGGGATCGAGGCGCGGGCGCTGCTGTAGATCCAGGCGGTGGACACGTCGTAGCAGCGAAGGGTCGGGCGTTGGACGTCCCGACGCTTGCCTCGGCCGGCGTACGGGTGTAAGTTGATTGGTCATTCAGTTTTTCGCCCGCAGCGAGGAGAGGCGGCGAGCTTGAGTCCGCGCCCGCAGATCGATCACATCCGCAAGCCGCAGATCCTCGCTGCCGCCGCCGAGGTGATCGCGGAGCGCGGGCTCGCCTCCACCCGGATCGCGGATGTCGCCGAGCGGGCCGGAACCAGCGCCTCGGCGGTGCTGTATTGGTTCGGGTCGAAGGACGACCTGCTGAGCCACGCGCTCACGGTCGACGAGGACCGCTTCTACGGCGCGGTGGCCGAGGGCCTCGCAAGGCTCGACGATCCCCGCGACCGGCTCCGCCTGCTGATCGACGCCTACGCCGCGGAGTACGACGTGACGCTGTGGATGGAGCTGTGGGACAGGGCCCTGCGCGATCACGGCGCGGCCGCCGCCCGCCAGCGGCTCGATGACCGCTGGCGCGACCAGATCGCCGAGGTCATTCGCGACGGACAGCACCGCGGCGAGTTCACCCAGGTCGATGGCGACGACGCGGCCGCGATCATCGCTTCCCTGCTGGACGGGCTTGCGGTGCAGGTGACCGTGCGCGATCCCGGCTTTCGGCCGGAGCGGATGCGCGATCTCGCCGTCAAGGCCGCCGAGCTGGTCCTCGGTTGCGAGCTGCCGCCAATGGATCGTGACCTGGTGGCGGTCGAGTCCGGAGACGGAGCATGACTCGGAGCGACCTCTGGGTCCCGGAGACGTGGACGATGCGACGTCGCGAGCTGCTCCAGGCCGGCGCCGGCCTGGCGCTGGGCGCCGCGCTTGCGGGCTGCGGGATCGGGCGCGGCATCCAGGGGGACGTCAACCGGAGGATCGAGCCGAAGGTGGACGGCGACCTCTTCTACTTCAACTACTCCCAGTACATCGACCCGGCGCTCGTGAAGGAGTTCGAGAAGCGCTACGACGTGCGGGTGATCGAGTCCTACTTCGACTCGATGGAGGGGATGCTGGCGAAGCTGCGGGCGGGCAACGCCTACGACGTGATGTTTCCCACCGCCGAGTACGTGCAGCGACTGATCCAGCAGGAGCAGCTGCTGCACATCCCGCGCGACAAGCTCGAGAACCTCGACAACATCTACAGCTACTTCGACGATCCCTGGTACGACCCCGACTCGGCTCACTCGGTCCCCTACGCGCTCTACATCACCGGGATCGGCTACCGGGCGGACATCCTGGACAACATGACCGGCTCCTGGGACGACCTCGGCAACGAGGATGCGGCGGGGCGGATCTACGTGCTCGACGACTACCAGGAGGCGCTCGCCGCGGGCAACCTGCGAAACGGCTACGACATGAACACGGTGGTGGAGTCGGAGCTCGACGCGACCAAGGACTGGCTGGTGGGCCTGAAGTCGGGTCTGCGCGGCTTCTCGGTGGACACGATCACGAACATGTCGAGCGGCAACGCCTGGATCCAGCACCTCTGGAACGGGGACATCGTCAACATCCGATACCGGGTCGACGACCCCGACGCCTACCAGTTCGAGAAGATCACGCAGGACGGGTTTCCCGTCGGCAGCGACACGATGGTGATCCCGGTCAACTCAGAGCACCCGGGCACGGCGCTTCTGTTCATGGACTTCATGCTCGACCCCAAGAACGCCGCGCAGAACGTCGCCTGGAACGGCTACCCGATGCCCAACCGCGGCCAGGACGAGACGTTCGCAAAGATAGCCAAGGGCGACCCGAACATCGTCGTCACCGTCGACGATCTCGAGGGCGGCGAGCAGTTCGCCAACCTCCCCCAGGACGACCGCGAGCTGTGGACCAACACCTTCCTCGAGGTCAAGGCAAGTTGAATTGGCGCCGATCGCAAAGCGCGAGGCGACTGGCAGGTGGGTGTGCTGATGTCTGAGAACCGCTTCGCCCACCTGATGCTGGCGCCGGCGGGAGTGTGGCTGCTGCTGCTTTTCGCCGTCCCCCTGGGCATCGTGCTGGCGGTCTCGCTGGGGACGACGGACCCCGTCTACCAGGCGATCTACGGCTGGCACCCCGGGAACTTCGCCGACGTGTTCGACCCCCTGTTCGCGCCCGTGCTGCTGCGCTCGGTCGGCTACGCGCTCGCGACCGTGGCCCTCTGCCTGCTGATCGGCTACCCGATCGCCTACTACATCGCCCGCTTCGGCGGTCGCTGGAAGACGCTGTTGATTGCCGCCGTGGTACTGCCGTTCCTGGTCAATTACCTGGTTCGAACCTACGCCTGGGTGGCGATCCTGTCCGACGAGGGCCTACTGAACGGGATCCTCACCGACGCCGGCATCGTCGAGAACGGGGTTCGCTTCGTGAACACCTCGTGGGCCGTGATCGGCGGCTTGGTGTATGGCTACCTGGCGTTCATGATCCTGCCGCTCTACGCGGCGCTCGACCGGATGGATCCCTCCCTGATCGAGGCCGGCAAGGACCTCTACGGGAGCCGCTGGCAGACTTTCTGGCACGTCACCTGGCCGGCGGCTTTCCAGGGCGTGGCCGCCGGTTGCGTGCTCGTCTTCCTCCCCGCGGTCGGTGACTTCATCTCCGCCCAGTTGCTCGGCGGCCCGGACACGTACATGATCGGGAACCTGATCCAGCAGCAGTTCCTCGAGGCGCAGAACTGGCCCTTCGGTGCCGCGCTCACGATCGTGATGATGGGCTTCCTGCTGATCTGGATGCTGATCTACGTGCGCTCCGCCTCGCGGGCCGCGCGGGAATCCACGGCATGAGCGCTCAGGGGTGGGCTGCGAGGCTGCCGCTGGCGCGGCGACGCGCCGGGCGTCGGCGCCGCCGCGGCTTCGACCGCCCCCGCTTCCTGCGCGCGTTCTTCCTCATCTTCGTGTTCTTCAGCTTCGCCCCGCTGGCGATCGTGGCGCTGTTCTCGTTCAACTCCACCCCCTCGCTGCAGAACTTCGAGGGCTTCAGCCTGCAGTGGTACGACGAGTTCTTCAGCAGCGTGAGCCTGCGCGAGTCGCTCTTCGCCAGCATCGAGATCGGGCTGGTGACGATGGTCGTCGGCACCGTGCTGGGGACGACCCTCGCCTTCGCGCTCGTCCGCGCCCGGTCGCGGGCCGCACAGGCCAGCAACATCCTCATGCTGGTCCCGCTCGTCACTCCGGAGATCGTCGCGGGCGTCTCCGCGCTGCTGCTGTTCACCCAGATCGGCATGGACCTGTCGCTGCTCACGATCATGATCGCCGAGATCACCTTCTCGATCTCCTTCGTGACCGTGATCGTGCGCGCGCGGCTGTCGGCGTTGAACCGCGAGGTGGAGGAGGCGGCGCTGGATCTCGGCGCCACCCGCCTGCAGACGGTCCGATTGGTCGTGCTTCCGGCGCTGTGGCCGGCGATCATCGCCTCGGCGCTGTTGATCTTCGCGCTCAGCTTCGACGACTTCGTGATTGCGTTCTTCACCACAGGCGAGTCCCCGACACCGCTGCCGGTCCAGATCTATTCCTCGATCCGCTTCGGCGTCAGGCCCACGATCAACGCGATCGGGACCTTGATGCTGGTGATCTCGTTCGTGATCGTTGCCTTGGCCGTCGCTCTGCCCCGCCTGCTGGGGCGCCATGAGGAAGAGAATGTCTTGATTGGAAGGGAGGCCGCATGACCGCGAAAAGCGACACGACCGCTCTCGGCACGGGCGGCGGCGACGGCGCCGGCCAGGAGGCGATCCGCTTCGAAGGCGTGACCAAACGCTTCGGCTCCACCGTCGCGGTCAACGAGCTCACCCTGTCGATCCAGCGCGGCGAATTCTTCTCGCTGCTCGGGCCCTCCGGGTGCGGGAAGACGACGACGCTCCGCATGGTTGCCGGCTTCGAGCAGCCGACCGAGGGGAGCGTGTACCTGGAGGGCGAGCCGGTCGACGACGTCCCCCCATACTCGCGGAACGTCAACACGGTGTTCCAGAGCTATGCCCTGTTCGAGCACCTCGACGTTGAGGGAAACATTGCCTTCGGCCTGAAGCGACGCAGAGTGCCCGCGGACGAAATCCGCAGCCGCGTGGCGGAGGCGCTCGAGCTCGTCCAGCTCACCGGCCGGGAGAGCGCCAAGCCGCGCCAGCTCTCGGGCGGGCAGATGCAGCGCGTGGCGCTCGCCCGTGCGCTCGTCAACCGCCCCGCGGTCCTGCTGCTGGACGAGCCGCTCGGCGCGCTCGACCTGAAGCTGCGCAAGCAGATGCAGGTCGAGCTGAAGGAGATCCAGCGCGAAGTCGGGATCACCTTCCTCTACGTCACCCATGACCAGGAGGAGGCGCTGGCGATGTCCGACCGGATCGCGGTCATGGACGAGGGCGCGGTGCAGCAGTTCGGCCCGCCCGAGGAGATCTACGAGAGTCCACAGAAGACGTTCGTCGCCGGGTTCATCGGCGTCTCCAACCTGCTTCCGGCCACAGTGGAGGGCGAGGGCGTGCGCCTGCAGACCGGCCAGCTGTTCCCCTCGACTCTCCCCGATGGCTGCGAGGAGGGCGCGTCGGTTTACTGCTCGGTGCGCCCGGAGAAGATCTTCCTGGACGACCTCGAGGAGGGCATGGTCTCGGTGGAGGGCGAGATCGTGGAGCGGATCTACCTCGGCACGACGACCCAGGTGATCGTCCAGTTGGCACCGGACCTGCGCGTTGTCGCGCTGGAGCAGAACACCGCCCGCTCGCTGGCCGAGGACCGTTGGGAGATCGGCGAGCGCGTCAGGCTCGGATGGCACCCGGAGCACGCGCGGGTGCTCCGTTAGCGCGGCGGACCCGTTTCCATGAATGTGGGCCTGGGGACCGCGTCGCGGCCGAAGCACACACTCGATGGCTGATCGTCAAGGCTCGGCGGTCGTATCGGCGAGCAGTGGCCCGCCACGCGCCCCAGCGCCACCTTCTTCGCGGGTCAGCCTATGCGCCAGGTACACCGGGATGATCGAGATCACCACCGCCATCACCGCGACGACGTTGGTGATCTGGAACTGCTGGCCGCGGAACAGGTTGCTGTAGATCCAGATCGGGAGTGTCTGCTCGCCCGCTCCGATCGTGAACGTGGTGACGATGATCTCGTCGAAGGAGAGGGCGAACGCGAGCAGCCCGCCCGCAACGAGCGCTGTCTGCATGCTCGGGAGCGTGATGTGCCGAAACGTCTGCCAGGTGTGCGCTCCGAGGTCGGCGGAGGCTTCCTCGAGGTTTCCGGAGACCCGGCGCAGTCGCGCGATCACGTTGTTGTAGACGACGACGATGCAGAACGTCGCGTGGGCGACGATGACGGTGAACAGGCTCAGGTCGATGCCGAAGACCTGGGTGAAGGTGTTGCTGAGCGCGACCCCGGTCACGATCCCGGGAAGGGCGAGCGGCAACACGACCAGGAATGAGATCGTCTCGCGGCCGAAGAAGCGATGGCGCGCGACCGCGAATGAGGCCAGGGTGCCGAGCACGAGCGCGATTCCGGTGGCCGCCGCCCCCACCCTCGCCGAGGTCCAGAGCGCGTCGCGGGCCGCCTGGTTCTCGATCGCCCTCCCGAACCACTCTGTGGTGACGCTTTCGAGCGGCCACTTGAGAGTCGTCCCGCCGTTGAACGCGTAGATCGCGATCACGATCAGGGGGATGTAGATGAAGGCCAGCGTGACGCCGACGCCGACCCCGAGCATGCTCTGTGATCGCCTTGACAGCCGCATCTAGCCACTTGCGGCGGCTTCGCCGCCTGACCAGCCAGTTTCGGTGCTAAAGCACCTCATCTCACAAATGCTCGAAGGCCCCGAGCCTGCGCGCGATCAACAGGTAGGCGACCATGACCAGGATCGGCACGGTCGCGAAGGCGGAGGCCAGGGGCAGGTTGTTGACGATGTTGTTGTAGACCACGTTGCCGATGAACTGGGTGTCCGGGGAGACCAGCGACGGCGTGATGTAGTCGCCCAGGGTGAGCGAGAAGGTGAAGATCGAGCCGGCAACGACGGCCGGGAAGACGAGCGGCAGCACGACCCTCCGGAATGTCGTGCCAGGGCTGGCGCCAAGGTCCTCGGAGGCCGAGAGCAGCGAGTCGGGGATCCGCTCCAGGCCGGCGTAGATGGGCAGGATCATGAACGGGAGCCAGAGGTAGCTCTCCACCAGCCAGACGGCGGTGGACCCATATCCGGGACCGCTGAGCCCGATCGGGTCGAGTGCCCAATTGATCACCCCTCCGGCCGAGAGCATGGTCTGCCAGGCATAGACCTTGACCAGGTAGAACGACCAGAGCGGCATCAGGATCGCCACCACCAGCACCCCCTTCATCCGCGGGCTGGCGACCTTTGCCATGTAGAAGGCGATCGGAAAGGCGAGCAGAGCGTCGGTGAGGGTGACGAGAGCCGCGATCAGGACCGTCCGCTGAGCGACGTCCCGGTAGACGGAATCGTCGATCAGCGTCTGGAAGTTGTCGAGTGCTGAAGGTGCGGGAGATCTCGCCGCTGAGCGCGTCGACGCTCCAGAACGCGGCGACGAGCATCACGGCCAGTGACCCGATGTACAGGATCACCAGCCAGCCGACCGGGCCGGCGAGCAGGCTGCCGACCTGCAGGCGAGGGCGGCCGTGGAAGAGGTCGGCGAGCCTGCGGCCCACCGACCTCCTGGGCTCTGACGCTACGGCGTCAGCAGCTTCCACGGCTGAACTGCGTCAACTGGATTCGTGCGATCACCCCTTGATCTCGGTCCATGCCTGGAGCCAATCGTTGTAGTCCTTGCAGTCGTCACCGCTTCCGGCCTGGTCCGAATGCGCCTTCTGGTCGATCGTCGCGCAATCGCTCACCGGCGTGTTCCAGTAGTAGACGCGCTCCCAGAACGCGGGGTCTTCCGCGTGGTACTTCTTGCAGAAGTTCGGGTCTGGCGCCAACCCGATGTTCTTCGCGGCGGCGGTGAGCGTCGAGGTCTCGCACGACTTGCTCTGCGCGGGAGCCTCGCCGAACCACTGCGCGATCTCCGCGTTGACGTCGGGTGAGATCACGTGGTCCATCCACTTGTACATGCAGTTCGGGTGCTCGGCCTGCGAGCTGATCATCCAGGTGTCGGACCACCCGGTCGCGCCCTCATCGGGGACGAACCCCTGTGAGGCAGGGCTGGCGGCAACCGGCTGGTTGTCGGCCAGCAACGCGAAGTACTGGTACTGCCACGAGGCGCCCACAACGATGTCGCCGTTCGTGTAGGACGTGATCTGCTTCAGCGCGTTGGACCAATACTCGCCGACGTTCGGGTGCTGCTCCTTGAGCAGGTTGACCGCGGCGTCGAACTGCTCCTGATTCAGCTCGTACGGGTTCTCGATCCCGAGGTCGGGCTGGTGCGCCTTCAGGTACACCGCGGCGTCGGCGATGTAGATCGGGTCGTCGTAGACGCTGATCTTGCCCTTGTACTGGGCCGCCTTGTTGGGATCGAGGATGACGTCCCAGGACTTCGGCCCCGGCTTGACGGCGTCCGTGTTCCAGACCAACAGGTTGGCCCCACGCCCGTGCGGGATCCCGTAGTGGGTCGCCGTCGAAGGTGTTGTAGGGCTGATCCTTGAGGTCATAGAACACCGTCTCGTAGTTCGGGACCAGATCGACGTTGACCGGGTCGACGTCGCCGCCGTCAACCAGGCGCGCCGACGCGTTGCCCGAGGCGGAGACGCCGTCGTACTGGCCGGTCCGCATCAGCTGCACGGCCTCGTCCGAGGTGTTGAAGACCTTGACGCTGGTCTGGCAGCCGGTTTGCTTCTCGAAGTCGGACACCCAGTCGACCTTGGGATCCGTCGAGCCATCCTCGACGTAGCCCACCCAGGCGAGCAGGCCCAGCTTGCCCTCGCCCTCGCCGACGCTCTGCAGCTCCTCGCCACCACCACCACCGTCGTCGTCGCCGCAGCCGATCCCGACCATGGCCATGATCAAGGCGGCGGCGATCAGCCAGGCGGTCCTCGCTGGCTGGCCGTTCAGTCTCCGTCTCATCGAGTGTCCTCCAATCGTGTCTCTTCCTGGACAGCCACCGCCTGTTCGGGTCGCCATCCGACCGTCACCTGCCGTCCGCGCTGCTCGAGCGCCTCCGCCGAGGAGGTCTCGAGGTTCTGGCGGACGACCTGAAGCTCCCCGCCCTCATCAAGCTGGACCAGGTACCGGGTGACCATCCCCGCGTAGGCGACGTCCCGGATCACGCCGCGCTCGGTGTGCAGTCCCGTCCCCTGTCGTCGGTCGGCTCGAGCAGCCTGATCTTCTCGGGCCTGACCGTGAACCGCCTGCCGTCACGCTCGAGCAGGTTGGAGACCCCGACGAAGCCGGTCACGAACCGGGTTGCCGGCCGCTCGTAGATCTCGGCCGGCGCGCCCACCTGCTCCACGCGCCCCTCGTTGAAGACCGCGATCCGGTCGCTCATCGTCAAGGCCTCGTCCTGGTCGTGGGTGACGTAGATGAAGGTGATCCGGACCTCGCTCCTGGATCCCCTTCAGCTCCACCTGCATCTGCTCGCGCAGCTTCAGGTCGAGCGCTCCCAGCGGCTCGTCGAGCAGCAGCACCCGGGGGCGGTTGACGATCGCCCGCGCAAGCGCGACGCGCTGTCGCTGGCCGCCCGACAGCTCGCTCGGCTTGCGTGACTCGAAGCCGGAGAGCCGGACCATCTCCAGCGCCTCGGTGGCGCGGCTTGGCGCGCTCCGAGCCGAGGTACCTTGCGGACCCGCATCCCGTACTCCACGTTCTCGGCCACGGTCATGTGCGGGAACAGCGCGTAGTCCTGGAACACGGTGTTGACCTCGCGGTCGTACGGGGGCAGGCCGACGACGTTTCGCCCGGCGAGCTCGACCACTCCGGCGTCGGGCTTCTCGAAGCCGGCGATCATGCGCAGGGTGGTCGTCTTGCCGGAGCCGGACGGCCCGAGCAGGGTGAAGAACTCGCCGCGGGCGATCTCGAGGTCGATTCCGGCCACCGCCACCACCTCGCCGTAGCGTCTTGCGCAGGCCCGAGAGGCGGACGTCCGGCGGCTCGGCGGAGCCTGTGTCGGATGGCTCGTTCGGACGCCTCGGCGGGCTGCCCACTCCCCCGGTCGTCAACGGTGATGGCTGCGGTGTCCTCCACTTGAACGAGACGCGGCAGGAATCGCGCCCCTCGCGAGAAGCTATAGCAAGACCCACGGGATGTAGCCCGCGGGTGGAAAATTCCCAGCCGCCGCTTGGCCGAAGGGGCCAGCCAGCCGAAAGCCCCGGCCACAGGCCGGGGCTTTCGCGCTTATCCCGAAATCGAGCCGCCTGAGGGTAGTGGAGGGCGGCTCTATTGGCGTGCCGCGTTAGTAGCGGCCCTTGTGACGCTTGCGGTAGCCGGAGCTCGAGCGCTTGTGCTTGCTCCAGCCGGGGCCCTTGCCCGCGGTCATCGAGGTGTCGAATCGCAGCCCAGCGACCATCATGTAGGCATGGCCCGGGTTCGAGTAGACCGTGATCCACTTGCCCTTGTGCCCGCGGCCCCAATGCATCAGATCGCCGGAGGCCATCGGGCGGCGGACGAAGCGGCCGCCGCGTAGGGCGTAGCTGACCGAGCCCGAGCAGTCGTAGCACTTCGACTTGAACCTGGCGTGGCCGCCGCCATAGCAGTAGTCCTTGCCCTTGGCGATCCTGTTCGCGGCACGGATCACGCCGACCACGCGCGCGGGGGCGTTCGACGGCGGGATCGCCTTGCCGTGGACGAGCCTGGCCTTGCCGGCCGCGCCTGTGCGAGTTCGAGGTGCCAGTGCCGCCATCGCCCGCCTGCGCGAGAGCGACCGGGAGCGTCGCGAGCGCCGCCGCCGCGAGGGCGAGCGTCACCTTGAGCTTCGTGTGGGAGCGAGCTTTGTCGAGGGTAGGCAAGGACCAGTCTCCTTCGTCGGCCTACGGGGTTAGCTGTCGGGCTGGCGCTAAAGGAGCCTGCGCCCCCACCGAGGTGGGTTCGCCCCAATACGTTGGTTTCCCCGCTCCCCGCCCGACGGTCGGGCAGGGACTCGGCATTACCGGCTATCGATCGCGCGGCACCCTACAGGATTCGTCAGATACCTGCAAAGACCTGCTCACGTACGTGTGCGGATCAGCACTTGTGCGCGGCGGCCGGGCGATCGGCCGGCAGATCTCACGGCGCGGGGTTGCGCTCGGCCCAGTCCACGATCCGGTGCGAGTCGGTGATCACCTCACCGCCGTCGGTGACCAGCACCGGCACCGCGCGCTGCCCCGTCAGCTCCTCGACCTCCTTGCGCCCCTGCGTCATCAGGTGCATGAAGCGCGGTCCGATGCCGAGCCCGCGGACCTTGACCACCTCCGGGTCGTGGCCGGCCATCCTCAGCGCCTGATAGGCGTTGTGGCAGGGTGGCCACCCGGGCGGATCGTCTGGAAGGTGCCCCAGCAGACGTACAGCTTCACTGGCGGAGCGTATCCGTTAGCTTCCTCACGTGGAGCTCGCCGGCAAGAGGGCGCTCCTCACCGGGGCCACCGGCGGCCTCGGGCAGGCGATCGCCCGCGCCCTGGCCGAGCGAGGCGTCACGCTGGTGCTCAGCGCCCGCAAGCCAGAGGCGCTGCGCGAGCTGGCGGAGTCGCTGCCGGGCGAGCATCGATCGCCCCCGCCGACCTCGCCGAAGATGGCGCCGCGGAGCGGCTGGCCGCGGATGCCGGCGAGGTCGACTGCCTGGTGGCGAACGCCGCCCTGCCCGCCCCGGAGTGATCGAGAGCTTCTCGCCCGATGAGGTCAAGCGGGCGCTGCGGGTCAACCTCGAGGCGCCGATCATGCTCGCCCGCGAGCTGGCGCCGGGGATGAGGGAGCGCGGCGACGGGCACCTCGTGTTCGTCTCCTCGCTGGCCGGTAAGGCTCCCAGCCCCCGCACGGCGCTCTATTGCGGGACCAAGTTCGGGCTGCGCGGCTTCGCGCTCTCAGCCTGCGCGCCGACCTGGCGGGCACTGGGGTCGGCGTCTCGCTCGTCGTCCCGGGGTTCATCCGCGAGGCCGGCATGTTCGCCGACTCGGGGCCAAGCCCCCGCCCGGGCTGGGCACCTCGACCCCCAGCAGGTCGCGCGGGCGGTGGTGAGGGCGATCGAGCGCGACAAGTTCGAGGTCGCGGTGGCCCCGCTGCGCCAGCGGGCGCTCGCCCACATCGGGCTCGCAAGCCCGCGGCTCGCGATGCGCGCGATCACGGGCGGGCACCGCAAGGAAGGCGCGCGGAACGAGGTAGCGGAGGGCCAGGCGAAGCAAGCGATAGCCCAGAGGTGACAGCGTGAGCAACGACAGCTTCGGCGCGCGCGACACCCTCGAGGTGTCGGGTCGGGAATATGAGATCTTCAGGCTCGACGCGCTCCAGGCCACCTACGACGTCGCTCGACTTCCCTACTCGCTGAAGGTGCTGCTCGAGAACGCGCTGCGTCTCGAGGACGGGGAATCGGTGACCCGCGGCAACATCGAGGCGATCGCCACCTGGGATGCGAACGCCGAGCCCAGCACCGAGATCCCATTCCAGCCGGCCCGGGTGCTGATGCAGGACTTCACCGGCGTGCCGGCGCTGGTGGATCTGGCGGCGATGCGCGACGCGATGGAGGAGCTGGGCGGCGATGCGCAGAGGATCGACCCGCTGGTCCCGGTCGACCTGATCATCGACCACTCGGTCCAGGTCGACGCCTTCGGAAACGCGCGCGCCTTCGACATCAACGCCGACCGCGACTACCAGCGCAACGGCGAGCGATACGCGTTCCTGCGCTGGGGGCAGCAGGCGTTCGACAACCTGCGCGTGGTTCCGCCGGCCACCGGGATCTGCCACCAGGTGAACCTGGAATATCTCGGTCAGGTGGTCTTCGTCGCAGGATGGGCGTGCCTATCCCGACACGCTGGTCGGCACCGACTCCCACACGACGATGATCAACGGGCTTGGCGTGCTGGGCTGGGGCGTGGGCGGAATCGAGGCCGAGGCGGCGATGCTCGGCCAGCCGATCTCGATGCTGCTCCCGCAGGTCGTCGGCTTCAAGCTCGGCGGGGAGCTGTCCGAGGGCGCGACCGCCACCGACCTGGTGCTGACCGTGACCGAGATGCTCCGGGAGCGAGGCGTGGTGGGCAAGTTCGTCGAGTTCTTCGGGCCGGGGCTGCACACGCTCGGGCTCGCCGACCGGGCGACGATCGGCAACATGTCGCCGGAGTTCGGCTCGACCTGCGCGATCTTCCCGGTCGACTCCGAGACGCTGCGTTACCTCGAGTTCACGGGGCGGCCCACCGAGCTGATCGAGCTGGTCGACGCCTACGCCCGCCAGCAGGGCCTCTTTCACACCGAGGGCTCGGAGGAGCCGACCTTCTCCGAGACGCTCGAGCTCGACCTCGGCGAGGTCGAGCCGAGCATCGCGGGCCCGAAGCGCCCGCAGGACCGGATCGCGCTCGCCGAGGCGAAGGCGGCGTTCATCGAGTCGATGCGCGAGTTCAGCCCCGACGCCGCGGAGGTGCTGGGGAACCACTATGACGCGGCCGTCGCGGGTTCCTTCCCCGCCTCCGATCCGCCAGGCGAGGACCACAACGACGAGCGGGGAAAGCCCCGCGGGGCGACGGCCGGAGCGGCGACCGCGGAGCTGAAGGCCGACCCGGTGGCGGTCACGCTCGAGGACGGAACCGAGGTCGAGCTCGATCATGGCCGGGTCGTGATCGCCGCGATCACGAGTTGCACCAACACCTCCAACCCCTCGGTGATGCTTGCCGCCGGCCTTTTGGCGCGCAACGCGGTGGAGCGCGGCCTCGACGTCAAGCCGTGGGTGAAGACATCGCTGGCGCCGGGTTCCACGGTTGTCACCGACTATCTGGAGCGAGCGGGGCTGACCGAGTATCTCGACCAGCTCAAGTTCAACTTGGTCGGCTATGGCTGCACGACCTGCATCGGCAACTCGGGCCCGCTGCCCGCCGAGATCTCGGCCGCGGTAGAGGACAAGGGCCTGGTTGTTTGCGCGGTGCTGTCGGGCAACCGCAACTTCGAGGCTCGAATCAACCCGGACGTGAGGGCCAACTACCTCGCCTCGCCACCGCTTTGCGTCGCCTACGCGCTGGCGGGCCGGATGGACGTCGACCTCCTCACCGAGCCGCTCGGCGAGGGCTCCGACGGCGAGCCGGTCTACCTGCGCGACCTCTGGCCACAGACCGAGGAGATCAAGCGGACGCTGGAGAGCGCCATCCGCTCCGACATGTTCACCCGAAGAACTACGCCGACGTGTTCACCGGCGACGATCGCTGGCGCTCGCTCGAGATCCCCAAGGGGGACCGGTACGAGTGGACGGACTCGACCTACATCCGCAGGCCGCCGTTCTTCGAGGGCATCGGCCCCGAGCCGCAGCCACCCGAGCCGATCAGGGCACCCGGGTCCTCGCCGTGCTCGGGGACAGCGTGACCACCGACCACATCTCGCCGGCGGGGGCGATCAAGAAGGACAGCCCGGCCGGCAGGTGGCTGCTCGACCAGGGCACGGAGGTGCGCGACTTCAACTCCTACGGCTCGCGCCGCGGCAACCACGAGGTGATGATCCGCGGCACCTTCGCCAACGTGCGGCTGCGCAACCGGCTGGTCGAGCGCGAGGGGGGCTTCACCCGGCACTTCCCGGATGGCGAGGAGACGACGATCTACGAGGCGGCGATGCGCTACGCCGACGAGGGCGTGCAGCTGGTGGTGCTGGCGGGCAAGGAGTACGGATCCGGCTCGTCGCGCGACTGGGCGGCGAAGGGCACCGCTCTGCTGGGCGTTCGGGCGGTGATCGCGGAGAGCTATGAGCGCATCCACCGCTCGAACCTGATCGGGATGGGAGTCCTTCCGCTTCAGTTCCCGGACTCGGAGGGCGCCGAGTCGCTGGGCCTCACCGGGGAGGAGGTGATCGACATCGACGGCCTCGAAGAGGCGCTCGCCGCCGAGGGCGCGGAGGCGCGCAAGGTGCGTGTCAAGGCCGCGCGGAGCGGCGCGGATCCGGTGGAGTTCGAGGCCCGCGTGCGGCTCGACACGCCGAACGAAGTCGGCTATTACCGCAACGGCGGCATCCTGCAACGCGTATTGCGCGACCTTCGCTGAGCGTCTCAGCGGGGAATCCGTGCGTGGTCTACCTGCAAACTCGTCATTTTTTCTATTGACTTTCGTCGCCCGGATGCATCAAAATGCACATTGACCCACGAATCAGTCATTCTTATAGAGCAGGCAACATTTGTAGAGCTCGTCCCCGGCCAGTCCCGCCTCCGGGGGCGATCGCGTCGGCATCCCTCCCTGGCTACCGACGCGCAGGCGTGGGCGCGGGCTGTGTGGACCCCCTGCCTCCCACAGCCCCGCCCCGCCATGTCTCAGGACGCTGCAAACCGTCGCTGCCTTTGTCCTCGCCCGATCGTCTCGCTCACGTAGGCTCGACACGCTCGCTCGCCGATCGGGCTGCGTCCTCGGCAGGCTCGCTTTTCGCGCCCTGCGCCCCTACCCAGCCGCATCAATCGCCTAGCGCCGGCGGCAGCTAGGCGCGGCGCTTGCGCTCGATCACCTCGATCGCGATCACGCTGCCCAGGGGGCCGACTGGGGTCAGGGTGGCGGCGAGCAGGGTGTAGGGAGCCTCGTGCCGCAGGATCGCGATCCAGATCAGGATGCAGAGCACGATGTAGCCGATCCCATGCGTGAGGCCGAAGATGAACGTCTCGTGATCGAAGCCGGGTAGGAGCCAGAAGAAGATCAGCACGGCGAAGATCGCCAGCTCGAGCCAGCTCACCCGCTTCACCCAGGGCCACAGCGGACCAGGGGCCGGCCGTCGTAGCGCCTCCGGCCGGCCGGCCTTGGTCGCGGCGGCCTGCTCGGCGCTAGCGGGGCTCACGCGGCGAGGTTAGCGGGCAGCTACCGCGGCGGTACATCGACCTCGCGTACAAGCGGGCCCCGTCAAGTTTGGACACGGGTCCATAGGCGCGGGCGACGGCGGGCGCGAAACTGGTCGCATGAGAGCACGAACGACATCGACGGGGCGGATGCCGTCCGAGTCGCGTCGGCGCGAGATGCGGCGGCTGGTCGGGTTCGAGCGCGAGTACCGATGCTCTGCGGGTCACGAGCATCGCTCCTGGGCACGGCTCCGCGCCTGTCCCGATGCGGCGAGCGGCTCACGGTCGCGGTCATCCATCGCGCGGCCCTGGCGCCGGCCTGCTGACCTGCCGCTTGCGAAATCACTTGC
>CAWISJ010000004.1:0-500000 GCA_963838745.1 uncultured Actinomycetes bacterium
CTCGTCTGGCGCGCCGAAGGCGAGGTGTTCACCGGGGGAGCGGACGTCAACGTGTTTCAGCAGATCGTCGATGCGGGCGGCGATCGTGCGGACCTGACCTTCGAGCCCTTGCTCGGGGCGGTGCGCCGGCTCGAGGCGCTGCCGATCCCCACCCTCGCCCTCGTCCATGGCCTCTGCCTCACGGCGGGCCTGGAGGTCGCGCTCGGCTGCGACATGACTGGGCGTCGCAGTCGGCGCGCTTCGGGCTGGTCGAGGCGGTGGTCGGGCTGACCCCCGGTGCGGGCGGCACTCAGCGGATGGCCGA
Organism: uncultured Actinomycetes bacterium; assembly: GCA_963838745.1. GTDB lineage: Bacteria > Actinomycetota > Thermoleophilia > Solirubrobacterales > 70-9 > AC-56. The sequence continues at coordinate 305 of CAWISJ010000004.1, forward strand.
GCGGGCCGGGCCTGCGCGGGCGCGCGAGTTCGTGATGTCGCAGGGCCTGTACGAGGCCGCGACGCTCGAGCGCTGGAACGTCGTCAACCGAGTGCTGCCCGATGAGGAGCTGCTCGAGAAGGGGCTGCGATTCGCGCAACGGCTGGCGACCGGACCCACCAAGGCGCACGCGGCGACGAAGCGGATCGTCCGCGCCTACCTGGAGGGCGGCGTGGACGAGGCGGACCGGGCGGTGCCCGAGGTCGTCCCGGCCCTGTTCGAGACCGAGGACCTGAAGCGCGCCGTTCAGTCGTTTCTGACCGAGGGGCCGGGCAAGGCCACCTTCGAGGGGCGTTAGTGCGGTCCGCTACGCTCTTCGGCGCGCATGGGTAAGGAAGAGAAGATCGAGATGGAGGGCGAGGTCACGGAGGCCCTGCCCAACACCATGTTCAAGGTCAAGCTCGACAACGACCACGAGGTTCTCGGGCACATCTCGGGCAAGATGCGGCGCCACTACATCCGCATCCTCCCCGGCGACCGGGTGAAGATCGAGCTCTCGCCGTACGACCTCGACCGCGGCCGGATCACCTACCGCTACAAGTAGCGCTCGGTTCTCGTTACAGGGAGCGCTCGGTTCTCGCTCACGTTGCGCGCCCTACGGCACGCTCGCCACGCCAACGTCCCCGCATGCCCCGCGATGGCCGAATTTCGATTCCATAGTGCATCGAAATTCGGCCATGCGACGAGGCGATTCGACTGACTGCGGCGACCGACTGAGCGCGAGCGCCTTCACTTGCACTGGCGGAGCGTCCAGCACGGGGTGCTCGACCTGGCATCAGCTCCGTCGCTCGGGACTGAGTGCCTCCGGGGTGCGAGCGGAGGCTTGCCCGCGGACGGCTGCACCGGATGCACCAGGGCGTCTATGCGCTTGGCCGGCCCGATGCTTGCGTCGAGGGCCGCTGGATGGCAGCGGTACTGGCATGCGGGTAAGGCGCGCTGTCTGTCGCACGTCTCGGCTGCTGCGCTTCATCGGCTGCTCTCGACCTCTCGTGCGGCAATCGACGTGACCGTCCCGCGTCGGGTCGGCGCTCTCGAGGCCGGGCATCCGGGTCCATCGCTCTACGTGCCTGACCCTGTGGGATCGTGCGTCGGTCGACGGGATCCCGTGCACGTCGATTGCGCGAACGCTGCTCGATCTGGCAGGCGTCGTGCATCGGCGAGTCACTCGAGCGAGCCTGCGACCAAGCCGAGGTGCTGGGCGTGCTGGACATGGATGCCGTTCGCGAGCTTCTCGCTCGCACGGCGGGACACCCCGGCGTTCGGCGCCTGCGCGCGGTCGTGGAAACGGGGCAGGTGGGAGAGAACATCCCCCGCACCGAGCTGGAGGCGCGCTTCCGGCAGCTCTGCGAGCAAGCTGGGCTGCCACGACCCGCGGTGAACGAGTGGATTGCGGTGGCGGGCGAGGAGATCCAGGTCGATTTCGTGTGGTTCAAGGAACGAGTGATCGTCGAGACCGACGGCTTCGGCACGCACGGCACACGCCAGGCCTTCCAACGCGACCGGCGGCGGGACCAGCTCCTGAGCCTCGCCGGCTGGCGGGTGGTCCGCTTCACGTGGGATGAGGTCACGAAGGAGCCCGGGCACGTGACGGATGTGGTGCGCAAACTCCTCGCGGGTCGAACGGAATCGCGCCCGCCCGCCGCCTAGCCCATCGATGGCCGAATTGCGATCCCATGTGAATCGAAATTCGGCCATCGTCGAGAGAGCGGGCGGCCAGCAGGGAGCGGGGCGGCGCATCGCGTGGAGCGGGCGTGGGGGTACGTCCGGCGCGGGATGCGGGGGCGCTACAGGTAGCTCCGGGCGGCGGACGGGGCCGGGTCGGCCATCTCCACGATCAGGCTGGTCCAGGCGAAGTCGGTCGCCCCGAGGCCGGCGCCGGTGCGAGGGTCGTAGTACTCGCGGAGGCCCTCGCGGAGCACGGCTTGGCCCAGCCGGTGCGCCATGTCCTCGGCCTCGGCCCCGTAGCCCAGACGCATCATGCCCGTCCACAACAGCCAGGCGGCGTTGATCCAGGTGGGGCCGCGCCAGTAGCGGCGTTTCCAGCCGCGGCCGCGCCCCGGCTCGAAGCTCGGCTCGGCGGCGGAGACCGAGCACGGCGGAATCGGCAGCCAGAAGCGCTTCGGGTCCAGCAGGTGCTCCTCGACCAGGCGCCGGCCGATCGCCTCGGGCAGATCGGGGAGGGCGAGCGGAGCCAGGGCCGCCCAGGTCTCGACGGCAGGCCGCAGGCCGCTCGGTTGTGCCTCGTCCAGGAACAATCCGCGGCGCTCGTCCCAGAGCCGATCGACCAGCGCAGGCGTGATCGAAGGTTGACCCATCGCGAGGCGCGCGAGTCCCCAAAGGACGTTGGTGGCTACCTCGCAGAGGACGGGTCCGCCTGCGTCCCGGACGCGCCGCGCGTCCCAGCGCAAGCCGCCGGTTGCGGGCGACCAGTAGGGGAAAGCCCCACCTCGCGTGCGCGCGAAGCCCCCACACCGGGTCGAACTTGGGCGACGAGTCGAGCCCCGACTCGTCGGGCTGGACCAGCCACAGGAGCCCGTCGCCGTCGAGGTCCCGATTGGCGCTCAGCCAGTCGTGGTGGCGGGCGATGCGCGGCTCGGCGGCGGGGTCGCCGACGGCGATCCGCCACGCCCAGGCCAGCAGCGGCGGCTGGATCGTCCCAGTCATCGCCGCCGAGCGCGAGGCGACGTTGTAGTAGAGCCTGCGCCGGAAGGTGACCGGGCGCTCCCAGAAGACGACGTGGCCGACGAACCCGTCCGGGCGACAGGCGCGTAGCAGCGTTTCGAGCTCGGCGCGCGGGCGCTCCGGGTCGAAGCGCCGCCAGACGATCGCCGCGAAGCACGAGTCCCAGTACCACTGCCAGCGGTAGCGGGCCGGGCTCGGGCGGGTGTAGGCGTAGGGGACGCCTCGCCGCTCGCCGTGGGCCCAGCTCGCGCGGAGCACACCGTCGGCGAGCGCTAGGAGCTCGCGCGTCAAATGGCGGTGCGGCGCATGCCGCGCAGGGCCAACGCGGTGAGCACGGCGAGCAGGCCGGCAAGCGCCAGCAGGCCGGGCCAGGTATCGCCCCAGCTGACCGCGCCGACGAACCCCTGGCGCGCCGCCTCGATGATCTGGGTCGCGGGGTTGTACTTGGCGACGGTGTGGAGCCAGCCGGTGAGTAGGGCCAGCGGTGCGTACGACGTGGTGGTCAGAACGAGAACGAACATCCCGGCTTGCATCAGGGGCGCCGCCGACTGCGACTTGAACTTAAGCGCCAGCGCGCACCCCCACAGGGCGGCGACGGTGCCCATCCCCATGACCATAAGCGTCGCGATCGCGAGCCCGCCGATGCCGGGCCAGTGCGCCCCGAGCGCCAGGCCGACCACGATCAGCAGCGTAGCCGGGATCAGCGACCGCAGGCTGGCGGAGATCACCAAGCCGGCGAGCAGGACCGGCCGCGGCGCGGGGGAGACGAGGAGCCGGTCGAACCAGCCCTGCTCGATATCGCGGGCAAGGTTGACCCCCGTGGCGGCGCCGGTGAACCCGGCCCCCTGCAGGAGGCTGACCGGGATCAGGAAGCTCGGGTAGCTCTCGGTGGTGAAGCCGGGCAGCTCCGTCAGGCGACCGAACACTGCGATGATGCCGACGAAGAAGATGGTCGGCGCGAGCACCCCCGGGATGGCGGCCCCGGGAACACGCAGCAGCTCGTTCGCGGCGCGGCGCACCAGCGCCCCGATCGTCTCCAGGTTGGCGTGCCAGGCCATCAGGCTCACCCCCACGGGTACCGCCGCTTGCCACGGGGAGCACCTACTCAGCCTCCCAGGCTCAGGCGCCGCCTGAGCGCCAGGGCGCTTAGCGCGAAGCCGATCGTGCAGAGCAACGCGATCGAGCCGAGTGCCTTCGCGAACGCTTCGAGGGAGAGCGACGAGATCACTAGATCGCGTACCCCGTCGACGATGAAGCTCAGCGGGTTGTACTCCGCCACGGTCGCCGCGGGCTCCAGCATCAGGTTGGCGGGGAAGAAGGCCGAGGAGAGGAACAGGATCACGAACACGAGCGGGAACAGGCCCTGGACGACCGAGGCCCTCCCCGTACGGAGGGCCACGGCGGCGCCGATGCCGCCGAAGGCGATCGCCGAGAGCGTCACGAAGGGAACCATCAGCAGCGCGCCCGGTATCCCCTCCTCGATCTGGGCGCCGAAGATCAGCCCGACGGCGATGAACCACATCGCCGAGATGGCGCCCAGGGCAGCGGTCCCCGCCAACCGCCCCAGCACGATCGCGTAGCGAGGAATCGGTGCCGCCAACAGTCGGTCGGTGAATCCCATCTCGATATCGACCGCCAGCGCGATCCCGCCGCTGTTGCCGGCGAGTAGCGTCGACTGGATCATCGCCCCGGCGAGCGCGAAGTCGAGGAAGCCGTTCACGTGGGGAAAGCCGGACAGGTCGACGCCTCGACCCGCGCCGCCCACAAAGATCGCCAACAGCAGGGAGGGGAAGATGATGATCGGCGCCATCAGCTGGGGACGGCGAAACGTTTGCTTCACTGCCCGAGCGCCGAGCGCGCCGATCACGCGAAGATTGGCCGCCAAGCTCATTCGGGTTCGTCTGCCTCCGCGCTTTCTTCGGGCGCCAGGTGGTGGCCCGTCTTCGCCAGGAAGACGTCATCGAGGCTCGGCTCGACCAGATCGAGCGACTCGACCATCAGTCCCGCCTGGTCGAGCGCCCTGACCACGGGTGCGATCTCGGCCGCCCCTCGCTTGAGCTCGACCAGCACGGCGCCGTCCTTCCTGGGCAGCGGCTTGCCGAACCGCGCCACCACCTGCTCGGCCTGTGACTCGGACTCATCCATCAACCGGATCTCCAGGTGGGGGAGGCCGATCTGCGCCTTCAGGCGACCGGGCGTGTCCTCGGCGACGATGCGGCCGGAGTCGATGATCCCCACGCGGTCGGCGACCTGGTCGGCCTCCTCCAGGTACTGAGTCGTGAGGAAGACTGTGGTTCCCTCCCGGTTCAGCTTCGTGACCTCCTGCCAGATCGCGCGGCGGCTCACCGGGTCGAGGCCGGTGGTCGGCTCGTCCAGGAACAGCACCCGGGGCTCGTGCACGAGCGCCGAGGCCATATCCAGTCGGCGGCGCATGCCCCCCGAATAGGTCCCAACCTGGCGGTCGGCGGCATCCATCAGGTCGACGCGCTGGAGCAGGGCCTCGGCCCTGCGACGCCCCTCGTCGCGGGGAAGCCCGTGCAGGGTCGCCTGCAGGCGGATCAGTTCGCGGCCGGTCATCAGCGGGTCGAGGGCGGCCTCCTGGAGTGCGACTCCGATCGCCCCCCGCACCTCGGCGGCCTCGGAAACCACATCGTGGCCCGCGACGGTCGCGGTGCCCGCCGTGGGGCGAAGCAGCGTCGTAAGCATGCGTACGGTCGTCGTCTTGCCGGCACCGTTCGGGCCGAGGAACGCGTAGATGTCTCCCTCAGCGACCGCTAGATCGACACCGTCAACGGCGCGGACGTCACCCGGGAAGGTTCGCTCCAGGCCCTGTGTCTCGATCGCCAGCATCGGCCGGAGGATAGAGGCGCCCTCGTCGGCCGAGGCGGTATGGCGTACGGCGATAGTCAGACTGGGTGGTTCGAGGGTCCCCGCGATTCTGAACTCGGCGGATAGACTCGCGAGGTGGACGAACCGGGCAAGGTGCTCGTGACGCAGTGGCTCGACCCGCTGCTTGCCGAGCTCCCCGGGCTCTCCTTCTTTGATGCACATACGCACATCGGCTCCAACGATCCCGATGGGGCGCGGTGCACGGCGGAGGAGCTGCTCGCGCTCCTCGCTACCGTCGACGCCCGAGCCGTGGTCTTCCCAATGCGGGAGCCCGACGGTTACCCGAAGGCCAACGACCGAGTCGTGTCGGAGGCGGCGGTCTCGGAAGGGAGGTTGGTCCCGTTCTGCCGCCTCGACCCCCACGAGGACCCGGTCGGGGAAGCCTCGCGTTGCGTTGAGCGAGGGGCGCGCGGCATCAAGCTCCACCCTCGTGAGGAGGCCTTTGCGCTCGACGCAGCTCCGGTGCGCCAGATCTTTGCGTTCGCCCACGAACGCAGGCTGCCGGTGCTGATCCACGCCGGTCGGGGAATCCCCGCGCTCGGCAGACACTCCCTCGACCTGGCGGCCGAGTTCCCTGACTCGCGGGTCATCCTGGCCCACGCGGTCGTCTCCGACGTGAGCTGGATCTGGGGTCACTTGGCGGATCATCCGAACGTCTTCATCGACACCTCGTGGTGGAACCCGGTCGATCTGGTGACCCTGTTCGCATACGTGCCGCCCGGGCGGATCCTGTTCGCTAGCGATGCTCCCTATGGGATGCCAGTGATGAACGCCATCCTTACGCTCCGGTGCGCGCTCCAGGTTGGCCTCTCGGCGGAGCAGGTCACGACCGTGATGGGCGATCAACTCGATCGGCTCCTCGCCGGCGAGAAGCCGATCGACACCGGCCCCGCGCCAGGACCGCCGGACATTGCCACCGACCTCATCCTGGATCGCGTCTTTGCCTATCTCATCGTGGGGCTGGGGCGCCTGATAGTCGGTGCGCCCGCCGACGAGATGGTCGCGCTTGCCAGGCTGGGTTGCACCGTCGATGATCAGGCGCCGCAGGCACCGGTCTGCCGCGCGATGGCCGCGTTGATCGACCTGGGAGAGCAGATGGCGTCGGCCTCGACCGATCTGACGACTCCGTCGCCCCAGCGTCTCGCCGCGCTTGGACCGCTGCTCCTCGCCGCCACGCTCGCCGCGACGCCGCGCGTCCCTATTCCCCCCGGGCTCGCCGGAGGCTAGGGACAGGTGGGCTCCTCGGTCCCGCAAGGCGAAGGACAGCGTGTGATTCCCGGGCGGCCCGGGGTCAGGCTGCGAGAGACGGCGCAGCGTCAACCCACGCGCGGCCGGTGGCCTGCTCCAGCGCCTCCGCACAGTCGAGCAGAAGCTCGTCGCGACCCCAGGCGGCAAGCAGCTGCAAACCGATCGGCAGCTCCGTCGAGCTGAAGCCCACCGGGAGGCTGATCGCAGGGATTCCGGCCAGGTTGGCGATCCCGCAGTGGCGCGGGTTGGCGTAGTCCGCGGGGTAGACGCCGGAGGGGAGCTCGACCGTGGGGTTCTCCAATGGCGGCGCCGGCGCCGGGACGGTGGGCCAGGCGAGCACGTCGACCTCTTCGAACAGCTTCGCGAGTGAGCGCCGAACCAGGGTGCGGACCCGCGACGCCTTGGAGATCGCCGTCGCCGGGAGGAGCAGCCGGTAGCGCAGGAGCGCTCGGGCGATCAGGCTCACCTCCTCGCCCAGTCCGGCGATGCGCCCCGGAGTCATGTCGGCGAGCTCCTCGGTCGAGCCCAGGAGGATCGACGACATCATCACGTGCTCCCGGCCCGCGAAGTCGACCTCGGCGATCGTGCCGGCACTCGCCTCGCGAAGTGCCTCCACCGCCTCGCGACACGCGGCGTTCACCTCCGGGTCGCAGTCCTCCCACAGCTCGCCGGGAACGATCCCGATTCGCAATCCATTCGGCTGGGTCGCCACCAACGCCTGGTTGAACAGGACGCCGCCCAAGAGGCGGCAGTCGGCCGCGTCGCGACACAGCGGCCCGGAGACGATCGTCGTCGTCTGGGGGACGTGGTGGCCCTGCATCGCCGCTCGCCCGAAGGTCGGCTTCAGCCCGGTGAGGCCGCAGTATGCGGCCGGATAGCGGATCGAGCCGATGCCATCGGCACCCACGGCGCCACTTACCAGCCGGGCGGCGACGGCGGCGCCAGGCCCGCTGGACGAGCCCCCCGGGCAGCGGTCGGTGTCCCACGGGTTTCGCGCCGGGCCGTAGGCGGAGATGTGTCCCGTGCTTCCGGCGCCGTACTCGTGCATGTTCGCCACCCCGACGATCACCGCCCCCGCGTCCCGGAGCGCCCGATAGGGACCGGATTCACCCGGCCCGGGCGGTGGGCCAAGGTATTGCGCAGCCCCAAGGCGCTCGGCCCGCCACGGCAGCGGCCACTCATCCTTGATCGCCACCGGTACGCCATACAGCGGACCGCCCTGCGCCTCGGCGAGCATCTGCCGCGACTGCTCCGGAAAGGTCTCGACGATCGCGTTGACCATCGGGTTGCGCTCCTCGATCCGCGCCAGGGTGGCGTCGAGCAAGGCGGCCGGGTCGGCCGTGCCACTGGCCACCGCTGCCGACTGCTCCTGCAAGGTGGTGTCGAGCAGGTTCATCGCTATCCCGGGGGCGCGGGTGCGCTGGACAGGTCGGTGCCGGGCTCGGGGTCGATCGCATCGAGCTCGGCCTGGAGCAAATCCTCGATCAATGGGCGATACAGCCCGTCGACCGCCTCGATCACCGCGATCTCGGCGTCGCTGACATCGAGATCGATCAACTCCAGGCCGGCGCGGGCGAATGGCCCCACCGGATTCAACTCGCCCTCCGTTGGCCCCTCGCCAGGGTCTCGCGCTACCGTCATCGGCCGCGGACCCTAATCTATGCGGTCACATCCGCAGTGCCGGCCCACGTTCAGGGGCACATGGGGCCGTGGCAAGCGGTGTTGACGAGGCAAATGACCGGAACGATCGAATCGACACCCGGGGCGCAGCGGCGCGCCCGCCGAGCCCTCGCCTTCGCGGCGCTTTGCGTGGCGCTCGTCGGCGTGGTCGCGGTCTCCTCCGCGGGGGCAAAGCAGGCGACGGTGCTCGGCAAGACGAAGCACACGCCGGGTCCCGACTGCCCGAAGAACTGTGAGGGCATCGGCAGCGTCACCGGCTTCCCCCTGGTGGCCAGCGGCAGGAAGCAGCCGATGAAAGTCCACCGCAACGGCAGGCTGGTCGCCTGGGCGATCGACCTGTCGAGGCCCAAGAAGTCGCAGCGAAACTTCTTCGGCACCCTGTTCAAGTCGGACCAGTACGGCAAGACGCCCACGGCGCGGATCGCGGTGATCAAGCACAAGAAGGGGACCAGGTCCAAGTACAAGCTCCTGCGCCAGAGCCCCGTGGCCAAGCTGTCGGGCTACCTGGGGCACAAGCAGCTGTTCACGCTCGACAGGCCGCTGAAGGTCAGGAAGGGCCACATAGTTGCGCTCACCGTGCCCACCTGGGCATCGAACTTCGCCAGCAGCGGCATCAGCAGGAAAGGAAACCGGTGGCGAGGCAGCCGTACGCGTCGCTTCTGCTCGCCGAGGAGCGACAGCATCCAGGACATCAAGGCGTTCGCGCGCAAGAGCAGGCCCCAGCAGAAGACTGGCTCGACGCGCGGGTACGGGTGCGACTACACGTCGGCTCGGCTCCTCTACTGGGCCTACTTCGTCCGCGACTGATCAGCGCCGCGCTGGTCGGCGCGAGCCGATGTCAGCAGGCGCCCGGGTGCTGCTCGCAGAACTGCTCGGCCTGCTCTGCCGGACTGCCGGGCGGGGGCGGGGTGTCGTGGTGAGCGCTGTCCTCGCCGGAGCTCGGGGTACCCGTGCCGCCCGTGCCGCCATCCCCGCCGCCACCGCTGGTGGTCGAGGTCGTGGTGCTCTGGGTCGTGGTGGTGGACGACGAGCTGGTGGTCGTCGTCGTGGTGCTCTGAGTCGTGGTCGGGGCGGGCGCCGAGGCGGTGTCTGCGGGCGAGTCGTCCCCACCGCATCCGGCCACCGGTAGGCCCACCGCCAACGCGAGGGCGGCAAACGCTGCCAGGGCCCGGATCATCTGCCTCCGTCGAGCGCGGGCTGGCGCAGGCCGCAGTACGGGCAGTCGCTGACGTCGAGGCCGATCAGCTGGTCGCAGCGCCGGCAGATCCTCAGGTTCTCGGGGACCCGCAGCAGCGCGGAGTCCGAGGGGGCGAGCGGGAGCGTCCGGGTGACCGGCCGCAGCTCCTCGCCGGTCTCGCGATCCACGTACACGGCGCCGGGCTCGACCGGCGCCATCGCCTCGCGCCCCGAGGCGGGCGCGCGCAGCCGGTATACCTGCCGCGGGTTCATGAGCGGCAACATACACCGATGCTCCGTCGCCGAGTGTCGAGTTAGCTCGGCCATAGACCGACAAAGTCGACGCTCGATTGAGCCTCGGTGGCGCTCCGGCCACTAGCCTGGCGACATCCGCGTCCTGATCTTCCACGGCTACCTGCTGCATGGGACGGGCAGCAACGTCTACAACGCGAGCCTGGCGCGGGCGCTGGCTCGACTCGGCCACGAGGTCCATCTGTTGTGCCAGGACCGCGAGGCCGGGTCGCTCGATTGGGTCGATGCCCTGGGTCGCTGGACGGATGGCCACCTGCACGTGGAGCCCCGATCCGCCGGCTCACAGGCCGGCTCGGTGACCGCCTACGTGCCGGAGATCGGCGGCCTGTTGCCGGTGTACGTGGCCGACCGCTACGAGGGCTTCCGGGTGAAGAGGTTTGCGGAGCTGTCCGACGACGAGCTGGACCGCTATCTCCAGGCGAACGTGGCCGCGGTCCGTGACGTCGTCGACGCCGTCGGGGGCGCCGACGCCGCGCTCGCCAACCACCTGGTCATGGGGCCCGCGATCCTCGCTCGGGCGGGCCTCCGGTTCGCGGCCAAGATCCACGGCTCGGCGCTCGAGTACACGGTCAAGCCGGAGCCGGAGCGCTTCCTGCCGTACGCCCGCGAAGGCATGGACGCGGCGGCCGGCGTCCTGGTCGGTTCGCGCCACACCGCCGAGAGCCTTTGGGAGGCGATCGGGGACCCCGGGCTGATCGCCAAGACCCGCCTCGGCCCGCCCGGCGTCGACACGGAGCTGTTTCGGCCGCTGACGGGGGAGTCGCCCAGCGAGCGGATCGCCAAGCTGGCGGCAACCCTCGGGGCCGACGAGCGCGGGGGGACCTTCGGCCGCGACGCCCGGGCCGCCGCCGACGCCCTGCGCCATCTCGCTGCCGCCGCCGGCCCGCGCGTGGTCATGGTCGGGAAGATGATCGTCTCCAAGGGAGTCGACCTGCTGCTCGCGGCCTGGCCCTTGGTGCACCGGGCGAATCCAGGCGCTCGCCTGCTGCTGGTCGGCTTCGGGGAGTACGCCCCCGCGCTGGAGCGGCTGTGGGGTGCCCTGGCAGCCGGGGACATCGAGCAGGCGCGCGAGATCGCCTCGAGGGGTCGTGGGCTGGAGGGAGGCGAGGAGAGGCCGCTCCGGATGCTGGGCGCGTTCCTGGCCGACCATGGTGCCGGCTACCCCGAGGCCGCACGCGAGGCCGCCGCCAGCGTTGCGTTCGCAGGCCGGCTCGAGCACGACGAGGTCGGGCGGCTGGTCCCGGCCACCGACGCGCTGGTCTTCCCGAGCACCTTCCCCGAGGCCTTCGGCATGGTTGCGGCGGAGGCCGCCGCGGCCGGCGTGCTCCCTGTCTCGGCGGCCCATTCGGGCGCTGCGGAGGTCAGCCGAGCGCTGGCGACCGCCCTGCCGCCGAGGGTCGCCCAGCTGCTCTCGTTCCCGCTCGACGAGGGAGCCGTGGAGGGGATCGCCGAGCGCCTCAACGCCTGGCTGGGGCTGGATCGGGCCACTCGCGAGCAGGCGCGGCGAGCCCTGATCGAGACCGCATCGGAGCTGTGGAGCTGGGAGGGGGTTGCCCGCGGCGTCCTGGCCGCCTCCGCGGGCAGGCTCGACGAGCTGCCGCCGGTTCCGGCCGACTGAACGCCCGCGCCCCCGTTCTCGCCGATGGCCGAATTCCGATCCCATATGAATCGAAACTCGGCCATGACGATTCACCGAGGACCCCGCTTCGACAAGTGCCGGTTGCGACTAGCCCGAGACGCTCGGGAAGCTGCCCAGGCAGTGAATAGAATGCGCGCCGGTGACCCGCGCCACGCTTGTCAGGCTGATCGCCGCGATCCTGGTGCTGACCCTGCTCACCGCGGTGCCGATGACGCAGATTCAGTGGGACGGCACCCAGGCCTCGGCCGAGGCGGACGACATCGACACGTTGCTCAACGTGATGATCGTGTTGTCGTGCTTCGTGTTCGCGATCGTGCTGGTGATGCTCGGTTACTCCATCTGGAAGTACCGGGCGAAGCCGGGCGACGAGTCCGACGGCGAGCCCATCCACGGGAACGCGAAGCTCGAGATCACGTGGACCGTGATCCCGACCGTGATCGTCCTCTTCGGAGCGATCTACAGCTGGATCGTGCTCGGGAACCTCGAGAGCAAGGCGTCGGATGCGCTCCGCCTCGACATCACCGCGCAGCAGTTCAAATGGACCTTCAACTATCCCCAGTCGAACGGCAAGGTGGTGAGCTCGAACACCCTGGTCGTGCCCGAGGGGCGCCAGCTCGACATCCGCCTGACGGCGCTCGACGTGATCCACTCGTTCTGGGTGCCGGAGTGGCGGATCAAGCGCGACGCGGTGCCGGCGGGGGAGGGAGGCAACGACATCGACAACACGGTCGAGGTGACGCCCGAACCGGCTCGGCACCTACAACGTGGTCTGCACCGAGCTCTGCGGGTTTGGCCACGCGACCATGCGGGCACTGGTCCGGGTGGTGCCCGAGGGGGAGTTCAACCAGTGGCTGTCGCGACAGAAGCCGGTCGAGCCCCAGCCGGGCAGCCCGAGCGGCGACGCCACAGGGACCCCGTCCACCGGCGAATCGGGCGCGGCGAGCGGGACGTAGCCATGGGTAGGGTTCACGCGGAGCTCTCAGTTGGTAGCGGCGCTGAAGAAGCCCGGAATGGCGCGCGGAGGGACTCGGCCTCGTGCTCGGCGGGGCGTTCGGCCTCGGGCTGGTGGTCGCGCTGCGCGCGCTGGCCGGGCTGCCCACCTTCCAGACCGAGCAGACCGGCTACCCGCAGGTGGTCGTCCCGGCGATCTTCGCGCCGATCGGCTTCCTCGCGGGGCTCGGCGCGTTCGACTACTGGTTCCGCTGGGCGATCGGCGCCCCCACCTACCCGGCGGAGCTGGAGCACGCGGACCACGGCGCCCACTCGTGGCGGGACTACTTCAAGTTCAACACCGATCACAAGGTGATCGGGATCCAGTACATCTGCACGACCTTCATCTTCTTCTTCCTCGGCGGGGCGCTGGCGATGCTCATGCGCGCCGAGCTGGCGCAGCCCGGGACCCAGATCGTCGAGCCCGCCGCCTTCAACGGGCTCTTCTCCACCCACGCCGCGATCATGATCTTCGTCTTCGTGATTCCCGGTGTTCGCGGGGATCGCCAACTACGTGCTGCCGCTGATGATCGGGGCGCCGGACATGGCGTTCCCTCGACTCAATGCGCTCAGCTTCTGGATGCTGCCTTTCGCCGGGCCTCCTGTTCGTGGCCAGCTTCCTGGTGCCCGGCGGCGCCTTCGACGCCGGGTGGACCGGCTACGCGCCCCTTTCCACCGGCGCACCCCTGGGCCAGTCGTTCTTCAACTTAGGCGTGCAGTTCGCGGGCTGGTCGTCGGTGGCGACGGCCCTCAACTTCCTGGTGACGATCATCACCATGCGGGCGCCGGGAATGAACTTCTGGCGCATGCCGCTGCTGGTCTGGGCGAACCTGTCGACCTCGCTGCTGGTCGTCGCCGCGACGCCGTTCATCGCCGGGGTGCAGTTCCTCGTCCTCTTCGACCGCGCCCTGCACACCAACTTCTTCCAGGAGCTGAACGGCGGCGACGTGCTCAGCTACCAGCACATCTTCTGGTTCTACTCCCACCCGGCCGTCTACATCATGATGCTGCCCGGGTTCGGGATCGTCTCGGAGGTCATCTCCACCAACGCCCGTAAACCGATCTTCGGCTACCGCCTGATGGCCCTGGCGCTGATCGGGATCGTGGTCCTCAGCTACACGGTCTGGGCGCACCACATGTTCGTCTCCGGGATGTTCAGTTGGCTCCGCGTCCCGATGATGATCACCACGCTGCTGATCGCGGTCCCGACCGGGATCAAGATCTTCTCCTGGCTGGGGACGCTGTTCGCCTCGAAGCTGCACCTGCGCTCCACCGCGATGCTGTTCGCGCTGGCCTTCATCGTCACCTTCACGATGGGGGGGATCAGCGGCGTGATGCTGGGCATGGTGCCGATCGACATCCACGTCTCCGACACCTACTTCATCGTCGCCCACATCCACTTCGTGCTCTTCGGCGGGTCGGTGTTCACGATCTTCGCCGGCATCTATCACTGGTTCCCGAAGATGACCGGGCGCATGTACGACGAGAAGCTCGGCCGGGCGCACTTCTGGCTGACCCTGGTCGGCATGTACGGGACCTTCCTGCCCATGCACTGGATCGGGATGGAGGGGATGCCGCGCCGGGTGGCGGACTACTCGGCCCAGTTCGGTGACTGGAACCTGCTGATCTCCTGCTTCGGCTTCCTGCTCGGCATCGCCCAGCTGATCTTCCTCTACAACATGATCGTCAGCTGGAAGTGGGGGCCGCTTGCCGGCGACAACCCCTGGCGGGCGAAGACGATCGAGTGGCTGGTGTCCTCGCCGCCGCCGATCTTCAACTTCGATCAGATTCCCCGCGTGGTCGGGGGCCCCTACGAGTTCGGCGTGCCGGGCGCCCGCCACGCGATCATCGGACCGGCCGAGGCGGAGGTCGGCGCCGCCGAGCCCGCGGTAGCCGGCACTGCGGGGGCCCGCAGCCCATGAACGAAGCCATTGAATCGGCAGAGGGCGGCGGAGTGGTGCTGGCCTTCCTGAACGAGGTCGCGGGCGGCCGCAAGCTGCTGGAGACGATCCGCGAGCGGATCGAGGCGGGAGCCGAGGGGGTTGCCCTCGCCGCCCCGCAGAACCAGCCCATGGCCGGCCAGATCGTCGACCGCGACGAGGTGCGCGAAGCGGCGCGGAGCCGCGTGGAGGTGACCCAGGCGGTCCTGGCGGATTTCGGGATCGAGGCGGTGGGCGCAGTCGATGGACCCCGACCCCGCCCTTGCCCTCGACGACGCCGTCCGCGCCTTCGCGCCCCGCGAGGTCCTGCTCTCGTGCCTGTACGACACTCGCTTCGGGCTCACCCGCAAGGACCTGGTCGAGTGGGCGAAGCAGCACTTCGACGTTCCCGTCACTCACATCCCCGTCCGCATCGAGGACGACGCGGTCCGCTGGGACGTCACGCACACCCTGGTGGTCGCCACCCAGACCGTCGCCGGGGCCGACCTGGTCTCGCACCTGAAGCAGAAGGCCGCCGAGCATCCTCATCGCTACACGTTCATCAGCCCACCCTCCGGCAAGCTGACTCGCGAGGAGGTCTGCGCACGCCTGGCCCGGACCCTCGCCGAGCTGTACCGGTCCGACATCGATGCGACCGGCCAGCCGATGAGTCCGGCGCCGCGAGCCGCAGTCCAGAACGCAATCGAGCATTACCGTGTCGACGAGATCCTGATCTCGACCCTCGCCGGGGAGCAGTCGAAGTGGTTGCAGGAGGGGCTGATCGATCAAGTCAGGGCGATGACCGACAAGCCCGTCGAGCACGTCGAGGCCCGGGACACTCCGGCCCCCGTGGCTGCTGCCGCAGGCAGCGCCTCGACCGGTGGTGTGGGAGAGGCGGTGAGCTGATGGAGGCACACGCTGCCGCCGCCGAGCATCACGGCCCGCCCGAGGCGCACCAGAGCTCCCGGATCGACCGCCAGACGCTGGGGATCCTCCTGTTCATCGTCTCCGAGGTGATGCTGTTCGGCTCCTTCTTCGCCTCCTACTTCTTCCTCCGCGTGGTCGCCAACGTCGGGCCCTGGCCGCCCGAGGGGATCGAGCTCCCCAAGGCGATCGCCGGTGTCAACACGGCGATCCTGATCTCCTCGAGCTTCACCGTGCACTGGGCGCTGGAGTCGATCCGCCGCGGCAACCGCCGCGGGCTGATCATGGGCCTCGCGGCGACCTGGCTGCTCGGGGCCACGTTCCTGTTCATCCAGATGAATGAGTACTGGCACCTGGGCTTCAGCGCCCGCGACAGCGCCTTCGGCTCGATCTTCTACGGCCTCACCGGACTCCACGGCGCCCACGTCACCGTCGGGCTGGGGCTGCTGGCCGCCGCCAACATCCGCGCCTGGCGCGGCCACTTCACGTCGAAGCCGAAGGAGCACCTGGGGGTCGAGGTGCCCGGGATCTACTGGCACTTCGTCGACGTCATGTGGATCGTCGTCTACACGACGGTCTACATCCTGTAGAAACCGCATAGCCAAGCCGTTTTCAGTTTCGGCCCGCAGCGATGCGCCAGTAGGTGCGCCACGCAGTCTCGCAACCCCCCTCGGCGGGAGATACTGCGCGGGCGATGTCGCAGGAGAACGTGGAGATTGTGCGCAGGCTGTTCGCCGCCTTGCAGAGCGTCGACGTCGGCAAGTTCGAGCGCCGCTTCGACGAGGTGCGGGAGATCTTCGATCCCGAGGTCGAGTGGGTCGCGCCCCCGCACTCGCTCCTGGCGAGCGAGGAGTACCGCGGGTACGACGGCGTCCGCCGCTTCTGGACCCAGTTCCTGTCGGCCTGGGACGAGTACGGCGTCCAGGTCGAGGAGCTGATCGACGCGGGTGATCAGGTTGTCGCGGTGATGCGGCTGAGCGGACGCACCAACGAGCTCGAGGTCGACGAGGCGCGGTCGTCACTGGTCACGTTGCGCGACGGAAGGATCGTGCGGATCGAGCCCTTTGCGAGCAAGGAGGGCGCCCTCGACGCCGCCGGGCTGCGGGAGTAGCCTCGTCCAACACTCCGCTCAAACCCGGCTTGTGTGCGCCAACTCACCCACCGGAGGGGTTTGCGCGAGGTAGCGTCGGCTCATGGCAATCCGCCTCGCTAGGAAAGCCAACGCCGGTAGCACCCGCCCCGCGTATCTGCCGATGTTCGCGATGATGAATCCACCGGCATACGCGGTCTGGAAGCCTCCGGAGAACAGCCGACAGATCCGCCGGTCGTTCTTTGAGCCGTGGGATAGGCGCTGATGACAAATGTCCTCATCGTGATCGGCCTCCTCGCTGGCGTTCTCGCGGTTTGGCTCGCCTGGGGCCTCGAAGCCTTCTGGCATGTGGGGCATCAGCGACGAAGTGCTCTCGGCCCGAACGAGGACAGAGCCGCCGGGCTGCGGGAGTAGGGCGGCTCAATCCGTGCCTAGGTGACGTCATGTGGATCATCGTCTGCACGACGGTCTACATCCTTTAGTTGCTTCCTACTGACTTTTGAGCGCCGCGACCGTTGGGAAAAGTGGAGAGGCGGCTCTCCGGGCTTCGAGCGGGACGGACTCATCCGTGTCCGCAAGCCGGCAGGGAGCCGCCTCTCCGTTTTTGACCGAACAAGCGCCCTTGTGGCAGTCGCAACCCCGGGATTCGGTACCGCGTTGAGGTAAGCAGGCTGGACAGCGCGGGTCCGCTCGGAGACCATTGGCATCGGGGCGACGCTCCGTTTCGGGATGGATTCGCTGAGCGTCAACGGAGTGGGAGTGCTGCGGAGAGACACGTCGCCCCCCCTTTCCGCGAGATGCCCGTACGGGCGATGTCGCGGGCAGGTTGAAAGTCAGCCGTCCGAGGGCGCTCTTCATTTCTCTCTTCCCTCTAAGCGGGGCGGCATCGTTTCGAGAGGAGTGAGAGAGACGGCCCGATGGGCAATTCGGACAGAATCCGCGAGGACATGGGGCTCACAGTCCGCGTGGAGCAAGATGGCGACGCACTCTTGGTGAGTGCGTTCGGGGAGCTCAATCTCGCCAATTTCAAGACGCTCGACTCGGAGTTACGAATGGCCCTTGCCGGCGATGCCTCCGCGGTCATCCTCGATCTTGGGGGTGTGAGCTTCATCGACTCAGCCGGGCGGCGTGCGGTGCTCTTGATGGCGAGGCAATCGCTTCGGAACGGCGGTCGGCTGCGCCTGCTGCGTGGATCGGCGCCGCTCGATCGAGCGATCGTGGGGAGCGGCGTGGGGCATTCGCTGCCCTTCCCCGCCTGAGACAGCCGCCCTCGCGAGATACTGCGCGGGCGATGTCGCAGGAGAACGTCGAGATCGCCCGCCGGCTCTTCGGGGCGTTCAACCGGACGTTCGCGGACGGGACCCCTGATCTCTACGAGCTGCTCGATCCGGAGGTCGAGTGGGTTCCGATGTCCGCGCTCCTCGAGGGAACTCGCTACCACGGACACGACGGGGTGCGGCGGTGGATGGAGGAGATGAAGCGGGATTGGACCACCTTCGAGCTGAGGCCCGAGCGTTTCCTGGACCTGGGCGACGACCGGGTCCTGACCCTGGGGAGGTGGCGTGCGCAGGGACGGGGCGGCGGCGTGCTGCTCGATTTCCAGCAGGCATCCTGGCTGGCGACGTACAGGGAGGGAAAGCTCGTCCTGCTGCGGACCTTCACCGACCGAAAGGATGCCCTCGAAGCCGCCGGGCTCAAGGACTAGGCGATGTCGCTGGCCGAGGGACTCGCGTTGATCTCTGCATCCCCCGCCCCTTCCTGAAGCGCTTCTGGGGTCTATCGGCCCCAAAATGCTTCAGGAGAGCGCGGCTTTGTGGGCGTGCGTGAGGGATCGATACTCTCGCAGGCGAGCGACGCGGTAAGTTCTAATCAGCACGACCTACCCAGGAGGCCGAGATGCACAATCCGCTGCGGTCGGAGCGAGATGTGTTCCGGGCTGTCGTGGTGATCGGCGCCGGAGCCGGCGCCGTGATCGCGCTCACGCTGCTGACCCGGCCGGCCTACGGAGCGGTGCTCTTTGCGGTCGAGGTCGGCTTGGGAATCTGGCTTCTGTGGCGCCGCGCCCGGGGCACGCTCCCGCACCAGGCCGAGGTGGCACGGCGCGACGACGACGCCTATCGCGTGCTCGTGATGGCCAACCAGACGGTCGGCGGGCGGGCGCTGCTCGAGGAGATCAAGAACCGCTGCAAGGAGCGCCAGAGCGAGATCCTGATCGTGGTGCCCGCGCTGACCAGCTCCCCGCTCGAGCACTGGTCGTCGGACGTCGACGGGGCGATCGCCGAGGCAAGGCAGCGGCTTGAGGACTCGCTCCGGGCGATGGAATCGGCGGGCTTGACCGCCCGTGGCGACGTCGGAGACCACCAGGAGCCCAACGCGGCGCTCGAGGACGCACTGCGCGTGTTCGCCGCCGACGAGGTGATCATCTCGACCCATCCGCCGGACAAGTCCAGGTGGCTGGAGCGGGGGGTGGTCGAGCGAGCCCGGCGCGAGGTGCCGCTACCGGTCACCCACGTGGTCGTCGACCTGGAGGCCGAGGCGGCGGGGGCACCCGAGGCCACCGAGACGGCCCCCTGATCGCGCTCGCCGGCCAGGCCGCTACTTCTGCTTCGCGCTCTGCTTGCCCGAGTACTTGAGCAGGAATTGGACCAGGGCGTTGAGGTCCTGCGGGCTGATCACCTGCCCGAAATTCTTGGGCATCACATCCGAGTAACCCTGAGTGATGTTGGCGCCGGGATCGACGATCGACTTCTTGACCTCGGCGGCGGTCTGGCCAGGGATCACCGTGTCGAGGTCGGGGCCCGTGGTGCCCGAGGCGCCGGCCGCCTTCAAGGTATGGCAGCCGGAGCACCCGTTGTTGGCGAACACCGGCGCGCCGGGGTCGTCGGGTAGCTGCGGCCCCTTGATTCCCGGGGCGCCCGCGACGCTGGCCAGGTAACTCGCCACGTCGTCGAGGTCGTCTCCCGTGACCAGCTCGGCGGGCATCGAGACGCTCGGGTTGCTGGTCGACGGTCGCGGGTTCTCGACCTGGGCCTTGACCACGCCGGCGATCGTGTCCGCGTCCATGCCCGAGGCGCGGGCCTGGGCAAAGGCCGCGTCGAGGTCGGGGCCTATCAGCGTGGTGCTGCCCGCGTCCTTGAGGGCATGGCAACTCGCGCACTTGCTGGTGAACAGCTGCTGTCCGCGGTCGACGTCGCCGCTCTCGGCTACTCCGCAGCCTGACGCGGTCACCAGCGCGATCCCGGAGAGCGCAAGGACGGCGCGGCGCGCTGCTCCCCGGGGCATGGGCATCCGTCTCGCCACGAGGCCGGAATCCTATCGTCGGCGTCCCCGGACCAGGATCGGGCGGTTGGCGCCTCGGCCGCTTTCAGATAGGGTTGCCTCAATACGCACTAGTCGCCTAGGGGGCGCGCCGAATGGAAGTTCGCGAAGGCATGTCGAACGTGGTCCTGACGCTTGGTCCGGGCCACACCCTGCGCGATGCCGCGACGCGGATGGTCGAGAAGGCCGTGGGGGCCGCCGTAGTGATCGACGAGGAGTCCCCAGGCCCGCGGATCATCAGCGAGCGCGACATCCTCAACTCGCTCGGCGAGGGCCAAGACCCCGACTCGGAGTCGGTCGGCGACCACATGAGCGACACCCTGATCGCCGCCGCGCCGGACTGGAGCCTGGAGCGTGCGGCGGTGGAGATGGCCAGGCGCCACATCCGCCACCTGGTGGTGATCGACGGCAGCGAGCTCGTCGGCATCCTCTCGATGCGCGACATCGTCCGCGTCTGGACCTCGGAGGGCGCGACCTCGGGGATGACGCCACCCGAGAGCGAGGCGAGCGCCGCCTAGCGGGACTCGGCTAGGGCTCGTCGTCGGTGCGGCGCAGCGGCACGGCCGGCAGCACGGCGGAGGTCAGATGCTGTTGCCGCGGAAGCCGGGAGATCTGATCGCCGGCGTCGCGAAGCCAGGCCCGCAGCGAGAGGAGCAACAGGATCCCGCCGGCCACCGCGTACGGCCAGCCGGCGAACAGGCCGACGAGTACGCCGGAGATGCCCGCCGCAGTGAGGACCGGAAGCCAGGAAGCACCCGGCACGTAGACCAACTCCGAGGGCTCGGGTGGCTGGCGGCCGTCGCTCATCTCTAGGACGTGTAGAAGACCGCGATCACGAAGGTGAGCCCGAAGAAGAACAGCGCCAGCCCGGCCGCCAACAGCCCGGCCGTCAGGTTCCGCTGCGCCGTCCTCCGGTCCATCGACGGGCTTCTATCACACGATCCCGTTCCGGGCTAGCGAGATCGGCGGAGCCCATCGAGAACGAGGCGCTCGCCGGGGGCGAGCACGCGCACCTCGACTTCCGGTGCCAGCCGAGCCACAGCGCTCTCGAAGGCGCGTGCCGGCGCCCACGGGTCGACGCCGGATCGCGTGCCCATCGGGACCAGGGTGCCCCAGTGGATCGGGATCACGACGAGCGGCTCGATCAGCGCGACGGCGCGCGCGGCTCGTTCGGGATCGAGGTGCCCGGGTGGAATACGCGGGCCCCAGCCCCCGACCGGCAGGGCCGCGACGTCAACGCGGCCGGCGAGCTGGTGCATCTGGGGAAAGAGATCCGTGTCGCCCGCGAAGTACACGCTTGGCGGGCCCTCCAGCAGGAATCCAAGCGCAGGTCGCTGCCGGCCGAACGGATAGCGGCGGCCATCGTGAAGCGCTGGAACGGCCTCGATGGAGATGCCGCCCACGGCAACGCGATCGCCTTCCTCGACCTCGGTCACGCTGCCAGGCCGGCCGCGGCGCACGATCGCCTCGCAACCGCGCGGCGCGATCACCGGGCACTCACCCGCCACCAGCCGCAGCGATCGCGTGTCGAGGTGATCGTGGTGCGCATGCGAGATTACGATCGCGTCCAGCGGCAGCAGGTCCTCGACCGGGGGCGCAGCGACGCGGCGCCGGATGTGGAACACGCCCCGGCGGAGCATTGGATCGGTGAGCACCCGCCGGCCCGCGAGCTCGATCAGCAGGGTTGCGTGGCCGATGTAGGCAACGGCGAGGTTCACGGCATCTCGCCGGCAAGCGGGAGAGGCATGGTCATATGAGCGCGATGAACTGGGGCTCCCGCATCATGCTGCGCCTTAACAGCGGGGCGCGCGGAGTCAACTAGCGTCCGGCGCCATGAACTTCCTCGCGCTGTCTCCCAATGGCGTTCGTGATGATTGCCGGGCCGCAGATCCTCAGCTCGATCTTCCTCGCGACGAGCGAGAACTGGCGCCGGAACTGCGCCGCGTACACCTTCGGCGCAGCGCTCTCCATCACCCTGATTGTCACGATCGCGTTCTTCCTCCTCGACGGCGTCTCTGATGGAGGGTCGAACGATGCGATCTATGTGATCGTTCTCGTCCGCCTGCTCGCCGCCATTCCTCACCTCGGCAGCGGTCGGCTCCGACCTGGCGGCGCACGGCGACCCATGGTGGCACTACCTGCCCTTTGTCGCGCTCACGCTCGTGCTCCTGTCGTCGCCGGCGCTCCTGCTGCTCGCTTTTGGCAAGCGCGCGGAGGCGTTCCTGCCCAAGGTGCGCGAGTGGATGAACACGAACTCCTGGGTCGTGAAACGAGATCGTGATCCTGCTCTTCGTCGGCCTCACCATCAGCAGCTGGCGGGATAAGCGGGCCGTCCCCGATCCCTACGCCGCTGATGCGGGCGGGCTTACACCCCTTGGAGCATTTCCCGCCAGCTCCTGAGCACCGCGTGTACGGCGGCGGCACCGACGATCGGCTCGCCGTCAAGCGGCAGGCGTTCGGGGTACAGCAGGAAGGGCCGCGTCTGGGGCCCCCCGAGGCCGCCGTGGAAGGAGATCAGCTCCTCGAAGGCGCAGCCCTCGTCGAGCTCGGGGTCATAGAAGCTGCCGACCATGATGTCGGCGACGTGCGCGAAAGCCGTCCGTGCGCAGCAGGTGGCGCGGCGCCGCGCCGCGAGAAGGGAGCCAGCGGATCGGCGCCCTCGATCCGGCCGTCAGTGAGGTAATGGGCCCCCGTTCCGCCTAGAGCGACCGGGCCATGCTCGGCGGAGTGGACCAGGAGCCAGCCGATGTGCGGGTGGTCGCGCAGCGCCGGGATCAGCTTCGGGTGGCGTTCGTTCAACTCCTCGAGCGTCAGCCGGCGTTTCTCCTCCATCAGGTAGATGAGCCCGAGGTTTCCGGAGCCGAGGACGACGACTTGGCGATCGGAGACGTCGTTCTTCGGGCGCTTCGCCTTCGTCCGGCCGGTCGCCTCGTTCGCTGCGTGCTCGACCATCGCGCTCTGCTCGTCGCCTCCGGCGAATCCGGCCACCTGGCCGCCGCTCAGCGACCGCTCGACGAGCTGCTCGAGGCCGTAGCCGTTTCGCTGCTTGAACGTCGCGCCCTGCGTTTGGCCGTGATCGGAGAGGACCACGATCTCGTAGGGGCGTGGCGCGTAGCGCCGCGCCCGCTCGATCCGGCCGAACTGCTGGTCGAGCTTGCGCAGAGCCTCCATCGTGTCGGCTCGCTCCAGGCCGGAGTGGTGAGCGACCTCGTCGTAGCTGGAGAAGGTCGCATAGACGGCCGGGCGCCCGCGCATCATGTCGGTGAGCACGCCGAACACGATCAGGTCGCGGACGATCACGCACAGCGCGCCGCGCAGGAACGGATAGATCCCGCCTCGGTGGCCCCGGGGGCGCACGTCGCGACGGGCCGCCCTGATCGCGGCCGTCCACTCGAGCAGGACCTCCCAGCCGAACAGGACGAGTGCCCGGGTGACGTTGAAGCCGTTCGCAAAGAACGCCCGGTAGCCGGGGTTGGCCTTCTTCTCGGCCTCCATGCGGCTGACCGTGAGGATCGTCTCGGCGGCCTCGCCGGAGAGCAGGTTGCCGCGACTCGCGCCGCCGTCGACCAGCAGGCCGACGCCCGTCGCGTGTCGCCGCTCGATCTCGGCGCAGTCGGCCGGCGCCGAGCACGTCATCAGCGTCCCGGTCTCCTTCTCCACCCATCGAAACGCCGGCATGTCCTCGTTCGATCCGAGCAGGATTCCGGCCTGGCTGGCGCCCGTCTGCGAGGAGAGGTCGGTCTCCCACTCCGCGAGGCGGTAGCCGCCGTCCGCGATCCACCGCGCCATGTTCGGCGCGCTCCCGTCGCGCATCGCGTGGCGCAGCACCGGCAGCGCCAGCCCGTCGATCTCGAGGAAGACGATTCCGGGGACCGAGGTGGGCCCTTGCCCGCCCTGGCGGCGCGCGATTCGCTGGACCACCCGCAGCGTGTACTCGTCGTCGTCGTTCGTGCCGGTGACCACTTGGAGCACGATCGAGACGGCGGCCATCACCAGCGCCGCCAGCAGCGCGTCTCCGAATGAGTCGACCCCGATGAACTCCGGCAGCACCTCGTGGGCGAGGACCAGCGCCCCGGCGTCGACGAAGAGGACGAGAAGGAATCCGAGCCAGAGCATGAACGGGAGTCGCAGCGCGGCGACCACTGGCGGGAGGATCGCGTTGACGATGGCGATCACCGCCGCCACGAGAAAGGCTCCGCCCCGTTCCTCGAGGCTCACCCCGGGCACGAGGGCGGCTGCCATGTACACGGAGGCAGCGGCGACGAGCCCAGGAGGCGATCAGCCGGAAGGGACCCAGGCGCGGTTTCGACGGCTCCCACGCAACCTGCTGCTCCGTAGGCGCGGCTGAGACTTGGCTGCCTGCTCGAGGCCTGCTTCCATGCACGCCACCCTATCCCGGCCCAGGCCGGCAGCAATCATCCAATTCGGGTGATGTGCGGCGGGCTGGCCGAGGCAGGCCAACGGCGAGTTCACCCGTTCGGCATGATGTGCGTGGACGGTCCGAATCGGCTCGATTTGGACGATCCGCGGTCAGGCGACCAAGAAGGGATTCGAGAGATGAGGATGAGAAGAAGGCCGCTCGTGCGTGCGGCGATGGTCGGTGGCGGCGCGTATGCGGCGGGCAAGGCCCGTCAGCGCGGCCAGACGCGACAGGCCGACGAGGAGCAGCGAATCGCCGCCGTGGAGCAGCAGGCGGCCCCCGCGCCACCGCCCGCCGCACCGGCGGCTGCCCCGCCGTCCGGCGATCTCGTCGGGAAGCTGAAGGAGCTGAAGGAGCTTCAGGACTCCGGCGCCCTGACTTCGGAACAGTTCGAGGCCGCCAAGCAGAAGCTCTTACAGGGCTCCTGACCCCGAGCGAGAGGAGACGACGATGACGATCGGACCGGTCCAGCTGGTGGTGCTGGGCTTCGAGGGCAACCGCTTCACGGGGGAGATCCTCTCGGAGCTCAGACGGTTGCGCGACCACGACGTGATTCGCCTGATCGACCTGCTGTTCGTCAGCAAGGACGAGAGCGGCGAGGTGACGGTGATGGAGGCCAGCGACCTCACGCAGGAGGAGGCGATGGAGTTCGGGGCCACGGTCGGCGCCCTGATCGGGCTCGGCGAAGCCGGGGAGCAGGGGGCCGTCGCGGGGGCTGTCGCCGGGGCGGAGGCGCTCGAGGACGGGCACGTCTTCGATGAGCACGAGGTGTGGTACGTCACGGACTCGATACCCAACGGAAGCTCCGCGGCGGTTGCGCTGCTGGAGCACCGCTGGGCGATCCCGCTCAGGGAAGCGATGCAGGGCGCGGGTGGCAGATTGCTGGACGAATCATGGGTGCATCCTCTCGACCTCGTCGCCGTCGGGCTGGCGGCGGCAGAGGAGGTCGCGGAGCAGACCTGAGCCGTCGGCAAGCGCCCTGAGGGCGCCGACGATCAGCCCCCGTCAGGCGAGCAGGACTCGATCGGCGGCCATCGCACAGAACAGCAGCGCCAGGTAGGCGAGCGAGGCCAGGTGCAGGCGGACGGCGCCCGCCCGGGAGGGGCGCACGAGCAGGTGGGCGGCCAGGCCGACGAAGCCGGCTCCGAGGGCGAGTGCGGCCGCCAGGTAGAGGCCGCCGAACAGGCCGGTGAGGTAGGGCAGCGCCGTGAACGCCACCAGCGCCACGCTGTAGGCGAGGATCTGGCGGCGGGTGGCCGCCTCGCCGCGCGCCACGGGCAGCATGGGGATCCCGCTGCGCTGGTAGTCGTCCTTGACCAGCAGCGCCAGCGCCCAGAAGTGGGGAGGGGTCCACAGGAAGACGATTGCAAACGGGTACAGGGCGTCCAGGGTCAGCCCGCCGGTGGCCGCGGCCCAGCCGACGAGGGGCGGCACGGCACCGGCGGCACCGCCGATGACGATGTTCTGCGGTGTCAGCGGCTTCAGCCACAGCGTGTACACGAACACGTAGCCGAGCAGTCCGGACAGGGCCAGGGCGGCGGCCAGCAGGTTGACCGCGATCGCCAGCTCGGCCGTGGCCAGCACGCCGAGGACGATCCCGAACAGCAGGCCGTGTAGGGGCTCGATCCTTCCTGCCACCAGCGGCCGGGCGCAGGTCCGCGCCATCCGCGCGTCGCGGTCGCGCTCCAGGTAGTGATTGATCGCCCCGGCCCCGCCGGCGGCCAGGTAGCCGCCGAGCAGCGTCCACAGGATCGTCGCCAAGGCTGGCCCGGACGGGTCGGCGACGAACATCGTGGCCACCGTGGTGACCAGAAGCAGCGAGATGATTCGCGGTTTGGTCAGCGCCAGGTAGTCGCGCAGCACCTCGAGCCGCGGCCGTCGAGCGGCAAGCGGCGGGGATATGGGCTGGGCGAGCTGGCCGGTGTTGGTCGCGCTCTCCATGGTTACGCCGTCGCCGCCTGGGTGTCGGGCTTCCTCGCTGGATCCTCGAGTCGCCGCCGGGCGCCCGCGGGCACCGCGAACAGCGATGCAGCAGCGTAGACCACGGTTGCCCACAGCACTGTCGCGAGCGTCAGGTGGGCGACGATCAGAACAGGGTGCTTGCCCAGCCAGACGTTCGTCGCCCCCAGCAGGATCTGGCCGGCAAGCAGGGCGGGGGCAAGCAGGAAGGGCAGAAATCGGTCTCGCGATGCGGGCTCGCGCGCCCGGTGTCGAAGCGCCACCGCCGTCATCGCCAGCACCGCGATGGCGGTCAGGTACATCAGCAGCCGGTGGGTGAGCTGGATGTCCACCAGCCGCCCGTACTGGAAGGGCATGAAGCTGTCGAGGCAGCCGGGGAACTGCTGACCGCAGGCCAGATGCGCGCCGAGCACCGGCTCGTTCGCCGTCCCCTCGCCCTCGGTCCCGGCGACGTAGCCGCCGGCGACGATCGTGGCCAGCAGCAGCACCGCCGACACCACCGCAGCGGCGCGCAACGCGCGCGAGCCGTCAAGGGGGGGCGAGCTCTCGGCCGGCCGGGCGATCCGGTGCAGGGCGATCAGCAGTGCGAGCAGCAGCATCGCGAGCCCCAGATGGGCGGCGACCAGGGCCGAGTGCAGGCCGTGCTCCACGGTGAGGCCGCCGAGGGCGGCCTGCGCGAGCACCAGGACGGCTGCGCCAACGGAGCCGCGCACGAGCCAGCGATGGTCGCGAAGCCGCCGGAAGGCCTGTAGCACCAGCACCGCGATCAGCACCGCCACGATCGTCGCCGCGATGCGATGGCTGAACTCGATCACCGCGTTCTGCTGCAGGAACGGCAGGGCGCGCCCGCCGCACAGGGGCCAGCCCTCGGTGCCGCTGCCGGCCGCGCCGCAGCCAAGGCCCGAGTCGCTCACCCGAACCACTCCGCCGATCACGATCAGGGCGAATGTGGTGACGATGGTCGCGCTCAGCAGGCGGCGAATGCGAGCGAGCTCGCCGGCTTCGCCACGAGCGGCGATACGGCCACTGAACATCCCGGTCAGGCTACCGAGGGACCTTCGGAGGCGTCCGGGCTGGAGGCCGCGGCCTCGGTGGCGGCCGGCTCTGGGACCTGGAGGGGGGGCGGCGGGCGCCACGCCTCGGTCCGCTCGCGGATCGATCTCCGGATGTCATGCAGCGGCTCGGCACTGCGGACGTCGGGGACGGCATCGAAGTTGTGCTCCGGCGGGGGTGAAAGCGCGAACCACTCCAGCGTTGCGCCGCCCCAGGGGTCGTGCCCGGCGCGAACCCCGTTGCGATAGCTGTGGGCGGCGTTGCCCAGCTCCAGCAGGACCCCGGCAACGAGCACGAAGACCGCAATCGAGGCGACGAGGTTGAAGCCGTCGAGGCCATTTCCCTCGAAGAACGTGTAGACGTCGACCGGCTGCGCCTTGAGGCCGGCGAGGAACATGGCAAGCACGCTGACGTAGGTGCCGGCCAGGATCGCCGAGAGGGCGAGCTTGCCGAGCCCCTCGCCCATGGTCCGCCCGCTGAGCTTTGGGAACCAGTAGTGGAGCGCCGCGAACCCGCCCAGAACGGCGCCACCGGTGAGGGCGGCGAACGTGGCGCCCTGCGCCGCGGTGGTGTTGTCCAGCTGCCACCCGACGGGGAGCACGGAGTAGGCGAGCTCGCCCGCGAGGCCGATCGTCATCGAGCTGATCGCCCCGAGTGCGAACAGCGGCGCGGCCCGGGTGTGCAGCGTGCCGTCCCACAAGGTCGCGACCCAGTTGAAGATCAGGAGCCCGATCGGCACGGTCAGCGCCAGCGCGAACAGCATCGCGAAGATCTCGAAGCCGACCGGGATCGGGGCCGTGTACATGTTCTGCATCCAGGCCAGCGGTCCGAGCACTGTGATCGCCAGCAGCGAGAGCATCGCGCCGCGGTGGCTGAACAGCGGCTTTCGCGCGAACGTCGGCAGCACTTCCGAGATCACTCCGCTGGCCACGACGACCACCAACACGTAGGCGCCGGTGAAGAAGAACCAGGTGAGATGCGCATACAGCAGCGGTGCGCCTCCTTCTCCGGAGTCGAAGAACACGCCGTCGAAGTGTCGGTCGATGAACAGCATCGTCAGCGCGGCGATCATCACCGGGCAGATCGCCAGCAGCAGGTATCCGCTCAACGCCCCGGCCCAGGAGAACACCGGGACCCGGCGCCACGCCATGCCGGGCGCCCGCATGCTGTGCAGGGTGACGACGAGGTTGATCGCGAAGCACACGAAGCCCAGCAGCGCCAGTCCGGCGCCGACGATCCACGCATCCGCGCCCGCCGTGTTGGAGAAGACCTCGTCGGAGAGCGGGGGCAGTGCGGCCAGGCCGGTCTCGGGCGGCCGGTAGAGGAAGCTGCCGTACAGGGTCACCGCCCCGGCCACGTAGAGCCAGAACGAGAGCAGGTTGAGCCGTGGGAAGGCGACGCCGCGAGAGCCGACCTGCAGAGGCGCGATGTAGCCGATCAGCCCGACGGCGAGCGGGATCGCGAACAGGATCACGGCGGTGATCCCGAACGCGGACATGACGCGGTCGAAGATTTCGGGGTGGATCGCCGTGTTCTGGGGAACGATCAGCTGCACCCTCATCAGCGCCAGCTCGACCGCCGCCAGGGTCAGGAAGCAGAGGGAGGTGCCGATGTACAGCAGGCCCACCGACTTGTGGTTGGCGTTGGTCGCCCGCTCGACCCAGCCGGGCCGGCGGCGCGGGATCGCCTCGGTGACGATCTCGGGGCGGGGCGGGGCAAGGGTGGTTGGCGGGCTCACGGCGCAAGACCCGGGATCGCGTTCTGATCGACCTTCCTCTGCACGTACTTCTGGGCCGCCGACAGGTCCGCCTTCTTCTGCTGAACGAACTGCTCGTAGGCCTCCGGGCTGACCACGCGCACCCAGGCCCGCATCGCCGCGTAGGAGCTGCCCGAGAAGTAGGTCGACTGCCCGCGGTAGACGCCCTCGCGGTCGGCGCGGAACCAGGTATCCGAGACCTTGCCCGGGATGGCATCGACCTGACCGCCGAGGGAGGGGATGAACCACCTGTGCATGACGTCGGTGGAGGTGACGTGCAGGATCACTGTGGTGTCGACCGGCACCACCATCTCGTTGTAGGAGAACAGCCGGTTGCCGGGTACCCCGCCCGGGTACTCGAACCGCCACAGCCACTGCTGCCCGATCACGTCGATGGCCAGCGGCTTGGCGTCGGAGGGGACGCTGAGCCCACCCACCTGGGCGACCAGGCCCGCCGACGCGCCCAGGCCGTCGGGGCCGGTCGGCTCCACGTCGCGCGCCTTGCCCGCGATCACGATCCCGAACACGAAGATGCCAGCTGCGAGCACGGACAGCGGCAAGGCAGGCCGTAGAAACGCGCCCGGTCCCGCCACGAAACGCCGCGGGGTGCCTCCGCGGCGGGCCCTGAAGCGGAAGATTGCGGCGAGCAGGAAGACGTGCACGGCGACCACCAGGAGCGCCGCGAGCACGATCGCCACCCAGTAGGCGGTGCGAATGTCGTCCGCGTTCGGGGAATGGCCCGCTCGGGGACCGAAGACCGTCGCCTGCGCGGGCGCGGCGAAGGCCGCCAGCGCCAGCCCGGCGATCACCAGCGGGGCTAGGCGGCGAAGAATCGTGCGGGGCGCCAAGGCGCGAGCATTCTAATCGCACCCTGCGGGCACGCCGCGCACGTCCTCATGAGCCCTAAATGAAGCCCTCGGCACGCAGCCACTCGCCGGTTCGGCGCATCCCTTCCTCGTAGGAGACGCGAGGCTCCCAGCCGAGCTCATCGCGAGCCTTGGCTACGGAGACCGTGCCGCGGCGGTCGACGAAGGTCGCCGAGCGGGCGGAGAAGGCGGGTGCCGTGCCACGCAGCTTCGCCCAGCCCTCGGCCGCCAGCCCGGCCAGCTCGAGCATCGGGCGCGGCAGCCGCCGCGCCTCGCGTCCGCCGGCGAGGTGCGCCAACCGGTTGAAGTGCTGCTCGAAGGTGACCCGTGCGCGGTCGTCCCAGACCGTATAGGCCTGCCCGGGCCGGCCGCCGGCGAGCGCGAGCACCACCGCGTGCGCCAGGTCGTCGATGTAGAGCGGCAGCATCAGGCCATCGCCGCGGCCGGGGACCGCCAGCTGCCCGGCCCGGGCCATCTCGACCGGGCGAAGCGTCCACGGCACCGATGCCGGCCCGTAGACGTCGCCGGGGCGGATCACGATTGCGCCACGCCTGCAGGCCAGCCGGTCCGAGGCGGACTTGGTGTCGATATAGGGGATCCCATGGGTGCGGCGAAACGCACCCTCATCCTGCTCGGAGCGGCTCTCGTAGCCGTAGACGACCACCGAGCTGATGTGGACTACGCGCTCCGCACCCGCGTCCTTGGCCGCATCGAGGACGTTGGCGGTGCCGGTCACGTTGACCCGAACGAAGTCCTCCATGGAGCCCCACTCGTGGACCTGCGCGGCGGTGTGGACGACGAGGTCGGTCTCGTCAAGCGCGGAACCAAGCGCCTCGCGGTCACCGATGTCGGCCTGGACGAAGGCGGCGCCCGCCCCGCTGATGCGATTCCCGGCGGCCGGGTCGATGTCGAGGCCCAGAACTTCGGCGCCTTCGTTCGCCAGGCGGCGGCAGATGGCGCTGCCGATGAACCCGCCGGCTCCGGTGATGGCGGCCTTGCGACCGTGGAAGCTCTGATCGGCCATCCTCGGCGCGAGCCTATACTCGCCGCGCCTTGGTGAGACGCCGCCGCCAGCCGAGCCCGATCCTACGTACGGCGGTCCGGGCCGCGGCGGGCCTGGCACTCGCCGGCGCGATAGCGGTGCCCCTGGTCCGACGGCGCGTGCGCATCTCGGCGCCGGTCACGATTGGGGCCACTGCGGCGGGCCCGGTGGCGCTCGCGGTGCTGCTGCCCCGGTCCAAGGGCCGAGACGCCGCCATGTTCGCCCTGCAGATGTGGGCCTTCACCGTTATTCACGAGTTGCCCTACGACGACCCGGAGCGCCTCCGCCGCCGCCTCCAGGTCCGCTATCCGATCCCGGTCGACCGGGTGCTCGGGCTCGGCGAGCTGCCGAACGTCCGGCTTCAGCGCGCCTTCTCCCGCCCCGGGGTGGTCACCAAGCTGGACCGCACGCTGGCGCTCGTGCACTGGGCCTGGTTCGTGGAGCCGCATCTGGCGCTGCTGTGGATCCTGGTCCGCCGCGAAGAGCGCTTCGCGCGGGCGGCGCGGCAGATGGCCGCCGCTTTCGACCTGGGGTGCGCCGCGTACTTCGCCGTGCCGACTGCGCCGCCCTGGTGGGCGGCGGAGCGCGGGCAGATGGCCGACGAGGCGGGCCCCGACCAAGCCGACATCGTCGCGGAGGCGAAGCCGCCTCGAATCCGGCGGGTGATGGTCGAGGTCGGCCAGAAGACCTGGGGCCGCGCCTGGCCGACTCTGTATGAGTCGCTCGGCGGCAATCCGTGGGCGGCCATGCCGTCCCTGCATTTCGCCACCTCGGTCCTGGCCGCGATCCTGCTGGCTGAGAGCGGGCCGGTCGCCGGCGCCGCCGGTTGGGGGTACGCGCTGACCCTCGGCTTCGGCCTCGTCTACCTCGGCGAGCACTACGCGATCGACCTCGTCGCCGGCGCGGCACTGGTGGCGCTGGTGCGGCGCGGCGAGCCGCTCGCCGAGCCCCTGGCGCTGCGGATCAGCGCGGCGGTGCAGCGCCTGGAGCGCGTCGCCAATGGCTGACGCGCCTGCCAGTATTCGTAGGGATGGGGAACGACCAGGAGGTGGTCGATCGGGACGTCGAGGGGCTCGAGGAGGAGGCCGGGGAGACCGAGCCCTCGTTCTTCGCCGATCCAAAGCGAATCGCCCAAACGCTGGTCGTCGTCCTGCTGCTGGTCGCGGCGACCTACATCCTGCTGCCGAAGATCTTCGACACTCAGAACGCCCTCGACAGGCTCGGCGACGCCAACGCGATCTGGATTGCGGTCGCCCTTGCCTTCAACGTCCTTGCCTTCTTCTCGTACGTGGCGCTGTTCCGGGGGGTCGTGGGCGAGCAGGTCGTGCACCTGGAGTGGCGCGAGTCCTACCAGATCACGCTGGCCGGTCTGGCGGCTACCCGGCTGTTCTCGGCCGGGGGCGCCGGGGGCATCGTGCTCACGTATTGGGCGCTTCGCAAGGCCGGAATGCCGCGCCGTCAGACCGCCTGCCGGATGGTGGCCTTCCTGGTGCTTCTTTACGCCGTCTACATGCTCGCCCTCATGCTCGACGGGCTCCTGCTGCGAACGGGAGTCCTGAACGGGGCCAACCCCGCCGGCCTGACGATCGTGCCGGCGGCGGTGGCGGGCGGGGTGGTCGCGGTCTTCCTCCTCATCGCCCTGATTCCCGACGACATCGAGCGCCGCCTGGCCCGGTTCGCGCAGGGGTACCGGTTCCGACGATACGCGCAGCGACTGGCCAGCGGGCCTGCCACGCTGGCAAGAGGCACGCGCACGGCGATCGGCTTCGTTCGCGACCCATCCCGAGGCGGGCTGGCGGTGCTGGGAGCGGTGGGCTTCTGGGCCACCAACATCGGCATCCTGTGGGCGGCGTTCCACGCCTACGGCGCCCAGGTCCCGCTGGGCGTCGTCGTCCAGGGGTTCTTCGTCGGGATGGTCGCCAACCTGTTCCCGTTCGCCCCCGGCGGGGTTGGGGCGGTGGACGCGGGGATGATCGGCACCTTCGTGCTCTTCGACGTGCCCGGGGCCGAGGTGTTCGCCGCGGTGTTCACGTACCGCTTGATCGCCTTCTGGCTCCCGATCCCGCCCGGGATCGTGGCCTTCTTCCAGCTGCGCAAGACCGTGGCGCGCTGGGAGGAGGAGCGGACCGCGGCGCCGGTGGGCGAGGGCACCGCCAAGTCCCTGCCCGGGCCGGGGCATCCCATTACTTCAGAAAGTAAAGTATAGTTTGTGTCGGAAGCGAAACCAATTGACACCGAGCGAGACGGAGCGAAGGTGAACGAGAACCGAGTGGAGAACGTGATCATCGTCGGCGGGGCGTGCGCGGGCTACACCGCCGCCGTCTATGCGGCCCGCGCCAACCTGGAGCCGCTTGTCATCGAGGGCTTCACGTGGGGCGGGCAGCTCCAGAACACGACCGATGTCGAGAACTATCCGGGCTTTCCGGAGGGGATCATGGGACCCGAGTTGATGCAGAGCTTCCGCGCCCAGGCGGAGCGGTTCGGGACCCGGTTCATCAGCGACGACGCAACCCGAATCGAGCTCTCCGACGGAGGCGTCCAGCGGGTCTGGGTCGGAGACGAGGAGCATCTGGCCAAGGCCGTGATCCTGTCCATGGGAGCGGAGCCGAAGCGGCTCGGCGTCCCGGGCGAGAAGGAGCTGTCAGGTCGCGGCCTCTCCACCTGCGGCGTCTGCGACGGCGCCTTCTTCAAGGGCGAGAAGGTGGTCGTGATCGGGGGCGGGGACTCGGCGATGGAGGACTCGATCTTCATCTCCAAGTTCGCCTCCGAGCTGACCATCGTCCACCGTCGCAACGACTTCCGCGCCTCGAAGATCATGCTGGAGCGCGCCAAGGCAGTCCCGAACATCAGCCTGAAGACGCCGTACGTGCCTGAGGAGTTCGTCGCCGGGGACGACGGCAAGCTGGCCCGGGTCCGCCTCCGCCATGCGGAGACCGGCGAGGTCGAGGAGATGGAGGTGGGGGGTGCATTCGTGGCGATCGGCCACACGCCGCGCTCCGAGTTGGTGCGCGACCAGGTCGACACCGACGATCATGGCTATGTGCTGACCCGCGAACGCTCGACCCGCACCAATCTGGCCGGCGTGTTCGCGGTCGGCGACCTGGTCGACCACACCTACCGTCAGGCAGTCACCGCAGCCGGCACGGGCTCCATGGGAGCGCTGGACGCCGAGTGGTACCTGCGCGACCTGCCCCCCTCTCCGGAGGCGCACTGGTTCGGAAAGGCCGGCGAGGCGCAGCAGGTCGAGCCGGCGACGACCTCTTAGGCGAGCCCCGGGAGCGGACTACCTAGGACCTACGGCAGGGCTCGGGAAGCCGCTTGACCGTGTGCTTCGCCGGGTGCAGCGCAATGCGGGTCCGGCGCGCGTTGTTTGAGTTGTTCGACTCCCGCAGCAGGTTGCCGGGGTCGGCCGTGGAGACCAGGCAGTAGCGCCCGCGACGCAGGCCGGTTACGTTCAGGTACTGGCCGGGCAGGGTGTAGCCGTACGTGTCCGTCCAGCCGACCGAGAGGCCGTCGATCGAGTCTTCGCTGCAATCCCCGCTGCCCGCCGGGTAGTAGCCGCCAGTCGGCGAGCCGGGCAGGCCCGGGAAGCGACGATCGCTGTCGATGATGCAAAAGCCGATCTTGGTCGAGCGGGCGACGGCGCGGCCGCTCTTCTCGCGCACGAGCTTGTAACGGGTGAAGTCGAGCAGGTGCCAGTGGCCGTGCGTCGGGTGGTAGCGCTCGCATCCGAACAGGTGGTGCTCGGACTGAGTGTCCTGCCCCCGCGCGAACGTTCCGTCCCCGTTGGAGTCCAGGAAGATCCGCTGGTAGGTGTCGCGGTCGTTGTCGGGGTCCCCGTCCCCGTCACAGTTGTTCGACTGATCGCTTGGGTAGATCTCGAGCGGGCCGCGCCCTCTGTTCCCGATCTCGTTCGAGAGCCTCAGGAAGAGCCTCGCTCCGCTCGGGTGCAGAACGATGTCCCGCTGGCTGATCTTCATCGTCATCAGGTCGGGCAGCAGGCGAGAGTTGCCGCCCGCGCGGGCATTCGAGGCCATGCCTATCCCCACGAGGACGGAAATCGTCCCGGCGGCGACACCCAGTACGGCGAGGCGGCGGCAAGCTCCTCGTGACGGAGCAGCGCGGGGCATCGCTCTCCCAATCGGCTGCCGTACCACGACGCTAGAGTAGTGCCCCGCCTGGAAGCCGGTTTCGGCGTCTCCCGCCGGGCGAGGCGGGCCAACAATCAGACCGCGAGGAGGAAGGTGCGCGATGGCCGTCGTTGAGGTTCCCAAGGTCGAGATCGAGAAGATCGGGCTGCGGCCGTTCCACGAGTTCGACCAGGCCAACGACACCTGGCCGCGCGGGGACCGCCCCGCGGCCATACGCGAGGCGGCGGCCGAGTTCAGGGCCCGCTTCGCGACGCCGGAAAACCGGGTTCGCGCCGTCCGCACGGTCGACATCGCCTCCGCCGGCTATCCGCTGAAGTTTGCCTTCGGGGGCGCCGCCAGGGGGGCGAATCCCTACGTCAACATCATCAACCGCATGCAGGTGGTCCAGTTCGAGGACTTCGAGGGCCGGCTGCGGACGCTCGCCTATGAGCCCACTGTCCCCGAGGGCCCGGTGGAGGCGCCCTTCTACGCTCAGATGGTCGAGCGGCTCGGCGAGTTCCTCTCCTACAAGGTCCTGGCAACGATCTGGAACCATCCGGACGAGGCGCTGGCCAAAGCCGGGCTGCGCCCCGAGGACGTCGACTACGTCAGCTTCGACCACCTCCACGTCCAGGACCTGCGGTTCGTGCTCGGCACCACCCGGCCGATCTCGGGCGAGCCGAAGCCGCGTTCGCCCTTGTTCCCGAACGCGAAGCTGATCGCGCAGCGCAGGGAGTGGGACACGTTCGCGTCACTGCACCCGATGCAGTGGGCGTGGTACGTCGAGGACGGGATCAAGGACCTGATCACCGACAACGTGGTGCTGGTCGACGGCGACGTGGAGCTGGGCAAGGGCGTGGCCTTGGTCTGGACCCCCGGCCACACCGACGGCAACCACTCGCTGTGCATCAACACCGAGGACGGGGTCTGGGTCTCGTCCGAGAACGGCGTCGCCGCCGACTCCTGGCATCCGCACCTCTCCAAGATCCCCGGCGTCCGCAAGACGGCCGAGTTCTTCGGGCGCGAGGTGATCCTGAACTCGAACACGCTCGAGGACTCGATCGACCAATACGACTCGATGTTGAAGGAGAAGGCGCTCGCTGACCCGAACAAGCATGACCCGCGCTGGCTCAACGTCTTCCCCTCCTCGGAGATGGCCAGCTGGAAGCGCCAGTGGCCTGTGATCCCGACCTTCGTCTACGGCGGCATCAACAACGGTCGTCATCGAGCGCCCGGAGTCGGGCAACGGCACGGGCTGATAGCGCCGATCAGCAGAGCTAATAGGTAGCTCGGATCTCCCGGGCTACCCTCGCTTTTGTGAGCCGGCGCTCGTGGACGTGGCTGTTGCTGCTCGCCTCGATCTGGGGGGCGAGCTACATGCTCATCAAGATCGGGCTCCGCGATCTCTCCGCTCCAATGATCGCCTGCCTGCGGATCGCGCTCGCCGCGCTGGTGCTGGTGCCCTTGGCCGCGTCGCAGCGCGCGCTCGGGGCGATCCGCGGCCGGGCGGGTACCGTGGCGCTGATCGGAGCCGTGCAGGTGGCCGGCCCGTTCCTGTTGATCGCGCTCGGCGAGCAGGAGATCTCCTCGGCGCTCGCCGGGATCCTCGTCGCTACCGCGCCGATCTTCACTGCCGTGCTCGCGATCTGGGTGGATCACGAGGAGCGCTCGGAGGGCGTCCGTCTGGTGGGCATCGTGCTCGGGCATCGCCGGGGTCGCGGCGCTGTTCGGCCTGGACCTCAGCGGCTCCGGCTCGGCTGTGCTCGGCGGCCTCGCGGTGGTGCTGGCCGGCCTCGGGTATGCGGTCGGCGGCTTCCTGGTCAAGCACCGTCTCGCCGGAGTGCCCCCGATCGGCACCGCGGCCTGGGTGATGGTGGCGAGCACGATCTGGCTGCTCCCGGCCGCGATTGTGACCGCGCCCGACTCGGTGCCGGCGCCCGGCCCGCTGGCCGCGGTCGCCACCCTGGGGGTCCTCGGGACGGGAGCCGCGTTCGCGATCTTCTACACCCTGATCGGCAGCGTGGGGCCCGCACGCTCGTTCATCGTCGCCTACCTGGCACCGGGCTTTGCGGTCGCCTACGGCGCCGTCCTGCTGGACGAAGCGATCACCGCCGCAACGGTGGCCGGCCTGGCGCTCATCCTGGCGGGTTCGTGGCTGGCGGTCGAGGGGTCGATTCCCTGGCGGCGCGGCGAAGCAGTGGCGCTACCCGATAGCGCTCCTCGCCCAGCTCCGAGCGGACCGCGTCCAGGACGCTGACCACGCGGGCGGGGCCGATGGCGTCCGCCCATTCGAACGGACCACGGGGGTAGTTGAAGCCCAGCCGCATCGCGGTATCCACGTCGTCCCGGGTCCCGATTCCCTGTCCGACCACGAAGTGGGCCTCGTTGACGATCTGGCAGACGATCCGGCCGAGAACCAGGCCCGGGGCCTCGCCAAGCACGCACTCGACGTGCTTGCCCAGGTCGGCGAAGTATCCTCGCGCGGCCTCGAGCGCGCGATCGTCCGTGCGGGGCCCGGGGACGATCTCGACCAGGGAAGCGCGGTCCAGGTCGGGCAGTGCCACGAAGCCAACCGCCCGCTCGTCATCGGGGGCAAGGGCCGCGAGGCTGCCCGTCTCCAGCATGACGGCGAGGAAGCCGTCGCCCTCGATGCGGTCCGGGTCGGGTTGGGCAAGGCCGCCCGGCGCATCCGGCGCACCCGTCGGCGGATCGTCGGGCCGGTGCGGTCCCGCCTCGTAGTCGTACCAACCGCGTCCCGATTTGCGCCCCAGCCGGCCCGCCGCAACAAGGCGCTGCTGGAGCGGATGGGGCTGCCAGCGCGGCTCGTGAAAGCTCTGCTCCCAGAACGATTTCGCGACCTCGAAGTTGACGTCAACGCCGACCAGGTCCATGAGCTCGAACGGCCCCATGCGAAAGCCACCGCCAACTCGGACGATCCGATCGATCTGGTCATGGGCCGCGATCCGGTCGCCGTGTAGGCGCAGCGCCTCGAGCGTGAAGGGGCGCGCCACCCGGTTGGCGACGAAGCCGATCGCATCGGCGGCGCGAATCGGCTCCCGGCCCATCACCCGGGCAACCTCGCTGGCGATCGTCAGCGTCTCCTCGGAGGTCTCGTCGCCGGCGACCACCTCGACCAACCGCATCAGCGCCGGCGGGTTGAAGAAGTGC
Source organism: uncultured Actinomycetes bacterium (assembly GCA_963838745.1). Lineage (GTDB taxonomy): Bacteria > Actinomycetota > Thermoleophilia > Solirubrobacterales > 70-9 > AC-56. The sequence goes on from CAWISJ010000004.1 coordinate 38,605, forward strand.
ATGCCGCAGACCCGTTCGGGCCGCGGCACATCGGAGGCGATCGCGGTCACCGAGAGCGACGAGGTGTTGGTGGCCAGGACCGCCTCGGCTCCGCAAATGGCGGCGAGCCGTTCGAACAGCTCTCGCTTCAGCTCCAGGCTCTCGGGAGCCGCCTCGATCACGAGGTCGCAGGCGGCCAGGTCCTCGAGCCGCGAAACCGCACGAAGGCGCGCCGACGCGGCCTCCGCCTCGGCTTCGGTCCAGCGCCCGCGGTCGGCTCCCTTGACCAGGGCGTCGCGAAGCCGCGCCGCCCCAGCGTCGAGGGCATCGGCCACCGGGTCGTGAAGGTAGGTCTCGAGGCGGCCCAGGCACGCGAGCTGCGCGATTCCCGCGCCCATGGTCCCGGCGCCGACTACTCCAACCCGCTCGATCACGGCGCGAGTTGTAGCCGCTCATCCGCCCACGCGCGCACAGCCCACGGCCGCGACCGGTTTCGAGGCACCCACTTGCTGGATGCAAGCCCGACGGTTCTGGCACTCCGCGCGCTGACACGCGCGCTCACGGACCTCCGCGATGGACCTGGGCGCAGAGCACCACTCCGCCGGTCGAGGACGTTCGCCTCGTCACCTACCCTTGAAGTCCGGTTTCCGCTTCTGGAGGAACGCGTCCATTCCCTCCATCCGGTCCTCGGTGGCCATCGACAGCTCGTAGAGGCGCCGTTCCTGCTCCAGGCCGGCGCTCAGCGTGGTCTCCTCCGCAGCGAGCACCGCCTGCTTGGCGAGCCGGGCGGCGATCGGCGGACGCCTGGCGATGCGCTGCGCCAGCTCCAAGGCTCGCTCGAGCCACTCGCCCGGGGCGGCGACCTCGTTGACGAGGCCCAACCGGGCTGCCTCCTCGGCGTCGATGCGGCGCCCCGTGAGCACCAGGTCCATCGCGCGCTGCTTTCCGATCACCCGGGCGAGCCGCTGCGTCCCGCCGCCGCCGGGGATGATCCCCAGGGTGATCTCGGGCTGGCCCAGCTCGGCCGTCTCCGAGGCGACGATCAGGTCGCAGAGCAGGGCAAGTTCGCAGCCACCGCCCAGCGCGAAGCCGGAAACGGCGGCAATCAACGGCGTCCTGCAGGCGGCGAGCCGCCGCCAGAATGCCGACGCCGGGTGGCGCAGCGACTCCTCGAAGGTGCGGTTGCGCAACGCGTTGATGTCGGCCCCGGCCGCGAACACCTCGTCCGAGCCGGCGATCACCAGGCAGCGGACCTCGGGGTCGGCGTCGAATCGCTCGACGGCGGTGGCCAGCTCCTCCATCAGCTCGGGCGAGAGGGCGTTCCGGGCTTCGGGCCGGTTCAGCCGGCACAGCGCCACATGCCCCTCGAGGCTGGTCTCGACGAGCGGGCTCACCTTTCGACGCGGGGCGGAGTCATCGCGTTGATCCCGGTCGCATCGCGCCCGATGATCAGCTTCTGGATCTGCGAGGTCCCCTCGTAGAGGGTGGTGACCCGGGCATCGCGAAGGTAGCGCTCCACCGGATAGTCGTCGACGTAACCGGAGCCGCCGTGCACCTGGATCGCCAGGTTTGCGCACTCGACCGCAGACTCCGTCGCGTACAGCTTCGCGATCGAGGTCTCGGTCGTGTTCGGCTTGCCCTGGTCCTTGAGGATCCCCGCCCGGCGGACCAACAGCCGCGCCGCGTCCCGCCTCACCACCATCTCCGCGATCATCTCCTGAACCAGCTGAAAGCTCGCGATCGGGACCCCGAACTGCTCTCGTTCCCGGGAGTAGTCCACCGAGGCCTTCACGCAGCCCTCGCAGATCCCGACGCAGCCGGCCGCCACCGAGTAGCGGCCGGAGTCGAGCGCCGTCATCGCGATCTTGAAGCCGTCGCCCACCTCTCCAAGCAGCGCCTCGGCGGGGAGCTTCACCTCGTCCAGGGCGATCGAGCCGGTGTCGGAGGCGCGCAACCCCAGCTTCCCGTGGATCTCCTGGGAGGAGAAGCCCGCGGTCGAGGTCGGGACCAGAAAGCAGGCGATACCGCGGTGGCGCCTGTCCGGATCGGTCTGGGCGAAGATCAGCGCGACCTCGGCGTGGTTGGCGAGCGAGATCCACATCTTCTGGCCGCTGATCCGCCACTGGCCGTTGGAGAACTCGGCTCGGGTGCGCATGGACGATGGATCAGAGCCCGCGTCGGGCTCAGACAGGGCGAAGCAGCCGAGGGCCTCGCCGGAGCACAGGCGCGGCAGCCATTGGCGCTTCTGCTCATCCGTGCCCCAGCGCTCGATCGAGCCGCAGACGAGCGAGGTCTGGACCGAGACCACGGTGCGCGCCGAGGAGTCGCCGCGTCCCACCTCCTCGACGATCAGGCCGTAGCTGACATAGTCGAGCCCGCGACCTCCGTACTCCTCGGCGACCGGCGCGCCCAGGTAGCCCATCTCGCCGAGCCGGCCGGCGAGCTCGCGGTCGAACCGAGCCGCGCGGTCGTTCTCGCGCGCCCGCGGCACGATCTCGTTGTCGACGAAGTCGCGCGCCGTCTCCTGGATCAGGCGCTGCTCGTCGCTGAGGTCGAGGTCCACGATCGGAACCCTAGTGGGGCCTCACTAGACCGCCGACGACGGCGCTCCGAGCGCTTGCTCCAACGATCGCTTGAAGGCCTCCTCGGCCTCCACCGTACGAGGCCCCGGCTCGAGCCGGTGCTCATCGATCGCCGCGACCGGCTGGACTTCGCGCACGGTGGACGCAAGGAAGGCCTCGTGGGCGCCGAGCAGGTCCTCGACCGGGAACTCGCCTTCGCTCGACGTGGAGCGAGCGCACGATCTGCGCGCGGGTGATCGATTCCAGGATGCCGGCGCCGAGCGAGGGCGTTTGCAGGCCTCCCTGGGGCGAGACCCAGAAGATCGCCGAGGTGGGGGCCTCGAGGACGACGCCGTCCGGCCTCACCAGGACAGCCTCGTCGGCGCCGCGGCCCTTGGCGATCCGCGTGGCCTGCATGTTGGCTGCGTATGACAGCGATTTGACGCCGGTGAGGATGACGCTGGGCGAATAGGTGACGGTGGCGAGGCGCACGCTCGCGGGCCGCTCCGGGAGCCGCTCGGTGAGCAGGATCCGGCGCCCGCCTCGGGTGAGCACGATTCGCAGCTGGGCGTCGTCGGTCCCGAACTCGGCCAGAAGCGTGGCCAGCTCGCGCTCGATCGACGATCGCTCGACGGCCAGCTCGATCGCCGCCGCCGAGCGTTCCAGTCGGTCGAGGTGCTCGGACAGCGCGAAGGGGCGCCCCCGATACAGACGGATCACCTCGAACACCCCGTCGCCGCGGTAGAGCCCGTCGTCCGGCAGCGGGATGCTCGCCCGCGTGGCCGCCGTGATCGCCCCGTCGACGCTCGCCAGCTCCTTGGCTGCCATGGACGCGAGGCTATCCGAGCGGGGCGAATGACCGCCTCGCGAACCCCCTTATCGTGGCCTCCCCGGCGACGACCCTGCTGCTCGCGCCTGGGGTGCATCGCTCAACCGCTTCGATCGCGAAAGCGTCTATGGTGTTCGCGGGCCCCATGGACTTCATTCTCCTCAGCCTGGGGATGGTCGCGTTCATCGTCCTGATCCTCGTCTTGCTGGCCCGGGCCTATCCGGGCAGCGGGGCCGACCTGGTGGACTGGCGGCCGACCCGCTCCTACGAGGACGAGGCGCGGATGGAGACCGAGGACGTCCAGCAGATGATCGAGGCTCAGAACGCCATGCGGCGCCGGCGGGGGAAGCCCGATCTGACCCGCGCCGACGCGTCGCGAATGGCGCGGGAGGACGAGGCGATCCGGGAGCGCCAGCGGCGCTCGTACGACGAACGGCTCGAGGAGCTCGAGGACGAGCTCGGCGTCTAGGTGCCCGCGGCGTCGACGAGCGGAGGCGGACCCTGGCTCGGGCGCTGATCGTTGGCTGCGGGTGCCGGGGCCAACATCTGGGAAAGAGCCTCATGGGCGCCGGCTGGCAGGTTCGCGGAACGACGCGCGATCCCGGCAACGCCGAGGACATCCTGGCGGCTGGGCTCGAAGCGGTGGTCGCCGACCCGAACCTGCCCGCCTCGATCCTCGATCAGGTCGGGGACGTGACCGTCGTCTTCTGGCTGCTCGGCGGCGCGTCCGCCGAGCCCCAGGCCATCGCCGCCGTCCACGGCTCTCGGCTGGAGCGAGTCCTCCAGATGCTGGTCGACACGCCGGTGCGCGGCTTCGTCTACGAGGCGGCCGGGCGCGTGGAGCGCCCCCGCCTCGAACGCGGAGTGGAGATCGTCCGGGAGGCTGCGAAGCGCTGGCGAATCCCGGTACAGGTGGTCGAACAGGACCCCGGTGATTGGGAGGCCTGGACCGAGGCGATGCTCGCGGCCACCGAGCGGCTCACCGGCAGCGCGAGGAGGTAGAGGCCTGACGTTGGCTCCCGGCGCACGCTGAATCGCGCGCCGGCCGAATTCCGATTCACATGGAATCGGAATTCGGCCATCGGCGGGCGCGCGGGTCGGGTGCCTCGATCCGCGCACCGCCTCAGCAGGCTAGAAGGACGCGCGGTCGCAATGACCTAAACTCGGATAAGGATTTAGGCAATTCGATGAAGGAGCAACGATCATGACCGACTATGCCAAGGACGTGCTGGTCGAGACGGAGTGGGTGGCCGAGCACCTTAACGACGACTCGATCCGCATCGTCGAGGTGGACGAGAACCCGGCGCTGTACGCCGAGGCCCATATCCCCGGGGCGATCGGCTTCGACTGGAAGCACGACCTCCAGGACCAGGTGAAGCGTGACTTTCTGAGCCCGGAGGATTTCGGTGAGCTGATGGGCAGCCGCGGGATCTCCAACGACCACACCGTCCTGCTCTACGGCGATCGGAACAACTGGTTCGCCGCCTACACCTACTGGTACTTCAACTACTACGGGCACCACAACGCGAAGCTGATCAACGGCCCGCGCGACAAGTGGATCGCAGAGGGCCGCGAGACGACGACCGAGGTGCCCAGCTACCCGGCGACGACCTTCACCGCGAAGAGCGGCGACGAGGCCATCCGCGCCCGTCGCGAGGAGGTGCTCGAGGCCCTGAACGCGGGGACCAACCTGGTCGACGTCCGCAGCCCCCAGGAGTACTCGGGCGAGCTGATCGCCATGGCCGGCTACGAGCAGGAGGGTGCGCAGCGTGCCGGGCACATTCCCGGGGCGATCTCGGTCCCGTGGGCGCAGGCGGTGAACGAGGACGGCACCTTCAAGTCGGCCGACGAGCTGCGCGAGCTCTACACCTCCAAGGGAGTGATCGAGGACTCGAATCCGGTGATCGCCTACTGCCGGATCGGCGAGCGCTCGGCCCACACCTGGTTCGTCCTCCACGAGCTGCTCGGCATGGACGAGGTCGAGAACTACGACGGCTCGTGGACCGAGTGGGGGAACCTGGTCAACGTCCCAATCGAAAAGGACGTCTGAGCTACTCGGTTTTCGGCTCCTCCAGTCGCTTCAACAGCTCGGCCAGGATGCGGGCCGTGGCGCCCCAGATGAGGTGGTCGCCGACGACGTAGGTCGGTGTGCGGATCGGCACGCCGCGGCGAACCAGGCGGCGCATCGCAAACCCGGCGCGGAGCTCGTCGAGGCGGAACAGGAGCACTGCCGCCACCTCGCCAGGATTGGGCTGGAACCGCAGGTCATCGGGGATCAGGCCGACGAATGGATGGACCTTGTAGCCGGTGACGAAGGTGCCGACGGGCGGCAGGGCGCCGATCAACTCGACGTCGTCCGGGTCGAGACCGATCTCCTCCTCGGCCTCGCGCACGGCCGTCGCGATCAGGTCCTCCTCCGGGTGATCCTGCCGGCCTCCCGGAAACGAGATCTCCCCACCGTGGCGGCGTAGGTCCGAGCGCCGCTCGGTGAACACCAGCCCGGGCTGGGCCGGGTGGCCGAAGATCGGCAGCAGCACCGCGGCATCGGTCCCGCCCGGCGCCCTCATCGCGGCCGCCTCGGCGGGATCCATCAGCGCGTTGCGAAGGCGGTCCGGGGCGGGGTCCACTCCGGGAAGTATCCAGCCCGCCGCCTCAGCTAGATGATGATCTGCACGGTTCCGCCGTCGACGCTCCAGGCGGCACCGGCGACGTAGGAGGCGCGCTCGGAGCACAGGAAGACGATTGCGTCGGCGATCTCCCTGACCTCGGCGAAGCGACCGATGGGCCGTTGCGCGGCGTTGGCCTCGAGCGCCTCCTCCCGGCTCTCCTCGCCGCCGAGCTCGGCGGCCTGGTCGAGCAGCCCGCCCTCGGCCATCCACAGCTCCGACTTCGTCGGCCCGGGACAGACCGCGTTCACGAGCACCCCCTGCTTCGCGTACAGGTCCGCGAACACGCGCGACAGCGAAAGCTCGGCAGCCTTGGCCACCGAGTACTCCGGTGTCAGCCCCGACGGTCGCTTCCCGGCGCTCGAGCAGACGTTCACGACCCGGCCCCAGGCGCGCTCGGCCATTGGTGGGACCGCCGCCCGCATGGCGCGCAGCGGCGCGATCACGTTCAGCTCCCAGGCCGCCTGCCAGTCCTCGTCGCGGGACCTCGTCCAGCGGGCGCCGCTTCGCGGTGCCTGCGTTGTTGACCAGCACGTCGAGCTGGCCGAAGCTCTCGGTGGCCGCGGCGACGATGCGCTCGCCGGCGTCGGCGTCGGTGACGTCGAGGGCCAGGGCCTCGGCCCTGCCGTCTGCCTGCGCGCAATCGGCCACCGCGTCGGAGAGCCGCTCGGCGGAGCGTGCGACCAGCAGCACGGCGGCACCCTCTGCGCACAGGAGCCGCGCCGTCTCGCGCCCGATTCCCCGGCTCGCGCCGGTCACCACACAGGCCTTGTCGGACAGCCCGAGGTCCACGGTCAGACGGGCTCGACCCGGTACTCGAAGGTCACCTCGCGCTCGTGGCTCAATACGCGATGCACCGGGCATTTGCCGGCGATCACCCTGAGGCGCTCGAGCTGCTCCGGCGAGAGCTCCTTGGGAGGGTGCAGGTGAACGAGGAAGGATCGGGGCACGTTCGCCTCGCCGTACTCCATCTCGACCTCGACCTCCAACTCGCCCAGGTCCCAGCCCTTGCGCCCGGCGTACATCTCCATCGTGATCGCGGTGCACGCGGCGAGCGCGGCGGCGACGACGCGGGTGGGGGAGGGGCCCTGGTTGGCGCCGCCCGCCTCCTCGGGCTCGTCAATGACCAGGCTGTGACCGCCCTGGATCTCGACGTCGTGGGTGTAGCCCTGTCGCCGGCGGGCGGTTGCCCTAACCATCGCCCGCCTCCTTGCGGCGTCCCTGGAACAGCTCCGGGTCGTCGACGTCGGCGAAGCGTGCCATTGCGAAGGCGAGGTCCGAGGCGCGGTTCAGGTATCGCAGCACGGCCTCCGAAGCGAGACCGCCGGCATCCCTGAGCGCGACCACCCGCCGCTCCGCGCGGCGGATCACGGTCCGCGCGACGTCGAGCTGGGCCGACAGGGCCGTCCCGCCCGGGATCACGAACTGCGGCGGCAGGTCGACGCGATCCATGTAGCGGTCGATGATCGGCTCCAGCGCCTCCACCATCGGGTCGGTGACTCGGCTGACGCCGTCCTCGAGGCGGTCAGCCGCCTCCGGGGAGGTCGCCAGCTCGGCCCCGGCCACGAACAGCTCCCGCTGGAGCCTGAGCAGATCGGCCGCAAGCCCGGCCTCCTCGGTGCCGCACAGCGTCCGCGCCATTCCCAGGGCGGCGTTCGCCTCGTCGATGGCGCCGTAGGCCTCGGTGCGGGCGTCGGTCTTGGCGACCCGCCCCCCGTACCACAGGGAGGTGGTGCCGTCGTCGCCCTTGCGCGTGTAGATCTTCATCAGCTCAGTGGATTGAACACCAGGCCGGTCAGGACCTTGGGAAAGAAGTAGGTGGACTTTGGCGGCATCGTCTCACCGGCGGCCGCCACCTCACGCACCTGATCGACGGGCGTCGGGCGCAGCAGGAAGGCGGCCTGATAGGGCCCCTGCTCGAGCAGGCGCCGCGCCTCCGCCACCCCCTTCGCGTAGCCCAGCCCGCGCTTCGCGGCGATGTCCTCGTCACTGAGCCCGAGCGTGCGCTTGAGGACCACCTCCTCGAGGATGACCGTGTCGAGTCGCCGGTAGGCCTCGGAGCGGCCGGGGAGCGCCACGTCGATCGCCTCGGTGTCCTTGAGCCGAAGGCGGAAGGCCTGGCCGGTGGTGCCGTCGAGGTAGCCGAAGACCCCGGCGCCGTCCTCGCCGGCGGGATCGAGATCGTCCATGTCGACCTCTTCGGCCTGAAAGTGCTCGCGGATCCCAGAGCGCAGCCGCTCCCATGCGTCCGCGTCGAGATCGCCGAGCAGGCGGTGGGTGCCGAAGATCGTCAGGCCCGGATCGTCGAGCGAGACCAGGCACACGAGCGTGTAGCGATGCGGGCCCTCGCCGCCGATCGAGTCGGCGTACGTGCGAGCGGTCTCGTAGCGGTGGTGGCCGTCGGCGATCAGGAGCTCGGCGTCGGCGAGCTCGGCGGCGATCGCGTCGCCGGCGGCAGGGTCGGCGACCCGCCAGACGCGATGCACGGTGCCGTCGGGGTCCACGACCTCACCCCATGGCCCGTCCCCGAGCCGAGGCTCGAGGTGACGCCAGGCGTCGCCGGGATGGAGGGCAAAGATCGCAGACAGGTTGTGGCGCGTGGCCTCCGTCAGTCGAAGCCGGTCCTCCTTCGGCCCGGGCTGGGTGCGCTCGTGAGGCCGGATCAGCCCGGGGCCGTATTCGGTGACGCGCACCCTGGCCATGAAGCCGTGCCGCGTTCGAGGGCCGCCGTCTGGGCCGAGGTACTCCTGGGTCAGCGCCCAGATCGCCGGCTCGCGGTCGGCGGTCAGCACCCCCTGCAGGGTCCAGGCTTCGAGCGTCTCGGCGGCATGCTCGTAGGGGTCGCCGCCGGCGGGCGCCACCGGAAGGTCGATCTCGACCACGTTGAATGGGGAGCGGGCGAGCAGCTCGGCCCGCTGTTTGCCATCGATGACGTCATACGGCGGGGCGGTGACGTCCGCGAGCGATGAGATCGCGCTCAGGTTGTAGTGCAGGGCTTGGAGTGGCCGGACCTCCGCCATCGCGGCGCAACCCTATCCGTGGTCCAATCGCGACCGCGGCGGGCGGCGGGTTGTCGAGCCGGTGGCGGTGTGATGTGGGTCAGCGCTGGTAGCTGATCAGCTGCTCGTGGGAGCTCCCTCCCGAGACCTGGATCGTCTCGATGGCCCCGACGCCCTTCGCGTAGTACTTGTGCTCGACGAAGTTCTTCTCCAGCGGGTTGACGTCCTTCGTCTTGAGCACGCCGGTGAAGCTGCCGAACGGCACCTTCGCCTTCTCGTCGAGGCTGATCACGCTGGCGTAGTCCTCTGCGTTCCCGGCGTCGTACTCCTGCCGATATGTCTGCCCGACCTGCGGCTGTGCGGGCATGATCACGCCGGCCTCCGCGCCCCCGACCCCGGCCTCCCAGGAGCCCGCCTTGGAGACGACCTTGCCGTTTTCGTATTCCTTGGTGTCCTCGCCCATGTACCAGACGTTTCCGGCCGAGTCCTGCGCGTACCAGTCGAAGGTCCTTTCGACCGGCTGGCCGCCGGTGCTGACCACGTCGTAAACGACGCGCGCGGTGACGCCGTCGACGACCTTCGTTCGATCGGTAACCGTGACGTCGACCCGCTGCACGACCCCGTTCTCGACCTCGCGGTACACCCAGCGGCTTCCGGGCGCCAACGGCCAGTAGGGGTTGTCGATCTTGGTCGTGAACTCAGCGGGATCGAGGTTGGCAGGCTCGCTCCCCTTCGGTAAGGCTGAGCCCTGCTGGGTGCTCGTGGCCGGTTCGGTTTGGGAGCCCGACTCATCCCCGTTCGATCCGCAACCGACCAAGGCCAGGGTCAGCAGCGAGCCGGCGAGGACGATCAGGTGGTGTGTTCGTGACCAGTGCATGTGCCACCTCCATGGGTTGGCTTTCTCGACTGGTCTCGTTCTAACCGGGCGAGATGAAACGACGATGACGGGATCGTGAAGCCACCGTGAAATGTGGGCGATGAATCGGGGCGGCCGGATTCGAACCGGCGATCTTCCGGCCCCAAACCGGATGCGATACCAGGCTTCGCCACGCCCCGATGTGGGCAGCCGAGTCTAGCCCGCATCCTGGAAAGCGTCGAGACTTTCAATCCGACGCGATGAGCGCCCCCGGGAGGACTCGAACCTCCGGCCTGCTGCTTAGAAGGCAGCTGCTCTATCCAGCTGAGCTACGGGGGCCCGTGTCTAATTATGGCTTTCCGTATGGGATCTGGGCTGCATCGGTCTGCGGAACCTGGTGCGGGCGTTGCCTGCATTGCGTTGTTCGTCGCCCTCGGCGGAACCGCAATGGCAGCCGTCGTCATCAGCTCGAACAGCCAGGTGGCCCCGAACACGATCTCGGGTCACAAGCCACCGAGCGGTAAGCACGCCAACCTCATCGCGGGCTCGATAAACGGCCAGGACGTTCAACACCTCGTCTTCCAACCGCTGACGCTGAAGAACGGCTGGGTTGGAAACTGCTCCGGCGGTGGCTCTCCGGCAATCGCCAAGAGCGTCGAGAGAATCGTGTACTTCCGTGGGGCGATCTGCCAAACGCCCGGCAGCACTGCCAACGCCTTCGCCGTGCCGGCGGGCTTCCACCCGAGCAAGCCCGAGTTCGTCCCCGTCGATCAGTCGTCCGGCTACACGGGCCGAATCGAGATCGGCACGAACGGCGAGGTAACCGTCAAACCCGATCCGGACCATCCGAACAGCATCCTCCAGCGGGTTTACCTCGCTCGCTGGGGCGAGCTACACGCTGCCGTTCTGAGAACGCCGGTCGCCGGTCGCGGGTTAAGGACCGCGAGATACTGCGCGGGCGATGTCGCAGGAGAACGTGGAGATCGTGCGGCGCGGGTACGAGGCGTACGCGCGGGGCGACGTGGCTGCGATGCTTGCCGACCTCGACCCCGAGATGACCACGTACCGGGAGGAGCCTGACGGAGCGACTTTTCATGGCCCGGACGGCTTCCTGCAGGCCATTGCTGAGTGGGTCGAGGACTTCGATGAGTTCGTGGCGACCGCCGAGGAGCTGATCGACGCGAACGATCATCAGGTCATCGTTCGAGTTCATCAGACCGCGACCGGCGCGCAAAGCGGTGCCCCGATCGAGGGCGACTTCTGGTTCGTTCACACGCTCAGCGATTCGAAAGTGACGCGGCTGGACATGCTCACCACCAAGGAGAAGGCCCTCGAAGCCGCCGGGCTGCGGGAGTAGCGCTCGGCAGCTCATCGGCTCTCGAACGCTCGACGCATTGCCTGCATATGCTGCCATCTCCGCGACTGCCGCCGCCCGACCGTCGGCGGGCGTCGCTCCCGCTACATTGAGAGCCCGCGGTGAGCGTAGCTCAGCTGGTAGAGCTCCTGGTTGTGGTCCAGGTGGTCGCGGGTTCGAGTCCCGTCGCTCACCCTGAATAGCCTGCAAATCGCCAGTGTTTGCGATGAGCGCAGAATCGTTGTGCTCGCAATCAGATGCCAAAGTGTGCGATGCCGCGGGCTAGCGCTCAACTGCTAGTCGCCCCGGCCAAGCCGCCACTTCGTCAGACCGCCGCATGACTCGCGCCGATCTGCGATGCCGTTGTCGCATTGGGATAGGTTGTTGCGCGGCTAGAGCACGCCGAAGGAGAGTGAGGATGGACAGCGGTCAGGAACCGGCACCCGGCTGGTATCAAAATCCGCAGGGATCTGGCCTGCGGTACTGGGATGGCACCCAGTGGACGGACCACTATCACGACGCGCCGGAGCAGCAGACGGAACCAGCTGCTGCACAGCAGCAGACGGAACCAGCTGCTGCACAGTTCACGGATCCATCCGCCCCCCGCCATCACGAGCACCATGTCCGTACGCCCACCGACGAGCTGAGCCATGAGCGGAAGCTGGCCCGACAGCGGTTGCACATCACGGTTCTGTCCACCGTGCTGGTTCTGGTGCTGCTGATGCTGGCCTATGCCGCGGCATTCGATCTGAATTCGTGGGCGGAGTGGATCGTGTTAGGGGCAATCTGCTTCACAGCGGTCGGCGCCGTGATCGCCGTCAATACGCGTGGCGACTAGCGGCCTAGCCTGGCTTCACTTCGTCATCTGACCAATGCGCATGCGACGACGTAGACGGGGCGATGGCCGGAAACATGGTGGTCTGACCGGGCCATGGCACGCTCTGGTGGGCGCACCTTTGCCTGCAACCGGGCGGTAGTTCGAGCGGCTGCTGCGTCCGAGGACAGTCAGTTAGCCTTGCCCGGTGGCAGCCTCTAGGGGTGCCCGGCTCACCTTGGGCGTCGAGGTAGCGCTCGCGTTCGTCGCTGGGATCGCAGCCTTCGTCCTCGTGTCCCTTGCTCTCATTGCCGCGAATCCCGACGGCCTGATCCTCATCCTCCTCGCGGTCTGCATCGCAGCCACCGCCATGATGTTCCGGTTATTGGGGGTTGAGTACGCCGTTCCGGCCGCCCTGGCGGCGGTTCTCGCCTTCGACTGGTTCTACGTCCCTCCGACTCATCCCCACGACCTTCCGAATGCGGAGAATCTGGCGAACCTGCTCGCCCTCGTGGCCGTTGGGGTCGTCGTCGGCGAACTCGCCGCCTATTCCGGACGGCGGGCGGACGTTTCGGAGCTAGCGCGAAGCGAGCTGGCTGACGAGCACGCGGCGCTGGGGCGGGTGGCGACACTGGTTGCCCAGGGCGTGGCCGCACCTCGGCTGCTGGCGGCCGTGGCAGAAGAGGCCGGCACGCTCCTCGACGTCGACGGCGCCTGGATCGAGTTTTACGAGGGAGAGGACGTCGTCAACGCCGCCGAGTGGAGCAGGCCGGGCAAACATCCCCCGACCTTCGGCCGGGTGAAGGTCGAGGACGCACCGGTGGCCGCCGCGGTGCGTCGCAGTGGGCGCGTGGAGCGCGTTGACGACTTCGAGAGCATTCAGCCCTCGACGGTTTTCGCGAACAAGCCGAGAGTGATGTCCCTCGTGGGAGCCCCGATCACCATCGAGAGCAATCAATGGGGACTCCTTCTGGCCTGGTCGCGTGATGCGCCGCTTCCGGATGCCACCGAGGCTCAACTGACCGCCTTCACGGACCTCGTCGCGACGGCAATCGCAAACAGTGATGCGCGAACCAAGGTCAGCAGGTTGGCGGATCAGCAGGCCGCTCTGCGACGGGTCGCGACGCTCGTGGCCGAGGGCGTCGCCGCCCCCCGTCTGTTTGAGGCCGTGGCGGAGGAGGCGGGAAAGCTGCTGGAGGTCGACGGTGCCCGCATCGCGACCTACGACGGAGAGGATGTCGTCAATTCCGCCGAATGGAGCAAGCCCGGCCACGATCCCCCGACATTCGACCGGGTCAGGGTCGACGAGGCGCCGGCGGCCGCCGAGGTGCGCCGGACCGGGCGCGTGGTCCGCTTCGACGACTTCGAGCGGGTCCAGGGCGCGACGGTGTTCGCCGACCAGCCGAGAGTGACGTCCTTAGTGGGAGCGCCGATCACCGTGGAGGGCGATCAATGGGGATTGATGATCGCCTGGTCACAAGGTGCGGGTGCTCGCGGATGACGCCGCGGCGCACCTGACGCAATTCACCGAGCTGGTTGCGACGGCGATCGCGAACGCCGAGGCTCGTCGCGAGGTGGCAACGCTGGCCGACGAGCAGGCCGCCCTGAGACGCGTTGCGACCCTGGTGGCGGAGGGCGTCCCACCGCCTGAGGTGTTCGCGGCGGTCGCGCGAGAGCTGGGGCAGCTCCTCGGCGTCGACAGCACGCACCTGGCGCGCTACGAACCGGACGGCACGGTGACCGGTGTGGGCAGCTGGAGCCCTCACGGAACCAATGCCCCGGTCGGCATCCGCGTCCCTCTCGACGACACCACCGTCACAGGCTTGGTCCACGAGAGCGGGCGCCCGGCCCGTCTCGACGGATATGGGCAAGCCTCTGGCGAAATCGCCGAAATAATCGAAGGGCTCGGGATCCGATCGTCAGTAGGGGCGCCGATCACCGTCGACGGCCAACCCTGGGGCGTGATGATCGCCTCTTCGAACCGCCCCGAGCCTCTAGCAGGGGACACCGAGGCGAGGATCGCCGCCTTCACCGACCTTGTCGCCACGGCGATCTCCAACACTGAAGCGCGGACCGAAACACGCCGGCTCGCGGACGAACAGGCGGCTCTGCGCAGGGTCGCGACGCTGGTGGCGAGGGGAGTGCCTCCCGGTGAGCTGTTCGATGCCGTCGCCGCCGAGGTGGGAAGCCTGCTCGACACCGACCTGGCGACGCTGTTTCGCTACGAGGGCGAGAACACGGTGAGGATGCTGTCGATCTGGACGTCCGACGGCGTGAGCCTGGAGACGCCGGAAACCTGGGGGGTGGAGGAGCTCGGCCTATCCAGGTCGACCGCCGAGGACAATTGGCCCGGTCGCGTCGACGATTGGACGCAATTCTCCGGCCCCCTGGCTCAATTCGTGCGGGACGTCGCCGGGGTGACCTCATCCGTGAGTTCCCCGATCCTGGTCGAGGGGCGACTCTGGGGCGCGCTCGCCGTCCACTCGAGACAGGACGAGCCGCTCCCGGCGGACACCGAGGTTCGCGTCAGCGAGTTCACCGGGCTGGTCGCGACGGCGATCTCCAACATCCAGGCGCGCGTCGGAGCTCTCCGCGTCACGGGCGCGCATCGTGGTGGCGACGGACGAAGAGCGCCGGCGGGTGGTTCGGGACCTTCACGACGGCGCTCAGCAGCGCCTCGTTCACACAGTCGTCACGCTGAAGATGGCGAGCCGAGCGCTGGAGCATTCATCCGGCGAGGCCTCTCCGCTGGTAGCGGAGGCGCTCCAGCACGCTCAGGAGGCCACCGACGAGCTGAGGGAGCTGGCGCACGGCATCCTCCCATCAGTCCTGACCCGCGGCGGGCTTCGCGCGGGGGTCGACGCGCTCGCTTCCCGCATGCAGGTGCCCGTCGAAATCGGCGTCTCGGTGGAGCGGCTTGCGCCAGACGTGGAGGCGACCGCCTACTTCGTCGTTGCCGAGGCTCTGACCAATGTTGTGAAGCACTCCCATGCCGATCGCGCAGTGGTCTCCGCGAAAGTCGAGAACGGGGCAGTTCCACATCGAAGTCCGTGATGACGGGATCGGAGGGGCCAAGGCGGCAGGAACGGGGCTCGTCGGGCTCGCCGACCGAGTCGCCGCGCTCGACGGAACACTCCGGCTGGAGAGCCCGACCGACGGTGGGACGCTGGTCGCAGTCGATATTCCCGTGCGCTAGGCGCGAAGTGACGATTCGAGAACGTCCATCCTGACGACCAGACCATCCTCAAGGCGATAGCGGTGGCGAACGCGGGAGTCAGAGATGAGCTCACCGGTGTGCGCTTCGTGGACCACCTGGTGGACGTCGACCGTGATGCTCCCGTCGGGCTCTTCGGTAAATCGCTTCGGCTCGACGTTGCTAGAGATGGCGGCGAACTGCCTGCTCCAGTAATCGCGAACCGCCTCCCGGCCGACCACCCGACCGCCCTCCCAGGCGTTGGGCCAATCGACCTCAGCGTGCATCAGCTGGATTGCGCCCTCGATGTCGCGGGCGTTGAACGCCCGGTAGGCGGACCGCAAGACTTCTTCAGCATCCGCCATGCATCCAGCCTAGCTGGAGCCACTACCATCCCCGGAGTCAAGCGGCTGGGACTCGTTTCACGCACGGAGGTGCTTCGCAATGGCTGAGAGGAAGCCTGCAAAGAAGGCCACGCGGCAGTCCGCCAAGAGAACCACCGGCAAGGCGTCCAAGGGATTCACGGACGAGGAACGAGCCGCGATGAGGGATCGCGCCAAAGAGCTGAAGGCGGCCGCCCGCCGCGGCCCGCGCGCGGGCAAGGCGGACGGGGAAAGCGACGTGCTCGCGAAGATCGCCGAGATGCCGAAACGGGATCGCGCCATGGCCGAGCGGCTCCACGCCATCGTCAAAGCCAGCGCGCCAGCCCTCTCGCCGAGAACCTGGTACGGGATGCCCGCGTATGCCAAGGACGGCAAGGTCGTCTGCTTCTTCCAAAGCGCGCAGAAGTTCAAATCGAGGTACGCGACGTTCGGCTTCAGCGACACGGCGAACCTCGACAAAGGCGCCATGTGGCCGACCTCCTTCGCGCTGAAGGGGCTGACCGCCGCCGAAGAGAAAAAGATCGGCGCGCTCGTGAAGAAAGCGGTGAGCTGAGGACGATCAGGCGTCCGCTACGACCTCGCGCACCTCGATGTTCTCGAGTGCGACTGCGTCAGTAAGCATCGACGGCACCCTCTCGCTCATGCTCTTGGCGGCTTCCTCGGACTCGAAGACGACCATCGCCAAGCCCGTGTCGTCTTTCCGTGTCCAGTACCCGGCTACGAACCCTGGGGCCTGCGATACCCCGGGTACTACCTGCTCGCGCAAATGGCTCGTGGCGGCCTCTCGGTCGTTAACCCGGACCGTAGTGACGACTGCGTGCATGGGTGCCTCCTTTGTCGCTGGCTAGCCTGGAGAGGACTCTATCCGGGAGCCACCGCAGGTACTCCCTAGTCCGAGTCCCCAGTTCGCCCGACTGGGGAGTAGCCCGCGAGCCCTCCTGAGGGGACCTGCCGTCGGGGACGTACGTCAGCGTGAGGCGCCCGCGGCGGCCAGCCCGAGCGCCAGGGCGTCCTCGCCGACGGCGACGGCCGGGTCCGGCACATGCTGGGCGAGTCGCGCCCGCACGTCATGGCCGATCTTGGCCGCGACGACCGCGCTCGAGGCTCCGATGGCGGCGGCCGGAAGCCACGGTGCTTGCCGGGTCTGCGCGAAGAGGCTGGCGGCCAGCGCCCCCATGGCCAGCCGGCCGACGATTCCCGGCGGCGCGAGCCTGCTGGGCGTCGTCGGCAGCTTGTCGGCGACGAGCTCGCCGGCTGCCGCCACCACAAAGAGCCGTCTGGTCCACGGCTGCCGGAATATGGAAGGCAGGGCGGGGTCCGAGCGGGCCACCAGGGTCGCCACGCCGAGCTGGCCGCGCGAGCCGGACGCGGCTCCGAGCAACAGGCTGCCGACGACCGCACTCCGCCACGTGGTGGGCCGATGCCTCGTCACGGCACCTCGTAAATGCTGAACTGCGTGCCTGAGTTTTGGGAGGTGTGTCACTTGACGAGTACGCCCGGCGGCTGGCCCCGCCGCATTCGATGGCGGCGGGACCAGCGCGCCGGCAGTCAGGCGGCGACCGCGGCCGCCTCGCCGACGGCTTCGGGCTCCCCGGTGGCGATGAACCCGAGCAGGGCTGCGTTGACCTCCTCCGGGTGCGTCCAACCGATGTTGTGCGGTCCCTTGTCCACCTCGAGGTAGCGCACATCGTCGATCAGATCGGAGAGCCGGCGCCCGGTGGAGTCTGGCGGCAGGATGCGGTCGTCGCTGCCCTGCATGACCAACACCGGGACGTCGAGCTTCGGCAGGTCGTCGCGGAAATCGGTCAGCCAGGTATCGACGCAGCGAAGGGTCCCGATCGCAGATGCCCCGACCGCGACGATGAACTCCGCCTGCCAGGCTTGGTCGCTGATCCTGGTGCCGCTGAAGACGTCGACATTGTTGAAGTCGTCCAAGAACGACTTCTGGTAGGCGGGGCGGTCCTTGCGGATTGCGTCCTTAAACCCTTCGAACACCTCTGCGGGGACTCCCTCGGGGTTGTCGTCGGTCTGCAGCAGGAACGGCGGGATCGGCCCGAACAGGACCGCCTTGCTCACCCGGTCGGAGCCATAGGTGCCCAGGTAGCGGGTCACCTCGCCGGTGCCCATCGAGAACCCGGCCAGCACGGTGTCCGAGCAGCTCTCCGTGGTCTTCGTAATAGATGTCGATACGGCCGGAGTTCTCCATGCCGACAGTGATGTAGGGCATAACGGGCCTCCTTGTGAGGGTCTGCCTACGCAGACGGTTGGTGGGGCATTGCCCTGAAACCGTGACGGCTCCGCCGCTCCTTGAACAGGGGGGTATACCCCCGTCTCGTCTGAAAATTCCCTAAGTCCGACTACGCGGGTGGCGCGCTACGTCTCGTCCTGCACGAGGTGTTCCTGCGCCCAGAGCGAGATCTGCGCGAGTGCGGGAATCAGCGCCTTGCCGCGGTCGGTGAGCGCATAGGACACGGCCAGCGGCGGGCCCTCGTCGACCGTCCGGGCGATGAGCCCGGCCCCGGCGAGATCGGAGAGCCGGTCCGAAAGGACGGAGTCGGAGATCCCGCCCATACCGCGCGAGAGCTCGCGGAAGCCTGCCGGGCCCTCGCTGAGGTTGCCGAGAACCATGGCGTTCCATCGCTTGCCGAGGAATTCGAACGCGCGCGCCAGCGCGGCATCGCCACGGACGCAGGCGTCGGATGGGGGATCGGTTCTCGTTTTGGGTCTCGTGGCCATGCCGGCTATATGCTAGCGTGTCAGTCGTTGCTAGGATATCCGTAGTGACTATGCTAGAGATTGTCGCTACGTAACTACAAGCACAAGGAGCTTCCATGACCGGCACGTCCAATGACCATGCCTCCGTCGTAGTCGTTGGCGGCGGCTATGGCGGCATCAACGCCGCCAAGGCACTCGACGCGGTCGCCGACGTCACCCTCGTCGACCCCACCGAGGCGTTCTTCCACAACGTCGCCGGGTGGCGCACGCTCGTCGAGCCCGAGTGGCTGGATCGGATCTTCCTCCCCTACGAACACCTGCTGGCCCGCGGGCGCTTCGTCCGCGATCGCGCCGTCGCGGTGGACGGGCGCCGCGTCACGCTGGCGTCAGGTGGCGTGCTCGAGCCCGATTACCTCGTGCTGGCAACGGGATCCTCGTATCCGTTCCCGGCCAAGACCGAGGAGCCCGACATCGCCTCCGCCAGATCCCGCCTCCGCGCTGCTCACGAGGCGCTGCTAGGGGCCGAACGCGCGCTGATCGTCGGCGCCGGCCCGGCGGGCCTGGAGCTCGCCGGGGAGATCAAGGCCTTCTACCCCGACAAGCACGTGACCATCGCCGACGTCGCGCCGGACATTCTCACCGGTCCCTACGACCAGGAGCTGCGCGACGAGCTGCGCCGGCAGCTCGATGCCCTCGGAGTCGAGCTCCGCTTGGGTGCCGCGCTGAGCGAGCTGCCCACCGCCCCGCCCGGCGACCCTGGCCCCGATCGCCATCGCCACCGCGGACGGCGGCGAGCTCGTCGCCGACATCTGGTTCCGCGCCTTCGGTGTGCGGCCGCACAGCGACTACCTCGAGGGCGGATCGCTGGACGACCGCCGTGACGAGGACGGTTACGTCCGGGTGGACGAGCATCTGCGAGTCGTCGGTGAGGACCATGTCTTCGCGATCGGCGACGTCGCCGATGCCGATCGCGACATGGCGGGCATCGCCACGAAGCAGGCCGAGACGGTTGCGGCCAACATCCGTTCGCTCATCACCGGCACGGACGAGCTGATGAGGTGGGAGCAGTTCCCACCCCTCATCGCGATCCCGCTTGGGCCCGAGGGCGGAGCGGGCTTCCTGGGCGACGGCGTCGCAGACAGCGCGCAAATCGCCGAGGTCAAGGGCCGCCACATGCTGATCGACACCTACGCGTCGCTCTTCGACGCCGTCCCGGCTGTGGCCTCCTGAGACAGCTGGGAGCGGCGTTGTGCCGTAGAACTCCGGGGCATGGCCGCCTCGGAGGCCACGATCGTCGACGCCGGTGGGCGCGATTTGCGCGTGTCCAGCCCCGATCGCGTGATCTTCCCGAAGACCGAGCGCTCAGGCGCGGTCACCAAGCTCGACGTCGTGAAGTACTACCTCGCCGTTGGCGACGGCATAATGCGCGCGCTCGAGCGGCGGCCGACGACGCTCGAGCGCTGGCCCAAGGGGGTGCACCCGGACATCGTCGTCTCGACGCGCGAGAAGGGCGGCGGCGACGCCTTCTTTCAGAAGCGCATTCCAAGAGGAGCTCCGGACTACGTACAGACCGCGCGGATCCAGTTCCCGTCGGGTCGTCACGCGGATGAGATCTGTCCCACGGAGGTGGCCGTCGTCGGCTGGGCGGCGCAGATGGGCACGATCACGTTTCACCCGTGGCCGGTTCGCGGCGACGACGTCGACCATCCAGACGAACTGCGCATCGACCTGGACCCGCAGCCGGGAACGGACTTCGCCGACGCCCTGCGCGTCGCCGCTGAGGCACGCGTGCTCTTGGACGAGCTTGGCTACACGGGTTTCCCGAAGACCTCGGGCGGGCGAGGGATCCACGTGTACGTCCGGATCGAGCGCCGCTGGACGTTCACGGACGTTCGCCATGCCGCGATCGCATTCGGGCGCGAGCTCGAACGGCGTCTACCCGGTCAGGTCACGACCAAGTGGTGGAAGGAGGAGCGCGGCGAGAGCATCTTCATCGACTACAACCAGAACGCTCGCGATCGCACGATTGCCTCGGCCTACAGCGTCCGGCCGAAGGCGGGTGCGCCGGTTTCCGCGCCGGTCACGTGGGACGAGCTCGCCGACGTCGCGCCCGAGGACTTCACGGTCGCAACCATGCCCGCGCGCTTTGCCCAGGTGGGCGATCGCCACGCCGCTATCGACGAAGCCGCCCACTCGCTGAAGCCGCTGCTGGACATGTACGAGAGTGACGAGGCCGAGGGTGAGGGGGACATGCCCTACCCGCCCGACTATCCGAAGATGCCGGGGGAGCCGAAGCGAGTGCAGCCCTCGCGCGACCGCGACCGCCGGCGGAAGTGAGCGCTCACGATGACTGCGGCAGCTTCCGCGAGCCTCGTTTGACCACCGGCCGGGAGGGCGGGGGCACGACTGGCCCGATGTCACCGTCCGGCGCCTCGTCCAGATCGACGATCACCGGCGCGTGGTCGCTCGGCCCGCTTCCCTTGCGGGCCTGCCGGTCCACCCAAGCCGCCCGGACACGGTCGGCGACCGTCTCGCCGGCCAACACCAGATCGATTCGCATCCCGAGGTCCTGATGGAACATTCCGGCCCGGTAGTCCCAGTAGGTGAACACCCGCTCGTTCGGCCAGCGATCGCGCACGACGTCATGCAGGCCGAGCTCTCGTAGCTTCGCCAGGGCCGCCCGCTCAGGCGAGGTTACGTGGGTCTGTCCGATGTAGGCGTCGGGATCGAACACGTCGTCGTCGGTCGGCGCGATGTTCATGTCGCCACATACGACCGTCGCCTCCGGGCCGGCGGCGACCACCTCCCGCAGCGAAGCCAGCCAGGCGAGCTTGTACTGGTAGTGCTCCGAGTCCGGCTCGCGGCCATTCGGTACGTACACCGAGATCACGCGGATTCCGCCGCATGTAGCAGAGACCGCGCGCGACTCTGGGCGCGGGAAGCCCGGCGCGCCGGCGAGTCCCACCACCACGTCGTCCAGACCGACTCGCGAGAGGATGGCGACTCCATTCCAGGTCGCCTCGCCGTGGACTGCGACGGCATACCCGCGGTCGCCGAGCTCGTCGCCGAGGAGGTCGAGGAAGGCATCGTCCGCGAGCTTGGTCTCCTGCAGGCAGACCACGTCCGGCCGCCGCTCATCCAGCCAAGGCAGTAGCCGCGGCACGCGCTGCTTGACCGAGTTGACGTTCCAGGTCGCGATTCGCACCCGCCCCACGGTACCGGCGCCGCCCGTGGCGGCCGCTCGCCCAAACCCAGCGGCCGCCTTGACGGATGCGGAGGTCTTCGTTATCGGCGAGCGCAGTCGACGACGAGCTTCGTCGTGTAGCCGAGGAGCGCCTCCGGCGCCTGGTCCCAGCTCGCCGTCTCGCTGGTCACCAGCGCGGGGTCGATTGAACCGTCGGCGATCAGCTCCAGCACCGGCGGCAGGGTGGTGCGGCTGTTCGCCCGCCCGGCGGCTAGCGTGATGGTTCGGAGGTACATCTCGAAGATTGGGATCTGCGCCTCGCCGGCAGAGTGCAGCGAGGTAACCGTGCAGTGGCCGCCGGTACGGGTCGAGCGCAGCGCGCAGCCGAGCCCCCGCCGCTCGTTGGCGTTTTCGACCACGACGTCGAAGCGGCCGTGGGCGTCGGGCCACTCCTCGACCAGAGCGACCTCCGCGCCAAGGCGCTCGGCCTGTGGCGCGAGCTGCTCATTTCGGGTCAGGACTTCGACCGCGCCGGCGCCCGCCGCGCGGGCGATCTGCACCGCGTAGAGGGGGATGCTGTTCGCGCCCGGGCCCGCCAAGATCAGGACCTTGCCGCCGCGCCGGCTTTCGAGCGGCGGCACCACCGCGCGCCAGGCGTCGCTGATGTTGTCGGGGGCGCTGGCCGCGACCAGTGGGTCGATGCCGCGGGGGAGAGGCACGAGCATCGCGTCTGCGAATGGGACACGGACTCGCTCCGCGAACGCGCCGCCGAAGTCACCGCCGGCGGGCCCGATTCCGTACATCCCGCCCACCTTGCAGTTCGATGTCAGGCCGCGGCGACAGTACTCGCATTCTCCACAGGAGATCTGGAACGGGACTGCGACCCGATCGCGGGGCACCACCGAACGGACCGCGTCACCCACCTCGACGACCTCGCCGATCATCTCGTGGCCGAGGGTGAAAGGGCCCTCGAACGGGGACCCTCCCTCGATCATCGCTCGATCCAGATCGCAGGTGGCGATTGCAAGCGGCGAGACGATCGCCTGCTCCGGTGAATCGAGGCGCGGTGGATCGGACTCGCGCCAGTCGAGTCGCCCGGGCTCTACGAAAGTCAGCTCCTGCATCGGGCCGCTAATTCCGTAGCTCGCGGGCGCAGGATCGCGGCGGCGATCGCGCGGATCTCGAGCTCACCGAAGCGCATCCCGATGCAGATCCTAGGCCCCGGCGGCGAACGGCACGTACGGGGACTCACGGGACGGCGCTAGCCTCGATGAAGTGATCTCGAAGCTAGTCCCGCTCCGCGAGGACGTTCCCGCGATGCTGAGCGAGCGGCGACCGTGAGTGAAGGGGACGCTCAGATCGCTGCCGGATTGGCGGAGACCCCCGACCAAGGTGGCACCTCCCCTCGCCTCGGCGAGAGCCAGATGGCGCGATTCCGGGGGCTCGGCCGCAGCCGCACGATCGCGCACGGTGATGTCCTCTTCGCCGAGGGCGACGAGGGCGCCGACTTCTTCGTCATCGAGTCGGGGTCGGTAGCGATCGTTCAAGGACATGGGAGGGAGAACAGGGTGATCGCCGTCTTCGGCCGGCACCACTTCCTGGGCGAGCTCAGCATGCTCACCGGCCAGCGGCTCTATCTGAGCGGGGTGGTGAGCGACGGCGGAGAGGTGATCCAGGTCCCCGTGGAGAAGCTGCGTGAGATCGTCGCCGAGGACAAGGCTCTGAGCGACATCATCCTCGGCGCCTTCATGGCCCGGCGCTCATTCCTGATCGACGCCGAAACGGGAATCAAGCTGATCGGCTCCCGGTTCTCGCCCGACTCGCGCCGGCTGCGCGAGTTCCTTGCCCGCAATCGTATGCCCCACCAATGGATCGATCTGGAAGAGGACGACGACGCGGAGGCCCTGCTGGGTGGACTCGCCATTGAGCCCGATCAGACCCCGGTCGTGATCGCCAGCGGCGGTGAGATCCTGCGCAACCCGACCAATGCAGACCTGGGAAGGGCAATCGGCCTCGGGTCAAAAGGCGCGACCCCGGCGCTCTGCGACCTCGTGGTCGTCGGCGGCGGGCCGGCGGGGCTGGCGTCGGCGCTGTATGCCGCTTCCGAAGGGCTCGACGTTCAGGCAGTGGAGGCGGTCGCCACCGGCGGTCAGGCCGGGACATCGGCAAGGATCGAGAACTACCTCGGCTTCCCCGCCGGAGTGTCGGGCAGCGAGCTGACCCAGCGTGCCGGTGTCCAGGCGGTCAAGTTCGGTGCGCGCCTGGCTGTCCCGGCCGCCGCCGTCCGGATGACCAGTGAACCGGGGCGGCATGAGATCGAGCTCTCGAACGGCGATGTGGCGACCGGCCGCGCCGTGGTCATCGCCACCGGGGCGCAATACCGCCGCCTCGACGTGGCGCGGCTGGACGAGTTCGAGATGGGCGGCGTCTACTACGCCGCCACCCAGGCGGAGGCGCAGCTCTGCGCCGGCGATCCGGTTCTGATCGTCGGCGGCGGAAACTCAGCCGGCCAGGCAGCGATGTTCCTGTCCCGGCACGCGTCGCAATGCCGGCTCCTGATCCGGGGCGGTGATCTGGCGAAGTCGATGTCGCGGTATCTCGTCGATCAGATCGAGCGCAACGACTTGGTCCAGGTCTGCCTCCACTCGGAGGTGGTCGAGCTCGGCGGCGAGCGCGAGCTGGAGACGGTGACCGTCGCCGACACCCGCTCCGGAGAGCGGGGGGTGGTCCCCGCCAGGGCGCTGTTCGTCTTCATCGGCGCTTTGCCCCACACCGAGTGGCTGGAAGGCCAGCTGGCCACCGACGACGCCGGATTTCTGCTCACCGGCCGGGACGTCCAGGACGGGGCTCTCGCGGAGCACAACGGCGATCCCCCATTTTTCCTGGAGACCAGCCGTCCCGGGATCTTCGCCGTCGGCGATGTCCGTTCGGGATCGATCAAGCGCGTCGCCTCTGCGGTCGGGGAGGGGTCGATGGCGGTCCGGCTGGTCTACGACCGACTTGTCACCCACTAGCCTGAGGAAGGAAAGGCCGAGCCGATGCCCACGTGCACCCATCTGGATCAGGTTCAGATTTCCCAGCTTCCCGAGTCGGTCGAGGGCTGCGAGGAGTGTCTGGCGGCCGGGGACCCGTGGCTCCATTTGCGAATCTGCCTCGTTTGCGGAAAGGTCGGGTGCTGCGACGACTCGCCCAACCGCCATGCCAGCGCTCACGCTCGGACCAGCGGTCACCCCCTGATCCGCTCGCTCGAACCCGGCGAGGAGTGGTCCTGGTGCTTCGTGGACGACTTGGCGTTGCTGATTCCCGATGTGCACGGGGAAACACGCATTCCCCCGTCGCCCCTGGGCGGCTAGCTCCGCCCCATCTGCGAGTCGTCGGCGCCCCGGCCTAACGGCTGCGCCAGGCGCGCCGCCAATCGATCGAAGAAGCCACCCCAGCCCTCCATCGCGCGCTTGTACCCCGCGGCCGGCATGTGTCCGCCACGCTGCTCGAGATGCATCTCGGTCCGCCCGTCGCCGAGGTCGGTGAGGATGACCGTCACCACCTCGTACTCGGGCTCGCCGGGCCGGTCGGAGACGGTGAAGACCAGCCGCTCGGGCTCGACCACCTCACGGTACTCGCCGGTCCACTGGATCTCACGGCGGTTGGGTCCGGCGAACATCGTCGCCCGCCACGAGCCTCCCTCTCTGACGTCCATTGACACCGTGGACACGGGGATCTCGGCCTCGCTGCCGCCGTACCAATCCGCGAAGCTCTCCGGCTCGGTCCATTCCCTCCACACCCGCTCGCGCGGCGCGTCGAAGACGCGGGTCATCGTGATCCCCTCTGCGGTTGCGGCGTCGGCAGGGCGTCGGTCAGTCAATTCGTCTACTCCTCCTCGATCTCGTGCAGGCGCTGGTCGAGCCTGTCAAAGCTATCCGTCCAGAAGCGCCGGTAGCTGGCGAGCCAGTCCGTGGCCTCCTTGAGCGGCGCCCCGTGCAGCCGCGAGGGTCGAAGCTGCGCCCTGCGCCCCCGCGTGATCAGCCCCGCGTGCTCGAGCACCTTGAGATGCTTGGAGACCGCCTGGACGCTGATCGGGAACGGCTTGGCGAGCTCGTTCACCGTGGCCTCGCCCTCCGCGAGCCGACCGAGAATCGCCCGGCGCGTGGGGTCGGCCAGGGCCGCGAAGGTATTGCTGAGCTGGTCGACTGGCACCTTGTTCATCCGTTAGGTTGATCAACTGATAAGTTAAATATAGCTTGCTGAGCGGACAAGAAAGGAGGAGCAGGATGGGAAGGATCGTGGTAACCGAGTTCGTTTCACTCGACGGTGTCATGGAGGCGCCGGGAGGCGAGGACTTCAAGTACAAGGCCTGGAGCTTCGACTTCGACCGCGGCGAGGAGGGCGACAAGTTCAAGCTCGAGGAGACCGTCGAGAGCGAGGCGCTGCTGCTGGGCCGGGTGACCTACGAGGGCTTCGCCGCGGCCTGGCCGTCGCGGGACGGCGACTTCGCCGACAAGTTCAACAGCATGCCCAAGTACGTGGTCTCCTCGACCCTCGAGGATCCCGAGTGGAACAACTCGACGGTGCTCAAGGGCGATGTCGTGGAGGAGGTCTCGAACCTACGGAAGGAGCTGGGCGGGGACATCTACGTCCACGGCAGCTGCCAGCTGGCGCAGACCCTGATCGAGAACGACCTGGTCGACGAGTTGCACCTGATGGTCTTCCCGGTCGTCCTCGGGACCGGCAAGCGCCTCTTCGGCGAGACGAGCGACAAGAAGACCCTGCGGCTCAAGGGCTCGAAGACGGTCGGGGATGGCGTCGTCATCCTCGTCTACGAGCGGGCGGGCGAGTAGGCGCGAGTCTCGGGGCCGTTGCCCGGCTTGAACGGGCGGCTCAGGCGCTGACCGCGCGCTTGTACCGCCGGACGCTGACGAAGGAGAAGACCACGCTCAACCCGATCGACCAGAGGACGGCACCCCAGATGCTGTTGCCCGCCGGGTCGCCGATCCACAGTGCCCGCATCGCGTCCACCGCGATCGTGAAGGGATTCACCTCGGCGAACTGCCGAAGGCCGTCGGGGAGGGTCTCGATGGGCACGAATGCGGACGAGATGAAGGTGAGCGGGAAGATGACCATGAAGCCGATCGCCTGCGCCGCCTCGGCCGAGGATGCGAGCAGAGCAAAGAGCGCGAAGATCCAGGAAAACGCGTAACCGAACAGGAGCATCAGCCCGACCCCGGCGGCGATCTCGATGAAGCTCGCGTCGAAGGAGAAGCCGATGATCAGGCCGACGGCCACCATGACCGCGATCGACAGCAGGTTGGTCGCCACGTCCGCGAGCGTCCGGCCCGCGAGCACGGCCCCACGCGACATCGGCAGGGAGCGGAAGCGGTCGATCAGCCCCTTCTTCAGGTCGTCCGCGAGGCCGATCGCGGTGACGAAGCCGCCGAAGAACATCGTCTGGACGATCAGGCCCGGGATCAGGAAGTCGACGTAATCGTGACCCGGCGTCTGGATCGCGCCGCCGAACACGTAGTTGAACAGCAGCACGAACATCAGCGGCTGCAACGTGAAGGAGATCAGCAGGTCAGGGGCGCGGGGAATGCGGCGGAGGTTCCGCACGCCGAGCACCAGCGTGTCCGAGAGCGCATAGCGGACGGCGGTCATGCCGCCACCTCCTCGCGTTTCGCCGTCCTCAGGCGCTGCCGCGTGGCCGGTGAGGACGATGAAGACGTCATCGAGCGTCGGGCGCCGCACCGAGATGTCGTCGATGCCGACCCCGACCCCGTCCAGGCGCCTGACCGCCTCAGCCATGATCCCGTTGCGGCCGCGGATCTGCATCCGCACCACCCCGTCCTCCGCGACCGGGCGCTCCTGGCACATCGCCGCCAGCGCCGCGACTGCGGCCTCGGCCTCCGCCGGCTTTGCGAGCTTGACCTCGAGGCCCTCGCCACCGACGCGGTCCTTGAGCTCGTCCGATGTGCCCTCCGCGATCACGCGCCCCTGGTCGATGACCGCGATCCGGTCGGCCAGGCGGTCGGCCTCGTCGAGGTACTGGGTCGTCAGCAGCACCGTGGTCCCGGCTGCAACCCGCTCCTCGATCGTCCTCCACAGTCCCAGCCGGCTGACCGGGTCGAGGCCCGTGGTGGGCTCGTCGAGGAAGACGACGGGCGGGCGCGCCAGGAGCGCTGCGGCGAGGTCGAGGCGCCGGCGCATGCCGCCCGAATAGGTGCGGACCAGGCGGTCCGCGGCCTCCGTCAGATCGAAGGTCTCGAGCAACTCCGCCGCCCGCTCGCGGGAGACGTGGGTGCCGAGGTGGTAGAGACGGCCGACCATTTCGAGGTTCTCGCGGCCGGTGAGGTTCTCGTCGACGGCCGCGTATTGGCCCGCGAGCCCGATCTGCGAGCGCACCGCCGCCGCGTCCTTGACGACGTCGAGGCCGGCGACGCGCGCGCTGCCTGCGTCGGGCTGAAGCAGCGTGGTCAGGATGCGCACGGCGGTCGTCTTCCCCGCGCCGTTCGGTCCCAGGAGGCCGAGGACGGTGCCCGCCGGAACGCTGAGGTCCACGCCGGCGAGCGCCTGGACCTTTCCGAATGACTTCTCCAGCCCTTGGGCCTCGATCGCGCCGCTGCCTGCCATTGCCCGCAAGCTAGCGAGTCGGGTATCCCGACTCGATCCCAGCCGGCCGTTGCCTGCCTCATCGGTTGTCCGTTGGCCGGGCATCAGCCGAGGATGGGCTCCGAACAGCTCGGCCCGCAGCGTCGCGATCTCGGTCACCGCCGCGGTCACGAAGTGGTGGCGCCAGGCGTCGATCTCCGCCTCGAGGTCCTCCATGTAGGCGTCGATGTCGGCGACGCCGGTGCTGAGGGCGAGCGCGCGCTCCGCCTCCAGCTCGCTGACATGATCACGCGCCTCGGCGGCTGTCAGAACCTGTGCCTGGATCTCGTCGTGGAACATGATCCAATAAAGCTCCCATGGACACCGACCGTCCGAAATACGGCTAGCTGGCGTTCCGAGGTGGGGTTAACCGGAACTCGATTTCGCGCCATCGCCAACTGAGACCCCCGGGCGCGACCAGAATCATCGGTTCAGCTTGGACACGAGACCGGCCGAAAGGAGAGGCGATGGGAAAGAGGACGACGTACGACCGTGGGACGTTCTGCTGGGCCGACCTGGGCACCACCAACGCCGCGGACGCGAAGCGCTTCTACACCAGCTTGTTCGAGTGGGAGGCGGAAGACCTTCCCGACGCTGACGGCGCCGGCACGGCCTACACCATGTTCCGAGTTGACGGCGACCGAGTGGCGGGGCTCGCCGAGACCGCGCAGGAGGGTCGCCCGGCGTGGGACTCGTTCGTCTCGGTCGCGGACATCCAGGAGGTGACCAGCCGCGTCGAGGGCTTGGGCGGTGAGCTGAAGCGGGCGCCCAGCGAGGACGCCGGCGAGCACGGGCAGATCGCGATCGTCCACGACCCGACCGGGGCTCGCCTCGTTCTCTGGCAGCCCGGCACCGACGACGGCGCCGAGCGGGTGAACGAACCGGGCTGTCTGTGCTGGAACGAGCTGTCGACTCCGGACCCCGATGCGGCAGCGAGGTTCTACGAGGCGCTCTTCGGCTGGCGCTTCGATCCGATCGAGACCGGCCCCGGCGGGCCGGAGCTGATGGGGATCACCAACGCGGCGGGGTGGAAGAACGGCTCAACCAACAAGCTGGAGGGGGAGATGGCCGCGGTGCCGCCGAACTGGATGCCCTACTTCGGCGTCGGGTCCTGCCCTGATGCGGTCGCCCGGGCGGGCGAGACGGGCGCGCAGGTGGTCGTGGACACGCTCGAGATCCCGACCGGGCGTCTGGCGGTGCTGTGCGACCCGCAGGGCGCCGCCTTCGGGGTCGTCGACGGCGAGATGGACCCGTAGCCGGCCTGGGAAGACTCAGTCGAGCCCTGGCCGGGACGCGTCGAGCTGCCCGGCCGCGTCGAGAATCGTCGCCAGCAGGCCGGGGAACCGGGCCTCGAGGTCTTCGCTCCGCAGCGTATTGAGGCGCGCCGTGCCTTCCTGGCGCTGGCGGATGACGCCGGCCTCGCGCAGGACCTTGAAGTGATGGGTACAGGTCGACTTCGTCACCGGGACGTCGAAGCTTCCGCAGGTCGGCTCGCTGTCGGCGTCGGCGAGGGCACCGACGATCTTCAGACGCACGGGGTCGCTGAGCGCGTGGAGGACCGAGCCGAGCTCGATCTCGGAACGGCTTGGGTGGGTGATCTCTTCGGTGGTCTCGACAAGCATCGCTATGGATGATTGTACGACGATCATCGTACATTTGCTAAGGTACGGCAACCATCGTACAACTTTCGACAACCGACGCCCGCATGAGCCACGAAATGAGGACCCGGGAGACCGCACATGACTGAAGCCGTCGCATCGATCGGCCGAATCACGCAGGGGCCGCAGGAGAGCGAACGTACGCGCTGGATCGCGCTCTACGTCCTGTGCGTCGGCATGCTGATGATCATCCTCGACTCGACGATCGTCAACGTAGCGCTGCCCTCGATCAAGAGCGATCTCGGCTTCTCACAGTCGAGCCTCGCCTGGGTCGTGAACGCCTACCTGATCCCGTTCGGCGGCCTCTTGCTGCTGGCCGGGCGACTCGGCGACCTGATCAGCCGCAGAGGCGTCTTCCTGGTCGGCCTCGGCGTCTTCACCGGCGCCTCGCTGCTGTGCGGCGTCGCCCAGAGCCAGGAGGTGCTGATCGGAGCGCGCTTCGTCCAGGGGGCAGGCGGGGCGCTCACCTCCGCAGTGATCCTGGGGATGATCGTGACCATGTTCCCGGAGCCGCGGGACCAGGCGAAGGCGATCGGCGTCTACAGCTTCGTTGCCTCCGCGGGGGCCTCGATCGGGCTGCTGGCCGGTGGGGTGCTCACGGAGGGCCTCAACTGGCACTGGATCTTCTTCGTCAACCTGCCGATCGGTGTCGCCACGGCCCTGCTGGCGTTGCGCCTGCTCGAACGCGACAAGGGCATCGGATTCGGGCACGGGGCGGACGTCCTCGGCGCAGCGCTCGTCACCGCATCCCTGATGCTGCTCGTCTACACGATCGTCGAGGCGGCCGATTACGGCTTGGGGTCCACGCACACGCTCGGGTTCGGCTCCGCGGCGCTCGCGCTCGGTGTCGCCTTCATCGCTCGTGAAGGGCGCACCTCGAACCCGCTGATCCCATTGCGCATCTTCCGCTCACGCAATGTCGCGGGAGCGAATCTGATCCAGATGCTGATGGTCGCCGGATTGTTCGGGATGTTCTTCCTCGGCAGCCTTTACCTCGAGCGGGTGCTCGGCTACGACGCGCTGGACATCGGACTCGCGTTCCTGCCGGTGGCCTTGCTGATCGGCGTGCTCTCGCTTGGCTTCTCCGCGCGGCTGAACATGCGGTTCGGCGCCAGGGCGACCCTGGTCCCCGGTCTCGTCCTGGTGGCAATCGGCCTCATGCTGTTCGCGCGGGTTCCCGTCGACGCCGGCTACGTGCCCGACATCCTCCCGACGATGATCCTGTTCGGCCTCGGCGCCGGGCTCGCCTTCCCGTCGCTGGCGACGCTCGCGATGTCAGGCGCCACCCGCAGTGATTCGGGCCTGGCCTCGGGTCTCGTGAACACAAGCCTGCAAGTCGGTGGGGCGCTCGGCCTGGCCGTGCTCGCCACGCTGTCGACGACGCGCAGCGACACCCTGCTCGCCAGCGGTGAATCCACGGCCTCGGCTCTCACCGACGGCTATCAGCTGGCGTTCGTGATCGGCGCCGGACTCGTGCTCGCCGCGATCGGTGTCGCCCTCGCGGTGCTCCGTCCCGAGGCCGCAATTGAGGCCGAGCAGGCCGAGGAACAGGCGGGCGAGATGGAGCCGGCGTACTCAGAGGCAGCCTGAGAGCGCACAGACTCCAACGGAGGAGGACCCAATGGCCAAATCACAGACAGCGAGCGCACCAACAGCGAGCCAGCGGATCACGGAGGAGGTCACCTCCTGGCCGGGCGTGAAGGCCGGCATGGGCCGACGGGGAGAGTTCGGCTTCAGGGTCGGCCGCCGCGAGATCGGCCACCTGCACGGGGACCACGCCGCACACTTCTCCTTCCCAAAGGACCTCTGGGCCGAGCTGTACGAGCAGGGGAGGGTCGTGCATCACCCGGTCTTCCCGGGCAAAACGGGCCCCGCCGCGCGAAGGATCGAGAACGAGGCCGACATCCGCGACGTGATCGAGTTGCTGCGGCTCAACTATGACCGCGCGGTGGCCCGCCACGGCGTGCCGACGCAGCCTCGCGCCACTACGTGAATCACAGGCACGAGGCCGTGGAGCTGACTAAGGCTCGTCGGTAAGCGTTCACAAATGATTGATTAGTGCGGGTTGAAATGGGTAGCTTCGATCCTCGAGTGACCTCGCTCGCCCACACCGAGCCAACCCCGGATGTCTCTGGTTTCAGGGCTCACGCCGGCGCCTACCTGATCGGCGCCGGTGCGACGTCGGCGCTCACCGCCGGCGCCCTCGTGGCTTTCCTCTCGATCGCGACGTTCATGGCCTTCAACGGGCTTCCGTTCGGCGGTTCGAGCTACGACGCCGGCGCCACGTACTTCTCGAAGACCAGCGCCCCGCCCGCGGACGCCGCCGCCGCACTCGGGGCGGCACCCACGGCGGTGGCGAAGGCTCCGCTCCCGGGCTTCCGCGGGGCCAGCGCAGCCACCAGGTCCGGCGGCGGTGACTACATCGGCGGCGCTTCCTACGGTGTCGCCTCGCCCTCCGGGCCGGGGCTCTCGATTCCGTCCGCGCCGCCGGGCACCGCTCCGCCGCCCGGTCGACGTGACCCCGCCCCCGATCGACGTGACGCCGCCGCCGATCGACGTCACGCCGCCGCCGATCGACGTGACGCCGCCGCCGATCGACGTGACGCCGCCGCCGATCGACGTGACGCCGCCGCCGATCGACGTGACGCCACCGCCGATCGACGTGACGCCGCCGCCGATCGACGTGACGCCGCCGCCGATCGACGTGACGCCGCCGCCGATCGACGTGACCCCGCCGCCGATCGACGTCACCCCGCCGCCGATCGACGTCACCCCGCCGCCGATCGACATCACGCCGCCGCCGATCGACATCACCCCGCCGCCGATCGACATCACCCCGCCGCCGATCGACATCACCCCGCCGCCGATCGACATCACCCCGCCGCCGATCGACATCACCCCGCCGCCGATCGACATCACCCCGCCGCCGATCGACATCACCCCGCCGCCGATCGACATCACCCCGCCGCCGATCGACATCACCCCGCCGCCGATCGACGTGACGCCGCCCCCGGTGACCATCACGCCGCCGCCGGTGACCATCACGCCGCCGCCGGTCGACATCACCCCGCCGCCGATCGACATCACCCCGCCGCCGATCGACCATCACCCCGCCGCCGGTGACCATCACGCCGCCCCCGGTGACCATCACGCCGCCGCCGGTGACCATCACGCCGCCCCCGGTCGACACCCCGCCGCCGGTGACCATCACTCCGCCCCCGGTCGACACCCCGCCGGTGCCGGCGCCGCCGGGAGGCATTGCTCCGCCCCCGGTCGACGCCCCGCCGGTGCCCGCGCCGCCAGAGACGGCTCTACCGCCAGTCGACATTTCGCCCGCGCCCGCTCCGCCGGCGACTCCGCCCGCGCCGGTCGACACTCCGCCGGCGCCGGTCGACACGCCGCCCGCGCCCGCTCCGCCGGCCACCCCGCCAGCCCCGGTCGACACGCCGCCCGCGCCCGCTCCGCCGGCCACCCCGCCAGCCCCGGTCGACACCCCGCCCGCGCCCGCTCCGCCGGTCGACATCCCGCCGCCGGCCCCGCCCGCGTCCGGTCAGGCACCCGTCGCACCGCCGGTGAATCAGGCCCCGGGCAGCGGCCTGTCGGGCCCAACCATCCCCGTGAATCAGGCGGTCGGCGGCGCCCTGGGCGGCTAGTTCAGGGTTCGCTCCGACCACTCCAGCGCCACGTCCTGACGCGCCACGGGCGATCCGGCCGGTAGTCGGTCGCAGGTCCCGCCTCGGCGCCTGGCCGAACGATTGATGTTTATTCGCGCTCGTGGCGGTTACCTGGTAACCAGCAATGGACATCGGTCAGGGAAGTCAGGGGAAGTCCGTGGCGGGTTCGGATTCACCGGCGGTTGACGTAGCCGTAGCGGCGGAGCTGACCGGCCTCTCGAAGGATGCGATCCGCGCTCGCATCCGGCGCCAGGCCATAGCGTCGGACCTGCGCAACGGCCGTCACAGGATCCCGGTGTCGGAGCTGCATCGTCAGGGGCTACTCGTGGAGGGCGGTCGCTACGCGTCCCTACGCGATCAAGTCGGATCCCTCGAAGCTGAATTGCGTATAGCCATCGAGGCCCGTGAGCTCATGGAGCAGGAACTTCATGAGGCCCAGGCCACGGTGCGGTTGCTGTGGACGAAAACCCGTCAGAGGGATCAGGAGCTGGCGAACATACGAGGGCAACGGCGGCGATGGCGGATTCGCTGGCCCCGCCGTCACAGGCGGTGAGGTGCTCGATTCGGCCCGTGCCCGCGAGGTGCTGACGCGGGCCCGTTCCGTGCCCGCCGGCTTCGTCACCACGTACGGCGATCTGTCCCCCGGCGCCCCCCGCTTTGCGGGCGCGGTGATGGCGGCCTGCGAGGACCCAAACGTCCCGTGGCAGCGTGTGGTGCGTGCCGACGGCTCGCTTGCGAAGGGGGAGCGTCAGCGCCGGTTGCTCGAGGCAGAGGGCGTCCCCTTTCGAGGGGAGCGAGTCGACCTGCGGCTTGCCTGGTTCGCGATCGATGCCGCTGCGGGCGACGCTCCCGAAGGCGAGGACTAGGTTCGGGTTGGCGCCTGGGTGGCGCTCGAGCCCGGCGCCGCGCCGTTGGAGCCCGGCGACGGCCCTCCGTTCGAGCCAACCATCTGCGCCTCGTCCAGGTGCGCCTCGCGGTAGCGCTCGATCGTTTCCCGAGCGCGATGCAGGGCCATGAACCTGCGAGGCGACCAAGATCTCAGCTTGCCCAGGTCATCGGCCACCCAGACCAGCGCCCCCAGCAGCCCGGTCATCTCGCGCTCCGCGTCGCGGCACCGGTCGCGCCACTCACCGGCCAGCGCCCTCAGGCGTGCGAGGTCCCAATGCAGCGTCGAGTCCTCCAACCGCCTCACGAAGCTGAGCTCGTCGGCGTAGCAATAGAGATCAGCGGACAGCGCCGGCCGCTCCTCGACGGGAATCGGCGTCGCCCGACGCTCGCTGAAGCGTCTTCCCTCCAGGCCGCGTCCCAGCCGGCGTTCTACTCGCGCTGGAGTACGACGACTGACCATGCCGCGCCTGTCGTCTCGGCTCCGCCTTTCGCCGCGCCGCTGCTCGATCACGACCTGGACATTCGGATCATCGGCAAAGTGGCTATGGAGCGGCTCCCAGAGCTTCGACAACTCCGGGGGGACGATGCAGTAGATCGTCGACTGATTCTCTGCGGAATCGTCCTCCGATCGTTGGCGAGTCCTGGATGGCGACCCTGTCACCAGCCCCTCCATCAAATTGAGGAGGCAACCGAGATCCGGGATCGGTCCGAACGCCTGCGCTGACCGGCCGGGAACAGCGCGCCGCGAATCCGGCGGTAGTCCTCGGGGTGGAGGCCGCTGCCGTTGGCTGCCCCGATCGTGTAGGAGGTCACCACCCGGCGCTCCTCGGACAGGCGCAAGCTGCCGTTGCCGAGCAGCTCCACCAAGCAGTCGGCAACATGCCGATCGAACTGCCGGCCCGACTGCTCGACCAGCTCATTCATCGCCTCCTCGAGGCTCAGGGGATCGCGATAGGCACGAGCGATGGTCATCGCGTCCAGGGCGTCAGCGGCGCCCAGGATGCGGCTCGGCAGCGGGATCCGCTCGCCGGCCAAGCCGTCCGGGTATCCGGTGCCATCCCAGCGCTCGTGGTGATGACGGATCCAGGTGGCGATCTCCTCCAGGCCCAGCGCCAGCACCATTCGCTCTCCCGCCTCGCTGTGGTCCTGAACCAGCTCGAACTCGTCTGGGCTCAACGGGCCTGGTTTCAAGAGCACCTCATCGGGGACCGCGAGCTTGCCCACGTCGTGCAGGGTGCCGGCGATCGTGATCTGTTCGATGTGTTCGATCGGGAGCCCGATGTGCACGGCTACCGCCGTCGCGTACAACGCCACACGCTCGGAGTGGTTGCGGGTGCAGCGGTCCTTGTCGTCGACCGCCTGGGCCAGGGCGTGGATCGTTCCCATCGCCCTCGGTCCACCCTCTAGTAGTGCAGTCATAAGCTCTCGTCCCGTTGGCTACGACCTGCGGTTGCCGCGCAACTGACTCGCGGGGTATCTGCCGTATGGCGCTTCAGCCAAATCGGCATCGTTTCGTTCCGTCCGAATCACCGTAGCGCAGCTCATTACTGGAAAACAAGTAGGAACCGTCGCAGGGGATCCGGCGACAGCGCGCTTGCCCGGTTGATCGTTAGCCTGGTGCCGGTGAGCCTCAGGGCGGGGCCCTACACCTTCTCGCACGTCACCTACGACCCGCCCAGTGACGTGCTCTACGCGGCGCTCGGGCGCCCGCGGCCAGGCACCCGGGTGCAGACGCCCGAGTCCCACTACCTTCGCTTCGACGGCAGTGGTCGGTTCTCCGGGATCATCTTCATGAGCCCGCGCGAGCAGCTCGAGCGGGAGGGCGGCGTGTACGTAAGCCTGCCCGAGGGGGATCGCGTCCGGGTGCAGGGGATCGAGGCGCTGGTGCGCGACGCCGAGCTGGATTAGGCCTCGACCGGCCGCCGGCTTTCTCACGTTTCGGTCGCCCCCGCCGTTTCTGTAGTTGGATGAACGCAATGGCCCAGGCCCTGCCGCCGTTTCAGGCTTTTCTGGACGATCACCTACACCCCGTCCGTGCCTTTCTGCGCGGGATGGTGGGCCCCAACGACGCCGAGGACTGCCTGCAGGAGACGTTCCTGGCCGCCCTGCGAGCCTATCCCCGGGCGGAGCCCGGAAATCTCCGAGCCTGGGTCCTGACGATCGCCCGCCGCAAGGCCATCGACCATCACCGGGCCCGGGCCAGGGGGCCGAGGCCGGTGGCGGAGCCGCAGCAGCTGATCGACGGCCGGACCGGCCGCGAGGGCACGGGCTCGATTGGCGGCGCGCTCGGTATGAGCCCCCGGCACAGCGAGATCTGGGCCGCGGTCGCGGAGTTGCCTGCGAGTCAGCGGGCGGCGGTGGTGCTGCGGTTCGCAGTCGACCTGCGCTACCGCGACGTCGGGGAGGCGATGGGGACGTCGGAGGATGCGGCCCGTCGAAACGTCCACGAAGCATTGAAGAAACTGCGCGCGAGCGCAGCGGAGCTGAAGGAGATGACGAGATGAGCGAGTTCGCCGACCGGCTGGCGGCGCGGGCAAACGAGGAAGGGCTCGTGGATGTCGCCTACGCGACCGTGGAGATGCCGCTCGGCACCGGGCTGGTGGCTGCCACGCCGAAGGGCCTGGTGCGCGTGGCGCTTCCCAACCAGCCGATCGATGAGGTGCTCGCCCGGCTCGCCGAGGACGTCTCGCCCCGGGTGCTGGAGTTTCCCGCCCGCCTTGACGAGGCGCGCCGCGAGCTGGACCAGTACTTCCAGGGCCGGCGCGATCACTTCGAGCTGCCGCTCGACTGGCGGCTCAGCCATCCGGGTTTCTACCGGCGGGTGCTGCGGGCCACCGCGCGGGTGCCGTTCGGCGAGGTGATCACCTACGGCGATGCGGCCCGGCGGGCCGGAAACCCGCGCGCTTCCCGCGCGGCCGGAACGGCGCTGGGCTCGAACCCGATCCCGATCGTCGTCCCGTGCCACCGCGTGATCCGCACCGGCGGCGAGGTTGGCAACTACGGTGGCGGCCCCGAGATGAAGCGTTTCCTGCTCGAGCTGGAGGGCGCCCTGTAGGGGACTGAAGGACGCCCCATGGAGCGCGTGCACTAAGCTGCGGCCATGGTCGTAGTGATCATCATCGCGGTTCTGGTCGTTCTGGCCGTGCTGATCTTCATCGGGATCAACAACTCGATGATCGGGGCCCGCAACCGCGTCGACGAGGCCTGGTCCGGAATCGACGTGCAGCTGAAACGCCGCCATGACCTGGTGCCCAACCTGGTCGAAACCGTGAAGGGCTACGCGACGCACGAGCGCGAAACCTTCCAGAAGGTGACCGAGGCACGGGCGGAGGCGATGAAGGCGCAGGGCCCGGCTCAGGCGGGCGCCGCCGAGGGCCGGCTGAGCGCGATGCTCGGCGACCTGCGGGCGATCGCCGAGAACTATCCGGAGCTACGGGCCACCGAGAACTTCCAGCAGCTGTCGCGCAACCTGTCCGAGCTCGAGGACGAGATCCAGGCCTCGCGGCGGATCTACAACTCGAACGTGCAGGCCTACAACACCAAGATCCAGGTGTTCCCGAATTCGGTCATTGCCGGGATGCGCGACTTCGAGGAAAAGGAGTTCTTCGAGATCGCCGACGCTGCCGACCGCGAGCCGGTACAGGTCAGCTTCAACTAGGTCGGCCTCAGGTCAGCAGGGCGTCTTGATGGGCGCCCGCGAATCGACCACCACGAAGGCGGTGCCGGGGACGGTCTTGAGGCGATTCAGGTCGCCGTCCCTCCAGCGCGTGGAGCGGGCACCGGTGATGAACCAGTTGGATCCGGCGCCACCGTTGTCGGCGTTGACCATCCCGTAGTGATAGAGCGCCCTGAAGATGACGCGCGACTGGCTGCCGTCGGGAAAGCGGTGCAGGTTGTGCTGGAAGTACGAGCGACGCATGCGCAGGCGAAGCCCCATCGGGGGAAGGTCGGGGTCGCACTGGTCGGAGGCGTAGTGGGTCGCGGGGTGGATGTAGGCGCGACGGGTCTCGGCGAAGGTGACGCGGATGGCATGCCGGACGCTGCCGTTCTTGACCTCGCCGTGACGCACGAGGCCGGGGAGGATCGGCAGGCCCGCCGCGTCGGCTGAGGTCCAGCCGTCATCGCGAAGCCTGGTCGAGCGCAGGTCGAAGCGAGCCGTCGAGCCCGCGTTCCAACGGTGTCCGGTGCCGCCGACGTAGTGGGCGGCGAACATCTCGAACAGGTCGCACTGGCCGCGCTGGAGAACGAGCACGTGGCGGTCCGACCCGTTCTCGACCGGCGCCCCGGGCGGAATCGGGGCGAGTCCGAAGTCGCTCTGGTCGGGGTAGCCGGTGACCGTGACACGCACCCTGCGCTGGTCCCGCCCGACCGTGGTGTAGGGGATCCCATACGTGCCGTTGCCGCCAAAGTCCGGGTGGACCACCTGGTTGCCGCCGAGGCCAGTGATCATGTCGATGTAGTCGCCGGAGTTCGGGTCGACGGGGGCCTTCGAGACGTCCTGGTTCCAGGCGCTCTGGTTGGCGGCCGAACGGGCATTCGCTGGGCCCGCGAAGGCGGGGAAGACATTGCAGCCGCCGATCCGAGGCGGCGTGGCAGCCGCCGTGGACGCGTCTCCCAGCGCCGGCGGGAGCAGCGCGACGCTCACCACCGCGGTCCACACCCGCATTCGCCCACCGATCGTCACGCCTTGATTATCGGCTCGATCGCGACGAATGTGGAGCAGGCCACAGCGCGGAGGCCTCGGCCGAGGAGCAAGGGCGGCGGCAGGAACGGCGGGATCGGCGCTGAATCGAGCAGCCGAGGGCATCCGCCCACCCGCGGCCTCGGACCGGCAGCGCCATGATCGTCGACTGCGCCTACTACAAGGACCGCAAGCGCCAGCACGAGGGGCCGCTCGACCTCGAGCGGGCCCTGGAGTGCGCGAAGAGCGACCAGGGCTTCGTCTGGCTCGGGATGCTCGAGCCGACCAAGGAGGAGTTGGCTGCGGCCAGCCGCGCCTTCAACCTCCCCAAGCTCGCCGTGGAGGACACCGTGCAAGCGCATCAGCGGCCCAAGCTCGAGGAGTACGAGGGCCACTTCTTCGTCGTCTTGAAGACCTCGCGCTACGACGAGGCCCAGGAGCGGGTCCACTTCGGCGAGATCCACATCTTCCTCGGGCGGGGCTACGCGGTCACGGTTCGTCACGGCGAGGCGAGCACCCTGCAACCCGCCCGCCAGCGACTCGAAGGGAAGTACTCGGAGCTCCTCGATTCAGGCCCGGCGGCCGTCGCGTGGGCCGTGCTCGATCAGGTCGTGGACGACTACGAGCCGGTGACCGCCGGAATCGACGACGACATCGAGGAGGTGGAGGAGGCGGTGTTCACCCAAAAGGGTGACTCGAGCCAGCGGATCTATTTCCTGAAGCGTGAGGTGATCGAGTTCCACCGATCGGTCTTCCCCCTGCTCGCGCCGCTGGAGGCGCTCGAGCGCGGCGCCTTCCCCCAGATCCCGGACGACCTGCGTCGCTATTTCCGGGACGTCGCCGACCACGCCCGGCGGGTGGACGAGCAGATCCACTCGCAGCGCGAGCTTCTGACCAGCATCCTGCAGGCCAACCTGTCGCTGGTCAGCGTGCAGCAGAACAAGAACGTGCAGACGATCTCGGCCTGGGCCGCGATCATTGCGGTGCCGACCTTCCTGGCCAGCATCTGGGGGATGAACTTCGAGCACATGCCCGAACTGAGGTCGGTGCTCGGGTACCCCATGGCGCTGCTCCTGATAGCTCGCGTCGACCCTTGTGCTGCACCGCTTCTTCAGGCGGATCGAGTGGCTCTAACCTAGGCTGCGTGCAACTCCCGGTCGCCCACCTCGCGGGCGCATTCGAGCCGCTTCAGCTCGCCCCCGTGGCGGTGATTGCGGGCCTGTATGTCGCCCGCGCCCACACGCTGGCGCTCCGCGGCCGGCCGGTGCCCGGGTGGCGGCAGCTGTGCTTCGCGGCGGGGATCCTCCTGATGCTGGTCGCGCTCGTCTCGCCGCTGGCGGCGCTCGACCACGAGCTGGTCTGGGTCCACATGGCCCAGCACCTGCTGCTGGCGGACCTGGCGGCGCTGTTGATCGTGCTCGGCCTGACCGGCCCGCTGCTGCAGCCGCTGCTCGCCACCCGCGGCCTCGGCTGGCTTCGCCTTCTGAGCCAGCCGGTCGTGGCCCTGCCCCTGTGGCTGGCCAACCTCTATCTCTGGCACCTGCCCGCCCTCTACCAGGCGGCGCTCTCGAACCAGGCCGTGCACGCGCTCGAGCACGCCTGCTTCGTGGGCTTCGGGATCGCGATGTGGATGGCGCTCCTCGGCCCGCTGCCGAAGCCGGACTGGTTCGGAAACGGCGCCCGCTTGATCTACGTCGTGGTGGTCCGGTTCGGTGGGGCCGTGCTCGCCAACGTCCTGCTGTGGGCGGGATCGCCCCTATACCCGGACTACGCGCCGGGCGAGGCCGTGCACGGGATCACGCCGCTTGCTGACCAGGGTGCGGCGGGGGTCTTGATGATGATCGAGCAGAGCCTGGTGACCCTGGGCCTGTTCGCATGGCTGTTCTTCCGCGCCGCGCAGCAGAGCGATGAGCGGCAGGCGCTTCTGGACCTCGCGGCGGAGCGCGGCGTGGCGCTGGACGAGGCCCGGGCGGCCCGGGCGGTGGCGGCCGGGCAGGGCGGGCGCCTGCGCGAACGGATCGCCGGCGAGGCAGTGGCGAGCAAGCGGTAGGCCGAGTGCAGCCCCTGACCACGAGGGACCGCTTCCTCGCCTGGCTGGTCACGGGGCCGGTCGGTCGGCTGGTCGCGTTCGTGCTCGACTTCGTCACGGCCCTGGCTCGCGGAACGATCAATAGGCTGCGGCGATGAAGACCTCTGTTACCGAGCTGGGTGACTCGCGCGTTCGGGTCGAGGTGGGCATCGAGCCCGACACGGTTCAGCATCGACTCGAGCGCGCCGCGCTTGAGCTGGCGCGCGACATGCGCATGCCGGGCTTTCGCAAGGGCAAGGTCCCGCCGCAGCTCGTGATCCAGCGCGTCGGCCGCGAAGCCGTGCTGGAGCAGGCGCTCCGCGACTCGCTGCCGGAGTGGTACGAGCGGGCACTGCTGGAGTCGGGCATCACCCCGGTCGGTGATCCCGAGCTGAACGTCCCCACGCTTCCCGATGCGGGTGAGGAGCTGTCGTTCTCGATCGAGGTCGCGGTGCGGCCGAGCGCCAGGCTCGGCGAGTACAAGGGACTGGAGGTGGGCAGGGCCGAGGCCGAGGTTCCCGAGGACGCCGTGCAGGCCGAGCTCGATCGGCTCCGCGAGGGGTTCGCCAGCCTCGACCCCGTTGATCGCCCTGCTGAAAAGGGTGACCTCCTGGTGATCGACTACTCGGGGACCGTGGACGGTGAGGCGTTCGAGGGCTCGGAGGCCACCGACCTGATGGTCGAGCTTGGAGCGGAGAGCCTGCTGGCGGAGTTCGACCAGGCCCTGGTCGGCGCCTCGGCGGGCGACGAGGTGGAGGTCGAGGTCCATTTCCCGGAAGACCACCGCCCCGAGAGCCTGGCGGGCAAGCAGGCAAGCTTCAAGGTCGCCGTCAAGGAGGTTCGAGAGAAGGAGCTCCCGGACCTGGATGACGAGTTCGCGGCCGAGGCCTCGGAGTTCGAGACCCTCGACGAGCTTCGCGACGAGATCAGCCGGCGGCTCGCCGCGGCGATCGAGATCCGGGTCGACGGGGAGTTCCGCGAGGCGGCCGTGGATGTCGCCGCCGACGCGGCGCAGATCGACCTGCCCTCCGAGCTCGTCCACGCCCGCGCCCACGAGATGTGGGAGCGGCTCGAACGGTCGCTGGCCTCACGTGGCGCGAGCGCCGAGAGCTTCCTGCGAATGGAGGGAAAGACTCGGGAGCAGGCGGTCACCGACCTCGAATCGGACGCCGAGCAAGCGCTGCGCCGCGAGGCGACGCTGGAGGCGGTAGCCGATGCCGAGGGGATCGAGGTCTCCGAGGAGGAGATGCTCGAGGCGTTGCGACCGGGCGAGGGCGAGGAGGAGCCAGCAAAGCTGTTGGAGCGCCTTCGCGCGAGCGGCCGCGACGCGTTGCTCCGCGAGGACCTGCGACTGCGCAAGGCGGTCGACGTGATTGCTGGATCGGCGAAGGCGATCCCCCAGGAACAGGCTGCCGTCCGCGAGCGGCTGTGGACGCCGGAGAAGGAGAAGCCCGAAGGGAGCGAGGCCAGCCTCTGGACGCCGGGGGACGGATAGCGCGCTTTTATACACTGCTCGCGCGATGAGCCCTCTTGTCCCCATGGTCGTCGAGCAGACCTCGCGCGGCGAGCGCGCCTTCGACATCTACTCGCGACTGCTCAACGAGCGGATCGTCTTCCTCGGCACCCCGGTGACCGAGGACATCGCCAACCTGGTTGTCGCGCAGTTGATCCATCTCGAATCAGAGGACCCGGACAAGGACATCTCGATGTACATCAACTCGCCGGGTGGATCGGTGTATGCGGGACTGGCGATCTACGACACGGTTCAGTACATAAAGCCCGACGTGCAGACGATCTGCTGCGGGGTGGCGATGAGCATGGGGGCCCTGCTGCTCGCCGGCGGCGCCAACGGAAAGCGGATGGCGCTGCCGAACTCGAAGATCCTCATTCATCAGGTCTCCGGCGGCTTCCAGGGACCGGCAGCCGACATCGAGATCCACGCCAAGGAGATCATCGACGTCCGCCGTCGCCTCGACGAGATCATCGCCAAGCACACCGAGCACCCGGTCGAGAAGGTCGCCAAGGACACCGAGCGCGACTACTTCATGAGCGCCGAGGAGGCCAAGGAGTACAACATCGTCGACCGGGTGATCGAGCACCACTGACCGGTGCCCTCACGGCTGGCCGCGCGCCAGCCACCCGGATCCGCGTCGACGATTGAAGCATTTGGTGGGCTATAGGCCACAAAATGCTTCAACCATGGCCGCCGCCGACTGCGGCGCCTCGAACCGCCCGGCCGTTGGGCGGCTTGAACGCTTCGGCTCTCAGCCGATCAGCGGTGGGCGTGCCAGACGACGTGGCCGGTGTCGCACTCGGGTTGCCCGGCGACGTTGCCTCGCAGGCGAAAGGTGCCATGAGCCCTGCGACCGCTCCTCGAGAACCGGCCGCGGACCGCGGCCCTGGATTTGCCCGCGCCGCTCTGGGCGAACCCAACCCCACGGAACTTGCGCTTGTCGTTGGCCGGCATCGCGAAGGTGAAGTGGGCGTTGGAGGTGGTGTGGTGGGGGTCACGGCAGGGAACAGGCAGGTTCGCCCACGCCCAGCCCTGGCGCACCTTGACCACCTCTCCATGCCTGAACTTGGCCTGGAAGCTGACGGTCCCGCCCCCCTGGAATCTGCCGCTGAAGCTGCGCGTGTTGGCCAAGGCGGCCGTCGCGAGCGCCAGCGCGATCACCACGCCGGCGCAGATCAGCATTCGCTTCACGAGTCTCCTCTCCGTGCCCTCCCGCAAGCCCCCCCTTGCCCTTCCGTACCAGCGTAGCTCCGGTCCCCCGGCCGGTCAAGGTTCGGCGGCGGGCGCGAAGCCCGGCTTCAGGTCCAGCTCGGTGGCCGCTTGGAGGCGGCGGCCGTCAGCCGCCCCGTTGCGCGCTCCAGTGGTCCTTGCCCGTGTTGCAGTTGGTAGCGCCTCCTCCGAAGTCGCCCGTAACGCGCAGGATGCCCGCGGCCTTCCGGTCGTGACGCTTGAGCTTGCCCTTGATGTAGAGATGCTTGAGGCCACCGCCGGAT
Organism: uncultured Actinomycetes bacterium; assembly: GCA_963838745.1. Taxonomy (GTDB): domain Bacteria; phylum Actinomycetota; class Thermoleophilia; order Solirubrobacterales; family 70-9; genus AC-56. The sequence continues at coordinate 82,752 of CAWISJ010000004.1, forward strand.
GTGAATCTGCCGTGGAACCTGTGGCGGTCGTTGACCCTCATCGGCGGCGGCGGGGTGCCGGCGTCGCCCACAGTCGAGGCGCCGTCGTCGCACTGCATCGGCACATGGTTGAAGACGAAGCGCTTGACGTTGATCGTCTCCCCGTGCCGGACCTTGGTCACGAACCTGAGGGTGCCACCCTCCTGGACGCTGCCCTCGTAGTGGCGAAGGTTGGCGACGATGGTGGCCGGAAACACCAGTGCGACGACCAGGCCCGTGCCGATGAGTGCTCGCTTCACGCGTCCTCCTTTGCCCCGGCCCGAGCCTCCCCCGAACCTCGTGCGCGCACCCTATTGGGAGCAGGCTCGCCGTGTCAACGCCCGCCGCGAGCTGGCTGGGTTCGCGATCCGGCGACCGCCGAATTTGCAAGCCCGCCCGCGCCTTGCAGGGACCGGCGTTCCCACCTAGTAACAACCAGGGTCGAAGCCGACGGCGCCCGTGTCGTAATCTGCGTGGGTGACGGTCCGGCGCAGTCGTTGAAGGGAGAACAACGGTGGCACGCCCAACCGACTCCAATGAACAGCTTCTCTGCAGCTTCTGCGGGAAGTCCCAGCGCCAGGTCAAGAAGCTGATCGCCGGACCCGGCGTCTATATCTGCGACGAGTGCATCGATCTCTGCAACGAGATCATCGACGAGGAGCTCGCGGCGCCGCCCAGCTTCGAGCTCGAGAGCCTGCCGAAGCCGAGGGAGATCCACGCCGTCCTCAACGAGTACGTGGTCGGCCAGGAAGCCGCCAAGCGAGCGCTGTCGGTCGCCGTCTACAACCACTACAAGCGCGTGCAGATGGCGCACAACGGCGACGAGGAGGTCGAGCTCCAGAAGTCCAACATCCTCCTGCTCGGTCCCACGGGCTGCGGCAAGACACTGCTTGCCCAGACCCTGGCTCGCATCCTGAACGTCCCGTTCGCGATCGCCGACGCCACCGCCCTGACCGAGGCCGGCTATGTCGGCGAGGACGTCGAGAACATCCTTCTGAAGCTGATCCAGGCGGCGGACTTCGACGTCAAGAAGGCGGAGACGGGGATCATCTACATCGACGAGGTCGACAAGATCGCCCGCAAGGCGGACAATCCGTCGATCACCCGCGATGTCTCCGGCGAGGGTGTGCAGCAGGCGCTGTTGAAGATCCTCGAGGGAACGAGCGCCTCGGTGCCGCCCCAGGGCGGGCGCAAGCACCCCCACCAGGAGTTCCTGACGATCGACACCACCAACGTCCTGTTCATCTGCGGCGGCTCGTTCGCCAACCTGGACAAGGTGATCGAGCGGCGCATCGGTCACAAGGGCGTCGGGTTCGGCGCCTCGATCCGTTCCCGCGAGCAAAAGGACACCGGCGAGCTGTTCGAGCAGGTCCTCCCGGAGGACTTGATGGAGTACGGCCTGATCCCCGAGTTCATCGGCCGTCTGCCGGTCGTCGCCGCCATCCACCAGCTCACCCGCGACGACCTGATCACGATCCTCACCGAGCCGCGCAATGCGCTCACCAAGCAGTTCGTGCGCTTCTTCGACTTCGACGACATCGAGCTCGTGTTCGCATCCGACTCGCTGGGCGCGATCTCCGACAAGGCGCTGGAGCGCGAGGTAGGCGCTCGCGGCCTGCGTTCGATCCTCGAGGAGACGCTGCTCGATGTCCAGTTCGAGCTCCCCTCGCGCCGCGACGTGCGCAAATGCGTGGTCACCAGGGACACGATCCAGCGCGGCCTGAAGCCGACCCTGGTCACCGAGGCGGCGCCGGAAGAGCCGGTCGCCGAGCTGGACGAGCTCGAGGAGGAGTCGGCCTAGACTAGCCCGGGCGCTCGCCGGGGCGGTCCCAGGTGAGCATCCAGATCAACATCACGAGTCCGAGAGCGATGAGCGCGACCATTGCCGCCCCTCCCTTAGTGGCTTCGTCGCCTCCTTTATCGGCCTTCGCCAGCTATTCCTGAACGACGAGCTCGCACCTAATCGAGCCGCTCGATGCCCACGGGGCGAGCCGGCAGAGGGAGGCCGCGCATCTAAACTCGCCCGCGATGGAAGCCGCGCAGCGAACGCGCCTGGAGCAGACGACCCGCTACGAACCGTCGGAGGTCGAGGGGCGGATCCTCGAGCGCTGGCTGGAGGGCGGCTACTTCCATCCGCCGGCTGAGGGAACACCGGCGGAGAACTTCTCGATCGCGATCCCGCCGCCGAACGTCACCGGCGCCCTCCACATGGGGCACGCGCTGAACGGCACGGTCCAGGACGTCCTGACGCGGATCAACCGGATGCGAGGCCGCAACTCGCTCTGGGCGCTGGGAACCGATCATGCCGGGATCGCGACCCAGGCGGTGGTCGAGAGGGAGCTGCGCGAAGAGGGCACCTCGCGCCACGAAATCGGTCGTCAGGCATTCGTCGACCGGGTGTGGGAGTGGCGAGAGCGGTATGGCTCGACGATCATCGAGCAGCTCAAGCGGCTCGGCGCCTCGTGCGACTACGAGCGTGAGCGCTTCACCCTCGACGAGGGCTACGTGCGCGCGGTCTACCGGGTCTTCGTGCGCCTCTACGACAAGGGCTACATCTACCGCGACAACTACATCGTCAATTGGGACGTCGGCTCGCGCTCGGCGATCTCCGATCTCGAGGTCGAGAATCGACAGGTCGAGGACGCGCTGTACTCGATCGACTATCCGGTTGAGGGATCTGACCGGGTGCTTACGGTGGCGACTGTCCGCCCCGAGACGATGCTCGCCGACACCGCCGTCGCCGTCCACCCCTCCGATCGGCGATACGAGGACCTCGTCGGCAGGCATTGCGTCCTTCCCCTGGTCGGGCGCCGGCTGCCGGTGATCGCCGACGAGCATGTCGACCCCCAGTTCGGGACCGGGGTGTTGAAGGTGACTCCCGGCCACGACCCGAGCGACTTCGAGATCGGCCGCGCCCACGGGCTCGACGAGGTGACGGTGATCGGCGAGGACGGACTGATGACCGCCGCGGCGGGCGAGAGGTTCGCGGGCCTGACGACCGAGGAGGCGAAGGAGGCGGTGCTGACGGCGCTGCGCGAGCAGGGGCTCGTTCGAGGGGAGGAGCCGTACGTCCACTCGGTCCCGTTCTCGCATCGCACCGGGGAGAGGATCGAGCCGCTTATCTCGCTGCAGTGGTTCTGCCGCATGGACGAGCTGGCCAAGCCCGCGATCGAAGTGGTCGAGCGCGACCGCGTGCGGATCGTCCCCGAGCAGCACAAGCGGGTGTACCTGGACTGGATGCAGAACATCAGGCCCTGGTGCATCTCGCGCCAGCTCTGGTGGGGGCACCGGCTACCGGTCTGGTACTGCGACGCCTGCGAGGAAACCTACGTCGCCGAGGTGCCGCCGGACCGCTGCGGGGCCTGCGGGGGCGCGCTGCGCCAGGACGAGGATGTGCTCGACACCTGGTTCAGCTCGGCCCTGTGGCCGTTTGGGGTGCTCGGCTGGCCCGAGCAGACGCCGGAGTTGCGGGCGTTCTACCCGACCGACGTGCTGGTCACGGCCCGGGACATCATCTTCCTCTGGGTCGCCAGGATGGTGATGATGGGCTTGGAGTTCGCCGGCGACGTGCCCTTCGACGACGTCTACATCACGCCGGTGATCCAGGCGCCCGACGGGAGGCGGATGTCGAAGAGCCTCGGCACGGGCATCGACCCGCTCGACGAGATCGCCGCGCACGGCACCGACGCGGTCCGGTTCGGCCTGCTGGCGATGTCATCGGGGCAGGACGTGCGCTATTCGGCCGATCGGATCCAACAGGGTCAGGATCTGGCGAACAAGCTCTGGAACGCCTCGCGACTGATCCTCTTGAACAGCGCCGCCGCGCAGGGCCAAGCTCCGGCGCGGGTTGGTGGCGGGCAGGAGTTGACCTCAGCCTCACGGGTCGAGGACCGGTGGATCGCCTCCCGGCTTCAGCGGGCGATCCAGGCCGTGACCACCGACCTCGACTCCTACGACTTTTCCCATGCGGCGCTCGAGCTGTACCGCTTCTTCTGGTCCGAGCTCTGCGACTGGTACCTGGAGATCGTCAAGCCCCGCCTCTATGACGGCGAGGCGGATGCCGCCGCGACCCTGCTCTGGGTCCTCGAGCAGACGCTCGCCCTGGCCCACCCGATGACACCGTTCGTCACCGAGGAGATCTACTCCTACCTGCGTGCGGCGGCCGGTCGTGACGGGTCGGAGATGCTGGTCGTGCACCCGTTCCCCGAAGCGGACGAGTCGCTGGTCGATGAGGAAGCCGAGCGCGACGTCGGTGCGTCGATCGAGCTGACGCGCAGCGTGCGCCGCTGGCGCGATCTGGTCGGGGTGGCGGCCGGGAGCGTGCTCCCGGCACGTGTCACCAGCGAGGACGGCGAGCCACCGCACGAGCTGGTCGGCCGTCTGGCGCGGCTTTCCTTCGACGGCGCCGAGGGCGAGGCCCTGGCGACCTTCGGCCGCGTCGAGATCCTGTCATCGGACGAGGTGGACGCAGAGCAGGTCCGGCGGCGGGTCACCGAGCGGCGCCAGAGGTTGCGCTCCGAGATCGAGCGCGCCGAGGGCAGGCTCGGGAACGACGGCTTTGTCCGCAACGCTCCCCAGGACGTGGTGGAGGGGGAGCGCGAGAAGCTCACCGCCCACCGAGCCGAGCTCGAGGAGCTCGAAGGCTGAGCTTCGACGCCGAGGCCTACCTTGGCTCGCTCGAGCCGCTCGGTTGGCGCTTCGGGCTGGACCGGATCCGGCGGTTGGTCTCGGTGCTCGGGATGCCGCAGCATCGCTTCGCCTCGATTCACGTCGTCGGCACCAACGGCAAGTCGTCGGTTGCCGAGATGACGGGGGCGCTGCTCGAGGCGCATCACAAGCGCACGGGCGTCTACCTCTCTCCGCATACGGCTCGGTGGTCCGAACGGGTTCGAATCGACGGCGCGGAGATCGACTCGGGACAGTTCGCGGCGGCGGCGGAGCGCGTCGCCCACTCCGTGGGGGTCGTCAACCGCACACTGGCTGAGGACGAGTCGGTGACCCAGTTCGAGGCGGCGACAGCGATTGCCTTCGTCGCCCTCGCCGCCGCAGGGGTGGAGTTCGGGGTGATCGAGGCCGGGCTCGGCGGCAGGTTGGACGCGACCAACGTCCTGCCCTCGCGAGTGACGGCCCTGACCTCCGTGGGCCTCGAGCACACGGAGTGGCTGGGCCAGACCGAGGAGGAGATCGCCGCCGAGAAGCTCGCGGTCCTGCGCGACCACTCGACCCTTGTTCTGGGCCGGGTTGGCGAGCCGGTTCGGGCGCTCGCGGAGCGGACGGCCGCACAGCGCAGCGCCCGCCTGATCGTGGCGGGCGACCCCGAGTCGGGATTGCGGCTCGCCGCGCCGGGTGCCTACCAGCGGCGCAACTTCGCCGTCGCGATCGCCGCCGCCGAGGCGGCCTTGGGGCCACTCGATCCGGGCCGGGTGCGGGCTGTCGGCGAGGGCCTCGAGCTGCCAGGGCGCATGCAGCTGTTGAGCGGCGCCCCGCCGCTGATCCTCGACGCCGCCCACAATCCCGACGGCGCCCGCGCGCTGGCCGAGGCGCTGCCCGAGGCAACCGGCGGGGCGCCCGTGGTGGCCTGTCTGGCGATGCTCGCGGACAAGGACGCCGCCGGCCTGCTGGGGGCGCTCGCTCCCCGGCTCGAGGTGGCGATCTGCACCGAGCTGCCGCCCGAACGGCTGGCGCGAGCCGGTCGCCCCGGCGCCCGGTCGCTGGAGGCGTGGCGACTTGCGCAGCTCGCCGAGGCCGCGGGTCTGTCGCGCACGGAGGTGATCCGCCGGCCGGAGGCGGCGCTGCAGCGGGCGATGGCGGCGGCGGCCGAGCGAGGCGGCGTGGTCCTCGTCACCGGTTCGCACTACCTTCTCGGCTACGCTGCAAGCGCGAGGTTCGAGCAAGACAGCCACGCCTCGTCGCAGCGTGAGGTGAAATGAGATGGACCGGGAGGCGCGCTCAGAGCTCCTCCAGATGATGGGTTTGGTCGCCGCCGTGGTGGCGATCGTGATCCTGGTCTTCTTCGGGCTGGGCTACCTGTTCGGAAGGCTCTTCCTCTAGCCGAGGTGTAGGCGCCACCGGCAACCAGGGTTTGCCCAACGGGCAACGAAGTACACTCAGCACCTCCTGCTCATGGGCCCAAAGCCATGCTCGTAGCGCTGTTCGGCATCACGAACGAGGGCGTGAACCTGTTCGTGAACCTCGTGCTGCTCTTCCTCGTGGTCGTGTGGATCGCACTGGTCGCCTGGACGTACCTGGACGCCCGGCGCCGGATCCGGGACCCGGTCCTGGTCGCCTGCGCCACCGGCGCGTCGCTGTTTCCCTACGTCGGCACGATCGTCTACTCGATCCTTCGCCCGCCCGAGTTCCTCGACGACGCCCAGGAACGCGAGCTGGAGATTCGCGCCGCGCAACTCCGGGTCAGGCAGCTGGAGGAGCAGTCGTGTCCCAACTGCGCCCATCCGATCGAGCGAACCTACCTCCGCTGTCCGAATTGCCGGGCTCGGGTGAAGGACCCGTGCGAGTCGTGCCAGAAGCCGATCGACCCGCGCTGGACGATCTGCCCGTACTGCGAGACCCCCCAGCAGCGTGCAGCGCCACAACCACGGCGGGTCACGGAGCCGGCGCGGGGCACATCCAGCGGGGGGGTGTCCGAGAAGCGGGGCAGACGGTCCAAGCGCGCGGCTCGGCCCGAGCCTAGCCGTCAGCCCACCACCCAGACTCGCTCCGGCCAGTCGCGGCAGGCGCGGGCGGGAGCCTCCCGTCAGAGCTCGGCGACGAGCAAGCGCAAGCCGGCGTCGGGGCGCTCGGCATCGGGTGCCCAACCGACCCGCGAGGCGCCGGGCGACGACCGGCCCAGGCCGGCGACCGCCTCCTGAGCGAGGCTATGTAGCCTTTCCGCCTCGTGGCTGAGGCATCGAGAACCCTCGTCCTGGTCAAGCCCGACGCCTTCGAGCGCGGCCTGACCGGCGAGGTGCTGGCGCGCTTCGAGCGCAAGGGCCTTCGTATCCTCGCCCTGCGGCACTCGCGAATCGATGAGGAGTTCGCCGGCCGCCACTATGCGGAGCACACCGAGAAGCCGTTCTTCGGCGAGCTGGTCGAGTTCATCACCGGGGGCCCGCTGGTCGCCGCGGTGCTCGAGGGGCACGAGGCGGTTGCCGCTGCCCGACAGGTGATCGGGGCGACCAACCCGCTGGAGGCGGTGGGGGGCTCGATCCGCGGCGACCTGGCGCTCGAGGTCACGTTCAACCTCGTGCACGGCTCCGACTCCGACGAGTCGGCGGAACGCGAGATCGCGCTGTGGTTCCCCGACTTGCCCCTCACCTGATCCTGGCCTCCGCGTCTCCCCGCAGACGCGAGATTCTCAGCAGTTTGGGAATCCCGTTCAAGGTCGTCGTGCCGGACGTGGAAGAGGTGGAAGAGGGGGATCCCGAGGAGGTGGTGGTAGAGAACGCCCGGCGGAAGGCTCTGGCGGGCTTCGCGTCGGCGGGCGGACGTGCGACGACGCTGGGCGTCGACACGGAGGTCGTGCTCGACGGGCGCACCCTCGGCAAGGCGGCCGACCTTGCGGCCGCGCGCCAACGTCTGGAGGCGCTGTCGGGGCGGACGCACACGGTGCTCAGCGGCGTCGTGGTACTGGACCCCGAGCGCGGCGGACCCGGGGAGCGGTCAGCCCTCGCCCGCTCGGAGGTGACGTTCCGGGATCTCGACCAGGCGACCATCGGGGCATATCTCGCCTCCGGTGAGTGGCGCGACCGGGCGGGCGCCTATGCGATCCAGGGCCTTGGGTCGATCCTGATCGAGCGGGTGGACGGGGACTTCTCGAACGTCGTTGGGTTGCCGGTGAGGACGCTGTTGCGGGTGGCCCCGGATCTGTTCGAGGCAGCAGGAGGCTTGTCGCGGGAACCCGGCCCGGACGCTAACCCTTAGGTCGACCTTGAGATTCAAATTCCGGCCTCATCCTGCAATTGAGGCTGTCCACGGGTCCGCTACACTCGCGCGCGGTACGGCCACACTGTGATGGCCGGCTCTTGCACCACCCCGCACGGCTCCGCACCACTCCGCACCACTCCTCCACGATTCCCCGACTGATGGGCCTGTTCAGCAACCTCAGCGGATTCGGCGGCCGCGACATGGCCGTCGACCTCGGCACGGCGAACACGCTCGTCTACGTGCGGGGGCGCGGCATCGTGCTCTCGGAGCCTTCGGTGGTGGCGGTGGACGCACGCACCGGGGAGGTCCATGCGGTTGGCGTCGAGGCGAAGCGGATGCTCGGCCGCACGCCGGGAACGATTCGAGCCATCCGCCCCCTCAAGGATGGTGTGATCGCGGATTTCGACGTCACCGAGGAGATGTTGCGCCATTTCATCCAGCGCGTGCACCAGAACCGCTTCGCGCACCCCCGGGTCGTGGTCTGCGTTCCGTCAGGGGTGACCGGGGTCGAGAAGCGCGCCGTCGAGGAGGCCTGCCTGTCGGCCGGGGCTCGTCAGGCTTACCTGATCGAGGAGCCGATGGCGGCGGCGATCGGGGCGGGGCTTCCGGTTGGCGAGCCGACCGGGAGCATGGTCTTGGACGTGGGCGGGGGCACCAGCGAGGTGGCGGTGATCTCGCTCGGGGGGATCGTGGTGTCCGAGTCGATCCGGATCGGCGGCGACGAGCAGGATGAGGCGATCGGGAACTACTGCAAGCACGAGCACAAGCTCTTGATCGGCCAGCAGACGGCCGAGGAGGTGAAGCTCGAGATCGGCTCGGCCTCGCCGCTGCCGGAGGAGGTGACAACCGAGATCCGCGGTCGTGACATGGTCACCGGGCTGCCGAAGACGATCATGCTGACCTCCACGGAGGTCCGCTCGGCCCTGGAGGAGCCCATCAACCAGATCGTGGCGGCGGTCAAGGACACCCTGGACCGGACGCCGCCCGAGCTCGCGGGCGACATCATGGATCGCGGCATCACCCTGGCCGGGGGCGGGGCCCTCCTCCAGGGCATGGATCATCGCCTCCGGGAGGAGTGCCAGATGCCCGCGCAGCTGACCGAGTCGCCGCTCACCTGCGTGGCGGTGGGCTCGGGTCGCTCGCTGGAGGAGTTCGAGGCCATCCACCGGATGAGCCGGAACTCGCACCGCCGCGGGATCCACTCGGGATAGGCCGGCCTGGTGTACCGAAAGCAGGTCAGAAGGCGCCGCGCGGTCCTGGTGCTCTTGATCTTGGCGGCGCTGGTCTTGCTGTCCACCCAGTTCTCGGAGCGCGAGAGCGGGCCGCTGCACTCGATGCAGCGGGCCGTCGCATCCGTGTTCGGTCCCATGGAAGAGGGTGCCACCCGCGCGCTGAAGCCCGCTCGCGACCTGGTCAACTGGTTCGACGAGACCTTCAACGCCAGGGGCGAGAACGACGATCTGCGCAGCGAGCTGCAGCAGCTCCGCACGCAGCTTGCCCAGACGCAGTCGGCCGAGGGCGAGAACGAGCAGCTCCGCAAGTTGCTCGGCCTAGACCGCCAGGGAATCCTGGCCGGCTACACGCCGGTGACTTCGCGGGTGATCGGGCGGTCGCCCACGGTTTGGTACTCCACCGTGACCATCGACAAGGGATCCGGCGCGGGGGTGAAGGTGAACGACCCGGTGGTCACCGGTGACGGGCTCGCCGGTCGGATCACGGACGTCACCGGGGGCACGGCGCAGGTGACCCTGATCACCGACAACCGCAGCGCCGTCTCTGCCCGGGTGCTGCCGGGCGGCCCCAACGGGGTGGCGGAGCCCGAGGTGGGCAACCCAAGCGAGCTCCTGCTCGATTTCATCGACAAGGACCAGCCGATCCACCAGGGTCAGATGCTGGTTACGGCCGGATGGAGCAACGGCGCAATCTCCTCCGCCTACCCGCCGGGAATCCCGATCGGCAAGATCAGCGACACCGCCGTGGGCGAGCAGCAGACCTTCCAACGGGTGCACGTAACTCCGTTCGTCGACATCCAGGGGCTCGACTTCGTCCAAGTGGCCACCGGCGGGCCGAAGCGACCCGGGGTGCCGAGATGATCGTCACCTGGCGGAGCGGCATCCGGATCGCCGTGATCGTCGTGCTGACGATCGTCCTACAGATCTCCTTCTTCTCCTACCTGACCCTCTTCGGGACGACGCCGAACGTGATTCCGCTGGTGATCGTCTGCCTCGGCCTGCTGGGTGGTGCGATGGTCGGCGCGGTTTGCGGGTTCGCCGCCGGCCTGCTGCTCGACTCGGCGCTGTTGCAGACGCTCGGCGTCTCGTCGCTGGTCCTGCTCGGCGCCGGGTATCTGGCCGGCCGCTACCGGGAGGGGGCGGAGGTCTCCAACTCGCTGATCCCGCCGCTGTTGGCCGGAGCGCTGACCACCGCCACCGCGGCGGGCTTTGCCGCGATCCAGCTGATGCTGGGCGTCGACACGCCGGTCAGCCTTCTGGTCCTGCGGGAGGTCCTCATCCAGGGCCTGTTGGCGGTGGTGCTGATGATCCCGATCTACCCGCTGATCCGCTGGACCCTGCGCCGGGCGATCGTCGACGAGGTCGTGGCGCGCAGCGCCAGGACGGCAATCACCCCCGGGACGGCTCGTCCCGGACGCGCGCGGCCTCGACGCCTGCGGCGGATGGGGGCAATCCAGTGATGTTCGGGGAGCGTGAACGGCCCCTGATGCCGGCGCAGTTCGCCCTGCGGGTGGCGATCCTCAGCGGCATCGCGCTGGTGATGTTCTCGATCATCTTCTTCCGGCTCTGGTACCTGCAGGTGCTGTCGGGCGACAAGTACCTGAAGCAGGCGGAGAACAACCAGGTCCGCGAGATCACGGTGCAGGCGCCGCGGGGCCAGATCATGGACCGCAGCGGTCACGTCCTGGTCGACAACCGGACCGCGCTGGCGCTCCAGCTCCAGCCCACCGAGCTGCCGCGCTCGCACCGCAAGCGCCGCCAGGAGTTCGAGCGGCTGGGACAGCTTGTCGGCATGTCGGCCGACGAGATCTCCAAGCAGCTTCGCAAGCAGACCAGGGAGCTGCCCGCCAACCCGGTGACCCTGAAGCGCGACGTCGGCTACGACCTCATCTACTACCTGCGCGAGAACCAGGACGAGTTCCCAGGGGCCACGGTGCAGAGCGTGTACGTCCGTCGCTACCCGAAGGGCACCCTCGCCGCTCACATCTTCGGCTACGTGCGCGAGGTCACCGAGGACCAGCTCAAGGAGCCTCGCTACCAGGGCCTGGTACCGGGCGACCAGGTGGGGCAGTCCGGGGTGGAGAACACCTACGACAATGTCCTGCGGGGCATCAACGGCATGACACGGGCCCAGGTGGATGCCTCCGGGCGCCCGACCGGAGGCGTGCTGAGCCGGACGCAGCCGCGGGACGGCGACAGCCTGCTGCTGACGATCGACGAGGGGGTGCAGGCGGCAGGCGAGGCGGCCCTGCACTCGTTCAGCACCCCGGGCGCCTTCGTGGCCATGAACGTGAAGAACGGGGAGATCCTTGGTTTGGGCTCATCCCCGACCTTCGACCCGTCGATCTTCACCCGCCCGGTGATTCCGCAATCCACCTTCGACCAGCTGCAGTCGGACACGACCGGCGCCCCGCTCGCCGACCGAGCGACGCAGGGGCTCTACCCGACCGGGTCGACGTTCAAGCCGATCACCTCGGTCGCTGCCCTGGAGAGCGGGGTCTTGACGCCGACGACGACGATCTACGACGGCGGCGTGTTCACGGTCGGGGGCCTCGACTTCAAGAACGCGGGGGGCAGCTCATACGGGTCGCTCCAGCTTCCCCAGGCCCTCCAAGTCTCCTCCGACGTCTTCTTCTACAACGTCGGCGCCGACCTCTACTACCACGATCAGGAGACCGGCAGCGACGAAACCCAGCAGCACTGGGCCTCGGAGCTGGGGATCGGCCGCCCGACGGGCATCGACCTGCCGGCCGAGTCCGCCGGGCTGCTGCCCACCCCCGAGTGGCGCGACCAGCTCTTCAAGGAGCACCAGACCGACCGGCCCTGGACGGTGGGCGACAACGTCAACCTCGCGGTCGGCCAGGGCGACCTGCAGACCAACCCGCTGCAGATGGCGGTCGCGTACGCGGCGATCGCCAACGGCGGCGACGTGGTTCGGCCCCACGTGGGCATGGAGGTCCAGGACTCCAGCGGCCGCGCGGTACAGGAGATCGACCCGGCCCCGCAGCGCCATCTCGACATTGCTCCGCAGTACCGCACGGCGATCCTCGAGGGCATCCACATGGCGGCGCAGTCGCCGGGTGGGACGTCGTACTCGGTGTTCGGCAAGTTCCCGGTCCCGATGGCGGGAAAGACGGGTACCGCGGAGCGGTACCCGAATGAGGATCAGTCCTGGTACGTGGCGCTCGCTCCCTATCCCAACCCCCAGATCGTGGTCGCGGCCACGATCGAGCAGGGAGGCTTCGGGGTCGATGCCGCCGCCCCGGTCACGGAGAAGATCCTCGAGGCCTACTACAACACCAACAAGAGCGAGGCGAAGGCCGCCGGTGCGAAGGTTCCGAAGCGGGGCGGGATCAAGGTTCCGGCGGCTCCCAGTGCCTCGGCCGGGGGCGCCTACGAATGATGGTCAGTGACGCCTATCCCCGCCCCTTCGACGAGCGCCGGCGCGTCGGCGCGGCCGAGCGTGGCGGCATCCTGGGGCTCGACCCTCTGCTGCTGCTCGCCACCCTCGGGCTGATCGCCTTCGGCATCTTCTCGCTGGCCAAGGTGACGGGCGGCGACGTCCCTCACGATCCCTACTACTACGTGATCCGGCAGGCGATCTACGCCGTGATCGGCGTTGCATTGATGCTGGCGATCGCCCGAGTCGACTACTCTCGTTTCAGGGAGCTACGTGTCGGCCTCTACACGGCGCTGATCGGCGGCATCATCCTGGTGCTGCTTCTGGGCCAGGCGACACGCGGCTCAAAGCGATGGATAGAGCTTCCCTTCTTCACATTCCAGCCCTCGGAGCTCGGCAAGGTGCTGCTGATCGCGGCCCTGGCCGGCTTCGCCATCGACCGGGCACGCCGCGTCACCGAGCAGCAGCGCACCGCCCGCCTGATGCTGATGGGCTTCGTGCCGGCGATGATCGTGGCACTGCAGCCGGACCTGGGGACCGCGGTCACCTATGTCGTGATCACGCTCGCGATCCTGTTCGTGGCCGGGATCCGCTGGACGCACTTCGCGCTGCTCGGCGTGCTGCTGGCCATGGCGGTCTCGGTGGTTTTGGTGATCTCTCCGGCGATCGGGCATCCGATCCTGAAGGACTACCAGCAGGAACGGCTGACGTCGTTCCTGAACCCGAGCTCCGACCCACGGGACGCGACGTACCAGATAGATCAGTCGCTGATCGCGATTGGATCCGGCGCCAGGACGGGACGGGGAGCCGATTCGACACAGACGGAGAACGGCTTCGTCCCCGACCGCACCACCGACTTCATCTTCTCCGTCGTCGGAGAGCGGTTCGGCTTCGTCGGCGCCGCCTTCGTCCTATCCCTCTACGCCCTGCTCATCTGGAGGGGGCTGCGCATAATGACGCTTTCGAAGAACTTGTACGGGAGCCTGATAGCGGGTGCGATCGCCGCGATGTTCATGTGCCAGGTGTTCGTGAACGTCGGCGTCGCGATCGGCATCATGCCGGTCACCGGCATCACGCTGCCGTTGCTGAGTTTCGGGGGGTCCTCCGTCGTCGTTACCCTGATGGCGGTCGGTCTCCTGCAGAGCATCTACGTCCAAGCGCGGCTCACCGCCAAGAGCAGGGCGGATCTGCTCCGCTGAGCGGATCTCGACCCAACTCTTGAGGTGAGGTGAGCTAACTGAAAAAACGCATACTGGTTTCAGTCGACGCAGGCGAGACCCGCGTCGCGGTGTTGGAGAGCAAGGGTTCGGCGCGACCAAGCGGTCGCCAAGGCGGGCGTCGTCCCGCCCGCGGCCGCGCAGCGCCCGGAGGCGCAGCCGAGGACGCTGCGCGTTCTGGTGCTGAATCGAACGGCGACTGGAAGGTCGCCGAGCTGTACGTGGAGCGCCGTGGCCAGCGGTCAATCGTCGGCAACATCTACAAGGGAGTCGTCGACAACGTCCTGCCCGGCATGGAGGCCGCCTTCGTGGACATCGGCCTGGAGCGAAACGGCTTCCTGCACGTGGACGAGATCGTGCTCCCCGGCGGCAAGCAGGCGCCGCGGCGAGGTCGTGGCCAGGGCCGGCGCATCGACGAGCTGATCAAGCCGCGCCAGGAGGTCCTGGTGCAGGTGGTCAAGGACCCGCTGAAGACGAAGGGCGCACGACTCTCTATGCAGCTGTCGATCGCCGGCCGCTACCTCGTCTACATGCCGCAGGGAGCGGGGGTGGGGGCCAGTCGGCGGTTGTCCGACTCGGAGCGCGACCGCCAGCGCAAGCTGCTCCAGAACCTCAAGATCAGCGAGGGTGGTGTGATCGTCCGCACCGCGGCCCAGGGCGCTCGCAAGGCCGACTTCGAGCGCGACATCGATTACCTGCGCAAGCTCTACGAGGTGGTCCAGCGCCGCGCTGCCGAGGTCAAGGCGCCGGCGATGGTCTTCCAGGAGGCCGACCTTTCGATCCGCGTCCTGCGCGACGTGCTGGCCAAGGAGTTCGACGGGGCGATCATCGACGACCCCAAGCAGCACCACCGGGCGACGAGCTTCTTCGAGCGCACCGCGCCGGAGCTGGTCTCGTCCGTGGAGCTGTACAAGGACCCCGCGCCTCTGTTCGAGCGCATGGGCGTGGAGGAGGCCTACCAGTCGGTGCTCTCACGCCGCGTCGACCTTCCCTCGGGCGGCTACATGATGATCGACTACGCCGAGGCCCTGACCGTGATCGACATCAACACGGGCAGCTTCACCGGCCGTGGCAAGGGCCGGCTGGAGGACACGATCACCCGGGTCAACGTGGAGGCCGCGGAGGAGGTGGTGCGCCAGCTCCGCCTGCGCGACATCGGCGGGATCATCGTCATCGACTTCATCGACATGGCGCGGGCGCGAAACCGTGACCAGGTCCTGAAGACGTTGCGCAAAGCGCTGGACGCCGACAAGACGAAGAGCTACGTGGTTGACGTCTCGCCGCTCGGCCTGGTCGAGATGACGCGCCAGAACGTCACCGACGGGGTGCGCGAGATCCTCACCAAGCGCTGTCCCACCTGTGACGGCGAGGGTGTGGTCGAGTCTGAGGAGACGGTTGCGATCCAGGTCGTGCGCCGGCTACGCGACCTGGTCGATGGCGGCCCCGACCGAGACGGCCCGGAGGCGTTCCTGGTGCGGGTCAATCCTCAGGTCGCAGGTGTGCTGCTGCGCGAGGACAGCCCCCTGCACGAGCTCGAGGAGGCATCCGGCAGGCACTTCCACTTCGAGGGCGGCGACGCGCTGCCGCTCGACACCTTCGAGGTGGTGGAACGCGGCACGCGCGCCGAGATCGAGGAGCGAGCGCTGCCGTTCCAGGTGGGAGAGGAGGTCCTGGTGCGGATCGAGGAGCCGCACATGTACAACGTCGACGATGCCGTAGCCCGGGTGGATTCCTACATCGTCAGCATCACGGGCGGAGGGCCATTCGTTGGCGATCGCCGCCTGGTGCGGATCGAAAGCGTCGATCGCTCGGCGGCGACCGCGTCTCTGGTCGAGGCCGCGGGCGGGGCGGGCGACGGCAACGAGGGTGCGGAAGGGCAGACGGTAGAATCGCCGCCCTCCAGACGGCGCCGCGGCCGACGAGGCGGCAGGCGCCGTTCCCGCGCCAGGGCGTCGAATGGCTCCAAGTCCAATGGCGACTAGCTGCTCCAATGGCCACTAGCTACGCGATAGTCGAAACAGGCGGCAAGCAGTACCGCGCCGAAAAGGGCGCCAGCCTGTTGGTCGAGCACCTGCCGGCCGAGGAGGGCGCGAAGGTCAACCTGCGCGCGGTGATGTATCGGGGCGACAAGCAGGTCGTGCTGGACGGCAAGGAGCTCGACAAGGTGAAGGTGGAGGCGGTGGTGGCCCAGCACCTGCGCGGCCCGAAGCTGCGGATCTTCAAGTACAAGCCGAAGAAGGGCTACCGCCGCCGCGCCGGGCACCGCCAGGAGCTGACCAGGCTGGAGGTCACCGACGTGCGGCTCCTGACCCGAAAGCCGGCGGCGAAGGGCGAGGCGGAGCCGGCCGAGACGAAGCCCGCCGCCAAGCCAAAGCCGGCGCCGAAGGCCAAGCCCGCGGCGAGCAAGCCGGCGACCAAGAAGCCCGCGGCCAAGAAGCCGACGGCCAAGAAGCCGACGGCCAAGAAGCCGGCCGCCAGCGGCAAGTCCCAGACAGCGCGCGGCACTTCCTCGACCGCGCGCCGCTCGTCATCTGCTAAGAAGAGTTAGTCATGGCGCACAAGAAGGGACTCGGCTCCAGCCGCAACGGGCGCGACTCGAACCCCAAGTACCTTGGGGTGAAGATCTTCGCCGGCCAGCAGGTCGGCGGGGGCGAGATCATCGTGCGCCAGCGCGGCACCCGCTTCCGCCCCGGCGACGGCACCGGCCTGGGACGCGACCACACGATCTTCGCCACCCGCGCCGGCGTGGTCGAGTTCCAGCAGACCCACAAGGGCCGCATCGTCTCGATCGCGCCACCCGACTAGGCACCGAAGGAAGGCGTTCGCTGCACATCAGCGTGGTTGAAGACTTTGGGGGCCTATAGCCCCCAAAAGTCTTCAGCGAGCGTCACCTTCGCCCGCCCGCCTCCCTACCCAGCCTCTCCCATCCGCCCAGACCCTAATCTCGTCGGGTGCTCTACGACAAGGCGAAGATCTACGTGGAGGGTGGGCGCGGCGGCGACGGCTGCGTGAGCTTTCGCCGCGAGGCCCACGTGCCCCGCGGCGGCCCCGACGGGGGAGACGGGGGGCGCGGGGGAGACGTGGTGCTGGTCTGTGACGCTTCGCGGCGAGATCTCGCCTCGCTTCATCGTGCCCGCCACTTTCGCGCCGGCCGGGGCGGTCACGGGAGAGGAAAGCAGCAACACGGCCCACGGGGCCCGGACAAGGAGATCCTGGTCCCGCCCGGCACGGAGGTCGATGGTCTCGGGGGCCGCCGCTACGACCTGGTCGAGACGAGTCAGCGCGCGGTGGTGGCGTCTGGGGGGCTGGGCGGCCACGGCAACAAGCGCTTCGCCAGCTCCACCCGCCAGACGCCGCGGTTTGCCGAGCAGGGGGTGGAGGGCGAGTCTGGGTGGGTCGAGCTGCGGCTGAAGCTGCTCGCCGACGCGGGCCTGGTGGGCCTGCCCAACGCCGGCAAGTCGTCGCTGCTGCGACGGCTGACACGGGCGGCGCCGAAGGTCGCCGAGTACCCGTTCACGACCGTCGAGCCGGTCCTCGGGACGCTCGAGACGGAGGACCGTCAGCTGGTGCTCGCCGACATCCCCGGCCTGATCGAGGGCGCCGCCCAGGGCGCCGGGCTGGGACACGAGTTCCTCGCCCACGTGGAGCGCTGCCGGGTGCTGGTCCACCTGATCGAGATCGCGGGCGAGGATCCCGCCGCCGCCTACGAGGCGGTGCGGGGGGAGCTGCGCGGCCATGGTTCGGGGCTCGAGCTGCTGCCGGAGCTGGTCGTGCTCTCGAAGCAGGACCTGGTGCCCGGCGATCAGGCCGAGAGGGCGGTGTCGGAGTGGAGCGATCGGCTCGGCGAGACGACGCTGGGCGTGCTCGCGGTTTCCTCGGTAAGCGGTGCGGGGATCGAGGCGCTCGGGCGAGCGATCCTCGAGGCGGTGCCCGAGGAAGAGGGAGCGGCGACGGCCGCTCCAGCGGCCGTCGCCGCTCCCGAGTTCGAGGCGGAGCACATCGTCTATCGGCCAGGCGGCCAGCAGGGCTTCGACGTGCAGCGGGTCACCGATGGCGTGTTCGAGGTTCGGGGTCGCGGGATCGAGCTTCTGGTTCGGCGCCACGACCTCGAGAACCCGGAGGCACTGGCCTATCTCGAGCAGCGCCTGAGAGAGATCGGGGTGATCGCCGCCCTGCGCTCGGCCGGCTTCGAGCCGGGCGACGAGGTGCGGATCGGCGAGGCGGCGTTCGAGCTCGATCCGGCTGGCTAGAGCCGGCGGGCCAGCTCGAGCAGGACATCCACGAGCGCGTCCACGTCCTCGGTGCGGGTTCGCCAGTTGACGATCGCCGGCCGAAAGGCGACCTTGCCCTCGAACATGGTTGTGCCCGCGAACACCCGGCCGTCGCGGAGCAGCAGGTCGCCGAGGCGTCGGTTGAGCTCGTCGAGCTGGTCCTCCGCTGCGCCCTCCGGACGCCATCGAAAGCAGACGATGTTGAGCGGGGCCTCGGCGAGGCGCTCGAGCTGCGGCTCGGCGTCCACCCGGGCGGCGAGGTGCTGGGCCAGGTGGAGGTGGCGCTCCACCAGCTGCCGGTAGCCGCTGCGCCCGTAGGCGCGAAGGGTGGCCCAGATCGCGAACGCCCGCGCACGCCGGGAGCCCTCCGGCCCCAGGAAGCCCCAGCTGGGATGCGCATCGTCGGCCGTCCCCAGGTACGCGGCCTTCTCGGCAAAGGTGGCCGCCAGGCGCCGCGGCTCGCGCAGGAAGGCGAAACCGCAGTCGTGAGGCACGTTCAGCCACTTGTGGCCATCCGCGGAGACCGATTGGGCCCGCTCGGCGCCGGCGGCCAGGTGGGCCGACTTCGGCGACACGCGCGCGAACAGCCCGAAGGCGCCGTCGACGTGGAGCCACGCCCCGTGCTCCTCCGCCAGGTCGGCCATCTGGTCGATCGGGTCGAAGTCGCCGGTGTTGACCTCGCCGGCGTTTGCGACCACGATTGCCGGCCCCTCCCCGAGCTCGGCGAGGCCCTTGTCGAGCGCGTCGAGGTCGAGGCGGCCGGCTGCGTCACGGGTCAGCTTGCGCACGTTGGCGCTGCCGATCCCGAGCATCGCCAGCGACTTCACGGCGCTCGCGTGGAGGTAGCCGCTGGAGAAGACGGGGATCTGCGGCATGCTCGCCAGTCCCACCTCGGGGGTGCGCTCGCCTCGTCGCTCGCCGCACCAGTCGCGGGCGACGGCGAGGCAGGCGAAGTTCGCCATCGTGCCGCCCGTCACCAGCACGCCGCCGAACTCGGGCGGAAGCTCGAACAGGTCGCGGAGCCAGTCCAGGCAGACGGTTTCGAGACGGGCGGCGAGAGGCGAGGCAACCCAGGCTCCGGCGTTCTGGTCGAGGGCAGAGGTCAGCCAGTCGGCCGCCAGGGCGGCGGGCGTCGCGCCGCCGATCACGAAGTGGAAGAAGCGGGGGCCGGCCGAGCGGGTCGCCGTCTCGCGACCGAGCCGCGCCAGGTCGGTGACGGCCGCGTGGGCGCTGGCGCCCTCCTCGGGAAGCGCGCCGCCGAGCTGCATGACGGCCTCCTCGCTGCCGCTCGGTTGCACCGGGTCGCGGTCGACCTCGGCCAGGAAGGCGCGGGCCTCGGAAGCGGCCAGCTCGAGAGCCTGTTCGAGCTCGGCGCGCGTATCCCCGGGGTCAGCCATCGGCCCGCATGCTAAGACTGGCGCCATGACAGTGGTCGCCAAGCTGGGATCCTCGATCGTCGCCGACGACGATGGTGCGCTGCGCGCCGCGGTGCTCGACATCGTCTGCGATCAGGTCGCCGAGCTGCATCGGGGTGGCGAGAACGTTGTGCTCGTGACCTCCGGGGCGATCGCGCGGGGGATGCGCCTGCTGGAGCTGGACCGGCGCCCGAGCTCGATCGACGAGATGCAGGCGGCCTCGGCGGTCGGGCAGGGGTCGCTGTTCCGCGCCTACGAGGAGCGGCTCGGCGGGCAGGACGTTCACGCCGCGCAGGTCCTGCTGACCTCGTTCGACATGTCGGCGCGCATGCACTACCTGAATGCCCGCCAAACCCTGCGTCGGCTGCTCGACTGGCGGGTGGTTCCGGTCGTGAACGAGAACGACACCACGGCCACCGACGAGATCACGTTCGGGGACAACGACTTCCTGTCCGCCCAGGTGGCGATCCTGCTCGAGGCGCGCCTGCTGGTGTTGCTCACCGACACGCCCGGGCTCCACACCGCAGACCCCCGCACCCGCTCGGAGGCCAAGCTCGTTGAGGAGGTGAGCTCGTTCGGAGAGCTGCAGCGCTACGAGATCGGCGACGAGACCTCGGCCTTCGGCTCCGGCGGGATGCGGAGCAAGGTGGCGGCTGCGGAGATGGCGAGCGCCGCGGGGATCCCCGTGGTGGTCTGCGATGGAACGGAGCCCGGAAGCTTTGCGGCGGCCGCCCACGGCGAGCGGGTGGGGACGCGCTTCGTGCCGCACCCAGAGCGGACCCCGAGCTTCAAGCTATGGCTGCGCTACGCGAAGCCCAGCCGCGGGAGGGTTCTCGTCGACCAGGGGGCGGCGCGGGTGCTGCGCGAGCGCGGCTCCAGCCTATTGCCGGTCGGGATCACCGAGGTCGAGGGAGAGTTCGCGGCGGGCGACGCAGTGGAGGTGGTCTGCGACGCAGAGGTGGTCGGCAAGGGGATCGTCAACTACTCGGCGGCCGAGCTGGGCCGGATCAAGGGCCTGAAGTCGACCGACGTGCTGGAGCAGATGCCGAACGCCTCCGAGGAGGCGGTCCACCGCGACTACTTCGTGCTGACGTAATCGGTCACGACCCCCCGACGTGCCGTCCAGGAACACCTCCAGTTGTCATGACAATTGTCGCGACAACTGGAGGGGCGACGCGGAGGGGCACCGGCCGCCCGCTTGTAGCTCCCTACAGCTGGTACGTGACCAGGGCCAGAGCCAGCCGGCGGCTGTCGTCGGCGGTGACGTTCACCTCGCAGAAGCAGAGCCCGCTGCCGGTGCGGCGCGCGACGCGTGCGTCGGCGACCATCCCCTGACCTCGGGCCGGGGCGAGGAAGTCCACCGTGAGCCCGACGGTCGAGGCACGCGGGCTTTCCGGGACGTCGGCGCCCGACCAGGCGGCGGCGGCCGCCGCGGTGTCGACCAGGGAGGAGATCGCGCCCCCGTGGACGACGTCGCCCAGGGTCGCGAGCGTGTCGCTGAACGGCATCGTCAGCACGGCGCGGTCGGGCTCCATCTCCTCGACCCGGATGCCGAGCTGGGCGACGAAGGGCGAGCTCTCGAGCCAGCCGCGGGCGAGGGCGGCGCCGTCGGCCTTCGGCGCCGGCTCTTCGGGCGGCTGTTTCGCATTCCCCATGGTTCTGGAGGGCCGCAAGCTACCCTGTCACGCATGGCCACCGCCACCCGGACAGTCGCCGAGGTTTGCGCCTCCGCCAAGCAGGCATCGCGCGGGTTGGCGACTGCCACCACCGAGACCAAGAACGCCGCTCTGGCGCGGCTCGCCGCGCTGCTCGGCGAGCGCAGCGGCGAGATCCTGGAGGCGAACGCCGCCGATCTCGCCGACGAGCGCGCCGCGGCGCTGACGGACGCGCTGCGCGATCGCCTGGCGCTCGATGAGCAGCGCGTGGCGTCGATGGCCGCAGGGGTGCGTGAGATCGCGGCCCTGCCGGACCCGGTGGGCGAGCTGATTGAAGAGCGCGTCCTGGCCAGTGGGCTGCGGATGAGGAAGGTCCGCGTGCCACTGGGCGTGATCGCCGTCGTCTACGAGGCGCGGCCGAACGTGACCGTGGACTGCGCCGCCCTCACCCTGAAGAGCGGCAACGCGATCGTGTTGCGCGGATCGAGCTATGCGGCGCGGTCAAACGCCGCGCTGGCGGCGGCGGTGCGCGAGGCGGTCGCCGAGGTCGGGCTGCCCGAGGGCTCGGTAGAGCTGCTCGACGGCGGCGACCGCGCCGAGCTGGCGGAGCTGGCAAGTGCGGAGGGTCTGGTGGACCTGATCATCCCCCGGGGCGGCGAGGGTCTGAAGGAGGCGCTGAAGTCGGTCGCGACGGTGCCGGTGATGTACGCGGCGGCGGGCAACTGCCACGTGTACGTGCACGAGGACGCCGACCTGCAGATGGCCCGCTCGGTTGCGTACAACGCCAAGGTCCAGCGTCCGGGCGTCTGCAACGCGGCCGAGACGCTGTTGGTCAATGCCCGGATCGCCGACGAGTTTCTGTCCGGGGTGCTCGCCGACCTGCGCGATGCGGGGGTCGAGCTGGTGGGCGACGAGCGGGCGCGCGCCGCGGCTGCCACGCCGGTGGGGGCGGCTGCCGAGGAGGACTGGGATACGGAGTACCTGGGCATGAAGATGGCGATCGGGGTGGTCGACTCGCTGGACGAGGCGATTGCTCATGTGAACCGGCACGGCACCGGCCACTCGGAGGCGATCCTGACCTCGTCCACGGAGGCCGCCGATGCGTTCACCGAAGGGGTGGACGCGGCGGTCGTCTACGTCAACGCGTCGACGCGGTTCACGGACGGGTTCGAGTTCGGGATGGGCGCCGAGATCGGGAACTCGACACAGAAGCTTCACGCCCGGGGGCCGATCGGCCTGCGCGAGCTGACCACCTTCAAGTACGTCGTCCACGGCGACGGCCAGGTTCGAGCTTGAGCCCGGCGGTCGAGGGGAACTAGGAGGGAGCGGTCGCCGCGATTGGCGTTCTCGGGGGCGCGTTCAACCCGCCGCACATCGGGCACCTGGTGCTCGCCCAGGAGGCGGCGTTCCAGCTCGGGTTGGGGGAGGTGCTGCTGGTCCCGGCCGGCCAGGCTCCCCACAAGCGGATCGACTCGGATCCGGGCCGCGAGGTGCGGCTGGAGATGGCGCGCCTGGCGGCGGCGACCGACCCTCTCCTTGAAGCTTCCGATGTCGAGACCGGCCGCGACGGGCCGTCGTTCACCTTTCGTACGCTGGAGCTGTTGAGCGACGCGCGGCCCAAGGACGAGTTCGTGTTCCTGATGGGGGCCGACGTGGCGGCGGGATTGGAGGCCTGGCGCAGTCCCGAGCGGCTGCTGGAGCTGGCGCGGCTGGGGATCGCCGCGCGGCCGGGGACGGTGTTGGACGAGGCGGAGGCGGCGCTCGAGCGGCTGGGTGGCCAGGAGCGAGCGGAGATCGTGAGGATGCCCGAGATCGGGGTTTCCTCGACCCGGATTCGCCGCCGGGTGGCGGCGGGGCAGCCGATCCGTCACCTGGTTCCCGACGCGGTGGTGAAGCTGATCGACGAGCGAGGGTTGTACCGGACGTGAGTGCGATGGCCGACAGGGGGCAGGATGGGCTCTCGTCGGAGGCGCTGGCCCGGCGGATCGCGGAGGTGGCAGACGCCAAGCGCGCCGACGACATCGTCGCGCTCGACATGCGGAAGCTGGTTGGCTACACGGACTTCCTGGTCATCTGCACCGCGCGGAACGAACGTCAGGCGCGGGCGATCCACGAGGAGGTCCACCAGCGGTTGAAGCAGGACGAGGGCCTGCTGCCCACGACGGTCGAGGGTGAGCACGCGGCGAGCTGGGTGCTGATGGACTACCTGGATTGCGTCTTCCACGTGTTCGTGCCAGACCTGCGGCAGCGCTACCGTCTTGAGACTCTGTGGGGCGAGGCGCCGCGGCTGGAGCTGGGTGCGGGGACGGGCACCGAACGTCGCGCCGCGGCGCCGGGCTGAGGGCTCGGGTTGTCGTCCGGCGCGCCGCCTAGCGTTGCCGTATCGTGAGCGTTGATGAGCACTAGGGGTCGGTTCAAGAGATCCCTGTTCGGCTATCGCCGTCGTGAGGTGGACAAGGCGATCGCCGATCGCGACGCAGCGTCCGAGGCGGCGGAGGGAAAGCTCGCCGGTGCCGAGCGGCGGGTTGAGGAGCGCGATGCCGAGCTCGAGGCTCGCCGCGGGGAGTCGGAAAGCCGTGCGCAGGAGGTCCGGGAGCTGGACCAGGTGGCTGCCAGGCTCGCGGAGCGCGTAGTGGAGCGCGAGCGGGAGCTGCGGGGGCTGCGGTCTGAGCTGGAGCGCGCGCGGGCCGAGAGCGACCAGAGCGGGCGGGCGCTCGTGGAGCTGAGGGATGATCTCGCGGCGGTGCGGCGCCAGGCGCGCGGGCAGGCGACGAGGATCCGGTTGCGGGCGCTGCGCGAGGCGGCCGAGCTGAGCGAGCGGATGCGCGAGCTGGGCGGTTCCCCGGGCGGGGTGAGCCAGCGATTGACCGAGGCGGTGCAGGAGGCGATCGAGCGCGTCGGGGTGGAGGGCGAGGAGGAAGGTGAGGAGGCCGATGTGGCCTCCCGTGCGGCCGACAACGGCTATTCCGACCGCCAGCCGAGCGAGCTGTTCGAGGGCCTGGTCGAGGTGGACGTGGGCCCGCTGAGCGACTTCTCACAGCTGCTCGGCTTCGAGGATGCGGCCGGCGGCATCGGCGCGATGTCGGAGATCTCGGTGCGGCGCTTCACGCAGGGGCGCGCGACGCTGGCGATGAGGCTCAGGCAGCCGGTGGAGCTGCTGCGCGAGCTCGAGGAGCGAGCTCCGTTCGAGTTCGAGGTTCGGGACGTGCGCTCGGACCGGGTGGTCCTGGACGTCGCCGGCGAGTAGGCCTCCCGTGGGTGGTCCCGTCGACCACTAGGGTGAGGTCGTGGAGCTGACCGCTCCGGTCAACGGGATCGAGGTCGCGTACGAGACCTTCGGCGATTCGGCCGACCCCGCGATGCTGCTGATCATGGGGCTCGGGGTCCAGATGCTGGGGTGGGACGAGGACTTCTGCGCGCTGCTCGCGGAGCGAGGGTTCCAGGTCGTGCGATTCGACAATCGGGACGTGGGGAGGTCGACGAAGATCGAGGGCGGGCGACGACCGGACCTGATGGCGGCTGCGATGGGCGACGCGAGCTCGGCCAGCTACACGCTGGACGAGATGGCGGAGGATTGCGTTGGCCTGCTCGCCCACCTGGGGGTGGACGCGGCGCACGTGGTGGGTGCCTCGCAGGGGGGAATGATCGCCCAGACACTGGCGGTTCGGCATCCCAAGATGGTGCTGTCGCTGGTCTCGATCATGTCGAGCACGGGGGACCGGGCGGTGGGGCAGCCGCATCCGGAGGCGCTCCCGGCGCTGCTGACGAGGCCGCCGGCGGATCGGGAGGAGTATGTGGAGTTCGTCGTGCAGGCGTTCCGGATCATCGGCTCGCCCGGGTTCGAGGCCGACGAGGGGAAGCTGAGGGAGCGGGCGAGTGCGAGCTTCGAACGGGGCTATTACCCGGAGGGCACGGCGCGGCAGCTGCTGGCGATCCTCGCCTCCGGCGATCGCACCGAGGCGCTCCGGCGGCTCGATCTGCCGACGCTGGTGATCCACGGCACGGACGACGTCTTGATCGACCCGTCGGGAGGGAGGGCCACGGCGGCGGCGATCCCGGGGGCCAGGCTGGAGCTGATCGAGGGGATGGGGCACGACCTGCCGCGCCAGCTCTGGCCGCGGTTCGTGGACGCGATCGCGGAGAACGCGGCGCGGGCCCGCACACTCGACTCGATTCCCTAGGCCCGCCCCCGGCGCAGGGTCGCCAATTACAATTCGGCACATCCCCGGGGCTATAGCTCAGCTGGGAGAGCGTGCGGCTGGCAGCCGCAAGGTCGTGGGTTCGAGTCCCACTAGCTCCACTAACCGCCACGCTCTGGAGCGGGACCCCGCTGTTGGTCGAGCTGCGGGAATAGCCGACTCGCGGGCGATCGCTGGGGTACGCTCGCGACCATGAAGCAGCTCGCCGATGGCGTCTGGCATCTGAACACGATGCCCGTGCCCAACACCGTCAACGCCTACCTGCTCGAGGACGTGCTGGTCGACGCCGGTACCCGCCAATCGCGCCGGGCGATCCTCCGCCAGCTCAAGGGCCACGACGCCAGCGCCCACGCTCTCACCCACGCCCATCCCGACCACCAGGGGTCGAGCCATGCCGTCTGCGAGGAGCTCGGCCTCCCCTTCTGGGTCCCGGAACGCGACGCCGACGCTGCGGAGGATCCCGACCTGATCCGCCAGCGTCAGCCCAGCCACCCCGTGGCCCGCTTCTACATCCGCATCTTCACCGGCCCCGGCCATCCCGTCGATCGCCGGCTCCACGACGGCGACGAGGTCGCCGGCTTCCAGGTCCTCGACGTCCCCGGCCATTCGGCCGGCCACGTCGCCTTCTGGCGGCCGGCCGATCGCGTCCTCGTCCTCGGCGACGTGCTCGCCAACATGGATCAGCTGACGCTGATCCCCGGCCTCCACGAGCCGAAGCCCTACCTGACCCCCGACCCCGCCGAGAACCGCCGCTCCGCGAAGAAGCTCGCCCCACTCGAGCCCGAGCTCGTCCTCTTCGGCCACGGAGCCCCGCTTCGCGACACGAAGAAGTTCGTCGACTTCATCGACGCCCTGCCCGCCTAGCGACTGCGCCTCACTCGACGTGAAGCCGGCTCCCGGCTCCGTAATATCGCCTCGTGGACCGCTACGAGCCACACGAGATCGAGCGCCGCTGGCAGGCGGTGTGGGAAAAGGAGCGGACCTGGGAGGTGCCCAACCCCGGCGACCCCGGTTTCGACGAGACGAAGCCGAAGAGCTACGTGCTCGTGATGCTGCCCTACCCATCGGGTGAGCCACACATCGGCCACCTGAAGGTCTACGCGATCGGCGACGCGATCGCCCACTACCAGCGCCGCAGCGGCCATCGGGTGATGCAGCCGATGGGCTACGACGCGTTCGGTCTCCCGGCGGAGAACAACGCGATCAAGACCGGCGTTCACCCTCGCGACGCGACCCAGCGCTCGATCGACTCCTACCGGCACTGGTTCCACCGCTGGGGCATCTCGATCGACTGGACCCGCGAGCTCGCGACCAGCGACCCGTCCTATTACCGGTGGACGCAGTGGATCTTCCTGAAGCTGTTCCAGCGCGGGCTCGCCTACCGCAAGGAGGCGGCGGTCAAGTGGTGCCCCAAGGACGCGACCGTGCTCGCCAACGAGCAGGTCATCGACGGCCGCTGCGAGCGCTGCGGCACCCCGGTCGAGGTGCGCCAGCTCGAGCAGTGGTTCTTCCGCATCACCGACTACGCCGACCGCCTGCTCGACGAGTTGGACGGGCTCGACTGGCCGGAGCACGTGAAGACGATGCAGCGCAACTGGATCGGCCGCTCCGAGGGCGCCGAGGTGACCTTCCGGTGCGAGGAGCTTGGGATCGACTACCCGGTGTTCACCACACGACCCGACACGCTGTTCGGCGCCACCTTCTTCGTGCTCGCCCCCGAGCACCCCGACGTGTTCCGCCTCGCCGCCGGCACTCCGGAGGAGGAGCGCGTGCACGAGTACGTAAACCGGGCGATCGCCGAATCCGCCGAGGAGCGCAGCGCCGAGGAGCGCCAGAAGACCGGCGTGCCGCTCGGCCGCACAGTGACCAACCCCGTCAACGGCGAGCAGCTGCCGATGTTCGTCGCCGACTACGTGCTGATGGAGTACGGGACCGGAGCGATCATGGCGGTGCCCGGGCACGATCAGCGCGACTACGACTTCGCCCGCACGTTCGGCCTGGAGATCCGGCAGGTGGTGGCTCCCGCCGACGAGGAGGAGCAAGGCGAGCGAGCCGGTGAGCAGGGGCCGTTCGTTGGCCATTCGGAGGACGAACGGCTGGTCAACTCGGGCGACTTCACCGGCATGAGCTCGCCCGAGGCGACGCGGGCGATCACCGAGTGGCTGGCGAAGGACGGCCGCGGCCGCTTCGCCGTCAACTACCGCCTGCGCGACTGGCTGCTCTCACGCCAGCGGTACTGGGGCTGCCCGATTCCGATCGTCTACTGCGAGAAGGATGGGATCGTCCCCGTCCCGGAGGACCAGCTCCCCGTGGTGCTTCCCGAGATCGAGGACTACGCGCCGAAGGGCAAGAGCCCGCTCGCCACAGCCGAGGACTGGGTGTCCACCAAGTGCCCGCGCTGCGGCGGGCCCGCTCGCCGGGAGACCGACACCATGGACACGTTCGTCGACTCCTCCTGGTACTTCCTGCGCTACTGCGACGCCCGCAATGACCAGGCGGCCTGGGACCGCGAGGTGTTGCGCAGCTGGATGCCGGTTGACCAGTACATCGGCGGCGTCGAGCACGCGATCCTCCACCTGATGTACGCACGCTTCTTCACCAAGGCGCTGGCCGACCTCGAGCTGCTCGACGTACAGGAGCCGTTCGAGGCCCTGTTCACGATCGGGATGATCACCCGCGACGGCGCGAAGATGTCGAGCTCGAGGGGCAACGTGGTCGACCCCGCCGAGTACGTCGAGCGCTACGGCGCCGACACGGCGCGCAGCTACGTGCTCTTCATCGGCCCCTCCGATCAGGACGCCGACTGGACCGACAAGGGCGTCGAGGGCGTCCACCGCTTCCTCGCCAGGCTGTGGCGGCTGAACGAAGAGGTCGTCCGGCGGACCGCGCCGGCGACGAGCGACAAGCTACGAGTGACGAGCGACGAGCCCATCGGCGACGCTCGCGTCCTGCTTGCGAAGGCCCACTGGGCGATCGACAAGGTGACCCGCGACATCGAGCGCGACTTCCAGTTCAACACCGCGATCGCCGCGGTGATGGAGTTGGTCAACGAGGCATACCGGGTCAAGGACGGGCTCTACGGCGACTCCGCCGGCGAGCAGGCGCTGCGGTTCGCGACCGCCACCGCCGCCTCACTGCTTTTTCCCTTCGCACCCCATCTGGCCGCCGAGGTCTACGAGGCGATCGAAGGGCGCCGAGCCTGGGAAGACCCCTGGCCGGTGCCCGATCCTGCCCTGCTCGAGAGCGACACGTTCACGCTCGTGATCCAGGTGAACGGCAAGTTGCGCGCCCGTGTGGAGGCCGCCGTCGATGCGCCGGAGGAGGAGCTGCTGCGGCTGGCGCACAGCACCGACGCCGTACGACGCCACGTTGACGGCAAGGAGATCGTCAAGGAGGTCGTGGTCCCGGGCAAGCTCGTCAACCTCGTCGTTCGCTGAGCGATAACACGCGCCGGCGGCGGGTCTGCTAGAAAGGCTCCGCATGCTTGTCAGGCGGTTCTCGGACGCTCCCGTCACCGAGTGGCACCAGCTTCGGCCCCACATCCTCATGGATGCGGGTGAGCTCGGGGCGCGGCATGTCTCGGTCAACTGGCTGGAGGTCCCCGCGGGGGCCTCGGAGGAGCTTCGCTCCCACGAAGAGGCCGAGCAGGTCTACGTCGTCGTCAGTGGCAGCGGCACGATGTCGGCCACCGGCGACACACAGACCCTCGATGTGGGCGATCTGGTCCTGATCCCGCCCGCGACCGACCACGCGGTCGCCAACGACGCCACCGAGACCCTGGCGCTGGTTTCGGTGCAATCACCGGCGGTCTCCGCCGACGAGTTCTACAGCCGCCGCCTCGCTGCTCAGGCCGCCAACTACGACGACTACGAGGACGAATAGGAATCAACCGGCGGCTCCTCGGCTTCGCCTCCGGGGCCGCCGGGTTCGGGCGCCATTCACGTGGACCCGGGCAACTCGCTTGCACCGCGACTTCGTCGCTAGCCCCAGCGAGCGGTGATCCGTAAACGCGTCGTCGCTTATGGGCGCGTTCAGGGGGTGTTCTTCCGTGACACCGCGCGGCGGATGGCGCAGTCGCGGGGCCTCGGCGGCTGGGTCCGCAACACCCCCGACGGCACCGTGGAAGCCGTCTTCGAAGGCGATCCCGAGGCGGTCGAGTCGATGGTCCGCTGGTGTCGTGAAGGACCGCGAGGCGCGGTCGTCGAACGGCTTGAGGTCGTGGATGAGGAGCCCGAGGGACTGACCGAGTTCCGGATCCGCTAGCGGCGCTGGGCCGCGGGCCCCGCAGCGGCGGCGCCGGTGGTCGATCGCCGTGGGTGGGCAGGCCTGGCCGGCGAGCGACCACCGGTGGCGCCGCCACCGCCCCCGGGCCGAATTGCGATTCATATGGGATCGCAATTCGGCCATCGGCGCTTCTGGACGGTGCGCGCGATGACGAGGTTGCCAACTCGACCCGATCCCGCGCGCGATCCCTGGCGGTACGTGAACCACGCGTGAGGCGCCCGTGCTCAGGATCGGCGCGATGCGCTCGCTCAGCCGCTCGCAGCTGGTCGTTTACGGCGCGGTGGCCGTTGTCCTGCTGCTGGTCGGGGCGCGGTGGATCCGGTCCACTGACCAGCCGGGCTCGGCCGCAGGAGAAGTGAGCTTCTCACCCACCTCCGACTCCGGGGGGTCGGGGGACTCGAGCGCCGGCTCCTTCGGGGTGGACGCGGTGGGCGGCGAGGACGTGGTCGTCGACGTCACCGGGGCGGTGAGCCAGCCGGGCGTCTACAGGCTGCCCGCAGGGTCGCGCGTCACCGACGCCGTCGAGCGCGCCGGGGGCCCCAGCTCGAGGGCGGAGCTGGAGGGAATCAATCTCGCGGCGCGGCTAGCGGACGGTCAGCAGGTCGTGGTGCCGGAGATCGTGCGAGGCGGTGCTGCCGGGGCCTCTGCCGTTGGCGGCGCCGGGGCCGACAGCGGCCCGATCAGTGCCGGCACGGCGAGCCTGGAGCAGCTCGACACGATCGAAGGGATCGGTCCGGTGACGGCCCAGAAGATCGTCGACTTTCGCGCTCAGCACGGCGGGATCTCGTCGATCGACCAGCTCGACGAGATCGACGGCATCGGCCCGGCGACCATGGACGCCCTGCGCGCTCGCCTCCAGCCTTAGATGAGTGATCGGAATGTGGCGCCGCGCTGGATGCACGGCGGCGCGATCGCCTGGCGCTTCGCCCTGCTCGGCGGCGCCACCGCCGGGCTGGCGCTGTCTCCGGTGGTCCCGCTGGATAGGGCGGTCCTTGCCGGGCCGATGCTCGTGCTCGGAGCGGCCGCGGGGCTGGGCCTGGTGGTCGCCCGGCCGCGGCGACGCTCCGCGGGGCACGTGGTCTGGCTCGCCCTCCTGGCACTCTCCGCCGCGGCCACCGGGCTGGCCGTGGGCGCCCTGCGCCTGACGGCCATCGACCGCGGCGCCTTCCACGGACCGAGCGGTCGGCCGGCGAGCGCGACGGGCTACGTGACCGCGGTCCCACGCCGCTCTCGGGGCGAGGTGCGAATTCGGATCCAGACCGCCGACGGCCGCCTTGCGATCGAAGCCCGGGAGCCGGTGCCCGACCTCTTGATCGGGCGGCAGGTGAGGGCGAGCGGCACGCTTCGCGAGCCGGAGCCATGGGAAGCCGCGTACCTGGCGCGCTACGGCATCCGCCAGGTGCTGGCGGCCGACGCGGTGCGCCCTACCGGTGGGCGCCGTGACGGCCCCGCGGCGCTGATCGATCGCATCCGCGACCGCGCCGAGCTGGCCCTCGGGACCGGGACCCCGCAGGCGCAAGCCGAGCTCCTGCGCGGCTTCGTGCTGGGCGAGGACGACCGGATCGACGCGGCCACGGTGGACGACTTCAAGCGCTCGGGCCTGGCCCACCTGCTCGCCGTCTCGGGTGAGAACGTGATGCTGCTTGCCCTGCTCGCGGTGCCGCTGCTGGCGCTGGCCGGGGTACCCCTGCGCGCCCGGCTTCTCTGCGTTCTGGGGCTGATCGCGATCTACGTCCCGGTCACCGGCGCCGGACCGTCGATCCAGCGCGCCGGCGTCATGGGCGCAGCCGGAGTGGTGGCAGCGCTCGCCGGAAGGCCGCGTTCGCGCTGCTACGCGGTCCTGCTGGCCGCCTGCGCAACCCTCGCGGTCAACCCCCGCGCGAGCGGCGATCCCGGCTGGCAGCTCAGCTTCGCGGCGGTGATCGGGATCCTGGCGTGGGCGGGGCCGATTCGCGACCTGCTTCTCGGGCGACACGCAGACCGCGACGAGCGAGGACGCGCCGCCTGGCGGCGCGTCCTCGCCGAGGGCGCCGCGGTGACGATCGCCGCGACGCTCTCGACGGCGCCGCTGATGGCGCACACCTTCGAGGCGGTCTCGATCGCATCGGTGCCGGCCAACCTGCTCGTGCTTCCCGCGGTCGCGCCGCTGATGTGGCTGGGGATGCTGGCCGCGCTCGTCGGCCAGTTGCCCTGGTTTCCGGTTCAGCCTCTGACCGGTCTCGCTGGCCTGCTCGCCGCCTACGTCGCCCAGGTCGCGCACTGGCTCGGATCGCCGGGCTGGGCGCAAGCGAGCGTCTCGCTTCCCCGTGTGGAGGGGGTGCTGGCCGCGTACGCCCTGCTCGCCCTCGCTGTAAGGGTCCTGCTCGCCTGGGCGCGGCGGCGCCGCGGACTCGGCACGCCGGTGGGCCGCTTCAAGCCCCTGGTTGCGGCCGTCGCGCTGGGGGTCTGCATCCTGGCGCCGATCGGCCTGCGGTCCTCGGAGGGCATCCCCGCCGCACCGACGGCGGGACTTCGCGTGGTCATGCTCGATGTCGGACAGGGGGACGCGATCCTGCTGGACTCCAACCCGGGAGCACCCGTGCTGGTGGACGGCGGTCCGCCGGGAGATGACCTTCGTCGCCAGCTCGAAGACGAGGGAGTCTCGGGACTCGCGGCCGCAATCGTCACTCACGACCAGTCGGACCACGTCGGCGGGATCCACGAGCTGCTCGGCTCGCTCCCGATTCATCGCCTGCTGTACGCGGAGCGGGGGCGCGACTTCCTCGGGGCCGCCCGTGTCGCCGGCGTCCGGGCGATCCCGATCGCCGAGGGGTCCGAGATCGATTCGGGCGGCCTCCGACTCGAGGTACTGTGGCCGCCACGCGCGCTCCTCGAAGGCGCCGGGCGGAGCGACCCAAACCAGGCCGCGCTCGTGCTGCTTGCCCGATGGCGCGGCTTCCGGATGCTGCTCACCGCCGACGCGGAGGCGGAGGCGGTGGCGATCGACCCCGGGCGCATCGACGTGCTCAAGGTGGCGCACCACGGCTCAGACGACGCCGGCCTCGACTCGCTGCTCGACCGGACCGTCCCTCGATTGGCGCTGATCTCGGTGGGCGCAGAGAACTCGTACGGCCATCCGACCCCCGGGACCCTGGCCACCCTCGCCGAGCATCACGTCCCGACCCTTCGCACCGACGAGAGCGGCGACGTCACGATCGACGTGACATCCGACGGATGGCGGGTGGCGACCGAGACACCGTGACCACCAGCACAGTCCAGCCGCCCGCTCCGTTAGCCTGCTCGGCTCGTAGGCAACGGGAAGGAGAGCGATGAACCGGCTGACTGCTGTCGCGGTGGCAATCGCCCTCGGGTTGGGAGCTGGGGCGGGGGTTGCTGCCTGCGGCGACGACGACAAGACCGACACGGTCCAGACACCGGCAGCGACGACCGGATCATCGACCGGCAGCACGACTGACACCACGACCACGGGCTCGACCACAACTACCAGCACCAGCACTACTTCCACCGAGACCGACGACAGCGGCGGCTCGGGCTACTAACACCACCGGGGGCGCTCAGGCCCCGTGGGAGGCTCCGGCCGGCCGAATACACTCGGCGGCCATGTCGAGCGCCAGCAGCAGCTCCGGCGCCTCGGGTGCGATCAAGCCCGCCTACCTGATCGCCGGCACGGACGAGGGAAAGATCAGCGCGGCCCTGGCCCGGCTGCGCGCCCGCGCTGAGCGAGAAGGGGGTCCGGGCGCCCTGCAGAGCTTCACGCCGATGGCCGGCTCGGGTCCGCCCGAGGCTGAGGCACTGATCGCCGCGCTTCCCTCGATGTCGCTGATCGCGTCGCGACGCTATCTGCTCGCCGACGGGGTCGAGCGGTGGACCGCCAAGCAGGCGGAGGCCGTGATCGCCGAGCTCGGCGGCCTGCCTCCGGATGTCACGGTGGTGCTGGTCGCGTACGAGGCTTTGCCGAAGGCCAAGGCGCCCCGAGGCCTCGCGGAGGCGGTCGAGGCAGCGGGCGGCGAAGTGCTCCGCTATCAGGTCCCCAAGGCTCGGGAGCTCCCCGGCCGGTTGGTCGCCGAGGCGACCAAACGCGGCTTCCGGCTCGAGCCGGAAGCAGCCCGCCTGCTGGTTGAGCGCCTCGGAGACAGCACGATGCGGCTTGCGAACGAGCTCGACCGGCTGGCGGTTTGGGCCGAGGCCGAGGGTGAGGTGACGGTCGCCGACCTGGAGGCGATGGTGGCTGACACGTCCCAGGAGGCCGCCTGGGCCCTTTCCGACGCCATCGTGGCCCGGGACCCGGGCGGGGCCCTTCGCGCCGCAGAGCGTCTGGCGGCCCAGGGCGAGTCGGTCACCCCGCTCGTCTACCAGGCGGCCCGACGGCTTCGCGAAGCGCACGGCGCCCTTCTGGAGTTGGACGCCGGACGCTCGCAGAAGGAGGTCGAGGCAGGGCTGAGAATGCATCCCTACGCGGCGAAGATGCTGCTACGACGGTTACGGGGGACCTCGCCCGGAGAGCTTCGCGCCGCCACCTGCGCGATCGCCGACCTGGAGTGGTGGACTCGTGGCGGCTCGGAGTACCCGGACGACGTGGCGCTGGCGCTCGCGGTGCGGCGGGCGACCGGCACCGGCGCCGGTGCCGGCTGAGACCGCCGCGCCGCAGCGGGCGACCGGCGGTCGGAGCCGACGCTACTCGCTCCCGCCGGCCAGCAGGCGCGAGGCGCGGCTCTTCTTTCGGGCGCCGTTGTTCGAGTGCAGGGCGCCCTTCTGGACCGCCTTGTCGATTTGCGAGACGAGCTTGCTGTGTTCGCCGGCGACCGCCTCGGAGTCTCCCGACTCCACGGCGCGCTCGAGGCGCCGAAAACGGGTCTTGACCGCGCTCTGCAGGCGACGGTTCTCGAGCCGCTCGCGGGCAGACCGGTTGATTCGCTTGCGCTGTGACGCGATATTGGCCATCGGGCGACGGCGGACTATAGACGGCCGCACAGCTTGGGCGCGCGCGCCGGCAACGAGCCCGACAGCCTGATGGAGGGCAGGGAGCCCGAGCCGCGCAGGGAGGACGAACGCGAGGCCCGCGAGCGGCTGTCTGGCGATCGGGGGCTGGACCCGGGTCCGGTGGACGTGGTCGCCGCCGAGGACCCCGGCGCCGAGGCCCTGGCCGTCGCGGGCGAGTCCGCACAGTCGCGCGCCGGGCGGCTGGCCCGCTCGACCGCCTTCTTCTCGCTCGCCACCAGCCTCTCGCGGATTGCCGGCTTGGTGCGAGAGATCGTCGCCGCCTCGTACTTCGGGGTCACCGGTGCGATGTCCGCGTTCACGATTGCCTTCCAGGTCCCCAACCTGGTCCGCAGCCTGTTCGCCGACGCCGCCATCCAGGCGGCCTTCGTCCCCGTGTTCACCGAGCAGCTCGAGCGCGGCAACAAGCGCGAGGCGTTCCGTCTGGCCTCGACCCTGATCTTCCTGGTCACCCTGGTCCTCGGAGCGCTGACCGCCCTGTTCATCCTGATCGCACCGGTGCTGGTGCCGCTGTTCGTGGGCGCCAAGGTCCCGCAGGGCCTCACGGTCACCCTCTCCCAGCTCCTGTTCCCGATCCTGGTGATGCTCGGCGCCACCGGGATGGTGGTGGGAGTCCTCAACAGCTACGACCGCTTCGGCGCCTTCGCGATCTCGCCCTTCTTCTGGAACGTGGCGATCGTCGCCGTGCTCGTCGCGCTGGAGCCGGCCTTTTCCGGCGACGACCGGATCTACGCCTACGCGATCGGGATCCTGGTCGGCACCGCAATCCAGCTCGCGATCCCCGCATGGGACCTGCGCAACACCCCGTTTCGGCTGCTGCGAGTCTTCGATTGGCGCAGCCCCGAGGTGCGCCGGGTCCTGCTGCTGATGCTGCCGGTGACGCTCAGCCTCGGATTGATCAACTTCAACCTTCTGATCAACAGCATCTTCGGCTCGCTGGTCTCCACGGAGGGGCCGGCGGCGATCGACAAGGCCTTCCGGATCTACATGCTTCCCCAGGGGATCTTCTCGGTCGCGGTGACCACCGTGCTGTTCCCCACCATGGCGCGGCTTGCGGCCCGGCGCGAGTACGACGACCTGCGCGCCACGATGGCCACAGGCATGCGCCAGATCACACTGCTCTTGATCCCGGCCGCGGCGGCCATCCTGGTCCTTTCCGAGCCGATGGTTCGCCTGGTGTATCAGCGGGGGGCGTTCCATGCCGGTGACACGGACGTGGTGGCGACGGCGCTGTTCTGGTTCGCCTTCTCGCTGCCCTTCAACGGCCTTTTCTTGCTGCTTACGCGAACCTTCTTCAGCCTCCAGCGCCCCTGGGTGCCGACCGCGATCTCGGGCATCAACCTGGCGATTACGGCGATCGCGGCGCTGGCCCTGTATGAGCCGTTCGGCATCGGCGGGATCGTCGCCGCCACCGTGATCGCGACCGCGGCCAGCGTGCTCGCGCAGACGATCGTGTTGCGTCGCCAGCTCGGCCGGCTCGAGCTCGGCCGCTTGTTGTGGACCACGATCCGGGTGAGTCTGGCCGCTGCGGCACTGGCCGCGGCGAGCTACGGCATCTGGGACCTTCTCGATGCGGCCCTTGGGCGCGGTGTCGGAGCTCAGGTGATCTCGCTCACCGCCGGCCTCGGCGTGGGCCTGGCCGTCTACGCAGCGGCGATCACCCTGCTCCGGATCCCGGAGGTGGAGCAGATTCGGCGGCTGTTGCGGCGTGGGGATGCCTAGCCCTGCCTGCGCCCATGGCTGAAGCCCGGCGCTCGCCATACTTGCCTTCGCCATGGACCGCATCCGGAACTTCTCGATCATCGCCCACATCGACCACGGTAAGTCGACGCTCGCCGATCGCTTGCTCGAGCTCACCGGGACCGTCGGTGCCGAGCACCGGCCGCAGCTGCTCGACTCGATGGAGCTGGAGCGCGAGCGGGGGATCACGATCAAGGCGCAGGCGGTCCGGGTCTCCTATCGGGCCCGCGACGGCGAGACCTATCACCTGCATCTGATCGACACCCCAGGCCATGTGGACTTCTCCTACGAGGTCTCGCGCAGCCTCGCCGCATGTGAGGGCGCGCTGCTGGTCGTCGACGCTGCCCAGGGCGTCGAGGCGCAGACGGTCGCCAACACCTATGCGGCGGTGGAGGCCGGGCTGGAGCTGATCCCGGTCCTCAACAAGGTCGATCTGCCGAGTGCCGACCCCGAGCGGGTGGCCGCCGAGGTCACTGATCTCGTCGGCGGCGATCCCGACGAGGTGCTGCGGATATCGGCGAAGACGGGGGAGGGTGTCGAGGACGTGCTGGAGGCGATCGTGGCGCGCATTCCGCCGCCGCGGGGGGCTTCGGACGCTCCGCCGCGGGCACTGATCTTCGACTCCGAATTCGATCCCTATCGAGGGGTGGTCGCCTACGTGCGGCTCGTGGACGGCGCCTTTCGCCAGCGCGAGTCGATAGTCGCCATGCAGACGGGCACCGAGGCCGAGATCGACGAGATCGGATTCTTCGTGCCCCAGATGAGACCTGCCCAGGGGATGGGCGCGGGGGAGGTCGGTTACGTGATCACCGGGATCAAGGACGTAGCCCGGCTGCGGGTCGGCGACACCTTGACGTCCAAGCAGCGGCCGGCCGCAGAGGCGCTCCCCGGCTACCGCGAGGTGAAGCCCATGGTCTTCTGCGGGCTGTTTCCGCTCGATGCCGACCGCTACGTGGACCTGCGCGACGCGCTCGACCGCCTGGCCCTGAACGACGCCGCGCTTTCCTATGAGCCCGAGACCTCGCAGGCGCTTGGCTTCGGCTTTCGCTGCGGCTTCCTCGGCCTGCTGCACATGGACATCGTCCGCGAGCGGCTGGAGCGCGAGTACAGCCTGGAGCTGCTGGCGACGACGCCCAACGTCCGCTATGAGGTCGTGCTTCACGGTGGCGAGCGGGTCGAGGTCCGAAGCCCGGCCGAGATGCCCGACCCGGCCACGGTCGAGCAGGTGCTGGAGCCGTACATCCGTGCCACCGTGATCGCGCCGGCCGGCTACGTGGGAGCGGTGATGGACCTGTGCCAGGGCCGGCGCGGCACCCACGTCGACATGCACTACCTGTCGCCCGAGCGGGTGCAGCTTCGCTACGACCTGCCGCTGGCCGAGATCGTGCTCGACTTCTACGACCAGCTGAAGTCGAGAACCGCGGGTTATGCCTCACTCGACTACGAGCAACTCGGCAATCGCGCCGCCGACCTGGTCAAGCTCGACGTCCTGCTAGCCGGCGAACGCGTGGACGCGTTGTCGGTGATCGTCCACTCAGACGACGCCTACAGATCTGGAAAGGCCCTGGTCGAGCGGCTTCAAAAGACGATCCCAAGGCAGCTGTTCGACGTCCCTGTGCAGGCGGCGATCGGCTCCCGGGTCCTGGCGCGGGAGACCGTGAAGGCGCTCCGCAAGGACGTCACCGCGAAGCTCTATGGGGGCGACGTGACGCGAAAGCGCAAGCTGCTCGAGAAGCAGAAGGCTGGCAAGAAGCGGATGAAGCAGGTCGGCCGGGTGGAGGTCCCCCAGGAGGCGTTCCTGTCCGTGCTCGAGATGGATGAGTAGGCTCGCCGATCGCCGGCGCACGAACGTCGAAGTCGCGCGCCGAGGAGTGGAGGCGTTTCAGCGCGGCGATCTCGAGGGTGTCCTGGCGGTTGCGCGCGAGGACTTCGAGATCTTCCTCCCCCGGAACCTGCCCAACTCGGGCAGGTTCGTTGGACGGGACGGGTTCTTCACCTGGGTGGGGCAGTGGCTCGACGCCTGGGATGACTTCACCGTGGAGATCACAGAGGTGGAGCCGGCGGGGGAACGCCACGTGGTCGCCAACATGCGCCAGTCCGGGCGCGGCAAGGGCAGCGGCATCCCGGTGGAGATGGAGATCGCCTACATGTGGGAGGTGCGGGAGGGCAAGCTCGCAGCGATGCACCTCTACGCGAGCCGCGAAGAGGCGGTTCGGGTGGCGGAGGGGCGGGAGCGCGACAGCGCGGAGTGAGTCCGGTGGGCCGGGTACCGCAGCACGCTTTCCTGTCAGTCTTGGACTCGATGGAGGCAAGTAGGCAGGAGCGGAACGTCGAGCTCGCGCGACGCGGGCTGGAGGTATACAACCGGGGCGACATCGAGGCCGTCCTGGACCTGTTCAGCCCGGACGTGCAGGTGTACTCGCCCCCCGAGTTCATCAACACGGGCCTGTTCCATGGCCGCGAGGGCTGGCTGGAGTGGATAGGTCAGTGGAACGAGGCGTGGGAATCGTTCGACATCCGCCTCGATGGCGTCGAGCCGGTCGGCGAGCGGTTCGTCGTCGTCCACGCCCACCAGGTGGGCCGCGGACGGGGAAGCGGGATCTCGGTTGAGCAGGACGTCGTCTACCTGTACGAGATCGACGACGACCTATGCGTGTACCTCGCGATCTATCCCGACCGCGAGCGTGCGCTCGCCGACATCCGTCAGCGCGAGGCGGGCTGAGGAGGGCTCAGGCCCGATCGGCCGAGGTAGGAGCGCCGCCGATCCGGTCCTGCCATCGGCGCAATCGGCTGCGGCTGCGCTCATATCTCGCCGTGGCTCGGCTCAACTTCTCGCTTCCCTCCGGGTAGCGGCGCCGCGCCCACGGAGATCCCGGCTTAGCGAGGCGGATCGACGCCACCAGGTTCACCAGCGGCACCACGATCCCGACCACCGCCGCGATGTACTTCCCCTTCAGTGCCGCGATCGTCGCGAAGCCAAGGTCCACCACGAGGATGACCGCGATCCCGAGCACGGAGCCGGTGTCGCGGCCCTCCAGCGGAGTGAAGCCGAGGACGAGCGCGCCGCCCACCAGCGTGGCCAGGATCACGGCGTCCACCGACTGTCGTCCCTCCTCCGCCCAGTAGACGTCCTCGAGATGCAGCCAGAGCGCGAACTCGTCCAGCGTCAACCCCATACCCACGCCAAATGCGACGGCCAGGATCTCGAGCCAGGGGCTATCGGGCTGCAGGGCAAATCCGCAGAACCCGGCGAGCATCAGCAGCACGATGCCGAAGACCAGGTGGTGCACGTGAATGCCGCCGGTTTTGACGCTCCCTGGCCACCAGGGCACCTTCGGGCTGCGCATCAGCCGGGTGCTCATGCGGATGAACCCGAACGAGAGCAGGAACGCTGCCAGCAGCAGGAACCCGGCGAGCTGACCTCCCCCTTCCGGAAGCTCGACCTGCACGCTGACCTCGGCTACCGACACCACGCCGATATTCTGACGCCCGATGGCGGTGAAGACCGACGCGGTGGGTAAGGAGTGGCCCCCGGCCTCGTTCGAGGTCGAGGCCGAGAGGATCCGCCAGTACGCAAGCGCGGTCGGCGAGGACAACCCCGTCTACCACGACGCCGAGTCCGCGAAGGGCGCAGGCTTTCGTGATCTGGTGGCGCCGCCGATGTTCTGCGTGGTCTACAGCGCCCCGGCGTTGGGGCCGGCGATCCTCGACCCGGAGGTTGGGATCAACCTCCCGGCGATGGTCCATGGTGGCCAGGAGTTCCAGTGGGGAGAGCCGGTTTGCGTCGGGCGACGTGATCACGACCACCGCCACGTGCAAGGAGATCTACGAGCAGGACGGTCGCGGCTTCTACGTGTTCGAGTCGGTGTCGACCAACCAGGACGGCGATGAGACGGTTCGCGGCACGTGGACGGACATCGTCCGGGGTGTATGAAGGGGGCCGGCGAATGAGCGACTTCAAGCAGGGGGACTCGCTGCCAGAGCTCAGGGTCACGCCGGACGCGGGCCTGACGAAGCGCTACGCCGAAGCGTCGGGCGACCCCAACCCGATCCACACCGACCCCGAGTTCGCGAAGTCGGTTGGACTGCCCGGCGTCATCCTCCACGGCCTGTACTCCATGGCGCAGGTGGCGCGCGCTCACACCCAGGCGGCCGGGAGCGACCCGCGATCCCTGAAGCGGCTCTCGGTCCAGTTCCGCGGCATGGGGTTCCCGCAGCAGGAGATCGTGGTCACGAGCACGGTCAGGGAGGCCGTCGACGGCCGCATCGTCACCGACACGGTGGCTGCCCAGGGCGACAACCGGATCATTCGCAACGCCGAGGCAGAGCTGTCGCTCGAGTAGCGGCGGATCATGGGCGGCGCCGGCGGTCGTCGCTCGCCATCCAGGCCTGCCCAACCACGGCGATCGACGACCGCCGTCGCCGCACTCGAACCACGCGCATTGCTCGCTCCTAGAATCTGAGCATGCTCTCCGAGCGCCAGCAGCAAATCCTCAACCTGGTCGTGGACGCCTACCTCGAGTCCGGGAAGCCGGTTGGCTCGAAGGCGATCGCCGACCGCGCGGAGGTCGACTGGAGCCCCTCGACGGTGCGTGCCGAGCTGGCAGAGCTCGAGCGGGCGGCTTACCTGACCCATCCGCACACGTCGGCGGGACGGTTGCCCACGGACTCCGGCTATCGGTTCTACGCGGACTCGCTGCTCACCTCGGGGCGCCGCCTGCCGGCCCCTCCGGGTCCCGGCCTCGACTTGACGCGGATGCGCCGCGAGGTGGACGAGGCGATGCGCGACACGACCTCCGAGTTGGCGCGGATCACCGACCTGCTTGCCGTCGCCACCGCGCCACCGGCGGCGACGGCTCGCATCCATCGGGTCGAGGTGCTGCTGCTGCAACCGCACCTGGTGATGGTGGTCGCGATCGCCTCCAACGGAGCGGTCACGAAGCGCGTCTTCACCTTCGAGGAGCCGGTGGACGTGGGACTGGTTGAGTGGGCGTCCAGCTACCTGAATGAGCGGTTGGCCGGGCTGGGCCTGGGCGCTCGAATGGTCGCCCACCGCCTCGCCGACGACGAGCTGGGCCCGGCCGAGAGCGACTTCATCTCCGAGATCGGGGATGCATTCAGCGGGCTCGACGAGCGTGCCGAGGCCGATCTCTACGTCGACGGGGCGGCGCGGCTCTTGTCCGAGGACCGGGCGGGCGACCTGCCCCACGTGGACGCGCTGATGCGCGCTCTGGAGCGCCGTGCCGGGCTGCTCGGCATCCTGCGCTCGGCGCTCGACGAGCGCTCCGTGTTCCTCTGGATCGGAGGCGAG
This sequence comes from uncultured Actinomycetes bacterium, assembly GCA_963838745.1. Classification (GTDB taxonomy): domain Bacteria; phylum Actinomycetota; class Thermoleophilia; order Solirubrobacterales; family 70-9; genus AC-56. Next base: position 124,415 of record CAWISJ010000004.1, read on the forward strand.
AACCCCGCTCCGGAGTTGCGCTCGGTGAGCGTCGTCGGCGCCAACTACGGCCTCGGCTACAGGAACCTGGGCACGGTCGGCGTCGTTGGGCCGCTCCGCATGGACTACGCGACCGCGATCGCGTCCGTGCGTGGCGCGGCCGGCCAGCTCTCCCGCTTCTTCGAGACCGTCTACGAAAGGTAGTCGGAATGAAGCGCGACTACTACGAGGTCCTCGGCGTGGACCGGGGAGCCAGCGACGCGGAGGTCAAGAAGGCCTTTCGCAGGCTGGCCCGCGAGCTGCATCCGGACGTGAACAAGCACGACCCGGAGGCGGAGGAGAAGTTCAAGGAGGCCGCCGAGGCCTACGAGGTGCTCGCCGACCCCGACCGCCGCGGCACCTACGACACGTTCGGCCACGAGGGGCTGCGGTCTGGCGGGTGGGCCCCGCGCACCGACGCCTTCGGCAGCTTCGAGGACGTGCTGTCGGCCTTCTTCGGGCGCGGCGATCCGCTGTTCAGCGAGCTGTTCGGGTTCGGACAGCAGGGGCCGGCGAGCGGCGGCGACGTCGCGGCGCAGGTCGAGCTGAGCCTCTCCGAGGTACTCACTGGAGCCTCTCGCGAAGTCTCGTTCGATGCGGTGTCGACCTGTGAGCGTTGCCGCGGCAACGGCGCCGAGCCCGGGACCCCGATCCGGACCTGCGAGACGTGTGGCGGAAGCGGCGAGGTTCGCGAGGTGACTCGGGTCGCTTTCGGCCAGGTGGTGCGGGCCGGAGCCTGTCCCGCCTGCGGCGGTCAGGGTCGGATACCCGAGACGCCCTGCACGGAGTGTCGGGGGGAGGGGCGGACCGTCCGCACGCGCACCTATGAGGTCGAGGTCCCGCCGGGGATCGAGTCGGGCCAGCGGATCCGGATCTCGGGCGCCGGGCACGCGGGCGACCCCGGGGGGCGGTCCGGAGATCTCTACGTGCAGGTGGTGGTCGCCGAGGACGATCGGTTCGAGCGGCATGGTCAGGAGCTGGTTACGGTGGTCGACCTGCCAGCGACCCGAGCGATGCTCGGTGGCACGCTGACCGTCCCGACCCTCGATGGCGAGCGCGAGGTCGAGGTTGCGGCGGGGGCACAACCCGGCGAGCACGTCCTCCTCCGGGGCCTGGGGCTGCCTTCGCTGCGCGGCGCGGCGCGCGGCGATCAGCACGTGGTGCTGGACGTCCATGTGCCCGCCGGACTCAGCAACGAGCAGCGCGAACTGGTCGAGCGGCTTGACCAGTCGCTGGGGCCGGCGAGCACGCGCGGGGACGGACGCTCCCGCCGGCGCCGCCGCGCACGCGCCCGGCGCGGCCGGTGATCCGGCTCGCGGTCCGCTGCGATCCGCAGCTCGCAGAGCGGGTGCTTGCCGACCTGGTTGAACTGGCTCCCGGAGGGGTCGAGGAGGAGCGGGGCAGTGGCTACGTCGAATACGCGATCTACGGCGCGCCCGGAGAGCTACCGGCTCTCCCTGATCTCGAGGCGATCGCCGGCGACGGCCTGGTCGACGTCAGCTCGACCGAGATCCCCGAAGATTGGGCGGACCGCTGGCAGGACTTTCATCAGCCGCTGCTCGTCGGCGAACGGCTTTGGGTGCGCCCATCGTGGGAGAAGCGGCGCCAGGGCACGATCGACGTCGTCGTCGACCCCGGGCAGGCATTCGGCACCGGCGCTCATCCGACCACGAGGATGTGCCTCGAGTTGCTCCTGGAGCTGGCCGATGGCGGCGATGTGGACGGCGCCCTCGCCGATTGGGGCACCGGCTCGGGTGTGCTCGCGATTGCCGCGGCGAAGCTCGGCTTCGCCCCGATCATGGCCTGCGACCACGAGCGGGCGGCGCTCCAGGCGGCCGCCGCCAACGCGGTTGCCAACGGGGTCGAGCTCGAGTTGACGCGAGCGAACCTTCGCCGACAGCCGCCGCCTCTCGCGCCGACGGCGGTCGCCAACCTCACCGCGCCGATTCTGTGCGAGGTCGCCGGCGGACTCGAGCACCCGCCCCGGCGGTTGATCGCCTCCGGGCTACTGGCCACCGAGGCCGGGGACGTTCGGGCGGCGTTCGGAAAGCGTGGCTTGACCGAGCGGCTGCGGCGCTCCGAGGGTGACTGGATGGCACTCTATTTCGCGGCGGAGTCGATCGCCTGACATGAGCGACCAGCGCTCATCCCTCCCGATCGCGGTCTTCGACTCAGGGATTGGGGGGCTCACGGTGCTCCACGAGCTGCTCGTCTCACTGCCCGCCGAGAGCTACCTCTACATGGGCGACAGCGCCGGCTTTCCCTACGGGACAAAGTCGCCGGACTGGTTACGGCCTCGCATCGACCGGTTGACGCGTTACCTGCTCCAGCGGGGGACGAAGCTGTTGGTGGTCGCCTGCAATTCGGCGACCTCGGCGGGCAAGGACCTGGTCCGCGAGGTCGCCACGGAGCGCGGGGTGGAGGTGCTGACCGTGGTCGATCCGGAGGCCGAGATCGCCGCCGCGATCACCGACAGCGGCCGGATCGGCGTCCTTGCCACGCCGACCACGGTCGCGGCGGGCGCATACCGGCGCGCTCTCGAGCTCCAGGGTCGCGAGCTCGAGGTGACCGAGGTGCCGGCACCCGACCTCGCCCCGATCATTCAGAACGGCTTCCCCTTTGATCAGCGGGTGATGGACACCGTGCGCTCCTATTGCGCGCCGCTGAAGCGGGCGGACGTCGACACGCTGATCCTTGGCTGCACGCACTACCCGCTGGTCGCTCCGATGCTGCAGAGGATGCTCGGCCGCGACGTTCGCCTGATCACCCCGGGCCACGCAGTGGCGGCCGCCGCCCAGCGATTGCTGGATGCGCAGGCCCTGGAGGCGGAAAGTCACACCGAGGGTGAGTATCGCTTCCTGTGCACCGGCGACGTGGATGCGTTCCGCGAGCTGGGCACCCGGTTCCTCCAGATGCCGCTGGACGAGGTCGAGCACGTGGAGCTGAGCCCCTGACGGCGAGAGGCTGACCCGCGGAGGCTACGCTTCATCCGATGAGCATTTTGGAGCAGGTCCAGGCCGACACCCGAGATGCAATGAAGGCCCGCGAGCGCGATCGGGTCGGTGCGCTGCGCATGCTTGCCAGCGCGCTACAGCAGGACGCCAAGCTCGGCGACGACAACGAGATCGCGGTGCTCCAACGGGAGCGCAAGAAGCGCTTGGAGGCCGCCGAGGCCTTCCGCCAGGGAGGCAGCGAGGATCGCGCCGCCACCGAGGAGTCCGAGGCGGAGCTGATCGAGGGCTACTTGCCCGAGCAGCTATCCGATCAGGAGCTGGAGCAGCTGGTTAGCGCGGCGATCGAGGAGGCCGGCGCCTCGGAGCCCAGCGAGATGGGCAAGGTGATGTCGTTGGTGATGCCGCGTGTTCAGGGGCGCGCCGACGGCAAGCGGGTCAGCGGTGCCGTGCGCGAGCGCCTGGGCGGCGCAGGCTAGGCGGTCGGAAGGACCTTGGCGCGCAGACAGCTGACGCTCGACAACACGGTCGCGGCCGAGCTTGCAGGCTCCGAGGACGCGGTTCTGCGCGAGCTCGAGGGCAGGATCGGGTGCGACCTGCACCTGCGGGGAAACGTGCTGACGCTCGACGGCGATGAGGGCGAGGTTCGCGACGCTGCCGCCGTGGTCGAGGAGCTGGTCGACCTGATCGAGCGCGGTCACGAGCTGGCGCCGGCCACGCTCGACACGGTGGCCGGTGCGATGGACGCCAGCCAGCGACCGGCCGAGATCCTCGAGGACGTGATCTGGCGCCATCGCAGCATCAAGGTCGCTCCGAAGACGGTGAACCAGAAGCGCTACGTCGACTCGATCCGCGAGCACACCGTGACCTTCGGCATCGGCCCCGCGGGGACCGGCAAGACCTTCCTCGCCGTGGCGATGGCGGTGGCGGCGCTCGACGCTCGCGAGGTCAGCCGGATCATCCTCACCCGTCCCGCGGTCGAGGCCGGCGAGCGACTCGGCTTCCTGCCGGGCGACATCCAGGCCAAGGTGGATCCCTACCTAAGGCCTTTGTTCGATGCCCTCTACGACATGCTCGATCCCGAACGGGTCAGCACCTACTTCGACCGGGGAATCATTGAGGTCGCTCCGCTGGCATTCATGCGCGGTCGAACCCTCAACGACTCGTTCGTGATCCTCGATGAGGCGCAGAACACGAGTCCCGAGCAGATGAAGATGTTCCTGACCCGGCTCGGCTTTGGATCGAAGATGGTGGTCACGGGCGACGTCACCCAGATCGACCTGCCACGCGATCAGCGGTCAGGCCTGGTCGTGATCGGCGAGATCCTCGCCCAGGTAACCGACATCTCCTTCGTACGATTCGGCGCAGAGGACGTCGTCCGCCACCAGCTGGTGCAGAGGATCGTGGCCGCCTACGGCGAGTACGAGCGGGAGAGCGGCAACGAGGACTGACCCGGTGCCGATCGACCTCTTGGACGTCCCTGGGGATCTGCGCCCGGCCGCGGCGGCCGCGCTTCAGGCGGCGCGTGTAGTCGACGGACATCTCTCGGTCGAGCTGGTCTCTGCGAGCCGCATCCGGGAGCTCAACCGCCAGCACCGCGGGCTCGACGAGGCGACGGACGTGCTCTCGTTCCCGATCGACGGGTCCGACAGCGTCGCCGGGCCCCGCGAGCTCGGAGACGTGGTCATCTGCCCCGAGCACGCCGCCAACCTCCAGCAAGCGACGGTCCACGCGGTGTTGCACCTGTGTGGGTACGACCATGAGATCGACGATGGCCAGATGCTCGAGCTGCAGGCCGCAGTGATGAGGTCGATCAGGCCGCTCAACGAGGGGCCGGCGGGCACCGGCCAAAGACGATGACCCGAATGGGCTTCGTCGGCTTGGCCGGCAGGCCGAACGTGGGCAAGTCCACACTGGTCAACGCGATCGTGGGCGCGAAGGTGGCGATCGTCTCCGACCGTCCTCAGACCACCCGCCGGGCGATTCGCGGCATCGCCACCGACCCGGCCGTCGGCTGGCAGATTGTCCTCGTCGATCTGCCGGGCGTCCAGCGGCCTCGTGACTCGCTGACCCAGCGGATGCAGCGCCGCGTCGAGCGGGAGCTGCACGAGGCCGATGCGGCGATGCTGGTGGTCGACGCGCACCAGGGAATCGGTCCCGGCGACAGGTTCATCGCCAAGGCGCTGCTGGGCGCCAAGGACGAGACGCCGGTCGTCTGCGTGGTGAACAAGTGCGATCGCCTTCGCAAGCCGCAGACGGCCGCCGTGCTGGCCGCAGCGGCCGAGCTCGAGGCAGTCGACGAGGTGTTCCCGGTCAGCGCACGAACAGGGGAGGGCCTGGCCCCGCTGATCGCCCGGCTCGCAGCCCTGCTCCCGGAGGGGCCATTCACCTATCCGCCGGAGGAACGGTCCGACCTGCCCAGCGAGGTCCATCTCGCGGAGCTGGTTCGCGAGCAGGCACTACGCCGCACACGGGAGGAGATCCCGCATGCGGTGGAGGTCGCAGTCGAGGGAGTCGAGCGCCGCGCAGACGACGGCCTGATTGAGGTGCGGGCCCAGATCTGGGTCGAGACCCAGTCCCAGAAGGGGATCCTGGTCGGCAAGGGAGGGCGGATGGTGCGCGAGATCGGCACCGCGGCTCGCAAGGAGCTGGAGCGCGACCTCGGAGCCCACGTGTTCCTGGATCTCCAGGTCAGGGTCCGCGAGCATTGGCGCCGCGACGACGCCCTGCTCGACCGGATCGGGATCGAATAATCGGCCAGTCCGGCCGCCCGAGTCCGCGCACAAAGTCAGCTATTTGCGGACCAAACCTGGCAACGGGTATCAGGACTTGGGCAACTCGGCCGATAGGAATCGCAAGCAAGCAGTAAAGACCACCAAACAAACGGCGTAGGAGTAAGCGGGTGGACCAAGGACGGGCTCCCAGCGAGCATCAGCACACGCTCGGCAATGAGCGAAGGCGCGCGCCGCTTGAGCACAGAGGGCTCAGCGGGCGAATGGCGCCGTTCGCCGTCGCGCTCGTGGCGGCGGCCGCGTTCGCCGCGCTGATCGCTGGCGCCACCGGCTATCCAGGTGGTCGCGAGGCGCTCATCGCGCTATCCCTCGTGTTGCTGGTCATCGCCGCCGCCGTGGGCCTCGCGATCCACCGCCTGGTGCGCGAGGTTCACGCCCACGCGGTCGAGTATCGCTCCATCGTCGAGACCGCCCTCGAATCGTTTGTCTCCACCGATGCGGACGGCCGCATCCTCGAGTGGAATCGCCAGGCCGAGCGCGACTTCGGCTGGTCGCGCGACGAGGTGATCGGACGCACGCTCGCGGAAATCGTCGTTCCCCCGCGGCTGCGAGATGCGTATGGCGAGGGCATCAGCCGCTTCCTGCGGGCCGGTGAGTCCACGCACCTCAGCCGGCGGCTCGAGTTGCAGGCGCTCCACCGAGACGGGCACGAGTTTCCGGTCGAGGTGACGATCTCGGCGCTCCGCACCGCGGACGGCCACAGGTTCAACGCCTTTCTCCACGACATCTCCCAACGCGACCAGCGCGAGCGGGCGTTGCGCGAGGCCGAGGAGAAGTTCCGGCGGGCCTTCCACGACACCGCCATGGGGATGGCGATCGTCAGCCTCGACGGAAAGTGGCTGCAGGTGAACCAGGCGCTGGCCGAGATCACCGGGCATCCGCGGGACCGGCTCATCGGGATGTCGTTCCGGGAGATCACCCACCCGGACGACCTCGACGCCGACGTCGAGGCCTTGAAGCAACTGATCGGCGGCCGGCGCGACCGATACGTGACCGAGAAGCGCTACATGCGCGCCGACGGCAGCGTGATCTGGATCTCGCTCAGCGTGTCGCCGGTGCGCGACGAGGATGGCGCGGTCCTCTATCTGATCTCGCAGATGCAGGACATCACCGAGCGCAAGCAGACGGAGGCGAAGCTCGCTCACCAGGCGATGCATGACCCGCTCACCGGGCTGCCGAATCGCACCCTGTTCACCGACAGGATGCTGCTCGCGAAGGCACGGCTGATGCGCGGCGGCTCGCTGGCCGTGCTGTTCTGTGACCTCGACCGCTTCAAGGTGGTCAACGACGACTTCGGCCACGACGTTGGCGATCGCCTCCTGATCGAGGCCGCCACCCGCCTGCGCTCGACGCTGCGACCCACCGACACGGTGGCGCGGTTCGGAGGCGACGAGTTCGCCCTGCTCTGCGAGGAGGTCGACCTGGAGTCCGCGAAACAGATCGCGTCGCGGATCGAGCACGCCTTCTCGGCGCCGTTCCTGATCGGCGGTCACGAGGTCTGGGTCACCACGAGCATCGGGATCGTCCTCACCACCGATCCCGCCGTCTCCCCGGACCAGTTGGTCAGCGATGCGGACTTCGCCATGTACGCGGCGAAGCAGGATGGCCGCGCCCGCCACGTCGTCTTCGGGCGCCACCTGCGTCAACCACCGGCCTTCACCTCCGAGCGGCGGAGATCGGATCGCACGGCGAATCGTGCGGTACGCCCAAGCTCGCACTCGTAAACTCCTCCAAATGACGAGCGAAACGATCGCGACGGCGGTCCGCTTCGACGAGCAAGGCCTGGTGCCGTGCGTGATGCAGGACTGGCGCACGGGCGAGGTGCTGACGCTCGCCTACATGGACGACGAGGCGCTCCGGCGCACCCGCGAGACGGGGGAGATCCACTTCTACAGCCGCTCGCGGGACGAGATCTGGCACAAGGGTCAGACCTCCGGCAACGTGCAGCGGGTACTGCAGATCCGTTACGACTGCGACGGCGACGCGCTCGTCGCCCTGGTCGAGCCGGCGGGCCCCGCCTGTCACACGGGCCAGCGCTCGTGCTTCTATCGCGACCTCGAGGGACGCGCCGACCCGTCTGCGGATGCGCCGCCGGCGGACGGCGAGCCCGCCTCCGCGACCTACGAGGCCCTGTCGGTGCTCGAGCGCACGGTGGCCGACCGCCGCCGCCTCCGGCCCAGCGGCTCGTACACGGTGGAGCTGCTGGACGATCCACCTCGGATCGGTGACAAGTTGCGGGAGGAGGCCGAGGAGGTGTCTCGCGCCGCCGGCTCTGAGTCCGAGGAGCGGGTGGCCGAGGAGGCCGCCGACCTCCTCTACCACCTGGACGTGCTGCTGGTCTCGCGTGGGATCTCGATCGCGGCGGCGCTGGAGGTGCTGAATGGCCGTCGCGGCTGATCCGGCCCTGGAGATCGACCCAGGCCTCGAGCGGGCGCGGGAGCTGGCCCGAGCGGGCAACGCGATCCCCGTTCGGACGTCCTTCGTCGATGACTGCGAGACCCCCGTGTCCGCCTTCCTGAAGCTCCGCGACCAGGGGCCCTGCTTCCTGCTCGAGTCCGCCGAGCAGGGACGCCTTGGCCGCTACTCGTTCCTGGGCTTCAGCCCCCGCGCCGTGCTGCGTTGGGACGAGGGGGTGCTCAGCGAGTGGCTGGCCGATCGCCCCTCCGGCGAACCCACGCGTCGTATGGATGCCCCGGATCCCTACGCCGCCGTGAGCGAGTACCTGAGCCGCTACCGGCTGGCACCGGTCGACGGCCTGCCTCCCTTCGCGGGGGGCGCGGTCGGATTCTTCGGCTACGACCTGGTTCGCACGGTCGAGCCGCTCGGGTCACCCAACCCCGACCCGATCGGGCTGCCCGACATGGCGCTGATGGTGAGCGACGTGCTGGTGGTCTTCGACCACCTGCGCCACGAGCTGACCCTGATGGCCTACGCGGTCCTCGACGACGGGATCGACCTCGACGACGCCCACGCGAAGGCCGTGGCCGCAATCGCGGACGTGCGTGAGCGGCTCCGGGGCCCGGTGCCAGCACCAAGGCCGACAGCGTCCTCGGCTGCGCCTGCGGGCGCTGCCGGGTCGCTGTCAGGTCGCGGCGAGCCTGCGGAATTCGCCTCGAACATGAGCCGCGAGCAGTTCGAGGCCAACGTGCGGCGGATCATCGACTACGTCCATGCCGGGGACGCCTTCCAGGTGGTCCCGTCGCAACGCTTCTCGGCTCCGTCGCCGGTCGAGGCCTTCTCGATCTATCGCGGCCTGCGGACGATCAACCCGTCGCCGTACATGTACTTCCTCGACTTCGGCGATTTCCAGCTGGCCGGCGCCTCACCGGAACCCCTCGTCAAGATCACCGGGCGCCGAATCGAGACGCGGCCGATCGCCGGCACGTATCCGCGCGGGGCCAGCGAGGAGGAGGATCGACGCCGCGCAGCCGAGCTGCTGCGCGATCCCAAGGAGCGCGCTGAGCACGTGATGCTCGTCGACCTGGGCCGCAACGACCTCGGCCGGGTGTGCGAGTACGGGTCGGTGCAGGTGGACGAGCTGATGGTGGTCGAGTCCTACTCGCACGTGCTGCACATCGTCAGCCAGGTCTCGGGTCGGCTTCGCCCCGAGGTCACGGCGATGGATGCCCTGCGGGCGGTGCTGCCGGCGGGAACCCTCTCCGGGGCGCCCAAGGTTCGCGCGATGCAGATCATCGACGAGCTCGAGCCGCACAAGCGCGGCTCCTACGGCGGCGCGATCGGCTACCTGGGCTTCACCGGCGACCTCGACACCGCGATCCACATCCGCACCGTGGTGGTCAAGGACGGCGTCGTCCACGTGCAGGCCGGCGGTGGCACGGTGGCGGACGCGAAGCCGGACTACGAGTACCGAGAGTCGCTGGCCAAGGCCGAAGCGGTCTTTCGCGCCGTGGAGCTGGCAGCCAAGCAGCCGGAGTGGCCGTGAGCGCGAGGTTCACATCGACCGCATCGACGCCGGCCCGAGGGCGGGCGAGTTGATCATGCGTGTGCTCGTGGTCGACAACTACGACAGCTTCACCTACAACCTGGTCCAGTACCTGGGCGAGCTGGGGGCGGAGCTGGAAGTGGTCCGAAACGACAAGGCCGTCGTCGCCGACCTGCTGGATCGGCGCCCCGATCGGCTGGTGATCTCGCCGGGTCCGTGCACTCCCGGCGAGGCCGGGGTCTCGATCGAGGCGGCACGGGCCTTTCCCGAGGCCGGCATTCCGACCCTGGGCGTCTGTCTGGGTCATCAATCCCTGGTCGAGGCGTTCGGCGGCCGCACGATTCGAGGGGAGCCGATCCACGGCAAGGACGCCCAGATCGAGCACGATGGCAAGGGTTTCCTGCGTGGGCTCGAAAGCCCCTTGCGAGCGGGTCGCTACCACTCGCTGGTGGCGGACCCGAACCTTCCCTCCGAGCTCGAGCTCAGCGCCACGCTCGGCGACGTGGTGATGGGCGTCCGCCACCGCGAGCTCCCGGCGGAGGGCGTCCAATTCCACCCGGAATCGGTGTTGACGCCGTTTGGGAAGGACCTTTTGCGTAACTTCCTCGAAGCTAAGACCTGAGATCCCGGCCCCCTGCCCCAAGCCCTTGCCCAACGACATCCTCACCCGCGCGATCGAAGCAGTCTGCTCGGGGACCCACCTGAGCGCCGACCACGCTTCGGCGGTCCTGGACGAGATCATGGAGGGAAGGGCGAGCGAGGTCCAGACCGGCGCCTTCCTGGTTGCCTTGCGCACCAAGGGCGAGACGGTTGCCGAGTTGGTCGGGCTGGCGCGAACGATGCGGCGGCTCGCCGCCGAGGTCGACGCCGGCCGCCACGACCTGGTCGACACGGCCGGGACCGGGGGCGGTCCGTCGACGTTCAACATCTCCACGGCCGCCGCGCTGGTCGCCGCCGGCGCGGGCTGCGCGGTCGCCAAGCACGGAAATCGCTCCAGCACCAGCCGCAGCGGCTCCGCGGACCTGCTCGAAGCTCTAGGGGTGCGCATCGATCTCGACGCCGCGCAGGTGGCCCGCTGCATCGACGAGATCGGATTCGGGTTCATGTTCGCGCCTCGCCACCACGCGGCAATGAAGCACGTGGTGCCGGTGCGCAAGGAGCTCGCCGTGCGAACCATCTTCAACTTCCTGGGCCCGCTCACCAACCCGGCCGGCGCCACTCGCCAGCTGCTCGGGGTTTCGGATCGCCGCTACCAGGAGACGATCGCCGAGGCCCTGGTGGCCCTGGGCTGTGAGCGGGCGCTGGTTGTCTGCGCGGCGGACGACGTCGACGAGATCAGCGTCAGTGAGGAGACGCGGGTGATCGAGGTCGCGGGAGGCCGCACCGAGGAGTGGTTCTTACGGCCCGAGGAGCTTGGCATCGAGCGGGTCGAGCTCGGGGAGATCGCAGGCGGGGAGCCGGACGAGAACGCGGCGACGGTCGCGCGCGTGCTGGAGGGCGACGGTGGCCCGGCGCGGGACGTGGTCGCGCTCAACGCCGCGGCGGCGATCCTGGTCGGCGGCGGGGCCGAGGACCTCGGCACCGGGATCGAGCGGGCACACGAGGCGATCGACTCGGGCGCCGCGCGGGACGTGCTCGCCAGGCTGGTCGAGTTGACCGACGAGCTGGCTCCGGCTTGACCACTCGACCAGACGGTTGGAATCAATCGTCTAGCCTTTTCCGGTGATGAGCTGGCTCGAGCAGCTGGTCGCGGGTGCGAGAGAGGACGCCCGTCGCCGCAGTCAGGAGGTCCCCGTTGAGGGTCTGCGCGCGAGCCTCGGCAGCCGCGACGGCGCTCGCCCATTCAACGAGGCGCTGTCGCGCCCGGGCCTATCGCTGATCGCCGAATTCAAGCGGCGCTCGCCGAGCGCCGGTGAGATCCGGCCCGACACCGGGGTGGCGGAGATGGTCAGGGCATACGAGCGAGGCGGCGCCGCCGCCCTCTCGATTCTCACCGAGGAGCGCCACTTCGCGGGCTCCTTGCACGACCTGCGGGCGGCGCGCGAGGCGTCCGACCTGCCGATCCTGCGCAAGGACTTCGTCGTCGATCCGTACCAGCTCTACGAGGCGGCCGCGAACGGGGCCGACGCCGTGCTCCTGATCGTCACGGCGCTCGACGACGACGACCTCGCCTCTCTCTACTCGGAGGCGCGGGCGGTCGACCTCGACTGCCTGGTCGAGGTGCACGACGAGGCCGATCTGGAGCGGGCGCTGGCGATCGATGCCGACGTCATCGCGATCAACAACCGCAACCTCGAGGACTTCAGCGTCGACATCGAGACGACCGTGGAGCTGCTCACCGATGTCCCGGCCGGCAAGACGGTGGTCTCAGAGTCGGGCTATGCACAGCGCAATCAGCTGGACGAGCTGGAGCGGATCGGCGTCGACGCCGTGCTCATCGGCGAGGCGCTGATGCGCGCCGAGGAGCCCGAGGTGCTCGTGCGAGAGCTCACCCGGGACGAGGAGGCGACCCGCGAGCATTACCTCGATCGCGCCTCCGAGGAGTGATCGCGGGCTTCTCGAGCGCGATTCTTATCGTCGCTGAAGGCTCCCGTTAGCCGCGCTTAAGCGAGGTCCCCGAACCTCGGGGCATGAGCAAGTTGAGTTCCGTGATCGGCGCCCTCCGGCGATTCGTCCGCACCTCTTTCGGCGCCGCCTTGACGGGCGGTCTGGTGGTCGCCATCGTCGGCCTGATCGCGATCGCCGCCGGCTGGGTCAAGTCGTCGGAAGGGGACGGCGGCACCTCCACGCTTGCCGCGACGCCGCTCCCGCAGACCGCCACGAAGCAGGCCAGCGGGAAGGGGTTGACCGTCAACCAGATCTACCAGCAGGATTCCCCTGGAGTCGCCTTCATACAGGCCCAGTCGGCCCCGCAGCCCTCGCAGTTAAACCCCTTCGGAGGCGGCGGCGGGGGGACCGCGACCGGCTCGGGCTTCGTGATCGACCAAGAGGGCCATGTCCTCACCAATGCGCACGTCGTCGACGGCGCGGACAAGATCGAGGTGACGCTCGGCAACACCGACAACTCGCAGCCGGTCGGCGCCGAGGTGGTTGGCAAGGACCCCTCGACCGACGTCGCCCTGCTCAAGGTCGACGCGCCCTCCGACGAGCTCCACCCGCTGTCCCTGGGGAACTCCTCCGACCTTCAGGTGGGCAATCCCGTGGTGGCGATCGGCAACCCGTTCGGGCTCGACCGCACGGTGACGACGGGGATCGTCTCGGCGCTTCAGCGCGAGATCAAGGCGCCCAACGGGTTCACGATCAACAACGTGATCCAGACTGACGCGGCGATCAATCCCGGAAACTCCGGTGGGCCGCTGCTCGATGCCAGCGGGCGGGTGATCGGGATCAACTCCCAGATCGAGTCGGCCGGCGGCGGCGGAAATGTGGGCATCGGCTTCGCGGTCCCCATCAACACCGCTCACCAGGTTGTCCAGCAGCTGCTCTCAAACGGCCAGGTGGAGCACGCCTACCTGGGGATCAGCGGAACTGATCTCACCCCTCAGGTCGCCGACGTCCTCAACCTCCCGGTGAAGCAGGGTGCGCTGGTGCAGACCGTGGTGCCAAAGGGCCCGGCCGACGATGCGGGGGTCAAGGGCGGCACTGCCACGGTCTCGATTGCCGGTCAGCAGCTCCGCGCCGGCGGCGACGTGATCACGGCCGTCGACGGCAATCCGGTCACCGGCATGGACGACGTGATCAGCACCGTGAACCAGAAGCAACCGGGCGATGACGTTCAGCTCAGCCTTGCGCACGGCGACCAGGAGCGCACGGTCACGGTGACGCTCGGCGACCGCCCCGCCAACGCCAGCGGCTAGCCGCTCTCAGAGCGGCTGCGGCATGCCCCGCTGCGGGAAGATCGCGGCGGGAAAGGGCTGGGTAGGTAAGGCATGGTCCCGACATCCAACCCCGCCCCGCCGCTCCACGAGCTCGGGACGGGTTCTTGCCGCATATCGGCAATAAGCCGTCCATCAAGGCGGCGAGCGGCCCGCGTGGCCCTAACCTTGGGGGTATGAGGGTCAAGTTCTGCGGGATAACGAATCTCGACGATGCGACGGAGGCGGCGCGCCTCGGCGCTTGGGCGATCGGGATCAACCACTACGAGGAGAGCCCCCGGTTCTGCGAACCGGATGTGGCGGCCCAGATCGGTGCGGCGCTCAAGCGCCGCCTGGAAATCGTCGGGGTGTTCGTGAACCCGACCCTGCGCGAGCTTGCAGCCGCTGCCGAGGACGAGTCGCTGACCATGATCCAGCTTCACGGGGACGAGGGACCCGCGCTCTGCCGGGAGGCGGCGCGCCGCACCGGCTGCAAGGTGATCAAGGCGCTGCGGGTGCGCAGCGCCGCCGATGTTCGGGCTGCCGAGGCCTACCGCGCCGACTTCCACCTGCTCGACGCCTACAGGCAAGAGACAGTCGGCGGCACCGGTGAGAGCTTCGACTGGGAACTGTTGGCGGGACGCAGATCCAAGGTGCCCCTGATCCTCGCCGGTGGGTTGACCCCCGAGAACGTTGGCGACGGCGTGGAGGTCGCGCGGCCCTTCGCGGTCGACGTGGCGAGCGGTGTCGAGGCCGAGCCGGGCGTCAAGGACCATGCCCTGATGGCGGCGTTCCTGGAGCGGGCTCAGAGGGCCTCGGGTTCGCAGGTGATCGCGTGAGCATCGCACCGGTCGAGGAGCGCTTCGGCGACTATGGCGGGCGCTACGTTCCCGAGGTCCTGATCCCGGCTCTCGACGAGCTGTCGGCGGCGTGGGCGGCGGCCCGCGACGACTCGGAGTTCCGGGCTCGGCTGGACGGGCTGTTGCGCGACTACGTGGGTCGGCCCACGCCGCTCTACCGCGCCGAGCGCCTGACGGAGCGGATTGGCCGCCGGGTCTACCTGAAGCGCGAGGACCTCGCCCACACCGGTGCCCACAAGATCAACAACGCGATCGGCCAGGCGCTGCTCGCCCGCCGGATGGGGAAGCGGCGTGTGATCGCCGAGACAGGCGCCGGCCAGCATGGCGTCGCCGCCGCCACCGCGTGCGCGCTGCTCGGGCTCGAGTGCGTGGTCTACATGGGGACCGAGGACATTCGGCGCCAGGCGCCCAACGTCGACCGCATGCGCCTGCTCGGCGCCGAGGTGGTCCCGGTCGAAGCAGGGGCGCGAACCCTCAAAGAGGCGGTCAGCGCGGCGATCAGGGACTGGGTCACCAACGTCCGCACGACTCACTACATCATCGGCTCGGTGGTCGGGCCGGCCCCCTATCCGGCGCTCGTGCGCGATCTCCAGCGGGTGATCGGGGACGAGGCCCGGGAGCAGGCGCTGGCGGCGGAAGGAGCACTGCCCGCGAGGGTGATCGCCTGCGTGGGCGGAGGCTCCAACGCGATCGGCGCCTTCCATGCCTTCCTCGCCGACGAGGGCGTGGAGCTGATCGGGGTGGAGGCCGGGGGCGACGGGCTCGACGGACGCCACGGCGCCTCGCTGGTCGCCGGGCGAACCGGCGTCCTCCACGGAACGCTCTCATCGGTGCTCGCTGACGATCAGGGGCAGATTCTCGAGGCCCATTCGATCTCGGCCGGGCTCGATTATCCGGGCGTCGGTCCCGAGCACGCCCACCTTCGCGACAGTGGCCGGGCCCGCTACGAGGCGGTCACCGATGCAGACGCGCTGCGCGCCTTCCGGGAGCTGGCGCGGCTGGAGGGGATCCTGCCGGCGCTCGAGCCGGCCCACGCGATCGCCTGGCTCATGGCCTCGTCAGCCGATCCCTCCGCTGCCGCTACGGGATCGGCCGACTCGGGATACGACCTTGTCTGCTTGAGTGGTCGCGGGGATAAGGATCTGGCGGAGGCGCTCGAGCGTCTCGGCGAACTCGATGACTGAAGCCATCACCGCGGGGGCCGAGCGGATCGCCCAGGCTTTCGCAGGGGCGCGCGACGAGGGAAGGGCGGCGCTGATGCCCTACATGATGGGCGGGTTCCCCGACGCCGAGACCTCGGTGGCCGTGGCCGAGTCGTATGCCGAGGCGGGCGCAGACCTGATCGAGCTCGGCGTCCCCTTCTCCGACCCCCTCGCCGACGGGCCGGTGATCCACGCGGCGGCAACGCGGGCGCTGGCGGCCGGGGCGACGCTCGAGGGGGTGCTGGAGATCTGCGAACGCGTCGCCGAGCGAGTTCCTGTGGCGCCGATGGTGTACGCGAACATGGTGCTGGCTCGTGGGCCCGCCGAGTTCGCACGGCTGCTCGCTGACGCTGGCGCCGCGGGCGCGATCGTCCCGGACCTGCCGTTGGAGGAGGCGGGGGAAGTCGCCGATCAGCTGCGGGGCGTGGGCATCGCGCTGGTCCCGCTGGTGGCTCCGACAACCCCCGAGGAACGCCGGCGCCGGATCTGCGAGCGCGCCGAGGGCTTCGTCTACGTGGTATCGGACACCCGGGTGACCGGCGAGCGGGACGAGCTGCCGGAGGGCCTTGCCGAGCTGGTGGCCGCGGTACGGAGAGAGGCGTCGGTGCCCGCGGCGGTCGGATTCGGCATCGGCACGCCTGGCCAGGCAGCCGCCGTGGGCCGGATCGCCGACGGCGTGATCATCGGCACCAGGCTGGTGCGCGCGGTCGCCGAGGCCGCCGAGCGAGGGGCGGCGGCCGAGGAGGTGAGCGAGTTCCTCGGCGCGGTGCGTGGGGCGATGAGCGATTCGGGGCGGACGGTCGAGTAGATTCCCCCACGTGCAGCTGGTGGTGTTCACTGTCGTTGCCCTGAGCGTGATGGTGGTCGCCTACGCCTTCGGGCTTGGCGGCGCGGTCAGCTTCCTGATCTTCCTCGGGATTCTCTTCGTCGGCGTGTGCCTGCGCGTTTCGCAGCCGCTGCTACAGCACCTGCGCCCCTAGGTCCAAAACTGACCACGACGTCCACCGGGGGGCCCTCACAACGTCGGGTATCGTGCGAGCCGTGCGTGTTGGCGTGCTCACGGGAGGTGGTGACTGCCCCGGCCTCAACGCCGCCATCCGCGCCATCGTCCGCAAGGGCATCGACTACTACGGGCACGCGATCGTCGGCTTTCGCGACGGCTGGCGCGGGCCACTCGAGAACCTCCACGAAGAGCTCACGATCGAGAGCACTCGCGGGATCCTTCCTCGCGGCGGGACGATCCTCGGCACCTCTCGCACGAACCCGTTCAAGCGCGACGAGGGGCCGGAGCGAGTCAGCGAGACGATGGCGGCTCTGCACCTCGACGGCGTGATCGCGATCGGTGGCGAGGACACGCTGGGCGCCGCCGCCCGCCTCCACGGCGAGCACGGCCTGGCGGTCCTCGGTGTACCGAAGACGATCGACAACGACCTCGCGGCGACCGACGTCACGTTCGGCTTCGACACCGCTCTCCAGGTGGCGACCGACGCGATCGACCGACTCCACACGACCGCTGAGTCCCATCACCGGGTGATGGTGGTCGAGGTGATGGGGCGTCACGCAGGCTGGATCGCGTTGCATTCCGGGCTCGCGGGAGGTGGCGACGTGATCCTGATCCCCGAGCGGCCGTTCGACATCGAGGATGTCTGCCGGCTGATCCGACGCCGGCACTCGCGCGGGCGCAACTTCTCGATCGTGGTGGTGGCCGAGGGGGCGCTGCCCGAGGAGGGGACGCTGGAGCTCGCCGAGGGCGAGAAGGACGAGTTCGGCCACGTCCGCCTGGGCGGCATCGGGCATCGCCTCGAGCGCGAGATCGAGGCGCGGACGGGTTTCGAGACACGGGCGGTGGTCCTTGGCCACATCCAGCGCGGCGGCACCCCGACCGCGTTCGACCGGGTGCTCGCGACGCGGCTGGGTGTGGGGGCGATCGACGCCGCCCACGAGGGGCGCTGGGGGACGATGCCGGCGCTTCGCGGCACCCGGATCACGCTCGTCCCCCTGAGCGAGGCGGTCGAGCAGCTGCGCACCGTACCGCCCGAGGACTACGAGGTCGCCGCGCCGTTCTTCGGTTAGCCGGCCGTGCGCGCGGCGGAACCACGTGCCGTTTGGGGCGTGATCCGGATCGTCGCCGTGACGGTTGCGCTGGGCGCGCTGGCGCTGGTTGGCGCCGGCTGCGGGACGGACTCCGGGATCCAGGCGGGCGAGCGCGTGACCGTGTACGTGAGCATGCCCCTTCGTGGCCCCGAAGCGCTCGAGGGCCGCGACGTCGTCCGGGGTGCCAAGCTCGCGCTTGCGGATGCGGGGGGCAAGGTGGGGGAGCTCGAGGTGCGGGCTATCTATCTCGACGACACGGCGGGACGGGGCGCCGACGCACGCTGGAGCCAGGCGGCTGCGGCCGCCAACGGCCGCAGGGCCACGGGGGACTCGACCGCGATCGCCTACCTGGGCGACTTCGATTCCGGTGCGACCCGAGCCTCGCTGCCGATCACCAACGAGGCCCGGATGCTCCAGGTGTCCCCGGCAAGCGCTGCAATCGATCTTGTGCAGCCGTTCCTCGGCGCCGGCGACGAGGTCCCGAATGACCTTCAGACGACCGGCGAGCGCACCTTCGGCCGGGTGATCCCCAGCGACGCCGTGCAGGCCGGGGCGGCGGCGGCGTGGGCGAAGCGGCTGGGAGTGAAGCATGTCGCCGCGATCTCGGATGGCTCGCAGTTTGGCCACACGATGGTGATCGCCTTCCGACAGGCTGCAAGCGGCCTCGCTCGGACGGGATCGCGACGAGCGGACCTCCTCTACTACGGTGGGCTCGCCGGCGATGAGCCCGCATCGCTGACAAATGGCGTGTCCGGCCCGGTGATGGGCTCGGACGCGCTGCTCCCGCCGTGGAGAGTCGGTGGGGGCGTGGTCGCGAACCTGGCAACCTCCGCCGCCCAGGATCCCTCACAGCTCCCGGCGGCGGGGCGGCGCTTCCTGCGGGCATACCGCAGCCGCTTCGGTCGACAGCCCGGCCGCTATGCGGCCTACGGATACGAGGCGATGGCCGTCGTGCTCGACTCGATCGAGCGCGCCGGAGATCAGGGGGACAATCGCGATGCAGTGGTTGACGCCTTCTTCGACACGCGGGATCGCGACTCGATCCTGGGCGGCTACTCGATCGACGAGGTCGGCGACACGACCCTCGACCGCTTGGCCGGCTACCGGCTGCGTAACGGCCGGCCGGTGTTCGCCACCCCGCTGCGCGGCGGGTAGTCAGCGGTGCAGCAGGTCCCGGAGCGCCGGCTCGAGCTCCGGGTGGCGGAACTCGAACCCATCGTCGACGGCGCGCCGCGGGACCGCGCGCTGGCCCCCGGTGACGACCTCGCCGAGCTCGGCCCCAAACCTGAGCTTGAGGGCAAGCTGGGGCACGGGCACCATGGCGGGGCGGCGCAGCACGTGTCCGAGCACACGGGAGAACTCCCTGTTGGTGACCGAATGGGGCGCGGTGGCGTTGTAAGTGCCCGACGCAGGCTCGCGGTCGAGGGCCCAGAGCAGCAGGCGCACCTCGTCGTCGACGTGGATCCACGGCATGTACTGATCGCCGCCTGCCAGCGGGCCGCCCACCCCGAGCTTGAAGGGGAGCAGCAGCTGCTTCAGCAGCCCATGCCCCGGGTCGAGCACCAGCCCACTGCGGACCACCACCACGCGGACGTCGACCTTCTCGGCCTCGCGGGCGGCGGCCTCCCAGGCGACGCAGACCTCGGAGTCGAACGTCGATCCCGGGCCTGTGGACTCGTCCACGAGCGCCTCGCCGCGATCGCCGTAGTAGCCCACGCCGGATTGGCTGACCAGTGTCTTCGGGCGGGGCTCGGCGGCGCTGATCGCGTCGACCAGGTTCTTCGTCGCCCGTTCACGGCTGTCGCGGATTCGCCGCTTCGCTTCCTCGGTCCACCGCTGGTCGAGCGGCTCTCCCACCAGGTTGACGACCCCGTCGACGCCCTCCAGGGCGGCGGCCGGCGGCCGCTCGGCAGCCGGGTTCCATGCGTGCCAGCTGACGGTTGGGTTCCCGCGCCGGGCTCGCTCGGGATTGCGGCTCAAACCGACGGTCTCGTCGCCGCGCGCCAGCAGCGCGTCGCAGACCGCCGAGCCGAGAAACCCGCTGGCGCCGGTTACAAGTACGCGCATGGCAACCCTCTTGCGGCCGGGGCCTCTATTCGACCGCGGTGAACGTTCCCGTCTCCTCCGAGACCCGCGCGATCCCCTCGCGACGCGCCTCCTGGACCACCGCTTCGGCGACCGCCGGCGCGACGCCGCGGTCGAAGACGCTGGGGATGATGTAGTCCTCGCTCAGGTCCTCCTCTTCGACCACGTCGGCGATGCCCTTGGCCGCGGCCAGCTTCATCTCCTCGGTGATTCGCGGCGCGCCGGCGTCGAGCGCACCGCGGAAGATGCCCGGGAAGCAGAGCACGTTGTTGATCTGATTCGGATAGTCGGAGCGGCCGGTGGCCATGATCCGCACGAAGGGCTCGGCCTCCTCGGGCATCACCTCCGGGTTGGGGTTGGCCATCGCGAACACGATCGGATCGCTGGCCATCTTCCCCAGGGCCTCGGGGGGAATGATCCCCGGGCCGGAGACGCCGATGAACAGGTCGCAGCCCTCGATCACCTCGGCGGGAGAGCCCTGGCGCCTGTCGGGATTCGAGCTTTCGGCATACCAGCGCTTGATCTCGCTCATCTCACCGGCCGCATAGTCCTCACGGTCCGTGGACAGCGCCCCCCGACGGTCACAACCGATCACCCGGGTGACCCCGGAGGCGTGCATCATCTTGGTCACCGCCACCCCAGCGGCGCCCAGGCCCACGACCAGCACCTGCAGGTCCTCGAGGCGCTTGCCGACGATCTTCAGCGCGTTGAATAGCGCCGCCATCACGACCACGGCGGTGCCGTGCTGGTCGTCGTGGAAGACGGGGATGTCGAGCTCCTCCTTGAGGCGTTCCTCGATTTCGAAGCAGCGCGGCGCCGAGATGTCCTCCAGGTTGATTCCCCCGAAGGTCGGGGATATCAGCTTCACCGCGTTGACTATCTGGTCCGGATCGCGCGTGCTGAGGCAGATCGGGAACGCGTCCACGTTGGCGAACTCCTTGAACAGCATCGCCTTGCCCTCCATCACCGGCATCGCGGCCTCGGGCCCGATGTCGCCCAGGCCCAGCACCGCGCTGCCGTCGGAGACCACTGCGACCGTGTTGCGCTTGATCGTGTACTCGAACGCCTTCGAGCGGTCGGCCGCAATCTGCTGGCAGACCCGGGCCACCCCGGGCGTGTAGGCCATCGAGAGGTCGTCGCGGGTCTTCAGCGGGTACTTGTTCTGCTGCGCGATCTTGCCCCCGCGATGCATCTGCATCGTCCGATCGACGTAGTCGAGCACCCGCGCGCCGCGAGTGGAGCCGATTGCCCGCAGGATCTCCTCCCAGTGCGCCTGATCCCGGGCGTCGATCGTGAACTCGCGCACGCGCTTGCCCTCACTGCCCGCGCCCGGCACCAGGTCCACGCCCTGAAGCGCCCCGCCCGCCTCGGCGATCTCCGCGGTCAGCTTGCCCAAGGGCTCCTGGCGCGCGTCGAGCTCGACGCGCACGGTGACCGAGAACTGTGCGCTCACCGATGGAACCGCGGGCATGGGCGCAAGATCATAGGCACGGGGTGACCCGGGCGCCCGGGGCGAGCACGAACCCCGTTGCGCCACAGGGGCACAGCCGCTGCTGGACGGCTTATTGCCGGTATGCGGCAAGAACCCGTCCCGGATGGGGTCTTCGGACGAATCGCGGCCAGGCAACACGGGGTCGTCACCGTGGATCAGCTTCTCCGTAGTGGCTTGACCTCAAGTGGGATCTCCCGACGTATCGCGGCAGGGCGGCTTCATCGGATCCACCGAGGCGTGTACTCGGTTGGACATCGAGGGTTGGCACGGGAGGGCAAGTGGATTGCGGCGGTCATGGCATGTGGCGAGGGCGCAGTGCTGAGCCACCGCAGCGCCGGCGCACTCTGGCAAATCACTTCGCGACCAAGTGGACCGATTGACGTGATGGTCCCCAGGCGCGGTGGCCGCGAGAGAAGACGGGGCGTCAGGCTCCACCGCTCCAGCACCCTCCTACCCAGCCACTGCACCCTTCGCAATGCCATTCCGGTGACGAAGCCGGCACGTACGCTGGAGGACCTGCGCCGCGTGCTGCCCACCCAGCAGTTCGCCGCTGCGCTGCGGCAGGCGGAGTATCTGCGTCTCCCGATCGGCGAGCAATTCGAGCCCGACAGGACACGCACCGAGCTGGAGGCGCGCCTCCTCCTCGTTTGTCGCCGTTACCGCTTGCCGAAGCCGGAGGTGAATGTGAAGGTTGGGCCTTACCGAGTCGATTTCCTTTGGCGCGACCGTCGCGTGATCGTCGAGGTCGACGGCTGGGAATCGCACCGCACCCGCTCCGCGTTCGAGGCTGACCGCGCTCGCGATGCCCGTCTGAAGGTCCTCGGTTACGAAGTCGTTCGCTTCACCTGGCGACACCTCGATGAGCAGCCGCGGAGCGTGGCGGGGACGGTGCGCGCGCTTCTCGCTTAGCTGGACGGCTTATTGCCGGTATGCGGCAAGAACCCGTCCCGGAACAGGCGGAGCGCGGACAGCGGCCCGCTCCGTCGTCACCACCTCGCCGGGCGCGGTCCTAGGATGGATGTGTGCCCGCCACGAAGACGAAGCCGAAGGAGTCCGCGAAGGCAATCGAGAAGGACGACGAGCTGTTCCTGATCGACGGCAACAGCCTGGCCTACAGGGCGTTCTTCGCGCTTCCGGAGTCGATCGCGACCGCCGACGGGCGGCCCACGAACGCGATCTACGGCTTCGCCTCGATGATGGCCAAGATCCTGATCGAGCACCGCCCCCAGGCGGTGATCGTCGCCTGGGATGCCGGCATGTCCGGCCGCGAGCTGACTTACGAGCCCTACAAGGCCCAGCGCCGCCCTCGCCCGGACCTGCTGTCGGAGCAGTGGCCCCACCTGGCGCCGCTGGCAGAGGCATTCGGCTTCCACAACGTCAAGGTCGAGGGCTGGGAGGCCGACGATGTGATCGCCACCCTGGTCCGCCAGGCCCGCGAGGCGGAGATCCCGGTGATGGTCGTCTCCGGTGATCGCGACGTCTACCAGGTGGTTGCCGACGGGGTTCGGGTGATGACCACGTCGCGGGGCGTCACCGACACCAAGATCTACGACCGCGACGGAGTGGCCGAGCGCTACGGCGTTCCCCCCGAGCTGGTCCCCGACCTGATCGGGCTCAAGGGCGACACCTCCGACAACATCCCCGGCGTCCCGGGGATCGGCGACAAGACCGCCGCCCAGCTTTTGCAGCAATTCGGCTCGCTGGAGGCGGTGCTCGACAACGTCGACAAGATCTCGGGGGCGAAGCGGAAGCAGAACCTCACCGAGCACGCCGACGACGCCCGGATCTCCAAGCAGCTGGCGACCCTGAAGTACGACATCGAGGTGCCGATCGACGTCAGCAAGGAGGCCCGCGCGAAGCCCGACCGCAGCCGCCTGCGCGAGGTGGCGGCCGAGTTCGAGCTGCGGGCGGTGATCCAGCGCCTCGACGAGGAGTTCGCCGAGGACGTGCCTGAGCGAGTCGTGGAGGAGACCCTCGTGGTCGAGGCGCAGGAGGGGACGCCGGCCGATCTCGCCGAGGGTCCGATCTCAATCGCGGTCGCGGCCGGGCGATGGGCGGGGAGCGACGGGGAGAAGGTGGTCACGGGGGAGGCGCCGGACCTGGTCGAGCTCGCCGGGCAGCTTCGCGGCCGGGCCCTGATCGCGCATGACGTGAAGTCCCAGGGCGGCGGCGGTCGCTCCGGCCTGCTGGCGGTGGCGCCGCCGGGCAGCATGCAGCTCGAGCACGACACGATGGTGGCCGCCTACCTGATCGACCCAGCACGGCGCGTGTACGACCTGAACGAGCTGGCCGCGGATGCGGGGCTGGCGGCGGCGCCCGCGGGAGCGGACGCCGGCCAGATGTCCCTGGCCGCGGAGGAGGGCGAAGCGTCGGGCGATCCGACCACCGAGGCCAGGCTGGTCGTCGAGCTCGCCCCTCGCCAGCGCGAGCGACTGGCGGAGTTCGGCCTCGAGCGTCTCCTTAACGAGGTCGAGATGCCTCTGATCGAGGTGCTGGCGGCGATGGAGCGCGCCGGCATCAAGGTCGACGCGAAGCGCCTCGCCGAGATCGGCGAGGGGATGGCCGAGCGAATCGCCGAGCTCGAGCGCGAGATCTTCGACCTCGCGGGACACGAGTTCACGATCGGGTCCCCGCAGCAGCTCGGCGAGGTGCTGTTCTCCGAGCTCGGCCTGACCAAGAAACGCCGCGGCAAGACGGGCTTCTCGACCGACGCCCGCGTCCTCGCCCAGATCCGCGACGAGCACGAGATCGTGGCCAAAGTCGAGAGCTGGCGCGAGCTGACCAAGCTCAAGAACACCTATCTCGACGCCCTTCCGGAGCTGATCGACTCCGAGACGGGCCGCATCCACACCACCTTCAACCAGGTCGCGACGACCACCGGGCGCCTGTCGAGCATCAACCCGAACCTCCAGAACATCCCGATCCGCTCGGAGATCGGGAGGCCCGTGCGGGCTTGCTTCGTGGCGGAACGCGGCAGCCGGCTGCTGTCCGCGGACTACAACCAGGTGGAGCTGCGGGTGCTGGCGCACGTCGCCGACGAGGACGTGCTGCGGGAGATCTTCGCCTCGGACGAGGACGTCCATCGGGAGACCGCGGCCGAGGTCCTCGCCATTCCCCCCGATGAGGTCGGGCCGGCCGAGCGCTCGAAGGCGAAGATGGTCAACTACGGGATCGCCTACGGCCTCTCCGCGTTCGGGCTTGCCGATCGCCTGCAGATCGCCCGCGAGGAGGCGGCCGTCTACATCCAGCGCTACTTCGAGCGCTTCCCGGCCGTGAAGCGATTCATCGACGAGACGATCGCCACGGCGGAGCGTGACGGCTTCGTCTACACGCTGCTCGGCCGCCGCCGAGCGATCCCGGAGCTGCGCTCCAACCAGCGCCAGCGCCGCTCGCTGGGCGAGCGGCTCGCCGTCAACACGGTGATTCAGGGAACCGCTGCCGACATCATCAAGCTGGCGATGGTGCACTGCCACGCGGCGCTCATTGAGGCCGGCATGGAGAGCCGCCTCGTGCTCCAGATCCACGACGAGCTGCTGTTCGAGGGGCCCGAGGCGGAGATGGAGGCCGCATCCGAGCTCGTGAGGCGCGAGATGTGCGCCGCCTTTGACCTGGACCCGCCGCTGGCGGTCGACCTCGGCGTCGGCAGGGACTGGCTGGCCGCGAAGTAGAGGACGCCCAATGCCGCGATATCGTGCGCCCGCATGAGCCTGTCGCTCGCGGTCACCGGCTACAACCTGTCGCTCTTCCTCCATATCACCGCGGTCATGGTTGGCTTCGGGGCGACCTTCGCCGAAGCGATCATGTTTCCCGTGGCGACGAAGGTCGGGGTCCGGCACCTGCCCTACGTCCACCGGCTCCAGCTCGCGATCAACCAGTACATGGCGGGCCCGGCGATGCTGGTGATCCTGGCGACCGGCTTTTACCAGGTGTCCGAGGGCGACTGGGAGTTGGGCAAGCTATGGCTCAGCGGGACGATCGTGATCGTCGTGATCGTCGGCGCCCTACTTGGCGCCTATTTCATTCCCGCTGACCGAAAGCTCGGCCCCATGGTCGAGCGAGAGATCGAAGCCGCCGGGGACAGGGAGCTGACGCTCGCGGATCTCTCCGATGAGTATCAGCGCGCGGCCCGCCGGGAGGGGATGGTCGGCACGGTCACCGGAATCCTCCTGGTCGTCGCCGTCTACTTCATGGTCACCAAGCCCGGGCTCTAAGTGGCGATGTTCATCGTCGTGCTCCGCCGCTCCGGCCCGCAGTGGGACTCGTCGCGGCCGGTCGAGGAGCAGTCCGACTGGCCGGCGCACGCCTCCTTCATGGACGGGCTCGTGGACGCGGGGTTCATCGTCCTTGGCGGGCCGCTCGCCGACGAGGACCGCGTGGTGCACGCCGTCGAGGCCGAGTCGGAGGATGCCGTCCGCGCGACGCTGGCGCGCGATCCTTGGAACGAGACGCATCTCCGGGTGGACTCGATCGACCCATGGACGATTCGGCTTGACGGGCGGCGCGCCGCTGCGCCGGATGTGGACGCCCGATCGGCGGACGGCTGAGGGGTAGCTCGGATGGCAGAGCGCTATCAGCGGCCGGGCTGGTTCACCAAGCACGTCTTCAACCCCGCGGTCGCGGGGCTGACGCGCATGGGCATCAGCGTGGCGGGCTCTCGCGTTCTCGAGGTGCGCGGCAGAACCACCGGCGAATGGCGCCGCACGCCCGTCAATCCGCTCGATTTCGAGGGCGCCCGGTATCTGGTGGCCCCGCGCGGTAACACGCACTGGGTGAAGAACCTTCGCGCGAACCCGGAGGGCCGCCTTCTGGTTGGCAGGCGGGCCGAGCCGTTCACGGCGGTGGAAATGCCGGACGAGGAGAAGGAGCCCATGCTGCGCGCCTATCTGAAGCGATGGAAGTGGGAGGTCGGGGTCTTCTTTGGCGGCGTTGGGCCGGACTCCACCCACGAGGAGGTGGCGCGCGTCGCTCCGGACCATCCGGTCTTCCGAGTCGAGGAGCGGCCGCGGGACTCTGCTTCCGGCCACTCCGGAGCCGCCTAGCCTCAGACGTGGCCCCTTGGGCGTGTTCCTGCCGCATGGCGGCAAGAAGTCGTCCACGTGCCGAATGTCTGCGTGGGCTCAGGCCGCGATGCGCTCGGCCGGCCGGGCGTCGCCGCGGTGCAGGGCGCCGGCGAACTCGGGCGGGGCGATTCGCAGGTAGTGGCCGAAGGCCCAGCGCACGAACTGGTCGTTCGCCATCGCCCGCAGTGCCGGCGCCAACACCCGCGGCGGCACCCTGGGGATCAGCCGCTGCACGCGCAGCAGCGATTCGAACTTCCACCTGTGCGTGGCCGAGAAGGCACCGTAGAGGCGCAGGGCCTCGTCGCGGGGCTTTTCCCCATTGACGACGGCCCTCAGCTCCCGCCCGCAGGCGATCCCGAAGTAGAACGCGGTGCGAATCCCCTCCGCGGTCAGGGGCAGGCAGTGTCCCGCCGAGTCGCCGACGAAGAAGACCTCGTCCTCGGCCGCTCTCCGCAGCTTGTGGGGGATCCAGTTGCCCTGGTAGCGGACCGGATCGCGGTGGAGGTCCCGCGCCAGGCGGACGGTGGGCTCCTTGACGGCGAAGCGCGGGTCGAACGAGCCGACCCCGACCCGTACCTCGTCGTCGGCTGGGAAGCTCCAGCTGTAGCCGGCCGGGACGTAACCGCGATCGATCCAGATCTCCAGCTGGTCGGAGGCTCCACCGGGGTGCACCTCCAACCCGCGCGAGAGTGGCGCCTCCGTGGGCTGGTAGCCGTTGGCGCCGAGCACGCGGCGCCATCCCAGGCAGTCGACGACCAGCGGCGCTTCCAGGTCACCCCGGTCCGTATGCACGGTGGTGCCCGTCCGACCGTCCACCTTCGCGGTCTCGAACCCGGCGTCGGACTGCTGGAACAGGAGCTCGCAGAGCGTCGGGTAGTCGAAGGTCGAGAAGGTCCACGGGAGACGCATCCGGGCGGTCACGTCGGGGGTGTGGATGACGAGCTCGCCGAAGGTCTGTTTGATCGACGCCGCGGTTCCCATCGCGCGCAGCCACTCCGTGGGGGCGGCACAGGCCGAGGTCTGGCGCTCGCCGACCTCGTAGCGGTCCACGATCAGTACCCGCGCCCCGGAACCGGCAAGCTCGCGCGCCACCGCCAGCCCGGCGAAGCTCGCCCCGCAGATCAGGACGTCGCAGTCGCCCCTCAGGGGAGTCCGGTCCGAACCGCGTTTCGTGCGTCGCCTTGGCATCCCGGGCGAGGGTACTTCAAGTAGAGGGCTGACATTGGGCGCTGCGCGGCCGGGCCGGCCGCGGATCTGCGATCTGGCCGTCGCCAACTGCGCCCGGCCTGCTTTTGCCATAGTTAACCGCCGTGTCCGCGACCGACACAACGACGGAGGCTGCTCCCGAGAGCGCCGAGCAGGCGCCCGCAGACGGCTCCAACAACCTCCTGATCGAGGTCGACGGCAAGCTCGTCCCCAACTACGACGCGACCATCAAGCCCTTCGAGGAGGGCGATGTGGTCAGCGGCGAGGTGGTCAGGATCGACAAGGACGAGGTCCTGGTCGACATCGGCTACAAGTCGGAGGGGGTCATCCCCTCGACCGAGCTCTCCATCCGGCGCTCCGTGGATCCGGGCGAGGAGGTGTCGCTGGGCGAGCGCGTCGACGCGCTGGTGCTCACCAAGGAGGACCAAGAGGGACGCCTGCTGCTCTCAAAGAAGCGCGCCCGGTTCGAGAAGGCCTGGCGCAAGATCGAGGCCGCGGCCGAGTCCGGCGAGCCAGTCGAGGGAACCGTGATCGAGGTGGTCAAGGGAGGGCTGATCCTCGACCTCGGGGTGCGTGGGTTCCTGCCGGCATCGCTGGTGGACATCCGCCGCGTCCACAACCTCGACGAGTTCAAGGGCCAGACGCTCGAATGCAAGGTGATCGAGCTGAACCGCAGCCGCAACAACGTCGTGCTGTCGCGCCGCGCCGTGCTCGAGGAGGAGCGCAAGGAGGTTCGCGAGCAGATCCTGGGCCGCCTCCAGCCCGGCATGGTGGTGGAGGGCAAGATCTCCAACATCGTCGACTTCGGCGCCTTTGTCGACCTCGACGGGATCGACGGGCTGATCCACATCTCCGAGCTTTCCTGGAGCCACGTCAACCACCCCTCCGAGGTGCTGTCGGTGGGCGAGACCGTGAATGTCAAGGTTCTCGACATCGATCGCGAGCGCCAGCGGATCTCGCTGGGCCTGAAGCAGACGCAGGAGGATCCGTGGCGCAAGGTGCTTGATGAGTACCGGCCCGGCGACGTGCTGGAGGGCAAAGTCACGAAGGTCGTCGCGTTTGGGGCCTTCGTCGAGATCATCCCGGGCGTCGAGGGGCTGGTCCACATCTCAGAGCTGGCCGAGCACCACGTCGAGAACCCAAGCGAGGTCGTCTCCCCGGGCGATCAGGTGTGGGTACGGATCATCGAGATCGACGAAAACCGGCGCCGCATCTCGCTGAGCGTGAAGCGAGCCGAGGCCCAGAACCTGCCACTGCGAGACCTGATGCCGCCGGAGCTGACCGGCCAAGGGCCCGCAGCGCCCGAGGAGGTGCCCGACCTCGACGTCTCCGAGGAGGTCTTCCCCGAGCCACCGCCGGTGGCCGACGAAGGCGAGACGCCCTCCGAGCCAGAGGCGCCTGCGGAGCCGGAGACGCCCGCCGAGGCAGAGGCGCCCGCCGAGCCAGAGGCGTCTGCGGAACCGGAGACGCCCGCCGAGCCGGAGACGCCCGCGGCGCCGGAGAACGACGAAGAGCAGCCCCCGGCCAGCGACGCTTGATGCCAGACTGCGGACGGTGCCGCCGCCGTTCGTTGGCCTAACCGGCGGAATCGCCGCCGGCAAATCGGAGGCGCTGGCCGCCTTCGCGCGGCTCGGCGCGGCGACCCTCTCCACCGATGCCGTCGTCCATCAGCTGCTCGGTGCCCCCGAGGTTCGGGATCTGCTGGTCGAGCGCTGGGGCGATCAGGTGCTCGCGGACGGCGGGGTGGAGCGCGGGCGCGTCGGGGCGATCGTCTTCGAGCGGCCCGACGAGCTCGCCTGGCTCGAGTCGGTCCTCCACCCCCTGGTCGGCGAGCGGACCGCCGCGTGGCGGCAGTCGCTGCCCGCCGAGACGCCGCTCGCCGTGGTCGAGGTGCCTTTGCTGTTCGAGACCGGCATGGAGGGCGCCTTTGACGCCACGGTGTGCGTGGTCGCGGACCACTCGACGCGGGCCGCTCGCGCCCGGGACCGGGGCGTGGAGTTGCTCGAAGGGCGCAGTGGCCGCCAGCTCTCTCAGGAGGAGAAGGCCGATCGGGCCACCTACGTGATCCGCAACGACGGCTCACTGGCCGAGCTCGAGGACCGGATCGCCCGATTGATGCCGGAGCTTGCAGCGCTGGCGCGAGGAGCCACGTGAGCCCTGTGAGGACGGCGGCCCCCGACCGCCGGGCCCGTGCCCGCACCGACCCCAGGTCGCGGCGGCGCCGATGGCTGGCGATCGGAATCGCCGCGGTCGTCGGGGTTGGGGCGGCGATCGGGATCAGTCGGATCGACGTCGAAAGGGCGATCCTGGAGATCACCCTGCCGCTGCGCCACGACGACGTCATCCGCCAGCAGGCGGCGGAGAAGGACCTGGACCCGGCGCTGATCGCGGCGGTGATCTACGCCGAATCTCGGTTTCGCGGCCGGGAGTCGGAAGCAGGCGCGATCGGCCTGATGCAGGTCCAGCCTCGAACCGCACTTGACATCGCCAAGCGCAGTGGCGCGACGACTTTCGTGGTCCGCGACCTCGACGATCCCGAGATCAACATCCGCTACGGGACCTTCTACCTGCGAGAGCTGTTCGGGCGCTACCAGGGCAACGAGGTGGCGGCTTTGGCGGCCTACCACGCCGGTCCGGGCAATGTCGACCGCTGGGGCGGCGCTGACCTGGCGCTGGATGGGATCGGATTCCCGGAGACCCGCGCCTACGTGGAGGAGGTGCTTGGCAAGCGTGAGGAGTACCGCGACAAATACGCCGCTGACCTCGGGCTCTAAACCCTGGGTGGCCGGAATCGTTGCCGGCGGAGACGGTTGATAGGTTCGTGCCGCCCGGGCGGCACCGACCTCCAGGTCGAGGTCTTCGATCCGGAGCCTGGACGTGCCCGCGAGCTGGTGGAGTCGAACCAGATCGAGCCGATCGGCTGAGCGGGACACCCAACCCGGGATGAGGCGCCGGGCGTGATCGGGTCCTGGGTGCTGTTCCCGGCGGTGATCGTGTTCCTCGCGTTGGGATGTGCGCTGCTGCTGGAGCGCCTGACGCGGGTCCGCCTCCCGGGCGCGCTGCTCGTCCCTCTCGGAGTCGCGGTCCTGATCGTCGCTGGTCACATCACCACGGCGACGGACGCGACGGCCGAGCTGACGGTGCCGCTTGTGGCCGCCCTGGCCGTCGCCGGCTTCGCAGCGTCCTCCCGCTGGCGCAGTGAGCGCCCGGATCCGTGGGCCGCTCTTGCCGCGCTCGTCGTCTTCGGCGTCTACGGCGCCCCGGTGCTGCTCTCGGGCGAGGCCACGTTCGCCGGCTACATCCGCCTTGACGACATCTCCACCTGGCTGGCGCTCACCGACCGGGTCATGGAGCACGGCCACAGCCTCGACGGCCTGGCTCCCTCGACCTACGAGGCGACCCTCGCCTTCAACCTGGGCGATGGCTACCCGGTCGGCGTGTTCATCCCGCTGGGGATCGGCAACGTGCTCACCGGGATCGATTCGGCCTGGCTGATCCAGCCCTACATGTCGGTGCTGGCGGGGTGCGTCGCCCTGGGCCTGTGGGAGATCCTGAGGCCGCTCGTTCCCGGGCGCCCGCTTCGGGCGGCGGCGGCGGCTTTGGGCGCGCAGCCCGCGCTGCTGGTCGGCTACGCGCAGTGGGGCGGGGTGAAGGAGGTCGCCGCGGCGGCGCTGATCGTCCTCTCGATCGCACTGGTGCCCCGCGTCGCTGACGTGAGGCCCCCGGGGGGGTGGATCGCCGTGCTCGGGGTGGCGGTCGCGGCGCTGCTCGCGGTGCTCAGCCTGGGGGGAGTGGTGTGGGTCCTGCCCGCGCTGGCGGTGGCCGCGGGGCTGCTGTGGCGCCGGCTTGGGGGCCAGGCAGTTCTGCGACGCGCCGGCGCCCTGGCGATCGTGGTCACGGTGCTCAGCCTGCCCCTCGTGGTGCCGGCGCTCCTCGATGGGAGGCTGCTGCCGCCGACCTCCTCGTCTCTCAGCGGGACGGCGAAGGGAAACCTGATCGAGCCGCTTGGCCTGGACCGGCTGTTCGGGATCTGGCCCGCGGGGGACTTCCGGCTCGATGCGGTCGACGGGGACGTGACGGCGGTCCTGATCGCGGTGGTCGCTCTTGCCGCCCTGCTGGGGCTCTGGTATGCGGTTCGTTCGGGTGGGCTGGGCATGCTGCTCTACGGCGGGGGAGTTCTGGCTGCCTGCCTGCTGCTGGTCGCGATCGGCTCCCCATGGGTGGACGGCAAGGCGCTGGCGACCGCTTCGCCGGCCCTGCTTGTGCTCGCCACCGCCGGCGCCGCCGCCGCGATCTCCCGCGGCCGCCGGATCGAGGGCGGAATCGTCCTCGCAGCGATCGCGGCCGGGGTGCTCTGGTCGAACGCGCTCGCCTACCGCGACGCAAACCTGGCTCCCCGCGACCAGCTCGCAGAGCTGGAGGAGATCGGCGAGCGGATCGCCGGTCAGGGCCCGACCCTGATGACCGAGTATCAGCCGTACGGTGCCCGGCACTTCCTGCGCGAGGCGGACCCGGAGGCGGTCTCGGAGCTGCGCCGACGCTCGGTGCCGCTGCGGGGCGGGGGGACGGTGGAAAAGGGCTTCTGGGCGGACACCGATGACCTCCAGCTGGGCGGCCTGACCGTCTACCGGACGCTCGTCCTGCGCCGCTCTCCCCTTCAGAGCCGGCCGCCGTCTTCCTACGTGCCCACATTCTCGGGCGGCTACTACGAGGTCTGGCAGCGCCCCGCCGGGCCTCCGACGCAGGTCTTGAGGCACCTGCCCCTTGGCGAGGGTCTGGACGTGGCCGGCCCTGGCCCCTGCGACGCAATCCACCGCTTGGCCAGGCGCGCCGGGCGATCCGGCACCATCGCCTACGCCGAGGAGCCCCCGTCGGTGACGCTGCCGGCCAGCGAGTTGAGGCATCCTGAAGCCTGGCGGGTGGGTGCCGACGGGACGCTCGTGCCGTTCACGGATGGCACCGCCTCGGCCGTCGTCACCATCCCGCAAGACGGCGCCTGGCACGTCTGGCTGCTGGGCTCGATCCGCGGCCAGATGGAGCTGATCATCGACGGACGGCCCGCCGGCTCCGTTCGCCACCTGCTCAACAACGCCGGCCTGTACGCGGAGCTGGGGTCAGCCCCCCTTGCACGGGGGAGGCACTCTCTGGAGCTGCGCTACACCGGCTCGGACCTGCTGCACCCCGGCAGCGGGGGGACGCCGTCGCCGGTGGGGCCGCTCATCCTCACCCTGAGCGACCCGGTGGATGCGACGGTCCATCGCCTCGACCCTTCGCACGCCCGGCAGCTCTGCGGCCGGCGCCTGGATTGGGTCGAGGCGCTTCGCTGAGCGGCTTACGGCCGCGCCATCGCCGTGGGGGATGCGGGCCGTCGGGAGACCGGAGGGCCCCCCGCTAAGGTGGCCATGTGACCGCATTCGAGCTCAACCCCGCTTACACAGCCACCGCCGACCAGCCGAAGGCGATCGACTCCCTTGCCGAGGGCCTGGCGGCCGATGAGCGGTTCCTCACCCTCTTGGGCGCGACCGGCACCGGGAAGACGTTCACGATGGCCGGCACGATCGAGCGCCTGCAGCGGCCGGCGCTGGTGATCGCCCACAACAAGACGCTCGCCGCCCAGCTCTGCAACGAGTTCCGCGAGTTCTTCCCGGACAACGCGGTCGAGTACTTCGTCAGCTATTACGACTACTACCAGCCCGAGGCCTACGTTCCGGCTCAGGACCTCTACATCGAGAAGGACTCCTCGATCAACGACGAGATCGACCGGCTGCGTCACTCGGCAACCGCGGCGCTGCTCGCCCGGCGCGACGTGGTGATCGTCGCCTCGGTCTCGTGCATCTACGGGATCGGCTCTCCGGAGCTCTACCGCGAGCAGATGCAGCTGTTCAAGGTCGGCGAATGGGTCGACCGCGACGGGCTGTTCCGGAAGCTGATCGGGATGCAGTACGGGCGCAACGACACCAACCTCACCCGGGGGACCTTCCGGGTCAAGGGCGAGTTGCTCGAGGTGTTTCCGGCCTATGCGGAGACCGCCTACCGAATCGCGCTCTTCGGCGACGAGGTGGAGTCGATCCAGCACTTCGACCCGCTGACCGGCGAGGTGCTGGACGAGATCGACCACGTAGCTGTCTGGCCCGCCACCCACTACGTCACCAAGGAGGAGACGATCGAGCACGCCGTCTCCGAGATCAAGGAGGAGATGAACGAGCGGGTGGCCTGGTTCGAGGAGAGCGGGAAGCTGCTCGAGGCGCACCGGCTGCGGCAGCGCACCGAGTACGACGTGGAGCTGCTCAAGGAGCTCGGCTTCGCGCCCGGGATCGAGAACTACTCGCGAATCATCGACGGGCGCGCCGAAGGGAGCCCGCCGCACACGCTGATCGACTACTTCCCCGACGACTTCGTGGTCTTCGTCGACGAGTCGCACCAGACGATCCCGCAGCTCGGCGGCATGTACGAGGGCGACCGGTCGCGCAAGCAGACCCTCGTCGACCACGGCTTCCGGCTGCCGTCGGCGCTGGACAACCGGCCGCTTCGGTTCGAGGAGTTCCTGAGCCGGGTGGGGCAGATGGTGATGGTCTCGGCGACCCCGGGCGACTTCGAGCGCGGCTCGTCGGCGCGGATCGTGGAGCAGATCGTGCGGCCCACCGGGATCGTGGATCCCGAGGTGCAGGTGCGCGAGACCCGCAACCAGATCGACGACCTCATGAACGAGGTTCGCCGGCGGGCGGAGGCGCAGGAGCGGACGCTGGTCACCACGCTGACCAAGAAGATGGCCGAGGACCTGACCGCCTACCTGCTCGAGCACGGCTTCCGGGTCCGGTACCTGCACTCGGAGATCGACACCCTGGAGCGCATCCAGGTCATTCGCGACCTGCGGCTGGGGGAGTACGACGTGCTGGTGGGCGTCAACCTCCTCCGGGAGGGCCTCGACCTGCCGGAGGTCTCGCTGGTGGCGATCCTGGACGCGGACAAGGAGGGCTTCCTGCGGGGCGAGACGAGCCTGATCCAGACGATCGGGCGGGCGGCGCGAAACGTGCGCGGCACGGTGCTCATGTACGCCGATCGCGAGACCCAGGCCATGCGCACGGCGATCGAGGAGACCGACCGCCGCCGCGAGATCCAGCTCGCCTACAACCGCGAGCACGGGATCACCCCGGAGACCGTCCAGAAGGGGATCTCCGAGATGACCGAGTTCCTGGCCATGGAGTCACGCGCGGCGCCGGCCCGCCGGCGACGCGCCAAGCGCGATGGCGAGGCGATCAACAGCCCCGCGGACCTCGAGAAGCTGATCGTCGAGCTCGAGGAGGAGATGCTCGCCGCCGCCGAGGACCTTCGGTTCGAGGAGGCGGCCCGGATCCGCGACGAGCTCAAGGAGCTGCGCCGCGACCTCGAGGCGCTGCGGGCCTGAGAGGTCGTTGGCGTACGCTGGGGCCTTCAGTGCGATGGCTCATCGACGGGATGAACGTGATCGGGACGCGTCCCGACGCGTGGTGGAAGGACCGGCATGGGGCGATGGTCCGCCTCGTCGATCTGCTCGAGCGCTGGGTGGCCGCCAGCGGCGAGGATGTCGTGGTGGTGTTCGAGCAGCCGCCGTCGCCACCGATCTCCTCCACGGTGATCGAGGTCGCGCACGCTCCCCGGCCTCGTCGCGACTCCGCGGATGACGAGATCGTGCGCCGGCTGCGCGCCGACGCCGAGCCGGGCACGATCCGCGTGGTCACGTCGGACCGCTGGCTCGCCGATCGTGCGCGTCTCACCGGCGCCACCGTCGAGCCCGCCGAGTCGTTCCGCGCGCGGCTCGAGGGCGACTGAGAGGACTTCCTACGTCGAGCTGAGCTGGATGGGGCCCGACAGCTCGCCGGCGATCAGCTGAGCGACCAGGGGCTCGGTCGAGCCGAACACGACATCCGCTTCACCGCTCGCGACGACGCGGCCCTTGTGTATGACCGCGGCGTGGTCGGCCAGCTCGCGCGCCGCCGTCATGTCGTGAGTGGTGACCAGGAACGTCGCCCCCGTCGCGGCGCTGCACGTCCTGGATCAGCTCGCACAGCAGCGCCAGGCGGACGCCGTCGATCCCGCTGTCGAAGTCATCGATGATCACGATGCGCGCGTCGAGCGCCAGGGCGCGCGCAAGCGCGGCCCGCTTGCGCATGCCCGAAGAGAGCTCGTCCGGAACGTCGCCAGCGCGATCGCGTAGACCGACCATCTCGAGGTGCTCCATCGTCACCTGGTGGATTCGCTCCTCCGACCAGCGCGCCATCCTGGCACGCAGGGGGGAGGCGACGTTCTCGTACAGGCTGAGCGAGAAGAAGAGCCCGCAGGTGAACGGCTGGTTTCCCTGGTGAGCGACGCCCATCCCTCGCCGCAACTCGTTCAGCTCGTCCTCCGAGATCGCGGCCAGGTCGTTGCCCTCCACCTTCACGACCCCGGACGTGGGTTGGAGCAGGCCGACGATGTGGTTGATGGTGACCGTCTTGCCCGCTCCCGACGCGCCAAGCAGCACCGTGATCGCGCCCGCGGGCACGACGAGGTTGACCCCGTCCAGGCCGCGCTCGGAGCCGAACGTCTTGACGACGTCAACGAGCTCGATCGCGACACGTGGTTGTCCGGCGGCTTGCACGCCTAAAGCATAGGTCGGGGTACCCTCAGTGGCGGGATGGACGCCGAGGACCTGATCAGGCAAACGAGCGACAGCGTGCGGGCGGCGCTGGAGGCGGCGCAACGGCGGGCAGACGAGATCGTGCGGGAGGCGGAGGCGGATGCACAGCGAATCCGCGGCCGGGCCGAGGCCGAGGCCCGGGAGCGACTCGACCAGGTACGCCACGCCCTGGAGCAGTTCGAGGCGGGGCTTGGTGCGAGGTCCGCACCTTCGAACACCGAGCCCAAACCGCAAGCCGCGTCGCCGGAGCCCGAGCCGCCAGCCTCCGAAGCCGAGCCCGAGCCGCCGGCTGCAACGCCCACCCAGACGCCCAGCGACGATGGCGGCGCGGCGCGGCTGGTGGCGATGAAGCTCGCCCTCGACGGGACCTCGCGCGATGAGGCTCGCAAGCAGCTCGCCGCCGAGTATGAGGTCGACGACCTCGACTCGCTCCTCGACGAGGTTTACTCGAAGGCCGGCAGGTAGCCGCGAGCGCTAACCGGTCGGCTTGAAGGTTCCCGGGCCGCCGCCCTCGCGGGCGCCGGCGCAGTACTCGGCCATGTCCTGGGTCCAGAACTCGACCACGTTGCCGTCGGGGTCCGTGACATAGATCGCCCGGTCGGCGCCCAGCTGGATCGGGCCCTCGACCGCGGCCCCGTTGCCGCGGAGGCGCTCGAGCAGCGGTTCGAGCTCGTCGCGCGGCAGGTGGAAGGCGAAGTGGACGTGGGCGCCGCCGCGACCCCCGGCGAGCCCGACCTGTGGGGTCCAGAGGCCCAGGCGGGCGCTCGAGCCGATCAGGTACCAGACCCGGTCGTCGCGGCCTTCGCCGTAGGACGTCTCCTCGAATCCCAGCAGGTCGCGGTAGAAGCGGCGCGCGGCCGCGAGATCGGAGACCTCGAGCACCAGCTCGGAGATGCCGGTGACCGGCGGCGGCTCGGGCACGCCGTGAGATTACCCGCGTCCATGCAAACCTAGGGCGATGGTCCCGGCGGCCTACAGCGAGCTGCTGAAGATCCGCCGGGCGCGGCTGCCCGTGATCGGAGCGGCGGTAGGGCGGCTGCCGCTGGGCTCGGAGCCGCTGGCGGTGTTGTTCCTGATCCAAGCCGCGACCGGCTCCTTCGCCGCCGCCGGGGTGGTCGAGGCATGTTTCTCGGTCGGCGCCGCGGTTGGCCTGCCGCTGCAGGGCCGGGTGATCGATCGGATCGGGCAGACGCGGGTGTTGGTGCCCGCCGCCACGGCCAACGCGACTGCCCTGGTGTTGCTGGTCCTCGCGGCGGATGGTGACGCTCCCCTCGCCACCTTCGCCTTGCTCGGCGCCTTCGCGGGCTTCTCGATCCCTTCCCTGTCGGCGTCCATGCGGAGCCTGTGGGGAACTCTGGTCGACGATCACCACAGGCTGCAGTCCGCTTACGCATTCGACGCCGTGGTGATCGAGCTCGCATTCATCGTCGGGCCCCTGCTGGCCGCCGGGCTGGCGGCGACGATCTCGCCGAGCGCTGCCGTGCTCGCCGGGGGGCTGCTCGCGTTCACCGGCACCGGGATGTTCGCCGCCTCCCGCGCTTCCCGGGCATGGCGACCCGTCGGTGGGCATCGACATTGGGCCGGACCCCTCCGCGCCCGCGGGATCTGGGTGCTCGGCGCCGCCTCGATCGGCTTCGGCTTCGCCAACGGCGCCCTGGTGCTGGCGCTGACCGCGTTTGGCAGAGAGCATGGCGCGACCGAGATCGTGGGCCCCTTCATCGCAATCCAGGCGGTGGCGAGCATGGTCGGCGGGATCTGGTACGGGACCAGGCATTGGGACTCGCCGCCGTGGGAGCGCTATCCGCGCCTGGTCCTGCTGCTCGCGATCGGCTTCGCTCCTCTGGCCCTGGCGTCTTCGGTGGAGCTGATGGGATTGTTGATGGTGTTTGCCGGGCTGGCGATCGCCCCGGCGACGGCGGTCGAGTACCTGCTGATCGACGGAGTGGCGCCCAGGGGCACCTCGACCGAGGCCCTCGGCTGGGTGATCACGGCGACCGTGCTCGGGTCCGGCGTGGGGTCGGTGGTTGGGGGTGCGATCGTCAATGGAGGTCACGTCAGCCTCGGCTTCGTGGCCGCATTTGCCGGCGTCGCCGTCGCCTGGCTCTGCTCGGCGCTGGGGCGCCCGGCGCTGCGGCCGGCCGCGGAGACGGCCTGAATGGGGACACACCCCACGGGAACGCCCGTTCGCCCCCGTAAAATTGATTCCGAATGCCGCCCTCTGACCGAATCGCCATCTCCGGCGCCCGCGCGAACAACCTCAAGGGCGTCGACCTCGAGCTGCCGCGCGACGCGCTGATCGTGATCACGGGCCTCTCGGGCTCGGGCAAGTCGAGTCTTGCCTTCGACACGATCTACGCCGAGGGCCAGCGCCGCTACGTCGAGTCGCTGTCCGCCTACGCCCGCCAGTTCCTGGGCCAGATGGAGAAGCCCGACGTGGACTCGATCGAGGGCCTCAGCCCGGCGATCTCGATCGACCAGAAGACGACCTCCCGCAACCCGCGCTCAACGGTCGGGACGGTGACCGAGATCTACGACTACCTGCGGCTCCTGTGGGCCAGGATCGGCAAGCCCCACTGCTACAACTGCGGCGCCCCCATCTCGGGCCAGTCGCTGGAGCAGATCACCGACCGCGTGCTGACCCTGGCCGACGGGGCGCGGTTCATGGTCATGGCGCCGGTGGTCCGGGGGCGCAAGGGGGAGTACGGGCGGCTCTTGGGCGAGATGCGCGCTCAGGGCTATGCCCGGGCGCGGGTCGACGGCGAGCTGCGCCGGCTGGACGAGCAGATCGAGCTCGACAAGAAGTTCAAGCACGACATCTCGATCGTCGTCGATCGCCTGGTGATGAAGGAGGGGGTGCGAAAGCGCCTTGCGGAGTCCGTCGAAGCGGCCTCACAGCTCGCCGACGGGCTGGTGGAGATCGAGACGGTGCCCGACGGTGGCGAGTCCGAGGCCATGCTCTTCTCAGAGCGTTTCGCGTGCCTTGCCTGCGGCACCTCGATGCCGGAGCTGGAGCCGAGGATCTTCTCGTTCAACTCGCCGCATGGCTGTTGCCAGCGCTGCCACGGGCTCGGCTTCCAGCGTGTCATCGACCCGGAGCTGATCGTCCCCGATCCCACGCTCTCGATCGCGGAGGGCGCGCTGGAGCCGTGGACGAAGGCAGCCTCGGTCTATCACCGCCGCCTGCTGGAGGCAGTCGCCGAGACGAATGGGATCGACATCGACGTCCCCTGGCAGGACCTCTCCGAGCGCGACCGGGAGTTGCTGCTCAACGGAACCGGTGACGAGCGTCACACGGTCTCCTACCGCAATCGCTTCGGGCGCCGCCGCGTCTACACGGTGCGCTTCGACGGCATGCTGGCCAGCCTGGAGCGACGCTACGAGAACACGGACTCGGAGAACACGCGGGAGCGGATCGAGGGGCTGATGGCCCTCCAACCCTGTCCGGCCTGCGGCGGCGCCCGCCTGCGCCCCGAGAGCCTCGCGGTCACGGTCGGCGGGCTGAACATCTACGAGTACACGCAGTTCAGCGCTCGCGCCGCTCTGGAGTGGATCCGGGCGCTGGAGCTGACCGACACCGAGCGGGCGATTGCCCGCCTGGTGGTCCGAGAGATCGCCGAGCGCCTGCGCTTCCTGGACAGTGTCGGGATTGGCTACCTGTCGCTGGAGCGGGCCGCGACTACGCTGTCGGGGGGCGAGGCACAGCGGATCCGGCTGGCGACTCAGATCGGGTCGTCCCTGGTGGGAGTTCTCTACATCCTCGACGAGCCCTCGATCGGCCTCCACCAGCGCGACAACGCGAAGCTGATCGACACCCTGCGGCGGCTGCGCGACCTGGGCAACACGGTGATCGTGGTCGAGCACGACGAGGGAACGATTCGGGCCGCGGACCACGTGGTCGACCTCGGTCCCGGAGCGGGCGAGCACGGCGGCGAGCTGGTGGCCGAGGGGACGCCGGCCCAGGTTGCCCGCCAGGCCGGCTCGCTGACCGGCCGCTACCTGAACGGCAAGCTCACCATCCCGGTTCCCGACGCTTCGCCGCAGCCCCCGCGGCGAGCTCGTGGTGCGCGGGGCACGTCAGCACAACCTCAAG
The DNA here is from genome assembly GCA_963838745.1 of uncultured Actinomycetes bacterium. Classification (GTDB taxonomy): domain Bacteria; phylum Actinomycetota; class Thermoleophilia; order Solirubrobacterales; family 70-9; genus AC-56. Next base: position 164,718 of record CAWISJ010000004.1, read on the forward strand.
GACGTCGACGTCAGCTTCCCGCTGGGCGTCTTCTGCTGCGTTACCGGGGTCTCCGGATCGGGGAAGTCGACGCTGGTCAACGAGGTTCTCTACCGCGCGGTGGCCAACCGGCTGCACCGGGCGCGGCTTCGCCCCGGCGCCCACGACCGGATCGAGGGCCTGGACCAGGTCGACAAGATCATCAGCATCGACCAGTCGCCGATCGGGCGGACGCCACGCTCCAACCCGGCGACCTACACCGGCGTCTTCGACCACATCCGAGACCTCTTCTCGCGCACCAAGGAGGCGCGGGTGCGGGGCTACAAACCTGGACGGTTCAGCTTCAACGTCAAGGGCGGCCGCTGCGAGGTCTGCCGCGGCGACGGCCAGATCAAGATCGAGATGCACTTCCTGCCGGACGTCTACGTTCCCTGCGAGCAGTGCCACGGACGGCGCTACAACCGCGAGACGCTCGAGGTCCGCTTCAAGGGCAAGTCGATCGCCGACGTGCTCGAGATGTCGGTCGAGGAGGCGGTCGAGTTCTTCGCCCACATTCCCAAGATCAAGCGCCGTTTGCAGACCCTGCACGACGTCGGACTGGACTACGTCCGGCTGGGACAGCCGGCAACCACGCTCTCGGGTGGCGAGGCGCAGCGCGTCAAGCTGGCCACCGAGCTGTCGAAGGTGGCCACCGGCGACACCCTGTACATCCTCGACGAGCCGACCACGGGCCTGCACTTCGCCGACGTGCAGCGCCTGCTCGAGGTGCTCGGACGGCTGGTCGAGGCCGGCAACACGGTGGTGGTGATCGAGCACAACCTCGACGTGATCAAGTCGGCTGACCGAATCATCGACCTGGGGCCCGAGGGCGGCGAGGCCGGGGGAGAGGTGGTCGCGACCGGGACACCCGAGCAGGTGGCTGCCAGCCCCTCCTCCTATACGGGACAGTTCCTTCGCAACCTGGTCGAGCCCGCCGAGCGGCCCGCGCGCAGCCGGCCGCCCCGGCGACGCCGCGAACCCGTCGCCGCCTAGCGGTCCTGTACCGAGTGCTGCCGCTGTCCTCCAGACCATCACCGCAGCTAGGTCGATCGCGCCGCCCACTTCTGCCCCGATAGCCTCGCACCGCCATGCGTGTGATCGTCGTCGGAGCCGGGGTGGCGGGGCTGACGGTTGCCGATGCCATGCGCTGCGCCGGCGCCGACGTGACCGTACTCGAGGCGCGCGATCGGATCGGCGGGCGCATCCTGGACCGCGCCATTCGGGCCCGGCGTGATCGATCTCGGTGCAGCCTGGGTCCACGACCCGGTCGGGAACCCGTTGGCAGAAGCCCTCGCGACAGCAGGCATCGGCACTCGGAACGACGGCGCCTACCACTCGCAAATGGCCGTCTGGGCCGACGGTTGGGCGACGCCCCCGACGCGACCGCGCTCACCGCTGCCTTGAGGGAGACTGGGACGCCTCGGAAGCGGTGGCGGCACTCTCGGGCAACGATCGATTCGTCGACGGGGTGGAGTGGTTCCTGGCCGATCGCGAGCTGGATGGGCGCGCGGGCGAGCTGGCCAGATTTGGGCTCCTCTGGGTATGGGGCGCGATGTTGTTCGCCGCGCCGCCGGATCGAATTTCCCTGGCGGGCGCCGCCGCCTACGCCTGGGGCGCGGGGGGGAATCTCGTCCCGACAGGCGGGTACAGGACGCTCGTCGACCGGTTGGCCACCGGGCTGGACGTGCGGCTGGGGACTGCCGCAACCGCAGTCGAGCACGGCGGCACCGAGGTCGTGGTGGACTCGGACGGCGGGACGTTCGAGGGGGATCAAGCGGTGGTGACGGTCCCACTGGGCGTGCTGAAGGCTGGAGCCCTCACCTTCGACCCCCCGCTCGGCGCCGATCAGCTCGGGGCGGTGGGGCGGCTGGGGATGGGAACGCTGGAGAAGATCGTGCTGCGCTTCCCGGAGCGGTTCTGGGCGGAGTCGATCCGGCAGATCGTCCACGTGGCCGACGACCGGACCTTCCCGGATTGGGTCGACTTCAGCCGCCACGTCGGGGCGCCGACGCTGGTTGCCTTCTACAACCCGTTGGTCACCCCCGCCCTCGCCGAGCTTGCGGCCGAGCAGCGCGTCGGGCCCGCGCTCGACGTCCTTCGCAAGATGTTCGGGTCGGTGCCCGATCCGGACGAAACGCTTGTCACGGACTGGACCCGGGACCGGTGGGCACACGGCTCGTACAGCTACGTGCCGATCGGGGCCACCGTCGACGACATGCGTCGCCTGGCGGAACCCGTATCAGGCGGACTGCTGCTGGCGGGCGAGGCGACCGTCCCGGAGTCCCACGGGTCGGTGCACGCCGCGTTCGGCTCGGGGCTCAGGGCCGCGGGTCGCGCACTGGGGAGGCCGCCCGAGCGGCTCTCCCTCGGCCCGGTTTCGCCGCGTTGGCTTGCCCAGATTTGACGGCACTGCGTGCAGGGCAGGTAGATTGAGCGACGTGTTCGATGGCCAGCTGATCGGCGTCGACGTGGGCGGCACGAAGGTGGCCGTCGCGACGCTGGAGGATGGCCGGCTCAGCGAGTCCCTCGTCAAGCCCACCGAGGTCTCGAGCGCCGAGCGACTGGTCGAGGAGATCGTCGCCCGCGTCGGCGACGTGCGCAACGCTCGCACGGCGGCCGTCGGGGTCGGGATGCCATCGGTGGTCGAGTTCGCCACCGGTCGGGTGCGCTCGAGCGTCAACCTTTCCCTCGCCGACTTCGACATCCGGAGCGTGCTCCGGGAGCGTCTCACGCTGCCGGTGTTCATCGACAACGATGCGGCCGTGGCGGCGCTTGCCGAGGCCTTCGACGAGTCGGGCCGGGCGGTTGTCGAGAACCTGGTCATGTTCACGGTCGGGACCGGGATCGGCGGCGGGCTGGTCCTGGGCGGAAAGCTGTATCGGGGCGCCACCGGGGCCGCCGGGGAGCTGGGTCACACCCTGGTGGGCGTCGACCTCAGCAACGGAGTGCCCCCATCGGTCGATTTCCCGCAACCCGGCACGCTCGAGTCGCTGGCCGCGGGTCGGACTCTCGACCACCTGGCGGCGAAGATCGCCACCGACAGCCCCAGCTCGGCGTTGGGGAAGCTGGGCGCCGACGGCGATGAGGTCGATGGTCACGACGCGGTCGTGGCGGCGAAGGGCGGCGACGCGGAGGCGATCGCTGCCCTTCGCGTCCTGGGTGAGCGCCTCGGGATGGGGATCGCCAACGCGCTCAACACCTTCGATCCCGACGAGATCGTGATCGGCGGCGGGGTGTCGATCGCGGGCGACCTGCTGCTGGAGCCGGCGACGGAGGTCGCCCGGCGCTTCGCCCTGCCGGGAGTGGGCGAGCGCACCGAGATCCGGCTCGCCCGGCACGGAAGCCAGGCGGGGGTGCGCGGCGCCGCTCTGCTCGCCGGGCTGGAGCTGGCCAGGGGGGACGAGGCCTTCGTGCCGTCACAGCCGGAAGTGGAGCACGCATGAGCGTCGAGACGGCGCCGGCGAATCCGTTCGCTCAGGACGTCGCCCAGGCGCTTCCTGACCCCACGACGCTGGTCATCTTCGGCGCCGGCGGAGACCTGGCGACGCGAAAGCTGATCCCGGCCGTCTACAACCTGTCGCTGGCCGGCCTGCTCCCCGACCGCATGCGGGGTGATCGGCATCGCCCGGCGCCACGATCTGCACTCCTTCCGCAAGGTCGCCCGCGAGGCGATCGAGGCCCACTCTCGTACCGGGTTCGACGAGGATGCCTGGCAGGCGCTCGAGCCGCAGCTGGAGGTCATCCAGGGGGACTTCGGGAACCCGGAGCTGTTCCAGGACCTGGCCGAGCGACTCGGGCACGACGACGCACGCCTCGGGCGGACCCAGCGCGTCTTCTACCTGGCGGTCGCCCCGCGCTTCTTTGCCGAGATCGCGAAGTCGCTGGCCGCGGTCGGCCTTGGCGCAGGCGCCGATCCACCGACTCGCCTGATGATCGAGAAGCCATTCGGGCACGATCTCGAGTCGGCCCTGAAGCTGAACGCCGACGTGGCGTCCGCCTTCGACGAGTCGCAGGTCTTTCGCCTCGACCACTATCTCGGCAAGGAGACGGTCCAGAACCTCCAGGTCCTGCGGTTCGCCAACGGCATCCTGGAGCCGATCTGGAACCGTCGCTATGTCGACCACGTCCAGATCACGGTCGCGGAGGACCTCGGGATAGGCCATCGCGCCGCCTACTACGACTCGGCCGGGGCGATTCGCGACGTGATCGCGAACCACGTCATGCAGCTGGTCTCCCTCGTGGGCATGGAGCCGCCGGTGCGTTTCGACGCCGACACGATCCGCGACGAGAAGGTGAAGCTCCTCGACTCCGTCCGCCGTTACAAGCCGGACGAGGTGCCGGACTACGTCGTACGCGGTCAGTATGCGGCGGGCTGGGTCGGAGGGGAGAAGGTTCCGGCTTACTTGGACGAGGAGAACGTGGCCGAGGACTCGCGCACCGAGACCTACGTCGCGATGCGGGTGGAGATCGACAACTGGCGCTGGGGAGGGAGGACCCCGTTCTACCTACGCACAGGAAAGCGGCTGCCGCGCCGGATGACCGAGATCGCGGTGCGCTTTCAACCGGTCCCGCACCTGCCCTTTGCGCGGTCGGACATCGATGATGTCGAGCCCAACGAGATGGTGCTGTCGGTACAGCCGGACGAGGGAGCGTCGCTGCGCTTGGTGGCGAAGGTCCCCGGCCAGACGAGTTTGCGGCCGGTGCAGATGGAGTTCAAGTACGGGACCTCGTTCCTCGGCGACTCACCCGAGGCCTACGAGCGGCTGCTCCACGACGCCCTCCGCGGGGACGCGACCCTGTTCACCCGCGCCGACGAGGTCGAGGCCGAGTGGCGGATAGTGCAGCCGATCCTCGACGCATGGGAGTCCGGGCCCGGCCCGTCGACGTACGAAGCCGGCAGCCAGGGGCCGGCCGAGGCAGACGAGCTGCTCGCGGTTCGCGGCAGGAGCTGGAGGCAGATTTGAGGGCGGTGCCGGAGAAGGACCGATGGAAGGGGGAGGGCGTGCACATCGAGCAGGTGTCCGCCGAGCTCGAGCGCCGGCACCGCGGGCTCCATCGTGACGGCCCCGGGCGGGCCCTCGCCCGTAACCTGAACCTGGTCGTGGCGCCGACCTCGGCACCGGGCGTGAAGCTGGTCGACGAGGCACTCGCGGGGCTCCGCTCCCACAGCCCGTCGCGGACCCTGGTCCTTCGCCGGCACCAGCCCGACCGGCTCGACGCCGAGGTGGTGATCGAGTGCGAGATGCCCGACGCTCCGGGCTCGGTCGGCGTCTACCACGACTTCGTGGTGCTGACCGCGGACGAGTCTCGCCTCGAGCACGCGGCCTCGCTCCTCGCGCCGCTGTTGATGACGGACCTGCCCACCGTTCTCTGGCTGCCGGAGCCCGATTCGCCGGTCCAGGATCCGAGGCTGTTCGACCGCGCCCAGCAGGTCCTGCTCGACTCCACCACAGCCGACGGCGACGACCTCCGGCGTGTGGCGGGCTTGACGCGGGAATCCCGGGTTCAGGACCTGGCGTGGGGCCGCCTCGAGTTCTGGCGCGCCGCCACCGCGGCGGCGTTCGAGCCGCCCGAGCGGCGGGCGCTGTTGCCCGAGATCACGGGCCTGGAGATCCGTCACCAGGGCGACGGCTACTCCGCGGGCCTGTTGCTTGCCGGCTGGATCGCGGCCCGCGCGGGCTGGCGTCCCGGGCCGGTCGAGCGCGACGATGGGCGAGCGCACGGGCAGGCAACCCGGGCCGACGGCAGCGGGGTGCAGGTGTCGCTGACCCACGATCAGCACGCGCAGGGGTGCGGCGGGATCGAGGCGCTCACCTTCAAAGCGGCTTCGGACGAGGTGAAGATCGGGCGCGGCGCCGCCACCAGCCGCCTGCGAGACCTGTTCGCGGAGGCGCTCCAGCCGACGCCGACGTTCGCGCGCGGCTACGCGGACGCGCTCGGGGCGGCCGTGGCGATGGTCGGCGACTGAGGCAGTGACCTAGGACCTGGTCTGCAAGGCCGCTCCGATCGCGCCGCCGAAGTCTCCTAGCGCGGCGACCAATACGTCCGGTGGGTCGTCGTCGTTGAAAAGGTGAGGGTGCATGGCCTTGACGATTCGCTTCGCGTAGGGCTCTCCGAGCCGGGTGCCGAGTCCGCCGCCGATGATCACCGCCTCCAGGTCGAGCAGATTGATCACGGAGGCGATCCCGGCGCCGAGCGCCGCCACGGCTCGGTCGATCAGCTCCGTCGCCAGGGAGTCCTCGGCCTTCAGGGCCCGCTCCCAGATTCCGCTGGTCAGCCGGTCGTGTCCGTGCTTCTGCATGATCTTGAACAGGTCGGTCTTCCTCCCGTCCTCGTGCTCGCTCCGGGCCTTCGCCTCCATCGCGGCCCGCCCCGCGTAGGCCTCGAGGCAGCCCCTTCGCCCGCAAGGACAGCGCGCGCCACCCTTCTTGATCACGATGTGGCCAATCTCGCCCGCCCCGCCGCGCCCCAGCCACGGCTTGCCGTCGAGGACCAGGCCCCCGCCGACTCCGGTACCCCAGAAGACCCCCACCAGAGACTTGTAGGGGCGACCGGCGCCAAGGTGAAACTCGGCCTCGGTGGCCACCTGGACGTCGTTGCCGACCTTGACCGGGGGCCCCAGGTTCTTGCTCAGCCACGCCCCGAGCTCGAAATCACCGTCCCAGCCGGGCAGGTTCCGAGCCCGGGAGACGGTCCCGGAGCGCTCATCGACATCGCCGGGGGAGCCGACTCCCACCGCTACCAGGCTGCTCAACTCGACCCCCGCTGCCTCCGCCGCCTCCCGCATCGCCTCCGCCATCTGCTCGGCGACGTCCTCGGGGGTGCCGGTCGTCGGCGTCGGCCGGCGGGCCTCACCGAGCACCTTCCATCTGCCGTTGACGACGACCGTCTGGATCTTGGTGCCGCCGAGGTCGATGCCACCTCGAGCAATGGGCTTTCGAGGACTCACAAGACGCTCCCTTCCGTCTGCGGGACTGACGACTCTAGATGGGATCGCGGACCGTACTCGGGGTCAGGCTCGTCGCGAGGCCCGATAGCGCCGGATCAGGGAGTTGGTCGACCCGTCGTGGGCCAGCTCGGGCTCGGCCTCGGCCTGGAGCTCGGGAACGATGCGCTGTGGCCAGCGCCTTGCCAAGCTCCACTCCCCACTGGTCGAAGGAGTCGATGCCCCAGACGGCGCCCTGGGTGAACACGCTGTGCTCGTACAGCGCCACCAGCGATCCGAGCGTTCGTGGAGTGAGACGCTCGGCGAGGATCGTGTTGGAGGGCCGGTTGCCCTCGAAGACGCGGTGTGGGACCAGGCGCTCGGGCGTGCCCTCCTCGCGCACCTCGGCCGCCGTCTTGCCGAACGCCAGCGCCTCGGTCTGCGCGAAGACGTTGGCCATCAGCAGATCGTGATGCTCCCCCAGCGGATTGAGCGATCGGCCAAACCCGATGAAGTCGCACGGGATCAGCTTCGTGCCCTGGTGAATCAGCTGGTAGAAGGAGTGCTGGCCGTTGGTCCCGGGCTCGCCCCAGTAGACAGCCCCCGTTTGGTAGTCCACCGGCTCTCCCGCGAGCGTCACGTGCTTGCCGTTCGACTCCATCGTCAGCTGCTGGAGGTAGGCGGGGAAGCGGTGCAGATACTGGTCGTAGGGCAGCACGGCAACCGTCTGGGCGCCGAAGAAGTCCCCGTACCACACGGCCAGCAGGCCCAGCAGGGCCGGGAGATTGCGCTCTGTCGGCGTTTCCAGGAAATGCTCGTCCAGGTCGTGGAAACCGCTGAGCATCTCGCCGAACCGCTCCGGGCTGATCGCGAGCATGGTCGAGAGCCCGATCGCCGAGTCCATCGAGTAGCGCCCGCCCACCCACTCCCAGAAGCCGAACATGTTCCGGGTGTCGATGCCGAACTCGGATACCCCTTGGGCGTTGGTCGAGACCGCGACAAAGTGCTTGGCAATCGCGGCCTCGTCGCCGAGCGCATCCAGAATCCATTGTCGTGCCGTACGAGCGTTGGTCATCGTCTCGAGCGTGGTGAATGTCTTCGAAGAGACGATGAACAACGTCTCGGCCGGGTCCAGGTCGCGAGTCGCCTCGGCGAAGTCGGTCCCGTCCACGTTGGAGATGAAGCGAAAGCGCATCCCTCGCTCGGAGTAGTGGCGCAGGGCCTCATAGGCCATCACCGGCCCCAGATCCGAGCCACCGATCCCGATGTTGATCACGTTGCGAATCGGCCGGTCGGTGTGGCCGCGCCATTCGCCACCTCGCACCCGCTGGCAGAAATCGCTCATCCGATCGAGCACCTCGTGGACCTGCTTCACAACATCGACGCCGTCGACGATGAGCGAGCGCTGCCGGGGCATGCGCAGCGCGACGTGCAGCACCGAGCGGTCCTCGGACACGTTGATCCGCTCGCCGCGGAACATCGCCTGGCGGCGGTCGGGCATCCCGCATTCGTCCGCCAGCGAGGCGAGAAGACCGAGCGTCTCGTCGGTGACCCGGTTCTTCGAATAGTCGAGATGAAGGCCGGCCGCCTCGGCGCTCATCCGCTCGCTGCGGCTCGGATCCTCGGCGAAAAGCGCGCGCAGGTGGAGGTCGCGGATCTCGGCATGGTGGCGCGCCAGCGCGGTCCAGGCGGGCAGCTTGTTGAGCGGGGTGACGGTGGTGGCCACGACAAGCTTCCTTCGCTCAGGTCGTCCGGGTCGCATCCGCCGCAAGCTCCCGTGCGGCGGCCCGGTCGACAATCAACTCCAGTGGCCCGTCGGCGAGCAGGCTCGCCGGCACGCCGGGGTCGGGACCCGAGACGGTCGCTGCGACCGCCTCAGCCTTGTCATCCCCAACGGCGAGAATCAGCAGCGAGCGTGCGGCCCGCAGCACGTCGAGCGTCAGGCTGACGCGGTCGGGTGGCGGCTTGGGCGCCTCGTGCACCGCAACGCAGACCTCTCCTCGCACCGCCAGCGCCGGGGCATGCGGGAAAAGCGATGCGGTGTGTCCGTCCTCACCCAGGCCCAGCAGAACCAGATCGAACCATGGGAGGCCGTCCGGCCCCGCCGGGACGCGCTGCCGGATCTCGCGGGCATAGGCGCTCGCAGCCTCCTCGGCGGAGCCGCCGGTTGGGACAGCGTGCGCCACAGCCCCGGCGCCACGAAGCAGGGTCTCGGCCACCAGCCGATAGTTCGATTCCGGATCGTCGGGCGGCACCAGGCGCTCGTCGCCAAGCCATAGCTCGACTCCCTGCCAGTCGTCGACCAGGGTGGTCAATCGCTCGTAGGTGGCACGCGGCGTGACGCCGCCCGCCAACGACAGGTGCACGGTCCGCTCGTCGCGCCGTGCGGCGATCGCATCCGCCATTCGCTCGGCCGCCAGGTCGGTCGCCTCCGGCGCGGTGTCGGTGACCGTCACCCTGGCCATCGGTTTAGTCGTCCCTCAGAGGGACCACTACTTGGCCGCCTTCTCGGCGTGGCCGCCGAACTGCTTGCGCATCGCCGACAGGACCTTGTCGGCGAAGTCATCCAGGCCGCGCGAGGCGAAGCGCGAATACAGCGCCAAGCTCAGGACGGGTGCGGGAACCCCCTCCTCGATCGCGGCGATCGAGGTCCAGCGTCCCTCGCCCGAGTCCGAGACGCGGCCGGCGTAGTCGGAGAGGTCGGGCGACTCCTGCAGCGCCTCGGCGGTCAGGTCCAGGAGCCAGGAGCCGATCACGCTTCCCCGCCGCCAGACCTCCGCGACCTCGGGGAGGTCGAGGTCGTACTGGTAGTACTCGGGATGCTCCAGCGGAGCTGTCTCGGCGTCGGCCTCGCGCTCCGCCTTGCCGGCGTTGGCGTTTCGCAGGATGTTGAGCCCCTCCGCGTAGGCGGCCATGACGCCGTACTCGATCCCGTTGTGGACCATCTTCACGAAGTGGCCCGCGCCGCTTGGGCCACAGTGGAGATAACCGTTCTCCGCCGGGGTCGGCTCGCCGTCCCGACCGGGCGTCCGCGATGCCGAGTCGACGCCGGGGGCGAGCGAGGCGAAGATCGGGTCCAGCCGGTCCACGGCCTCGCCCGGACCGCCGATCATCAAGCAGTATCCGCGCTCGAGCCCCCATACCCCGCCGCTCGTCCCGACGTCGACATAGAGGAGGTCGTGCTCGCCCACCCGCGCGGCCCTTCGCAGGTCGTCGCGGTAGTAGGAGTTGCCCCCGTCGATCACCGCGTCGCCGGCAGCGAGCAACGGGACCAGCGAGTCGAGCGTCTGGTCCACGATCGCTGCGGGCACCATCAGCCACACCGCCCGCGGGGGCTCGAGCTTGCCGACCATGTCCTCGAGCGTCTCGGCGCCCACCGCGCCCTCGGCGGAGAGCTGCTGCACCGCCTCAGGACTGACGTCGAAGGCCACGCATTCGTGGCCCGCCCGCATGAGGCGCCGCACCATGTTGGCGCCCATGCGCCCCAGTCCGATCATTCCGAGTTGCATTGCCAGGGCTCCTTTCCGGGCCGGTGGGAGGGCTCGGGCCGGAACCCGCCCGCCTCACCCAGCCGCCGCGAGCTTGCGGCTCTTCTCTTCGATCGACTGCAGCAGCTCGTTCCACGACGCATCGAAGGCCGCGCCGCCCTCCCGCTGAAGGCGGGAAGCGAGGCCGGAGACATCCACGCCGGCGGCCTCGAACTCGGCGAGCACCTGCTCCGCGTCGCCGCCGTCGGCGGGGAGGGGCTCGCCGACCTGGCCGTGCTCGGCGAAGGCGAGCAAGGTCTTGTCGGGCATGGTGTTGATCGTGAACGGGGCGGCGAGCGCCTCGACGTACAGCACCTCGGAGGCATCGGGGTCCTTGGTGCCGGTGCTCGCGAACAGCAGGCGCTGCGGTCGAGCGCCCTGGTTCGCGAGGCCCTGCCACCGCTCCGAGTCGAGCAGTTCGCGATAGGCACGATATGACTGCTTGGCGACCGCGATCCCGAGGCGGTTGCGGAGCTCGGGGGGCGCTTCTTTCGCGATCGCCACATCCCAGCGGCTGACGAAGATCGACGCCACCGAGGGAACCGCCGGGTCCAAGCCCGCCTCGATCCGTCGCTCCACGCCGCGCATGTACGCCTCCGCAGCGGCCAGGTACTGCGCGCTTGAGAACAGCAGCGTGACGTTGATCGGGGTGCCGGCGAAGATCGACTCCTCGATCGCCTGCAGACCCGCCTCGGTGCCGGGGATCTTGATGAAGATGTTGCAGTCAGCGCGGGAGTGCAGGTCGGCGACCTGCGCGATCGTCGCCTGCGCGTCGTCGACCAGCAGTGGCGAGACCTCCAGCGAGACCCAGCCGTCGACCCCGTCGGTGCGCTGGTTGATCGGCTCGAACATTCGCGCGGCATCGCGGAGGTCGGCGATGGCCAGCTCGAAGAAAGCCTGCTCGCGCTCCAGGCCCCGTTCGCGCAGCTCGACGATGTGCTGGTCGTAGGTGCCGCCGCCGCTGATCGCCTTGTCGAAGATCGTCGGGTTCGAGGTCAGTCCGGTGATTGAGAGCTCGTCGATGTAGCGCTGGAGGGTGCCGTCGGCGAGCATGTCGCGCGTGATGTTGTCCAGCCACAGGCTCTGGCCCAGGTCGTGAAGTTGCTGTGTCGGCTTCACGACAAGAGCTCCCGTGCCGCTTCCACCACCCGGTCCGGCGTGAAGCCGAACTTCCGCTGCACCTCCTTCAACGGCGCCGAGGCGCCGAAGGTGTGCATGCCGACGATCTGCCCGTGTGGGCCGACGTAGCGGTCCCAGCCCAGCGTCGATCCCTGCTCCACGGCGACCCGCGCCCCGACCGCCCCGGGCAGGACGCTCTCGCGGTATTCCGCCGGCTCAAGGTCGAACAGGTACCAGGAGGGCAGGCTGACGACGCGCGCTCCCACGCCATCCGAGCGTAGCTCCTCGTAGGCGTCGACGGCCAGCGACACCTCGCTGCCGGTGGCGATCAGGATCACGTCCGGCTCGCCGTCGCAGTCGGCCAGCACGTAGCCGCCGCGGCGAAGCCCCTCAGCGGATGCGTATCTGGAGCGGTCGAGGACCGGCACGTTTTGGCGGGTCAGCACCAGGGCGGTGGGCTGGTGCTGCTGGCCCATCATCACGCGCCACGCCTCTGCGACCTCGTTCGCGTCGCAGGGGCGGATCACGTTCAGCCCGGGCATCGCCCGCAAGGAGGCCAGCTGCTCGACCGGCTGGTGGGTGGGCCCGTCCTCGCCGAGGCCGATCGAGTCGTGGCTGAACCAGTGGACGACCGGCAGCTCCATCAGTGCCGAGAGGCGAATCGCGGGGCGGGCGTAGTCGGAGAAGATCAGATAGGTCGACCACACCGGGCGCAGCTTTGTGAGCGCGAGCCCGTTGGAGATCGCTGCCGACTCGTGCTCGCGGATTCCGTAGTGGAGGATGCGGCCGGAGCGATCCTCGGGCGAGAAGGTGCCGGCGCCGTCGAAGGTGAGCCCGCTGGCGGCCGATCCGGTGAGGTCCGCGGAGCCGCTCAGAAGCCACGGCACCCGGGGCGCGATCGCGTTGAGCACCTCATTCGACGCCTTGCGGGTGGCGATCCCGCCCGAATCGGCGTCGAAACCGGGGATCTCGGCGTCCCAGCCCTCGGGCAGATCCCGCCGCTGCATCTGGTCGATTTGGGACGCAGGCTCCGGGCCGGCATCCGAGACCCGCTGCTCCCATTCTGCGCGGAGCCTGCTGCCCCGGGCGCCGATCCCGTCGGCGAAGTGCTCATAGACGCCGTCGGGGATCAGGAACTGGGCGTCCTCCGGCCACTTGTAGGCCCGCTTCGTCTCGCGCACCTCCTCCTCGCCCAAGGGCTCGCCGTGAGCCTCGGCCGTGTCCTGCTTGTGGGGAGACCCGAAGCCGATGTGGCTGTCGACGACGATCAGCGTCGGCCGCCGCTCCTCCCGCTTGAAGACCTCGAACGCCCGGGTGAGCAGCTCGAGGTCGTTGGCATCGCCCACCCGGGTGACGTTCCAGCCGTAGCCGATGAAGCGCGCGGCGACGTCGTCGGAGTAGGCCAGTTCGGTTCGGCCGTCGATGGAGATGTGGTTGTTGTCGTAGATCCAGCACAGGTTGTCGAGCTGCTGGTGGCCGGCCAGGGAACCGGCCTCTCCCGAGACGCCCTCCATCAGGTCGCCGTCGCCGCAGATGACGTAGACGTCGAAGTCGAACAGCTCGGCGCCGAAGTGCGCCCGGAGCCACTTGCCGCCGATCGCCATCCCGACGCTCGTCGCGACGCCCTGGCCCAGCGGGCCGGTTGTCGTCTCGACCCCCGAGGTCAGGTGGTATTCGGGATGCCCGGCCGCGTGGGAGCCGAGCTGGCGGAACGACTCGATGTCGTCGAGGCTGACCGACGGCTCCCCGAGCGTTTCGTAGTCGGGATCGACCGCTTGGACCTTGGTCAGGTGGAGCAGCGAATAAAGCAGCATCGAGGCGTGTCCCGCCGAGAGCACAAAGCGGTCACGGTTGGGCCAGATCGGATTCGAGGGATCGAACCGTAGGAAGTGCTGCCACAGGGTGTAGGCGACCGGGGCCATCGCCATCGGCGTGCCCGGGTGACCCGAGTTCGCCTTCTGGATCGCATCGATCGAGAGGGTCCGGATCGTGTTGATGCAGAGGGCGTCGATGTCGGTCGCCGTGGGCTGAGCGATCGTCGCCACGGAGCCTAGGCTAGACGATTGATCCCGAACCCCTAGATTCCACGCCGTGCCACCGGACGCCGACGTCGAACGCGAGAAGCGAGCCGCGGCCGAGGCCGCGGCCGTGCTGGTCGAGGACCGGATGACAGTGGGGCTGGGGACCGGCTCCACGGTCGCCTTTCTGCTTCCTCCTCTGGCGGCGCGGGGGCTGGACCTTCGGTGCGTGGCCACCTCGCCCGCGACCGAGCGCGCCGCGCGCGAGCTGGGGCTCCGGGTGGAGTCGTTCGAGCGATTCGAGCGGCTCGACATCGCGATCGACGGGGCCGATCAGGTGACACCGGACGGGTGGCTCATCAAGGGCGGAGGCGGCGCCCACTTTCGCGAGAAGATCGTGGCCGCCGCGGCGGAGCGATTCGTCGTCATTGTCGATTCGGGAAAGCCCATCGATGAGCTGTCTCCTCCGGTTCCGCTGGAGCTGTCGTCCTTCGGGCTGCGCGCCACCCTTCGCGCCCTGGGTGAGGCCGAGCTGCGCGACGCCCCGCCGAGCCCCGACGGAGGGCTGATCGCCGACTACCTGGGGCCGGTCGGCGACCCGGCGGTGCTGGCGGCGCGGCTGGCGGCCACGCCCGGCGTGGTCGAGCATGGCCTGTTCCCGCCGGAGCTGGTCAGCGACGTGCTGGTGGGGCGCGGCGAGCGGGCGCAGGCGCTGGAGCTCACGGCCTAGCGTGGCGGAGCTCAGCGGCTGGCGGCTGTGGTGGGTGAAGAGGCGCTGGTACGAGCGCAATCGGCGGCTTGTCCGCAGGTGGCGGATCAACCGGCACATGGCCCGGGCCGCCGCCTACATACGCCACCCCGTGGAGGGTGAGGTGCTGGAGGCCCTCGACGAGGGCCGCATCGTGATCGGCGAGGGCACCCTGCTGGAGCCCGGCTGCTGGCTGACGTTGTCCCCGCAGGCCAGGATCGAGATCGGTGAGGGCTGCTTCTTGAATCGCAACGTGATGCTCGCGGCGCTGGACGGGATCGAGATCGGCGATCACGTGATGTTCGGCAACGGCTGCTTCGTCGGCGACTCCTCCCATCGCTTCGACGACCCCGACCAGCCGGTCACCTGGCAGGGATTCACATCGAAGGGCCCGGTCCGGATCGGCTCCAACTGCTGGTTCGGGGTCAACTGCGTGGTGACCAGCGGGGTGACGATCGGCGACCGCTGCGTGATCGGCGCCAACTCCGTGGTCACCCGAGACCTGCCTGCCGGAGTGATCGCCGCGGGATCTCCCGCGAAGGTCTTGAAGGAGATCCAGTTCCGGGGTCAAGGCGGGGAGGGGGAGTAGGGTGCCCCGCGATGTGCCTGACCGATTTCTACGTCGCCCAGGCCGTCGTGCAGGAGCGGCTGCGCTCTGTGTCGCGGTCGTCGTGGTCGCGATCGCCGGATGCGGAGGAGACGGCGGCGAGGCGACATCGAGCCCTGCGACGACGGGCGAGCAGACCGAACACTCGGCTAGCGACTCGGAGCTGAGCGATGCCGCCCGAGAGGCTCGAGCGCATTCGTCGCCAGCTCAAACGCCCGACCTCTACCCAGCTGGCTCGCAACGAGGTGCAGACTGGTGCTCACCAGCACGAACCCCGCGGCCTGCGCGCCCGGGATCGTGACCGAGCACTACCTGCAAGCGTCCTACGGGGGACATCAGGGTTGCGTCAAGGCGCTGAACGCCTGGCAGCGTCGCCGATACCGTCGAGTTCAGGCGGCTCCGGATCGACGGCGATCACGCAACTGCCGTGGTGGTCCCGAGGGGGGCCCGTACGACGGTGAGCAGATAACCGTTTCGTTGGTCCACGGTCCTCATTGGGCCGTCGACTCCCTTCACGCTGACGTGCCTGTCGGCCCGTGACCGCCGTGGAATCACCCCGCGCCTGGGCGGGTTATTGCCGCATACCGGCAATAACCCGTCCAGGGGATGCTTAGGGTGCGCCGCGGCACGTACTCGATCGTCGCCCGGGACCCCGGCACCGGCGAGCTCGGGGTCGCGGTCCAGTCGCACTGGTTCTCGGTCGGCTCAGTCGTCTCGTGGGCCGAGCCCGGCGTGGGTGCCGTGGCCACCCAGTCGATCGCCGAGCCGGCCTACGGCCCGCGGTTGCTGGACCGTCTGCGTCAGGGAGAGTCGCCGGGCAACGCGCTGCAGGCGCTGCTGGACGCGGACGAGCAGGAACGCTTCCGCCAGGTTGCGGTGGTCGATGTCAATGGGGGAGTGGCGGTCCATACGGGAATCGGTTGCATCCCCCACGCGGGCGACGCCCAGGGCGAGGGGTTCAGCGCCCAGGCGAACATGATGGCCTCCCGGGAGGTTTGGCCGGCGATGGCCGAGGCGTTTGGCGCCGCCGGCGGCTCGCTGGGGCGGAGGCTGCTGGCGGCGCTCGAGGCGGCCGAGGCGGCTGGCGGCGACGTCCGCGGCCGCCAGTCGGCGGCGCTGCTGGTGGTCCCGGCTGCCGGCGAGGTCTGGGAGAAGGTGGCCGACCTGCGGGTCGAGGACGATCCCGAGCCGCTGGCCGAGCTCGCGCGGCTGCTCGACTTGAACGACGCCTATGCGCTGGCCAGCCAGGGCGACGACCTGGTCGGCGAGGGGCGGCACGCCGAGGCCGCCAAGCGCTACCGGCACGCGTCCGAGCTGATCCCCGACAACGACGAGCTTCTGTTCTGGGCCGGCCTCGGGGTCGCCCACGCTGGCGACGTCGACGAGGGGGCGGGATACGTGCGACGGGCGATCGAGCTGCACGACGGCTGGCGCGAGCTTCTTGCCCGACTCGATCCCGAGATCGCCCCGGGGGCGGAACCGGTCAGGGCGGCGCTCGCCATCCCCCGATCCGCGAAGTGAGCCGTCTCGTCGGCTAGGACGCCGAGTGTCGAGTTTCCCGGCCTATGAGCGGGAAGCTCGACACTCGATGCGGGGTTACGGCGGGCTCCTCAGCTCACGACCTGGACGAGGACGGTCCGCTCGCGGGGGCGATCGTCGAAGTCGATCACCACCAGCTGCTGCCAGGTGCCCAGCGCCAGGCGGCCCCCCTGGACCGGGACGACCTCAGACGGGCCGATGAGAGAGGCGCGCTGATGGGCGTGTGAGTTGGTGTCGTGGTTGAGCCTGTTGTGCTCGTAGTCGCCCCGGACGGGGATCAGGCGGTCGAGGAGGGCCTGCAGGTCGTGGACTCCGCCCGGCTCGTACTCCATGGTCGTGATCGCAACGGTCGATCCGCGCACGAACGCGGCGGCCTGGCCCTCTTCCACGCCGGCCTCCGCGACGGCGGACTGCACTCGATCCGTGATCTCGACGATCTCCGCGTCGCCGCTGGTCGAGAGCCGGAATTCGGCGGTGTGTACCGGCATGCCGGCAACGTAACAACAAGAGCGAGCCGGGCGGAACGCCCGGCTCGCTCGGTGCTGACTCCCTCGGCCTCCCCCGAGGGGACGCCGTTCTCGACTAGGGCCGTTAGACCCCTCTCGGATGGGCGCGTCCGATGTGAAGCGCGTCCATCAACCTCGGGACGAAGACCAGGCCGGCGACGCCGACGATCACGTAGATCACGTTCAGCAGCGTGCCGCTTCCGAAGATCTCCGACAGCACGTTGGTGTCCCCATCCGTGACTCCGACGATGCCCCAGTTGAGGGCGCCGCAGATCACGAGCAAGAGCGCCAACGGCTCCAGTCTCTTCAGCATCTCCAACTTGCCTGTACCTCCTGAGAAGGGATCCGCACTCGGTCGTGCGAATCATCACAAGAACTACACCGCGCAAAACCCCTGGTTACCGGGGATTCGGGTCCGAGCTGGCGCCGTTGCTTGAAGTGGTGAACGAAGCGCGGAATGTATGTCAGCCGGTGCTCCACGCCCTGCCGTAACCCGCTCATGAGTCCGAGCCTACTGCTACGCCGCGAGCGGTACAGCACGGGCGCGAGCGAGAGCGCAGGCGAGCGTGGCAAGAATCGTCAGCGATTGCTCTTAAGGACTCGGCCTGAGGCCCCGCCGACGAAGCTTGTTGTGGAAGGCGGGTTGGTGCGCGTCGCACGTGCGTCGCCAATGCTCGCCGTCCCAGATCGCCCCGGCGGTCTCCCGCTCGCAGCCTTCCGTCTCGCAGGGCTTTCGCCCGCCGAACAAGAACAAGTCGCCGGGGGTGCGCCGCCCGCCGAACAAGAACAAGTCGCGGGGGGTGCGCGTCTCAGCCATGAACCGAGCTTACTTAGCTGCGACGGACGGCGATGCTCGACGAGATCGACCGGGACTGGCGCAACCACTTCCCGACGCCCTACTCCCGCAGCCCGGCGGCTTCGAGGGCTTCGGCGAGGGCACTCGGCACTCGAGGATCAGGGCCGAGCGACGCATCGCCTCCTGCCGCGACGAAACCCTGAGCCGCCCGAAGGTTCGGGGTCGCTTGCAGTGGGGCACTCGGCAGTGGGGAGTTGACCGGACCATACGCGGCAAACTCCACACTCGCCTCACGGGAGCGAGCCGGCGCGTATTCGGGTGGTTCCCCGGCCCGGTCTACCAGTCCCAGGGCGCCGTGGCGAGGCTCTCCTGATCCAAGTAGCGCTTGAGCTCCTCCACCTCGGCCGGGTCGACTGAGTACACGTGCTCCGCGTCGGGGAAGCGGCGCGCCCGCACCTCGGTTGCGTAAGCGCGCACCCCGTCCACCATCCGGTCGTGGATCTCGGCATAGCGCTTCACGAACCGCGGGCTGTGCGGTCCCCTGGTGATGCCCAACAGGTCGTGGAAGACGAGCACCTGCCCGTCGGTGGCGAGCCCGGCTCCGATGCCGATCACCGGTATCTCGATGCGGGGCATCAGCGCATCCGCGACCGCCGCGGGGACAGCCTCGAAGACGATCGCGAAGCAGCCCGCCGCCTGCAGCGCGGATGCGTCCCGCGCGATCTGCGCCGCCGACTCGGCGGTCCGCCCCTGGGCCTTGAAGCCACCCAGCGCGCTCGCGGATTGCGGGGTCAGGCCGACGTGGCCCATCACCGGAATTCCCGAGCCGGCGATCGCCCGCGCCCGCTCCACCGAGGCGCCGCCGCGCTCGAGCTTGATCGCGTCGCAGCCCGCCTCCCTCACGAACCGCTGCGCATTCTCGATCGCGTGCTCATTGGAGCGCTCATAGGAGCCGAACGGCATGTCCCCGACCAGCAGCGGCGTGCGCAGCCCGCGGTGAACCGCAGCCGCCATGGTCACCATCTCGTCCATCCCGACCGGGGTGGTTGCGTCGTATCCGAGCACCACCATCGCGGCGGTGTCGCCGACCAGCACGATGTCCACGCCGGCCTCCTCCACCACCTGGGCGGAGGGGAAGTCGTACGCGGTCACCATCACGATCGGCTCGCCGTTGCGTTTCATCTCGGCCAGCCGCGGCAGGGTCACCGGGCGCCGCTCGTCGCTGGGCGGGGTCGTCTCGGGACGGGAGCTCATCGGGCCACCTCCCCCGGCGGGAGGGCTGTCCGGCAGCCGAGCTCGGCGGAAGTGTTCGCCTCGGAGGCAAGCGACGAACCGAGCAGGACCTCGGGGTGGGAGTCGACCCGGACGATCCGGTTGCGATCGTCGACGTGGACGACGACCGGTGCGTAGGCCTCCAGGTCGCGTTCGTCGTAGGAGCCGAACGAGGCGACGATCACCTTGTCGCCCTCGCTCACCAGGCGCGCCGCGGCGCCGTTCACCTGGACCGCCCCGGACCCGGGCTCGCCCTCGATCGCGTAGGTGACGAATCGAGCGCCGTTGTCGATGTCCCAGACGTGCACCTGCTCGTTCGCGATCAGGTCAGCGCTCCGCATCAGCTCGGAGTCGAGCGTCAGGCTGCCCACGTAGTCGGGATCGCAGCCCGTGACCCGGGCCCGGTGGAGCTTCGATTTCAGCATCTGTCTCTGCATTCAGCCTCCGATCACGAGATTGTCGATCAGCCGTGCTCTTCCCACTCGCGCCGCGACCGCCACCAGCACGGGCCGTCCGTTCAGGCTCTCCGCAGGGGCGAGGCCCTCGGCGTCGCGGGCCTCCAGGTACTCCGGGTCGATCCCCGCCCGCTCCAGCTCCGCCCGGGCTGCGTCGAGGGCGACCTGCGGCCGCGTCTCGCCCGACTTCGCGACCGCCTCCGCGGCTCGCAGGGCACGGATCAGCGCCGTGGCCCGCTGCCGCTCCTCGGAGCTCAGGTAGGCGTTTCGGGAGCTCAGCGCGAGGCCATCGGGCTCGCGCACCGTGGGCAGGACCTGGATCTGGACGGGAAAGTCGAGGTCGCGGACCATGCGCCTGAGCACGATCGCCTGCTGGGCGTCCTTCTGGCCGAAGAAGACGATCTCGGGAGCCACCGAATTGAGCAATTTCGCGACCACGGTCGCCACCCCTCGGAGGTGGCCGGGGCCACGCCCGCCCGACGCGCCGCAGAGCACGTCGGTGAGGCCGCCGGCGACCTCGACGCTGGTGGCAAAGCCGTCCGGGTAGACCTCCTCGACCGGGGGCGCGTAGATCAGGTCGACCCCCGCCTGCTCGGCCAGTTCGGCGTCCCTGGCCTCGTCGCGCGGGTAGCTCTCGAGGTCCTCCTCCGGCCCGAACTGGGTCGGGTTGACGAACAGGCTCATGACGACGAGGTCGCAGCGCTCACGGGCGGCGCGAAGCAGCGACAGATGGCCCTCGTGGAGGTAGCCCATCGTCGGTACGAGGCCGATCGTGCGCCCCTGGCGGCGGGTGGCCTGGAGCGCGTCCCGAAGCTCGGCCTTGGAGCGAATGATCCTCATGCAGGGGCCTTCCTGGCCTGGCTGGCCAGTTCTCGGGCCCGCTCGGCGAGCGCCTCATAGACGGGAAGCAGCTCCGGGGCGGCCTCGCGAAGCACAGCCAGATGCCGATCCACCGTCGCCTGGTCGCCGCGCGCGATCGGCCCGGTCAGCGCCTCGGGCCCCCGCTCGGCCCAGTTCGCAGCCGTGCGGAGGACGAGCGGCGCCAGCAGCTCGCGCGCGTCGTCAACCCCCGATCGCTCCAGCAGCTCGGCGGCCGATTCCTCCAGGGCGACCAGCAGGTTGGAGGCGATCGAGGCGGCGGCGTGGTAGGCGGCGCGGCCTTCCTCGGGCACCTCGAAGGGGCGCATGCCGAGTCGCTCGGCCAGCCTCCTGGCGAGTCGACTCGCCGCGGCACTCGAGCCCGCCACCGCACACGGGGCGCCGGTCAGCTCGGCGCCGCCGTCCGGAATCGTCTGCAGGGGATGTAGTGAGAAGACCTCCGCGCCTCGCTCGCGCGCGGGCTTCAGGGCTTCAAGGGTGGTGGCGCCGCTGACGTGGCCGACGAAGGCCAGCGGCGGAACAGCGGCCGCGATCGTCGCGCACGCATCGCCGATCGCGGCGTCGGGGACGCACAGCAGGCCGACCTCCGCTCGCCGCCCAGCCTCGAGGGCACGATCACGGCCCGCAAGCTCCACCGCCGCGCCCGCCCGCTCGGCCGCGGCGGCGATCGAGCAACCTGCCCGTCCGGGGCCGATCACGGCCAGGGACAAGGCCCAGTCGTCCGCATCGTGTGCGGCGGTTGAAGGATCTCGTTCCAGTTCTCGCATGGAGATACCAGACGGCGTGAGTCGAAACGAACTGGTGAGTGGCCGGTTGGCCGTGGTCCACGCCCCGACGGGTCGCGGCCGCCAACAATTATAGGTTCCGGGTATGACCGCGGACGCGCTGCGACGGTGGTGCCTGGCGTGCACGGGCGCGCGGCAGGAGTTTCCGTTCGGCGAGCGGACCTCGGTGTTCAAGGTGGGGGGCAGGATGTTCGCCCTCAGCGCGCTCGAGTCCCGTCCGCTGAGGGTGAGCCTCAAATGCGAGCCCGACCTCGCGCAGGGACTGCGCGCCACGTATCCCGCGATCCAGCCGGGGTACCACCTCAACAAGCGCCACTGGATCACGATCACGCTCGATGGGTCGGTCCCGGACGAGGCGGTCTTCGAGCTGCTGGAGGACAGCTACGACCTGGTGGTGGCCGGGTTGCCCGCCGGGCAACGGGCGCTGGTGGGACGACCGTGATTGCTCCAGCGGGTGGCGCGGCTACCATCGGCAACGTGCCGATCTACGAGTTCCAATGCGAGGCATGCGGAACGCGGTTCGAGGAACTTGTCGAAACGGGCACCGAGAGCGCTGATTGCCGCAGCTGCGGGAGCGGGCCGACTCGGCGGGTGTACTCGCCCCAGGGTCGCCCGTTCGGTCTCGTGAAGACAGCCGGCGAGGCCCGCAAGCAGGAGCGCAAGAACGCCCAGCTCCGCGAGCGGGCGAAGCAGGGCCTGAGCGCCGCCCGCCGGGCCCGCCCGCAAGGAGGACGGTAGTGAGCGAGTCCCGTGAGGAACGTCGTAAGCGGCTGGTCGAGGTCTACCGCGAGGCCTCCGTGTGCACCAAGTGTCCGCTGTCCGCGACCCGCACGAACGTGGTCTTCGGCAGCGGCGACGCCGACGCGAACCTGATGTTCGTCGGCGAGGCGCCGGGCGCCGAGGAGGATCGCCAGGGGCTGCCGTTCGTGGGCCGAGCGGGGGCGCTGCTGACCGAGCTGCTCGAGGGGATTGGCCTGACCCGCAATGAGGTCTGGATAACGAACGTGTTGCGGTGCAGGCCTCCCGGCAACCGCGATCCGCAGCCGCTCGAGATCGAGTCCTGCCAGCCCTACACGTATAGCCAGGTCGAGCTGATCCAGCCGCGGGTGGTCGCGACGCTCGGCAACTTCGCCACCAAGCTGCTCACCGGCAGTCGCGTCGGGATCACCAAGGTGCGCGGCACCCCGCAGGTCCGCGAGTTCGGGGGCCGGACCGTGTTCCTGATGCCCCTTCTGCATCCCGCTGCAGCGCTCCGCACGCCCGCCCTCGTTGACACCCTGCGAGGGGACTTCGCCAAGCTGCCCGAGCTGATCGAGGGACCGCCTCCCGAGGGTGGCGCTGGACCGCCCGCGGTGGCCGAGCTCGCCCAGGGGGCCGTTTCGGTAGCCGGCGCCGGAGCGCGCGCAGACCAGCTCGACCTGTTCGCCGGTTGACGACGGAGCACAGCTCCAGTCCCGCCGAAACGGAGGCAATCGGGGCGCGGCTGGCCGGCGGGCTGAGGCCGGGTGACGTGGTGCTGGTCGGCGGCGAGCTCGGCGCGGGCAAGACGACGCTGATTCGCGGCGCCTGCCGGGAGCTGGGCGTGACCGACCCGGTGGTCTCGCCGACCTTCACGATCGGCCGCCGCTACGCGGGACGAACGCCGGTTTCCCACCTGGACCTTCAGCGGCTGGATAGCCTGGCGGTCGAGGACCCGGGCCTGCTCGACGATTACCTGACGCCCGACGCGGTCGCCTTCGTCGAGTGGCCGGCGGCGGCCGAGCCGCTGCTCGACGAGCGACGAGTCGCCCGGCGCGTCGAGCTTCGGCACGCCGGCGGCGATCGGCGTGAAGTGCTCGTTGGCGAGCCTGCGTCGGGAGCCGGGTGATGACGCTCGTCGTTGGCTTCGATACGGCGACCGAGGACGTCTCGGTGGCGCTTGTTCGCTTCGGCGCCTCGGGGTCGAGCCCGCAGGTTCTGTCGGAGAGATCGCAGGGCGTCGCCCGGGGAGAGCGACCGCGCCACGCCTCGGAGTTGCTGCCCGAGCTCGAGCGGCTCGTCGATCCGATCGGCTGGCCGGCTGTGGACCGGCTGGCGGTCGGCGTGGGCCCCGGCTCCTTCACCGGCCTGCGGATCGGGTTGGCGACAGCCCGCGCGCTCGCTCAGGCCCTCACCAAGCCGGTGGTGCCGGTGGGGACGCTGGCGGCGCTGGCCCGCGGGCTGTGGGGCCGCGCCGACGCCCGGGGCCGGACGTCGCTTGCGGTCCTCGACGCCCGCCGCGGCCAGGTGTTCGCCGCGCTTTACGGGCCGGACGGCGAGGAGCTCTGGCCGCCGCTCGTCGCGCTGCCCGAAGAGCTGGCCGAACGCATCGCAGCGCTGTCGCGGCCGCCGCTGGCCGCCGGTTCGGGGGCGATACGATTTCGCGATGAGCTGGAGGGCGCGGGCGCCGAGGTGCTTCCGGACGCCGAGCCGGGGCACAGGGTCTCGGCACGGCACGTCTGCCTGCTAGCCGAGGCCGGGAAGCCGGCGCGGCCTGAGTCGATCCAACCGATCTATCTGAGACCACCCGACGCGGAGCTTTGGCTTGAGCGAGATAGGCATTAGACGCCTTGTGTACAGCGACCTGCCGACCGTGCTGGCGATCGAGCGACGGTCGTTTCAGACCCCGTGGTCGCTGGCCATGTTCGTGCTCGAGCTCTCCAAGCCGTCCGGCATCTGCGTCGCGGCCGCCGGCGAGGACGGCCTGATCGGCTATCTGGTGTGCTCGCGTCACGCCGACGTCTGGCATCTGATGAACGTCGCCGTGGTGCCCGGCTTTCGCCGCCAGGGGATCGCCAGCCGGCTGCTGGAGCGCCTCTTCGAGGAGGCCGGCCCCGACGCGCGCTACACGCTCGAGGTGCGGACCTCCAACCACGGAGCGATCGCGATGTACGAGCGCTTCGGCTTCCGGCCCGCCGGCTACCGCCGCCGCTACTACCACGACAACGGGGAAGACGCCCTGATCATGTGGCTGGAGGCGCCGACCGCCGTCGAGGCCTGATCGCTTGCGGATTCTGGCGATCGAGACGTCGTGCGACGACACCTGCGCCGCGATCACCGACGGCGCGCGGATTCGCTCCAACGTCATCTCCTCCCAAGCCGCCGCGCACGCGCGTTACGGAGGCGTCGTCCCGGAGGTCGCGTCGAGGCACCACCTGGAGCTGATCAACCCCGTGGTCTCGGCGGCGCTGTCGGAAGCCGGCGCGGAGCTTGAGGACGTCGACGCGCTGGCCGTCACTCGCGGGCCCGGCCTCATCGGCGCGCTGCTGGTGGGCGTGGCAACCGCCAAGGCGCTCGCCGCTCCCACCCGCAGGCCGCTGATCGGCGTCGACCACCTGCACGGACACGTGGCGGCCAACTTCCTCGAGCCCGAGCCGCTCGAGCCCCCCTTCCTGTGCCTGATCGCGAGCGGCGGCCACACCCTGCTCGCGGGGGTGCGCCGGTGTGATGGCTTCGAGGTGCTTGGTCAGACGCTCGACGATGCCGCGGGAGAGGCGCTCGACAAGGGCGCGCGGCTTTTGGGGTTGGGCTACCCGGGCGGGCCTGCAATCGAGCGCCTGGCCGTCGCCGGTGACGCCGCTGCCTTCGAGTTCCCGGTGGCGATGGCGCGCGATCCCGGGCTGGACTTCAGCTTCAGCGGCCTGAAAACGGCGCTGCTGTACGCCGTCCGGAAGCTTGACCCGGCGGAGGTCGAGCGGCGCCGCGCCGATCTGGCCGCGAGCTACCAGGCGGCCGTGGTGAGACAGCTGGTCGCCAAGCTGGAGCGCGCACTGCGCGACGGGGCGTGGGACGCCGTGGCGCTGGGCGGCGGGGTGGCAGCCAACACACTGCTCAGGGAGCGGGTCGGCGAGCTGTGCGCTGAGCGCCAGGTGGGCCTGAAGCTGGTGCCGGCCGAGCTTTGCACCGACAATGCGGCGATGATCGCCTCCGCCGCGCGCTTCCTCGAGCCCGCCGCCTACCCGGACTACCTGGGCTGGGATGCGCTGGCGTGAGCGTGGTCGTGACCCTGTACACGAGGCCCGGATGCCATCTCTGCGACCAGGCGCGGGAGGCGATCGACGTGCTGCGTGACGAGCTGCCGCCCTTCGAGCTCAGCGAGATCGACATCGATGAAGACGAGCGGCTGCTGGCCCGTTATCTGGAGCGAATCCCGGTGGTGGCGGTGGACGGTGAGGTTGTTTCCGAGCTGGAATTCGACCCGCGCCTGCTGCGGGCCAGTCTCGATACTGTCCGGCGATGATCAACGGCACGCGCTTCGAATCTCGATGACCGAGGAGGCTGCGGTGGAGGGCATGGCGGACGAGCTGGCCCTGTCGGACGGCGACCGGCTCTCGCTCGGGGTGGCGGCGCGGCTGTCGCGCTACCTCCAGGTGCTGATTCAGGCCCGGAAGATGGGCAAGGAGACGATCTCCTCGCAGGAGCTCGCCGAGTACACGCACATCAACTCGACCCAGATCCGTCGCGACCTGTCGGGCTTCGGCAAGTTCGGCAAGCGAGGGGTCGGCTATCGGGTCGACTCGCTGGTCGAGCAGATCCGCAAGATCCTGCGCAGCTCCGGCCAGCACAACATCGTTCTGTTCGGCGCCGGCCATCTGGGCCAGGCGATCGCCAGCTCGGACATCTTTGCCGACCACGGCTTCCAGATCGTCGCCATCTTCGACGTCGATCCGAGCCTGGTCGGCCGGCAGTTCGGCGACGTGGAGGTGCGTGGCGTCGCTGACCTGGAGCGCGTGGTGGAGGAGCAGGACGTCGTGGTGGGCGTCCTGGCGGTCCCGTCCTCAGCGGCCCAGGACGTGGCCGACCGGCTGGTCGAGGCCGGCGTGAAGATCGTCTTCAACTACTCCGAGCAACTGCTCCAGGTGCCGCCAGACGTCACCGTTCACACCTCGAGCCCGGCTGTCGACCTGCTCTACGCCTTGTACTTCTACTTGACCTAGCGAGCTCCGGAAAGGGATGCGATGCTGGGCAAGGTGCGCGCATGGTGATCAAGAGCAGCGGTCGCACGGACGATGTCGAGGACCCGGGTCACCTCGACCTCGAGCGGACCCGCGAGCTGTTCGAGGCCTCGACCGACTTCACGATCGGCATCGAGGAGGAGTTCGCCATCGTCGATCCCGAGACCCTCGACCTGCGCCACCGGTTCGAGGACCTGTACGCCGCCTGCCTCCAGGACGAGCTGCTTGCCGAGTCGGCGGCCGGGGAGCTGATCGCCTCCGAGATCGAGATCCGCTCGGGGCGGGCGGAGAGCTTCGCGCAGGCGATGGACCTGCAACGCGAGCGCCGGACGCGGCTGTTCGCGCTCGCCGAGGGGATGGGGCTCGGGCTCGCCGCCACCGGCACCCATCCATGGGCCAACTATCTCGACCAGCGGATCATCGACACGCCGCACTACGCGCGGCTGAGCGAGGAGCTCCGCTGGGTAGCGCAGCGCAACAACACCTGGAGCCTGCACGTCCACGTCGGCGTGCGCGGCGCCGATCGCGCGGTGGCCGTCTGCGACCACATGCGGGGTGTCCTGCCGATGCTCCTGGCACTGTCCGCGAACTCGCCGTTTCTCGACGGCCGTGACACGGGGCTGCAGTCGGTGCGAACCGAGATCTTCACCCGCACCTTCCCGCGCTGCGGGATCCACGAGCCGTTCGGCGGCTGGAGCGCCTACCGGGACTTCATCGATCTCCTGGTCCGCACCAACTCGATCGTCGAAGCCACGCAGCTGTGGTGGAGCGTTCGCCCCCATCACACGTTCGGGACGGTCGAGTTGCGGATCTGCGACGCGCAGACCCGAGGCGAGGAGTCGTTTGGGCTCGGGGCCCTGATCACCGCCTGCATCGCGCAGGCCGCGATCGACTACGACGAGGGGCGGCTGCCGGAGCCCCTGCGTCAGCGGGAGATCGAGGAGAACCTGTGGCGGGCGATCCGCTACGGGATGGACGCGATGATGATCGACTTCGACCGCGGCGAGGAGACGCCGGCGAGGGCCGCGATGGAGCGGCTCGCCGAGTGGACCACGCCGGCCCGCGAGTCCCTGGGATTGGACGTCGCGCTTCCGGAGCTGAACGGGGCACAACGCGCCCGGCGGGCGTTGGACGGCGGCGCCTCGATCGAGGACATCTATCGTGTGACGGTCGCGGAGACGCGACGGACCTACGTGCCGGAAAGGGTGTCGACCAGGTGAGCGACGAGGAGCAGCAGGAGCAACAGGAGCAGCAGCCGCCCGAGCAGCCGAGCGAGGAGGAGCTTCGGGAGCGCATCGACGAGCAGCTGCGCAAGGTCCGCGTTCAGGACCTGCTGCTCGAGAGCGTGGTCAGTGTGATCAACCTCTCGGCTCGCCGGATCGCGAAGGAGGACGAGCGCGACCTCGAGCAGGCCCGAGTCGGGATCGAGGCCGTGCGCGCGCTCGTCGGCCTGCTCGACGAGGAGCCGGCCGGGCAGATCCGAGACGCTCTCTCCCAGGTGCAGATGCTGTACGCGCAGCACGCCGAAGGAGGCCCCGGCGCGCCCGACGAGGGCGCCGAGGGCCCGCCGGGCGACGTGGAAACGCCGTCGCAGCCAGGCAGGCAGGGTGCTCCCTCGAGGCTCTGGACGCCGCCCGGAACCACCCCGCCCCGCTAGACTCCGCGCGCTTTGCCGCCGAGGCGAACGCGGCAGCCTTTCCCCGCCGACTGGCGACTCGCTACCCACGCAAGCACGATCCGGAGGACGAAGACTTGACCGACTTCCTGACCGATTACGGCGTCGTGATCGCGCTCGCCTGCGCTGGTGCTGCCGTCGTCTACGGCGCTTTGGTGACGCAGAGGTTGCTCGCTCGCTCGCCCGGCAACGAGCGGATGCAGGAGATCTCCGGCGCCGTGCAGGAGGGCGCCCAGGCCTACCTGACGCGGCAGTACACGATCATCGCCGGGGTCGCCATCGTGCTGGCGATCCTGCTCGCGATCCTGCGCGACGTCGATACGGCGATCGGCTTCGTGATCGGCGGGGCTTTCTCGGGTGCGGCCGGCTTCATCGGCATGAATGTCTCGGTGCGCACCAATGCCCGGGTCGCCGAGGCCGCCCGCGGCGGGGTGCCACCCGCGCTGGACGTCGCCTTCAAGGGCGGCTCCGTGACCGGGCTCTTGGTCGTCGGTCTCGCGCTGCTGGGCGTCGCGGGCTACTTCGGGATCCTGGTGCTCGCCGACAAGACCGACAAGGAGGCGGTTGACGCGCTGGTCGGCCTGGGGTTCGGCGGCTCGCTGATCTCGGTGTTCGCCCGTCTGGGCGGCGGCATCTTCACCAAGGCCGCCGACGTCGGCGCCGACCTGGTCGGCAAGGTCGAGGTGGGGATTCCCGAGGATGACCCTCGCAACCCCGCGACGATCGCCGACAACGTGGGCGACAACGTCGGCGATTGCGCCGGAATGGCGGCCGACCTGTTCGAGACCTACGCGGTGACCTCGGTCGCTGTGATGCTGCTCGGGGTCCTCACCTTCTCGGAGTCGCGCGAGGTCGCGATCTACCCGCTGGTGATCGGGGCGGTCGCGATCATCGCCTCGATCATCGGGGCGCTCGCGGTGCGGACCCGAACCGGCAACGTGGAGGCGGCGCTGTACAGGGGCCTGGCCGTCTCCGCGGTGCTGTCCGCCGCCGCCTTCTATCCGGTGACCAAGTGGCTGATGGACGACATCAGCTTCAAGGCGGCGAACCTCAGCAACGTCCCGAGCGTCGGCGAGCTGTGGCTGTGCGGCCTGATCGGAGTCGCAGTCACCGCCGGACTGTTCGTGATCACCGACTACTACACCTCGACCCGGTTCAGGCCGGTGAGGACGATCAGCCGTGCCTCGGTCACAGGGCACGCCACGAACATCATTCAGGGGCTTGCCCAGGGCCTCCAGTCGACGGCGGCGCCGGCCCTCCTGATCGCGCTTGCGATCCTGGCCGCCAACGAGCTGGCCGGCATCTACGGGATCGGCGTCGCGGTGATGGCCCAGCTTTCGTTGACCGGGCTGATCGTCGCCCTCGACGCCTTCGGCCCGATTACCGACAATGCCGGCGGGATCGCGGAGATGGCCGACCTGCCCGATGACGTCCGCAACGTCACCGACCCCCTCGACGCGGTCGGCAACACGACCAAGGCGGTGACCAAGGGCTACGCGATCGGCTCGGCCGCGCTGGCGGCGCTGGTCCTGTTCAGCGCCTTCAAGCTGGAGCTCGCCGACGAGGCACCGAGCGGCTTCGACCTCGGCGCCCTGTTCAACCTGGCAACCCCGGCCGTCCTGATCGGGTTGCTGATCGGCGGCATCATGGTCTACCTGTTCGTCGCGTTGGCGATCGAGGCAGTCGGCCGCGCCGGCGGCCAGGTGGTCGAGGAGGTGCGCCGCCAGTTCCGCGACCACCCCGGGATCATGGAGGGGACCGAGAAGCCCGAGTACGGGCGCACGGTGGGGATAGTCACCGCCGCGGCGCAACGGGAGATGATCGTGCCGTCGCTGATCCCGATCGTGGTGCCGCTGATCGTCGGTTTGATCAGCGTCGACGCGCTCGGTGGGCTGCTGATCGGCGTGATCGTCGTCGGCCTGTTCGCGGCGATCTCGATGACCGCGGGCGGCGGCGCCTGGGACAACGCCAAGAAGCTGATCGAGGACGGCGCCTACGGCGGCAAGGGCTCCGAGGCCCATGCGGCCGCGGTTACCGGCGACACCGTGGGCGATCCCTACAAGGACACCGCCGGCCCGGCGATCAACCCCATGATCAAGGTCGCCAACATCGTCGCGATCCTGATCATCCCGATCGTTCACTTCTAGCCGCGATCGCGGTTCGGCGGCCAGACGCTCCGCGCCACTGGATCGAGAGGAACGTTGACCCCGCTATAGGGGGAAATCGTCACGTTCGTCGTCGGCAGGGTCACGGGTCGATGGCCGAATTGCGATCCGATATGAATCGAAATTCGGCCATGGTGTCGCGGTTGCGGGGAGGGGGCATAGGGTTTCCGCATGGGTGCCGTCGAGGAGAGTGGCGAGCCGATCAACGTCGCCGACTACGAGCGCCTGGCTTCGGAGGCGCTCGACCCGGGCCCCTACGGGTACTTCGCGGGCGGGGCGGCTGACGAGCGGACGCTGCGCGAGAACGTGGCCGCGTTCTCGCGCTGGCGGTTGCGGCCTCGAGTGTTGGTGGACGTCGCCGAGGTGAGCACCCAGACCACGGTGCTCGGCGAGCCGATCTCGATGCCGATCCTGGTCGCGCCGGTGGCCTTTCAGCAGCTCGCCCACCCGGACGGGGAGGCAGGGATGGCTCGCGCGGCCGCGGCCGCGGGGACCGTGATGTGCCTCTCCACCCTGGCCACCGCGCGGCCGAGCGCGGTGGCGGCGGAGGCGCCCGATGCTCGGCTGTGGTTCCAGCTCTATTGCTTTCGGGACCGGGGGGTGACCAGGGCGCTGCTGGACGAGGCGGTCGAGGCGGGGTTTCGGGCGATCGCGCTGACCGTCGATGCTCCCGGCCCCGGGCGGCGCGAGCGCGACGTGCGGAGCGGCTTCCAACTGCCCGCCGAGGTCAGCGTCCCGAGCGTCGTCGAGGCGACCGGGGCTCGCGGGCCGATCAGCGTCGCGGACGTCCTCGGGCTGGTGGATCCGGCGCTCGACTGGGCGGACTTCGAGGCGCTGGTGGCGGACTGCCGCCTGCCGGTCGTCGTCAAGGGCGTGATGACCGCGGAGGATGCCATCCTGGCCGCGGATCGGGGCGCGGCCGGCGTGATCGTCTCCAACCATGGCGGGCGCCAGCTCGACGGCGTCGAGGCCACCGTCGAGGCCGTCGGCGAGGTCGCCGAGGCGGTGGGCGATCGCGTCGAGGTGCTGATGGACGGCGGGGTGAGGAGGGGCACGGACGTGCTCACGGCGCTGGCCCTCGGCGCCCGGGCGGTGCTGGTCGGCAGGCCCGCGCTATGGGGACTTGCGGTGGCGGGCGAGGACGGGGCCAGGCGGGTGCTGGAGCTCCTGCGCGACGAGCTCGAGGTGGCGATGGCGCTCTGCGGCTGCCCGGCACCCGAGTCGGTCTCGCGGGCGCACGTGCGGCGCGCCTGAGCACGCCTGGCCGGTGCGCGCCTGAGGAGCGTGGCGGGGCCGCTGCGGCCGGGCCTATAGTCGCCTCGTGGCCAAGAGGATTCCGAGGGAAGAGTCGCTGCGGCGCGTGCACGGCGTGGGGGCGCTGTTCTCGGCTGCCTACGGCAACGTGGGCTCGTCGATCTACTACGCGCTCGGAGTGGTCGCGAGCTTTGCGCTGGGCCTCACCCCGATCACCTTCCTGATCGCCGGGCTGATCTTCACCTTCACCGCCGCCACCTACATCGAGGCGACGGTGATGTATCCGGAGGCCGGGGGGTCGGCGAGCTTCGCCCGCCACGCGTTCAACGAGGTCGTCAGCTTCATCGCCGGCTGGGGCCAGATGCTCAACTACATCATCACGGCCGCGATCTCGGCCTTCTTCGTGCCGCACTATCTGGGGGTCTTCTGGCCGGCGCTCCACCACGGTCCCGGCGACGTGATCGCGGGCATCGTCGTGGTCGCCCTGCTGGCGGCGCTCAACGTGAAGGGAACCCAGGAGTCGTCGCGGTTCAACCTCGTGCTCGCGATCGGCGACCTCTGCACCCAGATCCTGCTGGTGGCGATCGGGATCGTGCTGGTGCTCAGCCCGTCGACGCTGATCGACAACATCCATCTCGGCGTGGCGCCCACCTGGGGCGACGCCGCGCTCGGGATCGCGGTCGGGATGATCGCCTACACCGGGATCGAGACGATCTCGAACATGGCGGAGGAGGCGCGCGATGTGAACCGGACCGTGCCCCATGGCACGGGGCTGGTCGTGCTTGCGGTGCTCGGCCTCTACGTGCTGCTGCCGATCATCGCCCTCTCGGCGATGCCGGTGACCCAGGATTCCGCCGGTCACTTCTCAACCGAGCTGGGGACGACGTACGCCGACGACCCGGTGCTCGGCATCGTCGCGAACCTGGGGCTCAGCGGGGGTCTCACGGACGCGCTGCGGATCTACGTCGGGATCCTGGCGGCGGTGATCCTGCTGATCGCCACCAACGCCGCGCTGATCGGCGTCTCGCGGCTGACCTACTCGATGGGCCACTATCGCCAGCTTCCCGGAATCCTGCGCCAGGTTCACCCGCGCTTCAACACCCCCTACATCGCGATCATCGCATTCTCCGGCGTCGCCGCGTTGACGATGGTGCCGGGCCAGACCGACTTCCTGGCGACCCTGTACTCGTTCGGCGCCATGCTCTCGTTCACGGTCGCCCACTTCTCGGTCCTGCGATTACGCCAGCGCTTCCCGGAGGTGAAGCGAGGCTGGAAGCCGCCGCTGAACTTCCGCTTTCGGGGCGTCGAGCTGCCGGTGACGGCGGTGCTCGGCGGCCTGGGCACGTTCTCCGCCTGGATCGTGGTGATGGCTCTCAACCTGCGCACGCTGGTGGTCGGCGCGGCATGGATGCTGCTCGGGATCGCGATCTACTACCTCTATCGCCAGCGCTGCGATCTGCCGCTCGTCGAGACCGTCAAGGTGGTGACGCCGGAGCCCCTCGGGGTGGAGGAGGTCGAATATCAGAGCGTGCTGGTCGCCTTCGAGGAGGAGCCGTTCTCGGAGGAGGCGGTGACGACCGCGGCTCGGCTGGCCGCGCGCCGCCGGCGGGGAATCCACGTGCTCGCGATCGTCAACGTGCCCACCAACCTGCCGCTGGACGCGCCGCTCGATGAGCCGGAGTCGGAGGCGCAGAGCAAGATCGAGCAGGCGAAGCTGATCGGGGGTATGCGGGTCACCGGGAGCGTGCAGCGGGTGCGCCCCGGCCAGGCCGGCCAGGCGATCGTCGAGGAGGCTCGCGCGATCAAGGCCGCGGCGATCGTGATGCCGCTTCGCTACCGGAACGGGACGCCGCTGTACGGAAAGACGCTTCAGCACGTGCTTGCGGAGCGCCCCTGCCGGGTGATCGTCGCCGCGCAGCCGGGGGAGAGGGCTCGAGTCCCAGCTTAAGGTTCCCGCCGCGAGAGCCGCGCGTTTGGCGGCCGCGAGTCCGTCACCTGAGCCGGCCAGGGCGATGCCTAGAATCGAGCCGCAATGGCGCCCCCCGACCAGGTCTACCGCGGCGTCACCCGAATCTTTGCGGTGATAATCGTCGGTTTCGGCGTTGCGATCCTCGTGGTCACGCTGGCGAACGGGGGCGGTCCGCTCTCGGCCGGCTTTTGGATCGGGCTGCTGTTCACCGCCCTCGGCGTTGCCCGCCTCTATCTGGCCCTGCGGTAAGGCACTTGAGCGACAGCCCGCCAAGCGAGCAGCCGCCACCTGCGGGCGACGGGCAACCAGACCCCGATTCGGGTAGGCCCGGCCGAGGGCGGCTGCCCCTATTGCGCCTGGGCCCGGGGCCCTTGAGCAGACGCGTGCTCGGGGTGCCGTGGTTGTTCGCGGTCGCCTACTCGGCGGTCGGCTTTTCGCTGTATTTCTCGATCGGCGCCGTCGCCGACCGCGGGCTGGGTGTGACGCCGCTGATCTTCCTGGCGGCCGGCCTGCTGTTCGTGCTCGCCACGCTCACCTACGTCGAGGGCGGCGCGATGTTCCTGGAGCGGGGCGGCTCGTCGACGCTGGCGCGCCATGCGTTCAACGAGCTGGTCAGCTTCATCGCCGGCTGGGCGATCCTGATCGACTACATCATCGTCATCGCCCTGGCGGCGGTCTCGGTGCCCCACTACCTGAGCCCGATCTGGGGCGGCTTCACACACGGATGGGCGGAGATCGCAATGACGGCCGGCGTGATCGCGTTCACGGCGGGTGTCAACATCGCCGGCTTCACGGGCCACGTCCGCCAGCGGCCGCTGATCGTGCTGGCCCTGGCCGATATCGCTCTGCAGCTTGCGGTGATCGCGGTCGGGGCGATCGTCGCCTTCCACCCCGATCTGCTCACCGCGAACGTGGACCTGTTCACGACCCCGTCCGCCAGGCAGGTGATCGAGGCGCTGGCGGTGGCGACCCTGGCGTTCGCGGGCATCGAGGCGGCCTCCGACCT
The DNA here is from genome assembly GCA_963838745.1 of uncultured Actinomycetes bacterium. GTDB lineage: Bacteria > Actinomycetota > Thermoleophilia > Solirubrobacterales > 70-9 > AC-56. The sequence continues at coordinate 198,954 of CAWISJ010000004.1, forward strand.
GGCACCTGACCTGGAGTGGGAGCCGCGCGACCTGCGGCGCGTGGTCAGCTCGACCGCCGTGTTGCTGCCGCTGATCTACGCCGGGATGGCCGCAGTCGCGCTGATGGCGGTGCCCGTGGTCCCGGGCCCGAACGGGGTGCACACCCCGCTCGGCGAGCGCTTCATCGAGGAGCCGGTGCTCGGGGTGGTGCAGAGCTACGACCCGTCCTGGCTTTCCACCGTGCTGGAGGTGGCGGTGGTGGCGATCGCGCCGGCGGTGCTGGCCTGGGCGGCCAGCACCTCGATGCTGGGGCTGTCGCGGCACGTTTACGTGCTGGCCACCAACCGGCAGGTCCCGAGTTGGCTGGGCAAGCTCGGTCAGCGCTCGACTCCCTATGTCGCGATCTCGGCGGCGGCCGTGATCGCGTTCGGGCTCGCAGTGCCCGGCGACGTTCGCCTGCTGGCGGGGATCTACGCCTTCGGCGCCACCCTGGCGATCGCCATCGCCCATCTGTCGGTGGTCAGACTGCGCTGGACCGAGCCGGAGCGCGAGCGTCCATACAGAATCCCGTTCGAGGTCACGATTGGGGGACGCGCGCTGCCGTTGCCGGCGATCGCAGGCGCGGTGCTGATGCTGCTGCTCTGGATCGCGGTGCTGACGCTCCGTGGAAACGCACGCTGGGTGGGCGGCGGCTGGATGCTGTTCGGCCTGGTCGCCTACGTGGTCTACCGACGGTTCGTCGAGAGGACGTCCCTGACCAAGCGTGTCTCGGTGCCCGAGGAGGCGCTGCGCAAGGAGATTCACGAGGCGGAGTACGGCGACATCCTGGTGCCGGTGTTCGGGACCAAGCTCGACGACGACATCGTGAGTACGGCGGGGCGCCTCGCCGACGCCGCCGACGAGCCGGGCGAGGAGCGCCCCAGGCTCGAAGTGATCTACGTGCTGGACCTGCCACTCACGGTGCCGCTGGACGCCCGCCCGCCGCAGGAGCGGTTGGAGGCGGCCAATGCGGCTCTGGAGCGCGCCCGGGAGGTGGGAGAGGAGTACGAGTCGGTGGAGGTCGAGACGGACCTCGTTCGTGCGCGCAGCGTGGGCGCTGGGATCGTCGACGAGGCGCGAAGGCGGAACGTGGACTTGATCGTGATGGGTGGCGAGCCGCCCACCCGGGTGCGCGGCGGGGCGTTGCTCGGCGGAATCGGGGGATCGCGTCCGCCGGAGATCGGCGAGGTCACCGAGTACGTGCTCAAGAAGGCACCCTGCCGGGTGCTGGTCACCGCCCCGCCCGAGGGGTAGGCGCAGAGGCCGGCGGCGGGTAGCATCCAGCCGATGTTCATCTTGATCGTCGGTGCGGGCCGCGTAGGCTCGTCGCTCGCCCGGGCCATGCTTCGAGACGGGCATCAGGTCTCGTGCCTGGACGAGGACGCCGAGTCGCACGCCCGGCTGGAGATCGGCCTGGAGAAGCCATGGGAGGACATGGGAGGCCAGTTCACGGTCGGCACCGGGCTGGAGATCGAAGCGCTGCAGGAGGCGGGGATCGAACACGCCGACGCCTTCGTGGCCGCCACCGACGGCGACAACACCAACATCGTCATCGCGCAGATCGCCAAACGGGCCTTCAACGTGCCGACCGTGATCGCGCGGATCCTCGATCCCTACCGGGCCGAGTGGTACGAGCAGCAGGGGCTGCACACGATCTGCCCGACGCGGGTGGCGATCGAGATGCTGGAGGCCGAGGTCAAGGAGGCCGCCGTTAGGGCCGGGGAGACGTAGGAGGGCACCGGATGTACGTGATCATCGTCGGGGCCGGAAAGGTCGGATGGAACCTGGGGCGCGAGCTGCTCGAGAAGGGTCACGAGGTGACCCTGCTGGAGAACGACCGCAATCGCTACCTGACCGTGGAGCAGGAGCTCGAGCACGCGGTTCAGTACGGGGATGCGACCGAGCTGTGGGTGCTCGAGCGGGCCGGGATCTCGCGCGCCGACCTGGTGATCGCCGTCACCGGGGACGACGAGGACAACGTGCTGATCTGCCAGGTGGCCAAGGAGAAGTACATGGTCGAGCAGATCATCGCCCGGGTGAACAACCCCCGGAACAAGCAGTGGTTCGAGCTGTTGGGGATTCGCCCAGTGGTCTCCGCCACGGACCTGATCCTGCGCTTGATCGAGCACGAGGTGCCGAACATCGGCCTGGTCCACCTTCTCGACCTGCCGCAGGAGCGCCTGGAGATCATCGAGCTGCTGCTGGGCGCGGACTCGCCGGTGACCGGCCAGCGAGTGGGGGACCTGGAGCTGCCCGAGGGCAGCCTGTTGATCTCGGTGCTGCGCGAGGGAACCGGGTTCGTGCCGGGCCCCGACACGGTGCTGCAGGCGGGCGACGAGGTGCTGGCCGTGCTGGATCCGGGTCTGGAGGAGGAGCTGAAGGCGTACTTCGGGCCGGACGGCGGATCGGCCGCGTGACCGCAGGCGGCAGATGAGCAAGCGCAGGGTGGACTATCTGCTGATCGGCGGTGGGATGGCGTCGGCTCACTGCGCCACGGAGATGCGAAGGCGCGGTGATGAGGGGTCGATCCTGCTCGTGGGGCGAGAGCCGGATCCGCCGTACGAGCGTCCGCCGCTGTCCAAGGAGTACATGCGCGGGGAGAGCAAGCGGGAGGACGCCTACGTGAACGCGGCGGACTGGTACGAGGACAACGACGTGGAGCTGCTCAGCGGAGCGAGCGTGATGTCGGTCGACGTGGGGGCGCGGACGGCGAGGCTGCAGACCAAGGAGGAGGTGGAGTTCTCAAAGGCGCTGTTCGCCACCGGCGCGCGGGTCAACATCCTCCATCACCTCGAGGGGGCGCAGCTGGAGGGGATCCACTACCTGCGGGTGCTGGGGAACTCGGACGCGATCCGCGAGGAGGCGGCCGGAGCCGAGCACGTGGTGCTGATCGGCGGCAGCTACATCGCCAGCGAGGTGGCGGCGTCGCTGACGGCGACCGGAGCCAGCTGCACGATGGTGATGCTGGAGGACGTGGCGCTCTCGCGGGCCTTCGGCGAGGAGGTGGGGCGCTACTTCCACGAGATCCTGGCGTCGAAGGGGATCGAGCTGGTGACGGGGGAGGAGCTGGATGCGTTCCTGGGAGATGGGCGGGTGCGGGCGATTCGGACCAAGAGCGGCCGCGAGGTCGAGGGCGATGTGGTGGTGGTGGGGGCGGGCGTTCACCCGGACACGATGCTGGCGGAGCGTGCCGGGCTGACGGTGGACAACGGGATCGTTTGCGACTCGAAGCTCGAGACCTCCGTGGAGGGGGTCTTCGCGGCCGGCGACGTGTGCTCCTACGAGAGCGTCGTGCACGGCCGGCGGCTGCGGATCGAGCACTGGGACGTGGCGCTTCAGCAGGGCCAGCATGTGGCGGGCGCGCTGCTGGGCGAGGCGGAGCCCTACCGGGTGGTGCCCTACTTCTTCAGCGACCTGGCGGACTGGACGAGCCTCGAGTACGTGGGGCCGGCCGAGAGCTGGGACGAGATCGTGTGGCGGGGCGACCGGGACGCGGGTGAGTTCAGCGCCTGGTACCTGGCAAATGGCAAGGTGGTCGCGGCGCTCAGCGTCGAGCGCTCCGAGGACCTGGCCCATGCCAGGCGCCTGCTCGAGTCGGGCGCCGACGTGGCGGCACACAGGGATGCGTTGGCGGACGTGGATTCGGACTTGGGCGAGATCGGATCCGGCTAGGCTTCAGACGCTGCGGTCGAATCCGCCTGCGTGCAGACAATTCGAACCCGGCGCGGTGCGGGCTGGTGTAATGGCAACACGTCTGCCTCTGGAGCAGAAATTCGGGGTTCGAGTCCCTGGCCCGCAGTTCGATTCCTGTCCCGGAGTGCCGATCCCGCGTGGTTTCCCGAAGAGGAGCACGGAGCGGCCAACCACGGATGGCAAGGACGGGAGCGGATCACGCTCGCCGTAAAACCCTGTCGCCAAGCGCCCCTTGCTACCTTGACCCCGGGATGAGGATCGGGTACAGATTTCTCCTGCTTGCGGGCGCCTTCGTGGCGCTGGCGCTCCTGGCTGCCGGCTGCGGCGGCGACGACTCGCCGCCGATCACCACGATCGAGGGCGCGAGCGGCGACCAGGGCCCGACGGCCCTCAAGAAGCCTGCACTCATCGCCCAGGGTGACGGCGTCTGTGCGGAGGCCAACGCGGCGCTTTCGGCCCTCGACGCCGGCACCGCGGGAAGCGATCCCAAGCTCCAGGCGACGCAGGAGCTCCAGATCACCCGCAGTCAGCTCGAATCGCTCCAATCCCTGACCCCGCCCGATCAGGACCGCTCGGCGCTCGACCGTTTCCTCGGCGCCCTCCAGGACCAGGTCGACGCCCTCGGCAGCAAGAAGGCAGCAGTCGACGGGGGCGGCGACACCGCCACCGCCGAAGCGGAGGTGAGCGACGCTACCGCTCGCGCCCAGGCGGCCGCCCAAGCGTACGGCTTCAAGGACTGCGCCAACGCCGCCCAGGCTCCGACCGGCGATACCGGCACCGCTACCACCATCCCCACCGTGCCCACGGCGACCACCCCGACCACGCCGACCGTCACCACCCCGACCACGCCCACCGCCCCGACCGGCGGCACCGGCGGCGGCACGAGCGGTGGGGGAGGGACCGGAGGTGGCATCAGCGGAGGGGACACGGGCGGTGGCACCGGGGGCGGCACCGGGGGCACCGGCGGGGGCACCGGCGGCACCGGAGGCTAGGACGGCTCTCGGCCCGGGTTCGCGCGGGCCGAATTGCGATTCATATGGGATCGCAATTCGGCCATCGATGAGCTGACCGCCAACGCTGGGTTTCGCGGCGGCCGGCTGCTGGCTTACGCGACGGCCTGCTCGGCCCAGGCGCCGTACAGGCGTGAGTATGCGCCGCCGGCCTCGATCAGCTGCTCGTGCGTGCCGGACTCGACAATCCGCCCGTGCTCCAGGACCACGATCCGCCCCGCCCGCCTGATCGTCGACAGCCGGTGGGCGATGACGATCGCCGTCCGTCCCATCAGCAGCCGCTCCAGCCCGCGCTCGATGGTCCGCTCGGTCCGCACGTCCACGTTCGAGGTGGCCTCGTCGAGGATCAGGATTCGCGGCTCCGCCAGCAGCGCCCGCGCGAACGCCACCAACTGCCGCTGCCCCGCCGACAGGCTCACGCCGCGCTCTCCGATCTCCGTCTCGTACCCGTCGCGCAGCCGCTCGATGAACACGTCGGCCCCCACCGTCTCGGCCGCCGCGCGAATTTCCTCATCACTCGCCGACGGGCAGCCGAAGGCGAGGTTCTCGCGCACCGTGCCCGAGAACAGGAAGCCCTCCTGGGGAACGATCCCGAGCTGGCTCCGCAGCGCCTTGGAGCTCAGCTCTCGCAGGTCGTGCCCGTCGACCAGCACCTGCCCGCGCTGCGGGTCGTAGAAGCGCGCCACCAGCTTCGCGAACGTCGACTTGCCCGCCCCGGTCTCGCCCACCAGCGCCACGGTCTGCCCCGCGGGTATGTGCAGGTCCACGTCGCGAAGCGCCCACTCGTCGTCGCCGCCGTAGGAGAACGAGACCTCGGCCAGCTCGATCTCACCGCGCAGCCGCCCCGGGTCCAGCGCGTCCGGACGGTCGGTCATGTCCGGCTGTGTCTCGAGCAGGTCGAAGATCTTGTCCAGCGCCGCCATCCCCTGCTGGTAGGTGGTGTACAGCTGGGAGATCTGCTGAATCGGATCGAAGAACGCGTTCAGGTAGCCGACGAAGGCGACCAGGATGCCGACCTGGATGTTGCCGTCGATCGCCTGGTAGCCGCCGTACAGCAGGATCACCATGGTGCCGATCGCCGACAGCAGCTCGACCGCCGGGAAGTAGGCGGCGTTCAGATAGACCGTCCTCATGTTCGCGACCCGGTTCTCCTCGTTCAGCACCGCCATCTGCTCCAAGTGCCGGGGCTCCTGGGCGAAGCTGCGCACCACCCGCACCCCGGACAGCGTCTCCTGGAGGTAGGCGGTGATGTTGGCGATCTTCTCCCGCGTCAGCCTGTAGGCCCCAGCCGCGGCGACGCGGAAGATCACGCTGCCGACGGCGAGCAGCGGGAAGGTCACGAAGGTCACCAGCGCCAGCTTCAGGTCGAGCAGCATCAGGATCACCACCACGCCGAGCAGGGTCAGCGTGCTGGAGATCAGCGTCACCACCCCGTCGGTGACCAGCGTGTCCAGCGCCTCGACGTCGTTGGTGAGCCGAGAGATCAGGACACCGGGCCTGTTGCGCGTGAAGAAGCCGATCGACATCGCCTGGAGGTGCGTGTAGATCCGCTCGCGCAGGTCCTGGAGCGCCCGCTGGCCGACCCAGCCCACCAGGTAGGTCTGGGTGTAGGTCGCCGCCCAGTAGACGACGGCCGAGAGTAGAAAGGCGGCCACGATCAGATTGAGCGCGCCCAGGTCCCGATTGGCGATCCCGTTGTCGATCGCCCTCCCGGCCAGGTACGGCGGAGCGAGCCCGGCCGCCGTGGCCGCCAGCAGGGCGACCAGCGTGACCACTACCCGACCTCGGTACGGACGAAGCAGGCCGAACAGCCAGCGAAGCTTCCTGGTCCGCTGGCGCTCGCCCCGCAGCAGGCGCCACAGCTCCCGCGCCAGCAACATGGTGCCCATCAGGCGCCCCGGCTGGTTCGCCTGGTTCTCCGTCTCCTCGGCGACGTCGGACCCCTGCGTCTCCGGATCGAGCTCGGCGATCGAGTCGTCGGGGCGACCGTCGCGATCGGCGCCGGCACGGCGGCCGGGCTCATCGCGTGCTTCTCGCCGGTCGGAACTCACAGCCTCGCCATCTCCTCGCGCCGCTCGAGATCCCGCTGCAGGAAGACCGAGTCCGCGAGCCCGTGCTCGGCGATCTCCGCGTACAGCGGGCAGCGCGCGATCAGCTCGTCGTGCGTGCCCCGGTCCACGATCCGCCCCGCATCCATCACCACCACCTCGTCGGCCAGCGAGATCGTCGACATCCGGTGGGCGACGATGAAGGTCGTCCTGCCTGCCATCGCCTCGCGCAGGCCGCGCTTGATCGCCGCCTCGGTCTGCGCGTCCACCGACGAGGTGGCGTCGTCCAAGATCAGGATCCGGGGGTCGGCCAGGAGCGCCCGCGCGATCGCGACCCGCTGGCGCTGACCGCCCGACAGCGTCAGGCCACGTTCGCCGACGATCGTCTCGTAGCCGTCGGGGAAGCGCTCGATGAAACCGTGCGCCTGAGCGCGCCGCGCCGCCAGCTCGATCTCCTCGCGGCTGGCGTCGGGACGAGCGTAGGCGATGTTCTCGGCGACCGTGGCGGAGAACAGGAAGCTGTCGTCGGCGACGAAGGCGACCTGGGATCGCAGCGAGCGGACGTCCACCGAGCGCAGGTCGGCCCCGTCGATCAGCACCGCTCCGTCGCTCGGGTCATACAGCCGCGCCATCAGCGCCACCAGGCTCGTCTTGCCCGACCCGGTGGGGCCGACGAGCGCCACCGTCCGGCCCGCCTCGACCGGGAGCTCGATGTGCTCCAACGCCGGGGGGCCGCCGTTGTAGGCGAGCGACACGTCGCGCAGCTCGACTCGCCCGGGACCCTCCGGAAGCGGCGGGGCGCCGGGAACGCTGTCGATCCGCGGTTCGCGATCGAGGATCTCGAACAGCCGGTTCCCCGAGGCGACGGCGCGCTGTGCCATCCCCAGGGCGATGCCGAGGATGCGCATCGGGGACGTGAGCATGATCAGGTAGGCGTAGAAGGCGGTGAAATCGCCCAGCGAGAGGCTGTTGTGGATCACCTGCCGGCCGCCGACCAGGAGCACCACCGCCAGGCCGAGGCTGGGCAGGAACCCGATCAGCGGCGAGTAGAAGGCCTGCAGGCGGGTGGAGAAGATCTCCTGGTCGAACACCCGCCCGACCGAGCGGCGGAACCGTTCGAGCATGAACCGCTCGCGGGCGAACGCCTTCACGATCCGAATTCCGGAGATGCCCTCCTCGACCTCTCCGGTGAGCTCGGCGAGCCGCTGCTGGATCTCCTGGACCGCGGGTCGCGAGCGGCGGCTGTAGCGCATCGCCGACAGGACCACGAACGGCACCGGCAGCAGCGCGAGCGCCGCGAGGTCGGGCTTGAGCGCGAACATGACCGCGCTTGCGAGCGCCAGCGTGAGCGCGTTCTGGGTCAGGAAGATCAGGCCGTAGCCGAGGAAGAAGCGGATCGACTGCAGATCGACCGTCGCTCGCGACATCAGCTGGCCGGTCTGCTGGGAGTCGAAGAAGCCGAGCTCGAGCGCCTGCAGGTGACCGTAGAGGCGCTCCCGGAGGTCGAACTCGACCGCCACCGAGACCTTGCCGGCGATCAACCGGCGCACCACGGTCAGCCCCAGCCTCAGAAGCCCGGCGCCGGCGATGGCCAGCGCCAGCGGCGCGATGTCGGAGCGCTGCTGGTCCTCGATCGCGTTCACCGTGCTGCCGACCAGCCACGGAATCGCCACCGTCATCACCATCGCGAGCGAGGCGAAGATGAGCGATCCGACCACCGCGCGACGGTAGGGACGCAGAAAACCGAGCAGCCGCCAGAAGGTGGTCACGGCTTTTGACTATACAAAGTGAAGTAAAAGCGGCGCACGGCGCCAGGGCGCCCGCCGCTCGCGACGGCCCGGCGATACTTTCGGCATGGCTCGCCCGCCCGCCGGTCTCTGCGACTCCTGCGTCCACCAGCGCATCGTCCGCAATACGCGCGGATCGAGCTTCTCGCTCTGCGAGCGCTCGCGCACCGATCCCGCCTACCCGCGCTATCCACGCCTGCCGGTCACCGACTGCCGCGGCCACGAGCCCCGCGACGATCGCCCGGGCCGGGGATCCTGAGTCGGCCCGGCTACGCCTCGACCGGCGCGGGCCCCTGGGCCGATCCCAGCGCCCCGGCGCTCGCAGCCACGACGAGGCCGATCGCGACCAACTCCGTGGCGCTGAGATCCTGCCCGAGCACCACCAGGCCCACCAGCGCCGCCACCGCCGGCTCCAGGCTCATCAACACCCCGAAGGTCGCCTTCTGGAGCCTGCGCAGCGCCTCCAGCTCCAGCGAGTAGGGGATCGCCGAGCTGAGCACCGCCACCGCCAGCCCGACGGCCAGCAATTCCGGGCGCGCCAGCGCGCCTCCGCCGCCCGCGACGCCGACGGGGACCAGAACGGCGGCCGCAACCGTCATCGCCAACGCCAATCCCTGACCGCCGCTGAACCCCCGCCCGACTCGCGCCGCGAGCACGATGTAGGCGGCCCAGAATCCGCCCGCGAGCAGCGCGAAGGCCACCCCCGGGCCGTCGAGCGAGCCGTGGATGCCCGGGGAGAGGAGCACGATCCCGCCCGCCGCCAGCCCCACCCACAGCAGGTCGCTCGGCCGTCGCGATCCGGCCACCGCGACCGCGAACGGCCCCGTGAACTCGAGCGTCACCGCGATCCCCAGCGGGATCCGGTCGAGCGCCGCGTAGAAGCTCAGGTTCATGCCCGCGAGCACGATCCCCAGCAGGGCGGCGTCGCGCAGCGGCCCGGTGGCCCTCCGCGGCAGCGCCGGGCGCCAGATCGCCAGCAGGATCAGGGCCGCAAACCCGGTGCGAAGAAGCACCGTTCCCTCTGGCCCCAACTCGTCGAACAGGGTCGTCGCCACGGCGGCGCCCACCTGCACGGAAACGACGCTGCCCATCACCAGCCCGATCGAGGTCGTTCGCTCCGCTCGGCTCAGGCGGCCGAGAGTAGAGGAGCGGGCGCCGCCCGCCACCTTTCATATTTCTTTCATCTTTACGGTTGATCCTGGCAACGAGATGGAGATCGGCCAGTGCGCGTCCTGATCGTCGAGGATCACGTCAAGCTTGCGAGCCTCATTCGCCGGGGCCTTCGCAACGAGGGGATTGCGGTTGACATGGCGACCAGGGGCGAGGACGCGCTGTGGATGGCCGAGGCAACCGAATACGACGCGATCATCCTGGACGTGATGCTCCCGGGGCTGGACGGGTTCGAGGTCTGTCAGCGCCTCCGGCACAAGGGAGTCTGGGCGCCGATCCTGATGCTGACCGCACGCGACTCCGTGCGCGACCGCGTCGCCGGCCTCGACGGGGGTGCCGACGACTACGTGACCAAGCCCTTCTCGTATGCGGAGCTCCTCGCCCGGCTCAGGGCTCTGGTCCGGCGCGGGCCCGTGGAGCGCCCCACCGAGCTGACCGTCGGCAGCCTGAGGCTGGACCCGGCGACCCGGCACGTGTGGCGAGGAGACCACGAGATCGAGCTGTCCGCGAAGGAGTTCGCCATCCTCGAGACCTTCATGCGCCGCCCCGGCGAGGTCCTGTCGCGGCTCCAGCTGCTCGAGCACGCCTGGGACTACGCGTACGAGAACCGCTCGAACGTGGTTGATTCCTATGTGCGGTTCCTGCGCCAGAAGATCGACCGGCCCTTCGGCGTCAAGTCGATCGAGACCGTACGGGGCGCCGGCTACCGGCTCCGGAAGGACGGCGGGCGCTGAGACACCTACCGATCCGGGTTCGCGTCACGCTCGCATTCGCCGCCGCGATGACGGTGGTCCTCTTTGCCGTGGGGCTCCTGATCTACCTGCGCTTTGAGGCCGAGCTCAACGGAAACCTCGACCGCAGCCTTCGCTCGCGAGCCGCCGACGTCGAGACCTTGCTCAGGGAGTCCGATGCGGAAGGAGACGCGTTGCCGGCCCAAGAGGACAGCTTCGCCCAGGTACTGACCCCGGCGGGGAGCATCGTCGATACGACGGCGCGGCCCCGCGGCCTCACCGTTCTTGCCCAGGCCGATCTGCGGCGCGCCGCGGCCGACGCGATCTTCGTCGAGCGTTCGGGCGTCCCCGGCATCGACGAGGAGGCCCGCTTGCTCGCCACGCCTGTCCATGCGAACGGCCAGGAATTCCTGATCGTCGTCGGCAGCTCCCTCGACGAACGCGACGACGCCCTGAGAAGCCTCGCGACGCTGCTCTTGATCGGTGGCCCCGTGGCGCTCCTGCTGGCGTCGGTGGTCGGTTACGCGGCGATCGCCGCTGCGCTTCGCCCTGTGGAGGCGATTCGCAGGCAGGCGGCCGAGATCTCGGCGGCGGACCCCGAGCAGCGGTTGCCGGTGCCCGAGACCCGCGACGAGCTGCGACGGCTCGGCCAGACCCTGAATCAGATGCTGGCGCGCCTGGATGAGGCCTTGCTGCGGGAGCGCGCCTTTGTGGATGACGCGAGCCACGAGCTGCGGACGCCGCTGGCCATGCACCGGGCCGAGCTGGAGCTGGCGCTTCGCTATGCGGGAAGCACCGCCGAGCTTCGTGCCGCGATCGCCTCGGCGATCGAGGAGGCAGATCGACTCTCCCAGCTCGCCGAGGACCTCCTCGTCCTCGCCCGCTCCGACAAGGGGCAGCTGCCGATCAAGCTCGAGCCGCTGGACGTCGGCTCGCTTCTGGGCTCGCTGCGGGAGCGCTTCAGCGCTCGCGCGCAGGGGCTTGGACGTCAGCTCGACTCGGCGCCGAGCGACGCGATTGCGGTCCAAGGCGACCGCCTGCGACTCGAGCAGGCGCTGACCAACTTGATCGACAACGCCCTGCGCCACGGCGGCGGGCCGATCCGGCTGTGGGCGCGACGCAACGACGGAGCGGTGGAGCTGCACGTCTCCGACGCGGGGGCGGGCTTTCCGCCGGCCTTCCTTCCCAGCGCATTCGAGCGCTTCAGCCGCGCGGACAACGCCCGCACGGGGGGCGGGTCGGGACTGGGGTTGGCGATCGTGGAGGCAATCGCGGCCGCCCACGGCGGGAGCGCGGGTGCCGCGAACCAGGCCGCGGCCGGCGCCGACGTCTGGATCGAGATTCCGCTCCGCGAATCCTGACTCGGGGACGGCGAGAGCTAGCGTGACGACGAGTCGACCCAGGTGAGGCATGCCGGCCATCCGCTCTACTACTACGTCGAGGACTCGCCGAACCAGGTCGCTGTGCCACGACGTCGAAGAGTTCGGCGGGCTGTGGCTGGTCGTGGAGCCCGGCAGCGAGGCCGTTCAGTAGCAGGCGCCCAGCGGTGGGCGGCCTAAAAAAAGGCCGCCCGTCGATCCTCATCCGTGAGGATCGACGGGCGGCTGGCGGCGCAGCCGAGTTAAGCCCCTGACCCGGCTGCGCGGTGTAGCTCCCGCGTTTGGTTACGGCAGGTTTGTCTGCCTGACTCCGTAGGGCTCGAAGTCGTAGCGGGTGTCGTTGATGCGGAGGCCGTCGACTGCTCCGACCCACGCGTTGTCACGACCCTTAGCGACGGCGACCGTGTAGATCTTGCCCCCGTTGGGCGTGCCACCGTCGTTGTTGGCAACCAGAGCCGCCTTCGCAGCCGAGAAGCTGCACATCGTGGCTTGGTTGCAACCGGTAACCGTGCCGGCGGTGCCGGTGAAGTACCAGTCTCCAGTCGTCGCGCCGTCGATGAGTGCGCTCCACCGATCGGTCACTGGCGCCGGATCGGGCACCCAGACCATCGAGGTGTAGTTCGATCCGCCCACGTTCGGGTCGATCTCGAACGCGATGTTCGGCATGTTGCTCGGGCTGATGGCCGCGTTCTCTCCAGTCTGGAAGACGCGGAATGCGACCGTGTTCAGGTCCTGCACGAGGTCGCCGAAAAAGTCGACCTCATTGCCGAAGGCGACCTTCTCCTGCGGCGTGCCCCCGCTCAGCGCGTTGTCGGATACCTGGAGCCCCAGGCTTCCGGTGCCGAACGGCGGATGGCTCGCGGCACCGGTTACTCCGAACGACCCGTACGGGCCGGATCGCAGGTCCGCCACGGCGGAGCCGATCGTGTTCCGAGTGATCACGCCCCAGTGCGCGCCCACGTTGTGGTTGAGCTTGTCCCGGGTCGGCGGAGTGAACTTGGTCTCGCTCACCGTGCCGTTTTGAATGTTGTTGCCGTTGATCGTGGCGGCATACGCGACGCCGCCTAGAGTGACGAATAGCGCCACCATGGCGATGAGCATGCTTGGCGACGGCCGCTTCAGGCGCCGTCTCAGTGAGTGGAATGCTTTCATTCCCCCTCCTTTGTCGATGAGTAGGACCAAGCCTCCTCGCCTTCTGCGGCGCTCCCACCCCTGAAAGGCCAAGAGACATATCTGAACCGCCTCAGTCTGAGCCTCGAGGAAAGTTCGGGCGGACCCTAACCCATCCTCAGCCGCAGAGGCGGCGGCCTCGCAGATACCAGGTAGACCGGCCTCGGGCTAGCTGTGGGGATGGTGACCCTTACCGTTGTCCCTCGCCCAGGCCGGGAGTCGGCCTCGAGCTGAGCTCGCCGTCGAGAGGGGAAACGCGGTCGAGCTCGCCGGAACATTGGTCCTCGTGCTTGCTCTCGGTGGGCCGGGCGCTGCGGTCAGACATGGCCGTGCTAGGGTGATCCCGATGTCCGGTGGCGCATGGACGCGCGGTCCGGGGAGACGCCTCGTTCCCGATCGCCCCGCTCATTTTCTCCGCAGGGTGCAGGCAGTCCCTAGCAGTCGACGCTGGGCGGCTGCAGCGCTGTGCGCGGCGGCGATGTTGTTGTTCTCCTCGTCCAACGCGAGTGCTGCTCCCTGCCCGCCGATCGCCGACAAGCCCGCGGCGATTCCGCATGTGGACTATGCCGGCGTTCAACATTTGAGCTACTGCTACGGCCCCGTCACGGTGAAGCCGGGGCAGAACATCATCCGGCTGAACCAGACGAACCTGTTCCCGCAAAAGCCCGGGTACATCACTCGGTTCGACCCCGAGCTGGTGTACCTCAACGGCACGGTTCCCCGCGTGGACGTGCTTCACCTCCACCACGCGGTGTGGGCCGTGAACTTCAATCCGCAATTCGCGGCCGGAGAGGAGAAGTCGATCGTCCAGCTGCCCAGGGGATTCGGCTGGCGAACGCTTCCGTCCCACGACTGGCGGCTCAACGACATGATCCACGATCTGGTCGGAGAGGCCAAGCAGGTTTACATCGTGTGGAGGATCGACTTCGTCCCCGACACCTCTCCCGCCGCCGACTCGATCCGCCGGGTGCGCACGAAGTGGATGGACGTGTCCGGGCCGTCGCCGCGGGTTGGGATCTCCAGCCCGTTCTACCCCGTGTTCAACGCCCTGCGGGGAATGGGAGCCAACGGCAGCTACTCCTTCCCGGACCAGGCCACCGGCGCGCAGCGCAATCTCATCGGGCCCTCCCAGAAGTGGAAGCCCGACCACCCGGTGACGCTGATCAGCACCGTCGGGCATCTTCATCCGGGTGGCCTGCGAACCGGCCTCCGAATTCGCCGCGGAGACCGGCACAGGACGCTGTTCACCTCCAAGGCCCACTACTACGAGCCGGCGGGCGCGGTGTCGTGGGATGTCGCCATGGGGGCAACGCCCCCGAATTGGCGCGTCAAGTTACTGGCGGGCGACACGCTGAGCGTAAACGCGACCTATGACGTGGGGAGAGCGGACTGGTATGAGGTGATGGGGATCATGCCAGTGGCCGTCTACGACGGGACGGATGCCGGTGGCGTGGGCGCTTTCAGCGGCGAGATCCCGACGAACGGCGTGATCACACACGGACACCTGGCTGAGAACAGAAACCACGGCGGTGGCCCCACCGAGCTGAAGGATCCTAGGACGCTGCCCAGCGTGGCGCCTCTGAATCCGATTGGGATCGATGAATACGAGTACGAACAGGGGGACATGAACCAGATCGGGAACCCCAACCCGCCGCGGATCAACTTCGGCCAGAGCCTGACCTTCCTCAACCGCGACGCGAACCAAGCCCAGAACGTCTTCCACACGATCACGGCCTGTAAGGCGCCGTGCAACCGCTCCACCGGCATCGCCTACCCGATCGCCGACGGACCCCGGTCGTTCGACTCGGGTCAGCTGGGCTTCAACTACGCGGGCTTCAACGCGCCTGCGGTCGGACGCGACACGTGGAGCACCCCGAAGAACCTCTCGGCCGGCACCTACACGTACTTCTGCCGGGTGCACCCCTTCATGCGGGGCAGCTTCCGGGTCGTCGACGGCGGGTAGGCCGCGCCTACCTGCCGACGACCCTCAGCACCTCGGGGATCGAGGTGACGCCTTGGCGCACCTTCTCCAGCCCGTCCTCTCGCAGGCGGCGCATGCCCGCCGCGACCGCGGCGGCCGCGATCTCCTCGCCGGATGCCTTCTGGAGGATCAGCTCGCGAAGCTCCTTCGATAGCACCATCACCTCGTATAGGCCAACGCGGCCGCGATAGCCGATTCCGCCACAGCGGACGCAGCCCCCGGACTCGTAGGCGTCGATCGCCTCTCCGGCATGTCCGAAGCCGTTGCGCTCCAGCGCTTCGACCGTGATCTCAACCGGCCGCCGACAGTCCTCGCACAGCCGACGGGCCAGCCGTTGCGCGACCACGCACTCGAGCCCCGTCGCGACCAGGAACGGTTCGATCCCCATGTCGATCAGACGGGCAGGCGCCATTGGGGCGTCGTTGGTGTGCAGGGTGGACAGCACCAGATGTCCGGTGAGCGCCGATTCGATCGCCGTCTGGGCCGTCTCGCGGTCGCGGATCTCGCCGACCATCAGCACGTCGGGATCGTTGCGGATCATCGAGCGCAAGCCGCGGGCGAAGGTGACCCCGGCGGTCGCGTTCACCTGCATCTGCTTGACGCCCTCGAGCTCGTACTCGACCGGATCTTCGATCGTGATCAGGGTCTTGTCGGGCGTGTTGATCTCGCTCAGCGCCGCGTACAGGGTCGTCGTCTTGCCCGCGCCGGTCGGGCCTGTGACGAGGACGGCGCCGTGGAGCTGCTTGATCGAGTGCTCCAGGAGCTCTCGGTCTGGCGCCTCCATTCCGAGGAGGTCCAGGTCCGTGACCACCCGCTGCTTGTCGAGGATGCGCATCACCACCGACTCGCCACGCACCAAGGGCAGCGTCGCGACGCGGATGTCGACGTGGTTCCCGTCGACCGCCAGGCCGACGCGACCGTCCTGGGGGGCGCGGCGTTCGGCGATGTCGAGCTCGGCCATGATCTTGATCCGGGAGACCAGACCGGGGGCGAGGCGCCGAGGCACGGTTGCGGAGTCGACCACGACCCCGTCGATGCGGAAACGGACCCGCATGTCCCCGGCCCGAGGGTCGAAATGGATGTCCGAGGCGCCGCGGGCGACGGCGTCGGCGATCACCGAGTGGACGAGCTTCACCACTGGCGCCTCCTCGGCCGATGTGCGCAGCTCGATCACCTCGGCGCCGACGTCTCCGTCGCTGGTCTCCTCGTCCACCTCCTGCACGGATCCCTCGAGGTTGGACAGCTGACTGACCACTGCCTCGATGCTCTCGGGTGCGGAGACCGCGAGCCGCACCTTGTAGCCGGTGGTCATTGTGATGTCGTCGATGCCGAGCACGTTGGCCGGATTCGCGGTGGCGACCAGAATCGTCTCGGAATCGAGGAAGGCCACCGGAACGGCTCGGAACCGCCGCGCATCGGCCGCGCTGACCAGGTTGGCCGCCCCGTTGTCCACCTCGAAGAGGTTGAGGTCCACATAGTCGAGCCCGTTGCGATCGGCCAGGGCATGGGCGAGCTGGTCTGAGCTCAAGGCGCCGGTCTCCACCAGCATCTCGCCGACCGGGCGGTGGCCTTCGCGCGCTCGGGCGACAATCTCCTCGACCACCTCACGACCGGCGAACCCGAGCTCGACCACCACATCACCCAGCCGCCTGCGCTCCTCGCTGGTAGGCGGAGTGATCCCGGCTATCTCCCGGATCGCCGGTCGGCCGTTGGTTCGGTCGCTCACGCTCTCCCTATCGGCCTCACGGCCGGGGAGATCAAGTCCAGGCGAACGTGACGTTATGCTCATTCGCCACTGTGCGAGGGATCATTCGGCGCTTGAGAAACCGGAACTTGCCTGGGCGCGAATGAAGCGGGCCGCAAACCGCGGCGCGCGCCCGCTGCGTGGGACGCGTCTCCTCGTCGCGGTCGTCGCCACGCTGGGCGCCACGGGCGCGCTGGCGATCGCCGAAATGCCGTCGTCAACCGCCGACCACGCGCTGGCGGCCGACGGCAGGCCCAACGTGCTCGTGATCGAAACCGACGACCAGACCCTCGAGTCGATGCGGGTGATGGGAAACGTCAACTCGCTGATCGGGGCCAAGGGGACGACGTTCAACAACAGCTTCGTCAACTTCTCGCTCTGCTGCCCCTCGCGGGCCACCTTCCTCACCGGCCAGTACGCGCACAACCACGGGGTGCTCGACAACAAGGCGCCGAGCGGCGGGTTCCACCGGTTCGAGTCCCTGCACGGAAACAACAACCTCGCCGTCTGGCTGCAGGACTCGGGCTACTACACGGCGATGATCGGCAAGTACCTAAACGGCTACTTGAGGGACGACCCGCGGCCCCCCGGCTGGTCGGAGTGGCGGGCGGTGGTCCAGGGCTCGTCGAAGTCCTACAACTACACGCTGAACGAGAACGGAACTATGGTCGAGTACGGCGACAGCCCCGCCGACTTCCTGCAGGACGTGCTCACCTCGAAGGCGGTTGGCTTCGTCGAGCGCAGGGCGCCGAATCCCCAGCCGTTCTTTCTCTGGCTCACCTACACGGCTCCCCACGGGTCCGGTCCCGATCCGAACCCCAACCCCCCGTCCGACTGTTACCAGGTCGCCGCGAAGCCGGCGCCACGACACGCGCATGCCTTCGACAACGCGCCACTTCCGAAGCCTCCGAACTTCAACGAGGCCGACGTCTCCGACAAACCGGCCGCCATACGCAGCCGCCCACTCTTGAACACGACTCAGATCGCGAACATCCAGCGCAACTACCGCTGCGCACTCGAGTCGCTCCTCTCTGTGGACCAGGGGGTCAGGTGGGTCATCGAGGCACTCAGCGCGGAAGGGGAGCTCGACAACACGCTGGTCATCTACACATCCGACAACGGCTTCCTCAACGGTGAGCACCGGCTGTTTCTGGTCAAGAAGCACGTCTACGAGGAGTCGGTCCGGGTACCGCTCCTGATGCGCGGGCCGGGCATCCCGCAGGGGGTGACCGTCCCTGCCCTGTCGATCAACGCCGACCTGGCGCCGACGATCGTCGACGTGGCGAATGCGAGCCCTGGCCTGGCCATGGACGGGCGCTCGCTGATCCCCGTCGCCAGCAATCCCGGTATCGAGCAGGGACGCGAGCTGCTGATCGAGGAGCCCGGCTTCAAGGCGATCCGCACCGGGCGCTACATGTACGCCGAGCACACCACCGGCGAGAAGGAGCTCTACGACCTGCAAACCGACCGGTTCGAGCTTCAGAGCCGCCATAACGCGCCCGCGTACGCATCCGTCAAGTCCCAGCTTGCTTCCCGGCTGCAGCAGCTGAAGAACTGTGCCGGCGCCAGCTGCAGGGCCCACCCCTAGGCGCGCCTCGATCATTGTCCCTAAGAGTCCGGAACGCGGCCGTTACCTAGCTTCCCTAGCCGTTAGTGACAAATCGAGAACACGGATCGGTGCCATGGGAATAGACTGCCCATCCGTGGGGAGGATTACGCGCTACCTGGCCGGAGCGGCCACGACCGTAGCCATCGCGGTGATGCTGGTGCCGGCTTCGGCATCGCGGCCGACGGGTTCACCAGCGGGGTGACGGCCGGAGAGATCACGTCGTCGTCCGCGCTCGTCTGGGGTCGTGCGAACCACCAGGCCTCCGTCCGGGCCCAGCTGGCGACGAATGCCGCCTTCACGAACGTCGTCAGGAGCCGGGTCCTTCAGGCGAGCGACGCCAACAACGACACTGTTCAGACCACGTTCGGCCAGCTCCGCAACGACACCGTCTACCACTATCGCTTCTGCTTCCTCGACGGCAACCCGTGCAGCCCGCGCGGCAAGTTCCGCACCGCCCCGAGCCCGGTGACGAGCAAGACCATCCGGTTCGCGTTCTCGGGCGACGAGACCGCTGTGTCCGCACCTGGGCAGACCAACCCGTTCTGGGGGAACTTCAAGGCCTTCGCATCGATGGTCGCCGAGAACAATGACTTCAACATCGACTTCGGCGACACCATCTACTCCGACCCGGAGGTGCCGGGCGCGGCGACGGCCTTCACGGTGCCCGAGAAGTGGGCGATGTACCGCAAGAAGCTCGGCATCGCCAACATGCAGCGGGTCCGCGCCGCGACCGGCCTCTACAACCACTGGGACGACCACGAGTTCATCAACGACTTCTCCATTCCCGAGAACGGGCGCCCGGCCTACGACCGGGGCGTGAAGGCCTTCCGCGACTACATGCCGGTGACGTTTAGCCAGGATCGGGGTATCTACCGGACCTTCCGCTGGGGCAAGAACCTGCAGCTGTTCTTCCTCGACCAGCGCTCCTTCCGAAGCGGCAAGGCCTCGGCGAACCACACCTGCGACAACCCCGACACGGGCGAGCCGGACCTGGCGCCGACGGCCCCACCGAACGTTCGCAATGCCTTCTCGGCCCTTGTCCCCTCCCTCGCACGGCCGGTTTCTCAGGCCTGCAAGAACAAGATCAACAGCCCGAACCGAACCTTCCTTGGCCCAGCGCAGCTCAACCGGTTCGTCGAGACCGTCCAGAGCTCGAATGCAAGGTGGAAGGTCATCATGAACGAGACCCCCATCCAGCAGTTCTACGCCCTGCCCTACGATCGGTGGGAGGGTTACGCGGTCGAGCGCGTGAGGCTGCTTCGTGCGCTGCAAAACGCCAACGTCGACCACCTCGTGTTCCTGACCACCGATACCCACGCGGCGCTCGCCAACGTGATCCGGTACCGGACCCTTCAGGGCGATGTCGCTCCCGCCAATGCCCCGTCGACCGCCCCCTCGAACAGCCCCTATCAGGACTTCGTCATCGGGCCAGTAGGGACGACTCCGTTCTGGGGGGAGATCGATGAAGCCACGGGCAGGAGCGGCAACGGCAGGGTGATCTCCAACGCCTTCTTCAAGCCCCCGCCGCCGAACGGCATGGGGATGGCATGCGCCCAGGGCGGCCAAAACAGCTATGCCGAGGTCACGGTCACAGGGACCACGCTGAGGGTCGACTACAAGGACGAGAACGGCAACATCCTCCTGGATTCGGACGACAGCACCCCCTGCGGTCCCTACGTGCTGACGCACTGAGGCTGCTGTAGAGATCGCTGCTCGGCCCCTAGGCCGAGAGCGGGCTGAGCATCGCCCGGAATCAGGTGCGCGTACCGCCGGTGGCGATCTTGGAATGATTCGGCCCGGTCCGCGACGACGACCTGGAGGATTCCATTGAGCGAGTTCGCAGTCGCCCACCTGGAGGAGATCGGCGAGATCAGCGACGGCCGGGAGCCGTGGCGTCCGGTGCGTCACCACTTCGGGATTACGTCGTTCGGCATCAATGCGTGGACGGGTCGCGACACCGGCGATCGGATCATCAACGAGCACGACGAGGAGGGAGAGAACGAGGAGCTCTACTTCGTCCAGAGTGGGCGGGCCAGGTTCGAACTCGACGACGAGCGCGTGGATGCGCCCGCCGGAACGTTCGTCTTCGTCCGTCCGAGCGTGAAGCGGACCGCGTTCGCGGAGGAGCCCGGGACGACGATCCTCGCGGTGGGGGCGACGCCCGGGCATGTGTACGAACCGGACGGTTGGGAGCTCTGGGCTCCATTCGGCCGCCTCTACCAGGAAGGACGGTACGCCGAAGCGGCCGACCAGGCTCGGCACGTGGCCGAGGCGCACCCGGAGTATCCCTCGCTGCTTTACAACCTTGCGTGCTGCGAGAGCCTCGCGGGCCGGAAGGCCGACGCGCTCGAGCATCTGAGACGTGCGATCGAGAGGTCGGCCAGCGTTCGGGACTACCTGGTGGGGGACTCGGATCTCGATCCCCTTCGCGAGGAGCCTGCGTTCCAGGCGCTGCTCGCTGCTGAGCCCCAGTAGGCGCAACCAGAAAACCCGGCCTGAGCGGGGCTTTCGTCGATGCCGGAGCGCCCGGGCTTGGACCGAATCCCTCGAAAGCGAGCCTATGGCACCTCAAGCCACACCATGGATCTGTTCGGCTCGCGCCGCACGCCCCAGCGGCTGCTCAGTCGGCGCACCAAGAAAATGGCCCAGCCGGGCTCCCCGGGCTCCGGGCGCCCGGGGAAGAGCCGATAGGCGGCGCCGCCCTCGGATATCTCGGCGTGAACTCGATCGCCACGGAGCTCCACGCGCACCTTGATCCTCGTGCCTTGGGCCTCCGACTCGGCATTCAGCGCCTCGATCACGAGCTCGCTGACGAGTAGGCGCAGGTCGAAGAACGAGATCTCGTCCAAAGCCGTGCGAAAGGGCTCCAGCTGCTCCCGGGCCCGTCGGGCACTTAGGGGCTCGAGCGGCAGGTCGATGGCGATTGCATCGGTCATGGTGCCTCCGAGTCGGCTACCCGTCAGGCCGCCGACGAACACGGGCGATTGTCAGCTTAAGAGCGCCCTAACTTTGTAGGAACTGCTGGCTCCTACAGACTCCCGTTTCAGATAGCACCGAATCTGCGGCGGAATGTCGGGGTTACAACGGAAGATGACCGAACGACCGCGGAGTGCGGAGTGATGACAATGGCGGGTCCCTGCGTCCGGAAGGTGATCGCCTGGTGACTTGCAACTGCTCGAGCTTCGTCCCGATCCCGCGCGACGGCGGAAGCGATGCGGGGCCGAGCTGTCTCTGTTGCGGCAAGGCGCCGCCGGCTGCACCGAGCGCGGCACCCCCCAGTAGAGCGCGCGAGGACGGGCCACTCACCGTCCATGTGGAGCAAGCTGGCGAGGTGCTCATGGTTCGCGCCATCGGGGAGCTCAGTCGTTCCACCGCCGCGACGTTCGAAGCACGAGTTGCGACTGGTGATTAGCGCTAACGCGTCAACCGTCGACCTGGATCTCGGCGGCGTGGGCTTCATCGACTCCACGGGCCTGCGATCCCTGCTCCGGATGGGGAACCATTTGGTTCGGACCGGAGGCCGGCTTCGAATGCGGCGCGCATCGCCGCCCGTCCAACAAGCGATCGAGTGGGGCGGCTTGGAGCGTTCGCTGCGGCTGGTCGACTGAGGCATCGCCCTCGCTCACCTGCTGGGGCCGCAACGCCGATGGCCAGGCCACACCGCCCGCGGGCGCCTTCACCTCGGTTAGCGCCGGCGCGGACCACACCTGAGGGATGAGGACGAACGGACGAACGGCACCGTTGTCTGCTGGGGCGACAACAGCAGCGGTGAGGCCACGCCGCCGGTCGGCTTCGGCTAGCCCTTGATCCGCCTGCGCGAGATACTTCGCAGGCGATGCCAGCGCCAATACACCCCGAGGTGTCCGTCCCCGCGAGCGCCCAGGTCGTCGCTTGGGCTGCCCTGCGCGAGGAGTAGGGTCGAATCAGGAGCCATCGCCGGATCGGCAGTCCGAGAGGAGGATCAATGGCCAAACCAACGCTGTCCAAGGAGATGCTCGAGGCTCATCCGTGGCCCGCACAGATCGACCGCGACGTGCTCGTTCGCTGCATCGACGAGTGCAGTGCCTGTGAAACATCGTGTACCGCCTGCGCTGACGCCAGCCTGGCGGAGCAGGAGGTCGTCGATCTCCGCAAGTGCATCCGCCTCTGCCTGGATTGCGCCGACGTCTGCGATGCCACCGGCCGCCTTCTCACGCGGCAGACGGAGTACGCCGCAGCGCCTGCCAGGGCACAGGTGTCCTCGTGCAGGGAACAGTGCGCCGCGTGCGCGGAGGAGTGCGAGCGGCATGCCCAGCACCACGAGCACTGCCGTATCTGCGCTGAGGAGTGCAGGCGCTGTGAAGAGGCCTGCTCGGCGGTGCTGGACGCGATCTCCTGACGCACCTACGTGGCCACGGCCGCGGCCTAGGCGATAAGACAGCTCTTGTGATCAGGTCGCCGTGCGAGAGTGCGGCGCCGCGCGGCGTGGGGCTGCCTGTGTGGCGGGTTTGAGGCGCCTGTTAGTGGGCGCAATACAGGCGATTCTTGCGGATATGGTCCGCATCGCTCGGCTTTCGGTGCGGGAAGCTGAGGATTGCCTTCCGGAAGAGGGGCACGTAGCGCCCACCGCAAAAGCCTCGCCTCACCGTCCTCAGCCTGATCTTGACCCGGTACTTGTCGAAGTTCCCTGCCGCGCAGTCTGGGTCGCACGAGTTGGCTTTGAGCGTCCCCTTTCCGCGGGCTCGAAGATGCCCCCAGCGCTTCCAGCTGAGGTGGTTTACGTACAAACCGGCGTCACCGCAGGCAAAGACGATGCGGTTGGGCCTCACCTGCGGCTTTGTGCAGTCCTTCGGGGCATAGGTCGGCTGCCGGGCGTCCCCCGTGGCCGCCAGAACGGCGGGAGCCAGGACGGACACGGCCACGAGAGCGAGGAGGCGTCGCGGGCGAGTTCCGAGCGGGGCCAAAATCATTGTTCGGCTGACCCTAAGTGACCAGCCCAGCGTTTGCAACGAGCCCTGCCACCCCCGCACCAGCCGAGAAGCCTTGACCCACGGCGACAATCCCACTTAGGGTTGTCACGACGGAGGCAACCTGTACTGGAGGTCGGCATGGCCCAATCTCGCTACCTCAGGACGATCTGGCTGGTGGTCGCTGTCGCGGCTGCTGTGCTGTCGGTCCTGTTGCTAACCCGGACTCCGATCGCCAAGGTTGGGGCCAGGCCGCACGCGTCAAACGCATCGAACACCTACGTCCTCTGTCTCAACAAGGCCGGGTCGGCGTATAAGCCCAAGGTGAGACCCCGCCACTGCGCCATCTATGGCCGCAACGGGAGCTTTGCCGGGGGAGTCAACCTGAAGAAGATCCGTTGGCATAACTGGGGACATCGGCGCGCCCGGGCCAAGGCGATCGAATGCGGGTTTCATCTTCCGTGCGAGCACATCCGCGCTCGCGTCCGCGTCAGGCGATTGCGCGAGCGCTGCGGGCGGGAGGTCTACACGCGGCTCAAGGCGCGCACCAAATATGGCTCGTCCCGGGTGGACCGGCCAGGATGTTCCGGCCCCGCGCATTAGGGGCAGGGGGAGGCAATTATCAGGCGGTACAGTGGCCGCTGCCCGAGCGTCCCCGTCTTTGGCGCGAGATACTGCGCAGGCGATGTCGCAGGAGAACGTCAAGCTTGTGCGGGAGGCTTCGAGGCGTTCCTGGGACGTGACCTGGAAACGGCAGCACAGCTGGTCGATCCCGAGGTCGAGTTCCACGGCACCGTCGGCGGGCTTCAAGAGGGCCAGATAGCCCACGGTCAGTCCGAGATCGACCAGACCTTCGAGGCTGAGGATCTGGGGGCGTGGGAAGAGCGTCGCCTGGAGCCAGAGGAGTTCATCGATCTGGCGACAACGTCGTTGTACTCTTGCACGAATACCGGCGCTGTAGAGGCAGCGGAGTCGAGCTGGAAAGCAAGACGGCAGTTGTCGTTGCGGTGAGCGGAGGACGGGTGGTTCGCATCCAGGGCTATATGGATCGGGGTGCGGCCCTCGAAGCCGTCGGTTTGCGGGCGTAGCTGCGGAACCTGGGTACGGGTCCCTAGACGCTGCCAGGAGCGCCGTATAGGGTCGCCACACGGCACTCGACCTAGGGAGGAAACCATGCGCCGCATCCGACGCCACCTGACCTACGCGAACGTGATGGCGACGATCGCCGTCTTCCTCGTCCTCGGAGGCGGGACGGCGCTGGCCGCGATCGTGGTCTCCGACAACAGTCAGGTCGCTCCGAACACAATCTCCGGACACAAGCCGCCGGCGGGCAAGCACGCCAACCTGATCGCTGGTTCGGTCAATGGGGGTGACATCGCTGACAACAGCCTCGCTGGCGCCGACATCAACGAGTCGTCCCTGACCGGCGATGCGCGCAAGCTGATCTACAACGCGAACTCTGGCGCGAGCCGTAAGGAGATCGCCACCGTGGGCCCGTACACGCTCAAGGGTGAGTGCGTGGATGCCGGTTCCGGGATTGTGGAGCTCAGACTGTTCGCCCGAGGTCCGGCCGGTACGGCCGACTACGTGTTCGACACGATCGCTGACGACAACAACTTCCTCGGACCCACATCCAAGAGCCTGATCATTCCGGCAAACACGGATACTCAAATCGCGCGAAGTGGGTTCGTGCAGGATCACTACGTGCGAATCGCAGGGACAGAGATGCTCAAATCCGGGTCGACGCTGGTTCAGGTGGACTTCAACGCCGTGGCAGACGGTCGCGCTCCCGGAAGTTGCTTCATGTACGGGACCGCCACAAGGGCAACGTAGCGGCGGGATACTGCGCGGGCGATGTCCCGGGGGAACGGCTCACAAAGGCCGCTGGCGAGCGGCGATGGGTTCTCACTAATCGCTACTGGACAACGACCTTCCCCTTCATCCCCAGGTTGCGATGGGGGCGGCAGTAGTAGCGAAAGGTGCCGCGCTTGGTAAATCTCAGCGAGCGGCGCGGATGGCTCTTGCTCAGGACCTTGTCGAAGGAGCCATTCTTGAGCGTGACCGTATGGCGACCCTCGATCCTCTTCCAGGTGACCTTCTGCCCCTTCTGGATCGTGATCTTCCCCGGCTTGAAATTGAAGTTCGAAGCCCTGACGCGCTCGCCGTCTGCGCTCGCCGCGCCCACCGCCAGGGCGAGAGTCGCGACGAGCGTGATGGCTCCGATTCTCCGGGTTCGATTTCGTCGACGAGCACCCATCTGACCTCCTCCGCCTTGGACCATCCCTGCCAAGGGCTACGGGCTTGTCCCGGCCGAGGTTCAACTCACCCGAACCCAACTTTTCAGCGACGCCACTTCCGCGCGCGAGAGAGCGCCCTCGAAGCCGCCGGGCAGCAGGTTGCCACTTTGGTTGCCACTCGGGGCTGTCCCAGGCTGCGCGATCGGGCTCAAAAGGCTTGTTCAAGCGATGCCGGAGGCAGGACTCGAACCTGCGACACGCGGATTATGATTCCGCTGCTCTAACCAGCTGAGCTACTCCGGCGGGGAGTCGAATCGTAGCGGCGGCTTCCGGGCTGTCCAGCGTGAAGGTGCGCCACCGCAGCGAGCACCGGGAGGCTTGCGGCACCCGGAAACGGATAGTCTCCCGGCGCGGGTTCACGAAGGACCGGCATAGTTCTCACACAGGAGGAGCAGCATGGGCCGATGGCCGGTTGAGGGGAGTTCACCGGGGGTCGAGCCGACTTGCCCGCGAAGGGCAATCACGCCAGCGCCATCACCCTGCGCGCCCACCGATCACGAGACGGGATGCCGACCAACCCGCAGGGGAAGCAAGTCAGGGTTGCCGAGTAGAACCGCAGCGACGTCTTCAGCCCCGGCAGCATGACCGTCGTCCGGGTGCCTCGCTCGGCAACCTGACTGCTTTTCTCAGGCATGGCGACAGCTAGGCTGCCGATGAATGAATGAGCTGGATCGTGCGGTTGCCGCCGTGGTCCGGGAATGTCTGGGCGTGCGCGAGGGCGAGGCGGTGCTGGTGATCTGCAACCCCGTCACCCAGGGGCTTGGGGAGCGGCTGCGCGACGAGGCCGAAGACGCGGGGGCCGATGCGGTCGTGGCGCTGATGGCCGAGCGTTCCTCGCACGCCGCGGAGCCGCCCGCTCCGGTGGCGGCGGCGATGGTGGCGGCCGACGTGATCTTGGCGCCGACCGTCCAGTCGCTCTCTCATACCGCGGCGCGCAGGGCTGCGACCGAAGCCGGCGCCCGGGTCGCCACTCTCCCCGGAGTAACCGAGGAGATGCTCGCCCGGGTGATGAGCGCCGACATGGCGGAGCTGAGACGAAGGAGCAAGGCAGTCGCCGACCTGCTGACCGCGGGGAGCGAGGCGCGGATCACGTGCCGCAACGGCTCCGATCTGCGGCTCGGGATCGACGGGCGTAGCGGGATCCCCGACGCCGGTGACCTGCGGCAGCCCGGCGCCTTCGGCAACCTTCCCTGCGGGGAGGGGTTCATCGCGCCGGTGGAGGGGACCAGCGAAGGTCGCCTGGTCGTCGACGGGACGATCGCGACGGTGGGCGCCGGCCAGGAGCCCGCGGACCTGAGGGTGGAGGGTGGCCATCTGGTGTCCGCCGGCGGGACGCGCGGCCAGCGGCTGATGGACCTGCTCGCCGGGCACGGCGCGGACGGCAGGAACGTCGCCGAGCTGGGCATCGGGACCAACGAGAAGGCTCGCCTGAGCGGCGAGGTCCTCGAGGACGAGAAGATCCTCGGCTCGGCGCACGTCGCCTTCGGAGCATCGGCGGCCATCGGCGGCACCGTGCAGGTGCCGGTCCACCTCGATTGCCTGGTGATGGAACCCGACGTCACCGTGGACGGCGAGGCCTTGATTCGCAAGGGCACCCTGGTCGTTTGAGCTGAGGCCGGCGTGCTGCTCGCGGTGCCGAACGTCTCCGAGGGCCGCGACGGTCCGCGAATCGAGGCGATCTCGACCGCGTTCGCCACCGGCGCCGCGCTACTCGATACGCATTCCGATCCAATCCACAACCGCACCGTGCTCACCCTCAGTGGGCCCTCTGCCTCGCTGGCAGAGGCGCTCGCGGGCGGCGCGCGGGCATGTGTCGAGGCAATCGACATGAGGCGCCGCGACGGGGCGCATCCGTGCATCGGCGCGCTCGATGTCTGCCCGGTGGTCTGGGTACGGGAGCAGGACCGCGACGCCGCGCACGCCGAGGCGCTGGCGGCCGCCCGCGCGATCGCCGCCGAGGCGCGCCTGCCGGTGTTCCTGTATGGAGAGCTGGCGTCACGCCCACCCCGGCGCGAGCGGGCCTTCTTTCGCGAGGGGGGACTGGTGGAGCTGTCGCGGCGGCTTAAATCCGGCGAGCTGCGGCCGGACTTCGGCCCCGCTGAGCTTCATCCAACCGCCGGCGCCACACTGGTCACGGCGCGCCCTCCCCTGGCGGCCTTCAACATCGAGCTCGAAGGGGCGGAGATGGCGACCACCCGCGAGATCGCCGCCCGCCTTCGCGAGTCGGGCGGGGGGCCGCCGGGCGTGCGGGCGATCGGGATCGATCTCGGCGGCGAACGGACGCAGGTGTCGA
Organism: uncultured Actinomycetes bacterium; assembly: GCA_963838745.1. Classification (GTDB taxonomy): domain Bacteria; phylum Actinomycetota; class Thermoleophilia; order Solirubrobacterales; family 70-9; genus AC-56. The sequence continues at coordinate 226,831 of CAWISJ010000004.1, forward strand.
CCAACGTGCACGATCCGATCGCGGTACCGCTGGCCCATGTGATCGAACGCGTTCGCTCGCTCGCCGCGGCGCGGGGTGCGCGGCCCGTGGCGGCCGAGGTGATCGGCCTGGTGCCCGAGCGTTCTCTGGACGGCCTCCCCGACGACATTCCCCTCGCCGGCTTCGACCCGGCGAAGCAGGTGATCGAGCGTCGGGTGCGGTTGTAGACGGTGGCGGCGGGCTCGCACCGCGAGGCTGGCGCCGCGGGCGCTAGGCGCCGTCCTCGCTTGCCTGGCGCTCCTGGACCTTCTGCTCCAGCTGGTCCATGATGTCGGGGTCGCGGAGCGTCGTCACGTCGCCGAGCTCGCGCCCCTCGGCGATGTCCCGCAGCAGCCGGCGCATGATCTTCCCCGAGCGGGTCTTCGGCAGGTCGCCCGTCCAGATGATGCGGTTTGGCCGGGCGATCTTCGAGATCCGCATCGCGACGTGCTCGCGAATCTCCTTGCCGATCTCGTCGGTGCCGTCGAGGTCGCCCTCGAGGGTGACGAAGGCGCAGATTGTCTGTCCGGTGGTCTCGTCGGCCTGGCCGATCACCGCCGCCTCGGCCACCTTGGCGTAGGAGACGATCGCGGACTCGATCTCGGCCGTTGACAGGCGATGCCCGGAGACGTTGATCACGTCGTCGACCCGGCCGAGGATCCAGAAATAGCCGTCCTCGTCCCTGCGGGCGGCGTCACCGACGAAGTACGTGGTGTCGCCGAAGCGCCCGTAATAGGTCTCCCTGTAGCGATCGTCCTCCTTGTACAGGGTCCGCAGCATCCCGGGCCAGGGGCGCCGCAGCACCAACAGCCCCTGGGCGCCATCCTCGACCTCGTTTCCGTGCTCGTCGACCACCGCTGCGTCGACTCCCGGCAGCGGCCTGGTCGCCGACCCGGGCTTGGTCTCGGTGACGCCCGGCAGGGGGCTGATCAGGATGTGCCCGGTCTCCGTCTGCCACCACGTATCGACGATCGGGCAGCGTTCGCCACCGATCACCTTGTGGTACCAGAGCCACGCCTTGGGGTTGATGGGCTCGCCGACGCTCCCCAGCAGCCGCAGCGACAAGAGGTCGTGCCTGCCCGGGTACTCGACTCCCCACTTCATGCAGGCCCGGATGGCAGTGGGCGCCGTGTACAGGATCGTCACCCCGTAGCGCTCGACGATCGACCACCAGACGTCCTTGTCCGGATAGTCGGGGGCGCCTTCGTACATGACGCTGGTCGCGCCGTTGGACAGGGGCCCGTAGACGATGTAGCTGTGGCCCGTGACCCAGCCCACGTCGGCCGCGCACCAGAAGACGTCGCTGTCCGGCTTCAGGTCGAAGACATGGCGGTGGGTCCAGGTGACGCCGAGCAGGTAGCCGCCCGTCGTGTGAAGGACGCCCTTGGGCTTCGCCGTCGATCCCGACGTGTAGAGCACGTACAGCGGGTGCTCGGCATCGAGCGACTCGGGCTGGCACTCGTCGTCGGCGGCCTCGAGCGCCTGGTCGAACCACACGTCTCGTCCGTTCCGCATCTCGCAGGCCTCGCCGGTGTGACGGACGACGAAGATGGTCTGGATCGACTTCACGTCGCCGATCGTCTCGTCCACCTGCTGCTTGATCGGCGCCGTCTTTCCCTTACGGCGCGCTCCGTCGATCGTCACCAGCGCCTTCGCACCGGAGAACTCCATCCGCTCCCTGACCGCTTCTGGCGAGAAGCCGCCGAACACCACGTTGTGCGGTGCGCCGATTCGCGCGCAGGCGAGCATCGCGACCACCAGCTCCGGGACCATCGGCAGGTAGATGCCGACCACGTCGCCCTTGCCGATTCCATGTTCCTTGAGCGCATTCGCGAACCGCTGCACGTCGCGGTGCAGGTCGGCGTAGGTGACCTCGCGCTCCTCGCCCTCCTCGCCGCGCCAGTGGAACGCCACCTTGTCGCCCTTGCCCGCCTCCACGTGGCGATCCAGGCAGTTGTAAGAGACGTTCAGCTTGCCGTCCTCGAACCACTTGTAGAACGGAGCATCCGACTGGTTCAGCGTCTGCTCGGGTCGCTCGTACCAGTGGAGCAGCTCGTCGGCCTGCTTGGCCCAGAAACCCTCCAGATCACGCTCGGCCTCCTCGTGCACGGACCAGTCCTTGATCAGCGCCTGCTCGCGAAAGGCATGGGGGGGCGGAAACCTCTCTACCTCCAGAAGCGCTTCGAGCTCGCGCTCGAGGCTCCCCGTGGTGGCCGGGTCTGTCGCCATCTCAGTACACCTCACTTCCCGATTTCCACAAAACTACCCGGCTTCCCGCGCGAGACGCGGATATCTTCTCTACATGGCACAGACGCGCAAGCGGCGACGAAAGCATCGCGGCACGCAGGGAGGCAGCATCGACCGGCGCGGCCGCGGCGGACGGCCGCGCAGCCGCCAAGAGGCCCGAGCCCGAGCCCGCAAGCAGATGGGCAACAAGCGCGATGTACCGCCAACCTGGGGCAGCGCGGCGGCCAAGGGCCTGTTCGGCGCCGCTCTGTTCGCGGTGCTGCTGGTCGCCCTCTTCGATCGTCCGGTGGTCGCCTCCCTGGTCCTCGGCGCCCTGATGCTGCTGATCTACGTTCCACTCGGCCACTACATGGACACCTTCTTCTATAACCGTCGCCAGGCGTCGAAGCGACGTGAGCGTGAGCGCAGCCTCCGCGGCGAGTAGCCGGGCGGTCGCTACTCTCCGAGGCACCGTGGACGTTCGCTCCTTCACCGTCGGGCCGGTTGCCGAGAACTGCTACGTCGCCCGGCGCGACGACGACGACCAGGGGCTGATCGTCGACCCCGGCGACGAGGCCGACCGGATCCTGGAGGCGGTGGACGGGCTGGGGATCACAGTGGAGGCGATCCTGCTCACTCACTGTCACTTCGACCACATCGGCGCCGTCTCTCCGGTGGCGGCGGCGACCGGGGCGCCGGTGTACTGCCCCGAGATCGAGGTGCCGGTGCTCGCCGACATCATGTCCTACGTCCCCTGGCCGGGGTTTGGCCCGTATGAGAGCTACGAGGCCGACGAGACGGTCGCCGGCGGGGAGCGCCTGGAACTTGCGGGCCTCGAGATCGACGTCGTCTTCACCCCTGGCCACAGCCCCGGCCACGTCACGTACGCGGTCCCGGACCAGGCGGCGCTGTTCTCCGGCGACGTCCTGTTCAAGGGATCGGTCGGGCGCACCGATCTGCCGGGCGGCGACTGGGCGACGCTCCTGGAAAGCATCCGCGGGCTGGTCGAAGGCTTCCCCGAGGACACCACGGTCTATCCGGGGCACATGGGGACCACCACCCTCGGCGCCGAGCAGGCCACCAACCCGTTTCTGGCCGAGCTCGCGCGATAGCCACGGGCTTGGGCGGGAGTGCCTGCCCGGACCACTAAGCTCGCGCTGTGAGCGCGAGGCTCGAACAAGGCGCTCGGTCCTGGGCCGAGCGCGAACAATTGGTGTGACGAGGTTCCAGGCCCCGAAGGGCACCTTCGACGTCCTCCCTGGCGCCGCTGCCGCGCGCCAGCGCGTCGAGCGCACCGCGCAGGAGCTCTTCGAGCGTGCCGGCTACGCCCGGATCGACACGCCGATCTTCGAGGACACCGAGCTGTTCGAGCGCGGGGTGGGGGAGTCGACCGACGTCGTCCGCAAGGAGATGTTCACCTTCGAGGACCAGGGCGGCCGCAGCGTCACCCTGCGGCCGGAGGCCACCGCGCCGATCGCCCGCGCCTACCTCGAGGATGGGATGCAGAGGCTTCCGCCCCCGGTGAAGCTGTGGTGGTACGGGCCGGTGTTTCGGCACGAGCGCCCGCAAGCGGGCCGGTTCCGCCAGTTCACGCAGCTCGACGCCGAGGCGATTGGCTCCGACTCGCCTCTGGTGGACGCTGAGCTGATCATCTTGCTCGACGAGCTGCTCCGCAGTCTCGAGGTCCCTGCGCTGACGCTCCGTCTTGGCAGCCTGGGCTCGACCGAATCGAGGGCCGAGTATCGCGCCGAGCTCGCCGCCTACCTGCGCGAGCACGAGGGCGACCTGGCCAAGGACGTTCGCGAGCGAATCGACGAGAACCCGCTTCGCGCCTTCGACTCCAAGGATGAGGCCACGCAGGCGGTGATGGCCGAGGCGCCGACGATGCTGGAGCGGCTCGCGGGAGAGGATGCCGAGCACTTCGCCGCCGTGCGCCACCTGCTCGATCAGGCCGGGATCGCCTATGAGCTCGACGGGACCCTGGCTCGAGGGCTCGACTACTACACGCGCACCGTGTTCGAATTCCACTGCGGTCAGCTCGGAGCCCAGTCGCAGGTTGCGGGCGGTGGGAGGTACGACGGCCTGATCGAGTTGCTGGGCGGTCCACCGACCCCGGCGAACGGGTGGGCTGCGGGCCTCGAGCGCATCCTGCTGGCGCTCGGCGAGCAGCACGAGTCGAGCCCCCACGACGTCTTCGTCGCTGTCGAAGGTGACCAGCGCGAGCGGGCTCTCGCACTGGTCACCGAGCTTCGGCACGCGGGCCTGCGCGCCGAGCTCGATCTCGCCGACCGCGGCCTCAAGGGACAGATGAGGCACGCCGACCGGCTGGGTGCCGCCCACGCGGTGATCCTCGACAACGAGGGCAAGGTGCAGCTCCGCGACATGCGCTCCGGAGAGCAGCGCGGGATCGAGCTGGCGCGCGTGGTCGAGGAGCTCGCCGGGGGCTGAGCCCGCCAACCTCGCGCCGCCTGGGATCGGGGCGCGATGCGAGACTCCCCCGACCGTGTCCGCCAACGAATTTCCAGCGCTGCGTCCGAACGGCTACCGCGACGCCTGGTGCGGGCAGGTGCTGGACGACCGGGTCGGGTCCACGCTCCGGGTCGCCGGCTGGGTGCACCGTCGGCGGGACCACGGTGGGCTGATCTTCATCGACCTCCGCGACCGCACGGGAATCGTGCAGCTGGTCTTCAACCCAGAGACGGCCGGGGCTGCCTTCGACCTCGGACATGAGCTGCGCTCCGAGGACGTGCTCAGCGTGAGCGGGGCGGTCGTGCGCCGCTCCGAGGAGACGATCAACCCGGACCTCCCAACCGGGGAGTTCGAGATCCGAGTCGCCGAGGCGTCGCTGCTCGCCGACGCCGATACGCCGCCGTTCGAGATCGAGAGCTTCTCGGGCGAGGTGGGGGAGGAGATGCGGCTTCGCTACCGCTACCTCGACCTGCGCCGCGAGCGGATGCGCGACGCGATCGCCCTGCGCCACCGGACGGTCAAGGCGATTCGGGCCTTCCTCGACGGCGAGGGCTTCTACGAGATCGAGACTCCGGTGCTGACCCGGTCGACGCCGGAGGGCGCCCGCGACTTCCTCGTCCCTTCTCGCCTGCAGCACGGCTCCTTCTATGCCCTGCCGCAGTCGCCTCAGCTGTTCAAGCAGATCCTGATGATCGCCGGCTTCGAGCGCTACTACCAGATCGCCCGCTGCTTTCGCGACGAGGACCTGCGCGCCGACCGCCAGCTCGACTTCACACAGCTCGACCTCGAGATGTCGTTCGTGGGCGTGGAGGACGTGCTCGACCTCAACGAGCGCCTGTTGGCCGAAGTGCTCGGCGGGTTCGGGCTCGAGGTATCGACCCCGTTCCCCAGGCTCCCCTACGACGACGCGATCGCCCGCTACGGCACCGACAAGCCCGACACTCGCTACGGGCTCGAGCTGCGCGAGCTGACGGAGTGCGTTCGCCACACAGAGTTCAACGCCTTTCGCGGCGTGATCGAGGGCGGAGGCGTCGTCCGCGGCCTGAACGCCGGCCGGCGCGAGCTGTCGCGGGCCGAGCTCGACGGGCTCGTCGACGAGGCACAGGGGCTCGGGGCCAAGGGCCTGGTGTGGGCGGTTTGCGAGCCCGGGGGCTGGCGCTCCCCGGTCGCCAAGTTCCTGTCGCCCGAGGAGATCGCGGCGATGAACGACGTGCTCGAGGCTTCGGACGGCGACCTGGTGCTGCTGGTCGCCGATCAGCCCCACGAGGCCGCCAGGGTTCTTGGAGAGCTTCGCCAACGCCTTGCCGGGCGCTTCGGGCTGATCCCGGCCGATTCGCACGCGTTCTGCTGGGTCATCGACTGGCCGCTGTTCGAGTGGGACCAGGCCGAAGGGCGCTGGGACCCCCTCCACCATCCGTTCACCTCGCCGGCGGGCGATCTCGATCCGGCCAACCCCGGGCCGGCACGGGCGCTGGCCTACGACGTGGTCTGGAACGGGATCGAGCTGGGCGGCGGCTCGATCCGCATCAACCGGCCCGACGTCCAGCGCGCCGTGTTCGAGGTGCTCGGCATCGGGCCGGAGGAGGCCGAGGCCCGCTTCGGCTTCCTGCTCGAGGCACTTCGCTTCGGGGCTCCGCCCCACGGGGGAATCGCGTATGGCCTCGACCGCTGGGTTGCCGAGCTGCATGGAGCAGACTCGATCCGTGAGGTGATCGCCTTCCCGAAGGCGGCCTCCGGCGCCGACCCCCTCACGGGGGCCCCAGCGCCGGTCGACGAGGCCCAACTCCGCGAGCTGGGGCTCCAGCTCAAGCGCAAGCGCTGATTTTCGCGCCGCTCCGGAGGCTAGGCTCGCCGCGCGAGATCTGAGCTTCCCTGCGACCTGGGAGGGGACGACATGAACGACCTTTCGCGACTGCTGGCGCCGGATGAGGGCCGGGACGCGCTGCGCAAGCTCGCCGGCCTGCTGATCGGCACGGGCCTCTTGATGACCTTCTCGCGCAAGTCGGAGTCGGGGCTCGGCGACACCTGGGGCGACTGGGGCCTGTTGATCGTCGTGCTGATCGCGTTCGCGTTCCTCTACGGCGTCGGCTTGCTCGGCAGGCTGAACACGGACGGCCTGCGGTCGTGGGAGGCGGTCTATCTGGTGTTCGGGATATTCCTGGCGCCGTTCGTCCTGCTCCAGTTCATCGAGGCGATCAACGGCTCGCCCGGGAGCTCGCTCAACGTCTTCTGGGTGTTCCTCGTCACCGCCGGGCTGGCGACCGCCGCCACCCTGCTCACTGGCCTGGGCTACGGGCTGCTGCTGGCCTCGCTTGCTTTGATCGTGTCCTGGTCCGCGATCTGGAACGAGATCCTCTCGGACGGGATCGGCGCTCACTTGGGGACCTACCGGGGCCTGCTGTTGATCCTCGCGGCCCTGCTGCTCGGGGCTGCGGTGGCGATCTGGCGGACCGACCCACGCGAGGGTCACGCGAGGGCGAGCGAAGTCGTCACCGGAGCGGCCGTGGCGGCGGTGATCGGCGGCTCACTGAGCTTCACCAGGGTGTTCGGGCTCGACCCGTTGCTTGCCGTCCCGACGGCCGACTCGAGCCTGTTCTGGGAGATCGTCCTGTTGGTCGTCTCGCTCCTCGCGATCGGGTACGGGTCGCGGTTCGCCGTGCGCGGCCCGGCCTACGTGGGTGGCATTGGGCTGTTCCTGTTCGTGCTGATCGCCGGCACCGACCTCAACGAGACGACGCCGCAGGGGAAGTTCGTCGGCTGGCCCCTGGTGCTGGTGCTGGTCGGCGCCGGCGCCTTCATCGCCAGCCTGTTCCCCGGCCTGAAGATCGGGCCGTTTGGCGGGGACAGGCTCAGGTCGCCCACGGGGCCGTCGCCGCCACCGGCCGGTTCACCGCCGCCGCCGGCCGCGCCGGCGGGGACCCCGCCTCCGGGCGCTTAATCGGGCCTCTCACAACTCGCTGGCCGCACCCCCGGCCTTTTGCCCGCTCGGGCAACCCGGCGTCCGGGCGCGGGCCGCGCTCTCAAGCTTTCTCGATTGGCTGCCGAGCTAGCGAGTGACTGCTATGGTCACGCAAGGCTCGAACTCGTTCGATAGTCGCTCCTATTGTGAGCCAGCACAATCGGCTTGGGGGTCGATTTCCGGCGGGCCGTTCGCGGCCAAGTCGGTAGACGCCCACCTTCTGAGAAGGGTTCTCAAGCCGAGCGGCGTCGGCAAGTTGGGGCCTTTTTTCTTTCCGGCTCAGCGCCCTCATCCGGCGGGGGTAATCCGGTGAGGAAGGCGCTGAACGACAATCCGATCGCTCAGATCGCGGTGCTCGGAGTCCTGGCGGTGATCGTCGCCTTCCTGTTCATGACCAGGGCGTCCCAAAACGGGGGTAGCAGCAGCTCGTCCACGGACGCCGCGACGGCCTCGGCCACCCCGGCCACGTCCGCGCCGGTGGAGGGCGCCACCGCTTCCGACGTCGCCCCGGCGGCGCCGGCCTCCCCGAGCGCCGACGCGACCGTGCCGCCCGCCGGCTCGGCAACTGCGGCCCCGGCTGGCGACTTCGTGGCCGGGCCCGGGCTACCCGCGCCGGTCGTCAAGGCCTACGCGGACGACAAGGCGGTCGTCCTGTTCGTGTTCCGGCACCGGGGCGTGGACGACGCCGCCGTGCGGCCAAGCGTCGAGCGGCTTCGCGACCGCAGCGACCTGGCGGTGTTCGTCACCCACGCAGCCCACATCGCACGCTACGCGCGGATCGCGGCAGGCGTGGACGTGAGCCGCGTCCCGGCGCTGATCGTGGTGCGACCACGACATCTCACCCACGGGATCCCGACGGCCAGCGTCAGCTACGGCTTCCAGGGCCCGGACAGCGTCGCCCAGGCGATCCGTGACGCCCTCTACAAGGGCCCCAGCAACCTCCCGTACTACCCGAATTAGCGCTCGCTGAGCCGCACATCAGCCAGCGCCCAGAGGAGATGGGGAAATTGGCCCACCGAGACTGTTTGGCGTCATCGGATCTCGGACAGCTACGCTCGGGGCTGGCAGATGAGCTACGAGGCCTTCGAGGACTACCTGAGCGACGAATCCCGCCGCGGCCCGGCGCCCGCCGGCGCCTTCAGCGGCGCCGCCGGGGGAGCCCCGTGCGGCGACCTCGTTCGCGTCTCGCTGGTGCTCGAGGGGAGCCGGGTGGCCCTGGCGCGCTTCGACGCCGAGGGCTGCGCAGCAACGATCGCGGCCGGATCTGCAGTGGCCGAGGCCGCCGAGGGCACCACCGTGCTGGAGGCGGCCCGAATCGGGCCGGAGGAGATCTCCGCGGAGCTGGGCGGGCTGTCGGCCCAGGGCCGCCATGCAGCTGAGCTGGCCGCCGACGCGCTCCACCGCGGGCTGAGCGCCGCGGCCTCTTCGGACCAGGCCCTTGCCAATCCGCCGACAACCGGCGAACGGGTGCTGGTGGCGGTGAGCGGCGGCGTCGACTCGGCCGTCGCGGCGCTGCTCGAGCGCCGGCGCGGCGCAGAGGTGGTCGCGGTGACCCTGAAGCTGTGGGCTGACCGCCACACGGATGGCGCGCGAAGCTGCTGCTCGCCGGAGGCGGTGGTCGGCGCTCGCGCGCTCGCCCACGGCCTTGGGCTTCCACACGTGACGTTGGACCTCGAGGACGCCTTCCGGGCCACCGTGGTGGAGGGCTTCCTGCGCGGCCACGAGGCCGGGCGGACGCCGAACCCGTGCGTGGTCTGCAACGGGGAGGTGCGGATCGACGCGATGCTCGCCCTGGCGCGACGGCTGGGGGCGTCGGCGCTGGCCACCGGCCACTACGCCCGTATCGTGGACGATGGCGCGGGCCCGCTGCTGGCCGCGCCGGCTGACGCCGCCAAGGACCAGACGTACATGCTCTCGGCGCTGCGGCCCTCCTCGCTTGCCGCGCTCCGCTTCCCACTCGCCGATCTGACCAAGCCCCAGGTGCGCGAGCTCGCGGGCGAGGCGGGCCTCCCCGTGGCCGCCAAGCGCGAAAGCCAGGACCTCTGCTTCCTCGCCGGCGAGGGCAAGCGCTCATTCCTGGCGCGGCACACGCGCCTGCGTGAGCGGGCGGGGGAGGTCGTCGACGGCTCGGGCAGGGTCCTGGGACGTCACCGCGGCCACCACAACTTCACCGTGGGCCAGCGCCGCGGGTTGGGGGTGGCCGCCGGCGAGCCGCTGTACGTCCTGGCAACCGACGCGGTCGAAAATCGCGTCGTGGTCGGCTCGCACGAGGAGCTGGCGACCACGCGGGTGCGCGTACGCGACGCGGTGCTGCTTCGCGATGGTGACCGCGTCGACGGCGTCAAGCTGCGTTACCGCTCGCGCCCGATCGGCTGCAGGGTCGAGGCGGCTGCCGGCCGCCATCCAGAACTGTGGCTGGGCCTGGCCGAGCCCGCCTTCGGGGTCGCCCCCGGCCAGACCGCGTGCCTGATGGACGGCGAATTGGTCGTCGGGCACGCGACGATCTCCGCCTAGACTGCGAAATACCGTGAAGTCCAGCGAGCTCCGCGAGGCGTATCTGTCCTTTTTCGAGGAGCGGGGGCACCTGCGCATGCCCTCGGCCTCGCTGATCCCGGCTCGCGACGACACCTCGACCCTGCTGACGATCGCCGGGATGCAGCCCTTCAAGCCCTACTTTCGCGGCGACCAGGCACCGCCGCGCGACCGCGTCGCCTCGTGCCAGAAGTGCTTCCGCACGCCGGACATCGAGGAGGTGGGCAACACTCGCCGCCACCTGACCTTCTTCGAGATGCTCGGGAACTGGAGCTTCGGGGACTACTTCAAGGATGAGTCGATCGCCTGGGGGCTCGAGCTCTCGGTCGACGTCTTCGGCCTCGATGCCGAGCGGATCTGGGTGTCGGTGTTCGGCGGTGACGAGGAGCTGGGCCTGGGCCCGGATCAGGAGGCGATCGAGATCTGGAAGGCGCGCGGAATACCGGAGGAGCGGATCGTGCCGCTGCCGCGCTCGGAGAACTTCTGGCAGGCCGGGTTGACCGGACCCTGCGGCCCCTCCTCGGAGATGCACGTGGACCGCGGGCTCGAGTTCGGCGATGCCCACGAGCGGCCAGGCGACGACACCGATCGGTTCCTCGAGTACTGGAACCACGTCTTCATGAGCTACGAGCTGCACGAGGACGGCACGCTGACGCCGCTGCCCAAGAACAACATCGACACCGGGATGGGCCTGGAGCGGATGGCGGCGATCCTGCAGGGGGTCGGGTCGGTATTCGAGACCGACGCCCTCCGGCCGCTGATCGACCTTGCCGAGGAGCTCTCGGGCCGTACCTATGGCGATGACCAGGCGACCACGCGGGCGATGCGGATCATCGCCGACCACTCCCGGGGGATGACCTTCCTGATCGCAGACGGGGTGGTTCCCTCCAACGAGGAGCGCGGTTACGTGTTGCGGCGGGTGATGCGACGCGCGATCCAGCAGGGTCGGACCCTGGAGCTCGAGTCGCCGTGGCTGGCCAGGTTCGCCGAGCTGACGATCGAGCTCATGGCCGACGCCTATCCGGAGCTCGCAGAGCACCGCCAGACGATCCTGCGGTGGGTGGGGGACGAGGAGACGGCGTTCGGGCACACGCTCGATCGTGGCACGGCGCTGTTGGCGCAGCTGGTCGCCGAGGCCGAGGAGCAGGGCACGTCGTGGATCGACGCCGCCGATGCCTTCAAGCTCCACGACACCTACGGCTTCCCCTATGACCTGACCAAGGAGCTGCTGGCCGAGCAGGGGCTGTCCGTGGACGACTCGGGCTTCGAGGCGCTGATGGAGAAGCAGCGGGTGCGAGCCCGAACCGGCGCCGAGCCCGCGGTGCCCGACCGCCACCAGGCGGTGATCTCGTTCGCCTCGGCCGCCCCGCCATCCACGTTCGTCGGCTACGAGACGCTCGAGGCGGAGACGGCCGTGATCGCCGCCGAGGAGCTGGCCCGGAACGGAGCGCCGGCGGCACTGGTGAAGCTGGAGGAGAGCCCCTTCTATCCCGAGGGCGGCGGCCAAGTTGCCGACTCGGGCCTGATCGGCTGGGACGGGCTGCGAACCTCGGTGGCGGACGTGTATCGCGTGGGGGACGACCAGGTGATCCGGCTCGAGGGCCCAGCGCCTGAGCCGGGCGGCCGCGTCGAGGCGCAGGTCGATCACGCCACTCGCCACGCGACGATGAGAAATCACACCGCCACTCACCTCCTGCACGCGGCCCTCCGCGAGCGGCTGGGCACGCATGTCCGTCAGGCCGGCTCGGCCGTGCGACCCGACAAGCTGCGGTTCGACTTCACGCACGGCGCGCCGCTCACCGCCGACGAGCTGGGCGCGGTCGAGGACCTGGTGATCGACTGGATCAAGGCAAGTCGGCCGGTGCGCGCTCTGTACATGGATCGCGCCGAGGCGGAGGCGCTCGGCGCGATCGCGCTGTTCGGCGAGAAGTACGGCGATTGGGTGCGGGTGATCGAGGTCGACGGTGTCTCGCGCGAGCTCTGCGGAGGTACCCACGTCGCCAACACGGCGGAGGTGGGGATCTTCGCGATCGCCTCCGAGGGCTCCAGCGCCGCCAACGTGCGCCGCGTCGAGGCGCTGACGGGCCCCGCGGCGATCGACTGGTTCCGCGAGCGCAGCGCTGCGCTGGAGGAGGCGGGCGCGCTGCTGGGTTCGGCCCGTGACCCGCTGAGCGCGGCGCAGCGCGCTGCCCAACGGCTGGCGGAGCTGGAACGGGTCAAGGCCGAGCTCGATGCCCACCGGGCTGGCGAGCAGGCGGACAGGCTCGGCGACGAGGGCGAGGAGGTCGCCGGGGTCAGGATCGTTGTCAGTCGAGGCGAGGGGGCCGATCAAGGCGCCCTGCTGGATCTCGCGGATCGCGTCAAGGCGCGGCTGGGCGACGCGGCCGTCGTCCTGGGCGGGACCGAGGATGGCAAGGTGGCCCTGGTCGCCAGCTTCACCGACAGCGCCGTCAAGCGTGGGCTTTCGGCGGCCGACGTGGTCCAGGAGGCGGCGGCGGTGGTTGGCGGCGGAGGAGGGGGCCGCGACAGCGTGGCTCAGGCGGGGGGAAGGGATCCCAGCCGCCTGGAGGAGGCGCTGCAGGTGGCCCGCGAAGCGATCAAGCGCGGCCTCGGGGCCTAGGCTTCAATCGGATGCGGGTGCTGGCCATCGACCACGGGTCCGCCCGCGCCGGCTCTGCGATCTCGGATCCCACTGGCACGATCGCGCGTCCCCTGGGGGTGATCGAGCCGCCGGACCCGCGCCGGGTCGCGGAGCTGGCCGCCGAGCACCGGGCAGAGCTCGTGATCGTGGGACTGCCCGTATCGCTCAGCGGGGCCGAGGGACCGCAGGCAACCGAGGCGCGAGCGTTTTGCGACGCTCTCGCCCTGATCCTCGAAGTGCCGGTGGAGACCTACGACGAGCGATTGACCACACGGCTGGCGGACCGCTCAGCGCGCGCCGGTGCGACTGCCCCTGCCGATGCGCTTGCGGCCGCCCACCTGCTGGAGTCGTACCTGCAGGCGCGCGCTGGGGCCAGCGACGAAGTCGCGGATCCAGCGGCCGAACCTGCCGCCCCGCTGGAGCCCGGACCCGGCGACTCCGCAGGCGAAGCCGAGGAGTCGTCGGAGTGATGCAGTGGGAAGACCCTTATGCGGAGGACGAGGCCGCCAGCGAGCGGGAGCGCCGCCGTGCCGAGCGCGAGGCCCGAAGGCGGGAGGGCGGCGCGCCCAGCCGCCCCACCCGGGCTGCCGTCGGGGACCGCGTCAAGGACCTGCTCGCCCGGGCCGATTCGCCGCCGCCTCCACCGGTCTCGGGAACGTCGCCACCGTCGCCACCGCCACCTCGCCGGCCCGGCCCGCCCAAGGATGCCCACTGGCGGCGGCGGCTGCTGGCTCTGGGTGCCCTGGCGGTGGCGGCCGTGGCCGTGGTGCTGATCGGGGTGGCGATCCGCCACTTCAACGATGGCGGCGAGGCCAAGGTCGCAACTCAGGCCAAGCCGGTGAAGACGATCACCCTGCCCGAGGGCTACGACCGCGAGGAGGTCGCCGCGATCACCGAGGAAGCAGGGCTGCGCGGCGACTACCTGAAGGCAAGCCAGGGCTTCAAGGGCTTTGACCCCGCCAGGTACGGCGTCGAGAGCCCCAACAGCCTCGAGGGCTTTCTGTTCCCGGCGACCTACGAGCTGCCTCGCCGCCCCACCGTCGACGATCTGGTGGCCCGCCAGCTGGCCGCGTTCAAGCAGAACATCTCCCAGGTGGACATGGGCTACGCGCGGTCGAAGAACCTGACCACCTACGACGTCCTCATCATCGGCTCCATGATCGAGCGCGAGGTCCAGGTGCCGAAGGAGCGCAAGCTGGTCGCCGCCGTGATCTACAACCGCCTTCACGCCGGGATGCCGCTCCAGATCGACGCCACGATTCGCTACGCGACGGGCAACTTCACCAAGCCGATCAGCCCGTCCGAGCTCGAGGTGGACTCCCCGTACAACACCTACACGAACTCGGGGCTGCCGCCGAGCCCGATCGGCAATCCGGGCCTGGCCTCAATCGAGGCGGCGGCACATCCCGCGCGGGATCCCTACCTCTACTACGTGGTCAAGCCAAACACCTGCGGCGAGCACACCTTCGCCACCACCTCGGCCGAGTTCAACCGGGCCAAGGCAGCCTACGACGAGGCCCGCGCCGCGAACGGGGGCAACGCGCCAACGCCGTCCGACTGCCCGTGAGCCGGAGGCGGCTTGCCGTCCTGGGCCAGCCGATCTCGCACTCGCGCTCGCCGGCCATGCACGCCGCCGCGCTGGCCGAGCTGGGACTCGCCGGGGAGTGGTCGTACGAGGCGATCGACGTCGCGCCCGCCCGGTTTCGGTCGCGGGTGCGCGGGATGGAGGACGAGGGGTTCGTGGGCGCCAACGTCACCGTCCCGCACAAGGTCGCGGCGCTCGAGCTGGCCGACGAGGCCTCCGAGGCCGCCCGGGCGATCGGCGCCGCGAACACGCTCAGCTTCCGCGGCGGGCGGATCGCCGCCGAGAACACCGACGCGACGGGCTTCCTGGATGCGCTCCCCGCGCCGCCGGCGGGCAGGCGCGCCCTGGTCCTCGGTGCCGGCGGCGCGGCCCGGGCGGTGGTCTGGGCCCTGGTCACGAACGGCGCCCAGGTGTCGATCTGGAACCGCACCACGGAGCGTGCCGAGAGCATCGCGCGTGAGCTCGGGGGGTCGGTCGTCGGCGCGCCCCACGAGGTGCTCGCGGCCGGCGGCCTCGACCTGCTCGTCAACGCCACCAGCGTCGGCATGGCCACATCCGGGTCCGCAGAGCCCGGCTCGGACCTAAAGGCGCTGGATATCCGTGCCGATGCGATTGACGAGACACAGCTAGTGGTGGACCTTGCCTACGGGCCCGCCCCAACGGAGCTCACTCGCGCCGCCAAGGAGCGGGGAGCCGCCGTCGTCGATGGGCTCGAGGTGCTGGTTCGCCAGGGGGCGGCGTCGCTTCGCATCTGGACCGGGCAGGACCCCCCGATCGAGACGATGAGGCGGGCCGCGAGAGCCACATGGGAATCTTCAAGCGCCCCGGACATCTGACACCCGTCCCCTCGCCAGGCGAGGCGACGGCCCGCGATCTCGATTACGGGAGCACCGACGCGGTCGACGACGGCATCACCGGGCCGATGCGGCGCGGCCACTCGGGGGTGTTCGTCACCGACGTGATCGTGGAGCTCGGCTACGCGACTCGTGAGCGGGTCGACGAGGTGATCGACGAGGCTCGAGGCGCCGGTAGGTCCCCGGAGGTGTTGCTGCGCGAGCGCAACATCATCAACAGCGAACAGCTGTCGCGGGCGATCGCCGAGCGCTACGGGCTGGACCACATCGACCTGAACGTCTACAAGGTCGACACAGGAGCGGCCAACCTGATCCCGATCGCAGCCGCTCGCCGCTACGCGGCGCTCCCGGTCGGCTACGCCGACTCCGAGACGCTGCTGCTGGCCATGTCCGACCCGGCAAACGTACTGGCGGTCGACGACATCCAGATGATGACCGGGCTTCACTGCCGGGTTGCCGTTGGCGCCGAGGACGACATCGAGGCCCTGATCGGGCGCATGAACACGCTCGAGAGCGCGGTCTCGGAGGCGGTCGAGGAGGAGGAGCTCGAGGGAGCGGCAGAGGTCACGGAACTGCGCGAGTCGGCCGACGACGCGCCGGTGATCAAGCTGGTCTACTCGGTACTCGCGCAGGCGGTCAACGAGGGTGCCTCGGACATCCACTTCGAGACCGACGAGAGCGAAATGCGGGTTCGCTTCCGGGTCGACGGTGTGCTGTACGAGACGGCCCGGGTGCCGAAGCGGATGATCTCCGGCGTCGTCTCGCGGGTGAAGCTGATGGCCGACATGGACATCGCCGAGAAGCGGGTGCCCCAGGACGGCCGTGTGAGCGTCACCGTCGAGGATCGCAAGATCGACCTGCGCGTGACCACGCTGCCCACCCAGCGAGGCGAGGGTTGCTCGATTCGCATTCTGGACAAGGACCAGGCGCTGCGGACGCTCGACGAGCTGGGCCTCGACGGCGAGGCGCGGGAGCGGTACGAGCACGCCTTCCGGCGGCCCTACGGGGCGGTTTTGGTCACCGGGCCGACCGGGTCCGGCAAGTCGACGTCGCTGTACGCGACGCTCCAGGAGTTGAACGCCGTGGAGCGCAACATCGTCACGATCGAGGACCCAGTGGAGTACCGGCTCTCGGGCATCAACCAGCTCAACGTCAACCGCAAGGCGGGGCTCGACTTCGCCACCGGCCTGCGCTCGATCCTGCGCGCCGACCCTGACGTGATCATGGTCGGCGAGGTTCGCGACGGCGAGACGGCGCGGATTGCGATCGAGGCGGCGCTCACCGGCCACATGGTGCTGACCACGCTGCACACCAACGATGCACCCGGGGCGGTGGCGCGCCTGGCGAAGATGGGGATCGAGAGCTTCCTGACCGCGTCGGCGGTCGAGTGCGTGGTCGCGCAGCGCCTGGCGCGCCAGCTCTGCATCTATTGCAAGAAGCGCACGATGGTCCCCTGCGAGGCGCTGCTCGAGGCGGGCTTTCGAATCGGCACCGACCTGGAGGCCTACGAGCCGGTCGGCTGCCCCCGCTGCAACCGCAGCGGCTACAAGGCCCGGATCGGCCTCTTCTCGGTGATGTCGATGACGGAGGAGATCAAGGAGCTCACGGTCGCCGGCGCCGCTGAGGCCGAGATCGCGGCAATCGCCCGCGAGCAGGGGATGCTGACCTTGCGCGAGCATGGGCTGCAAAAGGTTCGTGCCGGCGTCACCTCGATCGCGGAAGTCGCCCGGATCTCGACCTAGCGCCTATGGCGCCGGCTCGCTCCGGGGTAACCTCGGGTCGAGCGGTGGCTGCCTCCCCACGTCGCCGGCTTTCGACGTAACATCCCGCGCCACGTTTCGAACCCCGGGGAAGCCGGCTCGCCAATCGAGCCGGTGGGGGGAGGAGACGAAACGCCAATGTCCCGATCTCGCCCGCTAACCGTCGTCTTGGTCGCGATCACGCTCGCGGGCGCCTACGCGTCATCGGGGGTGGCGGCCGGCTCCGACGCCATGCCGCTCACGGCGCGGCCTGCGGAGCGCTACCACCCGATCCCGGCGGCCTACGCCGGATTCAATGCCCCGTTTTGGGGCAACTCCTGGCAGGCACACAGCCCGGCGCTTCGGCAGGCCGCTGCCAACCTGCGCGCGGGGGCCCTTCGCGTCTTCGGAGGCAGCACCGCCAACTACTGGAACTGGCGGACGGGCAAGTTCTACGACAAAGCCGGGGTCCCGCCCAGCCTTCGGGCCAACAGCCACACGATGACGCCCGTCCTCCTCTCCGACTGGGCCGAGCTGGTCGACCAGACGAACACGGACCCGGTCTTCGACCTGAACGTCGTCACCTCGAGCCTCTCCGATCAGCTCGCCATGCTGCGCGCCGCCGCCGACCTCGGCATGCCGATTCGCCGGATCGAGCTCGGCAACGAGATCTACCTCGACACGCGGGTCTTCGTGCGCAGGTTTCCCACACCGCAGGCTTACGGGCGCGCGGCCACCCGCTGGATCCGCGCCATCAAGCGCAACTTCCCCAAGGCCCGGGTCGCGGCGGTGGGACGGGCGTCCCCCGCGTCCCGCCACAAACGGCAACGCGGCTGGAACCGCAAGCTGCTCAAGACCCTCCGCGGCGAGGACGCGCTCACCCTGCACACGTACTGGACCAGCTCGCCACGACGTCTTTCCCGCAAGGCCCTGGCGGAGATCTTCGCGGCGCCGATCCGCCGGGTCGCCGACCTCCACTCGAAGGGGATTCGTCCGCTGCCACGGGGGGTCGAAGCGTGGCTGACGGAGTGGACCGTCCGCCCCAACCGCGTCATGCGTGGCACGTGGGCACACGGCCTCTCCGACGCCGAGTACGTGCTCGGGCTGCTCACAGAGCCCCGGGTGCGCCAGCAGGACCTCCACGCCCTGATCTTGCACGCGCCAGGGGGCGCCCTGTTCGCGAACGCGCAGGCCTTCGGGGGCAACCCGAGCACCATTCGGTTCGCGCGCACTGCGGTGGGTGCCGCCTTCGGCGAGCTCTACCCGTTGATCTCCGGTGGCGCGCGCGTACGCCAGCTCACCGTACGGCACGCTCCGCGCCTCCGCGGGACCCGCCTTGCCGCCATCCGGGCGGTGGGGGTGAAGGGCCGCGGTGCCCTGCTGCTCAACCTCACCGGGCGGGAGCGCCGTGTCCGGCTGGCCGGAGGGCCTGCCTGCGGAGCGACCTTGGACTCGGTGTGGGCGTGGCCGGCCGCTCGGATTACGGGCAAACCCGGGGAGCTTCATCGCCGAACGCTCCAGATCCACGGGGGCCTCCCGCTGCCTCCCTATTCCGTCAACCGCCTCTCCTGCTAACACGACCATGCGTCGGTCTCGTCCCCTGATCGCCGTCTCGATTGGGATCGCGCTCCTGGGCGGCGCCTTTGCGTCGCAGGGCACGACGGCCAGCGTCCGGGTCGCGACCGCTCACCGCTCGGCCCGCGGACCGCCTTCACTCGATCTCGGCGGCCTTCGCCGGGTTCAACGCACCGTTTCGAAAGAACTCCTGGCTGGCGCTCACCCCCGAGCTTCGTCAGGCGGCCGCCGGACTGGGCCCGGGGGCGATCCGCGTGTTCGGCGGCAGAACCGCCAACTACTGGAACTGGCGGACGGGCAAGTTCTACGATCGTCATGGCGTCCCGCGCGGGTACCGGCGCGCCCGCTCGCGCATGAGCCCCATCTACATGTCCGACTGGGCGCGGCTGGTGCAGGGTGCGAATGCGATCCCGGTGTTCGATCTGAACCTCGTCACCTCGCACCTCTCGCACCAGCTGGAAATGCTGCGCCGGGCGCGGGAGCTCGGCATGCCGATCCGCTGGGTCGAGCTTGGCAACGAGCTCTACTTTCACGAACCGCTCATCGACCGGGCGATTCCCAGCGCCAGCGCCTACGGGCGCAAGGCCACGCGCTGGATCGATGCGATCAAAGACGAGTTTCCACATGCCCGAGTGGCGGCGGTCGGATTCGGCGGACCCCGGTCGTGGTCGCGGGACGCCCGCCGCCGGCACTGGGACCGGAGGATGCTCAGCACGCTTCGCGGCGAGGACGCGCTCACCTTTCACACCTACTGGGATCCACCGCGTGGGCGCCTGTCGCCCGCGAGGCTGTCGAAGGTCCTCGCCGCTCCGCTCCGCCGGCTCTCGGTGCTTCGCTCAGCAGCGATTGGCAAGCTGCCGAACGGGGTCGCGGCCTGGGTGACCGAGTGGAACGTATGGCACGGATCCTCGCTTCGCGGGACCTGGGCGAACGGCCTCACGAACGCCGAGTACCTGCTGGGGCTCCTCGCCGAGCCTCGGGTGCGCCAAGAGGACCTTCACGCGCTGATCTACCGCAATCCGTTCGCGGCGCTGTTTCCCAGCGCGGACGCGTTCGGCGACCAGACGAGCACCGTGCCCTTCGCGCCGACCGCGACCGGGAGGGCGCTCGGGCAGATTCATCCGTTGCTGTCGGACGCGTCCCGTGTGCGTCGGCTGACCGTGCGCCACGCCCCCCGTATCGACGGCACTCGCTTCGCCGCCGTGCGAGCGGTGGAGGTCGAGGGCAGGGGTGCCCTGCTCCTCAACCTCACCGACCGCCGCCGTCGCGTCCGGCTGGCCGGAGGATCGGCCTGCGACGGTGTCCTCGACTCGATCTGGACGCGACCGGGCGCCCGGATCACGGGTCATGCCGGCGAGCTCAGCCACCGGACGGTCGAGACCGAAGGCTCCATGCGGTTGCCCCGCTACTCGGTGAATCGGCTGTCCTGCTGAGCTAGACGCGGCGATAGCCGCCGGCCGAACGCTGGGCCAACCTCGTCCGCGTCGTGCTCCGCGGCTAAAGCATGGCGGCGGGTCCGACGATCTAACCAGTCGATGAACGTCGACTTCGCCGCCGTACTCACCAAGATGGTCCAGGTGCGCGCCTCCGACGTGCACCTGTCGCCCGGGTTTGCGCCCGCGATGCGGGTGCGTGGGCGGATCGTCCCGATGGACGACCACCCACCGCTCAGCCCCCAGGAGACCCGGGACATCGTCTACTCGATCCTCAACGACTCCCAGCGAAAGAAGTTCGAGAACCAGCAGCAGCTCGATCTCGCCTACTCGATCCCGGGAGTGGCCCGGTTCCGCGTCAACTGCTTCTTCCAGCGCGGCTCGATCTCGGCTGCCTTCCGCCACATCCCGCACGGGATCCAGAGTCTCGAGTCACTCGACCTGCCACTGGTGCTCGAGGAGTTCACGCGAAAGCCGCGCGGCTTCGTGCTGGTCACCGGGCCGACCGGCTCGGGGAAGTCGACCACGCTCGCCTCGATGGTCGACCTGATCAACGAGTCGCGTGAGGAGCACATCCTGACGATCGAGGACCCGATCGAGTTCCTGCACCAGCACAAGAAGTGCATCGTCAACCAGCGCGAGATCGGCGCAGATGCGCAGGACTTCGCGACCGCGCTGAAGGCGGCCCTGCGCGAGGACCCCGACGTGATCCTGGTCGGCGAGATGCGCGACCTGGAGACGATCTCGACCGCGCTGACCGCGGCCGAGACCGGCCACCTGGTGTTCGCCACCCTGCACACGCAGTCGACGGCCCAAACCGTCGACAGGATCATCGATGTGTTCCCGGGCCAGCAGCAGCACCAGGTGCGGATGCAGCTCTCGATCGCGCTTCAGGGGATCGTCACCCAGCAGCTCCTGCCGACGGCGGACGGCTCCGCCCGGATCGTCGCCTGCGAGGTGCTGGTGCCGACCCCCGCGATCCGCAACCTGATCCGCGAGGGCAAGACCCACCAGATCTACTCGGCGCTCCAGACCTCGGGCTCGACTGGGATGCAGACGATGGACTCCCACCTCGCCCAGCTGGTGCGGCGGGGCAAGATCACGCGCTCGCTGGCGGAGCAGCGAGCCTCGGTGCCCGAGGAGCTGAAGCGCCTGCTGATGGGCGCGCCCGTGACCCGCGTCCCGGCGGCCGCGGCGTAGGTGAAGGGGGTGGGGGGGAGATGGGCGCGTTTGCGTTCCGTGCTGTAGACCTCGCCGGCGTTCCTGCCCGCGGGGAGATGGAGGCCTCGTCGAAGACGGCGGTGTCCGAGCAGCTTCGCCAGCGGGGCCTGATCGTCCTCGACGTCTCCGAGAAGCGCGAGGCGCTGAAGCTCGAGAGCATCTTCCAGCGCTTCAAGAGCGTCAACCTGCGAGCGATTGCGATCTTCTCGCGACAGTTCGCGACCCTGGTCGCCGCGGGGATGCCGATGCTGCGTTCCCTGTACACGCTGGAGGCGCAGACCGAGGACGAGATGCTGAAGAAGGCGATCGTCGGCGTGCGCGAGGACGTCGAGGCGGGCAGCTCGGTGGCCCAGGCGATGGAGTCGCAGCCGGGGGTGTTCGACCCGCTCTACCGCGCCGTGGTGCGTGCCGGCGAGGATTCGGGACGCCTCGAGGACGCGCTCGACCGGGTCGCCTACCAGCTCGAGCGCCTGGACGCGCTGCACCGCCAGGTCCGCTCGGCGATGACCTATCCGGCCGTCGTCTTTGGCCTGGCCCTGGCCGTGATGATCGTCGTGGTCGCGGTGATCGTCCCGGTGTTCATCGGGATCTTCGACGAGATCAAGGCCGACTACCCGGCAGAGGACACCAGCCTGCCGCTGATGACCCAGATCACGGTCGCCGCGTCGGACTTCCTCACCCACAAGTGGTACCTGTTGGTTCCCGCGATCGGGGCGGCGATCTATGGGTTCCTGCGCTGGAAGAAGACGGACCGCGGGCGTCACCAGTGGGACCGCTTCAAGCTTCGGATCCCGCGGGTCGGGGACGTGGTCCAGAAGGTGGCGCTGGCGCGCTGGTCGCGCACCTTCTCGGGAATGATCTCGTCCGGCGTCCCGATCCTGCAGGCGATCGAGATCGCCGGAGAGACCTCGGGCAACACGGTGATCACGCAGGCGATGGACGACGTCTACGCCTCCGTCAAGCGCGGCGGCACGATCGCGCATCCAATCGGCGAGCACGAGATCTTCCCGCCGATGGTCGAGCACATGGTCTCGGTTGGGGAGGAGTCGGGTCAGCTCGAGACGATGCTTGGCAAGATCGCCGACTTCTATGAGACCGAGGTGGACGCCAAGATCAAGTCGCTTACCGCGTTGATCGAGCCGGTGATGATCATGGTCGTCGGCAGCGTGGTCGGGTTCATCGTGATCTCGATGTACCTGCCGATCTTCAGCCTCTACGACAAGATCCGCTAGCGCTCCCCACCCGCGGCCCAACGTCCCGGACCACACCACACTGGTCCGCGGTGCGGGACGTTCGGTCCGGCTAGGTGCCAGCCCCTAGCTGGACGGATGTCTCCCCTACACAACTCAAGGTCCAGCTACCAGAGACCGAGTAAGGGGAACGTAAGGGCCAGTGCTCTGGCGCATAAAGGCAAACCCGTCGCGAGGCGGGGACGCAAAGCCACGGGGCTTCACTGCAAATGGAGTCAGCCGGGTTGCCGCCGGGTCACAGACACCGGACTGGCTTGCGGTCGGGGGCTCTGGCAGGGATAAGGAAAGGACAAGGGGGAACACATGCTCCTCAAGCTGCGGCAGAGGATGGCGCGGGACGAGTCCGGTTTCACACTGGTCGAGCTCCTGGTCGTCATGCTCATTCTGGGACTCCTGGCGGCGATCGCGATTCCCGCGTTCTTCAACCAGAGGGACAAGGCACGCGACGCTTCCGCCAAGGAGGCAGTGAGGACCGCCGAGACGGCCGCCGAGACGATCGCGACCGACAACCAAGGCGCGTACAACGGCGCAGGTGGCGTCACCGTGGCGAACCTGCAGAACATCGAAGAGACGCTGAATGGCGCGGCGCTGTCGGTTCCCGTTGCGCCGACCGCCGACACCTACACGGTTCGGGTGACGTCGGATACCGGCAACACGTTCGACATCGCTCGTGCCGCGAACGGCACGGTCGAGCTGTCCTGCGAGACGGACGGCGACGCGGGTTGTCCCACCGACGACGACGGTGACGGGCACGGCGACTGGGGCTAGCCCTCTGGCTGGCACCCGGCGCTAGGCCGGACCTGGAGCGAAGGGCGGGCCCACGGGCCCGCCCTTCGCATCACCGAGAGGCGATGAAGGGCCACATGCACGACGCTCCGCAAGCCTCCACGGGGGGCGGGTTCACGTTGGTCGAGATCGTGGTCGTGCTGGTGCTCGCGCTGGTGACCATGGCCTTGCTCGTGGCGCTCGTGATCCCGGCCCTGTTCGAGCAGAGTGCCAAGGCTCGCGACGCATCCGCGAAGGTCGCGGTGCGTACGGCCCAAGTGGCGATCGAGGCGTACGCGACCGATCACGGCGGCAGCTACGAGAGCGCCACGGTGACCGCGGCCGACCTCGAGGAGATCGAGTCAACGCTCAACGGCGCCGACCTCGAGGATCCGTCGCCGGCCACCGGCCCCGGCGACAACGCCGGCAACAGCTACGTGGTGACGGTCAACTCGGCCAAGAGGCCGAACACGTTCAGCGTCACGCGGCACGCGGGGGGCACCGTCGAGCTGACCTGCGCCCCCGACGGCGAAGACGGGTGCCCGGCGGGCGGTCGATGGGGCGGGTAGCGGTGAGACGCTTCGTCCAAGCCCACGCGCGCCGGGCTCAGGTTCGGCGGTCCCCCGCCGATCAAGAGAGGGGAGACCGCGCGCCGGTCAGGTGGGGGATGCAGAAACGAGACTGCAGATTCGTGAGCGAGCAGGCAGGGATCAGCATCATCGAGGTGCTGGTCGGCACGATCCTGGTCGTGCTCGTGTCCCTCGGGGCGCTCGGCGCGATCGACGCCGCCAATCGCTCCACGGCCGAGGAGCGCCACCGCGCGCAGGCCCACGGCGTGGCCGAGGCAGACCAGGCGCGGATGCGATCGATGCGGATCTCCGACCTCGCCAACCTCAACCAGACGCAGACCGTGACCCAAGACGGATCGGCCTACACGGTGGTCTCCAGGGGCGACTACGTGACCGACAGCACGGGCACGGCGAGCTGCGACGAGGGAACCGCATCCGCCGACTACATCAGGATCACCTCGACCGTCAGCTGGCCGAGCATGGGCAGCCGACCCGCGGTGGTCACCGAGAGCATCGTCTCGCCGCCGAGCGGCGCGATTACGCCCAACCGTGGTGCGCTCGCGATCGAGGTCGACGACGCACAGGGCAACGGCATCCCGAACGTCGGCGTCTCGGGGAGCGGCGCGGGATCGTTCAGCGGCACGACTGGGAGCACCGGCTGCGTCATCTTCGGCAACCTCCCGGTCGGCGACTACACGCTCTCCGTGTCGGGGGTGGCCGCCGGGCTGGTGGACCGCGACGGCAACCCCCCCGACAACCATCCCACCAGCGTCATCGGTGAGAGCACCAACACGGTGGTGCTCCAGTACGCCGACCCGGGGTCGGTCCCGGTCACGTTCACGACCAGGGTCGGGGGGAGCCTGGTCGCGTCCAAGGCCGACTCGATCATTGTCTTCAACACCGGGATGACGACGCCCAAGGCCTTCGGCACGCCCGGCACCCAGGCGACAACGATCACGGCGGCCCCCCTGTTTCCCTTCACCACCCCCGACGCGGTCTACGCCGGGACCTGCGAGGGCGACAACCCCAATCCGGCTGACGACGAGCCACCGCCGGTCCCGCAGGCGATCGCCGACGTCACCGTCCCGGCCGGCGGCAGCGCACCGGCGACCATCCAGCTCCCGGCGCTGTTCATCACCGTGCGGAGCGGCACGAGCGTGTTCAACCAGGGATCCCTGGTCTCCGGCGCCACGGTGAGGATCGCGGATCTCAACTGTCCCGACGATCCCACGACCGGGTTCAAGCGAACCTTCACCACCAACTCGCAGGGCACCCTGGGCGACCCCGGGCTGCCGTACAGCAATTACGACGTGTGCGTGGGCAACTCGAGCAAGCACAAGACGGTGACCAACGTCAGCGTCAAGGACATGACCAACGGCACAACGCTCTCCACCTTCTACCTCGGGACCAGCGTCGGGAGCAACGGCTGGGTCTCCGGCGCGTGTCCGACATGAGGGACGAGCGCGGCTTCACGCTGGTTGAGCTGATGGTGGCGATGGCCATCTCGCTCGTGACGATGTTCGCCATCCTGGGCCTGATCGACATGACCACGCGGGGCACCGCCCGCGTGGCCAGCCGGGTTGAGGCAGACCAGAAGGCGCGAGTTGCCCGCCAGTACCTCATCGACGGGCTCCACTCGACCTGCGTGGCGCCCAACGTCCTGCCGGTCGTGGCGTCCAGCAACGGCTACCAGAGCGACGGCAACACACTGATCTTCCTGACGCAGACGGGCTCCGCCGTGAGCCCGACCCCGGTTCAGCGCGTCGTGACCCTCAGCGATGGCACGCTCACGGAGCGGGCCTTTCCGGCCACGGGGGGCTCCGCGCCGAGCTGGACCTTCGCCAGCACCCCGTCGACAACCAGGCAGCTCGCCACGGGTGTGGGCCCGGCCTCGATCGGAAGCCCGCCCTCCAGCGTGCCCCTGTTCCAATACTTCGCCTATCAGGGCGCACAGCTCTCGCCGACGGCCCTGCCGACTCCGCTGAGCGCCCCGGACGCGGCGCGCACCGTGGCGGTCACGGTCTCCTTCTCGGTCTCGCCGGGCAGCAATCCAGCACGGGACGAGCACCCGGAGGTGACGGTCTCCGACACCGTGGTCATGCGGCTCTCACCGGCCAGCGAGGCAGCCACCGAGGTGAATCCGCCATGCGCCTGAGCCGCCTGCGTGGGGAGGAGGGATCCACCGTGGCGGTGGCCATGGGCGCGATGCTCCTGGTCTCGATCCTGACGGCCGCCGCGCTGGGCGCGACCAAGGGCGATCTGCACCTGACCAAGAACGATCTCGACCACAAGCGCGCCTTTGCCGCAGCGCAGGCGGGAATCCAGGACTACGCCTTCCACCTCACCACCGACACGGGGTACTGGGCGAAGTGCACAGCGGTTCCCTCTCCCCACGCGGTCAACCTGCAGGGTTCCACCGCGAACCGCCGGTCGGTGGCGGGCTCCACCGAGGAGAGCTACGCGATCGAGCTCATTCCCGCAACGGGACAGCCGTCCTGCAGCACGACGAGCCCCACCACGAGCATGCTGGAGCCGACAGGGCCGATGGCGGGCTCGTTCCGCATTCGCTCGACGGGGTACAGCGCGAACGTCAGCGTGTCGATCGTCGCCACGTTCAAGCGGGCGAGCTTCCTCGACTACGTCTACTTCACCCAGCTCGAGACGTCAGACCCGGTGACTTACGGGAGCTCGGCGGTGATCGCCGGCGCCAACCAGCAGTGCATCAAGACCTTTCAGCAGGGGCGAATGAACGCCACGATCCCCAACTCGGGGGGGCAGTACTGCGACGTGATCTCGTTCATCAACGGGGAACAGATCAGGGGCCCGCTCCACACCAACGACGCCCTGGTGGCTTGCGGCACCCCCGTCTTCGGCCGCAACCCCTCGGACAGCATCGAGGTGAGCTCGCCTCCACAGGGCTGGTACTCGACTGGGAGCGTGCCCCACTCGGGCTCCAGCTGCACCGGGAGCCCCAGCTTCGTGGGCACGTTCTTCACCAACTCGCCGGTGCTGACCCCGCCGCCCGACAACCAGAAGCTCGCCACGTTCGCCCAGAACGACGGTTACAAGTACACGGGCCAGACCACAATCGCACTGAGCGGCACCAACCTGACGATCACCAACGGCGGGAGCACGGTGACGCGTCCGATTCCACCGCAGGGTGTCGTCTACGTCGGCAACTCGACCACCCAGTCGTGCTCGGCGAGCTATTCGCCGTTCAGCGTCACCTATCCGAGCTCGTCGCCCTGTGGCAACGTCTACGTGCACGGCACCTACACCGGCCAGGTGACGATCGCCGCCCAGAACGACGTGATCATCGACGGCAACGTCTGTCGAGCGTCGTGCAGCTCGCCCTCCGGAAACGGGATGCTCGGGCTGATCGCCAACAACTTCGTGCGCGTGTATCACCCCTACTCGGCGGAGACGAGCAAGGGAGACTGCGACGGCAGCAACGGCAGCGGTTCGCTCAGCAATCCGCACATCGATGCCGCGATCCTGTCGATCCTCCACTCGTTCATCGTCGACCACTACGACTGCGGCAACCCGCTGGGCACGTTGACCGTGAACGGAGCGATCTCGCAGAAGTTCCGCGGGCCTGTCGGCACCTTCAGCGGGTCCTCGACGGTCAGCGGCTACTCGAAGAACTACAACTACGACGACCGCCTGCGCTACCTGGAGCCGCCCCACTTCCTCGACCCGGTCCAGGTCGCGTGGCACATCCAGCGCGAAACGCTGGACTTCCCCTGACCCACGGCCGGTCGCGCCTCGCCCGAGGGCCGGGGCCACGGGGCGCTCAACCCTCGCCGTGGGTTAGCCGATTCAAGACCCGTAGGCAACGAATGAACCTGACGAGATCGAACTGACCATGCCAGCAATCCTCGCCCTTCCCGCCGGCCTGATCCTCGGCAGCTTCGCGACCGCGGTCGCCCACCGGGTTCCGAGGGGCGAGTCGATCGTCGCCGGGCGCTCGCGCTGTCCGAGCTGCGGGACGACGATCGCGGCGTACGACAACGTCCCGGTGCTCTCCTGGCTTGCGCTCAGAGGTCGATGCCGCCACTGCGGCCAGCGGATCTCGGCGCGCTACCCGCTCACCGAGCTGGCGATGGCCGCGCTGTTCGCGGCCACGGTCCTGATCCTGGGCACCGGCGACGTCGGCGAGCTCGCCCTCGGGCTGACGCTCTGCGCGGTGCTGGTCACGGTGACGCTCACCGATCTCGAACGGCGGGTGATCCCCAATTCGGTGCTCGCCGCCGGCGCGGTGATCGGGATCGTGATCGTCGCGGTCGCCGATCCAGCCAGCATCCCGGAGCGGGCGCTCGCCGCCGCGGGGGCCGGTGGCTTCCTGCTTCTGGTGGCGCTCGCCTATCCGCGCGGAATGGGGATGGGCGACGTGAAGCTGGCCGCGATGATGGGCCTCTACCTCGGCCAGGCGGTGGCGCCCGCGATGCTGATCGGCTTCGGCACGGGGGCCCTCGTGGGGCTTGCGATGATCACCAGGAAGGGGGCCGCGGCCCGCAAGCAGGCGATCCCGTTCGGGCCGTTCCTGGCGCTCGGCGGCATCGCCGGCCTGTGGTTCGGCGATCCAATCGTCGACTGGTACCTGAGCACCTTCCTTAGCGGCTAGCCCGGCGCGTCCGTGCGTGATTTCGGTGTCTCAAGGGATCGCCGACTGCGGTCGATCTAGTCCGTGTAGCAGGTTGGCTGGGACTTCTACCGAAGCAGGGAAACCTTTTGAAGACTAAGAGCAGGGGAGTAGTGGGTCTCGACGTGGAGGCAGGCAGCGTTGCTGCCGCCGAAGTCGTCGCCAACGGTGATTCCGCAGTCACCAAGTTCGGCATCGCCTCGCTCGAGCCCGGTGTGTACGGCGAGGGTGAGGTCTCCGACCCCGAGGCGCTTGGGGATGCGCTGAAGGAGCTGTTCTCCGCGAACAAGCTCTCGAAGGCGGTCCGTGTGGGCCTCGCAAGCCAGCGGGTCGCGGTACGGACGCTGCGCTTGCCGCTGATCGAGGACCGCGGCGAGCTGGAGACGGCGGTCCGCTTTCAGGCCCAGGACCACATCCCGATGCCGCTCGAGCAGGCGGTGCTGGACTGGCAGGTCGTCGGGCATCCGACGGGCGAGAACGGCGAGCGGCAGGTCGACGTGGTCGCTGTGGCGGCGCGGCGCGACATGCTCGGCGGGCTGATGCAGGCCTTGCGCCGGGCCGCACTGCGACCGGTCGGGATCGACCTGTCGGCCTTCGGAATGATTCGCGCCCTCGCCCGGGGGGCCCATTCCCCGGTCGAGCCGGGCGACTACGTCGACGCCCCGGGACATGGCTCTGCTTCGTATGAGGAGCGGATCAGCGGCCAGCCCATGGGAGACGGCTCGGCAGCCGCCGCGGGCCAGGAAGAGGCCTCTGCGAAGCTGTACTGCAACCTCGGCGACGTCACCAACCTCGCGGTCGCGCGCGGCGGGACCTGCCTGTTCACCCGAGTGTCGCCGTTCGGGGTCGAGGGGATCGCTCAGAAGCTCGCCGAGCGACGCCGGCTCAGTCTCGAGCACGCCCGGCAGTGGCTGGTCCACGTGGGCCTCGAGCGGCCGGTCGAGGGGATCGAGGGCGACGGCGAGACGATCTCGGCGGCGCGCGACTCGCTGGCCGAGGGCGCGGCGCGGCTGGTGGACGAGCTTCGCCTGTCGCTGGAGTTCTACGCCGCGCAAGAGGGGGCCGTGCCGATCGAGGACGTGGTCGCCTGCGGCCCCGGGACCACGATCCCGGGGTTCACCGAGCGTCTTCAGCGCGATCTCGGCCACCGGTTCGAGCTCGGCCGGCCGCTCGCCCTGGCCCACCTCGACGAAGCTGCGGCGTCCCGGCTGACACTTGCCTTCGGCCTCGCGCTCGAGGAGTAGCGGTGCGCGCGGTCAACCTGATTCCCCCCGAGGAGCGCCGCGGCGAGAAGGCCCCGATGCGCACCGGGTCCCTCGGCTATGTGGTCGTGGGAGTGCTCGGCGCAGCCCTGTTTGCGGTCACCGCCATCGTGCTCACGAGCAACCAGATCTCCGACAGCGAGGCCGAGAAGTCGAGCCTCGAGTCGCAGGTGGCCGTGGCGCAGGCGGAGGCGGATCGGCTGGGGTCGTTCGCCGACTTCGCCTCGATGCAGCAGGCGCGGGAGCAGACGGTTGCGAGCCTGGCCCAAAGCCGCTTCGACTGGGAGCGGGTCCTCCGCGAGCTGGCGATCGTGATCCCGCACGACGTCTGGCTCACGAACCTGGACGCGACGATCTCATCGGAGGCGGCGTCGTCCAGCTCCAGCTCGTCGGCGAGCGGCTCGAGCGCCTCGGGTGCGGAGAGCATCCAGGGCCCGTCGCTCCACATCCAGGGATGCGCGGCGGGGCACGAGGCGGTCGCCAGGTTCCTCGCCGCCCTCCATGACGTCGACGGCGTCACCCGGGTCTCGGTCCTGAACTCCGACCTGCCCGATCCCAGCACCACCGGGACGGCCGAGGCCGCCGACGTGGGTGGAACCACCACGGGATGCTCCAGCCGCGACTTCGTCTCCCAATTCGAGGTGGTCGCGGCGTTCGACGCGGTCGAGATCGACCCCACCACCCAGGGGCTGGCGCCGGCGCCGTCGACGACCGCTTCCGACCAGAGCCAGGTTGTCGATGCCGAGCAGCAGCTCCAGCAGCAGAAGGACTCAGCCGCCCAGCAGACGCAGAAGGGGCACAAGGCTGTGGACACGCTCATCCCGGGAACCGGAGCGACGCCATGAGACGGAACGAGCTCACGATCTTTCTTGCGCTGGCGCTGGTCGGCCTGCTCGCGGGCTTTTGGCTCGTCGTCCTCAGTCCGAAGCGGGAGCAGGCGGCGAGCCTCAAGGATGAGGTGGACCAGCTTCACTTGCAGCTCGACCAGACGCAGCAGGCCGCCGCGGCCGGCGAACAGGCGCGGGAGTCGTTCCCCGCGGACTACCGAAAGCTGGTGGTGCTCGGCAAGGCGGTGCCCGAAGACGGCGACCAGGCGAGCCTGCTGGTCCAGCTGCAGCGACTGGCCGACCGAGCGGGTGTCCGGTTCCAGGCGATCGACCTCTCCGCGTCCGCAAGCGCGAGCGCCCCGGCGCCCACCACGGAGCCGTCGACGACCGAATCGACGGCGACGTCAACATCCAGCTCCAGCTCCGGAGAGCCTGTCCCCGAGCCAACCGTGGACGCCACCGAGGCCGCCGCCGCCACTCTGCCGATCGGGGCCTCGGTTGGCCCCGCCGGGCTGCCGGTGATGCCGTATG
The DNA here is from genome assembly GCA_963838745.1 of uncultured Actinomycetes bacterium. Lineage (GTDB taxonomy): Bacteria > Actinomycetota > Thermoleophilia > Solirubrobacterales > 70-9 > AC-56. The sequence goes on from CAWISJ010000004.1 coordinate 257,929, forward strand.
AGCTCAAGTTCACGGGGAACTTCTTCCAGATCGCGGACTTCATGAAGCAGCTCGACGCGATGGTCCACACGCGACACGGCGCCGTCGACGTGGATGGCCGCCTGCTGACAGTGGACACGTTCAGCCTGTCGCCCCTCGAAACCCTGAGTGAGGGCGCCGGCCAGGCCATGAGCCCCGTCCCGACCCTGGCCGCCGAGCTTTCGGTGACCACCTACCTGACCCCGGCCGACCAGGGGATCACCGCCGGCGCCACCCCCACCGGCCCGGCGCCCTCGACCGCGATCACGACCGCATCCGCGACCACGCCTTCAACCTCCAGCCCGGCATCCGGTGCGGCTGCGCCGGCGCCGACGTCGCCATGAACAAGATCAAGCTGCCGAAGCTCAAGAAGCCGGAGCTCAAGGCGCCGAAGATGAAGAGGCCGGCGATCAAGGCGCCGAAGATCAAGGCGCCGGGGATCAAGGCTCCGCAGTTTCTGAGCAATCTGTATCGCGACATGCGTGACCGCAGGCTGCTGGTGCCCGCGGCGGCGCTGGTGGCCGCTCTGATCGCGGTCCCGATCGTGCTCTCGAGCTCGTCGAGCACGACGACGCCAACCCCGGCGGCGGCCGCGATTGCAGGTGAATCGGGCGACGAGGCTGCCACCTCGCCGGCGGTGCTGACCGAGCAGCTCGGGGTAACCGACTATCGCAAGCGCCTCGAACAGCTCAACAGCAAGAACCCGTTCCGCCGTCAGTTCACGACCACGCCCAAGAGCGCCGGGTCGCAGACGACCTCGTCCGATCCGGCGTCCTCCACCGCCACCAGCAGCACCTCGGTCCCGTCGAGCCCTTCGACTTCCTCGAGCGCCCCGATTCCGCCCACCACCCCGTCGACCGATGTGCCGCCGTCGAGCGCGCCGCCGCAGCCGCCGGAGCCCACCCTGTATGCGTTCCGGGCCGATGTCGCCATCGGCCCCCCGGGTGACTTGACGCGGCGGAAGGGCGTCGAGCTGGGCAAGTTCCTTCCCGGCGAGGGCAAGCCGATGGTCGCCTTCGCGGGCGCTACGGAGGACCTGAAGCACGGGCTGTTCCTGGTCTCGGACGACGTCAGCTCCGTCAGCGGCGACGGTCGCTGCGTCCCCGGACCCAGCGAGTGCACGCTGCTTCGGCTCAAGGTCGGCGACCAGGCGACGATGGCGTACGCACCCGAGGGCGACCGCACCTACAGGCTGAAGCTGTTCGGGATCGATCTCGCACCCGTCGATGCGGCGTCAGCCGGCAAGCGGGCAAAACGAGCTTCGCCGTACGCGCTGGCCGCTCAGGGATAGGCGGCTGCAAGGGGTCGCTCTCGCGCCGCTAGGGTTGGCGGCGCGATGACGGAATTCCGCTTCACCACGGCCGGCGAGTCGCACGGCCCCGGGCTGGTCGCGATCGTCGAGGGCCTTCCCGCGGGGCTCGAGCTGGATCGCGCCCGCCTGGACCGCGACATGGCGCGCCGCCAGCTTGGACACGGGCGTGGGGGCCGGATGAAGATCGAGAGCGACTCGGTTGAGATTCGTTCCGGCGTCCGTCACGGGCGAACGCTTGGCGGCCCGGTGGCTGTCCTGGTCGCAAACCGCGACTACGCCAACTGGGAGGAGCGGATGAACCCCTGGCCGGTCGAGGCCGAGGTCGAGGAGGTGCACACGCCGCGGCCCGGCCACGCCGACCTCGCCGGGCTGCTCAAGTTCGGGCACTCCGACGCCCGTAACGTGCTCGAGCGGGCCAGCGCCCGCGAGACCGCCGCCCGGGTGGCCGCGGGAGGGCTGGCCAAGGAGCTCCTGCTGGCCTTCGGCGTCAGCGTGCACAGCCACGTGGTCCAGATCGGCTCGGTGCGCGCCCCCGAGCCTGAAGACCTGGCTCCGGAGGACTTCGCCGGCGTCGACGAGTCTCCGGTTCGCTGCCTCGATCCGGATGCGAGTGAGGCGATGGTTGCGGAGATCGACCGGCTGCGGAAGGCAAACGAGAGCCTGGGCGGGATCTTCGATGTGCGGGCCTTCGGCCTGGTGCCGGGGCTGGGCTCATTCACGGGTTGGGAGGAGCGCCTGGACGGCCGGCTGGCCCAGGCACTGGTCTCCATCCAGGCTGTGAAGGGAGTGTCGGTGGGGGAGGCCTGGGAAGTCGCCGGCAAGCCGGGCTCCGAAGCGCACGACGAGATCTTCTGGTCCGAAGAGCGCGGCTGGCATCGCTCGACCAACCGTGCCGGCGGCGTGGAGGGCGGGATGTCGAACGGCGAGCCGCTCTTCGTCCGCGCGGCGCTGAAGCCGATCTCGACCCTCACCAAGCCGCTGCAATCGGTGGACACCGAGACCAAGCAGCCGGCCGAGGCGCTTCGCGAGCGGACCGACTCGACGGTGGTGCCTGCGGCGGCCGTGGTGGGGGAGGCGATGACCGCCCTGGTACTGGCTCGTTGCTATCGCGAGAAGTTCGGGGGCGACCACATCGACGACGCGCTCGGCGCTCTGGCTGCCTACAGGGAGCGCATCGGGTGGCGGCGCTGAGCGAGCCTACGACCACGCCCGAACGCCGCCGGCCGGCGATCGTCTTCATCGGCTTCATGGGGGCCGGCAAGACGGCTGCCGCAAACGTGGCGCGGGCCGCCGGCCTGGAGGCGGTCGAGGCGGATGAGTTGCTCGAGGGCGAGCTGGGCATGCCGATCGCCGGCTTCTTCGGTCATCGCGGCGAGGAGGAGTTCCGGGCCCTCGAGGACACCCAGGTCGGCCAGCTGCTGGAGAACGTCGACGGCGGGGTCGTGGCGCTCGGAGGTGGGGCAGTGTGCTCGAAGCGAGTCCGCGCGGCGCTGGGGCGCCACATCGTCGTCTGGCTTCAGGTCTCCGCCGATGAAGCGTGGCGGCGGGTGGAAGGAAGCGCCCGGCCCCTGGCCGCGGACCGGGACGACTTCCGGGCCCTGCACGCCGAGCGCGAGCCGATCTATGCCGAGCTCGCCGACGCAATCCTGCCCAGCGGCGACGAGCAGATGGTCGCCCGGGCCCTCCCCGCGCTGCTCGGCCTCCGCGAGCTGCCCCATGGAACCCGGATGGCCTGGGCATTGAGCGAGTCCGGGGAGTACCCGGCCTACGTCGGCGAAGGGCTGCTTGGAGCGGGCTTCTGGCCGCTCGAGGGGCGCCGCTTCTGCGTCACCGACACCGCCGTCGCCGGTCTGTACGCGGAAGCGGTGCAGCCGCTCGCCGGCCTGGTGGAGGTCGAGCCCGGCGAGCGTGCCAAGACCCTGGCCGGGGCCGAGCGCGTGCTGCGCGAGCTGGCCGGGCTCGGGATGTCGCGGGACGACCATCTGGTGGCGCTGGGTGGCGGGGTCGTCGGCGACCTGGGCGGCTTCTGCGCCGCCACCTACCAGCGCGGGGTCCGCGTGGTGCAGGTGCCAACCACCTTGGTCGCCCAGGTCGACTCCGCGTACGGGGGCAAGACCGGGGTTGACCTGCCCGAGGCCAAGAACTACGTGGGCGCGTATCACCTGCCGAGCGCGGTGATCGCCGACACGGGGACCCTCGCCACCCTGCCGCGCGAGGAGATGGCCGCCGGGTTCGCAGAGGTCGTGAAGACGGCGCTGATCGCCGGCGGCTGGCTGTGGGAGCGGGTGAGGGAGCTCGAGGAGCCGGACCCGGGCGAGCTCGGCGACGTGATCTTCGCCTGCGCCCGCGCCAAGCTCGAGATCGTCGCGGCGGACGAGCGCGACAGCAATCGCCGCGCGGTCCTCAACCTGGGCCACACCGTGGGCCACGCGATCGAGGCGGCGAGCGGCTACGGCACTTACCGACACGGCGAGGCCGTGGGCCTGGGCCTGCTGGCGGCGCTTCGCCTCTCTGGGGCGGACGAGCTGCGCCAGGAGGTGCGCGAGCTGCTCGACCGTCACGGCCTGCCCACGCGGCTCGAACCCGGGATCGACACCCGGGCGGTGCTGGCGGCGGTCGAGCTGGACAAGAAGCGCACCGCCGACGGCATCGGGTTCGTGCTCTTGGAGCGCGCCGGCGAGCCCGCGGTTGGCCAGCGTGTCGAGCCGGACAGCGTCCGGGCGGCGGTGGAGGAGCTCGTGGGCGCCGACCCCGAAAGGGGGGATTGACGTTGGAGCAGGCTCGAGCTCGATCGGAGACGCGATGAGGAATCGGGTGGAGGTCATGCACGGGGTCAACCTCGACGTGCTGGGTCACCGCGATCCGGAGCACTACGGGACGATCACCTACCCCGAGCTGGAGTTGAGGATCAAGCGCTTCGCCTACGACCTGCAGCTCGAGGTGACCTTCTTTCAGACCAACCACGAGGGCGAGTTCGTCGAGCACCTCCATCGCCTGCCGGAGGTCGCGGACGCGGCGCTTCTCAACCCGGGGGCGTGGACTCACTACAGCTACGCGATCCGGGATGCGCTCGAGATCGCAGGGCTGCCCGCGGTCGAGGTGCATCTGTCGGATGTCTCGTCGCGCGAAGAGTGGCGCCGCAAGTCGGTGCTCGACGGCTTGGTGGTCGGAGTGGTGTCGGGCAAGGGGCCGGACGGCTACCGCGCGGCGCTCGAGACGTTGAAGGAGGCGTTGGGATGAGCGCCGAAGGGCGCCCAGCGCGACTGACGGCGCTGGTGGCAGAACAGGAGCTCGACCAGCTCCTGGTCGGTGACCTGGTGCGGCCTGGGGACTCGGGCCCCGACGGGATCGCGAACCTGCGGTGGCTGACGGGCTTCAGCGGCACCAGTGGGCTCGCCATCGTGGGCTCCGACGAGCTCTTCTTCCTGACCGACTTTCGCTACGTCGAGCGCGCCGATCGCGAGGTGGCGTCGGAGTTCCAGCGGCAGCCGGCCGAGCGCGAGCTGGTGGCCGGCGCCGCCAAGCGGCTGCATGGCCGCGTGGGCTACGACGACGCCCACACCAGCGTCAAGAACCTGCGCAGGCTCGAGGAGCTGGTCGCAGAGGGGGTGGAGCTGGTGGCTGCCGGCGGTCTGGTCGAGCGCCTGCGCCGACACAAGGACGATCACGAGCTGCGCGCGATTGGTGAGGCGGCCGGCCTCGCCGATCAGGCCTACGAGTGGGTGTTCGAACGCGGCGTGGTGGGGAGGACGGAGCGGGAGATCATGCTCGACGCCCATCAGCGGATGCGTGAGCTCGGCGCCGAGGACCCCTCGTTTCCGGCCATCGTCGCCGCCGGCGAAAACAGCGCCGTACCCCACCACGACTCGTCGCAGCGCGAGGTCCGCGCCGGCGAGCTGCTGTTGATCGACATGGGAGCCATCGTCGACGGCTACTGCTCCGATTGCACTCGTACGGTCGCCACCGGCGAGATCGGCGACGACGCGCGTCAGATCTACGAGCTGGTCCGCTTGGCGCAGGGACTTGCTCTGGAGGCGATCCGGGCAGGCGTGGGTGGTCGCGAAGCCGATTCGGTCGCCCGCGACCCGATCGCCGAAGCGGGCCACGGTGAGCGCTTCGGCCACGGCCTCGGACACGGGGTGGGCCTGGAGGTCCACGAGGCCCCGCGCATCTCGCAGAAGTCGGATCACACCCTCGAGGCCGGGGACGTGGTGACGGTCGAGCCGGGGGTCTACCTCCCGGGCCGCTTCGGGGTTCGGATCGAGGACCTGGTGACGGTCACCGACGACGGCTGCCGCAACTTCAGCGGCGTCCCCAAGGACCTCCGTGTGGTGGGCTAGTAGTGGTGGCTAGCGGCTGAGGTCGAGCCCGGGCTGAAGCGCCGTCGCGAAGCCGGCGATCAGCTCGACCGCGGCCTCGACGTCGGCCAAGTCCACCATCTCCACCGGCGAGTGCATGTAGCGCAGCGGGATCGAGATCAGCCCGGCTGGGATGCCCGCGCGCGAGATCTGGATTGCGTCGGCGTCGGTCCAGGTCGCGCGGCCCGACGCTTCAATGCTGTAAGGGGCGTCCATCCGCTCCGCGGCCTCGGTGAGCAGGTCGAATATCTGCGGCGAGAGTGTGGAGCCGCGCCCGATGATCGGGCCGGAGCCGAGCGGGTGACGGCCCAGCTCCTTCTCCTCCACCCCCGGCGCGTCGGTTGCGTGGCTGACGTCGATGGCGAGCGCCAGGTCGGGCTGGAGCGAGAAGGCCGTTGTGGTGGCGCCCTTGGACCCGATCTCCTCCTGGACCGCCGCCACGGCGGCCATCTGGCCCTGGAGGCCACCGCGCTCATGAACCCTCAACAGTGCCTCGAGCGCCACGTAGGCCCCGAGGCGGTTGTCGAGCGAGCGCGAGATCAGCCGTCCGTTTCCGACCCGTACAGGATCGGCCGCGATCACGACCGGGTCGCCGATCCGCACCCGCTCCCGCGCCTCATCCTCGTCGGCGGCGCCGATGTCGATGTGCATCTCCCGCAGCTCGACCACCTTCTTGCGCTGCTCCTCCTTCAGCAGGTGGATGGGCTTGCGCCCAACGACTCCGGCTGTGGCCCCCTCCTTGCCCTGCACCTGGACCCGCTGGCCGATCAGGATCTGGGCGTCCCAGCCGCCGATCGGGGCGAAGTACAGAAACCCCTTCTCGTCGATGTGCGTGATTACGAGACCGATCTCGTCGATGTGTCCGACCAGAGCCAGGAGCGGGGCGGCGCCGTCGGCGCCGATCCGAGCGACCGAGGAGCCGAGGGCGTCAGTAGTCAGCGACGCGAACGAGGCCGCCCGCCGCCAGACCTCGCTGGCGGGTCCCTCGTAGCCAGAGGGTGCCGGAGCGCGAAGCAGGTCCTCGAGCAGTTGGGGCGTCTCGCTCACCGCGGGCAGTATGGCGAGGTACCGAGGGCGGGGTGCTCAGGCGGCCTCTCGCCAGGCGGCGAGAGCGTCGTCCTCGGCCAGGCGCCTGAGCGCCTGGTCCTCGAGCTGGCGGACCTGCTCCTGGGTGACGCCGAGCTCCCGGCCGACCTCGCGCAGGGACGTCACCGGCTCGGTGCCGGTGCCGAAGCGCAACTCGATCACGCGCCTTTGGTTTTCCGGGAGCTTCGACAGCGCCGCCTCGACCGTGTGCTCGCGCTGGCGATCGGCGATCTCCTCATCCACCGGTGGCGCCTCGTCGGTGCGCAGCTCGCCGAGCGTCGCGTCGCCGTCCTCGCTGACGGGGGCGTCGAGGCTGGTCGTAACCCGGGTCAGGTCGCGCATCGCCGCAACCTCATCGAGAGGCAGCTTGGCCTCGGCCGCGACCTCCTCATCGCTCGGCTCACGGTCGAGCCTGGTGGTCAACTCGGCGGTGGTCCGGTTCACGGTCCGCTGTCGCTGGGCGACGTGGGCGGGAACCCGAATCGGCCTGCCGGTGTTGTCGAGGCCGCGCTGCATCGCCTGACGAATCCAGAGCGTCGCGTAGGTCGAGAACTTGTACCCGCGGCGCCAGTCGAACTTCTCGGCCGCCCGGATCAGGCCGAGCATGGCCTCCTGGACCAGGTCCTGCATGGACAGGCCTAGCCCCTGGTAGCGGCGGGCGTTCGAAATCACGAGCCGCACGTTGGAGTTGATCAGCCGCTCCTTGGCCTCGAGATCTCCGCGCTCGATGCGCTGGGCCAGCTCGATCTCCTCCTCAGCGGTGAGCAGCGGGTATCGGGCAGCCTGGTTCAGGAACAGCTGGAAGCTGTCGGTTGTCTCGGTGTTCTCGGCGCGATGGGTCCTTACGCGCCGCTCGGCACGATTCGGTGTCGACGTGGCCGCGTGTTGTCCGCGGCGGCGGCGCGAGCCGGCCCCATCACGCGCGGCGGGTGTGGTCCGCGTCATGAAGCCTTCCTTCGTAGGTATTCAAGTTGATTGCTGAGTCAATTATAGCGAATAGTTGACGAAGCAACAAGTTTGCTAGGTGGCGGGCCGCTCCGGCGTGAACTGCTCGTGGCGGACGCGGGCGCGCCCCTCGCCGTAGCCGATCGTCTCGTAGACGATCATCGCCCAGAGCAGGACGGTGACCAGAGCGAGGGTTGCGAGCGCCGGCAGCTCGACCGCCGCCGGGAGCAGCGCCAGCAGGACGAGGGCCAGCAGCAGGCGCTGCCTGTTGATCGTGCTGACGTGGCGATAGCGAAACGCGACCAGTCCGAGCAGGTACACGGACACTCCCGCCAACAGCGCGAAGGCGGGCACGGTCTCCAAAGGGTCCTCCACGTGCCCGAGCGTCTTCTTGAGGCCCAATGCCACAAGCACGATCCCGGCCACCATCGGGAAGTGCAGGTAGGAGTAGGAGTCGCGGGCCAGCTCGTTGCGCTCCCGCCCCTCCGGGGCGCGGATCAGGCGCCGCGCCGAGACCAACGCGACGACGTCGAAGTACGTCCACCACAGCCCGGCCGACAGCGCGATGCCCAGCACGGCCGCGGCCGTGATCCCAGCATTCAGGTGAGAGCCGGCGCCGAGTCCGATGGCGACGATCGACTCGCCGAGGGCGATGATGATGATCAGCCCGTGGCGCTCGGCGAAGTGACCGGGGACGAGCTTCCAACCCTCGGAGCCGAAGAAGTACGGCCCGGCCATGTCGAGCAGCAGCGCCAGGGCCCACAGCGCGCCCTGCCCGAAGCCGTCGAGGAACGACGCCCCTGCGAGCAGGCCGACTCCGATCGCCGTCGAGGCCGCCAGGCCGAGCACCGATCGGCGGAGGGCGGGGTCATCGCGGCTGGCGAGCACGAACAGCGCGATGTGCGCGGTGCGCACGACCCCATACGCCAGCGCGAAGGCGAGCCCGAGGTCGTCGAACGCCTCTGGGACGGCGATGGCGACGATCAGGAACGCCGCCATGGCGACGAAGATCGCGATCCGCACCGCCCCCTCCTCCGGGTCGACGACGCTGGTCAGCCACGCGTAGCCGACCCACGACCACCACAGCACGCCGAGCACCAGTATGCCCTGCGCCAGGCCTCCCCAGGTCGGTTGGTTCGACATCAGCGCCGTGCACTGCGTGAGCGCCAGCACGAAGACGAGGTCGAAGAACAGCTCCAGCGGCGTCACCCGCTCGCCCTCGCGCAACACGGCGCGAAGGCGGGGAGCGCGCGTGCCGGCGGTGGCCATCAGACCCGCATCCTTGCAGCGCGGCCGCCGTCGAGTGTCGAGTTGGTCGGCGTGAGGCCGAGGAAGTCGACAGTGGGCGCTCGGGACGGGCCCTGGCTAGCCTGTAGCCGGTGATCTCCACCAACCAATTCAAGAACGGAACGCACATCGAGGTCGATGGCACGATCTACCGGATTGTCGAGTTCCAGCACGTGAAGCCAGGCAAGGGCGGCGCATTCGTGCGCACGAAGCTGCGCAAGCTCGACGACGGCGGCGTCCAGGACAAGACCTTCAGGGCGGGGGAGAAGTTCCGCCCGGTGCGGACCGAGACCCGGAGGATGCAGTACCTCTACGACTCCGGCGACGCGGCCGTGTTCATGGACAACTCCGACTACTCGCAACTCGAGATCGCGCGCCAGGTCGCCGGCGAGGCGATGCGCTGGGTGCTCCCCAACTCCGAGGTGGAGGTGTTGTTCGTCGACGAGCGCCCGGCTGGGATTCAGGTGCCGAGTGCGGTCGAGATGGCGGTCACCGACACCCAGCCCGGCGTCAAGGGGGATACCGCCTCGGGTGGAGGCACCAAGCCGGCCACCCTGGAGTCCGGCGTCCAGGTGGCGGTGCCGCTGTTCGTCAACGAGGGCGACCGCGTCCGGGTCGACACCCGCAGCGGAGAGTACGTCTCCCGCGCCTAGTCCACAGGAGTCGAGAATGCGCCGTTCCGACCAACGCCGCGATGCGGTCTTCGCCCTCTACCAGGCGGAGGTGACCGGGCGCCCGCTCGCCGGCACGCTCGGCGACGCGAAGCCGTTCACCCGGGAGCTGGTGGTGGGCGTGGAGGAGCACCGCGCCGAGCTGGATGCTGAGATCGCGGGGCTGGCGCGCGGCTGGGACCTGTCGCGGATCGCGGCGCTGGAGAAGAGCATCATGCGGGTGGCGCTGTACGAGCTGCACCATCGCGACGACATCCCCACCGAGGTCGCGATCGACGAGGCGGTCGGGCTCGCCAAGCGCTACTGCGGTGCGGACGCACCCGGGTTTGTGAACGGCGTCCTTGGCGCCGCCGCGAGGCCCGGGTCGAGCTAGCGGGGCCTCTCGGCGAGCGGCGCCCGGCCGACGGCGCGCAGAGATGTACGGTTTCCCTCGATGAGCTCCACCGAGCAGCACGCGGACCGGCTGCGCGAGATCGCCGCGCGCCTCCGCGATCCCGATCTCTCGGAGGAGGAGGCCGAGGGCCTTGCTCGCGAGGCCGCGGATCTGGTCGGCAAGGCGAGCTCTGAGATCGAGCACGCCCTGCGCGAGATCGCGGCGCGAGAGAGTTCGTGAGCGCCTATCCGGACGACCTTCGAGAGCTGGTCGAGAACTACCTCACCGGGCTTCGCTTCTCGGCGATCCCCGAGACCGAGGGGCTCGACGAGGCCATGCGCTATTCGCTGCTGGCAGGCGGCAAGCGGATCAGGCCGGTGCTGGCGCTGGCAACGGCGCGCTCGCTTGGGCTCGAGCCCGGAGTCGATGTTGCCGGCGGCTGGGGCGATCGAGCTGATCCACACCTACTCGCTGATCCACGACGATCTGCCGGCGATGGACGACGACGATCTCCGTCGCGGCCGCCCCACCTCGCACGTCGTGTTCGGCGAGAACGTGGCGATCCTCGCCGGCGACGGGCTGTTCGCTGAGGCGCTTCGCCTGTTCACCGAGCAGCAGGCTGGCGAGCCGGCCTCCGTTCTGGCGGCCTTGCGCGAGCTCCTTGCCGCGACCGGCGTTGACGGCATGGTCGGGGGCCAGTACGTCGACGTCACCCAGGACGAGCTGGGCGCGGAACAGCTTCGAGGCCTGCATGCGCTGAAGACCGGCCGGTTGATCGCCGCAAGCGTTGGCGTCGTGCTGACGCTGGCGGCTCCCAAGCAACCTGACACAATTCCCTATCGCCGCTTCGCCGAGGAGGTGGGTGTTCTGTTCCAGATCGTCGACGACATCCTCGATGTGACCGGGAGCGACGAGGAGCTGGGGAAGCCGCACGGCAGCGACGAGCGACATGGCAAGCTCACCTACGTCAGCCTGTTCGGACTCGAGCCCGCCCGGGAGTTGGCCGCCGAGTCCCACCGGAAGGCGCACGAGGCGCTCTCGAAGGTGAGCGGCGACCCCCGCGATTTGAGCCAGATCACGGACTTCATCTACAGGCGGCAGTCATGAGCGACGAGCGACCATCGACGAACGGCGAAGGCGCCAAGCTGCTCGCACCAAATCCACAGCCCGGCAGATCTCAAGGGCCTGAGCGACGAGCGAGCTTCAGTCGGTCGCCCAAGAGACGCGCGAGTTGATCATCGACGTGATCGGTGAGATCGGCGGCCACTTCGGCGCCAACCTGGGGGCCTGCGAGCTGGCGGTCGCGCTCCACAGCCTGCTCGACTCGCCGCGCGACAAGATCATCTGGGACGTCGGGCACCAGGCCTACCCCCACAAGGTGCTGACCGGCAGGCGCGAGCGCCTCGACACGATCCGCCAGTACGGCGGGCTGGCGCCGTTCTGCTCGCGTGTTCGAGTCCGAGCACGACATCATGGGCGCCGGGCACGCCTCGACCTCGATCGGCTATGCGGTCGGCGTCAAGGAGGCGATGCGCAAGGGGATTGGCGAGGATGGCCAGGTCGTCGCCGTGATCGGCGACGGGGCGCTGACCGGGGGGGTGGCGTATGAGGCCCTCCAGAACGCCGGTGGGCTCGAGACCCCGATCGTCATCGTCCTCAACGACAACGGCATGTCGATCTCGCCCAACGTCGGGGCGCTCGCCCGCTATTTCCAGCGCTTCCGGCTCAACCCGCACGCTGTACCACGCCCGCGAGGGGGTCGAGGATCGGCTAACCCGGCTGCCGCTCGTGGGCGAGCGGATCGAGCGGCTGGGCCCGGAGATCAAGTCGGCAATCAAGTCCTACGCCGCCCCGGGGTTGCTGTTCGAGGAGCTGGACCTCGCCTACGTCGGGGTGATCGACGGCCACGACGTCGGCGCGCTGCGGCGCGCGATCGGCGATGCGATGAACGCCGAGCGGCCGGTGGTCGTCCACATCCACACCGTGAAGGGGAAGGGATTCACCCCAGCGGAGGAGGGCGGCTTGGAGGGCATGGAGAAGTGGCATGCGGCGAAGCCCGGGAGCATCGTGAACCGGGTGCCGGCGGCGTCCGCTCCCGCCCCCCGGCAGTCGGATGGGAAGCGCCCGGACGCCGAGTCGGGAAACCGACTCGCCCGAGGCGATCGAGAAGCTCGAGCCACCTGCCCCTCCGTCGCCGCCCCAGTACACGGCGGTGTTCGCCGACGCCCTCGTCGCCGAGGCCAAGCGGGACCGCCGCGTGATCGGGATCACCGCCGCGATGGCGGGGGGGACCGGCCTCGACAAGCTCGGAAAAGAGGTGCCGGAGCAGTACTACGACGTCGGGAATCGCCGAGCAGGATGCGGTGCTGTTCGCGGCGGGCCTTTCGCTTCAGGGGGCAAAGCCTGTGTGTGCGATCTACTCGACCTTCCTGCAGCGCGGGTACGACCAGATCGTCCACGACGTTTGCCTCCAGCAGCTCAACGTCGTCTTCGCGATGGATCGGGCCGGGCTGGTCGGCGACGACGGCCCCACCCACCATGGCGCCTTCGACATCTCCTACCTCCGCTGCCTGCCGAACATCGTCCTGATGGCGCCGCGCGACGAGGCGATGCTGGTCCACATGCTTCGCACCGCCCTGGCGCACGACGATGGGCCGATCGCATTGCGCTATCCGCGCGGGAGCGCGGAGGGGGCGGCGCTGCCGGAGCGCCCGCAGGAGATTCCGATCGGACGGGGCGAGATCCTCGCCCAGGGCCAGCGCGTCGCCCTGCTCGGCTACGGGTACGGTGTCTCGGTCGCGATGCGAGCGGCGGGCATCCTGGGCGAGCACGACCTCGAGGTCACCGTCGCGGACGCCCGGTTCGCAAAGCCCCTCGACGCCGAGCTCGTGCAGCGCCTTGCCCGCGAGCACGAGCTCGTGGTGACGATCGAGGAGAACGTCCTCGCCGGGCGGTTTCGGCGCCGGCGTCCTGGAGCATTTGGAGGATGCCTTCGCCTCGCCCCAGTCTCGGGCCCGGGTGATGCGCATCGGCTTGCCCGATCGCTACGTCACGCACGGCAAGCCGGCGCTCCTGCGCGAGGAGGTCGGGCTTCACCGGTGAGCCGTCGCCGAGCGCGTGCTGAGCGCGCTGCAGGTGCCCGTCGGCTGGCGGCTGAACGGCTGGTGAGCTACGAAAGCCGATCCGCGAGCCAGCGGGCGTTGCGAGGGGCGATGCCCTCCCAATCGTTGTTGAAGTAGGCGTACACCTCCACCTGGGAGCGCCAGGAGGCGATCCGCCGCCTCCAATCCTCGAGCTCGCGCTCGGAGTAGTTGCCTCGGCGCCCTCGCCTCCCGAGTGGAAGCGAACGTAGGTCCAGCTTCGCCGTGATCTCGTGCGACTGGAATGGGCGCTCCGGGTGGTCGCCGATAACCAGCGCCGCGCGATGGCGGCGCAGCAGGGCGTAGACCTCCTCGGTGAACCAGCTCGGGTGGCGGAACTCGAAGCAGTGTCGCCCGCTGGGTAGCTCCTCCAGCGTGCCCGGCCAGGCGATCGTCGTCACGCTGGAAGGTCTCTGGAAGCTGCCACAGGACGGGTCCGAGCTTGCGGCGCTGCGACCAGCGCCCCGAGCGGATCGAAGAATCGCTTCGTGCCGACGTCGACCGTCTTCAGGCGCTTGACGTGGGTCAAGTAGCGACTCGCCTTGACCGCGAACAAGAAGCCCCGGGGGGTCTGCTCGACCCAGGTGTTGACCGCGTTCTCGGAGGGCAGCCGGTAGAAGGTTGCGTTGACCTCGACGGTGTCGAAGAGCTCCGCATAACGCTCCAGCCACCGCCGGGCCGGCAGGCCCTCCGGGTAGAGCACGCCCCGCCAGTCGCGGTAGTTCCAACCCGAGCAGCCGATGTGGACCGGCTTGCTCACCCGGGCATCTCAGGCCGGGACGCGCTCCGGGGGAACTCGACGGCGCGCCGGCTCGTGGCGGGCTCCGGTGGGGGTGGGGCTGGCGCCCTCGATGAGCGGCCGGCTGCAGAGCAGCTGGTAGACGGCGTTGCGTCCGGTCTCGAAGGAGTTTCGGGCGGCGCGCAGGTACAGGCGCCAGACACGGACCCGCTCGGTGCCCGCCAGGCGCTCGGCTTGGTCGAGGTGGTCCTCGAAGCGGGTCGTCCAGTGGCGCAGCGTCTCGGCGTAGTCGGTGTGGAGGTTCTCGACGTTGAGCGACTCGAAGCCGGCCCGCTCGAACGCGAGCAGCATCCGCGAGAGGTTGAGCAGCTCGCCGTCGGGGAACACGTAGCGGTTCGAGAACTCGCCTCCGATGTGAACGCCCCGTTCCTGGGGCGGGACGAAGACGATGCCGTGGTTCAACACCCGACCGTCGGGCTCCAGAACGCGGGCGATCTGGCGCGCGTACTCGTCTATCTGAGCCTCGCCGACGTGCTCGACCATGCCGATGCTGGCGACCGCGTCGAAGCGCTCCTCGCGCAGGTCGCGGTAGTCCATGACCCGGAACTCGACCCGGTCATCCACCCCCGCCTCGCGGGCGCGCTCCCGAGCCAGCTCCGCCTGGGGCTCCGACAGCGTGATCCCCCACACCGAGGCGCCGTGCTCGCGCGCAGCGTGGATCGCCAGGCTGCCCCAGCCGCAGCCGATGTCGAGCATCCGCTCGCCCGGCTTGAGGTCGAGCTTGCGGCAGATCAGCTCGAGCTTCGCCCGCTGGGCGTCCTCGAGCGTCTTCGTCCCCTCCTCGAACAGCGCGCAGCTGTAGGTCATCGACTGGTCCAGGAACAGGGCAAAGAACTCGTTCGAGACGTCGTAGTGATGGCGCACGGCCTCGGCGTCGCGGCGCTTCGTGTGCCGCCCGCGCCTGCGGGGTCGCAGCTCGGCGGCGGGTGGCGGCGGTCGGCGATGGAGGCCCGCGGCCCGCAGCGCCGCGGCTCCGAAGAGCAGTCGCTGCGGAAGGCTGAGGCCGGGGGGCTCCCAGCGACCGAGCAGCGCCACGATGCCGTCGAGGTCATCGACGTCGATCTCACCGCAGACGTAGGCGCGGCCCAGCCCGAGCTCGCCGGGCGCCCGCAGCAGATGGCCGATCGCTTTCGGCGAGCGAACCCTCAGCGTCGGGCCGTGGCGCGTCGCCGGGACGCCCGAAGCGTCCCAGAGCTCGATCGTGAACGGGCGATCGGGAAGCGCCTCCTCGATGCGGCGACGCAGTCCGGCGGTCCGTGAACGCGGCACGACCCGAGCCTAACTCATGAACCGCCGGGACCGGGTCTGGCCCCAGAACGAGAACGCCGCCCGACCAGCGAGCGGCGTTTCGGAGGGGTACCCGTCCCACCAGGTCCCGAAATAGGAGTTCCTCTCGAATCTTGTATCGGCGCCCGCATAATGCGGCTTTAGGCCCCCCACCTGGTCTCTGGTACCGCTTCTCGGTAAACGGCAGGGAGCTTTTCCCTGGTTGTGACCTCTCGGCGAGGGGTCACTCTCTGGCCCGCGGTGGGTGCCCACTGAGACACCGCACTCCCGCAGCCCTGGCTGCTCGGCGAGAATGACCCGCGCGTGATCATCGGGCTTGCCCTCGCTTTAGCGTGCGCACTCGCGACGAACCTCGCATTCCTGTTCAAGCACCGGGGCGCGGTCTTGGCGCCGCCCGTGCGCGTTCGACACCCGCTGCGAAGCGCCGCCGACCTCTTCCGCTCCAAGTGGTTCGCGCTGGGTTTGGTGGTGGCGGTCGGCGCCTGGGGGCTTCACGTCGGCGCGCTCGCGTTGGCGCCGCTCTCGATCGTGCAGGCCGTGCTTTCCGGCGGGCTGGTCTTCCTCGCCGTGCTCGCCGAACGCTACTTCGGCTTCCACCTCGGACGTCGGCAATGGATCGGCCTGATAGTCACCGCTGCCGGGCTTGTCGTCATCGGGCTCACCGCGGGTTCGCACCCCGGCGAAGCCCCGGGCTATGCGCTGGCTGCCTTGATCGCGGTGGAATGCACCGTCCTTGTCCTCGCCACCGGGCTCGCCGCGTTCTCAAGCCGCTTCGGCCTCGGGCCCGCGGGGGAGGGCATGCTCCTCGGGGTCGCCGCCGGTGCGTTGTTCGGCGTCTCCGACATCGCGCTCAAGTACTTGACCGACGCTGCTCAGGACGGGGTGCTCGAGCTCGTCAGCCCCTGGTTGGTGGCGGCGCTGGCGGCCTCGGTGGTCGCCTTCTATGCCTCAGCTGGCAGCTTGCAGCTCGGCCCCGGTGTTCAGGTCATCGCGCTCACTTCGGTGGCGGCCAACCTCACCGCAATCATTGGCGGCATCCTGGTCTTTCGCGACCCGGTCGGGGTGGGGGAGGTCGAGATCACCGCGCGGATGGCCGCTTTTTGTCTGGTCATCGTGGGCGCTGCGCTGATGCCCGCGCCCATGCGAGCGACTCGCGCGGCCTCGCATGGAGGTAGACCCTGAGGTGCACGTTCTCCTGCGCATCGCCCGCCCAGTACCTCGTCAGAGATCCGGAAGCGCTATTGCAGATCCGGAGTCGCCGACGCGGGGATGACCGGGCGCCGGTCGCAATCAGCGATGGCAATAGGCGTAGGTAGTGATGGTGGCCTCGTTCGGAGCCGAGACGCTGAGGGCGGAGGTGGTCCACACGCGCCCGTGGTCGGCCCGCTTGGAGTCGAGCGCCCCCGCGGCCGTCAGCTGTCCGCCCGCACCGCTGACGTGTCCGTCGAATCCACCCGAGAGCGCCTTGCTGTGCTTAGGGCATTTGACACTCGTCGTCTGAAACTCGCTGCTGACAGTGGCATCCCTCGACCTCGTGACGATCTTCGCCCCGGGCGTCTTGCAGAATGCGTAGGCGACCAGCTGGGCGCTGGGGTTGCCGGAGTCGTTGATGTTGACCCCCCCGACCTTCCAACCCCGCTTTCCCGCGCGCTTCGAGGTCAGCGTGATGACCGACTGGTTCGTCCCAAAGCCCCCGGCGATCGCCTGGCTTCCACGCGGGCATCTGGCGACGACGGAGCCATAGCTACCGGGGGCGACCTGGATGTCCTTCGATCTGACCTGTGGAGGGCGCCCACGCTTGCCACAGTAGGCGAAGGAGTCGAGCTCGCCTGGATCGTTGCCGAAGTTGAAGCCCGTCGTCTTGACGCCGCGCTTGCCGGCCGGCATCGACGCAAAGCGGGCGACTGGTCCGCCGATGCTCGGATCGAAGCCTGGGGTGGCGAAGCCTGCGGCAAGGGCGACCTGCCCGTGCTTGCACTTTGCGGTCGCCGATCCAGTCGCCTGCGCGGGAATGATCGTCGCAGCGCGCCTCTGGACGGCGCCGAGCGCGACTGCGGCGCCGGCGATCGCCATCACAGCGGCCGCGAGCGCGATCCATCGTGCGGATCGCATGATGCGACCATGGTTGGGACTCATTCGGGGTGTCTCCTCCTGCCTTCGAACTTCCTTGGGCGAAGCGATCTGAGCTCGCGGCCATCACTATCGGCGGTTCGGCATCCGGCCTTTAGGCCAGTCGACGGGGGGAGGGTGGGCGTTCGGATGTCGATGGCTTGCACAGGCCAAAACAAGACACCCCGCCGAAGCGGGGTGTCTTGGGGTACAGGGAGGAGAGATATATGTATCTATGGGAGGTAGGCCGGGACCTCAGGCGCCTGCAGGGACGCTGAACCGCGTTGATGCGGTCAACGCCACCTGGGCGACGCCAACCCCGACCAAAAAGACTCCTTGGGCCCAGGCCCCCGTGTCGATCCCGATCACGAGGCCTGCGACCACTGCGACCGCCGCCAGCGTGTAGTCCAATCCCGCGTGGGCGGACAGCGGGACCGTGCGCCTTGGCCCGGCTGCCTGCAGGGCGAGTCCGAGCAGCAACGCCCCAATCACGAAGGCCACCAAGGCAGCCGCTTGGGTGAACCCGAGCAGCAGGGGCGCGGCCATGATCGCCGGCGCGGCGATCGTCTCGATCACGGCATGTGCGCTGAGTGGGATTGCCCGTGAGACAGCCATCACGGTTTTCAAGATACGAACGTATGTGCGATTTGTGTGTGACCGCGGTCACACAATCCGAATCCCGCCTGATCGGGGCGGCCATGTACCGTTGGCAACATGGAGCGGCGCCGGATCGATGCCCTGCTGACCGAGCGTGGCCTGGCCGGCTCGCGCACGAGCGCGGCGGCCTCGGTGCGCGCCGGCATGGTGCGCATCGGCAGCGACGGTCCGCGGGCGACCAAGCCCGGCCAGGTGGTGCCGGACGACACCGAGCTCCTGGTCGAGGGACGGCCGCGTTACGTTTCGCGGGGCGGTCTGAAGCTCGAGCACGCCCTCGACGCCCTCGGGCTCGTGGTCACGGGGCGCTCGTGCCTCGACGTGGGCGCCTCGACCGGCGGCTTCACCGACTGCCTGCTGCGGCGCGGGGCGGAGCGGGTGATCGCCCTCGACGTCGGCTACGGGCAGCTCGACTGGGGCCTGCGCAACGATCCCCGGGTGCATCCGATCGAGCGCAGGAACGCGCGCGAGCTTGCTCCCGCCGATCTGCCCTACGAGCCCGGCCTGGCGACAATCGACGTCTCCTTCATCTCGCTTGCCAAGGTGCTGCCCGCGGTGGCGCGCTGCCTGGCGCCCGCGGGTGAGATCCTGGCTCTGGTGAAGCCTCAGTTCGAGCTGGGACGCGGTCGGGTCAAGGGCGGCGTGGTTCGCTCGGCCGAGGATCGTCGCGAGGCGCTGGTCTCGGTTGCCGAGGCCGCGCAGCGCCTCGGCCTCGCGGTCAAGGGGTTCGCCTCCTCCGGGCTTCCGGGGCCCAAGGGCAACCGCGAGACATTCGTCTGGTGCGGCGCCGAGGGTCGGGGTGCGGACGACCTCGAGGCCGCAGTTCGAAAGGTCGAACCGTGAGCGCACGGGCGGTCCAGGCCCCCGCTGCGGTGCGCACGGCGGTCGTCCTCAGCCACACCCATCCGAACCAGACCTCCGCCGCGCTGCGCCAGACGGTCGCGGCCGCCGAGCGGGCCTCCTGCGCGCTCACGGCGACGGGCGACGAGCTCGCCAAGCACGGCGAGGCCGCCGCTGGGATCGAGATCCTGGATGATCTCCCGGATCGCCCCGACCTCTGCCTGGTGCTGGGTGGCGACGGCACCATCCTCAAGGCGCTGCGCCACTATGCGGGCACCGGAGTGCCGGTGTTCGGCATCAATTTCGGCACCGTCGGCTTCCTCGCAGCAGTCGAGCAGGAAGACCTCAGCGACGGGCTTGCTCGCGCCTTCAGCGGCGACTTCGACGTGATGCCATTGCCGGGCCTGCGGGCGAAGCTCGACACTCCGCTCCCGGTCGCTCTCAACGACGTCTCCTTCATCCGACGCCCCCAGGGACGCGTCGCGGAGCTGTCCTATCGGCTCGGGGGACAGGAGGTCGGCCACGTGCGCTGCGACGGTCTGGTCGCGGCCACTCCGGCCGGGTCCACGGGCTACAACCTGGCCAACCAAGGCCCGATCCTGGCCTGGGGCGTCGAGGGCTACGTGGTCAGCTTCATCGCTCCGCACACGCTCACGGCGCGGGCACTGGTGGCGGCACCGGACGACGTTCTCCACGTCCGCAACCAACCGGGCCGGGAGGCAGTGGACGTGGTCCTTGATGGAGAGTACGTCGGCGAGGTGGCCAGCGGCGAGGAGATCGAGGTGGGCTTCCGCGACGCCGTCGGACGCCTGGGACAGCTCCCCGGCTCCAACTTCTACCGGCGGATCCGCGACAAGTTCGGCCGGCTGGCACACTGACCTCGGCGAAGCCCGTTCCTGACGACCAAATCGGATAGGAGGCCAGCGCGGATGGCTCGTAAGTGGTGGACCTTGATCGCCGTTTGCGTCGCGACCTTCATGTTGTTGCTCGACATCACGGTCGTCAACGTTGCCCTTCCGGACATCCAAAAGGACCTCGACGCCAGCCTCTCCAGCCTCCAGTGGGTTGTCGACGCGTACTCGTTGACGCTGGCGGCCTTCCTGCTCACAGCGGGGTCGTTGGCCGACCGGATCGGGCGCCGCCGGGTGTTCACAGCCGGGTTCGCGATCTTCACCTTCGCCTCGTTTCTCTGCGGGATCTCCGGAGACGCAACCCTGCTCAACCTCGCCCGTGGGCTACAGGGCGTCGGTGGAGCGGCGATGTTCGCCACCTCGCTGGCGCTGATCGCCCAGGAGTTTCAGGGGCGCGAGCGCGGCACCGCAATCGGCGCCTGGGGAGCAACGATCGGGGGCGCCGTCGCAATCGGGCCCCTGGTCGGCGGCGCCTTGACCGAGGGCTTCGGATGGGAGTGGATCTTCTTCGTCAACGTGCCGATCGGAATCGGTGCCATCGTCCTCACCACCACCCAGCTTGCCAACCTCAGGGCCCCCGATCCGAAGCCGATCGACTGGCCGGGCCTGGCCACCTTCTCGCTGGGCCTGTTCGCGCTCATCTTCGGACTGATCCGCGGCAATCCCGAGGGCTGGTCGAGCCCCCAGATCGTCGCCACGCTGGGCGCGGCGGCGGTCCTGCTGGTCGCCTTCGTGGTCATCGAGCTGCGGCGCGACACTGCGATGCTCGATCTGTCGCTGTTCCGAAAGCCCGCCTTCGCAGGTGTCTCAGTCGTGGCGGCGACGCTGTCCGCCTCAATGTTCGCGATGTTTCTGTACATCACGCTGTACATCCAGGACGTGCTCGGGTACTCGCCGCTCGGGGCCGGCGCCATCTTCTTGCCGCTGACTCTTCTGTCCTTCTTCGTCGCTCCGGTCGCCGGCAAGCTCTCGGCCCGGATACCGGTCCGGATCCTGCTTGGGGTGGGCCTTGGACTGGTCAGCCTGGGGCTGCTGCTGATGCACGGGGTGGCGCTCGGCGACGAATGGACGACCCTCCTGGCGGGCTTCCTGTTCGCCGGCGCCGGCGTGGGGATGGTGAATCCGGGGATCGCTTCGACCGCGATCGGAGTGGTGTCGCCGGCGAGGGCCGGAATGGCATCGGGGATCAACAACACCTTCCGCCAGGTGGGCATCGCCACCGGAGTCGCTGCGCTCGGCGCCGTCTTCCAGTCGCAGGTCGCCACCAAGCTCGCCGAGCTGTCACCGAACGCACCGCGCGGCTTCGCCGATGCGGTCTCGTCCGGAGGCGCGCAGGGGGCCCTGCAGGCGGCGCCGCCAGGCAGCCGGGCCGAGCTCGCCACGGCGGCGAATCAGGCGTTCATCAGCGGCTTCAACGAGATCCTCATGGTGGCTGCGGTGGTGGCGCTGATCGGCTCCCTGGCCGGCTTCGCGCTCGTCCGTTCCCGCGACTTCGTGGCGGAGCACAGCCAGCAGGCCGCCGAACCCGCGGCCGCCTGAGCTAGGGACGAAGTCCCGGTGGTTATTCCACACCCGAGAGCTTGCGGAGCAACCGGCGGAGCGTGTCGACCTCGCTGTCGCTGAGCGGCGCGAACACCTCCTTGGCGGTCTCGATTGCGACCTCACGAGCCCGCTGCAGGGTCCGTCGCCCATTGGCCGTCAGGTGTACGGCGTGCTTGCGGCGGTCGCTGGGATGGGCGCGACGCTCGGCGAGGCCAAGATCCTCCAGCTCGTCGATCACCGCCACCATCGAGCTCGGGTCGATCAGGGAACGATCGACCAGCTCCTGCTGGGCCAACCCGGGATGAGCGTCGATCAGGGTCAGGAGACCGAAGTGGGGCGGCCGTAGGCCCAGCGGCTCGAGCGCCGCCGCGAACAAGTGCGCCGTGCGCTGGCCGTTCCAGGAGAGCAGGAAGCCGGGAGCGCTGGCCAACGGCTCGGGTGGGGGAACGTCAAATCGCATTCGAACGTCGAATCGCATCCGAGAGATCCTACGAGCAGAATCCGTCCCTGCCCGCTGCTAGTAAAGGCACGGTGCTGCACGAGCTGCGGATCGAGAACCTGCTGCTGATCGAGCGCGCCGAGCTTCGCTTCGCGGGTGGGCTGAACGCGATCACTGGCGAGACCGGGGCAGGTAAGACGATCCTGGCCCATGCGCTCGATCTGCTGATGGGCGGCAGGGCGCGGCCCCAGATCGTCCGCCCGGGAGCCGACGAGGCCTATGTCGAGGGAGCCTTCGCGGTCCCCAGCGGTCTGCTGGCCGATCCCGAGCTGGCCCAGTTGCGGGCGCGCCTTCCTGAGCTCGCCGACGAGATCGTCCTTGGGCGCCGGGTCGCGTCGTCAGGACGGACGAGCGCCTTCGTTCAGGGGCGTTCCGCGTCGGCTGGCGACCTACGAGCGCTGGGCTCCCGGCTGCTTGCGTTCTACGGGCAGCACGAGCACCGCAAGCTGGTGCTGGCGTCGGCTCAGCTCGAGATCGTGGACGGCTTCGCGGGCGCCGAGCATCTGGAGCGGCGCGACGCGTACCGCCAGGCCCACTCGGAGGTCACGGCGCTCGCGCTCGAGCTTGCCGAGCTGAGTGAGCGCGAGGGAGCCAGGGAGCGGGACCTCGACCTGCTCCGCTACGAGCTGGCCGAGATCGAAGCGGCCGCCCCCGATCCCGACGAGGAGCTCGAGCTCGAAGCGGACCGCGCCCGCCTGCGCCACGCCGAGGGACTGCGCGCTGCGGCGGCCGCGGCGCTGGCGTCGATCGCCGGAGCCGAGGACGACCTGGGTGGCGCGCGCGGGATGCTCGGCGGGGCCGAAGCGGGACTGGTCGCGGTGGACGGCGTCGACCCGGCGCTGGACGCGATCGCGGAGCGGGCCCGGGCGGTCACCGTTGAGCTGGACGATGCGGCCAGCGCCCTGCGCTCCTACCTCGAGGCGATCGAGGCCGAGCCGGGGCGCCTGGAGGCGATCGAAGAGCGCCTGCAGGCGATCGACCGCCTGAAGCGCAAGCACGGCGGATCGGTGGAGTCGGTGCTCGGGCACAGGGATCGCTGTCGCACCGAGATCGCCAGGCTGGAGAACGCCGAGGAGTTGGCGGAGGATCTGGAGCGCCGCCTCGACCGGGCGCGGAGGGGGCGCGCAGAGCTGGCGGAAAAGCTCCACGAGGGGAGGAAGATGGCGGCCCGCACGCTGGAGACGCGGGTCGCCGACGAGCTCGCCGAGCTGGCAATGGACGGAGCGTCGCTCGAGATGTCGCTCGATCCACACCCGGAGGGCTTCGGACCTCACGGGTCCGAGACGGTGGAGCTGCGGGTCTCGACCAATCCCGGAATCCCGCCGTCGCCGCTTCGCGACGCCGCCTCTGGTGGCGAGCTGTCGCGGATCATGCTCGCGCTCACCGGCCTCGGGCCGAGGGCGGGCGCGGGCACGCTGGTCTTCGACGAGATCGATGCCGGGATCGGCGGCAACACCGCTCGGGCAGCGGGGGAGAGGCTGCGGCAGCTCGGTTCAGATCGCCAGGTGATCTGCATCACCCACCTGCCGCAGGTCGCCTGCATGGCGGAGGCGCACTTTCGGATCGAGAAGCGAGCCCGAGACGGCCGGGCGACGGCGACCGTGGCGCGGGTGGACGGCGACGAGCTGGTGGCCGAGATCGTCCGCATGCTGGGAGCCGGGCACGGCGACGAGGCCGCAAGTCGCCACGCCCGCGAGCTCCTCGCCGCCGCCTAGCAGGTCGCGGGTCGAACAGTGGCGGCCTGACGGCGTTAGTTTTCGCCTTACCGTGGCGGGCAGCAGCCTGGCCACAGCCCCGAAAGGAGACACGATGGAGACCGAGACCCCCGAGGCGCCGGAGATCGAGGAGTTTCCCGACGATCCGGATACCGAGGCACCCGAGCCCGATGAGCTGCCTGAAGAGCCGGAGCCGCTGCCCGGGGAGACACCCGGCGACCCGATGCCCGAGCAGATCGGGGAGGGCGACACTGAGGAGGTCCCGGCGGATCCGAGCGCCGCTCAGTAGGGATCCGGACGCGGGAAGGGGCCGGTCCGAGGGCCTCGCCGCCCCGCGCCGGTTTTGCGGATAATCAGGGCGTTCGATGGCGACGCCCGTCAGAAGCCGTGGCCGGGGCTGGTTGAGGGGCAGCGACCCCGCCGCCCATGGGCCCGATGGCTCCATCCACGGAAGCGCCAGGCTGGATCGCAAGACGAAGCAGCTCGTGAAGCGACTCGGCGGCGGTGACGTGGCGATCATCGACCACGTGGACCTGGATCTGGTGGCGGCCGAGGAGCTGGTGGCAACCGGCGTCCGCGCGGTCGTCAACATCTCGCCGTTCTCGACCGGACGCTATCCGAACGCGGGCCCGCTGCTCTTGGCCCGCGCCGGTGTGCACCTGGTCGACGCCCCAGCGGCGCCCCTGTTCGAAGAGCTCGAAGACGGAGACCCGGTGCTGATCGTGGGCGGCGAGGTCCGACGCAATGGGACCGTGCTCGCATCCGGCCGCGTGCTGGCCGCGGCCGAGCTCGTCGATCAGCTCGAGGACCAACGCCGGCGAATCGACGACGCGCTCGCCAGCTTCGCCGAGAACACGATCGCCCACCTCCGCGAGGAGGGCGAGCTGCTGGCCGCGCGAACCGACCTGCCCCCGACGCGCACCGTGTTCCGCGACCGTCACGTCCTGATCGTGGTCAGGGGGACCGCCCATCGCAAGGATCTGCGAGCGCTTCGCCCCTACATCCGCGACGTCCACCCGGTGCTGATCGGGGTCGACGGGGGCGCCGACGCGATCTTGGAGGAAGGGCTGAAGCCCGACCTGGTGCTGGGCGACATGGACTCGGCCAGCGACAAGGCGCTGAGCTGCGGCGCCGAGCTGATCGTCCACGCGTACCCGGATGGGCAAGCCCCCGGATGCGAGCGTCTGGAGCGCCTTGGGCTGGCGCACAAGACCCTGCCTGCCGTGGGCACCAGCGAGGACGTCGCCATGCTGCTCGCTGCCGAGAAGGGCGCCGGGCTGATCGTCAGCGTGGGCGCCCACTTCAACCTGGTCGAGTTCCTGGACAAGGCGAGAGACGGGATGTCCTCCACCTTCCTGACCCGTCTGCGGGTGGGGGAGCTGCTGGTGGACGCCAAGGGGGTGAGCCGGCTTTACAACCCGGGCGTCAGCGGCCGCCAGATGGCGCTGCTTCTGTGTGCGTTGCTGATCCTGCTGGCGATCGTGGTGGCGAAGACCCCCGCCCTCAACGATCTCATGGACCTGATCTGGCTGAAGGTCAAGATCGCCCTCGGCATCAGCTAGCCCATGGGCTATTCGGCGCGCTATCACGCCGCCTCGCTCGCCGCCGTCTTCCTGGCGCTGGCGATCGGCATCCTGATCGGCGTCGGTTTGGGCGACAACGTGGTCTCGGAGACCAGGAAGGACCTGGAGAACAGCCTGAAGACGAACTTGACGGACTCCCGAGCGCACGCCGAAGATCTCCAGAGCCAGCTGAATCGCGAACACGACTTCTCGGCCCAGGTGTTTCCGGCCATGGTCGATGACCTGCTGCGTGGGAAAAGGGTCGCGGTGGTCGCCCTCGGCGCCCTCCCCGAGGAGATGAAGGGCGACATCGAGTCCGTGGTCGGCACCGACAGCCCCACCGGCGCGCGCCTGAGCGAGTTCGCGGTGGTGCGGGAGCCGCCTGATCTGCACGCTCTTGCCGCTTCGAGCCCGCGGGGAAGCTCCTCCCGCAAGCTCGCCCGCGACCCGGATGCGCTCTCCGCTCTCGCCCGGCGCGCGGGGCGATCCCTGCTCAGCGGAGGACGTGTATTCGATCGGCTCCAGGACGCCCTCCTAGCCGATGTCAGCGGAGAGCCGGGAGGGATCGACGCGGTGATCGTCGTCCGCGACCGCCCCGGTGACCTGGGGTCGAGTCAATCGGATGCCACCGACCGCCTGGAGGCGGGGCTCCTGGATGGGATTGAGGGCGCCGGGAACGTGCCCGTCGTCGGCGTCGAGCGGTCCGATTCGGACGGCTCGCAGATCGGCTTCTACGACTCCCAAGGGCTGAGCGCGTCGGTGGACAGCATCGATCTGACGTCGGGCAGAGTCGCGCTGGCCTACGCCCTGGACGGGGTTGAGGGCAACTATGGAATCAAGGCCTCGGCCGACCGCCTGCTGCCCAATCTTCGGCGGCCTCCGGCGTTGACCGGCGGCCCCGGCTTCCGGTGAGGCTCGCCGGGCTGGCGCTATCGGTCGCTGTCGCCCTCCTCTTCGCCGGTCGCTGGCTGCGCGACATGGAGCGCACCGGGCTGACCCGAGAGAACTATCGCGGCCGGCGGCTCGCCTTTCCCGCCGGCGCCGTCCTCGTCGCGTGCTCGCTGGTGGCCCTGGCGCCGTTGGCGCTGCTCGACGATCGCGCCGATCTCGATCTGCTCGACCCGGAGCTGCGGCGGTGGGCGGTCTACGTGCTGGGCGTGGCGCTGCTTGGGCTGCTCGACGACTCCCTCGGTCGCGGCGCCTTTGGCCAGGCCCCGCGCGGCTGGCGAGGCCACGCCGAGGCGGTGCTCTCCGGACGGTTCTCCACCGGGGCGATCAAGGCCGTCGGGGCCCTGGCGTTGGCCGCCTATGCGACCTCGGGCCTCGGTGAGCGCGATTGGCGATATGTCGCCGACCTGGCCCTGCTGCTGGGAACGACGAACCTCTTCAACCTCCTCGACCTGCGACCTGGCCGGGTGGAGAAGGTGTTCGTGGCGCTGCTCGCCGGCCTGTGCCTTGGGGCGTGGACGGTCGCTCCCCTGGACCTTTTGGGGATCTTCATCGGACCCGTCCTGGTCGGGCTTGTGCTGACGTTGCGCGAGCGAGCGATGCTCGGCGACACCGGCTCCAACCTGGTCGGTGCGCTGGCCGGGATCTCGCTGCTGGTGGTGCTGGGCGACGATGCCCGCCTGGTTGCGCTGGCGATCGTCGCGGCGCTCAACCTGTACGGCGAGTTCCGCTCGATCTCGCGAACGATCGAGAGAGTTCCGCTGCTTCGCTCACTAGACTCGTTGGGCAGAGTTGATTGATCGCGCCGCTGGTGGCAAAGCCAAGAGGATGAAGCCGGGCGAGACCAGGTTCATCTTCGTCACCGGCGGAGTCGTCTCCTCACTCGGCAAGGGGATCGCGGCGGCGTCCATCGGCCGGCTGCTGGTGAGCCGCGGCTTCAGGGTCCAGCTGCAGAAGCTCGACCCCTACATCAACGTCGATCCCGGGACCATGAGCCCGTTCCAGCACGGCGAGGTGTTCGTGACCGAGGATGGGGCGGAGACCGACCTCGACCTCGGCCACTACGAGCGGTTCACGGACGAGAACACCTCAAGGGCCTCCAACGTCACCGCCGGAGCCGTCTACAACTCGGTGATCAGGCGCGAGCGGCGCGGCGACTACCTGGGCGCCACGGTCCAGGTGATTCCCCACATCACCGACGAGATCAAGCAACGGATCATGATCCTGGCCGAGTCGCAGGCGGTCGATTTCGTGATCACCGAGATCGGCGGCACCGTGGGAGACATCGAGTCGCTGCCCTTCCTGGAGGCGATTCGCCAGCTGTACACGGATCTGGGACCGCGGCGCTGCATGTTCGTGCATCTGACCCTGGTGCCGTACGTCGGTCACGCCGGAGAGCTGAAGACCAAGCCGACGCAGCATTCGGTCAACGAGCTGCGACGAATCGGGATCCAGCCGCATGCGATCGTCTGCCGCTCCGAGCGCGGGCTCGAGCGGGAGATCCGCCGCAAGATCGCCCTCTTCGGCAGCGTCCCGGAGGATGCCGTGATCTCGGCTCGCGACGTGGACAACATCTACAAGGTGCCGCTGGTGCTGCGTGCCGAGGGCATGGACGACCTGGTGCTCGACCACTTCGGCCTTGATGGCCCCGCCCCCGATCTCGCCGAATGGGAGGAGCTCGTTCGCAGGGCCGACACCCGCGACCGGACCGCCCGGATTGCCCTGGTCGGCAAGTACGTGCAGCTCGAGGACGCGTACAAGTCCCCGATCGAGGCGCTCACGCACGGGGGCTATCACTACGGCACCAAGGTCGAGATCCAGCTGCTCAACTCGGAAGACCTCGACCTGGAGGCGCTGGCCGCCGCGGACGGCATCTTCGTTCCCGGCGGCTTCGGCGACCGCGGAATCGAGGGCAAGATCGAAGCAGCCCGGGTGGCGCGCGAGAACGGCATCCCGTACCTGGGCGTCTGCCTGGGAATGCAGACCGCGGTGATCGAGTTCGCCCGGCACGTGGCCGGAATGGAGGGTGCGAACTCCGCCGAGTTCGACCCCGAGACCCCCTTCCCCGTCATCGACCTCCTCCCCGAGCAGAAGGAGGTCACCGACATGGGGGGCACGATGCGGCTGGGCGCCGATCCGGTGAAGATCCACGACGGCACTCGGGCGCGAGAGATCTTCGGCGAGGCGGTGATCTACAAGCGTCACCGTCACCGCTACGAGGTCAACAACATGCTCCGGCGCCGGCTCGAGGACGAGGGGCTCGTCGCCGGCGGCACCTCGCCGGACGAGCGGCTGGTCGAGATCATCGAGCTGCCGGATCACCCCTTTTTCGTCGCCTCCCAATTCCACCCCGAGTTCAACTCGCGGCCCACGCGCGCAGAGCCGCTGTTCCGCGAGTTCGTCGGCGCTGCGGCGGAGCTGGCCCGATCGAGGCCGGAGGCGAAGCCGACGGCCGAGGGAGCGGTGGAGCGGGACGAGATCGCGGTCCGACGCGACGCCTGACGCCGAGGGCGGCGCCGGCTAGTCGCGGACTTGGGGTCGAGCGCATAGCCTTGAGCCGGTGCCCGACGACCAGAGAATGCTTGATCGCTTCGTCCGGCTGTGCGAGATCCCCAGCCCAAGCGGCGAGGAGCGCGCCGTAGCCGACGCGGTGCTCGCCGAGCTGCGCGGCCTGGGCATTGACGTGATCGAGGATGGGGCGGCGGGCCCAGCGCGCGCCGGCGCCGGCAACCTGATCGCCCGCCTGCCCGGCGAGCGGGACGCGGCGGTGATGTTCGCCTGCCACCTCGACACGGTGCCGCATGACGGGCCGATCGAGGCCTTGCTCGACCAGGGTGTCTATCGCAGCCGCGGCCAGACGATCCTTGGCGCCGACAACAAGGCCGCGGTCACCGTGCTGATCGAGCTCGCCGCCCGACACGCCGACAACCCCCCGCCGATCGGGGTCGAGGTCGTGTTCACGGTGGCTGAGGAGGACGGGCTGCGGGGTGCCAAGCAGATCGACCTGGGGTCGCTGCGCTCGTCGTTCGGCTTCGTGCTCGACCACGCCAGCCCGATCGGGGAGGTGATCGTCGCGGCGCCCACCTACAAACGACTGGTGGCTGAGTTCGAGGGCGCCGAGGCGCATTCCGGCATCCGCCCCGAGGACGGCCGCAGCGCGATTGCGGCCGCCGCGGCGGCGATTTCGTCGATGAAGC
Organism: uncultured Actinomycetes bacterium; assembly: GCA_963838745.1. GTDB lineage: Bacteria > Actinomycetota > Thermoleophilia > Solirubrobacterales > 70-9 > AC-56. The sequence continues at coordinate 287,182 of CAWISJ010000004.1, forward strand.
TGGGACGGCTGGACGAGGAGACGACTGCGAACGTCGGCGTGATCTCTGGCGGGACCGCGTCGAACGTGGTCGCAGGCCACTGTCGCATCGATGCCGAAGCGCGAAGCCTCGACGACCAGCGAGCGAGCCACACGATCGGCGCGATGGTGGATGCCTGCACCTGGGCCGCGAGTGAGCACGAGTGCGACGTAGACGTCGACGTGCAGGAGGTGTTCCGCGGTTACCGGCTGGCCTCGAGCATCGAATCGGTCAAGGTCGCCCGGGCGGCGCTGGAGCGCTGCGCGATCGAGCCGCGCGAGACCGCGACCGGTGGCGGCAGCGACGCGAATGCCCTCAACGCCGCCGGATTCGAATGCGTGCTGCTCGCGAACGGGACCGAGGCCAACCACACTCCGGAGGAGAGCGTCGCCCCGGAGCGGATCGTGCAGATGCTGGCGGTCTGCGAGGCGATCGTCCAGGAAGCTGCGGCGCAATGCTGAAGCTCCGCCCGGGCGTGGTGGTCGCCATCGATCCGCTCTCGGTCGAGGTGGAGGGCGAGCGGCGCTCCGCGTGGGCCGACGGCTCCCTGGTCGGCGAGATGGCCTTGGGGGACGAGGTGATCGTCAACACCGAGGCGCAGGACCTGGGTCTGGGCTCGGGCGGCTTCGACGTCGTGCACGTCAACCTGACCCGCGGCCTGGCCGGCGGCGGCGCGCAGGGCCGCGAGCGCGTGATCAAGCTCAACTACACCTCGCTTCAGCACCCGGTTCAGCCGGTCGACGTGCCGCTGGAGCAAGGGCGCGCAGATGCACCCTCGCCCCCGGTGCTCGTGTTGCCGATGCACGGACACCTGGCGCCGGCGTGCTGGGCCGCGGCGCAGGCGAGCCCGGGGATCCGGCTCGGATACGTGCAGACCGCGGGCGGCGCGCTTCCCGGCTCGCTGTCGCGCGACGTCGCCGAGCTTCGCCGCCGCGGCCTCCTGGCCGGCCACATGACCGCCGCCCCGGCCTATGGAGGCGAGCACGAGGCGATCAGCGTCGTCGGGGGGCTGGACGCCGCCGTTCGAAGGCTGGACTGGGACGCGCTCGTGTGCAGTCCCGGGCCGGGGATCCTCGGTTCGGCGACCGCCTTCGGGCACGGCGGGCTGGCGGCGCTGGACAGCGCCCACGCGGCCCTCGCCCTCGGCCTGCCCACCCTGCTGTCACCGCGCCTGTCCGGCTCCGACCCGCGTCCGCGCCACCGCGGGCTCAGCCATCACACGGCCTCGGTGCTCGAGCTGCTGCTGGCCTCGGTGCGGATCCCGGTGCCGCAGATCGACCTCGAGGGATGGCCGACAGGCGAGCAAGGGCCGGACCAGGTCGACCTGCCGAGCGTGCTCGACGCCCTGCATCGGGTCTGCGACGACCGTCACGACGTGGCCGTGGAGCAGGTGGACCTCGGGGGCTACGAGGACAGCGGGCTCCCCGCCCAGACCATGGGCCGAACGATCGCCCAGGACCCGCTGTTCTTCGCCGCGCCGCTTGGCCGCTGGCGCGGGCTTGGCGGGCGCCGCCGCCGGGGCGAAGGGCTGAGAGATGGAGCGGATCGGGTCCGACAGCATCTACGAAGGGAAGATCGCTCACGTTCGCATCGACCAGTTCCGCCTCGCCGACGGCTCGACCTCGACTCGAGAGGTCGTCGGCCATCCGGGGGCGGTTGCCATGGTTGCCCACGACGAGCGGTTCATATATCTCGTTCGCCAACCGCGCGAGGCGGTGCGGGAGGACGCCCTGCTGGAGCTCCCGGCTGGCAAGCTCGACGTGCCGGGCGAGGACCCCGTCGAGTGCGCGAAGCGAGAGCTCGCCGAGGAGGTCGGCAAGGCGGCCTCCGAGTGGCGGGAGCTGAAGCGCTTCTACACCAGCCCCGGCTTCGCCGAGGAGGAGGTGACGGTCTTTCTGGCCACCGGGCTCGAGAACGCGGATGCCGAGTCCGAGGAGGAGGAGAGGATCGAGGTCGTTGCCTGGCCGCTCGACGACCTCGACCGGGCGATCGACCAGTGCGAGGACGCGAAGTCGTTGATCGGCCTGATGCTGTTCCGCGAGCTGCGGCGCTCCGGCGAAGCCTGACCGGCCCGGCCGCTCGCACGGGCGGTTGCAGGGTCAAGGGATGCCTGGCGCCGGAGAGAACAAGCCGGCATGGCGGTCGCGGTCGAGAAGCCGGAGCGACAGGGTGAGGTCGAGGCGCGCTTCGAGGCGCTGGTGCTCGATTTCCTCGCGCACCTGGAGTTCGAACGCGGGTTGGCTCACAACACGCTGGTGGCCTATCGAACCGATCTGCTCCAGTACGGGGCCTTCCTGGCCAAGCGCCACCGCGGCGCCACCGAAGCGGAGCGGGCCGACGTCGCCGATTTCCTCGCTGACCTGGCCACCGGCAACGGTCATCCCGCCTGCTCGCCCGCGACCATCAACCGCAAGGCGGCCTGCCTGCGCTCCTTCTACCGGCACCTTCGGCGCGAGGAGATGGTCGACGACGACCCCACCGCGGCGCTGAGCCCGCCCTCGAAGAGCCGAAAGCTTCCGCGCGTCCTCACCTATGCCGAGGTGAAGCGCCTACTGGAGACCGTCAACGGCGGGGATCCGAGCGCCCTGCGCGACCGAGCCCTGCTCGAGGTCATGTACGGGTGTGGCCTGCGGGCCTCGGAGGCGGTGGGGCTGGACGTCAACGACGTCGACCTGCGGCGCGGCTTCGTGCGGCCGCACGGCAAGGGCAACAAGGAGCGGATCGTGCCGCTGGGCCGCGAGGCCGCCGCAGCGGTGAAGCGGTACCTGCGCGCCGGTCGCCCGGAGCTGGTCGGCTCGCGTCCACGCTCGAAGCTGTTCGTCAACTTCCGCGGCGGTCCCCTGACCCGTCAGGGCCTCTACAAGATCATCCGCCGCCACGCGCAGGAGGTGGGCCTGGAGGGAAAGATGAGCCCCCACACCCTGCGCCACTCCTTCGCCACCCACCTGCTGTCCGGCGGCTGCGATCTGCGCTCGGTGCAGGAGATGCTGGGGCACGCCGACGTCGCCACCACGCAGCTCTACACGCATCTGTCCGGCGAGCGGATCAAGGAGGTCTACTTCAAGGCCCACCCGCGCGCGGTCGCCAAGTAGCGGCGCGGCATCTAGTAGAACCAGGGGCATGCCCGAGCTGCCCGAGGTCGAGACGATCCGTCGCCAGCTGGAGCCGGCGCTTAGCGGGCGCCGGATCCAGTCGGTGGAGGTGCTCGACGAGCGCTGGACGCGGCCGGGGCCTCCGGCCGACGTGGAGCGGGCGCTGGCCGGCCGGCGGATCGAGGGTGTGGAGCGCCGTGGCAAGTACCTGCTGCTTCGCCTCGAAGGCGGGCGGACCCTGGCGATGCACCTGCGAATGACCGGCAACCTGCTGCTCGACACCGGTGAAGGGAGTCCCGAGCTTCGCCATCTGCGCGCGGTGATCCACCTCGAGGGGGGCCTACGCCTGCTGTTCACGGATGCCCGGCGCTTTGGGCAGGCGGTGGTCCTGAACGACGACGATTTGGACGAGTACTTTGCCGCGCGGCTGGGGGTGGAGCCGCTGTCGGGCAGGCTGACCGCAGAGGAGCTGTGTCGCCTGGCTTCGGGACGCCGGGCGCCGCTGAAGTCGTTCCTCCTGAACCAGCTCGGCGTGGCGGGGATTGGGAACATCTATGCGGATGAGGCGCTTCACCGGGCGAAGCTGCATCCGCTGTCGCCGGCAGGCTCGCTGAAGCCCGACGACTGCGAGCAGCTGAGACTGGGGATCGTGGAGGCGCTGGAGGCGGGCTTGCGCAGCGGCGGGGCCTCGGTGGACGACTACCGCGATGCTCGCGGCGAGCGCGGCTCGATGCAGGACGAGTTCCTGGTCCACGGCCGCGAGGGAGAGCCCTGCCCGCGCTGCGGGGGCGAGATCCGGCGGATCGTCGTCGCCGGGCGTTCCACCTACTTCTGCCCGTCGTGCCAGCGGCGGTTGCGCCGCCGGCCACGGAGGCGCGCGGCGCGGCGGCGGGCGGGCCGCGGGACGCGGGCGTGAGCCAGCCGATCGGCCCGCCACACGGGTTCGCGATCGGGCACTGGACCGACGCGGAGGGGGGGACGGGCTGCAGCGTCGTCATCCCGCCCCCCGGGAGTCGAGGCGGGGTGGACGTTCGCGGCGGTGGGCCGGGCACGCGCGAGACCGACGTCATCGGGCCGCTCGCCGGGACCAGTGAGGTGACCGCGGTCCTGCTCACCGGGGGCAGCGCCTTCGGCCTCGCGGCGGCGGACGGGGTGATGCGCTGGCTGGACGAGAACGGCCGAGGGTACGAGACGCCGGCCGGCCTGGTGCCGATCGTCCCGGCCGCCGTCATCTACGACCTGGCGGAGGGCGACCCCCGGGCGCGCCCCGGCCCCGATGCCGGGTATGCGGCCTGTGCAGCCGCGAAGGCCGCCGTACCTGAGCGGGGCCGGGTGGGCGCGGGCACCGGCGCTGCGGTCGGGAAGATCTACGGGCGAGAGCGCTCGGTTCCGGCTGGGATCGGCTACGCGGCGGCTCGCAGCGGCCGTGGCGAGACGGTCGCGGCGCTTGCGGTGGTCAACGCATTCGGCGACGTGATCGGCGATGAAGGGCGAGTGCTGGCGGGGCCGCAGGGGGAAGACGGTGAGACGCTCTCGACCGCGGGGCTGATCGCGGCGATGGAGGGGCCGCCCGACTGGACCAGGCTCGAAGAGCGCAACACGACCCTCGTTTGCGTGATGACCGACGCGGCGCTCGACAAGTCGGCCTGCGCGCGGGTGGCGAGGATGGCTAGCGGCGGCGTCGCCCGCGCCGTGGACCCCGTGCACTCGGACGTCGATGGCGACGTCGCTTTCTGCCTGTCGTCCGGCAGCGGCGCCACCGAGCGCTTCACCCCGATCTCGACCGGCACGATCGCCGCCACGGTGACCGCGGCAGCGATCCGCGACGCGGTCGCAGGGTGGTGATCGAAACGATTGGGGATCGAAACCGATTGGAGGTGAGTGGTGATGAGAATCGATGAGTTCGTTCTTCCTTCACACGCCTCGTTTGCGTCCGGCCGGCAAGGCATCTTTGCGTCCCCATGCCGGGCACCTACAAGACCGAAGCCGTGGTCCTGCGCTCGATCCGCTACGGCGAAGCGGACCGCGTGCTCCACCTCTACAGCGCCACCCGCGGGCGCGTGGGGGCGATTGCGAAGGGATCGCGGCGCCCGCGCTCACGCTTCGGAGGGCGGCTGGAGCCCTTCTTCCGGCTCGACCTCGTACTTCACGAGGGACGGGGCGAGCTGGCCACCGTGACCTCCGCGCATACGGTCGCTGCCCACGCCAGCCTGCGCTCCAGCGGGCCGGCGCTGATGGCGGCGGCGCGCGGCTGCGACGCGGTGTTGCGGCTTCTCGACTCGGCCGAGGCGAATTCGCCCGCGTACAACCTGCTCTGCCGCTACCTGGCGCTGCTCGACGGCGAGGAGTCGGCGAGCGGCGACGGTGCGGGCGATGGCGCCGCAGGGCTGGGGACCGCGCTGGCCTTCCGCCTCAAGCTCGCGCTCGCGGCCGGTTTTGCCCCCGAGCTCGGCTCGTGCGCGCGTTGCGGCGAGCCGGACGGGCTGGTGGGCTTTTCGGGAGCCGCCGGGGGCGTCGTCTGCGCCGCCTGCGAGCGGGGCGGGTTCGAGCTCACACCGGAGGCGCATCGATTCATGGTCGAGGCGCTGGGCCGCCCGCTGGCAGCGGCCCCGAGCGCCTCGGCGCGCGCCCTGCGCCAGGTCGAGCGTGGGGTCTCGGAGACGCTCGAGCACCACGCCCACGTTCGGCTGCGCGCCGCTGCATAGCTCAACGATGGCCGAATTCCGATGCCATATGAATCGGAATTCGGCCATCGGTGTTCCCGGGCTCCGAGGCCCGCTGCCTCAGGGCCCCGGCCGGTAAAGGCGCTCGGTGATTCGGAGCTGGACGGCGCGCGGGGAGGGTCGCGTGGCGCGGATGAACCAGCGGATCGCGCGGCCGGGGATCACCGAGCGGCGTCCGCGGTCGTACGCTGCGAGCGCCTCGCGCACCACCTGGTCGGCAGAGATCGCGCCGGGAACGACCCCGACCCGATCGGAGTCGTAGCCGGCGACCTGGTGCCATTCGGTCGGGACGGGCCCGGGGTTGACGGTGAGGACGCGGACGCCGGAGCCGCTCAGCTCCGCGTGCAGCGCGTCGGTGAAGCTGATCGCGAAGGCCTTGGTCGCGGCGTACACGGACTCATATGGAATCGGCTGCATGCCTGCGGTCGAGGCGACGTTGATGATCCCGCCGCGCCCGCGCTCGACCATGCCCGGAAGGAATGCGTGGGTGAGGGTGACGATCGCCTCGCAGTTGACTCGCACCTGCTCGGCATTGCGATCGGGGTCCTGCTCCAGGAACGGGCCCGAGGTGCCGAAGCCGGCGTTGTTGACCAGTAGCTCGACCTGGAGGCCCAGCTCGGCGACCCGGTCGCGAATGGACGGGGCGTCGGCGGCGAGATCGCAGGGGATGATGTGTGCCTCGGTGGGAAGCTCCGCGGCGAGTCGCTCCAGCCGGTCGGCGCGCCGAGCGACCAGCACCAGGTCGTGGCCGCGAGCGGCGAGGCTGCGCGCGAATTGTTCGCCGATTCCCGAGGAAGCGCCGGTGACTAGGGCCGTTTCGCGCATTGCCTGACCCTATTCTCTCTCCGAGGTGTCCAGCGCAGCCAGCCAGTCGTCAGCCGCCGTGGCGCGATCGCTCGAGGATCGGGTGCGCGCCTGGGAGAGCGAGTACCTGTGGGAGAGGGCGACGCCTTCCTATCCGGGAAGCCGGCGCGAGCCCGAGCCGGACAGCGCGATGCGGACGCCGTTCCAGCGCGATCGCGACCGGATCGTCCACTCGAAGGCATTCCGCCGCTTGAAGCACAAGACGCAGGTGTTCATCGCGCCGGAGGGCGACCACTACCGGACCAGGCTCACCCATACGCTGGAGACCTGCGGCATCGCGCGCACGGTCGCGCGGGCCTTGGGGCTGAACGAGGATCTCACCGAGGCGATCGGACTGGGCCACGACCTGGGGCATCCGCCGTTCGGTCACATCGGCGAGGAGGCGCTCGATGAGGCGTTGCGCGAGAGCGCCGGTCGCAGCTTCCGCCACAATCGCCAGTCGCTTCGAGTGGTGGACGTCTTGGAGCGCGATGGACGGGGGTTGAACCTGACCGAGGCGGTTCGCGACGGGATCCTCAACCACACTGGATCTGAGCGCCCGATAGCCCTGGAGGGGAGGTTGGTTCGTCTGGTGGACCGCGTCGCCTACATCAACCACGACATCGATGACGCGCTGCGGGCGGGGATCATCGTCGCGGACGACCTGCCGGGAACGGAGATCGAGCTGCTGGGGCCAACCGGGGCGAGGCGGATCGACACGCTCGCCACCGACATCGTCGAGCGCTCGCGTGAGGCGGGGGACATCGTTCAGAGCGAGGAGGTGGGCGGGGCGATGCTGAGGCTGCGGAAGTTCATGTTCGAGCGGGTGTATCTGGGGGCGGAGGCTCGGAGCGAGCACGAGCGGGTGCATCGGACGCTTCGTGGCCTGTTCGAGCATTACAGCGCCCATCCCGAGGAGGTTCCCGACGCGGCGGGCGGGGGGGACGAGATCCAGCGGATCACCGACTACATCGCGGGGATGACGGATCGCTTCTGCATCGCCACCTTCAAGCGCCTCGCCCTGCCCGAGGAGTCGAGACTCTGACGGGGGGGCGGTTCACGACCGAGACGGTCGAGCGGGTCAAGGACGCCGCCGACATGATCGAGATCGTCTCCGCGTACACGGAGCTGCGGAGAGGCGGGGAGCGCTACACGGGGCTGTGCCCGTTCCACGAGGAGCGCACGCCGTCGTTCTCGGTCGACCCGCGGGAGAAGCTCTACTACTGCTTCGGCTGCGAGGCGGGCGGCGACGTATTCCGCTTCGTGCAGGAGAAGGAGGGGCTCGGGTTCGGGGAGGCGGTGGAGGCGCTTGCCGAGCGCTACGGAGTGGAGATCGAGCGGGAGCGGGAGGATCCGAGGGCCGAGGAGGCGCGAAAGCGGCGGGCGCGCCTGGGCGAAGTGCTGGAGCGGACGGCGCAGTTCTACGTTCAATACCTGTGGGAGTCGCAGGAGGCCGGGAAGGCACGCGAGTACCTGGCGTCTCGCGGGCTCGGCGAAGAGGTGCTGCGCGGGTTCGGGGTGGGCTACGCGCCGAGCGCCTGGGACCAGGTGCTGACCCGCGGACAGCGGGCGGAGTTCAGCGTCGCCGAGCTGGCGGCGGCGGGGCTTGGTGCAGAAGGGGAAGCGCGGCGGGCACTACGACCGCTTCCGGGCGCGGATCATGTTCCCGGTGCGCGATGCGCGCGGCCGGGTGCAGGGGTTCGGCGCGCGGGCGCTGCGCCCCGACTCGAAGCCGAAGTACCTGAACTCGCCGGAGGGCGAGCTGTATCGGAAGGGCCGCACGCTGTATGGGATCGATCGGTCGCGGGGGGCGATCGCGAAGGCGGGGCGGGCGGTGGTGGTGGAGGGGTACATGGACGTGCTCGCGGCCCATCAGGCGGAGATCGAGGAGGCGGTGGCGGTGATGGGGACGGCGATCACGCCGGAGCAGCTGCAGCAACTCTCGGGGTATGCGGAGGAGGCTGTGCTGGCGCTGGACGCGGACCGGCCGGGCCGGGCGGCGATGCTGAGGGCGCAGCGCGTCGCGGGTAGCCGCAAGCTTCGCCTGCGGGTGGCGGCCATGCCCGCGGGCGAGGACCCCGCGGACATGTTGCAGGCCGGGAAGGCGGGGCGGGTGCGAGAGCTGGTCGCGGAGGCCGTGGAGCTGCCGGAGTTTCATGTGCGGGTGGCGCTCGACGACGCCGACCTGGGGTCGCCGGTGGGGAGGGACCGTGCCCTCGACGACGTGGTGCCGGTGCTGGCCGCGATGGGTGAGTCGATCAGCCGTGACGAGCTGGCGCGGGTGGTGGCCGACCGGCTGAACGCGGATCCGGGACTCGTGATGCGCAGGGTGGCCGGGGAGGCTGGGCGGCCGGCGAGGCCCGCGGCCGCGGCCAATCAGGCGGATGGGAGCGAACCGGCGGCCGCTGCGGCGGGGCCGCCGCGGCCGCTGAGCTCGCGGGAGCGGCGCGAGCAGGCGCTGTTGGCGATGTGCATCGCCTCGAAGGGGGAGGGGCGGGAGTTCCTGGAGCGGTTGACGGCGGAGCATCTGTCCTCGCCGGCGGTTGAGCGGGCGCGGGACTGGCTCGTGGGGCATCTGGACGAGCCGATGAGCGGACTGCCGCGTGAGGACGACGAGCTGGTGTCGCTGATCACCCAGCTGGTGATGAAGGCCGAGCGCGAGCCGGGTGGGCGCCAGGCGATGGAGCTCAGCCTCCTGCAGCTCGAGCAGACGATGATCGAGGGGCGGATTCAGGCGGCGCAGCGCGAGGGAGGAGATCCGCCGGTCGACCTCCAGCGCCGCCGCGCCGAGCTCGCGGAGCGGATCGCGCACTGGGAGTCCGCGGAGACGGGCTGAAGACCCGAGGCCACTCTCATCGCGTCTAGAGTTCATGACCACAAGCGTCGTCCAGGGCAATTTCGAGACGGCTTGCGATCCGGGGTAGCTCAATTGGCAGAGCCGCGCGCTGTTAACGCGAAGGTTGCGGGTTCGAGTCCCGCCCCCGGAGCTATCGCCGAACCGTCGTCTTCGAGCTAGCCAGCGAGCCGCTCGACCAGCTCGGCTCCGCGGCCAGCGCCGTCGTGGTTTGCCGCCCAACCCGCGATCTCCGTTGCGCGCTCGGCAAACTGGCGATCGCCGAGAATCCGGCGCGTCGCCCAACGCAACGACGCCGCGCCCGTCAGCCGCCGTGGCAGCATCAGCCCGGCGCCCGCCCAGGCGACCCGCGCCCCGTTCTCCGCCATGTCCCCGACCGCCGGGCAGCAGAGGACCGGCACCCCGGATGCCAGCGCCCGCGCCACCGTCCCGTGCCCGCCGTGGCACACGACCAACGCCGCCCGGGGCATCAGCTGTGAGTAGGAAAGCCAATCGACCACCACGCGCGTTCGACGGGGCGTCCGGAAGCGGCCCGCCATCCCGCCGATTCGTCGTCGCCACCAGCCTCACCGGCTCCTCCGCCAGTGCCTCCAGCGCGGACCGGAGCAATCGCAGCTCCGGGTCCTGGGCCGTCGACGGCGCCACCAGCACCAGCGGCCCCTCGCCCTCCGGCAGTTCGATCTCGGGGTAGGGCAGCTCGAACTCCATCGGCCCGGTGACGTGCACGTGGGGCGGCCAGCGGCGCGGGTACTCGAGCTGCGGGAACGTCGCGACCAGCGCCAGCTGGGCGCTGATCCCCCCGTGGAACCCGTCGAGCGGCGGGAGCCCGACCGCCGCCCGCGTCTCGTTCATCTCCCGCCGCCCTCGGCGCAGGCCGCTCTCCAGGACAGGCAGCCAGGCCCGCCAAGCCGCCCTTCCCAGCCTTGTACGCGGCGGCTGCGCCCCGAAGGAGAAGAACGGCATCCCCGGCTCGTGCACCGGATACACATGGGGAATCAGCGTCGCCCATTGCCTGCCGGCCTTCTCGGCCGCGAGGGCCGGCGCCACCGTCAGCACGTCGCTCACCACCACGTCGGGTCGGAACTCCTCCATCAGCGGCAACAGCGCCCTCGCCGCGTCGGCCGCCGACGCCCCCTCCGGCGACCCCGGCGGCGGCGGCGGGAACGTCTTGTACTCCTCCGCCGCGGTGAATCCGAGGCCCTCCGCCTCGACCGGCTCCCGCCACCGCTCCCACGTCTCGACGAGCACCTCGTGACCGCGTCCCCGAAGCGCTCGCGCCAGAGCGATCGCCGGGAACGCGTGCCCGGCGTCGCCGAACGCCGCCACCACGAACCTGCGTGGCCTCACTGCAACCCCCCTTGCGTCCGCAGGGCCCGCGCTGCCCGAGCGTGCAGCGGCGCGCTATTCGTACTCCGATGCGAGACCGCGACCGAAACCCAGCCCAGCGCCTGCGCTTCGCGGTCGAGGCCCTGCCACGACGCGCCCGCGAGGCGATGCTCCTCGGCATCGACTCGAACCCCATCATCGTCGGCGCCTACGTCGACCGCGACTCCGGTGGCATCTGTCCGATGCTCGCCGCGCATCGCAACGGCGGCCGAACCGACCTCGCCAGCTTCGCCCGCGCCTGGGACCGCTACACCGGCGCCAAGCGTCCCCGCCTCGCCACGCGGCGCGAGCTGCGCGCTCTCCGCGCCGCGCTCGAGTCGAGCCTTGCCGGGGGCGACGTGACGCATCCGGGCTCGATCGCCGAGGCCGCCGCCCGGATCCGTTCCGAGCGGGCGGCGATCGCCGAGCGGGAGTCTCGCTCCAGCAGGCGCGCGACCGGCGAGCGCCACCGCGCCCGCGAGCTTCGCGACCGCCTGCGCTGGTCGTGGATGCGCCCGGCCCGTCGCTACGAGGAGTTCAGGGACCTGCTCGCGGCTGCTGAGGAGCAGCTCGCCGAGCAGCCCGCCGCCGAGCCTTTCGAGCACCTTCCGGCCGGGCACCTCGGCTGAGTTAACCGCCCAGTTGCTCGTCGGCGCGCGCGAAGACGATCTCCGGCACCAGACACGCCGGCGACGTCTTGAGCAGAAACCGCACCGACTCTGCGATGTCTTCGGGCCGGATCATCTCCTCCGGCTTCACCTGCCCCTGGACGAACTCCGTCATTGGCGTATCAACGAACCCCGGGCAGAACGCGGTCACCTGGATTCCCTCGCCCGCCACCTCCTTTTGGGTCGCCTGACTGAAGCCGACCACCCCCGCCTTCGTTGCCGAGTAGACCGACAACCACGGTTGTCCCACCTTGCCCGCGATTGACGCCATGTTGACGATCAGCGCCTTGCCGTGCTCGGCCCCGGCCTCGCGGAGCATCGGGAGCGCCTCGCGCGTCCCGACCACCACCGCGCGCAGGTTCACCGCCAGCTGCATGTCCAGGAACTTGGAGCTGATCTCGGCCATCGGCTGGCCAATCCCTACGCCGGCATTGTTGACCAACACGTCGAGCCGCCCGAACCGCTCGCGGTGGGCTCCGACCACGTCCACGATCGCTTCCTCCTCGGTCATGTTGGCGGGCATCGAATGCGGGTCGATCCCGGCGCTTCGCAGCTCCTCCGCAGCCGCCTCGAGCTTCTCCGGCCGCCGAGCGGAGATCGTCACTCCGTACCCGTCGTCGCCCAGCGCCCGGGCGATCGCCAGCCCGATCCCGCTCGACCCGCCCGTCACCAGCGCCGCTCGCTCCGCCAAGACCAATCTCCTCTCGTCGTCCTCGGGAGCGAGACCCTACCGCTCGGTCGCTTACCCGGCGATTAGGTCCCATCCATAGGATTCGCGAGTGGCCGAGCGTCGTGACGGGAGCGAAGCGTGCGCCGTCGGTCGACCCCGCCGGCCCGGGCTCATGCGAGCGATCCTTCCGTCCCTCGCGATACCTCTCGCCGCCGCCACGCTCGGCGTCGCCGGCTGCGGTGGCAGCGATGACAGCGCCAGCGAGCTCGCGAGCCGCCCTGCGCCCGCCGCCTCCGACTTCCCGTCGGCACACGGCAAGTCCCTCAACCAGGTCCTCCGCACCAGCGGTGCCCAGCGCTCGAACCTGGTGGTCAGCCCGACCGGCCGCGTCTTTCAAAAGGGCGACAACCGGTTCGGCTTCGGCGTCTTCACCGTCTCCCGTCAGCAGGTGACCGACGCCCAGGTGGCGATCTACGCCGCCCCCAGCGGCGGCGGGAAGGTCATCGGCCCGCAACCCGCCCGGATCGAGAGCCTCGCGGTCAAGCCCCAATTCGAATCCCAGACGACCGCAGTGGACCCCGACTCGGCGAAGATCGTCTACGTCACCAACCTGAAGCTCGACCGCGAGGGCAAATGGGACCTGATTGCCATGTTCCGTGACGAAAACGGCTACACGGCCACCCTGATCCCGACGATCCAGGCCGGGGGCTTCGAGGACGTCCCGGCGGTCGGCGAACGTCCGCCGCCGATACACACCCCGACCGTCTCGGACGTTGGGGGGGACGTGGGGCAGATCGACACCCGCTCGCCGCACGACGACATGCACAAGGTCGACTTCGCCGACGTGCTCGGCAAGCAGCCGGTGGTGCTGCTGTTCGCGACGCCCGCCCTCTGCCAGAGCCGCGTCTGTGGGCCGGTGGTGGACGTCGCCGAGCAGGTCGAGCACGAGAGCGGCGAGGGAGTCGACTTCATTCACATGGAGGTGTTCGACCACAACAACGCCAGTGACGGCCTGCGACCACAAATGCTCGGCCTTCGGCCTGCGGAGCGAGCCCTGGCTATTCGTGATCGACCGCAAGGGCATTGTCCGCACGCGCATCGAGGGCGCATTCGACGTCTCCGAGCTGGAGAACGCGGTCCGCCAGGTCGCCGGCTAGCGACGCTTGTCGCCGGTCTCGGCGGCCTCGCCCGGTACCTCCGGCACCGGGCGCCCTTCTAGGAGCAGCGAGCTGAGCGAGGCGAACTCCTCGTCGCTGAGAGCCCCGGAGTCGCGCATCTGAATCGCCTTGTGCAAAAGCTGCACGCGGCGGCTGCGTTCGACCCAGGCATCCCCGGGGCGACGTTTGCGTCTGCCAATGAACATGTCCCGCGCCAATCCCTTGGATCGACAGTCCTGCGGCCGGCCCAAGCAGTCTACGCCCGTGGCGCTGCCGGGTCGCGCCGTCTGAGCGCCCTACTCCTGCAGCCCGGCGGCTTCGAGGGCCTTATCTGGATCTCGAAACGACTGGAAGTGAATGACCTTCCCGTCTCGGAAGGACCAGGAGTAGGCGAGTGGCGCGTCAAACTCGATGCCGCTGTAGCGCGCCCTCGAGCGGACTCTGTGGATGGAGACAAAGTGGTCACCCGATCCGACGACTCGCTCGAGCTCGAGGGTGAGCGACTCGGACGCCTCGGCCCAGCGCCCAGCGGCCCGGACGATGCCCTCGTGCCCGCGGTAGGCCTCGCCGATGTGGTCGGGCAGGTTCGTGTCCTCGTAAACGACGTCGGAGTCGAGCAGGGACATATCGGCATCTCCCCGCTTCGCCGCATCCACGAATGCTCGAATGTCATGGAGGGTCTGCTCCAAGAACGCTCGAAGACTCTCCATGTTCTCCTGCGCCATCGCCCGCGGAGTATCTCGCGCCGTACGCGTACTGCTGGACTGCGCCTTCGTTCCGCCCCTGCCGGAGAGCCGTTCCCCGTGGAGACGGAAGGAAACCGCCTCTCCAGGTCCCCGGCGATAATCGGAGCGCCCAGGGTAGGCTCGACCGCATCCGAGGAGCGCGAACGCACCTATTCGCAGGATGCGTCCTCGTAGCGCTCGTTGTCATCGGCTGCGATGAGCGATCCGCAGAGGAGCGCGTCGCGATGCCCGCTTCGAAGCTCTAGCCGTCGTCGTCCGTTACTGCTCCTTCGGTGCGGTGTCCCAGGCCCAGGCCGAGGGTTGCGACGCTCAGTGGACGTGCGCGAGGTGCTCCTGCGCTCGGCTCGGAGCCACCCGAGCAACGCCGCCCTCTATGGCGTGGGCAGGATCACGGCGTGCCGAGCCGACGCCGGAGCGGGCTGCACGCCCGGTGAGACGCTTGAGGAGACGAAGGCGGCGCTTGAAGGACTCGCGTCGAATGGGCCCTAATGGGGCACTAGCGACGCGCTACGCTCGATTCGACGCGGGAAGGGGTCGAGGCGGAGGGAGCGAATCCGCTTAGTAGAGCCATAAACCTAGACCAGGGCCGGTAGCTCAGTTGGTCAGAGCAGCGGACTCATAATCCGTCGGTCGGAGGTTCGAATCCTCCCCGGCCCATTCCGAGAAGCCCCCGCTAGTCGGGCGTTTTCTCGGCGTCAAGAGCGGCTTGGACGATCGCGACGTCCTGCGACATCGCCTACTCCGAAAGCCCGGCGGCTTCGAGGGCCTTAGCGCGATCCGTGAACGTCTGCATGCGGACGGCCTTACCGCCCCGGAGCTGGAGCAGCCAAGCGGCGGGCTGGGAGTCGAGTTCGACCCCGCTGCTTCGCCCGCGTGCCCTCCAAGTGCCGAGTGCCAGGACCCGCTACTCCGAAAGCCCGGCGGCTTCGAGGGCCTTAGCGCGATCCGTGAACGTCTGCATGCGGACGGCCTTACCGCCCCGGAGCTGGAGCAGCCAAGCGGCGGGCTGGGAGTCGAGTTCGACCCCGCTGCTTCGCCCGCGTGCCCTCCAAGTGCCGAGTGCCAGGACCCGGTCGTCGCCGAGGTCGCGGATCTCCTCAGGGCGGGCTTCGAAGAAGTCCCAGTCTCGGTTCATATCCTCGATCCAATGTCGGACACCGTCGTGGCCGCGATACCGGGTTCCCTCCAAGGCGGCGTTGATCGGAACCCACTCCACATCGGAAGCCAGGAAACGGTAAAGCTCGTCGAGTGCTCCAAGGTTGATGGCGCGACCCGCCGCCCCAAACATCTGGCGCACAAACTCCAGGTTCTCCTGCGACATCGCCTACTCCGAAAGCCCGACCGTCTCGAGCGCTTCTTCAGGGTCTCGGAAAGCCCGAAAACGGATCAGCTTTCCGTGACGGAACTTGAGCATCCACCCCGCCGCTGTCTCCGTCTCGATACCGCTGCCCTTGCCCCGGTAGTGGATGCGACCTACGAATACCGCTATGGCACCCACTGCGATGCCATCGTCCGTGTCGGCTCGGACGATCTCCCAGGCGTCGTTGAGGTCGCGCATGTACTCGCGTGTTCCGTCGTAGCCCCGATAAACGCCTCCCTCGCCGAGCTGGGCGAAGAAGGAATGCCACTCGACCTCGGGATCGGCCGAGGCCAGGAGAGTGGAGAGGTCGCGCCTGCCCAGCGCCTCCATGACCTGATCAGCCAACTCGAGGGTCTCCTGCGACATCGCCTACTCCTGGAGCCCGGCGGCTTCGAGGGCCTCGGTCTCGTCCGTGTAAACCGTGCTTCGGGCCACCTTGCCATCGCGCACGCTCATGACTACCCAAAACCGCTGCTCGACGGGGACGCCACCGCGCGAGCCGCGCGCCTTGATCCAGCCAGTTACCAGCACCCGCTCATCATCGACGGCCCTGGCCTGCTCGACGCTGGAGTCCCAGTCCTCTCCGAACATCTCGCCCCAACTCGCCAGCCACTCGCGAAAGCCCCGCGCGCCCTGGTAGCCGCCTCCCTCGACCAGCGATTGGATCGTGAACATCTCGTGGTCGGGGTGAGCGAGCGCGTTGAGGGTGTCGAAGTCCGGCTTCGGCCTACGCCACGCGGCTTCACACGCCCGGCGCGCTATCTCCACGTTCTCCTGCGACATCCCCCGCGCAGTATCTCGCGAAGAGCGGCCCTGCTCACGCGAGCCAACGGCCTGTCCGGTGGCTCAGTTGGTCGGAGTCGTCACGCAGACGGTCTCCAGCTCGTTGTTGAGCCCATTCCAGCTGCTGCCAGTGCCGGAGCCGCTGTCGCGCTCCACAAACGCCTCCTGGTTGAAATGGTCACCGTTGGTGATGATCTCGTCGGTCCAGAAGGCTTCGGACTCATCGACATTCGGCAGGTTGTAGTTCCTCGCCAACTGCCTGGCCTCGCCGTACGTAGGCAAGCGCAGATTCAAGTTGGAGCAGTGTGCCGCTGCCTCGGTCCAGGGCCGCGCATCATTCTCCGCCCTGAAGCAGAGGTTGCCCAGCCGAACGGTGTTGACGCAGGTGTCGACCCCGCTTTTGTTCTTGATGTCAGCGCCGGTAAGGCTCTCGTTGACGACGTCGGCCGCCGTCACCTGGGCGCCTGGGCCGATGTCGTCCGACTGCACGGTGTTGGAGCCGTTCAAGGCGACGGCGGTGCCCCCGCTGATGGCGACGAAGAGCGCGATAGTCGCGACCACGTTGGCGTACGTCAGATGGGACCGGATACGGCGCATGGTTCCTCCCTTAGTTGCCTCCTCCCATGCGAGCCTAGATGGAGCGCAGGCCAGTGTCCAACGACCCGTACTCAGGTTCCGCACTGCTCCCGCCGGCCTGGCCTGGCTCGACGGCCTGGAGCTGACGCCGGCCCTGCGAGATACTGCGCGGGCAATGTCGCAGGAGAACGTGGAGATCGTCCGTCGCCTGGTGGATGCTTGGAACCGCCAGGACCTCGAAGGCATCCTCGCCCTGACCGATCCTGAGGGTGAGTACGTCAATGCCCCGAACGCCGTTGAGCCAGGCACCAGGCGGGGGCAGGACGAGTTCGTCGCCGTGCTTCGAACGCAATGGGAGAGCATCCCCGGTGCCCTTCAGGAGATCGATCGATTCCACGATCGGGACGACGAGATCATCACCGAGGGGCGTCTTTCTAGGACGATGCCGGGAAGTGACGCTCGGATCAGCAACCCGCTCCTCATATCGTGGAAGTTCCGCGATGGAAAACTCATCCGGCTCGAACAGCTCGGTGCTGGCCCCGACTTTCCCGAAGCCCTCGAAGCCGCCGGGCTGCGGGAGTAGGCGCGGTACTAATTACCGCCGCAATTCTTCTTCCGCGACACCGACGGGAACCGCTTCCTGATCGTCCAGCCGAACTGACTACTACTTCTGCACTCCGGCGGCTTCGAGGGCCTGTTCCCGGGACGCGAACCCCTCGACCCGAGTGATCTTCCCGCCGCGAAGCCGGTAGACCCAAATCACCGTACCGCGAACCTCGACGCCGCTCGCGCGTCCGCGCGCGTGGTGATCGGCGACGAGAAGAACCGTCCCATCTTCGAGCTCACGCGCCTCCTTCACGTCGAACCACGCATCGCGGTCGAACGTGCTGAGCCAGTCGCCAAACCAGCGACCGACTTCATCCCGACCCTTGAACACCCCCGTTCGCAGCCAGGGTTCCCTGGCCACCAACTCCACCTCGTCGTCGTAGTACGACATAACACGCCGAAAATCGCGCTCGTTTGTCGCGGCGTATTGATCGAGAACTACCTCGACGTTCTCCTGCGGCATCGCCGGCCGACATCTTGCCCGATTCCAAGGCCGTGGCTGTTGGCAGGCCTTCAGGCATGGGACCGTGCCTCCAGCATGCGCAGCGAAACGTCCCAGAGACGCTCGGCATTGCCGGGGTCGAGTGCGTAGGCGGCCACCCCGGAGCCGACAAAGTCGGAGGCGGTGGGGTCGACGACCGTGGCCTCGTTGCAGTCCTCGAAGTAGCGGCCGCCGATGCCCTCGAGCTGCGGTGAGGTGGCGACCAGGACGCTCGTCGCGGCGCCTTGCTCGATCGTCTTGTACGTGAACGTGCCCGAGGCGCGGAGGTCGGCCAGGACGTCAGGGTCCAGGTGCCGCGACAGGTTGGTGTCGGCGATAGCGCCCGGGTGGACCGCGTTGGCGCTGATGCCGTCGCCGCCCCAGCGGCGTGTCGCCTCGACCGCGAACAGGACGTTGGCGGTCTTCGACTGCCCGTAGGCAAGAAATGGGTCGTACGGTCGGGAGGTGAAATTGAGGTCGTCGAAGACCACCGGCGAGCGCAGGTGCCCGCGGGAGCTGAGCGAGACGATCCGCGCGTCGCCGGTGGCGGCGAGCGCGTCGTGCAGACCGAGCGCGAGCGCGAAATGGCCGAGGTGATTGGTCGCGAACTGCATCTCCCACCCCTCCGGGGTCAGCTGGAGGTCGGGCAGCGCCATCACGCCGGCGTTGTTGACGAGCAGGTGGAGCGGGCCGCTCCAGTTGGCGACGAAGGCGGCGACGGACGCCTGGTCGGCGAGGTCGAGCCGGCCGACGTGGACGGCGGCGCTGCCGGTGGTGGCGGTGATGTCGGCCGCCGTCCGCTCGCCGGCGTCGGTATCGCGCACCGCGAGCGTGACGTCGGCACCCGCACCGGCAAGTGCACGCGCCGTCTCGACGCCGATGCCCGATGAGGCGCCGGTGACGATCGCGCGCTTGCCGGAGAGGTCAATGCCGGCGACGGCCTCGGCTGCGGTGGAGTCGAATCCGAACGGGGTGGTGATTCGCGACGCGCTATTTGGCATCTTGGCGTCGCTCACGAGTTGCTCGGTCATTGCGTCAGCAGCTGTAGACCTAGGCATCTACCTGAGCCCCGTTCGCCGTCAGCTTCCGGTCGATGTTGCCGCGGGTGGCGTTGGAGTAGGGGCAGACCTGATCTGCGGCGCGGACCAACTCGATCGCCATGTCGCGATCCGTGATCGACGGCAGCGTGACGTCGAGCTCCACGGCCAGCTTGAAGCCGCGCTGCTCGGTCGGCAGGAGGCTCACCTTGGAGTTGATCTCGACGTCATCCGCTTGCGTTCCCAGCTTCTGGCGTCGGGCGACTGCGCCCACCGCGCTCTCGAAGCAGGCGGCGTGACCGACGGCGAAGAGCTGCTCGGGGTTCGTGCCCCCTCCCTCGCCTCCCATCTCGGTAGGGGCGCGCAGGTCGACCTCGAGCGCCCCGTCAGACGTGCGGCCGTGGCCCTGGGCCCGGCCACCCGTGACGTGGGCCTCGGCGGTGTAGAGAACCCTGTCCTTTGTCTCAACCTCGGCCATGTGCTGTGTCCTTTCGTTGGCGTTTGTAAGAGAGTGTCACTCCGGGTCAGGCCGGGCCCGGCTGGCCGTGGGGCCGCCGGCGCAGGGGCGCGATGCGACCGATGAGGACGATGCCGATGCTGGCGAGGACGCCGGCGCCGAGCGCGCCGAGCGCCCAACCGGCGCCGGTCAGCTCGATGTTGAGCGCGTTGTCGAGCGACCAATTCCCAGGGCCGATTCCGGCCAGTGCGAAGGCTGCCGCTACCAGCACCAGGTTGAATTCGAAGCCGTTGTTGGCGTTGAAGAACCCGTTTCGCAGGTGAACGGTGAGTACCGCCGTGGTCATCACTCCGATCAGGCCCGCCGCGGCGAAAGGAGTCAGCAGCCCGAGGGCGATCAAGGAGCCCCCGAAGAACTCGGCCGTCCCCGCGGCCCACGCGTTAAGCCTGCCCGGGCGCAGTCCGATCTGCTCGAAGTGTGCCCCCGTGCCCTCGATGCCGCCTCCACCGAATGCGCCGAACAGCTTCTGCGCCCCGTGGGCGGCGAATACCAGGCCAATGACGATCCGAAGTCCCAAGAGGGCAAGGTCCATGTCCACTCCTTCCTAGGGGTATCGATTCAGGCGTTGACGAGTGGCGTGTCGACCAGGTGCTCGGTCACGAACCACGCCTGCAGCTCGTTGGTGCGCAGCACCTCGGAGACCAGCAGGTCGTTGGAGCCGTCGTCGCCGAGATCCTGGGCCCGATGCGCGGCCTCGCGCACCCCCCTCATCACCAGTTCGTGTGCCTCGAGAAGTCGCGACAGCATCGCCGGCACCTCCTCGGCGCCGTCCGGTGGCCGGGGCACGGCCGTGAGCTCCGCCACGTGTCGGGGATCCCCGACCGCGATCGCCCCCAGCGTCTGCACGCGCTCGGCGAGCGAATCGACCAGCTCCTCCTGCTCGGCGGCGTGCTTGTCCATCAGCAGGTGAAGCTGATAGAAGGTTTCCCCGCGCATCAGCCAGTGGGTCTTCTTGTATAGGTCGTGGAGGATCCGCGTGTCGCTCAGCACCTGATTCAGCAACGCCGCGATCTCTCCGGGTACGTCCTCTGGCAGGCCCATCGGCATGGCGCGGATCTGATCGAACCGCTGCACCTCGCGCCCATGCTGATGCAGGCGCGGCTGGGTCTCGCCCGGCGAGCGCGTCAGGGTAAGGCTAGGTCCCGTCATAGCTTCTCCTTTGACTGAATGGGCTTGCATATCCACGTCATCGGCCCTGCGTTGAAGCGATTCGGCCGGGTGCGACGGCAGGAGTGGCCGTCGCACCCGGCGCCTGTCGTCCCGTTGCCATCGCGGGGCTGGCGGGCAGGGTCACCGCAGCCATCGGACGCGAGGGCGGGGAGGGGAAGGCGTAGTGGAGCGCCAGGCGAAGGGGGAAAGAAGCAGAGGTGGCGATCAACCGCAAGACATCGGGCGCCGCGTCTGATCGGGAATTGGGCTCCGCAGGAATCGCCGTACCGGTCATGAGCACACTCTTGCGTGCAAACGGCGTTCGCGGAATGGGTGAGCACCCGAGATTGCGCTTCGGGCGACCCCAAGCCCGAGGTCGGGTAAGCCCTACCCGCGCGAGCTCACGTCGAAGCTGCTGCCTCGGACCGTGCCGCTGAAATCACTGCGGCGACGTCCTCGTCGGCATGGCCCTCGGCGATTGCCTCCCGCCACCGCGAGGCTAGCGCGGAGGTGACGGGAAGGTCGAGGCCGAGCTCGCGAGCCGCATCGAGCGCCAGGCCAACGTCCTTGAAGGCCATCCGCAGGGCAAAGCCCGGGGCAAACTCATCGGCGATCATCCCCCGCCCCTTGGCGACGGCGTAGGGCGACCCGAGCGGCGAGTCGGCGATCGTGTCGGTGAAGAGATGCGGGCGGACGCCAAGCGCTTCGGCCAGGGCGATCGTCTCGGCCACGGCCTCCACCTGCGTGGCGAGCCAGTTGTTGAGGACGACCTTCAGCCTCGTCCCCTGGCCAGCCGGGCCGAGCCACAACGTCTTGCGACCGATCGCATCGAAGATCGGCTCCAGGACGACCCGCAATTCCTGCGGCCCGGAAGCCAGGACCACCAGCTCGCCCTCCCGCGCCGGCCCGTCGCTGCCGGACACCGGCGCGTCGACGAACTCGACGCCGTGATCGGCCGCGAGCTTCGCGAGCCGATCCGTCCATTCGACGCCGACGGTCGCCATCTGGATCCACACCGATCCCGGTCGCAGCGTCTCGAGGGCCCCGCCGGGCCCGCTCATCGCTTCCTCGATCGCGGCACCGTCCGCCAGCATCGTCAGCACCACCTCGGCGTGCTCCACCGCCTGGGCGGGTGAGGGCGCGAGCCGGGCGCCGTCGCCGGCGAGCGGTTCGGCTCTGGCCACGGTTCGGTTCCAGACGGAAACCGGGAAGCCCGCGGCGAGCAGGTTGCGCGCGATCGGAGCACCCATCCTTCCCGTCCCCAGCACCGCGATTTTTGTCGCGCGGCGCTCATTCGGGCATCATCTCCGGCGACGGGCCGGACAGCGGGACGGAGCCGGCCATGATCCGGTCGATCTGTTCGAGGTCGGCGGCGCTCAGGCTCAGCTCCAGTGGCCGCGACGCTGTCCTCGATGTGCCGTGGGTGTCGTGCGCCGACGATCGCCACCTGGACGGCAGGGTTGGCAAGCGTCCAGGCGATCGCCAGCTGGCTTACCGACCCTCCGAGCTCGTCGGAGGCGAATCGCTCCAGCTCGCGCACGGTCTCGAGGTTGCGCCGATAGGCCTCGCCCTTGAAGAACGGCGCTCGCGCTTCGCCAGTCGTCGGGATCGAACCACGTCTCCTCGTCGAGGGCTCCCGTGAGCAGGCCGTGGGCCAGTGGCCCGTAGACGAGCACTCCGATGTCGTGCTCGCGGCGTAGGGGAGCAAGTCGGCCTCGACATCCCGGCGGAACAGGTGATAGGGCGGCTGGAGCGTCTCCACGGGCCGCGTCCGCGCGAACTCGTCGATCTGCGACGCATCGAAGTTCGAGACGCCGACGTGGCGGATCTTGCCTTCCTCCACGAGCTCCTGGAGCCCCCCGGCGGTCTCGGCGAGGGGGACTTTCGGGTCGGGCCAATGCACTTGGTAGAGGTCGATGTGGTCAATGTCGAGTGCGCTGAGGCTGTCGTCGACTCCGCTGCGAAGCCAGGCGGGACTCGAATCGCGGACGAGACCGTCCTCGGTCATCCGCAGGCCCCCCTTGGTCGCGATCACGACCTCGTCGCGGCGATGGTCGAGGTCGTCGCGCAGCGCCCGTCCGAGGAGCCGCTCCGATGCGCCGAAGCCAT
The DNA here is from genome assembly GCA_963838745.1 of uncultured Actinomycetes bacterium. GTDB lineage: Bacteria > Actinomycetota > Thermoleophilia > Solirubrobacterales > 70-9 > AC-56. The sequence goes on from CAWISJ010000004.1 coordinate 309,936, forward strand.
AGCCCTGCGCGGTGTCGAAGAGGTTGACCCCCAACTCCCGGGCTTGGCGGATCGCGGCGGTCCCCTGGTCCTCGTCGACCTCTCCCCACTCACCGCCCAGCTGCCAGGTGCCGAAGGCGATCGGGGAGACCTCGAGGTCGGTCATTCCGAAGGTCACGGTTTTCATCTCGCTCATTGTCTTCATCGAGTCTCCTTCGTGGGTTGGGCTGGATTCAGGTGGTCGCTCCGGCAGGCGTGGTGGCTCCCGCCGGACTCTTGGCGGCCCGGCCCCGATCACGACGCTCAGTCAGCGCCAGGACCGCCGCCGGGATGATCGCCAGGGCAGAGAGGCCGATCGCCCACGAGAAGGTGTGACCGAATGCGGTTGCGACATCCGAGGTGGCGGCGCCCGAGACGCTTTCGAGCGCGGCGCTGCTGCCTGCGGAAGATCCGCCCGACGCAAGGGCAAGCTGGTGCTCGAGGACGACGGCCAAAAGCGCGGCTCCCAATGCGCCGCCGGTTCTCTGGATCGCGTTGAGCGCGCTGGTTGCGCGTGGAACCTGAGCCGAGCTCAGGACCGCGAGGGCCCCGGCGATCGCGGGCTGGATCGCCGATCCCAGGCCGATCCCGCGCACGACCAGCGCGGCCACCAGAAGCGGGTCGGACGTATGGGCGCCCACGAATGCAAACGGCAGCGTCCCCATCGTCATGACCACGGTCCCGAACAGCACCACCCGGCCGGCGCCGATTCGATCGGTGAGTCGCCCGGAGATTGACAAGGCAAGCGCCGCCCCCAGGCCTTGGGGCGCCATCATGAGCCCGGCTTCGAGCGGGGTCGATCCGCGCGCGACCTGGTAGTAGAGCGGCAGGGCGAGGAACGACCCGAACAGGGCGGCGGCAAGGAGGAACGTAGTCATCGTGGCGGCGCTGAAGGGTCGCGAGCGGAACAATCGGACGTCGATCAGGGGCCGGGACGCCCGGTAGCTGTAGACCGCGAAGGCGCAAACCAGGGCCAACCCGAGGACGATTGGTCCGAAGGCGAGCGGATGGCCGATTCCCCCCTGGGCCTCGGTCTCCGAGAGGCCGAAGACGATCCCGGTCAGGCCCGGAGCAAGGAGCAGGAAGCCACGCCAGTCGAGACGTCCGGCCTCCGCCCGGCCCGAATCTGCGCTGAGCAGGCGAGCCGCGAGCACCAGGGCGATCACCGCGATGGGCACGTTGACGTAGAAGATCCACCGCCACGACGCGCCGCCGACGATGGCCCCTCCGACGACGGGTCCGAGGATCGGAGCAAGGAGGAGCGGTACGCCCACCACCGACATCACCCGCCCTACATGCTGCGGGCCGGCGCTCTGCGCGAGGAGGTAATCCCGACCGGCATGATCATTCCACCGCCGAACCCCTGCAGAACCCTGAAGAAGATCAGCGAGCTGTCCGACCACGCCAGCCCACAGAGCGCGGAACTGACGCCGAACACCGCTATGGAGATCATCCAGACCCGCTTTGAGCCAAAGCGCTCGGTCGCCCAGCCGGCCAAGGGAATGACCACGGCCAGCGAAAGCAGGTATCCGGAAGAGACCCATTGGATCGTGCTGAGGGGCGAGTTGAGATCGCGGCCCAGCGTCTCGAGCGCGACGTTGACGATCGTCGTGTCGAGAACCGACATGAACATCCCGACGATCACCACCACGGCGATGATCCGGACCGCGCGGTCCACCGGCTTCTTGCCCGAGTGATTGGTCATTCGCCGGCCGCCCTCGCCTCAGAAGGCCGCCGGCCAGGTGCCCGGTTGAGCCACCGCCGCCGTGGCCGTTGTGCGGCGCGCTCGCCGACGATCCGGCCGATGCGATCTGCGTAGACGGCGCTCGCCTGCTCCTCACGGTCGAGTGCCGCTCGATAGGCAGCGAACGCTAGGTCACGTTCCGCGACAGGGACGCTCAACCAGCGCTCGTAGGCACTCCTCAGACCGAGACACTCCTCGCGCCACTCGACATACATCTCCATGAGCTCATCGATCAACTCGGGTCGAATCTCGGTGCTCACGTTCTCCACCCCTGGGAAAGCGATGTACGGCGCTCCTGAAACATGGGCGCAACTCTCACTCTCTCGAGCCCGGACCGCCATGCCCACGTGCCCGAGACTTCGTCGCGATGAACCCGAGGCGACCAGTCGGGCAAGCCCTACCCGCGGAGGTACGCTCGTCGCATGAGGGAGTTGGGGAGCAAGCTGGCCTTCCGCATCATCGTCGCGAGCGGCCTGCTCGCGCTCATCATCGGTGCCGTCTTCGCGATCCTTCTCGTGGCGATCGAGGACCTGCGGGATTCGGGTCGGCAGGCGAGCGATTCCCGCACGGAGCTGGCCACGGCGGACGCGCTCGACAAGCTCGTGATCGACCTCGAAACAGGCGTCCGTGGCTTCGTGATCACGCGGCAAGAGCGATTCCTCGAGCCGTGGCAGGCGGCCCGGGCCGCGTTCCCGCGGCAGGCCAGGACGCTGGTGAGTTTCGTCGACGACCCCCAGCAGGCGCGGCGGGCACGGCGGATCGTGCGCGGCGGAAGGTCGTACATCCGGGACTACTCGGTTCCCCTCGTCAGGGCGGCCCGACAGGACCGAGCCTACGCCCGCAGCGTGGCAGCGACGGCACAGGGGAAGCGGCGCGTCGACGCCCTGCGGGTGCAGTTCGACCGCTTCACCGAGACCGAGCGGGCCCTGGTCACGGCTCGCCAGGACAGTGCCGACTCGGACGCCCGAAGAGCGATCGTCATCGGGACGGTCGGCCTCGCAGGATCCATCGTTCTGATCGTTCTCTTCGCGGCCTACTTGATGCGTGCCCTCGGCCGCCCAGTTCGGCGCGCCGCCGGTATGGCGGGCCGGCTTGCCGGCGGCGACCTCGAAGTGCGAATGCCCGAGACGGGGGTGGGCGAGATCGGCGACCTCGAACGTGCGTTCAACGCCATGGGGAGGTCACTCGAAACGAGTCGCGACGACATAAGCCGGCTCCTGGAGGAGCAGGCGGCGCTACGGCGCGTGGCCACACTGGTGGCCCAGGCGGTGTCGCCCTCCCTGATCTTCGAGACGGTTACCCGCGAGGTGGGGCTGCTTTTCGGTGCCGACCTGGCGCGAATGGAGCGATACGAATCAGACGGTACGGTGACCGGCGTCGCCGCTTGGAGCACCGGCGAGGACCGCGGGCTCGCAGTCGGGACGCGGTTCGCCCTCGAGGGGGTGAGCATCGCGGCACAGGTGCGGGACACGGGCCGTCCGGTGCGCGTGGACAGCTTCGCCCGCGCCTCCGGGCCGATCGCGGAAGAAGCTCGGGCGCTGGGAATCCGCTCGTCGGTCGGCTGTCCGATCGTCGTCGAGGGCCGCCTCTGGGGCGTGATTGCGGCGTCGTCGAAGGGCGAGGCGGCGTTTCCCGCGGACACGGAGTCGAAAATCGGCGAGTTCACCGAGCTCGTGGCCACCGCCATCGCGAACGCCGATAGCCGCAACGAGCTGATCGCATCACGTGCGCGTATCGTCGCGGCCGCCGACGAAGCCCGCCGCAGGATTCAGCGCGACCTGCACGACGGGGCCCAGCAGCGACTCGTGCACGCCGTGATCACGCTCAAACTGGCGCGTCGAGCGTTTCAAGACGGCGATCAGGAGGCCGGGGAGCTGCTCGGCGAGGCGCTCGACCACACCGAGAGTGCCACCTCGGAGCTGCGTGAGCTGTCGCACGGCATCCTCCCCTCGGTGCTTGCGCGGGGCGGCCTGCGGGCGGGAGTGGAATCGCTCCTGTCGCGGATATCCCTGCCGGTGCAGATCGAGGTCTGCAGGGAGCGGTTCCCACCCGGGATCGAGGCGACCGCCTACTTCGTCGTGAGCGAGGCGCTGACAAACGCGGTCAAGCATTCCGGGGCCGAACGGGCCGAGGTCAAAGCCACCGACGAGGGCGGCCTGCTCCGGGTCGAGGTTCGCGACGACGGAGCAGGAGGCGCCAAGCCCGACGGAGGTACGGGGCTGGTCGGCCTTCACGATCGCGTGGCGGCGCTCGACGGAAGGCTGCAGGTCGAGAGCCCTCGTGGCGGCGGCACGCGGGTCGTCGCGACGCTGCCCGTGCCGGGCTAGCCGCCCGCGCCGCGAAGGTAGGTCAGCACTGCGAGCACCCGCCTGTGCTCGGTCGCGCCCGGGTCCAGCTCGAGCTTGTGAAAGATGCTGGTCACGTGCTTTTCGACCGCTGCCTGGGTCACGACAAGGGTCTCGGCGATGCCTTTGTTGGACTTCCCCTCCGCCATCGCCGCAAGGACGTCGCGCTCTCGCGGGCTGAGCCGGTCAAGCGGGCCCTCCTTCTGGCGACGCCCCAGCATCCGTGCGACGATCTCGGGGTCGAGCGCGCTGCCGCCCGATGCGACGCGCTTTACCGCATCGATGAACGCATCGACGTCTCCCACCCGCTCCTTGAGCAGGTATCCGACCCCCTCTGGGTGCTCGCCGATCAGATCCACCGCGTAGTGCTCCTCGTAGAACTGCGAGAGCACCAGGATGCCCGTATCGGGCCTCTGGCGACGAAGCTCGAGCGCTGCGCGCAGCCCGTCGTCCTCATTGCCCGGCGGCATCTGGACGTCGACCACCGCCACGTCCGGGCGGTGGCCAAGCGAGCGGCGCAGGAAGTCCTCTGCGTCGCCGGTCTGCGCCAGCACCTCGAAGCCCGCCTCGGCGAGCAGGCGACTGATGCCCTCTCGCAAGAGGACGTCGTCCTCGCCGACCACCACACGCACAGCATCAGACACAGGCCAACACTATCCCGGCCCTGCGCCAGCGTCTAATCCGAGGAGAGCAGGCGGCGCAGCGTGCCGTTTGCCAGCTCGGCCTTGTGCATGAAGGCGAGCGCACCGCTGCGACGCACGTCATCCGGCCCGGCCGCATCCGGGTCGACGGAGGTCAATACAACTCGCGGCCGCCACGGCAGGGCCGTGAGCTCCTGCGCGAGCGCGATTCCGTCCCGGTCCGGCAGATCAACGTCGACCAGAGCGGCTTTGGGCTTCATCGCCCTGGCGGCGCTGATTGCCGCCGAGGCGCTGTCGGCTTGGCCGACTACCTTCAGGCCGGCGTCCGCCAGAATGCGCTCCGCAAGCTGGCGGAACGCAGGATCGTCGTCCACAATGAGTACTGATCGGTCCATGCGCTGATCATCGCACCGACTAGCTCGCGCGCGGGTAGGGAAAACCCGACAGACGCGCAGGGCTACGGCGGACCCTACCGCCGCAGTCGGGTTCAGCGGATCATCAGCTGGCGCCTCGCGCGTCTTGCAGATGCGTAGGCGGATCACGCTCCATGCCGCGCCGATGGAAGAACGCGCCAAAGGAGCCCGCGAGGATCGCGACGACCGAAATTGCGTATCCCTGCAGGAAGACGTCGAGCACACGCGCAGGGGCCGAGATCGGATTCGGCAGCTGGGATGAGACGGTCAGAAGTTGTGTGCTCGTCCAGAACAGGGAGTCCCCCATGTTGGTGATCTCCGTGGCGTCTGCATGTCGCTCGAACGCGAGGATGAGCACGCTGGCGACCGCGTCCAGAACGACCGTTGCGAAGAAGAGAATCAGGAGCCGCGAGCGCAGGTGCTCATGAGTTGGCGTAGCCGCGCGCGCAACCTTGAGGACCTCTCGAGCTCCCGCTTGGACGAACTCCGGCACCCGGCGATTGTCTCGATCCGGGCGGTCGGACAGCCCATCGGCGATCGCAGGGACGGCGCGTAGGGCTTGCCCTACCCGCCTGCGTCGGGTCCTCCGGAGGCTCGTCTCGGGTAGAGGGGTATGGCGCGACTCGCTCGCGCCAGGAATCCTGCTTGCACCCACGACATCGTGGCAATGGCAGGAAGGCACGGTGGCAACGAGCTTGGCAAACCAAAGGAGCCAGCATGACTCGCAGCAGACCCATCACCTTCCTCGCCGGCGCAGCAGCCATACCGCTGATCGCGCTGGGCATGGCCGCCTGTGGCGGCACATCGAACTCGGGCGGCGGCGGCTACTAGCGCACCGCGGGCCGAGGCGCAGTCACCATGGCGTACGTCGACTGTCCCCAATGCGGCTGGGCCGCCCTGACGTTCGCTCGGTGGTCGACCGTGGATGCGTGCCCCCATTGCGATGCACCGATCAGCAAGCGGTTGGACCCGTCGAGCCATGAGCTGGAGCTCCCCGCTTCGGCCGAACTTCCAGCGCAAGCGCCGCGGTCGGCCCTCCTCCCGACGCGCGTTAGGAGCGGGGCGTCTTCGGGTAATAGGAGATACGGCGACTGGGTGGCAAGGAGGCCCGTCCCCTGAGGCAGCGGCGGTGCCCCTGGTCGCCTGTCCGGTGCGAGCGCCCAGAACGCTGGAACGCCGCCCGGCAGCCGAGCGGCGTCCCGTAGGACCGCAATCCCAAAAACCCAGCAGTCCTCTCGTTCTTCCATCGGCGCCGTCGCCGACATCTTTAGGAGGGTACCCGGATTCAAGTACCGGAATCAAGTAGGAACGTGCGCCCGCCTGCCTGTCCGTTCGAATCGATGGCCGAACGTATGAATCGATGGCCGAATTTCGATTCCATGTGAATCGCAATTCGGCCGGCGCGTGATTCAGCGTCCGCCGGGAGCCGACGTTAGGCGCCCGCCTCAAAGGGCATCGGCGATAATCGCCCCGTGCGATCGATCAACCTCTTCACCGCGGAGTTCGAGCACGACGCCGACGACCCGGACGGCTATCGGACCGGCTACGCGCGCTTCGGCCCCAGGATCGGAGCGTCGATGCTGGGCGGGACGGTGTACGAGCTACCCGAGGGGCAGAGCATCTGTCCCTACCACTACGAGCATGGAGACGAGGAGTGGCTGATCGTCCTCGACGGCCGACCGACGGTACGCCATGTCGGGGGGGACGGCGAGCTGAGCCCCGGGGACGTCGTCTGCTTCCCAGCCGGCCCGGAGGGCGCCCACAAGGTGACCAACCGGACCGACGCCGTCGTCCGGGTGCTGATGGTGTCGACCATGCGCCTGCCCGCGGTCGCCGTGTATCCGGACAGCGACAAGATCGGCGTCTTCACGGAGGGGAAGCTCGACAACGTGATGGTGAGGCGCGAGAGCGACGTCGACTACTGGGACCGCGAGGCAGGCCTAACGGAATGAAACGCCGCACCCGGATGCGGCCCAGCACCGTCGCTGGATCGCCACCCGCGTCCTCGCCAATAGCCACAACTATTGGCTTCGTCCGCGTGCGGCGCCCAGCTCGGTCCTGGACCACACCGGGCACGCCGTCATTCCGTTACGCGCTCCTAGCGATCGAGACGGGGCCGTTGGGCCCTGACAGCTGAAGCGTGATCAGTACCGCGGCGACCGCATAAAACGGTGATATGGCGATGTTCGTCGTCGACTCGACCAGCCAGTCCGACCACAACGAGTCGCCAAGGACTTCGTGGCCCGCGCGGAGCGCTGCATCGGTCACGGCTTCGCTTGCCAGCATGATCGGCCCCAACGTCATCAGCACGGCGAAGAAGTGGCCCCGAACGAGACGCCGGCTGCGCGCGAATGCCTCCCATACCCCGAGGCCGTTGAGCTCCACCAACGGCCCCGCCAGCGCGAACCAGGTGAATGCCACGACGCCGGGCACGATGAGCAAGACCAGCCCGATGGCGACCCCGAGACCGAACAGGAGGTCAACAGCGATCAGACTGCCGTAGGAGAGCGACCGAGCCAGGCGCCGAAGCGAGGGCCGGTCCCCGGGCTCGGTGCGTCCGATCAGCAGCGCCACGGCGCCGGTGTAGAAGACCTCGCCGAGGAGGCTGGTGACCGCCTGGGCGAGGGCGGCGACCACGAGCGCGACCCCCAGCAGGTCAGTGAATCCGTTCACCTCGCCAAAGTCGGCGTTGCGGTTCGCGACCGCGTCGAGCAGGCCGAGCGGCACAAACACGATGGCGCCGACCAGGAGCAGGGGGCCGGCCCGCTCGGCGCAGTTGCGCGCAGTCGCGACGTACAGCTCGCGGACACTCAGCGCCACTCCGTCGCCCACTGTAACTAGGCTGCGGCGGATGCAGCCAGAGGATGGGCAGCGCGGGCTTCGAGCTCCTGTGGCGGCGGTCCTGGGAGCGCTTGCGCTGCTGGCGGCGATCGTGGCGCTAGGCGCCCTGCTCGATCTCGGGCCATTCGGTGATGACGGGACCACCACCACGCTGACCAGGGCGGAGTTCACGGCCAAGGGCGATGAGATCTGCAAGCGGGCGCACGACGATTTCGCGCAGCTTCAGAAGACCCCGCCGAACAGCCCCGAGGGCGCGGCCACGCTGACCCAGAACCTGATCGAGATCTCGGAGAAGGAGCTCGGTCAGATCCACTCCCTCGAGGTCCCTCCCGAGGTCGTGCCGGCGCTCGACCGCTACCTGCAGGCGCGAGAGCAGGGCATCGCGCTGCTCGAGCAGGGGCTTCAGGCGGCGCAGGACGAGAATGCGACAGCGTACGCGGATGCCCAGGCCAAGATCGCCGACGGTCAGTTGCACCGACTGAAGCTGGCCCGGGCCGTCGGCTTCAGCGAGTGCAGCAGGCTGGCGGTGGGGGACGCCGACGCCGGCCAGTAGCGCACCCGCAGGCTAGCGGCGCCGTCGCAGGATCCAAGGTCGACGCCGCGACCGCTCACGGTGCGACAGCCATGCGAACCCAATGGTCATCGCCAGGTTGCCGGCACCTGCAAGCCACATTCCGGCTCGCGCGCCCGGTCGTGTGAAAGCGGGGGAGCGCGACCACAGCGCATCGGTTGCCAGCTCGGTCCCGCGAAGCCAGGCCAGCGCCCACCAGTCGTCTGGAGTGTCGCGGCGCTCGGCGACCGCGTGAGCGGCGGCGAACGTGAGCCAGATCGGGCCGCAGCGGCGGAACAGGTGCTCCGCATCGGCGGAGGGGCGATCGTGTCCGAGCACCGCAAGCGTCGCGGCGGGGGCCAGGATCGCCCCCGAGCCGAGCAGGAGGTCGAAGGCGATCATGTTGCGGTTCGTAATGCGCAGGGCTTGCTCGGCATCCATGAGGCGATCCAACCACATTCGCCCTCACCGGGTGGTGGCCATGCGCAATGGCGTCCAGGCCGCCACCGGCTAGCAGGGAAATCCGCCAGCGGCGCGAATCATGCCGCCGTGACCAAGACCGCCACGACGTCTCGCCCGACCCAGCCCCGCACTCGCGGCGTGCAGCCACGTTCGCGGCGCAACGGACGCCAGACACGGCCGAACGGGAAGACGCTCTCGACCTACATCACGGAGCGCTTCGACGAGTTCTCGCGTTCGCAGAAGGACGTCGCTCGATACATCGTCGACCATCTCGACGAGGCCGCCTTCCAGACCGCCGAGGAGCTGGCGCGCCGCGCCGACACCTCGTCCTCGACCGTGGTCAGGTTTTCTCAAGCGCTCGGCTTCGAGGGTTATCCAGAGCTTCAACAGGCGGCGATCGAGGAGTACCGCAACCGGGCGGTGGACGAGGACGGCGCCGGCCAGCTGTTCGACTTCGACCACTCCGAGTTCGAGGCCGCGCTCGCCGCCGACCACGGGAACGTCGAGGACACGGCTCGCAACCTGACCCGGGAGCAGGTCGAGGCGTGCGTCTCCGCTCTGGGCTCGGCGCACCGGGTGATGATCGTCGGCGTCGACCAGATGGCATTCTTCGCCAGCTACCTGCGCCATCTGCTGGCCCTGCTCGACATCCGCGCGGAGGTTGTGGCGAGCCCGCGGCAAGACTCGATCACCCGGCTGGGCCGGGTAGACGAGGACACGCTGGTGATCGCCTTCTCCGCCGGACGCCCCCACCCGCTGGTGGTCAGGGCGATGAAGCTGGCCCGTCATCGCCGCGCCCACACGCTCTCGATCAGCGACGCAACCCTGTCCGAGGTGGGCGAGCACGCGGAGCTGACGCTGTACTACTCCTCGAACAGCCCTTCGTTCACGCGCTCCAATGCCGCCCTGCTGGGGATCGTCCAGGCGCTCGCCTATGGCGTCTACGCGCGCGACAAGGCGGCCTTCAAGGACCGCATCCGCGCCTTCAAGCTGAAGTAGCCGACGCCGCCGGCAAATTCATCCTCCGGACCGCCGGTGCAATGCGGGCTCCCCGTATATTGGGGGTGATGGCGGAAAGAGCGACATTCCGGGTCAAGCGCGGCCTCGCCGAGATGCTCAAGGGCGGGGTGATCATGGATGTGACCAACGCCGAGCAGGCGCGGATCGCCGAGGAGGCCGGGGCGGTCGCCGTGATGGCCCTGGAGCGCGTTCCGGCCGACATTCGCGCCGACGGCGGCGTCGCGCGGATGGCGAGCCCCCGGGTGGTCAAGGAGATCCAGGAGGCGGTGACGATCCCGGTGATGGCGAAGGCGCGCATCGGCCATTTCGCCGAGGCCCAGGTGCTGCAGTCGCTGGAGGTCGACTACGTCGACGAGTCCGAGGTGCTGACCCCGGCCGACGAAGCCCACCACATCGACAAGCATGCGTTCGAGGTTCCATTCGTGTGCGGCGCCACCAACCTTGGCGAAGCGCTGCGGCGCATCGGCGAGGGCGCTGCGATGATCCGCTCCAAGGGCGAGGCCGGGACCGGCAACATCGTCGAGGCGGTTCGCCACCTCCGGGGGATCGTGGGTGGAATCAAGCAGCTTGGGGGGCTTGGACGCGAGCAGCTTCCAGCCCAGGCGAAGGAGCTGGGCGCGCCGGTGGAGATCGTCGCGGAGGTGGCGGAAGCCGGCTGGCTTCCGGTGCCACTCTTCTGCGCCGGTGGGATCGCGACCCCGGCTGACGCCGCACTGGTCATGCAGCTCGGCGCCCAGGGCAACTTCGTGGGCTCGGGAATCTTCAAGTCGGAGGACCCGGAGCGGCGGGCGCGGGCGATCGTCGAGGCCACGACCCATTTCAACGATCCGGAGCGGGTGGCCGCGGCCTCGATCGAGCTCGGAGAGCCGATGCGCGGCGACGACATCGCGCAGCTCGCCTCCGAAGGAGAGCTGCTGCAGCAGCGCGGGGTTTAGGGTGGCGTTTCACGACGCCCTGCCGGCCGATCCCGGCGAGGCGACTCGGCTTCGGATTGGCGTGCTGGCCAGCCAGGGCGACTTCGCGGCCCACGCGGAGATGCTGCGTTCGCTGGGCGCGGACGCGCTCGAGGTGCGGAATGCCGTAGAGCTCCGCGAACTCGACGGGCTGGTGATCCCGGGCGGGGAGAGCACCACCATCTCGAAGGCGATCCAGCGTGACGGGCTGGGGCCGGCCATTCGCGCCCACGTCGATTCCGGAAAGGCCCTGCTCGGAACCTGCGCCGGAATGATCGTCTGCGACCGTGAGCACCTTGGCCTGGTCGACGTCACCACACGCCGGAACGCTTTCGGGCGTCAGATCGCGAGCTTCGAGGTCGAGGTCGAGATCGGTGGGCTGGGGCGGGACCCATGCGCGCGGTGTTCATCAGGGCGCCTTGGATAGAGGAGCACGGACCCGAGGTCGAGGTGCTGGCGAGCATCGACGGCCACCCGGTGGTCGTCCGCCAAGGCCGGATCCTCCTCTGCGCCTTTCATCCGGAGCTCACCGACGATTCGCGCCTGCACGCATTGCTGATGGCGCTGGCCACGGCCGCACATGAGGAGCGAGACGAGGTCACGCCGCGGTTGGATGCCGAGGGACCGCAGCGCTGATGAGAGACCCGCGTGTCGACAATCTCGCCCGCATCCTGGTCGGCTACTCGACCGGCGTCAAACAGGGGGACACCTGCCTGATCGAGGGGCCGAGCGCCGGCGAGCCGCTGATCGCCGCCGTATACGAGGAGGTCCTGAGGGCTGGCGGCCATCCGGTGGTCGCAATGTCGGTCGAGGGACAGGCCGCGACCTTCTTCAAACATGCCTCGGACCCCCAACTGGAGTGGATCTCGCCGGTCGCGGAGTGGGCGGCCGAGAAGTCCGATTGCCGGATCGGGATCGGCGCCGACACCAACACCCGCGAGCTGTCCGGGGTCCCGCCGGAGCGCCAATCGAGGCGCCGCACTGCGACCCGCCACCTGATGGAGAAGACCCTGCGCCGCGACGCGGAGGGGACGCACCGGTGGGTCTACACGCTGTTCCCCACCAACGGATACGCCGCCGACGCCGAGATGAGCCTGACCGAGTTCGAGGACTTCTATTACCGCGCCTGCCTGGCGGATGACGCCGACCCGCTCGGCGCGTGGCAGCGCGCCTCCGAGGAGTGCAAGCGCCTTGCCGAGTGGGCGCAGGGCCACGACGAGGTGCGGGTCACCGCGCCCGGCACCGACATCAGGCTGGGGATCGCCGGCCGGACCTTCATCCCAGCGGACGGCACGCGCAACATGCCCGACGGCGAGTTCTTCACGGCCCCGATCGAAGACTCGGTGGAAGGCGAGGTGAGCTTTCACCTGCCGGCGATGATCGGCGGGCGCGAGGTGGCGGGTGTGCGGCTTCGGTTCGAGGGTGGAAAGGTCGTCGACGCCGGTGCCAACCGTGGCGAGGAGTACCTGATCAGCTTGCTCGACACCGACGAGGGGGCACGCCGGCTGGGCGAGCTCGGGATCGGAACCAACTACGGAATCGCCCGCGGGACGCGGGACGTGCTGCTCGACGAGAAGATCGGTGGCACCGTGCACATGGCGGTCGGGGCCAGTTACCCGGAATGTGGCGGGAAGAACGAGAGCGCCGTGCACACCGACCTGGTCTGCGACCTTCGGGGGGGCGGTCGCATCGAGGTAGACGGCGAAGCGCTTCAGCAAGACGGGCGCTTCCTCGTCTGATCAGCCCAGCGCTACTCCGCAACTTTTTCGCTTCGGCCCTGTTTGGGGTCAACGCGACACCGATTTGAGGCTTCAGTGCCAGGGGCTTGGTGTCGGATCGAAGCAAATGGGATGCCGATGCCAATTGAGGCGGCCGGGCCGGGGCCCGGCCGCCTCTACTTCAAGGGGCCCCGGGTGCGCGTGCCGGCGGCCGGCGAGGCCCCAGGGGCGCCGATTGGCTCCTACTATTGGCCCATGTCAGGCCACTCGAAGTGGGCCCAGATCAAGCACCGAAAGGCGGCAACCGACGCCCGTCGTGGCCAGCTGTTCACGAAGCTGGCACGCGCGATAACGGTCGCCGCACGCGAGGGGGGCGGCGACCCGGAGGGGAATTTCGGCCTGGCCGCAGCCGTTCAGAAGGCGCGCGACTACTCGATGCCCAAGGACAACATCCAGCGGGCAATCGAACGTGGCGCAGGCGCGACCGGCGGCGCAGACGCGATCGAACGGGTGGTCTACGAGGGCTACGGGCCCGGCGGCGCCGCGATTCTGGTGGAGGCGTTGACCGACAACCGCAACCGCACGAGCGCCGACATCCGCCATGCCTTCGACAAGCATGGGGGGAGCCTCGGGGAGCCCGGCTCGGTGGCGTGGGTGTTCGAGAAGCGAGGCGTCGTCCTGGTCGACGCGGGCCGCTACACCGAGGACGATCTGATCGCCGCGATCGATGCCGGGGCACAGGACGTGAGCGCTGACGGCGACTCGCTGAAGGTCCTCTGTGCGGCCGAGGACCTGACCCCTGTCCGCGAAGCGCTCGAGTCGGCGGGAGTGCAAATCCAGTCGGCGGAGCTGACCATGGAGCCGAAGAGCGTGGTCGAGGTGGATGGCGGCGATGCCCCGGCGCTGATGCGGCTGATGGATGCGCTGGACGACCAGGACGACGTCGAGGCAGTGCACGCCAATTTCGACATCCCGGCCGAGATTCTCGAGCGCGCGGCCGCCTGAGAGGCAAGCGTGTAGGTCGCGATGGCCGAATTTCGATTCATATGGGATCGCAATTCGGCCATCGGTGCTGGGCAGAGTGGATTCGGGCACCGACGCGGGGGCCGCGCAGCACTCGCTTGCTGAGCGCCGCTGGCGCGTTTGGAAGGCATCCGGGAGCCGACTCAGAATCAGTAACGAATGATCCTGGTCATGGGCATCGACCCGGGCGTGGCGAGCACCGGCTTCGGCGTCGTGCGTGCCGCCGGAGCCAAGATGAGCGCGGTGGACGGGGGCGTCATCGAGGCGCCCACGGACGAGCCGGCTGCCGGCCGTCTGACCCGCATCCACGACGCCCTCGCGGAGCTGTTGTCGTGGCATCAGCCGATTGCGCTGGCCCTCGAGGACGTCTACTTCGGCCGGAACGTGCGCTCGGCGATCGCCGTCGGGCAGGCGCGGGGAGTGGCGCTGCTGGCCGCGGGCCAGCGCGGCATCCCCTGCTTCGACTACACGCCACAGGCGGTGAAGATGTCGGTCTGCGGGAGCGGCTCGGCGGCCAAGGAGCAGGTGCAACGCATGGTCGGCACCCTGCTCGGCCTGCCGCAGGCCCCGGCGTCCGACCACGCCGCCGACGCGCTGGCGGTTGCGATCTGCCACGCAAGCCACACTCGCCCCGCACAGGCGGTTGCGAACGGCGATCGCGAGGCCCAGGCCGGATGATCGCCTCGGTTCGCGGCGAGGTCCTGGTCCGGCGGCCCGACTACGTGGTGATCGAGGCGGGCGGTGTCGGCTACCGCCTGGCGGTGTCGGCGGAGACGCTCAAGTCCGTGCCCGCGCGCGGCAAGCATGGGGTCCTGCACGCCCACCTGGTCGCCCGCGACGACTCGCTGTCGCTGTACGGCTTCGCGAGCGAGGAGGAGCGCGATCTGTTCCTCCACCTGATCTCGGTCTCCGGGATCGGCCCCAAGGTGGCGCTCGCGATCCTCTCGGGTGGCAGCCCGCGGGAGCTCCTGACGGCGATCGCAGCCGGGGACGGGAAGCGCTTTCAGGCCACGCCGGGCGTGGGCAAGAGAACCGCGGAGCGGCTGATCGTCGAGCTGCGCGAGAAGGTGGCGGGGGAGCTGACCGAGTGGGTCCCCGCCGGGGGACCCGTCGACGAGGGCGATCAGCACGGCCTGGCACGCGACGGGCTCATGCACCTGGGCTACACGCTGACCGAGGCGGAGCGGCTGCTCGAGGGCGCCGAGGGCGAGAGCGCCGAGGAGCTGATCAGCGCGGCGCTGCGCCGCGCCGCCGACACGAGTGGAGCGAGGACATGACCATCGCCCGCGACCCAGAGATCGCTGCGGCCGCGCAATCACAGGCGGCGAACGGTGAGGACGATCGCGTCGCCGACGCCCGGCTTGCGGGCGGGGAGGAGGACCTCGACCGCTCGCTCCGTCCCAAGCGGTTGGGCGACTTCGTCAACCAGCAGCAGGTCACCACCCAGCTCGAGGTGTTCATCGAGGCCGCCCGGCGCCGCGGGGAGCCGCTGGACCACGTGCTGCTCGCCGGTCCCCCCGGGCTGGGCAAGACTTCGCTGGCAAACATCGTCGCGGCCGAGCTCGAGGTGCCGCTGGTGCAAACCGCGGGGCCGGCGCTGGAGCGCAAGGCAGACATCGCGGCCTTTCTCACCGCGCTCGAGCCGGGCTCGGTGTTCTTCGTCGACGAGATCCACCGTCTGGGCCGCGCGATCGAGGAGACGCTTTACCCGGCGATGGAGGGTAGGCGCCTGCCCGTGGTGCTGGGCCAGGGGGCCGGCGCGCGCACGGTCACCCTCGACCTCCCGCCGTTCACCTTGGTGGGCGCGACCACCCGCACCGGGTTGCTGACCACTCCCCTTCGCGACCGGTTCGGAGTCTGCCACCGGCTCGAGCATTACGACCCGATTGACCTGGCCCGGATCGTGCGGCGATCCGCCGGCATCCTGGGCGTCGAGATCGAGCCTCAGGGTGAGGAGGCGATCGCGCAGCGCTCGCGCGGTACCCCGCGGGTCGCCAACCGGCTCCTGAAGCGGGTCCGGGACTTCGCCGAGGTTCGCGGCGCGGGGGTTGTCACGGGCGAGGTGGCGGGCGACGCTCTTGGCCTGCTCGAGGTCGACACGGCCGGGCTCGACCGCCACGACCGCACCATCCTCGACGCGATCGCGACCAAGTTCTCCGGCGGTCCGGTGGGCCTTTCGACTCTGGCCGCCGCTGTTGACGAGGAGCAGGACACGATCGAGGACGTGTACGAGCCGTATCTGCTTCAGCAGGGCCTGATCAAGCGCACCCCGCGGGGGCGGGTGATCACACCGCGCGGCTTCGAGCACCTCGGACTGCCCGTGCCGAGAGAGGCCGCCAGCCTATTCTGAGCGCCCAGCGACCTCGCTACGCTGTCGGCGTGCCCTTCTTCATCTGCCCGAACTGCGGCAACCGCGAGCTCTCCAGCGAGCGCACAGCGGGGATCTCGAACCGCCCCAAGGCCTGCTCACGGTGCGGGGGGAGCGAGCTCTTCGAGCTCCTCGACGACTACTACCCAGCGCCTGAGGCCGCCTTCTTCGTCTGCGACCAGCAGGGTCGCCTGCTCGACGTCGGCAGGGGCGGCTTCGAGCTCACCGGGCTCAAGGACGAGCAGGTGATCGGCCGCCCCGTGGAGGACGTCCTTGGGCTTCAGTGGATGGACGAGGGCGATGGGGGAGGGGCGGCGGACACGAACCAGGACGGCGCCACCGACCCGATCGAGACGACGCTGGAGTGGGGTGTGCGCTCGCTCGGCAAGCGCGTACAGGTCAACGCCGAGGGGGACCTCCCCGCCGAGGCCGTGGCCGACCTCTTTCCGGCCTACGACGACGATGGCGGGCTGCTGCTCGTGCTCACCCCGAAGTAGGGTGACGGCGGACCACCGCGAGCGAAGCGAGGCGCGAAGCTGATGGGTAGGCGGCGCCGCAATCTCTTCATCCTCCTGTTCATCGTCGGCCTCACCGCCGCCTCGGCGGTGGTGATCGCGAGCAAGCCCACCGTGCTCGGCCTCGACCTGCGGGGCGGCACGCAGCTCGTCTACCAGGCCGAGCGGACCGCGCGCACTCCCAACATCACGCCCGACGACATCGACCGGGCGATCGAGATCATCCGCCAGCGCGCCGACAAGCTCGGCGTCTCCGAGCCGGAGATCTCGCGGCTCGGCGAGCGGGGGATCCAGGTCGGCCTGCCCGACGTCCAGAACGCGCAGCAGGCGATCAAGCAGATCGGGACCACCTCGCAGCTCTACTTCTACGACTTCGAGGCCAACGTGGTCCCGCCGCCCGGCAAGAGTGTGCCCAGGGACCCGACGGCGTCCCCGAATCCCACCAATCCGAGCATCTACACGATCCCCAACCTCTACGAGGCCGTGCAGTTCGCCTCGAAGCGCAAGCCCGAGTGCTCCGACCAGCAATGCACGACCAACGGGCCCACGTACTACCTGTTCGATCGTGCCTCCCACCAGCTCCGAGCGGGACCGGCGGCGAAGCCCAAAGACCTGTTCCTGCAGTTCCGCAACGAGAAGCAGCCACCGGGCACGGAGATCCTCTCGGTGCCGCAGGGCACCGTGGTCGTGCAGGCGGAGTCGGAGGACCCGACGCTCTCGGAGAGCCCCAGCGAGATCTCGGCGTCGCCCCACTACGTGTTCAAGGATCGCCCGGCGCTCTCCGGCGACGACATCAAGAACCCGGAGCAGAACTTCGATCCGACCACCAACCAGCCCAACGTCACCTTCGACTTCACCGACACGGGGCGGGCCGCGTTCCAGGAGATCACCCGCACGATCGCCGAGCGGGGAGCCGCGAGCGCGCCGCCCGGCACCCTCGGCCCCGCCGCGGCGGAGCAGTTCTCGCAGCACTTCTCGGTCGTGCTCGACAGCCAGGTCGTCACCCAGCCGATCATCAACTACGACGAGAATCCCGGCGGAATCGACGGGCGAACCGGGGCGCAGATCTCCGGCAACTTCTCGATCAGCTCTGCCCAGGACCTGGCCGAGTTCCTGCGGATCGGCGCCCTGCCGATCAACCTCCAGCTGGAAAGCCAGAGCACGGTATCGGCGACGCTCGGGCAGCAGGCGCTCGACCAGGGGCTGCGGGCGGGGATCGTCGGCCTGATCCTGGTCGTCCTCTTCCTGGTCGCCTACTACCGCCTGCTGGGAGTGATCTCGGCCATCGGCTTGGCGGTGTACGGAGTCATCTTCTTCGCCCTCGTGAAGCTGATCCCGATCACGCTCACCCTGCCGGGAATCGCGGGCTTGGTGCTGACGATCGGGGTGGCAGCCGACGCCAACATCGTCATCTTCGAGCGGATCAAGGAGGAGGCGCGAGCGGGGCGCTCGATGCTGTCCGCGATCGCCCAGGGCTACCGCAAGGGGATCGCGACGATCATCGACGCGAACGTGATCACGCTGTTCACGGCGTTCATCCTCTTCGTCCTCGCCACCGCCGGCGTCAAGGGGTTCGCGTTCACCCTGGGCATCGGCACAATCGTCTCGCTGCTCACGGCGGTGCTCTTCACCCAGGCCATCCTGGGCTCGCTGGGGCGGTCCAGGATCCTGCACTCGCCGCGGGCCCTCGGCGCCGGGCCCCAGCGGGTGCGCTGGCACTTCGACTTCTCCGCCGCCAGCCGCTGGTTCTTCGCGGCGTCGGGGACGATCCTGGCGATCGGCGCGATCTCGTTCGCCACCAAGCAGCTCAACCTGGGGATCGACTTCACATCGGGGGCGAAGGTCACCGTAAGCCTCCAGCAGGCAGCCAGCGTCGACGACGTCCGCAAGGCGTTGACGGACGCCAACGTGACCAACGCGTCGAGCGCCGAGATCCAGACCGTGGAGAACCCGAAGCTGGGCCCCAACGTCATCGACGTGCAGGGGAAGATCCCGGTCAAGGAGGTCAACGGCCCGGTGAAGAACGCGCTCGAGCAGAGCTTCGGGATCCGCGGGGGAAGCCAGGGCTTCAACAGCACCAGCGTGGGGCCGACCTTCGGCGCCCAGGTGGCGCGCAGCGCCGTGATCGCGGTCATCTTCTCGCTGCTGGTGATCTCCGCCTACGTGGCGATCCGGTTCGAGGCCAAGTACGCGATCCCGGTGATCATCGCCCTGTTGCACGACATCCTGATCACCGGCGGCGTCTACTCGCTCACCGGCCGGGAGCTGACCAGCGGCACCGTCGCCGCGTTCCTGACCATCCTCGGCTACTCGATGTACGACACCGTGATCGTCTTCGACCGGATTCGCGAGAACGTGCCCCGGATGCCCCGCGCCGCCTTCTCCCAGATCGCCAACAAGTCGATGAGCGAGGTGCTCACGCGGTCGCTGATCACCGGACTCTCGACCGTGTTCCTGATCACGGTGCTGTTCATCTTCGGCGGCGCGACGCTGAAGGACTTCGCCTTCGCGATGGGCGTGGGGGTCCTGTCCGGGACCTACTCGTCGATCTTCATCGCCACCCCGGTGCTGACGCATTGGAAGGAGCGCGAGCCCGCCTACCGCGCCCGTCGCGGCCGCCTGATCGAGGAGATGGGCCGCGTGCCCACCATGCCCGAGGAGAACGTGGTCGCCAAGCTCGGGCTCCGACGACGAGCCGGCGCCGGCCGCGCCTGCGCCATCACCCGCCGCGACCACGCCGCCGCGGGCGAAGGAGCCAGAGCCGGCTGAGCCGATCGAGGCGGGCTCCGGCGACGGCGCCGAGGCCGCCGCTGAGGAGCCCGAGGAGGAGCCGGCGCCCTTGGCCGCCGGCGCCCGCAGCGAGCCGACCCCTCCGGCTCAGTCGGAGCGCCAGCGAAAGCGGCGCCAGCAGCGAAGGCGACGAAAGCACGGGAGGAATCGCTGATGAAGGAGCGCGCCTGATGGCTGCGGTGGTCTGGTTCACGGTCGCGGTCGCGATCTGGCACTTCACCGTGTTCGTGCCCGACCGCTTCTGGGGCGGGATCGTGGGGGCGCTGCTGGGCGCGATCGCCGGCGGCATGCTCACCGGGGCGATCGCCCAGATCGCCTCCGGATCGACCATCGGGCAGACCGACATCGGCACCGTTCTGGTCGCGATCCCCGGCACGCTCGTCGGCCTGGCCGCGATCTACGTTCTTGGCGTCCGCAGGGAGGAGGCGGAGGCCTCTAGCCTGCAGTAGGGCCGACGGGCTGGTTCGGGCCAGCGACGAAGTCGCGGTAGCTGCGGAGGTGCCTGCCGGGTAAGGCTGGCGCCTATCGCCGGAAACGTAGCCGAGGCGAGGCTTCCGGCGGAGTGATCCGTCCCCGGCCGTTCTTAGCCTGGCCGAGGTGTCTGCCAGCGTTCCCGAGTCGAGGATCCCTGATCGAGCATTTCGGCTCGAGCCGTATTCGTACGCCGAGGCCCGCACCCTGATGGAGGCGCTCGAGCTTGCCGAGCCGGTGGCGGTGACGCTGGTGCGACGTGGGTACCGGACGGTGGCGCAGGCGCGCGCCTTCCTCGACGCTACGGAGGAACACGATCCGTTCGAGTTCGACTCCATGAAGGAGGTGACCCAGCGGATCCGCGACGCGATCGACCAGGGCCGCAAGGTCACCGTTCATGGCGACTACGACTGCGACGGCGTCTGCTCGACCGCGATCCTGGTCCGGGCGCTGCGCGAGCTGGGGGCGAGCTGCGACTGGTACATCCCCGACCGGCTCGCCGACGGGTACGGACTGACCATGGACGGGGTGAAGAGACTGGGGGCCCGGGGCACCGGGCTGCTGCTGACCGCCGACTGCGGCATCAGCTGCGCCGACGAGGTCGCGGCCGCGCGCGCTGCCGGGATGGAGGTGATCGTCACCGATCATCACCAGCCGGGAGAGCGGCTTCCCGACTGCCCGCTCCTGCATCCGATCCTGTCGGGCTATCCGTGCCGGGAGCTGTGCGCGACCGGCGTCGCCTACAAGCTCTCGGCCGCGCTCCTGGGCACCGAGCGTGCCGCCCACGATCTCGATCTGGTGGCACTGGCGACCGTCGCCGACCTGGTGGTGCTGCGGGGGGAGAACCGGGCGCTGGTGCGCGCGGGCCTTGCGGTTGCGCGGCAGCCACGCCGACCAGGGTTTCGGGCGCTCTGCGCGGCGGCAAGGGTTCGCCCCGAGCGCCTCGACGAGGGCGATTTGGCCTTCCGCCTCGGCCCCCGGATCAATGCCGCGGGTCGCCTGTACCGCGCCGATGCCGGGGTGGAACTGATGCTGACCGCGGACGACGACCGGGCGGCCTCGATCGCGGCTGAGCTCGATCGCGCCAACCGCGAGCGCCGCGACACCGAGCAGATCGTGCTCGGCGCCGCCGAGCGGGCGCGCGCCGCGCTGCCTTCCGAGCTCGCCTCGGCTCCAGGGCTGGTGCTCGCCGGAGAGGATTGGCATCCGGGAGTGGTCGGGATCGTCGCCTCGCGGCTGGCCGAGCGTCACCTGGTGCCGGTGGTGCTGATCGCGATCGACGGCGAGGGCAGAGGCAGGGGCTCGGGACGGAGCATCCCGGGCTTCGACCTGCTGGCCGCGCTGGATGCGTGCGGTGAGCACCTGCTGCGCTACGGAGGCCACCGTGCCGCCGCCGGCCTTGAGATCGAAGCCGGCCGCGTGGAGGACTTTCGTGCCGCCTTCGCCGCCCACGCGAGTTCGGTGCTCGCTGACCGCGACCCAGTCCACACCGAGGCCATCGATGCGGTGGTCGGGGGCGAAAGCCTTGGGCACGAGCTGGCCGAGCAGCTCCAGCGGCTGGCGCCGTTCGGAATCGGCAATCCCGGGGTGCGGCTGCTGGTTCCCTCGGCGCGGCTTGCGGAGGTGCGACCGATGGGCGAGGGGGAGAGGCATGCCCGCTTCCGGCTCCAGAGCGGCTCGCGAAGCGCGCTGGGAGTCGCCTTCGGCGTGAACGGCGAGCTGGCGCGGGCGGCGGACGCCGACCCGATGGACGTCTCGCTGAAGCTGGAGCTGAACGAGTGGAACGGCGCTGTCGAGCCACGGGTGGTGCTGAGGGAGCTCTATCCGCGAAGGCCCGGCGCGGAGGCCGGAGAGCCGCCGTACCCCGATGAGGAGGAGTGGTGGCGCCGGCTGGACGCCGAGCGCGAGGTGCCGCTTGACGACTGGCCGCCGCGGCCGGTCGTGGATACGGCGGGGATGGGCGAGAGCCGACGGGTCGTGGATCGACGCGGGAGCTCGGGCGTGGCGACGGTGGCCGCCCTGGCCTCGAGCGGCGGCTCCGTGCTGGCCGTTTGCGCGGATTCGCTGCGCCGTCGCCAGCTGGTGGAGCGCGCCGCGGCGCCGGCCAGGTTCGGCGGCGGCCGGGTGGCGATCGTCTCGGGGCGGCTGGCCGACAACGCCCGTCGCGACGCTGCGGACGCCGTTGGGCAGGCGGGCGGCGTGGCCCTGGCCGACTGGGCGGCCCTGGCCCGCGCACCGGCGCTGCCCACGAGCTTCGAGCACGTGGTTGTCATCGACCCGCCTCCGTTCCCACATCTCGAGCGCCTGGCCTGGGCGGCCGGCGCCGCAGCAGCCCCGGGCTTCCTACACCTGGCGTGGGGGGAGGCCGAGATCGAGCTGGCGCTTCGCGTCCACGAAGAGGAGTGGCCGCTGCGCCGGGCCCTGGTGGCGCTTTATCGAGCGCTTCGCGATCCGGGGCGGGACCCTCGCGGCGCCCTTCAGGGCAGCGGGCACCACCGCCCCTCCCCGGAGGTCGCGGGCCGCCGCCTGCGCGTGCTGGAGGAGCTGGGCGCCGTTCGCTGGCAGGCGTCCGGCACCACACGCGCCCTCCGCGTCGTATCCTCGGAGGAGAAGGATCTCGAGCGGTCGCAGGCCTTCGTCGCCTACCGCGACCGCCACCAGGAGGGCCAGCGATTCCTAAGCAGGCGAAGACAACCGAGCTAGAGAAGCCCAAGGAGGGCAAGGCAAACGGCGCCAGGGCGCCGGCCGATCGCCAGGGCCACACGCGGGTCGGCGCCGGCACGGGCCCGGGCGTGCCGGTTGCGCCGCTCACCGATCTCGCTCAAGGGCTGGCCGAGGACGAGCGCGCCCTGCTCGGCGACCTGCTGGCGGTGATCGAGGAGCACACCGTCGACGGGTCGCGGCAGCTCGACGCCAAACAGGTCGAGCGTGCATTCGCCTTCGCCTGCGAGCGTCACGCCGACCAGCGCCGACGGACCGGCGAGGACTTCATCACCCACCCGGTCGAGGTGGCGAAGATATGTGCCGGCCTGCGCCTTGACACGGAGACCCTGTGCGCGGCGCTCCTCCACGACACGGTCGAGGACACGAGCGCCAGCCTCCACCAGGTAGATGAGCTGTTCGGCGATTCGGTCGCCCAGCTCGTCGACGGGGTCACGAAGCTCACCGGGATCACCTTCCAGAGCCGCGACGAAAGCCAGGCCGAGAACTACCGGAAGATGATGGTGGCGATGGCCACGGACCTCCGGGTCATCCTGATCAAGCTCGCCGACCGCCTCCACAACATGCGCACCCTCTCGGGGCTCCCGAAGCAGAAGCAGATCGAGAAGGCGCGCGAGACGCTGGAGATCTACGCTCCGCTCGCCCACCGGCTCGGAATCCACGCAATCAAGTGGGAGCTCGAGGATCTGTCCTTCCAGCGGCTGCACCCGCGGAAGTACGAGGAGATCAAGAAGCTGGTCTCCCAGCAGCGCGCCGAGCGCGAGCGCTATGTCACGAACGCCGGCCGCTTCCTGCGACAGGAGCTGAAGAAGGTCGGCATCGAGGCCGAGATCTCAGGCCGCGCCAAGCACTTCTTCTCGATCTACTCGAAGATGACCAAGAAGGGGCGCGAGTTCAACGAGATCTACGACCTCACCGCGATGCGCGTGCTGGTGGGCTCGGTCAAGGACTGCTACGGCGCGATCGGGATCATTCACTCGATCTGGAAGCCCCTGCCGGGGCGGTTCAAGGACTTCATCGCGACACCGAAGCTCAACCTCTACCAGGCGCTTCACACCACGGTGATCGGCCCCGAGGGGCGGCCGCTCGAGATCCAGATCCGCACCCCGGAGATGCACGAGACGGCCGAGTATGGGATCGCCGCCCACGTGATCTACAAGGAGGGCACCCGCCCCAAGGGCGACCCCGAGAAGGAGAAGATGACCTGGCTTCGACAGCTGATCGAAGTCGAGGGCGATCAGGACCCGACCGAGTTCCTCGAGTCGCTGAAGGTGGACCTGTTCGAGGACGAGGTGTTCGTGTTCACGCCGAAGGGCGAGGTGAAGAACCTGTCCGCAGGCTCGACGCCGCTGGACTTCGCCTACGCGGTCCACACCGACGTTGGCCATCGGTGCGTGGGCGCCAAGGTGAACGGAAAGATCGTCCCGCTGCACTACCAGCTCAAGTCGGGCGACATCGTCGAGATCCTGACCGCCAAGCAGGAACGGGGGCCGTCGCGCGACTGGCTGGCGCTGGTGCGGACCAGCCGCGCCCGCAACAAGATCCGCGCCTTCCTGAAGCGCGAGAGTCGTGAGGACGCCGAGCGCAGCGGGCGCGAGCAGCTTCAGGAGGCGCTGCAGAAGCGCGGCCTGCCGCCGCAGCGGATAGCGGCTTCGCAGCTCCTTGCCGACGTCACGCGCGAGATGGGGTTCCGCAAGGCCGACGACTTCTACATCGCGGTCGGCCAGGGGAAGATCTCCCCGAAGACGGTCGCCAACAAGGTGTTCCAGCGCCTCAAGCAGGGCGAGGCGGTCGCCGGGGACGAGACCGAGGCCCGCTTGGCCGGCGTGCTCGAGGGGCGCGACGAGCGTCAGCGGCGCACCCAGGAAGCCTCCGACTACGGGATCAAGGTGAAGGGCGTCGAGGACGTGATGGTCCGGCTCGCGAAGTGCTGCCGACCGGTACCGGGGGACGCGATCGTCGGCTACGTGTCGCTGGGCCGGGGGATCACGATCCATCGCGAGGACTGCAAGAACATGGTCGCGCTGCAGAGGTCCCCGGAGCGCTTCACGGACGTGGATTGGGAGGGGGACAACGCCACCTCCTACCGGGTGGAGCTCCAGGTCGACGCCTGGGACCGCACCCGGCTGCTCGAGGACCTGTCGCGGACCTTCGCCGAGACCGGGGTCAACATCATCGATGCGTTCTGCACCACCAAGCACCCGATGGTCAAGAATCGCTTCGTGGTCGAGATCGGCGACGGCGAGCAGCTTCGACAGTGCATCGGGCGGCTGCGCAACGTCGACTCCGTCTTCGACGCCTACCGCGTAACGCCGACTGGCTAACGCGGACTCCCACAGCCCGACCAGGCCGCCGGTCAGCGTCGTGGTGCCGTTCCGGGATGGCCCGGCCGCGGCCGGGCGCCTTCTCGCCGCTCTCTCGCGGCTGGAGATCACAGCCGCCGACGAGCTGATCGTGGCCGACAACACGGCCGGGGGAGTGGCCACCCGCGTGTGCGGCAAGCGGGTGCGAATTGCGCGGGCAAGGGCCGAGCGCTCCTCCTACCACGCCCGAAACGTGGGCGCGGGCCTGGCCATCAACGACTGGCTGCTGTTCATGGACGCCGACTGTGTGCCTGTCCCCGGTCTCCTGGACGCCTATTTCGCCGACCCCGTCCCGGACGACTGCGGGGCGGTCTCAGGCTCGATCGTCGGCGACCCCACTCAACGGGGCCTACTGGCCAGGTACACGAGGTCACGTCACTTTCTCAGCATCGACCAGGGCCTGCTGGGGCCGGACAGCGGAGCGACGCTGACTGGAAACGTGCTCGTCCGGCGCGCCGCATTCGAGGGCCTGGGCGGCTTTGTCGAGGGCATCCGCTCGGGCGGCGACGTCGACCTCTCCCGGCGCCTCCGGGCTAGCCGGATGGTCCCTGCGGCGCCAGCCGGCCGCCGTGGTCGAGCATCACCATCGCGAGAGCCTCGTGGGGTTCCTGGGCATGGTTGCTCGCTACGCCGCCGGAGCGCGGTGGCTGAACCAGCGCTATCCGGGCTCCTCGCCGCGCTGGCCCCTGATCACGGGGCTGGGCGGCGCGATCCGGGACATCGCCACGCTGGGGGTCCGGGGCCGAGTCGAGTCGGCCGTCTTCCGCGCCATCGACGGGCTGGGCCTGATCGCCCACAACGTCGGCTACGTGGCGACCAACCGGCCCCGACGGTGAGGATGGCGGCATCGACAGTCCGAGTGTCGACTTACTCGGCCATAGGCCGACAAACTCGACAGGCGGCGTGAAATCCGCTCAGCCGGCGACGCGTCGCACCGCGGCCCGGATCGCCTCCGCCGTCTCTCGCATGTGCGCCTCGCTGTCGTACTTGGTTCGCGGCCAGAAGAATCCGCGCAACCCGTCCTTACGGTTCCGCGGGACCAGGTGGATATGGCAGTGGGGCACGCTCTGGCTGACCACGTTGTTGAGCGCGATGAAGGCGCCCTGGGCACCCATCGCGGTGCGAATCGCGGCCGACAGCCGCTGAGCGTTGCCGAACAGGGGCGCGATCAGCTCCTCGGGTAGGTCCCAGATCGTCTCGTGATGATCGCGCGGGACCAGCAGAGAATGTCCGGGGAACAGTGGACGGTGGTCGAGGAAGGCAAGCGAGAGAGCGTCCTCGAACACCACATGGCCGTCCTCGTCGCCGGCGACGATTGCGCAGAAGCGGCATCCGGGAGCCGAGACGGCGGGTGGCCGCTCAGGCAACGATCGTCAGGGCGCCGGGCTCGATCCCGAGCTCCAACTCGCCGTAGTCGCCAATGTAGTCACCGTCCACCTGCACGGGGAATGGCCGGATGTTGCCGTCGGCGTTCTGGGAGACGGATTCGATCCGGCCCTCGGTGATGCCCTCGTAGTGGACGATCTGCCGGTGCTCGGGCGTGCGCAGGCCGTCGAGGAGGACGCGGGCCGCGATCGTCGGCACGTCGCGCTGAGCAGCGCGGCTGAGCATGGCGACCGACAGCGTCCCGTTGTCGAGTGCGGCGCCCTCGCAGACGCGCAGCGGCTGGCTGCCGAAGTAGGTGAACGGATCGGAGTTCTGCGCGATCGCCGTCACGCCCTCGTGCTCGCCTCCATCGACCTCCAGGCGCATCCGGACCGGGTTTCGGAGGTAGTGCCTGTAGAACCCCGACACGGCCGCCCACGTATAGAACCAGCGGCCGCCGCGCGCCTTGAGCCGCGGGCTCGAGTCGACACGTTTCGCCGCCGTGGCGTCCAGGCCGGCCCCGCAGGCAAACACGAAGTGGCGACCGCTTGCCAGCCCCAGGTCGACCTTACGCGGGCGGAAGTCGTCGGCGAGGCCGAGCAGGTGCTCGGTCGCGTCCACGACGTCGTTGGGGATCCCCAGCGTCCGGCAGACGACGTTGGTCGAGCCGCCCGGGAGCACCGAGACCGGGAGGTCGGTGCCGGCGAGCCCATTGGCGACCTCGTTGAGGGTCCCGTCCCCGCCGAAGGCGACGACGATGTCATAGCCGCCCTCTCGGGCCTCGCGGCCGATCTCGATTGCGTGGTGCTGCGCCTCGGTTGTCACCGCCTCGACGTCGTAGCGGCCCTGGAGCGCATAGACGACCAGGTTCTTGAGCCGATCGGAGACCGTGGTCGCATAGGGGTTGACGATGATCAACATCCGTTTCTTACGCACGGAACCCCTAGCCCAGGCACGAATTGCCCCGCTGGGGGCCGCTGGAACACGCTCGGCGGTGGCGCTCACTGGCGCAATTCTGGCGCATCCGGTAGAGGGCCTGTACTCAGAGCCGGTGCGGTTCCGAGGGGCTGGCGGGGGGACGGTCGGACCCGCGACACGCAGGGGCCTAGGACGCCACCGTCGACTCGTCGCGCGCGCAAAGAAAAAAGACTTTCGGTGAGCGCCATACCCCCGCGCCACTGTGAGCAGCAAGCGGCCCAGATCCCCACCGCCAGGACCGGCGGTACCACCTCGAACACCGTCCAGTCGCTGATCGAGGAAGCGCAGGATTCAACGAACTGATGCCATGGGGGGAGTGCATCGACTGTGGGGCGCCGGCACCACCCGGCTACGGACACTGCCCCGCCCACTATGCGGAATGGCAGATGTCGCGTCCACGCCCCTACACCTGCGGCGTGGAGGGCTGCGAGCGTGACCTTGTGCTCGGCTCGATGTATCTGTGCGCCCGCCACCTGGACGGGGACTGCGGGGGTGAGCAGCACTGGCGCCGGCGGCCCGACTCTCGCTGGGCGGCCCGCCGGTGAAGTCGATTTGCTCGGAGCCGTACTGCCCCAACGACGCCCACCCGAAGGGTCGCGGTAAGTGCTTAGCGCATCGCCGCGAGTACGAGCGGGAGCGATCGCGCCGATGCCGCGAGAAGACGAAGGGCGTCTACAAGAAGAAGATTTGGGCGATGCGCCGAAAGCAAGCCTTCGAGCGTGACCCGTTCTGCGCCTGGCGCTTTGAGGACGGCGCCCGCTGCCAGCGGCTCGGTGAGGAGCTCGACCACATCGTCCCGCTCGATGCCGGTGGCGACGAGTACTCGGCCGAGAATCTCCAGCTCCTCTGCGCCGAGCACCATCGGCTGAAGACTGCGCGTGAGAACAGCGAGAGGCTTACCAGGACGCTTCCTCCGGCTGCCTAGGGCGTGAGCGCCCTACTCGCGCAGCCCGGCGGCCCTAGATCACGCGCTAGCGCACCGGAATCGGCTGCCAGCTTGGACTGTGGACAAAATCGTACGGGGGCGCCCCGAGCTCGGTCACGTATCGCCCGTCGCCTCTCTTACGGGAGTAGCTAATGACCCTGCTTGCACAGTCGTCCGTGTAGTAGTCGCAGAAACGCACCACCCCGGCAAATCGGGTTCCATTGGGCGAGAAGACGGGCTTCTCGCCGCCTCCGATGAGATGCTGGCGGCGTCCGTTTGAGCGCATCAGGACGTTGTCGGTGTCGCACCCATGCACTCGACCCCGAGCAGCGCTCAAACACGATGTGGGAGCCGTCGGGGTCAAAGTCGGGGTGGTAATAGATTCCGCCCCCGCTGTACTCCCTCGCGAGCAGGCGTTTATGGGTGCCGTCCCGGAGCATCGACCAGATCCCGTTTTTGCTCTTGTTCCATGCCTCTCCGTTGAAGACGATCCGCCTGCCGTCCGGTGAGAACACGGGATTGCGGGCCCCCTGGCCGCGGGTCAACCGCACGCTCTTCGTCCCGTCGGTGCGGACCTTGAAAATGTCGCCGTCGCGGACCATGACGATGCCGCGGCCGCTCGGAGAGAAGGACGGCGATCCCTCATAGGCGGGACCGTGGGTGACTTGGCGCTGATGGGTCCCATCTGCGCGCATCGTCCAGACGTTCCTCCGGCAGGGGTTTACCGATGCGCGGGCGAAGGCGAGGCGTCGCCCGTCGGCCGACCACGACGGCTCCTGATCGGCGGTCGCGTTGTCCGTTAGCCGGGTTGGTTCGCCACCGGTGGGCGAGATCGTGTAGATCTCCCAGTTGTCGACCTGGCTGAAGTCGCTGCACCTCCCCAAAGGTTCCCGGAGCTCGGAGTAGGCAATCAGCCCGTTGGCACCCGGATAGGTGGCGGATGAGATCGCGGGGAAGAGGCCGAGCACCAAGAGCACGCCCCCGATAGCTGTAAGCAGGCCTCCCCGAAGCTGCTTCATGAGATGAGTGTAAGACGGCTCACGCTGGCCGTCCACGTTCTCCTGCGACATCGCCTACTCCCGCAGCCCGGCGGCTTCGAGGGCCTCGGCCGCCTCCCAGAAGAACTGGGCGTGCTTGATCTTCCGTTCCTTCAGGTAGAAGACAGCAGCCATCGGGGTCTCGAAGGGAAGGCCGGTCTCGGCGCTCTTCGTTACATACCGAATCCGAGCAACGACCCGGTCTTCCACCGGGCGAATCTCGTCGATCTCGATGCGTGCATCCGCCCAGCTATCGCGCAGGCGCTGAGCCTGGCGTCGCCAGGCATCGACGCCGCGATTCACTTCCCCGTCGGGCCAGCCTTCAGGCGCGACCACCACGACGTCGCGATCCATGTCCACCGCCCACTTGTCGAAGTCTCCCGCGTTCCAGGCCTGGAACTGACGCGTAACGATCTCCACGTTCTCCTGCGACATCGCCTGCTCCCGCAGCCCGGCGGCTTCGAGACCCTTCGCGCTGCTACTGACCCTCGCTCAGAACGACGACGGTCTCCGGATGGACGCCGTCGTGCTTCATCGCATCCGCCGCCTCGTCGCTCTTCATGAAGTCCTGGAACGCCTCCATGTCGGGGATCTCGGCGATAAGCGCGGTCCTGTTTGATCCGCCTGGGTCCCGAAAGGTGCGCACCGTGATTCCCAAGGGACCGAACACTTCCTCGCGCTTCGGCGAGCTAAGCCAGTGCTCAACATCGTCCACTTCGAGGGTGATCACGTACGTAGCCATCGAAAAGTCCTTTCGTTCGCCTCGCCGGATCCTATGACGCGTCTGCTACTCCCGCAGCCCGGCGGCTTTGAGGGCTTCGGCTTCCTCATGGGGGAGGAAGCCCTGAACCGCCTTCACAGGGCCGTGATCGTCCAGCGTCCAGACGACGTAGGTGACGAAATCGACCTCGATCCCACTACCGGCCCCTCGGCCCGTGACGTGTACGCGTTCGAAGACCTTGTCGCCCTTGACCCTGAAATCGAGCGGCTCATAATGTTGCTCCTCGAACGCGTCCGGCTCCATCCATTCGCGCAGCGCGGCGACGCCTTTAAGCGACGACATGCCCCCTGCGCGGACAAGTTCAACGTCGGGATGGGCCAGCTGAGCCACGGCGTCGAAGTCGCGGCGATTGAACGCCTCGTGGACACGCCGCACGGCAGCGATCATCTCCTCGTCAGTCATCGCCCGCGCAGTATCTCGCGCCGAGGGGGAGGGTTAGGTAGCGGGAGCTGCGAGGCGCAGGACGCCCCAAGGTGGCTCGGCGTAAGGAAAACTAGGAAATTTTGGGCTGAAATCTCGGAAGGAGCAATTCCGACGCCCTGCTCCCGCAGCCCGCGCCTTCCTTCGGCCGAGCGGGCTGCCCGCGAGTATGCTGAAGCCATGAGTCGGAAGGCCTCGTCCAGTTTTGGGGGGATCAAGCAGGTGGGTGTCGGCGTGTCGATCGGCTTCCCGCTGCTGGTGGTTGGGGTGCTGATGCTGGCGCTGCTCACCGTGTCCTTGGTCGGGACCGGCACCTTGCTATGGATTCTCGCCGGGGCGATGGTCGGAGCCGGACTCCTCGCGGCAGCCGCCCGTTGGATTTTCTGAGATAGGACTAGTAGCGCGATCCTCCGGCTAGGGCGGGGCGCTACAACTGGCAGCGACGTGTCGGGGGGTTACGGAGGGCGCGGAGTGGAGACCGTGCGTGCTCGCCCTACTCCCGCAGCCCGGCGGGTTGGGAGGGTCTTTAACCCATCACGGTCTGGTCAGCCCGAGGTTTGAGTTCCGAGCACGCGAACACGAAAACGGGTGCCCAGGCACGGAGCGCTTCCTACGCACCTTCACGATCACATCGCGGGGTACGGCGTGCCAGCGGCCCTTCAGCCCAACCGTTCCTCTGCGGCTGGACCAATCCGTGTCGCGGAGGTGGCGCTTGTCCATTCGATTGAAGTAGAGGTCGACCTTTCGATGAGCGACACACCTGTGGTTCTTGGCTTGGACCCGTCCCAAAACCCCGAGGCGATAAGGCTTCTCGTTCCCGAACTGGGTGACAACTTTGAAATGGGTCTGGATGACCCTCGCAGACGCTGCCTGCGAGTACCCGGCAACCGCCAAAGCGCTGCAAGCCACTACCACCATCGCCGTTCTTCTCATTGGCGTCGGAGCATAGAACCCGACCGCGCCGACGGCGGTACCCCTAGGGGGAGAATTGCGACACCTTCACGTCGCTCGCGGCCGGACCCTCTCCGGGCCGTTCTCCTGCGACATCGCCCGTGCAGTATCTCGCGAGCGACCGAGCCGAGCCGAACCGGTAGTTCGCGAAGTCTGAACCGCCTTCTAGGACCCCATCGTGGCGGTGCCCCAGACATGGCACGTGGCGGAGCCCTCCGAGGCCAAGGCGGTGAAGTCGAGCACGACCAACGAACCGGAACCGGACTTGAGCACCACCGTCCCGCCGGCCCGGACGTAGCCCGACGTGGCGCCCGCATGCACGAACGCGGTGGCTCCGGCTCCGCTGGGCAGAATGGGCTCCTCCTCGGAGAAGGTTCCGCCGTCGGTGTCGTCGTTCTGGACTTGGCTCCACACGGCCTCTGCGATACCTGCGGGGCCGCCTGCGGGGACCGTCGCGCTGATCGCGACGGCGGTGCCTGCTGGAGTGATGGCATTACATTTGCCGTTGATGTCGAAGGGGCCGACGGTGGCGATCTTCGCTTCCGGATCACCTTTGTTCATTCCCAGGTCCAGCTTCGCGCCGCGAATGAACCCGGTCGAGTTGATGCCGTCGAGCTTGTCGGCGTTGGGGACGATCCCCAGGGCGGATTCGTTGATGTCCGCGCTGTTCAGGGAATTGGCCGCCACCTCGGAGTTGCCGACGGAATTGGGCTGGAGGTCGGGCGCAGCGAGACCCCCTCCCGCGAGGGTGTCATTGCGCACGTCGGCGGTCCTCACCTCGTTGTCGACGATGTCGTCGGAGAAGACCGTGTTCGACCCGGTCAAGGCAACGGCGGTACCTCCGGTGAGAACGATGAACGCCAAGAGGGTGACCATCACGTTGGCGTACGTCAGATGGGACCGGATGCGGCGCATGGTTCCTCCCTAGTTGGACGGCTTGTGGCGACCCTACATCGGACCGGCGCTGGCGTGTAGGGGCGGCACCCGACCCCCTTACCCAGTTCTCTTCTGGGACCGCCGAGGTGGCTGACGGCGCGGGCCAAAGAGGGGGACGGTCGGGCAGCGGCACCGCAAGGCGTGGGACGCCCCGGGTGGGTCGGCGTAAGAAAAACTCGGAAATTTTGGGCTGAATCTCGGAGGAGCAATCCCGACCCCCACTCCCACCCAGCGTGTGAACATTGACCGGCCCCGGCCTCCAGTGGTAGGTTCGCGGCGAAGCCCCAAGGCGGGGGAGAGGAGCGAGCGTGGACAGGGTGCGAGGTCGGACGCGAACTGCGGTCAAGTCCGTTCGTGCTCGTCCCGGCGGTCGCCGGCTCGGCCCCTGGGGTCGGGTCGCCCTCGCGGCCGCCCTCCTTTCCCTGAGCCTCGCCGGCTCGGCCTCCGCCGCCGCCCCACCGACCGGGGACGCCGGCCCATCGATTGCCGGCGCGGTGGCAGGGAGCGTGGACGCCGGCAGCTATCACAACTGCGGCATACGAACCAACAGCACGGTCGCCTGCTGGGGTCACAACGACGAGGGTCAGGCCACCCCGCCCTCGGGCACCTTCACAGCGGTGAGCGCGGGGGGAGGTGACATAGACAGGCACACCTGCGGCATTAGGACGAACGGCACGGTCGCCTGCTGGGGCGGCAACATCAGCGGCCAGTCGAACCCGCCCGTGGGCACGTTCACCGCGGTTAGCGCGGGCGAAATCCACACGTGCGGCATAAGGACGAGCGGCACTCTCGCCTGCTGGGGCGATAACAGCCAGGGGCAAACGGCCCCCCCCGCGGGCACCTTCATTGATGTCAGTACCGGCGACTTCCACACCTGCGGCGTGAAGACGGATGGCACGCTCGCCTGCTGGGGCGACGACGTCCAAGGTCAGGCCACCCCGCCCTCGGGCCCGTTCGTGGCGGTGAGCGCCGGCCACCAGCACAGCTGCGGTGTACGGACGAACGGCGGCGTCTCCTGCTGGGGCTCGGACGGCGATGGCCAGTCCAGCCCGCCCACAGGCACCTTCGCCGCCGTAAGCGCCAGCATATTTCTCCACAGCTGCGGCCTGAGGACGAACGGCGCCGCCGCCTGCTGGGGCTATAACGTCAACGGCGAGGCCACGCCGCCCCCGGGCACGTTCACCGCCGTGAGCACCGGCGCCACACACAGCTGCGGCGTGAAGACGGACGGCCGCGTGGCCTGCTGGGGGTCCAACACCTTCGGCGAGACCAGCCCGCCCCCAGCAACCTTCACCGGCGCCGCGCTGGACGGGGGAGGGATTAGGGGCGGCGACGATGACTTCACCTGCGGTGTCGAGCACGATGGCACCCTCGCCTGCTGGGGGGTGAACACAAGCGGCCAGGGAACACCACCCGGGGGAACCTTTACCGCGGCGAGCGCTGGCGGCTTCCACGCCTGCGGGCTGAGGACGAACGGAACCCCCAGCTGCTGGGGCGACGACACCGACGGTCAGGCGACGCCGCCCCCGGGCACCTTCACCGAGCTCAGCGCCGGCGCCCTCCACACCTGCGGCATACGGACCAGCGGAGCCGTCGCCTGCTGGGGGCGAGACGGCCACGGCCAGGCCAGCCCACCCGCGGGCAGCTTCCGCGCCCTGAGCGCCGGCGGCTGGCACAACTGCGCGATCAAGACCAACGGCACGCTCGACTGCTGGGGCCTAAACGAAAACGGCCGCTCGACCCCGCCCTCAGGCACTTTCACCGCGCTCAGCGCCACCCAGGCCCACGCCTGCGCGATAAGGACGAACGGCACGCTCGCCTGCTGGGGCTCAAACGCCTATCGCCGCGCCACCCCGCCGGGAGGCACCTTCACCGCGGTGAGCGCCGGCCGCTTCCACACCTGCGCCATACGGACGAACGGCACCGTCGACTGCTGGGGTCGAAACAACCTCGGTCAGGCGAGCCCGTTGGCCGGCACCTTCGTCACTGTGACCGCCGGCCCCAACCACAGCTGCGCCATGAGGACCAACGGCACCGCGGTCTGCTGGGGCGACAACACGAGCGGCCAGGCCACCCCGCCAGTCGGCTTCGGCTAAACGACAACGAGGCCACACCAGATGGCGCGGCGACGTTCTCCTGCGACATCGCCTACTCCGAGAGCCCGGCGGCTTCGAGGGCGTCGGCTCGGGACGATCTGAGCGCCCAGCCTGCCAGCAGGGCGGACACCGAATACGTCGCCAGCGCCTGAACGGTGCTTCGGGGGGAGAGGCGATCGCCTCTGCGACTGCCGACCAGCGTCGCGGCCATGTCAGCGAAGTCGCATGCAAGCCCAAGCAACAGCCAGCGACGGCGTTCCTCCCGCTCGCTGAGGATCGGACCTACAGCGGGCGCGAGTTCGCGACTACCCGCGAGGCGGCTCCACAGCAGCGATTCGGCATCAGGCCCGGCCCCGCCATAGACCCTGGCGAGGAGATTAGGGAGTTAGGCGCGAGCCACGCGCTAAGGCCGCCGATCGTCCTAAACGCGCCGATTGCATACACGGGCTGAACGTTCTCCTGCGACATCGCCCGCGCATTATCTCGCTAGAGGCGGGTCACGCTCTCGCAGTTCGCGGCAACCGAGGAGCGCTCGTTAGTCACCACTCGGTCGAATCCTTGTCCGCAGAAAATCCGGTTGCGGGCCTGGAGGTCGAAGATTCGGTCATCGTCGCTTCCTCCGGTGATCAGGTCCTCGCCCTCCCCGCCGCCGACGGCTCCGCCGATCTGATCGTCGCCCTTACGTCCGCTGATGACGTCGTTTTGCATTCCGCCGCTGAGCTTGTCGTCTCCTCGACTGCCGATCACGAAGTCGGGGCCAGGCCCACCTGTAACTCGGTCAGCGCCCCGAGCGCCGCGTACGCGGTCGCTTCCGTTCGCGCCGATGATCCTGTCGCGGCCCCTACCACCGTTGACCCGGTCGTCGCCCACGCTGGCGCGAATCAGGTCATTGCCGCGCTGACCGACCAGGCAGTCGCGGTCCTCCCGCCCGAGAAGGTCGTCGCGACCGCGACCGCCGCGAAGCAGGTCTCGTCGAGACGTGCCCCTGATCCGGTCGTTGGCCGCGTCCCCTTGCAGAGCCTTCCCATCTGGGTTGCAGCCCCGCGGGTAATCAGCCGGTGGGATCGGGGTTGTAGCGGCGTAGGCCGTCGCGGCTACGGCAATCGCACAGCCTGTCGCACAAATCAAAAGCCTCTTGGCGCTTCTCGTGGCCTGCGACATCGCCCGCGCAATATCTCGCGCCAAGGAGGGGGACGGTCGGGCAGCGGCGCCGCAAGGCGTCAGGACACCCCGGGTGGCTCGCTGTGAAAAAAAGTGATTTTCCTAACCGGACTCTGACCGCCGATGGACCCGGCTACGCGGCGCTTTCTGGAGCTGGACTGAGTGCTCGCAATCTAGTCCGCAGGCTACTCCACGACCTCACCGGTCAGACACTCGGGTCCATCAACCGCAGTGGCGTTATAGGCGACTTTACGATCCCACCGGTTGAAAGTCGCACCCACCCGATCACCACCACCTCGTCATATCCGCCCAGGCCGATCTTCGCGGGAATACCCGCCTCAAAGAGGGTGCCGGTACCTGAGTCATGCGGCGCGACCTCGCCAGGCAGGGTGGAGTTTCGGAGGAAGCTCCATACGTGCTGGCCGATTGGGTCTCCCTTCTTGAAAAACGGAGGACGATGATCAACATCCGCTTCTTGGGCGGGCGCTCGGGTGAGCCGGCGCCGTTCGCGGATGTCTCGGTGCGCGGCGGGGCCTCGATCGTGATCGAGTCGGCGGGCACTTCCAGGCGTTCCTCCGGCCTCACGTTACCCAACTGCCTCGAAGCGGACCAGGTCGCCGTCGGCGACCTCCCGCACCCGCCGCTCTTCGGCCAGCAGGTCGAGATGGCCGAGTACCTCGGAGAGGGTCAGGAAGGCCTGAGTCACGGCGACGTTGCCCCACAGCTCCTGGGCGATCTCGTACGCCGTGCGGGGGCGCTCGGCGATCAGATCGAAGATCTTCTCCGCCCGGCGGCGGTGGAGCTCGAACCGCTCGTCGATCAGCGTTCGGTGGTCTGTGATCGGCTCCCCGTGCCCGGGGAGCACGACCTCGGCCGGGAGCTCCCTCGTGCGCCTCAGCGACGCGATGTAGTTCATCAACGCCCGCGGGCGCTCGTCCGAGCCGTCGAGCGGGCGGGAGATCAGCGGGTTGGAGGAGATGTGAGCGATCAGGTGGTCGGCGCACAGCAGGATCCGCCGCTCGGCGTCCCAAAACAGGGTGTCCGAGGGGCTGTGCCCAGGCCGGTGCTGGACCTCCAGGACGCGGTCGCGCAGGCGAAGCCGCTCGCCGTCGTGAAGCGGCCGGGTCACATCGGCCCGCGCACCCCAGGCGCGGAAGCTGCGCGACACGGAGCGCAGCGCCGTGACCACGTCCTCCGGGATCCCGTGTCGCAGCATCAGCGAGGCCGCGAACTGGTCCTCCAGCTCGACGTCGCTGCCGAAGTTCTCGATGAAGGGAACGACGACGTCGATCGCCGCCACCTCGGCCCCCGAGCGCGAGGCGATGATCTCGACCAGTCCGAGGTGATCGATGTGCTGGTGGGTGAGGATCACCAGCTCAAGCTCCTCGATCGAGCGCCCGAGGGCCGACAACTGCTGCTCCAGCTCGTCCAGCGACTTGCCCGAGTTCGGCCCTGTGTCCACCAGGGTCAATGGGTCGTCCTCGATCAGGTAGCAGTTGACTCGCCCGACGGCGAACGGGGTCGGGATCTGCAGCCGATGAATCCCGGCTTCGGCAGCACCTTGAAGGGCCTCGTCCGGCGTCACGACTTTGTCCGTGCTCACGACCGAATCAGGGCCAGGACTTGGTCGCGCTTCTGCTCCATGTCCTCGGGCGACACCAGCGACTCGAGGTTCAGCCGCAGCAGGGGCTCGGTGTTCGAAGGCCGCACGTTGAAGTGCCATTCCGGGTAGTCCACCGAGACACCATCGAGCCAGGAGACCTGGCCGTCGGCGTAGCGCTCGGCCAGCTCTCGCATCTTGCCCTCCTGATCGGCGACCTCGGAGTTGATCTCGC
Organism: uncultured Actinomycetes bacterium; assembly: GCA_963838745.1. Classification (GTDB taxonomy): domain Bacteria; phylum Actinomycetota; class Thermoleophilia; order Solirubrobacterales; family 70-9; genus AC-56. The sequence goes on from CAWISJ010000004.1 coordinate 347,377, forward strand.
CGGAGATGAAGTAGCGCTCGCGATAGGCGCCGACGAGCTCGGACATGGTGCGGCCCTCCAGCGATACCAGCTCGAGCCCCAGCAACGCCGGGATCGTTCCCGAGTCCGCGTTCCAGAAGTCGCGGAAGTAGTAGTGGCCGGAGACCTCGCCGCCGAACGCCGCCGAGCGCTCGCGCATCGACGCCTTGAAGAAGGCATGGCCGACCCGGTTCACGTACGAGGTGCCGCCGAGCTCGCGCACGGTGTCGGGGACCGCGCGGCTGGCGCGCACGTCGTAGAGGATGGTTGCGCCAGGGTCCTTGCGCAGCAACTGCCGGGCGAGGAGCGCGGTCAGGAAATCCCCGTCCACGAACTTGCCGCGCTCGTCGATGAAGAAGCACCGGTCGGCGTCCCCGTCCCAGGCGATCCCCAGGTCCGCCCCCTCGTCGAGCACCTTCTCGACGATGAACCGCCGGTTCTCCGGCAGCAGCGGGTTCGGCGGGTGGTCGGGGAACTCGCCGTCCGGCACCCAGAAGGCGGTGACCAGATCGAGGCCGAGACGCTCCAGCAGCGGGCCCACCATCGGACCCGCCATCCCGTTGGCGCCGTCGGCCACGACGCGCAGGGGTGCGACCTGGTCCGGCTCGATGAAGGAGAGCGCGCGGCGGTGGAAGCCCTCGTAGACGTCGACCGCCTCGACGGTCCCGCCGCCAGGCGGCTCCGGCAGTCCGGCTTCGATCGTCGCGCGGACGTCGTCGATTCCCGCCTCGCCGGAGAGGGCCAGCGCTCCCTCGCGTACCAGCTTGATCCCGGTGTACGCCTTCGGGTTGTGCGACGCGGTGACCATGGCGCCGCCGTCGAGCTCGCGCGAGCCGACCAGGTCGTACAGCATCTCGGTGCCGATCATTCCGGCGTCCAGCACCGCACACCCCTCCGCCACCAAGCCGTCGCGCACCCGGCGGCTCATCTCCGGCGCCTCGATCCGCATGTCGCGGCCGAGCCCCACCTGAAGGTCGGACGTCTCCTTGGCCCGGAGGCCGGCGAGCACTCGCGCGAAGGCGCGGCCGACGAGGTAGGCGGTCTCGCCGTCCATCTCCTCGCCGTAGATGCCGCGGATGTCGTAGGCCTTGAAGATGGCGGCGGGGAGCCCGCTCAAAATGCGCCCTTCAGCGCCTCGTAGCTCTGTTCGAGCGACTGCGGCATCACCCGCGTGTCGGCGAGCACCGGCATGTAGTTGGTGTCGCCTGCCCAGCGAGGCACGACGTGCAGGTGGATGTGGCCCTCATACCCTGCGCCCGCCACCCGCCCCTGGTTCACGCCGACGTTGTAGCCGTGCGGCTCGTAGCGCTGGTCGAGGACGACCATCGCCCGCTGCGCCAGCGCCATGACCTCGGCCACGGTGTCGCCGTCCAGCTCCTGAAGCGTGGGGAGGTGCTCGTACGGGGCGATCATCAGGTGCCCGTTGGTGTACGGGAACAGGTTCAGGATCACGAAGCAGCGCTCGCCCCGGTGGACGATCAGGTTCGCCTCGTCGTCATCCTCGGCCGGCTTGGTGCAGAAGATGCACTCGGCCTCCGCGTCCTTGGAGGCGTCCGTCACGTATGGAAGGCGCCACGGCGCCCAGATCCGCTGGCTGGCCACACCGCCCATCGTATGCGTCACGCACGGTTGGCCGGCACCCGCCAGGCTGGAGGTCCGATGAGCCGGCGAGCGCTACTCCCGGCTAACATCGGTCGTGATGCCGATAGAGGTCACTATGACTCCTCTGACCGACCAGGGGAACCGTCTCCTAGACGCGCTGGAGGCCAAGACCGGGACGCCTCCACACCAGGTGAGCGCCGACACCGGAGCCCGGACCTACTCCTTGGAGAGCGAGACTGCGGCCGCCGACTTCGAGGAGCTGCTCGACGGCATCGACCCGGACTGGAACGAGCACCTGACGGGGACCTAGCCCGACTCCCGCAGCCCCGCGGCTTCGAGGGCGTCGCGGTCCCTTACCGATTCGCTCGCTTCTGCCTCTGGCTGCGAGCCACAAGCAACGGCGTGAAGACGGCTTGGTCGAACACGAAGCAGACCAGCAGCACAAGCCCCGGCAGGGTCGCCCCGATGAGCAGGAGCGCAAACCCAGCAGGTACCAGCACCGTCCAGAACGCGAAGTACAGGCGCGTGCCAAGCGGTAGTGCGTTCCACAATCGCCACATCCCCTTGATGCTACGAGGGGGATCTTCCATCTGCGCCCCTCAGATCGCCTACTCCGAAAGCCCGGCGGCTTCGAGGGCCTCCTGTCGCTCTTGGTAGAAGGTGATGCGGGCGATGCTCCCGTCGCGGAATGTCCACACCCAGGCAGTGCGCAGAGTCCGGACCTCGATCCCCTCGCGGCCCCGGACGGACAGCGTCAACGGCGTCACCACGTGCTCGTCGGCTTCGATGAACTCGTCTGCCTCCACGCGGGAGGACTCCCACGCCGAAGCGAACTCCTCCCACATCCGCCGCGCCTCATCGACCGTGTGCACCCCTCGCTGGAAACCCATCGACCGCGAGAAGTCGTACTCGAAGTCCGGTGCCATGTCCTTGAACGCGGCGTGCCTGTCCCCTCTGTTGAGGGCATCCAGGGTGGCCCGCACCATCTCGACGTTCTCCTGCGACATCGCCCGCGCAGTATCCCGTGAGGTGCTTCGAGAGTGCATTACCAGCCGGGGCCGAACTCGGGAACTGGCCTGCTATTCGCCGGGCTTGCGTTCGCTCTCGCCGGAGGGATCCCCGACCTCGAAGTCCCCGCCCTCAAGAGAGGCCAGGACGCGGACCCGGGCTTTCTGCGGGTCCGGGGCTGCGAGGCGGGCCACCAGGCCACCGTCTTCTCCTACGACGTTTTGAATCCCGTTCAACTCCAGCAAGCCAGCTGCTCGGGCTCGGTCACCTGCGACGGGGACAAGGTAGTAGGCCATGCGATGGGGACCCTACTCCCGCAGCCCGGCGGCCTCGAGGGCTTCCTGCCGCATCCTGGTAGAAGGTGAGATGGGCGCTAGAGCCAGCCGCGGCGGCGGAAGTAGGCGACCATGCCCACCAGCAGCACGACCATCGCGCCCACGACGACGTAGAAATCCTCGGTATCGCCCTCGCCGGGGACGCCTACGTTCATTCCCCAGATGCTCGCGATCAGGGTGAGGGGAAGGACGATCACGCTGATCGCCGTGAGAAACCTGAGGATGTCGTTCACCCGGTGCGAGATCACCGACTCGTTGGTGTCCTCGAGCGCCTCGACGACCTCCTTGTAGTTCTCGAGCATGTCCCAGATCCGCTCGTGTGCGTCGACGATGTCGTCGAAGTAGATCTCCAGGTCGTCTCCCTCCCGGGCAGCCAGGAAGCGCTGCTTCATGCTCTCCAGGTCACGCAGAACGGTGCGCTGCGGGCGAATCACCTTCCGGAAGTTGATGATCTCCTGCTTCACGTTGGAGATATCCCGCACAACCTCCTCGGAGCGGCCCGAGAAGATCTCGTCCTCGACCGCGTCGAGCTTGTTGCCGATCTTGCGCAGCATCGGGAAGCAGTAGTCGAAGCTGTCGTCGACGATCCGGTACAGGAGGTATCCGGGTCCGTTGGAGAAGTGCTGCTCGCGCAATTCCTCCTTCTGGCGGCACCGCTCGAACAGGTACTGGACCGGCTGCAACGGCTGGTTCGGGATCGTGACCAGGTAGTCGGGGCCGACGAAGATGTCCAGCTCGCCGGCGTTCAGGCGCCCGACGGCGCGATCGAACACCGGGAAGTGCAGGACGATGAACAGGTAGTCGGGGTACTCATCGATCTTCGGGCGCTGATTGCGCGACAGGACGTCCTCGAGGTCGAGGGCGTGGAATCCGAATTGCTCCTCGAGCCAGGCGCAGTCGAGCGGCGAGGGGCTCTCGATGTTTACCCAGCGCAGCCCCTCGGCCGTAATCGTCTCGACGTTGGGCTTGCGCTGAGCCGGCTCAGGCGGCGCGACGAGCTGGCCGGCACGCGCGGCCCTTCGCAGCCTCGGCTTCGGAAGGTTCGGCATCGTTTGCACCGTCGCTCGTCATCGTTCTTCCACCTCAGGGCTAAGGGTACGCGACCGCGCGCCGAGGGCCTGCAACTAAGTGCCTATCGAGATCGGCACTTGGGGCATATCTCGACGGGGTCTCGGGGGGCCGGTTGGTATAGTCCGGCGCACATAAACGCCACATCGAGAGGGGTGGAGGGACTGGCCCGTAGAAACCCCGGCAACCCCCCGGAGCTAACGCGAAGGGGTAGGTGCCAATTCCAGCAGGTGGAAAGCCTGGGAGATGTGAGCGGAAGTCCCGTCAGGACCTCTGCTCGACAGCCCAGCAGAGGTTTTTTCGTAGGTGGATGTCCGGCGAAACGAAGGGGTCCTGATGGCGACGTGGGAACTGAGGTGCAAGGAGTGCGAGGCGGCCTATCCGGCCGAAGCGCGCTACGTCTGCGAGCGGTGCTTCGGCCCGCTTGAGGTCTCCTACGACCTCTCCGACCTCGACCCCGATGAGGTGCGCCGCAAGATCCAGGCCGGCTCGCCGGGGGTCTGGCGCTATGCGGACTTTCTGCCCTTCGACGAGCGCCCCCGCGATCCACTCGAGCCTGGGCTGACCCCCTTGGTCCGCGCCGACCGGCTGGCCGAGCGTCTCGGCCTGGGTGAGCTATGGGTGAAGAACGACGCCGCCAATCCCACCCACTCGTTCAAGGATCGCGTCGTGGCGGTCGCCGTGGCGAAGGCGCGCGAGCTCGGCTTCCACACCGTTGCCTGCGCCTCCACTGGCAACCTCGCCAACGCCGTCGCCGCGCACGCCGCAGCCGCGGGGCTGGAGTCCTACGTGTTCGTGCCCGCCGACCTGGAGGAGCAGAAGCTGCTCGCCACCGGCGTCTACGGGACTCGCCTGGTCGGCGTTCGGGGCACCTACGACGACGTCAACCGCCTCTGCACCCAGCTTTGCGATACCCAGCCATGGGCGTTCGTCAACGTCAACCTGCGCCCCTACTACTCCGAGGGCTCGAAGACGCTTGCTTTCGAAACCGTCGAGCAGCTCGGCTGGTCGCTGCCGGACCGGGTCGTCTGCCCCATCGCCTCCGGCTCACTGTTCACGAAGATCGCCAAGGGGTTCGATCAGTGGATCGATTTCGGCCTGGTGCGGGGCGAGCTGCCTGCTTTCAACGGGGCCCAGGCGGCGGGTTGCAGCCCAGTGGCCACCGCGTTCGCCGAGGGTTGGGAGGTCTGCAAGCCCCAGCGACCCCAGACGATCGCGAAGAGCCTCGCGATCGGCAATCCCGCCGACGGCGTCTACGCGCTCGACCTGGCGCGGCGCACCAACGGTGCGATCGACTCGGTCACGGACGACGAGATCCGGGACGGCATCCGCCTGCTCGCCGAGACCACCGGGATCTTCACCGAAACCGCCGGCGGCGTCACCGTGGCGGTGCTGGCCAAGCTCGCCGAGCGTGGCGAAATCGACTCGTCCGAGCGCGTGGTCGCCTACATCACCGGCGAGGGGCTGAAGACGCTGGACGCGACCCGCGAGGGCTTCCGGATGCTCGAGATCGAGCCCACCCTCGACGACTTCGAGGCCGCGCTGGAGCCGGTCCCCAGCCGCTAAGGTTCCCGGCCGATGGCGGTGACGGTGAAGATCCCCTCGCAGCTTCGGGGCGTGACCGAGGGCGAGGGCGAGATCGAGGTCGACGGGGGGACCGTCGGCGAGGCACTCGATGCAGTCTTCGAGCAGCACGCCGATCTTCGTGAGCGGATTACCGAGGACGGAGGGTTGCGTAGGTTCGTCAACGTGTACGTCTCCGGCGAGGACATTCGCTTCCAGGAGGGGCTCGATACCGAGCTCAGCGACGGCGACGAGGTCACGATCCTTCCGGCCGTCGCCGGCGGCTAAGGGTCACTAGACGGCATCCCCCGCACACCGATCGAGGGCCAGCTCGTCGCCACTCCGAGCGAACCCCCATAATCTCCCGCCGTGGAAGACGTTGGCCCGGTGGTGATCCTCTGCGGGGGGCGGGGTACGCGCCTGCAGAAGAGAACCCACGCGATCCCCAAGGCGCTGGTCGAGATTGGTGGCATGCCGATCCTCTGGCACGTGATGCGCATCTACGCCGCCCAGGGGCTGTGTCGCTTCATGCTGCTCACCGGCTACCTCGGAGAGATGATCGAGGAGTTCGTGATGGCGACCGATTGGCCGGAGCCGGTAGAGGTCGACTGCGTCGACACCGGTCTCGACACCAACACGGGGGGGAGGCTCGCGTTGGTGCGGGATCGCCTTGCCGGCCAGGCGTTCTGCGCCACCTACGCCGACGGGGTGGCCGACCTCGATCTCGAGGCGCTGATGGCCTTCCATCGCGGACACGGCGAGCTTGGCACGGTGACCGTGGTCCGACCCCGAAGCCAGTTCGGCATCGCCGCGCTGGACCCAAGCGATCGTGTGCTGGGGTTCGAGGAGAAGCCCCGGCTAGATCAATGGGTCAACGGCGGGTTCTTCTGCTTCGAGCCCGGGTTTCTCGACTACCTGGAGGTGGACAGCGTGCTCGAGAGGGGACCGCTGCGCCACCTGGCGGCCGCCGGGCAGTTGCATGCCTTTCGCCACACCGGCTTTTGGGAATGCATGGACACCTACAAGGACGCGGTGATGCTCAACGACCTGGCGGGCAGTGGTCAAGCGCCGTGGGCGGTCTGGGCGCGCGACGCCGCCACCGAGGCCCGTGCCCTCTAGCTCGGTGCTGGTCACCGGCGGACGCGGGTTCGTGGGCGCCTGGTTGTGCAAGCAGCTGCTCGAACGGGGCGAGCGATGTTGTGGCCCTTGACCGTGCCGCTCGCGAGGGACGACCCTCGGCGCTGTCGCTCCTGGGGGTCGAGGATCAGGTGGCCGAGGTCGAAGGCGACGTGATCGATGCGGCGCTTGTGCGAGAAACACTTGGGGACCACCACGTAGACGCGGTGTTTCATCTCGCCGCGCAGACGATCGTCGGCACGGCAGCCGGCTCGCCCGCGCCCACCTTCGACGTCAACGTCCGTGGCACCTGGATCTTGCTGGAGGCGTGCCGTGAGTATGAGGTGGAACGGGTCGTCGTCGCCTCGTCCGACAAGGCATACGGCGCCCACGACGAGCTTCCCTATCGCGAGGACATCGCGCTCCAGCCAACGGCGCCGTACGAGGCCAGCAAGGCTGCCGCCGACCTGATTGCGCGCAGCTACTGGCACTCCTACGGCCTGCCGGTCGCAGTCACTCGGTTCGCCAACATCTACGGAGGCGGCGACACGAACTTCTCACGGTTGATTCCGGAGGCCGTCAGCGCCGCTCTCGACGGGCGCCCGCCCGTCCTTCGCTCCGACGGCTCGCCGGAGCGGGACTTTCTGTACGTCGAGGATGCCGGGCGCGCCTATCTGGCGATTGGGGACGCCCTCGATCGCGACGAGGTGCGGGGCCAGGCGTTCAACGCGGGTGGCGGCTCTCCGCATGCGGTGGGGGAGGTGGTCAAGCTGATCGCCCGCCTCGCCGGCACCGGTGTGGAGGCAGATATCCGAGGCAACGGCAAACCAGCCGGCGAGATCGACCGCCAGTACGTCGATCCGGCGAAGATCCGAGAGGTGGTGGGCTGGCGGCCCGAGGTCGATCTGGAGGAAGGGCTCCGCCGCACGATCGAGTGGTATCGCGAGCACCCCGAGGCTCGTGCGCCGGCGCTCGGAGGCCCGAGCTAAGAAGTTCCTAAAAGCTCGGCCGAGAGCCTGGACTTTGCCGTCGGGTGCCGAATAATGAAACGAACCCGCGACCAAGGAGGAATCGCATGTCTCCTGTCGTCTTTTTCGGTGCCCTCGACGCGATGATTGCAGCCCAGGCCGTGTACGCCGCCAGGGACCTGACTCGCAAGCAAAAGCGGAAGAAGTAACAGCTCGCCAACCCGACGACTGCTGACTTGGTTCCCGCCGTGGGGGCCATAGGGAACCGAATCCTGCCGCCTTGAGGAAACGCGCCCGACAGGATTCGAACCTGTGACTTCCGGCTCCGGAGGCCGGCGCTCTATCCACTGAGCTACGGGCGCCGAGCGCCCAAGTCTAGACCTGCGTTGCGGAGCACCTCCACGCACGATGCGGGGATTTTTCCCACCTGGACGATTGTTGGTCGACGAACGCCCTGCACCGGGGTACAATCCGGCTGGGTGAGGAGCCGCGCGCGCCGAGGCCTCTCGCACGTCTGTAACGGACGTTCCTCTTTGGGTAGGGGGAAGGGACGGACGAAGCTCCTGGCAATTCGATTGGTCAAGGAGAATCGTCGTGAGCACGCTCTCGCTGTCCACCTCCCGCCGGCAAGGAGACCTGATCGTGTCCGCCGCCGGTGAACTCGACTCGGAGACCGCCTGGCAGCTGCACACGGCGCTGCGCTCTCGGGAACGGTGGCTGGAGCGCGTGATCCTCGACCTTCGTCACGTCGTGCGCATCGACGGAGTCGGAATCGGGGCGATCGTGACCGCGGACTCGCAGACTCGCGATGAAGGCCAGGAGCTGATCGTCGTCCGCCCGCCTGCCGACGTCGAGCGTTGGCTGTGGCTGACGCACAGAGACGAGCACGCCCAGGTGGTGGACGACCTGGCTGGGGTGATCGGGCTGCCGCAGGCCGATCACCGCCCGAAGGTCGGGCTATGAGCCACCACAGCATCTCTGGGATGACTTCCAAGACCTGCGTGACGCGAGGCAGCCCCGCTTCGGCGGCGACTCCCCCTGCTGCCCGTGCTGCGCAGAGCGTGGCCTGGATGTTGGGATGCTCCGCTTCCGCGGTTTCTCCGCGGGTCAGGAGCGCATTCAGCTGAGGGGGCGGGAGGTGCGCATCCGGCGCAAAGTCACCTCCCGCCCCGCCGCGCATCCACCCGCCCACGGGTGGGGCGGGGGCCGGGATACCGTAGGGGCATGGACCTCTCGGTCGCCTTCCTCGGCACCGGCGGCTCCGTGCCCACCGCGCGGCGCGCCACCGCCTGCCTGCTGGCGCGGGTAGGCGGCGACCGGCTGCTGTTCGACTGCGGCGAGGGTTCGCAGCGTCAGATGCACCGCTCCACCGGCCTCGTGCACGTGGACGACATCTACCTCACCCACTACCACGCCGACCACTACCTTGGCCTGCCTGGGCTGCTGAAGACGTACGACCTCCAAGCCCGCGAGCGCCCGCTGCGGATCGTCGGTCCCCCCGGTTTGGAGTCCCTGTTCCAGGTGCTCCGACGAATCTTCGGTCGGCTCTCCTACGAGGTGGAGCTGGTGGAGCTTGGCGAGGGCGACACGGTCCGCCGCACGGGCTACGAGATCCGCTGCTTTCCAGTCGAGCACCGGATGAGCGCCTACGGATACGCCCTGGTCGAGGACGAGCGGCCCGGCCGCTTCGACCCGGAGGTGGCGATGGGCCTTGGGGTGGAGCCCGGTCCGGACTTCAGCAGGCTGCAGGCCGGCGAGCCGGTCCGTGGCGCCGACGGTCAGGTTCGACCCGAACAGGTGATGGGCGACCCGCGTCGCGGACGCAAGGTGGTGGTCACGGGAGACACGGCACCCTGCGAGATGACCCGAATCGCCGCCCACGAGGCGGAGCTGCTGGTGCACGACGGCAGCTTCGCTGACCATGAGATCGAGCGCGCCGTCGAGACCGGCCATTCGACCGCGCGCCAGGCGGCCGAGCTGGCGCGCGACGCTGCAGTGAGGCTGCTTGCCCTGGTGCACGTCTCCTCGCGCTACGACGTCCGCGATGTGGTGAGGGAGGCCCGCGAGGCCTTTCCCGCCACCGAGGCACCGCGCGACTTCGACCTGGTCGAGATCCCGTTCCCGGAGCGTGGCGAGCCGCGGCTGGTGGAGAACGGCGCGCGGGTGCGCCGCGCCCCGCCGGCCAAAGTCTCCTAACCCAGCGGCGCGGCCAGATCCGCGATCGAATTGGCGACGGCCTTCGCCTGGTCTTCCTGGAGAAAATGCTTGGCCGGCAACAGGATCGGGTCGTCCACCCTCAGCACCCTTTGCACCACCCGCATCTGATCGAGTCCCAGCGCCTGGTCCCGCTCACCCCACACGATCCGCGTTGGGTAGGGGCGCTCGGCCATTCCCTCCCAAAGAAAACGCTGCTTGGCCTCGGTGAGCTCGAAGCCCCGCATGATTCGCAGGAAGGCGCGCCCTCCGTCGGCGCGCTTCAGCAGCTCGTAGTGAGCGTAGACCTCGTGGCGCGGCACGGCGCCCCGGTCGGCGACTCCCTGGCGGTAGAAGAGCTCGGAGAAGGCGAATCGGGGGGTCGAACGCAGCCAGACCTCGCCCAACCCGCGGACCGCGAACGGGCGCATCGACCACGGCCGCCGGAAGCCCGCCACCTCGAGCATCATGTTGAGAGCGGTCAGGGAGTGCACGCGCTCGCGGTTGCGGATTGCCCACTCGAAGCCGATCGGACCGCCGATGTCGTGCACGACCAGGTGGCAACGCTCAATGCCGAGCGCATCGATCGCCTCGCCGGTCCAGCGGGCGAGCCCCGACCACGAATAGTCGAAGTTGACGGGACGGTCTGCGAGCCCCAGCCCCGGAAAGTCGAAGGCCAGCCCGCGCAGCCCCTGCTCGGCAAGCGTTGGGAATCACCTTGCGATACAGGAATGAGCTCGAGGGGACGCCGTGCAGGAGCACGACCGGCGCCCCTCGTCCCTGCTCGCGCACGAAGCTCGTCGTTCCCCCGGCCGCAAAGAGCCGGCCCGCGGCCCGATGGACGTCGATCGCCTCACGGGTGGCGTCGCGGTGCTTCATCCCCCGGGCCTTCGCATCGATCTGATCCTTTCATCCAGGACCGGTGCTACGCTGGCCGCGTCGGTTCCTTTAACCCGGTCCCGAGAGGCCAGGAAGGGGCGAGTTTTGAGCAAGATGGACAAGGTCGTCCTGGATCGCGACGACCTGCGCCGCACACTGGTGCGGATCGCTCACGAGATCGTCGAGAAGAACCCGGGGTCGAACCGGGTCGCCGTGGTCGGCATCCATACCCGCGGCGCCGTGCTGGGCGAGAGGCTGCACGCGCTGGTGGGCGAGCTGACCGGCTCCGAGGTCCCCTCGGGCGACCTCGACATCTCGTTCTATCGCGACGACGTCAACGTTCGCCAACCGGATGCGGGTCCGGTCGTACACGCCTCGCACCTCGACTTCGACCTCGATGGGCGCACGGTGGTGCTGGTCGACGACGTGCTGTTCACCGGCCGCACCGTGCGGGCGGCGATCGAGGCGCTGTTCGACTACGGACGTCCCGAGCGGGTGCAGCTCGCGGTGCTCGTCGATCGCGGCCACCGCGAGCTCCCAATCCGGCCCGACTACGTGGGCAAGAACCTGCCGACCTCCCGCGAGGAACGGGTCTACGTCCGGGTCGAGGAGCTGGACGAGGTGGACGAGGTCACGATCGCCACTGGCGTGGAGGCCCGCCGATGAGGCACCTGTTGGGGATCGCCGACCTGGAGCGCTCGGACATCGAGCGGATTGCCGACCGGGCGGAGGGATTCGCCGAAGTCGGCCGGCGAGACATCAAGAAGGTGCCGACCCTGCGCGGGCGCACGATCATCAACCTGTTCTACGAGTCGAGCACCCGCACCAGCTCCTCGTTCGAGCTGGCCGCGAAGCGGCTCTCGGCCGACCTGGTCTCGGTGAAGGCGGCCGGCTCCTCGGTCGACAAGGGCGAGTCGCTCAAGGACACGATCACCACCCTCGGCGCCTACGGGCCCGAGGCGATAGTGATCCGCTCGCCCCACGCCGGCGCCGCCGAGCTGGTGGCGCGTTGGAGCGAGGCCGCCGTGATCAATGCCGGCGACGGCAAGCACGAGCACCCCAGCCAGGCGCTGCTCGACATCTACACGCTGCGCCAGCGGCTCGGCTCGCTCGAGGGCAAGCGGATCTGGATCGTCGGCGACGTGCTGCACAGCCGCGTTGCCCGCTCCAACCTGCTCGCCTTCGGCGCCATGGGCGCCGAGGTCACGGTCTGCGGCCCGCCCACCCTGATTCCCCGCGGGCTGGAAGAGGCGTTCGGCTGCGCGGTCTCCTACCGCCTCGACCGCCTCGCCGAAGCCGATGTCGTCTACGCGCTTCGCCTGCAGCGGGAGCGGATGCGCGAGTCCTTCGTGCCCTCGATTCGCGAGTACGCAGCCCACTACCAGATCGACTCGCGCCGGTTGGGCCCGCGCCAGCTGCTGATGCACCCGGGGCCGGTGAACCGCGGCGTCGAGCTGGCGCCGGAGGTGATCGACGGCCCCAACTCGCTGATCGCCGCGCAGGTCGAGAGCGGGCTGGTGGTGCGCATGGCGATTCTGTACGAGCTGCTGGCGGGCGGGCGGGCACGTCCCGGCGGTGGGCGCGCCGCCGACCCCGACAAGCTGCCCGCCCCGACCCCGATCAAGGAGCCGGCGTGAGCGAGTCGCGGCCGATCACCTCGCTCGACTGGCGCGGCAAGGACGCCGAGCCGGCGGGTGACCTTGTGCTGCGTCGGGCCTCGGTGCTCGACCCGCGGACCGGGATCGATGGCACCTACGACGTCATCGTGCGAGATGGAGAGATCGCCTCGCTGGCCGCCCCGGGAAGCGCGGACCCCGCCGGGGGCGAGTTGATCGAGGCGGAGGGCAAAGTGGTCCTGCCGGCCTTCTTCGACCCTCATGTTCACCTCCGCACGCCCGGCGACGAGCACGAGGAGGAGATCGAAACCGGCACCCGCGCCGCTGCGGCCGGAGGCTACTGCGGGATCCTGGCGATGGCGAACACGCGACCCCCGGTCCAGGAGGCCGCGGACGTTCGAGCACTGCGAGAGCGGGCGGCTGACGAGGCGTCGGTCCCCGCCGGCTTTCTGGCCTGCGTTACCCGTGACATGGGGGGCCAGGAGTTGACCGAGATGGCCGAGCTTCGCGACGCCGGAGCGGCCGGGTTCTCCGACGACGGCCTGCCGATCTCGAATGCCAGGGTGCTGCGACGCGCGCTTTCCTACCAGCGGCTGGTCGGCGCTCAGATCGCGCTTCACGAAGAGGACCACGACCTCTCCCGGCCCGCCGGCGTGCACCAGCCGCACCTGGGGGGCGTCATGCACGAGGGAGCGGTCTCGGCCGCGCTGGGGCTGGCCGGCATCCCGTCGGTGGCCGAGTCGACCATGATCGCCCGCGACGCCGCGGTGGCGGCCTACGAAGGGGCTCGGGTCCACGTCCAGCACCTCTCCGCCCGCGAGTCGGTGGAGGCCATCGCCGCCGCCAAGCAGGCCGGGGTCCGAATCAGCTGCGAGGCGACGCCGCACCACCTGACCCTTACCGATGAGGAGGTCCGGAGCCTCGACTCACGCTTCAAGATGAACCCGCCGCTGCGGTCCGAGGACGATCGCCAGGCGCTGATCGAGGGCCTGCGGTCGGGCGTCATCGACTGTGTGGCCACCGACCACGCCCCGCATTCGGTGGACGAGAAGGAGGTTCCGTTCGAGGAGGCCGCGATGGGGGTGACCGGGCTGGAGACGGCGTTCGCCGCGCTTTACAGCGAGCTGGTGTTGCCGGGAGTGCTCGAGCTGTCCCTCCTGGTCGACCGAATGAGCGCGGGCGCGGCCGCATTCGGCCTCGAGCTGCCGAGCCTGGCTCCCGGAAGCGACGCGAACCTGGCGCTGTTCGATCCGGACGCGGAGTGGGAGGTGGGCGCCGAGGGCTGGGAGAGCCGCTCCCAGAACTCCTGCTTCACCGGCCGGACGCTACGCGGGCGGGTGCTCGCGACCGTGGTGGGCGGGCGGGTCGCCTACCGCCAGCGCAGCTTCGCCATGGGAGTGGCCGCATGAGCTCGGCGAAGCTCGACCCCGGACGGGCCGCGCTGCTGGTGATCGACGTCCAGGAAGGGTTTCGCAAGGCCGTTCCGAGCTTCGACCAGGTCGCCGCCGCCGCCGCCGCCCTCGTGAAGGGGGCGAATGCGGTGGGGGTGCCGATCGTGGTCACGGAGCAGTATCCGAAGGGGCTGGGCCACACCGCATCGCCGATTGCCGAGGCGCTTCCGGCCGGCGTGGAGGCGATCGAGAAGCTCTGCTTCTCAGCCTCCGAGGCGGAGGGCTTCGACCTGGCGGGTCGCGACCAGGCGCTGGTCTGCGGGATCGAGGCCCACGTGTGCGTCAACCAGACGACGCTCGACCTGCTTCATGACGGGGTGGAGGTGCACGTCGCCTCGGACGCCGTCGGCTCGCGGTTCGACCACAACAAGGCGATCGGCCTGGAGAAGATGAGGCGCTCCGGGGCGGTGATCACCAGCGTCGAGACGGCGCTGTTCGAGCTCGTTGGGCGCGCCGGGACGGACCAGTTCAAGCAGGTGCAGCAGGTGGTGCTCGACTACGCGCCCAACCCGTCATGAGCGGGTACGTCTTGCTGGAGGACGGCGCGCGGTTCGAGGGCGAGCTGCGAGGGGGCGGCGAATCGGTTACCGGCGAGGTGGTCTTCAACACCTCGATGACCGGCTACCAGGAGGCGGTCACCGACCCCTCGTACGCGGGCCAGATCATCACCTTCACCTATCCCCTGATCGGAAACTACGGCGTCGCCGCGGCGGCGATGGAGTCCGAGCGGCCCCAGGCTCGCGGGGTGATCATGCGCGAGGCCAAGAACGCCGAGGACGCCGCCGATGCCGAGGGCGGTTGGCTCGACTGGCTGGGCGATTGCGGGGTACCGGCGATCGACGGGGTCGATACCCGCTCCCTGGTGCGTCACATCCGCGACCGGGGGGCGATGCGGGGCGGGATCTTCTCAGCCGACCTGGCCGAGGCCGAGGCCCGCAGCCGGATCGATGCGGAGCCGGCGATGAGCGGCGCGGACCTTGCCCGGCAGGTGACACCCACCGAGCCGGTCGAGCTTGGCGCCCACCCCGACTCGGCCGCCGGGCCCCATGTAGTTGGCATCGACACCGGAATCAAGCGCTCCATCATTCGGCAATTCCGCGAGCGGAATTGCCGGTTGACCTTGCTTCCGTGCTCAGTCTCCGCCAATGAGGTCCTGGAGCGGGATCCGGATCTGGTGTTCCTTGCCAACGGTCCCGGCGACCCGGCGGCGCTCGACTACGTGGTGGAGACGGTCCGGGAGCTGGTCGGAAAGCGGCCCGTGGTCGGGATCTGCCTCGGCCATCAGCTCCTATGTCGGGCGGTGGGCCTGGAGACCTTCAAGCTGCCCTTCGGCCACCGCGGCGTCAACCATCCGGTCAAGGATCTGCGCAGCGGCAAGATCGACATCACGTCGCAGAACCACGGATTCGCCGTGCAGGGACCGCGGGGCGAGCCGAGGATCGAGGGCGACCAGCCCGTTCGCTGGGAGACGGACTTCGGCGCCGCCGAGCTCTCGCACCTGAACCTCTATGACCGCACCGTCGAGGGGCTGGTGCTCCGCGACGTGCCCGGCGCCACCGTCCAGTACCACCCCGAGGCGGGGCCGGGCCCCCACGACGCCCGCTACCTGTTCGACCAGTTCCTGGAGCTGGCGGCCGCCTGATGCCTAGGCGCGACGACATCCGGAAGATCCTCCTGATCGGCTCGGGGCCGATCGTCATCGGCCAGGCCGCCGAGTTCGACTATTCCGGCGCCCAGGCCTGCAAGGTGCTGCGCGCCGACGGATACGAGGTGGTGCTCGTGAACTCCAACCCGGCCACGATCATGACCGACCCGGAGTTCGCCCACCGCACCTACGTCGAGCCGCTGACGCCCGATTCGGTGGCGCGGATCATCGAGCGCGAGCGGCCGGACGCGCTGCTGCCCACACTCGGCGGCCAGACGGCGCTCAACCTCGCTACGGCTCTCCACGACGAGAAGGTGCTGGAGCGCTGGGGGGTGGAGCTGATCGGGGCTGATTACGAGGCGATCCGGCGAGCCGAGGACCGCGAGGCGTTTCGCCGCACGATGGAGGACGCCGGACTGCGGGTCCCCTGGTCGGTGATCATCACCACCGTCGGCGAGGCCGAGAAGGCGCTCGCCGACGGCCAGCTGGCGTTGCCCGCGATCGTACGACCCGCGTACACGCTGGGCGGCCAGGGCGGCGGCGTGGGGGAGACCGAGACCGAGCTCTGCCAGGTCGTCTCCGAGGGCCTGGCGGCGAGCCCGATCAACCAGGTGCTGGTGGAGGAGTCGGTGCTCGGCTGGGGTGAGTTCGAGCTCGAGGTGATGCGCGACCGAAACGACAACGTCGTGGTCATCTGCTCGATCGAGAACGTCGACCCGATGGGGGTCCACACCGGCGACAGCGTCACCGTCGCCCCGGCGCAAACGCTCACCGACCGCCTCTACCAGGAGCTCCGCGACCAGGCCCTGCGGGTGATTCGCGCCGTCGGGGTGGAGACCGGCGGCTCCAACATCCAGTTCGCCGTCAACCCCAGCACGAGCGAGGTGGTGGTGATCGAGATGAACCCGCGGGTGTCCCGCTCGTCGGCGCTGGCCTCCAAGGCGACCGGGTTCCCGATCGCCAAGATCGCGGCCAAGCTGGCGGTCGGCTACGCGCTCGAGGAGATTCCGAACGACATCACCCAGGCCACTCCGGCGTCCTTCGAGCCGACGATCGATTACGTGGTCACCAAGATGCCCAGGTTCGCGTTCGAGAAGTTTCCCGGTGCCGAGGGCAGCCTGTCGACGCACATGAAGTCGGTGGGGGAGGCGATGGCGATCGGTCGCACCTTCCGAGAGTCGTTCGCGAAGGCGATGCGCTCGCGCGAGCTCGACTCCGAGGCGCAGATACCCGACGACATCGACGAGCTGCTCGACCGCCTGGTGACCCCGGCAGCCGACCGCTACGACCTGATCCTCGAGGCGTTCCGGCGCGGCACCGACCCCGGGCGGATCGAGGAGCGGACCGCGATCGATCCCTGGTTCCTGCGCGAGCTGAGCGCGCTGGCGACCGAGGGCGACGGCACCGCGTCGCTGGTCCGAGGCTTCAAGTCGGTGGATACATGTGCGGCGGAGTTCGAGGCGCGCACCCCCTACTACTACTCGGCCCACGACCGTCCAGTCAGAAACCCGGCTGCGCCCGGAGCCAGAGGCGAGGACGCAGCCGGCAGTGAGGTCAGCCGTGGGGATCGTCCTTCGGTTGTGATCCTCGGCTCGGGGCCAAACAGGATCGGCCAGGGGATCGAGTTCGACTACTGCTGCGTCCATGCGGCGATGACGGTGCGAGAGCTGGGGCGCGACGCGGTGATGATCAACTGCAACCCGGAGACGGTCTCCACCGACTACGACACCTCGGACCGGCTGTACTTCGAGCCCCTCACCGCCGAGGACGTGCTGGCGGTGCTCGAGGTGGAGCGACCGGAGGGGGTGGTGGTGCAGTTCGGGGGCCAGACTCCCCTGAAGCTGGCCCGGGCGCTGGAGGAGTCCGGCGCGCGTCTGCTGGGCACCCCGGTGGAGGCGATCGATCTCGCCGAGGATCGAGGCCGCTTCGGAGCGCTGTTACGCCGCCTCGGCATCGCCCACCCGCCCTACGGCACGGCGCTATCGGCGGACGAGGCCGTGGTGATCGCCGAGGAGGTCGGCTTCCCACTGCTGGTCCGCCCCTCCTACGTGCTCGGGGGCCGCGCGATGGAGATCTGCTACACGGCCGAGGGGCTCGCCGCCTATCTGGAGCAGCACGTGAAGGCCGACCAAGAGCACCCGCTGTTGCTGGACAGGTTCCTCGAGGATGCGATCGAGGTGGACGTCGATGCGCTCGCCGACGCCACCGACATGCGAGTCGCCGGGATCATGCAGCACGTCGAGGAGGCCGGCGTCCACTCCGGTGACTCGGCCTGCGTGCTGCCGCCGATGAGCCTCGGCGAGGAGATGCTGGCCGATATCCACGAGACCACCCGGCAGATTGCGCTCGAGCTCGGCGTGATCGGGCTGATCAACGTCCAGTACGCGGTCGCCGGGGGGCAGCTCTACGTGTTGGAGGCGAATCCCCGCGCCTCGCGCACGGTGCCTTTCGTATCCAAGGCGATCGGCGCTCCCCTGGCAAAAATCGCCTGCCGGCTGATGCTGGGAGAGCGCCTCGCCGACCAGGATCTGCCGGAGGCGCCCACCGACCACGTCAGTGTCAAGGAGGCGGTGCTGCCGTTCGCCCGCTTTGCCGGGGCCGACTCGGTACTGGGCCCGGAGATGAAGTCGACCGGCGAGGTGATGGGGATCGCCGCCGACTTCCCGACCGCCTTCGGCAAGGCGCAGTCGGCGGCCGGCATCGCCCTGCCGCGCGAGGGAACCGTGTTCATCACCGTCACCGACACCGACAAGCCGGCTGCCACGCAGCTCGCCGCCAGGTTCCACGACCTGGGCTTTCGGATCATCGCCACCCGCGGGACGGCCCAGGCGATCTCGCGCATGGGCGTGCCGGTGAAGGGGATCAACAAGATCGCCGAGGGCTCGCCCCACGTGGTCGACTACATCCGCAACCACGAGGTCGACCTGGTGATCAACACGCCGACCGGCAGCGGCGCGCGCTCCGACGGCTACGAGATCCGCACCGCGGCGGTCCGCCACGGGGTGCCCTGCGTGACCACGATGACCGGGGCCTCGGCGGCGGCCAGGGCGATCTTCGCCCAGCGCGAGCGGAGCGCGGAGCCACGTTGCCTGCAGGAGCTTCATGACCGGCCAGCGGACTCGAGACAGCGCACCGCTGTCTGAGCGCCGGGTGCCGGCGCCGCCTGGGCGGCGTAGGTGCGAGGTCACGGGCAACCGCGAGTCGGGCGGCTACCGCATCTTCTCGGCGCTCGACCCCTCGGGCCCCGAGCCGCTCGCCGGCCAGTTCTACATGCTCGCTGCGGCCGACGGCTGGGGACAACGCGACGGCCGTCCCTACCTGCCGCGGGCGTTCTCGGTGGCCGAGGCGGGTCGCACCGCGGACGGCTTGCGCCTGGACTTCCTGGTCGAGGCCGTTGGGCCCGGGACCGAGCGGCTCGCGGGGCTGCGCCGGGGCGAGGCCCTGTGGGTGACGGGGCCGCTCGGACGGCCTTTTTCGGCTCCGCGCGACCTTGTCACGGATGCGGCAGGAGCGATTCTGGTCGGCGGCGGGATCGGGATCGCGCCGCTGGCGATCCTGCGCCGTCAGCTCGGCGATCGCGGCGTCGCGGTTCGCACCCTGATCGGATTTCGCGATCGCGGGCACTCCGGGGGGGTGGAGGAGCTGTTCGATTGCTCCGAGGTCCGTCTGGCGAGCGAGGACGGGCATGCCGGGCACCGCGGCTACGTCACCGACCTGCTCGCGGTGCTCTTGGAGGGAGACGAGGCCCGAAGCGGCCCCGTCTACGCGTGTGGGCCGCCCGCGATGCTGGAGGCGGTGCGTCGGATGTGCTCGGAAGCGGGGATCGCGGCCGAGCTGGCGATGGAGGCGCCCATGGCCTGCGGCTTCGGAGCCTGCTTCGGGTGCGCGGTGCCCCTGGCCGATGGCGGCTACATGCGGCTCTGCGTGGACGGCCCGGTGGTCAACGCCGCCGCGATCGAGACCGCGCTGGTGCCGGGGTCGGGGCACTGATGGACCTGGGGCTCGAGCTCTGCGGCATTCGCCTCGAGCACCCGGTGCTGAACGGCTCCGGCACCTTCGACGCGATCGCCGCGAGGCGCGTCTTCGGGGCGTCGCTCCTGGACGACTTTCCGTTCTCCGCCTTCGTTTCGAAGACCATCACCCCCGAGGCGCGGATCGGGAATCCACCGCCGCGAATCTTCGAGACGCCGGCCGGGATGATCAACTCGATCGGCCTTCCGAACAAGGGGTTGGAGGGGTTCTGTCAGCGGGACCTGCCCGCCCTGGCGGGACTGCCGGTGCCGCTGATCGTCTCGGTCATGGGCCGAAGCCACGACGAGTTCGCGCGCCTGGTCGAGGGTGTCGCGGGGCAGCCCGAGGTCGCCGGGCTGGAGCTGAACGTGTCCTGTCCGAATGTCGAGTCCGGGCTGATCGTCGGCCAGCAGCCCGACGAGACCCTGGCGCTGGTGGGAGCCCTGCGCCCGCGAACGGAGAAGCCCTTGATCGTCAAGCTGACCCCCAACGTCGCCGAGCCGGCTACCGTCGCCAAGGCCGCAGAGCAGGGGGGCGCCGACGCGGTCTCGCTGGTCAACACGCTCGCGGCCGTGGCCATGGACCCAGGCACGCTCGACGCCTGGCTGGGCGCGGGAAGCGGGGGCCTGTCGGGCCCCTCGATGCGGGCGTTCGCCCTCGGCCAGGTGCGGGAGGTCGCGGCCGCGGTCTCGATCCCGGTGGTCGGCATGGGAGGCATCGAGTCGGGGGCGGATGCGCTCGCCTTCATGGCCGCCGGAGCCACCGCGGTGGCCGTCGGCACGGCGAATTTCCGCGATCCGCTGGCCGGGAACAGGGTGCGAAAGGAGCTCGAGACAGAGCTCCAGCGGGCCGGAGCCGACTCGCTGTCGAGGATCAGGGGCCGGATGGTGCCATCGACCTCAACCTAAGGTCGAACCGAATTTGGGCCAAACCGCCTGTCCCCCCTTGTACGGGCCGCGAGCCCGGGTATATGATCGCCGCCGCCGATGGCCCCCTCCGTCGACACCGCTGCTGCTGTTCCCGAGAGAACCCACGAGCAGCGGATGCGGGCTCTGCGGAGGGCCAACGAGATCCGCTCCAGGCGAGCCCAGCTGAAGCGGGATCTGAAGGCGGGGAGGGTCAAGGTTGAGGCGTTGCTCCGCGACCCACCCGACTATGTGCTGTCCGCGAAGGCCTTCGACATGATCCTGGCCGTCCCCAAGTACGGCCGGGTGAAGGCCAACAAGATCCTCACCCAGTGCCGAATCTCGCCCTCGAAGACGATCGGTGGCCTCTCGGCCCGCCAGCGGGGTGAGCTGGTCTTGCAGCTGCGCCGGTAGCGCGACGGTCGCGCCCGGCCAGGCACCGAATCCGGCCCCGCGAGGGGCGGCGACGGCAACCCGGAGGCACCAAGCGCATGCCCGAGTGTCGATTTACTCGGCCTATAGCCGAGGAACTCGACACTCGCCGGGTCTCAGGCGCCGAGGTGCATTGATGGCCGAATTGCGTTCCCATATGAATCGCAATTCGGCCATGGACGGATCCCGCCGATGCCATGGCCAGATCCCGCCGATGCCGTTGGCGAGCTGTTGCGATCGCGTCGGGAACGTGTGACGGGCGAGCGTAGACCCGGCGCCGGTCGATAGGTCAGGATTGGCGCCGTGTCGAAGGTGTTCGTGATCACCGGGCCGTCGGGGGTGGGCAAGGGGACGCTGATCTCCCAGCTCTTGCGTCGCGTGCCCGGCCTCGAGCTGTCGGTCTCCGCGACCACCAGGGAGCCGCGAGATGGCGAGGTGGACGGCCGCGACTATCACTTCCTCGACCCGGAGGAGTTCGACCGCCGCGTCCGCAACGGCGAATTCCTCGAATACGCCACCTACAGCGGCAACCGGTATGGGACTCTGAGGTCAGAGGTGGACAGGCGACTCGGGGAGGGCAAGTCCGTGGTTCTGGAGATCGAGCTGCAGGGCGCCCGCCAGGTGCGTGCGGCGATGCCGGAGTCCGTGCAGGTGTTCATCGCCCCCCCGGATCCAGCGGCGCTCCGCGAGCGCCTGGAGGGCCGGGGCACCGACTCCGGCCAGGCGATCGACGAGCGGCTGCGGACGGCGGAGCGGGAGCTCGCGGCTCGACGAGAGTTCGAGCACGTGGTGGTGAACGATGAGATCGAGCGTGCGGCCGCCGCGCTGCAGGGGATAGTCCGCGACGAGCTGTCCCTACAATCCTCCGAGAGATGATCAAGCCACGCGTCGACAAGCTGCTGGCCCGGACGGATTCGCACTACGCGGCGGTGGTCGTGGTCGCGAAGCGCGCCCGTCAGCTGAACAGCTACTACCGCGCCCTCGGGGAGGGCAGCTACGAGGAGTACACGCCGCCGATGGTCGACATCCCGTCGGGCAATTACCTAACGATCTCGCTCGAGGAGCTGGCGGCGGGGAAGCTCAACTACCGCTACCGCGCCTAGCGCGCGGGTGGGCGGCGGAGATGGCCCGCATCCTCCTGGGTGTCAGCGGCGGGATCGCCGCCTACAAGGCGCTGGAACTCGCCCGGCTGGCGACCCTCGCGGGGCACGGCGTTCGAGTGCTGATGACGCCGGCGGCGCAGCGGTTCGTGGGCGCCGCGTCCTTCCAGGGCATCGTCGGGGCTCCGGTGCTGGCCGACGAGTTTGAACGCGATCCCCTCCGGGGGTCCTTCCCTGGCGATCCAGCGCCCGACCACGACCCGATCGGCCACCTCGAAGTGGCAGCCAACGCCGACGCCTACCTGATCGCGCCCGCGTCGGCGAACACGATCGGCAAGCTCGCCGCCGGGATCGCCGATTCGATGGTGACCACCTCGTTCCTGGCCTGCCCGGCGCCGCGTGCGGTCGCCCCGGCGATGAACGAGCGCATGTACATGGATGCCGCCACCCAGGCGAACCTGGCCACGTTGCGTGAGCGCGGCGTGCGGGTGATCGAGCCCGAGGAGGGAGCGCTGGCCTCGCGCGGAGAGTACGGCCTCGGCAGACTGCCTTCGCCGGAGCGCCTGCTGGCAGAGGTGGAGGCGCTCCTGCCCGCGGCGCGCGGGTCGTGGGATGGGCTCCGTGTCCTGGTGACCGCCGGCGGGACCCGAGAGCCGATCGACTCGGTCCGGTTCATCGGCAACCGCTCCAGTGGACGCATGGGTTTGGCGCTGACCGAGCAGGCCATCCGCCGCGGGGCGGAGGTCACCCTTGTCGCGGCCAACGTCTCGCTTCCCGAGCCGGCCGGGACGCGGCGGATCGAGGTCGAGACCACCGAAGAGCTGGCGAACGTGGTGCGGGAGGAGTTCCCCGACTGTCACGTGCTGCTGATGGCCGCCGCCGTCGCCGACTTCCGCCCGGCGCGGGCGGAGCCGGGGAAGATCGCTCGCGAGGGAGGCGGCGGGATTGACCTGCACCTGGAGCAGACTCAGGACGTCCTGGCCGATCTCTCGTCCCTGCGAAGCGACGACCAGACGCTGGTCGGGTTCGCCGCCGAGCATGGCGCCGGTGCGATCGAGAGGGCTCGCGCCAAGCTCGATCGCAAGGGCCTTGACGCGATCGTCTTCAACGATGTGTCGCGCACCGAAATCGGCTTCGACTCGGCTCTCAACGAGGTGGTGATCGTGGAACGCGACGGCGAGCGACGGGTCCCGCTGGCGCCCAAGGAAGAGATCGCGGCTGCGATTCTCGACCGGGTGGAAGCGCTTCGCGAGCGGTCGGCAAGCCCAAAGCGCTGAGCCAGAGCGCGCTGCCGCGATTCCGCTTTCCGTTCCGTCCGCTCGCCCCTACACTTGGGCAGATGGCCGAGACGGCGGGCGATTCCCTCTATTCGCTGTATCAGCGGGGCATGTCCCTGCTGGAGGCCGGCGACTTCGCGCCGGCCACGGTGCCGCTGTCCAAGGCCGCTCGGATGGCGCCCGAGAAGAGCTCAATCCGCGAGGCTCTGGGCCGTGCCTACTTCCGCAGCGGGCACTACCCCGAGGCGGCGCGCGAGTTCGAAGCGGTGGTGGAGCGGTACCCGGTCAACGATTTCGCTCACTTCTGCCTGGGCCGGGCGCTGACCCTGATCGGCCAGCGCGACCGCGCCCGCCGTCACTTGGCGATCGCGGCCAACCTGCGCCCGGAACGCGATGACTACCGCATCTACCGGGAGCGCTTGACCGAGCGTGGGTGAGGCTCGAGCAAGGGACTTGATCCCGGGCCGAGCGCAAATCGATTCGTGAGGGCGCTCGTGCAGCGAGTCAGCCGGGCGTCGGTGACGGTGGACGGGAGACAGGTCTCGGCGATCGGCCCGGGGCTCGTGGTCCTGCTCGGGATTGCGCCCACGGACACCGAGGCCGAGGCGCGGAGGCTGGCCGAGAAGGTGAGGGCGCTCCGGATCTTCGAAGGGGCCGATGGGCGCATGGACGCGCCGCTCGGCGAGCGCCAGATCCTCTGCGTGAGCCAGTTCACCCTGTACGCGGACACCGGCAAGGGCAACCGCCCGAGCTTCACCGGGGCCGCGCCGCCCGCGGTGGCCGAGTCGCTGTACGAGCGCTTCTGCGAGCTGGCGCAAGCGGCGCGGGGCGTCTTCGGTGCCCGGATGGCGGTGGAGCTGGTCAACGACGGGCCCGTGACGCTGATGTTGGAAGTCTGACCGGCATCGGGGTCACGCGATCCTGGAGGTCTGAGCACGCCTGGGCACGCGCCGTTGCGCGCTCGCCGACGCCTGGCGTGGGCGAGGGGCCGAGGCTATACTCAGATCACCTCTTCTGTACCCGAACCCTGTTGGAGGTGGGCACGGGCCCACCTTTTTTTCGGCGCCGAAGGGGTAGGGGAGACCACCAAATGGAACGAGAAGGACGAGCTTGGAAGAGCTTCAGGAGCAGATCGAATCGAGGCTACGGGACCTGGATCCCGCAGTGGAGCTGATTGCGCTGCAGCGCCCGGCTGCCGAGACCCTGCGCCTCTACATCGATCATCCGGACGGAGTCGATCTGGGACTCTGCGAGCGGGTTACGAATCACCTGCGCGACCTGCTCGAGGCATGGTCCCTGGAGGTCTCCTCGCCGGGGTCGGATCGGCCGCTGACCAAGCCCGAGCACTTCCGCCGCTTCATGGGCAGCCAGGTCAAGGTTCGCACCCGGGAGGCGATCGAGGGCCAGCGCAGCTTTACCGGAACGCTGACGGCCGCGGACGAGCGCCGGGTCTGCCTGGACGCGGGCGCCGGCGAGGTTGAGATCCCGCTGGCACGCATCCGCCGCTCCAACCTGGTGCCCGACCGTTCGACACCGCCGGAGGTAGCTCGATGAGCCGCGAGATCGTCGAGGCGATCAGGGGCCTCGAGCAGGAGAAGGGAATCGATGCCGAAACGCTGATGGCGGCGCTCGAAGACGCGCTGCTGTCCGCCTACAAGAAGACCCCTGGTGCCGCCAAGTACGCCCGCGTCGACCTTGATCGCGAAACCGCGGACTTCCGCGTCTTCGAGTTGATCCTGCCGCCGGAGTTGGAGGAGAAGCTGGTGGCGCAGGCGATCGAGGAGCAGGAGCAGACCATCGACCCCGAGACGGGTGAGCTCCGCGAGCCCGAGGAGCCCGAGTTGGACCCCGAGCTGCTCGCCCCCTACGAGGACCAGATCGAGACTCGCGACGTGACCCCGGAGAACTTCGGCAGGATCGCCGCCCAGACGGCGAAGCAGGTGATCCTCCAGCGGATCCGCGAGGCGGAGCGCCACATGATGTTCGAGGAGTACCAGGACCGGGTCGGCGAGCTGATCACGGGGATCATCCAGCAGTCCGACAATCGCTACACGCTGGTCCAGCTCCGCGAGCGGGTCGAGGCGCTCTTGCCGCGGTCCGAGCAGGTCTGGAACGAGCGCTACGACCACGGCATGCGGGTGAAGGCGGTGATCACGGAGGTCAACGCGGAGGGCAAGGGACCCGGAATCGTGGTCTCCCGACGCGATCCCGAGCTGATCAAGCAGCTGTTCGAGCTCGAGGTCCCTGAGATCGCGGACAGCCTGGTCGAGATCGTCGGTGTCGCCCGCGAGCCCGGATACCGGTCGAAGATCGCCGTCATCTCGCACGCCGATGGGGTGGATCCGGTGGGCGCCTGCGTCGGCCCGAGGGGTTCGAGGGTGCGGATGGTGGTCTCCGAGCTACGGGGCGAGAAGATCGACATCATCCCCTACAACGAGGAGCCCGCCCGGTTCGTGGCCAAGGCGCTCTCGCCGGCGCGCGTTCGCGAGGTGCTGGTTGACGACGAGAAGCGGGAGGCGACGGTGATCGTGCCGGACGACCAGCTCTCACTGGCGATCGGGCGCGAGGGCCAGAACGCACGGCTTGCCGCGAAGCTGACTGGCTGGAAGGTCGACATCAAGTCCGAGACCGAGTTCAGCCAGGAAGAGGATGAGATCGAGTACGAGGAGGGCGAGGAGGCGGACGGCCGTTGCGCCGCGGTGCTCTCGGCCGGCCGGCGCTGCCCGAACGCCGCGCTTTCCGGCTCGCGCTACTGCGGCCTGCCCCAGCACCAGGCGCTGGCGCGCTTTCCCACCAACCAGGTGACCGTGCTCACCCCGCTCTCAGACCAGGAGATCCAGAAGCTGGCCGACACCGACGCCGACGAGGGCGAGGTCCGCCCGCTGGTCGAGCGAGCCACGGCTGCCTTCGCGCAGGCCGAGCGTGAGGCCAAGGACGCGGAGGAGGCCATGGAGACGAAGGCGGCAGCCGAGGCCGAGGCCGAAGAGGCTGCGGAGGAAGCTGAAGAGTCCGACGACGAGGCGGCGGATGAGGCCGCGGAAGACGAAGCGGAGGAGATCGTCGAGGCCGAGGAGGAGCTCGAGGAAGCCGAGGAAGAGGCGGCCGAGGCCGTCGAGGCGGAGTCGGCGCAGGAAACCAAGGCCGAGGACACCGACGAGGAGGCGCCTTCGGCGGACCAGTCCCAGCCGGCAGCCAGCGAGACCGACGGCGCGACTCAGAGCGACGAGGAGCCTGTGGCGGCTGAGGTCCGATCCACCGAGGAATCCGAGGCTTCAGCCGAGGATTCCAAGGAATGAAGAAGCGCGTTCACGAGATTGCCAAGCAGGAGGGCCTTAGCAGCAAGGAGGTCCTCGCGGCGCTGAAGGCGGCCGGCATCGAGGCGAAGGTGGCCGCCTCGAGCGTCGAGGAAGAGGACGCCCTGAGGGCCTTGGCCGCTGCGAGCGGCGACGGGGCGAAGGCCGATGGCAAGAGCAAGCCGAAGACGTCGGCCGCGAAGGACGGCTCGAAGCCCAAGGAGAAGGCCGCCCCGACGGCCGGCGACGGGAAGGCCGGCGGCCGGGACAGGTCCGGACCCGCCCGCCGCGAGGCGGCCGACAGCGGGTCCCAGGCACGCTCTGGTCGCAAGCGTCGCCGCGTGGTGATCGATTCGCAGGCGTCGCGTCGCGAGCACATGCCGCAGGCGCCGCCCCTCCGACCGCCGCGCCGCCGCGGCGGGCGCCGGCGCCGGCCGCTGCTCGAGGAGCCGCAGGACAAGGGGCCGGTCGAGGTCGTCGAGCAACCGCCGACCAAGGTCAACTCGGGCGCCACCGTGCGCGAGGTAGCCGAGACGCTTGGCCTCGGAACCGCCGAGGTGATCAAGAAGCTGATGGAGCTGGGCGAGATGGCGACCCTCACCCAGACGCTCTCCGACGAGACCGTGACGGCCCTGGCGCAGGCGCTCGACCAGAAGGTCGAGATCGTGAGCGCTGCCGACGAGGAGCCGGAGGAACCCGTCCACGAGGATGCCGCGGCGGATCTCGCCGACCGGCCGCCCGTGGTCACGATCATGGGCCATGTGGATCACGGCAAGACCTCCCTCCTCGATGCGATCCGAGAGACCGAGGTGGTCGCCGGCGAGGCGGGAGGGATCACGCAGCACATTGGGGCCTACCAGGTTCACCACAACGGGAGGAAG
Source organism: uncultured Actinomycetes bacterium (assembly GCA_963838745.1). Classification (GTDB taxonomy): domain Bacteria; phylum Actinomycetota; class Thermoleophilia; order Solirubrobacterales; family 70-9; genus AC-56. Next base: position 374,738 of record CAWISJ010000004.1, read on the forward strand.
ATCACCTTCCTGGACACCCCGGGCCACGAGGCGTTCACGGCGATGCGGGCACGCGGCGCCAAGGTCACCGACCTGGCCGTGATCGTGGTCGCGGCCGACGACGGCGTGATGCCCCAGACGGTGGAGGCGATCGACCACGCCCGGGCCGCCGAGGTACCCATTCTGGTGGCCGTCAACAAGATCGACAAGCCGGACGCCCAGCCCGACCGGGTGCGCAACGAGCTTGCCTCCCAGGGGCTGACTCCGGAGGAGTGGGGTGGCGAGACGATCTTCTGCGACGTCTCGGCGAAGACCAAGGAAGGGCTCGACCACCTTTTGGAGATGATCGTCCTCGCGGCCGAGCTCGAGGAGCTGAAGGCGAATCCCAACGCTCCGGCGTCCGGTGTCGTGATCGAGTCGCACCTCGACCCGGGGCGGGGCCCGGTGGCCACGGCGCTGATCCAGCGCGGCACGCTTCACGTCGGGGACGCGCTGGCCGCCGGCGCGACCTGGGGCAAGGTGAGAGCGATGCTCGACTTCACGGGCGCCCGGCTGAGCGAAGCCCACCCGGGCGATCCGGTTGAGGTGCTGGGCCTTGGCGACGTCTGCGAGGCGGGCGAGCGGGTCGAGGCGGTGGAGAACGAGCGACGGGCGCGGCAGCTCGCAGAGCAGCGCAGCCAGCGCCTGAAGGCCGAGGCGGTCGCCCGCCAGCAAGCTCGCAAGGTGAGCCTCGAGGAGGTCTTCACGAAGGCCACGGAGGGCGAGCTGAAGGAGCTCAACGTCGTGCTCAAGGCGGACGTCTCCGGATCCCTGGGTGCTCTCCAGGACGAGATCGCAAAGCTTCCACAGGAGCGGATCGTGGCCGACGTGATCCACGCCGCCACGGGCGGGATCACCGAGTCGGACGTAATGCTGGCCGCAGCCTCCGACGCGATCATCATCGGGTTCAACGTCCGCCCGTTGGCGGATGCCCGCAGGGCCGCCGAACGGGAGGGGGTCGAGATCAGGACCTACTCCGTGATCTACAAGATCACGGAGGACCTCCGGGCCGCGCTGGAGGGCTTGCTGGAGCCCGAGGAGGTCGAGGAAGCGCTCGGTCAGGCCGAGGTCAAGGAGCTGTTCCGCGCCTCACGGGTCGGCACGATCGCCGGCTGCCTGGTCACCGACGGCAAGATCACCCGGACCGCGCAGGTGCGCCTGGTGCGCGAGGGCACGGTGGTGTGGACCGGCCGCCTTGGCTCCCTGCGACGGTTCAAGGACAACGTGCAGGAGGTCGAGGAGGGGCTCGAATGCGGAGTCGTGCTGGAGGGCTACCAGGACGTCAAGGTCGGCGACGTCCTGGAGCTGTTCGAGACCAAGCAGGTCGAGCAAACGCTGGAGTAGTCGCTGCGTTCGTCGCGGCGGCCTGGCTGGCGCTCGGCGCCGCCAACGCGCTGGCGGCCGGCGCGAAGCTGGTCAAGGACATCAACCCGGGCGGCCCGAGCTCGGGGGCATTCGAGATCGCCCAGCTCGGCGACACGATGCTGTTCGGGGCCGACGACGGCGTGCACGGCGCACGAGCTGTGGCGCTCCGACGGGACGAGGGCCGGAACCAGGCTGGTCGAGGACATCAATCCCGGCGGCGGCTCCTCCAGTCCTGGCTACTACGACTTCGCGAGGCTCGGCCACCGTCTCTTGTTCGCCGCCGACGACGGCGTGCACGGCTTCGAGCTCTGGCGCTCCGACGGGACCGCGGCGGGGACGAAGCTGGTCGAGAACATCAGGCCGGCCGCCGGCGATTCATACGCCCCAGGACTTCGCGAAGCTCGGCGACCGGCTGTTCTTCAGGGCCGACGACGGCGCACATGGCCAAGAGCTCTGGAAGTCCGATGGCACGCGGAAGGGCACGAAGCTGGTCCGCGACATCAACACGTACATGGGCAGCCCGCGCTTCAGAAGGGACTCCCGCCCCCTTCGCCTGAGGGCATTTCGCGGCCGGCTGTTCTTCAGCGCCGACGACGGGGTCGACGGCCGGGAGCTCTGGAGGTCGGACGGAACCACCCGAGGGGACCAGGCTCTTGAGAACATCGAGCCCGGCCACGGGGACTCATACGTGGGATACCTCACGATCCTTCGACGACCGGCTTCTCTTCGGCGCCGACGACGGCGTGCACGGCGCGGAGCTGTGGCAGATCGGACGGGACCGCGCCGGCACGAAGCTCCTGGTGAGCATCAGGCCGGGCCCTCGCCACTCCGGTCCGACTAACTTCGCCAAGCTTGGGGGACGGATGTTCTTCAAGGCCGACGACGGCGCCCACGGCGACGAAGTCTGGCGCTCCGACGGGAGCCGCGCCGGCACCAAGCTCGTCAAGGACATCGAGCCCGGCAGGCGCGGCTCCGCGGTGGGACTGCATGCTCGCCTGACGCACGCAGGCGACTTGATCTTCTTCGAGGCCGGCGGCTTCAGTCACAGCAAGCTCTGGCGCACCGATGGCAGCGGGGCCGGCACGAGGCGGGCCAGGGACGGCTCCGGGAGCGTCGTGCGACAACCGAGTTGGCTCACGGACGTCGCCGGCACGCTCTTCTTCTCGGCCGGCGACGGCAGGCACGGCGTCGAGCTCTGGAGGTCGGACGGCAGTGCGCGCGGAACGAGGCTGGCCGCGGACGTGAGGCCGGGGGTCAAGGGATCGGAGCCCCGGCGCCTCAGGGATGCTGGTCGTCGGCTGTTCTTCTGGGCAAACGACGGCACGCACGGCTACGAGCTCTGGAAGGCGACCCCGTGAGCGCTGGATCGGGGCGGATGGGCAGGCCTGAAGCCTTTGGTGGTCTATAGGCCACCAAAGGCTTCAAGATTCTCACTGTATGACTCCGTACGTTTGCGTCATCGAGGTTCGGCTGCACCTGAACGACTCGCACGACCTGAAGGGCAAGCGGAAGGTCCTGCATTCGCTGAAGGCGCAGCTGCGGCAGCGCTTCGGGGCATCCGTCGCCGAGGTCGACGGGCATGACACCTGGCAGCGGGCGACGCTGGTCTGCGCTCTGGTGGGGGGTGGGGACGTCGGGCGGCGCGCCGATGAGATGGAGCGCTTCGTCGAGGGGCGTTGTCCCGAGGGGTGCACGTTCGAGCGCGACCTGCTCAGCCTCACCGACATCCGCGGTTGAGATCTGCCGAGTGGACGGCGTGCCCTCAGCTATAGTCGGCCGCGCCATGCCCTCTGAGTGAGAGGCTCAGGAAAGGGGATTTAACTTGGGCCGAGCTCGAAGCTCTGGTGGTTCTCCGCGCATGAGGAGGGTGAACGAGGTGATGCGCGAGGTGATCGGTTCCGCGATCGCGACCGAGCTCGAGGACCCACGGATTGGATTCGTAACTGTGACCTCGGTGGAGACAAGCCCGGACCTGCGCTCGGCGCGCGTATACGTGAGCGTGCTCGGAGGCGAGGCCGAGCGCGAGGCAACGCTCGCCGGGCTTCGGTCATCGCACGGGGTGCTCCAGGCTACGATCGCCCGTGAGATGCGAATCAAGCGCACTCCAACCCTGAGCTTCCACTACGACGAGACCCCGGAGCGGGGCATGCGGGTCTCGAGGTTGCTGGATACGTGAGCGAGACCATGGCCACGGTGGCGGGACGCGAGGATGCGTCGCTGGCGGAGGTGGCCCAGGAGCTTCGGGCCGGGGATCGCTTCCTGCTCACGACTCATGAGGGGCCGGACGGCGACGCGCTGGGCTCGCTGCTTGCCCTGCATCACATGCTCGTCCAGCTCGGCAAGGACTCGGTGATGTTCCTGGGCGCGAAGGAGTTCCCGCTGCCGGTCGAGTACCGCTTCCTGCCCCTGGAGGAGGTCTTTCACGAGCCCCCGGCAGACGTCGTCGACCGCATCCTGGTCTTCCTCGACTGCGGGAACATCGACCGGATGCCGGTTGGCTTTCTGCAGCGAGATGGCGCCAAGGTCCTGAACATCGACCACCACCACGACAACACCCGGTTCGGCACCGTGAACCTGGTCGACACGCAGGCCTCCTGCACCGCCGAGATCCTGTTCGAGCTCGGCAAGCAGCTGGGCGCGAAGCTGACCCCGGAGATCGCCGGCGCGCTCTACGTGGCGTTGGTAACCGACACCGGCCGGTTCATGTACGAGAACACCGCCCCGTCCGCCCACCGGATGGCGGCGGAGCTGATCGAGGCCGGGGCCGACGTCCACGACACCTATCGGCGCCTGTACGAGCGAGTGCCGATCGAGAAGCTGCGTCTGGTCGCGCGCGCGATCGAGCGCATCGAGCGCTTTGATCACTGCCGGCTGGCCGTCACCTACATCTCGGCCCAGGACTACGCCGACACCGGCGCCAGCGACATCCTCACCGAGGGGATCATCGACCACGTGCGGGCGCTCGACGGCACCGAGGTCGCGGCGATGATTCGCGACAAGACGGACGGGGGCCGGGCGGCGCGCAAGGTCAGCCTTCGCTCAACCGGGGGCGGGGTGGACGTCTCGGCGATCGCCCGCAAGCGCGGCGGCGGCGGCCACCGCAGGGCGGCCGGATTCTCGACCGACCTCGGTTATGCCGAGCTGGTCGCGTTTCTCTGTGACGAAGTCACCGCACAGCTCTGATCCGGCCGCCAATGGACGTGGTCGCTGAGGCCCCGCCGGACGGGGTGCTGCTGATCGACAAGCCGGCCGGCGCCACCTCCCACGACGTCGTCGTGCGCTGCCGACGCGAGCGCCGGCAGCGGGCGGGCCACGCCGGGACCCTCGATCCGTTTGCCACCGGTCTGCTGCTGGTGCTGCTGGGGCGAGCGACCAGGCTCCAGCGCTACCTGCTGGAGCTGCCCAAGACCTACCGGGCGACGGCCAGGCTCGGGTGGCGCTCCACCACCGGCGATCCCGACGGCGAGCTCACCCACACCGGCGCGGTGCCCGACCGCCTGCAGCTTCCCACCGGGCGGATTCGCCAGCGGGTGCCGATGACGTCTGCGGTCAGGGTCGAAGGGGAGCGCCTCTACCGGCGAGCGCATCGCGGGGAACGAGTCGAGACCCCCGAACGCGAGGTCGAGGTCCACCGTGCGGAGCTCATGGGGCGCGAGGATGAACGCGTCGAGTTCGAGATCGAGTGCTCGGCCGGCACCTACGTGCGGACCCTGATCGAGACGCTCGGCGATGCTTACTGTGAGCGGCTGCGGCGCACGGCCGTGGGCCCGTTCCGAGTCGAGGACGCCAACGGCGAGCCGCTCACCGTGGAGGCGGCGATGGCGTTCCTGCCCGAGCGGGTTCTGGATGCGGCCGAGGCAGAGCGCGTCTCGCACGGGGGCTCGGTGCCGGCGGCCGACCAGCCTGAGGGGCCCCTGAGGCTGATGTACGAGGGCCGCCTGCTGGCGGTCGCCAGACGCCGCGAAGCTACCCTGCGGCCGGAGGTCGTGCTCGGCTAGCCACGGGCGGCGCTCGCATGAAAGGGTTTCCGGCCGTCGAGCGTTAGGCAAGCCGATCGATGCCGGCCGAGCGCAGCCCATTGACGTCGATGAAGATCCAGGTCACCAAGCTTCCAGACGCCGAGCGCCGATCGCGGCAGGTCGCGATCGGCGTCTTCGACGGGGTCCACGTCGGCCACCGCCAGGTGATCGACGACGCGGACACGGTGCTGACCTTCGAGCCGCACCCTCTGCGTGTGCTTCACCCGGACGCCGCGCCGAAGCTGATCATGCCGTTCGAGATCAAGCGCGACGTGATCGAGGGGCTGGGGGTGCAGGAGCTGATCGTGATCCCGTTCGACGACGAGTTCTCCACCATCGCCCCCGAGGACTTCTGCTCCCAGATCCTGGTCGAGGCACTCGGCGCCGAGCGCGTCTCGGTGGGGGAGAACTTCCGCTTCGGCGCCAAGGCCAGGGGCGACCCGCGGATGCTCGCCTCTCGTGATGAGTTCGAGACCAAGGTGGTGCCGTTGGTGGAGGTGGACGGGGAGATCGTCTCCTCGACTCGCGTCCGGTCGTTGGTCGCTGCGGGCGAGGTCGAGGCGGCGACCCGGTGCCTGGGGGCGCCCTTCCTGTTCGAGGGGACGGTGGTGGAAGGAGACGGGCGCGGGCGTGAGCTCGGCTTTCCGACCGCCAACATCGTGCCGGCCGACGACCTGGTCTCTCCGGGCCACGGGGTCTACGCGGCGTTCGCCGACGGCCAGCCGGCGGCCGTCAACGTCGGCATCCGCCCGACCTTCGAGACCGGCCGCGGACTGCTGGTGGAGGCATATCTGCTCGACTTCGATGGGGATCTTTACGGCCGGACGCTGCGGATCGCGTTCATCAGCCGCCTGCGCGGCGAACGGCGATTCCCAGGCGTGGAGGAGCTGATCGCGCAGATGCATCGTGACGTCGAGGCGGCCCGAAAGCTCTGTGCTAGCTTCACTCCTCCCTGATGACTTTGACCAAGGAGCGCAAGCAGGAGCTGATCGGCAAGTTCGGACGCGAGGACGGCGATACGGGCTCGGCCGAGGTCCAGGTGGCGCTGCTCACGGAGCGCATCAACCACCTGACCGAGCACCTGCGGGCCCATAGCAAGGACCACCACTCGCGCCGCGGATTGCTGATGATGGTCGGCAAGCGGCGGCGCCTGCTCCGCTACCTGGAGCGCGCGAACCTGGAGCGCTACCGCAAGGTCGTGGCGGACCTCGGACTGCGTCGCTAGCCCCGGTGATTGCGCCAGGGTCGCCGGCGCCCGATTTCTCACTCCGTAACCACGAGGGCAAGCAGGTCAGCCTCGCGGACTTCCGGGGCCGCAAGGTGATGCTGGTCTTCTACCCGCTCGACTTCAGCCCAGTCTGCACCGACCAGCTGTCGGTCTACCAGGAGGTGGTGGAGCAGATCGAGGAACAAGGCGCGACGCTGGTCGGGGTCAGCGTCGACTCCACCTGGACGCACAAGGCGTTCCGGGAGAAGCTCGGGATCTCGATCCCGCTGCTCTCCGACTTCGAGCCCAAGGGAGAGATGATCCGAAGCTATGGCGCCTACCTCGACGCCGTCGGGCACGGCAACCGCTCCCTGGTGCTGGTCGACGAGCAGGGAGTGGTGCGCTGGGTTCATGAATCGCCGACGCCGCTCGAGATTCCCGGCGCCAACCTGATCTTCGACGCCCTTTCAGCCGTGGACTGAGGTGCCGGCGTAGCGTGAGCCGCATGGGCGAGCTGACCAGCGCCGCAGTGCCGCCGGTGGGGCCGGAGGATCACGTCCGGGGCGAGGGGCCGGAGGCGGTCGTGTACCTGGATCTGGCCTGCCCCCATTGTGCGGCGACGTGGCTGAAGATCGCCGAACTGCCCCTGAGGCTGGTCTTTCGCCACTTCCTGGTGGCCTCCAAGCACCCGCGGGCCCCGGCGCTGCACGCTGCAGCCGAGGCGGCTGCCGCTCAGCGCGAGGCGGCGTTCTGGCAGCTTGTGGACTCGATCTATCGCGACCAGGGAAGGATTGACGACCCGCACCTGTGGGAGCGGGCCCGCGGCTTGGGCCTGGACCTGGCGCGGTTTGACCACGAGCGCCGCTCCGAGCCGATCGCCGAGCGGGTTCGCCGCGACTTCGAGGGCGGGATCCGGGCCGGGGTGGCCGGGACGCCGGCGGCCTTCGTCGCCGGGCAGCCGATCGGCCACGACGTCGCCGGGTCGCTGGGCGGGTTGGCGCCAGCCAGGTGAGCGACCGGGGCGAGGCTCGCGGCATGTGTAACATCGGCGCCGTTAGAGAACGAGAGTTCTGAGCAAGATTGGCCGCCAACCGGGCGGTCGAAGGGAAAGAAGATTCATGAGCATGTTTGACGTGAGCCGTGTCTCGGCGGAGATAGGCGGCAACGAGATCTCCTTCGAGACCGGCAAGCTCGCCCGTCAGGCGAGCGGGGCAGTCGTGGTGCGCTCCGGCGACACGATGGTGCTCTGCACGGCGACGGTCGGCAACCTGCGCGACGTCGACTTCCTGCCTTTGACGGTGGACGTCGAGGAGCGCCACTACGCGGCCGGCAAGATCCCCGGCTCTTTCTTTCGGCGTGAGGGCAGGGCCGGCGAGAAGGCGACCCTGACCGCCCGGATGATCGACCGCCCGCTGCGTCCGCTGTTCCCGACGGGGTGGCACTTCGAGACGCAGATCGTCTGCCAGCCGATGTCGGTGGACTATGAGCACACCTACGACATCCTGGCGATGAACGGTGCCTCCGCCGCAGTCGCCGTGTCGCCGATTCCCGTGCCCACCCACGTGGGCTCGGTCCGGATCGGCAAGCTGCACGGCGACTTCGTGATCAACCCCCCGGAGGAGTCCGCCGACGAGCTCGAGATGGACCTCGTCGTCTCGGGGTCCAGCGACGCAATCCTGATGGTTGAGTGCGGGGCCAACGGCGTCACCGAGGCCGAGGTTCTCGACGCCCTCGACATCGCCCATGGGGAGATCAAGAAGATCTGCGAGACGCTCGAGGAGCTGCGGCGCCAGGCGGGTAAGGACAAGCTCGAGATCGAAGAGCCGAAGATCGACCCCGACCTGGTCGAGCGGATCCGCACCTCACACGGGACCAAGCTCGACGAGGCAACCCAGATCCCCGAGAAGCTGGCTCGCCAGGAGGCCGCGAAGGCGGTCGAGGAGGAGGTGCTCGAGCAGTACGGCGGCGCCTCCGACGGCGACGCCCCCGATCCCGAGCAGCGCGCCGAGGTGTCGCGTGCGTTCGACAAGCTGGAGAAGGAGATCATTCGCCGGCGGATCGCGGTGGACAAGAAGCGGCCCGACGGACGCGCCGAGGACGAGATCCGGCCGATCGAGTGTGAGGTGGACATCTCGCCCCGCGTTCATGGGTCCGCGCTGTTCACTCGCGGAGAGACGCAGATCCTCTCCAACGTGGCGCTCGGCACGAGCCGCATGGACATGCGGATCGACAACCTCAGCCTGGTCGAGTCAAAGACCTTCTGGCACCACTACAACTTCCCTCCGTTCTCGGTCGGTGAGGTGGGGTTCATGCGGGGTCCCAAGCGCCGGGACATCGGCCACGGGGCGCTCGCCGAGCGGGCGCTGGTCCCGACGATCCCGAGCCAGGAGGACTTCCCATACGTCGTGCGGGTCGTCTCCGAGACACTGGAGTCGAACGGCTCGTCTTCGATGGGGTCGGTCTGCGCCTCGTCGATGGCGCTGATGGCGGCCGGCGTTCCCGTGTCGAGCACGGTCGCCGGGGTCGCGATGGGCCTGATCAAGGAGGGCGAGGAGCACGTCGTGCTGACCGACATCGCGGGCGTCGAGGACCACCTTGGCGACATGGACTTCAAGGTCGCCGGCACGTCCGACGGGATCACCGCCCTGCAGATGGACATCAAGATCTCCGGGGTCACCTTCGAGATCCTCCGCGACGCGCTCGAGCAGGCTCGCCGGGGACGGCTGTTCATCCTCGACAAGATGCACGAGGCGATCCCGGGGCCGCGCGAGCAGCTGTCGTCCTACGCGCCACGGATCGAGCAGATCAAGATCGATCCGGAGAAGATCGGCGCCCTGATCGGAAAGGGCGGCGAGACGATCCGGTCGCTGTCGGAGGAGTTCGAGGCCGACATCAACGTCGAGGACGACGGCACGGTGCAGGTCTATGCGCCCAGCGGCGCCCTGGTCGACGCGTGCATCGCGCGCATCGAGGCCATGACCAAGGAGGCCGAGGTCGGCGACCGCTTCACAGGCAAGGTCGTGAAGACGACCGCCTTCGGGGCCTTCGTCGAGCTGACCAAGGGCACCGATGGCCTGCTTCACATCTCCAACGTGAAGCCGGGCGAGCGCGTGAACGCGGTCGAAGACGTCCTCAAGCAGGGCGACGAGCTCGACGTTACGGTGGTCGAGGTGGACCGCGAGCGCGGACGCATCGGCCTGCGGCTCTCCAGCGATCCCGCGGTTGAGGGGAAGGCGCCCGGGGAGCTGAGCAAGGTCGGAACGGGCGACTCGGGGCCGCGCAGCGGCGGAGACGGCGGGGGGCGGCGTGAACGTGAGCGCCTCGACGGTGGCGGGCGACGCGAGCGGGGCCGCAGCGGCGGCGGCCGCCGGCATTCCTAGATGCTCCGCGCTCGGCCCAGTACCAAGCCCCTTGCCTGAGACCGCCGCGCAGCCGCTGCCCGAGGGCATTCAGCTGACCGAAGTGGAGGGCGGTCCCAGGGTGATCACCGAGGTCGTCCCCGCGGTGCGCTCGGTGGCGCTCGGGCTCTGGGTGCGCACCGGCTCTCGCGACGAGACCCCCGCCCAGGCGGGAGTCTCGCACTTCCTCGAGCACCTGCTGTTCAAGGGCACCGAACAGCACTCCGCGATCGAGATCTCGGAGCTGTTCGACGGCATGGGGGCGGCGACAAACGCGGCCACCAGCAAGGAGTCGACACACCTGCACGCGCGGCTCTTGGACGAGCACACCGAGGAGGCCTTCGAGCTGCTCGCCGCGATGCTGACTGGCCCCTCGCTGGTCGATGATGAGGTCGATTCCGAGCGCGAGGTCGTGCTGGAGGAGATCGCCATGTACGAGGACGAGCCCCAGGATCGGGTCCACGACGTGCTGGCGGCTGCCGTCCACCTCGATCATCCGCTGGGACGCCGGGTGCTGGGCGACGCTGAGGTGATCGGCTCGATCCCGGTGCCGGAGATCGCCTCGTACCACCACGCCCGCTACACGGCGCCGAACGTGGTCGTTGCGGCAGCAGGCCACCTCGACCACGAGCAGATCGTCGAACTGGCGCAGCGTAATCTGCGGCCGCCGGCGGGCGAGCCCAACGGCCTGCCCGGCGTGGGAACCGATGACGGCCCGCCGCAATTCGCCTTCCAGGCCAAGGAGACCGAGCAGTACCACATCTGCTTCGGGGGTCCGGGGATCTCCCGGGGCGACGAGCGGCGCTTCGCGCTGGGGGTCCTCGACGCGATCTTCGGTGGCTCGACTTCCTCCCGGCTGTTCCGCGAGGTGCGCGAGAAGCGAGGGCTCGCCTACGCGGTCGGCTCCTACACCGAGCAGTACGCGGACCGGGGCATGGTTGCGATGTACGTTGGGACCCGCGAGGAGAACGTCCGGGAGGCCTGCGAGATCATCGGTCGTGAGCTGGGGGCGCTACGCGATCGGGGCGTCAGTGCCGAGGAGCTGGAGCGTGCCAAGGAGCACGTAAAGGGACGCATGGTGCTGGCGCTGGAGGCCACCGGGGCGCGGATGTCTCGACTCGCCCGCGCGATCCTGTTCGACGTCCCCCTGCTGTCATTGGACGAGCTGCTGGAGCGGGTCGATGGGGTGAACGATGAAGACCTCGCCGAGCTGGCCACGGAGATGTACGACCCCGAGCGGCTGTCGGCGGCCTGCATTGGCCCCAAGGAAGAGCACTTCAGGGAAGCCACCGCCTCGGTCAGTGAGGCACTAGCCACGGCATGATTCGGGTGGCCGTCTCGGGCGCTGCGGGGCGGATGGGCCAGACGGTGTGCGAGGCGGTCGAGGAGACGGACGACCTGGAGCTCGTGGGCCGGGCAGACCCGGCGCTCAACACCGGCCTGCAAAGCCTTCTGCGTGGGGCGGACGTGGTGGTCGACTTCACGACCCCAGAGGCGGCCGCCGAGAACGTGCGCGAGTGCCTGGAGGCGGACGTTCACACGGTGGTCGGCACCACGGGGTTCGAGCTCGACGCGGTACGCGGCGAGGCCGAGGCGGCCGCGCGCGAAGGGAAGCGCGCGCGGGTGTTCGTTGCCCCCAACTTCGCGATCGGGGCAGTGTTGATGATGCAGATGGCGCGCCAGGTCGCGCCGCACATGCCGGAGTGCGAGATCATCGAGCTGCACCATGAGGCCAAGCTCGACGCTCCGTCGGGAACCGCGAAGCGGACCGCCGATCTGATCCGCGAGGCGGGAGGCAGGGTCCACGACCCGATCCACTCGGTCCGACTGCCGGGTCTGGTGGCCCATCAGGAGGTGATCTTCGGCGGCGAGGGGCAGACGCTCTCGATCCGCCACGACTCAACCGATCGCCGCTCGTTCATGCCCGGTGTCCTGCTCGCCGTCCGCAAGGTCGCGGACCTGCCCGACCCGCTTACGGTCGGGCTCGAGAACCTGCTCTAGCAACGCCTTACCCAGCTCGCGGTGCTCCGGCGGAGACTGCGGCGACGGGTAAAGGCATCAACCATCTAGGCTCGGACGCAGCATGAGGCTCTCCCAGATCGCGGTAAGCGTCACCGATCTGCACCGGGCTCAGCGCTGGTACCGGGAGGTGCTCGGGCTCGCGCCCGCGGGCGGTACGAGCCTGTTCGCGGGCCCGCTCGCCACGATGGTGCAAGGCGTGCCTCGCTCAGCCTCCACCTGCTGGTGGCTGGTCGACCGCCAGGAGTGCTTCCAGTTCGAGCTGTTCGAGTTCCGAAGCCCGCTCGTGCGCGGCCTGCGAGCGGACTGGCGGCCATGCGACATCGGCTATACGACGGTGTCCGTGTGCGTCGCCGATCTCGAGCAAACCATGGGGCGCGCCAAGCGGGCAGGCACGCCGCCGCTGACCGAGCCCGTGGGCCCGCCCGGTCGCCGCCGAGTATGCGTTCGCGACCCCGACGGAGTGCTGCTCGAGCTGATGGAGGACGATCCCCGCGCCGCCAATGCCCGCGAGCGTCCCCGCCCCGACTTGCCGGCGGTGGCGCGGTCCGTAACCCTCTCGGTGCCGGACCTGGAGCGCTCGCGCCATCTGTTCACCGAGGTGCTCGGCCTGGAGCCCGCCGAGGGGCTGAGCCTTCATGGTCCCGAGCACGAGGCGCTGTGGGGGTTGAAGGGCGCAAGGCGCGACTCGCAGCTCTTGTGGGCGGACGACATCCTGGTCGAGCTGGTGTCCTACAAGGAGCCGGCGGGCAGACCATGGCCGCCGGGCTACCGAATCTCGGACCAGGGCCTGCTCAACATCGCATTCGGGTTTGACAAACGCCCCGAGTTCGAGGCGGCGTACGGGCGCTGCATGAAGGCGGGGCTGCGCCCCAACGGCGGGCCGCTGCGGCTTGGGGCATGGTCGGTCGTCTACGTCAACGACGATCAGGGCTTCAGCCTCGAGCTGCTCCATGTCGAGCCCTGGTACCAGAGGCGAATGGGCTTCCGGCCTCGGGCGACGCCCAGGATCGCGGCGCTCGCGGGGCATACGCCCGCGGGACTGCGAGCCCACCGGCGCTTTGCGAAGGCACTGGTCACGGGCGCCGCCGGGGGCTTGGGGACGGAGCTTGGCCGGTTGCTGGCCGAGGACCGGACCTCGTTGGTGCTGCTCGACCGCGACGCGGGCGGGCTGTCGAGGGTGGCGGCCGAGCTTGGGGGCGGGGTGGAGGTGGCGACGCTCCAAGTCGACTTCGCCGATCTGGAGGCAGTGGACGCGGCCGCGGAGCAGCTGGTCGCCGAGCATCCGGACATCGACCTGCTGATCGCCGGCGCCGGCCTCGACCGGGCCCAATCGTTGTTGGCCTTCGACTGGCGCCAAGCGCGGGACGACTTCACCGTGAACTCGCTCTCCAACCTGGTGCTGTTGTCGCACCTGGCGCCGGCGATGGCCGAGCGGGGAAGCGGTCATGTGACCGCGATCGTCAGTCTCGCTGGGCTGATCGGAATGCCGTACGAGGCCCCGTACAGCGGCAGCAAGGCTGCGCTGGCGGCGATCGCCGAGTCCGCGCGGGCAGAGCTGGAGCCCGAGGGAATCACGTTCACGGCGGTCTTCCCGGGCTTCGTGGACACGCCGATGTTCCGCGCGAACGCGTTCAAGCACACCTACTCCATTCCTCCCCGCGACGCCGCCGAACGGATCTACCTGGCCACGCTGAGGCGGCGCGAGAGCCTTCACTTTCCGGTCCGCGAGCACCTGAAGCTTCGGCTCGCCAGGCTGCTGCCGGCTCGACTCCGGGATCCGATGACCCGGCGCGCCATGAACCCGCCCGAATAGAGTGCCAAGGAAGATGAGCGACGATCTCGCCCGTCTCGACGCCACCGCGCAGGCCCAGCTTGTGCGCGAGGGCCAGGTCAGCCCGCCCGAGCTGGTCGAGGCCGCGATCGAGCGGGTTGAGGCCCTGAACGGCGAGCTCAACGCGGTCATCCATCCGCTGTTCGAGAAGGCGCGCGAGGCCGCTGCCGGCGAGCTTCCAGACGGCCCATTCAAAGGGGTGCCCTTCCTGCTCAAGGACTTGATCGCCCACTCGGCGGGGGACCCCTTCCACGAGGGGATGAAACACCTGCGCGACCTCGGCTGGACGGAAGATGAGGACACCGAGCTAGTCAAGCGCTACCGCCGGGCCGGGTTCGTGATCTGCGGGAAGACCAACACCCCGGAGCTGGGGATCCTCGCAACGACCGAGCCCGAGGCCCACGGGGCGACCAAGAACCCGTGGGACGAGACGCGCTCGCCGGGAGGCTCCAGCGGCGGTTCAGCAGCCGCCGTAGCCGCCGGGATGGTCCCAGCGGCGCACGGCAACGACGGGGGAGGGTCGATCCGGATCCCGGCGAGCGCCTGCGGCGTCGTCGGGCTGAAGCCATCCCGCGGGCGAACCAGTCTCGCGCCCGAGTTCGGGGACCTGAACTGCGGCCTCGTCGCCGAGCACGTCCTGTGCCGCTCGGTTCGCGACACGGCCGCCATCCTCGACGCCGTCCACGGCCCGGCGCCGGGCGATCCGTACGTCGCGCCGCCCCCGGAGCGGCCCTACCTCGAGGACGCCCGCGGCGATCCGGGCAGGCTGCGCGTGGGCCTTCGCACGGCCGCGCCGGGCGGTCAGTTCGAGACCCATCCCGATTGCGTGACCGCCGTCGACGACGCCGGCAAGCTGCTGGAGTCGCTCGGCCATTCCGTCGAGGAATCGACGCCGGATTCGATCGACGATCCCGAGTACATCGAGCGCTTCATCGCACGGTGGCTGGCCGGGATCGGTTTCGACCTCGACCATTGGACGCGCAAGACGGGCCGAGAGGTGACGGCGGAGGGTGTCGAGGCTCCCACCTGGGCGATGGCCGAGGCGTCGCGTTCCTTCACCGGGCCACAGTATCTGGGCGCGCTCAACTATCAGCAGCTTTCGACGCGACGCGCAGCCGAGTGGTGGGCCGGCGGCTTTGACCTGCTGCTGACGCCCACCATGGGCGAGCCGCCGACGAAGCTGGGTGAGTTCGTCCCGGACCCCGACAATCCACTCTCCCCGCTGATGCGCTCAGTGGCGCCGGCGGGGTTCACCGCCTACTGGAACGCGACCGGTCAGCCAGCGATGTCCGTGCCCCTGCATTGGAGCAACGAGGGGCTGCCGATCGGGATCCAGCTGGTGGCCGCGTACGGCCGGGAGGACCTGCTGATCCGGGTCGCCGCCCAACTCGAGGAGGCCCGCCCCTGGGCCGACCGGGTCCCGCCCCTGTTCGCGGGCTCGCCGGACAGGACCCCCACGACCGCCGCCTGACGCGGCAAGGCGGCCGCCGGTTTCGCGATACTAGGAACGCGATGGCGACGATCTCCGGCGTGATCACGGCGATGGCGACGCCGTTCACCGACGACGGCGCGCTCGACCTCGAGGCGGCACGAAGGCTCGCGCGGCACCTGGTCGAGAACGGCTCGCACGGCATCGTGGTCGCCGGCACGACGGGCGAGTCCCCGACCCTCTCCGACGAAGAGAGGCTGAGCCTGTTGAAGGCCGTCAAGGACGAGGTTGGCGACCGGTCGACGATCATCTGCGGCACCGGCTCCAACGACACTCGCCACTCCGTAGAGCTCACCCAGCGCGCCTGCCGGCTCGGCGCCGACGCGGCGCTGGTGGTGACCCCCTACTACAACAAGCCCAACCGGGCCGGCCTTCGTGCCCACTTCGAGGCCGTGGCTGCCGCCGCCGCCGACACCCCGGTGATCCTCTACAACATCCCATCGCGCTGCGTGATCAACCTCTCGCCGGGCTTCCTGGCCGAGCTGGCGGCCCAGATCGACAACGTCGTGGCTGTCAAGCAGGCCAACGACGCCGATCTGGGGCCAATCGAGGGGCTCGATGTGCTGGCCGGGAACGACAACGTCTTCCTGCGCTGCCTGGCGCTGGGCGGGACGGGCGGCATCCTGGTGTCCTCGCACCTGGTTGGGGCGGAGATGCGGGCGATGTACGAGGCGGCGATCGGCGGCAACGAGGCCCGAGCGCGCGAGCTCGACGCCGAGCTTCAGCCGATCTACGAAGCGACCACGGTGACCAGCAATCCGATCCCGGTCAAGGCGGCGCTCGAGATGCTGGGGATCATCGAGGGCCACCTCCGGCTTCCGATGGTGCCCGCGAGCCAGCAGGAGCGGGCTGCGGTCAGGACGGCCCTGGAGCGGCAGGGCCTGCTGGTCGCCGGCGGCGCGACGTAGTGGTTCCTCACCCAACGTTGCACCCCAAACGGCGGCAGGACCAGGGGCGGAGCGAGGAGGGCGCCGGTTGACGGGCCCGGTTCGCGTGCTGCCGCTCGGGGGGCTTGGCGAGATCGGCAAGAACATGACCGTCGTCGAGCACGACGGTCGGATCGTGGTGGTCGACGCGGGGCTGATGTTCCCGACCACCGAGATGCTGGGCATCGACTTGGTGCTCCCGGACTTCTCCTATCTTCGCGATCGCGCCGACGACATCGAGGCGATCGTGCTCACGCACGGGCACGAGGACCATGTCGGGGCTCTGCCCTACGTCCTGCGCGAGATCGGGATTCCGCCCGTGATCTACGGCGGCGCGCTGACGATCGGGTTGGTGCGCTCGAAGCTCGAGGAGCACAAGCTCCGTGACCTGCCGCTGGTGGTGCTGGAGGCTGGTGAGAGGGTGGGCCTCGGCCCGTTCGAGCTCGAGCTGGTCCACATGGCGCACTCGATCCCCGACTCGCGCGCCGTGGTCCTCCGCACCAAGCTCGGTGCCCTGCTGATCACCGGGGACTACAAGTTCGACCAGACGCCCGTGGACGGAAGGCCTGCCGACGTCCCGAGGCTTGCCGAGTTGGGGCGAGAGGGGGTTCTGTGTCTTTGCGGTGACTCCACCAATGCCGACCGCCCGGGCGTGTCGCCGTCCGAGTCGAGCGTCGGACCCGCCCTGCTGGAGCTGTTCTCTCGCTGCCGCGGACGGATCATCGTCACCTCGTTCGCCTCCAATGTGCATCGAGTGCAGCAGGTGATCGACGCCGCGGCCCAGCTCGATCGGCGCGTGGCGCTCGTTGGCCGCTCGATGCGCAAGAACTTCAACATCGCCTCCAACCTCGGCATTGCCGCGATTCCGGACGGCATGCTGATCCCGGCGCGCGAGATCGAGTCCTTCCCGGACGACAAGGTGGTCGCGATCTCCACCGGGAGCCAGGGAGAGCCCCTGTCGGCGCTTCGGCGCATGGCTCACGCAGACCATGCCGACGTGGAGCTTCATTCCGGCGACACGGTCATCTTCTCCGCCACGCCGATTCCCGGGAACGAGCGCTCGGTCAACGAGACGATCGATCGGATCTTCGAGATCGGCGCCGAGGTGGTGACCGCGTCAGACGCGCCCATCCACGCCTCCGGCCACGGCTGGCAGGAGGAGCTGAAGCTGATGCTCAACCTGACCCGCCCCCGCTACGTGATGCCCTTCCACGGCGACCACCGGCGTCTTCGCCTCCACGGCGCGCTGGCCGAGGCGGTGGGCATAGACCCTGAGCGGGTGTTCAAGGGCCGCAACGGGCTCGGGTTGGAGTTCGACGAGTCCGGCGCCCGGCTCGGTCTCGAGGTCCCGGCCGGGATGATCTTCGTCGACGGCGTCGACATCGGCGATCCCGACGACGTCGCGCTGCGGGATCGTCGGGCGCTGTCGGCCGACGGGGTGTTCATCGTCGTCGCCACGATCTCCTCGGATGACGGGTCGCAGGTGGCCCCTCCGGAGATCATCTTCCGAGGCGTGCCGTTCGTGGAGGAGGCTGACGGGCTCGTGGAGGAGCTGCGCGATGTGGTTGGCGGCTCGCTGGCCGACGCCGCCAAGCACGAGGAGCGGGAGGTGGCTCTGCTCCAGCAGGACCTCCACGACGACATCGCGGCCTTCGTCTATGAGCGGCTGCGCCGACGGCCGATGGTCCTGCCCGTGATCGTCGAGGTGTGAACCGGGGTGACTGTTACGCTGGCCGCCGTGCGCCGGGGGAGTGGCAAGGCGGCAGGCACGCGCCCGGGAGCGGCAACCCGGAGCGCGCGCAGTGCAGCGCTCGTGCTCGCGGCGGTGGCGATCCTGGTTGCCGCGGCCCCCGCCCCGGCCGCGTCGCCGAAGGCGGCCGCGAAGCTGAAGTCTGCCAGCGCGCCGGCGAGTGAGCTGAAGCCGGTCGATGCGATCCCGCTGCCGGGGGGCACCACCGTGTATCGGTTCCAGCAGCGCGTCTCGGGGATCGCGGTCCTCAACGGCCAAGCAGTCGTCAACGATCCCCCCGATGCGCCACCCGACCTGGTGGCCGACTCCAGCAAGCCCGGCATCGATGCCCCGCCGGCGCCGCGAATCGACAGGGCGGGCGCGGTCACGCTCGCATCGCGGAGCACCGGCGTGACGCGTCTCCGAGGCCGCATCTCGGCAGGACTCTCGGTGAAGCCAGGGGGCGGCGGGACGCTGGTGTGGCGCGTCGTTGTCCCTTCGGCCCAACCGCTCGGCGACTTCGAGGTGCTGGTCGACGCCGCCTCGGGCCGCGTGGTGCGTACGCGGGACCTGCTGCGGCACTGGAGGCGCGGTCAAGCAAGGCTCTACAACCCCAACCCGGTGGTCCAACGCAACAGCTCGTCGCAGCTGAGCAAGGATCGGGGCGACAGGAACACGCGCCTGCTGACCTCGCTACGCCGGCTAGTCGTGCTGCACGGCATCAGGGAGGGGCAGAGCTGCCTGCGCGGGAGGTGGGTCCAGGCGAAGGTCGGGCAACATCCGGTGCATGGGGTCTGCAAGTCGAGCCTGAGATGGAACAGCGTCAAGCGGGCCAAGGACCGGTTCGAGGGACTGATGGCCTACTTCCACATCGATCGAGCCCAGCGCTACATCCACAGGCTCGGGTTCAGCGATGCGACGGACAACGGGATCAATGACCGCACCCAGCGCGTGGTCGCCGATGCGTTCCGCGACGACAACTCCTTCTTCTCGTCGGCGACGCGAAGGATCGCGTACGGCTCGGGTGGCGTCGACGACGCTGAGGACGCCGACGTGATCCTGCACGAGTACGGCCACGCGATCCAGGACGACCAGGTGCGGGGATTCGGCAATGGCCTCGACGCCGGCGCGATCGGCGAGGGATTCGGCGACTACTGGGCCGCCGCGATGTCGTCCCGCTCCCCGGGCACCTCCAACAAGGATGACGTCTGCATCTTCGACTGGGACGGCGTCATCTGGGGAAGCTTCGTCGGCAAGTTCAACCGTTGGTGCGGCAGGCGGGCGGACCGCCAAAAGACCCTGCCAAAGACCCAGTCCGACTGTCAGGGCGAGATCCACTGCGTCGGCCAGGCCTGGTCCAGCGGCCTGTGGGACCTGCGCACCGAATACGGAATCAACCCCATCGCCTTCGACAGGATCGTGCTCGCGTCGCAGTTCATGTACACGACCAACGAGCACTTCGAAGACGCGGTCGACGCCCTGGTGGCCGCGGACCAGGATCTGACCGGGGGCGCGAACAAGCCTCACATCTGCAACGAGATGGAGACGAAACGCGAGATCGCCGCCGCCAGCTGTCCGTGACGCCTCCAGAGCTTCCGTGACGCCACCACAGCTGTCCGTGACGCCTCCGAGCTGTCCCTGACGCCACTGCCCTGGGCGCCCGGCGCTACGGGTTCCCGCGGCGCCCCTGACCTCAGCGATGGCCGAAAAACGTTGCTATCTGAATCGCAATTCGGCCATCGGCGGGGAGGGGGCCACCGTCAGACTGGAGGGGGCCACCGCGGGTCCCCACAAAGACTGACCCGCCGGTGTCAGGGAGGGGGAACACCGGCGGGTCGCTTGGCTCAGACTGGCCAACGTTCACCCGTCGAGGTGGTGTCGGGGGGTGTCCCCGACGGGTGTGTTGTCTCGTCCAAGTGAGAAAGTATAGGGATCGTGTAAAGGATTCCTAAGACTTGAGGCTAAATTCTTTCGCGCGAGTTCCTAACGTTTCTCAAGCGGCAGCCTGACCGTGAAGCGCGCCCCGCCCCCAGGCGAGGAGCCGGCGTTGACGTCGCCTCCATGTGAGGTGGCCACAGCCTTCACGATCGCCAGGCCCAGGCCGGTGCCGCTGTCGCCGGCCGCATCGGCGGGCCCGGTGCCGCGCGCGAACCTGGAGAAGACCTGCTCCTCCATCCCCGGTGGGAGCCCAGGGCCGTCGTCGGAGACCTCGAGCACCGCGTCGCCGTTGCGCCGCTCGACTGCGATCCGGATCTCCGTCCCTGCGGGCGTGTGTCGCAGGCCGTTGTCGAGCAGGTTGACCGCCAGCCGGTGGAGCTCGTCCGGGTTTCCGTCCACAGGGACCGGCCCCGAGTCCGCCAGGGTCAGGCGGTGCCCATCGGCGACCGGGCGGACCTCGGAAAGCGCGGCGGCCGCCACCTCGGTGAGGTCACATGGCCGCCGGGCACCGGTGCGGCCCGCGTCGGCCCGGGCAAGCAGCAGCAGGTCGGAGACCAGGCGACCCATCCGCCGCGAGGAGCGCAACGCGGAATCGATCATCTCGTTCTCCTCGTCGCGGCCCCCGGTCGCCGCGAGCCGGTGCTGCAGCAGCTCCAGGTTGGCGAGGATGCTGGTCAACGGTGTCCGCAGCTCGTGCGAGGCGTCGGCGACGAACTCACGCTGCATCTGCATCATCTGCTCGGTCTCGGAGCGGGCCGCGTCGAGCTGGCGGAGCATCTGCTCCAGCGTGCGGGCCAGCTCGCCGACCTCGTCGTCGGTCTCCGGCTCGGGAATCCGCAGCGAGGGATCTCGGGTTGAGGCGATCTCTCGGGCATTGGCGGTCAGGTTGGAGACGGGGCGCATGGCGCGTCCGGCGATCGCGACCCCGGCCAGGGCCGCGAGCAGCGTGCCGCCCAGGACGCCCCCTCCCAGGAACAGCCACAGCCGGTTGACGGTCGCGTCGAGGCTGTCGGTGTTGCGGGCGTATTGGACGTAGGCGATGGGGGCCTAGCGAAGCTGGTTTGGAGCGTGGTCGTGGCCACCCGCATCGAGCCGACGGTGCTGAAAGTAGTCCGGC
Source organism: uncultured Actinomycetes bacterium (assembly GCA_963838745.1). Taxonomy (GTDB): domain Bacteria; phylum Actinomycetota; class Thermoleophilia; order Solirubrobacterales; family 70-9; genus AC-56. The sequence continues at coordinate 395,797 of CAWISJ010000004.1, forward strand.
TTCTGGGGTGGACCAAGGTGGCGGCGCTCCGGGCGTCTGGCAGGTGCCGTCCGCGTTGATGACGACCGGATCGCCGCCGCGCCGGCGAGCGCCATCTCGCTGTAGGTCTGAAGACAGCACCTGTTGGGCGACCGTTGAGGGCTGGGGAAGTTGACCAGGGCCGAGCCTCCCCGCCGTGTCGCGGAGCTCGTCGTTGAAGTCGTTGTTGAGCCGGTCGCTGACCATCCGCCCGACGACCACGGCGAAGATCACCAGGATGACCAGCGTCAGCGCTGCCGAGACGCCGGCGAGCCGCCAGCGGACGGGCCAGCGCTTCGGCGTCAGCGCCGCGCGGATGTTCTCAAGCCTCTTCATCCCGAGCCGCCCTGATGACGTACCCGGCGCCACGCTTGGTGTGGAGAAGGCGCGGCTCGCCGCCGGCCTCGAGCTTGCGACGCACGTTCGAGATGAAGACGTCGATCGTGTTCGTCATCGCCAACGGGTCGTAGCCCCAGACCTCCTCCAGCAGGCGCTCGCGCGAGACCACGAGGCGCTGGTTGCGCATCAGGTATTCGAGCAGCTCGAACTCCCGGTTGGTGAGCTCGATCGCACGGTCGCCGCGATAGACGTCGCGGGTGTCGGGGTTGAGTCGCAGGTCGGCGACGGTCAGCGAGGCCGTGCCCCGGGGCGGCCGGCGGCGAAGCAGCGCGCGCATGCGGGCCAGCAGCTCCTGGCGCTCGAACGGCTTGACCAGGTAGTCGTCGGCGCCCGAGTCGAGGCCCTCGACGCGATCGTCGGTGTGGGCGCGGGCGGTGAGGATGAGGATCGGTGCATCGCTCTCGGCGCGCAGCCGGCGGCAGACCTCGACGCCGTCCAGCTTCGGGAGCCCGAGGTCGAGGATGACGAGGTCCGGTACGAAGTCCTCAGCGACCTGGAGTGCCTCGACGCCGTCGCCGGCCGACCGCACCTCGTGGCCCTCCTGACGCAGCGTGCGCCGCAGGACGTCGGCGATCTCGGCGTCGTCCTCGACGACCAGCACGCGGCCGGTGAAGGTATCGGTGGCAAGCATCACAGAAGAGGTTAGCCCTGGCCAGCGGGAAAACCGGGGATCTTTAGCGTCTGTTTACGCCGAGGCATCGTCCCGCGGCGCGCAGGGGACGCCGCCTGCCCGTCGAACCTGCGAAAGATGCTTTGGACGCGCAAGCGCCGTCGCACGCGGCGCCGCCCTGCCCGCTACGAGCGGCCGCGTTCCCGCTCGCGGGCGGGCTCCCGGCCGCAGCCGCGCGCGCGATTGCGCGAGGCACGTCGCGATGCTCGGGCGCTGGCCGAGAGGCTCGAGCAGCGTCACCTGGACCTGATCGGCCTCGCGCTGGTGTCCGCCGGGGTCTATCTGGGATTCGTCCTCTACGTGGGCTGGGACGGAGGCCCGGTGGGAGAGTGGCTCAAGGGGGCACTGGAGAACGCCGCCGGCCGGATCGCGTACGTGGCGCCGTTGGCCTTGGCCGCCTGGGGTGCGGCGCTGGTGGCGAGGCCGTTCATCACCGCTCCTGGCGCGCTGAATGCAGGCGGTGTCCTGCTGCTGTGCTCGCTGCTGCTCGCCTTCGCGGCCCAGACCGCCGGGCTGGGGCCCGAGCATCCCGCCCGTCACGGCTACTTCGTCGAGCGCTTCTACACGGTCCATGGAGGGGTCTTCGGCGAAGCCCTCTACTGGGCCGCGACCACGCTGTTCCAGCGGCTCGGCGCGCAGATCCTCGCGGTGCTGATGTTCGCGAGCGGCTTGCTGTTGCTCACCGGCACGACTGTCGCAGGGCTCCTTTCCCGGGCCGGGCGCATGGCGCAGACCGCCGGCACCGGAACCCGCGAGCTGGCGAAAACCATGCGCCCGGGTGGCCTTGGCCTCGAGGGCCTCGATCCAAGGGGCGACGAGATCGCGATCACTCGCGCGGGTACCACCGAGCCGCTTTCCGCGGAGGCGTTGGGCGGCGCGCCTGACACGGGGGAGATGGAGGCCACGGCAGGGCAGCAACCCGGGTGGGCGGAAGACGAGGTGGAGGATCCCGAAGGTGAGCAGTTCGAGCACGAGGAGGCGATCGCGGGGGCCACGGACCATGAGCCCGATCGGGACCAGCCAACCGACGAACGCCCAGCCACCAGCGACGAGCTGACCCCGATGGGCAACCGGCGCAGCGTGGTCACCGAGTCCGATGAGATCGACTATGCGCTGCCCCCGGCGAAGCTGCTGCAGCGCGGCAAGGGGGACCCCGGCCCGGACGTGCGGGACCGTGAGACGGTCGCGAAGGCGCTCTTGGAGGCGCTGCGCCACTTCGGCGTCGAGGCGAAGCTGCTCGGAGTGGTCAGCGGCCCGCACGTGAGCCGCTACGAGATTCAGCTCGCACCCGGGACCAAGGTCGCCAAGGTCGCCCAGCTTCGCGACGACCTCGCCTATGCGCTTGCCTCCACGGACATCCGCATCCTGGCTCCCATCCCCGGCAAGAAGGCGGTGGGGGTCGAGGTCCCGAACCAGCGCCGGCGCCTGGTCCGGCTCGGCGACATCTACGACGGACGGCCCAAGGGCGCCTCGCCACTCGCGGTCTGGCTCGGCAAGGACGTCTCGGGGCAGGCCGTATGGACGGATCTGGCGCCGATGCCACACGGGCTGGTTGCCGGCACCACCGGCTCGGGGAAGTCGGGGTGCATCAACGCGATGTTGTGCTCCGTGTTGCTGCACGCGTCGCCGAACGAGGCCCGCCTGGTGCTGGTCGACCCCAAGCGAGTCGAGCTGAACCACTACGAGCGCCTCCCGCATCTGCTGACCCCCGTGGTCACGAATCCGCGCCTGGCCGCCAACGTGTTGGCGAACCTGATCGTCGAGATGGAGAGCCGCTACGGCGTCATGGGGGAGGCGAGGGCACGAAACCTGGTCGAGCTGAACCGCATCCGCCGTAAGGCCGGCGAGGCGCCGCTGCCGTACATCCTCTGCGTGATCGACGAGCTCGCGGACCTGATGATGATCGCCCCGGCGGAAGTCGAGGACTCGATCATTCGCCTGGCCCAGAAGTCGCGCGCCGTCGGCATCCATCTGGTGCTGGCGACTCAAAGGCCGTCCACCGACGTGATCACAGGGACGATCAAGGTCAACATTCCGGCCCGGATCGCGTTCTCGGTCGCCTCGCAGGTCGACTCGCGCGTGATCCTCGACCAGGGCGGGGCCGAGACCCTGCTCGGCCAGGGCGACATGCTTTACCGGCCGGTGGGGACCTCGAGGCTGCAGCGCCTGCAGGGGGCGTTCGTGACCGAGGACGAGATCGCCCGGCTGGTGTCCCACTGGGCCCGCCAGGGCGAGCCCGATTTCGACGAGGCGCTGCTCGAGGTCCGCGAGGAGGCCGGTGATGAGCGCGGTGACGAGCTGTCCCCGGATCACGACGACCTGCTCGCCGAGGCGGGACGAATCGTGGTCCAGAGTCAGACCGCGTCGGTGTCGATGATCCAGCGGCGCCTTCGCGTCGGCTACACCCGCGCGGGACGCTTGATCGACATGCTTGAACGCAGGGGGATCATCTCCGGGTACGAGGGCTCGAAGCCCCGCCAGGTCCTGGTCTCCGAGGCGGAGCTGCCGCGAATGCTCGACCGACTCTCGGACGGCGGTGCGAGCTCGGCAGCGCACGCTGCGGAGGCCCGGGACGAGCCCGGCACGGGCGGCGAGGTCGAGGCCCTCAGCGCAAGGCCCGAAGGAGGGGCTTGACCGGGGCCGAGCGCCTGGGCGTCTGACCTGAGCGCCCCGCACCGCGCAACGGTACGCGGGGGGCGAGAATATGCGCCGTCGTGGCCACCAGGGACGAACAAGCAGGGCTGCCGATCGGCGAGGCGCTGAAGCGAACGCGCACCCGCCAGAAGATCGACATCCGCACGGTCGAGCAGCAGACCAAGATCCGGATCAAGTACTTGCGCGCGCTCGAGAACGAGGAGTGGGACGTGCTCCCCGGGCCCGCCTATGCGAAGGGCTTCCTGCGGACCTACGCCCACTTCCTCGGCCTCGACGGCGATGCCCTCGTGGACGAGTATCGCCGGACGGTGGAGGCTGCCCAGGCCGCCGACCAGGCTTATCCATTCAGCGAACCGGTGCTCGAGCGCCGGTTGCGACCGGGCGGGGAGCCCCGCCGCGGCTGGAGCGCGAGGGCATCCGCGATCGTCGCGCTCCTCGTCGCCGCCGTCGCCGTGCTGCTGATCCTCAGCCTCACCGGGGGCTCGGGCGACGACGGCAACCGGGGCGACCAACGCAAGGGCAAGCAGGAAGCCCACAATCAGGGGAGGGAAAGGGCAAGGGCTCCTCGCAGCCTGTGACCGTGGCGTTGGTCACCCGAGCCGATGTGGAGGTCTGCCTGGTGACCGGCCAAGGTGAGGCGCTGATCGACGCCCAGCCGCTGGTCTCGGGCTCCGAGCAGGGGCCGTTCCCCGCGGCGGACAACTACCGCCTCGACCTGGACGGTGGGGGGGCGGTCAAGCTGACGCTCGACGGCAAGTCGCAGCTGGTGAGCTCGGAGGACTCCGCCAGCTACGACATCGACTCCAACGGGGTCAAGAAGGCCTCTAGCTACCAGGGCCCGGGCTGTCCATGAGCGACCGCTCGTGAGCTCCGCACCGGTTCGAGCCGGGATCGTGGTCACCGGCACGGAGGTGGTCGCCGGCCGCGTTCGCGATCGCGACGGCCCCTGGATCTCGGAGCGGCTCGGCGAGCTGGGCGTCGAGGTCGCCTACATCCTCTGCGTTCCAGACCGCCCCGGCGACCTCGAGGCGGCGTTGCGGTTCCTGGCCGCCGAGGGCGTCGAGGTGATCGTCACCAGTGGCGGGCTCGGCCCCACGGCCGACGACCTGACGGCGGAGGTGGTGGCCCGGTTCGCGGGCCGCGAGCTGGTGCTCGACGAGGGAATGGAGGAGAAGATCGCTCGCATCCTGTCCGGCTTCGCCCGGCGGATGCGCTTCGACCCCGAGGCGCTTCGCGAGGCGAACCGCAAGCAGGCGATGGTGCCCCGCGGCGCCGTGACCATCGACCCGGCCGGGACCGCGCCGGGCCTGGTCGTCCCCACGGACGGTCCCACCGTGGTCGTGCTCCCGGGGCCGCCACGCGAGCTTCAGGTGATGTGGCCCCAGGCGCTCCAGACCGAGCCCGTTCGCGCCCTGCTCGCCCGGGCGACCCCGTTCCAGGGCTACACGCTGCGCCTGCTGGGCATCCCCGAGTCGGAGATCGCCAAGACCTTGCGAGAGGTCGAGGCGGAAACGGACCTCTCCGGGCTCGAGATCACCACCTGCCTGCGCGGCGGTGAGCTGGAGGTCGACGTCCGCCATCGCGAGGGGGCGGACGCCGCCGCCGAGGCGGTGCGCTCGGCGGTCCGGCAGCGCCACGGCCGCTACCTGTTCAGCGAGGATGGGAGCACGATCGACGAGCAGGTGTCCCGGCTGTTGCCGGGCCGGTGGGTCGGCCTCGCCGAGTCGTGCAGTGGGGGGCTGCTGGCGGCCCGCCTCACGCGGGTGCCGGGCGCCTCGAAGTACGTCGCCGGCAGCGTCGTCGCCTATTCGAACCAGGCAAAGTCGGAGCTGCTCGGCGTCGATCCCGCCCTGATCGACGCCCACGGCGCCGTCTCGCCCGAGGTCGCGGAGGCGATGGCCGACGGCGCGTTGGAGCGGTTCGGCGCCGACGTCGCCGTCTCGATCACCGGAATCGCCGGGCCCGAGGGCGGCACGAAGGAAAAGCCGGTCGGCTACGTGTGCTTCTGCGCCAAGCTGGCGGATGGTCGAAGCCTCGCGCGGCACCCAGTGATCCCGGGCGGCCGCGAGGACATCCGCGAGCGCTCGGCGCTGGTCGGCCTTCACATGCTGAGGATCCTGCTGACCGGCGCCGAGGCTCCTCTGTAGCGCTCTCTCGTCGCCCCGGCGGGCACCGTAGCGGCCTTCGTCGGCGCGCCGCGAGGCCTATGATCGCTGTGAAGCGCGAGGTGCGGATTTCTTGGAGCTTCGACCTCGTTCTACAACCGACGCAAGAAGGAGGAGACCGTGGCGGAGAGTGTGACCCTTAGCACCGCGCAGGCCGTCGTCGAGGGAGCGCGCGCCAAGGCCGACGAGATCGGCGTGCCGATGAACATCGCGGTCGTCGACGCGGGCAACAACCTGACCGCGTTCGCCCGCATGGACGGCGCCTGGCTGGGCTCCATCGACATCGCCCAGAACAAGGCCTACACCGCGCGGGCCTTCGACATGTCGACCCAGGACCTGGCGCCGCTGGCCCAGCCCAACCAACCCCTCTACGGCATCGAGGCCTCAAACCAGGGCCGACTGATCGTATTCGCCGGGGGCATCCCGCTGACCGCGGGAGACCAGATCGTCGGTGCGGTTGGGGTGAGCGGCGGGAGCGTCGAGCAGGACCACGAGGTCGCCGAGGCCGGCGTCGCTGCCTTCTAGCGGAGGAGTCAACCGAGGAGAGAGATCATGGCCGACAACAGAGGCGTTGCCTACATCGAGCCGGGCAAGGTCGAGGTGCAAGACATCGACTTCCCGGAGCTCGAGCTCAAGGACGGGCCCGGCGTGCATCCGGACAACGTTGGGCGAAAGACCCCCCATGGGGCGATCCTGCGGATCGTCTCGACGAACATCTGCGGCTCCGACCAGCACATGGTGCGCGGGCGGACGACCGCCCCCGCGGGGCTGATCCTCGGTCACGAGATCACCGGCGAGGTGATCGAGGCAGGGCCCGGCGTCGAGTTCATCAAGGTCGGGGACCTGTGCTCGGTGCCGTTCAACATCGCCTGCGGGCGCTGTCGCCAGTGCAAGGAGGGAAACACCGGCGTTTGCCTGAACACCAACCCGGATCGCCCCGGGTCGGCCTACGGGTATGTCGACATGGGCGGCTGGGTTGGCGGCCAGGCCGAGTACGTGATGGTGCCCTACGCCGACTGGAACCTGCTCAAGTTCCCCGACAAGGAGCAGGCGATGGAGAAGATCCTCGACCTGACGATGCTGTCCGACATCTTCCCGACCGGCTTCCACGGCGCCTACACGGCCGGCGTCGGCGCCGGCTCGACGGTGTACATCGCGGGCGCCGGCCCGGTGGGGCTGGCCGCTGCGTATTCCGCCCAGCTGTTGGGCGCCGCCGTGGTGATCGTCGGCGACCGGATCGGTGAGCGGCTGGAACAGGCGCGCTCGTTCGGCTGCGAGACGGTAGACATCAGCAAGGGCGAGCCGAAGGACCAGATCGATCAGATCCTCGGCGTCCCCGAGGTTGACGCCGCCGTCGACGCGGTCGGTTTCGAGGCCCGCGGGCACGGGAGCGGCGCCGGGCAGGAGGCGCCGGCGACGGTGCTGAACAGCATCATGGACGTCACCCGGGCGGCGGGCAAGCTGGGGATCCCCGGCCTCTACGTGACCGGCGATCCGGGTGCGGTCGACGACGCCGCGAAGGAGGGCTCGCTGTCGATCCGGATCGGGCTCGGCTGGGCGAAGTCCCACTCGTTCGCCACCGGCCAGTGCCCGGTGATGCGCTACCACCGCGGGTTGATGCAGATGATCCTCAACGACCGCGCGCAGATCGCCAAGGCGGTCAACGCGACCGTGATCACACTCGACGAGGCGCCCCAGGGGTACGACGACTTCGACTCCGGGGCCGCCAAGAAGTTCGTGCTCAACCCCAATGGCCTGATCCCGGTCTGAGTCGTCCGAGCTGGGACCCTGACCGCGCCCGTCAGCCGAAGAGCTGGCGGGCGCGCTCGATCACCAGATCCGGCCTCTCGTCGACCACGAAGTGGCCCGAGTCGGGCACCAGCTCGGCCTCCATGTCGTCGGCGTGGGCCTCGTAGCCGGGCAGCAGCCTGGGCGACACGTACCGGTCGTGCGCGCCGAACACGATCCGAGTCGGCACCGTGAGCCGGTGGCCGCGCCACCTCCCGGTCGCGGTGTCGCGAAATGCGCGCTGGTAGTAGCGATACAGGTGGCTCACGGCAAGCGCGCGGGAGCGCTCCCGGAAGCGGTCGACGTACAGGTCTATCTCTTCGTCCGTGAACGGACCGCCGAAGTTGCCGCGCGAGAGGATGCTCTTGGCGATCCAGCTCTGCTGCACAAGCCAGGGACCCAGCCCGGGCGCCGCGATCAGCCACGTGTACCAGCTCCGCCAGCCTTCGGCGAGCAGCCTCGGGGTGAGGCGCGGCCACGGATGCGGCGCGTCCAGCACCAGCATCCGCTCCACTCGCTCCGGGTGGGTGAGCCCGAGCAGGATCGCCGTCCATCCGCCCCAGTCGTGACCGATCAGGTACGCGCGCTCGATCCCGAGCAGATCCAGCAGCGCGACCTGGTCGGCGGCGAAGGTCTCGCCGTCGTAGCCGTGTCCCGGCGCTTCGCTCCAGCCGGACCCCCGCAGGTCAGGAGCGATCAACCGGTAGTCGTCCCGCAGGGCGGCGATCACCCGTCGCCACATGTACCAGTGCTGTGGCCAGCCGTGCAGCAGCAGGATCGGCGGCCGCGTGGAGCCGCCCGGCCCGGCCTCGGCGACGTGGATTCGCACCCCGTTCGCGTCGAGGAAGCGGTGCTCGACACCGTCGACCTGGGGCAGATCGCTCGGCACGGGCACGGGTGGACTCTAGATTGTTCACAGATGAGGCTTGTTCCGTCACTAGTGGGTCCGTAGCGTCCGGCCGGTGACCAAGGAGCGGCTGAAGAGCCCCCGGGCACGGTTGTTCGTGGCGCTCGACCTGCCGGAGCGGGTGCGTGACGGCCTGGTCGCGTGGCAGCGCGAGGCGCTCGGCGATCCGGCCCTGCGCCCGATCGCCCCCCAGGCGCTGCACGTGACGCTGTGCTTCCTCGCCTACCAACGGGAGCGCGACATCGAGCGGATCGCCGCAGTCGTGCGCGGGGTCGAGCCGCGACCGGCGGAGCTTCGCCTCGCCCAGGACCCGGTACCGGTTCCGCGGAACCGCCCCCGTCTGTTCGCCGTGGACGCCGAGGGCGAGGGCGCCGTGGCGCTCCAGGCCGAGCTCTCCGACCGGCTCGAGTCAGAACGCTTCTACAAGCCCGAGAAGCGGCCGTTCTGGTCGCACGTGACCGTTGCACGGGTCAAGCCCTCCAAGCGCACTCCCTCCGAGCGGCGAGGGCGCCGCCGAGGCCGTCCCATGCTGGTCGAGAAGCCCCCGAAAGCCCTGCCGGCGGAGCTCTGTGAGCCCTTCGGCGCCGTCCGGATGACCCTCTACCGCTCGCTCCTGCGACCGACGGGCGCCGAGTACGTGTCGCTGGAAGCACTCGAATTGCCGTCCGATGGGCACGGTTGACTCTGGCGTTCGCCGGCGAGGCGAAAGAAAGGTGACTTGATATGGCAGACGAGAAGAAGACGACCCCGCGTTCCTCGAGCGCCTCAAAGAACGGCGCCGACGCCAAGGAGGCGAAGGCCAAGGACGCGGCCCTGCAGGCCGCCAAGACCCACATCGAGCGTGAGTTCGGCCAGGGGTCGCTGATGCGGCTCGGCGACAAGAGCGCGATCCAGGTCGAGGCGATCTCCACCGGCGCGCTCTCCCTGGACCTTGCTCTCGGCGTCGGCGGGGTGCCGCGGGGGCGGATCGTCGAGATCTTCGGCCCCGAGTCCTCCGGCAAGACGACGCTCGTCTACCACATCATCGCCGAGGCGCAGGCGGTGGGCGGGATCTGCGCCTTCATCGACACCGAGCACGCGATCGACCCGATCTACGCCAAGCGAATCGGCGTCGACGTCGACGAGCTGCTCGTCTCGCAGCCCGACTACGGCGAGCAGGCGCTGGAGATCGTCGACGTCCTGGTCCGCTCCGGGGCGGTGGACCTGGTCGCAATCGACTCGGTGGCGGCGCTGACGCCGCGGGTCGAGCTCGAGGGCCAGATGGGGGAGGTCCAGGTCGGCCTCCAGGCGCGGCTGATGTCGCAGGCACTCCGCAAGCTGGCCGGCAACCTCAGCCGAGCCAACACCGTCTGCGTGTTCACCAACCAGATCCGCGAGAAGATCGGCGTCCAGTTCGGAAGCCCAGAGACCCAGCCCGGGGGGCGGGCGCTGAAGTTCTACTCCTCGCAGCGGCTCGACATCCGGCGCATCGAGACCCTCAAGGAGGGCACCGAGGCGGTCGGCAACCGGGTCCGGGTGAAGGTGGTCAAGAACAAGGTCGCGGCCCCCTTCCGCCAGGCCGAGTTCGACATCGAGTACGGAACCGGGATCTCCAGCGAGGGTTGCCTGCTCGACCTCGCGCTCGATCACGACCTGGTGCAGAAGTCCGGCTCGTTCTTCTCCTACGGCGAGTTGCGGCTCGGTCAAGGTCGCAACAACACCAAGCAGTACCTGGCCGAGAACCCCGAGGTGGCGGGCGAGATCCAGGCGAAGCTGTTCGAGGCCCTCGGGTTCGAGCAGTCCGCCGAGCCCAGCGAGCCCACACCGATACCCGACGCAGGGGCGGAGGCGCAGGAGCCCGAGCGGAAGGCAGCTTAGGCGAGAGGTGACTGATGGCGGACCCCACCTCAGACGCTTTCGAGGTCGCGCTTGCTGCGCTGCGCCACAGGGAGCGGACTAGCGCCGAGCTGACCGCCTGGCTCGAGAGACGGGGCTACGGTGCCGCGGAGATCGAGGCGGCGATCAATCGCCTGACCGAGGTGGGCGAGCTCGACGACCAACGCTTTGCCCGGCGCTACGCCGAGGACAAGCGCGAGCTGCGCGGCTGGGGCGCCGAGCGGATTCGCGAGGCTCTGCTGGCGCGCGGGGTATCGCCCTCGCTGGCCGCGGCTGCAGTGGAGGGGGACTCGCACGACGCCCAGGTCGGTCGGGCAAGGGACCTGCTAGCCGGCAGGGGCCAACCCCTTGGGAAGGACGCCGATCGGGCACGTGCGCTCGGCTACCTGACCAGGCGCGGATACGAGTACGAGATCGCCTACGAGGCGATCCGCCTGGCCGCTCGCCAGGCCGCCTAGGCGCGGACTGCACATGCCTGCCCGCGCCGGCCAGCGATCCACCATCTCACTTGCCAGATGCGGGTCGCCTGTCTACGATCCATGGAAGCGACCGTTGGTCGCCTGAAGACATGAACGATTAGCTGTTTCAGGCTTTTGATACTGACAATGCAAGCGACTTCACGAACTCTCGGCAGCGGGGGGCTTCGCGCCTGACGCAGGCGCCCCCTCAGGGCGATAGCGGCTAACTGTGTCTCCGGCACCGCCGGTCGCAGGCCCGTCGGTTGACGGCGGCGTCTGATCGACAAGCGAGCGAACCCCCCGGAAGGGAGAGGTGGCAATGGAGATACGCGCGCGGTTGCAACCCTGGCGGCGGCACGAGCCTGCGACCGAGGACACCGGCGCGGCACGCGAGAGCGCCGCAGGCTCGACGCCGGACGAGCTCCAGGCGCGCCGGGCAGAGATCGCGCGGATGGAGGAACGCGCCCTGCGAGAGACGGAGTCGCTGGAGCTTCGGCGCGGCGACCTGGAGCGGCGGCTTCAGGCACTGGAGGATCGGGAGCGCAACATCGCCCAGCAGTCCGAGGAGCTGAAGCGCGCCAAGCGCGTCCAGCGGCGCGAGCTGGAGCGAATCTCGGGGCTGAGCGCCACGCAGGCGAAGCAGCTGCTGCTGGCCGATGTGGAGCAGGAAGCTCGCCATCAGGCCGGCCTGAGGCTGCAGGAGATCGAAGCGGAGACCAAACGGGAGGCGGAGCGCCGGGCCCGCAACATCCTCTCGGTGGCGATGCAGCGGCTGGCCGCCCGTCACGCCAGCGACAGCACGACCCGGCTGATCGAGCTGCCGAGCGACGAGATGAAGGGTCGAATCATCGGCCGCGACGGCCGCAACATCAGAGCGATCGAGAAGCTCACGGGCGTCGACGTGATCATCGACGAGACGCCCTCCGCCGTCGTGCTGTCGAGCTTCGATGGAGTACGCCGCGAGATCGCCCGCCTGACCATGGAGCGGCTGATCGCCGACGGGCGGATCAATCCGGCGCTGATCGAGGAGACCTACGGGCACGCGCATGCGGAGATCGAGGAGCGGATCACCGAGGAGGGGGAGCGTGCCGCCCTCGAGGCCCGGGTACACGGTCTCGACCCTGAGCTCATCCGGCTGCTGGGTCAGCTCAAGTTCCGCACCAGCTACGGGCAGAACGTGCTCGACCATCTGGTCGAGTGCTCGCACCTAGCCGGGCTGATCGCGGCCGAGCTCGGGGCGTCGGTGGAGACCGCCCGCCGCGCCGCCCTGCTCCACGACATCGGCAAGGCGGTTACCCACGAGGTCGAGGGACCGCACGCAGCGGTGGGTGCCAATCTGGCCCGGCGCCACGGCGAGCCCGAGGCGGTCGCCCACGCGATGGAGGCCCACCACAACGAGGCCGAGCAGCGCACCGTCGAGGCGGTCATCGTCCAGACCGCGGACGCGCTCTCGGGCGCCCGCCCCGGGGCCCGCGGCGACTCGCTGGAGGAATACGTCGAGCGCCTCCGGGACCTGGAGGGGATCGCCTCACGCTACGGCGGGGTGGAGCGGGTCTACGCCATGCGCGCCGGCCGGGAAATCAGGGTGATCGTGGATCCAGGCAAGATCGACGACGAGCAAGCCGTCCTGATCTCGCACGAGATCGCAGGCGCGATCGAGAAGGAGATGGAGTACCCGGGGCAGATCAAGATCACCGTGATCCGCGAGAGCCGCTCGACTTCGTACGCGAGCTAGTGGGGCCTCACTGGGCCCGAGCTGACCCGCCGGCTCCGACTCCGCACGGATGCCCAGTGCGAAGCCGGCGGTGTGATTAGGATCCGATCCGCATGGAAGAGACCCTCTTCTACGTCTTCGGGATCGCGCTCGTGCTGTCGGCGCTCGCCCTGTCGGCGGTCGGGCTCCGCGACGAGCGCTTTCCGCCCAGCCGCATGGTGCTCCTGGGGGTGGTGGGCTACTTCGTGGTTCTGGTTGGCGGCACGACCACATTCGGCGTTCTGAACGCCCGGGAAGAGCAGCGCAAGCGGGACGCCGAGCACGCTGAGGCCGCCGCCACCGAGCCGGCCCCGAGTGAAGCGACGACGACCGGCACCACCACCACGCCCACGACGACGACCGGCGGCGGGGCGTCGGAGGGCAAGCCGACCACCCTGAAGCTGGCCGCCGACACCAACGCGATTGCCTACGACACGGATCAGCTGAGCGGCAAGATGGGCCAGGTGACGATCGACTTCGACAATCCCTCCGCCATCACGCACGACGTCTGCCTCGAGTCGAGCGGGCAGCAAATCGGCTGCAGCGACACGATCGCCCAGGCCAACACGTCGCTCTCGGAGAACCTGAAACCGGGCTCGTACACGTTCTACTGCAGCGTCGACGGCCACCGTCAGGCCGGCATGGAAGGCACGCTGACAATCAAATAGCGGGCTGGCGCATAACTCGCCCTATGCGCGACTAAAGCGCCATTCGCTCGCCACCACATTGCGCCGCTACCCTCTGGCCATGGCGACGTACCACGTCACCACGTTCGGCTGCCAGATGAACGAGCACGACTCCGAGCGGATGAAGGGGATGCTGGACTCGCTCGGCTACCAGGAGGTGACGGAGCGCTCGGCCGCCGACCTGATCCTCTTCAACACCTGCTCGATTCGGGAGTCGGCCGACAACCGCTTCGTCGCCCACCTGGGCGAGGCGAAGCGGCTGAAGTCGGAGTATCCCGAGCGATTGGTGGGCGTCGGCGGCTGCTGGGCGCAGTCGGTCAAGGACGAGGTGTTCGAGCGCTTCCCATTCGTGGACGTGGCATTCGGGCCCGGGCAGATCCACCGGCTTGCCGAGTTCCTGACCCAAGACTCGCTGACCGCACAGGGATATTTCGAGTTCGAGGACTTCTCGGGGCACCTGCCGGCAAAGCGAGGGCGAGAGTTCCAGGCGTGGGTCCAGATCTCCGTGGGCTGCAACTGTGTCTGCTCCTACTGCATCGTTCCCCAGACCCGCGGCCGCGAGGTGAGCCGCCGCCCAGGAGAGCTGATCGCGGAGATCGAGGGCCTGGCCGCGGACGGCGTTTGCGAGGTGACGCTGTTGGGCCAGAACGTGAACAGCTATGGGCGCGACCTGCCGAAGGAGGCGCGGATCACGTTCGCCGATCTGCTTGGACGCGTGGACGCCGTCGAGGGCATCGAGCGGATCCGCTATACGAGTCCGCATCCGAAGGACATCCGCGCGGACGTGATCCGCGCCCACGCGGAGCTGCCCGCCCTTTGCGAGCACATCCACCTGCCGCTGCAGTCGGGCTCCAGCCGGGTCCTGAAGGCGATGCGCCGTACCTACAACCGCGAGCGTTACCTGGACCGCGTCGCCCAGATCCGCGAGCACGTTCCGGACTGCGCGCTGACCACGGACATCATCGTCGGCTTCCCGGGCGAGACCGAGGGCGAGTTCGCCGAGACCCTGGAGGTCGTGGACCAGGTTGGCTACGACAGCGCCTTCACCTTCGTCTTCTCGCCGCGGCGGGGCACCGAGGCGGCGACGATGACCGACCAGGTCCCTCATCCGGTCAAGCGCGAGCGGATCGGACGGCTGGTGGAGCTGGTCCAGCGCCGCGCTAGCGAGCGCGCCCAGCGCTTCGTGGGGCGAACCATGGAGGTGCTGGTGGAGGGACCCAGCCGTACCGACCCATCGAGGCTAAGGGGGCGCACCGATCACAACAAGACGGTGAACTTCGAGGGCACGGGGGAACCCGGCGAGCTGGTCGAGGTGGAGATCACGGGAGCCACGTCAACCACCCTGTCCGGGTACGAGTTGCTGAGCGCAAGGCTCAGGTGAGGCGCATGCCGGGCCGAGCGCGAAGCCGTCTGTTCTGCTGAACGTCCTCGCGATCTTCGGCCCGACCGGGGTCGGGAAGACCGCCGTCGCGATCGCCGTCGCCGATCTTCTGCGCCAGCGCGGCGAGGACCCGGTGGCGGTCTCCTGCGATGCGCTTCAGGTCTACCGAGGGCTCGAGACGCTCAGCGGCGTGGCGACCCCCGAGGAGCGGTCCCGGCTGGAGCACCGGCTGGTCGGGTTCGTCGAGGTGCAGGGAGAGTTCAGCGCCGGGCGCTTCGCGACCCTGGCGCACGCGGAGATCGACCAGCTTCTGGCTGAGGGGCGCCGACCGATCGTCGTCGGCGGGACCGGCCTCTATCTGCGCGCGGCGCTCGCCGACCTGGAGCTGAGGCCGCCGGTGCCGCCCGAGATACGCAGCGACGTGGAGCACGAGATCGCCGAGCGCGGACCCGAGGCCCTGCACGGCGAGCTCGATCCAGACGTCGCGGCCACGGTGCATCCGAGAGACGGCAAGCGGATCGCCCGGATGCTCGAGCTGCAGCGCGCCGGGATCGATCCGCCGCTCGGAAGCGAGCAGCTTTGGACGGCGAAGCTCCGACGACCCACGATCCTCGTCGGCTTGACGATCGATCGCGACGAGCTGGCGCGGCGAATCGATGCGCGAGTGGACGAGATGATCGCCGCCGGCGCCGAGGACGAGGTTCGCCGGGCCGCCGCCGCTGGAGCGTCACGCACCGCGCGCGCCGCGCTGGGCTTCGACGAGCTGCTCCGCGGCGACAGCGATGCGGTGAAGCGCTCCCACCGGGCGTACGCGCGGCGTCAGGTCACCTGGATGCGGAAGATGCCGGGGGTCCAGCTGATCGATCGCAGCGGCCGCACCGACGGTGAGGTGGCCGAAGAGATCGTCGCCATGGCCGACGCCTGAAATACTCACTCCGGGTGCCGGAGCGGAACGTCGAGATCGTGCAGCGGATCAATTCGATCTTCGTGCGTTACGACTTCGTGACCCTGCGTAACGCGCTGGAGAGCTCGAATACCGTCGCGCTGACCACCGAGCTTGGCGACCTGAGCCGGGAGTTCGCCGAATCGGTCGACCAGGACGTGGTGGTCGAGTTCATCGGAGATCAACCCCTGATCGAGGGACGCGTGTTCATCGGCGCCCAGGGCTGGATCGACCTGTGGGCCGCCTGGTTGGCCGCCTTCGATTCGTACAGCCTCACGAGCTCCGACTACCAGACGGTCGAGGAACAGGTGGTCACAAAGACCGTCCATCGCGGCCGGGGCAGGTTCAGCGGCCTGGAGATCGAGCTCGTGCAGTGGCAGCTGGTGGAGCTGTCCGGCGGCAAGATCGTCCGCATGCGGATTTTCGACACGCGGGACCAGGCGCTGGCCGCCGCCCAGGCCACGGAATGAGGTTCGAGAAATGGCAGGCGCTGGGTAACGACTACGTGATCGTGGAGCGGGACGAGCTCCCGTGGGAGTTGACGGCGGAACGCGTGCGCCGCCTGTGCGCGCCCCACTTCGGGCTCGGGTCCGACGGGATCCTGCTGCTCTCGCGACCCGAGAAGTCGGGCCATGTCGCCGAGCTGCGCATCTTCAACCGCGACGGCTCGGAGGCTGAGCTCTCGGGCAACGGCGCCCGGCAGGCGGCGCTGTATCTGCGGCGTGCGGGGTGGACCGGAGAGGACGAGTTCTCGATCCTGACCAAGGCGGGCGATATCCGCCCCACGATCATCTCGCCGACGACCGCCAGCCTGGCGATGGGCAGGGCGTCATTGACCTCCGACAGCTTTCCCTCCGGCGGCGCGGACGGCACGGGAACCCTGACCGCCGGCGGGCGGGAGTGGGGCTTCCAGCACGTCTCGATCGGCAATCCGCAGTGCGTGATCGAGGCCGGCGACCGGATCGAGGAGCTCGACCTTGCTGGACTCGGCCCCCAGATCGAGCACCACGAGCTGTTCCCGAACCGCACCAACGTGTCCTTCATCCGGGTCGACGGCTCGACCGTGAGGGCGCGAATCTTCGAGCGCGGCGTAGGGGAGACGCTCTCCTCCGGAACGGGGGCAAGCGGCGCCGCGGTCGCCGCCGTCGTGGGCGGCGCACCCAGCCCGATCGAGGTTCGACTCGATGGAGGAGAGCTCACGGTGGAGGTGGGAGACGATCTCGAGGTGCGGCTCACGGGCACGGCCGAGCCGCTGTTCGCGGGCGAGCTTTCGCCGGAGCTCGTGCGCAATCTGCACGAGGCGTAAGCCCGCACCGCCCCGCGGGCGCCTACCCTTGGCCCTTCGGTGCCGACGTCCGAGACCGAGAAGCGCGCCCTGACCGAGCCCTCGCGGCGGCTCGAGGCCGTGCCCGCCTACATGTTTGCCGAGCTGGAGCGGCGGGTGGCCGACAAGCGCCAGGCGGGCATCGACGTGATCAGCCTGGGGATCGGCGACCCCGACCGCCCGACCTACCCGCACATCGTCGAGGCGATGCAGATCGCGGTTGCCGATCCCGCCAACCAGACCTATCCCAGCAATCGCGGCCGCGAGGAGTTTCGCCAGGCCTGCGCGGGTTTCTACGACGAGCGCTTCGGGGTGGAGATCGATCCCGATACCGAGGTGATGCCGGCGATCGGCGCCAAGGAGTGCATCTACCACCTGTGTTTCACCTTCCTCGATCCGGGCGATGCCGCGCTGGCGGCCGATCCGGGCTATCCCGTGTACACGGCCGGTCCCGCGCTTGCCGGGGCGGAGGCGGTGCTGGCGCCGCTGCGCCCGGAGCTGGGCTTCGTGCCCGACCTGGAGGCGATCCCGCGTGAAGCGCTCGCCCGCGCCCGCCTGCTGTTCCTCAACTACCCCAACAATCCCACCGGTGCGGTCGTCCCCGACGGCTTCTTCGAGCGCGTCGTCGAGCTCGCGCGCGAGCACCAGATCCTGGTCGTCCACGACAACGCCTATTCCGAGACCACCTACGACGGCTACGTGGCCCCCAGCTTCTTGGCCACCCCGGGCGCCAAGGAGGTGGGGATCGAGGTCTTCTCGCTCTCCAAGGGGTTCAACATGACCGGCTGGCGCTGCGCGGCGGTGCTGGGCAACGCCGACGCCATCGGCTCCTACTGGCGCCTGAAGACGAACGTCGACTCGGGCCTGTTCGAGGCCGTGCAGCTGGCCGGCGCGGCGGCGCTCACCGGCCCGCGCGGGCCACTCGAGGAGACCAACGCGGTGTACGCTCGGCGCCGCGACCTCGTGGTCGAGGCACTGCTCGAGATCGGCGTCCGCGTGGAGCCGCCCAAAGGGACGATCTACATTTGGGCGCCGGTGCCCGATGGTCAAACCTCGGTCTCGTTCGCCGAGCTCGTGCTGGAGGAGGCCGCCGTGGTCGTGTCGCCTGGATCGATGTACGGGCCGAGCGGCGAGGGATACTTCCGCATCTCGCTGACCACGCCCGACGATCGCCTCGCCGAGGCGATGACCCGGCTGCGCGAGCACCTGGCTTAACGGTTTCTCAATCTTCTCTTTAGTCGTGTCCACTAGGGTCGCGATTTCTCAAGCCGGGTCGGGACTGGCCGATTTACACAGGGATGCTTCAACTTGGAACACTGCTGGCGCTGGCCTGCGCGGTGGCCACCAACGTGGCGATGCTCTGCAAGCATCGGGGCGCGGTGGCGGCGCCGGCGGTGCGACTGAGCGCGCCGCTTCAAAGCGGGGCGGCGCTGTTTCGCTCCCGGTGGTGGGCGATCGGCTTCGCGGTCGCCGTCGGCGCCTGGAGCCTGCATGTCGCGGCGTTGGCAGTGGCGCCGATCTCGCTCGTGGAGACCACGATCTCCGGCGGCTTGGTGGTGCTGGCCTGGCTCGCCGAGCGTTGGTTCGGCGTCCGCGTGGGACCTCGAGAATGGCTTGGGCTCGGTCTGTGTGCGGTCGGCTTGGCGTTGCTCGCCGCGACCTCGGCCGGGGCCGCCGAGAACAGCGCCAACTACTCGACCGCCGCGATGATCTCGTTCGAGGCCGGCGCCGTGGGAATCGGGGCATTGCTCCTCCTGCACGGAAGCGCCGGCTCGATCCGACGCTCCAGCGGGCCGCTGTTGGCCGTCGCCGCGGGGCTTCTGCTCGGCGTGGCCAACGTCTCGGTCAAGGCCCTGACCGGGACCGTCCCGGGTGATCTGCTGAGCATCGTCAGCCCCTGGACCCTGGCCGCGCTGCTGGCCGGGATTGGCGCCTTCTTCGGGTTGGCTCGCGGGCTGCAGCTGGGCGACGCGATTCCCGTGATCGCGATCACCGCGGTGGCCGCGAACTGCGCTTCGGTGGCCGGCGGCATCCTCGTCTTCGGCGACCCGGTGGGCAACGGCCCAGTGGACGTTGTGGCGCGCTGCCTCGCCTTCGTCGCCGTGATCGTGGCCGTGGCGCTGATGCCGGCGCCGCGCCGGACAGCGGACGCGCCGGCCTAGCGGCCTACCCGCTCGCGCCAAAGCCCCGCGTTGCCGGGAGGCGGTGCATAACATCCTGGCGTGGCGGAGCGCACCCACGTGTCGTCCGGTTCCCCCTGGGAGCCCAAGGTGGGCATTTGCCGCGCCCTGCGGGCCGGTGACCGCGTGCTCGTCTCCGGAACCGCGCCGATCTGGCCCGACGGCTCCTGCGACCCCGATCCCGAGGCCCAGGCCCGTCGCTGCTTCGAGATCATCCTCGGGGCCCTTGGCGAGCTGGGGGCCGGGGCCGAGCACGTGGTTCGCACCCGAATCTTCCTGACCGCGGCCGGTGACGGCGAGCCCGTCGCCCGCGCGCACGCGTCGCTGTTCGGGGAGGTACGGCCCGTCTCGACCATGGTCGTCGTGCGTGGATTTCTCGACCCGCGCTGGAAGGTCGAGATCGAGGCCGAGGCGATCCTGGACCAGCGGTCCGGAACCCACCAACTGCGCTGATGGCCGAATTGCGATTCACATGGGATCGAAATTCGGCCATCGGTGGATCCGGGCCGGCGCCTGACCTCAACCCTTGACCACGCCGATGGGGCGCAGCTGGGCGACCCGGGCCGCGAGACCGGCTCGCTCGACCACGTCCACGACTGCCTCCACGTCCTTGTAGGCGAACGGGGCCTCCTCGCTCAGGCCCCGATTGGACGGGCAGCGCACCGTGATGCCGTCCGCCTCGAGCTGGCGGCGCAGCTCTGCGCCCTTGACCTGCTTGCGGGCCCGGGTGCGGCTCATCCGGCGTCCGGCGCCGTGACAAGTGGTCCCGAATGAGCGCTCCATCGACCCCTGGCGCCCGGCGAGCACGAAGCTGGAGGTGCCCATCGAGCCGGGGATGAACACGGGCTGGCCGACCTCCCGGTAGTCGGGGGGGATCTCGGGGTGGCCGGGCGGGAAGGCGCGGGTGGCACCCTTTCGATGCACGCACAGCTCCCTGCCGCCGTAGGGCTCGAGCTTGGCGACGTTGTGGGCCACGTCATAGACCTGGCGCGTTTGGTCCGCAACCTGGTCGCCCAGCACGGTCCGGATCGCCTCGCGCACCGAGTGCGCGAGCGCGGCGCGATTCGCCCAGGCATAGTTGGCCGCCGCGGCCATGGCCCCAAGGTAGTCCCGGGCTTCGGGCGCCGAAAGTGGCGCGCAGGCGAGCTGGCGGTCGGGGAGCTCGATCCCGTATCTCGCGACGGCCGCGTCCATGCGTTTGACGTAGTCGGTGCAGACCTGGTGGCCGAGGCCGCGCGAGCCGGAGTGGATGAGGAAGGTGACGCGGCCCGGCTCGAGGCCGTAGGCCCGGGCAGCCTGCTGGTCGAACAGGCGCTCGACCCGCTGAACCTCGATGAAGTGATTGCCCGATCCAACCGTGCCGAGCTGCCCGGAGCCGCGTTGGCGCGCTCGCTCGGAGACGACGTCGGGGTTGGCGTCAGCGAGCCGTCCGTGTGACTCGGTGCGCTCGACGTCGTCTTCAGCCCCGATCCCCCGCAGCTCCAACAGAGCCGCTGGGCCCTCGCGCAGCACGCGGTCGAGCGCCGCACCCTTCAGCTGTAGGGCCGCCTCGCGCCCGGTCCCGGCCGGCGCCAGGCGTGAGATCTCATGGACCAGCGACTCCTTGCGCTCGCCGAGCTCCTCGGCGGGGATCGCCGCCACCAGCAGTCGCACGCCACAGTTGATGTCGTAGCCAACTCCGCCCGGAGAGACGACTCCGTGGGACGGCTCGGTGGCGGCCAGGCCCCCGACCGGGAAGCCATAGCCCTGGTGGATGTCGGGCATTGCCAGTGCGGCTCCGACGACCCCGGGAAGGGTGGCGACGTTCTGAAGCTGCTCCAGCGAGTGATCGGTGCGGATTGCCTCCAGTAGCTCCCGATCGGCGAACACACGAGCGGGAACCCGCATCCGCGGGTCGGCGCTGGCGGGGATCTCCCAGAGCGTCTCGTCCAGCTGTCGCAGCTCGGTCATCGTCCTCTTCGGTGGGAGGGCGCGCGCGAGCCTTTGGGGTTTGTGGCGTCTTACCCGGTCGATGCGGGCCTAGACGTCAAGGATGACCCGCGCGCGCCAAGTGTTGTCTTGTTCCCATATACCCAGTCGATGGTAGGTGACCGCCTTGACCAGGTGGGGAGGGGATGCCTTGCGCCCGATCACAGTCGCGTCCAGCGCCGTGTCCGCGAGCTCCAGGCGCTCGGCGGCGGTGGGGACGAATCCCTCGGCCTCAGCCAGGTAGGCGAGCTCGCTGAGCCACTCGGCCAGGAGCGTGGCGTGGTCGGGCGCGCTGGTGCTGATCTCGTATCGAGCGAGCTCGCCGTCTGGGTCGTGCTCGCCCGCTCGCTCGGACAGCAGATCGCCGAAAGCCACCAGCGCCTCCTCGAACAGGGCTCGCTCGCTGGCGGCCTCGATCTCGATCTCGAGCTCTCCGGTGTGGTCGATCCAGCGGTACACCGCCACATAGTGACGGGGCGAGCCGTGAGGCCACACACCTTCACATTCGCCCTGGTTGGGCGATGCGATCTCCAGCAGGCGTGATTTGATCTGTGTCTATCCAGGCACAGCCAGATCGGCCGGGCCGAGATCAGGAGGATTTTGAATGGACCTCGCACGGGATGCTCTCCAGACGGTCGGCGCGTGGATAACAGAGGGTGCTCCAGATCACGCGATCCCGGAGGACCCGATGACGCCGATCGCCGCGATGCGACTGGTCGAAGAGGAGCTCGCCGTGGAGGGCATTCCGGAGCGCAACCTGGCCACCTTCGTCACCACCTGGATGGAGCCCGAGGCGCGGATGGTGATCGACAGGAACCTCCACCGCAACTTCATCGACCACGCGGAGTACCCCCAGACCTTCGAGATCCAGCAGCGCTGCATCAGGATGCTGGCGGAGCTCTTTCACGCCCCCGGCGAGACCACCGGCACCAGCACCCAGGGCTCGTCAGAGGCGATCATGCTCGGAGCCCTGTCGCTGAAGTGGAAGTGGCGCGAGCGCCGCGAGGCCGATGGCAAGTCCACCGACAGCCCGAACCTCGTCTTCGGCGGCGACGTCCACGTCGTCTGGGAGAAGTTCTGCCGCTACTTCGACGTGGAGCCGCGGATCGTGCCCCTGCAGGCGGGCAAGTACACGATCGGCCCCGAGGACATCGAGCCGCACGTCGACGAGAACACGATCGGCGTCGCGGCGGTGGTCGGCACCACCTTCACCGGCCACGCCGATGACGTCGTGGGGATCAACGACCTCCTGGTCGAGCTGAAGGAGAAGAAGGGCCTCGACGTCCCCCTCCACATCGACGGTGCCAGCGGCGCCTTCGTCTGGCCGTTCCTCTATCCGCACTCAGAGTGGGATTTCCGCCTCGAGCAGGTGCGCTCGATCAACGCCTCCGGTCACAAGTTCGGCCTCGTCTACCCCGGGATCGGCTGGCTGATCTTCCGGGAGAAGTCCGATCTCGCCGAGGACCTGGTCTTCTACGAGAACTACCTGGGCAAGACCGACGCGACCTTCACCCTCAACTTCTCGACCGGCTCCTCGATGGTCCTCGCCCAGTACTACAACTTCGTTCGCTTCGGCAAGGCGGGCTACCGCAGGATCATGGAGATCATGCAGGACAACGCGGAGTCACTGGCCAAGGACATCGAGGGCATCGGGAAGTTCCAGATCATCGGGAAGGGCGAGGAGACGCTGCCGCTGGTCGCCTTCAACCTCGCCGAGGAGCATCCCTACGACGAGTTCGACATCGCCTTCCAGCTGGCCGCCGAGCGCGGCTGGATGGTCCCTGCCTACACGATGCCGCCGAACGCCCAGGACGTGAAGATGATGCGGGCCCTGGTCAAGCTCAACCTCAGCCGCTCGCTGGTCGACAAGCTCCATGTCGATATCGCCGAGGCGATCAAGACGCTTGAGGAGAAGGGGCCCGTGAGCGAGTCGGAGCGCAAGCTGGTCAAGACCAGCGTCACCCACTGAGCCGGCCTAGTGGGGCGCAGGCGGCGCAGCCGCCGATGTCGCGAGAGGGCAGCCTGCCCTCGGCCTCGAGCGTGTCGCGCAGGCCCTGCTCCAGCCCGCGCGGGGAGTAGCCGAGCTGGGCCATCGCCTTGTCGTGCTTGGCCCAGAACGTCACGTTGTCGGCCGAGCTGATCAGCTCGCGCAGGTTCGGCCCCTGGTTCATCACCTTGCCGACGATCGGCCCCAGGGGAGTCATCGCCTTCATCAGGCCGGTCGGGAGCGCGCGCTGTGGCGCCTTCTTGTCCGCCACCCGTGCCAGGGTCTGGATCAGCTCGCGCATGGTCGTGATCTGACCACCGAGGACGTAGGACTCGCCGGCCTTCCCCTTGTCGAGCGCCAGCAGGACGCCGGCGGCGACGTCGTCGACGTGGACCATGTTGAAGCCGAGGTCGGGGAACGCGATCAGCGGCATCCGGCCGGCCAGGAACTGGTCCATCTGACGGCCTAGCGGAGAGTGGTCGTCGGGGCCATAGACACCACCCGGCTGAACGATCACGCACTGCAGGCCTTCCTCGGCGATCAGGCGCTTCGCGAGACGGTGGGCCTCGAGCTTGGTTTCCTCGTAATAGGACGTGAAACCGGTGCCGGGGTGCTCGTATGTCTCGTCGACGACTTGGCGCTTGGTGTTGCCGAAGGCGCCGACGGTCGAGATGTAGACGACCCTGGGGAGCTTGGCCTCCAGGGCCGAGCGCAGCACGTTCTCGGTCCCGATCACGTTCGCCTCGTACATCGCTCGATGCTGCGACTGCGGGATCCCGACCTCATACATCGCGGCCCCGTGGATTGCCGCGTCACAGCCCTCCATCCCGGCCCGGATCGCATCCTTGTCGGAGAGCGCACCGGGAGTGAGCTCGCAGCCGAGCTCGGTGAGTGGGCCACCCTTGTCCGGGTTGCGGACCAGCGCGCGCACGTCGTCTCCGCGCTGGCGCAGATCGCGAACCACGTGACCGCCGATGAACCCGGTCCCTCCGGTGACGAAGACCTTCATTCGAGCGCAAGCCTATCCCGGCCGCGCCGAGGCCGCATCCCGTGCCCGGTGGCTGGCCACCTACACTTGGTCGAGTGCAGCGAACGCGCCAAGGCCGCACAACGGAAACCCATTACGGAGCCGGCGGGGCAGGCGTGGAGAACCCCCGTGCGCGCCAGCGTGCGCTCGCGATCGGGGCCATGCCCGCCGCGCCGGGCAACGGTGATGCCCTCGCCGAGCTCAAGGAGCTCCTGCGCACGGCGGGCGTGGCCACCGCCGGCGAGCTGGTGCAGGTCCGCCCCAGGCCGGACCCAGACCGCTACCTGGGTCGCGGCAAGCTGGCTGAGCTGAAGTCGGAGATCGCCCGCAGCGACGCCAATCTGGTCGCCTGTGACGACGAGCTGGTCCCGCGCCAGGAGCGGAACCTCGAAGCGGCGCTCGGTGTGCCGGTGATCGACCGCACCGCCGTGATCCTCGACATCTTCGCCGACCATGCCCACAGCGCGGAGGGAAAGCTCCAGGTCGAGCTGGCGCAGCTCGAGTACAACCTTGCGCGCATGCGCGGGCTTTGGACCCACCTCGAGCGGCTCGGCGGCGGAATCGGAACCCGCGGACCGGGAGAGACCCAGATCGAGACCGACCGCCGCCTGGCCCGCGACCGGATCTCGAACCTGCGCCGCCGCCTCGAGCGCCTGGAGCGAAACCGCGACGTGCAGCGAGCGCGGCGCAGCGACTCCGCGCTCCCCACCGTGGCTCTGGCCGGCTACACGAACGCCGGCAAGTCGACCCTTCTGAACGCGCTCACCGGGGCGGCGGTCGGGGTGGGGGAGAGGCTCTTCCAGACGGTCGACCCGACCACGCGCGCCTACCGCCACCACGGCCGCCAGTACCTCGTCACCGACACGGTCGGATTCATCCGCAAGCTCCCGCACCAGCTGGTCGAGGCCTTCAAGGCGACCCTCGAGGAGACCGTGCTCGCCGACCTTATCGTCCACCTCGTGGACGCCTCCGAGCCCGAGCTCCAGCGCCGTGAGTCAATCGCCGCCGTCGACTCGGTGCTGGAGGAGATCGGGGCGGGGGCGGCGCCGCGTCTGCTGGTCTTCAACAAGGTCGACCTCCTGGATGCGGACGAGGCCCGCGAGCTGACGATCCGCGAGCCGGCGGCGACCTCGATCTCGGCGGCGAGCGGGGAGGGCCTCGACGAGCTACAGGACCGGATCGAGGCGGCGTTCGACGAGACTCTGCGGCCGATGGAGTTGCTGCTTCCCTATTCAGAGGGTGCCGCTCTTGCCGAGCTTCACAAGGTGGCCGGCGACCTCGAGCGCGAGGACCGTGCGGAGGGAGTCGTGGTCCGAGCCCGAGTCCCGGCTGCACACGTGCACCGGTTCGCGGACTTTGCGCGAAACGGCCTCGGGCCCGGCTCGGAGCCCAACGGAGACGCCTAGCGCCGGTCTACGCTGCAGCTCGTGGAGCTCCGCGTCAGTCTGCTTCGGGAAGGTGCGCGGCTTCCCAGCCGCGCTCACGACGGCGACGCGGGCCTCGACCTTCACGCCGCCGAGCCGGCGAGGATCGCGGCGGGGGAGAGGACCGACGTCGGTACGGGCATCGCAGTGGAGATTCCCTCGGGCCATGCCGGCCTGGTGCTGCCACGCTCCGGGCTCGCGGCTCGATACGGCATCGCCCTCGTGAACTCGCCCGGGCTGATCGATTCGGGATATCGGGGCGAGATCCGGGTGCTGCTCTTGAACACGGACCGCGAGCACGCCTTCGAGGTGAATCCCGGTGACCGCATCGCCCAGCTCCTCGTGACGCCCTTCGCCGGCGCCGACCCGGTCGAGGCGATCGAGCTCGCCGCCAGCGCGCGGGCCGCGGGCGGCTTCGGCTCCAGTGGGCGCTGAGCGACGTCAGCTCAGTTGAAGCTGAACGGCGGATAGCGATCGGTCACCAGCAGGAAGGCATAGCTCGCGACCCGGTTTCCCCACCGCAGCACACCCTCGACGATGCCGAACAGGCCGTGCGGATAGCGGCCGGTGAACAAGATCGCGAACCAGGCGATGATGACGCAGAAGAACGCCAGGATCCAGAGGACCACGAGCACGATGTAGTGGGGAATGGCCAGAAACCACTTCACCAGCGGCAGCCAGCGATTGAGGTCTCGTTCGGCGTCGGGATACGGAAAGTCCAGGCGAACCGACTGGTCCTCGTCCGTGGACGGATACCGATCGTCCATCAGCCCCAGATAGACGTAGACCCGGTTCGAGAACCGCAGCAGCTGGAGGTTCCAGTCGAACCACCAGCGCGGGTACTTCTGCCGGAAGAGGATCATCAGCAACGGCGGCAGGAACAACAGCCCGGAGCCACCGGCCGCTATCCAGCCGCTATCGGGCCCCCCGAACCTCGCCGTGCCCCCTCCGAGGGTTGCGATCAGGATCAGAATCGGGATCGCGGTGAAGATGCGGAAGAACGTGGTCAGGCGGTTGAGCGGCCGATCCGGGTAGTCGACCGAGAACCGGACCGGGTAGTCACCGTCGGGCATTGGAGCTCCTCCTGAGTCGCTGTCGCCCGCACCGTAGCGCGGCGGGTGGTCGATGCAGCGAATCGGGTGCGCCCTCGGTGCAGAGCCAGGTCTAGCCCCGCAGCGCGGCGTGCCGGGCGCTTTCGTGGGCGGCATTCTCCAACGCGTCGTCGAGCGGCGCCAGCTCCGGCTCGGAGCCGTGGCGACGAGCGAGGGCCAGCTGGATCAGGCGGTCGGCCAGCCAGGCATTCTTGGGCAACAGGGGGCCGTGCAGGTAGGTGCCGAGCATGTTGGCGCGACGCACCCCCTCGAGGCCGTCCGTGCCGTTGTTGCCGTGGCCTCGCACGACCCGGCCCAGGGGCTTCGCACCATCGCCCAGGTAGGTTCGCCCGCCGTGGTTCTCGAACCCCGCCAGCTCCCGGCGTCCCCCGCCCAGGTCAACCTCGATCTCGATGTTGCCGATCAAGCGCGGGCCGGGCTCGCGGACGGTCTCCAGATCGGCGAGGCCGAGGCCTGGGATGCGCTCGTCACCGAGCTGGTAGCTGTGGCCGAGCAGCTGGTATCCGCCACATACGGCCAGGACCACGGCCCGGTCGTCGACCGCCTGCCCGAGGGCCCGGCGCTTGGTGGACACCATGTCCTCGGCAACGATCCGCTGGTCGCG
Source organism: uncultured Actinomycetes bacterium (assembly GCA_963838745.1). Classification (GTDB taxonomy): domain Bacteria; phylum Actinomycetota; class Thermoleophilia; order Solirubrobacterales; family 70-9; genus AC-56. The sequence continues at coordinate 423,121 of CAWISJ010000004.1, forward strand.
GTCCTGGCCCCCGCCGACGTAGATCAGGTCATGGGCTGCGGGATCGAGCGAGTCGCCGGGTCCGGCGGCGGCATAGGAGAAGCCGATCCCGCGCCATTCGCAACGCCGCTTGAGGAAGAGGATGTTTCCGCGGTCGGCGTAGATGTTCATCTGCTCTGGATACAGAGCGAGCAGGCGAAGCTCCATCAGGCCTTCCCGAGGATGACAACCGTCGAACCTATGTGGCCGTCCCCGGGCTGCACCTCGAGGCGACCCAGCGGGCCGAGGCCCACGGTGGCCGCCTCGGCCTCGAGCTCTCCGGCGCCCAGAGGGTCGAGGCGGTCCGTGTGCTCCTCCTCCCTCAGCGAGCCGTCCGGAGAGACGGACTGCCGAAGCCGCCGAATCTCCACGCCGCCCCCGGCGGTCGTCGCGGCGACCGGAAGGCTCGAGTAGACCCAGCCGTCGCGCTCGCGAATGTCGGGAAGGGCGGCGGCAGGGCCGCCCATCGTGGCCGCATCGGGCTCGACGATCGCAGCCGCAAGGCTCCCTCTCAACGCGAGATGGGCCGCCGCCCGCTCCAGCGCCGCGTGGCGCGCAGCCCGGCCCCCCAGCATCTGCAGGAGCTGCATCGGGGCCAGGATCAGCTCGAAGTCCCGGTCGAGCTCCAGCGCCCGAACGTCCGCACATGCCGCGTGCACCTCAAGGCCTTCGGCTGCCCCCTGTGCGGCCAGCGCTTCGAGCAGGGACGGGTCGGCGTCCACTGCCCACACTTCGCAGCCCCGCCGAGCCAGGTGCAGGGCGACGCGCCCACTTCCGCACCCCAGTTCGAGCACGGGGCCGTCAGCCCGCTCGGCCAGCCCCTCCCAGACGCCAAGGTCCGCCGTGTAGCCACCGCACTCGACCTCGTGCCAGACGGCCGCCGAGCTCATGCCCAGTAGCTCCTCGCCAGGCCACGCTTCGCGAGCAGGGTGCGAAGCTCGAGCAAGGCCGTGTAGGTGGGAAGCGCGAACAGCCGGCCGTCCGCGCCCGCCACGGCGGTGTCCAGCGAGCGGTCGATGGCCTCCTCGACCTGGATCGCCTCCGGCGCCATGCCGGCGTACTTCAGCCGCACGGCCATCTCGGCGGCCCGGGTGCCTGCGCAGACGACCCGCCGGACATGGCCGTCGAGCAGCTCGAAGTCCGCGTCCCAGATCCAAGAGACGTCGCGTCCGTCGGCGATCCGGTCGTTGAGCGCAACCCAGAGCTGCAGGCCGTCGCCATCGGCGCCGGCTTCGAGCAGCAGGGTGCGCAGCACCTCGTTGGCGCCGGCGGGATTCTTGATCAGCAGGATCGAGACGGCCTTGCCGTCGACCGGGATCGTCTCCACGCGACCGAATACGGCCTCCATCTCGCCCAGGGCGCGCGCCGCCTGCTGGAGTGGGATCCCGAGCCGCAGCGCGGCCGTCAGCGCGCCCAGCGCGTTGTAGACGTTGTAGAGGCCGGGGAGGGTGAGCCGCAGCTCGACTTCCCCCTCCGGTGTTCGTATGGACACCCGCGAGCCGCGCATCCCCTCCAGGTGAATACGGGTGGCGGCGACATCCGGTGCCGGCCGGTCCGCCCCGCAGTTCGGACAGGAGTAGTGGCCGAGATGCCCGACGAATGCCCGCTCGTAGACGTATGGGGAGCCGCAGCGGCGGCAGTGCTTGGCATCGAAGGCGTGCTGGAGCTCGGGGAGTGCTTGCCCGGGGTCTTCGATTCCAAAATAGGTGACACCCGGCCGGCGGGCCAGATCGCGATCGCGGCCGAGGTCGGCGATCAGGGGATCGTCGCTATTCAGGACGAACTCGGTCTGGCCGGCGCGAGCAGCAACCATCTCGGCCCATTCGTCGGCGAGGTGCTCGAGCTCGCCGTAGCGGTCAAGCTGGTCGCGGAACAGGTTGCCCAGCAGGATCAGCCGTGGCTCGAGCTCCGCCGGCGACTTTGGGAAGCCACGCCTCGTCCACCTCGAACAGCCCCTCCTCGCCCTTTTGTTCCAGCAGCGCCGTCGCGACCCCCCAGGTCATGTTCGAGCCGGCGCGGTTGTGCACGGGCACTCGGCCCGCGGCTCGCAGCGCCGCGGCGAGCATCCCGGCGGTGGTGGTCTTGCCGTTGGTCGCGCTGACGACCACGGACCCCCCGGAAAGGCGGGCGCCGAGTCGTGAGATCGCGTCCGGCGCCAGCCGCAGAAGCAGGCGACCCGGCAGGGTGGTTCCCCCGCCACGCCCGCTGCGGCGGCTCAGCGCCCCCGCCGCTCGCGCCAGCGCGAGCTTGGGGCCGAACAGGACGCTCACCGTTGGGGGGCGATCACGTTCAGCGCCCGCGGCAACACTCGGACGGTCGCCGGCAGGTCGGCCAGGTGATCGCCGTCCGCGTAGACGGCGAAGGGCCGGTCGGCGTTGATCCGAACCTCGGCGGCGCGCTCGACATGCACCTCCTCCTTCTGGATATGCCGGCCCTTGAACACCGTGGGCAGGTTAGCCAGGTAGCGAAGCTTGCCGACGTCAGTCACGTAGACCACGTCGAGCTTGCCGTCGTCCAACTCCGCATCGGGAGCCAGGAACATTCCGCCGCCGTATGCCTTGCTGTTAGCCGCCGCTGCCGAGTAGCCGGTGAACTGCAGGGGATTGCCGTCGAGGGTGAGCTCGAATCGCGCCGGCCTCCAGGCGGCCAGCGTGCGCAGCGCCGCGTACAGGTAGACGAGGTGTCCCTTCACCAGCCGAGCCTGGTTGGCGATCCGGTTGGCATCGGAGTCGAATCCGCAGCTCGCGATGCCGAGGAAGCGGCGGCCGTTGACTTCGCCGACGTCGATCGCCCGGGTCGCTCCGGTCGCCAGCAGGTCCACGGCGCCGCGAATATCGGTGGGGATGTCAAGGACGCGCGCCAGGTCGTTGCCGCGACCACCGGGGATCACCCCCATCGGCGTGTCGCCGCCCGCGAGCACGCCGCCAACCTGGCCGATCAGGCCGTCGCCGCTCATCACCACGGGGACCTCGCCGGCCTGGGCCGCTGCCCTGGCCTCCTCGCAGCCGTGCTCGAGGCCGGTGGTGAGCACCAGCCGGTAGCCGAGGCCACGAGCGCGGAGGGCACTCTCCAGCTCCGGCAGCATGTTTCGCGCTCGCCCGCCCCCGGCCGAGGGGTTGACGATGATGAGGTGACGTGGGGCGCCGGCCATGGCGAGAATCTAGAGGCTGCTCACACGCGCGGCTTGCGCCCGATCCAGTAGGTACCCGAGACTGCCTCGCCCGTGGCCGCGGGCTCGACCCCCCGTTTGGCGAACGCCCAGTCGAGGACCGCACTCGGCGTGTAGAAAGGGGTCGCCTCTCCCCAGCTGGACGCGACGATCACCTGGCCGCCGGGTCTCAGCACGCGCGCCACCTCGGCAACGAACGGCGGCATGTTCAAATGCGCCACCAGGTCGAAGGACGCGTCGTCGTAGGGGAGCTTGGCGGCGTCCGCGACCCGGAACGCGACCCGTCCCTCCGGATCGAGCCCGACCTTGTGCGTCGCCGCACGGATCATCTCCTCGGAGATGTCGACTGCGCGAACCGTCGCCTGAGGAAACTCTCGCGCCAGCAGCAGCGCGCCCTCGCCGGTTCCGGTACCGACCTCCAGGGCGCGTTCGGGGGCGGGCTTCACGTGCAGGAGCGCCGCCGCCAGGGCGGCCAAGTGCTCCACCGATCCGGCGCCGGTGCGCCCGTCCCAGCCGAGCGCCGAGCGATCGAAGAAGCGCCGCATCGGCCCCCGAAGGGCAGGCCAAGCCCACGGCGCCCGCACGATCAGACGGTTCAACGTGCGCCCGGCGAAGCGGATCCGCCTGGGGGTCGGTCGGTGCTCCGAGGTTGCCATCAGACGACCGTCTGCGCGTGGATTGTGCTCGGGTCCACGCCGGATATCTTGCCGGGCCGCCTTGCGCGCTGCCGTCGCCCGCTAGCCTGCGCGGCCGATGCCGAGGATCGTGCTCGCCCGAGCGGCTGCCACAGCCTGCATCCTCGCCTTCGCCGCACTTGCGCTTGCGGCCTGCGGGGGCGGGGGCGGAGGCGACTCGACGGCGGCGGCCCTGCCCCAGGGTTGCCAACCGGCGCAGAAGCCCCCCTCCAGGGACGTGAGCCTGAAGCGCCCGCAACAGAAGGTCGACCCGAGCCGCAGGCTCGTGGCCACCGTCGACACCAGCTGCGGCAGATTCGAGATCACGCTCGACGCCGCGCATTCGCCGCGAACCGTGAGCTCGTTCGCCTACCTGGCCGGCAAGGGGGTCTACGACAACACGACCTTCCACCGGATCGTTCCCAACTTCGTGATCCAGGGTGGTGATCCGCTGGGGACGGGGACGGGTGGGCCTGGCTATTTCGTGGACGAGCCGCCGCCGAGAAATGCCGAGTACACGAAGGGGACGGTGGCGATGGCCAAGACCCAGGCCGAGCCGCCCGGCCGCTCGGGAAGCCAGTTCTTCGTCGTCGTCGCGCCGGACGCAGGACTGCCGCCCCAATACGCCTTGCTCGGCAGGGTCAGCTCGGGCCGCGGTGTCGTCGAGCGGATCGCAAGCCTTGGCGATCCGGCGAGCGGTCAGGCCGGCACCCCGCTGGCAACGGTGGCGATCCGCAAGATCACGGTCGCAGGGGAATAGAGCGTGGCCCGGATCGAGGTCGGCGAACCCGCCCCGGGGTTCGAGCTGCCCGGAACGGGCGGGCGGACCTTCCGGCTCGCCGACTATCGAGGTCGGTGGCTCGTGCTTGCCTTCTACCCTGGCGATTTCACGCCCGTGTGCACGCGACAGTTCTGCTCGTACCGCGATGCGGCCGACCGTCTCGACGAGCTCGACGCTGAGGTGGTCGGCGTGTCGCCTCAATCGATCGAGTCGCACGAGCGCTTCCGCGCCAAGCACGGCCTTACCGTGCCGCTGCTGGCCGATCCCGAGCGCCGCGTGATCCGTGCCTACGGCGTGCTCGGCCCCGGCGGGATGGTCCGCCGCTCGATCTTCATCGTCGACCCGGATGGGATCGTGCGCTACCGCCAGGTCGCGCTGCTCGGGCTCCACTACCAGGACGTCGAGACGCTCAGGGAATCGCTTCAGCGGGCGCGCGCCGAGGCATCGGGCTGACGCCGGCGATCGTGACGCGCGCGATCGAACCAGCAGAGCTGACCGTCGAGCGGGACGGCAGCATGCTTGCCGGCGAATCGAGCGGCGACGGGCCCCCGGTCGTGCTCCTGCACGGACTCACGGCGACTCGGCGCTATGTCGTCCACGGCTCCAAGGTCCTGGCTCGGCGCGGCCATCGCCAGATCACCTACGACGCGCGCGGGCATGGCGAATCGGATCCTGCGCCCGGTCGCAGCGGCTACTCCTTTCCCGAGCTGGTAGGTGACCTGGAGGCCGTGCTCGACGTCGAGGTGGGGGAGAGGCGCCCAGTGCTCGCCGGTCACTCCATGGGGGCCCACACAGCGGTCGCGTATGCGCTTGCGCACGGCGACCGGCTTGCCGGCCTGGTGGTGATCGGCCCGACCTACATGGGGTTCGTCGACGACGAGGCCCTAGCGCGCTGGGATCGGCTCGCCGACGGGCTCGAGCGAGGCGGGGTGGAGGGATTCATGGACGCGTTCGACCGAGGGCTGGACCCGGCCTGGCGCGAAACCGTGTTGCGCTTCACGCGCCGGCGCATGCTCGAGCACCGCCACCCGGATGCCGTCGCACGCGCGCTGCGTGAAGTTCCCAGATCGGCGCCATTCGAGGCGCTGTCGGAGCTCGAGTTCTGTGACCTGCCGGCGCTCGTCGTCGCCAGCCACGACGCTTCGGACCCGGGGCACCCCTACGCGGTGGCGGTCGCCTATGCGGAGAGCCTGCCTCAGGCGCGCCTGATCAGCGAGGGCGAGGGGGAGTCGCCGCTGGCCTGGCAGGGCGGCAGGCTGTCGCGCGAGATCGCGTCGTTCTGTGCCGAGCCGCCGGTGGCGGAGCGGTTGGGCTAGAGGTGATCGGCACCGGGCGGCAGGCTACGCCGGGCGGTGAGCCGCTCCCCGTATGCTTCCTCGACCATGATCGACGACGGCGAAGCGATCCACTACGCGGCTGTCAACCGCGGCACCCCTGTATACGGCTCGGACGAGGCGGTGGTGGGCAAGGTCGACGAGATCGTCGACAACTACCGCGAGCACATCCTCGACGGGATCGTGATCGAGACTCCGGATCGGGAGCTGCGGTTCGTGGACGCCCCCGAGGTAGCCCGGACGGCCGAAAGGGGAGTCACCCTGACGATCAGCTCTGACGAGGTCGCCTCGCTGCCACCGCCGAAACGAGCGGCAGCGGTCTTCCGTCCGAACCCCCGCGCGGGGCGGCTGGGGCGCCTGTTCGGGCGCGGCTGGAAGCGGCACTAGCCGCGATCACGATTCCCTTCTCCCCGCCGCCGGCCTAGGGAGAGCTACCGAGCAGGATCCATTCGCCCGAGTCGCCACGCCTGAGCGCCCCGCGCTGGGTCAGGTTTCGCAGGGCCAGCGTGACCGTCGGGCGCCGAGCGCCTACGAGGTCGGCAAGGGTCTGGTGCGAGAGCCGGAAGGGCAGCACGGCCCCGCCGGGCGCCTTCATGCCCCACAGCTCGGCGAGCTGCCACAGGCTGAGGAGCAGCCGATCCTCGACCCCGACGGTGTTGGCGATCGCGGCGCTGACAGCCAGTCGGCGCGATCGCCTCAGGGCGCGGTCGGTCAGGGCCTCGAGCAGCTGTGGGACCTCTCGGGCGCGGGGGGTCAGCGATTCGTCGAGAACGGCGATCGTCGTCGGCTCGATCACGGTCCACGTCAGTCGCGAGAACGACGCGGCATCGTCCGCGGCGTCGTCCTCCCACGGACGAAAGAGGTCGCCGCGCCCGAGCAGTTCGAGGCTGCGGCCGCGTTCGGGCACCAGCACCCGGCGACCGACCAGGCCATCCAGCACCAGGAACCCCAGGTGGTCGACGGAGGGCTCACTCTGATCCGGCTCCCAGGGGCCTCGTCCGAGCCGTATCACGGCCGCCGAGAGCGCCGGCACAGGGCTCTGGTTCATCATCCTCATCGTCGGGATGAGCGCGCGTGCAAGCCCTGCGTCGCGCTGGAGCAGGTCCACCCGCTCCCCGCCGTTCACCGTCTGGTTGCTCACGGTCGCTGTCGCGGGCATCGGGACACGATTACCCGCCGCTGTGCGCTAGAAAACAATTCGCCCCGCTCCAGGGATTGGAATAGGGTGGCATGCAGCCAGATGACCACTGCAGAGGAAAGCCGGCCCAACCTTGCGCTCAACCGGGACATCTCCCGGGCGATGGTGGCGCTGTTCAAGGAGTCCACCGGGCGCGGGCCGACCCACGCGCGGACGTACATCGAGAGCGGCCTGGTCGTGACCGTGCTGCACGACACGATGACCAAGGCCGAGCGGACCCTGAAGGATGACCACAAGGCAGACACGGTGCGCGATCTGCGGCGCATCTTCCAGGGAACGTTCCGCGAGGATGCGATCGCCATCGTCGAGCGGCTCACCGGCAAGCGGGTGCTCGCCTTCCTCAGCGACCACGCAGTGGATCCCGACTACGCGATCGAGGCGTTCGTGCTCGAGCCAGGGCTCGGCGAGGCGCTGGACTGACGGGCGGATTGTCAGATCAGTGACCGTCCGGACCGTGTAAGCGTTCGCTGATTGTCCGCTAACATACCGCCAGACCGTCCGGCAGGACATGCTGAGGTGGTCGAATCGCCCTACAGAAAGGTGTTGTGAATGCCTCCACTCCGTGGTACGCGACCTGGGGTGGCTTCGCGCCAGACGGCGTTGGAAAATGGCAGGACCGGCTCGGCGTCCACACACCGCGCATCCCCGCAGGCTCTTCCGGGGAATCGGGTTGGGGGTAGCGAGGCCGAGCTGCTCGAGCACTATGCCCGAACGCGGGATCCAGCGCTCAAGGAGGAGCTGGTTTGCCGCTTCCTGCCTCTCGCCCGGTCACTCGCTCTGCGCTATCGGGGTGCCAGCGAGCAACTCGAGGACCTGATCCAGGTTGCCAGCCTCGGACTCGTCAAGTCGCTCGACGGCTTCAACCTCGAGCGCGGACAGTCGTTCATCGCCTACGCCGCGCCCACGATCCTGGGCGAGCTTCGCCGCCACTTCCGCGACCGCGTCTGGGAGGTCCGCCTGCCGAGAGGACTCCAGGAGCGCACCATGGCAGTCAGCGAGGCTGCGGGACAGCTGAGCGACGAGCTCGGCTCGACTCCCACGGTGTCCCAAATCGCCGAGCGCCTCGACCTGGCCGAGGAGGAGGTCTCGGAGGCCCTGCAGGCTGACGAGGCGCGTCGCACGCTGTCACTCGATGTACCGCGTAACCGGCAGGATCGGGAGTCGGTACCGATGGTCGAGTCGGTAGGTCGAACCGAGCCCGGCTACGACGCGGTGGAGGCGCAGCTCGCCGCCGAGGAGGCCCCGCTCGACGACCGTGAGTGCCGTGTGCTCAGGCTGCGGTTCGAGGCGAACCTCAACCAGTACGAGATCGGCCAACGGCTCGGGGTCTCTCAGATGCAGGTGTCGCGGATCATGCGGCGGGCGCTCCGCAAGCTCCTGGTCGCCGTTCAGGGCGAAGCAAGCTCAGCGCCCGTCTAGACGCCGCACGAAATCGCGAACGTTTGCACCAGGGCACCTGGGGTAAGCGCGATAAGGAGGTGACTTAGATGAGTCTGATCGACAAGCTGACCGGTCGTTTCAAGAAGGCCGCCGGCGACCTGACAGGGGATTCGTCGCTGCGGCGCAGGGCTCCAAGGAAGAGCGCAAGGGCGAGAAGAGAAAGCTCGACCGTGCGCAGAGCCGGGTCGAGGAGAAGTCGCGAGAGGTCGGGAGCTCGAGAAAGAGACCTAGGGCCGCGAGCGCGCCCAAGGGGACATAACCACGGTTAGCGCGCATTGAATTCGCGCCTGGCACGGGGACCTGCGCCCGGCTCAGTTCTGCGACGGATCGGCGGGCATCCGCGCGATCAGCGCGTACTGGCCGCCCTTTCGGGCCAGGACGTCGCTCCACAGCGTTCCCGGGTCCTCCGGGAACAGCTCGGCGGGCAGCGGCGGTTCCACTATCCACGAATCGGTTTCGATCTCCGCCTCCAGCTGGCCCGGGCCCCAGCCCGAATAACCCGCGTAAACCCGGCCCCGGCGCACGGCATCGGCCAGCTCCTCCAGGTCGACGTCCGCAGACGCCAGCCCGACGTCGGCGACGACGATCCATGCGGCTGCCTCCGGGTCGGAGAACTCCGCCAACAGCACCAGCGCCTCGGGCTGCACGGGTCCGCCGACGTAGATGGGCTCGCCATGGGCGATCTCCGCCAACTCCGCCACCACCGACTCCACGGAGGTCTCCGAGGGCCGATTGAGGACGATGCCCATCGCGCCCTCCTCGTTGTGCTCGGTCATGAACACCACAGTGCGGGCGAAGTTGGGGTCGATCAGGGTCGGCGAGGCGATCAGCAGCTTCCCGCGCAGCGAAGCGTCGGTTTCCTCTTGGCCGTTTTCCATGTTCCATTCCTCCATACCCCCTCATTCTGCCGCCAATACGCCGCCGCACGACAAAGCCCCTTTGATCAAGGGTCGAGTTGCACTCGCCTGGCCCACGCAAACTCGGCCACATGCGGGGGCAGCTAAGCTCGAAGCATGACCTTCGACGTCAACGAGAGCGATTTCCAGGCGCGCGTGGTCGAGCGCTCGCACGAGATCCCGGTGCTGGTCGACTTCTGGGCCGAGTGGTGCGGCCCCTGCCGGGTGCTCGGGCCCGCGCTCGAAGAGGCGGTCGCCAAGCGCGACGGCGAGGTAGAGCTGGCCAAGGTGGATACGGATCGGAACCCAAACTTGGCCACGAGCTTTCAGATCCAGGGCATCCCGGCCGTCAAGGCGTTTCGGGACGGCAAGGTAGTTGCCGAGTTCACCGGCGCCATCGGGCCGGCGCAGATCGAGCAGTTCCTGGAGGGAATCGTCCCCTCCCCCGCCGACAGGCTCGCCGAGGCGGACGACGAGGAGTCGTTGCGGAAGGCGCTCGATCTGGACCCGCGCAACGCTACGGCGGCGCGCAAGCTGGGGCACCTGCTGCTGCAACGAGGTGACGCCTCCGAGGCCGCGGAGCTGCTCGAACCCTTCCAGGGCGACTTCGGGGCCCAGGGCCTGGCGGCCCGAGCTCGCCTGGCGGCGCAGATCGCAGCCAACGGCGCCGCCGCACAAGAGGAGGCCACGACCCTCACAAGGGCCTTCTCCGCCTGGGACGAAGGCGACCTCGAGCTGGCGCTCGAGAGCCTGCAGGCGGTTGTCGGCGAGACGGAGGACCCCGAGCGGCGCGATCTCGTGCGCAGCGTGATGGTGGCGATCTTCACCGAGCTCGGCGCGGACCACCCGCTGGCCCGGGAGCACCGCCGCCGGCTGGCCGCGGCTCTCAACTGAGGGATTAGGGACGACTTAGGCCGCGCGGGCTAGCGTTCGGGGGCGGATGGAAGGCGATCCAGCATCGGGCATCGGCATCCTCGCGGCGCTCGGAGCAGGGCTGGTCTCGTTCGTGTCTCCGTGCGTGCTGCCGCTGGTGCCTGGATATCTCTCGGCGGTTACCGGGGTCTCGGTGAGCGAGCTGGATCGCGCCGACTGGCGCCGCGTCCTCGTCCCCAGCCTCCTCTTCGTCGCCAGCTTCTCGACCATCTTCATCCTGCTTGGCCTGACCGCGACCGGCATCGGGCACGCCCTCCAGGAGCACCGCGACACGCTGGAGAAGGTCGCCGGAGCGGTGATCATCGCCATGGGCGTCTTCTTCGTCGCCAGCCTGTTCATCGTCCGCCTCAACCGCGAGTGGCACGTCGAGGCGCTGGTGTCCCGCGCGGGCAAGGGAGGACCCTTGCTGGCCGGGACCGCCTTCGCGATCGCCTGGACGCCGTGCATCGGCCCCACCCTCGGCGCGATCCTGAGCGCCGCCGCGATCGACGGCTCGGCCGCCCACGGCGCCTTCCTGCTGGCGGTCTACTCCGCCGGTCTCGGGATCCCGTTTCTGATCACCGCGCTCGCCTTCTCGCGCATGACCACCACCTTCACGGTCATCAAGCGCCACTACGCGGCGATCATGGCCGTCGCGGGGGGAATCCTGATCGTCATGGGGGTCCTGATCCTCACCGGCGACTTCTTCCAGCTGAACGTCGAGGCGCAGCGACTGACCAGCGACCTGGGCCTCAATCCCTGAGGAAGCGCGCCGAATACTCGGGCTCAGCCGGTCTGGGTTTCGGGCGCGCCGACCTCGACCGGCGATCCGACCGCCTCGACCTCCTCCAGCTCGCCGCCCTCCGAGTCGCGCGAGCAGACGATCCGGAAGCGCCCGGTTCCGAGCGACGAGTCGGGGACAACCGGCAGGCCGCGGATCTCCTCCCAGCCGAGGCGCTCGACCTCGAACGGGTTCATCCGCACTTCCGACGCGGGAAACGGGCAGTTGGTGTTGTGCTGGTCGATCGCCCGCGAGATCGCCTCCAGGTTCTTGGGCTCTGCGCCGGTCACGCCCTGACTGTAGCGCGGCCGCCGTCCTGGACCCGGCCTACGATCCGTTGCATGCTGCGCACGGTTGCCCACGTGGACATGGACGCCTTCTTCGTCTCCGTGGAGCTGCTGCGCCGGCCCGAGCTGCGCGGAAAGCCGGTCGTGGTCGCGACCGGAACCGACGCCATGGCCCGCGGGGTGGTCATGGCGGCCTCCTATGAGGCACGCCGATTCGGCGTCCACTCGGCGCTGCCGCTGACGACCGCTCACAGGCGGTGCCCGCAGGCAATCCTGATCCCCCGCGACGTCGGGCTGTATCGGCGCGCTTCGCGCAAGGTGATGGAGATCCTGCGCCGGTTCAGCGACCGGGTGGAGGTTGCCGGGCTGGACGAGGCATATCTGGACCTCTCCGACTGCCCAGCCCCCAAGGCCCGCGCCCGTCAGCTGAAGTCCGAGGTGCACGCCGAGACGGGCCTGGTCTGCTCGGTTGGCCTGGCTCCAAACAAGCTGCTCGCGAAGATCGCCTCCGACCTGGAAAAGCCCGATGGCCTCTGCGTGCTGGAGCCGGACGGCATGCTGGACGCTGTCGGTGACCGCCCGGCGACCCTGATCCCCGGCGTCGGGCCCCGCACAGCCGAGCGACTGCTCCAGCTCGGTGTGCGAACCGTCGCCGACCTGGCCCGGGCCGAGCCCGCGGCGCTGGAGGGGACCTTCGGGCCGCGGCTCGGGCGGGAGCTTCGCGACCGGGCCATGGGCCACGACGACCGCCCGGTGGTCACCGAGCGCCAGCCGAAGTCGGAAAGTCGCGAGACCACTTTCCCGGCCGATGTCTCTGACCGGGCGATGCTTCTCGACACGCTCCACCGGCTCGCGGATTCGGTCTGCCGGGGACTCGCCGAGGGCGGCTACGCGGGGCGAACCGTGACCCTGAAGATCCGCCTGAGGCCGTTTCGCACCCACACCCGTTCGCGGACGATCGACGAGCCCACGGGCGACCCGGAGCGGGTGCGTGCTGTCGCCCGCGACCTACTCGCCGAGTTCGAGCTCGACGCCCCGGTGCGACTGCTGGGAGTCGGCGTCGGCGGCCTGGTCGCCGCGGCCGAGGGGCAAACCGAGGGTCAGGAGCCCACCCGTGCTCAGGAGGCCCTGACGCTCGACCTCTAGCCGGCGCGCCTCAGCCGGAGGTCCCAGCTGGCGCTCTCGTCGCCGCCGCAGCCTTCCACGTCGCGCCAGCTCGCCTCGATGTCGACGAACAGACGATCGGACACGCGGGCTCGGAACTTCGCGATCCAGACGCGACGGTCGCCCCGATGGCCCTTGCGCAGGACCACCTCCAGCCGCTCGGCATCCGCCAGATATCCGTTCTGACGGTGGTCGTCGACCAGGACATGCACGTTGCCGGGCCTCTGGTCCTTGCGGAACACGATTCGCGGCGTCGAGTGGAGGTGAACGTCGGCGATGGGCCTGAAGTTGGGGACTCCGTCCGCGACCCACGCGACACACTCGTTGGGTCCCGTCCGCCTGGTCCACGACACGCTCCATGGGCTCAGCCGCTTCACCTGCCCGTTCACGTGCAGGCTCGCCCGCGGGACACGATGATCGTGCGCCCAGACGCGCGGCGCCACCCCCGAGCGCTACCAGACTGACGATTAGGAGCGCGAGGACGGACCTCTTACGGAATCTCACGCAGTGCATCCTGGCACCCTCGAGGACGGAAACCGCCTTTGACCCCGCATATCGGGGTGAACCCGTCGGCTTCGTGGCGTGTGGCGTGAGAAGATTGACGCCATGGCGCACGGGCAGAGGCTCAGCGGACTGGACACCTCGTTCCTCCATCTCGAGGACGGGCCCGCCCACATGCACGTCGCCTCGACGACCGTGTTCGAGGGGCCCGTTCCCGAGTACGAGGAGTTCCGCGACCACATCGCCTCGCGGCTCCACCTGGTGCCGCGGTTCCGCCAGAAGCTGCGCTTCGTGCCCTTCGGCCAGGGCCGCCCCGTCTGGGTCGACGACCCCAACCTGAACCTCGACTACCACATCCGCCATACCTCCCTCCCTCCCCCGGGCAGCGAGGAGCAGCTGCGAACGCTGGCGGCGCGGATCTTCTCGCAGCGGTTGGACCGCAGCAAGCCCGTCTGGGAGATCTGGCTGGTCGACGGCGTCCAGGGCGGGCGGTTCGCGCTCGTCGCAAAGACCCATCACTGCCTCGTCGACGGAGTCTCCGGAGTTGACATAACCACCGTCCTCTTCGACCTCGACCGAGATCCGGAGCCGGCGCCCGAACCCGAGCCCTGGCTGGCGGAACTCGAGCCCAGCGACGCGCAGCTTCTGGCCGAGGCGCTGATCGAGCGCGCCACCAGCCCGGCCGAGATCGCCCGGGGCGCCCGAGCGGTGCTGCGGGCGCCCCGCCAGCTTGCTGGGGCGGCGCTCGAGGGCCTGAGCGCGGCTGGATCGATCGCCCGCACCGGGCTCTCAGCTCCCCCCTCCCCGTTCAACGTTCAGATCGGGCCCTACCGCCGCTTTGCCTGGGTGCGGACCAACCTCTCTGACCTGAAGCAGGTCAAGAACCTGGCAGGCGGCACCGTCAACGACGTGGTGCTGGCGGCGGTCGCGGGCGCTCTGGGGCGCTACCTGCGAGCTCGCGGTCACTCCACCCGGGAACTGGCGCTGCGGGCGATGGTTCCGATCAGCGTTCGGGCCGAGGACGAGCACGGAGCGCTTGGTAACCGCGTCTCGGCGATGATGGCGCCGCTGCCGCTCTGGTGCGAGGACCCGATCGAGCGCCTGCACACGGTCACGGCGGCAATGGGGGATCTGAAGTCCTCGAAGCAGGCCATTGGAGCCACCCTGCTGACGGATGTGACCAACTTCGCCCCGCCCACGATCGCCGCCCAGGCGGCGCGACTTCAGTCCCGCCAGCGCTTCTTCAACCTGGTGGTGACCAACATCCCAGGGCCTCAGTTCCCGCTGTATCTGCTCGGCCGGGAGCTCCAGGACGTGTTCCCGATGGTTCCCCTGGCCAAGAACCAGGGCGTCTGCTTCGCGCTCATGAGCTACAACGGCCGCGTCAACTTCGGCCTCACCGCCGACTACGACGCGATGCCCGATCTCGACGTGCTGGCCGAGGACCTGGAGGTGTCGATCGCCGAGCTCACCGAGGCGGCCCCGTCAGCCGAGCGCGGCGAGGTGGGTGAGGCGCGCCTCCGCCAGGGTCGATTCAAGCCTCAGACCGAGCAGAAGGTCTAAGTCCTCCCGGCGGCCGCGGTCGTAGTCCGAGCTCGACCCCGGGTCCGGGTAACCGGGGTGCACCATCCACTCGGTCACCCCCGCCGGCAACTCGCCCCCATTCATCACCGCCGCGCGAAGCTCCTCGGGCACGGCCGCCTCCCGTTCCGTGAGACGGCCGACAAGCCGATCCGGAGTCGCCACGCCCATCCGCCACAGCAGGCGCCGATGGGCAGCGTCGATCGAGCGCACAGCGAGCGAGCGCTCGCCCGCCTCGCGGGCCAGCGCGTCGGCGAGCCCGGCGCCTGCGTGGCAGTGGTGGTGACCGTCGATAAAGGCCGCCGGGCGGCCGAACAGGTCCTCGAAGCGCTCGAGCTGCTCCCGCAGGGCGTCCAGCGCCCGATCCGGGTCGCCGGCGGTCGCCGCGCGGGTCACCAGCTCGGACAGCTCCAGGTGTAGGCCGATCTCGACCCCGGTGGCGAGCAACGGCTCGGGGTGACAGCCGCCGCGGGTCACCATGGCGCTCACCGCGTCGACGGCGCCGGCGGCCGCGGCTTCGAGGATCCCGTCGTCGTAGCCGGGGCGGTAGCCGTAGTCGTCTGCGGTGACGATCAATGCCGCCTGTCCGCGGGGCCACATCAACGTTTGGAGAGCCGTGCCAGCGACCCGACGGTCTGCGGCTCGACACGGTCGAGGTGGGTCGCCAGCGCCAGAAACAGCTGCGCGGTCGTCAGCGCGTCACCCTCGGCGACGTGTGGGCTGTGCACGGGAAGGCCGAGGGTTCGCACGACATCTGCGAGAGACGGTACCTGTCCATCGCCGAGGTCCTCGGGCGCGAGGACGTGCCCGGCGAGGACCGACGTGTCGAGCACCGGCTCGGCGAGACGAAGCCCAGCGCGCTTGAGCGCCGCCGCGAGAAAGCCCCGCTCCACCCAGGCAACGTGGGCGACGAGCACCCGTCCCGTCAGCGACTCCAGCATAAGGTCGAGCACCTTCGGCAGCACGGGGGCATCGGCCAGGTCCGCTGGCCGGAGGCCGTGGATGCGGATCGTCTCCGCCTCGGGCATCCGCGTGGGGCGCACGATCGTGGTTCGGATCCCGCCGACGATCACGCGCGCATCCTCTATCGGGATCGAGGCAAAGGAGACGATCTCGTCGCGTCGCGGGTCGAGGCCAGTTGTCTCCAGATCCACGACCGCGTAGTGAGCATCGCGCCACGGGGTCGCGGGTGGAGGCGGCTTGGCCGCCTTGTAGTCGCGCGCCGCTGCGGACCGCCGTCGCCGAGGTCGGAGGAGCTTCATGGAGGAAGAGCGAGCTTGCCCTCGAGGGCGCGCTGCACCTTGCGGACAGCGTGAAAGGCCTCGCGCAGGTAGCCGCGGGTCAACGGGCTGAGTTTCTCTGCGTCGATGTCGTCGTCGGGCTCCGCTCCCTGTCGCATCTGCTCTACCTGGTGCTCCAGCCGCAAACGCCAAAAGAGATCGTGGGCCTCGGCCAGCGTGCGGGCATCGCCTCCCTCGAGCGTGCCCGCGGTGGCGGCCGAGCTCAAGCGTTCACGGGTGGAGGTTGTGCGTACCCCGGCCGCCACGCTTGCATAGCGGGCGATGCCAACAACGGGAAGCAAACCACCATCCTTGATGTCGAAATGGCGCCGATGCTCGCCGGAGTGATGGACGACGAAGTCGCGTGGCGAGACGCGAAACCGCTGGAATCCCGTCGGTGGCCGGTGTGCGAGGGCAAGCCGCAGCAAGAGGCGAAGCAGCGTTGGGCGGTGCCACGCCTGGCGGAGCTCGTCGAGCGGGTCTCGAGCGTCGCCGATCGCATGAACGGAGCGGGCATCGAAGAGCAGCGATAGAAAGACGAGCGCCTTGTCGCGATCCGGATGCTCGATGGAGGTGCGGATCAGCTCCCGCCAAGCGTCGAACGAGCGATCGAAGAGCGGCCCCGCCGCGGTCGCTCCATGGGTGTCGGCGGCGAAGCCGCTCGCCGTCAGCTCGCCCACCACGCGGGTGCCCAGGGCCCGCATGTACCGCTCCGGCTCCTCCCCGTCGCCATCCCAGACGAGGGCCGAGTCGACGTCGGATGAGGGCACGACCTCACGGCGTCCCAGGCTCCCGAGCGCCAACCAGGTCACGGGGCAAGGCGGAGTGCCGAGCTCGCCGACGGCGAACTCCATCAGCCTGCGGGTGAGCGCGTCGGTGACGACGGCGATGATCGAGGCGATCTGTGGCGGGGCGTGCTGGGCATCGTGAAGGGCAATCACCGCCGGACGCAGTTGGTTGGCCGCTCGCCGCAGACCGTCGACGTCGCTGGCGTCATCGATTGCCCGTCGCAGCGCGAACGGCGCTCGCGTTTCGGCCGCGAGCAGCTCTCTGTCGCTGAGGACCCCCAGGACCTCGCCGTGGGGCCAGACCACGGGTACGTGCCGGATGTCCCGGTCGAGCATCTCCAGCGTCACCTCGGCGCCAAGCCGCTCAGGAGTGACGGTGAACGCTGGGAAGCTCATCACCTCGGTCACGGGCGCATCGACCCCCACCCCTCCGGCCACCACCCGATCGCGCAGATCGTGGTCGGTAAGGACTCCCAGCCGGCCGTCTGGCATACGGACCACGGCCGCGGTCGCTTTGGCCTCGGCCATTCGGCGAGCCGCCTCGCGCACGGCGTCGCTCGGGTCGCAGATGACCGGCTTGTTGTGCACGAGCCGCGCAACCGGCTGCTGAGCTGGGTCGAGGTCGCCTGCCGGCGCCGCCAGGTCGGGCCATGGGCGTGCGCGCAAGCTTCGCGCGACGTAGCGCACTCCTGCCGGCCGGGCAAGCAGGGGTACGACCGTGTCCGCGGGCAGCCGATAGCAGAGCGTGTCCTCGCCGGCCCGGGCCTCGAATCCGGTGGGTAGCCCGGACAGCATCGAGGGATGCCCGAAGAGCTCACCCTCGCCCAGGACGTCGAGCACCCGGCCGCGATCCAGAAGCTTGACTGCGCCTCGGCGGATCATGCGCACGTGCTTCATCGGCGCTTCCTGCTGCCGGAAGATCTTCGTGTCGGCCGCGAAGAACTCCACCTCAGCCGACTCCGCCAATTCCTCCAGCTCCCTCTCGGAGAGGTCGTCGAACGGAGCATGTCGCCGCAGGAACTCGACTATGTCGTGCATCGTCGTGCGCGTGGAAGTCTGCCTGATTTGCCTTGTCAGCCGGAAAGTCGGCACATGGACCAGGCGTGCCCGCATCGCCTCCGGCGACCGTAGAGTGCGAGCATCGCCGCCCAGATCTTCATCCACTCGGCCACCCCCGACCACGCGCAGGCGATCGCGCGGATCTACAACCAGGGGATCGACGAGCGCGTGGCCACCTTTCAGACCCGCCGCCAGGACGCGCCTGAGATCGCCGCCGAGATCGAGTCCGGAGCGATTGTGCTGGTGGCCGAACGAGGGGGCGAGGTGGTCGGCTGGGCACGCGTCGGCGCCTACGACGACGCCCATCACTACTACGACGGCGTGGGCGAGGCGACCCTGTACGTCGACCCAACGGCGCGACGAGAAGGCACGGGCCGGTTGCTGCTGAACGCCCTCTCGCAGGAGGCGGAGCGGCGCGGCTACTACAAGCTCGTCGGGAAGATCTTCAGCTCGAATCAGCCCAGCATCGCCCTGGTCCGCTCCTGCGGCTGGCGAGAGGTCGGCGTTCACCGCCGCCACGGCCGGCTGGACGGCGAGTGGAAGGACGTGCTGGTGGTCGAGCGTCTGCTGGGCGAGGCGCGCGAGGATTCGCCGGCGGACTAACAGGCGTCTGCTGTCCGGTCTTGGGGCGATCCTCTCGGGCGATGACGATCGGCGCCGCGCTCGCACGCTGGGAGCACCGCTACGGGCTGGTCCTGGCGTTGATCCTGTGCTCGCTCACATTCCAGCTCGCGGCCCCGGACGAGGACTGGGCCCGCCTGGTGACGATCGCGCTCCAAGGGGGCACCCTGATCCTGGCCCTGTATGCGTCGGAGGCCCGCCCGGCGATCGAGCGGCTCGCCACCACCGTGGTGGCAATCGCGGTGCTCGCGTCGTCCGCGGCGCTGATCGGATTCGGCCAGCTCGGCTCCAGCGGGGGCCGCATCGTGGCCGTGCTCCTCGTCGCCCTCGCCCCGCTGGCGATCTTGAGGGGGGTGGTGGTGGGAGTGCGCCGGCACGGAGCCGTGACCATGCACACGATGCTCGGGGCCCTGTGCATCTACCTGCTGATCGGGATGCTGTTCTCCTACGCCTACGGCCTCGTCGGCGACGCCCAGTCGGAGCCCTTCTTCGCCTCGGGAATCAGCCCGGACATCTCCGACTACCTGTACTTCAGCTTCGCGACCATCACCACGGTCGGTTACGGCGACCTGGCTGCGGCCACCGACCTGGGGCGTTCGGTGGCAATCGCCGAGGCCCTGATCGGGCAGATCTACCTGGTCACCGTGGTCGCGGTGATCGTCGGCAGCCTCAGCCAGCGCCGGCCTGGTTCCTAGCGGCGGCGCGGGCATACTCTGCTTGATGGCCGGCGACACAGTCACGCTGCGGATCGCGCTCGCCCAGGTGAACCCCACCGTGGGGGACATCGCCGGCAACTCGCGATTGATCTCGAGCTGGATCGCGCAGGCCGGAGAGGCGGGAGCGCAGCTGGTCGTGTTCCCCGAGGAGGCGGTGACGGGATATCCGGCCGAGGACCTGTGGTTGAAGCCGCACTTTCTCAGAGCCGCGCGAGAGGCCGTCGAGGAGATCGCCTCCGCGGTCGCAGGAATCGTGGCGCTCGTCGGATTCCCGGAGCACGATGCGGCCACCTACAACTCGGTTGCCGTGCTCGGCGACGGGCAGGTCCGCGCGCTCTACCGCAAGGTCCTGCTTCCGAACTACGGCGTCTTCGACGAGCGGCGCTACTTCGAGCCGGGCGACATGCCGGCGCTGATCGAGATCGGGGGGGTGCGCGTCGGACTGACGATTTGCGAGGACATCTGGTACCCGGGGCCCCCCGCGTCGGTGGAGGTGCTGGCGGGTGCCAGCCTGATCGCCAATCCATCGGCCTCGCCGTACCACCGCGGCCGAGGCATCTACCGGGAGCGGATGGTCCAGGAGCGCGCGCGCGAGACCGGCGCCGCATTCGCGGTCTGCAACCTGGTCGGCGGCCAGGATGAGCTGGTGTTCGACGGACACAGCGTGGTCGTCTCCGGGGTCGGCGAGACGCTGGCGCGTGCCTCCCAGTTCGCCGAGGAGCTGCTGGTCTGCGATCTGGAGCTGGCGCTGAATCCGGCCGCCAGCGCAGAGGCGGATGGGCCGGCGCTCGAGTCCAAGCCCGCCGGCGAGACCGCGCCCCTGCTGGCCCGGCTGGACGCGCCGCGCCCGGAGGGCAAGCTCCAGCCGCGCCTCGCCGAGCTCCTGGAGCAGGACGCGGAGATCTATGAGGCACTGAAGCTGGGGTTGCGCGACTACGTGCGCAAGAACGGCTTCGAGCGTGTGCTGGTCGCCGTCTCGGGGGGGATCGACTCGGCGCTGGTGACCCTGATCGCCGCCGATGCGCTCGGTCCCGATCGGGTCAGCTGCGTGGTCATGCCCTCCCCCCACTCCAGCAAGGAAACCCAGGCGGACGCACGGGCGATCGTCCGCAACGTGGGAGCGGATCTGATCGAGATCCCGATCGAGCCGGCGATGCATGCTTACGAGGAGCTGCTGGCGGGCTCGAGCGACGGGGCCGGGGCGGAGCTGGCGGCGGAGAACATCCAGGCGCGAATTCGCGGCAACCTGATGATGGCCCTCTCGAACCGGTTCGGTTGGCTCGTGCTCACCACCGGCAACAAGAGCGAGATGTCGGTTGGCTACGCGACCCTGTACGGCGATATGGCGGGTGGCTTCGCGGTGATCAAGGACGTGCCGAAGACGCTCGTCTACCGGCTGGTGCGGTACCGCAACGAGCTCTCGGACACAGAGCTGGTGCCACCGTCCGTGCTCGAGCGCGCGCCGTCCGCCGAGCTTCGCCCCGGCCAGCTCGACCAGGACTCACTGCCCCCCTATGAGCTGCTGGACCGCATCCTCGCCGCGTACGTCGAGGAGGATCGCGGTCGCGACGAGATCGTCGCCGACGGGATCCCGGCCGAGGTCGTCGACGAGGTGATCGCGATGGTCGACCGCTCCGAGTACAAGCGCCGTCAGGCGCCCCCCGGCATCAGGATCACCCCGAAGGCGTTCGGCCGCGACCGTCGCCTGCCGATCACCAATCGCTTCGGAGGCTAGGGCCAGCGACGAAGTCGCGGTAGTTACGAGGCGGCGGTTTATGCAACCGGTCGCACAGCGGTCGTCACCCGGACCAGGGCGCAGGCACGCCCCTGGTCGTCGGTGATCTCGACGTCCCAGACCCAGGTCGTGCGGCCGCGGTGCCGGGGTCGCCCGACGGCGTTGACATAACCCGTTGTGATCGGCCGCAGGAACGTGGCGCTGTTCGACTGCCCCATCACGTTCATGCCGTCCTCCCGGACCGCCGCCCAGGTGGCTGACGAGCAGATGCTCTCCGCGATCGCCGGGTAGACGCCGCCGTGCACGAGCCCGGCCGGCTGGCGGATGTCATCGGTCACCTCGACCCGGGCGCGAACCTCGTCGGCGCTCACCTCCAGGTACTCGAGCCCGACCAGCTCCCCGAGCCCGTCGCGTCCACCCAGCTCCTCAGCCTCTTCCGGCACGCGGAGAGCCTAGACCGTCGAGAGGCTCGCCCAGGCGCTCGACGGGCGAGGACGCGTGACTCGGCGCCAGCCCCCAGCGGGCGACCGCCGCAACCAGCGGCACCCGCAGAAGCACGAGGTCCACGAGCAACCCGGCCGCGATCGCGAGGCCGAACTCGCGCGCCGGATAGAGGTCGGACCCGGCCAACACGCCCGCCGCCGCGGCGGCGATCAGCGTGGCGGCGACCGCGGCCGGGACCGTGAGCTCGGACGCCGTCTCGGCGGCCAGGCCCGGCTCCAGCCCCAGCAAGCGCTCCTCGCGCACGGCCTGGACTGCCGCGACCCCGCGAACGGCCGAAACGGCCGCCAAGCGCCGCCAGCAACGAGGCAACCGCTCCGGTCTCCAGCGCGCCCTGGCGGTGTTGGTCGATGATCCCCACCAGGTTGCCGTCCTGGTACAGGAGCACACAGAGCCCGCATGCCGCGGCGGCAGGCAGCAGGGTGACGATCGCCACCGGGATCAAGCGCGCCGACCCGAAGCCGATCGCGAACACGAGCACCAACGCCGCCGCCGAGACCCCCGCGGCCAGGATCAGCTTCGGGAACAGGGACTGTCCGTTGGCCCTCGCGGGGCTGGGATTACCCCGGGAGGCCCGCGCGTCCCCCGCGGCGGCCTCCTGACGACTCTCCCTGAGCAGCGTGGCCGCCGTTCTCGCCTGCGATCCGGCTGGCAGGTCGACGGCGGAGAGCGGGCGGCTATCCGCGTGCAGGACGGGCGTGGCCGCCGCGGCCATCGCCGCGACCGCAACCAACACGGCCAGCGCGGTGCGAGCTCCAGAGTGCGCCGTGAACCTGGCCAGGCCGCGTGGTGCTTCGGCCAACCGCGGGTCGCCAGATGGGTCCGTGCCGGGGTGACCCGCCCTCAGCTTCAGGGCCAGCAATGCGGGAGCCGACACCAGGGCCGACACCAGCGCCAGGGTGGACGCGAGCGCGCAGGAGAAGACCATCGACGGTGCCTGGTCGAGGGGAGTCATCAGGAGGCCGGCGGTGGCCGCCGTGGTCGCGAGCACGAACGGCAACACCATGCCCGCACCGGCCTCCAGGGTTCGCCGAAGCGCCTCGCCTGGGGTCGCCATCCCGGCCTCGTCGCGAAATCGCGCCACCAGCATGGTGGGCGCCTCGACGCCGAGCGCCAAGCCCACGACCGCGGCCGGAGCGATGCCGAGCAACGACGGGTCGACGGCCCCACCCACGACTCGAAGCCCGGCCAGGGTGCCCGCGATCGCGGTCGCGGCACAGAGCACTGGCAAAACCGCGAGCCGTAGACCCAGGGTCGCGATCAACACCAGCAACACCAGCGGCACCGCCAGCAGCTCGAGCCTCCAAAAGTCGCGGGAGAGCTCGTGCCGGGCGTCAAGCCCGGTCGCCACGGCGCCGCCGAACGCCAATCGCAGCGGGCCGGGATCGATCTCCTGCTCGATCCGCTCCACGGCGCGCTGACGATCAACGGGATCGCGCGGGTTCAACGACACCAGGAGGGTGGTGGAGCGTCCATTGGCCGAAATCGCGCCGCGGCGCAAGGAGGCGACGCTGGCGTCCGAGCGCACCTGCAAGGCGATGGCCTGCAACGCGACCCGGTAGACGCCTGAGCGCACCGGCGCCTCGCCGGTGGTCGCGATCACCAGATCCGGCTCCGATCCGTGGCCCTGACCGGAGGCGGCGCTGTCGTCAAGGGCGAGTGAGCCGATCCCGAGGTGCTCAGGAGCCCCGATGGCGACGGCCACGGCGACCGCGAGCACCGCAAGGTTCGCGCCCAAGAGCGCCCATGGGCGTCTCAGGGCGAGCTCGGCAAGCCCCTTAATCACGGGCAGCGGGACGGGGTAAGGTCGCTCACACCCACACCTCAATCATCGGCCCAATCGCCCGGGATCGTGACTCCGTAGGCTTCCTGCAGTGGCTCTGTCCGCCGACCAGAAAGCGATGTTGCAGCTCCTACTCGAGCGCGGGCAGAGCTACGCCGACCTCGCCGCGCTGCTTGGCGTCGACGAGTCCGAGGTCCGCGCCCGCGCCCGCGCTGCGCTTACCGAGCTGGGCGGCACCGACCCCGATCGGCACGTCGGCCTCACCGACTACCTGCTGGGACAGGCCGATCCGATCGGAAGAGCCGATGCCGTCCGCCACCTGAAGGACGACCAGAACGACCTCGCGCTGGCGACGGAGATCTCCCAGAAGGTCCGCCTGATCGCGCCCGAGGCGGAGCTCCCGAGGCTCCCCGGCGAGGAAAGACAGCCACGTCCGCGCCGCTCACCTCGCCTCCCCCTCTCCCGGCTTCCGATCCCTGACCGACTGCGGCGCCGGCGACCGGCGGAACAGGCGCCCGGTGGCGCGGAGCCCGCAGCGTCGCGGCAGCCGCGGACGACGTTCTCCAGGCGCCAGACCCAGCTCCTCATGGGGCTTGGCAGCGCGGCCGTCCTGGCGGTGGTGGCCGTCCTGGCGGTCGCTGGAGCGTTCAGCAGCGGCAACGACGACACCACCACCACCTCGACGACGGCGAGCAACGCGTCGTCCACCGCGAACGCCGGCCCACAGGGCTTTCCGTTGACCCAGGTCAAGATCGACAAGTCCGGTGACTTCCAGGACTCGTTCGCGATCCCGCAGGGGTACCAGGCGCTTCTGCCGCAAACGCAGGCCATCTACGTGACCCTGGCAAAGGCCAAGACGGTCCTCACCGCGATCCAGACGGCTCTCGACAGCAAGGAACCCCTGCGGGTGGAGGGCAAGACGACGTTCGCGGGCATCGTCAACTCGGCGAACGCCCAGAAGAACGTCATCCCGATTCCGCTCCAGGCCGGCAAGGGCGTCCAGGGCTCCGGCGCGGCCGCCCTCGGGCTGGCCGGCGGCAACCAGCCGTTCATCGACCTGAAGCTGACCGGGCTCGAGCAGGCGCCCAAGGGCTCTGCCTACATCGTCTGGTTCGTGCTCGCCTAGCGGGAGCCCGCTCGATGCTCGTGGTTCCCGCGACGGCGTCCATTCTCGCCGCGCTCGTGCTGCTGCTTCCCGGGACGGGCGGGTCATCCGCCACGGGCGCCGGTGGAGAGCTCTGGCAGCCGGCGCCCGACGCGCGGTGGCAGTACCAGCTCGAGAGCTCGAAGCGCCGGCTCGCCTCCAGCGGCGGAATCGACGTCGGCATCTGCGAGGCGCCCCACTCTGGAGGCGGGTGCGTGCGCCCCGACGTCTTCGACATCGACCTCTACGTCGATGGCCGCGTGTCGGGGAACGACCACACCGTCAACACCGCGGCCGTGAATGCGATCCATGACCAGGGGGCACGCGCGATCTGCTACGTGTCGGCGGGCGACGCGGAGCGATTCCGGCCCGACTACCGCAAGTACCTCAGGTTCGACCGGCGACACGGCCACAGCCTGATCGGCAAGCCGTTCAGCCGCCGGTTTCCGAACGAGTACTGGCTCAACCTCAAGAATGGCCGGGGGCAGCGCGACTTCATCCTGCGGCGAGTCAACGCCCGCACCGGGAAGTGCGCCCGCGCCGGCTTCGACGGGATCGAGTACGACGTCGTCGACGCCTTCGCGCAGGGCCGCAAGGTGACCGGCTGGCGCATCACCGCGCGCCATCAGCTCGTCTTCAACCGGGCGCTGGCGCGGATCGCGCACCGACACGGGTTGTCGGTGGCACTCAAGAACGACCTCGGCCAGGTCCCCAAGCTCGAGCCGCGCTTCGACTACGCGATCAACGAGCAGTGCTTCGAGTACCACGAATGCGCCAACAGTCCCTCGCCGGGCTACAGGGCCTTCACTCGCGCCGGCAAGGCCGTGTTCCAGGTCGAGTACCGGATCCAGCGCAGCCGGTTCTGCGGCCGGGCGAAGGACCTCGGGTTCAGCGCGATCAAGAAGGCCCCGGACTTCTCCCTCAACGCGAAGCCCTGGAAGCCCTGCCGCTAGCAACGCGAAGCGCTGGAAGCCCTCCCGCTAGTGAGCCGCCCGTCCGCGGCGGCGATGGCCGAATAACGATCCCATATGAATCGCAATTTCGGCCATGGACGGCCGCGTGGATCTAAGTCGACGGAATCAGCTTGCCGGGGTTCATGATCCCGGTTGGATCGAGGCGCTCCTTGACGGCGCGAAGCGCCTCGATCCCGAGCTCCCCAACCTCCGCCCGCATGTAGGGGAGGTGGTCGCGTCCCACCGCGTGGTGGTGGGTGATCGTGCCCCCCGCCTGGACGATCTCCTCGCAGGCGGCCGTCTTCACCGCTCGCCACTGCTCGAGCTCGGCGCCAGGGCGGCGGCGGGCCAGGAAGGTGAAGTACAGGGAGGCGCCGTCTCGGTAGGCGTGGGACAGATGGCACATGACGATCCCGGGAGTCCCCTGATTCGCGAGCGCTGCGCCGATCGCCGCCCGAACGGCGTCGTACAGCGCGCCCAGCCGGCTCCAGGTATGGGCGGTCTCGAGGGTCTCGACCAGATAGCCGCGATCGAGAAGCTCGTCGCGAAGGTAGGGGCCTTCGTAGCGCCCCCGCTCCCAGGCGCGGCCCGGCTGAACTCCCAGCCCGGCGGCGCCGCCTGAGCGCAGCACCCTGGCCGACAGAGCTCGGCGGCGCTCGACGGCCTCGGGCTCCCCCTCCCAGCCACAGATGATCACGCACCCGCCGGCCCGCCGACGCAGCCGAAGGTAGCTGGAGAGCAGTGTCCGCTTGGCTCCCGACGTTCCTGAGAACGCCAGCGAGAGCCTGGTCTCGGCCTGGTCGGACAGGCGCACGACGTCCGGGAGGACGCCGGTCTGGGCAAGCGAGCGCACGACCTCGGCGCCCGCTCCGAAGTCGGATGCCATCCACGCCTCGTAGCGGCGCCGCTCGGGAACGGGTCGCACCCGGGCGGTGACGTCGGTGATCACTCCCAGGGTGCCCTCGGAGCCGACCACGACTTCGCGCAGGGCCGGCCCGGCGGCGCTGTGCGGGGTCTCGATCGTTCGCAGATCGCCGGCCGGCGCCGTGAGGCCGATGGACGTCACCAGCTCGTCGAAACGGCCATACCCGCACGACGCCTGGCCAGCGGAACGGGTGGCGGCGAAGCCGCCGATCGTCGCGTACTCGAACGACTGCGGGAAGTGGCCGAGGGTGACCCCATGAGCATGGAGCGCCTCCTCGGCCTCCGGCCCGCGCAACCCAGCGCCCAGGGTCGCGGTCAGCGAGCGGCGATCGACACTTACCTCGCGCAGGCGGCGCAGATCGAGCGAGATCAACCGATCGAAGCCTCCCGCCAGCGGCTCGACCCCGCCCACGACGCTGGTTCCGCCGCCGAACGGCACCACCGCGATGCCCTCCTGCGAGCAGATCTCCAGCACGCGGGCCACTTGGGCAACGCTCCCCGGCAGCACCACGGCGTCGGGGGCGCCTTCGAGTCGCCCCGCCCGAAGGCGGACCAGGTCCGGGTAGCCGCGGCCGGCGGCCCGGCGGACCCGGTGCTCGCGCCCGTCCAGCACGGCGGCCGGGCCAACGGTCGCCGCGATCTCGGCCGGCAGCGACCGCGGCGCCGGCATCACCACCTGCTCGAGGCCCACGCGATCCGCAGGCTGGGCGGCGCCCAGCTCGGAGCGAAGCATGGCCAGGGCGTCGTGGCCGAGATGGATGCTCTTGTCCTCGTTTCCCCACCCCCACCACTTCATTGCTCCGGCGGAATGCTCGGCTTCGCCTCCGGTTGCGCCGGGCCTGTGGCTGCTCACGCGTTACCCACCAGGGCGCGCTCCAGCCCGTCCAGGGCCTCGTCGAGTCGCTGCCGGATGGCCCGGCGCATCATCGGCGAGCCAAGCCGCGAGAGGCCGCGCAGCCTCTCGCTGGCGGCGAGCGTCACCACCGTGCCCGCATTCCGCGGCTGGAGGTGGATCTCCAGCGCCGCAGAGCGCAGGATCTTCTCGAACGGCGTCCCCTCGATCTCCTGCTCCCACACATAGCGCTCCCCCGCGGCGGCGCTGGTGCACCGGTAGTCGGCCCGCACCCCGGAGCCACGCTGAGTCTCGAGCACGGTCGTCCAGCGGCTGCGGCGCCCACCCGCGACTTGGCGCACGTCCTCGACCCGCCCCGTCCGCGGCCACCATCGCGGCAGGTGATGAGGATCGGAGACCAGATCCCACACCCGTTCCCGCGAGGCATCGATCAACCGCTTTCGTGAGACCCGTGGCATCGTGGATCGGGAGGGCGCGAAAAGCGAGCCTGGCGAGGACGCAGCCGGAGTCGGCGCACGCCGCGAGCGTAGTTGAAAACTACGTGAGCGAGGCGACCCGGCCGAGGACAGCGCCAGGCGACGCTTCGCAGCGGCCTCAGTCGCCCTTCAGGCGGCGCAGGTCCCTGACCAGCAGCAGATGCTTCAGATGCCCACAAACCGCCGCCAGGCTCTCCAGGTTCTCAATCGCCTCCTTTCGCCGGGCCTGACTGCGCGATCGCAGCGCAGGGCCGACGAGCTGCTGAAGAAGCGCGGCCTCGCGATCCGCCGAGGTCCTGAAGACCCGCAGGTTGCGGGCCGCGACGCCGAACCGAGACAGCTCAGCGGCCGCGCGGACGATCTCCAGGTCCGTCTCGTCGTACACCGATCTGCCATCGCGCCGGTCGGGCTGGACGATCCCGTACTCCTGGAGCTCGCGCAGCAGCCCCTCCGGCACGCCGGCCTGGTCGAGCAGCTCCTCCGGGGTGAGCGCCGAAACCGGGGCCTCGACCGAGGCTGCGCGGCGCGTCGCCGCGGCCTCGCTCCCGCGGCGCGAGCCGGTGAAATCGCCGGTCGCCAGCTCCTGGCGGATCACCCTGAGCGGCAGGAACTCGTCACGCTGCATGCGCAGGATCGCGCGGAGGCGCTCGACGTCGGTCTGGCTGTAGAGCCGGTAACCGCCCTGGGTGCGTCGCGGCGAGAGCAGCTTCTGGTCTTCGAGGTAGCGGATCTTCGAGATCGAGATGTCGTCGAACTCCTGGCTCAAGATCTTCGCCACGGCGCCGATGGTCAGCGCCTTGCGGGGGCGCGAGGCCGAGCCGCTGTCGGAGTCGCGTCGGCGCTCGGTGCCCGCGCGGCCCGTGTTCCCGTCGTCCCTCTTGGTCGCAATCGCCATCGTCAGCGCTCCAGGTAGCTGAGCTTGTACTTGCCGATTTGGATCTCGTCGCCGTCATCGAGCTTGTGTGACTCGATCCGTCGCCGGTTCACGTAGGTCCCGTTCAACGAGCCGAGATCGTCGATGTACAGGCCGTCCTGGCGGCGGACGAGCAGCGCATGGTTGCGCGACACGGTGACGTCGTCCAGGAAGACCGCCGCATCCGGCGTGCGCCCGAGGCTCATTCGGTCGCGGTCGATCGTGAAGCTTTCACCGGCGCGCCCACCCCCGGACCGGATCACGAGCGCCGCCCCCGCCTTGTCTATCTCCTCCTCGACATCGACCGGCTCGTACTCTCCGGTGTCGCCCACCTTGTAGGCCATCGTCGACGCATCCTCGCCCTCGGAACGCGCCAGGAACGCGCCGCACTTCTGGCAGTAGTTGGCGCCTTCCGGATTGACGAATCCGCACTCGGAGCAGTGCAGGGCCATCAGATGGTCGCCTCCATGGCCGCGCCCATCTCTTTACCCCGTCTCGTCCTCTGGGGGCGCGGGGACCTTGCCCAGCAGGATGTCGGTGAGCTGTTGCACGTCCTGGCCGGTGATCAGCACGTCGCCTGCCTCCCGCTTGGCCTTCAGGCGGTTGACGAGCTCGGCTCGCAGGATGTCGATCTTGCCGTGCAGAAGCCGGCGCTGATAGGAGAGCTCGCGCTCGTCGTCCGCCAGCTCATCGATCAACCCCTTGAGCTCCTTGTCGCTCATCGAGCTGATGTCCGGGAAGGTGTCTTCCACTACGCGCTCCCTTTGTCGTTGGTCCGACGGCCGATTATAGGCGCGTCAGCCAAAGGTCAAGTTGAGGTTGAGCCCTTGCAGGACATCAACCGGGGCCACCAGCCCGGCGAGCTTCTGCCAGCCCCGCCTTCAGGTACAGGGCCGAGGCCAGCAGCGAGCCGACCAGACCGACCAGGAACATGGCCGGCCCGATCCAGGCATCGAGCGTGAGCGCCAGGAAGATCCCGCCCATGGTCAGCCACACCGACCACCGCCCGACCCAGTTGATCTCCAGGTCGACACCGCGCCGAAGCGCGAGCTGTGCGAGCACCAGCGTGGCCCCCTCGCGGACCGCCAGGACCGCCAGCGCCCAGCGGGGCAGCAGCTCGAACTCCCAGGTGACCACGATCCCGGCGAGGATCGTCAGCCGGTCTACGACCGGATCCAGCAGGGCGCCCATGCGGCTGTACTGGCCGGTGACCCTGGCGAGGAATCCGTCCAGGTAATCGCCGGCCGAGATCGCCAGGTAGAGGGTCGACGCGGCCGCGGTTCGCCCGTCGTCGGAGCTCAGCGCCAGATACAGGAACACCGGTATCCCAGCCAGCCTGGCGTAGCCGACCAGATTGGGAATCGTCAGCGGCCTCAGCGGCTGGCCGCGTCGGGTCTCCCGCGGCTTGGGGCCGGAGCGATCGAGACCGAACAGGCGTCTAGTCGAGACCATCGAGCAGCTCGAGCGCGCGGGCCGTCGCCTCGTCGACGCCGAAACGCTCATCGGCGCCGCTGCGACGCGCCTGGGCCTCGACGGCTCCCTCGGCCAGCGTCTTTCTGCCGACGGTGATCCGCAGCGGGCATCCAAGCAGCTCCGCGTCGGTGAGCTTCTCCCCCGGGCCCGCGTCTCGGTCGTCGTAGACCACCTCGACGCCGGCCTCGCGCAGCTCCTCGTACAGCCGGTCGGCGGCCTCCGCCACCTCGTCGCCGCCCTTGCCCAACCCGACCAGATGGACGGCCCACGGCGCGATCGGGCGGGGCCAGACGATGCCGCGCTCGTCGGCCCCCTGCTCGATCGCTGCGGCGATCGTTCGCGCCGGGCCGATCCCGTAGCTGCCCATGACGATCGGCCGCTCTTGGCCCTGTTCGTCGAGGTAGTTGGCCCCCAGCGGTTCCGAGTAGCGAGTGCCGAGCTTGAAGATCTGTCCCACCTCGATCGCCGGCTCGACCTCGATCGGATGCCCTCCGGGCGCCAGGTCACCGGCCTCGACCAAGCGGATGTCCAGCTCCTCGAAGGAGAAGTCGCGCCCGGGAACCACGCCGATCAGGTGGGCATCGGGCTTGTTGGCCCCGGCGAAGTACGCGCCGCCCTGGATCGCGGCGTCCTTGATCACCGGAACACCGGCGTCTACAGGCCCGATGAATCCCGGCGGCCCCAGCTCCGACTCGATCTCCTCGGCCTGAGCGGGGCGAAAGTCCGAGCCGAGAGCGTTCCGCAGCTTGATCTCGTTGAGGCGGTGATCCCCCCGGACCAGGGTCAACACGAAGCCGCGGCCATCCACGATCACCGGAATCGCCTTCAGCGCAGCCCCGCCGGGGACGCCGAGGGCGCCGGCGACGTCCTCGACCGTGGTCAGGCCGGGTGTCGGCACCTCCCGTGGCTCGTCCAGAGGCGGGGGCAACTCGATGCCCTGCGGCTCCGCGGAGGCGACCTCGACGTTGGCCGCGTAGCCGGCGGCCAGCGCCACCTCGTTCTCCCCCGCTTCGCACGGCGCCAGGTACTCGTGGGCCCCCGACCCGCCCATCATCCCGACGTCGGCCTCGACGCGGTACCAACGAAGGCCGCAGCGGTCGAAGATCCGGTCGTAGGCCTGGATGTGCAGCTCGTAGCTGTGGTCGAGCCCCTCGGCGTCGCGGTCGAAGCTGTAGGAGTCCTTCATCGTGAACTCCCGCGTGCGCAGCACGCCGGCGCGGGGCCGCGCCTCGTCGCGTTCCTTGGTCTGGACGTGGTAGAGGATCATCGGCAGCTCGCGGTAGGAGCGGACCTCGCGGGCGACGTGAAAGGTCACGTTCTCCTCGTGCGTCATCGCCAGCGCCAGCTCGGCCTCCTTGCGATCCCGGAGCTTGAACACCTCGTCGATCTCGTAGCGGCCGGTTCGCCGCCACAGCTCAGCGGGCTGCAGGACCGGCATCAGCATCTCCTGGCCTCCGATCCCGTCGATCTCCTCGCGGAGGATCTGCTCGACTCGCTTGACGGCGCGATACCCGGCCGGCAGGAAGGTCCACAGCCCCGCTCCAAGCTGGCGGATCAAGCCGGCACGCATCATCAGCTTGTGTGACAGCGCCTCGGCGTCGGCGGGATCATCCCGCAGAGTGGGCAGGAAGTAGCTGGAAAGACGGCTCACCGACGGCGAGCCTAGCGAGCGAACTGCCCGGCCGAAGTGTTCGTAGGATGCGCGCTCCGTGTCAGACGAGCATCCACCGCGCAACCCACTGGCGTGTGGCGCGCTCGGCCGCTACCAGCCGGAGCTGGTCGCAGAGATCGGCCGGCGCCTGGGGGACGAGATCGCACCCGTCCACGAGGACGACAACTCGATCCTGCTCCTGGATCGCCCGGCGATCCGCTGGCGGGCCGGAGGTGCGCACGGGCTCGCGTGGAGCGAAGGTCTGCCCGCCAAGCGCCGCGTCGCGTCTTGGAAGGACGCGGCATGCGAGCTGGCCGCCTGCGGGCTCGTGGCCCGGGGCGAGCGGCGACGCGTTCACTCGAGCGTCTCGGGCGTGGCCCCGATCTATTACGTGGAGCACCAGGGCGCCGTCTACTTCGCCTCCCGCATCGATCCGCTGGTGCAGGCCCTCGACCGCCGGTACACGATCGATTGGCGCGCGTGGGCGTCGATCTTCTACCTCCGCTTCCCGGTCGGCGAGCGAACCCCGTTCCTGGAGGTAAAACGGCTGCGGCCGTACAGCACCTTGGAGTGGGACCCCAATCGTCAGGAGCTCACTGCGCGGCACCATCGCTGGCCGTGGGCCGAGGTGGAGCCGGGCCTGGAGCTCGACGAGGGCGCCAGCACGCTCGTCGAGGCGATGCGAGCCGCGGTCGCGCCACTCGCCGCCGAGCCCGTCTTCTGCACTCTGAGCGGGGGCTGGGACTCGCGAATCCTGCTCTGCCTGCTGGCGCACCAGGACCATGATCTGGTTCGGGCGGTGACCGTGAGCCCTGACAATGGCCATCACCGGGAGGAGGAGCTCGCCGCGCAGGTCGCAACCAGCCTGGCAGTCCCGCACTCCACATTGGAGGGTGAGGCGTCGGCGTTCTGGGACGACACACGCGAGCGCGCGCGGCGGGTGGACTATCAGCTCGCCGCGCCCCCCTGGGCGATGCCGCTGGCCGCCGCGCTCCAGGGACGACCCGGCGTGGCAACCGACGGCCTGGGACTGGACACCCTCGCTCAGGGGGGCACGCACTACTACACCGAGTCGATGATCCAGGCCGACGGCACAGACGCCACCGCGCGGGAGCTTTGGACCCGGCTGCTCGGCCAGGTGATGCGCCACGCCACGTGGCGCACGCTGTCGCGAGAGCTCGACGAGGACCTGAAGTCCCTGGCGAGGCGCCAGTTCATGGCCGAGGCCAGCCGGTTTCGGGGTCACCCCGCGGAGGCGGTGCTGACCTTCTACGCCACCCGAACCGTTCGGGGCATCTCGCTGACGCCCCAGGCGGTCCTGGGCACCGACGTGGCCACGGTGACGCCGTGCACGGACCATTGGGTCGCCCTCGCGTGCCTTGCGACCCGCCCGCTGGAGAAGTTCCACACCAGGATCTACAGGGCCACGTTTGCGAAGCTGAATCCAACCGTGGGTGGGCTCCCATCAACCCACGACGGGCTCCCCGCGCCGGCGATCACCCGTGCCCGGCGGGGACTCTCCGACGCCGCCGTCCGAGGCTACGAGCAGGTGCTCACCGGCGGACCTCTGGAGCGCGTCCTGAGCGCCGAGGTCCGGCGACACCTGGACGACGGCACCCTCGGCCAGGCGCTGGCCGACCCGGTGCTCCACCGCGGGGTGTTGGCGATCTCGCTATTTCACCTCTGGCACGAGCGTTACCGCGACCGCCTCGCAGGCGACGATCCGCTGGAGGAGCTGGACCTGGCTCTGCCCGGGTCACCCACCCGTCGCGAGCCCGCCGCTACGCGCGAGTAAAGCGCCGGCCCGAGACCGGCGATGACTCCTCATCAAGAGCCGGGCGCGCACCCGGCTTCGCCTGCGGCGCGCCGGGTCGGTGGCCGGCCGCTTGACCGGTTTCAAGAACGGCTCGGCTGTGATGTCCTTGCCCTGCTGCCTGGCGGCCTCGGCTTCCATCTGGGCGATCCGCTCGGGCGTCAGCTCGTCGGCGTTCTCGTCCTCGATCCTCTGCAGCCAGGCCGCGCCCTCGGCTGCCTTGGAGTCGTCCACGTCGACGCTGCCGCGGTGCAGCGACTTGTCGATCTCGTCGAACAGGGCGTCGACGAGCCCGGCCTGCGGAACCTTCCGCAGCGGCTTGCCGTGGGCGAAGATCAGTCCCTCGTTCTTGGCGCCCGTGATCCCGAAGTCTGCGTGCGACGCCTCGCCGATCCCGTTCACCGCGCAACCGAGCACCGCGACCTCGATCGGCTCGGAGTACTGCTCCAGGCGCTCCTCGATCTGGGCGACCACGGTGTCCATGTCGAATTGCAGGCGGCCGCAGGTCGGGCAGGCGATCAGCACCGGGCCGCGCTCGCGCAGGCCGAGCGCCTTCAGGATCTCCCAGGCGACCTTCACCTCCTCCTCCGCGTGGAAGGTGGAGAGGCTGATCCGAATCGTGTCCCCCACGCCGTCGGCAAGCAGAGTCCCAAGGCCGACGGCCGACTTCAGCGACCCCGACCATTTTGTCCCCGCCTCGGTGATTCCGAGATGGATGGGGTACTCGATCTTCGAGGCGAGCAACCGGTTGGCGGCGATCGTGTTGGGGACGCTCGTCGACTTGATCGAGACCTTGAAGTTCTCGAACTCCAGCCTCTCCATCAGCTCGACGAACTCGACCGCGGCCTGCACGAGCGCGTCAACCGGATTGGAGCGCTCGAGCTCGTGCAGGTGCTTGGGCAACGAGCCGGAGTTGACGCCGATCCGCATCGGAACGCCCGCCGCCGTCGCCCTCTCGGCGACCTGCGCGACCTTGTCGGGGCCGCCGATGTTGCCGGGGTTGAGGCGGATGCAGTGGGCGCCCGCGTCGATCGCCTTCAGGGCCAGCGTGTAGTTGAAGTGGATGTCGGCAATCACCGGTATCGGCGATTCAGCGACGATCGTCTTCAGTGCCTCAACGTCCACCTCGCGCGGCACGGCGACGCGGACCAGGTCGGAACCTGCCTCCGCGACCTCCCGGATCTGCTTCATGGTCGCCTCGAGGTTGGCCGTCTCGGTCTTGGTCATCGTCTGCACGACGACCGGAGCCCCGCCCCCGATCGGCACGTCCTTGACCCAGATCTGGCGCCTGGAAGCCATCGGGACAAGGGTACCGGGGGTCCGGCGCGCGCCTGCAACCCGCTCGTGAACCGTGCCTGATCGCGCACCGATACGTGGGCAGAAGGCCCCATCCGGGACGGGTTCTTGCCGCATGGCGGCAATAGGCCGTCCAGGGGCTGAACCGCAATCGGGTTTGGCGCGTATCCCGGGCAGGGATGCCAAGCTCCAGGGCGGACCGCGCCCTGGGGACTGCGATCGCGGCGGGGCTGGCCACTGGCGCCGGCGGGTTCTCCCGCCTGCGCTCAGCCGTCGTACAGGGCCTCGATCTGGTCCGCGTACTTCTCGGCGATCGGCCTGCGCTTCAGCTTCATCGTCGGAGTCAGCTCGTCGCCGCCCGGCTCCCAGTCAGCGGGGAGGATCGCAAAGCGCTTCACCTG
The DNA here is from genome assembly GCA_963838745.1 of uncultured Actinomycetes bacterium. Lineage (GTDB taxonomy): Bacteria > Actinomycetota > Thermoleophilia > Solirubrobacterales > 70-9 > AC-56. The sequence continues at coordinate 458,237 of CAWISJ010000004.1, forward strand.
CTCGACCCGCGCCAGATCCTGGTTGGCGACGTCCAGGCCGCGCTGCACCTCGGCGATCAGCTCCTCGCTGGCGGCGATCGCGGCGAGGTCCCCCTCCACCCCGTGCTCCTGCGCCCAGCTCTGCGCGGCTTCGGGATCCAGCGTCAACAGCGCGCTGATGTACTTGCGCCGGTCGCCGATCGCCACCGCCTGGCTGACCAGCGGAATCTGCTTCAGCCGCGCCTCGATGTTCGCGGGCGAGAGGTTCTTGCCCTGGGCGGTGATGATCAGCTCCTTCTTTCGGTCGACGATGCGCAGGTAGCCGTCCTCGTCAAGCTCGCCGATGTCGCCGGTGAGCAGGAAGCCGTCGTCGGTGAACGTCTCGGCGGTCTTCTCCGGCAGGTTCCGATAGCCCTTCATCACCACTGGGCCCTTGATCATGATCTCGCCGTCCTCGGCGAGCTTGATCTCCACCCCCGGCGCCGGCGGGCCGATGGTGCCGATCTTGATCCGCTCGGGTGGGTTGCAGGTCCCGGCCCCGGTCGTCTCCGACATTCCCCAGAGCTCCGACAGCGGGATGCCGAGGGCGTGAAAGAACTCGATCACCTCCGGCGGGGTCGGGGCGGCGCCGACGTTGCAGGCCTCCACCTTGTCGAGGCCCAGGTGCTCGCGAAGCTTCGAGAAGATGGCCTCGTCGGCCTTGGAGACCCGGGCCTCCAGCTCCTCTGGGATCGGTTCGCCGGCCTGCTCCAGCCGCACCTTCTCCAGCGCCGCCTCCATTGCCGCCTGGGTGAGCGCCCGCTGCTCGGAGGGGGCTGCCGCCAGCGTCTGCTCCAGCGCCGCCTTCAGCTTCTCCCAGATTCGTGGCACGGCGAAGAACCAGGTCGGGCGCACCTCCGGCATGTAGGCCATCACCTCGCGTGCATCGGGGCAGCAGGTGATCGTGAAGCCGCAGAGCATTGGCAGGTAGTGGCTGACGTTGCGCTCCGCAACGTGGGCCATCGGCAGGTAGGAGACGATCCGCCCCCCGTCGGGGAACTGGATCAGCCGGTCGTAGGAGCGGACGGTCTCGCAGATGTTGGCGTGGGTGATCTGCACGCCCTTCGGTGGGCCGGTGGTACCGGAGGTGTAGATCAGGGTCAGCACGTCGTCGGGCCGAACCGCCCGCCAGGCGGCCTCGAAGTCGAAGTCGGCGCTGCCCCGATCGGCGAGCTCTTCCAGGGACATGGTCCCCGGCGGGGGATCGCCGTCGACTACAACCACCTGCTCGATGCCCTCGACGGCGTCGCGAACGGCGAGGACCTTCTGAACGTGAGCCTGCTCGGTGATCACCACCCGGCTGGCGGCGTCGCCAAGCAGATGGGCGATCTGCTCCTCCGTGTAGGTGTTGTAGATCGAGAACGGCGTCGCTCCCAGGTGCATCACGGCGGAATCCGCGAAGTGGAACTCCGGGCGGTTGACCAACATCAGGGCGACGGTGTCGCCGCGTCCCACGCCGGCGTCCGCCAGCCCCGCGGCTATCGATTGGACCCGCGCCGCGTACTGGCCCCAGCTGCAGCTGAACTCGTCCCCGCGGGTGCGGATTGCCGGTCGGTCGGGGTGCGCCTCTGCGGTCGCCTGGAAGGCCTCACAGGCCGTGCGCCCGTCCAGCCCGACGGGCCGATCCGTGCTCCTGGCAACGGTCTCTACTCCCATCCCGGCCTCGAAGCCTATCCCGAATCCAGCGCCCCTCGATGAGTGGTTCCGCGACTACCGGACGTTGAACCCTTCACCGGTGAGCCTGCCGATGTCGTTCGAGAGCCCGATCGCAAACAGCAGCATCACCAGCAGGAATCCGATCGCCCCGGCGCGCTCCATGACCCTGAACGGGACCGGCCGGCCCCGGACCTTCTCCACCAGGCTCCAGAAGATATGGCCTCCGTCCAGGGGCAGGAAGGGGAACAGGTTGATGATCGCCAGCGAGAGGCTGATCACCGCGATCAGGGTCAGCGCCTCACGCGGCCCGAAGTCGATCGCCTGACGCGTCACCTCGTAGCCGCCCACCACCCCGGACAGCTGCTTGCGCTCCTCTGGATCGACGATTCGAGCGATGACCCCCAGGGTCTGGGTGGTGACCCGCCACATGAAGGTCGCCGCATCGCCGGCGGCCTCCCCCACGCCGGGGTCGAGCGGCCGCGAGCCGTAGGAGAAGCCCAACCGGGTGCGACCGATCTCCGCGTCGTACTCGGGGGTGATCGCGAGGTTACGGACGCGGTCGTCGCGCTCGATCCTGAGCTGTACCGGGGTCTTCGCTCGACACCCGTTGGTCTGCTTGCCCGGGCACTTGTGGTCGGCGACCAGCCGCGCGAAGTGCGCCAGGCGCTGGTTCGTGGAAGCGTCGGGGAAGCTCCTGCCGTCGACCGCCAGGATCCGGTCGCCCGATCGAAGCTCGGTCGAGGCCGGCGAGCCGGGAACGATGTCGCCCACGGTGTCGTTGAACTGCTTGGCGCCGAAGGCCAGCGCGAACAGCAGCACGAATGCGATCAGCAGGTTCATCGCGGGCCCGGCCGCGATCACCACGATCCGCTTCCAGACCGGTTGTTGGTAGTAGGCGCGGTGAGCGACCTCGGGGGGCAGCTCCTCGTCCGGGTTCATGCCGCTGATCTTCACGAAGCCGCCAAGCGGGATGGCGCCGATCCCGTACTCCGTCTCTCCGCGCCGGAACTTGGCGATCGCCGGGGGGAAGAAGAGGTAGAAGCGCTCGACCCGCATGCCCACGGCCTTGGCAGCGCTGAAATGGCCCGCCTCGTGCAGGATGATCAGCGCCGCGAACCCGGCGGCGGCGAGGACGTAGCTCATCCGGTAACGCTCGCCCGATCGATCAGGGCTCGGGCGTGCTCGCGAGCCTCGGCGTCGGCCTCGTAGAGATCCGCGAAGTGGCTTGGCGTCGCCGCCGGCAGCGCCTCGAGCGTCCGCTCGACAACCTCCGCAATCGCCGTGAACGGGATCCGGTGGCCCAGGAAGGCCTCCACCGCCACCTCATCGGCCGCATTGAGCACGCAGGGGGCGGTCCCCCCGGCCTTGCCTGCATCGCGGGCCAGCCGCAGGCAGGGGAACGTGTCCAGATCGGGCTGCTCGAAGCTGAGCTCGCCCACGGTCGCCAGGTCCAGTGCCGGCACCTCGACGTCGGCACGCTCCGGGTGGTGAAGCGCGAACGCGATCGGCACCCGCATGTCGGGGTAGCCGAGGTGAGCCAGTGAGGCCCCGTCGTTGAGGTGCACGAGCGCGTGGACTATCGACTGCGGGTGAACGAGGACGTCGATCCGCTCATAGGGAAGGCCGAACAGATGATGGGCCTCGATCAGCTCGAAGCCCTTGTTGACCAGGGTGGCGCAGTCGATCGTGATCCTTCCCCCCATGTCCCAGGTCGGGTGTGCCAGCGCCTCCTCCGGAGTCACGCCCGAGAGGTCGGCGCGACCCCGAAACGGGCCGCCTGAGGCAGTCAGGATCAGCCGCTCGACGTGGCCCGGCTGCGCGGCGGCGACCAGCTGGAACAGCGCCGAGTGCTCGGAGTCGACCGGGATGATCCTCGCATCCGTGGCCTCGGCCAAGGCCGTGACCAGCTCGCCCCCGACCACCAGGCTCTCCTTGTTTGCGAGTGCCACGTCGATGCCCTCGGTCAGCGCCACGATCGTGGGGCCGAGCCCCGCCGACCCGACGATGCCGTTGAGCACCAGATCCGCGTCGGAGCCGGCCACCAGCTCGCGAATCCCCTCCTCCCCACCCAGGACGCGGCCATTCCACGCAGCCGACGCCGCAGCCGCTGCGTCGGGGTTCCCAAGGGCGATAGTGGGTACGCCGTTGTCTCGGGCCTGCTCCACCAGGCGCTCCCAGTTTCGCTCTGCCGCAAGCCCGACGACCGCGAGCTCGGTCGAGGCGGAGACCACCTGCAGCGCCTGCTCGCCGATCGATCCGGTGGCACCCAGGACGACGATCCGCTTCATCCCGACGCAGTGTAGGGACGACGGTTCGGCGCGCCCTAAAGCGCGGCGATGGCTCCGATGGCCGAATTGCGATCCCATGTGAATCGTTATTCGGCCCGCGTCGAGCCCGCGCGGATAACCTCGCACGCGATGCCCAACACCGATGTCGGAGCCCATGTCGCCCCCGAGCACCCACTGGAGGAGGCGTCGGCGCTCGGGGCGGATTGCGTGCAGATCTTCCTCTCCGATCCGCAGGGCTGGAAGAAGCCGGCGCCCAGACCCGACGCCGAGGAGCTCCGGCGCTCATCAGTGCCGGTCTACGTCCACGCTCCCTACCTGATCAACGTCTGCTCGCCGAGGAACAACGTCCGCTACGGATCCCGCAAGATCCTCCAGCAGACCTGCGAGGCCGCCGGCGAGATCGAGGCCACCGCGGTGATCGTCCACCCCGGGCACGCCGAGGACGGGGTCGAGGCGGGCTTTGGCCGCTGGGTGCGAACGCTCGACATGCTCGAGAGCGAGGTTCCGCTCTACCTCGAGAACACCGCCGGCGGCGACAACGCCGTGGCGCGTCGCTTCGACGCCCTCGCCCGGCTTTGGGACGCGGTATCCGAGGCCGACACAAGCGTGGAGATCGGCTTCTGCTTCGACACCTGCCACGCGCACGCGGCCGGTGAGGAGCTTGATGGCGCGGTCGACCGGGTGCTCGCGATCGTGGGCCGGATCGACCTCCTGCACGCAAACGACTCGCGCGACCCGCCGGGCACGGGGGCCGACCGCCACGCCAACCTCGGCCAGGGGACGATCGAACCCGACGCCCTACGGGAGATGATCCGCGCCGCCAACGCCCCGGTGGTCTGCGAGACGCCGGGCAGCGTCGACGACATGCGCGCCGACCTGGCCTTCGTGCGCGAGGCGCTGACGACGTAGCGCATTGACAAGGAGCGGCGGACCTCTCCGCTCAGTACACCAGCGCAACCGCGAGGTAGTAGCCGACGACGATCGTGAACAGGACCGCGTCGAGGCGGTCCAGCAAACCGCCATGCGGCCCGAAGGCGCGGCCGGTGTCCTTGATCTGGAGGTCCCGCTTGACCATGGACTCGAAGAGGTCTCCCACGGGCGCCACGGCGGCGATGGACATGCCCATGATCAGCGCATCGAGCCCGGACAGCCAGTCCTGGTAGAGGCCCGCGAACCAGAAGCCCATCGTGCCGCCGACGAATCCGAACACGAGGCCCTCGACGGTCTTGTTGGGCGACAGCCCCGGCGCAAGCTGGCGGCGTCCGAACAGGCGTCCTCCTGCGTAGGCGGCCGTGTCGGTGAGGAAGGTGCCGACGAGGACGTCGATCACCAGCGCCCCACCGTGGACGGGCAGCTCGCGGAGCAGCACCGCGTGGGCAAACGGGACCGCGATCCAGGCGATCGCGAACACTGTGATCGCCATCGAGCCGGTCACACCCTCCCGCGAGTCGCGCGCCAGCGCCAGCGCGAACATGAACGGAAACGTCGCCACGCCCACCAACACGATCTGGAACTGGGTGCCGTAGTAGGCGGCCACCACCATCCCCGCGGCGGCCGCGAACGCGACCAGCACCATGGGGCGGTAGCGGCGCGTCATCCGGAACAGCTCCGAGAGCCCGATTACGGAGAAGCCGATCATCGCCAGCGCGAACGGAATGCCGCCCGCCGCGACGATGAAGATCGCGAGCACGATCCACGGCACCGCGATCCCGACACGGGCCATGGTCTCCCTGGTCGGGCGCCTGAACCTGCGGGGCGGCGGCCCTGCATCCACCCGACTCGCGGGGCGCCGGGCGGGACGCTCCCCCAACGGCTCCGCCCGGGGAGCGCGTGGGTCGGTCGGGGCCTGCCGCGGCGGCCGGGGCGGAAAGTCCATCTTCAAGCGCGACCTTAACGGCAGGGGCCGCGACCCCGCGGCCGCTAGCGCGCTCCGAAACGCCGCTGGCGGTCCTCGAACTCGTCCAGCGACTCCCGGAAGGCCTCCCGGGTGAAGTCCGGCCAGAGCTCCTCGCGGAAGACGAGCTCCGCGTACGCGCATTGCCACAGCAGGTAGTTGGAGATCCGCAGCTCGCCGCTGGTCCGGATCAGGAGGTCCGGGTCGTGCATCTCCGGCGCGTACAGGTGGGCGCGGAACTCGTCCTCTCCCCCGCCCTGGAAGAGCTGTGCGGCATCGACGATCTCGGAGCGGCCGCCATAGTTGAAGGCGACGAAGAACCTGATCCGATCGTTGTCCTTGGTCAGCTCCTCTGCCCATTGCATGCGCTCGATCAGCTCGGGGTCGATCCCGTCGCGGCGACCGATGAACCGCATGCGCACCCCCTCGCCGTGAAGCTCCGGCGTCTCGCGGTCGATTCGCTCCCGAAACATGCGCATCAAGCCCTCCACCTCGGCGCGCGGGCGTGACCAGTTCTCCGTCGAGAACGAGAACACGGTCAGCTCCTCGACGCCGAAGTCGACCGCGTCGCGCAATCGCTCCTTGACCACGTCGGCGCCGGCCTCATGGCCCTCGATCGGCTGCAACCCGCGCCTCTGCGCCCAGCGGCCGTTGCCGTCGGTGATGATCGCCACGTAGCGTGCCCGGCCGGGCGCGCTCACACTTCCAGGATCTCCTCTTCCTTGCCCTTGAGGAGGCTCTCGATCTCGCCGATCGCGCCGTCTGTGCGCTTTTGGAGCTCCGCCTCGGCCCGGCGCTCGTCGTCCTCCCCGATCTCGCCGTCCTTCTTCAGCTCGCGCAGGTCGTGCATGACATCGCGCCGGATGTTGCGGACCGCGACCCGGCTCTCCTCGGCCACGTTGTGGACCACCTTCACCAGGTCGCGGCGTCGCTCTTCGTTGAGCTCGGGGATCGCGAGCCGGATCACGTTGCCGTCGTTCGACGGCGTAAGCCCCAGGTCGGACTCGAGGATCGCCTTCTCGATCGCCTTGATCGCGTTCTTGTCGTAGGGCGTCAGGGTCAGCAGGCGGGCGTCGGTGGCCGCGATCTGCGACAGCTGACGAAGCGGCGTCTCGGTCCCGTAGTAGTCGACCATCACCCGGTCGAGCAGGTGCGGGGAGGCGCGGCCCGTGCGCACGGTGGCGAGCTCGTGGCGGCAGGCCTCGACGGACTTGGTCATCCGCTCCTTGGCGTCGGCGAGCAGCTCATCGGTGAACTCGCTCATCGCTTGTCTTGAGCCTCTTCCTTGCTTGCCACCCTGGTCAGCGCCCCATCGGATGAGACCAGGGTGCCCACACGCTCCCCGGAGACGATCCTATCTATGTTGCGCTCGTCCGCCATGTTGAAGACGTAGATCGGGAGGGCGTTGTCCATACACAGCGACAACGCGGTCGAGTCCATCACCCGCAGCCCGCGCTCGATCGCCTGCCGGTGCGTGATCTCGGGCAGGAACTTGGCGTCGGGGACCTCCGCGGGATCGGCGTCGTAGACCCCCTCCACGCCATGCTTGGCCATCAGGATCGCCTCGGCATGGATCTCCAGGGCGCGCAAAGCCGCCGCGGTGTCCGTGGTGAAGAACGGATTGCCGGTGCCGGCTCCGAAGATCACGATCCGGCCCTTCTCCAGGTGGCGAATCGCCCGGCGGCGAATGTAGGGCTCCGCCACCTCGGTGACCTGGATCGCGGACAGCACCCGGGTGTGGGCGCCTCGCTTCTCGAGCGCATCCTGCAGGGTGAGCGCGTTCAGCACCGTGGCCAGCATTCCCATGTAGTCGGCGGTCGCCCGGTCCATGCCACGGGCTGCTCCCGCCAGGCCGCGGTAGATGTTCCCGGCGCCGACTACGAGCGCGATCTCGATCCCCCGTGCCGACACCTGTTGGACCTGGATCGCAATCCGCTCCACCCGCTCCGGGTCGGTGCCGAACTCGAGCGGGCCCAACAGGGCCTCGCCCGAGAGCTTCAGGAGCACCCTCTTGAACGACGATTCGGCCGACATCACGCGCAAGCCTAAAGCCGCTCGGGCTTCACCGCGATTGCGTTGCAACCCCGCAGGAGCTTGCTCCTGCGGGAATTACTCGGATTCGCCAACGGCGAATCTCGCGAAACGGGCGACGCGCACGTTCTCGCCCGTCTTCGCAGCCAGCTCGGCGCGGAGGTCCTCGATCGTCCTGCCCTCGTAGCGATCGGTGCGCACGTGCTCCTGCTCGAGCAGCGCCACCTCCCTCGCCCACTTGGACAGCTGGCCGTCGACGATCTTGGCGACCACGTCGTCTGCTTTGCCCTCCTCACGCGCCTGCGCCTCGAACACCGCCCGCTCCGCCTCCTCGAGCTCGCCGGGGATGTCCTCGGACGAGACATAGAGCGGCGGCGACGGGCTGCCGGCGATGTGCAGCGCCACCTCGCGCGCGAACTCCTGGAACTCGTCGCTGCGGGCGACGAAATCGGTCTCGCACTGGACCTCTACCAGCACCCCCACCCGCCCGGTGGCGTGGATGTAGGAGGTGACGACACCCTCGCCGGTACTCCGACCGCTGCGCTTGGCGGCAGAGGCCTGGCCTTTGACCCGAAGGACCTCGATCGCCTTCTCGATGTCCCCGCGCGCCTCGACCAGGGCAGCCTTGCAGTCCATGATCCCGGCTCCCGTCCGCTCGCGGAGCACCTTGACGTCCGCCGCAGACAGCCCCTCTCCATCGCTCAAGCCTGGGCTTCCCTTCCGGCGCCCTCGGGCTTTGCCTCCGCGGTCCCCTCGGCCGCTTGCGCGGCGGCCTGGGCCTGCTCCGCTTCCTGGCGGGCGCGCTCCTCGGCCTCTTGGCGCTGGCGCTCTTCTTCCTCGCGGCGGCGGCGGTTCTCCTCCTCGGCCTGTCGCTCGGCCTCGGCTTGGCGCCACGACTGCGCGGCCTCGTACACGGCCTCGCCGACGGCGCTGATCACCAGCTCGCAGGAGCGAATCGAGTCGTCATTCCCCGGGATCGGATAGGTGATCGGCACCGGGTCGACGTTCGAGTCCACCAGGCCGATGACCGGCATTCGCAGGCGCGCCGCCTCCCGTACGGCGATCTCCTCGGTCTTCAGGTCGATGATCAACGCGGCCTGGGGCAAGCGCTTCATTCCGCGAACCCCACCGAGGTTGTACTCGAGCTTCGCCAGCTCGGCCTCGCGCGCCATGCGCTCCTTGGTCGGCAGCAGGTCGAGCTGACCCCCTTCCCTCAGCGCGGTCAGCTCATGCAGCCGCTCGATCCGGGCCGACATCGTGTGGAAGTTGGTCAACAGCCCGCCGAGCCAGCGCTGGTTGACGTACGGCATCCCGCAGCGCTCGGCCCATTCCTTGATCGCGTCGCGGGCCTGCTTCTTCGTACCGACGAAGAGGATCGTCCCTCCCTTGCTGGCAACGTCGGCCGCAAACCGCCGCGCCTCGGCCAGCAGATGCTCGGTCTGCAGCAGGTCGATGATGTGGATCCCGTCGCGCTCCCCGAAGATGTACGGGCGCATACGCGGATCCCAGCGGCGCGTCTGGTGGCCGAAGTGAAGGCCGGCCTCCAGCAGCTCCTTGATTCCAGGCTCGGACATGACGCTCCCTTTGTCTCGATTCGCTTCGGGTTACCTGGCGGCGCTGCGAGGGACCCGGCTTCAGTCGTGTGCCGGGCAGGGGCCCCGTGCCTTCCTCCAGGGGTCGCTTACGGGTCGCGGGGATATTAGACGAGTGCGGAAAGCCCTCCTCCCGACTGGCCGGCGACTAGGTCTCTCGCGCGCGGGCCAGGGCCGCGACCAGGTCCTCCGGCAGCGGCGAGTCAAACTCGAGCTCCTCATCCGTGAACGGGTGCCGGAAGCCGAGCTTGGCGCTGTGCAGAAATTGGCGGCCAAGGCCGTGGCGGCCCGCGTGTCCGTAGCGGGGATCCCCCACCACCGGGTGGCCGATGGCCGCGAAGTGGGCGCGGACCTGGTGGGTTCGGCCGGTCTCCAGGCGAACCTCGACCAGGGCGTCCGCGGGCAGCAGCTCGCGGACCTTGAAGTGCGTGCGCGCCTGGCGAGGAGCTCGGCCGCCGACCGCGCGGCGCTCGGGGACCCGGTAGTCGCGGCCCAGAGGGGCGTCGATGGTCCCGGTTCGCGAGCGCGGATGGCCCTCGACCAGCGCCAGATAGGAGCGCTTCGCCCGCCGTGCCTTGATCATCGCGGCAAGCCGGCGATGCGCCTCGGGATCGCGCGCGACCAGCATCAACCCGGAAGTGTCCTTGTCGAGGCGATGGACGATCCCGGGCCGCTTCGGATCATCGCCACCCGCCAGCAGGTCCCCCAGCAGGTCGACCAGCGTCGGCGCGCGGTGGCCTGGAGCCGCATGCACCACCAGCCCGGCGGGCTTCTCGATGACCGCCAGCCACTGGTCGGCGTGGACGATGCGTGGCTCCAGGCTCACGCCGATGGCCGGTCGCCCTGCCCGGCGAGTCCCATCGAGGCGAGCGCCAAGCCCAGCGCCCCCGCCGTAATCGCGATGTCGGCAACGTTGAAGGCGGGCCACAACGGAGGGTCGATGAAGTCCGTGACGGCGTCGGCGCGCACCCGGTCGGCGAGGTTGCCGAGCGCGCCGCCCGCGAGCAGGCCGACGCCGAGCCACAAGCCCGGCCGTCCGGGGTCGAACGCGAACCACGCCAGGACGAGCGCCAGGGCGACCACGGTGACCGCGAGCACGAAGCCCTGCCCGCCGCCGATCCCAAAGGCCAGCCCCGGATTGGAGGTGTTGGTCAGGTGGAATCCCAATCCAAGGTTCTCGTGCTGGCCCTCGGCAAGCGAGGAGACCACGATCGCCTTCGTCACCTGGTCGACGAGGACGACCGCGCCGCAGACCCCAAGCGCCCGGCGCCAACCGGTGATCGCCTCGCTCACTGCCGTGAGCTCAACCGCGAATCAACCCGACGACCACGCTCTGCAGGATCAGCAGCAAGATGATCGCCAGGATTGGGCTCAGGTCGAGCGCGAAGCCACCCCCGCCGACTGGCGGCAGGAAGCGCCGGAAGAGGTTCAGGTAGGGGTCCGTGACCTCCTCGATGAAGCTCACGACCGCGCGCAGGTAGGGGTTGTAGGGCAGGCGCGGAATCCAGGTCAGGAGCACCCGGATGAAGATCACGATCAGGTAGACGAGGAACAGCGCCGCGACGTAATCGGCGATCGTATCCCTCGTGTCAGCGATCGGCAGGATCAACGAACGCGCTCCAGCGATGCGTTGACGGCGTTCACGAAGGCATCCTCCACGACTCCCTCGAGCTGCGCGAGCCCAGCCTCTGTGGCGCCGCCCGGCGACGCAACGGCGTTGCGGATCGTCGCTGGATCGCGCTCCCGCAGGAGCTCTGCGGTACCGGCCAGGGCCCCGGCGACCAGCTCCCCGGCGAGCTGACGATCCAGGCCTTCCCGCTCCCCGCCGCGAGCCAGGGCCTCCGCAACCAGCGCGATGTACGCGGGCGAGCTTGACATGATCGCCATCGCAGCGTCAATCAGGCTCTCCTCCAGCGGGATCAGCCTTCCCAGGGGCTCGAGCAGCTCCAGCAGTGTCGCCAGGAGCTGGTCGGGCATCCCTTCGGCCGCCGCGTAGCACAGCACCCCACGACGAACCTCGACCGGCTGGTTGGGCATCAGCCGCAGCGCTGGCACGCCTGGAAACGCCTCCGCGATCCTGGTGGTGGGGGTCGCGGCGAGTATCGAGATCAGCGCCGGCGCCTGTCCATCGAGCTCGTCGGCCACGTCCGTCAGCGCGGCGGGCTTGACGGCGAGCACCACGACCTCGCAGTCCCCCGCCAGCTCCGGAAGGCTGTCACGAGTCTCCCCTCCCACCTCGTCGGCAACCGCTCTCGCGCGCTCGGCGTCGAGATCGCAGAACAGCATCGCCTCCGGGCGACCTGCGCCCGCGGCCCATCCCCGCGCCATCGCCGCGGCCATGTTCCCGGCGCCAGCAAACCCGACTTTCACGCGGCCAAGGGTATGTGGCCCGGGCTAGGAACGCTGTTCAGGACTGGTTGAAGAAGCCCTTCTCCACCAGTCGGGCCTTCTCCTCGGCCGAGACCTCGACGTTTCGGGGCGTCAGCAGGAACGTCTTGTCGGCGATCTTCTGCATGCCGCCCTCGAGCGCGTAGGTGAGGCCGGAGGTGAAGTCGATCAGCCGCTTCGCCAGCTCGGCGTCGGTGGTCTGCAGGTTGAGGATCACCGGGACGGCCTGCTTGAACTTGTCCGCGACCTCCTGGGCGTCGTTGAAGCTGTACGGGGTCACCAGGTGGACGCGGACGTCGGCGCCGCCGTTGCCGCCCACCGGCCGCAGCGTCCGTGTGCGCCCACCGCCGACCGGCTCGTCGTCGGCGAAGATGTCGTCGATCTCGTCCCGAGCGCGCCGTCGCCCGCGGAGCGGGCTGACCGTCGCGGACCGTGACGCGGGCGCCTCGTAGTACTCGCCCTGAGTGCCCGTGTCCGGCTCGTAGAGGTCCGGCTCGTGGTATTCGGGGTCCTCGGCAAGCCCGAAATAGACCAGCGCGCGGTGCCATGTGTCACGGAAGGCCATCGCTCAGCGTACGTTCGCTTCAGGAAGCGCTATTCCTCTACGGATGAAGCGCTGTTCCTATACGGATTGTGACGACTCCGGCGTCCAAATGGCGGCTTCCCGGGGGCCCTGCGTAGCGGCCCCGCCCTACGCGTAGAGCGCGGTGCCCAGCCGCAGGATCGTGGCCCCCTCCTCGACGGCGACCTGCCAGTCCTGACTGGTGCCCATCGACAAGCGGCCGAGCCCGTGGTCGGCGGCCAGCTCGGCAAGGCGCGCGAAGCAGGGACGCGACGCCTCGGGGTCGGTGGTGAACGGGGGCATGGTCATCAGACCGCCAACCCGCACCGGACAGCGATCGATGAAATCGCCCAGGTCGGCCGGCGACAGACCCCCCTTCGTCCCCTCCCCGGCGACGTTCACCTCCACCAGGACCTCGGTCCCGGGCTCGCCGTGGCGCTCGAGCTGGGCGAGGACGGAATCGCTGGCCACCGAGTGGATCAGCCTCACCAGGGGAAGGATCTGCTTCACCTTGCGGCTTTGGAGGTTGCCGATGAAGTCCCACGTGAAGTAGTCCGCCCAGCGCTCCTGCTTCGCCTCCAGGTCCTGGAGCCTGTTCTCGCCGACCAGGGTCACCCCTGCCTCGGCCAGCGCCCCCATCTCGTCGAGTGGCAGATACTTGGTCGCGGCCAGGACCTCGACCTCGGGGCCCACACGCTCGAGCACTCGCTCCAGGTTGGCGCGAACCCGGTGCGCGTCAAGACCCGAAATCAATCCGCCGCCTCCTCGTTTCACTTGGCGTCCATGCCAGCCTCGGAGGCGGCGGGCAGTGGTTCTGTGAGCCAGACGAGCCCCGCCTGACGGCCGGTTCGGCCGCCGTCGCGACGGTGCGAGAAGAAGAGCTCGGGCTGGCAGCTCGTGCATTCCCCGGACACCTCGACCGACTCCACCCCGGCCCGCTCGAGCAGGCGCCGCGCCGCCTCCCGCAAGTCGAGCATTCCGTCCTCGGCCACCCCCGGGCCCAGCGACTCGAAGGCTGCCAGCACCTCGTCGCCCACCCGGTAGCAGCAGGGGCCGATCCCAGGGCCCACCGCCGCCACCCGGGCAGCGACCTCGTTGACCCCCCGCTCGACGATCCCCGCCGTCAGCCCGCGCCAGCCGCAGTGGATCATCGCCACGCCGCCGGGCCCGGCGAGAGCCACCGGCAGGCAGTCAGCGACGAACACGAGCGGCGCCAGGCCGGTTCGCGCGGTGGCGTGGCCGTCGGCCTCGGGCAGCCCAGGGGCCGGATTTGCGTACGCCCGTGGCTCGGTCGGGGCCTCGTGCCGAAGCACGTCGGCGGCGTGCACCTGTCTGCCGATCAGCACCCGCTCGGGATCGACCGCGACCGCGCCGGCCAGGCGGCGGCGGTTCTCCCGCACGGCGTCGGTACGGTCGTCGGTCAGCCGTCCGAGGTTGAGGCTCTTGAAGGGGCCCTCGCTGACTCCGCCAAGGCGGGTGCTGAATGCCGCCCGGGCGCCCGGCAGCTCCGCCTCCAGCCACCGGACTCCGTCTTGCTCGCGCCAGCGCATTGACCCGGTCACTCCAGGGCGCCCACGGATTGAAGCTTCGAGATCAAGCCCGGAAGTCCGTCCGAGAGCAGGATCTGTACCCGATCCATGATGTACGGATGGGCTGCGTCCGCGATGCCCGGGATCTCGGTTTGGGCGCCCACGTAACCGGCCTTGGCGACCGCCGAGATCACGGTGGTGTCGTAGCTGCCGGACGGGTAGCAGAAGTTGTGCACGGGAACGCCGAAGCGCTGCCGCAGGATGTGGCGCGAGCCGGCGACCTCGCTCTGCAGCGTGGCCGGGTCGGCCGTCGTCAGCACGACCTGGTTGGTCGCCTTGGAGGCCAGCTCCCAGCCAGCCTCGAGCATCTTCTCGACGTCCGCGTCGGGCAGCTCGGCGCCCTCTGCCCGCAGGTTGAGCACGCCCGGCCAGTCGCGCTTCTCGAGCACGGGGAAGGCGCTCGCGTACTGGCTCGCATAGCCATCGTCGAAGCTGATCACGATCGGCCTCCCCGGCAGCTTGCCGTTCTCATACCAGGCATCCTCGACCTGTTCCAGCGTCACCGCCTCGAAGCCCTGTTCGTCGAGCCACCGGATCTGACTCTCGAAGTCCTCGGGCTCCACGAACAGCTCCGGGAACGACTCGCCCGTGCCAGGCGTATCGATCGCGCCGTAATCCAGGATCGGGACCGGGCCGGGGTGAGGCTTCCAGCCCGCCGGGAAGCTCGGTCCCGTGTCCTGCTGATTGGCGGGCTGGGGGGCCGTCTGCTGGGCCTCCGACGCCTGCTGCCCGGAGTCCTCCCCTCCTCCGACGGCGGTCACCACCACGGCCGCCACGGCGCCAACCACCGCGACCAGGGCTCCGACCGTCAGCCGACGTCGCCAGCGCCGGCGGCGCGCCGTCGCAGCCCGCTTCAACCTCAGGTCCTCGGGAAGCTCCGTGAGGTACCGGGGCTCGTCGTGGAACGGGTCGGTCATCGTGGCGAAAGTAGCGAACGCGGGACGCCGCCAAACCTCCTACCTCGAAACATTCTCCCGCGCCGCGGCGAGGGCCGCGGCCAGCTCCTCGCGTTTGCCATCGATCTCGCCGTCGAGCTTCGCGCGCAGCGCCTCACCCAGCCCGCGGCCGATCGCCGGGCCCTCCGGAACCCCGTGCGCGATCAGGTCGTTGCCGTCGACCTCGAGCCGGACGTGTCGATACTCGGCCACGTAGCGGTCAAGCCATTTGGCGCCCAGCGCGCGGCCCAGCGCCAGTTCGACCCCCGTTCGTCCTCGGGCGAGCTCCACCACCTCGGACGGCCGTTCCGGCTGGGCCGAGGCGAGCTCGCGCGCCTCGGCGACCCCACGGCCGAGGGCTGCCGCCTGTACGACGTCGGCCCGAGGGGCGATCTGCCGCCACGGCTGTGCGGCCGCCACCTCGCCAACCGCCGCAACCAGGTCCAGAGCGCCCGGCGCCAGCTCGAGCAGCCCCCACTCGCCCAGCAGCTCGAACCCTCGCCGAGCTTCGGGCTCGCCGGCGAGCTTGCGAAGCTCGACCTCCGCCCGGTCGCGGGAGACGGTGTTCAGGTCGGTGCGCCGAAGCAGCTCCGCGGTCTCGCGCTCCAGCGCGAAGTCGTACCGCGCCGCGTACCGGGCGGCTCGCAGGGCGCGCGTGGGATCGTCCACGAACGAGCGCGGATGCAGGACCCGCAACTCGCCCCGTCGCAGGTCCTCGAGGCCGCGGTGAGGGTCGATCAGCTCCGGGTCGCCGGCCAAGGGCACCGCCATCGCGTTGACCGTGAAGTCGCGACGGGCGAGGTCGGCGGACAGCGGCGCCGGGCGAACCTCGGGGAGCGCCCCGGGATGGGCGTACGTCTCGCTGCGGGTCGCCGCCAGGTCGACCTGGAGGCCGTCCACGAGCACCGCCGCAGTGGCAAAGCGCTCATGGGTGCGGACCTCTCCGCCAAGCCGCCCGGCGAGCTCGCCCACCTGGCCCTCGACGGCGACGTCCAGGTCCGCTCTCGCTCGGCCGAGCAGCAGGTCCCGCACCGCACCGCCCACCAGATATGCGGGGATCGCGGCCGCCACCTTGCGCAGGCGCTCGATGCCGGGAAGCGCCGCCAGGCGCTCCCCGAGCCGTTCGGGCTCGATCTTGGGTTTGGGGGGCGACATCGAGGCTCTTTATAGGGCCTTCGGACCCGTCCCCTACCATGACGGGCTTTGCGGATGGCTCGGGTGCTCGACATCTGGCGCTCCTGGAGCGCGCGCCGCCGGCTTGCCGTGGTCGGGGGGGCGGCCATTGCGGTGGCCGGCCTGGCGATCGCCGTCTATCTGGTCACCAAGCGCCCCGCGGACGTCCTGAACGAAAACGCCGCCTTCCGCAAGGAGAAGCCCCGCGAGGCCAAGACGGTCGACTGGCCGCTGTACGGCCATGACCTCCAGCGGACCCGCTATCTGCCGGGCAAGCACCTCGACCCACCGTTCCGCTCCTCGCTGTGGAGCTTCCAGGCGGGGAAGCTGCTCGAGTTCCAGCCGATCGCGGTCAGGAACAGGGTCTACTTCATGGACAAGGACGGGGTGTTCTACGCGCTCAGCACCGACAAGGGCAAGGTGGAGTGGAAGCGCAAGATCGGCTCCTTGAACGCCTCGTCGCCCGCTTACTCGGACGGCCGGTTGTTCGCCGTCAACCTCGAGCCGCACCAGGCGGTGGCACTCGAGCCACGCAAGCATGGGAGCAAGGTGCTGTGGCGCCATCAGCTCCCTGGCCGCTCCGAGTCGTCGCCGCTCGTCCACGCCGGCAAGGTGATCTTCGGCTGCGAGTCGGGCGACATCTTCGCCCTCGACGAGGAGACCGGGAAGACCAAGTGGACGGTGCACACGGGCGGAGCGGTCAAGGGTGCGCTGGCCTTCGACGACGGCACCGTGTTCGCCACCAACTACGCGGGCGAGATCTACGCAATCGACGCCGGCAGCGGCCAGGTGAAGTGGACCGCCCACACCCAGGGCGCGGGATTCCTACGCGGCGGCGGCATCTACTCCACCCCGGCCGTCGCCTGGGGCCGCGTCTACCTTGGCGGGCTCGACGGCCGCGTCTACAGCTTCGTCGAGAAGACCGGGGAGCTGGCGTGGAGCCAATCGACCGGGGCCGAGGTCTACCCCTCGCCGGCGGTCGCCGACACGCCCCACTCGCCGCCGACCGTCTACGTCGGGTCGCAGGACAAGCGCTTCTACGCGCTCGACGCCCGCACCGGCGAGATCCGCTGGGATCATCCGATGGGTGGAATCGTGCTCGGGTCCTCGAGCGTGGTCGGGGAGACCGTGTACGTCTCGGTGATCGGGCCCAACATCGGGACCTTCGGCTACAACGTGAAGAGGGGCAAGAAGGTCTGGGAAAACGACCAGGGCGAGTACAACCCGGTGATCTCGGACGGCCAGAGGATCTACCTCACGGGCGCCTCGACGATCCGGGCGTTCGAGCCGGACCTGCGCAAGGGCCAGGGCAAGGCGACAAAGAGCGCCGCGGCAAGCGCAACAAGAGCGGCTAGTCGAGCCCCTTCTCGCGCAGCTCGCGGAGCGCCTGAGGGCTTTTCTCGAGATCGTCCAAGCCCATTCCCTGAAGTACTCCGGTCGCCTTCGTGAACTGGATGTCTCCGTACTGGACGACCTGAATGTGGTTGCCCCAGGGGTCGCGAAAGTCGAGTCCACGTGAGGGGAGGATCTCGGCCCCAGCCTCTTGCAGCGCGGCCCGAGTGGCCTCCTTGTCGTCGACCACCAGCCCGAGGTGGCGGCTCTCGTCGGGCGGCTGCGTGCGGCCGACGGACAGGGCGATGAACTGATCCCCGATGTCGATGAAGGCCATCCCCGGCGCCCGGCCCCTGAGCTCCAGCTCGAAGATGCCCCCGTAGAACGAGAGCGCCTCCTCCAGGTCGCCGACCTCCAGCGCGACGTGGTTGATTCCGACCAGGCGGGGCCGTGTGGTCATGCCTTCACCGTTCTAGATGCGCACCGGGATGCCCGTGGCGCGCAGGTGATCCTTCGCCTCGTGCACGGTGTGCGTGCCGTAGTGGAAGATGGACGCGCAAAGCACCGCGTCGGCGCGGCCCTCGAGAATGCCCTCGGAAAGGTGGTGGAGCTCGCCGGCTCCGCCCGAAGCGATCACCGGCACCGCCACGGCGTCCGCCACGGCTCGAGTCAGCTCGAGGTCGTATCCATCGGTCGTCCCGTCGCGATCCATGCTCGTCAGCAGCACCTCGCCCGCTCCCCGCTCGGTCGCCTCGCGCGCCCAGGCCACCGCCTCGCGGCCGTCGACCAGGTCACGCCCACCGTTGACGTAAACGCCCCAACCCCCATCCCGTCGCTTGGCGTCGATCGCGATCACCACGCACTGCGAGCCAAACACCTCGGCCAACTCGTCGATCAGCGAGGGCGCTGCCAGCGCGGCGGAATTGACCGAGACCTTGTCGGCGCCGGCGTCGAGCACCGCCTGGGCGTCGGCGGCCGAACGGATCCCGCCGCCGATTACGAACGGAATGAAGACGTTGTCCGCGGTGCGCCGCGCGAGCTCGACGATCGTCTCCCGCCGCTGGTGCGAGGCGGTGATGTCGAGGAACACCAGCTCGTCCGCGCCCTCGGAGTCGTATCGAGCGGCCAGCTCGACCGGATCGCCGGCGTCGCGGAGGCCCACGAACCTGGTTCCCTTGACCACGCGTCCCTCGTCCACGTCGAGGCACGGGATGACGCGCTTCAAAGCCACGCAGCGAGGTTAGCGGCCGCCAGCGGCTACTACCTGAAGGCTTTTGTGGCCCCTAGGCCCCAAAAAGCTTCAGGCATCGTCGGGGCAGGCGCCGCCTGGCCGGCCTCTATGCCCTTCCGCTCGCCGCCTTCTTGACCAGCGACCAGAGCTCGTCGCGCTCTTTGGTAGTCAGGTTGGAGCGCCGCCCCTTCGACTTGCGAAGCAGCTGGCCAAGACGCTCGCGGTCGCCGGGCGCAAGGTTCGCCCACGCGCGTTTCCCATGGCCGTAGACCCACTTCCCGCTCTCATACAGGGCCAGCCACGGCACCGCCCGTCCGCGCGCCACGAGTCTCGAAATGCCACCGGCCACGGCCTAAACCTAAAGGGCGTTCGGTTTCACTGCCCACAGAGCGAGCGCTGCGAGTCCTGCGCGATCCTGTAGGGCCATCCCGTCCGCTCTCGACATCACTGTCTCGGCGCCCTCGCCACCAGAGTTGCCGCGCGAGTTCCAGTCGCGCACCCTTCTCCGCCGGGCGCTACAGGCGATTGCTGCGCTCTCCGTCCTGGTCGCAATCGTCCTGCTCGCGCCGGGCCTCGGCGAGGTGCGGGACCGCTTGGCCGGCGCGGACCCCGGCTGGCTGGCGCTGGCGACGCTGCTCGAGGGCCTCTCCTTCGCCTCCTATGTGGTCATGTTCGGACCGATCTTCTGCACCGGGCTCGGCTGGCGGCGGAGCTGGCAGATCGGGGGCGCGGAGCTGGCGATGGGCTCGCTGGTCCCCGCCAGCGGCGCCGGCGGGCTGGCCCTCGGCGCATGGGTCCTGCACCGCGGCGGCATGCCCGGCCAGCGGATCGCCCGCCGCTCGGTCGCCTTCTTCCTGATCAAGAGCGGCGTCAACTTCGTCGCCGTCGCTGTGTTGGGGACGGTGATGGCGCTCGGCCTCGTGGGGCCCGATCTATCGCTGTGGCTGACCGCCGTCCCGGCCGCTGCGGCGACGCTGGCGATCGCCGCGGTGGTGGCGATTCCCCATCTCGGCCCCGGCCGCGCCCCAGGCCCCGACGCTTCCCGCCTCCGCCGCGGGGTCAGCGCCGCGCGGCGGGCGGTGATCGACGGCACCGCCGAGGCAGGACAGATCCTTCGCTCGGGAGACCGCCGCGTGCTCGCTGGGTCGTTTGGATACTGGGCCTTCGACAACGCCGTGCTCTGGGCGACCTTTCACGCCTTCGCCCTCTCGCCCCCGCTCACCATCGTCCTGATGGGCTATCTGATCGGCCAACTCGGGGGGCTGCTGCCGATCCCCGGCGGAATCGGCGGCATCGACGGTGGGCTGATCGGCACCCTGATCGTCTACGGAGCCTCCGCGGCCGGGACAGCCGCGGCCGTGCTCGCCTACCGCGTGATCCTCTTCTGGCTGCCACTCCTCGTCGGCGGCATCGCCTTCGCGGCGCTGCGCCGCGATATGCCGAGCGGCGGTGAGCTCGCCACCTGCGCGCCGGCGATCGCCGCAGCAATCCACCTGAAAGCTGTTCTTACCTATCCGTCCAGCGCGGCTTGGCCCTCGGCGACGGTGAAGCGGCCTTCATAGAGAGCGCGGCCCACGATCACGCCGCTGACGCTCGGGAGGCCGAGAGCGACGAGCTTCCGCAGATCGTCGAGCGAGCCAACCCCGCCCGAGTAGACGAGATCGGCGCCGGCGTCGGCCGCCTTCGCCGCCGCGACTCGCAGGCCCTCGATGCCGGGCCCCTCCATCGTGCCGTCCACCTCTACAGGCGTGTAGACGAACCGGCGCACGCCGCGCCCTGCGAGATCGGCGATCAGGTCACCGGGGCTTGCGGCCGTCTGACGCTCCCACCCCTCGATCGCGACACGGCCCGAGCGAGCGTCGACGCCGGCGACGATTCGCTCTCCGTATTCGTCGGCGAGCCCCTCGACGAGCTCGGGGCGGGCAAGCGCTGCGGTTCCCAGCACCGCCCGTTCCGCCCCCGCCGCGAGCGCCCGGGCGACCGCCTCTGCGTCTCGCAACCCTCCGCCGACCTGGAGGGGTACCGCGGTTTCACTCGCGATCCGCTCGACGTGCTGGAGGTTCTCGGGCTTGCCCGAACGCGCTCCGTCGAGATCGACGACGTGAAGGGCGCGAGCGCCCTGCTCGGCCCAGCGGCGCGCGGCGTCGGCCGGATCCGCGTCGTAAACGGTCTCGCGATCGTAGTCACCCTGCACCAGGCGGACGGCACGCCCCCCGCGAATATCGATCGCCGGATACAGGATCACGCCGGCACGGCGGCACAGATCTCGGCGAAGTTGCCCAGCAGACGAAGCCCGGCGGTGCTCGATTTCTCGGGGTGGAACTGAACGCCGTACAGCGGCGGACTCGCCACGACGCAGGCAAAGCGCTCGCCCCAGGCAGCCGTCCCGAGCACGCACGACTGCTCGCGCGGCCTGACCCCGAACGAGTGGACGAAGTAGAAGGGCGTCTCGGCCGGCAGGCCGTCGGTGAGCTCCGAGGGGCGCTCCCAGCGAACCGGCTCCCAGCCGATGTGCGGTAGCTTCAGGCCGGGCGCCTCGAGCCCGGTCACCTCGCCGGGAACGAGCCCGAGTCCGTCGGCTCCACCCAGCTCGGTGGAGCGCTCGAACAGAAGCTGAAGGCCGAGGCAGATGCCCAGGACCGGCACTCCGGTGGCGAGCCGCTCGGCGACCAGTGCGTCCAACCCCTGCTCCCGCACCCGGCGCATCGCCGCGGGAAAGGCGCCAACGCCGGGCAGGATGACGCCGTCGGCCGCCCGCACCGTGGCGGGGTCGGCCGTGATCGACGCCTCGGCGCCCACGCGCTCGAGAGCCTTCTCGACCGACCGCAGGTTCCCCATGCCGTAATCGAGGATCGCGATCCGGGTCATACGCCGAGCATCTGGAGCATCAGGTCAGCGTTCCCTTCGTCGAGGGCACGCCCGCTTCATCCGGGTCGATCGAGACTGCCTCGCGCAGGGCCTTGGCGAACGCCTTGAAGCAGGCCTCGATCATGTGGTGGGCGTTGGACCCGTAGCGGGTCCCGAGGTGGAGCGTCAGCTTGGCGTTGGTTGCGACCGCGCGAAAGAACTCCTCCGTCAGCTCGGCGTCGAAGCCGGCGATCGAGACCGGCGGCAGATCGGCCTCGAACAAGCACAGCGGCCGACCCGAGACGTCGATCGCGCACATCCCGAGCGCTTCGTCCATCGGCACCGCCATAAATCCGTAACGACGGATCCCGGCGCGATCGCCGAGCGCACGGTCCAGGGCCTGCCCGATCGCTATGCCGACGTCCTCGACCGTGTGGTGGGCCCCGGTCTCCAGATCCCCGGTTGCCTGGACCCGCAGGCCGAACCGTCCGTGGCGGCCGAGCAGGTCGAGCATGTGGTCGAGGAAGCCCACCCCGGTCGAGGCCGACACCTGTCCACCGTCGAGGTCGAGCGTGACCTCGACCTCCGTCTCGCCGGTCTTGCGTGAGATCTCTGCCGTGCGGCTCATATCGATCCTGAAATCACCTGCAAACCAAGAATCTTCCCGGATTACCCCGCCCCTCGAGACTCGGCCGACTCCCCGTGCACGGGAAAGCCCTCCGCGCGAGCCAACACGCCGACCCGCGGGGCCAGCGCGCTGGCAGCAGCAGCCGGCAGAGTGACGACCGAGATTCGCCGCCGGAAGGTTCCGGGCCCCAGGGGGCCACCGAAGCGCGCCGCGCCGCCGGTGGGAAGCACGTGGTTCGAACCGGCCGCGTAGTCGCCGAAGGCCGCCCCGCCGCCCGCCCCGACGAAGACGCAGCCCGCGATTCGCGCCCGTGCCGCGGTCTCGTCGGCGCCCTCGAAGGCAAGCTCCAGGTGCTCGGGGGCCACCGCGTCGGCGAGCGTCAGCGCGGCCTCGAGCCCCCCGGTGGCGACCAGGGCGAGCGGGGCCTCGGCGACGGTCGGGCGCTCGGCCGCAAGCTCGGTGACCAGCTCCCCGATCCGATCCAGAAGGGCAGGGTCGGGCGAGACGACAATCAGCGGGCTGTCGTCGCCGTGCTCGCCCTGCGCGCAGAGGTCGAGGGCGATCCAATCGGGGTTGGCGGTGCCGTCGGCGACCACCATCAGCTCGGTCGGCCCCGCGATACCGTCGACACCGACCGCTCCCCACACCAGCCGCTTGGCCTCGTTCACGTAGCGATTGCCGGGCCCGGCAATCAGGTCGACCGGCTCGATCGTCTGGGTCCCGAACGCAAGGGCCGCGATCGCCTGCGCTCCGCCGACCGCGTAGACCTCGTCCACGCCTGCGATCGCACAGGCGGCCAGCACGGTGGCGTTCGGTCGCCCCGCAGGGCCGGGCGGGCTTGCCACGCAGATCCGGGCCACTCCCGCCACGCTGGCGGGAACGCAGCACATCAGCACCGAGGACGGATAGGCCGCCCTGCCACCTGGCGCGTAGATGCCGACGGCCGCCACGGGCTCCTCGCGCACCTCGACCCGGTGACCCTCGGGAAGCTCGATCATGGCGGGTCGCGTCCGCACCTCAAGCTCGGCGCGAGCCACCGCCGCGATGTTCCGCGCCGCCACGCGCATGGCATCACGCACCTCGGGCTCCAGCAGGCCGGGCGCTGCCGCCACAGCCTCCGGATCGACCCGGAACGACTCGGGCACGGGTTCGCCGATCGCCTCGGCGACCGCCCGCAACCCGGCGTCGCCCCCGTGGCGAACCCTGTCCACGATCCGCTCGACCTCGTCGCCCACCTCGCCGAGGGCCGGCGCCAACGCGCGCAACCGGGCCGCAAACGCCCGCTGGTCGCCTCCATCCCACTCGACGCGCTCGATCCTCACTGGCCGGCGGCCTCCCGCATACGCTTGGCGATGGCGTCCACCTCGCCGGCGCGCAGCTTGTGTGTTACCCGGTTGGCGACCAGGCGGGCTGTGCAGCGCGCGATCTCCTCGCGGACCTCCAGCTCGTTTTCGGCCAGCGTCCTCCCGGTGTCCACCAGGTCCACGATCCCGTCCGCAAGCCCGACCAGCGGCGCCAGCTCCACCGATCCCTTGACTTCGATCACCTCCGCGTGGCGACCCGTCTCCTGGAAGTAGCCCTCTGCCGTGCGCGGGTACTTGGTCGCGATCCGCATCCCGCCGAGACGCCGCTCGGCCTCGCCGAGGCTCTCGTCGCCCCGGCGGCCCGCGAGCACCATCCGGCAGGCTCCGAAGCGCAGGTCGAGGAGCTCGTAGACGGCGCGATCCCGCTGCTCGAGCAGCACGTCCTTACCGGTGATGCCGAGGTCGGCGGCCCCCGCCTCGACGTAGGTCGGGACGTCGGAGGGGCGCATCGTGACCAGCACCAGTCCATCCGCGCCGAACACCAGCGAGCGCGACTCTCCGCGCAGCTCCCCGGTATCGGTGCCGATCCTGTCGAGGAGATCGAGCGTGCCCTCGAACAGCGCTCCGCGCGGCACGGCGAGCTTCAGCGGCCCGGCGGCGCGCGCCCGTGTTGCCTCCACCCCGGTGCGCCTCAAGAGCTCGCCTCCTGCTCCAATCGCTGCTCCTCCGCCTGCGCGATGTGCACGCGCTCCAGGTACAGCGCGAACCCCGCGGCTGGGAGGGCCCGCCCGAAGCGCCCCATGAGCTCGTCGTAGCGCCCCCCGCCCCCGAGCACGTGGCCGAGGGCCGGATCGTAGATCTCGAGGATCGCGCCCGTGTAGTAGCCGAGATCCCGGAGCAGCCCGAGGTCGAGGCTGACGCGCTCGGCGACACCCCGCGCGGCCAGCGCCTGGTAGGTCGAAGCGAGGCGCTGCGTGGCGCGCTCCACAGCCCGGCCACCAAGCTCGCGAGCCCCGTCGAGCACCTCGGGGCCGCCACGAAGGTTCGGAAGGCGCAAGAGCGTCTCGCGCTCGCCGGCGCCGATCTCGAGCTCATCCACCTCCGCCTCGAGGCCAACCAGATCGTGCATCGCGAGGATCTCCAGGATTCGGTCGCGCCGAACGTCGGCCACGCCCAGCTCATCGAGGAGCTGGCGATACAGGTCGGCGTCGCCAAGGCCGATCACGGCCCTGGTCAGCCCCACCGCATCCAGCGCGGCGCTCAGGACCTCGACCACCTCAGCCGTCCCGTCGGGCGCCTCCGCCCCGATCAGCTCCACGCCCGCCTGGGCGAACTCGCGCATCTGCCCCCGCTGCGGGCGGATTGCCCGGTAGGCGTTGCCGATGTAGGAGAACCTGAACGGGGGCTCGACAGCGGCGAACCGCGTGGCAACGAGGCGCGCGATCGGGACCGTCATGTCGGAGCGCATCGCCAGCAGCTCACCCCCCTCGTCGAAGAAGCGATAGGCGGCGGGCGCGCCGCGGTCGTCGCCCCGCGCGAGCACCTCGTGGTACTCGATCGTCGGCGTCGCCACCTCCCCGTACCCGAACCGCTGGAAGGCTTCGGCCAGGGCGGCCTCGAGGCGCCGTAGCTCTCGCATCTCGTCGGGAAGGATGTCCCTGGTTCCTGGGGGGATTCGGTGAGTCATCACGGTAGGAGGGTATGGGCTAGCGACGAAGTCGCGGTAGCTACGGAGGTGCCTGCCGGGTAAGGCCCGGACCCTTGCCCGCCGGAAACGTAGCCGGAGGCGAGGCTTCCGGCGGAGTGGTTCTGTTCAGGCAGGAACCGGCTCGACGCTGACGCGCTCGATTCTGGCGCCAAGCTCGCGCAGCCGCAGGTCGATCCGCTCGTAACCGCGGTCGATCTGGGCGACGTTGCCGATCTCCGAGATGCCCTCGGCGGCCAGTGCGGCGATGAGCATCGCCATGCCGGCCCGGATGTCCGGGCTGTCGACCCGCTCACCGTGAAGACGGCTCGGACCGTAGACGATCGCCCGGTGGGGATCGCACAACGTGATCCGAGCGCCCATCGCGACCAGCTTGTCGACGAAGAACAGGCGGTTCTCGAACATCTTCTCGAAGATCAGGATCTCGCCGTCCGCCTGAGTGGCCAGGGCTAGCGCGATCGAGGTCAGATCGGCCGGGAAGGCGGGCCAGGGGCCGTCCTCGACCTTCGGCGTGGCCTCTCCGAGGTCGGCCCTGATCTTGAGCACCTGCTCCGGCGGCACGAGAACATCATTGCCCTCGACCATCGACTGCAGTCCGAGCCGACGGAACTGCCGCCTGATCATCACCAGATCCTCGGGCTCGGCGTCGCGGACGCGCAGCTCCCCCTTGGTCGCCGCAGCTAGCGCCATGAAGCTCGCTACCTCGATGTGGTCGGGGCAGATGCGGTGCTCGGCCCCGCCAAGCTTGTCGCGCCCGTGCACCGTGACCACGTTGGAGCCGATGCCGTCGATCCGCGCACCCATCTTCACCAGCAGCCGGGCGAGGTCCTGGACGTGCGGCTCGCAGGCCGCATTCGCGATCGTCGTCGGGCCCTCGGTGAGCGCTGCCGCCATGAAGGCGTTCTCGGTCGCCATCACCGAGGGCTCGTCCATGAAGATCCGGCATGGCCTCAACTCGCCGTCGCGCGCGGAGACCTCGATCCAGCGCTCGCCCTCGATCCGCGCACCCATGTCCCGGAATGCGTCGAGATGCGGGTCCAAGCGCCGCCGGCCGATGAAGTCGCCACCGGGCGGAGGCATCCGTGCCTGGCCGAAGCGCGCCAAGAGCGGCCCTGCGAGAAGGAACGAGGCGCGGATGCGGGCCGCGAGCTCCTCGTCCACCTCCGTGTCGGTGACCGCGTCGGCCTGCAGGCGGATCTCGTTCTCTCCGCTCCACTGGACCTTCACTCCAAGGCGCTCGAGCAGCGCGATCTGCGCCTCGGTGTCGCGGATGCGCGGCACGTTGAACAGGACCACCTCCTCGTCGGTGAGCAGGCAGGCGGCCATCTCCGGGAGGGCGGCGTTCTTGTTGCCGGCGGGGACGATCTCGCCCGAGAGCGGGGCGCCTCCCTGTATGACGAACTTATCCATGACGAGGGGAAGCTAGGGTAACAACGGGTCATGCCTGAACCGACGCGCGAGGACGCCTGGAACCTGGTGTGCGAATGGATCGCCTCCGACTCGCTGCGCAAGCACGTGCTCGGGGTGGAGGCCGCCATGCGCGCCTATGCCCGCAAGGACGGCGAGGACGAGGAGCTGTGGGCGATCGCGGGACTGGTCCACGATCTGGACTACGAGCGTTTCCCCGACCTCGAGACCGGCCACCCGCGTCACGCGCTGAAGGAGCTCGAGGCCCGCGGCTATCCCGAGCAGGTGATCGACGCCGTCGCCGGCCACGCCGAGTTCCTCGGAGTACCCCGCGAGACCGAGCTGGCGAAGACGCTGTTCGCGGTCGACGAGCTGTCGGGCTTCATCTCGGCCTGCGCCCTGGTGCGCCCCACCGGCATCGAGGGGATGACCCCGAAGTCGGTGAAGAAGAAGCTCAAGGCCCCCTCCTTCGCGGCGGGCGTCGATCGGGATCAGGTTCGCCGTGGGGCCGATGAGCTGGGCGTCGACTTCGACCAGCACGTCGCCTTCGTGATCGAGGCGATGGCCGAGCGGGCCGACGAGCTCGGCCTGTCTCCCCGCCCCCAGACTGCTGCGTGAGGCGCCGCGGCAAGGTACTGATCGGCCTCGGGGTCGCGCTCGCGGCGCTGCTGGCCGTGAACACGATCGTCCTCGACCAGCAGACCAAGGCCGCCGGCGTGACGGTGAGCGAGGGGCGGATCCTGAAGCTCCCCACAGGCGCGATCCAGGTGACCGAGCGGGGGCCGACCGCCGCTCCCGCCCGGGGTCGCCGCGATCGCGCCGGGACGCCGATCGTGCTCCTGCACTGCTTCGGCTGCTCGCTTCACTGGTGGGACCGGGTGGAGCCCCTGCTGGCCCGCGAGCACCGGGTGGTCCGCGTCGATCTGCTGGGCTTTGGCGGCTCCGAGAAGCCGGAGAGCGGCTACTCGATGGAGGACCAGGCGCAATTGGTCGCCCTGGCCCTCGGGCAGCTCGACGTCCAGGGTGCTGTGGTCGTGGGCCACTCGATGGGGTTCGACGTCGCCACCGCGCTGGCTGCGCAGTCCAGCGAGCTGGTGGACCGGCTGGTCGACATCGACGAGGCGCCGGATCCCAGCTTCGGCGGCTTGCCGTTCTTGGCCAAGCTCACCTTCGTCCCCGTGATCGGACAGGCGCTGCGGCGGATCAGCCCCGACTTCGCGATCGAGGACGGCTATGAGTCGGCGTTCGCTCCGGGGTACGACCTCGGCGACTTCTCCGACCAGGTGGTCGACGACTACCGGGCCATGACCTACACCTCCTACGACCGCTCCCCGGACGAGGCGGACGATTACGAGGACCAGGTGCCCCTGGACCAGCGGGTCCGCGACGCCGCGGTACCGCTGCTGGTGATCTTCGGTCAGCACGACCAGCTCTACGACGACCCGGAGGCAGCTGCCCAGGCTTATGCGGACGTCCCGGGAGCGCGGATCGAGATCGTTCCCGACGCCGGCCACTCGCCGAACGTCGAGAAGCCCGCCCGGACATCGCGTCTGATCCTCGACTTCGCGGCACGGTGAGGATCGGACTTTGACGATAGACCAAGCAACGAGGGAACGGCCCCGAGCGAGCCGCGGCGACGAGGTGGCTTCTTATCCCCGTATAGCGGGGTAAAAAGACGTTTCGACTCGTCCGGCCTCGTTACGCGGGCTTGACCGAGAGCGTCCCACTCATTGCCAGCGCCCCCCCGCCTTCGCCCACTCGAGCAGATGGTCGACGGAGCAGAAGCCGTCGGGGATGCGGCTCTCGCCACGGTGACGGACCAGGAGGACGTGGACCTCGCCGAGCTGCTCGCCGCAGTGTGAGCAGCTGATTCGCCCGCGGTCGATCGACCCGGGCTCGGTCAGCGCGCCGGGCTCCCAGTGAGCTCCCTGGATCGCCCAGGGAACCACGTGCTCGAGCCGGCAGAATGTGGCCCGGCGCTCGCCGGCGGGCTCAAACAGCCGAAAGCCGTCGTCGAGAAGGACCGGTGCCCCGCACCAGCTACAGATCTCGCCCATTTAGTGTCCGCCCCATGACGCCGATCAGGATAGTCGCGCTCGAGGGCGACCAGACCGGCCAGGAGCTGCTGGAGCAGGCGCTGCGGGTACTGGACCCGGAGGTCCTCCGGCTCGAGATCGAGCTGGCCCGCTTCGACCTCTCGCTGGAGAGCCGGCGGCGGACCCGGAACAGCGTCTGCGAGGAGGCCGCGGAGGCGATGCGCGAGACGGGCCTGGGCCTGAAGGC
Organism: uncultured Actinomycetes bacterium; assembly: GCA_963838745.1. Lineage (GTDB taxonomy): Bacteria > Actinomycetota > Thermoleophilia > Solirubrobacterales > 70-9 > AC-56. The sequence goes on from CAWISJ010000004.1 coordinate 487,100, forward strand.
GGCGACGATCACGCCGGAGGGCGCCGACGACGTCGGCAGCCCGAACCGGATCCTGCGCGAGGCGGTTGGCGGCAAGGTGATCCTGCGCACCGGCCGCAGGATCCCGGGAGTTACCCCGATCGCCGGCGTCCACCATCCGATCGCGGTCTGCCGGATGGCGGTCGGCGACGCGTACGGCGCCGAGGAGTCGCGCGAGGGCGCCGGCGGCGACGAGCTCGCTCATCGCATCGAGACCATCCGCCGCTCCGACTGCAGCGCGGTCGCCGAGTATGCGTTTCGCACCGCGAGACGGCACGGCGGCCGGGTCTACGGAGGGCCGAAGTGGACCGTCAGCCCGATCTACGAGGGGATGCTGAAGGAGGAGATGGATGCCGCCGCCGAGCGCCACGCCGAGGTCGCCTACGAGCCGGTGCTGATCGACGCGACCCTGGCGGGACTGGTGGGTGGCGCGGCCTCGGAGTCGCTGGTGATTCCCTGCCTGAACCGCGACGGCGACCTGCTCTCCGACCTGGTGCTGCCGCTGTTCGGCTCGATCGCGGGCGCCGAGTCGATCCTGCTCGCCCTCGACCAAGAGCTGCGAACGACCGTCGCCATGGCCGAGGCGCCGCACGGCACGGCACCCGCGCTCGAGGGCAAGGACATCGCCAACCCGATGGGGATGATCCTGGCCGCGGCGGCACTGCTTCACCACGCCGCCGAGGCCGGCGCCGAGCAGGCGGAGGAGGCCTCACGGGCGGTGTACGAATCGGTGTTCGAGGCGACCGCGGCCGGGATCCGCACCCCGGACCTGGGCGGCCACGCGGGCACCACCGAGTTCACCGACGAAGTCATCTCGCGGGTGCGCGCGAAGCTCGCCTAGCGCATACGATCCCGGCCGGGAGATGGAGGCTCAATCCCTCACCCTCGGCGCGGAGGAGAACGCCTGGCAGCGGCTGAAGGAGGCGGCCAACCGGCGGCCGGCGGTTGCCGCACTGATCATCCTCGGCGCGATCGTCTTGGTGATGATCGCCACCAAGGGACTCCATGACGTCGCCCAGACCGGGCTCACTGGCCTCTCGCTCGGTGCGATCTACGCGCTCGGCGCCGTCGGGCTGACGCTCGTCTACGGGATCCTCAAGCTGGTCAACTTCGCGCACGGCGACTTCCTCACCTTCGGCGCCTATATGGCCTACCTGGTGAACGTCACCTGGGGGATGCCACTGGTGCTCGGGATCTTCTTCGCGATGCTGATGACCGCGCTGCTCGGCATCTTCTTCGAGAAGGTGATGTGGGGCCCAATGCGGGCCCGGCATGCCGGTCTCCTCCAGCTCCTCCTGATGTCCATCGGGCTCGCCTTCCTGCTCAGGGCCCTGTTCCAGTACGTCTGGTCCACCGAGATCCGCTTCCTCGACGTGAACGTGATCGAGACCGTAGAGGTCTTCGGCCTGCGGATCGGGCGCACCTCGCTCATCATCCTGGTCGTCGGAGTCGTGGTCATCGTCGGGATCGGCTTGATGCTCCGCTACACGCTGCTGGGCAAGCGGATGCGGGCTCTCTCCGACAACTTGGAGCTGGCGGAGACATCCGGGGTCGACACCTCGCGGGTGATCCTCTACACCTGGTTGTTCTCCGGCGCCCTCGCCGGCCTGGCGGGCGTTATGGCAGCGGCGACGACCGAGCTTCGACCCGAGCTGGGCTTCGAGCTGCTGTTGCCGATCTTCGCCGCCGTGATCCTGGGCGGGATCGGCGACGCCTTCGGCGCCTTGGTCGGCGGCCTCGTCCTGGGACTGGTCATCGAGTGGTCCACCCTGTACATCGAGGCGCGCTGGAAGGTGTCGATCGGCTTCGTGGCGCTGATCATCGTGCTGATCGTCAGGCCGCAGGGGATCTTCGGGCGAGCGAAAGCCACCTGACAACGGCATGGACCCGCTTCCCGTCGCAATAACCTTCGACTTCCTCACCAGCATCAGTTTCTGGACGAGCGTGGGCGTGCTGGCGGCGACCTACGCGCTGGTGGCGCTCGGACTGCAGCTCAACGTGGGCTTTACCGGGGTCGTCAACTTCGGCGCCGCCGGGTTCATGGCTGTAGGGGCGTACACGATGGCGATCTTGACCATCGACACGGGGATCTCGTTCTGGCTCTCGCTCCCGCTCTCGATCCTGGTGACGATGGCGTTCGGCCTCATCGTGGGCCTACCTTCCCTGCGCCTGCGAACCGACTATCTGGCCATCGCGACCGTCGCCTTTGCCGAGATCATCCGCCTGATAGCGCAGAACTCCCGCGGGCTGACGGGAGGCAACCAGGGCCTGTTCTGCAGCGACGATCAGAGTGTGTGCTTCGACGACACCTGGCTCAACATCTCCAACACGATTCAAGGCTGGCTTCAAGACCTTGGCTGGGGGGATCCGGAGATTCTCTTCCCGTTGCTGCTGGTCGCGTGGGCGCTGGTGCTCGTCACGACCATCTGGCCTGCTGTTCGTGCAGCGCAGCCCGTGGGGCCGGGTGCTTCGCGCGGTGCGCGAGGACGAGGATGCGGCCAGGGCACTGGGTAAGAACGCCGTCGCCTACAAGCTCCAGTCACTCGTCATCTGCGCTGCGATCGCGGCGATCGCCGGCTGGATCCTGGCGCTCAACCTGGCCACCATTCACCCGATCGACTTCGAGCCCCTGGTCACGTTCTTCGCCTACGGAGTGCTGGTTCTGGGCGGGCTCGCGAGCTACTGGGGGGTACTTGCGGGATCGGTGATCTTCTGGACGCTGCTCGAGGCAACCCGCTTCATCGACGCCTTTCAGGACGAGTCGGACCAGGCCGCGCTTCGGTTCGCGATCGTCGGCTTGGTCCTGATCCTCCTGATGGCCTTCCGGCCGCAGGGGATGTTCGGCAACCGGGAGGAGATGGTGCTGGGTGACTGAGGGTCCATCCGCGGCCGAGACCGGGCAAGCGCCAGCAACAGGGAGGCCGATCTTCGAGGCGCGCGACGTGGTCAAGCGCTTCGGCGGGATCCGGGCGGTCGATGGAGCGACGCTCGACGTCGCGGAGGGCTCGATCACCGCCCTGATCGGGCCGAACGGCGCGGGCAAGACAACGTTCTTCAACGTCATCACCGGCTTCTACAGGCCCGACGGAGGCAGCGCCGCCTTCGAGGGCAGGCGCGTGCTGGGGCGCCCGTCATACGCGATCGCGCGCCTGGGCATGGTGCGCACGTTCCAGATCACCAAGGCCTTGGCCCGGATGCCCGTGATCGACAACATGATGCTCGCTGCCCCTGACCAGCCGGGCGAGCGCCTTCGCAACGTCATCTTCAGTCCGGGGGCCGTGCGACGCCGGGAGGCCGCGGTGCGCGAGCAGGCGATGGACGTGCTCGAGATCTTCAACCTGGACCGGCTGGCCAACGACTACGCGGGCACCCTCTCGGGCGGGCAGCGCAAGCTGCTGGAGCTGGCTCGCGCGTTGATGACCAAACCTCGCCTGCTGCTTCTGGATGAGCCGATGGCGGGCATCAACCCAACTCTCGGGCGACGCCTGCTCGACCACATGCAGCGGTTGCGAGCCGAGGAGGGGGTCACCTTCCTGTTCATCGAGCACGACATGGAGGTGGTGATGAACCACTCCGACCGGGTGATCGTGATGGCCGAGGGCCGCGTGATCGCCGAGGGGGAGCCACACGAGGTTCGCCGGGACAAAGCCGTGATCGATGCCTATCTCGGGACCGGCGCCGTGGCCGACGAGCGCCGGGAAGAGGCGTGATGGCCGACGCCAAGGCCAACGGCGCCCTGCTCGTCACCGAGGACGTCGTTGCCGGGTACGTCTCCGAGGTCGACGTCCTCAGCGGCGTTTCGATCCAGGTCCACGATGGCGAGATTGCCACGGTGATCGGGCCGAACGGGGCAGGCAAGTCAACGCTGATCAAGACGATCTTCGGCCTTCTGCGCCCCCGCAGCGGCCGCGTCGTCTTCAGCGGGGAGGAGATCACAGGTCACAAGCCGCACACGATCACGCGGCTGGGACTGAGCTACGTGCCGCAGCTGGACAACGTATTCCCGAGCCTCACCGTGGAGGAGAACCTCGAGATGGGCTCCTTGGACCGGCAGCGGACCGGCGCGCAGATCGAGCGGATGTACGAGCTCTTCCCGCGACTAGGCGAGCGCCACCGGCAGACGGCGGGGACGATGAGCGGCGGGGAGCGCCAGATGGTGGCGATGGCGCGCGCGCTGATGCCCGATCCTCGGGTGCTCTTGCTCGACGAGCCCTCGGCGGGCCTCGCGCCGGCGTTCGTCGAAGCGATCTTCCAAAAGATCGAGGACATCAACCAAGCCGGGGTCACCATCGTGATGGTCGAGCAGAACGCCCGCCGTGCGCTCACGATGTCGGATCGTGGGTACGTGCTCGACCTCGGCGCGAACCGCTTCGAGGGGGCGGGGCGAGAGCTGCTCGAAGACCCGAAGGTGGCGGAGCTCTATCTGGGCGGCACGGCGCGGGTGGATCGGCCGGAGCTGGAGCCGGGGGCCGTCGAAGACGAGCGAACGTGAACGGCGACGGCCGGGGCTCGCGCCCCGGCCGTCGCCTACATCCTCGGTCGCACTCGGGAGACCAGTGCGATCAGCGCTACTCCTGGATCTTCGGCACCGGTACCTCGTCGATCTCCTTGAGCGAGCCGTCCTTCTGGAACTCATTGATGTCGTAGACGCCCGCGGTCGGGTCGCCCGCTTCGTCCATGTCGATCGCGCCGGCGGCTCCCTCGTAGTCGATGTCGTCGCCGTTCTGGAGCGCCTCGACCGCCCCGGAGAGATCCTCGAACGAGAACTTGTCACCTGGAGGGCCGCTGACGTCGCGCACCTGGTCGGCCATCTCCTGACCGTCCGTGGAACCGGCAGCCACGGCCGCCAGGTAGCAGAGGATCACGGCGTCGAAGTTCTGCGCCGCGAAAATCGCCTGCTCCACATCGGCCGGGTCGGACTGCGCGAACACCTTCGCGAAGGCCTCCGGTACCGCGCCGGAGTTGGGCGAGCCGGGAGCGGTCGCCTTCATTCCGGCAACGATCTCCGGCGGCTTCACCGGGCCGATCGTCAGACCGTCGGTTCCCCAGGCGTTCGCCGGGTCGTAGTCCCCGGTCCGCAGCAGGGCGGGGCCGACGTTCGCGAACGTTTCCGGGAAGTCGATGATCACGATCGTGTCCGGATTGCCGGAGACGATCTGCCGAGCCTCCGAGTCGTAGCTCGGCTGCTCCGGGTCGTACAGAACCGACTCTCCGATCTTGCCGCCCTTGGCCACCCAGGCCTCGCTGAACGTGCCGGCGAGCCCTTCACCGTAGGAGTCGTTGCGAGCACCGATGTTCACCACCTTGCCCTCGGCTCCTCCAAGGTCTTCCTCGATGGCGTTAGCCAGCGTGGGGCCCTGGTACTTGTCCGGGGGCGCGGTCCGGTTGACCAGGCCGTCGTCCTCGAGGCCGGTGATCTCGTCGCTCGTGGACGAGGGCGAGATCTGCAGGACACCCTCGCGGATCGAGACGGAGCGTGCCGTCGGAATCGTGTCCGCCGAGGCCCACGCGCCCGCGATGCACGAGGCGCCCTGATCGACCATCTGGCGGGCGACGTTGACTGCCGGCGTCGGCAGGGTCTCGTTGTCCTCGTGGATGATCTCGACCGTGTGATCCGTGCCGGCGTCCTTGATCGCGGCGTTGATCTGTTCCACCGCGACATCGGCCGCCTTCTGGCCCGGCGGGCCGTACGGGCTCAGGGCGCCGGTCAGGGGCACCGAGTCGCCGATCGTCAAGTCCAGCGTGGCCTCGCCGCCACCGCCGCCACCGTCGTCGTCGCCGCACGCCGCCAGTGCGAGCGAAGCGCCAGCAATGCCTACGGCCAGCAGCGCCAGCCTGAGCCTTCTCATTCGTTCTCCTCTCGTGTACACACCATGATCAGGGCGCAACGGCCACTCCCATTCAGCCGTACGTGCCGTGAGGTGTATCACTATCTCGCCGGGGTCGGAAGATCAAGTTCTTTTTAGGAATTTCGTGGTCTTTCGGCCGAAGCGGACTGGCTTCTTTTTTGGCCTTAAGCGGACTGGCTCGGAGCGCCTTCGGCGCCACCCTGGCCGGGCGGCAGCCGATGCGGCGCCACTCGGCGATCTTGCCGTCACGGATCACGAACGAGGTCTTCGCGGTCTCCCCTACGCCGTCCCCACAGACACCGGGTCCTGGGCGCTCGGTGAGGCGGAAGGTGGCGGTCGTGAACTCGCCCTGGGTCTCGGCGCGGATCAGGCGGGCGCCACAGGGGAGCAGCTGGTTGAATCGGCGAGCGTCGTCGAAGCTGCGGATGTGGAACAGCAGGGGAGGATTCTCGGCCACGCTGGGGATCGCGAAGTAGCGGGCCGCGGCGTCCACGTCGCCGCGGCGAAGCGTCGTCACCCAGGCGTCGATCACGCGGACGTCCCCTGGGTCCGCGTCGCCGGCGATCTCCGGCGCGGCGTCCTGGCTGCCGGTCGTGGCCCCCGCCCCGTCACTCGAGCTCGCCTCCTCCCCTCCGTTGTCTCCACAACCGGCGATCGCCAGGGCGATCAGCCCGAGACATAGAAGCAGCGTCAGCCGGCGAGATCCCATCGATCCGGAGTATCGCGCTCCGACCCCTCCGCACTCTTGAAATCCGCCGCTCCATGTACGAACATATGTTCGATGGCGGTGGTTTGCGCACTCATCCCCCGGTTCGCTCTCCTGGCCACGCTCGCCAATTGTTCGCGCTCGGCCCAGCGTGAATCCCCTTGCTCGAGCCTCGCGCTCACTGGCGGCCGCCGGCGAGCGCTGCTCACCAGGCCACTGGCCCTGGCGCCCGAGCCCGGCGGGCCGCAGGCGGTCGGGGAGACCTCCGGGCCCGCCGAGGCGTTCGGCGTGCGGGCCGGCATGCGCCTCGGCGAGGCGCTCGCCCGCTGCCCCGAGCTGGCGCTGGTGCCCCCCGATCCCGAGCGCGCGGAGGCGGCCTGGGAGGAGGCGCTGCGACGCCTGGAGGCGATCGGCGCCGCGGTCGAGCCGGGACGGCCGGGCGAGGCCTTCTTCGAGGCCGCGGGGCTGCGCGGGCTCTGGGGTGGGAGCCTGGAGGGGGTTCTGCGGCGGGCGCGGAAGGCGATCGGCCCGTCCGTCCGGCTGGGGGCGGGGCAGACCCGGCTCTGCGCCTACGCCGCCGCCCTCAGTGCGAGGCCGCGAAGAGGGCCCGTGATCGTCCCCGGGGCGAGGACGCGCGCCTTCCTGGCGCCCCTGCCGGTGGACCTGCTTCGCGAGCGGTTATTCAGCAACCGCGCCGCCCCCGGAGGAATCCGAGCAAGCTCGGATCACCGGTCGCCTTCGGCTCCCTGCGAGGAGGCGGCGCGCACTGGTTCTGTCGACCTGCCGGAGAAGCTGGAGCGCCTCGGGGTGAGCACGCTCGGTCAGCTCGCGGAGCTCCCGGAGGCGGCAATCGCCGACCGCTTCGGCGAGGCGGGCCTGAGGGCGCTGCGGATGGCTCGCGGCGCCGACGAGCCTCTGCGCCCGCGCCGCGCGCACGAGGAATTGGTGGAGCGGCTGGAGCTGGCCGAGGCGACCTCTGGCCCCCAGCTGGAGCGGGTGCTGGCCCTGCTCATCGATCGGCTCCTCGCCCACCCGGCGCGCCGCGGACGGAGCCTGCGGCGCCTGCGGCTCGGCGCCCGGCTGGCCGGGGGCGGGAGCTGGCGCTCCGTGGCGGCGCTGCGCCGTGCCAGCGCCGATCCGGTGCGTCTGCGCCTGGCGCTGCTCCCGAGGCTGGAGGAGCTTCCCGGCCCCGCCGCCTCGCTGAGCCTGCGGGCGCTCGAGACGGGAGCCTCCGCCAGCGACCAGGCGACGCTCGGCGGGTCCGGGCAGAGGAACAGGCGCAGGCGGCTCGACGAGGCGGTGCGCCAGGCGCGGGCGGCCGCCGGAAAGGACGCGGTGCTGCGGGTGCTCGACGTCGACTCCGAGTCGCGCGTGCCCGAGCGGCGCTCGCTCCTGACCCCGTATACGACGAGCGACGATTCCCCGATGGGCACGAAGCCGGCCGCGCCCGGCGAGACGTCGCTTTTTCCCCCTATAGCGGGGTCAACTGTCACTTCGACTGATCCGTGACCGGGCGGGGGAGCATCTATTGGCCTCTGCCGGTCTCAGTGGAAACGGGATCGGACGGGATGCCCAGCGCGGTCGAGTCGGTGGCGGTGGACGCGGTGCGGGAGGAGTGGCTGGTCGAGGATCGCTGGTGGACGCCCGGGCCGCTTCGCCGCCGCTACTTCGAGCTGGTGCTGGTGGACGGCCGCAACGTGGTGGTTTTCCGCGAGCCCACGCGCTGGTTCCTGCAGAGAGCATGAAGGAGCAACTGCCCGCCACGTGCTCGGAGGGAGCCGAAGACGACCGGTGGTCCGGGCCGAAGGCCCGGACTCCTGCGCCGTGGCGGGGTTCGAGCCGTCCCCACTACGTGGAATTGCACTGCCACTCGGCCTATTCCTTCCTGGACGGGGCGTCGGCGCCGGAGGAGCTTGCGCGAAGGGCAGCGGAGCTGGGCTATTCGGCCCTCGCCTTGACCGATCACGACGGCGTCTGGGGCGCAATGGAGTTCGCTCAGGCGTGCAAGGCGTTCGGGGTGCGCCCGATAGTGGGGTGCGAGCTCACCGTGACCGCAGGGGCTGACCCTTTTCACCTGACGCTCCTGGTCGAGGGCGCCGCCGGGTGGCGGAACCTCTGCCGGCTGATCACCGAGGCGCACGCCGGAACGCGCTCGGGCCCGGGACGGGAGCCTCTCCCCCCTCCGTCTCGCTCGATCAGGTCGAGCAGCGGGCGGAGGGGCTCGTCTGCCTCTCCGGCTGTGCTCGCCACGGTGTGCTCGCGGTCTCTTTCGGGCAAGCCGGCGGCAGGCCCCGCGCCGACGGCGCTGCAGCGGCCGAGGCGTTCGGCCGGCGGCTGGTCGGCGCCTTCGGCCGCGACCGCTTTCGGGTTGAGCTGCAGCGGCCGTTCTGGCGGCACGATCGGACGCGCAACCGCTGGCTGGAGGGCCTCGCCGAGCGGCTCGGGGTTCCGTGCGTGGCGAGTGGCGACGTCCACATGCACGATCCTTCGCGGGCGGCGCTTCAGGACACGCTGGTTGCCGTGCGCCTGAAGGGAACGCTGGAGGAGACGGAGCCCGATCGGCGCGGGAACGCATCGGCGTATCTCGCCGCGCCGGCGGCGATGGCCGCCCGCTTCGGCGAGCACCCCGGGGCCGCCGCGGAGAGCGGCCGGATTGCCGAGCGGCTCGGCTTCGACCTCACCCGCGACCTCGGCTACCGCTACCCGGGCTCGGAGGACCCCGATGCCGACCGGGCGCTGGCCGAGATCTGCAGGGCGCGACTCGATCATCGCTACACGGGCCAGGCCAAGCACCGGGAGGCGCGTCGGCGGTTGGACGAGGAGCTCCAGGTGATCCGCTCGCTGCAGCTGTCGGGGTTCTTCCTGCTCCACTTCGACATTCTCGAGCTGGCCCGCGAGGTGGCGGCCGAGGTTCGGGGGCCGGACTCCGCGCGAAGGCTGTTGCCGCCGGGGCGCGGTCGGGGCTCGAGCGTCAGCTCGATCGTCTGCTACCTGACGGGGCTCTCGCACGTCGACCCGGTGCGCAACGGGCTGTTCCTGGGGCGCTTCCTGAACGAGGAGATCACCGAGGCTCCGGACATCGACCTCGACTTTCCGCGGGACATTCGCGAGCGGCTGATTCCCCGCATCCACGGGCGCTATGGCGAGGAGCGCTCGGCGCTGGTGGCGGCGTTCGCCTGCTACCGGTCGCGCGGTGCGACCCGCGACTTCGGCAAGGCGCTCGGCCTGCCTGCGGGGGAGGTCGAGAGGGTGGCCCGGACGGTCGACATGTTCGATCGCCCCGATTCGGTGCAGTCAGACATGGAGGCGGCGATTGGCACGGAAAGGGCCGCTTCGGTGCGCTGGCAGGCGTTGGCTCGCATGGCGCGCGACGCGTGGGGGCTTCCACGCCATACCTCTCAACACCCTGGCGGCATGGTGATCTCCACCAGGCCGTTGATCGATATCTGTCCCGTGCAGCCGGCGGCGATGGAGGGGCGCCAGTTGGTCCAGTGGGACAAGGACTCGTGCGCGGATGCCGGCTTCTTGAAGATCGACCTGCTGGGCCTGGGGATGCTGTCGGCGGTCGAGCGCTGCGTCGACGAGATCGCCGTGGCGCGCGGAGAGCGGATCGACCTCTCCCGGATCCCCATGGACGACCCGAAGACGTTCCGGGCGATCCGGGCGGCGGATACGACCGGGGCGTTCCAGATCGAGAGCAGGGCGCAGATGCAGATGCTGCCGAGGACGCGGCCGGAGAGCCTCGACGACCTCACGGTCCAGGTGGCGCTGGTGCGCCCGGGGCCGATTCAGGGGGGCGCCGTGCACCCCTACCTGGAGCGTCGGGAGCGCTTGAGAGAGGACCCGTCGTTCCGAGTTCCCTACGACCACCCGTCGCTGGAGCCGATTCTTCGCGACACGCTGGGGACGATCGTCTTCCAGGAGCAGGTGATCCAGGTGGCGATGGCGCTCGCCGGGTTCAGCGCCGGCGAGGCAGAGGGGCTGCGGCGGGCGATGAGCCGCAAGCGCTCCGAGAAGGCGATCCTCGCCTATCGCGACCAGTTCATCGCCGGGGCGAGGAAGCGAGGGGCAGCGCTGGAGGTGGCCGATCGCGTGTTCGAGCAGATTCGCGGGTTCTCGGGGTTCGGGTTCCCGAAGGCGCACGCCGTCGCCTTCGGCCTGCTCGCCTACCAGTCGACCTGGTTGCGGGTCCACTACGGACCCGAGTTCCTGTGCTCGCTGCTCAACGAGCAGCCGATGGGCTTCTATCCGCCCGACGCGCTGGTGCACGAGGCGCAGCGGCGGGGCAGCGAGGTGTTGCCGCCTGACGTCAATCGAAGTGGTGTGGAGTGCGCAGTGGAGGATGGCGCCGTACGGGTGGGGCTGGGCTACATAACCGGTCTGCGAGAGGAAGAGGCCCGGGCGCTGGTGGCGGAGCGCGGGCGTGGTGGTGCGTACTCGGACCTCGCCGACCTCGCGTCGCGCTCGGGGATCGGGCGCGGTGGGCTCGAGCGCCTCGCCTGGGCGGGAGCGTGCGAGACGGTGGGCGGGCGGGACGGCCTGCGGCGGCGCGAGGATCTGTGGCAGTTGGGCGTTGCCCGGGGCGGGTGGCGGTTGCCGGCCGGCCGTGGGGTAACGGATGGCGCCAACGGCGCAGCCCAGGGCCGCGAGCCCGCTCCGGTGCACGTTCAGCTCTCGCTTCCTCTCCCCATTCCCGCGGCGCCTTCGCTGCGTGAGCTCGATTCCTGGCAGCGGCTGGTCGCCGACTACACGTCGACCGGGATTGCGATCGCGGAACACCCGATGGCGCTCCTGCGGAGCGAGCTCGAGGAGGGAGTGGCCTCGAGCGCTGGGCTCGACCGGGTGGCAAACGGCGGGAGCGTGGAGGTCGCCGGGATGGTGGTCGCCCGCCAGCGGCCGGCGACGGCGCGCGGCGTGGTGTTCATGCTGCTCGAGGACGAGCTGGGGACGATCAACGTGGTGGTCCCCCCGCCGGTCTACGAACGTCATCGCCTGGCGGTGCGGACAGCGTCGTTCGCGATCGTGAACGGCAGGCTGGAGAGCCGCGCCGGCGTGATCAACGTCGTCGCCTCAGCCGTGAGGCCGATCGCCACGCCGGATCAGCCGTCCGCCCAGGTCAGGCACATCGAGCCGTCGGTGGAGCAAGCGAGCGAGCTCGCCGCGGTGGCGCCGGCGGCGCACAGCTTCGGCAGGCGCGGGCGGTGAAGCGCGGTGGGCACGGCATGCAAGTTCCGTTGCAGCAGCGAACGTACGTCCGCCCCCGTCCCTAGCCTCACGGGCCATGTTCGACAGGCGACACGCACTCGGCCATCACTTGCTCGGCGCAGCCGATCTCGCGATCGACTTCGCGACCCTGGGCGAGTATGGACTCGAGGCGATTCCCGCGGACGGGCCCCGCGAACGGCCCGGCCGCACGACATCATCCTCTCGTCGTACGGCCGGATGGGAGGCGTTCGCTCCGGCCCGCCGCGGCGCCTGTGGGACTGTGGCGAACCGCTCCCGCGGCGCGGTCGAATCGCGTTTTCCCATGACCCGCTCCTCTCGCGTCGACATCCGGGCTGCCCTAGAGCGCTACGCCGCGTAAGGCGGCTCGCTCGAAGAGGAACAGGTGGCCAACTCGGCCGGCTTTCCGGCCCTGAGATGCAGAGAAGCCGCCCAGCGGGCGGCTTCTCGAGGAAGAACCGGCGGCGACCTACTCTCCCAGGCGGTTGCCCACCAAGTACCATCGGCGCGGAGGGGCTTAACGGCTCTGTTCGGAATGGGAAGAGGTGTTTCCCCCTCGCTATGGCCACCGAAATCGTGCGGGACCGATCGGCCCCGGCGAGGCTTGAAAACTGCACGCAGGCAAAAAAGGGCAAAATAACCGTCAAGCCCTCGACCCATTAGTACCGGTCTGCTGAGCGCGTTGCCGCGCTTGCACAGCCGGCCTATCAACCTGGTCGTCTACCAGGGGTCTTACTCCCTCAAGGGGATGGGAGAGCTCATCTCGAGGTTGGCTTCCCGCTTAGATGCTTTCAGCGGTTATCCAATCCGCACGTAGCTAGCCTGCAGTGCCCTTGGCAGGACAGCAGATACACCAGAGGTGCGTTCATCCCGGTCCTCTCGTACTAAGGATGACTCCTCTCAACTCTCCAACGCCCGTGGCAGATAGGGACCGAACTGTCTCACGACGTTCTGAACCCAGCTCGCGTGCCGCTTTAATGGGCGAACAGCCCAACCCTTGGGACCTACTCCAGCCCCAGGATGCGACGAGCCGACATCGAGGTGCCAAACCGCTTCGTCGATGTGGACTCTTGGAAGCGATAAGCCTGTTATCCCCGGAGTACCT
>CAWISJ010000004.1:505000-697566 GCA_963838745.1 uncultured Actinomycetes bacterium
AGGGTCGGGCTCGGTCCCCAGCAGCAGCCGGTAGTACTCACCCATCGCCGCATCCGGAACGCTCATCAACTTCCCGAACATGTCCTCCGGGGCATCAGTGACACCGACGTAGTTTCCGAGCGACTTGCTCATCCGTCGCACCCCGTCGGTCCCCGGAAGGATCGGCATCGTCAGGATCGACTGCGGCGACCGGTCGAAGGCCTCCTGCACATCCCGCCCGAACAGCAGGTTGAACTTCTGGTCGGTGCCGCCCAGCTCGACGTCGGCTTCGACCGCAACCGAGTCGTAGCCCTGCAGCACCGGGTAGACAAGCTCGAGGATCGAGATCGGCTCCCCCGCCTCCATGCGCCGGCTGAACTCCTCCCGCTCGAGCAGGCGGGCCACAGTGAACCGCCGGATCAGCCCAAAGAGCTCATCGGTCGGGAGCGCCAGCCACTCGCTGTTGCGCCGGACCTCGGACTGCTCGCGATCGAGCACCTTGAACGCCTGCTCCTGGAAGGTGCGGGCGTTGGCGTCGATCTGCTCCTCGGTGAGCACGGGGCGCTCCGCCACCCGCCCACTGGGGTCGCCGACCCGCGCCGTGTAGTCGCCGATGATCAGCACCACCACGTGGCCGGCGTCCTGAAAGGCGCGCAGCTTGTCGAGCACCACGAGGTGACCCAGGTGTATGTCGGGCGCCGTGGGGTCGATCCCCAGCTTGACCCGCAGCGGCCGCCCACCCTCGAGCTGCTCGGCAAGACGGCCCTCGGGCAGCGCTTCGACGGCGCCCTCGATCAGACGCCGGGCTTGCGCCGCGGCTTCGGAATCCGTCACCGGGCCAATGCTAGACTGACGCGCCGGCGTGGCGGGACACGTATTCCGCCCGCCTTCCTTGGCTGATCGTTGACCAGGCGGACGATCCCGCCGCGTTCGCTCGCCGCCGAGCGCTTCCGCCAGATGGCCACCACCGGAGCGAGACCACATGCCTCCCAGGCTTAGATGGCCCCGACGCCGCTCCCCCAGCGGGGAGGCGGACGAGGCGCGAACCGCCGGCGCCGACGGGCGCCCGCCAGCATCCAGCGTCAACGGCGGGGAACCCGACGGCGACGAGCCGTCGCTCCCGCCCACGCCCGCACCGGAAGCGCCGCCACCCCGCCGCCGCCCGAAGCTCAAGAAGCTTCGCTTCGCGCTGGTCTTCCTGGGCCTCTCGGTGCTCGCCTTGATCTCCTGGATCTTCGGGATCATGATGGCGGTCGCCGGCGACCTGCCCGCGCTCGAGAGCCGCGCCCAGTTCGAGCGGTCCCAGAACTCCGTCGTCTTCGACATCAACGGCGAGAGGCTCGCAACCCTCACCAACAACCAGGGTCGAATCCTGGTCGGCTCGGGGGGCATCGCCCCAGTGATGAAGGAAGCCACGGTCGCGGTGGAGGACCAGCGCTTCTACGAGCACCGCGGGATCGACTACGAAAGCATCGGCCGCGCCGTGCTCCAGGACGTCGTCGACCGGGGCGCCACGCAGGGCGCCTCGACCATCACCCAGCAGTTCGTCAAGAACGCGCTTCGGGCCCAGGACTCCAGAACGGTGTTCGAGAAGCTGCGCGAGGCGGCGCTCGCCTACCAGCTCGAGCGCCAATGGGACAAGGACAAGATCCTCACCGAGTACCTGAACGAAATCTACTTCGGCGAGGGCGCATACGGGATCGAGGAGGCGGCGAGGACCTACTTCGGCTGGAACCACCCGGGCTGCGGCGTGGCCGATAGCCGCTGCGCGTCACAGCTCCTCCCCTGGGAGGCGGCGATGCTCGCCGGCATGATCTCGAACCCCAGCGGCTACGACCCGAAGATCGCCCCGGAAGCCGCGCTCGCGCGGCGGAACCTGGTGCTCCAGAACATGGCCGACCAGGGCTACATCACCCAGGACGAGTACCAGCCCTACTCGCAGGAGCCCCTGCCGGACCCCTCGGACATCAAGACACCCGAGGAGGACTCCAGGGCGCCCTACTTCACCTCCTGGCTGCGCCAGCAGCTGGTCGACAAGTACGGCGCCGGAGAGGCGTTCGGCGGCGGGCTCCGGGTCACCTCGACACTCGACCTCTCGCTCCAGGACCAGGTCGAGCAAATTGCCTACGACCGCACCGCCGGGGTCGGCCTCAACTCGGCCGTGGTGGTGCTCGACAACGTGACCGGAGGCGTCCGGGCGATGGTCGGCGGTTACGACTACCGGACCCAGCCGTTCAACCTCGCCACCCAGGGCCAGCGGCAGCCGGGGTCGGCATTCAAGCCGTTCACACTGGTCACGGCCCTGGAGCAGGGCCTGTCACCCGACCAGGTCTTCACCTCCGCCCCGCAGCGCATCCCGTTCAAGAGCAAGGTCAAGAAGCAGGGTGGCGGCGAGCAGATCGTCAACGAGGTCTTCCCGGTCCACAACTACGAAGACCAGTACCTGGGCTCGGCCTCGATTGCCACCGCGACCACCTACTCGGACAACTCGGTCTACTCCCAGCTCGGCACCCAGGTGGGGCCCGCGAACGTCGCCCAGACCGCCTACGACATGGGCATCCAAACCGACCTGTCAACCCCTGACGCCCGTTACTCGATCAACGGGAGCCCCTTCGAGCCGTACAACCCGGCGCTGATCCTCGGCGGCCTCCGAACGGGCGTCACCCCGCTGGAGATGGCGCACGCCTATCAGACCCTCCAGCACGACGGACAGCTCGTCAGCGGCACGATGGCGACCTCCCCCGACGGCCCGATCGCGATTCAGAAGGTCCAGGACTCCGACGACGAAGACCTGGTCGAAACCAACGACGGCGACCCCGGGCAGGACAAGGTGGAGACCAAGCAGGTGGTGCCACCCGAGATCGCGGCGACGGCCAGATCGATCCTCCACACCGTGGTCACGTCGGGGACGGGAAGCAACGCCTACACGGGCGAGGCCAGCCAATGGGGCAAGACGGGAACGACCGAGAACAACGGCGACGCCTGGTTCGTGGGCGCGACCCAGGACGTCACGGTCGCGGTCTGGGTCGGCCACGCCGACTCCGTGAAGCCGATGGAGACCGAGTACGGCGGCGCCCCCGTCGACGGCGGCACGATTCCCGCTTTGATCTTCAACGAGGTCATCACCGCCTTCGAGCAACTGAAGCCCGACGACCCGGCGGATGAGGAGTCGACGACGACGGATACGCCCCCCAGCGGGATCTCGACGACCACGCCGGACGCCCCGGCGCCGTCGACCCCGAGCCCGAGCGAGCCTTCCCAATCGCAGGGCCAGCAGCCCCAGGGAGAGCAACAGCAGGCGCCGAGCAACCCCGCTCCGTCAACCGGCGGCGGCGGCACAAGCGGCACCGGCAGCGGCGGCGTCTCCGGCTAGCACTTAGCACCGAAACCGGTCAGCGCAGCGGCCGCGAGAGGTACTCGCTGCCGACGGCGCAGAAACGCCACGGAAGCTCCGCCGCACGGGTGATGCCGATTCGCGGCCCGGTGCCGACGGCGACCTCGCGCCAGCCATCCTCCCGGCCACGCAGCTCGAACGGGGGCTCTTCCAGCGGCGCCCGGTTCATCTCCAATCCGATCCCCAGCGCCTCGGTCAGCTTGCCGGGGCCCGAGCACAGCGCGCGGGCTCCGTCCCGCCCGCGCCGCCGCGACATCTCCTCGATCCCCCAACGCGGCTCCAGCGCCCTGATCAGCACCGCCGCCGCCTCGCCCTCGGGCTCGCAGACGAAGTTGAGGCAGGAGTGGACCCCATACGAGAGATAGACGTAGGCGCGCCCGGGCGGTCCGAACAGCGGCGCGGTTCGCTCAGTCAGCCCGACATAGGCGTGGCAGGCAGGATCGTCGCGCTCGTAGCTCTCGCACTCGACGATCACCCCACCTACCCCGTCGAACAGCAGCGCGCAGCCAACCAGGTCGCGAGCGACATCGTGGACGGAGCGATCGAAGAACCCCGCGTCCAGCCGGCGCCCGGCCGCAGTTTCCACGGTCACGGCGAGATCTCCCCGAGGGCGCTCCGGGCCGCGGCGAGCTGCTCGGCCACCCGGTCCGCAGCGGTGCCGCCAACCGACCGCTTGGACTCGAGCCACCGACCCGAGCGCAGCACCTCGTAATAGGAGTCGTCCAGCAGCTCCGAATGGCGGCGCAGGTCTTCGGGGGTGAGCTCGGAGAGCGCCACACCCCGGTCGAGCGCCTCGCGCACCAACCCGCCGACCACCCCGTGGGCCTCGCGAAACGGCATTCCCTTGCGAACCAACAGGTCGGCGACATCCGTCGCGGCCAACAGCTCGTCGGCGGCGGCCTCGGCCAGCCGCTCACGATCGAAGCTGAGGCCCCCGAGCATCCGCTCCGCCGCCGCGAGGCACAGCTCGAGCGTGTCGACGGCGTCGAACAGCGCCTCCTTGTCCTCCTGCAGGTCCTTCGAGTAAGCGAGCGGCAACCCGTGCATGACCCCGGCGAGGGTCTGAAAGCTGGAGGCAACCCGTGGCGCCTTGGCTCTCAGCAGCTCGGCCGCGTCGGGATTCTTCTTCTGGGGCATGATGCTCGAGCCCGAGGAGAAGTCCTCGGCCACCTCGCAGAAGGAGAACTCGTCGCTTGCCCACAGCACGATCTCGGCGCCGAGGCGCGAGAGGTGCATGGCGCAGATCGATGCCGCAGCCAGGTAGTCGAGCACGAAGTCGCGGTTGGAGACCGCGTCGATCGAGTTCGGCGACACGGAGTCGAAGCCCAGCTCGCGTGCGACGGCGCGGCGATCGAGGTCCCAGCTGACACCGGCCAGAGCACCCGAGCCGAGCGGCAGCTCGGCGGCGGACTCGCGCGCCTGGGCGAACCGCCTCGCGTCGCGGCCGAGCATCCAGAAGTACGCGAGCAGGTGATGGCCCAGGTACACGGGCTGGGCACGCTGCAGGTGCGTGTAGCCCGGCATCGGCCAGTCGGCGTGGCGCTCGGCCATCTCCAGCAGGCGCGCCATCAGCGAGCCGGCGAGCTCCCTCGCCACCGTCGCGTGCTCGCGCACGAAGAGGGCGACGTCTGTCGCCACCTGGTCGTTGCGCGAGCGGCCCGTGTGGAGCTTCCCGCCCAGCGGGCCGACGATCTCGGTGAGCCGCCGCTCGATCGCCATGTGGATGTCCTCGTCGCCGTCCTCGATCGGGAAGCGCGCCGCCTTCCACCTCGTCCGCGACCGTCTCCAGGCCCTGTTCCAGGCGCGCCAGCTCCCCGTCGTCGAGGACCCCCGCCGCGTGCAGCGCCCGTGCGTGCGCCCGCGACTGCTCGAGGTCGTAGGGAGCCAGCCGCCGGTCGAAGCCAATCGAGGCGTTCAGGCGCTCGAACAGCGGGTCGGGCGAACCGCGGAAGCGAGACATGCGCGCCAGTGTATGAAGCGGATAGGCTGGCGCGCCGATGAGGTTCCTCGTCACCGGCGCCACCGGCAAAGTCGGCAACGCGGTCGCCCGGCGGCTCGCGGACCGCGGCGACCAGGTCGTGGCACTGGTCCGCAACGTCGCCAAGGCCCGCGAGTTGCTTCCGGCCGGGGTGGAGCTGGCCGGCGGCGACGTCACCGACCCGGCATCGGTCCGCAACGCCGCCGAGGGCGCCGACGGCGTCTTCAACTGCATGGGGCTGTTCGAGCAATGGTTCGCGGACCCCGGCATCTTCGAGCGGGTGAACGCCGAGGGGGCTCGCAACGTGATCGCGGCGGCCCGCGAGGCAGGAGCGACTCGCGCCGTGCACACCTCGACCTTCGACGTCTTCCATGCCGAGACCGGCGCCACGGTGAGTGAGGCGGCGGTCGCCGACTATCCGAAGGGCACCGCCTACGAGCGCTCCAAGCAGCACGCCGAGGAGCTGGTGCTCGCCGAGGCGGCCGAGGGACTCGAGCTGGTGATCGTCAACCCCTCCTCCGTGTTCGGACCCGGGCCGTGGCAGGGAACGGGAATCGACCGCGCCCTGCGGGACGCGATCCGCCGCCGCCTGCCGGGCGTGCCGCCGGGCGGGATGACCCTGGCCTACGTCGACGACGTCGCCGCGGGTCACCTGGCCGCCTTCGAGCGGGGCAAGCCCGGCGAGCGCTACATCCTGGCCGACGGCTACGCGACGATGAGGGAGATCCTCTCCGTCGCTGTTGAGGAGGCCGGCAGGGGCTGGGTGCCGCCCACGCTCCCGGTGAGCGCGGCGAAGGGGCTGGCGCGGACCGGCGAGGCGGTCTCGCGCCTGATCCGCCGCCCCCCACTGCTGGGCGCCGGCCAGCTCCACTTCCTCCTCTGGCAGGCGCGGGCCTCGAGCTCCAAGGCTCAGACCGAGCTCGGGGTCGAGTTCACGCCGTGGGAGGAGGGCGTTCGCCGCACGGTGCGCTGGATGGTCGCCGAAGGCCGCGTCTAGTCCACTCAGCCCGCGACCGTCTGGCCGAGGGCCACCGACAGGGCGGCCGCCACTCGGTCCAGCTGCTCATCGGTCATGCCGGTGAAGAAGGGGAGCGCGACCAGGCGGGCGGAAGCCTGCTCGGCGACGGGGAACTGCCCCTCGCTGAAGCCGAAGCGCTCGCGATAGGGAGGCAGAAGGTGGATGCAGGGCATGTAGGCCTTGGCCTCGACGCCGCGCCGGCGCAGGTCGCCGATCACCGCGGCGAGGTCGGCGCCGGCGGGCAGCAGGACCGGGTAGATGAACCAGCTGCGGCGCTCGGCAGCCGCGGTCGGCGCAGGGCAGGACCAGGCCCTCCGGATCGCCCTCGCCGGCCCGGGCGGCACCCATTGCACCGAGGCGCTCCCCGTAGCGGGCCGCCACCCGGGCGCGCTCGGCGAGCAGCGCGTCGATGCGCTCCAGCTGCGCGACCCCGACCGCCGCCTGCAGGTCGGTGAGTCGGTAGTTGAAGCCGAGGCGCTCGTGCGCCACCCAGCCCATGTGCGCCGCACGCCCCTGGTTTCGCTCGCTTCGAAGCCGCGCTGCGACCTCGGGGCTGGACGGGACCATCACTCCCCCCTCCCCCGTGGTCAGCTGCTTGTTGGCGTAGAACGCGAAGGTCGCGAGGTTTCCCCGGGCCCCGACGCGGACGCCCTCCGAGTCGACGGCTCCAAGCGCCTCGCAGGCGTCCTCGAGGATGCCCAGGCCGGACTCCCCCGCCAGCGCCTCAAGCTCCGGCAACGACGCCGGGTAGCCGAGGATATCCACCGGCAGCAGCCCGGCGGTGCGGTCGGTGACCGCGGCCCGGGCCGCCGACGGATCGAGGTTGAGGGTCACCGGATCGACGTCGCAGAAGACCGGGGTAGCGCCCTCGTACCGCAGGCAGTTGGCGGAGGCGACGAAGCTGAACGGAGTGGTGATCACCTCGTCGCCGGAGCCCCACCCCAGCGCCCGAACGCCCAGATGCAGGGCGGCGGTGCCGGAAGAGACGGCGACCGCGTCCTCCACGCCCAGCCAGGCTGCGAAATCGCGCTCGAAGCGCTCCAGCATCGGGCCCAGCGAGAGTCGCCCCGAGCGCAGGACCTCCAGCACCAGCTCCTCCTCGCGAGCACCGAGGTCGGGCCTGGCGAGCGGGATGGGCTCGACCGAATTCACGCCCGCGGGCGAACGGGTGCGGGCTCCTCGGCCTCGGGCTCGGCCTGGGGGGTTGCCCCGGCGGCGGCCGCGGGCCGGCGGGGCTGGAACGCGTACTCGAGCGAGTCCACCAGCGCCTCCCACGACGCTTCGATGATGTTCTCCGAGACTCCGATCGAGCCCCAGGAATCCTGCCCGTCCGAGGAGTCGAGCAGCACGCGCGTCACTGCTCCGGTCCCGTGGTGGGTGTCGAGGATCCGGACCTTGTAGTTGACCAGCTCGATCTCGGCCAGGTGCGGATGGAGCTCGGTGATCGCGTCGCGGAGCGCTCGGTCGAGGGCGTTCACGGGCCCGTTGCCCTCGGCGGTGCGCACGTAGCGCTGGCCCGACACCCAGATCTTGATCGTCGCCTCCGTCTCGACCTTGCCGTCGGCACGCTTCTCGGTGATCACCCGGAAGCCCTCCAGGCGGAACAGCGGGTCGTAGGAGCCCGTCTCGCGCCGCAGCAGCAATTCGAAGGACGCGCCCGCCGCCTCGTACTGGTACCCGCGGTGCTCGCGCTCCTTGAGCCGCTCCACGGCGCGCTTGGCGGCGTCCGCGTCCAGATCGATCCCAGCGCCCTGGGCGCGGCTCAACACCGAGCCCTTCCCCGAAAGCTCGGAGATCAGGACATCGCGGCTGTTGCCCACCAGCTCGGGGTCGGTGTGCTCGAAGGTGCGTGAGTCGGCCTTCACGCCGGCGACGTGCATGCCTCCCTTGTGCGCGAAGGCATTTCGCCCGACGTAGGGTCGATCCGGATCCGGGACCAGGTTGCAGAGCTCGTCGACGAAATGCGAGGTCTCGGTCAGGTGCCGAAGGCGATCCGGGGAAACGCAGTCGTAGCCCATCTTCAGCTGCAGCGCCGGAAGGATCGAGACCAGGTTCGCGTTGCCGCATCGCTCGCCGTAGCCGTTCATCGTCCCCTGCACCAGGCGCGCCCCGGCGTCCACCGCGGCGAGCGAGTTGGCGACCGCGCACTCGGTGTCGTTGTGGGTATGGATGCCGACCTCGGCGCCATCGCCGATCGCCTGGACCACCGCGGCGGTCGCCTCGGCGACCTGCGACGGCAGGCTGGAGCCGTTGGTGTCGCAGAGGGTGACGTTCTCGGCGCCCGCCGCGACCGCCGCTCGCAGGCAGTTGAGTGCGTAGGCGGAGTCCTCCCGCCAAGCGTCGAAGAAGTGCTCGGCGTCGTAGACGACGCGCTTGCCGTTCCCGGCGAGGAAGCAGACCGAGTCGGTGATCATGCCCAGGTTCTCGTCGGGCGAGACCTTGGTCACCTTGTCCAGGTGCAAGGCCCAGGTCTTGCCGACCACCGTGCAGACCGGCGTTCGGCACTCCAGCAGCTCTCGCAGGGCGGGGTCGTCCTCGGCTGCGACGCCTCGCCGGCGGGTCATTCCGAAGGCACAGATCTGAGCGCTCTGAAGCTCGACCGCGGTCAGCAGCTTGAACAGCTCCGCCTCCTTCGGGTTCGAGCTGGGGAAGCCGGCCTCGATGTAGTGGACCCCGAGCCGGTCCAGGGCCTGGATCACTCGAACCTTCTCGGCGGCCGACAGCGACATGCCCTGTCCCTGCATGCCGTCGCGCAAGGTCGTGTCGTAGAGCTTCACCTGTGTCACGTCGATGCCTTTCTGCTTCGGGGCGAACGGGGGCCCGCTGGGGGGCCGGTTGCGCGCGGAGTGCCGCGCTGGCCGCGAGCCGCTAGGCGGCTGCGGCGCCGCTAATTCGTCCGCTTCGCCGAATCGCGTGGAACCGCCGGCTTCCGTCAGGCATCGGAGGTGACTCTACTTGGTTGCTCGACGATGTCCAGCCATTCGAGGTACTCCTGCGCGCGCCCGTGCAGGGCGTCCTCGAACTTCGCCTGCACCACGCGGGTGATCTCGCCGGGTTCGCCCAGATCGTGGTCGTCCACCTCGCGGACCGGGACCAGCTCGGCGGCAGTGCCGACAAGGAAGACCTCCTCGGCGAGGTACAGCTCCGAGCGCGTCAGGTCGCGCTCGACGACCGTGTAGCCGAGGTCGCGGGCGATCTGGACCACCGACTTGCGGCTGATGCCGTCGAGGATCGAAGCCGTGTGGTGGGGCGTGACGATCTTGCCCTCGCGCACGACGAAGATGTTCTCTCCCGAGCCCTCGCAGACCACCCCCTGCTGATCCAGCAGGATCGCCTCGTCGTAGCCCGCGTTCGCGGACTCCGTCTTCGCAAGCACGGAGTTCAAGTACTGCCCCGTGGCCTTCGCATGCGGGATCAGGCTGTCGGGAGAGATTCGCCGCCACGAGGAAACCTTGGCTCGCACCCCCTTGCGCTTTGCCTCCTCTCCGAGGTATGCCCCCCACGGCCACACCGCGATCATCACGTCCACCGGCGCGTTCGGCGCGTACAGCCCCATCTCGCCGTAGCCACGGACCGCGATCGGGCGGATGTAGCAGCTGGCGAGC
This sequence comes from uncultured Actinomycetes bacterium, assembly GCA_963838745.1. GTDB lineage: Bacteria > Actinomycetota > Thermoleophilia > Solirubrobacterales > 70-9 > AC-56. The sequence goes on from CAWISJ010000004.1 coordinate 514,975, forward strand.
CCGTTGCGCCGGATCAGCTCGTGGGTTGCGTCGCGGAGTTGGTCGATGGCATACGGCAGCTGCATGTAGTACAGCTCCGCCGACCTCTCGAGGCGTTCCAGATGGTCGCGATGGCGGAAGATCGCCGTGCCGCGCTCCGTCTCATATGCCCGAATGCCCTCGAACACCCCGGTGCCGTAGTGGAGGCCGTGGCTGAGTACGTGGACCTTGGCGTCGCCCCAGGGGACGAGATCGCCGTTCATCCAGATCCACTCTGACTGCTCCACCGTTCCCTCCGCGTTCGTCGTCAGGGCCCGAGGAAGTATGCCCGATGGCCGCGCGAACGCCAAAGCGCCCAGGGCGAGCGGCGCGCTTACGCCCGAGGGCTCCCAGCGACCTCGAGGGCCTCGGCCTCGGTCGAGAAGCTCCGCCACCAGACCGCCTTGTTGTCGCGCCACCTCGTGACCTGCCACTGGCTCTGCTCCATCTGTGCCCCGCTCTTGATGAGCCTTGGCCGCTGACGTTCCTCGTGAGCATGGTGATCTCGGAGGTCGGCGTGCTCGTAGGCGAAGCGCAAGTCAGCGCTTGATCGATCGTGACCATGGAGGCGTTAGTGACGTGTTGCGGGAGCGCCTCCTGGAAGATCTCCTACTGGCAAACGCCGGAGCATCGACGTCCGCGTCTCGAAGAGGTACTAGTCGAGGTAGAACGGAGCCCGCCTTTCTCGCCACGAGGTCGATCGGACTGCGGCGCACCGGACTTGCACGAGGTCCCGCGAAGCTCCGCGCGCACGGTGTCCGACGGCTGCCTCAGGCGTATGCTCGGCTCAGAGCTCAAGTCGCTGCGCCGTGCGTAGACTTGAGCTTCAGGCGTGTCGCCGCCAGCGCCGTCGACAGCACGGCGTTGAAGAACGCGCGGAGAGCGAGTAGGACGGAATGGTGAGGAAAGTAGAAGAGTAGAAGTAAAAGAAGAAAAGTAAAATAATAAAAGAAGACCAGGAGAAAAGCAAAACAGAAGCGCGAAGAGCATCACGGAGTGACGAGCAGAATCGTCACTTAGAGACTCGCGGCGAGGGCCGCGAGCGACGTCGAGCACTTCGCCGTCGAACTCGGGGTCGAGCGCGGACGTAGTCTTCGTCGACAGCAGGACTCGGGGTCGCAGCGCGAGGGCTCGGGCGATCGCGAAGCGTTGCTGCTGCCCGCCGTCAGCTGCGCTGGGGTAGTTCTGCTCCTTGTCCGCGAGTCCGACCATGACGCAGCAACCGATTGCGTGCCGTCTCCAGCGACCGTACGCCGGTCGACGCTTTGGGCGAACATCGGACCGGACGTGACGTGCTAGATGAGCGCGACAGAGCGGAAACAGGATGAAGAGATGGAACACGAAGCCAAAGAGATAGAAAGAAGATAGAAAGAGATAAAAGAAGAGAGATAAAGGATAGAAAAAAAAGAAAAGAAAAAAGAGAAAAAAATAGAAGAAAGAAGAAAAATAAAGAAAAAAAAGAAGAAGAAAAAAAGAAGAATAAAAAGAGATGATAAAGAAGAAGAAAGAAAAATAATAAGAGAGAGAGAAAAGGAGAAAGAGAAAAAAAAAAACGGACACGTCACCAAAAAGATAGAAGAAGAAGAAAAAAAAGAATGAAAATGAGAGAGAAAGATGGAGAGAAGGAATAAATAGACATCACCCCGAAACCGGTGCTAGGAGATCGGACGATCAGACAATCGAAGGAGGACGCTCGCCGGGTAGCTGAAGGCTAAAAAGAAGATCCCGACCAGGACGGAAAGCTAAAAAAAAAAAAGAAGGAAGATAAAAAAATGATGAGAAGAAATAAAAAGATAGAAAAAGAAGAAGGAAAGAAAAAAGAGAAGACCCTTAGAAGATAATCAGGAAATAGAAGACCTGAGCTGACAGGAACGGCGGAAAAGCGTGCGACAGAATCACGGTGATCCAGGTTTGAGCCGCGGAGGTGACCGCTGCCGCAATCCAACGTCCAGGTGGCACGGCGGGAGGACGGAGCGGTAGAACTCAGCCGAGAACGTAGAGAAGTGAAAAAAAAGTGAGATGACGCCAGCGGTGAGCGCGGATATCGTCAGACCCTTCGTCGGGAGTAGGTAGAAGATGAAATAGACCTGTATCAGCACGTGCGTGAGGCGGAAGAACGCGAAAGAAATGCCAGAGATGCGAGCGAAAAAGAAAAGAGAAAAAAAGAGATAGAAGAGAGAGAAAGAGAGAGCGAGAACCAACACGATGTCGGAGGCGAGAGCAGTCGCGAGGAACATCGAAAAGAAAAAGAAAAAAAGAAGAGAAAAGGAAAAAAAAGAGAAAAGAAAAAAAAAAACGAAAGGAAGAAAAAGAGAAAAGAAAGAGAAAAAAAAAAGAAGAAGAAAGAGAAGAAAAAAAGAGAAAAGAAAAGATAGAGAAGAGGAAGAGAAAGAGAAAAAGAAAAAGATAGAGGGACTACAAAGAGATGTAGACGAAGGAGAAAAACAAGAAGAACAACAACAGAGAGAGCCGGTAGATGGGAGGGGTGTGCCTTCGGTCATTCGCATCTCCTTCGCTGGTGATCGCGAAGTACATGAGCGCACGAGCGATCGATCGCCTTGTTCGTCACAAGGTCGATGAGCAACGAAAAAAGAGAAGAAAGAAAGAGCACCACCTCCAGAGAGAAAAAGAAAAGAAGGAAGGTCTGACGGCGGGAGAAGCTGAAGGCGGTGGCGGCGTCTCGCTGATAGACTGAAACAGCCACGTTCTCACTGTGACATCGCGTGGGCACAGTATGGCGCCGCAGTTCAGGAAGATCAAAGAAAAGATAGAGTAGAACGGAGGCGGCGTCACGAAAAAAAGCGAGAGCGCGTAGACGGTGATGGATAGCGAGCGATGCTGTTGCTCGAGCGGAACTCCTCGAAGAAGAACCAGGCGACTGGTGGCATGATCCACGGTAGTCGAGAGACGTCCAAGACCCACGATGATCGCCAGCGCGACGCAGATCGGCGAACTTAGGAAGGACACCTCGAAGGTGACACGGACGGCCTGAAAGCAGCTCGGCGACCGGAGTGCTGGTGGACGGAACCGATGCCGAAGGCGTCGAGCGACTGCTCACGAAGCGAACGCTGCAGCTCGCCGGTATCGAAGGCGATCATCGACAAGAAGTCGAGCACGGCAGCCCCGTCGCTGGCTGCACATCGATCGGCGCACGAGGCCGCGTTCCCCGCGCTGTCTTGGAAGAACGGGCCAGGGTGTCCCGAACTCAGCATGTTGTATCCGGATCCCCGAAGAAGGACATAACTCGGTGGCGCGGAAACCTAATAGAGAACGACGGAAAGAAAAAGAAAAAAGTCGAAAGCGTTAGACAAAAAATCAATTAGACAGCACTCGATCAGAACGCGATGTCAGCTCGGCATTGCTGAACTACTCTAAACAAGTGAGCTTCTCTAAACACTCGATAGCAAAAATCGGCAAATAAAAATTCTGGTAGATAGAGGAAAAGGCGAAATAAGACGGCGAGTAAATAAGCTCCTCGATGAACGCGGTAGGCAGAAACGACGAGAGCTTGGCGAAGCCGATAGCGCTGCTGAACCTCGAATGTGACCAGCGCGATGAGCGACAGCTCGTCAGCTTTTGCGAGCCAAAGAAAGAAAAAGAGAAAGAAAGAGAAGATAAAGAAAAAGAAGAAGAGAAAAGAATAAAGAAAAAAGAGAAAAGAAAAAAGGAAAGAAAAGAGAAAAGAAAAGATAGAAGGGATAGACAGCGTGATTAAGCAGTACGGAACAGAACGAAGAAAGGATCGTGCGCATTTAGACGTCGAAGTCGACGACGTGCTGGAGCGACGGGATGTTGTAGGGAAAGAAGAGAGAAAAGAAGAGAGAAAAGATATAAAAGAAAAAAGGAAGGATGAAAAGGAAGGATAAGAAAAGATAGGCTGTGAAGTACAGGACGGGCAGGGCTAAGACGACGCGACTTGCCTGCAGGCCCGGGATGATGCCATCGTAGCTCGTCGGCAGGGTGATGAACAATCGACGCCGAGGTGCAGGAGGAAGACATAGGAAAACTCGAGAAAGATGCCGAACGCCTCGCCGCCTTCGACGACTGAGAACGGCAGCAACGAACTCAAGCCGAGTTTCGAACCGTCGGACCGCAGCCGCACGAGGATCGTCCCGCCGCTGCTGCTCGCAGCCACCGGCGATGTCGCAACCGGCAAACAGCGAAGAGGACGACGAGGATGCCGAAACGACAAGAGAGATGAGAAGCAGTCGACGACGCGACGCTCGGTATAGCTGCTCCAACGTTCTGCTGTGCCTAACCTCGGTCACTGTTCGTCCTTCGCGATCGTGTCGATGCAAGCTCAACGAGCTAGGCAGCGCCTCGCTCGAAGTGGGCCGATCGCGTGTGCAGTAAAAGAGGTTGCTTAGGAGGATATGAGTACGTTAGGCGGGGCGATTCCGCCGTAGCGTACTGTGTTGGAGCACGAGTTTGTTTGCATCTGACGCTGACTAGCTATCTCGAAGAAATAATTCCTGCGGGTTCATGCCAGACGTCCGTAGAGCGAGCAATATTGATACTGACAACGAAACTTGGCACTAAAGCGCGATACTCCAGCGATGCTGAAGCGTGATGACGAGCTTCGGCTTGCGATGCGCCTCGAATTTGTTCGAATTCGCTGCGGATCCTCATCGACGCGCGCTCGTGAGATTGGCGTTCAGAGATATGGTAGACTTTACGCAGCGCTGAGACGTAGCCGAGACCTTGACTCGCGCCGCCGGACGTTTGGGGAAGTCATCGACAGAGAAGAGCAATCGATACGGACCGCACTCGAGGAGATGGATCGGAGCGCTCGTTCGGTTGCTCGATTCGTCGAGCATCTGCGGGCTTCACTGGAGATTCACGCCCGGCTGAGGAGCTCACGGTGATGACGACGGCGGAACAGCTTTCCGCTGAGGTACGGCTTGCGACCGTCCAGTCACGACGATAGAGCCACTCCTGTCGAACGGATTTCCGGCCGATCCGAGCGAGTTTTTCTCCACCGAGGCGGTGTCTAGAACAACGGGCAACAGATAATGAAAGAAAAAGAGATGATGGAAGATGACATGAAGAGACTACGACCTGCTTATCAGTTCAGTCGCCACGGCATCGGGACAGGAGACAGAGGGCGATTTGTCGCCGGGCCGACGAGAACCGTACCGAGCAGTCGTTGCCGAGATCGGCTGCCGTCGTAGTGTGTCTCAGGTACGAGACAACGGACCGCAAGAAGCGATCAGCCGACGGTGTTCTGCGTGGATCGCTCCGTGCCTTCGTCCAGGGTCGCTGTTATGAAATCGACGCCGCTGCTGTCGCTAGGAGTAGTGGCTGCTACTGCGATACCTTGCGTCTGATTGGCCGTCAAGGGTGCTGGTGTGCCAGCTGGCTAGGTGACTGGACAGCGGATCCGCGAGACCGCGTTGGCTCGCTTCAGGATCTTCTACAGGAGCACCTTTTGAGCGAATCGTATCGGCCTGTCTAGACGACCAGAGGTGACGTGACGTCAAGAACGACAAGAACTACGAAATCTACGACGAAGGGAACGACTACTAAAGACACAGCGGTACACGCACGAGAGAAGGACTGGGATAGCGGCGGGCAGAGACGCGGCCTGCGGCGACGGATCTGCCGACCTCGGCAGCTGAGAGCAGCTACTCGACTACGAGACTCAGCTTCGCCTCCGCCGTTTTGGAGACACGAGCGCGACCAAGAAGTTGCATCTCCAGCCCGACGGGCCGATGCGCGACTAAGCGACCGAAGCGATGACGGCGAGCGACATCTCCTTTAGACGCAGGTGCTGAACCGACCGACGACGCCTCGGGACTCTTTGCAATGCCGGAAGCCGGCTGGTGTCTCAAGGGCGATCGATCAAAACGAGTACTCATCACCTTCGAACGCAGCGACGAGCAGATCTGGCTGAACGAAACGGTCAGAACTGCATTCGTGAGCGATAAGAGCGTGATGAATCGAGCATGACGAGAGAGGGCCGTCGGCCTTGGCGGACGAATGTCGGCAGCGTCCATCGCCTTCGCCCACCTGGCACGCTGCGCCCGAACCGGGCTCGAGGACGAAACGCGACGGGGACGGCGCTCCATGGATGAGTTGCTCGCGGAAGACGACCGGAAGGTCTGGCAAGGCACGTACGACGCGTCGATCTCGCGAGAGAGAGCTGCGCGGCGGACGCGCCGGGTGAGATGGCGCGGAGTTGACCGCGCGCAAGATAGTCTCGACGGCGCGAGGGCGAATAAGTGGATGTCAACCACGCAAGGGGCCCAAAGGAGGCAATGTGATGACAAACCACAAGGTCGGAACCCAAGAGCAGTGGCAGGCAGCGCGCGAGGAGCTGCTCGCGGAGGAGAAGGAGCTCACCCATCGCAGCGACGAGCTCGCGCGGAAGCGGCGGGAGCTTCCCTGGGTGCCGGTCGAGAAGGACTACAGCTTCGAGACCGAGGCGGGGACGAAGTCGCTCGCCGAGCTCTTCGACGGTCGCTCGCAGCTGCTCATCTACCACTTCATGTTCGGCCCGACGTACGAGGCGGGCTGCACCGTCTGCTCCTCGATCACCGACACCATCGCTCCGAACGCGGTCCATCTGGCGGCACGGGACGTGACCATGCTGCTCGTCTCTCGGGCCCCGGTCGAGAAGCTCCAGGCCTACAAGAAGCGGATGGGCTGGGGCCTGGAGTGGGCCTCAGCGGGAGGCAGTGACTTCAATCGCGACCTGGGATTCACTCACACCGAGGAGGAGCTGCGCCCCTTCCTCGAGGGCGACATTCCCACCACCGTGAAGCAGATGGCCGAGCGTTCCGGGACCGACGTCGCCGCCTACGTCACGGAGGGACCGGGCCTGAGCGCGTACGCGCTCTCTGACGGGACGGTCTACCGGACGTACGTCACCACCGCGCGGGGACTCGAGCCGGCGATGGCCTACTACAGCTTGCTCGACCGCACGCCGATGGGTCGCAACGAGGACGACGATATGCCCTTCTGGCTGCGTCGGCACGACGAGTACGAGACAACCTAACCCGCTATCACTACTCGCGATGAGCCACCACGCAGGCGCGCTCGCCTTGGCTGGGGCGCAGGTCGCGGCCGTGCGCGACGATCCGGCGGCGCGTCTTACATTGATGGCGCGGGTGTTCCACGGGCCGACGGGCCGCGCCCCGCGACACCTGCCGTTCCGACGGGCGGCGTTGTCGTTCATGCGCTGGCAGGCGCGCCGCGGTGTGCTCAATCCGCTCGACGCGTCGCCGCCCGGCAGCGTGTGGTGGCGGGCGGTCAACGAGCGACTGCTGCGGGACGGATGCGAAACGGTCGCGCTCCTCGGTGGGTTGGCCGGCGAGCCGTCATCGCAGGCCGTGCGGCTCTGGCTGGAGTTCGGCGCGAGACCGACGGGGCGCAACTGGTACCGAGCGCACAACGCGAGCATCGTGGCCGGATACCTGGAGCACCGGAACCTCGCCGAAGCGGAGGGCGCACCGGAGCGCTTCTTCATGAACGTCGCGCTGGCGCGCGTGCTGTACGCCCACGCACTCGCCGCGGCGCCGCGCCTGGCGCTCGGACGGTTCGCTCCGCTCGGCCGCCTGCTCGGCGACCCCCGGCTCGGGATGGCCGGCGTCTTCCTCTCACTCCGCCGCGTGCTGCCAAACCGCTATCCGCTCGCGCTCGACGTGGAGCGCTATATCGCCGACGAGCAGCGTCTAGGCCGGATGCTCGACTACGCGGTGATCGTTCCGCGGCTGCAACGCCTGTACGAGTGGTCAGCCGAGGAGCTCGCCGAACCACGCCTCCTCGAGCTGGTGCGCGACGGCAACCCGATCTACGCCTGGCCCTTCGAGCAGCGACACGTATGGCGCACTCCGAAGATGCCGTTCGCAGGCCGGGTACTCGAACGCGTCACAAGGGCTCGCTGAAGGTCGCCTATCCAGGTCGCCCCGATTGAAGGCCGCAGGCGCATTGCGCACAACCTCCACGTTCTCCTGCGACATCGCCTACTCCGGCAGCATTGGAATTACTTGTTCACCCACCATCAGTACCTGCTCGCGCAGGTCCGGCAGCCCCTCGAGCCTAATCTCGGCCCACGATTTCAGGGTGAACGGATCGGTGAACGAGACCAAGGCGTGATTCAGGCCGGCGGGGATGAACGTATCTCGCAGGTAGTCGACCCAATCATCGGGGGTGCCGGCGAGAACGAGCGCGTCGGCCACCTCCTGCGGCGTTTGCTCCAGGGCGGCGGTGATGTCGCCGCGGGCGAAGGCGTCGAACACGGGCGAGAGCTCGTCTCGATCGAATCCATGTCGGTCCAGCAGCGCCGGCGGCATCGAGGGAATGTAGAAGGCCGCCAGGACGCGCCCCGCTCGCCGCGCCACGTCACCATCCAGGGCGATGGCGCCAAGCAGCGAGTCACCGAGGTCGAGCGCGTCGGCTGCGCGGCCGGCCTTCGCGGCACCGGTACGGAAGTTGTCGACTGCGTAGCGCAGCGCCTCGTCGGAATACGCGCACGCGGTGTGGAGTCCATCGGCGATCTCGCCGGCCAACACCATCGACTTCGGGCCACCCATCGCGCCGATCTTCAGCGGCAGATGCTGTTGTACGGGCCGCGCCGCCGTGCTCACCCCGCGGTAGCGGTAGAAGTCTCCCTCGAAGTCGATCGAACCTTCATCGAGCAACGTCCGCATCACCTCGTGTGCCTCGCGCATACGGGCGATCGGCCGAGTGCCCCGCCACTCGATTCCGTACTGCTCGAGCATCGCGAGGTTGCCGATGCCGAAGACCACCTCGGCACGACCGCCGGTAAGCTCGTCGAGGGTCGCAGCGAGCTGGGCGACGTGGGTCGGCTCCCGCATATAGATCGGCGAGACGCAGGGGCCGAAGCGAAGCCGCTCGGTTCGTCTGGCCGCGGCCCCGAACAGCAGCCAGGCGTCCTTGTGGTAGATCTCGTCGGCGCTGTAGCAGGCGTAGTAACCGAGCTCATCCGCGAGCTCAATCGAAGCGAGCAGCTCGTCCGCGGGCTGCTCGGGCAGCATCTGGAAGCTCAGGCGCACCTGCCAGCGATCCTATCCGTAGCGAAGGGGCCCAAATGGGGCGAGAAGGCGCCGCCGCCTCGCGCGACGGCGGCGGGCCGCTCAGCCGAGCCTGACCGGGACGTTCCGGTACTGGTTCAGGAACGTCGAGCTGACGCGCTCTGAATCCCCGGCGAGCTCCATTTGGGGGAAGCGACGCAGTGTCTCCTCGATCCACAGCTTGAGCTCGAGGCGCGCGAGACCGGCGCCCATGCAGAAGTGGCGCCCGCCGCCCCCGAATCCCTGGTGCGGGTTGGGATCGCGGCGAACGTCGAACGCTTGCGCATCGTCGAAGACGTTCGAGTCGCGGTTCGAAGACACGTACCAGAGCGCCAGCTTGTCGCCCTTCTTGACCGGTTGGCCAGCGACCTCGGCGTCGCGGGTCGCGGTGCGTCGCATGTACGAGAAGGCGGGGTTGTAGCGGACGAACTCCTCGACGACCTGATCCAGCGGGACCGTACCGGAGCGCACCAGTCCCATCTGTTCGGGGTCCTCCATAAGGTTCTTCATCCCCGAGGTGAAGACGGCGCGCGTTGAGTCATTGCCCGCCACCATCAACAGGAAGAAGAACATCAGCACCTCCTCGTGGGAGAGCCGCTCGCCGTCGACCTCGGCCTGGATGAAGGCGGTGGTGAGATCGTCGGTCGGATTGGACTCGCGCTCGGTGATCAACGCGTCCACGTAGGGAACGAACTCATCGAGCGCCCGCTGCACATCCCCGAAGTCGGGGACGATTCGCGGATCCTCGAGCGCCGTCGTGCGGTTCGTCCAGTCGACGAGCTTGTCGGCGTCTGAGCGCGCCGCGCCGAGCATGTCGCCGATCACCATCGCGGGGACGTAGATGCCGACGTCTTGGACGAGGTCGACCTGACCATCCGGGTGGCCCTCCAGCGCGCGGTCGTAGACCAGGTTGATGATCTCGCGCATGCGCTCGGTGTGATCCAGCGCCCGCTTGGGGGTGAAGGCGCGCTGGGTGAGTGCCTTCAAGCGGTCGTGCCGCGGCGGATCCTGGGTGATCAGCATGTGCGCCGCGAGGTCCATCGGGTCGGGCTTGTCGGGATCGGTTTCGAGCTTGTCGATCAGGATGATCGAGCGCGCGGAGGAGAACGTCTCCCAGTCGCGGCCGACCTCGGCAACGTCGTCGTACCGGACGACCGACCAAAAGCCGGACTCCCACTGAAGTCGCCCAGCTCCGACCAGTGCAGCGGCGCCTCGTTACGCAGCTGGGTGAAGATCCCGTGCGGGGGGCCATCGCGCCACAACTCAAGGTCGCTGAGGTCTAGTGCGGCGGGATCCGCGGTTGCGGCGGTGGTCATGATCCTCTTCCCCTTCAGGTCGCACACGACGCACGGCGGTCACGGTGATGCCGCCGTCTTGCCACGAGCTGACCCTAGTCCGAGGCGAGGGGCAGGTCAAGAGAGCGCAGCGATTTAGCCGTGTCGGCGATCCGATGTGAGCCTGGTGGCTTGGACTTCCCCTTGGTTCCGACCTCGAAAGGACCGTCAATTCGCGACCACTCGACGCCTAGGCGTGACCAGTTACACCAGTTCGGCACGTCCAGATAGCGGCGCCACACCGCCTTGGGGCGGCCGGCTGAATCTGCGCTGTGGAAGACCCAGCCACCGGCTGACCGTACACCCACGGGCCTCGCTCGGCGAGGAGCCGCGACCCGGCGGGCTGGCTGCCTTGCGTGCGCGCCCGCGAAGGCATAGATTCACCACCACGGAATTACCCGATCCAAGGGAGGACGCAGATGGGAAACGCGGATGCAGCGAAGAGCGCCTATGAGTCGTTCAACCAGGGCGATCTGGAGACGTTGAAGGAGGGCTTCGCCGAGGATGCCGAGTGGCAGACCTCGGATGAGCTGCCGCTTGGCGGCGTGACCCGCGGCCGCGACGCGATCATGGAGAACTTCGCGCAGCTCCCGAATTACTGGTCGAGCTTCAGCGTCGAGGCGTCTGAGTTCATCGACGCCGGCGACAAGGTGATCGTCCGGGGCACGCAGCGCGCCACCGGCAAGGGAGGCAGCTTCGAGGCTCCCTTCCTGCACCTGATGGAGTATCGCGACGGCAAGCTGGTGCGCGGCGAGTTCCACGCCGACAGCGCCAAGGCGCTCAAGGCCCTCGGCAGCTAGCGATCGAGCGAAAAGGGCGGGGATCTGAGGGCCCTCGGGCGATCAGCCCGAGGGTGATCGCTCGACCGCGGCGCCTCCTCTTCGTCCAAAGCGGACGTTTCCGGCGGGCTGGGCCTCTCGGCGTGCAATAGGACGGGCCGAATCGGCTGACGGAGCTAGGCTCGCGAGCCGTGAGCCTCGAAGCGCTTGCTCTGGCGGTGGTTTGCGCAGTCCGGCCCACCGCCCTGGCTTCGGTCTATGCCCTGCTCTCGTCGCCGACCCCGAAGCGGCCGCTGGCGGCTTACACGATCGCCGGCCTGGCCTCCAGTGCGATCGCCGGTGCAATCGTGGTGCTAGTCCTGCACGGAATCCGGCTGGAGACCGGAACCTCGACGGTGAACGCGGTGATCGAGCTCGCAGGCGGTGCCGCGGCGCTGGGCTTCGCCGCGGGCATCGCCACCGGCCGCCTACGAGGTGTTCCCCGAAGCGAGCATTCGAAAGGCGACTCACGCCTGGTAAGAGAGCTGCGCAATCCGTCGCTGCGCGTGGCGGCAGCGGCGGGCGTCGCTACCCATCTTCCCGGGCTGCTCTACCTACTGGGCCTGAACGTGATCGCCAAGGGCGACCCACCTCTGGTCGACGGACTCCTGGCAGTGCTCGTCTTCGATGCGATCTGGCTGGCGATCCCATTCTGTGCGCTGGTCGTCAGCATCCGCCGCCCCGAGGCTGCCCGCGCCGCGATCGGCCGGGTATCAGCGTGGATGCTGAGCCATGAGCGCGCCGGCCTGACCGTCGTCTTCAGCGTTGTCGGCGCCTACTTCACAACCAGAGGCTCGCTCGATCTCCTGAGCTAGCGCCTGGAGCCAGGACGCGCCGCCCACTTTCACCGGGCTTTCATTCTCCCCGCCTACCGTTGACGGGGAACCGCCGATCCAGAGGAGCGACATCGTGAGGACGAAGAGAGCACCGATCCGAAGCCGCCCGAGCGCTCGCGCTCGCCGGGGCCGCGGTATTGGTGGCAGCGGCACTCGGCGGCGCCGGCCAGGTCGGAGCAGTGCCCGCGTCGCAGGGGTCCCAGACGATCAAGTCGGGTGCTGGGCCCGGATGGCCAAAGACTTTGCACCCAAATGACTTCGTCGCCCGGGTCGACAACCCGAAGTTCCCGCTCAAGCCGGGCAGCAGATGGCACTACCGCGGCGTCGATGAGGACGGTCGTTTCGCCGACCGTGTGCGCGTCACGCACCGGACCAAGAAGATCGAGGGCGTGCGGACGACCGTGGTCCATGACGTGGTCCTCAAGCACGGCAAACCGCGGGAGGTCACCAACGACTGGTACGCGCAGGATCGCCACGGCAACGTCTGGTACTTCGGCGAGAACACGAAGGAGCTCGACCGGCACGGCCACGTGACCAGCCGGGAGGGCTCATGAAGGCCGGCCGGGACGGCGCGCGCCCGGGGGTTCTCTTTCCGGGCCATCCGCGGGTGGGACTAAAGGCGCGCCAGGAGTACTACGAGGGACACGCGGAGGATCACTTCAAGATCCTCGACCGCAACGCGCACGTCTCGGTGCCGTACGTCTCCTCGCACCACGCGGTAAAGACAAAGGAGTGGACGCCGCTTGAGCCGGGCATCGTCGAGCACAAGTACTACGTGCGCGGCGTCGGCGATGTCAAGGAGGTCACGATCAAGGGGCCGAAGGAGCGCCTGCGCCTGGTCTCCTTTCATCGCGGCTGACCGGCCCGGAGAGCCCGGACTGCCAGGAATACCGCACATTCCCTCAGGGCTGGCGCTGCGATGAGCAGCCCGGCGGCGGTAGCCGCGCCTCGATCCGGTCCTCCAGCGCGCGGCGTGCCCGGTCGATCGGAGCCGATCCCTGGCTGAGCGCGAACTGCGCATTCGCGAGGGACAGGAAGGCGTTGAGCTCGAAGGCGAGCTGCTCGGGATCCTCTGAGGGATCGATCGCGCCCTGGGCCTGGGCTTCGCGGACGGCCGTCGCGAGCGGCCGGGAGAACTCGTCCACGACCTCGACCGCACCGTCACGTACCGGCCCTGGGCGCATGGCCATCTCCGCGGCGACCGACGAGAAGAAGCAGCCGCCGGGGTAAAGGCCACCCTCGACGTACCGCAGGAAGTTCTCCGCGAGCTGTCGCACCCGTTCGAGCCCGGTGGGGGCAGCCAGGGCGGGGTCGATCACCTGCGCGGTGAACACGGCGCGCGCCGTCTCGATGGTCGCCACTTGGAGCTCCTCCTTGGAGCCGAAGTGGGCGAAGAGGCCGCTCTTGCTCATCCCCACGGCGTCCGCCAGCCGGGCGATCGAGAGACCGCTGATGCCCTCGACCGTGGCGAGCTGCCCGGCTTCACGCAGGATCGCGTTACGGCTCCGTTGGCCGTCGCTGCGCCGCTTGCGCGTACGGGGCTAGGCTCGCTGCGGGTCTCTGTGTCAGACATCACAGACAACTTAGCACGATCGGTCGTACACTCTGTTGACACGTACGAACGATCGTGCTATCTAGAGAGAGAAAGCAATGATCACTCCACAGACCCAGACGCCGACTGCCCGCCGGCCTTCGTCGGAGATCGCCAGTATCTGGCCTCAAGGGAGGGGTGGAGCGATGAGCGCCCTAGGGCCGATCGGCCGGCTCGGCCGGCTGGCGGCGGAGCATCGCGGGCGGGTCTTCGTCGCCTGGGCGCTGATCGCCGTCGGTCTCGGCATCCTCGCCCCGCGGGTGGAGACGGCGCTCTCCGGCGCCGGCTGGCAGGCGAACGGCTCGGAGTCCGTCCAGGCTCGCGAGCAGATCGATCGCAACTTCGCCGGCCAGGCGGCTACGCGCTCCAGGTCGTCGTCCACTCGCGGGACCTGGTGGCGACCGCGCCCGGGTTCCGGGAAACGGTGGCCCGCGCGGAGCGCGTTCTGCGGCGCGATCCTGCCGTCGGTCGGGTCTTCCCGCCGCAGCCGGGCGTCTCGATCTCGCCCGACGGCCACACGGCCGTGATCCGGGCCGGCGCGGCCGCCGATCCGAACGCGATGGTCGACGCCGCCGACCGCCTCAAGACGAGGCTTGCCGACGCCGCCGGCCCTGGAGTCGCCGTCGACCTGACCGGCGCCTCAGCGATGTGGTCGGACTTCAACGCAGGCGAACCGCGACGCGATGCTCAAGTCCGAGCTCATCTCCTGGCCGGTGACGATGGCGATCCTGGTGCTGGCCTTCGGCTCGCTGGTGGCCGCGGGGCTGCCGCTGATGCTGACCATCGTCGGGCTGATCGCCTCCGCAGGCCTGCTCTTCCTCGGAACGCTGGTCTCGCCGATCTCGATCTGGGCGATGAACTTCGCGCTGATGTTCGCGCTCGCGCTGGGCATCGACTACGCCCTCTTCATCGTCATTCGCTTCCGGGGCGCCCACTTCGGCCAGAAGCTCAGTCCCGTCGAGGCGGTGGCGACGACGATGGACACGGCCGGAAAGGCCGTCCTCTTCTCGGGACTGACCGTGCTGGTCTCGCTCTCGGCGGTGATGCTGGTGCCGAGCCCCGCCTTCCGCTCGACGTCCCTGGGCATCATCGTCTCGGTCCTCTTCGTGCTGGCCGCGACGCTGACGCTGCTGCCCGCGGTGCTCGCCAAGCTCGGCCCCAGGGTCGACCGCCTGTCGCTTCCCTGGGTGCACAGCGGCGAGCACCGCTCTGCCGCGCTTCGCCCGCTGGGGCGAGCTGCTCTGGCGGCGGCCGTACGTGTTCGGTGGCTTCGCTGCTGGTGGCGCTGCTGGCCCTGGCCCTACCGGTGCTCTCGATGCGCACCGGGATGCCCTCGATCAAGGTGGTGCCGCCCGACGACCAGTCCCGGCAGGGCTACGAGCAGATCCAGGCGGGCTTCGGGCCGGGCGCACCGGGCGCCCTCCAGATCGTCGCCTCGGCCTCGGCGGCCGAACGGGCGATGACCGCGGTGCGAGCCGACCCGGGCATCGCCCGGTCCCTGCCGCCCCAGCCGGGCGGCGGTGGCCAGGCGCTGATCGAGGCGGTCCCGACCAGCGATCCCTCGAGCCCCGAGCTGGGCGCGACGATCGATCGCCTGCGCTCGGAGCTGCCCTCCGGCGCGCTGATCGGCGGGCGGCGGCCGAGAACCACGACCTCGAGGCCGCGCTGGCGGCCAAGACAGCCGGTGGTGATCGGGGTCGTCCTGGCGCTCGGCTTCCTGCTGCTGCTCGTCGCATTCCAGGCGCCCGTGGCGGCCGCGATCGGCGTGGTCACCAACCTGCTCGCCACCGGCGCCGCCTTCGGGATCGCCAAGTGGATCTTCCAGGACGGCCACCTCGCCGGATTGCTCGGCTTCCAGCCGCAGGGCTTCCTCGATGCCTGGGCGCCGGTGTTCTTCTTCGCGATGATCTTCGCGATCTCGATGGACTACACGGTCTTCCTGCTCTCCTCCGCGAAGGAGCATTGGGACCGCGAGAGGCGACGCGCGCAAGGCGATGGTCGGCGGGCTTGCCGACTCCGGGCGGGTGATCATCGCCGCCGGCGCGGTGATGGTGGCGGTCTTCTTCACCTTCGCCCTCTCGGGGCCGCTGCCGCCCAAGGAGATGGGCGTCGTCCTCGGGATCGCCGTGCTGCTGGATGCCTTCGTGGTGCGGCTGCTGCTGGTGCCGGTGCTGCTGCGCCTCGCGGGCCCGGCCGCCTGGTATGTGCCGAGCTGGCTCGATCGCATCCTGCCGGACGTGCGCTTCGGCCACGGCGACGCGACGCCCGCACGCAGCCCAGCCTGATCCATGGGAAGGGACACGGGAGCAAACCATGTGCCCTGCTCGTCACCGATCTCAGAACCGGTAGCTGGTCTGAGCGTGCGGCTGCTTGGCGAAGGCCAACACCTTGGCTGGTTCAATCCGGAACACGGCGACCGCATCCTCGCCCGTGCCGAACACGCCAGAGCCGACATCGAAATGCCACTCGCTGCCGTATTTCGCCTCAAAGGCGTCGGCCAGTCGCTGCAAGGCGTCGGCGTCTGTGACTCTAACCGCGGTCCCCTCAAGAACGATGTCGAGACCTCGCGCCCAGGTGTTGATGCCCGTGGTCAGGGCAATCTGATCGCGCCGTTCCAGATTGCGGGCCTTCTGCTCGCGGAGCCCGGTGCAGAAATGCATCACCCCGTCCTCCGCCACGGCGATTAGT
This sequence comes from uncultured Actinomycetes bacterium, assembly GCA_963838745.1. GTDB lineage: Bacteria > Actinomycetota > Thermoleophilia > Solirubrobacterales > 70-9 > AC-56. Next base: position 531,295 of record CAWISJ010000004.1, read on the forward strand.
GGCGTCACATGCGGCCGACCGTCAATCCGGACCGTTGTGAGCCAGTACAGCTCCGCCTGTTCGAGTACCTGCTTGGCGTCAGCCCATGGAGTCGGGCTCGCCTCAGGCTCGCTGAACCGGGAATCGATCTCTGCGGTCGGATCGGACTGCATGGGTCACGGACCTCCTCGGCTGGAATCAGCGTCTCCGTTGAGACTGCCAAACCGGCGAGGGCTCATCGGTCGCAAGACTGACAAGCCTGGACCAGCACGTGGAGCGTCGCGCTTACACGCGAAGGCAGAAGTACTGCTTCGCATGGAAAGCGGCTATCTGGCCAGCCCTGGCTAGGCTGCGGTGCCGACGCTTGCGAACCGCAATTGCTTGGAGGACGCTGATGCCGGACACCACCTGCCACATGTCGATCTCGCTGGATGGCTTCGCCGCCGGGCCGGACCAGAGCCGGGAGAATCCGCTGGGGAAGCGCGGCAGGGAGGTCCATAGCTGGCACCTCGGCGACGAGCGCGCGAACGACGCCGACGCGACGGCAGAGGGCTGGCTCATGCGACCGCGCGGGGCCTACGTGATGGGCCGCAACATGTTCGGGCCGATCCGCGGCGAGTGGGATGAGGACTGGAATGGATGGTGGGGCTCCGAGCCGCCCTACCACGCGCCGGTCTTCGTGCTCACCCACCACGCCCGCGAGCCGATCGAGATGGAGGGCGGCACGAGCTTCCACTTTGTCACCCAGGGCTTCGAGGCCGCATACGCGCAGGCGCGTGAGACGGCCGGCGAGGATGGCATCGACATCGCGGGCGGCGCCTCGACCGTCCGTCAGGCGCTCGCCGCCGGAGTGATCGACGAACTCACGCTCGACGTGGCCCCCGTCCTGTTGGGGTCCGGCGAGCGGCTGTTCGACGGAGTCGAGTCACTCGGGTTCGAGCCGGTCGAGGTGCTCCACTCTCCGCTCGCCACGCACATCCGCTACCGGCGGGCGGGGTGAGTGAGGAGATAGCCGCTTTGGACGAGAAGCGCTAGCCGCTTTTGCATGGAGAAGCAGCGGTCTCCGCGAGATACTGGGCGGGCGATGTCAGAGGATCTCGAAGATTTCACTCGCCGGCCCTTCATCGCCGACCCCGCCCACGCTCAGACAGCGCCTCTTTGATGTGGGCCGCAGGTATCAGCGAGTTCGGCGGCGCTGTGAGGCGGATCGACCTCCCAGATCCGCGCCCCCTCGCGGACGACGAGGTCCTAATCGAGATCCGGGCCGCGGGCGTCGGCAACTGGGAGGAGTTCGTCCGGACGGGCCAGTGGGACGTCGGCCGCGCCCCTCCAATGGCGCTCGGCGTCGAGGCTGCCGGGACCATAAAGACGATCGGAGTTTCCGTCGAGGACTGGCAGCCGGGGGATGAGGTGCTCGGCCACCCCCTTCCGCTCCGGGATCAGGGAACCTGGGCGCCCTTGCTGATCGCCTCGGCGACGGTGCTCGCGCGGAAGCCTGCTTCCCTCTCGTGGGAGGCCGCTGCAGCGTTCCCCGTTCCGGCCCTGACCGCCACGCAGGTGATCGACGTAGCCCTGGCGGTGCGCCCTGACGACCTGGTCCTCGTCAATGGTGGGAGCGGGGTGACCGGCACGCTGCTCGTTGGGCTGGCCGCGGCGCGCGGCGCCGACGTGATCGCGACCGCAGGACCGGCCAGCCATGAGCGCCTGCGCCGGCTGGGAGCGGCTCACGTGCTCGACTATCACGACCCCGACTGGCCGGAGCAGGCGCGCGCCATCGGCGGCGGGTTGGGCGTGACCGCCGTCGCGAACGCGGTGCCTGACGGCTCAGCCGTCGCGATCGGCACCGTGCGAGACGGCGGTCACCTTGCGACGATCACCCAGGACCCACCGGACGAGCAGCGGGGCATAGAGATCTCGTCGGTGATCGTGCAGCCGGACGGCCGCGCACTCGGCGAGCTCGCCGAGCTGGTCGCAGACGGGGAGCTCGAGGTCTCGACCGCGGCGACGTTCCCGCTCGAGGAGGCCGCCAAGGCCCTCGCGGCAGCAACCGGAGGCGGCGCCGGCGGAGCGGTCGTGCTTCGCCCCTGAGAGGGCGAGGATTTAGTCGCCAGGGATTGAGTGGCGACCCCCGCTGGTCAACGACGGCCCGTGACCGTGCAGCCCGAAGTTTGGCGAAATAGTCGCTTTGGACGAAAAGCGGTACTTCTGATTCGCGCGAAAAGCGGAAGCCCCGAAGACCCGAACTCCCAGGAGTACGCACCCATTCCCTCAGCGTTGGCCTTGCCTCCCCTCACCATCGGGATTTCCCGCAATTAGGGCGCCACTGAGCTGGGTGCTTCCGCTTACACGCGAAAGGAGCAGCCGCTGAGATAATTGCGGCCACCGTGTCCCCGGACTCGACGAGCGCCTCGCGTTGCGCTTCCCCGGTCTGTCGCGCCAGCTGCTCGCTCGCATATTGACGTTGCGCCGCGAATCGCCGGTCAGGCGGAGGGCCCTCAAGCGCACGTTTCGAACCCACGGCGGCACATCACATCCAGCGGGCGGCGTCTTTCGCACACCCGAGGAGCGATTCGAGGGACTTCCAGCCTCTGCTTTCGAGCCCACCTACAGGACGGTCGGGGAGCTGCGCCTAGCCCACATCGATGTCGGAGAGGGTGCACCGGTCGTCATGCTCCACGGGGAGCCAGCGTGGTCGCTGATCTGGCGCAAGATGATCGGGCCGATTCGCGACGCGGGCTATCGATGTATCGCACCCGACCACGCGGGGTTCGGACGCTCCGACAAGCCGATGAATCCGAGCTGGCAGTCGTTCGAGCGACACGTCGAATTGACGGGCACATTGCTCGAGGAGCTCGATCTACACGATGTGAGCTTGGTGCTCCACGACTTCGGTGGCCCGATCGGACTCATGCTCGCCCTGGCCAATCCGGGTCGCATCGCCCGGATCGTGATCCTCGATACAGCGATCGACCCCCGCGAGGTGTGGATGAACGAGACCTGGGTTCGCACTCGCGAGTTCGTCGAGAGCACCGAAGACTTTCCGGTCGGGGAGCTGATGCGGGCAACTTGCCTCGATGACCCTGGGGACGAGGTCATCGCTGCCTATCAGGCGCCGTTCCCGGTGCCCGAGTCCCAGGGGTGGAGAGGTTTGATGTTGGGCATCCCGCACAAGGGGGACAAGAGCGCTGCCGCAGCCGCGGACGCGTTCTACGATGCCCTTCGCCGCGACCCACGCCAGATGCTGCTCCTCTGGGCCCAGTCGGACACCTTCCTTACCCTCGCGAGCGGCCAGCGGCTCGCGACCCGGATCGGGCGCCACATCGACCATGTAATCCCGCAGTCCGGGCACGCCCTCCCGGAGGACCAGGGTCAGATGATCAGCAAATTGATCGTCGACTGGCTCGACGGCTGCGACTAGCAGTCGGTCATCGGGCGTTGCGCTTCACTTCTGCCTTGCGCGACGAGGAGAAACAATCTGCGCCGCTCCGGTTGAGGCCGACGGTAACTTGCTCCACGCCGTCCCGTGCCGCCGTTGCGCGATGGGGGTGTGCCCATCGATCAGCACGATGAGCAGCGAGCGGGAGCCCCGGCCCAGATGCGCGACCGCGGCACGGCCAGTCCCGAGGCGGTCCGTTACGAGTGGGCTTCGATGGCCTTCGCCGTATCCAGGAAATGGCGATAGGCGTTTATCTTGCCGTCGGAGCCGAACTCCCAGAGGTGGATCTCCTCGTCCCGGACTCGCTTCCCGGTGGCTTTGACGGTGAGGTCGTACTCGATCACCGCCGCGACGAGGCCGTCCCCCTCGAGGAATGCATGGGGGTTGAAGGAGTGCATCTCGAAGTCCTCGTCGACGTCCTGGAAGAACCCGGCTGCCGCCTCCCGACCGCTTCGGGGTCTCATGTACGGGACGTCTTGATCCTGCGCAACGTTTCCGGTCGGGTGATGCTCCCACCGGACGTCCTCTGCCAGCTGCTTGAGGATCGCGGGGACGTCTCCGCGACCGAATGCCTCATAGATCTGCTGCACGGTCTCGACGTTGCTCATGGTCTCCTTCACCTATCGGGCTACCGGGGCAGCCTATCCCGGGCCGCGATCCTCGAGCGCGTTAGGACGACGTCGACGAAACAGGTGATCGGGCCGCGGCCGTCTTCAGCAGAGAGACGGGAGCCCTCTCTCTTTTGCACGAATTGCGGGCGTCTTTACCGGCGCTCCGACACGCCTCCTCCGGACGAGGACGCGTCGCCCGGATCGCCTCCCGATGCGCTCCTCCTTTGCGCGACGAGCGACCGCCCGGAGCTTTCGCTCAGAACAGCAGCCCCACGCTAGCGGGCATCGTCGGCGAACGGCGTGCCTGAATCGCGCTGATCACCTCCGTGTTGTCGATGCCCTGGAGGTAGATCGACGTCACGCCGAGATCGGCATGCCTAGCTGGCGCTGGATCACGTTCAACGGCACTCCCTCGCGAGCCATCTCGACCGCATGGGCGTGGCGTAGTTGATGGGGGGGCAAAACGACGTCTGACCCCAGCGGCGACCGCGAGATGGCGAAGCTGGTTTCTCGCTGCCGAGCCTGACCAAGGGCGCCCTCGGGTAGGGCCGTTCACTACGCAGAACAGAGGCCCGACCGGCATCCGGGCGCGATGCTCGACCCACGGGCGAAGGTGCTCCCAGCCCCAATCGTCCATGCCGGATTCGCGTCGCTTTCCGCCCTTTCCACGGCGGACGAGCACCGCACCGCGCTCTGGGTCGAGATCTCCCTCCGACAGGTTCAGCGCCTCACTGATCCGAAGACCCGCCCGCCACAAGACCACAATCAGCCCGCGTATCCGCGCACCATGAATTCCGTCTCCGGCTTCGCGCATCACCGCCACGATCTCCTCGACTCGCGGTGGATCGGCCGGATATCGGACTCCCTTGTTTCGAGGTGGGCGGCAGGAGGCATGGCCCGGGAACGTTGCCGGTGAGCGCGGGCGGCCAGCAGCATCGAGTAGGTCTTGGGCGGACATTCGTCCTCCTTTGGTGAGCGGTGGTTCCGCTCGGCGTATCAGCCGCCGGTACGGCGATGAGGCAAAACCGCTGCTTTGCGAGGTTGGCCAGAACCCTTTCGTCAGGGGCTGCTCTTCCGCGCGAGTTGCACAAGCGCCGCCGGAGCCGGCCAGTCTTGAGCTATTCGTTAGGCGCTACCCACTCGCATCGCCCTCGCCGCACTCAGTCTCGCCCTGACCCAGCCCACCGCGCCGGACTTATGGTTCAGCCCGGGCCCCAAGATTCTGGAAAGGAGCGCCTGATATGAGCACCGACACTGGCAAGGTGGTCGTGAACAGGGCGATGTCGCTTGACGGCTTCATCGCCGGTCCCGGCCACACGATGGACTGGATCTTCGATTTCCTGACACCGGACGCATTCCCTGAAGTCATGGCCGCCACTGGTGCGATGCTTATCGGCCGGGGTACCTACGAAGTTGCTAAGCAGATGCCCGACGAGGAGCGCAACTACGAGGGCGGAGCCCAGTTCGTCCTCACCCACGATCCTCCCGACAAGCCGGACCCGAACGTCACATTCCTCACCTGCGACATCGCGGAAGCCGTCGCCACGGCGCTAAGCGCCGCGGGCGGTAAGAACCTGGAGATCCTCGGCGCCGACCTGGCCAGCCAGTGCCTGCAGCGAGGGCTCGTCGACGAGATCCTGGTCTATGTCCTCCCGGTGCTCTTGGGCGACGGGGTCCGCTTTTCGACCCCGACCCTCCACAGGATTGACCTCGAACCATTCAGCAACGCCCAGTCGGGCCCCGTCACCATGCTCCGCTTCCGTGTGCCTCGCGCCTCCAGCGTGCTCTAACCTCGGCCGTCCCGAAGTCAGCGTTCGGTGATGTGTGCCGGACCCCGATTCTGCCTAGCGGGTCACGCCTGTGTCGCGGTGGCCGGGTCCTGACCCCGGCTTGCGCTTTGCGCGAGAAGCGGAAGCCTTCGGAAAGCCCGGACTTCCAGGAGTAACGCTTGACGAATCCGAACTCAGAACGAGACTGAAGGGCCAAGCTCTAACAGGACCGCCTCGGTCATCTCGTCGGTGCCGACCGGCTGTTCGCCCGGGACGGCCAGATCCGGCGTCCGCAGCCCGCCGTTGAGCACCGAGTCGACGGCCGCCTCGATCGCAGCCGCGTCGTCCGGCCTGGCGAGCCCGTGGCGAAGCATCATCGCGGCCGACAGGAAGGTGGCAAGCGGGTTGGCGATCCCCTGCCCTGCGATGTCGGGCGCGGAGCCGTGCACCGGCTCGAACAGTCCGGGGCCTTCGGCGCCGAGACTGGCGGAGGGAAGCATCCCGAGGGAGCCGGTGAGCATCGCCGACTCGTCGCTGAGGATGTCGCCGAACAGGTTCTCGGTCAGGATCACGTCGAAGCGCGCCGGGTTCGAGATCAGCTGCATGGCGGCGTTGTCGACCAGCATGTGCTCGAGCTCCACCTCTGAGTAGGCGCCCCCGACGCGCTCCACCGTCTCGCGCCACAGGCGCGAGGTCTCGAGCACGTTCGCCTTGTCCACCGAGGTCACGCTCGGGGTCCGCCCGCCGTCCGTTGCCCGGCGCCGCGCCGCCTCGAAGGCCACGCGGGCGATGCGCTCGATCTCGGCCACCGAGTATTCGCAGGTGTCATGCGCGGTGTCGCCATCTCGCCCGCTGTCGCCGAAGTAGATGCCGCCGGTCAGCTCGCGGACGACCAGCAGGTCGGTGCCCGCGACTCGCTCGGAGCGCAGCGGGCTGGCGTGGCCCAAGGCCGGGCTGGGTCGCACCGGTCGCAGGTTCGCGTACAGGCCGAGGCCCTTGCGCAGGCCGAGCAAACCCTGCTCGGGCCGTGGCGCCTTGGGATCGGTCGTGTCCCACTTCGGCCCGCCGACGGCGCCCAGCAGCACCGCATCGGCGTGCCGGCAGGCCTCCAGGACGTCGTCGGTGAGCGCCGTCCCGTGGGCGTCGATCGAGGCGCCGCCGATCAGGTGCTCATCCAGCTCGAAGTCACCCAGGGCGGCGAGCAGCGGACGCGCCGCGGCGACGATCTCCGGGCCGATCCCGTCGCCGGGCAGCAGCGCTATTCGGGGGCGGAGGTCCGCGGCGGTCACGCGCCTGGGTCGTCTCCACTGGACCTCCACCGGATAGGCATCGCCGTACTCCTCGTCGCTCACGGCCTACGCGCAGAAATGTTGAGGCGTACGTAGTCGAGAGTCAGGGGTCGCGGGATCACTTCGAGGACGGCATCCAAATAGGGCGCGCGCATCTCCTCGGGTAGCCGTTCGAGATGCGCGCCAAGGCAGACCGTCTCGACGTAGGCGCGCGGGTCGCGTGGCCGGGACGGCCTCTCCTCGAGCCAGCAGCGCCGCACCTCGAACCCCGCGCCCTGCAGCCGGACCTCGGTGTCGCCCGGCGAGGCGAAGTTCCAAGAGCTCGTGATTCCCCGGAGATAGGGGGCGAAGCGCTCGTCTCCGTTCACTGACTCGACCGAGTTCAGGAAATCCTCGAGGTTGCCGATCCCGCCGCACTGCGCCTCGAGTCGGCCGCCCGGCCGAACCGCGGCGTGCAGGCGCGCGAACAGGCGCCGGTGGTCGAGGATCCAGTGGAAGGCGGCGTTCGAGAAGATCGCATCGACCGGCTCTTCAAGCTCGAGGTCGACCAGGTCGGAGAGAATCAACTCGACCTCGTCGCCCAGCGACTGTCGCGCCTGCTCGATCATCGAGGGAGACGAGTCGACGCCGATCACGCGCCCCCGCGGCAGGCGCTCGACCAGCAGCTTGGTCACCCGACCGCCCCCACAACCAGCGTCGAGCACCGTCTCGTCGCCCTTCAGGTCCAGCCGGTCGATGACCTCGCGTGCCCACTCCTCCTGTGGATCGGCCACCCGATCGTAGGCGGTGGCGTCCCAGTCCCGCGGGCTCACAGCGCCGTGGTCACGGGGCCCCGGTCGGCGGCGCCCGAGGTCTCGAACTCGGCGATCGCACCCTCCCTCCCCAGGGTCAGCGCGATGTCGTCCAGCCCGTGGAGCAGGCGGTGCTTGACGTCCGCGTCGATCACGAACTCGACCACGCCGGCGGCGAAGGTGACCGTCTGGTCGTCGACGTCGATTCGTGCCTCGCCGGCCTCGGCCAGCGTCCGGCAGTGCTCTTCGTCGAGGATCACCGGCAGCAGCCCGTTCTTGGTGCAGTTGACGTAGAAGATGTCGGCGAACGAGGGTGCAACGACCGCCTCGAAGCCAAAGTCCTGAAGCGCCCAGACCGCGTGCTCCCGGGACGAGCCGGAGCCGAAGTTGCGGCCCGCGAGAAGGATCGGGTTCGGCTGGAGCTCGATCTCGCCGGAGCGGAGCCAGTCGTAGAAGAGGAACTCACCGAAGCCGGTCCGCTCCACCCGCTTCAGGAACTGCTTCGGGATGATCTGATCGGTGTCGACGTCGGCGCGGTCGAGCACCGAGACCCTGCCCTCGATGAGGTCGATTGGCCTCACGCCCACTCCCTGACGTCGACGAAATGTCCCTCGACCGCCGCTGCCGCGGCCATCCTCGGCGAAACGAGGTGGGTACGCCCGCCCTTGCCCTGGCGTCCCTCGAAGTTTCGGTTCGAGGTCGACGCGCAGCGTTCGCCCTCGGCCAGGATGTCGGGGTTCATGCCCAGGCACATCGAGCACCCGGCTTCGCGCCACTCGAAGCCGGCGGCGCGGAAGACCTCGTCGAGCCCCTCGTCCTCTGCCTGTGACTTGACCTGCTGCGAGCCGGGCACGACCATCGCTCGCAACGTCCGGGCAACCCGTCTTCCGGCGACCAGCTCGGCGGCCTCGCGCAGATCCTGGATTCGCGAGTTGGTGCAGGAGCCGATGAAGACGCGGTCCAGAGGGATGTCCTGAACTCGGGTCCCAGGCTCGAGCGCCATGTAGGCCAGAGCCCGCTCCGCGGCCTCGCGGTCGGCCGGGCCTTCGCCCCACTCTGCCGGGTCGGGCACCAGGTCGGTCACCTGCACCACCATGCCCGGTGTCGTCCCCCAGGTGACCATGGGGGAGATCGCCGCCGCATCGATGTCGACCTCTGCGTCGAACCGAGCTCCCTCGTCGGTGGGCAGCTGCCGCCAATCGGCAACGGCGGCGTCGAAGTCCGCAGGTGCGCCCGGCCGACCCGCGACCCACTCGAAGGTCGTCTCGTCGGGCGCGATCATGCCCGCGCGGCCGCCGCCCTCGATCGTCATGTTGCAGATCGTCATGCGGTTCTCCATCGAGAGGCCGCGGATCGTCTCGCCGGCGTACTCCACCGCATGCCCGACCATGCCGCCGACGCCCAGGCGCCCGATCGTGGCCAGGATGAGGTCCTTCGCGGTCACGCCGCGGCCCAGCTGGCCCGAGTAGTTGATCCGCATCGTCTGCGGCCGTTTCTGCACCAGGCACTGGGTTGCGAGAACGTGCTCGACCTCCGAGGTGCCGATGCCGACCGCGAGCGCACCGAAGGCCCCGTGCGTCGCCGTGTGGCTGTCGCCGCAGACGATCACCAGGCCGGGCTGGGTGAGGCCGAGCTCGGGACCGATGACGTGGACGATGCCCTGGCGATCGGAGCCCAGCGAGTAGATCGGAATGCCGAACTCCGCGCAGTTGCGCTCCAGGGTCTCGACCTGGATCCGCGACAGCTCGTCTGCGATCAGGTGCGCCGCCGGTGTGCCGTCGGTGGGCACGTTGTGGTCGGCGGTGGCAACGGTCTTGTCGGGCCGGCGCACCGTGCGGCTCTCCAGCCGCAGCCCGTCGAAGGCCTGCGGCGAGGTCACCTCGTGAACCAGATGCAGGTCCACGTAGATCAGCCCGTCGGCGACCTCGTGGGCATCCCAGATCTTGTCGAACATCGTTTTCGCCATCGCTAGCTTCGCCTCAGGCCGGCCGCGACCACTGCCAGCAGCTCGGCCGGCTCCTCACCGTCGTTCTCGAAGTGATGTGCCAGGTCCGCGTCGAAGGTGATGCTGTCGCCGATCCGAAGCCGGTGGCGCTGACCGTCGATGACCAGGGTTGCCGAGCCGCTCAGGACAACGGCCGTCTCGCGGCTCCCCGGCTCGTGGATCGGCGGGTCGTCGGGGCCACCCGTGGCGGCACCGGGATCGAGCTTGTGCAGCGAGACGTCGGCTCGCTGGCCGGGCAGGGCCGGTGTCAGCTCCTCGACGCGATGGCCGCTGCGGCGGCGCTTTCGCCCCTGCCCGCGACGGACGACGGCAACGTGGCCATCCTCGTCGAGGCGCAGAAGCTGCGACAGGGTGAGGTCGAGGCCGGCAGCGACCCGGCCGGCGATGGCGAGCGTGGGGCTGGTCTCTCCACGCTCGACCTGCGACAACATCGGGGCGCTGACCCCGCTCCGTTCCGCCAGGTCGCGCAGCGAGAGGCCCATCGCCTCGCGAAGGGCGCGAACGCGCGAGCCCACGGCCTCGACGTCGGCTCGTCCCACCTCTGGCACGGTGGCAGCGGCGCTCACCGTCCGTACGTTATCACGTACATTCGTCTACAGATCGTGGCTGGCGCGCTCGTTACCGCCGCTGGCCGGTGGGTCGGATCAGGATCTCGTTGACGCCCACGTGCGCGGGCTGGCTCACTGCGTAGACGACCGCTCGCGCGATGTCATCGGCGGCCAGCACCTCGCCGGCGGTCTCGCGCATCTTCTCGATCGCCTCGACCACGACCGGGTTCTCGTTGTGGCCTTGGAGCTCGGTGTCGACGAATCCGGGCTCGACGCAGGTAACGCGAATATTCGAGTAAAGGGCCTCCTGGCGCAGCGCCTCCGAGAACGCGGTGACGCCGAACTTCGTCAGGTTGTAGACGCCCGAGCCGGCGTTGGCCGTGCGGCCCGCGACGGATGACAGGTTGACGATGTGCCCTCCGCCACCCTCGCGCATCAGCGGCAGCGCGACGTGGGTGCAGTAGAGCAGGCCGAGCAGGTTGACGTTCACCATCGTGCGCCACTCCTCGGTGTCCGCGCCGTCCACGGGCCCGAGCAGCATCACGCCGGCGTTGTTGACGAGGATGTCGAGGCCGCCCATCGCCGCAGCGGCACCCTCAACGAACGACCGGGCCGCGTCCTCGTCACCGATGTCCACCTCGAAGGCGTGCGCCGTGCCCCCGTTCCCCGCGATCCGTTCCGCGAGGGCGTCACAGCGGTCCTTGCGCCTGGCCCCCAGCGCCACCGCCGCACCTTCACCCGCGAAGGCGAGCGCCGTCGCCTCGCCGATCCCCGACGACGCGCCTGTGATCACTGCCTTGCGGCCGTCGAGCGAGCCCATCGCCATGGACTCTATGTGCTGGCTATGGGCCGGGCGTCGCGGGCTCCCGCGCGGCCCCGGCGGCGACCTCCTCGGCCTCGCGAATCGCGGCGCCCTCGAGCGCGTTCGAAAGCGCGCGGACATAGGCGCGCGCCGAGGCCTCCAGGATGTCGGTCGCGACCCCCTGGCCGCTGGCCAGGCGGCCGTGGGCGCGGAGCATCACGGTCACCTCGCCGAGTGCGTCCTCGCCCTCGGTGACCGCCGACACCGTGTAGGAACGCAGCTCGGAGTCCACTCGGGTCGCTTCCTGAATGGCGACGAAGATCGCGTCCACCGGGCCGTCGCCGGTGGCCTCGCCAACGACCTCCTCCCCCGAGGGAACCTTGACGGACACCTTCGCACGCGGGGGGCGATGCGAGCCGGCGGCGACCTCGAACGACTCCAGCGTGTAGCGCTCCGCCGATTCCCGCATCTCCTCGGAGACGATCGCCTCCAGGTCCAGCGCGGTGACCTGCTTCTTCTTGTCGGCAATCTCCTTGAAGCGCGCGAATGCCTGATTGAGGGCGTTGCCCTCGACCTTGAAGCCCAGCTCCGCGAGCGTGTCACGCAGCGCGTGGCGCCCGGAGTGCTTTCCCAGCACGATCGAGTTCGACTCCAGGCCAACCTCGCGCGCGTCCATGATCTCGTACGTCGTGCGCTCCTTCAGGACGCCGTCCTGGTGGATTCCGGACTCGTGGGCGAAGGCATTGCGGCCGACCACGGCCTTGTTCGGCTGCACCGCGTACCCGGTGAAGCGCGCGACCATGCGGCTGGTTCGCGCCAGCTCGCGGGACGTGATCCCGGTGTCCAGCCCGTGGACGTCACGACGGGTCCGGAGCAGCATCACGATCTCCTCGAGCGAGCAGTTGCCCGCGCGCTCGCCGATCCCGTTCACGGCGCACTCGACCTGCCTGGCGCCCGCGAGGACCCCGGCGTAGGAGTTGGCCACCGCCAGGCCCAGGTCGTCGTGGCAGTGCACCGAGAGGCGCACGTCGCGCAGCTCGGGCACCAGCTCGTAGAGTCGCTCGAAGTAGCGCCGATACTCCTCGGGCGTCGTGTAGCCGACGGTGTCGGGGATGTTGACCACCGTCGCCCCCTCTGAAACCGCAATCGCGCATACCTCCGCGGTGAACTCGAGCTCGGCGCGGGTCGCGTCCATGGGAGAGAACTCGACGTCCTCCGTGTAGGACTTGGCGAGGGTGACCGCCGCTCGCGCCTGGCCTTTCACATCCTCACGCGTGGTCTGGAGCTGATGCTCGATGTGGATGTCGGAGGTGGAGATGAAGGTGTGGATTCGCGGACGAGGCGAGTCCTTGATCGCGCCCCACGCGGCGTCGATGTCGGCCTTGTGGGTGCGGGCGAGACCGCAGATCACCGGGCCCTCGACCTCACGAGCGATCGCCTGCACCGCCTCGAAGTCCCCCGGTGAGGTGATCGGAAAGCCCGCCTCGATCACATCGACGCCCAAGCGAGCGAGCTGATGCGCGATCTCGACCTTCTCTTGCGTATTCAGCGAGATGCCGGGCGACTGCTCGCCGTCCCTCAGCGTGGTGTCGAAGATGTGGACCCGGTTGGGGTCCGCTATTGCGTCGGGGCCGCTCATCGGCCTTTCCTCCTTCTCTCTGAGACTCCGATGACCTGTGAACTCGCGGCTTCGCGCCGCCCAGCGCTACTCCCCCCGCGGGGGGAGAAGAAGGAGAAGCGCCAGGCTGTTTCGCAGGAGATGCTGGCGCGGAGCAGAGGGGCGAAGCCCCGATTGCGAGGCGTCAGGCTGGTGGCAGTTGATGCTGACCATCGGGTGCAGGGACTCTAGCGCACGCGCGGAACCTTTCCCCTCAGGAGTTTGCCGTGGATGCCGCCCGGATCCAGGCTCGAGCCGTAGTCAAGGTCGTTGCGATCTCGCTCGTCGTGATCGCAGTCGCACTGCTGCTCACGATCGTCGTCCTTCACGCCACCACGGAGATCAGATGGGTGTTCACCGCGGTCTTCCTGGCGCTCGCCATGAACCCCGCCGTGGACCGGATCGAGGCCCTGCGCGTTCGCGGCCGCAAGGTGATCCCGCGCTGGCTGGCGATCCTGATCGTCTACGTCGCCCTGCTGGGGATCTTCGTGTTCCTGGTCCTCCAGGTCATCCCGCCGATCATCCGCGAGTTCGAGAGCCTTGGCTCGAAGGTCCCGGGCTACGTCCGCGACTTCAGGGAATGGGCGAACCAGAACCAGGAGTTCCAGGACCTGAACTCCAAGTACCACATCACCTCCACGCTGACCCAGCAGGCGTCGAGCATCCCCTCCAAGCTCGGGGACGCCGCGGGCGAGATCCGGACCATCACCGTCAGCATCCTCACCCACCTGCTGGCGGCGATCACGATCCTGGCGCTGACCTTCTTCTTCCTGCTCGACGGCCGCCAGCAGAGCGAACGGCTGCTGTCCCGGATGTCCCCCGACACCGCCACGCGCATGCGCCGGATCGGGGTCCGGATCGCCGGCGTGGTCAAGTCCTACGTCTCGGTCAACCTCCTGCTGGCGATCACCGCGGGCGTGTTCACGTGGCTGGTGCTCGAGCTGCTCGGGGTCGAGCTCGCGGTGACCATGGGGGTGATCGTGGGGTTCTTCGACCTCGTGCCGCTGATCGGGTTCACGGTCGGCGGGTTCTTCGTCGCGATCGTCGCCGCCTTCCACAACTTCCCGGAAACGTTGATCGTCTGGCTGGTGCTGTTCGTCGTCTACCAGCAGGTCCAAGATCGGGTGATCCAGCCGCTTCTGTACAAGAACGCGGTGCGGGTTAATCCCGCGGTGGGGATCGTCGCCCTCCTCGTCGGGGCCCAGTTGGCGGGGATCCTCGGCGCCCTGCTGGCGATCCCGGTGGCCGCGACGATCGGCGTGCTGATCGACGAGTGGCTCCTGTATCGGCGCGAGACGGCGGCGCCCGAGGCTCAGGGAGAGCCGGCGGTCGACTGACCGGGGGCCGGCTGGGAAGCCGGCGCCGGGGTGGGCTCGCCGAAGCGCTCCCGCGCCCGCGCCTTCTTGTGCTCGCCGTATAGCCGCGCCCACAGCGAATGCGGCCTGCCGAGGCGCAGCGCACCCACCAGGCCCACCAGAGGGATGAACAGGCCGACGAGCGCCATCGCGAACTTCTCCTTGGCGAGATTCACCAGCGCGAGCAGGATCGTCGCCACCCCGAACGCGCCCACGAACGCCAACACTCCATCCTCGACCTCCGTCGCCACGTCCAACCAGGCGGTGAACCCGACCAGCACCATTCCGGCGACCGTTCCAGCAATGATCACGGCGTCGATCGAGCGCCGGCCCTGCTGCGACCAGTAGACGTCCTTCAGATTGAGCCAGAGGGCGAACTCGTCCAGGGTCAGGCCGGTGCCGACCCCGAACAGCACCGTGACGATCTCGTGCCAGGGCGAGGGTGGCGCGATGGCCACGCCCACGTAGCCCATGATCAGGAGCAGCAGGATCCCCCAGACGAGGTGGTGAATGTGGGTGCCGCCAACGCTCACGTTCCCCGGCCACCAGCTGACCTGGGCGCGGATCATGTGGGCGCTGGTGCGGATGAAGCCGAAGGTCACCAGGAAGGCAACGAAGTACAGGAACTCGGCCTGGCGACCCGTGTCGACGATCGCGCGGTCATAAAGGCTGCCGATACTGGCGAGCACGGGGACGAGCACTGAGGCAGGGTAGCGGCGCGTTCGGCCGCCCGCTACGGCACCAGCAGGACCTTGCCCACGTTGCGCCGCTCCTCGATGAAGCGGTGGGAGTTGGGGGCACGGTCGAAGGGAAAGGCCTCGGCCACCACCGGCTTCAGCTCCCCGTTTTGGAAGCCCTCCAGCAGCGGCTCGGTGATTCGCTGGATGCTCCCCTCGCGATCCCACCAGGCGAGCATGTTGAGGCCGAAGACCCCCTTGTTCTCGTTCAACACTCCGAGGCTCTTCCACCACGGCATCGTCGCCAGCGGCATCCGGGCGATGCTCCGCAGGGCCGCCGGGATGTCGCGCTTGCCGCTGCCGCTCTGCACCTCGGAGGCCCCGTACATGATCAGCCGCCCGCCTGGGCGCAGCAGCCGGTAGTCCTTGCGGAACGACGTCGGGCCGAGGGCGTCCATGATCACGTCCACGCCCTCGCCGCCGGTGATCCTGCGCACCTCCTGCTCGAAGTCGAGGCTCCGGTAGTCGATCGAGTGCGTCACGCCCTGCGCGCGAATCGCCTCGTGCTTCGACGCCGACGCGGTGCCGAAGATCTCCGCGCCGATCCCCCGCGCCAGCTGGGTCGCAGCGGTGCCCACCCCGCCGGCGGCAGCGTGGATCAGGACCCGCTCGCCCTCCTTCAGGCCGCCCATGACCACCAGGGCCGCGTACGCCGTTGCGTAGTTGACGGGAAATGCGGCCCCCTCCTCGAACGACAGCTTCTTCGGCAGGGGAAACGCCTGGTCCACGGGCACCGTCACCAGCTCCGCCTGACCGTTGAAGCGGGTGCCGGCCACCACCCGGTCGCCAACCTTGTGGGAGTCCACCCCCTCCCCCACGGACTCGATCTCGCCGGCGACCTCGTATCCGACCACGCAGGGCACCTTGGGGGCGTCGGGATAGAGGCCGATCCGGGCCAGCGTGTCGGCGAAGTTGATTCCCGCCGCCTTGACGGCGATCCTGACCTCGCCGGGCCCGACTGGCGGGTCGGGCAGCTCTCGGACCTCGAGCACCTCGGCGGGCCCGTGACGGGTGATGACCACCGCACGCACAACCGACACCCTATCCGCGACGGGCCGGGCGCTCTGACTACAGATCTACCGCACGCCCGACGTGGAAGCCGTCGAGCTTCAGGATCTCGTCCAGAACCTCGTCGGGCACCGGGGCATCTGTGGTGAGGGCCAGGACGGCCTGATCCCCCGACTCCGCGGCCCCGACCGCCGCCGAGTCGATGTTGACGCCGTGCTGGCCGAAGATCGTGCCCACACGCCCGATCATCCCCGGCTGGTCCTGGTAGCGAAACACGACCAGGTGGTCGGCAAACGCCATATAGAAGCTCTCGCCCCAGACCCTGACCAGGTGAGCCAGGTTGCGCGGTCCGACCGCGGTGCCCGCCACCTCGACCGCCTCGTTCCCGGACTCGATCCGCACCGTGACCAGCTCGGTGAACTCGTCCGAGGCGGTGTCCTTGAGCTCGACCAGGTCGATCCCCCGCTCCTCGGCCAGGGCCGGAGCGTTGACGAGGTTGACCGGCTCCTCGGTGTGCCCGGAGAGGATTCCCACCAGCACGGCGATGCCGAGCAGGCGGGTGTCGTGCTCGGCGATTCGGCCGCGGAACTCGGCGGCGATGCGATCAATGGAGCCGTTGCCGAGGCCCTGCGCCAGCCTGCCGAGCTTCTCGCACAGGGGCACGAACGGAGCCAGCGCCTCCATCTCCTCGGGGCGGACGGCGGCGATGTTGACGGCGTTGGTCACCACCCCACCGGACAGGGCGCGCCGCACCTGGTCGGCGGTGATCGTCCCGGCGCGATCCTGTGCCTCGGCCGTTGCCGCCCCCAGGTGCGGGGTGACAACGACGTTGTCGCGCCCGAACAGCGGATGATCGGTCATCGGTTCCTCGGGGAAGACGTCGAGCGCCGCCCCGGCCACCTTGCCCGAGTCGAGCCCCGCCTCGAGCGCACCGAGGTCGACCAGCTCGCCCCGGGCGCAGTTGACGATTCGCACCCCGTCCTTCATCTTCGCGATCGCCTCGGCGTCGATCCAGTTGACGGTGTCCGGCGTCTTCGGCAAGTGGATGGTGACGATGTCCGCCTTCGCGTACAGGTCGTCGGTGGTCTCGGCGCGCTCGACGCCGAGCTCCCGGAAGCGCTCAGCGGCCACGAACTTGTCGTACGCGACGACCTCCATCGCAAAAGCCTGTGCCCGGTGGGCGACCAGCTGGCCGATCCGCCCGAAGCCGATCACCCCCAGCGTCTTGCCGTACAGCTCGTTGCCGGCGAATCGCGACCGCGCCCAGTCTCCCCCGACCAGCGAGGCGTGCGCCTGGGGAATGTTCCGGCACAGGGCGAGGGCAAGCGCCAATGTGTGCTCGGCGGCGGCGACCGAGTTCGACTCCGGCGCGTTGACGACCACGATGCCGCGCTTGGTGGCGGCGTTGACGTCGACGTTGTCCACTCCCGTGCCGGCGCGGCCGATCACCTTCAGTCTCGGAGCACGCTCGATCACGTCCGAGGTCAGCCTGGTGGCCGACCGGATCACGATCCCGTCGAATTCGCCGATTCGCTCACCGAGCTCGCCGTCGGACATCCCGAGGCCGAGCTCGACCTCGAAATCGCCACGAAGGAGCTCGACGCCGGAGTCGGCGATCTTCTCCGTGACCAGGACCTTCGGCTTGCCGTCAGCCACGGGCCACTAGCCGACCGGTGCCGGGGCGGTGCCGGCCGCGGCGAACACCCGCTGGGCCGCGCCGGCGCCCGCCCCCGCTTCCGCCTCGTGGCCGAGATCGCGCAACGCCATCTCCAGCGCGGTGAGCGCGATCACGATGTCGAAGGCGCCGTAGTAGCCGCAGTGGGCGATGCGCGCGATCTTGCCCTTCAGATGGCCCTGGCCGCCGGCGATCGTGACCCCGTAGCGGTCGCGCATCAGCTTCGGCACCTGGACGCCGTCGATCTCGTCGGGAAGCCGCGCCACGGTGACCACGTTCGCGTTCTCGTCGTCGGGGCCGAAGCGCTCCAGGCCCAGCGCCTCGATCCCCGCCCGCGCCGCGCGCGCAAGCAGCGCGTGGCGGGCGAAGGCCTCGTCGAGACCCTCGTCGAACAGCAGCTCGAGCGCCACGTCGAGGGCCCGGACCAGGGTCACCGCCGGTGTGAAGGCGGAGTTGGGCGGCTGCTCCTGCTGGCCGGCGAGGGTGCGGCCCCAGTCGAGGTAATAGCGGGCGGGTGGGCCCCCACCGGCTTCGGCCGCAAGCGCCAGCGCGCGCTCGGAGACGGAGGCGAACCCAAGCCCGGGCGGGCACATCAGCGACTTCTGCGAGCCCGCGACCACCACGTCCACCCCCCACTCGTCCTGCCGGAGGTCCACCGCGCCCAGGCCCGAGACCGCGTCGACGCAGAGCACCGAGCCGTGCGCCGTCGTCACCTCGTTCAGCGCCCGAATGTCGTTGACGACACCCGTCGACGTCTCCGACTGGGTCGTGAACACCGCCCGCGCCGGGCGGCCCAGGCCGGCGAGCGCCTGGTCGAGGCGCGCCGGGTCCACCCTGTCGCCCCACTCGAACTCCAGATGAAGCGTCTCGGCCCCGTAGGCGTCGCAGATCTCCGCCCAGCGCTGGCCGAACTTCCCGCACGAAGCGACCACGGCGGGGGCGCCGGGGCCGACCAGGTTGGCCACCGCCGACTCCATCGCGCCGGTGCCGGTGGCCGCGAAGCAGAGCACGTCGTTGCGGGTCTGAAAGACGCGCGGCAGGCGCTCGAGCACCCGAGCGTAGATGTCCACGAACGCCGGGGCGCGGTGGTAGAGGATCGGCTCCGCCATCACCTGCGACACGCGCGGCGGCAGGGGCGTCGGCCCCGCGGTGAGCATGTACTGCTTGCCAAAGATGTTCGGCGCCTCGGCCATCTCGATCAGGATACGGAGGGGCGCGGAGGAACAACGCCGCCGAAAGCCTCGGAGGGAGCCGCAGGCGACCGGTGATCCGAGCTTGCTCGGATTACATTTTCGGCGGGCAAGGGCACAGACCTGACCCGGCAGGCACCTCCGCGGCTACCGCGACTTCGTCGCTAGCCCAAGCCACGTAGCATCGGGTCGCATGAGCGAGGGCGTGACAGAGGGCCAGGGCTACGCCGTCGCGCACATCGACCAGATGGGCGAGCGCTATGGCTTCCGGAAGATCCGGCGCACGCTCGGGGTCGACGCATTCGGCGTCAACGCCATCGTCCTGCCGCCCGGATACGAGACCGGGCGCCACTACCACGACCGCCAACAGGAGCTCTACTTCGTGCATCGGGGCACGGTCGAGATCGAGTTCGGCGACGGGTCCACACACACGCTCGCCCCAGGGACGGCGGCGCGGGTGGACGCGCCAACGGTGCGTAGGCTCCGCAACGTCGGCGACGAGGACGCGGTCTACGTGATCGTGGGCGCCGAGGACGGCTACGTGGGGCGCGACGGCCGGCTTCCCGAGGGCGAAACCTCCCGTTTCGGCCCCGGGGGACGGCCCGAGGACGCAGCTTCAGGCGGCGAGGCGTGAAGGCCCATACCGTCTACAAGACCTTCGAGACCGACGAGCGGCGGACGTTCGTCCGCATCACCGAGGACGTGCAGGAAGCCGTCGACGAGGCGGGCATCGCCGAGGGGATGGCGCTGGTCTCGGCCATGCACATCACCGCCGGCGTCTGGGTGAACGACGACGAGCCGGGCCTTCACGCCGACACGCTGGAATGGCTCGACAAGGTGGCGCCGCCGAGCTGGCAGGAGCCGGCGAACGAGGTCGCCCGCGAGCTGTCCCCCGACCCCGGCGACTACCGCCACCACGCTGGCGGCGAGGACAACGGCGACGCTCACCTGAAGAACCTGCTCGTCCACCACCAGGTGATCGTCCCGGTCACCGAGGGCCGGCTCGACCTCGGTCCCTGGCAGCAGGTCTTCTACACCGAGTTCGACGGCCGCCGCCCGAAGCGGCTCATCATCAAGATGCTCGGCGAATAGAGCCAGATTCGGCATAGGGCAAGCGGAGTTCCCGCCCCCGGAAACGCGCAGGCGGAAAGGTCAGTCAGGGTCAGTCGAGACAAGCGCGTTCTGGGGTCGATCCCCGGTAGAGCTAGCCCCCTACCCGGTGCCGACCACCTGCCTGACGCAGCGGTGCATAGCGCGCCGGTGTTGCTTGCCCTTGCCGTACTTCTCGCGGAAGGCTTCGCGCCCCATTGCGTCGCGTTCGGCATGGCAGTCCTGGCGGGCATTGTCCTTGACGAAGCGAATGCACTGCCCCTGGTTCTCGAACCTACCGAAACTCCGCCAACCGCCCTTCTTGCACTGCGACTTGGTGGTCGGAACCGCCGGGAAATCCGTACACGGTCGCGTAAACGCGATGTGCTCTTGAAGAACAATCGATTGGTTGCCAGGGACGGCGTTCGAGATTT
The DNA here is from genome assembly GCA_963838745.1 of uncultured Actinomycetes bacterium. Lineage (GTDB taxonomy): Bacteria > Actinomycetota > Thermoleophilia > Solirubrobacterales > 70-9 > AC-56. Next base: position 551,670 of record CAWISJ010000004.1, read on the forward strand.
GTACCGTCAGTTCGAAGGGCTCCGAGGAATCGCCTCCGCCAACGCCCACGTATCCCCCGTGTTCATCCGTGGTGAAGGAGGAGCCACCGATGCCGACGTAGTAGAAGAAGTACCGGGTATTCGGTTCGAGGCCGACCACGTCCAACTGGCCGCCATACAGGCCATCGAACAGATACTGGCACCCCTCGCGCACGATGAGCGTGGGCTGCTTCGGGGGGTGCTTCCCGGCTGCGGAACCCGCCGAGCCGGCAACCAAGAGAGCCGCCATCACGGCAAGCAGAAGCATCCTTCTGATCTGAGCCATCCCCCCAGCTCCCATCGCCGCTCACCTTACGTGAGAACTCAGGAGCCGTCAATCCATCAGCCGTCCGAGCGCTGGCGACATCGCCCGCGCAGTATCTCGCGACTCGGCTCAGCCCTACTCCGAAAGCCCGGCGGCTTCGAGGGCTTCGTCATGTGTCGGGTAGAACGCAGCGCGCACGATCCTGTCGCCCCTGAAGGTGAACACCCACGCGTACGGCTGAGCGTCGGTTTCGATGCCTGTGCTCCGTCCCCATTGGCGTTGATTCCCGATGAGGAGGACAACGTCGTCGTCAGCATCCCGAATGTCCTCGATTTCGAAGCGGAGGTCTCTCCACGCCTCAAGCCATCGCTGCCAGAAGTCTCGAATCGCGTCGTGGCCGTGGTAGATCCCCGTGAGATCCGGGATAACTCCCACGAACCGCGACGCGTCCCACTCGATATCGGGGTCATAGAAGTCGTAGGCCCGCTCGATGTTGCCGCGCTGAAAAGCCTCCGCCAGGTCCCGCACCATCTCCACGTTCTCCTGCGACATCGCCTACTCCGAAAGTCCAGCGGCTTCGAGGGCTTCGGCTGTCTCCTGGTAGAGACAAATGCGAGCGATACGAGCGCCACGAAGCTCATACACCAAGGTGCTTCGGGCGACTGTCTCGATCCCGTCTCGTCCTCGAAAGCGAGTGGTGTTGGGAACGACGACCGAATCACCCGCTGCGATGAAACGCTCCGGCTCGGTGACGACGCTCTTGAAGATTCTGAAGGTCCTGATGAAGCGCTCGACTTCTTCACGCCCCCGGTAGACGCCTGCCTCCAGCCCCTTGGACGCCGACCAGTCAACCTCTGCGTCGGGGAGGCTCACGGCCTCCCACGCTTCAAGATCGCGGCGATTGAAGGCCTCGATGGCTGCCCGCACGATCTCGACGTTCTCCTGCGACATCGCCTAGTCCGAGACCCCGGCGGCTTCGAGGGCCTGGGCTCGGTCCATGTAGCCCTGAAGGCGTACCACGCGTCCGTCGCGCACCTCAAAGACGACTGCCGTATCGGCCTCGAGCTCGATGCCGCTACCCCTCCCCGTCGGAACTCGCGCACGAGCACGACGACGCGGTCGCCTGCGTCGATGAACTCCTCGGCCTCCAGTCGCCTCTCATCCCAGGCTTCGGCGTCCTCTTGCTCAAAGGACTGCCTGAACTGCGTGACGCCACGCAGCGACCGTCCCTTCGGAGAGCCCGCCCACTGTGCCATGACCTTCCGCCTCAGGATCGAGCAGCTGCGCCGCTTGCTCCCACTCCCCTCCCAGGATGGCATCAACGGTTCGGCGCACGACCTCCACGTTCTCTTGCGACATCGCCCGCGCAGTATCTCGCGGCGGGCAGCGAATCACCCGGGCCGTGAGGCGAGCGGACCTAGAATGGCGTCATGTCGGTCTACCGTGCGCAGGCCCACCTCGATGCGCCGCTGGAGGACGTTTGGGCGCTGGTCGGCAACCCCGCCACCTATCCGGATTGGTGGCCGGTTGCGGTGGAGATCCGGGGCGACACATTTGAGGTTGGCGACGTCTACTACCAGGTGGTGGGGATCGCTGGGCGGCGGTTGGAGTACAACCGGATCGTCGACCGCCGTGACGAGCTCAAGGAGCTGAGGTGGCATTGTCCGACGACGGGCGGGTATCAGCACTGGCTGCTGGCCGACGCCCAGGGCGGGACGTTCGTGGACATGGAGATGGGGATCAAGGACCCGGAGTCATCCCGCTTTGCGCTCTTCGACAAGACGGTCGGGCGCTGGTTCATCAAACGCTGGGCGGAGCAAGCCATAGACGGATTGCGCCGAACGCTGACTTCGAGTCCAACGTCCTAAACCGCCTCATCCGGCGCTTGCGTCGGCCCATGACTCCTCCGCCAGGAGGTCAGCGCCTACTCCCGCAGCCCGGCGGCTTCGAGGGCGTCCTGCTTATCCTGATAAAGGCATATGCGCACGATTGCCCCGTCGCGGATTGTCCAGACGAGGGTGATACGAGCTGTCGTCTCGATCCCGCCGCGTCCCCTTGTGTATCCCGTCTGCGGCACGATCACGCCGTCATCGACCTCGATGAACTCTTTCGGCTCGACGCGGATCGACTCGAAGGTGTCGCCGAAGTCCTCAAAGAACGGCCGCGCCTGATCGAGCTTGTAAACGCCCCGTTGCGGGCCGACCCCCCGCGACCAGTCGAGTTCGAAGTCCGGAGCGGCGTTGCTCAGCACGACATCCAGGTCCCCCCGGTTGTAGGCGTCATATGCGGCCCGGACGACCTCCACGTTCTCCTGCGACATCGCCTACTCCCGCAGCCCGGCGGCTTCGAGGGCTTCGGCTGGGTCGACGTAAGATTCGGACGCGCTTGATCTTCCCGTCGACGAGGTCGATAGACGTTCCAGGCTGCAGCGCTTCGGTTGGGACGCCGCTGGCGCGCCCAGTCCCCATAGCACGCATGAAGCTCAGGACCCGATCGGCGCCGACAGCCTCCATCCCTTCGACGGCGAGCGTGAAGTCTGGGGTTGTGTCGCCGGGGTCATCGAACGAAGCGGCTAATGCCATCGGGACCCTCATACACGCCTGCGGTTCGCGAGACGTCCGCACGGACAACTGGGACGCCCTCGGTGCAGCAGGAGAGGTAGGCGTCGAGGTCACGCTCGTTGACAGCGGCTATGGCTCGTTCTGACTACTTCGAGGTTCTCCTGCGACATCGCCCGCGCAGTATCTCGCGAGGGCGGCACGTGGGGACCCAGGCTCTGGGCTGCCTTGGTCGGCTACCGTGGCACAGGCTCACGGAGCATCGCCAAAGTGGCGGAGAGCTTCCAGCCTGGAGCGTCGCGATGTCGTCGCATCGTTGGCGCGCATAGAGGTTGCAGAGGCGAGGACTCGTGGCCTCGAGATAGGCAGGGAGACCGTGGCGGTCGCACGTCTCGAACGCATGTTGCAAGAGCGTGGAACCCAGACGGCGGCCCTGGGCGAAGTGCTCACACCATCAGCGGCAGGTACAGTGGTCATAGCTGGGATGGGCGTATCCATCTGCTCGAACACGACGCTGATGTCCTCATAGCGTCTGGTCGACCAGGCTCTCGCGCAATCGAAGGCTCATGACTGTTTCCCATCGGATTCGACTGCCGAAGGGGAAGCCACGAGCGAGAACGGCCAGGTGGCCCTCGAGGCCGTGCGCGGTGCCCTCCTCGAACGCTCTCCCGCCGAAGATGTCGACGAACGGGGGCCAAGTGGCGAGGTACCGCTCTGGGACAGGCCAAGCCCAGCACACTGGGTCAGAGGAGAACGCCAGCGTGAGCGTTGCCACAGCGTGCTGCCGCGCAGTCTCATCCACCACCCCGACGGTCCCTTTCACCTGCGATCCCCTCTCGGTCGCGGCGGCCACGGAGACCGCCCGCTGCCGACCTACAACGAAGAGAGGGTGCCCCGGGGTGCCGACGCTCCAGCTCCGGACGTCCGAAAGGCTCGGTATCAGGACCCTCGTCGGAGGACAGAGACCGCGACGTGCTGATACGGCCTTTTAAAATCATAGAGACGCGAGCTCAAGCGAATGCTGCTGATGGCCGAAAATCGCACGGCACCTGTGCTACAGAGACGGCGGGTGGTCGAGGTGCCCGTACGTCAGATGTAGACGACTGCTGATTCTCGAGCATTTTTAGTCACATCTGCCGTCGTCGCTAGCGAACGCCGCGGGTCAGGTGGGCAAGATGGTTTATAGACGCTGAGGCCGCAACCTTACGATCACTATTTTTCTTTTAACGCAAGGCGGCGATCCCTGCATAGCTGTCCGTCTTGTTCGTAGGCTATTTTCGAATTTTAGACCGCTTTATAACGCTACTGACCTGCGTCGCGACCTGATTCGTGACGACCGCGTCTCCAGTTGACCTTCTTTTAGAGCGGCTTTCGACGGACGTATTCGCGTTTGTGTGTTACGAGACCTCTTTACAGGAAGACGTTCGAAGGCTGCCGCCCGAAAGGGCCGGTCTGATCATCAAGGTGCATGGGCGAGTAGTCACCACAACGGCTTGGCGCAATCCTCGCCTTATGCGCGAGGAAAGCGCCAACTTGGGCCGGGTTCCTGTCGCTATTCGGCGAGAACCCGGCCAGTCGGCGGGCGGGCCAGTGTGGTTCGGGCGTCCTAGTCCCAGACGAACGGTGGGTACCTGGTGACCATCCAGTACTCGTACGCGTTCGCCCGGGCGGTCCAGCGCAGTCCCACCCGGCAGATGTTGAACATCCCCTCCGGGAACGTCTTCGCGAACAGGATCGTGAAGAAGGCGAAGAAGACCAGTATTTGGACCAGGTAGAAGATCAGGTAGGCGACGATCGCGTAGGGAATGATCAACAGCCAGTGCACCAACGGCCGCCATCGGTTGACGCCCTGCTCCGGGTAGTCGATGTCGAACCGAACCGGGTAGTTAGGGTCGTCGTCCAGCGAGAAGGGTGGATACGGGTCCACCATCAGCAAGACGTAAGCCCCAACCCGTAATCCCCACCGATGGACGCCGACCACGAAGTCGAACATCCCCTGCGGGTAACGCCCCGTGAAGAGGACCGCGAAGAACGAGATCAAGATCACGACGGCGGCGGCGATCGCCAGGACGATGAGCGCTATGTAGTGCGGGATCGCGAGCAGCCACTTGATCAGCGGCATGAAGCGGCTGTACTCGGCCTGGTGATCGATGTCGAGCTGCACCGGGTAATCGGCAGCGGCGCTCACCGCGGCCGGGGGTGGTGCGGGCGGCGGGGCCGGTGGCTCTCCGGCACCTGGTCCAGTGGGTGTCTCAGGCGTGCCGGGCGTGCCGGGCGTCTCGGTCATCTGTCCTCCCTTCGATTACGAAGTGCGCGCATGATCGCACGCCGCCCGGCTAGGAACCGGGCTCCGTGTCGATCCAGGGCATCATCTTGCGAAGCTCCTTGCCCACCTGCTCGACCTGCTGGCCGGCGGCCTCCTCGCGCATCCGTTGGAAGTTCTCCGCCCCGGCACGGTTCTCGGCGATCCACTCCTTCGCGAACTCGCCCGATTGGATGTCGGCCAGGAGCCCGCGCATGGCCTCACGCGTCTGGGCGGTGATCACCCTCTTGCCGCGGGTCATGTCGCCGTACTCGGCCGTGTTGGAGATCGAGTGGCGCATGCCCTGAATGCCCTTCTCGTACATCAGGTCGACGATCAGCTTCAGCTCGTGCAGGCACTCGAAGTAGGCGAGGCGCGGGTCGTAACCGGCCTCGACCAGGGTCTCGAACCCCGCCCGCACCAGCTCGGTGGCGCCGCCGCACAGGACCGCCTGCTCGCCGAACAGGTCGGTCTCGCATTCGTCCTTGAACGTGGTCTCGATCACGCCGGCGCGGCCGCCGCCGATGCCGCGCGCATAGGCCAGGACCAGGTCCCTGGCGTCGCCGGTGGCGTCCTGGTGCACGGCCATCAGGCAGGGAACGCCGCGGCCCTCGGTGAACTGGCGCCGCACCAGGTGGCCGGGGCCCTTGGGGGCCACCATGCCCACGTCGACGCCGGGCGGCGGCTCGATCTGGCCGAAGTGGATCGAGAAGCCGTGGGCGAACATCAACAGGTTCCCTGGGGCAATCCCGTCGCGGATCTCGGCCTCCCACGCTTCGGCCTGCTTCTCGTCGGGGAGCAGGATCATCACCACGTCGCCCTCGCTCGCCGCCTCACCGACGTCGAGCACGGTAAGCCCCTCGTCCTCGGCCTCGGCGCGGCTTGCCGAGCTGGGGCGCAGGCCGACGACCACCTCGCAACCCGAGTCCCGAAGGTTGAGCGCGTGCGCGTGCCCCTGCGATCCGTAGCCCAGGATCGCAATCGTCCTGCCCTCCAGCCGGGCGAGGTCGGCGTCGTCGTCGTAGTAGATCGGGGCTTCGGCGCTCACGGCCGGGACTCTATGCGTCCGGGCGCTTCATGAACCACTCGGTGAACTCGCGACAGCGCCCGTTGACGTCGAAGCGCATCACGAAGCAGTTGTCGTAGATGATGTCGACCGGGCCGCCGGGCTCCTTCGTGTAGGTGCTGCTGCCGGTGGCCACCGCCACGTCACCATCCACAGCCACGGGCTCGTAGGTAGCGTCGTAGGTGCCCTCGTCGTCTCGGGCTGAGGCGTCCTCGTGGTCCCCCTCCCCCAGCCAGGACTCGACCACCGCCTGACGGCCCACGACCGGCTCGTCGTGCGGGTGGTAGCGGTACCGGACATCGTCGCTGAACAGTGCACCGATCGCCTCGGGGTCATAGGACTTCCAAGCCTCGATGTAGTCCGACAGCCACCGGGCGACGCCGTCTCTGTCCATGCGCTCCTCCTGTGAGTTGACCCGCGGACTACAGCAGAACAGGTCAGCGAAGCGCCCGGCGCAGCAGCTTGCCCGAGGAGGTGCGCGGCAGCTCGGAGACGAACTCGAAGCGCTTCGGGACCTTGTAGCGGGCCAGGGACTCGGCACAGTGCCGGCGCAATTCGTCCGCGCCCGCGGCGGCGCCGCGCCGCAGGACCACCACCGCCTCCACGGCCTCCTGCCACTCGGGATCGGCGCGGCCCACGGCGGCGGCGTCGGCGACGTCCGGGTGACGCAGCAACACCTCCTCCACCTCGGCCGGCAGCACGTTCTCGCCGCCGCTCACGATCACGTCGCCGAGCCGGTCCTCGACGTACAGGAAGCCCTGCTCGTCGATCCGGCCGAGGTCGCCGGTGTGCAGCCAGCCGTCCTCGTCCGCGCAGCCGGGAGCGACGATCGGCCCCTGGACGAGGATCTCCCCGTCCTGAATCCGCAGGTGCGTGGTGAGCAGCGGCCGCCCCGCCGAGCCGAGCTTTCGCCGCGCCTCCTGCGGGGCGAGCGTGGTCACCTGTGAGGCGGCCTCGGTGAGGCCATAGGTCTGGACCACCGCCGCGCCCCGGCCGATCGCCTCCTCCAGCACCTCGAGCGAGACGGGCCCGCCGCCGACGAGGATTGCGCGAGGCCCGGAGAGGTCCACGTCGGCCTCGAGCAGGCGGGTGAGCTGCGTCGTGACCAGCGAGACCAGGGTCACCTCGTCGCGCTCCAGGGCCTGCGCCACCCTCTCGACCGCGAAGCCGTCGTGGACCACCGCGCCGGTGCCGTAGATCACCGAGCGCATCACGATCTCCAGACCGCCGACGTGGTACAGCGGCAGGCAGCAGAGCCAGCGGTCGGTCGGGTCGACCCCCAGGTTGAACGCCGACCCGACCGCGCTCCACAGGTGGTTGCCGTAGGTGAGCCCGATCGCCCGTGGCATCCCGGACGTCCCGCTGGTCATGATGCGAGAGTGGATGGCATCGAGATCGTGCTCGCCCAGCAGGGGCAGGTCGGCCTCGGGCCCTCGCACGTCCTGGGGCCGCGAGATCGTCAGCACCGGCGCGGCGCGCTGGAGGTCCGCCTCTCGCTCCGCCGGGGCCAATCGTGAGTCAAGGGGGTGGGCGACGGCGCCCACCTTCATCAGGGCGTGGAGAAGGACCACGTAGTCGGCGCCGGCGGGCAGCTCCAGCGTCACGGTGGCGCCGCGCCGCACGCCGTGAGCGGCCAGCCGCCGCGCGCTTGCCGTTGCCTCGGCCTCGAGCTCCTCGTAGGTGAGCCGCCGCCCGTCGGCGATCAGCGCCGTGCGGTCGGGGCAGGTCTGCGCCCGTTGGGCGAGCCAGTTATCGAGGATCATCGCCAGGGATAATCCCTCACGTGCCCATTCCTCACAAGGACGCACCCTCCACCGACGAGCTCTACGCGCCGATCGAGTGGCGGGCCGCAGGCAAGTTCGAGGACATTGCCTACGAGCAGGGCGAGGGAATCGCCAAGATCACCATCAACCGTCCCGAGGTCAGGAATGCCTTCCGCCCGCAGACGCTCGCCGAGCTGCGCGAGGCCTTCGCCATGGCTCGCGACGACCTCGATGTCGGCGCGATCATCCTCACGGGTGCGGGCGAGGAGGCCTTCTGTTCGGGCGGGGACCAACGGATCCGCGGCGACGACGGCTACATCGGTGACGACGAGGTCGCCCAGCATGGCGTCGGCCGCTTGGACGTCGGCGACCTGCACGTGCAGATCCGCCGGACCCCGAAGCCCGTGGTGGCGATGGTCGCCGGCTACGCGGTGGGTGGCGGCCACATCCTGCACCTGGTGTGCGACCTGACGATCGCCGCCGACAATGCCCGCTTCGGTCAGACCGGCCCTCGGGTGGGCAGCTTCGACGGCGGCTTCGGCGCGGCACTGCTGGCGCGCAACGTGGGCGTCAAGCGGGCCAAGGAGATCTGGTTTCTGTGCCGCCTCTACACGGCCGAGGAGGCACTGGAGATGGGGCTCGTGAACGCGGTCGTGCCGATCGCCGAGCTGGAGCGCGAGACCGTCGCCTGGTGTCGCGAGATGTCGGCGCTGTCACCCCTTGCTCTGCGGCTGCTGAAGGCGAGCTTCAACGCCGCCGAGGACGGGCTCACCGGCCTCCAGCAGCTCTCCCACGACGCGACCCTCCTCTTCTACATGACCGAGGAGGGACAGGAGGGCCGCGACGCCTACGTCGAGGGCCGAAGGCCCGACTTCTCGAGATTTCCCAAGCGTCCTTGACGCCCGGGCTAGCGACGAAGTCGCGGTTCACGCGAGTTGCCCGGGTCCACGTGGATCGCGCCCGAACCCGCCGCCCCCGGAGGCGCAGCCGAGGAGGCGGCGGTTGATGCGGAGCATGTCGCCGGTAAGGCTCTGGCTGATGGCGGCGCGGCCGCGCACGCTGCCGGCGGCGATCGCGCCGGTACTGGTCGGGACCGCGGCCGCGGTGGAGGTCAGCGGCGACGTCCGCGTTGGCGCCCTGATCGCCGCCATGGTCGGCAGCATCTTCATCCAGATCGGGACCAACCTCGCCAACGACTACTCGGACGCCATGCGCGGGGCCGACACGGCCGACCGGCTGGGCCCGGTGCGGGTCACCTCGTCAGGACTGGTCGCGCCTCGGCGGGTGCTGGTTGCGACCTGGGTCGCGTTCGCGGTTGCCGTGGTCGCAGGCGTCTACCTGGCCACGGTTGCCGGGCCGCTGATCCTCGCGGTCGGCGCTGTGTCGATCCTGGCGGGCGTGCTCTACACAGGCGGCCCGCGGCCCTACGGGTATGAGGGCCTCGGGGAGGTGTTCGTGTTCCTGTTCTTCGGCCTGGTCGCCGTCAACGGCTCCTACTACGTCCAGCTCGAGCGGCTCGACTGGCTGCCCTTCGGCCTCTCGCTCAGCATCGGCTTCCTCGCCACCGCAATCCTGGTGGTCAACAACGTGCGCGACCTCGACACCGACCGACGAGCCGGAAAGCGCACCCTGGCGGTGCGCCTGGGCCGCCGGCGAACCCGAAGCCTGTACGTCCTTCTGATCGTCGCCGCCTTCGTCGCGGTGCCGGTCGTGCTGCTCGCCGCCGGCGGCCCCGCCTGGTGCCTTCTGACGCTGCTTGCGGCGCCGCTCGTCCGCCGACCCCTGGGCGCCGTGATGACCCGCACCGACGGGCCCTCGTTGAACGCCGCCCTCGCCGGCACCGGCGCCCTGCTCGCCGCCTTCAGCACCCTGCTGACGGTCGGCCTCCTGATCGCGAGCTAGATCCAATGCGGATCACGTCCGTCGACGCAATCCCCTACGCGCTCCCGTTCGAGGAGCCCTACGTGACCGCGCGGGGTCGGCTGGAGCGGCGCGAGATGGTGCTGGTGCGTCTGCGCACCGACGAGGGGGTCGAGGGACTGGGCGAGGCCGTGCCGCTATCGCTGCGCGGTGGGCCGTCGCTGGCCGAGATCGAGCGCGAGGTCCGCGACTCGATCGCGCCGAACTTGGGCGGGATCGACCTCGAGCAGGATCCGACGCCGACGCTCAGGCCGATCGCCGGCGGGCTTTCGCGGCAAACCGCCGCAGCGATCGAGGTCGCTCGCCTCGACCTCGAGTCCAAGCTCGCCGGAATTCCGCTCTGGCGGCTGCTCGGAGCCACGACGGCGAAGCCGGTGTCGTGCAACGCAACCCTGGTTGCCGGGCCCCCGAGCGCCGTCGCGTCGGGCGCCGAGCGCTGGGCCCAGCGCGGCTTTTCGAGCTTCAAGCTCAAGGTTGGGGTTCCCGACGACGTCGACCAGGTCGAGGCCGTGCGCCGGGCGGTCGGGCAAGGGGCGAAGATCCGCGTTGACGCGAACGGCGCCTGGTCTCCGCAACAGGCGGTGGAACGACTCGCCGCCATGGAGCCGTTCGGGCTGGAGCTGGCCGAGCAGCCGGCGGCAGACCTGGAGGGGCTGGCGGTGGTGCGCAGCCAGACCGCGATCCCCATCGCGGCCGACGAGAGCGTCACCGACGCCAACGACGCCCGGCGCGCGATCGAGCTCGGCGCCTGCCAGCTCGCCACCGTGAAGGTGGCCAAGGCGGGCGGAATCGGCGTGGCCCGCTCGATCGCCGGCGTGCTCCCCGTCTACCTGTCCAGCGCTCTCGACGGCCCGGTGGGCATCGCCGCCGCGGCGCACCTCGCCCAGGTGCTTCCGGGCAAGGGTGTCCCGGGTGGGCTCGCCCATGGTCTGGCCACCCAGCTCCTGTTCGCCGGCACCGTCGCCGGGGCGCAGTGCGAGCTGAGCGACGGTCTCCTGCACCTGCCCGAGGGCCCTGGCCTGGGGGTCGAGATCGACGAGCCGGCCCTCAAGCGGCACCGGCTGTAGCCCAGGGGTACCGTTCGCCTCGGTGGACCCCACCAATCGCAACACCGCGCTTGCCTCGGCGCTGGTCGAGGAGCTGGCGCGCTGCGGCGTTCGCCGGGCCGTCCTGTCCCCCGGCTCTCGGTCCACCCCGCTGGCCGTGGCGCTGTGGCGCCAGCCCGCGATCGATGTCGTCGTGATCGTCGACGAGCGCTCTGCCGGCTACTTCGCGCTCGGCGCCGCCCAGGGGACCGGCCGGCCGGCAGCCGTCCTCTGCACCTCCGGCACCGCCGCCGCCAACCTTCACCCGGCGGTTTGCGAGGCCGACGAGGCCGGCGTCCCGCTGATCGTGCTCACCGCCGATCGGCCGCCGGAGCTGCGAGGAATCGGCGCCGGACAGACCGTCGACCAGCTGAAGCTGTACGGCAGCTCCGTGCGCTGGTTTTGCGAGGTGGGCACCCACGAGGCCGACGACCCCGGCCTGCTCCACTTCCGCTCGGTCGCCTGCCGCGCCTACGCGGCGGCGCGCGGAGAGCCCCGCCCAGGCCCGGTCCACTTGAACGTCCCTTGGCGCGACCCCCTCGCCCCCGAGCCACGTTCCGAAGACGTGACGGCGACCTCCCCGTTGGCCCTCGAGGGTCGCGGCGAGCGGCCGTTGACCGCGGTCGCCTCCGAGCCGCCGCTGGCCGACCAGGCGCTGATCGACGAGCTCGCCGAGCGGGTGTCGGCTGCTCCTCGAGGGTTGATCGTCGCCGGCCGCCAGCCGGACCCCGGCCTGGCCCGCCCAGTGGCCGCCCTGGCCGAGCGAGCGGGCTACCCGATCCTCGCCGAGCCAACCTCGCAACTGCGCCTCGGCGACCACGATCGCGGCCTGGTCGTCTGGCCTTACGACGCGATCGCCCGCCTGGCTCCTCCGTCCCTCGAGCCCCAGCTGGTGATCCGCTTCGGCGACATGCCGACCAGCAAGGCGCTTCGGCAATGGCTCTCCTCGCTCCGCGGGCTGCGCCAGGTGGTCGTCGATCCCGCGTTCGGCTGGAACGAGCCGTCGACCCAGGCCGAGACGATCGTCCGGGGCGAGCCTCGCTCCCTGGCCGGCGGGCTGGCCGAGCGCCTCACGGGAGGCAACGGGCCGTGGCGGGCCGCCTGGCTGGAGGCCGGGGAAGCGGCGGCGGCGGCCATCGGGGCCGAGCTTCGGACGCTCACCGAGCCCACGGAGCCGGGTGCCCACGCCGTCCTCTCGGGCCTGTACGCCGACGGGGACCTCGTCTACACGGCCTCGTCGATGCCGATCCGCGACCAGGAGGCATTCGTCCCGTCCGCGGCCACCCAGGTGAGGTTCCTATGCAATCGGGGCGCGAACGGGATCGACGGGCTGATCTCCTCGGGAATCGGAGCCGCTGCCGCGAGCGGCCGTCCCGCCTGGATCGTCACCGGCGACCTCGGCCTGTACCACGACATGAACGGCCTCGCCGCGCTCCGTGACGCAAGCGTTCCGATTCGAATCGTCGTCCTCAATAACGATGGCGGCGGCATCTTCGAATTCCTTCCCCAGGCCGAGCAGCTCGAGCGAGGGGAGTTCGAGGCGCTGCTGGGGACGCCCCTGGGGCTCGACCTGGCGCGAGTCGCCGCCGTTTACGACCTGCCCCACGTGCGCGTCGAGCGGCTTGACCACCTCGCCGACGCGACCGGGCATGGAACGGCTTTGATCGAGATCCAGGTTGACCGGCGGCGAAACGTGGAGCAACACCGGCGGATCGCCGAGCGGGTTGGCGAGGCGCTTGGCTCCCCCCGCGGCGCCTGACGCCCGGGACCCAAGCTCGGTCACCCGAGCGGGTGGTCGCTGGTGAATCGGCCTAGCTCGAGAGCAGCGGCAAGAGCGCGCCCAGCTTCACCTCGGTCTCGGCCAGCTCTGCCTCGGGGTCGGAGTCGGCGACGATTCCGTTACCCGCGAACAGACGGCCGGTGCGGTCGCGCAGGAGCGCGGAGCGGATCGCAACGCAGAACTCTCCGTCCTCGGCGGCGTCCATCCAGCCGACCGGGCCCGCGTACCAGCCGCGGTCGAGCTGCTCCAACTCTGCGATCACGGCGAGGGCTCGATCGCGAGGCTCCCCGCCAACCGCGGGTGTCGGGTGCAGCAGGCCGGCAAGCTCGACCGCGGAGCGCGGCGCGGACAACTGGGCGTGGATCGGGGTCGCAAGGTGCTGGATGTTGGCCACCTTGACCACGCCCGGCTCCGGTGCTGCCTCGACCCAGACCGAGTGGCCGCGCAGCCCGCGCTCGATCCTGCGAACCACGATCTGATGCTCGCGGCGGTCCTTCGCGGAGCGCAGGAGCTGCTCACCGAGATGGTCGTCGACGGCGGGATCGGCGCTGCGCCTGGTCGACCCGGCCAGGGCGACCGTCGCCGCCCCCGCTCCGCGCCGGCGCACAAGCAGCTCGGGGCTGGCGCCGAGGAAGGCCGCCTCGGGCGAGCCGCAGCAAAAGCAGAAGCAGGACGAGAACAGCTCCCGAAGCGCACCGAAGATGGTCGCCGGGTCGTGCGCCCGTGGCGCCTCGACCACCACCTCCCGCGCGAGCACCACCTTCTCCAGCTCCCCGGCGCGGATGCGCTCCACCGTCTGCGCCACCGAGCGCTCGAATCGTTCCGGGGGAAGGGCGCTGGCGATCTGCACCGAGCCGGTCGGATGGGGATCGGCGAGCGGGAGGGGTCCCTCGCGCAGCGCGGCGAGGCGGGCGCTCATCCGCCCTGCGGTCTGGCCCGGGTCGACCCCCGGGCCGGCGAGCGCGCACAGGGTTAGATGGGTCCGCCCGGCGACTCGGTGGATTGCCAGCTCCGGCATCACCATCAGAGCGGGGGGAAACGAGGACCATTGCGGCGCCCGTCCACCGTCGGGCGCGAACGCGAGACCACCCACCCACACCGGGCCGGCGCCTGCCGGCAGGCCGTCGGGCTCTGAACGCAGACGCCCGCGGGTCACTTCCAAGCATGCGGTCACCAGGTCCCCAAAGCGCTCGGGACCCCGCGCCACGACCTCGTGCGCGCTGCCGAGTGCGGCGAGCGCGAACCCGTCGCGGTCGGGCTGCTCCCAGCAGAACCAGCGATCGCCGGCCAGCCGCGAGGCGAACACCGCCCCAGTGGGATCCTCGACCTCGATCGGAACCGTGACGCTGACCAACCGCCGCCTCTCCCCCGCCTCGGCGACCAGCGCCTCCAGCGACCCAAGCGCGGCGGTCGCCTCGATCAAGGTCGCGCCTAGGAGTCCGGGCGCGAACGCGAGATTGCGACTTCGCCGGTCCGCGCCATCTCGATCAGCCCGTGGGGACGGATCATCCGCTCGAAGGCGTCGATCTTCTCGTTCGACCCGGTCACCTCGATGGTCATGCTGCGGCGCGACGCGTCGACGATCTTCCCCCTGAAGATCTCCGCGAACTGGATGATCTCTCCGCGGTTCTCCACCGTCGCCTGTACGCGGAACACCGCCATCTCCCTGGAGACGGTCTGCTCCGGCTCCATGTCGCGGATCTTGATCACGTTGACCAGCTTGTGGAGTTGCTTGGTGACCTGATCGATTGGATGCACGGCGCCGTCGAGGGTCAGCGTGATCCGGGATATCTCAGGGTCCTCCGTCGGGCCCACCGCGAGCGTGTCGATGTTGAAGCCGCGCCGCGCGAACAGCCCCGCAATCCGTGCCAGCACACCGGGCTTGTTCTCGACCAGGAGCGACAGGATGTGCTTGCGCCCGGTGAGGCCGCTGGCGACCTCGAGATCCTCGAGCTTGATCAGGTCTGGCGTTCCGGCTTCCATCTTCCGAGCCTCACACCTACCCCACCATGTCCCGGGCGGCAGCACCGGCCGGGATCATCGGGAAGCAGTTCTCCGTCTTCGTCACCTGCACGTCGAGCAGCACGGGACCGTCGGTGTCGAGCGCCGCCTGCATCGCGTCCTCGACCTCGTCCTTGCCCGTGCAGCGCATGCCGGTCCAGCCGAAGGCCTCGGCCAGCTTCACCCAGTCGGGGCTGTCGCCCATCTCCACGGACTTGTAGCGCCCGTCCCAGAACAGCTCCTGCCACTGGCGGACCATGCCCATGTAGCCGTTGTTCATGAGGAAGACCTTGACCGGGATGTCGTGAACGGCCGCGGTCGCGAACTCCTGGCAGACCATGATCAGGCTGCCGTCTCCCGCCAGGCAGACCACGGTCTCGTCGGGCTTCGCCACCTTGGCGCCGATCGCCGCCGGCAGTCCGAAGCCCATCGTTCCCAGGCCACCCGAGTTGATCCATCGGCGGGGCTTGGAGAAGTTGTAGTACTGGGCGCACCACATCTGGTGCTGCCCGACATCCGAGGTGATGATGGCGTCGCCGTCGGTGACTTTGTAGAGCGCCTCGATCATCCGCTGCGGCTTGATCTCCGAGTCCTCGGAGTCCTCATAGGACAGCGGGTACTCCTGCTGCCAGGCGCCGATCTGCTTCCACCAGTCGTCGAGGCGCCCGGGATCGGCATTCAAGCGCTGGTACTCGTGCTTCAGCTTCGGCAGCACGTCGGCGGCGTCGCCCACGATCGGGATGTGAGCGGGGACGTTCTTGGAGATCTCGGCGGGGTCGATGTCGATGTGGACAAACTTGGCTCGAGGTGCGAACTCGGCCAGCTTGCCGGTGATTCGGTCGTCGAATCGGGAGCCCACCGCGACGATCAGGTCGGCGTTGTCCATCGCGTAGTTGGCCGTGCGGGTGCCGTGCATCCCGAGCATCCCCAGCCACTGCTCGTGCGGGGCGGGAAACGCGCCCAGTCCCATCACGGTGAGGGTCACCGGGAGCCGGTCGGCGACGCAGAAGTCGCGGAACTCGTCCGAGGCGTTCGCGTTGACGATCCCGCCGCCGCCGTAGATCACCGGCCGCCGGGCGTTGGCGAGCGCCTTGGCGGCGAGGCGGATCTGCTTGATGTTGCCTTCGGTCGGGGGTTTGTAGCCGGGCAGGTTGGGCGCGCCTGCGGCCGGCTCGTATTCGATGTCTGCCCGCGACAGGTCCTGAGGGACGTCGACGAGCACCGGGCCCGGCCGGCCGGTGGAGGCGATGTGGAAGGCCTGATGGATGTATTCCGGAATCTGCCTGGGATCGGTGACCAGGAAGGAATGCTTGACCACCGGCAACGTGATCCCGGTGACGTCGGCCTCCTGGAAGCCGTCGGTGCCGATCAGGTCGGTGCGCACCTGGCCGGTGATGAACACCGTCGGCACCGAGTCCATCATCGCGTCGGCGATCGCAGTAACCAGGTTGGTCGCCCCGGGCCCCGAGGTCGCGAATGCGACACCGACGCGGCCGGAGGCCTTCGCGTAGCCCTCCGCCGCGTGTCCTGCGCCCTGCTCGTGGCGAGACTGGATGTGGATCAGGTCGGCGTCGTAGAGCGCGTCGTAGGTGGGCAGGTTGGCGCCGCCGGGGATGCCGAAGACGTGCTCGACCCCTTCGGCCTTCAGTGCCTCACACAGTGCGTCTGCCGCCCTCATGGGCAGCCGAGTGTAGAACAACGGAACATTGCCGCCGCCTCCTCCGCCTTCGGCGTCCGGGGGCGGCGGGTGACATGCAAACCGCGTGGACCCGGGCTTCTCGCATGCACCGCGACTTCGTCGCTAGCCCGAGCGACCTTCCGCTTCGCCTAGACCACGAGGTGCGGGTAGTCGCGCTCCACCATCTCGCGGTACATCGCGAACACGGGCTTCGTGATCGGGATCAGCTTCAGCGCGGACTTGATGTCCCCCGAGCTCTTGATCCGGCGCCTGGCGAGGGCCACCGGCACGTTCTCCTTCCCCTGGAAGTAGCGGTTGGCCACCTCCGAGCTCATCGTCATCCCGACCTTCGGCTCCCAGTCGACGTCGTCGGACCACTCCCAGCGCAGGTTCTGCTCGCCCCCCGATTCGTCGTAGGTGACGTTGACCACGGCGTCCTGGTCCGGGAACTCGAACCGCTGGGGCACGCGCGCGTCGCGAAGCTTCGGCCCCATCTCGGGGTCGGTGCTCATCAGGCCGAAAGCCCTGTCCATGACCTCGCGGAACTCGGCCGCGGACGCGAACTCCGCCATCGCCGTCAGGAAGGCCGCGGGGCGGCTTCGACCTGTCCCATCAGCTCTCCGGGCTTCCAGCGCGTGGTCGGAAGAATCGCGCGCTCGATCACGCGGCCCTTGTGCCGCTCGATGATCCTCAGCATCGAGCGGAGCAGCTCCTCGCCCAGGTGGTGCGGCTTCAACCCCAGGTCGATCAGCTTCGTGTTGGTGGCGTTGTAATAGTGCTGCTCGGCCTCGATCCGCGGGTTGGGGAAGCTGCGCACTTCGACTCGGTGGCCCAGCTCCTCCCCGCTCCGCCTCACCAGCTCGGCGACGTCCGCCACCGAGAACTGCTCGGTGAACTGGTTGAAGACCCGGAACTCGCCCAGAGCAGCCGGGTGGGCGACGGCCAGCTCGACGCACTGCAGCGTGTCGCGGATGTTGAGGAACCCACGCGTCTGCCCGCCCTCGCCGTAGACGGTCAGCGGGTGGCCGATCACCGCCTGAACGCAGAAGCGGTTGAGCACCGTGCCGAAGTACTCGTCGTAGTCGAAGCGCGTGATCAGGCGCTCGTCCTCGGCCGACTCCTCGGTCTCGATGCCGTAGACGACGCCCTGGTTGAGGTCGGTGGCGCGAAGGCCCCAGATCCGGCAGGCGAAGTGGATGTTGTGGGAATCGTGGACCTTCGACAGGTGGTAGAGGGAGCCGGGCATCTTCGGGAACGGCAGCGTGTCCTTGCGCCCCTTGTGCTCGATCTCGATGAACCCCTCCTCGATGTCTATGTTCGGGGTCCCGTACTCGCCCATGGTGCCGAGCTT
Source organism: uncultured Actinomycetes bacterium (assembly GCA_963838745.1). GTDB lineage: Bacteria > Actinomycetota > Thermoleophilia > Solirubrobacterales > 70-9 > AC-56. The sequence goes on from CAWISJ010000004.1 coordinate 569,457, forward strand.
GACCAGGTGACAGTCGGGCACTCGGTCGCGAATCGCGAACAGCAGGTTGAGCGTCCCGACGAGGTTCGTGCACTGGGTCTCGACCGCGGCGTCGCGCGACTTCATCGAGTACGGGGCCGACGGCTGCTCGGCGTAATGGACGATTGCCTCCGGAGCGACCTCGGCCACCACCCGCTCGACGAAGTCGCCGTCCTCCATCGAGCCCACGAAGGAGCGGATCACGTTGCCGCTCACCTGCTCCCACGCCTCGATTCGATCGGCGAGCGAGCGGATGGGGGTCAGCGAGCCGGTGGAGTGCTGGACGTGCCAGCGCCGGCGCGAGAAGTTGTCCACCACGGACACCTCGTGGCCCCGCGCCGAGAAGCGCATCGCGGTCGGCCACCCCAGGTATCCATCACCGCCCAGGATCAGGATTCGCATGACCGCGCGAGGGTAGCGGACCGGTCAGCGCCAGGACCGGTGCAGGCGTACGCGCAAGCTCCGTGGGGTCTCGCATCTATGCTCATCGCGCTCGTGGAAGCTCTCCACCTTCCGCTTTCCAGCCTTTTTCCGCCTGAGTTGACGGCGCTGCGCGCCGCCGGGCTGGTGATCGCCGCCCTGGTGGCGGGGTTCGCCATCTGGCGCCGTAAGACGTTGCGCAACGTCGACCTCCTGATTCTCCTGCTGTTGGCGCTCGGGATGGCGATCGTCTCGGGCACCCAGCTTCTCGACGCGATCCTCGGGGCGTTCTCGTTCCAGCGCGAGAACGGAACCCGGATCGTGGGGGTGGCGGTGATCGCGATCCTGATCCTGTTCCTGCTGGTCGTGCGCGCGCTGTCGCAGGGATCCCGGATCACGCGCGAGCTCTCCGCGGTTCTCGAGGGTCTCGCCTTGGAGCAGTTCGTGGCCGCCGGCCAGCCGGAGCGCTTCCGGGACAAGATCGGCGTCCTGGTCCCCGCCTACAACGAGTCCGAGAGCATTGCCTACGTGCTCGACCGGATTCCGGAGCAGGTGTGCGGCCTTGCGACCGCGGTCCTGGTCGTCGACGACGGCTCGCGGGACCGCACCGGCGAGGTCGCCGCCCAGCACGGCGCGGCGGTCGCCCGGCACGTGATCAATCGAGGAGGAGGCGCGGCGCTGCGCACGGGCTACCGGCTGCTCGCCGAGTCGGGCGCGACCATCGTCGTCACCCTGGACGCAGACGGCCAGCACCTGCCCTCCGAGATGCACCGCCTGGTGGAGCCGATCGTCTCGGGCGAGGTCGCGGTCGCCCACGGCTCCCGCGTCCTCGGCCAGGCAGAGCCGAACAGCCACACGCGCGAGCTGGGGATCGTGTTCTTCAACCGGATGGTGTCGCTGATCACCCGCACCAAGGTCAGCGACTGCTCCAACGGCTACCGCGCGGTGCGCTCGGATGTCCTGCCCCAGCTCGTCCTGCGCCAGGAGCAGTTCCACACCTCCGAGTTCCTGATCGAGGCGATCAAGCGCGGCATCCCCGCCAAGGAGGTGCCGGTGACCGTCGCCCGCCGCCTGCACGGTCACTCGAAGAAGCCGGCCGTGGTCCGCTACGGACTCGGCTTCGCGAACGCGATCGTTCGGACCTGGCTCAGGTAGACAGGCCACCGCCACCCGGCCGCATCCATCGCTTGCACGCCGATCGTCAGCGCGGCCCCGCTGCCGACGGGCGATGGACGTCAGCGGGGTCCGGAAGGTAGAGCTCGGCCCCGCAACGCGTGCAGACCTGGACGTAGAGCTTGTGGACCTTGCCGCAGCGCGGGCAGCTGCGCTCCGGCTCGTCGGTCTCGGGCTGGTAGAGGATCACCGCGATCAGGCCCAGCACGGGCAGCACGGAGCCGACGATCAACCAGATGAAGAACGAGCTGCCCTTGGCGCGCCCGACGACCGCGGTGGCGATTCCGAACGACAGGGCGATGATCGCGTACGGACCGACCATGCCTGGATTCTCGCGCCTCGGGACGAGGTGGGCCGAATTTGCCGGCCTATGGGCGGTTTATTCGGCCCATCGTGCGGCTGCGCCGCGCGGAACCCGGAGCCGTTGCGGGATTCGGGCGACTAGGAGACCGGGCGGTGGCTGCCACCGCGCGCGTACTCCTCGACGCGGAGCGGCCGCGGGTGCCCGATGGAGCCGACCTCGGCGACGTCGCGGTGGAAGGGCAGGCCCACCGTCCAGTCGACGACGGCGCGGATCTTGCGTGCCATCCCCGGGATCTGGCTCACGTGGTAGGTGCGCGCCATCCACCAGGCCGGAAACCCGGAGAACGTGAACCGGCCCAGCATGCCGACCGCCTTGTAGCGACCCAGGTTGACGAAGGCGCCTCGGTTGCGATACCGGAACGGCTCGGCCTTGCCGACGCCGAGCTCGGCCGCCACGTTCCGGGCGACGGTTCGGCCCTGGCGGATCGCGTGCTGAGCCGTCGGTGGGGACGGCCTGGCCCCTGCGGCCGCGGGGTCGGGGACCGCGGCGCAGTCGCCGATCGCCCAGACCCCGTCCATGCCCTCGACCCGCATGTACCGGTCGACCACCACCCGGCCGTGAGCGTCCAGCGGCACGCTGAGCTCCGAGAGGCTGGGGTGCGGCGCCACGCCCGTCGTCCATACCACCGTCCGGGTCGGGATTCGCTCGCCGGTGGCGAGAGTCACCGCGTCGGGCTCCGCCGATTCCAGGCGGGTGCCGAGGCGGATGTCGATCCCGCGACCCCGGAGCTCCCGTGCCGCGTATTCGGCCAGCTTCAGGTCGATTTCCGGCAGGACTCGGTCGGTGGCCTCGACCAGGATCCAGCGCATTCCCTGCAGCCGCGCCCGAGGGTAGGAATCCATCGCGTCGGCGGCGAAGTCCTGCAGCTCCGCCAGGGCCTCCAGGCCGGCGTAGCCCCCGCCGACGAAGACGTAGGTGAGCAGCTCCTGGCGGCGCTCCGGGTCCTCGCTCGCGTTCGCCGCCTCGAGCGTCTCGACGACGTGGTTGCGAAGCCAGATCGCGTCGGCGAGGCTCTTGAACCCGATCGCGTTCTCCAGGCCCGGGACCGGCAGCAGGCGCGATACCGAGCCCAGCGCCACGACCAGCTGGTCATAGCGCTGCTCCTCGGTCTCGCCGTCGTGGGTGCGGATCTGGACGGTACGCGCCGCCGGGTCATGGGCGGTGACGGCTCCCAGCCTCAGGAACGTGCGCTTGAGGATCTCCCGCAACGGCGTGACCACGTGGCGGGGCTCCAGGGTGCCCGCCGCGGCCTCAGGCAGAAACGGCGTGTAGAGCAGGAAGTTGACATCGTTGACGAGCATCAGCCGGGCGGACTGCTTCGGCAGCAGGCGCTCGAGCTGACGGGCGGTGTGGGCGCCCCCGAATCCACCACCGGCGATCACGACGTTCCAGGCCATGCACCGAGCCTACCACCTTGTAACAACGTGTTACAAGCCCAGGGAGTGCGTCCGCCAGCCGGCGGCTAATCCAGCCCGAGCTTCTCGCGGATCAGCCGCGTCACATCGCCGCCGTCCGCTGTGCCCTTCGTCTCCCGCATGACGGCGCCGACGATCGGGCCGATCGCCTTCGGGTTCCCGGCCCTGACCTTCTCCGCGGCCCTGGGCTCGGCCTCGATTGCGCGCTCGACGATGGACTCCAGCTCGCCGGCGTCGGACATCTGGGCGAGACCCTCGCGCTCGACGATCTCGGTCGGGTCGCCGCCCTCGGCGACCAGGGTGGCCAGCACCTGCCGCGCCGCGCCCGTCGTCACCTGCTTCGACTCGACCATGCCGGCCAGCGCCGCCAGGGCTTCGGGTGAGACCTTCGAGCTTGCGGGATCCACCTCCCCGTCGCCGGCCTCCCGGAGCCGGCCCACCAGCTCGCCCGTCACCCAGTTGGCAATCACCGTGGGTGGCTCGGGGGCGGAGCCCTCCGAACCCGCGCTCTTGCGCGAAGCGTCAAGAGCGCGCTCGAAATAGTCGCCGAGCTCGGCGTCGAAGGCGAGCTGGCGCGCGGTCACCTCGGGCAGCTCCAGCTCGGCCTGGTAGCGCTCGCGACGCTCCGCCGGCAACTCCGGGAGCGCCTCGCGGGCCGCGCGCAGCATCTCCTCGGTCGGCGCCAGCGGCACCAGGTCGGGCTCCGGGAAGTAGCGGTAGTCGTGCGCGTACTCCTTCGAGCGCAGCGGCGTCAACGTCCCGGTGCGCGGGTCGAAGTGAAAGGTCTCCTGCTCGACCTGGTCTCCCGCCTCCAGCACCGCGCCCTGGCGCTCCAGCTCGGCGGCGATCCCGCGCTCCAGGAAGCGGAAGCTGTTCATGTTCTTGAGCTCGGTCTTCGTCCCCAGCTGCTCGGCGCCGGCCCGCCGCACCGAGACGTTGGCATCACAGCGCAGGCTTCCCTCCTCCATGTTCGCGTCGGAGACCCCCAGCTGCTTGACGGTGGTTCGCAGGAGCTGCGCCCACTCCCGGGCCTCGGCCGGCCCCCGCAGGTCGGGCTCGGTGACGATCTCGACCAGCGGCGTGCCACCCCGGTTGAAGTCGACCAGGGAAGCGGCGGAGCCGTGGATCCGTCCCGACTCGCCGACGTGGATCAGCTTTGCGGCGTCCTCCTCGAGGTGGACGCGGTGGATGCGAACCTCGCCCAGGCGGCCGCCCCTGGCCAGCGGAATGTCGTACTGGCTGATCTGGTAGCCCTTCGGGTTGTCGGGATAGAAGTAGTTCTTGCGGTGGAAGATCGACTGCGGCGCCACGTCGGATCCGAGCGCCAAGGCGATCTGAAGGGCATAGCGGACGGCCTGCTCGTTGATCACCGGCAGCACGCCGGGGTGCGCCAAGCAGACCGGGCAGGTGTGGACATTCGGCTGGTCGCCGAAGGAGAGCCCGCAGCCGCAGAACATCTTCGTCCGCGTTGAGAGCTGGACGTGGATCTCCAGGCCGATCACGGCCTCGTATCCGTCGGGCAGATGCCCGTTGCCCTTCGCTACCTGGGCGCTCATGCACCGCCCATCGGCGTGGGTCTCGTCTCGAAGCCGATCGCCCGCTCGAGCGCGTGGGCCGCGTCCAGCAAGCCCGATTCGCCGAAGGCCGGAGCAGCGATCTGGAGGCCCACCGGCAGCTGCGGACCCCCGCCGTCCGGCTCGGCAAGGCCGCCCGGGATGGAGATCGCCGGGATTCCCGCCAGGGACATCGGCACGGTGCAGAAGTCCGACATGTACATGGCCAGCGGGTTGGCGGTCCGCTCGCCCAGCTTGAAGGCCACCGTCGGCGAGGTCGGCGTGACCAGGTAGTCGAAGCGCTCGAACGCTCCCCGGAAGTCCTCGGCGATCTTGGTTCGAACTCTTTGTGCACGCCCGTAGTAGGCCTCGTAGTAGCCCGACGAGAGCGCGTAGGTGCCGAGCATGATCCGCCGCTTGACCTCGGCGCCGAACCCCTGGGCCCGTGTCCGCTCGTACATCGCCGTCAGATCCCCATCGCCCTCCGCCCGGGCCCCGTACCGCACGCCGTCATAGCGAGCCAGGTTCGCCGAGGCCTCAGCCGGCGCCAGGACGTAGTAGGCGGCGAGGCCATGCCCCGCGTGCGGCAGCTCGCACTCGTCCACCTCACCTCCCAACTCGCGGATCACGCCCAGCGCGCGCTCGAACACCTCCGACACCCCGGCCTCGATTCCCTCGGCCTCAGCCGACAGCTCCCGCGGGACGCCGAAACGCAGCCCGGCGAGGTCCTCGCGCGAGGGCAGCTCCACCCCACCCTCGATCCCCACCGAGGTCGAGTCGCACGGATCGCGGCCCTCGGTCGCCTTCAACAGAAGCGCTGCATCGGTGACATCGCGCGTCAAGGGCCCACACTGGTCGAGCGACGAGGCGAAGGCGATCATCCCGTACCGGGAGACGGCGCCGTAGGTGGGCTTGAGCCCCACGATCCCGCACAGCGAGGCGGGCTGGCGAATCGAGCCACCGGTGTCGGTGCCGATCGCCCAGGGTGCCAGCCGGCCGGCGACCGCGGCCGCCGAGCCGCCGGACGATCCTCCCGGCACTCGCTCGCGATCCCAGGGGTTGAGCACCGGCCCGTAGCCCGAGTTCTCGTTCGAGGAGCCCATCGCGAACTCGTCCATGTTCGTCTTGCCGAGCAGGCGAGCACCCGAGCCCGCGAGCCTGCGGACCGCCGTCGCCGTGTAAGGAGGGCGGTACCCCGCCAGGATCCGCGACCCCGCCGTGGTCTCGATTCCCTCGGTGCAGAAGATGTCCTTGACGGCGATCGGGGCGCCCCCCAGGGGCGCGTCGGGGCTTTGGCCGTTCGCCCCTTCCCGCTCGTCCGCGGGGTCCTGGCGCCACAGGTAGGCGTTCAGCTCGTCGTCCGCCGCCGCATCCGCGTAGGCAGCGAAATACTCGTCCGCGGAGAGCTCGCCGGCCTTGATCCGCCGCAGGGCCTCGGCGACGGTCAGCTCCAGCAGGTCATCCATTGGCTCGCGCTCGGCCGAAGATCAAAATTCCCCGCCACACCCTCCCCTTGGAGTGCCTCGCGCTCACAGGTGCTCACGCCTGCGGGGAGGGGACGCGGAACGCCCCCTCGTCCGAGTCGGGGGCCGGCTCCAGGATCTGCTCTCGCGGCCAGCTCGGTCGAGGCTTGTCCGCGCGCAGGACGTTCGTCAGCGGGACCACGTGGGAGGTTGGCTCCACGCCGTCGAGGTCGAGCTCGTTCATGCGCTCGACGTGGTCGAGGATGGTCGACAGCTCACCCGACATTCGCTCGACCTCGGCATCGGCGAGCTCCAGTCGTGCCAGGCGCGCCACGTGCAGGACCTGCTCCCGATCGATCACGAGGCTGATTCTAGGCCGGGTAGGATGCCCGGCGAGCGCTCGCGGAAAAGCCTGCTAGACGGCGCCTTTTCTGATTCATGGCTACGGCCATGGCTACGGCCTCAGCCGCCTTCCCGGTCCAGGTAGGCGCCGAGCAGGGCGCTGGCCTCGGCCTCCAGATCGTAGACCGGCTGCGGCGCGAGATACTGCGGGGCGATGTCGCAGGCTGACGTTGAGACGCTGAAGACGGGCTTCGACGCCTATAACCACGGTGACTTCGACCAGATGCTCGAACAGTGGGACGAAGACGTCGAGGTCGTGCCGCTCGGCGGCGGCGAGCCTCTGCGTGGAAAGGAGGCGGCAAGGAGGTGGCTGGTCCCCGATGCGATTGACCAGCGCGGTGAGCCAATCGAGTTTCGCGACTACGGGGAGCGCGTGCTCGTCACCTGCGACTGGCACACCCACGGGAGAGGAAGCGGCGTGGACGTTGACACCAGGCTCCACATCCTCTTCACCATGCGAGCGGGCAAGGTTGCCCGCATGGAGGGCTTTCGCGACGAGCAAGTGGCCCTCGAAGCCGCTGGGCTGTCGGAGTAGGCGATGTCGCAGGAGAACGTGGAGATGGTTAGGGGGTTGTGGGAGCCGTTCAAGGGAGTGGACTGCACAGCGATCGACTGGGATGGCGAGGCGATCCGGGAGATGACTGAGCGGTTTTGGTCGCCGGAAATTCGAGCTGAAATGGGCCAGGGGCAATCCCGAGGCCCGCGTGTATCAGGGCAGGGAGGGCGTGATCCAGGCGTTTCGCGAGTGGGTAGAGCCATTCAGCGAGTACTACGTTGAGCCGCTCGACTTCATCGAGAAGGGAGATCTCGTCATCGTCCCGCAGCGGCAGTGGGGCATCGGAAGGACCAGCGGCATCTCGGTCGAGGTCGAGGTCACTTACGTCTATGAAATCCGGGATAACGAGATGACGAGGGTCGATGAGTAGGACACCCTCGATGAGGCCCTCGAAGCCGCCGGGCTGCGGGAGCGGCCTGTGAGCGCCGAGCTCTGCAAAGGAGATTGACCGTGGGCGAGGCGCGAACCAAGTCGTGATGACCGGGGCGCGCGCGGAGCGGTTCGTCGTCCTCAACCTCCGCCTGCTGGCGGCGAGCTTCGCGATCGTCGGGGTCCTGTTCATCGTCGCCCCCGACGGCGTCCTCGACGTGATCTCCGACCTCGGCAACTGGCTGCCGCTGGGGCAGTTCACCCGGGCCCCGGAGACGACCGAGCAGTTCTGGCTGGCGCTCGCCTTTGCCTACATGGTGGTGATTGCAGGCATCTGCCTGGTGGTCCAGCTCGACGTGGTCCGCTACCGCCCGCTGCTCCTGGTGCTGGCGGCGGGCAAGACCGCATCCTCACTCGCCGCGCTCGGCTTCTACCTGTTCGACGAGGACGTCTTCATCTACCTGCTCAACTTCCTCGTCGACGGCTTCCTGGCCGCGGTGGCGATTCTGCTGTGGTCGGTGGCCGGCCGCGTCGGAGCGCCTGCGGCCCCGTCCTGAAGGCGCCCACCGGGGCTGAGCGCCGCCGATCTGCGAATCCTGCGGGCGTTCGCCGAGGCGATGGCGCCTGGCTTCGGCGCGCTGCCCCCGGCCGCCAGCCCGGGCGGACTGGCCCACGCGCGCCGCGGGGATGCAGTCGAGGTCGCTGAGCCGCTCAATCGCTATCTGGCGAGCCTGCCGGCACGCAGCGTGCGCCAGGTCAAGCTCGCGCTCCGGATCCTCGAACGACTCCCGTTCCCCTGGCGTTTCAGCCGCGCCAGCCTCGAGGCGCGCCAGGACTTCCTGGGCCGGCTCGAGGGCTCGAGCATTCCGCGGGCAGGTGACCTGCTGCTCTTCCTCAAGGTCCTCGCGGGCCTGGGCTACGGCAACGACCCGCGGGTGCGGGCGGCGGTCGGATACGAGATGCGCTGCGAGGTCGCAGACGACGCCTCCGAGCGACCCCCTCCGAGCCTCGGCGACCTGAGCCCGCCGCGGGGCGGCGAGGAATGCGACGTGGCGATCGTCGGCTCGGGCGCGGGCGGCGCGGTCACAGCGGCGATCCTCGCGGAGGCGGGCCTCGAGGTGGTGGTGCTGGAGGCCGGCCCCTACCTGAACCGCCGCACCTACCCCGACGAGCCACTGGCCGCGCTGGCGGCGCTCTATCGCGACGGCGGCTTGACGATCGCCGAGGGCCGCCCGGCAATCCCGACCCCGGTCGGCCGCGCCGTCGGCGGGACCACGGTGATCAACTCGGGCACCTGCTTCCGGGCCCCGGACCGGGTCCTGGCCGGCTGGCGAGCCGAGTACGGGATCGACTGGGCAGCCGATCTGGACCGCGAATACGAGGCTGCCGAGGAGATGCTGCGGGTCCGCCCCGTCGACCCCGAGCGGATGGGTCGAAACGGCCAGCTGCTGCGCGAGGGGGCCGAGGCGCTCGGAGTGCGCCACCAGCCCCTGCTGCGCAACGCGGGCGCCTGCTTCCAGTGCAGCTCGTGCCCGACAGGCTGCCGATTGGACGCCAAGCAGGCCATGCATGTCTCCTATCTGCCCCGGGCGGTCGCGGCCGGGGCACGGGTGCGGGCGCAGGTGGAGGCGCGAGGGGTGACGTTCGAAGGTGACCGGGCCACCGGGGTCGATTGCCTGGCGGGCGCGAACGGCAGCATGCGCCCATTCAAGCTCCGAGCCCGCCGAGGCGTGGTCCTTGCCGGGGGCGCGTTCGGGACCCCTGAGCTGCTGCTGAGGTCCGGCTTTCGCGCTGCCAGCGGCCAGCTGGGCCGCAACCTGCGCATCCACCCCGCCTGCTGGGTCGGCGCCCGCTTCGCCGAGGAGGTCCGAGGCTGGGACGGCGTGATGCAGAGCTATGCCGTCAGCGAGTGGGAGGACCGCGGCATCCTGCTCGAGGCAACCTTCACCCCGCTGGCCTTCGGCGCCCAATGGCTCCCGGGCACCGGGGTCGAGCACGCCGAGCGCGTGCTCGCCTACGACCACATCGCGTCGACCGGGGTCCACCTGTCCGACCGGTCGGCCGGCCGGGTGGGGCTGGCGGGCGACGGCTCGCTGCGGATCACCTACCGGCTGACCGACGACGACGCCGCCCGGCTGGTGTTCGGGATCGCCCGCGCGGCCGAGCTTCTGTATGCCGCCGGAGCGCGCGAGGTCTATCCCCAGATCGCCGGCATCCCGACCATTCCCAAGGCCCGGATCGCCGACCTGGAGGCATCGCCCCCGGCCCCCGGCGAACTGCGACTGGAGGCCTTCCATCCCATGGGCACGGCCCGAATCCACGCCGATCCCGCAGCCGGCGTCGTCGGGGCGGACGGCGCAGTCCACGGCGCCGACGCCCTCTACGTGGCCGACGGCAGCCTGCTGCCCAGCTCGATCGGCGTCAACCCGATGATGACGATCATCGCGATGGCGTCGCGCATCGCTCACCGGCTCGCGGATCGCCTCGGCTAACACCGGCGACGGCCGCCCGAAGGCGGCCGTCGCGGTTGAACCTCTCCTCCCGGGACGCGCGCGTCCCGAAGCTGCTGTCTAGGGGGCCTGGCTCGGCGGTGCCGGCGGAGGAGACGAAGGCGGCGGGGGCGGGCCCGCGCCCGGTCCCTCATCCGGCTCGGCGCGGAACCGGTCCGCCTCGCCGCCGAACGAAGCGCCCTCTTCCTGCATCGCGCGCCACCCACCGTAGGCGACTCCGATCGCGGCGATCAACCCCAGCCACACCCCGATCTTCCGAGTGTGATCGATGCCGCTGATGTCGCCGGCTCCGAGGTCCGGCGGGCTGATGATGCTGATGATGATCAGCACCACCGAGAGGATCCCCAGGCCGGCGACGACCGCGCTCGCGGCAACCGGCAGGCCCACCTCGGTCTCCGAGGCGCTGATCAGCGCCAGCCCGACCGCGGCCACCACGGTGATGAACAGGACGATGTCGATGAAGCCGTACGAGCCCCAGGCGTTCTCCGACCCTTCGACGGTAAACCCGAATCCTCCAGCGTCCCCGCTGACCTTCAGGCCGAACCACTTGAAGATGAACATGATCAGGATCAGCGCAATTCCCGATACCCCGGCGATCTTCTCGCCCTGGGTGAGTCTGGTGAAGTCCATTCAGTCTCCTCTGGTGGATGAACTCTGCTGCATTCAACCCGAGGCGGAGTGATCCTGCCCAACCTCAGACCCCTCTGCGCAGCGCGCAGCGTATACCGCAGGTCAGTCGGATGACAAGACTGGTTGGCCATCTTGGCCAACCCGTGCGCGGGCGGCCGACAGCGTGTTCCGAAGCAGCATCGCGATCGTCATCGGACCCACCCCACCCGGCACCGGAGTGATCGCGCCGGCCACCTCGCGGACGGCCTCGAAGTCCACGTCTCCGACCAGGCCGTCCCCGGTGCGGTTGACGCCGACGTCGATCACCGCGGCGCCCGGCTTCACCCAGTCCCCCTTCACGAGACGAGGCGATCCGACGGCCGCGACCAGGATGTCGGCACGGCGGCAGACGGCATCCAGGTCGCGGGTTCGCGAGTGGCAGACGGTGACCGTGGCGCTGGCGTTCAGGAGCAGGCTGGCGAGCGGCCTGCCGACCAGAATCGAGCGTCCAACGACCACTGCGTCCGCTCCCTCGGGCTCCACCCCGGCATGGCGAAGCAGCTCCATCACGCCCTGTGCCGTGCACGGAACCAGTCCGGGACGGCCCTGGGCCAGCAGGCCGGCGTTGCCGGCGGTCAAACCATCGACATCCTTCGCCGGGTCGATCGCGGCGATCACCGAGTCCTGGTCGATCTGGCCGGGCAACGGAACCTGGACCAGGATCCCGTCCACCCCGTCGTCACCGTTCAGGTCGCGAACCAGAGCCAGCACCGTCTCCTCAGAGGCGGAGGCATCGAGCCCATGGTGGACCGAGCGCATCCCGACCTCCTCGGCCTGCTTGCGCTTGTTGCCCACATAGACGTGGGAGGCAGCGTCGTCGCCGACCAGCACCGTGGCCAGGCCGGGGACCCGGCCGCCGTTCGAAGCCGCGAACTCCCTCACGTCGTCGGCGACCCGGGCCCGTATTTCGGCCGCCACCGCCTTGCCGTCGATCACAGTCATGACTTGGTTCGCGCTCGGCCCAGAATCAATGCCCTTTGTCGAGCCTCGCGCTCACACACTCTCGATCCGGCGTAGTGGCGCGTAGTCGGCCATCAGCTTGCGCTCGGTGGCGTCGGCTGCGAAGCGGACCACCATCACCCCGCCCGGCTCCACGGCGGTGACAACGCCCTCGCCGAAGGTGGCGTGGACAACGTCGTCGCCGACCCGGAACTCCAGCGGCGAGGCGTGGGGCTGCGGGCGCTGGCGCGAGCCGATCCCGAGCTCCCCGCCGAGCCCACCAGCCCATCCGGTCGGCGATGCCTCGCCCTGGCGCTCGACCAGCTCGCCCGGGATCTCCCCGAGGAACCGGGACGGCAGGTTGTGGCCGCGTCCACCGTGCAGGCTGCGGCGACGCGCGAAGGTCATGCACAACCGCTGCTTGGCCCTGGTCATCCCGACGTAGCAGAGGCGGCGCTCCTCCTCCAGGTTGCCCTCTTCGATCGAGCGCATGTGCGGGAACACCCCCTCCTCGCAGCCGATCATGAACACCGCCTCGTACTCCAGGCCCTTGGCGTTGTGGAGGGTCATCAGCGTGCAGAGGCTCTCGTCGGTTCGCATCGCGTCCTGGTCCGTGTACAGGGAGATCTGGGCCAGGAACTCCTCCAGCGGTCCCACCTCGCTCTCCCCCTCCAGCTCGCGGTTGGCGTCGAACTCCGCGGCGACGCCGACCAGCTCCTGGAGGTTCTCGACTCGGCCCTCGGCCTCGATCGTCCGCTCCGCCTGGAGCGCCTCCAGGTATCCGCTCTCGTTCAGGACCGCCTCCAGCAGCTCGGACACCGACCCGGTGCCGGAAGCGGGGGAGGCGGCGCCGAGGGGTGCCGGTCCCCCCACTGCGCGTTCGCGAAGGCCCTGCATGGTGTCGGCGAAGCGCCGCACGGCCTTCAGGGCGGCCGCGCCCAGACCGGGCGTCCGCTCCGGCGACGAGAACACCTCCCAGATGTCCTCCCCGATGGTGTTGGCGTGCGAAAGGAGCCGCCCTTGGGTCGTCTGGCCGATCCCCCGGCGCGGCGAGTTGACGATGCGGGCAAACGACACCGCGTCCGCGGGATTCGCGATCAGGCTCAGATAGGCGATCGCGTCCTTGATCTCGGCCCGCTCGTAGAACTTCGTCCCGCCGATCACCTGGTATGGGATCTCGAACCGCACCAGCGTGTCCTCCAGCACCCGGCTTTGGGCGTTGACTCGGTAGAAGACCGCGATCTGGTCGCGCGGCACCCCCTCGTCCATCGCCAAGCGCTCGACCTCCGAGGCCACGTAGCGCGCCTCGGCGTGCTCGTCCTCGAGCTCCACGATCGTCACCGGCTCACCGCGGCCCGCGTCCGTCCACAGGTGCTTGGGCTTCTGCTCGCGGTTGTTGGCGATCACCCCGTTGGCCGCGTCGAGGATCGTCTGCGTGGAGCGGTAGTTCTGCTCCAGCTTGACGACGGTGGTCTCCGGGAAGTCGCGCTCGAACTCGAGGATGTTGCGGATGTCGGCGTGCCGGAATCCATAGATGGACTGAAAATCGTCGCCGACGACGAACAGGTTCCCGTGCTGTTCGCTGAGTAGCTGGAGGAGTCGGTATTGGACCCGATTGGTGTCCTGGTACTCGTCCACGAGCACCCACCGGAAGGCGCGGCCGTAGCGGTCACGGACGTCCTCGAACAGCTCCAGCAGGTTCACGGTGCGAACGAGCAGGTCGTCGAAGTCCATCGCGTTCGCCTCCAGCATCCGCCGCTCATACAGCCTGTAGACGTCGGCGACCGTGCGCTCGAAGTAGGAGCCCTGGGCCTGGGCGTACTCGTCGGGGTCGATCAGCTGGCTCTTGGCCGCCGAGATCTGCGCCCGCACGGCGCGCGCCGGAAAGCGCTTCGGGTCGACGTCCAGCTCCTCCTCACAACGCTTCACCATCCGCAGCGAGTCCGCCTCGTCGTAGATCGTGAAGGCACGCTTGTAGCCGAGCCGCTGGGCCTCGGCCCGCAGGATCCGCGCGCAGGCCGAGTGGAAGGTCATCACCCACATCAGCCGCGAGACGCCTCCGACGAGCTGTTCGACCCGTTCGCGCATCTCCCCGGCTGCCTTGTTGGTGAAGGTGATCGCGAGGATCTCCGAGGGCTGGGCCTGGCCCGTGGCCAGCAGGTAGGCGATCCGGTAGGTGAGCACGCGCGTCTTCCCGGAGCCGGCGCCCGCGAGCACCAGCAGGGGCCCCTCGCCGTGAGTGACAGCTTCACGCTGGGGCGGGTTGAGCTCCGCAAGCAGGCGCTCGACCTGGCTTGCGCCAGGCTCGATCGGCCTCAGCTCGGTCTCGGTAGCCACCGATCGAGCATAGCTACGGCCGCGGCGACGGCCAGCCAGGCCCCGTTAGGCCTGCTCAGCCGCCGGCGGTGGACGGGCCGCGCTTGGGATTCAGCTCGCGCACCTCGCCTTCGGCCGGCTCGCCGTCGAGCTCGCCGATCCGGCGCTCGAGCTCGCCGATCCGCTCCGCAAGACCCTTGATCGCGTCGGCGACCGGGTCCGGCAGGTGAATCCAGTCTGCGTCGGGCCCCTCGACCTTGCGCCCCTCGACCCGGACCGGGTGGCCGGGGTTGCCAACCACGGTGGCGTCGGACGGAACGTCCTGGATGACGACCGTGTTGGCGCCGATCTTCGCGCGACGACCGACCGTGACCGGACCCAGCAGCTTGGCGCCGGAGCCGATCGTGACGTCGTCCTCGACTGTCGGGTGGCGCTTGCCGCGTGCGAACCCGGTACCGCCCAGGGTGACGCCCTGATACAGCGTCACCCGATCGCCGATCTCCGCCGTCTCGCCGACCACCACCCCGGACCCGTGGTCGATGAACAGATCGCCGCCGATCCTGGCTGCCGGATGGATCTCGATGCCGGTCACCGCCCGGCTGGCATACGAAAGCGCCATCGGCACCAGCGGCATCCCCGAATCGTGCAGGGCATGGGCGACGCGGTGCGTGAGGATCGCCTGGACGCCCGCCCAGTTCATCAGGATCTCGGCCGTGCCGACGCCGCGCGCCGCCGGGTCGCGGTCGCGCGCCGAGGCGACGTCGGCCCGGATCTCCGTGACCACGCGCTGAAGGGTGCTGAGGCCGAACATGGCTAGAGCGTAGGGACTAGGGACGAAGTCCCGGTGGGTGCGTATGAACCTGCCGGGTAAGGGTGGCGCCCTAACCCGGCGGCAACGTAGCAATCCGAGCAAGCTCGGATCACCGGTCGCCTACGGCTCCCTGGCGAGGCTGCCGCCGGAGTGATTCATTCCGGGGCGAAGAAGGGCAGCGACATGTAGCGCTCGCCGCCGTCGGGGATGATCACGACAACCCGCTTCCCGGACAGGTCGGGCCGTGCGGCAAGCTCCAGCGCCGCATCGATCGCGGCCCCGGCCGAGATCCCGACCAGAAGGCCCTCACGCCGCGCGACCTCGCGCGCCCGCCCGAGCGCGCTCTCGTCGTCGACGGGGATCACCTCGTCGATTACCGAGCGGTCCAGCACCTGGGGGACGAAGCCCGCACCGATGCCCTGGATCTTGTGCGGGCCGGGAAGCCCGCCCGAGAGCACCGCCGAAGTGGCGGGCTCCACGGCGACCACCTGGACCGAGGGACGGCGCTCCTTGAGCACCTGCCCCACGCCCGTGATCGTGCCACCCGTGCCGACGCCGCAGACCAGAGCGTCGACCTCGCCATCGAGCTCCCGCCAGATCTCCTCGGCGGTGGTGCGGCGGTGGATCTCGGGGTTGGCGGGGTTGTTGAACTGTTGGGGCATGTACGCGCCCCGCTCGCCGGCGATCCGCTCCGCTAGCTCCACGGCCTCGTTCATGCCGCCCAGCGACGGCGTCTCGTGGACCTCGGCACCGTAGGTGCGAAGCAGGGCGGTCCGCTCCCGAGTCATCCCCTCCGGGAGAGTCAGCACCAGCTCGTAGCCGCGGGCCGCGCAGACCATCGCCAGCGCGATCCCGGTATTGCCGCTGGTCGGCTCGACGATCACCGTGCGCCCGGGCTCGACCAGCCCATCGCGCTCGGCGGCATCGATCATCGCCACCCCGATGCGGTCCTTGACCGACCCGCCCGGGTTCAGGTACTCGAGCTTCGCAACCAGCTCGGCTCCGAGCCCCTCCCCCATCCGCTGCATCGCGACGAGAGGCGTGTTGCCCACCGTGCCCGACACCTCCTGCGTGATCGCGCCACGCCGAGTGCCGCGGGAGGCTGCGCCGACCGGGGCTGGGCCCCCCGGAGCTGTTCCCGACTCTCCACCCACGATCGAGCCAAAGTACCTGGTACGGGGGCGGCCGAGCCCGCTCGCAGGCGCCGGTTGGTCCGGCGAGTGCACGGTCGCAAGGCCGAAACAGCCGTCTGCCCTAGGCCGATAGCCCGGCGTCTTCGAGAGCCTCGTCTGTGGTGTCGTACTGATGAACCCGCACGATCTGGCCGTCCCGCAGCTCGTAGAGGGTGGTGAGCTCGATCTCGACCCGGGCGCCGCTCCCGTCCCCGACGCCCGACTGCCGACTCGGAACGAGGACGCAATCGCCCGCCTCGATGTAGTCGAGGTTCTCGACCTGGTACTCGCTGAAGGGTTCCAACCACTCCCGCAGGTACCGAACCAAGCCGTCCAAACCCCGGTAGTGCTCGCCGACTCCGCTGCCTAGACCCGACGCCAGAGTTCTCAGCTCGATGTCCGGCGAGTAGGCGCGCTCCGAGCGCCTCGCGGAGCGCCTCCGCGCGCCAGTCGATGGCAGCGAGGTTGACACCGTCGAATGGCTCAAACGTCGACCGCACGATCTCCAAGTTCTCCTGCGACATCGACTACTCCTCGAGTCCGGCGGCTTCGAGGGCGTCCTCGCGTCTGGGAAACACCTGCAGACGAGCCGCTTTTCCTTCGCGCATCGTCCAGAGGTGGCCGATTCGATTCTCCACCACCGCGCTGCTACCAGCGGGCCTGAATCGCGCCAGAACGAACACCGCGATCTGGTCGCCGCGCTCAAAGAACTCCTCGGGCTCAACGACAACTTCCTCGAAGGGCTCGAACAGGTCCTCGAAGAACCGCCTCACCTCCTCGGTGCCGCGATAGATCCCGGGGTTGACTACTCGGTCCGCCGTCTGGAGCTCGAACTCGGGATGCGCGAAACGAGTTGGCGTATCCCAGTCGCCCCGGCTGACGGCTTCATACCCGGCGCGAAGCACCTCGATATCTGCCTCCGACATCGCCCGCGCAGTATCTCGCGACCGCCGCCTGCCTTCAGGCAAGCTGCGGGCCCTGGGCCGCGCCCTAGGAGGCCGGCTCGATGTTGTTGTTGACCCGGAAGAAGTTGGTCGGGTCGTACTCCGCCTTCAACTCCGCGAGGCGCTGCAGATTGCGCCCGAAGGCGGTGTCGACCCCGGCGCTCGGCGCCTCGTCGTCGCCAAGACCAGTGAAGTTGAGGTAGACGTCGCCGGTGCCGTGCTCCTTCACGTCCTGCCACGCCGATCGCACCCACGCCACGCCGTCTTCGTCGCTCACCTCGTCGGTCCACATGCCGTCGATCGACACCATGTATGGAGCCTCGCGCGTCGCGAACGCTGTGTCCTCCGGATCGACGTCGGCGATCGCGCCGCCCATGGCGAAGGTGTTGACCAGGGTGAGGGGCGCCGGCCGGTCCGCGGCGTTGGATGTGATCGCCTCGATCGCGCCGTCGCTGAGTTCGTCGAGGTATTGCGACTTCCAGTACGCGCTCATCGTGTTGCGCGGGAACAGCGCATCGAACCCCGTCTGGACGGCCACGTACGGCGTGGGGCCGGACATGTCGAATAGCGGCGTACCGAGCTCGCGCAACGGCTTCGTCGCCTCCATGCCCTCCTCGACATCGCCGGCGTAGACGCCGCCGACAATCGTGCACGGACGGTCGTGGACCGCCTCCGGCATCTCGGGATTGGCGGGGAAGGTGAGCGACACGCACACCGACGTCACCTCGTTGGGGGCCTCGTCGGCGTACGGACGCCAGCCGCGCAGGATGTCGGCGTACTCCTCGAGCGGGTAGAACGTCGCCGAGAACGCCACCTCGGGCCCTACCGGGTGAAGCTGGAAGGTGAACGAGGTGACGATGCCGAAGTTGCCGCCGCCCCCGCGGATCGCCCAGAACAGGTCGGGGTTGGAATCCTCGGAGGCGGTGTGGATCCGACCATCGGCGCACACGACCTGCGCCTCCACGAGACTGTCGATCGAGAGGCCGTATTTGCGCCGCAGCCAGCCGTAGCCGCCGCCCAGCGTCAATCCGGCGACGCCGGTGTCGGAGACCACGCCGCCCGGGGCGGCCAGGCCGAACGCCTGGGTCTCGCGATCCACGTCGCCCCACAGCGCGCCGCCCTGAACGTACGCAAGCCTCCGTTCCGGGTCGACCTGGACGCTCCGCATCGCCGAGAGGTCGACGAGCATGCCCCCGTCGATCGTGGAGAGGCCGGCAAGCGAATGGCCCCCGCCGCGGATCGCCATCTTCAAGCCCTGCTGACGCGCGAAGTTGACGGCCTCGACCACGTCGGCCGTCCCCGACGCCTGCACGGTCAAGCCGGGCTTCGAGTTGTGCATGGCGTTGAACACCTCACGGCCTGCCCCGTCGCCATTCGCGGAGGCGGTGCCGCGAAGCTGGGCCTGGAAACCGTCGAGGGCCTCGTCGGAGAGGGTCGCGGAGCTTCCCTCCAGCGTCGCTACATCAGCAGTCATATGTGCATCTCCTCGGTTGATCGCGGGGGCGG
Organism: uncultured Actinomycetes bacterium; assembly: GCA_963838745.1. Lineage (GTDB taxonomy): Bacteria > Actinomycetota > Thermoleophilia > Solirubrobacterales > 70-9 > AC-56. The sequence goes on from CAWISJ010000004.1 coordinate 588,057, forward strand.
GCGAACCCTACCTTCTGGAGAGCAGGAACTCGCCGTGGTGGGTCAGTTTCAATCTTCTCGGCGCTGAAGCGCGAGATACTGCGCGGGCGATGTCGCAGGAGAACGTGGAGGCTTTCAAGCGCGGCCTTGAGGCGGGCAACCGCGGAGACGTCGAAACGCTGCTGGAGGTACTCGACCCCGAGGTGGCTTGGCACTCGGCGCTCCACGCGTTGCTGGGAGGGGAAGCGACGGTGTATCGGGGACACGACGGCGTCCGCGAGATGCTCCGAGACCTCTACGAGGCCTTCGACGAGATCCACATCGAGATCTCGGAGATCCGGGATCTGGGAGACGGACTCGTCGCGATCGGCCGCACCCGCGCGCGTGGCAAGGCAAGCGGGGCCGACGTCGACTCGCCTATCGGGTTCGTGACCGAGTTCGAGAACGGAAAGACGATTTCGATTCGGGGCTACCTCGATCCCAAGGAGGCCCTCGAAGCCGCCGGGCTTTCGGAGTAGGCGATGTCGCAGGAGAACGTCGAGATCGTCAAGAGGGTGCAGGCCAGTGGTGTGGACTTGGTCCCCTTGTTCCGCTCGACCGCTCCGGACCCCTCCGCGACCGGAATCGACCTGACTGCCTTCGCGAGCGACTTTGAAACCGAGTTCATTTCGCGCCGGACATTCGGCTCCATCCAACCGAGCACCGCTCAGGGCCTACAGGGATTCGCGGAGGGTTGGCGTGATTGGCTTGAACCGTGGGCGAGCTACTACATCGTGGCCGAGGAGTTCATCGACGCTGGCGAGGAGGTCGTCAGCCTCACGCGGGTGCTCGCACAGACCACAGCGTGACTCGGTCGCCGTCGAGCACCGTCCCGCTGCCGTGTGGTCCGTACGGGAGGGCAAGGTCGTCCGCGTGCGGTTCTACTTGGACCGGGCGGAGGCCCTCGAAGCCGCCGGGCTGCGGGAGTAAGCGATGCCGCAGGAGAACGTGGAGATGGACTTGCCCTGGGGCGCAGCGACGGCAAACCGCTTGAACAAGCGGGAATGAGCGCTGTCAACTAGATGTGGTACATCCCCGCGCCGGCCTCCTCGGCCTCGCGACGGGCGATGTCGGCGATCGTGGTGCTGCGAAACACGTTGCGAAGCGCCTCCACGCCCTCTTCCCAGATCCCGCCGGCCTCCTTGCCCTCCTCCCCCACGCGGCCGTCCAGGGACTGCACCACGTCGAGCACGGTGATCTCCTGCGCGGGCCGGGCGAGGGTGTAGCCGCCCTTGACGCCACGGTGGCTCTGCAGGAGCCGGTCGCGGCGCAGGGTGGTGAACAGCTGCTCCAGGAACTGCACCGGCATCCCGCGCCGCTCGGCGATCTGCGCGATCGGGACCGGCCGCTCGCCCGAGCGAGCCAGCTCGGCGAGGGCGACCACCGCGTAGCGGGACTTCGAGGTGACCGAGATCATCGCTCAGAACTTGTATCGGAACTGGCGGCGTCGAAAAACGCCGCTGTTTCCGATGGGTCCGTGACGGCAGCAGTCACTCGCCGCTAGGATGCCCCGAACCGGCACGGACCGCCGGTAGGTGCTCTCGGGGTGATGCGACCCGCGACTTGTTGCCGCGGATGGCCGGAGTGAGAGACGTGAGCGAGGACCGACGCTGCATGGTCATAGATACCCTGCCCACCGTCCGCCTTGGCGTGCGGGAGGTGCTCGGACGCCGGTATGAGGTGGAGGAGGCCGAGGACGGAACCGGGGCTCTCGAGCTGCTGACATCGATCGGCAACTTCGACGTCGCGATCGTCGATGTCTGTCACGGCAACGGCGCGCCGCAGGACGACGATCTCTCCGGAACGGCGGCAATCCGCGCCCTCCGCAAGGCGCAGCCAGGCATCGGGATTGTCGCTCACGGCCCTCACGCCCAGCATCACGCGGCGGCCGAGGCGATCAAGGCGGGGGCCACCGCCTACGTGGTCAAGAGCTCCCCCATCGAGGCCCTGCACATGGCCGTGGACGCGGCCGTGGAGTCGGAGCGGTTCGTCGATCCGGCGGCCGGCCGCCCCCGGGGCACGCCGGCGCTCACCGGCCGCCAGCGGCAGATCCTTCAGCTGTACGCCGACGGCCAGTCGACCGCGCGGGTCGCGAAGCGCCTCGGCCTCAGCGCCGAGACGGTCCGGACCCACACCAAGGCGATTCTGTCGCGACTCGGCGCCCGCGACCGGGCACACGCGGTGGCGATCGCCCTGCGCAGCAACCTGATCGAGTAGCAGTAAAGCTCGCTCGAACTAGGGACGAAGTCCCGGTAGGTGCGTGTGAACCTGCCGGGCAAGGGTGGCGCCCTAACCCGGCGGCAACGTAGATCCGAGCAACTCGGTCCCTCGGCGAGGCTGCCGCCGGAGTGGCTCTAGATCCAGCCCCGGTCCCGCGCGATCAGCACGGCCTGGGCCCGGTCCACCGCGCCGATCTTGCGGTAGACGTTGTGAAGGTGGGTGCGAATCGTGCTCACGGACAGCGTCAGCTCGTGGGCGATCTGCTTGTAGACCTTGCCCTCTGCAAGCCCGCGCAGGGCATCGATCTCTCGCACGGAGAGCGGGCACGGGTCGGCAGCACGCCGCCGCAGCTCACCGGAGTGAGGAAACTCGTACAGCAGCGCCGCCAGCCGCCCTTGGTCGATCCCGAGCCGGAGGGCCGCAGCAGCGAGCGCGTCGGCCGGAGCCGCGTCACCCCGCGCGTAATGAACCATCAGGTCAGCAAGCTGGATCGCCGCGGCGTGCCCGTTGGCCTCGGGCGAGTGATGTCGTTCGACCGCGCTCGCGACGCCGCGTGGGAACCCCCAGCGGCGGACGAGGACCGCCCCGACCAGGGCGTGGTCGATCCCAAGCTCGCGGCGCTCACGCCGGACTCGCTCCTCGGGGGCCATGTGCTCGCGGCTCGGCCCCTCGAACTGGCCGTACATCTCCCCCAGCACCAGATGCCCGAGATCGTGCACCAGGGCGGCGACGGCCAGCTCGTCGCGGTCGGGGAGCCGCACCAACTCGGCGATCCGGTCCGCCGCGTGACGCGTGGCAACAGCGTGCCTCCGGAACTGCTCCTGGTAGGCGGCCGAGGCGCTCGGTGACTCGAGTGGATCGTAGGCGGTGATAGACGCGACGACCTGCTGCATGCCCGGGCCGCTGAGCGCCTCGATCGCCTGCCGCACGCCACCGGTACTGCCGTCGCCGGCCGCCCCGGCGGCGCGCATGACCGCGATCGTGAGCGCGACATCCGACTCGATCACCTCGGCGAGGTCACCGGGCGAGGAGCCCTGGCGCTCGCTGACAAGCAGCAGGCGCCTGCGTGATTCGGTCAAGGCGGGAAGGCGCGACGCTCCATCGAATGCGGCAGCCAGGCGTCGCCCCCCCTGCCCGCTCCGGCGATCGGTCGACTTGGCCGGCTTCGAGACCGCCTTGGCCCGTTTGGAGATCGGCTTGGCGGGCTTGGCGACGGCTCCGTTGCGGCCCGCCGACTTCGCGTGACTTTGTGCGCCTGGGCTCTTCGACCGCACCGCAGCGCCTCTCTGCTGCGGGGGTCTGGTGCGCTTCTGCGACGCTCTCGCGCGCCGCTGCTTGGTGGCAACCTGGGTCATCCGAGACTTACCTATTTGCATGATCGGCAGTTAGGCGACGGATGTTTAGCGTTGCCTAACGATCGTGCCCGGTCGGCCCCCGGTGTCGCCCCTAGCTCATCGGCTGACGCTGGTCGAGCCGGCTCAGCGCCTGCTCGATCCTGAGCAGGGATTCTTCGCGTCCGAGCGCGGCGAGTGAGTCGAAGATCCCTGGTGACACGGTGGTGCCGGTGATCGCGACGCGGAGGGGCTGGTAGACGGCCTTGGCGCTGCGCCCCGAGCGCTCTACGACGGGGCTCAGCGTGGCCTCAATCGAGGCCGGGTCGAAGCCATCGGCGGCGCGGAGGGCCTCGAGGGCCTCGGCCAGCGCAGGCCGGGCATCCGGGGTCATCACCTTCTGCCATGCGGCTTGGTCTTCGGCGGGCCCGGCGAACAGGAACCGGATCAGCGGCCACACCTCGTCGAGCGTCTGGGCCTTGTCCTGGACGATCTCGCAGGCGGCCCGCCGCCGCTCGCCTTCGGCGGACAGGAACACCTGCGCCTCCGCCCCCCCGCGCAGGCGCAGGTGACCGGCAAGGCGCTGCTCGTACTCGTCCAAGGGGAGCTCGCGCATGTAGCGGCCATTCAGCCACCGAAGCTTGCGCTCGTCGAAGATCGCCGACGAGCGCCCCACTCGCTCGATCGAGAAGCGCTCAATCAATTCGTCCGTGCTCAGGATCGTGGCGTCGTCCTCGGTCCCCCACCCGAGCAGGGCGAGGTAGTTGCGGACGGCCGCAGGCAGGTAGCCGAGGTCGCGAAGCTCCTGCACCGAGGCCGCCCGGTCGCGCTTGGAGAGCTTGCGCCCGTCTGGACCGTGGAGGAGCGGCAGGTGCGCATATCGCGGCGGGGTGGCGCCGAGCGCGCTGAAAACCAGCAGCTGCTTCGGCGTGTTCGACAGGTGATCGTCGCCGCGAACGACATCGGTGATCGCCATGTCGGCGTCGTCGACTGCGACCGCGAGGTTGTAGAGCGGGGTCCCGTCGCCGCGGGCGATCACGAAATCGTCCTGCGTGCGGTTCTCGAACCGCACCGGCCCGCGAATCAGGTCCTCGACCACGGTGGCGCCGGCGTCGGGCACCCGGAGACGGATCGCAGCCCCGGCCTCCTCGCGGGGCTCTCCCCGGTAGCCGGCCCCGCCGTGGGCCTGCTTCCAAGCGCGAACGTCCTCGGCCGTGGACGGGTCGGGATATGCGTGACCTGCATCGACCAGCTCCCGAATGCGTGCGCGGTGGCGCTCGCGACGCGCGTACTGGCTCAGCGGCCCCTCATCCCAGTCGAGCTCCAGCCAGCGCAGCGCGTCGATGATCTGCTCGACGTTCTCGGGCACGGATCGCTCGCGGTCGGTGTCCTCGATCCGCAGCACGAGGGTGCCACCCGAGTGCCTGGCGCAAAGCCAGTTGTAGAGCGCGGTGCGGGCGCCGCCGATGTGCAGCGCACCGGTCGGCGAGGGAGCGAAGCGAAGGCGAGGTGGGGTAGAAGTCGTGGACATGCTGATCGGCGCGCATGTTTCCACAGCGGGAGGGCTCGGCAAGGCCGTCGAGCGCGGAGTCGAGCTCGACTGCGACGCGATCCAGATCTTCCACCAGAGCCCGCGCATGTGGCGGCCCACCGCATACGGGGACGGGGACTTCGAGGCGTTTCGCATGGCGATGGACGACTCGTCGATCGAAGCGGTCGTGATCCACGCCGTCTACCTGATCAACTGCGCCAGCAAGGAGCGCGAGACCCGCCGCAAGTCGCTGACCTCGCTCAAGCAGGCCCTCGGAGTCGGCGACGGCATCGGGGCCGCCGGCGTGGTCCTCCACGCGGGAGCGCGGAAGGGAGAGCCGTACGGGCCGTCTGTGAAGCGCGCCGGGAAGATGATCGGGGAAGCGCTCAGAGACTCCAACCGCTGCCCGATCCTGCTGGAGAACACGGCCGGTACCCAGGGGCCGCTGGGGCGGAACTTCGACGAGCTCGCGGACCTGATCGACGCCGCGGGGGGCGGCAAGCGCCTCGGAGCGTGTCTGGACTGCTGCCACCTGCTGGCCTCGGGGTTCGAAATCCGCTCGCAGGATGCCCTCACCCAGGTGCTCGACGAGTTCGACGCCAAGGTCGGGATCGAGCGGCTCCGCTGCGTCCACGTCAACGACTCCAAGGTGCCGCTGGGCGCGAACCGCGACCGGCACGCCAACCTCGGCGAGGGCGAGCTCGGCTACGCCGGTCTGCGGGTGTTCTTATCGGAGCCGCGGTTCGAGGGCCTTCCCGCCCTGATCGAGACTGGGGCCGGGCAGGGCGGCGCCCCCACACGCAAGGACGTCCAGAAGGCCGGGCGGCTGCGGCGCGAGGGGTTGAAGAAAAGGCAATGAGGGTGACCCGGCCGGGCGACCAAGCCGCTCGCGATCGAGTGATGAGTTCGCGCCAGCCAGCCGCGCCGCGGAGACTTGCTAGGCCAGGGCGTCGCGGAGGTCGAAGGCGTTCGGCGCCTGGGCGCCGGTGTCGCTGCAGTCGAAGAAGCCGGGGTTGACGCACTCGTGGGCAGGCCCCACCTGCTCGTAGGCCGGCTCGACCCTGAACTGGCACTGCGGCAGCGGCTCACCGGTCATCTTGATGCCGCCGTAGCCGCCATTTCGCTCGGCCGCCTCGAACATCGCCATGTCGATCTCGGCGTGAAAGACCTTGCGCATGCATCCCATGAAGTGGCCGCCGCTGAGCGGGTCGATATAGCTGTAGAGGTAGCGGCAGCGAAGCTCCAGGCAACCCCGAGGATCCACCAAGCGGTCGCAGAAGGTGCGGCACTGCCGGCACTCGCCGGCCCGTGCACCCTTCTGCTCTTGGTTCGCCAACGGCATGGGGAGAGTCTAGAGGGGCGGGCCGGCCACGAACGCGGTTGCCGTCACGCAGCCAACGCCCGCGGGCCGAGCAGCTGGTCCAGCTCGGCGCGAAGCGCCTGCGACGGGGTGACGCAGTACTCGCGGCCGAACCGCAGCCGCCGCGTCCCCTCGCGGGTCTCCATCTCCAACACGACCTCACACTCGCCGGGGAAGCCCTGGAACACCGACTTGAGCTCCTCGACGAGCTGGGCCCCGAACTCGGCGGCGCTGACCCGAAGCAGGATCCGATCCGGCCGGCGAGCCTGCGCCTTCGCCCGCGCCGCCCCCACCTCGTCCTCCCCGGGCTCGAACGGCTCTGCCTCGGCGACCACCAGGCTGGTCTCGCCGCGGCCCTTGTGGTCGACGCGCCCTCGCACCAGAACCACCCGATCGAGCTCGATCGGCTGCGCGGCCTCGCCGGCCGCGTCGCGCACGAACAGCTCCACGCGTCCCTCCAGGTCGTCGAGGGTGGCGAACATCACGTACGCACCGCTGCGCGTGCGCACTCGCTTGCGCTCGCTGACGATGCCACCGACCGTGACCCAGGCGCCGTCCTCCTTGCCGGCAACCTGATCGAGCGAGCAGTCGACTCGCTCGCGGAGCGCGTCGCGAACCTCGGCGAGCGGGTGGGCCGAGAGGAAGGTCCCCAGGGTCTCCTTCTCGAGACGCAGGAGCTCGCGCTGATCGAACTCGTCGCCGGGGACCGGCGGCCGGTGCCCGCCCTGCCCGCCGTCGCCCGGTGACTCGTGCCCGCGAGGGGGATCGCCCCCCAGGTCGAAGATCGAGCCCTGACCGCGCCGCGCGTCCTCCTGCGACTTGGAGGCGCTCGCCTGGGCCTGCGAGAGCACCTCGAGCATCCCCTTGCGGCTGTCGCCGGTCGAATCAAGGGCCCCGCCCTTGACCAGGCACTCGACCGCCCGCTTGTTGACGGCCCGCGCGTCGACCCGGTCGCAGAAGTCCCAGATCGATGAGAACTCGCCGCCCCCCTTGCGCGCCTCGATGATCGCCTCAACGGCCTGGTGGCCGACGTTCTTCACTGCGTCGAGCCCGAACCGAATCGACTTGCCGCTGACGACGAATCCATGGTCGGAGGAGTTGACGTCGGGAGGCAGCACCTCGATCCCCATCTCGTCGCAGCGGTTGACGAAGAAGGGCACCTTGTCCTTGGTGGACATGACCGACGAGATCACCGCCGCCATGTACTCGGCCGGGTAGTTCGCCCGCAGGTAAGCGGTGCGGTAGGCGATCAGCGCGTAACAGGCGGCGTGGCTGCGGTTGAAGCTGTAGTCGGCAGCGGCCGTCATCAGCGACCAGAGGTCCTGGGCGACACGGCGATCAGTGCCCGACTCGCCCAGGCCGGCAAGGAACTTGTCCCTCATCTGCGCCATCAGGTCGCGCTTCTTCTTCCCGACGGCCTTCCGCAGGTCGTCCGCCTCTGCGGGACTGAACCCGGCCATCTGCTTGGCGATCTCCATCAGCTGCTCCTGGTAGATGCAGCAGCCGTAGGTCGACTCGGTGATCGGGCGCAGGCGCGGATCCGCATAGCGGACGAAGCCAGGGTCGCGCTTGCCGCTTGCGTAGTCGTCGATGAACCGCATCGCGCCGGGCCGGTACAGCGACACCAGGGCGACGATGTCGTTGAACTCAGTTGGGCGCACTCTGCGCAGCGCGTCCCGCATCCCGTCGGACTCGAGCTGGAAGACGCCGATCGAGTCGCCCTGCGAGAGCATCTCGAAGGTCTTGGCGTCGTCGAGGGGGATCGCCTCGATGTCGATCTCGGAGCCCCGGGAGCGCTCGATGATCTCAACCGCGTCCTCGATTACGTCCAGGTTGCGCAGGCCCAGGAAATCCATCTTCAACAGGCCCATTTCCTCGATCGGCCCCATCGAATACTGCGTGACGATCTTGTACGAGCGCTCGGGCTTGCGACGGGGGGCCTGCCCCCCCTCGGTGCCGCCTGTGGCGGCACCTCCCCCGCCCCGCTCCGCCGGAGCGCCTCGGTCCTCGGCCAGCTGCAGCGGGACGATCTCCGCCAGGGGTCGGTCGGCGATCACCACGGCAGCGGCGTGGATGGAGTTGTTGCGGACTATCCCCTCCAGCCCGCGGGCGACATCGAGGATGCTCCGGGCGTCCGGATCGGTGTCGTAGGTGTGCTTCAGCTCCTCGCCGTCGGCGAGGCAATCCTTGAAGCTCGGGTTGCGACCCAGCACGGGTTCTGGGATCTGCTTGGCTATCCGGTCGCCGGTCGCGTAGTCGAAGCCGAGCACGCGGGCGGCGTCTCTGGTGGCCGCTCGGGGGGCCAGCTTGCCGAAGGTGATGATCTGCGCCACCGATTCGCGCCCGTACTTGTCGGCCACGTAGCGAATCACCCGCTCGCGACCCCGAACCGAGAAGTCGATGTCGATGTCCGGCATCGACTTTCGGGCCGGATTCAGGAAGCGCTCGAAGAGCAGCCCGTTGGCGAGCGGATCGAGGTCGGTGATGTTGAGGGAGTAGGCGACGATCGAGCCCGCCGCCGAGCCGCGCCCCGGGCCGACCGCGATCCCGCTCTCCTTCGCGTAGCGCACGAAGTCCCAGACGATCAGAAAGTAGGAGTCGAAGCCCATCTCTGCGATCACGGAGAGCTCGAACTCAAGGCGTTCCGTGGCCTCCGCAGGAAGCGGGTCTCCGTAGCGCCTGTGCAGTCCCTCCGTGGCCAGGCGGCGCAGCATCGCGGCGGGCTCCTCGCCGTCAGGGGTCCGGAACCGGGGCAGCAGCAGCTGCCCGAGCTCGATCTCGACCTTGCAGCGCTCGGCGATCTCGAGCGTGGTCGGCACCGCCTCCGGCCAACGCGAGAACGACTCGGCCATTTCGGCCGGGCTCTTGAGGAAGAACTCGTTGGTCTCGAAGCGAAGCTTCGGCTGCTCGATCGTGGACTTGGTCTGCACGCAGAGCAGGGCCGCGTGGTTCGCGTAGTCCTCGCGGTGCAGGTAATGGACGTCAGCGGTCGCCACCAGCGGCCGCCCCAGCTCCTTTGCCGCCCGCACGATGCCCTCGTTCGCCTTCTCCTGCTCCGCCAGCCCATTGGCCTGGATCTCGAAGTAGACGTTCTCGGGCCCGAAGATCCCAAGCAGCTCGTCAAGGTGAGCCCGCGCGTCGGCCGGGCGCTCCTCGACCAGGCGGCGGCAGAACCGGGACTGCAGGCAGCCCGTGAGTGCGATCACGCCGTCGGAGTGGCGGTCGAGCAGCTCGGTGTCGAGGCCCGGCTTGCCACGACCGAAGCCCTCCAAGAAGCCGGCCGAGGTCAGCTTGACCAGGTTGCCGAAGCCGGCGTCGGTGGACGCGAGCAGGGTGAGGTGGTTGCGCTCGCCGCGCTGATCGGCGTGATGACGATCGTCGACCAGGTAGGCCTCGAGCCCGATGATCGGCTTGATCCCGTTCGCCCGGCAGGCCTTGTAGTGCTCCACGGCGCCGTTCATGACCCCGTGGTCGGTGAGCCCGAGCGCCGGCATTCCAAGCTCCGCCGCCCGAGCCGCCATCCGCTCGATCTTGCAGGCGCCGTCGAGCAGTGAGTACTCGCTGTGGACGTGGAGGTGGACCGCGCTCACGTGATGATGATTTCAGTCGCCCCAGATGCCACCGGCATCCGAACCCGCAACCTCGGTTAGATTCAGATCGATGATCTGGTTGCTGCGGCACGGGGACGCGGAGGAAGCCGTCGAGGACGACGACTCGAGGCGCCTGACCGAGAGCGGAGTGCGGCAGGCGGACGCCGCCGGCCGGGCAATCGCAGCCCTCGAGATCGGCGTCGACGCCTGCCTGACGAGCCCCAAGGTCCGCGCCCGGGACATGGCGCGAATCGTCTGCCGCGAGCTTGGTGTCGAGGTCGCGGAGACCGAGGCGCTTCGGGGAGGCGACTTCGATCCCGTCGATCTGGCGGAGGGCCGGGGCGAGGTCCTGCTGGTCGGCCACGAGCCCGACCTCTCGCGCGCAATCCAGGCAACCACGGGCGCCCGCGTCAAGCTGAGGAAGGGAGGCCTGGCCGGGATGGACGACGGGTTGTTGGTCTCCCTGCTGGGGCCAGGAGAGCTCGGCGCGATCGCGGCAAGCCGTTAGCCCAGCCAGGGATAAGCTCTCCCGCTCATGAAGGCCTTGGTAACCGGAGGCGCCGGCTTCATCGGCTCACACGTGGTGGACGCGCTGCTCGATCGCGGCGACGAGGTCGTCGTCTTGGACGACCTGTCGACTGGACGCCGCGAAAACCTCGACGGCGCTCGCGGACGAGGGGCCGAGCTGGTCGAGGCGGGGATCACCGATGCGGCCGCGGTGACGGAGGTCTTCGAGACCCGGCGTCCGGAGGTCGTCTTCCACCTGGCCGCCCAGATCGACGTGCGACGCTCGGTCTCCGACCCCGTCTTCGACCTGGGCGTCAACGTTGGCGGCACCCTGAACCTACTCGAGGCCGCTCGTGTCACCGCCACCCGTCGCTTCGTCCTCGCCTCGACCGGTGGCGCGATCTATGGCGAGGGCGCTGAACGCCAGCTCCCCCTCGACGAGCTGGCCGAATGCCGGCCCGACGCTCACTACGGCCAGAGCAAGTACGCGGCCGAGGGGTACCTGTCGCTGTACGGGCGGCTCTACGGCCTCTCGACGGCCGCGCTCCGACTAGGCAACGTCTACGGATCGCGGCAGGATCCGCTCGGCGAGGCGGGAGTGGTGGCGATCTTCTGCGGCGCCCTGCTCGGCGGGGGCACGCCGCGAGTGTTCGGCGACGGTCGCCAGACCCGCGACTACGTGTACGTCGGCGACATCGTCGAGGCATTCCTGGCGGCGGCGGAGTCCGAGGCGCAGGGCACCTACAACATCGGCACCGGTGTGGAGACGAGCGTCCTCGAGCTCGGCCGGCTGCTGGCAACCGTCTGCGACCGGGAGTTCGATCCAGAGATGGCGCCGGCGCGGCCCGGCGAGGTGCAGCGGATTGCAATCGACAGCGCACGGGCCGCAGCCGAGCTGGGTTGGCGGGCCAGGACCACGCTCGAAGACGGCATGCGCGCAACCGCGGCCTCATTCGCCTAGACGAGTTGTAGCTTGCGCGGAATGCCGGCCGGCCCGCAAGCCCCCGTCGCGCCAGCCGACAGCGAGGAGCCCCGTGCGTCGCGCCGCCCAGTCGAGCCCGCGGCGTTGTTCCTGCTCGCTGTGCTGGCGATCGTCTGGTCCTGGTGGACGGTGAAGTTCGGCGCCTTCTTCGGCACGGTTCTGCTCCCGGGAACGATCATCCTCTGCGCCGCGACGGTCGTGCTCGCGTGGTCGGCACCCTGGCGCGCCAGCTTCCGGCCGCCCTCGCGCCCGGCGACCATCGCGCTGCTCTCGCTCGCCGGGTTGGGCGCCTGGGCGACGCTGTCGGCGGTCTGGAGCCCCGCACCGGACGTCGCCATCGCCACCGGCCAGCGAATCCTCACCTACGCGCTCGCCTTCGGGCTCGGAATCTGGCTCTGCAATCTGCTGGGCCAGCGAATTCACCTTGCCTTGGCCCCGCTCGCCATCGCCGGCGCGTTCGCCGGCATCTTCACGGTGGTCGGCATGCTGACCACCGACACCGTCGGGCGCTATCTCGAGACCGACGCGACGCTGGAGTTCCCGCTCGGCTACCGGAACGCGACCGCCGCCTTCTTCGCGATCGCCCTGTGGCCGGCGCTGGGGCTGGCTGCCCGCGCCGCCACCGCCTGGCCGGTGCGCGCGGCCGCCCTGGCGACCGCGACCCTGTGCATCGACCTGGCAATGTTGAGCCAGAGCCGGGCCTCGCTGCTGGGCGGCGCGGCGGCACTCGCCGTCTACCTGCTGTTCGCGCAGGATCGCGCTCGGAGGCTTGGCTGGCTGGTGCTCGCCGCCCTCCCGGCGCTCCTCATCATTCCCTCGCTGGTCGATCTGTTCCACGCCGGAACCTCCGATGCTCCGCTGCGCGCGGCGCTGGACGAGTTGCACGCAGCCGGGCGCGCGGTCGCGCTCACAACGCTCCTGTCGCTGGCGATCGGGGTGGCGGCGAGCCTGCTCGGCAAGCGGGTACCCGCCTCCCCACGGCGGGTCGAGATCGCCAACCGAGCCACCGTCGTGGGGCTGGTCGTGTGCGTGATCGGTGGCTCGATCACCTTCGCCGCCGTGGTTGGCAGCCCGATCGACTGGATCGACAAGCGCGTCTCCCAGGTCAGCAGCGGGCGGGACATCGACGTGTCGGGCCAGTCCACCCGCTTCTCATCCCTGAACGCCGCCACCCGCCGCCCGGCGATCTGGCGGGTGGCGCTCCTCGACGCTCGGGACGACCCCCTGCTCGGCGAGGGTGGCGGCGGCTTCCGCTACAGCTATCTGCGACAGCGGCACCGAAACGCTCCCCTGGCGGTCCAGGACGCACACAGCGTCGAGCTCGAGAACCTGTCCGAGCTGGGCTTCCCGGGCCTGCTCCTCTTCGCGGCCGCTGTCGGCGCGGCCGCTGTCGGCGCAATACGCGCGCGCCGGCTGGGACCCGAACCTGCATGGTTATCCATCGTCGCGATCACCGCCGCCGTCTACTGGCTCGCGCACTCCTCCGTCGACTGGTTCTGGCCATATCCCGCGATCACCGCTCCCGTCTTCGCCCTGCTGGGATCGGCCTGCGCGCCGAGCCTGCGGACCGCCGGCGATTCGCCCGCGGGCCGGGGGCGCCTGTGGCTGACCGCCGGCGCCGTCGTGCTGGCGATCTCGGCCGTACCGCCGTACCTCAGCGAGCGGTACGTCAACGACGCCTACGACGAGTGGCGATCGGACCCCTCTGGCGCCTACGACGACCTCGATCGAGCGCACGCGTTGAACCCGCTCAGCGCCGACCCACTGCTGGCCGAGGGCGCCATCGCCCGCGCCAACGGGGATCGCGGCCGGGCCATCGACGCCTTCCACCAGGCAATCGACATCCGCCCCGAGGAATGGGCCTCGTACTACAACCTGGCCCGGCTCTACGCTCGCAGATCGCCGCGGCTCGCCCGCGAGCAGCTTGCGATTGCCAAGCAGAAGAACCCATTCGACCCGCAGATTCCGGCGCTCAGGCGCAGGCTCGCCGCACGGCGGTAGGCACCTCGGCCCAGTGCACCTTGTCGTCGCGGGCCGGCAGTTGGCGCCGGCCGTCCGCGACCCGCCGAGCCGCGCTCAGCTGACGTTGATCATCCCGTGCTGGAGCGCCATCGCGACCGCCTGCGCCCGGGTACGCGCCCCGAGCTTTGCCTTGGCGTTGCGAACGTGCGTCTGCACGGTGGCCGGCGAGAGCCCCAGCATCTCGGCGATCTGCTCGTCGGTGGCGCCCGCGGCCAGGAGCGCGAGGACCTCGCGCTCGCGCGCCGTCGGCCCACCACGGCCGAAGCGCGGGCCGGAACTGTTCACGGCAGCGGAGCCGGGGGCCGCCGGAGGGGCCTTCTGCTCCGCTTCGACAGGCTGCGAGGTGGTCGCCGAAAGGATCAACAGGTGACGGCCGGGCAATACGTTGGCGACAACGCTGATGTTGACCTCGGGCGCCTCGGCGGATTGCGAGCTGAGCTCGAACGGCCCCGCGTGCCCTCCCCCTTCTCGGAACGCGCGCCAGACGTGGTCGAGGCGCCTGCGCATCCCGGAGACCAGGAAGTCGTCCACGGTGCGCCCGAGCGCAGCCCTGCGGGGCAGGCCCAGCAGCCGGCAGGCAGCCAGGTTCGCCTCCAGGCAGCGGCGCTGGTCGTCGACGACCAGGATCGCCAGCTGGGCCGGAACCGCCGTCAGTGCGGTGGTGCCGGTGATTTCCGGGCTGGAGCTACTCACGGACTTCACCGACGAGGAATCGCTGGCGCGGGGCACGGAGCGCCCGATGGGCGTCCCGTCCCGCCTGGAACGCCGTTTCGACGATGATCAGCCAGTCGGCGAGGATTGAGCGGCGCTTGATGTAGAAGAGGTCGTGGCAGAGCTTCCAGGCCGTTCCGAGATCGGAGCCGGCATAACCGCAGCGAAGCTGCGCCCAGCCCGTGATGCCCGGCTTGACGAGGTGCCGGCGGGTGTAGTGAGGGAACCTGCTCTCGAGCTCCGCGCAGATCTCCGGGCGCTCGGGCCGCGGGCCGACCAGGGTCATGTCCCCCCGGAAGACGTTCCAGATCTGTGGCAGCTCGTCGATGTGAGCGCGACGCAGGAACCTTCCAAGTGGCGTCACGCGGTGGTCACCGGCCTCGGACCATTGCGGGCCCTCAGACTCGGCGCTCTCGACCATCGTCCGCAGCTTGACGATCTCGAACTCCCTACCGCGCTCGCCGACCCGTCGCTGCCGGTAGAAGACCGGGCCGCCGTCGGTGAGCTTTGTCGCCACCGCCGCAGTGGCGATCACGGGCAGGGCGACGAGCGCCATCCAACCCGCGTTCAAGAGATCGAAACAGCGCTTCCACAGAGGTGATGTCGGCCGGAAATTCGGGTGCATGATGTAGCGGAACCAGGCCGAGTCCGTGGTCCCGAGGGGCACGTGACCAAGCAATTCCTCGTAGAGCTGGTTCGCTTCGATCATCCGCACCGGCAGGTCGAGGCACGCGTCCGCGATCAGCGCGTACAGATCGGTGTCCGCATCAGTGAGGTCGTCACCTCCGGCCGGCTCCAGGCGGGCGCAAACGATCAACTCGATCTGGCGCTCGAGGATGGCCGCGCGGACCGCCTCGAGGCCCCCGAGGTAGTCGAGCCGGCTCGCGGCCGCGTCTGCGCTATGGGGAGGCGCCGCCTCGCGGCCGAACCAACCGATCACCTCGTAAGCGCGAATCCTGGCAGCCTCGAGCTCGTCGGCGAGGTCGGACGCGAACCCCGCCGAGCCGACCACGGCAACGAGCGCCCGCCGGTCGTCTTCGAATCGACTCTTCATCCAGACGCCCAGGCCCATGACCAGCCAGGCCCCCGCGACCGGTGCCTCGAGCTCGGAGATTGCCAGCGGCTGGCCGGCGGCCAGGGCGAGCACCATGGCGATCCCAGCGCCGAGCAACGGCGCCAGCAGGCCCAGTCCGAGCCGCGCAGCCGGCATCAACTCCAGAGGGAGGGTGGAGCGCTCGACGAGCTGCAGCGCGCCGAGCATGGCCGCCGCCACCAAGGCCGAGGATCCCACCTGGCCCAGGTGCACATAGGCGATCAGGCCGGCCACCAGCGCGGGCGTCACCTTGAACGCGATCACGTTCACGAGGCGCTGCGCCTCGAGGGCGCGAAGCGCCACCGGCACGATCACCTTGTTCTCGCTCGATTTGAGCATCTCTTCCCCCTCCGCTCGCTCCGCGGCTCTCCCTGTGGGTTTGCTTGTGCTACTCCTCCGCGCTTAGGAGGAGGTCCGCCTCGACGGGTCGGACAGCCTGCGCAGCGTCACGCCGGTGCCCAACAGGGCGACCGCCGCCAGCGCGAGGACTCCGACGTCAAAGCCGGTGAACGGAAGGCCCGCGACGATCGCCTTCGACCCGCTGGACGGGGACGTCGGCGCGGTCGGACCACCGCCACCACTGGGACCGCCGCCGCCACCGGCTGCTTCGATCTGGTGGGGCGTCGTGCCGTACTGCTTCTCAGTGGGCGAGGCAGCCAGCGCCGCGGACGGAACCGCGAGCGCACCTATGGCGAGCGCCAAGGCCAGCCACTTCCCCCACCGAGGCCGTAGCTGCTGGCCTGCGTATCGATTCAACATGCTGCTCTCTCCTGCCGTCAATGACGGCGCGTTACCCCCCGAGCCCGCAATCCATCTGCGATGCAGCTGCGACTACGCGGTACGGAGGACCAGGAGGCCGATCCCCGCCTCGGGATCCACCCCATCTGGGTTTTCGGGACGCGACTAGGATGCCCTGAACGCGGCGTGCTAGTCAATGCGTGCGGGTGTGAATACCTAGAATTGGCTGCTGCATTACCGCAATTTGGTTAGTGGTAGCCTCCCGTACAGCTAAGCTCTGCCGTCTTGACGGACGGCGGGCCGCGAGACGGAGGGCATTTGACCGAAGACCGGAACGGATCCGCTCGCGAAGACGCGGGGCGCAGCGGGATCGAAGGGCACCCCGACAAGCGGGCTAGGGAGAGCGACACGGCGGCCGCCGAGGCGAGCCCGCCGGGCTCACGGCGGGGGCACGGCGCCCCCCTGTCCGGCCGCGAGCGGGAGATCCTCGGCCTACTGGCCGCCGGCGAAAGCGGGGCCCAGATAGCCGAGGCCCTGGTGCTCTCGCCTGAGACGGTCCGCACGCACATCCGTAACGCGATGTCCAAGCTCGGAGCCTCGAGCCGGGCACAGGCGGTGGCGCTCGCCTTCCAACGCAACGAGATCGGCGATCAGGCGCCTGCAGAGGACACCCCCGCCCCCCCTGCGGGGGGCCTCGCATCCGGGGCGACGCCGACGCCTTCCGGCGGGCGGGCCCGGGCCCGGGCCGCCCTGGCGGCCGGGGAAGCCGATGCAAGCCTGACCGCCCTGCTCGCGGGGTTGGTCTCGTTGTACGACGTCGACGGCGGAACGGTGTTTCTGGCCCACGAGGACGGGCTGTCGCTGCGCCGTGCGGCGATCCTGGGCGAACCGGACGAGAGCGGGAACCACCACCACCCCGAGAACGTCTCGCTTGGAGAGGGGCCACTGGGCCGCGCCGCGCTGGAGCGCCGGGCCCAGGTGATTCACGGTTCCGGTTCCGGTGGCGACGTCCGCGGACGGACGACGATCTGCGCCCCGATGAGCTCGGCCGGCAGGTTGGTCGGCGTCATCTGCCTGACCACTCGTCCCAGCAGGCTGACCGGCCGGAACGAGCTGCTGCTGCTGCAGGCGTTCGCCAACTGGGTCGGGGAGATCCTGGTCTCGCCCGGCGCCGACCAGGCGAGGCGACTGAAGGAATCGCTGGAGCGCTTCCGCGCCTCCTGGTCGACGGCGGACGGCGGTCCCTAAACCCAACTACGGCTGACTCATGCCCTCGAGCGCCGCCTCGACGGTGGCGTCGATGGGCGCGGCACGCTCGATGTCACACAGCTCCAGCACCCGCCGCATGGGCGCATCAACCGGGACCACGAGCCGCAGCCGCTGGCGATGGGTGCGCAACCTCCGCGCCAAGTCGAAGAGCAACTCGATCCCGGCGCTGTCGAGGTAGCTCACACCCGAGAGATCGACCACCAACCCCGCCTTGTCGCTCGTCAACTGGTTCGCCAGGGCGGCGCTCATCTCCTCGGCGTTGACGCTCTCGATCTCCCCCTGGACGCGTCCCAGGACGACGTCGTCGACCATCTCGAAGCTGAGCTCGGCAAGGTGGTCCCTCATGTTTCACCGTCTCCGCGCAGCCCCCGCCGCAGCTTCACCGTGGTGCCGCGGTCCGAGGCATCGATCTGGACGTCGTCCATGAGCTCCCGCATCACCGCCAGCCCGCGCCCTCGCCGGTCCTCGCCGGGGGACCGCCAGCGGCCGGTGTCGCGAACCGTGATCTCGATCTCCGATCCCTCTTTGCGGGCGCGTACCTCGAAAGTCGAATCGGAGAGGGCGGGATGCGCGTGCGCCACCGCGTTGGCGCACGCCTCACCACAGGCCACCAGAATCTCGTAGACCTCGTCCTCCCCAGCGCCGGCGAGCCGCAGCCACTGCGCCACGGCACGTCGCATCGAGGCCAGCGCGGAGGGACGACCTGGAAGCGCCAGGGCGAGGGTCTTGCCGGGAGGCGTGAGCTGAATGGCGAGCAGGGCAAGATCGTCACGCGACCCCGCCCGCGTGTCGAGCGAGTCGAGCACGATTTGGCACAGCGCCTCCGGCTCCCGCGGGCCGTCCTCCACGGAATCGCGCAATCCCTCCAGGCCCTGGCCGAGCGGAAGCTCCGGGCCCTCGACCAGGCCGTCCGTGTACAGCAGCACGGTCGACCAGGGGTCCAGGGTCGTGATGCTCTCCTCGTAGGAGGGATAGCGCGTCACCCCGATCGGGCTCCCCGGGGGAGCCTCCACGAACGTCGGGCGTCCGTCCGGGTCGAGCACGAGCGGCGGTGGGTGGCCGGCGCTGGCCACCTGTACGGTGTGCCCGTCGGGGTCGACGATCGCGTACAGCAACGTGACCATGCCGCCCTGCTCACCCTCCAGCACGAAGCTGTTCATCCGTTCCAGCACCACGGCTGGCCGCAGGGCCTCGAGCGCATAGGCGCGCAAGGCGCTCTGTAGGTGCGCCATTCGGGCTGCCGCCACGACACCGCGGCCGACGACATCTCCGATCGCGATCCCGACCTTTCCCCCGCGCAGAGCGATCGCGTCGTACCAGTCGCCTCCAATCCGGGTCTCGGCGCTGCCGGGCCGGTAGCGCGCCGCCAGGCGTAGCCCGGGCACGACCGGCAGGCGCGGGAGCAGGCTTCGCTGCAGGGTCTCGGCGACCCGCCGCTCGATCTCGACGCCCTGCGCCGCTCGCTTCAGCGCCTCCAGGGTGGCGCCGAGGATCGCGTCCCCTTCGCCGGGCTCGTCGGCGGGAGCGGTCCGCCCTTCCCCCTCGGCCGGCGATTCCGGGTCGGCCTGGGCGCCCGAGGGGGGGTCTTCTCGCTCCGGATCCACCATCGCCGGGCGAGTGTATCCCCGCGACCGCCACCCGACCAGCCGCGATCACGAGGCTCGATGCCCGGTCGGATTCCAGCGGCCATGACGACCGAGTTCGACCAGCGAAACGCCGCGCCGAGCCCAGTTCACGGTCCCGCCCTGCAACGAAAACGCCGGTTGCCACTTGCAAAAAGTTGCAGAAAGTGCAAAAAAGTTAGCGTAGTTCCGCACCTATCGGGCTTTGTATCCGTTTCACAGTCTGCAGTTCTCGATTGGTAACCGAAGGGAGGAACGAATGCGACTGCTCAATGTAGGCCAGGCGGCCGCGTATCTGGGCGTCAGCGCAGCCTCGTTGCGCAGCTGGTCGAATCAGGGCCTGGTGCCCGTGTACCGGACGCCCGGAGGCCAGCGCCGCTTTTCGACCAACGACCTCGACGGCTTTATCCGCTCCATGCGGGAGCCGTCGTCGGCGAACGACCAGCAGGTCGCCGCGGTTCGCGGCTAGAGCTTCGGCGTATGCCGGGTCGCCCCACCAAACGGGTTATCACCCTCGAGCTGGCCGCGCTGGCCGCGGCCGTCGTCGTCGCGGTCTGGCAGAACGGCGACTCGAACTGGGACCTGGCGCTGTTCGGCATCCTGCTGGCCACCTCCGTCATCGGCGACCTGACGGCGGTGCACACGCCGGCGAGCCGGATGTCGATCTCCAGCAGCTTCCTGACCATCGTCACCGCGACGGTCTTCCTCGGGGAGACCCCGGCGGCCCTGATCGGAGTCGCGACCATCGCCGCTGGCTGGCTCCGGTTCCGCTACGCGCCCACGACCCTGCTGATCAACGTGGTCACTTACGCCTGGTTCCCGCTGCTCTCCGGGATCGCCTTCGATCGGACGCTCGAGGCGACCGGGGTCGGGCAGGCGGACGGCCTCTTCTACCTGTTCGTGTTCGGCCTCTTCGTAGTCGCCCTGGCGATCGACTTCATCCTGATCGCGGGCTACTTCAGCTACCTGGAGGGAAACTCGCTTTGGACCAGGGCGCGCCGAGCGCTGTCCCCGCTGCTTCCCTCCGAGCTCGCCTCCGCCCTGCTGGCCGTCGGCGTCGCCTACCTGTATGTCCAGTTGGGCCTTCCCACCGTCGCCCTGTTCGCCCTCGTCGTGATCGTCTTCCAAAACCTGATCGGGGCCCTGCTCCTCTCCCAGCAGCGGGCCGACGAGCTCGAGTTGCGCGCCAAGCAGCTGGCGGGCTTCCAGGTCGCCCTCCTGAGCGCGTTGCTGCGCACCCTGGACCTCCGTGACCGGATGACGGCCCGCCACAGCGCTGCAGTCGCCCGCTACGCGCGAGAGATCGCTGCCGCATCGGGACTCTCCGAGGAAGACCAGGAGCTCGCCCACACCGCCGGCCTGCTTCATGACATCGGCAAGTTCATCCTCCCTGACCGCATCCTCAAGGGAGACGTGGAGCTGACCGAGCCAGATTGGGTGGAGATCCGAAAGCATCCCTATGAGGGGGCGCGCATCGTTTCCCAGATCGACGGCTACCAGCCGGTGGGCGACATCATCCTCGCCCATCACGAGCGCCCCGACGGCCGCGGCTACCCGCTGGGGTTGCATGACAGCGAGATCCCGGCGCTGTCAAAGGTGATCGCCGTTGCCGACACGTACGACGTGCTCACTGCGCGCGACTCCTACCGGCGACCGGTCAGCACCTTCGAGGCGATCGCCGAGCTGCGCCGCTCGGCCGGCACGCAACTCGACCCCACATACGTCGAGATCCTTGCCGAGCTCTTGGTCGACAAGGATCTCCCTTACCGTCATGGCGAGGACGCGGACTTCGAAACCGAGCTGGCGCTCGACCGGCGAATCCACGAATACGCGACGGCCGGTACGACGCAGGGCCCGCGGCTCCCGATTTGAAACCGCCGCCCTGACATCGCCTGACGTTCTAGTGGACGCCCCCAAAGTTCGATAGAGCTTTGCCGGATAGAAGCCGGCTGTAAGCCCTGGCGGGGGCGCTGCAACTGATTGCTATGACAGTTGCTCAGTGACCGCGATAACCCATGACCCATCCTTTCTTCCGTGAAAGGCCCATCCTTGAGAGGCCTACGCCATCCTCCGAAACACTACAGAAACCGGCGGAAACTTAGCACGACCGCGCGTCTAAGGTACGGTCGTGCCCGCCGCGCTGCGCCCGCTTCGCCTCCCGGCCTTCCGCCGCTTGGCCATCGTTCGCTTCGTCGACGAGCTGGGCGATTGGCTGGGAGAGATCGCCTTGGCCGTCCTGGTCTTCGACCAGACGGGCAGCCCGATGGCCGTCGCCGCCCTGTTCCTTGCCTTTCAGTTCGCGCCCGCGCTGGTGACGCCGCCGCTCGTCGCCCGTTTGGAATCGCTCCACACCCGCATCAGCCTGCCGGCCCTGAACGTCGTCCAGGGGGCAGCGTTTGCAGGGCTGGCCGTGTTGTCCACCGATTTCTCACTGCCGCCCGTGATCGTGTTGGCGGCGCTGGCCGGCGCCCTCGCCGTCTCGGGGCGCGCGCTCACCCGCGCCGCCGCGGCAACCATGCTGGGGCCGCGGGGACTGCTGCGCGAGGGCAACGCGCTGCTCAACATCGGGTTCACGACCGGTGCGGCCGCCGGACCGGCACTGGCCGGCGTGGTGGTCGCCACCGCCGGCCCTCGCACGGCCCTGTTCGCCGATGCCGCCTCCTTCGTCGCCGTCGCGCTCCTGCTCGCCACCGCCTCAGGCCTGCCCCGAGCCAGGGCCGAGGCGGCGGGGTGGAAGACGCGGTTGCGGATGGGACTGAGCTACGTCAGGGACCACCGGCAGCTCCGGCTGCTGCTCGCGGCCCAGGCGATGGCCTTCGTCTTCTTCGCGATCGTGATCCCGATCGAGGTGGTGTTCGCAAAGCGCACCCTGGACGCCGGCGACGCCGGCTACGGCGCGCTGCTGGCAAGCTGGGGCGCCGGAATGGTGGTCGGCGGGTTCGCGTTCGCCGTCCTGCGACGCGCCCCGCTTCGCGTCCTCCTTGTGGCCAGCACCCTGGCGATCGGTTGTGCCTATCTGGCCACGGGGGCGGCGCCCACGCTACTCGTCGCCTGCCTCGCATCGGCGCTCGGAGGCACGGGAAACGGGATCCAGTGGGTCGCCCTGATGACCGCCGTCCAGCAGCTGACGCGCGCCGATTTCCAGGCCCGCGTGATCTCGCTGCTGGAGTCCCTGGCCACGGCGATGCCGGGGCTGGGATTCGTGATCGGGGGCGCCGTGACGGCGATCTTCAACCCTCGCGCCAGCTACGCGGTCGCCGGGGCGGGCGTCCTGGCGGTGCTGGCCGTCGCCTGCGTGGCGCTCTCCCGGGCGGGATGGCGCGGGGAGTCGATCGCCGACCTGGCGGCCACCCCCGGCACCGTGCTGCCCACGGCACCCCGAGCGACCGGCGGGGGTGGGCTCGAGGCGCCGGAGGGGGCGCCGCACTAACTGGGAGCTACTGGGCGCACTCCCAGGCGCTCGCCCCGGAGTCCGCCCAGATCTGCGAGGCGATCTCGCTCTGGCGCTGCGGCGAGGCGTCCTGCGGCGAGCCGCTGCCGCCGTAGAGGCTCCAGGTCGAGGGCAGGATCTGGTACGCGCCTCCGGCGCCCGAGGACGGGTTGACGGCGTCGAAGCTGCCGCCCGACTCGCACATCACGATCGCCTGTGGGATCGCCCAGTCGCCGAACCAGCTCGAGACCGTCTGTTGAGCTTGCGCCGCCGAGACTTGCTGAGCCTCCTGCACCTGCTGCTCCCAGGTGGATACCTGGGACTGGAGGCTGGAGAGCGCCGCCGCTTGGGCAGCGCGGGCCTGCTCGAGCTGGGCCGCCTGGGCCTCGGCGTTGGCGCGAACGCTGGCGATCTGGTCCCGGGCGGCGGCGATCTGCCGGTTGAAGGCGATGACCTGCGCCCGAGCCTCCTTGACCTGGGCGAGCTGGGCGGCCACCTGGTTGCGCAGCCAACGCACTCGGGCCGCGAGGGTCGCGTCGGCCTCTTCGATGCGGCCGAGCAGCTCGGCCCGGTTGGCGAGGTCGTCGAAGCCCCTCGCGCTCAGCAACAGCTCCGTCGCGTCCGGCGAGTCTCCCTTGTAGATCGAGACCAAGCGGGCAGCCAACTCGTCGAGGGCGCGGTGCAGGCGGGCCCGGGTCTTGGCCAGGTGCGACTCGGTCTGCTCGACCTCGACCTGGAGCTCCGCCTCGCGTTGCTGGCCCTGGGCCAGGACGGCCGATAACTCGGCTTCGCGGGCGGCAGCTGCGGCCGCCTGGGAACGCGCCGCGGCGAGTTCGGCTTCCTTGGCGTCAATCTCGGCGCCAAGGCCCTGGGCCTGCGACTGGGCCGAGGCGATCCTGGCGTTCAGCTCGTCGATGCTCTGGGCCCCCGACTGCGTCACCGGGATCGCCAGCCCGACGCCAACGACGAGCATCGCGATGCCGGCCAGGCCGCGGCGACCCCGCGGGCGGGCACTGAAGGTACGGCGCACTGTCTCCTGTCTGCGGTACATCCTTCTACTGCCTACGGGGTTAGCTGACGGGCTCGCGCCGAAGGACTGGCGCTACGCGACGGTGGCCGCGATTCGCCCCACGAGGCGACGCCAGCTACGGGCGTGCCTCAGTGGTTCCCCCGCCCTTCCGGGTGACCCGGAAGATTCGGCGGTTCAAGCGCGGCATCCTAGCGAATCGTTAGGAGGTTATGAAGCCACCATTGGGGAGCCCAAGCCTGCAAGGTTTTTTGCAAGGCAGCACGAGCCGCATACGATCGCGTCAGCGATCCCGATGCGAGACGGTTCGCAGGCTCCTCACATGGCCGGGATTGGCGCGATCCTCGCGCATATGGCGAGGAACGCGCCAAGTGTCTGCCCGCCGGCGAAATGTCTCATCCGTGATCGCGCGACCTCGAGCCGATCCAGCTGCGGAGGCGCCGCAGCAGCTCGAACCTCCTCGCGGTCTCATAGAGGCGGTAATAGGCGCGGGGGGGCAGGTGGGCAAGCGGCCGCGAGAAGCGGCGCAGGAGCAGGCTTCGCGAACTGGCCCGAGTCGAGGCCGATGTAGCGGGGGACGTGCTCGAACCACCGGGCGCTGTAGCTGGCCTGGCTGCGCGGCAGGCGAAGCGCCGCCTGCCGCTCCTTCGCGTATGCCTCGAGGGCCGGCTGCAGGTGATCGCGCCGGTCAAGCTTCGAGGCGAGGCCGATCGCGTCCTCGATCGCCAGCCTGGTGCCGGAGCCGATCGTGAAGTGGGTGGTGTGGGCGGCGTCGCCCATCAGCACGATGTTGCCGTGGTGCCAGCTGCGGTTGGTCACGGTCCGAAAGTTGAGCCACGGCATCGGCTGCTCCGGACCTCGGCCCTGGGTCATCAGCGACTGGCCGTCGAGGTAGGGCTCGAAGATTCCCTCCAGCAGGGCGAGGCTCTCCGTCGCCCCCAGCCGCTCGAAGCCGAGCCCGGCCCAGGTCTCGGGGGAGCATTCGACGATGAAGGTGCTGCGGTCGCGGTCGAAGCCGTAGGCGTGAAACCAGATCCAGCCGGCATCCGTCTCCACGAACGGGAAGGTGAACGAGTCGAAGACCTTGCTGGTGCCCAGCCACACGTACTTGTTGCGGCCCACCTCGACCCTGGTCACGAACCGATCGGCGTGCAGCTGGCGCAGCCCGCTGTTGACCCCGTCGGAGGCCACGATCAGGTCGCTGTCGGCCAGCTCGGAGGGGTGGTCGACCTGGCGCTCGTAGCGAACCTCGACCCCGAGCTCCAGCGCCCGCTGGGCGAGGATGTCGAGCAGGGCCTGGCGCCGGATGCTGAATCCGTACCCGCCCATGCGGGCGGTGGGGCGTCCCTTGACCTCGATCACCTGGTCCTCC
Organism: uncultured Actinomycetes bacterium; assembly: GCA_963838745.1. Classification (GTDB taxonomy): domain Bacteria; phylum Actinomycetota; class Thermoleophilia; order Solirubrobacterales; family 70-9; genus AC-56. The sequence continues at coordinate 612,880 of CAWISJ010000004.1, forward strand.
CAGCGAAAGGCGTTGTCACTGATCTCGCTCGCCGACTGCGGATCGCAGCGCGCGCAGGTTGTCGAGCAGGTCGTCCCAGAACACCACCCCCCAGCCATAGGTCATCCCGGCGGGGTCGCGCTCGAACACGGTCACCTCGTGGGCCGGATCGCGGCGCTTCATCAAGATCGCGAAGTAGAGACCAGCGGGCCCCCCGCCGACGCAACTGATTTTCATGCGCCCTAGCCCTCAGGTGGCTGGCGGGTTGCGACCAGGTAGGCGCCGGCGGCGATCCCCGCGACGCCGATGCCCAGCGCCATCCGGATCTGGCGCCGGTAGCGCACCCGGATGAATCGCACCACCAGGCGACCGATCAGCTCATAGATCGCTGCCATCAATCCTTCCCTCCATCCTTTCGCTTCTCGTCCGCGCGCGCGCGGATGCGATGAGCCATCCGGCTCTGCAGGGTGAACAGCTCGATGAAGCCGGGGCTCGCGGCCTGGCTGAAATCACCGCCGGACTCGCCAAAGGACGCGAGCGAGCGGTCATATAGCGCGTAGGGCGAGCTGCGCGCCACGGGCGTTGCGGAGCCCTTGTACAGCCTCATCGTGATCTCGCCGCTGACCAGCTCGTTGGCCGAATTCATGTAGGCATCGAGGTCGGAGCGCAGCGGCTCGTGCCACAAGCCCGCGTAGCACAGGTACGCCCACCTGTCCTCGAGCGCCCGTTTGAAGTTGTTCTGGTGAATGGTCGAGACGAGCTTCTCGAGCTCGCGATGCGCGGGCAGGACGATCGCCGCCGCCGGCACCTCGTAGACGTCTCGGACCTTGAGCCCGACCACCCGATCCTCGATCTGGTCGACGATCCCGACCCCGTGACGCCGTCCCAGCTCGCCGGCCCGCTCCAGCAGCTCGACCAGCCCGAGCCTCTCGCCGTCGAGCGATACGGGGCAGCCGCCCTCGAAGCCAACCCGGAGCAACTCGGCCTCGTCCGGGGCGTCCTCGGGACGGGCAACCAGCTGGAAGACGTCGTCACCAGCAGGTGAGTCCAGGTCCTCGATCGCCCCGCCCTCCGACGATCGCCCCCAGAGGTTGTCGTCGATGGAGTACGGCGGAGCCTCGGTACCGCCCTTGACTGGGATCCCGTGTTCGCGAGCGTAGGCAACCTCCTCCTCGCGACCCATCCGCCACTCGCGCACCGGCGCGATCACCCCGAGGTCGGGGTCGAGCGTCGCCACGGTGGCCTCGATCCGCACCTGGTCGTTTCCCTTCCCGGTGCAGCCGTGGGCGACCGTGTCGCAGCCGGCGCGGCGCGCGTGCTCGACGGCTAGCTTGGCGATCAACGGCCGCCCCAGGGCGGTGAACAGCGGATACCCCCCGCCGTACAGCGCGTTGGCCTTGATCGCCCGCAACACGTACTCGTAGGCGAACTCCTCGCGGGCGTTGACGAGGATCGCGTCAAGCGCCCCGAGCTCCCGCGCCTTCGCGACCACGACCTCCCAGTCCTCCCCGGGCTGGCCGAGGTCGACCGTCAGCGTGACGATCTCGACCCCGTAGCGCTCCTGGATCCACCGCACCATCACCGAGGTGTCGAGCCCCCCGGAGTACAGGAGCAGGACGCGCCCGACCTGCTCGGGGTCGGCCTGGTAGGAGGCGATCCGTTGCGCGGGGGGCTCGCTCACGGGGCGCGAAGTCTCGCACGCGCCGACCCCGCGGAGAAGCACCGCCGCGGCGGGCGCCGGTCCGCAATCATTGACGCCATGGGCCGGGCGCTTCGCATCCTGTCCGTGACGCTGATCACCGCCGGCTTGGTGGTGCTCGCCGACGTGGCGACGACCCTGGCCTGGAAGGAGCCGGTGTCGACCGTCTACGGCTCGATCCAGCAGGGCAAGGCCGAGGACGAGCTGGCCGACCTGGAGACAGAATTCCCGGCCAGGGCGGACCTGCGCAAGGTCGCGCGCGTCCCCGAGATCCGCAAGAAGGTCCAGATCCTGGCTGGCCTGTTCGCGAAGCGCGTCAACACCGGCGAGGGGATCGGGCGGATCCAGATTCCCAGCATCGATGTCGACGTGGTGGCTGTCCAGGGCACCGACACCGCGAGCCTCCAGAAGGGGCCGGGCCACTATCCGGACACGCCATTCCCGGGCCAGGGGGGAACGACGGCGTTCGCCGGCCATCGCACCACCTACCTGGCCCCGTTCCGGCATCTCGACCAGCTGAAGCCGGGCGACGAGATCGACGTCAACATGCCCTACGCCAACTTCGCCTACCGGGTCCAGAAGACCAGGGTCGTCGACGACTCTGCCGTCAACATCGTCCACAAGGTCGGGTACGAGCGGCTGGTGCTCACGGCCTGTCACCCGCTGTACAGCGCCGCCCAGCGAATCGCGGCGTTCGCGAAGCTGCAGGAGGTCAGCTTCTTCGCGCTTGGCGACCGGCGCTGGAACGACCCCTAGGCCACCTGGAGCTTCCTGGACATTCGTCCAGGGGCGGCTTCGTCCCTGCCGGTGCTTCTCGTTGCCGGTCCGCTACTTACTACTCCGTAATGGGTTCACTACCTAGGAGTGGATGGCGAGACGCCAGATCAGGCGGCTGCGCGGCAACGCGGCCGGCGTGTGGAACCGGCCCCAAGAGGGAGGTGGAGCTTCTAATGGCGAGGATGCTGATGGTCTTGCAACCAGACCGCGGGGGGGTCTTCAACCACGTGGTGCGGTTGAGCACCGCGCTCGCCGAGCGCGGTCACGAGATCGCAATCTGCGGACCGCTGACCGAGCGCCAAGACGAGCTCGGCGCCGAGCTCATCCCCCTGGAGATGACCCGCCGGGTCGCGCCCTTCGGGGGCCTTACGGCGGCGACCAAGCTGGCGCGGATCGTGCGCAAATTTCGACCAGACCTGATCCACGCCCATGGCGCCAAGGGCGGCGCGGTCGCCCGGCTGGCGAGGCTCGCGTCCCCCTCGACGCCGCTCGTCTTCACGCCCCACCACTACGCCTTCGACAACCGCTTCGCTCACACCTCCCAGAGGGCCGGCCATCGACTGGTTGAGCGGTCCCTGGCCCGGCTGGCGACCAGGGTCCTGTGTGTCTCTGAAGCGGAGCGACGACTGGCGAGCCAGATCGGTCCGGCGGATCGCACGAGGACGGTCCACAACGGGATCGCGCCGGTGCAGCGCAACGGCACCCATCCCGCCGTCACCGAGCTTCGCTCCGAAGGACCGGTGATCTGCACGGTCGCCGAGCTCCGCGAGTCCAAGGGCATCCCGACCCTTGTCCAGGCGATGCCCCGAGTGCTCGAGTCCCACCCCACTGCCCGTCTGGCGATCGCGGGGGACGGCGAGCAGCGAGAGGCGATCGAGGAAGCGGCGGCCGAACTGGGGATCGAGCACGCGGTTCGGCTGCTGGGCGCCACCAGGGGCCCCGCCGGAGTGCTCGCCGAGTCGAGCATCTTCGTCAATCCCGCCCATGCAGAGGGCTTCCCGTACACGATCCTTGAGGCGATGTCGATGGGGCTTCCGATCGTCGCCACCGACGTTGGCGGCACCGCCGAGGCGATCACAGACGGGGCGACCGGGGTGCTCGTCCCACCGGGCGACTCGACCGCCCTGGCCACGGCGCTCGCTGGACTACTGGCGCGACCGGACTTCGCCGCGTCGCTGGGCCGCCAGGCGAAGCGCCGCTTCGCTCAGCGGTTCACACTCGATCGGATGGTCGAGAAGACCCTTGCCGTGTACTCGGAGCTCGGCGTCGAACCGGCGCATGCCGAGAATCGCAACGGGCTAGGCGCCGCGGAGAAACTCCGCCACGCGGGTCACCTCGGCGCTCGCCGTCCGCGCGGCAGCGTACTCGTGCCCGGCACGGACGAGCCCCTCACGCAGGCCGTCGTCGGCGGCGATCGCCTGTAGCTCCGAGGCGGCGGCGGCGGGATCGCCCGCCGGAACCAGGCGAGCCGCGTCCCCAACCGCCTTCCCCACCCCACCGACGTCGGTCGCGACCACGGGCAGGCCGGCGGCGAACGCTTCCACCAGCACCTGTGGAAGGCCCTCGGTGAACGACACGTGCAGCAGGGCGTGACTGTCGCGATACAGGGCCAGCAGCCGGGGGCCGTAGGGGACATAGCCGAGGAGCTCAGCTCGTTCGGCGACGCCCAGCTGCCGCAGGCGGCCCTCGAGCTCGGGCTGCATGGCGCCTTCGCCGCACACGATCAGCCGCCAGCGATCGTTGCCCTCCCGTAAGCGGGCCAGCACGTCGGCCAGCAGGAGCGGGTTCTTCTCGGCCTCCAGCCGGCCCACGCTGATCACCCGGAGCTCGTTTCCATAAGCGCGCTGGAGCGCCACCTCGGGCGGCACGAGGTCGCGCTCGTCGACAAGGGAGACGGTGATCTCGAGCAACGACCTGGCGCCGCCGTAACGAGCGGCGATCTCGGGGCCGACCACGATGACCGGAAACAGCGCGGGCAAGGCCACGCCAGATGGCCTCGAGCACCGCGGCCGCCAGCCGGAGCCAGGGCCGCCCGGGATGTCGGGACGCGACGTAGGCGGGCATGTCCTGGCGCACCCCGAGCACCACCCTCCTTCGCCGTGCAGCCGCCAGCGCCGCGAAGACGATCGCCAGGGGGTGCGGGCCCAGCAGCCAGACGGCGTCCACGTCGTCCAGGGCGCGCCAGAACCTGCCCATCGATTGGGCCGAGGAGCGCAACACGGCCCCGGGCTCGGACAGCCGCCGGTAGTAGGGGAGCGACACCAACTCGATCCCTGCTCCAACCGCGTAGCGAGCTTGGCTGGAGGCGGGGGCCTCGCGTCCGACCAGCACCATTCGGTCGAACGCTCCCGCCAGACGACCCAGGAACAGCGCGAAGGCACGCTCGGCGAACACCTCCCGTCCCACGCGGTGGTAGGCGTAATCCGTATATACGGCCAGCCGCACGCGGGCGAGCGTAGATGAGATCGACGGTCGAGTCGCGGGTATGGCTCGCGGCGCCCGCCACCAATGCAACAATGCGGTCCGAATGGAGGACGGGCTCACCCCCCGGCATAGCAGGCGCGCCGGCTGCCGATTGGATCCAGCCACCGGAGGAGGAGATCGGCCTCCGGCGCTACGTCGAGACCCTGCGCGAGCGGATCTGGATCGTGGTCGCGGCGGTCGCGATAACCACCGGGATCGCGATCCTCTACGTGCTCACGGCGAGCAAGGTCTATGAGGCCGAGGCCGACCTGTTGGTGACTCCGATTGCGAGCACGGACACGCCCCTGGTTGGCCTGCCGGGGTTGATCCCGTCCTCCTCCGATCCAACTCGAGACGTGACCACGGCGTCCCGCTTGGTGGCCAACATCGACGTCGCCAACCGCGTCAAGGAGAAGCTGGGATCTTCCGACAGTGCTCGGAGCCTGCTCGGGAAGGTGAACGCCGAACCGGTCGCGTCGAGCAATATCGTCGCCGTCACCGCGGAGGCCGGCTCACCCGAGGAGGCCCAAGAACTCGCCAACGCGTTCGCGACCCAGGCGGCCGCCAACCAGACCGAGCAGCTCCACGACGCAATCGACCAAAGGCTGCCCAGGCTCGTGGACAACCTCAGACAGGGAACCGGCGATCCGGCCGCGCTCCGGGCCACGATCTCGACGCTCGAGAACCTGCGAAGCGGCTCCGAGGCGAGCCTGCGTGTGGAGGTCAAGGCGGATACCCCAACGAGCCCCGTCTCGCCGCGGCCCATGCTCAGCATCGCCGGGGGTCTCCTGGCGGGCTTGGTGCTGGGCGTCGGCGCGGCGTTCGCCTCCCAGGCGATGGACCCGCGCCTTCGCCGCGAGGAGCAGCTCCGCCGCCTGTACCGGCTCCCGATCCTCGCCCGGATCCCACGCGACTCTCGCTCTCGAGATCGGCCGCTCGGCCCGCTGGAGCTCTCGCCGGCGACCTCTGAGGCCTATCGCACGCTCCGGGGAACGCTGGCAGTCTCGCGCCGAGGCTCGAAGTCGGGATCGCACGCGATTCTCGTCACCGGGTCCTCTCCCTCAGAAGGAAAGACCACGACGGCGATCAACCTGTCGTCGTCGCTGGCAACTGCGGGCCACAACGTGATCCTCATCGAGGCCGACCTGCGGCGGCCTGGGATCGCGCCGGCACTGAACCTCCAATCGAAATACGGGGTGGCGAGCGTCCTGGTGGAGAGCGTCGCGCTCCAGGACGCGCTGGCCACCACGCCCACCTTCGGATCCAATCTCGGCATCCTGCTGGCCGACTACGAGGGCGGCTGGATCAGCGACCTGTTCGCGCTCCCATCAGCGCGTGAGCTGATCGCCGAGGCGCGCCGGCTGGCCGACTACGTGATCATCGACTCCCCTCCCCTCACCGACGTCATCGACACCCTGCCATTGGTCGATTACGTCGACGACGTGGTGCTCGTGGCCGGGATCGGCAGGACCCACCTGAGAAAGCTCACGCAACTTGGAGAGCTGCTGGCCGAGAACGGCGTCAGGCCGGCCGGGTTCGCGGTGGTCGGCACCCCAAGGCCGCGGCGATCGGAGTACCACTACTACGCGGGACGCCAACCCCGCGCCACGCCGCCGCCCCGGGAAGACGGCGCGCCCGAGCGGGAGGGCGTACCGGCCGCCGAGCGCCAGCCCCTAGAGCGCTAGCTGCCTGTCGTTCCCACCGGGGTCCTCCGCCTTACGCGGCTGCGAGAATCCGGCTGTGCCAGCCCTTTCGCGCGTCGGCAGATTGGGGGTGCCCGCCACCCTCGGCGACGACCGCTGCCTGTGTCGGCTTGCTGGCCGGCATCGACCCACGCTTTGCGATTGCGGCTGCGCTCAGCCTCGGGTTTTTTCTCCTCATGCTCTCCGACCTCTACGTCGGCCTGATCCTGTTTACGCTGCTCAGCTTCGTCGCTCAGGTGCCGAGCGTCGCGGGCCCAGGACTCAGCGTCGCGAAGATCGCCGGGCTGCTGCTCGCAGTCTCCTGGGTCGCGACGCTGGCCACTCGGCGAGATGCAACGTCGGACTTCACGTCAGCGCACCCGGGGCTCACCTACGTGCTCGTGCTGTTCATGGGCTGGGTCGCGCTCAGCACACTCTGGGCGGAGGACTCTGGCGAGGCTGTGTCGGAGTTCACTCGGCTGGCGCTGAACGCGATCCTGTTCCTGATCATCTTCACGGCCGTTCGCACGCCCAAGCAGGCGATCGGCTTTGTTGCCGCATTCGTGGCCGGCGCGTCCGTCGATGCCCTCTACGGCCTGCTGTTTGCTGCCCCGAGTGCAGGAGCCACGGCACGTCTGTCCAGTTCGATCAGCGATCCCAACGAGCTGGCAGCGATCCTGGTGGCTGCTCTCGTGTTGAGTCTCGGGCTCGCGGCCGCACTGAGGCACCTGCCTTTGGCACGTCCGGCGGCCCTGGGCGCGGCGGCACTCTGCGCCGCTGGCATCTTCCTGACGGGGTCGCGAGGCGGGCTGATAGCCCTGGCCGTCGCCCTGGCCGCCTTCATCGTCGTCGGCGCCCGCTGGCGGGGGCGGTTACTCGTCGTTGCCGTGATCGTCGCCGTCGCAGGGGTCGATTACTACAACAACGTGGCTTCGCCGGAGCTCAGGGCTCACGTATCCAGCGTCGGCAGCGGTGCCGGCCGGCTGGACCTGTGGCAAGTCGGCTGGCGCATGGTGGAGGCCAATCCCGTGGAGGGCGTCGGAGCCGGAAACTTTCGCGTCTCATCGGTGCATTACCTGCTCCAACCCGGCGCGATCGACCGCGGCCAGTTCATCGTCGGAACCCCCAAGGCCGCGCACAACACCTACCTCCAGATTTGGTCGGAGTTAGGGATCATCGGGCTGGCCCTGTTCTTATTGGTGGTGGCGCTCTGCCTCTACTGCACTCTCAAGGCAGTGCACGCCTTCGCCCGCAAGGGAGATCCCACCATGGAGATGATCGCTCGCGCCCTCTTCGTTGCCATGGCTGGCGTCCTGGCATCCGACTTCTTCGTATCAAGGACGATCGCCAAGGAGCTCTGGCTGTTGCTCGGACTGGGGCCGGCGCTCCTGGCTATCGCTCGGTCGCCCCAAGGTCCGGCCAGGGTTTGACGGATTCACTCGTCCTCTGCTACCACGCGGTGAGCGAGCGCTGGCCGGCCTCGCTTTCGATCACCCCACAGCATCTGGAGGAGCACGTCACGCTGCTCGCGGACCGGGGCTACCACGGTGTCACGTTCCACGAGGCGGCTACCCGGCCCGCGGCATCCAAGACCCTCGCGATCACCTTCGACGACGCCTACCGCTCGGTAATCGAGCTGGCGCTGCCGATCCTCTCGCAGGCAGGATTCCCGGCTACGGTCTTCGCACCCACGGCGTTCGTCGGATCCGGGCAGCCGATGGCCTGGCCAGGCATCGACCACTGGCTCGACGGCGAACACTCAGGCGGAGCTCGTGCCGATGTCGTGGGAGGAGCTGGAGCGCCTCGTTGGGGCCGGGTGGGAGATCGGCTCTCATACACGCTCCCATCCACGGCTGCCGGCGCTCGACCAGGAGACGCTCGACGCCGAGCTGCGTGAGTCTCGGGACGAAATCGAGCGCCGGCTTGGAACCTGTCTGTCCCTTTCGTATCCGTACGGTGACTATGACCAGCGGGTGGTCGAAGCCACGGCGCGCGCGGGTTATGCAGCGGCAACCGGCACGCTCCCCGGACGCTATCGGCCGCCCACGGGACCGTTGGACTGGCCGCGGTTCGTCGTCGTCCGCGGCGACGACGGACGCCGCCTTCGCCTCAAGGTATCGCCCCTCGTGCGGGGCCTCAAGTCCAGCCCGGCGTGGACGCTCGTGGCCGCCGCTCGCCGGGCGGCACGGCGGGCCAAGCGATGAGCTCGTCGACGAATTCCAGACCGATCGTGCTCGTCGGCACCGGGCGTTGCGGCTCCACTTTGCTGCACCGCCTGCTCGCCCTTCACGAAGACGTCGGTTGGCTGTCCACCTTCAACGAGACCCTCCCCACGCAGACCTGGCTATCGCTGTTCTCGGCGCTCTATCGATGGCCGCTGCCGTCCCGGATCAAACACCTGACCGCCTTTCCCAAGCCGTTCGAGGCCTACCGGTTCTGGGACCACTACCTACACGGGTTCTCTCGTCGCGAGCGGGCGCTTACCGCGGCAGATGTTCCCGTAAGCGGGATCGATCCCGTACGGCGGGCAACGACGAGGATCTTGAGGTTCCAGCACAAGAGCCGATTGCTGGTCAAGGTGACCGGCTGGTCTCGGATCGCATACTTCGATCGCATCTATCCCGATGCGTTGTTCATCTCGCTCCGCCGCGAGCCGAGGTCGGTCGTCAGCTCCTGGGTGAAAGCCGGATGGCTCGACGTGACCAGCCCACCCGACAGCGAAGAGTGGCAGTGGGGAAAGGTGCCGCCCTCCTATCTCGAGGTCTGGCGAGAGCTCGGCGGGGGGCCCTTTCTCTCCGTCGCTCTCAAGATGCGACTGGACTTGGACGACATCGCCGCGAACATGGCCCTGTTTCCCGAACGCTCCCACGAGCTCACCTACGAGGACCTGATTAGGTATCCCGAGGCAACGATGAAGGCGATCTGCGACTTCGCGGAGCTCGACTGGACACCCCGATTCGAGCGGATCGTCCGCGCGATGGGCTTCTACGACCCCTCCGGCAAGTGGAGACGTCACCTAACCGAGGAACAGGGGAACCTGGTGGTCGAGTTCCTAAGGCGAACTGAGAACTCGGCTGGCTCTCCGGAGTCTGCAGCGTCAGCGCAGACGCAGTAGCCCAGTCACGGCCGAGCCTGACTGTTGCGAACGGCGTTGACGCCGCCGGCTGGACGGCCCGTTGGAGTCGTCAGCAGTGGTAGGCGCAATCGACGTGGACACCGTCGATGTAGATGGTCGTCCGGTGGTTGGTGGGCTGACGGTACGAGCCCACGCGCAGTCGCACGTGCCTACCCGTTTCGTTGTCAACATGCGTCTTCGGCACCACTTCGACGTACCCACCTCCGCCGAGGCCATCGGAATCCTTCCACGCCTGGACGAATCCAACACGAGGATTGTTCGAGAACTTTGCACGCACCTTGAGCGCGAACCACCTACCGCGGGGCAGCGCACCAAGCGCGAACGATCGCAACCCATTACTTCTGCATGCGAAGACGGTGCGCAGCTCAAGGGTCCCGCCGGTGCTTCCCGTCCGGTCCGCTATGCCCAAGCCCCCGTTGTAGCACCCGCGACCGCCGCGAATCTCCTGCTTGGTCTGACTGATGGAGGCACCCTTCGGGAACGTCTGGCCGGAGGGCACCCGGACGAGCATCTCGTAGGTGAACTGGGGGTGGGCGCCGGTGGCAGCAGCGCTCGAGCTCGGCGCGGACCATCGAATGCGACGCGCGGTTGGTGAACTTGGCGGCGCACCGCCCTTGACCGCCCATGCCCCGTTTCAGGGTCGTCGATCCGCCCGCGTAGTCGGTGTTCGTCAGGTTGACGTCCCATGCCCCGCTGCCCGATCCCACAAGCCGGCAACCGGAGTCGAAGTCGCCGTCCCAATCGACATGGGCCAGGGAGGGATATCCGGCACCGGCACCGTCGCCGCCGCCGTGGCTTCCGCCGCCGTGGCGACGCCTCGTGCGCTCGCAGCCTTGAATCTTGTCCTTGGCATCCACGCTGGCCAGGTCCTTGCCCCTTCCGCAGCGAACGATGTCGCGTTGGCCGTCCCGCGCCGCCAACCTGTCACGGCCCTTGCCTCCCTTGAGTCGGTCGCGCCCGCCCCCGCCGTTGACGGTGTCGCCACCCCGGCCTCCGCGCAGGCAGTCGTCGCCACGCTGGCCATTGATCAAGTCGTTGCCACGCCGGCCCTTGATCAGGTCGTTGCCGGCTGTGCCCTCGAGGGTTTCGCCTGCTCCGGTTCCCTCTTCCGCCCCGCCGCAGCGAGCGGAGGAGGCCGACGCCGACGCCGGCGGGCGCAGCGCGGTGATCGCCACAACGAGCAGCAACAGGAACGCCGAAGCGGCGAGGGCGAGCGGGAGGCGGGCGACATGCATCACCCGCGTCCTCGGCCGCGGTTCCTGTGACCTTCAGATCAGCTCAGGCTGCCTGGACGAATGATGGGGGCCAGAGGGAAGAGATGCGGGCCAGACGGAAGATCCTGCCTCTGTGGACGCGGCTATCCCGCGAGTGCGTCAGCAGCTGGAAACGCAGTCGAGGTGGACGCCGTCCATGTAAATGGTGGTGGCGTGGTCAGTGGCCTGCCGGTAAGAGCCGATGCGCAGGCGCACGCGGCGGCCAACCTCGTTGTCGATGTGTGTCTTCGGGATCACCTCGACGTAGCCGCCTGGGCCGGGACCGTCGGCATCCCTCCAGGCCTGGACGAATCCCGTCTGGGGGTCGTTGGAGAACTTTTCGTGCACCTTGAGCGCGAACCACTGGTCGCGGGGCAGGACACCGACCGGGAAGGTCCGGATCCCGTTCGTCACAGGCTGTGTGCACGCGGACACGGTCCGCAGCTCGAGCCCGCCGCCGCTGGCGCCCGTGCCGTCGGATATTTGCCATCCGCCGTTGTAACAGGCATCGCCGCTGCTGCTTGGCTCCTGCTTGGTCTGGGTGATGGAGGCACCCTTCGGGAACGTCTGGCCCGAGGGCACGCGCATCAGCACCTCGTAGGTGAACTCAGGGTCGGCCCCGGTGGCGGAACGCTGAAGTTCAGCGCGGGTCTGGTGGCTCGACGCGGAGTTCATGAACTTCGCGGCGCATTGGCCCTCGCCCACCTCGTTTCGCTCAATCGTCGTCGAGCTGCCGGCGTAGTCGGCGTTTGTCTCGTTGCCGTCCCACGCACCGGGGCCCGATCCCGTCAGCTGGCAGCCGGAATCGAAGTCGCCATCCCAATCGACCGGGGCGAGCGAAGGGTACCCGGCGCCGCCAGGTCCACCACCGGTATCGACCGTGAAGGAGCGCGTCGCCGGAGTGCCATCAGCATTATCGGCGGCGTCCGTTGCGCTGACAGCGAAGGTGTGGGCGGCGTCAGAAAGGTTGCTGTAGGCCTTGGGCGAGACGCAAGATCCCCAGGCTCCGCTATCGAGACGACATTGGAAGCTCGAACCCGTCTCCGAGGAGCTGAACGAGAAGCTGGCGCTGTCGGTGGTGATCGTCCCCGAGGGCCCGCCCGTGATCGTGGTCTCGGGCGGGGAGGTATCGGGAGTGGCGGTGTCGACGGAGAAACTGCGATTGGCCGGCGTGGTGTCGGTGTTGCCAGCCGCATCCGTAGCCTGAACGTCGAAGCTGTGGGCCCCGTCGCCGATCCCGCTGTAGGCCTTAGGGCTCGAACACGAGCTCCACGATCCGCCGTCGAAGCGGCACTCGAAGGTGGAGCCCCCCTCTGAGGAGTTGAACGAGAAGCTGGCGCTGCTGGTGGCGATGGTCCCAGACGGCCCGCCCGTGATCGTGGTCTCGGGCGGGGTGGTATCTGCGTTATCGACGATCACGCTGACGGACGCCGAAGCGCTATTGCCGTTCGCATCGAAGGCGACCGCCTCCAGCGTGTGTGAGCTGCCCTCGGCCGCTGGAGTGGTGTCCCAAACGCAGGTATAGGGGGCATCCTGCTGGGTGTTCAGCAGCCCGCCGTCTAGATAGAAGCTCACGTGGTCGATGCCGGCGCTCGAGCTTGCTGCGACAACGCAGTTATGAGCGCTCGCCGTTAGCAGCCCGGAGATCGCGTCTCCGTCCTGAGGTGTAGTCCAAGAGACAGTAGGAGGCGACGTATCGACCGTGAAGCTGCGGCTGGCCGGGGTGGCGTCGGTGTTGCCGGCGCCGTCCGTGGCGCGAACGTCGAAGCTACGAGGACCGTCGGCGAGTCCGGCGTAGGCCCTAGGGCTCGAACACGAGCTCCACGATCCGCCGTCGAAGCGGCACTCGAAGCTCGAGCCTGCCTCGGAGGAGCCGAAGGAGAAGGTGGCGCTGTCGGTAGCGGTCGTCCCTGAGGGTCCACCGGTGATCGTGGTCTGTGGTCGGGTGGTGTCGGGGTTGTGAACCGTCACTCTGACCCGTGCCGATGCGCGGTTGCCAAGCCTGTCGTGGGCAACGGCTCTAAGAGTATGTGAGCTCCCCTCGGCCGCTTTGGTGGTGTCCCAGACGCAGGAATAGGGGGCGTGTCGCTGCGTGTTCAGTCGCCTGCCATCCCGATAGAAGCTGACGTGGTCGATGCGCAGGGTCGACTTCACTTCGGCGATGCAGTTGTGCGCGCGCTCGATCAACTGGCCGGAGACCTTGGCTCGGTCCTTGGGCTTTGCCCAGGAGAGGCGCACCCTCGGGAGGTGGTTGCTTCTCCGACGCGTGAGATTGAAGTTGTGGGTTCTCGGGTGGTGTCCAGCGGTCCGTTCACCCGACGCCCGCACGTGACTGCCGTGGCGCTTCCCTGCGCCCGCGTTGGGGCCGCTGCGGGGCCCGGCAAGCGCCGACACGGCGACGCCGACGACGAGAACGAGCGACAGGGCGATGATCGGCAGCCGTGTAGTTCCCATCACAGGCCCCGTCGACCAGGGCCGCGAGGGCCGTCACGGGAGTCATCTCACCTGGACGGATAGCCCCCTCTGGACGGTTGGCCGCGGCGTCTGCCACACGCCGCTCAGCCCCCGTGGATTGCCGATCAGGCTCGCGCGGCGGCCCAGAGCTCGTCATAGAGCCCCTCGACCGTGCTTACGGTGACGTCGATGTCAAACTCGCTGCGCCGTCGCTGGCGGCCGCGTCTACCCATCTCGGCCGCGCGATCCGGATCGCGGAGGAGCTCTCCGACCGAGGCGGCAAGGGCGTTCGGGTCCCGCGGCTCCACGAGCAGGCCGTGGACTCCGTGTTCGATCAGGTCCGGCACACCTCCCACGCGAGTGGCGACGACGGGCTTCCCGGCCTCCATGTACTCCATGATCGAGAGCGGGCTGCCTTCGAACACTGACGAGGAAACAGCTACGTCCAGGGCCTCGAGGATGTCCGGGACGTCCGGGCGGTACCCGAGCAGCGTCACCGTCCCGTCGAGTCCCAGTTCGTCGATCAGCGATTCAAGGAGGGGCTTCTCGCTGCCGCCGCCGGCGATCAATACCCGCAGGCGCGGGAATTCCGACCTCAGCAACGCCGCGGCCCTTATGAGCTCCTCATAGGCCTTCTCCCACCGCAATCGGGAAACGGCGCCAATCACGGGATCCTCACTGCCGATGTCGAGCTCCGCACGGACATCGTGAGTCCGATGCTGCGGCATGGCCGGAATGCCGTTGGGAACGAACCGGATCTTCTCCGGGTTGATTCCCTCCACCTCGATCATCCGCCGCCGATCCTCCCGAGAGACAGCCACCAAGGCATCGACGTGTCGCGCAATCAAATAGCGGTCTAGGAATCGCCTCATCGTGCCGCCCTCGTACGACCAGCTGTGCTCGTGCGCGATTACCACAGGGGTGCGGGCGAGCGTCCCCAGCACCGATGCCCAAACGTTGGAGCCGAACTTGTGGGCGTGCAAGATGTCAACGGGCTCCTGGCGCAGAAGCGAGACCAGCGGGCGCCAGGACCATACGGCGGCCGCCGAGCTCCGCTTCAGCCCGAGGAAGCGCACCCCGGATTCGTGCAGCTCATCCAGAGCCGCGCGCTGAGCCACCCCCTCTGGACCGCCCTCCTGATCGGGCTCCCACCTGCTTACACAGAGAACTCGGTCAAACCGGTCCGGATCGAGCCGCTTCAGTATCTCCATCGCGAGGCGCTCCCCCCCGCCGGCTATGCCGATGATGTCCATGAGCGTCACCACCGTCAGCTTCCCCCCCTTGTGCGGCGTGACTCCCACTGATCTCAACGTCCACGGCCAGCCGTGCCCTCAGACCCCGGCATACTGGACGTCAGGCTGGGCGGGCGGCGCACGGAGCGCAACTTACCTCAGAGCCCAGGCGGCTTGGGCCGTGGCGAGCATGTCTAGGCTTTGAGGCGCCTAGCGGCCGGCTTTGGCGCCTCGATGACAATCACCACGATGACACGCCCGGCGAAGCGCTCGCCACCATGAGCACCCCGGAGGTCCCTAAGAACCTTACGGGAACGGTTGTCAAGGGCGCGGGCTTTTCCGGTGTGGGGTTCGTCCTCTCCCGAGCGCTCAACCTGGCTGCTTTCGTTGTCCTGGCGCGCTTGGTCACACCAGACGAGCTTGGGCACTACGCAGCCGGGACAATCCTGGTCGGGATCGGATTTCTTCTCTCTGCCTCGGGGATGTCAGCCGCAGTCATCCACCGCCGCGACCGTCTCGAAGAGGCTGCGGCCACCGCGGCGATCGCCACGGTGGTGGCCGGGGCCGGGTTCGGCCTGCTCGCATTGGCCAGCTCCCCGCTGATCGGAGCCTTCTTCGGAAGCAGCACGGTCGGCGGGGTCGCTGCAGCAACCTCGGGAGTCCTCTTCCTTCAATCAGCTCGCAGTGTGCCGAATGCGCTGCTGCAGCGACGCTTCTCCTTCCTTCGGCGCGTCGTCGTCGAGCCGGTGGCGGCGATCGCCTTCGGCGCCGGTGCGATCATCGCGACCGCAGGCGGTCTGGGCGTCTGGGGACTCGTAATCGGGCTCTATGCGCAAGTGCTCACCGACTTCGCGCTTTCATGGCTGCTGGTCCAATGGCGGCCGACCCTCGGGCTGGCGTCGTTTGCGATGTGGCGCGAGCTCGTTGCCTACGGCAGGCACGTGTTGGCCGGGGGTATCGTGCGTCGATTGGGCGAGCAGATTCCGATCGCGGTGATCGGGCGCTTCGTTGGCGCAGGCGCATTGGGCCAATTCCAATATGCGATCAGGATGGTGGGAACCTCGTACGGGTTCCTGCTTGCCGGGACCTCCTACGTCCTGTTCCCCGCCTTCGCTCGCATCTCAGACGACCGGTCCCGGTTCCAGGCAGCCTTCCTGCGCTCGCTCCGCTTGATGGCGGTGTGCGCACTCCCGGTGGGTCTCCTCCTGCTCCCGTTAGGCAAGCCGCTGGCGATTCTGCTCTTTGGCCCCACATGGGCCGAGGCCGGCGAGGCCGTGGCGGCGCTCTGTCTGTTCGTCCCGGGGCGCGCCCTGGCGAACGTCGTCGGGGAGGGGTTCAGGGGCAGCGGACGGCCCGCCGACTGGGCGCGAGTCAACGTTGTCGCCGTGATCTGTGGCGCGGCCGCAATGTTCGCGCTGCTGCCGTTCGGCCTGACCGGTGTCGCGGCGGGGTTGTCGGTTGATGCCGTCGTAGCCGCCGGCTACGCCCTCGCCAGAGCCCGCCGAACGATGGGACTACCGATCAAGGCCACGCTCCCGATGATCTGGCCCGCATGCGCAGCGGCACTGATCGCCGCCGCAGTGCTCCTGCCGACCGAGACGCTCGTGGTGCACGCTGCGAGCCACGGGACCGCCCTCGGCCTGCTCCTGGTCGTGGCCGAGGGCGCCCTGGGTCTGTTGGTCTATGGCATCGGTGTGCGCCTCATGGCGCCCGCGGTTGCCGGCGAAGTCCGGACCCTGATTCGGGCCGTAAGGACGCCGAGCACGCCGCCCCCCACGGAGGCTCGGCCCGCGGTGGCGGCTGTAGACTCGCGCGCCAGCAAGTGATTCCTCCCGACGCGACGGCTGAGGCACGGCCATCCGCAGCCCTGAAGTCCGGCCCTCAGGTTGTCGTGGTCTCGTTCTGTAACGACATCGGACCGTTCTCCCCGCGCGCGGAGCGCACACGCATCCTCGCTGCCGCCCTCGAAGAGGGGTTCGGTTGCACCGTGCACCAGGTGTCGGATGCACACAGGGTTCCTGCAGGTCTGAGGATGTTCAAGCCGGTACTGCTGGACCCGTGGGAGCCCTTGGCGATGTGGCAGCTTTCTCGATGGACTCCAACCGGTTCCGGGGCACTGCTGATCGGCTCCCCGGTTTCACCCCTGTACTACGCATCGAAGCGCCTCGTCCGTCACGGGATCCCCTACGTCGTGGACGTCGGCGATCCCTGGGGCCTAACGTTCAAGAACCCGGAATCGCGAGTGCGACACTGGCGCAGAACGCGCGCGGAATCGTTTCTATGGCGCAACGCTGCCGGCGGCATCGTGACGACCGCACCCCAGGCCGCCGCGCTGAGACAGTTGTTTCCACACCTTCCCTTTCTGTGTCGTCCAAACGGATACCAGGAAGTGAAGCTTCCACCCGAAGTAGGTGATCCCCCGGCGAGCAACGAGTCAAGCGACGAGTTGCGTCTCGTGCACTTCGGAAACATGTACTGGGCGCGTCTCGCTCTCCCGGAGTGGCTCTCGCGTTTGCGACGCGTAGCAGGACTTCGGCGAGTCCAGCTTACGAACTTCGGCGACGCGTTTCACCAGTCCTTTCAGAGTCAGGATTCACACGTAGCGATTGAACTACGCAAGCCTGTGAAGTGGAGTGAAGCGTGCAGGCTCGCCCGCGGGTTTGACGGCGCCATCGTCGTCGGAAACAAGAACCCTGCCCAACTGCCCAGTAAGGCCATCCAGTACCTCACCTTGCCGATACCGCGGCTCGCGGTGACCATGAAGCGAACCGGCGATGCACTCGCGGACTTTGCGGCGGCGAAGCCTGGGTTTGTCGCGGTGGACGCGCATTCCGATGACGACGCCCTGGCTGCGGTCGCCCATCTGCGTCGATCGTGGTCGACGGAAGAACTGGAGCCACCCGCTTCGGACGCATGGAGCCAGGTTGCACCGGAGATCATCCGGTTCGCACTGGACTGCTGGAATGTTCGTGACCCCTCACGCCAACCGTCGTCTGTGCGCTGATCGTGTCGACCGCGTGAAGAGACTCGTGGAGAGGGCATCCCGAATCATCACTCGTCGGCTACGGACTCGAGCAAGTCAGCGAGGCGCTCCGCCTGCCGCTCACGCAGATGCAGCCGGGCGAACGCGCGGGCCCGATTGCTTAGCTGCTCTCGCAGGTCGGGGTCCGAACGCAGACGACGCAGCGCCTCGGCCAGGGCCTCTGCATCTCCGTGCGGGACAGCGAGGGCGATCCCCTCGTGCTCGACCAGTCGTCTGAGCTCACCCCGGCACGCGGCGATCACCGGCCGGCCAACCGCGCACGCGTCGTAGAGCTTCGCTGAGACCGTCATCTCCTGACGTTCAGATACCAAGACCACGTCCGCAGCGCGAAGATGCCGGGCGGCGTCCGGCGCTGGCATCAGGCCCCTCAGGTCGACGCTTGACGATGGCGCCTCCGCCGCACGACGCTCAAGCGCGAACCGCCTCGGGCCATCACCGATCACGAGCAGCAGAAAGCCCTCTCCGAGCAGTCCGGCTGCCTCAGCCGCGAACTCCAACCCGTGCGCCAGACCGATGTTGCCGGCATAGGCCCACACGAAGGGGTCATCCGGCAGCGCTACCGACGAGCGCGCGACCTCGCTCTCGCCGACTTGCAGCCAGCCTGCAGAGGTGCCGTTGGGGACAACGTCGATCCGAGCGCTCGCAGGCGCCCGTTCGGCGATCCACCGCCGGAAGGCGTCGTTCGTCGTGACGATGCGATCGGCCCTCGCATAGGCCAAGCGCTCCAGCCGCTCCGCCGCTGCGAGCATGGGCCCCTGATCCAGTTCGCCGAGCACAACCGCTGACTCTGGCCATAGGTCTCGGACGTCCAGCACGAGGCGGGCACGATGCCGCACCGCAAGTAGCGCGCCCGCGGCGGCGACGGGAAGCGGCGGAGAGCTTGCGAGGATCACGTCCGGACTCCGCACCACAGCTCCTGCGACGGACGCAAGCGCGGCGTAGGAAGCGTAGTAGCCAATCCGCGTCCAGAAGGTCTTCTCGCGCGCGGTCACGACGCGCAGGTAGGTCACATGGCTCCCGCCCACCCGGCGGCGCAGCACCGGGCGCCCGCGATACCCCGGCTCGACGACCCCTCGAGGATGGTTGGGGACGGGGCAAATTACCTGGACGTCGTGCCCACGCTCAACCAGGGCCGCCGCAAACGCCTCAACCCGGAACCGCCCGGCGGTCACCTCCGGGACGAAGTGTTGAGTCAGGATCAGCGCCCGCATGCCGCCCGCGCCCTCGAACTCCTCACGTCCCTACCCATGGGAGTCACGCTTTCCGGGGCCATTGCCCGGTGGCGGGCTGGTACGGGTGACCGTTGCAGTGCTCGTCTCGGTCACCGTCTTGTTGGTCTCGGTCGTCGTCGTGGTGGTCGCCGGTGGGGTGACCACGGTCGTGACGGTGGTGGGCTGAACCCGCTTGACGCTCGTCGTGGTCGAGGTACTCGTCCTCACAACCTCCTCGGGGCCCGAGGCGACGATCACCGCCACCGCGACGCCCAGCCCGAGGGCTATTGCCGCAAGCAGCGCCAGGGCGATCTTTAGCCGCCTGCCCTGGTTACCGCCTGGCGGTGTCGAAGGAGGGGGAGGCGCCGGAATCGATGACCGCTCCGAGAGCACTCGGCGCGGGTCGGGTGGAGGCGGGGGTGCCTCGGGCGAGGGCATGTCGCGCCCTAGGGAGTTCCTGTCCCGCCGCTCCCGCCCCCGGTGTCGGTCCCGGTGGTCGTGGTGGTGGTAGTCGTCGTGGTCGTGGTCGGCGCGGTATCGGTGGTCGTGGTCGGACTTGTCGTGGTCGTTGTCGTCGGCTCGGTTGTCGTCGGCTCGGTTGTGGGAGTGCTGGTGACGGTGGTGGTGTCGCCTCCGCCGTTGTCGGCCGCGATCACCGCCAGCGCCACGACCAAGCCGATCACCACCGCGACCAGGAGCGCAATGGCCCATTTGGCGCCGCGGCTCATGCCGCCCCCCGGCGGCGCGCCCTCCGCGCCGCGCGACGGCTCGGGCTGGCCCATGTGGCGGGTTGGGTCCTCGTGCACTGGCGCGCGAGTGTAACCGGCGACCCGGCGGGGAGGCGCGCTCAGACCCCGGCCGAAGCGCGGGACGGCTCGGCACCGCCGGTTCCAGATCGCATGCGCACCGCCCGCCTGATCACCGATCGCGCCATGCGACCTGTCGCCGACTTCGCGGGAAGCGCCAGGGTGACGATTCGCATGCGGTCCGGCCACAGCCGGTTGACGAGCGCGTTGCCGGGCGGGACGCACGAGTCCATCCATGTCGCGCTGCCCTCATGGTGAAACCAGGAAACGTGGTCGAGGACCAGCTGGGCGCCGGGAGAGCTGCGCCGCCAGCGCTCGTCGAAGGCGATCTTGAGGCAGAACACGCCCTCGCCGGCGCGCACGTTGCAGGCCATCGCGACGGGCTGGCCATTCGCCTGGAGCGAGATGAGGTGAAGACGCCCGAGCTCCCGAAACGACCGGCAGATGGTGCGAAAGAACTCCGCGTCCTGCTCCAGCGAGGCGAGCGCCGTGCCGCTCTGTCCCTTCCAGCCGGACGCCTCCAGCTCCATGAACTCGTCGACCGCCTTGCCTTCCTGGGCGCGATCCACCAGTTGAAGCGGGGCATCGAGCTCGTCCTCGAGCCGCCGGCGCTTCCGCTCCAGCTCCCGCCGGTACTTCGCCTTCAAGGTCACGTAGTCGTCCAGCGCTGCCCGGCGCCGCAGCACGGCCCGCTCGTATTCGTTTACTCGCAGCTCCTCCCTTCCCTCCTCCTCGAACGCAGCCCGCAGAGCAGCTCGCACGGGGCCCTCGTCGGCGAGGGCGTCGAGTCCCACGAACGCGGCTTGACGTTGGCGCGTCAACTCTCGCGCCATCGTGCCGAGGACGGAATCTTTGCGATCCGGACGTACGAGCGGCGTTCCGAGGAAGCAGTATTTGTGGTCCCAGGCGGCCACGGAGGCAAATGGCACGCGATGCCAGCGTCGCGGTCGGTGGACCGGCAGGCATGCGAGCCATTGATCGGCTGCCTGGACCATTACCAGCGCCAATCCACGCCCACCGATCAGCTCCGCCGCCGGAAGCACGTACTGGGGCTCGAAGAAGGGGTTCGGCTCAGCCGCGTCGGCCGCCAGTTCCCTCCATTTCCCGATGTCTTCGCGCGAGAGATCGTCGAGCGCCAGGATCGAAGCGCGCACAGACCGAGAGTATGACCGTCATCGTTCGGCGAAGGCAAACGGCGTCATGACCAATCTCTCCTGTGTGCGCCGACGAAGCGACGCGGGACCGTACCCGAGCTCCTCGAGAGTGGTCCCCATCACCTCGTTCAGCATCCCCAGCTCATCGCTGTCGAAGACAGCCGACCATCGCGGGTTCATGTCGCGGAGCTCGTAGCGCCGATCGAGGAATTCGCGAGGCCTGGCCGAGGGACGCAGATCACAGAATGTCGTCAACTCATCCAGGGCCCTGTGGGGATTAGCCACAAAGTCCTCGTAACGTATCTCGCAATATCGCGTTGGTGCGAACCGCATGGCTTCCTGACGCGCCGATCGCACAACGGCCCGCCACTGGATCGCCGCGAGCGCAAGCGGTGAATGGTTGTATGCCTCCCACTGCCCAAGCTCGCCGTCTCCGAGCCCGCCATTCCATGCCGGGCGATTCAATCGCCAGGTGTCGCGCCAGTATGGATACTGCATCAGCGACCGCACGACTGCGCGCCCATCGCGGATGACATGGACGAATCGAGCGTCGGGAAAGATGCTGACGAGATACTCGAGCCGCGCGGGGCCGGTGATCTTGGCGGCAAAGCGTTGCTTACCTTGGTAGCGAATCACGCTCGACACCAGGTGCCGCAAACGGCGACGCTCCGCGTCCGTAGCTTCTACCCCCAGGAGATAGTCGTAAAGGAACTCCTCGCCGCAGTACCGCTCCCACACCGCATACGCCTCGGTGGGCCCTAGTCGCAGCTTCTCCAGCCATGGACGCTGTTCATCCGAGCGCGACTTCGCCTTCTTCATCCATTGAGTCCAGTCCACGGCTCGGGAAAACGCCGTAACGATCGGAAAGCGCGGCAGGCGCTGAAAGAGTTGGGAGAACCAGGCCAGATCAGGATGAGCGGCGAAGACCTCGAACATCACGGTCGTCCCGCTCCGCCCCATGCCGACCAAGAAAATCGGCTGCCGAATCTCCACCATCGCGTCAACTCCTCCAGTGGGAGACGCGCGTCACTCTACTCATTCGGGGTGCCAGTTCGCCTGGGCCGCCCACCGGTGGAGGGCGCTAGTCTGGCGCTGCAAATGGGGCAGCTACGCGCAAGCGAGAATCGGACCATCGACCAGGTGATGAACCTGGTTCCTCGGGCCACTGCGACGATCACGAAGGTCCTTGATGAGGTCGGTCCACATTGCCCGCGGGTGCGCCCGGGTGCGCGGATACTCGAGCTGGGGACGGCGCAGGGCCTGTACGTGAACATCTTGACCAACGCCGGGTTCGACGCCTGCGGAATAGAACCATGGCACCCGGCGATCGAGACCAGCCGAAAGCTCGAGGCCAGGACCGGCGTCAAGACGAATGTGATCGAGGCCTGGGCCGAGAATCTTCCATTCAGGTCCGAGGAGTTCGACCTCGTCTTCGCGATCTCGGTGATGGAACACGTGCGCGACCCAATGGCGGTCTTTCGCGAGGTCCATCGAGTGTTGCGACCCGAGGGTGGCTTCTACTTTCACACGACCAGCGCCTTGGGGCTTCGCCAGCATGAGATCAGGGGCTTTCCTCTCTTCAAGTGGTATCCGGCGCCAGTGAAGCGACGGATCATGTGGTGGGCCGCCGAGAACCGCCCGTCCCTCGTTGGCGGCACCGCGGCTCCAGCCATCCACTGGTATACGCCTTGGGGCGTACGGCGCGACCTGGGGTCGGTCGGATTCAGGCAAGTGCTGGACAGATGGGAACTGAAGCGCGACGATCAGTTTGACGGTTGGCGTCGCCGAGCATTGCGGATCGCGCGCCCAAGGAGCTCTCTCCGACTGATAGGCGACTTCGTGAAGCCTGGGTCGGGATACCTGGCCGTGAAGTAGACGTAGCCGGATCACGGCCGCGGAGGGGTGGCAGTATCGTCCGGGAGACGTGACGGATCCAGCAGCTCGGCTCGAGGTGACCGAGGGGGTCCCGCCCGCGAGCTGGGACGACGACGTTCAGCGGGCGGGCGGCACCGTCTTCCACAGCGAGGCGTGGGCGGCGCACCGGTGTCACGGGGGGCGGGCCGAGCCGCTCTTCTGCACATGGCGCGAGTCCGGGACCGACCGCGTTGTGGGTCGGGCGCTCGGCATCCGCCCGCGGCCCTCACGTGGCGGGCACCTGATCGCCAAGATCCTTTTCGGCAGCCCGCCGGCGGGAACGGCCGGGGTCGACTACGTGAGCCCGCTGCGAGACTGGGCGCGCACAGACCGCTCGATCGTGGAGCTGACGCTTGGCTCGTTCGACGCCCGTCAGGCGTGGTCGCCCTCGCCACCGCCGCGACCGGAGGAGCGCATCGAGTTCATCTTGTCGCCGGCGGAAGAAGCGCAGCTCAGGGCGGGGATGCGCCAGATGACGAGGCGGGCGATCAAGCGGGCTGAGAAGCTCGGACTCGAGGTGCGAACCGAGGCCGGGCCTGAGCAGCTGAAGGCCTTCGCGCTCCTGTACAAGGACACCCTGTCGCGGCTCGGGGCAACCAAGGGAATCCCGGTCCCCGCCCTGGACCCCGAGGAATTCGCCGACTCGCTGCGTCCCCTGGTGGACGCAGGCCGGGGGCGGCTCTATACGGCCTGGCAGGACGACACTCCCCACTCCGCCTGCCTGTTCGGCGTCTTTCACGACGGCGCCTTCTACATTCACAACGGCGCGACCGAGTCGGCCCGCCGCTCCGGCGCGACGCCGCTTTGCCTGCTGACTGCCGCCCGCGACCTGTTCGCCTCGGGCGCCGTGCGGGTCAACCTGGGAGGCGTGCCCGCGAACGCGAGAGACCCGGCGTCCCCGGATCACGGTCTGTACGCCTTCAAGCTCGGTCTCGGCACCGAGGCCGTCGCGCGAGTGGGCGGAACGCTCGTCCCCCGTCCCCTGCGTGCCCGCGGCGCGGCCCTCGCCCGGAGGTTACTGGTGAGGCACAGGCTCCTCTGACGGCGACCAGTCCCCACGCGATGGGGTACCGCTCGCGTCTCGCAGCGTCTCGGGAAGGCGCCGAACCAGCGGCGTCGCACCTTCCGGCCAATCCCTGACGAGGCTCGCCGCGTAGAGGACCCAACCCAGATGGTAGGGGCGATCCTCGCGCAGGACCTCGAGGCGATCCTGAGCTATCCCGCCGGGCCGCTCCTCGCCGCGGTGCACTGCGGCCCGAATCAGAACGCGCCGTCGATTCGAGCGCGAGATGCCGCCCCAGGCGTCGGGGTCGCTGCCACGCCGCTGGATGCACCGCCAGATGATCGGCGGCTCATCGCCGATGAGCGATTGGTTGAGTTCGTTGTTGCCGAACAGCCAGTCAAGACCGCGCCACAGCTGGTCCTCATACGAGCCGAGCCCCAGCTCCTGCAGTGGCACCAGCGCCATGAAGGCCATCCCGTCCTGGTGAACGGAATAGACCGGATACTGCTCGATCACCCCGCCCGTTCGGCAAGAGTATTGCCACCACCATTGTCCCTGAGGCCCTTGCGAGTCGATCAGGCGCTCTGCTACACGAGCCAACATCGGCAGCGCACTACCCCTGATCTCGCGGCAGTACAGGGCCAGGCCATGCAAAGGGTAGGCCTGATGGGCAAAGCTGGTGCAGCGATTGTTCAGTGCGTTGCGTAGCCCACGCGCCCCTCGCGCCGGCGTCCACTTCCGTGATCCCGCAAAGAGCCCGGCCCCGTCCTCGAACCGTCGGCACAGCTCTTCCGCGAAGGGGGTTGTTGCGCCCGCGGCCCGATCGCGTAAATGCGGCATTCGCTGAAAGGCCGAGACGAGGCCGGTGAGCACGAGGCCGTTGTTCATGGTCGACCCCGAACGGGGATCAATGACCTGGCTGATGCGCTCGAGGATCCGTTCGGCGCGCCCATCCTCCCTCAGGGCCAGGCACCACAGGAGTGTGCCGAGAAGACCCCTCTCATTCGTGCGAAGGGCGTACTCGACCGTCCGATCCAGGACGTCGTCGAGCCAAGCCTCGGGCGGCTCCCCGTGGCTGTGCCAACCGACCATGGTCATCGCGGAGTAGAGCGCGTTCGCACCTTGCGGCTGGTAGCGGCGACCATCCACCGTTGCCTTGTGGCAGAGCAATCCGGTGGCTGGGTCGCGCATCCCGGGTAACGCGTCAACGGCGATCCGGGTGATCTCCCTGAACCGAGGATGGTCGTTCACAGGGCGGCTCTCCCTGCGATCGCCTCCGAGCGTTGCGATGCCACACGTCCCTGAGCGGCCATTTGCCTCGTCCCTTGTAACCCCGGGCGAGGCCGCAAAACGCTCGGACTACTCCGATCAGGCCAGAAATACTCCGAATATGGCCGGGGTGTGGCTTCTCAGCGGAGAATGCTCGCGACTACCGCATTCGCCGTCTCGACCTCTTGCTCGCCAATGATCAGTGGCGGCAGGAAACGGAGCATGCCGGGGGCCGGCACGTTGAGGACCAGGCCCGCGTCGAGCGCTCGGCGGGCAACCTCGGCGGCATCGAGGCCCGGGGCGAGCGTGATGCCGACCATCAGGCCGCGGCCCCGGGCCTCGGTGACCCCGTTGAGCGCCGCGAGGCCTTGGCTGAAGCGTGCGCCGAGCTCTCGGACGCGGCGAAGCAACGCCGGATCGTCGATCACCTCGAGCGCGGCGAGCGCCGCCGCGGCGGCGATCGGGGCGCCCGCGAAGGTGGAGCCATGGTCGCCGCGGCCGAGCACCTCGCCCAGCTGGGGCGCGGTTACACAAGCGCCCACGGGGAGTCCGCCTCCGAGCGCCTTCGCCGCGGTGATCACGTCGGGGCGAACGGGGAGCTGCTCGTAGGCCCACAGCGACCCGGTTCTACCCATCCCGGACTGGATCTCGTCGAATACGAGCGCCGCGCCGGACGCGTCGCAGGACTCCCGCGCGGCGATCAACACCTCGTCGGCGATCGGGAAGATCCCCGCCTCGCCCTGAATCGGCTCGATCATCACCGCGGCGGTTCGCTCGCCGACGGCGACGCGTAGCGCCTCGGGGTCGTCGCGAGGCACGGCCACGAAGCCCGCCGGCAGGGGTCCGAACAGGTCCTCGCGGGCAAGCCTGGGCGTGGCCGCCAGGGCTCCCAGCGTGCGGCCGTGGAAGGCACCGTCGAGTACCACGATCTCCGGCGCCTCGATCCCTCGTCCGTGGGCGTGCTTTCGGACCAGCTTGATCGCGCACTCGTTGGCCTCCGTACCCGAGTTGCACAGGAATACCCTGCCGCCCAGGCTCGACTCCGCAAGGCGCTCGCCGAGCCGTATCCCCGGCTCCGTGTAGTAGAGGTTGGACACGCCTCCCAGGAGCCCAGCCTGGTCACGGATCGCAGCGACGATCCGTGGGTGACAGTGGCCCGCGTTGTGGACCGAGAGCCCCGCGAAGAAGTCGAGGTACTCCTTGCCCTCCGAATCCCATAGTCGGGCGCCCTCGCCTCGCACGAACTCGACCGGCGCCCGCGCATACGTCGGCATCGCGTAGCGAGCTTCGAGTGCCTGCAGCTCACTCAGCATGGCTACCGCGACCCGGCGACACCGGAGGCAAGCCGAGGATGTCGCCGGAGTGGTTGCTCACGGGGTGACCATGGTGCCGATTCCGGCATCCGTGAACAGCTCCAACAGCAGCGAGTGAGGCGTGGACCCATCGATGATGTGCGCCGACTGCACCCCGCCCCCGATCGCCTCCACGCAGGCGGCGAGCTTCGGCCGCATGCCGCCCCCCACCTCACCGATGACGGCGGTCACCTCATCGACGCTGGCCCGCGAGACCAGTGAGGCGGGATCGTCGGGGTCGGCGAGCCACCCGGGGACGTCGGTGAGGAAGATCGCCTTGTGGGCACCGAGCGCGGCGGCGACCTTGCCGGCGGCGGCGTCGGCGTTGACGTTGTAGGAGTTGCCCTCGCGATCGGTGCCGGCGGAGGCGACAACGGGGATGTAGTCCTCGGCGATGTGGTTGAGGACGTCCACGTCCACCCGCTCGACCTCGCCCACGAACCCGACCTGGTCCGCATTGGGATGCGGTCGCACCTCGAACAGGGTCCCGTCCTCGCCCGACAGGCCGACTGCCGGCTGGCCGTGCCGGTTGAGCCGGCTGACGATGTCGGAGTTGACCTTGCCGAGCAGGACCATCTTCGCCACCTCGACCGTGTCCGGGTCGGAGACCCGGACGCCCTCGACGAACCGGACCTCCATCCCCAGCCGCTCCATGTAGCTGGTGATATCGGGGCCGCCGCCGTGCACGATCACCGGGTTGAGCCCGACGTATTTGAGCAGCACCACGTCGGTGGCGAATCCCTCGCGCAACTCCTCGTCGCGCATCGCAGCACCTCCGTACTTGATCACCACGGTGCGGCCGTGGAAGTCGCGGATGTAGGGCAGCGCTTCGAGCAGGGTCTGGACGCTGGCGGTCACGTCACGTACTCCGAGTTCAGCTCGACGTATCCCGGGGTGAGATCGGAGAAGTAGACATGTGCGGCCGCCTCGCCGCGGTCGAGGCGCAGGACCATCTCCGCCTCGGCATCGTCCGAGCCCAACTCGCCCGCCTCGATCGCGTCCGGACCCAGCTCGTGCAGGTCCTCGCCGGCCAGGGCCATGCCCGCAGCCTGCGCGATCCGGCCCCAGTTGGGGTGGCGGCCGTAGAGGGCCGCCTTGACCAGCGGCGAGTTGGCGATCGCCCGCGCCACCCGTTCCGCCTCCTCGCTGGAAGCTGCTTCGGCGACCTGGATCCGGCCAACCCGAGTCGCCCCCTCTCCGTCCGCCACCACGTCCAGCGCCAGCTGGAGCAGGATGGCGTCCAGGAGCCCGTCGGTGACGGGACGGCCGGACGTTCCGGTGGCCTGGAGAAGCACCGTGTCGTTGGTGCTCATCTGACCATCGACCGTGATCCGCTCGAAGGAGCCGGCGACCGATGCCCGCAACGTGCCCTCCGGGTCGGGCATCTGGGCATCCGTCTGGATGAAGCAGAGCATGGTCGCGAACCCCGGCTGAATCATCCCGGCGCCCTTCGCCTGAGCGGTGATCGTGACGCCGTCGCAACGCACCGTGCAGCGCTTCGGGCCGCGATCGGTGGTCATGATCGCCCGTGTGAAGTCCTCGGCGCCGCGCTCCGACAGAGCCGCGGCGGCGTCGACGATTCCGCGGCGAACGGCGTCGATGGCCAGCGGGACCCCGATCACCCCCGTCTCGGCCACGATTGCGGCCCGTGGATCCAGCCCCAGGGCGTCGGCGGCCGCGTCGCGCATCGCGAGCGCATCCCGGTAGCCCCGCTCGCCGGTGGCGGCGTTGGCGGTGCCGGAGTTGACCACCGCCGCCCGCACCCCGGTCCGATCGGACTCGTGGCGGCACACCCTCACGGGGGCTGCCGCGGCGGCGTTGCGCGTCAGGAGCAGCGCGGAGGCGACCTGATCGGCGTCGCAGGCAAGCAGGCCCAGGTCGGTGCTGCCTCCCTGCTTCAGGCCGCAGGCCACGCCCGCCGCCCTGAACCCGGGCGCCAGCCCGGCCGGATCGAGCTCCTCCACGCCCGCAGGTGGAGTCACCCACCGGGAGCGAAAGAAGCTCATGAGAGCCCCTCCGTCTCGGGCAGCCCCAGCATCAGGTTCAGGTTCTGGATCGCCTGGCCCGCGGCCCCCTTCCAGAGATTGTCGATGGCCGCGAACGCGAGCACCCTGCCGGCGCCGTCGAGTGCGACATGGAGGCGACACAGATTGGTGTCGCGGACGTCGCGAACGCCGGGTGGCTCACCGGTCAGCTCCACGAATGGCTCGTTCGCATACCGCTCCTCGTAGAGCGAGCGCAGCTCATCCTCACCGAGCTCCCGGGGCGGCCGCACGAAACAGCTTGCCAGCAGTCCCTGGTCGAGCGGCAGCAGGTGGGGAACGAAGGTCGCCGCAGCGCCGGCGCCGAGGCCCCGAAGCTCTTGGTCAATCTCGGGGGCGTGGCGATGGCCGTCGACGCCGTAGGGACTGAAGTTCTCGTCCACGGCGATGAAATGGAGACGCTCCCCCCCACCCCGCCCGGCCCCCGAGACGCCCGAGGCGGCGCTGATCACCACGTCCTCCGCCAAGCCGGCCTGGGCAAGCGGGGCGAGCGCCAGCAACGCCGCCGTCGGGTAGCAGCCGGGATTGGCGACCAGCCGCGCCTCGCGAATCGCCTCGCGATGAAGCTCGGGGAGCCCGTAGACCGCATCCGCCAGCAGCTCCGGGGCGCCGTGCTTTCCGTACGTGCGCTCGTAGCTGGCCTGATCGTGGAGGCGAAAGTCGGCGGAGATGTCGACCACCCGCAGGCCGGCGCGCCGCAGTTCGCCGACAAGGCCGGCGGCCGCGCCGTGCGGATACGCCACGATCGCGGCGTCGCACCCGGCGGCGCGGTCGAGGTCGAGCTCCTCCAGTTCCACCGGCACCCGGTGGCGGGGGTAAAGGCGGTCGAGCCGCGTGCCGGCGTCGCCGCGGGAAGTCGCCCCGGCGAGCTCGAGGCGCGGATGTCTCCACACCAGGGCTGCGGCAAGCGCCCCCGCGAACCCGGACGCGCCGGCCACCAGCACCCGCGCCTCACTCACGGAGCGACCCGCCGATCTCGTCCAGCGCCTCCTTGATCGCTTCGCGCCGCTGCGCGACTTCCTCGTCCGTGAGGGTGCGGTCCGACGCTCGGAACTCCAGCCGCAGCGCCAGGCTCTTGCGCCCGTCGCCCACCTGCTGGCCGCGATAGAGGTCGAACACCTTTGCGCTGCGGAGCAGCTCGCCGCCGCCGGCGAGTACCGCCTCCCGCACCCGTGCAGCGGGCAACTCCTCGTCGACGACGATCGCCAGGTCCTGATGAACGGCCGGGTAGGTGATGACGTCCTCGTATTGCTCCAGCGCGTAGGACGCCGCGGCCACCAGCTCGCCAAGCTCGATCTGAAACGCAGTAGCGTGCTCGAGATCCCACTCGCGGCACACCAGCGGATGGATCTCGCCGAGCCACCCCGCTTCGAGACCGCCCAGGAGCACCCGGGCCGCACGCCCGGGGTGCAGGAAGGGATGGGCCTCCGGCTCCAGCTCGACGCTCGCCCCGAGCTGAGCCCCCAACCCCTCCAGGACGCCCTTGACGGCAAAGAAGTCGGCCGGCCGCTCGGCCGTCCCCCAGCTCGGCGGCGCCAGCGGGCCGACGGCGAGAGCCGCGATGCAGTGGGGCTCGAACGCGGGTGGCCTTCGCTCGCCGGCGAACTCGCCGCCCAGCACGCCCCCAGCCTTCGATCGCCCTTTGGCCAGGTACGCGCGGCCCGACTCGAACAGGGCCACACGCTCGGCGCCGCGGGCGACGTTGTAGCGGGCGGCGTCGAGCAGCGAGGCGAGCAGCGTGGTCCGGAGCTCCGAGTGCTCCACCGACAGCGGGTTTGAGACCCGGATCGGCGCCGCGCGGGGGTCGGTCGGCGGAAGCCGCAAACGCCCCGTAACGCCGGGATCGACGAGGCTCAGGGTGACCACGGCGTCGAAGCCCAGGTCGCGCATCACGTCCTCCGCACGGCGGCGCAGCGCCTGTTCGCGGGTCAAACGGCCGCCCTGGCTTCTCGCCTGCGGCAGCGTGGCCGGGAGGTGCTCGTCGTAGCCGTGGATCCGCCCCACCTCCTCCACCAGGTCGGCCTCACGGCTGACGTCGTAGTAGCGATGGACGGGGACCTCTGCGACTAGCGTGTCGCCCTCGCGCTCGACTCCGAAGCCGAGCCGCTCGAGGTAGGTGACGCAGAGCTTCGGCTCGATCCGCATGCCCAGCAGCGAATCGGCACGGTCCGGGCGGAGCCGCACGCGGCGCACGGGCGGCGCCTCGGCGGCCGCATCGAGCGTCCCGGGCACGAGCCTCGCCCCGCATAGATCGACCATCAACCTCGACGCGATGTGCTGGCCGCGGATCGCCAGCTCCGGGTGAAGCTGCTTCTCGAAGCGGTTCGAGGCCTCCGAGCGCAGGCCCAGCTTTCGCGAGGTACGAAGGATGTTGACCCCGTTCCAGGTCGCCACCTCGAGCAGGACGCTGGTGGTCGAGTCCGAGACCTCCGAAACCTGGCCACCCATGATCCCGGCGATGCCCGAGGGCCGGTCGCGGTCGCAGACCAGGACCGACTCGGCATCGAAGCTGCGCTCGACGCCGTCGAGCGTGGTCATCTTCTCGCCCTCGGCCGCGGTGCGGATGATCAGCGCGCCGCCAGGGACGCGGTCGAGGTCGAACGCATGCAGCGGCTGTGCCATGAGCAGCATCACGTAGTTCGTGATGTCGACGACGTTGTTGATCGGCCGCTGACCGGCCGCAACCAGCCGCGCCTTCAGCCACAGAGGGGACGGGCCAATCGTCACCCCGGTGAACACGCGGGCAGTGAAGCGTGGACAAAGGTCCGGCACCTCGACGGTCAGGGAGGCGTAGTCGGACGCCTTGCCCTCGCCGGTGGCCTCGGCGTCGCGCTCCCATGGCGGCTGGGCCAGCGGGGCGGCGGTGAACGCGTGCACCTCCCGCGCCACTCCGTAGACGCCCAGACAGTCGACGCGATTCGAGTTCACCTCGAGCTCCAGGATCGGCTCCGCCAGCGGCAGCACCTCGGCCAGGGGGCTCCCCGGAGTCGCCTCGCCGTCGAGGAGGGCGATCCCGTCCGCGTCGTCGCCGATTTGAAGCTCGGCCTCCGAGAGGATCATGCCGTCGGAGGTGACGCCGCGCAGCTCGACGCGCCCGAGCTCCCGGCCTCCGGGCAGCACAGCGCCCGGCAGCGCCACGGGAACGGTCTGTCCTGCGGCGACGTTGGGAGCGCCGCAGACGATCGTGCGCGTCGCTCCGCCGGTCTCCACCTCGCAGACGCTCAACCTGTCGGCGTCGGGGTGCCGCTCCACCGAGACCACCCTGCCAACCACGAAGCCGTCGGCCGATGGAGGACCCACGGAGGAGATGCGCTCCACCTCGGTGGTTCGCAGCGCGAGCAGCTCCCCCAGCTCCTCGACGCCCAGCTCGGGATCGCAGTACTCGCGCAGCCAGGAGTAGGGAACCCTCAACGAAACTGCTCCAGGACGCGGACGTCGTTCTCGAAGAACTTGCGCAGGTCGGGGACCCCGTGCTTGAGCATCGCGATCCGCTCGATTCCCATGCCGAACGCGAAGCCCTGGATCCGCTCCGGGTCGTAGCCCCGGTCGCGGACGAAGCCGAACACGTTCGGATCCACCATGCCCGAGCCGAGGATCTCGATCCAGCCGGTGCCCTTGCAGATCGAATCTCGCGAGCCGTCGGACAGCTGTCCAGAGCCGCCGCACCTGAAGCAGGAAACGTCCACCTCGACGCTCGGCTCCGTGAACGGGAAGAACCCGGGGCGGAAGCGCGTCTCGCGCTCGGGACCGAACAGCGCCCTCGCGAACTCGTCGAGGGTCCCCTTGAGGTCGGCCAGGGTGATGCCCTCGGCCACCGCCAGCCCCTCGACCTGGTGAAAGATCGGGCTGTGGGTGGCGTCGAAAGGGTCACTGCGATAGCAGCGGCCGGGGACGACGATGAAGATCGGCGGCTCCTGCGCCTCCATCGCCCTCACCTGCATGGGCGAGGTATGAGTCCTCAGCATCACGTCCTCGGGGCCGGGCGGAAGGGCGGCCCCGGTGACCGGCTCCCCGGGGAAGGTTGGGGCCGGATCGATGCGCAGGTCGGGATCCAGGCTGCCGGGATCGACGTAGAAGGTGTCCTGGGCCATCCGCGCCGGATGCCCGGGCGGGTGGTTCAGCGCCGTGAAGTTGTAGTAGTCGAGCTCCACCTCGGGCCCTTCCATGACCCGGTAGCCGAGACCGATGAAGACGTCCTCGATCTCCCGCATGGTTCGGATCAAGAGGCTGCGTGAGCCGACCGGCGCCTGCGGGGTGCCAGGCAGGGTCACGTCCACCGTGTCCGCCGCGAGCCCCTGCTCGAGCTCGGCCGCATCGACTTCAGCGCTCCTGCTGTCCAGCAGCTCCTCCAGCGCCTCCCTGGCCTCGTTTCCGGTCTTGCCGACCACCCCGCGCTCCTCGGTGGGAAGCTCGGCGATGCCGCGCAGGATTCCGGTCAGCTCGGCCTTGCGACCCAGGTAGCGAACCCTCAGCTCCTCGAGCTCGGCGGCGCTTGCCGCCCCTGCAATCGCCGCCTCGGCCTCGCGGCGGAGCTCCTCGATCCGGGCCTGGGCGTCAGCCATGGTCGGCCATCCTACGTCCGAGCTCATACAGCGCGACCGTCGCCGCCATCGCCACGTTCAGCGACTCCGGGCCGCCCGCTCGCATCGGGATCCGGGCGCTGGCGTCAACCGCCGCCGACACCTCCGCAGGCAGACCCTCCCGCTCTGCGCCGAGGCAGACGACGATCGGGGGCGCCACCTCGACCTCGTGCAGCGCCAGCTCGGCTCGCCCATCCAACGCCAGCTTCGTCCCGCTCAGCTCCGCCGGGTCGCCCCGGCCCGGCGGGCGCGCGAACACGGAGCCCATGCTCGCCCGCACCGCCTTCGGCGAGTATGGGTCGGCGCACCCGGGGCCCAGCACCACGGGGCCGTCGCAGAGCGCGTGCGCGGCGCGAACGATGGCGCCGACGTTGCCGGGATCGCCGACCTCGTGCAGGTACACGGACAGCTGCCCCCCGGGCTGTGACCATCGCTGGCGATAAACGCCGATCACGCGCGTTCCGGAGCCGAGGGTGCTGACCGCCGCGAGCAGCTCGGGCTCGACGTCCCGTCCGGCCACCAGCACGAGCTCGGGTTCCGCCCCGGCCGCCTCCGCGGCCGCCACGAGGTCCTCGCCCTCGGCCGCGAACAGGCCCGTCCGCTGGCGCTCGCGGTGGGAGCGCAGCTTGCGGATCTGCTTCAGCTTCTCGTTGTGGGGGGAAGTGATCAAGGGTCTGTGATTGCTGGCGGAAAAAAAAGGGCGGTTCGCTGGTCGCGATCCGCCCGGGAATCAGTGGGACATGAGCCGTCGCGTTACGCGCCGGCCTCCCGGGCTAGCTCGGCAAATCGGCGGAACGCCTCGGGATCGCGGACGGCGACGTCGGCGAGCATCTTGCGGTTCACCTCGACCCCGGCCTGGTCGAGGCCGTGGATCAGCTGCGAATAGCTCATCCCCTCGCGCCGGGCGGCGGCGTTGATCCGCACGATCCAAAGGCGCCGGAACTCGCGCTTGCGGACCCGGCGATCCCGGTACGCATAGCGACCGGAGCGCATCACCTGCTCGTTGGCGAGCCGGTAGCTGGAGTGCTTGCGCCCCCAGTAGCCCTTCGCCTGGGCGAGCACCTTCTTGCGGCGCCTGCGCCTGGCGACGGAGTTCGTGGCGCGGCTCATCTCAGCGCTTCCTTCCGGCGAGCAGCGTCCGTACCCGCTTGCGGTCGGGGCGCGCCACCTCGGTCGGCCGCGCCATCCGCCGCTTGCGCTTCGGCGACTTCTTCTCGAGGATGTGGCTGGAGTACGCGCGGCGCCCGCGCAGCTTTCCCGTGGCGGTCTTGCGGAACCGCTTCTTGGTACCCGAATGGGTCTTCATCTTCGGCATCGGACGGCTATTGAAGCAGACGGCCTGAGGGCTCAGCGGCTGTGGACGGGACCGCTCAGGCGGCCGAGCGCTCGGCCTCGCTGCCCTTCGCCCGCACCGGGGCGAGCAGCATGCTCATGTTCCGCCCCTCCTGCTCCGGCTCCTGCTCGATCGTCGCCAGGTCCTCGATGTCGTCGTAGAGGCGCTGCAGCAGGGCTCGGCCGCGCTCCGGGTGCGCCTGCTCGCGGCCGCGAAACATGATCGTCACCTTGACCTTGTCCTGCTGGCGCAGGAAGCGCTCGACGTGGCCCTTCTTGGTCTCGTAGTCGTGGGTGGCGATCTTGGGTCGCAGCTTGATCTCGCGAACGTTGACCTGCTGCTGGTGCTTGCGAGCCGCCTTGGCCTTCTGCTCCTGCTCGTACTTGTACTTCGAGTAGTCCAGCAGGCGGGCCACGGGGGGCTTGGCGTCGGCGGCGACCTCAACCAGGTCGAGGTCGCGCTCCGAGGCAAGCGCCAGCGCCTCCTCCGTGGGGACGATCCCCACCTGCGTTCCCTCCTCGTCGATCAGGCGCACCTCGGATACCCGGATCCGTTCGTTGACCCGTGTCGGGTCACGCTCGGGCGGCGACCGGTCGAAGCGCGGGTTCGCCACTAGAAGGAGTTGACGCGGCTCGCCAAGCTAGCGACGCTCTGACGGGATCGGATAGACGAGACGAAAAGACAGCAAGGGCACGGGCGCTAGTGGCGGCGCGTCGTAAAGGTGCCCTTCATGCACGGCCAGTATAGAGGGGACCGTCAATGGTTTTGGGACTCTGACATGAGACGCACCTTGGCGCTGCTCGGACTGTCGTTCCTCGGCGGAGCCCTTGCCCTGGGCTGCGGCACGCAGGCACCCCAGCAAACCGAGCCTCAGCTCGGCCTGGCACCCTCGCCGCGCACGGCCTGCGACCTGTACGCGGCGACGGACGGCTCGGATTCTGCCCCGGGTAGCCGGGCACGGCCGGTTCGCACGGCGAAGCGCCTGCTCAAAGTCCTTAGCTCGGGCCAGACCGGCTGCTTCCGCGCCGGCACCTATGCGTTCGCGGAACTGGACTTCACCAAGCCAAACCTCACCCTCGCTCCCTATCGCGAGGAGGCGGTGACCCTTCGGGGAACGATCCAGGTGCAGCCGGGCGGCGCGGGCGCAACCATCGAGGGGATGAAGCTCAACGGCGCGGGCGGCACCAGCGACATAGGTCCCAGGATCTATGCCGACGAGGTCGTGTTGCGCGACAACGAGATCACCAACGACCACACGGCCATCTGCGTCAACGTCTCCACCTGGTACTCCGACCCGCCGCCGCAGGGCGTGGTGATCGAGGCCAACCGCATTCATAACTGTGGAACGCTGCCCTCCACCAACAAGGAACACGGCATCTACATCGCCGAGGCCGTCGGCACGGTGATCCGTGACAACTGGATCTACGACAACGCCGACCGCGGCGTCCAGCTCTACCCGGACGCTCAAGGCACCACGGTGACCGGCAACGTGATCGACGGCAACGGGGAGGGGGTCGTGTTCAGCGGCACCGGAAGTGTGACCTCGAACAACAACGTGGTCGAGGGCAACGTGATCGCCAACTCCAGGAACGGCTTCAACGCCTTCTCCGGGCCCGGTCCCACCGCGACCGGAAACGTGTTGCGGAACAACTGCGTGTGGGCAGGTGACGGCGACGCCAACAGCGGGATCGAGACACCGTCGAGGAACTTCACCGCCAGCTCGAACGTTGTGGTCGACCCTGAGTACGCGGATGGCCCCGCCCACGACTACACGCTGTCGGCCGAAAGTGAGTGCCCGCTGGTTGGGCGCCCAGCATTCAGCGGCGGTAGCTAGTCCCCGGTCAGGCGCTTGGCGAGCTCCGCAGGCGTCATCTGCCCCAGATCGCCCTCGTCATGCGAGCGGACGGACACGAGGCGCGCCTCCTGTTCCCGGTCCCCCACCACCAGCATGTAGGGAAGCTTTGCCTCCTCTGCGTCGTGGACCTTCTTGCCCACCGACTCTGAGCGCTCGTCCACCCTCACCCGCAGGCCCGCCTCGCTCAGCTCCGCCTCGACCTCCCGGGCATAGCCCAGATGGCGGTCCGCAACAGGCAGGATCGCGGCCTGTGTGGGAGCCAGCCAGACCGGGAAGCGGCCCGCGTGGTGCTCGACCAGGATGCCGGCGAAGCGCTCCATCGAGCCCAGCAGCGCGCGGTGGATCATCACCGGACGGTGCTCGGCGTTGTCGGCGCCCTGGTAGGTGAGCTCGAAGCGCTCGGGCATCTGGTAGTCGAGCTGGCACGTGCCGCACTGCCACGAGCGGCCCAGGGCGTCGGTGATGTGGAAGTCGATCTTCGGGCCGTAGAAGGTGCCCTCGCCGGGGCTGACCTCGTACTCGCGGGCCTGGCGCTCGAGCGCACGGCGCAGAGCGTCCTCAGCCCGCTGCCACTGCTCTGCGGTCCCGATGTGCTTGTCGGGCCGGGTCGACAGCTCCACCCGAACCTCGTCGAAGCCGAAGCGCGCATAGAGCTCGTCGATCGCCTGGCAGATCGAGTCCACCTCGTCGGTGACCTGTTCCGCAGTGCAGTACACGTGGGCGTCGTCCTGGGTGAATGACCGCACGCGCAGGAGCCCGTGCAGAACCCCCTCGCGCTCGTTGCGGGACACGAGGCCGAACTCGGCCAGCCGCAGGGGCAGGTCACGATAGGAGCGGCGCTCGGACCCAAAGACCAGACAGGCGCCGGGGCAGTTCATCGGCCTGAGGGCGAACTGGCGGTCCTCGACCGAGGTGAAGAACATGTTCTCGCGGTAGTTCTCCCAGTGGCCGGAGCGCTTCCAGAACTCCACGTCGAGCACCTGCGGGGTCTTGATCTCCAGGTAGCCGCGCCGCTCGAGCTGGGCGCGAACCTCGCGCTCGATCAACCTCAGCAGCACCGTCCCCTGTGGCAGCCAGAACGGCATTCCCGGGGCTTCGCTGCGCAGCATGAACAGGCCGAGCTGCGGTCCCAGGCGGCGGTGGTCGCGGGCCCGCGCCTGCTCGAGCCTCTCCAGATGCTCGTCCAGCTCCGGCTTCGAGAAGAAGGCGGTGCCGTAGATGCGGGTGAGCATCTGGCGGCTCTCGTCGCCGCGCCAGTAGGCGCCGGCCACCGAGTTCAGCTTGAACGCCTTGATCCTGCCGGTCGAGGGACCATGCGGGCCTCGGCAGAGGTCCACGAACGGGCCGTTCCTATACAGCGAGACCTTCTTCACTCCCTGGTCGCGCACCAGGTCCTCGATCAGCTCGACCTTGTATGGCTGATCGTCGGAGCGGAACCTCTCGATCGCCTCTTCGGCCGAGATCTCGGAGCGCTCGAAGGGCTCGTCGGCCGCGACGTGGGCGGCCATCCGCTCCTCGATTCGCTCCAAATCCGCCTCGGAGGGCCGGAAGCCGTCTGGAAACTCGAAGTCGTAGTAGAAGCCGCTGTCGATCGGCGGGCCAATCGAGACCTTGGTGCCCGGCCACAGGTCGAGGACGGCCTCGGCGAGCACGTGGGCACAATCGTGGCGAAGGACCTCGAGCGCCTCGGGGCGTCCGGGGGTCAGGATCTCGATCCGCTCCCCGTCGGTGAGGGGCGCCGCCAGATCGCGAACCTGACCGTTAACCCTGACCGCGAGGGCGTCCTTCGCCAGGCGCGGCCCGATCGCAGCCGCCGCATCGGCCCCGGTGGCGCCGTGCTCCAACTCCAAAGCCGAGTCGTCGGGGAGCTTCACGGTCAGCTTCGCCATGGCGGCCATGCTACTTATGAGGGATTGGGCGCTCGGACCGCGCGATCCGCCGGCGAATGCTTACAGCGCGACCGCGCTTCGTGTCCCGTCCGCCGCAGACGGCTTCGCGGCCAGGGGCGCTGCAGCTGCAGAACGCCACCGAGGCCTGTAGGAGAGGCGGAGCTTGCGGCGCCGCTTACCCGCCACCCGCTCCGCGAGCGCCGGGGCCGCGTACCAGGTCCCGACGACGAAGCGCGTGATCGGCCCGAAGCTGCGCGCCGCCGTCGCGCCGGTGAAGTGGAGCCCCGGAAGGCTCGACTCGAGACCAGGGCCCAGCCGCGGGTACCCACCCGCGAGCTCGAGGCGTGAGACGAGCTCCTCGGAGAGAAACGGGTACGAGGC
This sequence comes from uncultured Actinomycetes bacterium, assembly GCA_963838745.1. Lineage (GTDB taxonomy): Bacteria > Actinomycetota > Thermoleophilia > Solirubrobacterales > 70-9 > AC-56. The sequence continues at coordinate 651,387 of CAWISJ010000004.1, forward strand.
GACGTCGATCTCGAACCCGGTCCCGAGCACGACGTGGTCGATCGACCGGGTGCTGCCGTCGTCCAGCCGGACCCGGATTCCCTCTCCATGCGGTTCCGCCTCGACGACGCGGCGGTCGAGCGTGAACGGGACATCGGCCAACGGCGGCTTCAGCCACTGTCCCGCGCGCGGGCGCAGGCAACGCTCCGTGACCGTCCTCCGAAGGGGGTCGGGAACGACGCGGTAGAGGTCGGGCGCTGCAGCCACCCAGCCGAGCCGGCCGCCGACGTCGGTGGGCGGGCGCGCCAATTCGCGCAACTGCTCGCGCGTGCTGTCGGGCCGCGGATCGAGCCTCAGCCAAACCACCGACGCCGATCGCACCACAACCTCGACCTCGGCGCCCGCCTCGCACAGGAAGGCCGCCGACTCGAGCGCGCTCTGTCCGGCACCGACAACCAGCACGCTGCGGCCCCGGAATCCGCCGAACTCGAGATGATCCGACGAGTGGGAGACCAGCTCGGCCGGCAGGCCATGGAACGGCGCGGGCAGGTGGGCGAAGCCATGGAGGCCGGCCGAGACGACGACGCGCTTCGCGCTCACCTCGTCACCGTCGTCGAGCTGGAGCTTGAAGCCACCGTTGGAGGCGGCAACCCGCTCGACGCGACGCTGGTCGAGGTCGGGCGCCACCTGTCGCTGATACCAGAGGCCGTACTCGATGAACTCCTCGAGCGGAATGTGCTCCGGGAGGCTGACGCCGCGCTCCTGCTCGTACGCATCGAGCGATAGCGCCCGCTGCGGATCCGCGATCTGCGAGGAGCGCCAGCGGGAACGCAGGAGCATCCCGCGGGGCATGTGCCGGCGCCAATATCCCATGGCCTCGCCGAACACCTGCACCCCCACCCCCGCCTCGCGCAGGAACGCCGCCGAGGACAGTCCGTACGGCCCTGCCCCCAGGATCGCCACCTCCAGCTCTCCCGAGCCTTGTGAGGCCCCGACGCCCTTGGGGGTGCTGCGCGGACGCGGCCTTGACGGTCGCCTGGCGCGGTGGCGGAGTTGCGTAATCACCCGCGCCGCCAGCGGCAACGGATCGGAGCGCCACAGATGCGCGTGCACGGTTCGGGGATGAGGCCAAACCAGGTCGGGGATCGAGCGAACCCGCCCATGCCTGACGAGCCACCCGAGGCGCCGAATCTCCGAGTCGTCCCACCGGTACCGGTATCCGGATCGCGCGGACTTGGCAGTAAACCCGTGCAGCAGCCAGTTGCACCAGACAAGCGGAAGCGGCGCCCCGGCCGCGTCCGCCAGGGCCAGCGAGCCGTACACGCGCGGGTTGAGGTCGAGTGTGTGGAAGGAGTCCGCCGGCCCCTCCAGCAACTCGAGCTCGAAGATGCCCTCCCATCCCATCGCCGCAAGCAGCGCGGGAACTCTGTCGCTCAATACCCGGGGAGGCTCAATGGTCTCCGAGTAGGCGACCGAGCCGGCCTCCGGCGGCCAGGTCCGCCGGTAGCGGCTGACGGCATAGGCAAGCAGCCGCCCATCGGCAAGTACGCCCGCGAACGAGATCAGGGTGCCGGGCTCCACGCGCTGCACCAGCCACGAATCCCCATATTCGGGAAGCAGCCGGGCGAGCGAGGGTTGATCGCGGACCAGGGCGCTCCCGAGCCGGCGCAGGCCTCCGTCGCGCTCGAACACCACCCGCCCTGGCTTCAGCATCACCGGGTAGCCGAATTGCGTCGCCGCCTCGAGCGCCGTCTCCCGTTCGCTGCCTACCACGGTCTCCGGAACGGGAATCCCGGCTTCGGCGGCATGGTCGATCAGGGCGGCCTTGCTGAGGCTCCGTTCGACCACTTCGGGCGCCGGAAGGCCGATCCTGACGAAGGGCTCCAGATACTCGCGACGCCGGGAGATCGCCAGCAACGACGCGTCAGTGCCGGGCAGCAGCACGTCGTGGTCTCCACCGCGGACGATCTGCCTCAGCTCCTCCACGAACCCCGCGGGATCCGCCTTCGGGTCCGAGGTCCAGAAGCGGTCGGCGCAATATCGGGACCAGTGCGTAACGGCCGGGCGCTCGCTGGCCGCAGCGTCCACCAAGTATCCCCCCCGTCCGAGACTTCGGCATGCGGCCAGCACCGAGCGCTCCTGGGCATCCGTGATCAGCACCCGGCTCCTGCGACTTCCGAATTCGGGGAGGATCGTCACGCCTATCCCTGACTACGAACCTGCGCGCCGCTGTGTTCACTTGCGGCCCCGAGCCTCATTGCTCGTGACCCTCCTATTCCCCGAAAGCGTCCCGGCAATCCTCCTTACCCGGACGCAGTTCCCGGCAAATCCGCCCGCTGCCCCACCGAGATCAATGGACATGAGCCGTGGCCCGGCGGGGCCGGCTGACGCCGCCACAGCGTGTAGGGGCCGGCGCGACGCTCGAGCGTCAGACCGGCGAACGGGGGAGTGTGTCCCGCATCCTGAGCGATGACCCGCGCGACGCCGCGCGGGGGCGGAGACGAAGAAGGCGCTCCCGCCTGCTGTACGCAGACCCGCCCGCCGCGCAGCTCCCAGACGAGGTAGTCGCGTCCGTGCTCGTCGGCAAGCAGGCGCTCGGGCGCGAGCACCAGCGTCGAGTCGGCGCCGAGCAGCGGCCGCAGCTTCGTCAGGTCCGCTGAGTACGTTGCGGGGCCGACCGGGCCGTTGACCAGCGCCAGCACGCTGCAACCCGCGGCGGCGCCCAGGAAGCCGATCGCCAGAGCGGTCTTCAGGCCACCTTGGTGGCGCGCCAGCGCACCCAGGACCCCTCCCCGCCGGCGGGCGATTTGCCCTCGCAGTCCGCCGAGCCGCAGCAGCGGCTCTGGGCTGAGCAGCGCTCGGGCGGCGATCAGCATCGCCAGTGGCGACGCGATGACGATCGACTTCGCAGCCTGATAGGGGGTGCCGGCGAGGTGGGCGTAGGCGAACAGCGCCGCGGCGACGGCAAACGCCGCGGGAACCGCGCGCTCGCGACGGCGGAGCCACCAGGCGAGCCCGTAGGCGAGCGCCACCAGCCCCAGCGCCTCGCCGAGGTAGAAGCCAACCGCGGGCATCGCTCCGTCCCCGGGATCAAGCCGAAAATCGCCCGACGGCCAGATGCCCAGAGCCTCGAGCGGTGAGATCGGGTTGAACAGGTTGCCCAGCCCGGGACCCGAGGGATCGAAGGTCTCGAAGCTTGCGAAATCGATCATCCGGCCGACCTCCGGGGCCGTGGCGATCGCCAGGGCGACGAGCGAGACGATCGTTGCGGGGGCCGCCATGCGAGCAACGGCCAGAGCCGCCGCGGGCGACTCGCGCCGTGCGGCGACTCCCAGCTCGATCAGCGCCCAGAGGCCGGCGGCGCCTGCGAGCCAGAACAGGCCGGGAAAGCTGTACGCGTAGACGCTCCCCGCCGCGAGCGCCGCAAGCGGCAGGGCGGCCAGCGCCCGCCGTCCGGGAGCTCGGGCTGCGGTGAGCCTGCCGGCCGCCAGCTCGTGCAGGCCGATCGCGAAGGCGAGCACGAATAGCGCCTCCATCGTCTCCTTGAAGGCGCCCTGGACCAGGTAGGAGGCGGTCATGTAGGCGAGGCCGATCAACAACGCGCCGGCGACTCGACGCGGGGCGGCCAACGGCGCCAGAAGGGCAAGCGGGGCCAGTGTCGCCGCCACCGCGATCGCCAGAGTGAGACCGTCGAAGGCCTGCACGAGGCCGGCGCCGGTCCCCTTCGACACGGCAACGACGACGGCATGCGGTCCCAGCGGGTAGCCCTGGCTGAGGAGCCTCCCCCCTTCGCCATGGGCGAGCTGGTCGGCCGCCAACAGGTGCTGCGACATGTCGGGGTTCAGCCCGGTGCCGAGGATCCCGAAGCGCCCCTCGACGAGGAATGGGAGCGATGCGGCCAACAGCGCAACCGCGGCCACAGGCAAGCCGATCCGCATCGCTTCGCCGAGTGCACCCACACGCCCCACGAGGAAGGCGAGTGCGATCAACGCCAGGACGCCGATCGCGATCGAAGCCGCCGCTCCCTCGCCGGGGAGCCGAACCGTTCCCCACGCCACTCCCGTCAGCACCGCGAGCCCCACCGCGGGCGCCAGCCACGACCACTCGCGCCGGCCGCAGACCGCGAACAGCGCCTGGCCGACGAGGCACGAGGCGACCAGGATGATCAGGAGCGACCCGTACGTCGCCAGCATCGCCGGCGAGCATAGAGTGACGGCTTCGGTTGCTGTGACCACGATGGGCGCCAAAGAGGGAGCCAACGTCTGGCTCGTCCTCCCCACCTACAACGAGGCCTCCAACCTCGAGCCGATCGTCGATGCCGCGCGCGAACACCTGGCCCCACCACGCCACCTCCTGGTGGTCGACGACTCCTCGCCCGACGGGACGGGAGAGATCGCCGATCGCCTGGCAACGGCGCATCCGGACGTGTCGGTGCTTCACCGGCCGCGTAAGAGGGGGCTGGGCCCCGCGTACGTCGCCGGATTTCGCGAAGCGCTTGCGGGCGGCGCGGACCTGATCGCCCAGATGGACGCCGACCTCTCCCACGATCCCGCTGACCTGCCCCGCCTGCTCGCCGCCGCCGGCGATGCGGACCTCGCGCTCGGGTCCCGCTACGTACCGGGTGGCGGAGTGGAGGAATGGGGACCGCTTCGCCGCTTCGTCAGCCGCGCAGGCTGCGCCTACGCCCGCACGCTGTTGGGGGTCGGGGTGCACGATCTCACCGGCGGCTTCAAGGTCTTTCGCCGCACCGTCCTCGAGGCCATCGACCTGGATTCGATATCCACCTCTGGCTACGCGTTCCAGGTCGAGACCACCTACCGCGCGGTTCGCGCCGGCTTCAGCGTGGTCGAGGTGCCGATCGTCTTCCGCGACCGCCGGGTGGGAGAATCGAAGATGAGCAAACGCATCGTGCTCGAGGCCGCGTGGCGAGTGCCAGCGATGCGGATGGACCTTGCGCGCGGGGGGACGAGGCGGCCCTAGGACTCAGGTCCGGAGCCGGTTGCGGAGCGCGCGGATGCGCTCACGAGCGGGCTCCGGCATCGCTCGGGCCCCCGAGCGAGCCACCCCCTTGGCCGTGGCGGCGAAACGCGTCCGCGAGATCGGCGGTGCCAGCAGCACCCGGCGCCCCAGGCGCGTCCCGGTTGCGAAACGCGCCTTGAACGCCTCATCGCCCAGCAGCAGGTCGTAATCGGTGGCGCCTTCCTCGATCGCCTCCCGAACCGTCTCGGCAAGCAGCAGGAAGCCAACGCTGTAACGGGACCAGGCGGGATCGAAGCCGGCCTGGTAATAGGAGAAGCGATCTCCCACTCGCCAGCCATACCAGGCGGCGACCGCAGCTCCGTCCACCTCGAGCACATACAGCCGGAGCCACCCGCGCTCGTGCGCCGCAGCGGCGAAGTGGCTGTGAAGCTCACGGGCCTCCGAGCCCGCGATCGACGAAGCTACGTCCCGGGATTCGAAGCGGGCGTCGTGCAGCTCGAACAGGATGCGCAGGTCGCGCGGCACCTCGTCGGCCGCCGCCGTCCGTCGCAGGCGTACCGCGTGGTCTCGTTCCAGCGAGCGCATCTTTCGCTTCACCTGGTTACGCAGCTGGCCGCTGCGCGTCGCGAGGTAGCCCTGCCAATCCAACCCCTCCAGCGCTATGTGCGGAAGCGGCTCCTCGGGCTGTGGCACCGCCGTCATCCGGCCGGGCCAGGCCCGAGCCAATTGTCGCCACCAGTGAGCTTTCGCCTCAACCCTGCCCAGCTCCAGCTGACTTCGCGCGTCCACGTGTCGAGCCAGCACGGGGGCGGCCGCCACCGCGACCTCCTCGTCGTCTCCCTCCTCCGCGACCGGATGGAAGATGTCGCCGAACCGAGTCCCGGCGAACGAGATCAGGCGACAGCCCCTGCTGGAGGAGCGGTCGACCAATGGCAGTAGCCCATTCACCTCGCCGTCGCTTCCACGCGTGACGACGACCACCGGAACGGCATCACGGTGAAGCGTGTTCAGGCTGGCGAGGTACCACTCGGGCGTGACGAAGGCATTTCCGCGGGCGGCGGCCAAGCGCCGCCACGCCTCCAGTACGGGGCCGAGGGCGTTCTGGTTGTCGATCACCTCGGCACTCAAGGGCTCGCACGATGACGAAATCATCCCCAGCACGCGTCACCCTCCCCGCCGATCCGATTGAGGAACCGGCGCTCGTAAGCCCGTAGCTACTTATTCTGACCGAAGGTGTGTAGCGACTAAACCGCCGGACCGGCGAGCGCCTTCGGAGGTGGCGAATCATGGCGTTGCGAGTCGATCGCGAACTGCATCAGCATCGCGTTTTCGAGCGGGATGAGCTGGATCAGCTCGCCGAGGGCTGGGATCGCCTGGCGAACCGGTCCGGCAGCCCGATTGAGCAGTTCATGTGGGCGCGAGCATGCGCCGACGCCCTCAGCGATCGCCACAGCCTGCACGTGCTGGTCGTGGGGCCGGCTGACCGCCCGATCGCGATCGCGCCGCTGGTCAAGAGACGGCGGCCGCTGGCGCCCTTGGAGCTACTGGGCGTCCACGAGCTGCGGGAGCCGATGGACCTCCTGTACCAGGATGCATCCGCAGCGACTGCCCTCGCTCGAGTCCTCGCCACGCTGCGGGCGACCTTGAGCCTGAAGCGCATCCCAGCCGACTCGCCAGCCCTGCAGGCTGTCGCCGCCGCCTATCGCAAACGCGGAGTTGTGCTCAATCGCGACGCGGGCGCTTGCCCGGCCATCCAGCTCAGCGAGCGCCATGCGGAGCCCGAGGGAGAACTCAGCGCCCGCCGGCGTTCCGACCTTCGGCGCGCTCAGCGCCGAGCGGAGAGCCTCGGCGAGGTGAGCTACGAGATTCTGACCCCATCCCCGGCCGAGGTCGACTCCCTGCTCGAGGAGGCCTTTCGCGTCGAGGCGGCCGGCTGGAAGGGCCGGGCGGGCACTGCGCTGGCGCACGACCGGGTGCGCCGTGCCTTCTTCGGGCGCTATGCCATGGCCGCCTCCACGACCGGCATCCTGCGGCTCTGCTTCCTGCGGATCGCCGGCCAGACCGCCGCGGCACAGATCGCAGTCGAGACGGGCAATCGGTTCTGGCTGCTCAAGGTGGGCTACGACGAGCAGTTCGCGCGCTGCTCCCCGGGCTCCCTGCTCTTGGCGGAGACGATCCGCTACGCGGCGACGGCAGGATTGCGCTCGTACGAGTTCCTTGGACATGCGGCATCGTGGACCCGACCGTGGACGCAGGATGAGCGCAGCTGCGTCCACCTGGAGGCCTACCCCTTCCAGGCACGGGGCGTTGGGGCGCTGGCAGCCGATGCCGCGGCCGTGGGCGGACGGCGGCTGAGGGGCGTCGTCCGAGGCAGAGACTGAGGCAGCAGGCAAAAGGGGCGCTGAGGGCCTCCGCTGCCCCGCTGCTGCGGCGGGCCGCCGCAGCTTACGTTGCCGGGCCGCGGATCGAGGATGCATTACCCGCCTGTCGCACGCTCCGCCAAGCCGGGCGCGCCAGCACGGTTGGCTTCTGGAACCAGGGAAGCGAGCCCCCCAGCCAGGTTGCGCAGACATACCTCGCCGCGGTCGACTCCGTGTCCCGGGACGGCCTCGACACCCACCTGTCGATCAAGGCGCCGGCGTTCGGGTTCGACCCCGGGATACTGGCGGAGCTCCTCGAGCGGGCGGGCTCCTCCGGGATCGGAGTTCATTTCGACTCGCTGGCCGCGGAGACCGCCGACCCAACCATGGCGCTGGTTCCCGAAGCGGCATCCCGCCACGCGGAGGTTGGCATCACCCTTCCCGCCCGCTGGCGACGCAGTGTCGACGATGCCCGGATAGCGATCGAGCTGGGGCTGGCCGTTCGGGTGGTGAAGGGACGCTGGCCGGACCCCGAGGCGCCCACCGCAGACCCCCGGGCAGGTTTCATGGCGCTCGTCGACCAATTGGCCGGACGCGCCCACCGAGTCGCCGTGGCAACTCACGACGTGCCGCTCGCGCACAAAGCGCTGCAGCGGTTGGGCGCCGGCGGCACTCCGTGCGAGCTGGAGCTGCTGTTCGGGCTCCCGATCGCGGCGCCCGCGAACGCCGGCGACGAGCTCTCGGTGCCGGTGCGGATGTACGTGCCCTACGGCCACGGCACCCTCCCCTATCGCATTCCAGACGCCCGGCGGGATGTCCGGGTCCTCGGGTGGCTGTCGCAGGACCTTCTGTGGGGTCGACGCAAGGGTTGGAGACAGCTCGCGAGACCGTAGCTGGGCCTGGGCCGGGGGCGCCTTCCAAGTAGGCCTGCCCCAAGTGGCGCCGCGGCTCTGCCCAACCGGCCGCAAGTCCACTACCAGGGGAGGCAAGTCCACTACCAGGGGAGATGAGACGGGTTTGGGGGATGCGGTGCCGGGTATTGCCTTGCCAAGGGGCGCGTAGGCCGCCACCCCCGACAGCGGAACGAGGAGCCTTGCCCGCTCCCAGCCCAGAGTCGCAAACGATGACCAGCATTGAACCCGAGGTCCGGTTGGCGCTGCCGGGTCGGCCCGAGAACGTCGCGCTTGTCCGCCAGGCCCTCAACGGCGTCGTGGACGTGCTCGAGCTTGGCAGGGCGCGCCTGCTCGACATCAACGCCGCGGTCAGCGAGGCCTGCAACAACGTGGTGGTTCACGCGTACGAGGGCGCGGAAGGACCGATGGATGTCTACCTATGCATCCAGCCGGGCGAGCTCGAGGTGATCGTCAGCGATCACGGGGTGGGCATCCGGCCGAACGTGCCGGAGCCCGGCCTGGAAGTTCAGGGCCTTGGGCTGTCGCTGATTCAGAGCCTGACGGACCGGGTCGAGTTCGCAGGCGGCGCAGGAGAGGGCACGACGGTCCGGATGGGGTTCGCATTCGATGGCGGGTTCGAGGCGCCGCCTTCCGAAGATCAGGAGGACGGGCCCGCGGTTGGCCCGCCCCTCGGCGAGTTTTCGATCGCGGTCTCGTCCGGTCCTTTGGCGGCGCCGGTGCTGGGCCGCCTGATCGCGATGCTCGCAGCGCGTGCGGACTTCTCGCTGGAGGGGATCTCGGAGGCGGAGCTGATCACCGACGCTTTGGCAGCACATGCACCGAAGCTGATCGTCGGCAACGAGATCCAGCTCGGCGTCGATCACCAGAACGGTCAGCTCGTGGTGCGCGTCGGCACCTTCGAGAAGGGCGGAGCCAAGCGGGTGATTCAGGCTTCGGCGCTGGATGACCTGCCCCCCGTTCTGGAGCGGCTTACGGAGGACCGGCGGGTGGAGACCTCTCCCGGCGGGGAGGTGCTCTGCCTGTTTCTCGGCGCCGCTCGCTGAGCGTCGACCCGATTCAGGCGCTGGCCGAGTCGGGATCGTCGATCAGCTCCAGGCGCTGATCGAGCTTGGTGACGGTGAGCAGGCGCTCGACAGCGCCGGGCCCGCGAACGATGGCAAAGCGCCGCCCCGCGGAGCGGGCCCGTTCGTCGGCGGTGATCAGCGCACGAAGCCCGGTCGAGTCGACGAACTCCACACGGCGCAGGTCCAGCACCAACGCTTCGGGCGAATCGGCCTCGATGGCAGCCAGCTGTTTCTCCAATACGTCGCTGCTTGCGATGTCGAGCTCGCCGGTCAGGACGACCCGCGTCTGCCCGGGATGCTGCTCCGTGATTACCTCGAGCGGTGTCATCTCAACTGAAGCGCAACGATACATGCGCGGAGCCGATTCCCCGCGCTTTTTTTCGGTCACACATCCGCTTCATCGCCAGCCTTCGCCTGAACCGCCGCCAGCAGCTTACGGAGCGCCCGTCGCATGATCCGCGAGACCTGCATCTGGGAGATTCCAACGCGAGCGCCGATCTCGTACTGATTCAGGCCTTCGTGGAAACGCAGGCTGAGGACGAGGCGCTCACGCTCGTCCAGCGGGGCATCTTCGGCGGCAAGCTGGGCTTCCACGGTGTCATAGCCAGACTCGGTCTCCCCCACGGTCTCGATGATGGTCGTGGACTCCTCCTCCCCGCGGCTTCTGGGGACCTCGAGCGACAGTGTGCGCCGGGCCTCGTCGGCCTGTAGCGCCTCCGACACGTCCTCCTGATCCAAGCCGAGGCGCTCGGCGATCTGAGACACCGTGGGTGTGTGCCCTATCTCGTCGCTCAGCTCCCCGGCCACCTGGTTGACCGCCATGGTGCGCTCTTGGAGCCCCCTTGGCAACCGGACGTCCCACACCCGGTCGCGGAAGTGACGGCGCAGCTCACCGAGAATGGTTGGAGCCGCATATGCAACAAACGAGTCGCCCCGCTCCGGATCGAACCCGTCAAGGGCCTTGACGAGCCCGAGGCTCGCCACTTGGATCAAATCCTCGAGGTCCTCGCTCGACCCCCGGTAGCGAAGGGCGAGCGACCGCGCCAGAGGAAGGAACCGGCGAACCAACTCCTCCCTAACCGCCGGATCACGATTCTCGGCGTGGCGACGGAGTAGCTTGGCCTCGGCGCCCAAGGGCCGGTCTGGCCCCGGAGCGCCACTCTGATCCGCACGGGACAGCTGGGCACCTTCCTGGTGGAGCTCGGTCAGGGTTCCCGCGACGAACCGCTCACCAGTCCATTGGCTCGGTGGTCGGCTGGGTCGCCGTGCTGCGCTAGGAAGCCCCCCGGCTCAGTGATGCCCGGTGGCCGCCAATGAGATTATCGGAGGACACCCCACTGCGGCGCCGCGCTAACCCACCGCCGATGGCCGAATTCCGATCCCATGTGAATCGCAATTCGGCCACGGGCGGCTGCCCTCTCGCTTCCGCGTCTTGATGGCCGTTGGCTGGGATCATCGCGTTCGTGAACCGGGTCGCGGTCCTCTATGACGACGATTGCGGCTTCTGCAAATGGAGCCTCAACAAGGTCCTCGCCTGGGATCGACGCCGACGACTACGTCCGATTGCAATTCAAAGCGAGGAAGGCCAGGCCCTCCTCGCGGACGTTCCGGAGGCTCAGCGGCTCGACTCATGGCACGTCGTATTGCCCTCGGGCGAGGTGCGCTCGGGCGGCGCGGCCGCCGAACCGCTTGCGCAGTTGCTGCCAGGCGGTCGGCCGCTCGCGTTCCTCTTTCGCACATTTCCGCGGGTCACCGACCGCATCTATGGCTTCGTCGCTGATAACCGAAATCGGTTCGCGCGGAGGCTTGGGATCGACGCTAGCTGCCAGCTGCGGCGCTGAACTCGACATCGCTTGGAACGAGAACGACCACGAGCAGACCCGCGATCCCCATTACTGCGACAACACCGATGATGCCGAGCATGAGATACGCGACGGGCTTGCCCCAGCTGCTCCACCAAGTCTCATGGGGTGGGGGCGCTTTGTCCTCCCGGCTCACGGGAACGAATTGTATGCCGGACACCCCACGGCGACGCTCTTCCGATATCGCCTACTCCGAAAGCCCCAACGTCTTCACATCGCCCGCGCCAGTATCTCGCGCAGGCGGCAGCGAGATGCGGAAAGGCGAGCCGGCAGCGCACTGGACGCTGCCCACTCGCCTCTCCGGTTGGACGACCAACAGTCCCTGTTGGGACCGAATCGCTTAAACGGCAGTTGTCCCGTCCAGCGCGCCGTGAGGTGGTAGATGATGATCACGTCGAGCAGGATCACGAAGAACGCCCACAGCGGAGCTGCGGGGAAGATCCAGACCTGTTCAATCGCGTTCAAGCCGACGACGAAAACCCCGACCCAGCGAGCCCACTCCGCGCCGGTCAGCAGCCCCCCGCCGGTGAGCACGAGGATGACCGCGACGATCATCGTGACCCAGCCCCAGGTGGTGAGGTCGGCGATGATCGCCCCGTGGCCTCCGACGACCACCACGTCGTCATTCAAGACCGCCGCCAGCCCGTAGAAGAAGTTGAGACACCCGAGCAGCACCATCATCACGCCGGCGAAGATCACCCAGTAGCTCGGCTCCCTGGTCGAATCGCGAGTAGCCATCAGTCTCCCTTTCGTCTGGAATTAACGCTCAGGCGAGGTGCTTCGACTTCAGCCGGTTCAAACCTGCCCTGGGGAGGGTCGAAGCCACGGAGGCGAGTTCCCCTGCGACCGCCGGGGACTGACGGCACGCGCCAAGTGGGACGGTCGCGCAGCGCCACCGCGAGGCGTCAGGACGCCCCGGGTAGCTCGGCGTAAGAAAACTCGAAAATGTTGGGCTGAAATCTCGGGACGAGCAGTCCCGACGACTAATCGATCGCGGCCAGCGCCTCGAGCGCCCGCTCTTTGTCGGAATGGAGGGCCCCCTCGATGCGCAAGATCCGTCCCTCGCGGAAGGTGTACCGCCCTGCGCTCCACTCGTCGACTTTGATGCCGCTCGCCGCCCCCACGCCGGACACCCGAGCGATGAACAGGACCTGGTCGCGCCCTTCCTCGATGATCTCGTCGATCTCGGCGTCCCACTCCTGCCAGGCCTCATTCCAGTCCGCCATCACACGGCAGTGCCCCTCAGGGCCGTAGTAGACCGGGTCCAGGCCCATTGTCACACTGGACCCCACTGTGAGGCGCGTCTCGACTTCGGGGTGGTCGAGGTGCGGGACGAGTGCGAAGTCGCCGCGATTCCACGACAGGAAGATGATCCGCGCCGTTCGCTGGAGCATCGCCCTCCGCACCCGCGACCCGGGTGGCAGACGCAAGACCCACCGCATCATTCGCCGTGCCATGCTCGGCCAGCGAGCCCCGACGCGCTCCTCGATCGTGCGCCGGCTCTTGATCTGATCATTCTGCGACATCGCCCGCGCAGTATCTCGCGCCCGGTTGACTCAGAACGGGTGGTAGGCGCTTCGGCTCACCTCGCACCCGTGGGTCGCGAAGTCGCGTATGTGACGCGAGGAAAAATCTCTCCTCGGCTTGCCGCCCGTGCAGCGATCGCGCTGATCGCCACCGTCGAGCCAGTCGCCTCCATCGGCGCCGACGATCACATCGTCCCCGCGACCGCCGAACAGGGCGTCGCCCCCCGTTCTGCCAAACAGGCGGTCCGCTCCGCGGCCGCCATAGATGGCGTCTCCACCGGTCCCGCCATAGAGCTTGTCTGCCCCGCGTCGTCCCCAGATCGTGTCCGAGCCGCCGTTGCCGCACACGATGTCACGACCACTGCCTGCCGAGATCACGTCGGCGCTACCCCGGCCTACGACCACATCCCGGCCTCTGCCGGTCTGGAAGATGTCTACATGGTTGGTCCCGACGTGGGTGGCGCGAATGCCGTGACATCGGGGCACCGACCCGCCCGCTGCCGAACCACCACTGAAGATCGCCAGAGCCGACGCGGCGATCAGTGCCGCCATAAGCCTCGAAGCGATCCTTCGCCCTTGTTTCATTTACACGCTCGTGCCAACGCTGATGAGGTGGGCAGTCATGCCGTGAACTCCCTGCAAATCACGAAATGGGCGCTACTGGGCTCGAACCAGTGACCTCCAGCTTGTCGAGCTGGCGCTCTCCCTACTGAGCTAAGCGCCCGGGATCCTGAGTTTATCCCTCCTTCTTTCCGTCGCTGCTCGCCGTGAACCTGGGTCGTCGCGGCGTTCCCGGGGCCGCCGCACGCGATATCCTGGCTGTTGCATCGAGGCGATTTCCTCGGTGGCATTGGCGTCGGTGGCGGGCCTCACCATCGTCGGGATACGGGCTCACTGTGCACTTCGCTGCACAGATCACGGACGATGCAGCAGCAAATCGAGCACCAACTGAAACAGGCCACGGCCCAGGTCAGGACCGCGTATCGAGAGCGAGATCAGCTGATGGCCGAGGCCGCGCGATCGGGAATGAGCTTGCGCAGCATCGCGTCCGTGGTCGGCCTTTCCTTTGGGCGGGTCGGGCAGATCGTCCGGGGAGAAACAAAGCACGGTAACGGCGCCAACAGCGGGTAAGTCGATGCCGGCGTCACTCAGCCTGCCTGTTCGACGCGGCTGACGCCGCGATCGGCGCCGATCAGCGCGCGGTCGCCGGCTCCCGCGGGCGGGACGGCGGCGTCGCGATCAGCCCCTTCGCGTGCATGGTCTCCAGGAAGACCTCGCGTGTGTCCGCCGAGGGCTCCCAACCGATCGCCGCCTTCAGCTTCTCGTTCGAGACCACCCAGGGATAGCGGATGAAGTCCAGATTGCCGGCTGGCGCCTCGGCGCGCGGCACGTGCAGTTTCCAGGCCAGCCCGTAGATCCGGCGCACCGTCTTCATCGAGATCTCTCGCACCCGGAGGCCCACAATCTCCGCTGACTCGCGCCAGGTGAGCGTCCCGTCCGAGGCGACGTTGAAGGCTCCGTCTTCCTTGGCGTCGAGCAGGCCGACCATTGCGCTGACCACGTCGTCCTCGTGAACGAGCTGGAACTCCTCTTCGACCCCATCGATCACCGGCATGAACGGCGCGGACTGCCAGGTGCGCGAGATGAAGTTGTCCACGTTGGGACCAAAGACGATGCACGGGCGCATGATCGTCATCGTCCGGTCCGGATGGGCGGCGGCCCACAGCTGACAGATGCGATCGGCCTCGGCCTTGTGGCGAGCATATGAGAACTCCGGCTGGCCGCGGACCGGCCAATCCTCGGCGATCGGCTTCGGATTGTCCGGGAACGCGCCATAGGCGCTCGCCGACGAGGTGACCAGAACTTGCCCGGTGCCGGCCTCAGACGCTGCGCGCAGCACCGCCTCGGTCCCGTTGACGTCGATGTCGTACATCCGCGCCTCGTCGTGGATCGGGTTGAAGATGAAGGCAAGGTGGAGCAGCGCGTCGGGTTGCTCACGCTCGAGCAGGTCGCGAATCGCCGCGAAATCGCGCACGTCGCCACGGACGAAGCTGGCCTTGGCGTGGGGCTTGGCCGGCGGTCGGACGTCGAGGTTGACGATCCGCTCGGTCTCCTCGCGCGCCCCCAGGATCTCCATCAGACGCGAGCCGATGTAGCCGGAGCCACCGGTGATCAGATACCGCACGGCGCCCATGCTATTGGTCTTCGCGGCCCCACGTCCTGGTCTTTGGCGGCCCCACGCAGCGATCGTTGTCCGGTGCGCAGCAGGCCCGGTCCTTCCGTTCGCCGCTTCGGAACATGGCTGCAAATGACGGTACTCCGGGGAATCGACCCAGCCGACGGATGGGGTGCAACGTCGATTGAGCGTTGGTGTTAAGTTAGGTCAAGTCGTCGCCGAAGTAGGCGGTAAGACGTAAGGACCGACGGGCCAGCGGCGGGAATCGCTGGCGGTACGTCCTTCGGATACAAAGGGCCCCTTCGCCGGGGCCCTTTTCCGTTGAGGCTCCCCTACCAGCCGGTCAGGCTCGGGGCTCGACGAGCAGGGTGAGGCCGTCCAGCCCGGACACGGTGACGGTCTCACCCTCGCCAACGGGCGCACTCGCGCGAGCGTTCCAGATCTCCCCCTGCAACCGCACCAGCCCCACAGGCGTCAGGGGTTGCACGACCTCTGCCCGCATCCCGACCAGTGTCTCCGGGCCCACGCGCAGCCGGTAGCGACGCAGGAACCGTCTCCAGAAGACGATCTCGAGCACCTCAACCGAGACCGCAGCGGCGACCGCGACGACCCCCCACGGAGAGGGAAGCAGGAACAGGCCGACGATTGCGAGCACTACCAGCATGGCGCTGAGGCGCCCGAATCTACTGGGGCAGCCCGTGCAGAGCGGGAAGTAGGCGTAGCCTGCCTGGCGTTCCTCGCCCCCCCCTGGTCGTCCTGCCGTTCCTCGGCGCGCTGATCTATCTGATCGTGCGGGGCGAGGGCATGCGCGAGCGGGCGACCAAGGAGCAGGCCGAGGTCCGCAGGCACATGGACGCCTACATCCGCGAGACCGCCAGCACCTCGCCGGCCGACGAGCTCCACAAGCTCAACGAGCTGAAGGAGAAGGGCGCGATCGACGATGCCGAGTTCGAGCGGGCGAAGGCCAAGATCCTCGAATAGACGATCGAGGGGCGCCGGGATTCGAGAATGGCGCAGGACCGCCTGCGCCTGAGCGAGCGTCTGCTGCTCAGAGGCCGAGGCCGCGTACCCCGCGCTCATCCCAGCCCAGGTGGTGGGCCAGCTCGTGGCGCACGGTGCGCTCGACCTGCGCCCGCAGCAGCTCGGGATCGTGGCCGAAGTCGCGCTCCAGCGTGTCCTGGTAGATGACGATCCGGTCTGGGTAGGTGTCGCGGGCGACCGTGCCGCCGAGGTAGTGGCCGTAGGCGTGGTACTCGTGACCGCGACTGGAGACGACCACCGGCGTGCGCGCGAGCAGCTCGCGGAACTGCTCCGGCAGGTCGTCCAGCGCCTGCATCACCAGCTCGTCGAACTCGCTCGGCGGCCGATCGGGGGGCGGCAGCGAGGCGAGAGCCTCGCTGCGGTCCACCAGCCGCCGGAACTCGGGCTCGGGCATCTCCTCACCGGTCAGCGCCACGGTCGCCCAGGCGGTCACGAGCACGATCGCGACTGCACCCACCGCCAGCGCCAGCAGGTCACCGAGCCCCGCGAACGACGGCGGGTGGAGGAGCAGCAGGGCGAGCCCGACGATGAAGGCGCTGATCGCCGCAGCTCGCAGCGGGGGCCCGAGTATTTCCCTCATGCGATGGAGGTTAGAGCGCGGTCGGCAGCCGCCAGTCCGAGGTCCTGCTCCGTCACCGTTTGCCTGGCTTGCGAGCAACTTTTTGAACTGCCCAACGTTTTAGGACGCAGGGGGGTGATTCTCTTTTGGTGGGGCGGATCGCCCCCCTGCCAGTTCCCACGCGACGCTGCGGTGCCGGAGGAGAGCTGCGATGCGGTCGACCGCGGGGTTGCGTAGCCCAAGCCGTCAGCAGACCAGCGGCGTGGATCAGGCCGTCGTGGAGGCGGATGACTGCGCCGCAGAGATCGCCGCTGCCACGTCCGGAAGGAGTCTGGCGCGGACGAGCCTACCGTCCTTGGCCGGGGCTGGCCGGATCCACCCTCACGCCACTTTTCGCCTGGCCATGGGCACAGCAAGGCAAGGCGAGATACTGCCCGGGCGATGTCGCAGGAGAACCCCAAGTCGCTTCGCGGTGTCCGATACCGCCTCTCCCTTCCTGGTGGAAGAGCGAGTCAGCGTCGCAGCCTTGATGAACGGCTGTTCGTTCGCTTCCCCGCCCTTTACCGCCTGCTCGCTGACGCCTGGATGCGATTGCCGCTGCGATCTCGGCTTCGGCGGTTGGTGATGATCCGCCTTGCGGGACGGACATTCGCGGCCGCTAACCGACGTGACTTCGATGTCCAGCTCCTGGGCATTGATCCCGAGATCGAATATCACCCCGCCGGTGACCAGCTGCCTCCCGGCATGGACGCAGTTGTTTACGGGCATGACGGCTATAGACGGGTCTGGCACCAGATGATTGACGCGTTCGAGGACTTCCACGCGGAACCTGAGGAGCTTCTCGATCTGGGAGACATGCTTCTGGCCACGACTCAGTACGGGGGACATGGATCGGGCAGCGGTGTGCCCATAAAGCTGCCGCTCGTGCAACTCTTCAAGCTGCGGCGGGGCCTGGTGGTCTGGCAGCAGGACTTCTCCGATCGCTCGAAAGCCCTCGAAGCCGCCGGGCTGCGCGAGTAGCGCATGAATAAGCGTTTTCCTTACGGCGAGCCACCCGGCGGTCTGTGAGATCGCGCTTCACGCCGCGCGACCCTCCCCCTCGCGGGATACCTCGTCCCGCCTCTTCCCGCTCTGAATCAGGTACTCGATGAAGTCGTCCCCGTCGGAAGCCTCGTCCTCACCGCCGATCCGCAGGGCGCGCGGCGAGTCATGCGGCGGTCACCGGAGCACGCGCCGCGCGGCCGCAACCCTCCCCCTGGGCGCGAGATACTGCGCGGGCGATGTCGGAAGAGAAGATGATCGCTCGCCTGCGGCAGCTCTACGAGGCGGTAAACAGCGGCGACCTGGACGGAATCATGGAGGGCTTCCACGACGACGTGGAGTACCTGCCGCGCGAAGAGTCTGAGACGCTCCACGGACTCGATGCGGTGCGCCGTTACTTCGAGGGTTGGCTGGACGCCTGGGACGCGTTCCAGGTCGAACCGACGGAGCTCCTAGTTAGGGGCGACCATGTCGTCGCCGGAGAGGCCTTTAAAGGGCGGGGCAAGGGCAGCGGCGTCGAGGTCGCCATGCAGAGCTGGTCGGTATCGCTCCTGCGCGATGACCAGGTCGTTCGCCGGGACGAGTTCCTGGACCGTGCCGAAGCCCTCGAAGCCGCCGGGCTCAAGGAGTAGGCGATGTCGCAGGAGAACGTGGAGATCGTCCGTCAGGGCTTCGAGGCTTTCGAACGCGGCGAACTCGAGGCACTGCTCGATCTGTTCACCGACGATGTCACCACCTACCGCGCCGACCCGGATGGAGCGACCTACGACGGCAAAGCCGGATTCCTCGACGCAACCGCCGACTGGACGGAGGACTTCAGCGAGTGGCGGGTGCTTCCCCAGGAGTTCGTCGATCTGGGTGACCGCGTCCTGGTTCGGGTCCGGCAGATGGCACAAGGGAAAAGCAGCGGCGTCCGCGTGGAGGAGGACTTCTGGTTTCTCTTCGAGGTCACCGGCACCAAAGTCTCGAAGCTCAGCTTCTATAGCCGACAAGCGGACGCCCTCGAAGCCACCGAGCTTGCGGAGTAGGCGATGTCGCAGGAGAACGTGGAGATCGTGCGGGGAATCTGGGAGGCGGACCGACGACGCGACGCGGAGGCGGTACGCGCGGCGTATGCGGCGGACGTGGAATGGGAAGACAACACAATCCTGTGGGGGGACTGGGGGACCGCACGCGGCCCGGATGGCATCCAGGCAGCGTGGCGCCAATGGTACGAGGCGTTCGAGGACGTTCAGTTCGAGTGGGACGAAGTCGCCCACGCCGGGGACGATGTGGTGGTGACGTATCGCTGCCACGCCCGAGGACGTGGCAGTGGAGCCGTAGTCGCTCAGGCGATAACCCTGCTTTGGACCCTGCGAGCTGGGAAGGTTGTGCGTATACGCGCCTACCCGGACCGAGACCAAGCCCTCGAAGCCGCCGAGCTTGCCGAGTAGGCGATGTCGCAGGAGAACGTTGAGCGGGCGCGGGAGGCCTATGACGCCCTCGGCCTGGCGGTTCGGACCGGTGATCTCGACACTTTCTTCCGCGAGTACGTCCACCCGGAGATCGAATGGGTGCCGCTGGAAGGTGCGCTTGACGTAGACGCTGAGCTATGGCCACGAGGCCGTGAAGGGCCGCATGATGGCGATGCTCGACGTCATGGAGGAGCCTCAGATCGAAGCTGGGGAGATCATCGACGCTGGGGAGACGGTCGTCATCGCGATCCGCATCTCGGGACGCGGAAGAGGCAGCGGGATCGGCGTAGAGGCGGACTGGTTTCACGTTGTCACCGAACGGGACAACAAGGCGGTGCGCATTGAGTGGCACCGCAGCCGGGACGAGGCCCTCGAGGCCGCCGGGCGGCGGGAGTAGGACCGACCGCTTTTTCTTATGGGCGTCCTGCCGCAGCCCAGGCGGCGTCGGCCTGCGGGCCAGTCGCAGGCCAGTGAGGACCAGCCTCAGGCGGTTTCGAGCGGCCTCGGCCGGATCGAACAGTAGCCGCGGAATGAGCCTGAAACCGCATCGCCAAGCGGTTTCTGGCTTCGTAGGCCGAAGGCGCCTACCGGAATCGAACCGGTGTAAACGGCTTTGCAGGCTGAGGCTGGGGTTGCGCTGTGTGCATCTCAGGCGTCCTCAGACACGCGCTTTTGCTTCGTGTTGTTCTCACTTGTGTCCTCTTTGATGCCCGATTGATGCCCGAACGCATCGGCGAGTCGGGCGGCGTCTTCTCGCCTCGGCTTGTGGTGCAGGTAGCGCTGCGTGGTCGAGTAGTGCTGGTGGCCCATGTAGCTCTGCACCGCGTAGGCCTCCAGCTTGGTGATCGCGGCGGACCCGAACGCATGTCTTAGGTCATGGAAGCGAAGCCGCCGAAGGCCAGCCCGCTAGGCGATGTCGCAGGAGAACTCGCCACGCCATCTGGTGTGGCCCGTTGTCGTTTAGCCGAAGCCGACGGCGGGGTGGCCTGGCCGCTCGTGTTGTCGCCCCAGCAGACCGCGGTGCCGTTCGTCCTCATCCCGCAGGTGTGGTGGGCGCCGGCGCTCACGGTGACGAAGGTGCCCGCCGGCGGGCTCGCCTGGCCGAAGTTGTTGGCGCCCCAGCAGGCGACGGTGCCGTTCGTCCTGTATCGCGCAGGTGTGGAAGCGTCCGGCGCTGACCGCGGTGAAGGTGCCCGCGGGCGGGGTGGCCTGGCCGAAGCCATTTGGGCCCCAGCAGGCGAGGGCGCCGTTGGTCCTGATCCCGCAGGTGTGGGAGCTGGCCGGCGCTGACCGCGGTGAAGGTGCCCGCGGGCGGGGTCGACTGGCCGCTGCCGTTGCGGCCCCAGCAGGCGAGGGTGCCGTTGGTCCTCATCCCGCAGGTGTGCAAGCCGCCGGCGCTCAGACCGCGTGAAGGTGCCCGCGGGCGGGGTGGCCTGGCCGAAGCCGTTGCGGCCCCAGCAGGCGAGGGTCGCCGTTCGTCCTCACGCCGCAGGTGTGGAAGCCGCCGGCGCTCACCGCGGTGAAGGTGCCCGCGGGCGGGGTGGCCTGGCCGTAGGCGTCGTCGCCCCAGCAGGCGAGGGCGCCGTTCGTCCTCAGCCCGCAGGCGTGGAAGCCGCCGGCGCTCACCGCGGTGAAGGTGCCCGCGGGCGGCGTCGCCTGACCGCAGGCGTTCGACGCCCCAGCAGGCGAGGGTGCCGTCGTGCTCGACGCCGCAGGTGAAGTCATCTCCCCCCTCGACCGCGGCGCCGGCGAAGGCGCCCGGGGGCGGGGTGGCCTGGCCGTCGCCGTTGTCGCCCCAGCAGGCGACGGCGCCGTTCGTCCTCACCCCGCAGGTGTGGTACGCCGCCGGCGCTCACCGCGGTGAAGGTGCCCGCGGGCGGGCTGGCCTGGCCGTCGCCGTTGTCGCCCCAGCAGGCGACGGTGCCGTTCGTCCTCACCCCGCAGGTGTGGTCGCCGCCGGCGCTCACCGCGGTGAAGGTGCCCGGCGGGCGGGGTGGCCTGGCCGCTGCCGTTGTAGCCCCAGCAGGCGAGGGTGCCGTTCGTCCTCACGCCCGCAGGTGTGGTCGCCGCCGGCGCTGACCGCGGTGAAGGTGCCCGGCGGGCGGCGTGGCCTGGCCGTCGTCGTTGTCGCCCCAGCAGGCGACGGTGCCGTTCGTCCTCACCCCGCAGGTGTGGGCGCCGCCGGCGCTCACCGCGGTGAAGGTGCCCGCGGGCGGGGTGGCCTGGCCGAAGTCGTTGTCGCCCCAGCAGGCGAGGGTGCCGTTCGTCCTCACCCCGCAGGTGTGGAGGCCGCCGGCGCTGACCGCGGTGAAGGTGCCCGCGGGCGGGGTGGCCTGGCCGTTGCCGTTGTGCCCCAGCAGGCGAGCGGTGCCGTTCGTCCTCACCCCGCAGGTGTGGACGCCGCCGGCGCTGACCGCGGTGAAGGTGCCCGCGGGCGGGGTGGCCTGGCCGTAGCGTTGTCGCCCCAGCAGGCGAGGGTGCCGTTCGTCCTCACGCCGCAGGTGTGGACGGTCGCCCGGCGTCCACGCTCCCGGCCACCGCGCCGGCGGGGCGGTGGCGATCGAGGCTCCGGCGTCCCCGGTCGGCGGGGCGGCGGCGGAGGCCGAGCCGGCGAGGCTCAGGGAAAGGAGGACGCGCGAGGGCGGTCGCGCCACAGAGGCCAAGCCGGCGAGCGCGGGGACGGCCACAAACGCGCTTCACCGCAAGCCGCCGCCGGCTCCGCGTCCGCCGGCCTTGCGCCCTCTCCACGCTCGCTCCTCTCCCCTGCCTTGGGGCTTCCGCGCGAACCTACCACCGGAGCGCGGGTCGGTCAACGTCCACATCCGAACACGGGTCGGCGAGAGGGCGGGGGCGCCGGGCTGCGGGAGTAGGGCGCTCACCGCTTGCATGGGACGGGTCGCGCTCGAAGGCGCAAGCGACCGTCCATTCTCTCTACGCCCCTCCGAGGATTCGGTCGATTGCCTCGCCGACCTTGTCGTCCTCCTTCTGCTCGGCGACCCGCAGCGCTCGCTCAAGCGCGCAGGCAGCGGTTACGGAGCCGTTGCGCGCCATCCCCGAGAGGATCTTCAGCGCTCTCCTCGTGGGTGAGGATCGTCCGTCCCTCGGCTTGCCTCGTGTCTAGATCCTCGTGGCATCTATAGAAAATGTCGTGCGTGTGTGGGCGGTCACCCGGCGGTCGGAGTGAAACCCGCCTCCGTGATGCCGACCTTCCCCCGGCGCGGGACGCGTCCCCAATACCTGTTCCGAGGTAGGCGAGGATTGCCTCGGGTGCCCCGCGCGGTTAGGGTCGCTCGGAGAACAGGAGAACAGGAGGAGGCAACCATGAAGTGCATCGCCAGTGTCCGGCTGGGACCTTTGACCTCCTCGCTATGTGCGCCGCACTCGTCGCGTCGCCCGCTGCCGCCGCCAGCAAGGACAGAGTCCTTCCGGCAGGATCGCACGCCTGGGGGGCCTCCCTCGTAACGTGGCAGGAGCGGTGGAGCGCCTGGGCATTCGGCAGCGGTACCAACCCCATCGCAAGCGACATCTGCGGGGAGAAGGTAGGCGGTGTGTTCTTCCTCAACCAGACCGGTGAGCTTGGGACGAAGCAGGTCGAGTGCCACCTGCCCCCCGGCACTCGCCTGCTCGCAAATGTCGCTGCCAGCTTCGTGGTGCCATCTTTCCCGCCCGCACACGTGGAGACTGACCAGGAACTGCTGGATCAGATCCGGTCCTTTGTTCGACCGACCACCCGCGAGCGACCCTCGACGGCCGCTCGCTCGAAGGGAGCCTGACCGAGGACTCCCGCCGCTTCACCCCCGTATACACGATCCCCCTCGAGCCGGGGAACCTCTGGTCGACGTTCGATCCGTCCTTCAACACGATCGATGAGACGAGGCAGGCGTCGGCCGGCTGGTGGCTGCGGCTCAAACCACTTCGCCCGGGCCATCACGAGCTCTTCTTGGCCAACGACGTTACCGACTTCGGCACGCTCGCAATCGAGTTCGACATCACGGTTGGGCACGGCGGTCACTGACCGGACTTGTCAGAGGGCGCAACGCGCGTCGACCCCCGCGCCGCGACGCTCCCGCTTGCGATAGCGGAAGCGCGAGATACTGCGCGGGCGATGTCGCAGGAGAACAAGATGGCCTAGATTTGGGCCGAGAGGAGATCATGCTGTCGAACGCGCGTGTAGTCCCCACCCTGGCGGTGTCCGACATGGACCGGGCCCGGCGCTTCTATGAGGACGGGCTCGGTTTGGCTGTCGAGGCCGACGTGGTGGGGACGTGCGCTACTCGTGCGGGGGCGGCACCGCGTTGGCGATCTTCGAGCGGCCGATGGAGCCGGTTGACCGTACCGTGGCTGCTTTCGAGGTCGAGGACATCGAAGATGAGGTCAAGGAACTGCGGGGGCGGGGCGTGGAGATTGAGGGCATCATCACGCTCCCGAGCGGCGTCGAGAGGGCCTTCTTCATGGACCTGATGGCAACGTGATCGGGATGAGGCAGCTTCCCGGAGGGCAGACGGCGAATCGGAGTAGGCGATGTCGCAGGAGAACGTGGAGATCGTGCGGCAGTACTTCCGCGCGCATGATCGGGGTGGCTTGGACGCACTTGCCGAGTTCTGGCACCGGGACATCAACTGGCGCGCGGCCGAGGGCGCACTGGATGACGTCGGCCTCATGGAGGGTCCCGACGCGTTGCGTCACCACTACGAGCAATGGTCGGACATGTTCGACGCCGTGCGGGCGGAGGTTGAGGAGCTTGTCCACGCCGGAGACCAGGTCGTCGCCGTCCTACGCGCGATCGGGCGGATGAAGGAGAGCGAGGCAGAGGTCAACATCCGCTACGCGATCGTCTTCTCGATTCGGACGGCAAGATCGCCGCGGGGCGCGAGTACCTCACTCGCGAGGAAGCCCTCGAAGCCGCTGGACTGCGGGGTAGTGCCCTCATTTCTTCCTCGGGGCCCCGACGTTCGGCCAACTCGAGCAACTTGTTGAGCAGCCCAACGTTTTGGGACGCGGGGGGCGATTCTCTCGTGGTGGGGCGGCTCGCCCCCCCTGCCATCCCCGGTCACCGGCCCTGACAGACGGCTCTGGCGGCGAGATACTGCGTGCTGGCTATGTCGCAGGAGAACGTGGAGATCGTGCGACAGGTATTGGACGCCTTCCAGGAAGGGCTGGAGCGCGGCGATCCCGGCGCAGCGTTCGATACCGCGATGGTTGCTGCCGACGCTGAGTGGATACCTGGGCGTGGCTTCCCCGGGCCTCGGAGCTTTCGGGGGCGCGAAGGATTCATCGAGTTCATGCGCTACTGGACCGAGGACTTCGAGGGGTGGTCGAATCAGCTTGAGCGGTTGATCGACGCCGGCAACGACCGGGTGGTCGGGGTCTTCCGTCAATCCGGAACCGGCAAGGAGAGCGGCGTGCCGGTCGAAGTGCGTCTCGCCACCATCTACGAACTGGAAGGTGGGCGAATCGTTCGCATGCGCATTTACCTTGACCCGACCGAAGCCCTTGAAGCCGCCGGGCTGCGGGAGTAGGGCGCTCAGAGCCGGGGGTTGCGGTTCTCTTCCGCCGTCTTGCGTCGGTGGCACTCGACGCACATTCCCTGGAGCCCGTCGAGCGCATAGGGCCGTGAGTCGTCCATGTCGAGCGGCACAACGTGGTCGACCTCCTCTGAGAGCCGTATCCCGCAGGCCATGCAGATCGGATCGCGGGCTAAGGCGGCTCGGCGGTGGTCTCCCATTTCTTCCGCTTGAAGACGCCCTTGGTCGCGGCTCGACGTCGGGCGCTTCGCTCGCGTTCGTACTTGCGTCGGTGTTCCAGGCACTTGCCCCGACCCTTCGGGTGGGCGAGGTTGGGGCAGTAGGGCTCTGAGCAGGGCCGGTTAGGCATCGTCGTCTCCCAGCTTGCCGCCTCCTCGGCGGGGAACGTAGACCTGCTCACCGAAAGTCTTTTTTCTTTGCGCGCGCGACGAGCCACCCGGGGCGTCCTACGCCTTGGGGTGCCGCTACCCGACCGTCCCCTCTTTGGCGCGAGATACTGCCCGGGCGATGTCGCAGGAGGTGACAACCAGATGGCCTTGAGACTCCTCGTAGCTGCGGGCGGCACGGTCTCCGGCGCGGAGGAACTTCCATTCGGGGTGCGCGAGCTGGTCGAGGCCGCTGACGAGGTCCTGGTCGTGACACCGGCCCTGCCCGGCCGGTTCGAATGGCTGACGTCTGCCACGGACGCAGCGCGTGAGCAAGCGGACCAACGGCTCCATGCCGTCTTGGGCCAGCTGGAGGAGTTGGGCGTCGAAGGACGAGGCGAGGTCGGAAGCGATGACCCGCTTGAGGCCTTCGCAGACGCAGTCCGAGACTTTCGCCCTGACCACTTGCTGATCGCGCTTCGGGCCAAGGAGCGAGCCGGCTGGCAGGAACGGGGGCTGCTCGACCAGATTCAGAAGCGGTTCTCGCTTCCGATGACGGTCTTTTCCGTATCGGAGGATTGAGCGGGCGATGTCGCAGGAGAACGGGTCTTGCTCTAGCGGGTCCGGAGTAGCCAGACTCCCAGCGCGACCAAGAGTGCGGCGAAGAAGAACGCGAGGCCTGCAAAGGTGATGTAGACCGCGTCCGGACTGTCCTTGTAGGCCGCCCAGAGGTTGTCGAGCGTGAGCCAGCCCCAGAAGACGAAGACTCCGGCAACGATGAACAAGGCTCCGGTAACCAGGAACCGCAGGGCTGTGCCGACCTTGCGCATCTGGACAACGTATCCCGGCCCAGCTTCGAGGTTCCCCTACCCCGGCGCGAGATACTGCGCGGGCGATGTCTCAGGAGAACGTAGAGATTGTTCGGCGCCTTTGGGTTGCATACGTCCAACAGGACTACGAAGGGTCGACCGCGGCGTTCGATGACGCCGTCGAGCTGTGGTCGGACCCACAAGCCAACATGGAGACTGCGCTCGTGCACGGACGGGAGGCCGTCGTTGCCTCGATCGGAGGCTTCATCTCTTCGTTTGACGACTACTGGTGCGAGGAGCCAGAAGAGTTGATCGACGTCGGGGACTGGGTGATTGTGGTGGTCCGTTCCGGTGGTCGGGGGCGAGCGAGTGGCGTCCCGGTTTCGCATTTGTGGACCGTTGCCTACAAGCTGCGCAGCGGGCGGATCATTCGGATCGAGTTCCATCCGGATATGAGAGAAGCGATGGCGTCCCTCGAAGCCGCCGGGCTTTCGGAGTAGGCGATGTCGCAGGGAAACCTGGAGATCGTTCGACACGTAGTTCAAGCGTTCAACCGGCGGGACCTCCGGGCCATGACCCAGAGGTTCGCTCCCGAGATCGAGTGGGAGCCCGTCGGTCCTGCCGCCGTGGAGCGCCCCATCTACCGGGGCCTTGACGCGGTCTCCGGCGGGTTCGCTGCGGCTTGGGAAGCTTGGGAGGTGTTTCAGGTCGAGGAAAGCCAGCTTCGCGAGCTGGAGGACTCGGTGGTGTGGCTGGGGCGCGCCCAGCTGAGGGGGGAACCAGCCACGTTGAGCTCGACCAAGAGTTCGCCATCCTCTTCGTATTGGGCGGGGGCAAGGTCGTCCGAATTCGGGGCTTCCTTGGATGGCAAGAAGCCCTCGAAGCCGCCGGACTCTCGGAGTAGGCGATGTCGCAGGAGAACGTGGAGATCGCGCGGCGAGCGATGGACGCCTGGGATCGAGACGACCTCGAAGCGTTTCTGGCCGAGCTCGACCCGGACCTCGAGTGGCACACGGGGATCGAGGGAACGGCCGAGGGGGCGGAGACCGTGTTCCGAGGCCACGACGGGGTGCGCCAGGTTTGGGAGAACTACCGCGGCGAGGTGTTCAGCGGGATGGAGATCTGGGCTACGAGCTGCGAGACCTCGGCGGCGACTCGGTCCTGCGGCTCGGTCAGCTCAGAGTCGTCGGACGGACTAGCGGGGTGGAGATGGAGAGCGAGTTCGCCATGATCTTGGTGATACGCGACGGCCTGATTTTCACCTCGCGCGACTATCTCAGCCACGCCGAGGCCCTCGAAGCCGCCGGACTTTCGGAGTAGGCGGTGTCGCAGGAGAACGTGGAAATACTCCGCAGGCTCTACGAGCACTGGGCCACTGGCGACTTCCCGGCGGACTTCTTCGACCCCAATGTCGAGCATTCGCGGATCGGCGCTCAGACCCCGGACATGGAGGGGCGGTGGCTCGGTCTCGATGAGTTCTCGACCGTATTCCGCGAGTACCTCCAAGCGCTCTCGGACCTGCGCATCGAGGCCGAGCGCATCATCGATCTCACCGGGGACCGGGTGCTGGTCCTTTCGCGGCAGACTGCGCGTGGCAAGCAGAGCGGTGTGCCCATCGAACACCAGCTCGGAGAGTTGTTCACACTGCGCGACGGCAAGATCGTGCGCTACACCAGCTACTGGAACCGCGCCGAAGCCCTCGAAGCCGCCGGGCTCTCGGAGTAGGCGATGTCGCAGGAGAACGGGTCTTTGCTCTTACCGGCCTAAGCCGCTCGCTGCGCGTTCTCACGCGCAGTCTTCAGCCGATGGTGCTCGGCACAGAGGAGCTGGAGATTCTCGCGCCGAGTACGCGTCGCCGCCAGCGTCTAGCGGGACGATGTGGTCGAGCTCCTCGCCGAGCCGCTGGCAGCGGGTGCCGTCCTCGAAGCGCCACGCGCAGAACGGGTCACGCTCGAAGGCTTGCTTGCGGCGCATCGCCCAAATCTTCTTCTTGTAGACGCCCTTCGTCTTCTCGCGGCGCCGGCGCGAGCGCTCGCGCTCGTACTCCCGGTAGTGATCGACACACATGCCCTTGCCCGGACGCGGGGAGCCCGGACACCCAGGGTGGCTGCAGATTCCTCGTGGACTCACCCCTCGACCTCCTCGACTACCAGCCCGTGTCGGGCGCAGACCTCGGCCACACGGCGCTGCTCGACGGGGTCGAGCCAGTCCGGCTCGCCATCCTCGACCCAGATCAGTTGCTTAAACGGCGCGGAACAGCGGGCGAGCGCCTCGGCGGCTTCGTCCAGGTGCTCGTGACGGGAGCGGACGTCTGCCTCGCCGAGCGTGGTCTCCAGCGTCATATGCGAAGCCGCAGCTCGTACATCAGTTCTGCTGGCCAGGTTCCATCGTCTTGAGCCCGTCAAGCTCGAGCGCCAGGTCGTCGCTGACCATCTCAGCCGCCTTCTCGGCTTTCGCCTTTTTTTCGGCCCGAGTCTTAAATTCTTTGCGCGCGCGACGAGTCAACCGGGGCGTCCTACAGAGCACAGGCTGCGGAGTGGTTCCCTCCCCCCGCCACCTTTCCGTGCGTAGCCACGCCTGTACGACTGTCCCGCTCGTGTCTGTTTCCGTTGTAGCCACCGAATGGCCTCCTGGGTTCATCTCACTCCAGGTCCGCTTCGGTGGCTTTGCCTCGCTTGGAGCTTTTACGAGGCGCGGATTGACAAATCCTACCCACGCAAGCGGCGCGATATTGATGCCCGATTGATGCCCGCCCTACGGACCCGAGAGGCCGAATCCCGCTTGTTCAAGCGAAGGCGCCTACCGGAATCGAACCGGTGTAAACGGCTTTGCAGGCCGCTGCGTAACCACTCCGCCAAGGCGCCATGCCCGGCTAGCGTAGCGAGCGTCCTGGCGAACGGGACGGGCTGTTTGCGCTTCTGGATAGGGTGCGGCAATGGCGGAGTTGGGCCCGCTACAAGTGAGTGGGATCGCCTACCGCGAGGCCCTTCCCGAAACGCCCTCCAACCTGGCCCCGGCGCTCTGCCTGCACGGCTTCCCCGAGACCTCCTACATGTGGCGGCACGTGCTGCCGGTGCTGGCCGCCTCCGGGCGACGCGCGGTGGCGCCCGACCTGCCGGGCTTCGGCGACTCGGCGCCCGACCCGCCGGGAACCTGGGAGCGCCACGTCGAGGCCATGGAGCGATTCCGCCGGGCCGTCGGCATCGACCGAGCGGTGCTCGTGCTGCATGACTGGGGCGGGTTGATCGGCCTGCGCTGGGCCTGCGAGCACCCACAGGCGGTCGCGGCACTCGTCATCTCGAGCACGGGGTTCTTCCGGGATGGCAAGTGGCACGGGATGGCACGCGCGCTACGCACCGAGGGAGAGGGCGAGCGGCTGATCGAGGCAATGGATCGCGAGGGCTTCGGGCAGATGCTCGCGGCGGTCTCCCGGGGGATGGATGCGAGCGCCGCCGATCAGTACTGGAAGACCTTCGAGAGCGAGGGTGGCCGGCAAGGCATCCTCGACCTCTACCGCTCGGGCGACTTCGCGAAGCTCGCGCCCTACGAGGGAAGGCTGGCCGATCTCGGCGTGCCGACCCTGCTCCTGTGGGGTGAGAACGACGTCTTCTCGCCCGTGGCCGGCGCGTATCGATTCAGGCGCGAGATTCCGGACGCGGAGCTTGTGGTGTTGGAGGGCGCGGGCCACTTCGTGTATGCCGACGAGCCGCAGCGCTGTGCGCGCGAGGTGGCCGAGTTCCTCACCGCCAGCGGCGTCTGACCTCCCGAACCAGTCCGGTGAGGGACAAGGGTTTGGGCGAAGCGGACCCGCCCGCTACAGGTACCCGAACTCCCGCAGTGCCTCGCCGCCCAGCCGCTCCAGGGCCCTGGTCTTGCCCGGCTCGCGATCCCGCCAGCGCCCGAGCGATTCTGAGGGATCGACGATGTCGATCGCGGCGCTCCGCATCAAGTCCGAGGGAACCGGGCAGTCGAGGAAATCGACCAGCCGAACCGCGGCCTCGCCCGGGTCCGAGCAGACATCCTCGTAGCGGAGCCAAAGGTAGCTGCTGCCCAAGAATCGCGTTCCATAGCGCGCCGCGGCGAGGTTCACCCGAGCCCAGAACGCGATCGACGCCTGCGCCCTGGGCACCCGCTTGTCGGAGGGGGGAAGCACCCTGTGACCGTGCTGGCGCAGCTGATTTTGATTCCTCGAATACGCGATGTCCCTTCCGTCTCTAACCAGGTGGACGACCTTCGCGGAGCGGAACATCTCGTGCACGAACGGGAGGATGAGGATCGTCCGCGGCGTCTTCCAGCCCCACGGCGCGTCGGCCTCCGCGATCGCCGTCCGGTGTTCCTCGATCGCCCTCTCGAAGTCCGCTGCCATCGCGCGTGGGTGGCCGAACCTCGCGCGACTCGATCCCCCCCACATCTCCTCGATCCAGTTCGACTTGCGCAGGTAGCGGTTGGCCCAGCGGCCGGTGAACTGGCCGAGATCGGAGGAATCGCCGGGCCGGTTCAGGTTCGTGCCCATGAAGTAGCCGGCCTCGGACGCCAGGGTCGCAAGGACCCTGGTTCCCGAGCCGCCGGTCCCCAGAATCACGATCGGCGTCTCCCGTGCGGCGGCCTTGCCCCTCGGTGAATTGACCCGCAGCCTCTCCACGATGCCCTGCAGGGGCGCGCTCGTCGCCCAGTTCTTCCCGAGCTCAGTCATCCGGCTCCGAGCGGCTGATCATAGAGACGGGCTCGGGCCTCAACCCGTGGTTGATGCCGCCCGCGTTTCTCAGCCCAGCTTCTTGCGCAGGTAGACGAGGCAGGCCTCTCCGTGCAGGCGCCGGTCGTACTCGACGTAGCCGATCCGCGAGTAGAGCGCCAGGTTCTCGGTCATCCTCTCGTGGGTGTAGAGGGAGATCGAGTCGAATCCCGCCCGCCGCGCCGCGACCTCAGCGTGCTCGAGGAGGGCCCTGCCGACTCCACTCCCCTGATGCGAAGGGTCGACGGCGACGTTGTCGACCACGAAGCCCTCGTCGCTGACCCCGAGGACGACCAGCCCGACGATCTCGCTTCCGCGTTCGGCGACGGTCACCCGGGAGCTGTGAACGACGTCGGCGTAGTCGTCGGTCATCGGCCTCGGCGGCCTGCCGAGACGCTCGACGTAATGTCCGTAGGCCGCCTGGACCACCTCGGTCAGCCTCGGGACATCCGCTGCCGTCGCGGGCCGGAGCCGCACGCCGCTCATCCCGCTCTCCCAGAGGTTCGCAGTCGCTCCACCACGGCAGGCCGGGTCAGCCTTGTAGCTCCGCCAGCCGCCGCTCGAGGAATCGCTTCTCGGCGTCCGAGTGAACGAGCTTCAGCGCGCGGTCGTAGGCCGCGCGGGCGTCTTCCGTGCGATCGAGCCGGCGCAACAGCTCCGCCCGCGTCGCGTGCAGATAGTGGTAGCGGTCGAGCTCGAGGCGCTCCACAAGGGCGAGCGCGGCCTCGACATCGCCCGCCTCGGCGATGGCGACGGCCCGGTTGAGCTCCACGACCGACGAGCCCGTGAGGCGGGCGAGCTCGCCATACAGGGCCGCGAGCTGCGGCCAGTCCTGGGGCTCTTCTGCGTGCAGGGCAG
The DNA here is from genome assembly GCA_963838745.1 of uncultured Actinomycetes bacterium. Classification (GTDB taxonomy): domain Bacteria; phylum Actinomycetota; class Thermoleophilia; order Solirubrobacterales; family 70-9; genus AC-56. Next base: position 682,632 of record CAWISJ010000004.1, read on the forward strand.
CGATCGCCGCCTGCAGCACATAGGGACCGCGGCCGCCGAGCGCCAGTCCGCGATCGAGCTCGGCCCGTCCCTCCGCGATCTGGTCGAAGTCCCAGAGCGATCGGTCCTGATCGCGGAGCAGGACCACCATGCCGTCGGCGAATCGCGCGTCGCGCCGGGCGTCGTTGACGAGCATCAGCGCCAGCAGCCCGTGCACCTCGGGCTCGTCGGGCATCAGCTCGGCGAGCGCTCGGCCCAGCCGGATCGCCTCGGCTGCGAGGTCTCCGCGGCCGCCATAGCCTTCGTTGAAGATCAGGTACACGACGGCGAGCACCGCGGCGAGGCGGTCGGGGAGCAGATGAGCCGGCGGCACGCGGAACGGGATCCCGGCGGCCTTGATCTTGCGCTTCGCCCGGACGAGCCGCTTGGCCATGGTTTCCTCGGGGACCAGGAAGGCGCGGGCGATCTCCTCCGTCCTCAGCCCGCCCAGCGTCCGCAGCGTGAGCGCCACCTGGGCATCCAGCGCGAGCGCCGGATGGCAGCAGGTGAAGACGAGCTCGAGCCGCTCGTCGGGGATCGTGGTCTCGTCCACATCGTCCTCCATCGTTTCCGGCACGTCGAGCAGGCGGGTCTTCGCCGCCAGCGTGCGATCGCGGCGGATGCGGTCGACGGCGCGGTTGCGAGCGGTGGTCACCAGCCAGGCGCGCGGGTTGTCGGGCGTCCCGTCGAGGGGCCAGCGCTCGGCGGCGATCGCGAACGCTTCCTGGGCGGCTTCCTCGGCGAGGTCGAAGTCGCCGAGGAAGCCGATCAGGCCGGCGAGGACGCGTCCCCACTCGTCGCGGAAGACCTGCTCGAGGATTGCTACCGCTCCACGAGTGGGCGCACCTCGATCGCGCCGCCCATGCTGGCCGCCGGGATCCGCGCGGCCAGCTCGATTGCGGCGTCGAGGTCGTCGGCCTCGAAGAAGAGGTAGCCGCCCAGCGCTTCCTTGATGGCGACGAACGGGCCGTCGGTGGTCAGCGTCTTGCCGTCCTCCACCCGAACGGTGGTCGCCGTCTCGGGGGGCTGCATCTGGACGTCCGCGGGGGTGACGCCGGGGGTCTCGTTGATCGCCTTGTACGCGCCGTAGACCGCCCCCTTCTCCTCGTCCGAAAGGCTCTCCCACTCGTCGGAGCCCGGCAGCGGGGTGGTGCCTTGATGAATCAGCAGCATGTACTTCATGGCTTCCTCCTTTTGGGGATGGTCGCCTCTAAGACGAACGGAGGACCAGGAAATGGACATCCTCGCGCGGAATGCCGTGGACGGCTCCCAGAGGCCGTCCTACACGCGCCGGTAGCGTAGGTAAACGACGCGAGAGCCAAACGTCTGGGTCTCGACCAGCTCCAGGTTGATCCTCTCTTCCAAGGCCGGGAAGTAATGCGTGCCGCCGCCCAGTACGACCGGACTGACGAAGAGCCGGTACTCGTCGACAAGGCCCAGCTTGATGAAGGTGGATGCCAGGCCGGCGCCGCCGACGGCCAGGTCCTTACCTGGTTGTTCCTTCAGCTTGGCGACCTCTTCGGCAACGCCGTCCTTGACCAGCCTGGCGTTGCCCTCGACCTTCTCGAGGGTGGTCGAGAACACTATCTTCGGCAGGTCCTTCCAGATGCGGGCGAACTCGAGCTCGTATTCCGCGGCCGACGGGTTCTCGTCAGCGGTCTCCCAGTACAACATCTCCTCGTAGAGCCGCCGTCCGCAGAGCTGCGCGCCCAGCTCCCGCGTCTGCTGGTTATGGAACCGATGCAGTTCCTCGTCCGGCGCCGCCCAGTCGATCTCGCCTTCCGGCCCAGCGATGAAGCCGTCCAGCGACACTGTCATGGAATAGATCACATTCCGCATCATGGTCCTCCTCGGTTGACGCCAATCTTCCGCGATCTAGTGACTTCGCGCCGCCGCAATGCTCATCGGTGGCCAGCCGATCCGAGACTGCCACAAGAGAATCGCGGGCAAGCGCAAGTTGGCGCCGAGGCGCTAGCTTCACCATGTGCCCGAGCTGAAGCGCGCCGACGGCGTCAAGGTCCACTGGGAGGAGCGCGGCGAAGGACCGACCGTGTTCTTCGCGCATATCGCCTGGCTGACGATGCCGATTCGCTTCGATGCCCTGCTCACGGATCTCGCTACTGACCACCGCGTGCTGACCTGGGATCCGCGCGGTGTCGGCCAATCGACCAGGCGCGGCCCCTACGACATCGCCACTGACGCCGACGACATGGCAGCGATCGTCGAGGCCGTCGGTCCACCGGTCGTGATCGTCTCGGCAGAGCCGGCGGCGATCAGGGTCACCGCAGAGCGGCCGGAGTTGATCGAGGCGGTCGTCTATATGGGACTCGGCCCCCTCGGAGGGGGCAAGACAGACTCGCTCGTCGACTCTGAGTCGGTGATCGAAGCCGGGCTCCAGACAGCGAGGACCGACTACCGTGCCTTCCTGCGGGCGGCGGTCACCATGGCCAACCCTCAGGCGAGCGAGCAGGAGGTGCGGGAGCGGGTGGAGGCGCAGGTCTCCTACTGCCCCCAGGAGGTGGCGCTGCCGCATCTCGAGGAGTGGGGCTCCGGGGACGCGATCAGCAGCACGGGCCCCGCCGTGGGCGACCGGTTCTGGATCGTTCAACACAAGGACCCCCTGGTCCCAATCGCGGCGCTCGACCGCGCGCGGGAGCTGCTGCCGGAGGCCCACATCATCGAGGCGGAGGACGGGCCGATCAGCCGCCCCGACATCGTTGCGGGGGTGGTGCGGAAGATCACCGCGCCGCTGCGGGCGTCGTAGATCGCGTCCTTGCCGTACACGGGCGGGTGTGTCTAGCCGACTACCCCCAAGGGGTGTGACTATCGGCGGCCCTGTGCTGGACTACTTACAGGCGACGTTCGTGCACTGCGCGGGATTGCCGTTGCCGCTTGCCTTGTTCCCACCGCCGTCGATGACCCCAGGAACGGCCTCGATCCCCAGGTCGTGATTGCGGTTTGCGGTGTTGCGGGTCAGCTTGGTCCCAGCGGCGTTGACATCGATCCCGTCATCCCCGCTGTGATTGGCGGAGTTGCGCTTGATCAGCGTCAGCGTCGCACCGCCACCAACGAGGATGCCGTCGCTGAGCTCGCTGTTCACCACGTTGCGCGAGACCACGTTGCGATCCGAGGTCCCTGGCGAGTCGAGCGAGGTGACGAAGATCGCCTGGCCGCGACCGCCGGTTATCGAGTTCTTCTGCACGATGTTGCGGTCGGCGCCGTCGAAGATGATCCCGAACCCGCCGGACTCCGGATCGCCGAAGAAGCCCGTACCGGTAATCGTGTTGCGGCTGATCAGGTTGCGGCGGGCCTCGAAGGTCGTAATTCCGTCGCCGTTGGCGCTGATTCGGTTCTTCTCCACTCGGTTGTGGGCAGCGCCGTCGGCGAGGTCGATGGCGGGGCCCTGGCTGTGGGAGATCGAGTTCTTCCGGAACTGATTGCGGGCGCTCTCGTGGACCTCGATGCCGTCGCCGTTGTGGTCGAGAACGGTTCTTCTCGATCCGGTTGTGGTCGGACCCGGACAGGAACACGCTGGCGTGGCCATTGCGGGTGGCGGAGTTGCGCGTGATCCGGTTGCCCGCGAGTCGACCAGGACTACGGCACTGGTGCCGTTGTCGGCAAACGAGTTCCTCTTGATTCGGCCATCCGCGGACTCGACGAGGACCACGCCAGCGAAAGCGTTCGTGGACGCGCAGAGGTGCCGCAGGCGGTTGTCTCTCGCACCGAAGACGAACACGCCCACGTCGAATTCGCGGAGCTTGCCGCCTTCGATCGTGACGCCGTTGTGGCCGTCATTTGCGACCCCGGCGTCGCAGAAATCATCGTCGGGGCAGTTGGCCACCAGCTCGCCGTTGCCGTCGATCCTGTGGCCGTTCAGATCGAGCGTGATGTTGTTGGCGCCGATCACGATGCCGTTGTTGGGGCAGTCGACGAGGTCGCGGTGGAGCTTCGTGTCGGCGGTGATCGTGTCGCCGCAGCTCACAGGGCTCGCGGACGCCTGACCAGCGCTGAAGGCCAGGCAGCCCACCACGGCCATTGCGATGATCGCCCCGGAAACGCGCCTCGCCACCTGACTCCTCCCTCAAACAAGGGACGCGGGTTGAGCCCCGCGTCCTGCCGACACTACACCCGGAGGTTGCTCGGGCGCAACCCTCCCGGCCGAGGGCTACCTCGGAGCAGGTACCCAGCATCACACGCGCGATACTGACGCATGGCCTTCGTCCCGCCGGCACGGCATCTGCTGCGCGCCAAGGACCTGGCCGACGCGCGTTACGCCCAGCCGCTCGACGTCGACGACATGGCCGGCGCCGCCGGCCTCTCGCGCGCCCATTTCAGCCGCGAGTTCCGGCGGACGTTCGGCGAGTCGCCCCATGGCTACCTGCTCACCCGGAGGCTGGAGCGTGCGGCGGCGCTCCTGCGAAACACCGATCGCTCGGTGGCCGAGATCTGCTTCTCGGTGGGCCTGCAGAGCGTCGGCTCGTTCACGTCGAGCTTCGGGCGAGTCTATGGCCGCTCGCCCACCGCGTACCGGGCGTCGTTCCCGCCTGCCTCGCGGCACGCCTTGGTTCCCACGTGCGTCCTTCGGGCCTACATGCGCCCGAAGAACAGCACGTTTGGAGAAGACAGCGCGACCGCGGACACCTAGCATCGGCGGCGTCCTTTCGATCCACCAAGGAGGAATCCGATGATCAGAATCGCCAACGCCCAGCTCTGGGTCCACGACCAGGACGAGGCGCTCGCGTTCTACACCGAGAAGCTCTGCTTCGAGGTGCGAACCGACGCCACGCTTCCCGAGCTCGGCGACTTCCGCTGGCTGACGGTGAGCCCAGCTGGGCAGCCCGACGTCGCGATCGTGCTGATGGCCATCCCCGGTCCCCCGGTGATGGACGAGGAGGTTGCCAACCAGGTGCGGAGCCTGATGGCGACCGGCTTCGCGGGGACGGTCTTCCTCACCACAGACGACGTCCAGGCCTCCTACGAGGAGCTCAAGGCTCGCGGCGTGGAGTTCACCGAGGAGCCCGAAGAGCGGCCATACGGAATCGACTCGGGGTTCCGCGACCCGTCCGGCAACAGCTTCCGGCTGACCCAGGTGCGGGAGCTGGCCACCACTTAGGCCGCCGATCGCCCAGGCCCCTCTCGAAGACCGCCGGAGCCCCGGCGGTCTTCGTTCGGCGCTTTCCTCGCGCCCTCCCCCGCATAGTCGTTGAAGTCTGGCCGCTCCAGCCCACGCCCTGACCCCGTACGTCTCTCCGCTTCATGTTCACCTACCTGGCGCTAGTCAGCCCACCAGTCGCGCTGTCCCTCGACATCTTCACGCGGAGCTTCGCCGAGATTGGGAGCGCCAATGACGATGATCTCAAGGCCCTCGGGCCCGGCCTCGTAGCCTCGCCACGTACCGGGCGGGACGCGCACCGCGTCCCACTCCTTGAGCTCGACGATCTCGTCGTCGAGCTTCATCCGCCCGCTCCCGCGCAGGACCACGTACACCTCCTCCTGCGTCTTGTGCGTGTGGCCGTACGGAAAGCGATAGCCGGGCGGGACGCGCTGGTAGCTCAGGCCGGAATTCTCGAGCTCGAGCGCCGCGGTCGCCATGCGGAACTCGAGGTCCGGCGCGCCGTCGAACCTGGACCCGAGGTCGTCCAGGTCCTCCTTGAGGTTCCTGATCGTGAACGGCACGGCCGCAATCCGACGGCCCTGGGCTGGGGTCGCCGATCTGATGCGTCAAGCGCCGCGGTGCCAGGTTCCTTCCCGGCGGCGCGCCGGGGGTGAGCCAGTAGGTATCGCTTTCCATGCAAAGCGGGAGCCTCGGATGAGCCCGGGCTGCCAGAGTCGTTAGCACAGCCGTTCGTACTCTCTCCCCCGCTCCGCTCGGGGGGGCGATTCCCGGGAATTAGGGACTATTTGGGTGGGTTTGGGCACCAGGAGCGCGGCAGTGCCCAATGAATCGCCCCAGCCGGGGCACCCGATCCACGTTCTCAGCCGAGATCGCCTACTCCGAAAGCCCGGCGGCTTCGAGGGCCATGTCCTTCTCGTGAGCCAGATAGACCTCGATTCGCGTTATCAGACCGTCGTCGTCAAATGTCCAGACCGACCAGGTGGTGATGTCCAGGTCGATGCCGCTGGCCCTCCCCTGGCCCGTGACGCGTTGTCTCGCGAAAATCGTTCTGTCCGTGACGGCGACGGTCTCCAACGGAGTGGCGACCTGGTCGAGGAAAACATCCGGCTCCATCCAGCGTCGAAAGCTCTCTGCACCCGTGTACGGCGCTTGATCCCCTGGCGGGACGAACACGACATCGCGGTGGACCAGCGCGATGGCGGCGTCGAAGTCCTGATTGCTGAAGGCTTCGAACCAGCGCCGGACGGTTTCGACATTCTCCTGCGACATCGACTACTCCGAGAGCCCCCCGGCTTCGAGGGCTTCGGCCTCGTTGTCGTAGAGATCAACTTGGTACGTCTTTCCCTCCCGCATGTGGTGGACGAGCCAGTAGCGCCCCTCGATGGGAATGCCGCTGCCCTTCCCTCGCCCTCGGTGCAGGACGCGCACCAGGACCTTGTCGCCTGCGTCCCTGAACTCCTCGGCGACTTGGCTGAAGTCCTCGAAGGACTCTGTCCAGTCGGTGATGAATCGGATCGCGCCTTCCTTCCCCTCGTACCGACCCGCGTCCCCTCGTGGGTGAGCCCAGGTGACTATCTCGGGATGGAGATCGTCGAGAAACGCGGCGAAGTCCCCTCGATCAAAGGCCTCGTAGTCGCGGCGGACGATCTCCACGTTCTCCTGCGACATCGCCTGCTCCCGCAGCCCGGCGGCTTCGAGGGCTTGTTACTACAGGTCGTAGATGGCGCACTGAAACGAGTCGTCCACAGTGGTGCCGCCGGAGTTCAAGAGGTTCACGAACAAGTCTCCGTTAGCAACCGAACGGATTTCCCCCCCGTAGCTGCTGGCGGAGTCGCCGCGATAAGCGCACATGGCGAGATCATTGTCACCCAAGGACAGGCCGGGGAAAGCGATCCGATAGTCCCCGGTCGCATTGTGGGTGACCGTCGGCTGACCGGTGACAGGGGAGATATGCGCCTCGTCGACGACGGACCCGTTACCGTCGATCAGCACGACCGCGACAGGTATCAGGTCAAGCAACCCGCTGGCGAGCTTGGGATAGTGGAGCGAGCCGTTGGCAATGTCGACGCCCGTGAGGCTGTAGTTCACGACGTCGGCGCCGTTGACCGCATTGGCCGCGACGTCGGGCGCCATCACCTGAGAGCCGGGGCCCAGGTCGTCCGACTGCACGGTGTTCGCCCCGTTCAAGGCGACGGCGGTGCCCCCGCTGATGGCGATGAAGACCGCGATGGTCGCCATCACGTTGGCGTAGGTCAGATGGGACCGGACACGGCGCATGGTTCCTCCCTAGGTTGGACGGTGCCCAGCGACCCTACACGGGGTTTGGGAGTGGCGCCCGATCCCCGTACCCACTTCTCATCTGGGACCGCCGGGGTGGCTGAGGGCGCTCGCCAGGGGGACGGTCGGGCAGCGGCACCGCAAAGGCGTAGGACGCCCGGCTGGACGTTCTCCTGCGACATCGCCCGCTCACTATCTCGCGCGGGACTGTGGTGGATGTCGTTCTCTGCGGGTCCTCTGCTCAGCCGCCGAGGTGGCGGGCCAGCGCAAAATCCGGGGTTTGGTTGGAAGAAGTTCCCACCCTGGCCTCTCCGACCGCGACGATCCGGCCGTTTGCCTGAATCGCCACGCCGTTCGCCTTGTCACCCTCCCCGAGGCTCAGCCCCCCAGGTAGCGAGCAATTGCAAAATCGCTTGTTCCGTCGGTGCGCGAGCTTTGCCCAACCGCGAAGATCTTGCCGTTCGGTGCAAGCGCCACGCTGGTCGCGCTGTCACAACACCCGGGACTGAAACTGGTCGTCTGCTTACCGTCCCCAGAGAAGCTCGTGTCGAGCGAGCCGTTTGTGTTGTAGCGGGTGAGGGCGAAGTCGTTGACCCCGCTGCTGTTGCTGGTACCGCCAACCGCGACGATCCTGCCGTTCGTCTGCAGCGCCATCCCAAACGCGAAATCGGAACCTCCGAAGAAGTCCGTCGTCTGCTTGCCGTCGCCGGAGAAGCTCGTGTCGAGCGAGCCATTCGGCGTATAACGGGCGAGAGCGAAGTCGCCGGGGCCAGGTCCTCCGGCCCCGACCACGACGATCTTGCCGTTGGTCTGTAGCGCTACCTCGCTTGCCCCGTCGGAACCCCCGAAGTTAGTCCGTTGCTTGCCGTCGCCAGAGAAGCTCGTGTCGAGCGACCCATTCGGCGTATAGCGGGCGAGGAAGAACTCGGAGCTGAGGTCCAGGTCGGGGGCGCTTCCGACCACGACGATCCGGCCATCCTCCTGGAGAGCCAGTGAGCCTGCCCCGCCGCCCCCGAAGTCGCTGGTCTGCTTGCCGTCCCCGGAGAAGCTCGTGTCGAGCGAGCCGTTGGGGTTGTAGCGGGCGAGGGCGAGGTCGTCATGAGCGCCGCCAACTACCACGATCTTGCCGTCATCTTGGAGCGCAACCCCTCCCGCTCCGTCCTCGGCCCCGAAGTTGGTGGTCTGCTTGCCGTCCCCGGAGAAGCTCGTGTCGAGCGAGCCGTTCGGGTTGTAGCGAGCGAGGGCGAAGTCGTTGAAGTGGCTTCCAGCGGTCCCCACCGCGACGATTTTGCCGTTCGGCTGGAGCGCCACCGCAGACGCTCCAAGGGGACTGTCAAAGTCGGTCATCTGCTTGCCGTCCCCGGAGAAGCTCGTGTCGAGCGAGCCGTTGGGGTTGTAGCGGGCGAGGGCGAAGTCGTAGATGGTCCGGGGGGACTCGGAGCGGAGAACCCTGCCCACCGCGACGATCTTGCCGTCGGGCTGGCGCACGGTGTCTATTGCGCTACTGGGACCCAAGGAAAAGTGGGTCGTCTGCCTGCCGTCGCTGGAGAAGGTCGGGTCGAGGTCCCCTGGGGCGGCCTGTACGCTCGCCGAGAACAGGACGCCGAACAGCAGAACCGCCACCGGGGCGACTAGGCTCCTTAGGGGCCTTCGCGCGCTCATCCTCTCCCGCTTACTCCTCTCCCCCTGCCTGGGGTTTCATCGAACCTACCACCGGAGCCGCAGGGGTCCAAATCCGATCTGAAAGCAGGTAGTCGGGGGTCCTCCACGGGCACCGATGGGCACCAGAACGCCGGACAGCGCTGTTCGATCTGGCGCGCTATCACCTCAGGGGTCCCCGATTCCACATGCCCAAGCCGGATTCGGGAAAGCGGCTGATGGGATTCGAACCCCCGATCTTCTGAGGGCAAGCCTAGATCGAGAATGCCGCGCGCAGTGTCCCGTCAGCCCCCGAGGTATCGGGCGAGGGCGAAATCGCTGGTCAGATCAGTGCCGAAGCCGCTCCCAGCCGCGACGATCCTGCCGTCAGGCTGGAGCGCCACTCCGCTTGCTGCATCGTCACCCCCGAAGTTGGTCCTGCTCCTCCCGTCGCCCGAAAAGTCGGATCGAGCGAGCCGTTGGGGTTGTAGCGGGCGAGGGCGAAGTCGCCACCGGTTGGACCCCCGCTAGCGGAGCCGACCGCGATGATCTTGCCGTCCGCCTGCAGCGCCACCCCGGTCGCCGCGTCGAAGCCCGCGGAGTCGGTTGTTTGCGTGCCGTCCCCGGAGAAGCTCGGATCGAGCGGGCCATTCGGCTTGTAGCGGGCAAGCGCGAAGCCGCCGTCGCCATCGCCGCCGACCGCGATGATCTTGCCGTCCGGCTGCAGCGCCACCCCAAGCGCCCCGTCGAAGCTGCCGAAATCGGTCGTCTTCTTGCCATCGCCGGAGAAGCTCGGATCGAGCGAGCCGTTGGGGTTGTAGCGGGCGAGTGCGAAATCGTCGAAGCCGGAGGTGTCGGCTCCCCCAACGCCCACCGCGACGATCCTTCCGGCCCCCTGGAGCGCCACCCCATTTGCCCCATCGTCACCCCCGAAGTCGGTCGTCTGCCTGCCGTCCCCGGAGAAGTTCGGGTCGAGGGTCCCGTTGGCCCTGTAGCGGGCGAGCGCGAAGTTGCCGCTACCGGCGCTTGCGTCCCCCGACCGCCACAATCCTGCCGTCCGCCTGCAGCGCCACTGCGCTCGCTTGCTCGAAGGCCCCGAAGTCGGTCGTCTGCCTGCCGTCGCCCGAGAAGCTCGTGTCAAGCGAGCCGTCGGTGTTGTATCGGGCGAGGGCGAAGTCGCCGCCGCCGACCACCCCTGCACCCGTTGCGCCAGCCACCACGATCTTGCCGTTCGGCTGGAGGGCCACCGCGTAGGCTTGCTCGGCTGCCCCGAAGTCGGTCGTCTGCTCCCGTCCCCGGAGAAGGTCGAGTCGGGCGAGCCGTTGGGGTTGTAGCGGGCGAGGGCGAAGTCGCCGCCAAACTCGTCATCGAAGCCCACCGCGACGATCTTGCCGTCTGCCTGGAGCGCGACCCCGGTCGCCCGGTCGGAACCCCCGAACTCGGTCGTCTTCTTGCCATCGCCGGAGAAGCTCGGATCGAGCGAGCCGTTGGGGTTGTAGCGGGCGAGTGCGAAGTCGCCGTCGACGCCACCCATTCCAACCGCGATGATCTTGCCGTCCCCCTGGAGCGCCACCCCGTTCGCCCCATCGCGGCCCCCGAACTCGGTCGTCTGCTTGCCGTCGCCCGAGAAGCTCGTGTCGAGCGAGCCGTCCGTGTTGTAGCGGGCAAGCGCGAAGCCACCGTTAAAGACCTCGTCGTCGAACCCGACCGCGACGATCTTGCCGTCCGCCTGCAGCGCGACCTCGGTCGCCCGGTCAGCGCCCCCGAACCCGGTCGTCTGCTTGCCGTCGCCAGAGAAGCTCGTGTCAAGCGAGCCGTCTGTGTTGTAGCGAGCCAGCGCGAAGTCGCCGTCGATATCGTGGTCGGACCCGACCGCCACGATCTTGCCGTCGGTCTGCAGCGCCACCCCGTTCGCGAAGCCGGACCCTCCGAAGTCGGTCGTCTGTTGGCCGTCGCCGGAGAAGCTCGTGTCGAGCGAGCCGTTGGCGTTGTAGCGAGCGAGAGCGAAGCTGCCGCCGACCTGGCCGACCGCGACGATCTTTCCGTCGCCCTGGAGCGCCACCCCGTTCGCCCGGTCGGTCCCGAAGGAGAAGTCGGTCACCTGCTTGCCGTCGCCGGAGAAGCTCGTGTCGAGCGAGCCGTTGGGGTTGTAGCGGGCGAGGGCGAAATTGTCGCCGAAGTCGGGGGATACAAAAGTGGTGCCCACCGCGACGACTTGCCGTCCGCCTGCAGCGCCACCCCACTCGCCCCGTCGGAGCCCCCGAAGTCGGTCGTCTGCTTGCCGTCGCCGGAGAAGCTCATGTCGAGCGAGCCGTCGGGGTTGTAGCGGGCAAGGGCCAATTCGCCACCCCGGTCTTGTCGGCCGTCCCCACCACAACGATCCGGCCGTTCGCCTGCAGCGCCACCCCGCTCGCGCCGTCGACGCCCCCGAACTTGGTCGCCAGCTTTCCGTCGCCGGAGAAGCTCGTGTCGAGCGAGCCGTCCGTGTTGTAGCGCGCGAGTGCAAAGTCGCGGTCGGGCCCAATATTGGTGCCAACCGCAACGATCTTGCCGTCGGGCTGGCGCACGGTCGCCGCCGCTTCGCTGATCCCAGTGCCGAAGTCGATCCTCTGCTTGCCGTCGCCGGAGAAGGTCAGGTCGAGGTCCCCTGGGCGGCTTGCGCGCCCGCCGAGAAGAGGACGCCGACCAGCAGGGCAGCGGTTAGGGCAACGGCGCTCCCTAAGGGCCTCCGCGCGCTCATCGTCCCGATCACTCCTCTCCCCTACCTGGGTTCCACCGAACCTACCACCGGAGTCGCAGGGCTCCAAACCAGGCCTGAAAGCCGGTAGTCCGGGGCTTTCCATTGGGCACCGATGGGCACTGGACCCACATCAGCGTGGCGATGGGACACCACATGAGCCGCGGGGGAGGTGAGCGTTTTTCGCATCACCAAGCGGAATTCGAGGCCAAGCGGCTGATGGGATTCGAACCCACGACCTTCTGGGGTGGCGCTCCAGGGTGACGGCAAGATCGTGGTGGTCGGCCGCGCGAGCAACGCCGACGCATTCAACTTCGCCCTCGCCCGCTACAACCCGAACGGAACCCTCGACCCGAGCTTCTCCGGCGACGGGAGGCAGACGACCGACTTCGGGGGCTATCTAGACGGGGCGGCCGCGGTGGTGCTCCAGGGCACCAAGATCGTGGCGGTCGGCGCTGGTGACGACGACGACGGCGCCGGTCGGCGTTTTCGGGCGCCCACTCCTCAGCAGCGAGTCAGTTGGCGGAACCCGCTTCATGCGCCAGTACTTCGGGCCCGTGTTGCAGCTGCCGGAGGGCGTCCGGATCGTGGTAAAGCCCTTGAACCTGTTGATGCTCGGGTCCCAGCTGCCCTTGAAGCGCAGGATGCGGTTGCGGTTGGGTTCCTGCGGCACATTCCCACCGATCGGGACGGTGGCGGTCTTATCGAACGCGCCCTGGGTCAGCGGGATCACGGTCCCCGCCGCAAAGTTCGCGTTCATCGACAGGCAATTGTTGAGAGGGTCGGCTGGCGCTTGAATCTTCGGCACCGAGATGCCGCCGCAGTAGTTCGAGGTGTTGAACCCAACGATCGACCTGCTGCCATTCGGGTTTCTTCTCAGTTTGAAGTAGCCCTCGCCTTCGTTGTGAACCGTTCCGCATACGGGGGGCGATGCCGAAGTGCCATTGACGATGCCCTGATAGATGCCGGTTGGCGCGGGGGCAGCCGAGGCGCTTGCCGCGACTCCGAGTACGAACATCGCCGTGACGGCAACCCCGATGGACGAGCGTTTCAAGATTCTCCCTCCCTGATGCGATTGTCGGATCGGGGAGTGTAGGTGGGCATCACGGCGGCGGTCAAGGGACTTACCTCAAATCGGGCGAGGCTCGAGCGACCACCGCCTCCCAAACGCCCCACGATCTCCACATTCTCCTGCGACATCGCCTACTGGCGCAGCCCGGCGGCTTCGAGGGCCTAGGGCAATGTGATGTTGAAGGTGTCCTCCGACCCTTGCCCGCTGGACTTCGAGACGAAGGTGCCGGTTGCTCCTTCGTACTTGCCGGTGCCGCCGGTGATCGCGCCGGTCACGTCCCCTTCAAAGTCACCGCCAACGGCAATGACCAACTGCCGTCAGGCACGTTCGCCACGCCGAGCAGGTTCCGTGCCGGCTCTGACTACCTGGTCTGGTGGCGATGCAGGTTACGTTCAGCTCCCCCAACCGTCTCTTTGAGGAGTCCTGCAGAGGGATGGAGAGCGCGAGTCCGCTGCCGGGCGGGGTGCGTCCGTCAATGGCATTCCCGATCGTCGAGAAGTGCGACTCCCTGTCCACCTCGGTCAGGGTCAGCGCCTCCGTGCTGCCTGTGGTGTCGTCGCTGCAGCCCGCGAGTACCACCGCCACCGTGATTGCGGCCAGGGTCAGGCCGATCCGAACCTTCATCCTCAGTCTCCTCACGCGACGCCTCTCTCCTAGGCTTCGAGGGCCGTATCGAGAGCAGGTCAGGTTCGCTTCGCGTAATCGCCGAAGCCGCTGAAGTCAAGCTGGACGCAAGCCTCATTCCCGGTCACCTCAGCGTCATGACCCGGAGGGATGTCGAACGCGTCACCGGACTTAATCTCGAATGTGGTCCCGTCGTTCATGCGGATCGTCATCGCGCCCGAGAGGCAATAGCCCACGTGATGGGCCTGACAGGAATCGGTCTTTGCGATGGGCTTGACGTTCTCGGACCACTTCCAGCCGGGCTCGAACGTGCCCTTGCCAATCGCCTTGCCTCCGAGGCTCATCAGTTGCGCTTGCCCTTTGCCCTCGAAGAGCCGGGTCTCGTCGGGGGAATCGAAGTTATTAGCTTCGCCTGCCATGTGCGCTCCTTCCGTCGATTTCCTGTCGGCGCAAACCTATCCGAGTGCGGATCTAGTTGCTGTACGTGGCGACCTTCTCCTGCGACATCGCCTACTCCGGAAGCCCGGCGGCTTCGAGGGCTTGGTTCTTGTCGGTGTGTAACGAGAGGCGAACGATCTTGCCGTCACCGAAGGTCCAGACGTGGAAGAAGCGGTTCCACACCTCGGCATCGCTCCCTCTATCTTCCCGCCATCCTGGACGGCGGTGACGACATGCTCCTCGTCGGCGTGGAGCACCTCTTTGAACTCGATATGGAAATCCTCGAACGCGTCCCACCACTCGCGCAGAGATTCCAGTGCGGCTTCGAGTCCCCGGACGATTTCAACGACATCCACCGGCATCCATCTGGTCGAGCTCAAAGTCCGGATCGAACAGCTCCTTAGGTATCTCCAAGCGGGCAGTCACCCCCTCGTAGAGCCGCCTCACGACCTCCACGTTCTCCTGCGACATTGCCTATTCCTTGAGTCCGGCGGCTTCGAGGGCCTCGTCCTTGGTTGGGAACCCCTCCATAAGCACGATCGCCCCCTCGCGAAACCACCAGATGTCGGTCTCCTCGGCCTCGATTCGGACATCGCTGCCGCGCCCGATGCCCACGATCCTCGTGTCGACGGCCACCGCATCACCAAGGTCGATGAACTCGGCGGTTCCGAATGCCCCTCCGCAACAGCTCCTGGGTCTTGCGCCAGAACTCCTTCGACTCCTCCCGGCCCCGATACAGCTTCGAGTCCGGGAGGTCGCGACGTTCTTGCAACTCAAAGTCGGGGGCCAAACGAGCCCACAGCTCCGGCGCCCACTCTTCCGGGTCGGCAAATTCGGAGCCGGTCGGGCCGAGGGCATTGACCCGCTCGTAAAACCGCCTCAAGAGCTCCACGTTCTCCTGCGACATCGCCTACTCCTGAATCCCGGCGGCTTCGAGGGCTTGGTCACGGTCCGGGTAGGCGCGTATGCGCACAACCTTTCCAGCTCGCAGGGTCCAAAGCAGGGTTATCGCCTG
>CAWISJ010000005.1:0-165527 GCA_963838745.1 uncultured Actinomycetes bacterium
GTCGTTTAGCCTGCTCGGGGGCACATGGGCGCGCATCTAGCAGAGCCGGCAAAGGTCCTTATCGCAGGTGGGGGAGTGACGGGTCTCGAAGCCCTGCTCCGCACTCCGGGACCTCGCTGGCGATCGCGTCACCGTCACGCTTATCGCGCCGCGGCCAGACTTTGTCTACAAGCCGTTGACAGTCCAAGAGCCGTTCACGCCCGAAGCGGGCGACCCGATTGGAGCTCGAGCCGCTCGTCTCGGAGGCGGGCGGCACCTTCCTGCAGCGAGGATTGCGCAGCATCGATCCGCAGCAGCGGCAAGCGCTGCTCGATGATGGCGCGCAGATCGATTTCGACGCCGCGGTCGTCTGCGTGGGCGCAAAGCCCCGGATCGTGTTCGGGCACGCCGCCACGCTGCGCACTTCCGGGGATCCGATCGACATCGACGCGTTGCTTCACCAGGCCGCAGAGCACGAATCGAAGCGGATCGCGTTCGTCCTGCCGCCGACCGGCAGCTGGCCGCTTCCCGTGTACGAGCTGGCCTTGATGACCGAGCAGCGCGCGCGCTCACTGTCGCTGGACGTCATGTTCACGATCGTCACCCCGGAGCCCGAGCCGCTGTTTGTCTTCGGTCGGGTGGCGAGCGAGGCGATCGCGTCGATGCTGACTGCCCGTCGAATTGAGATCCGCACTGGGGTGCGTGCTGGGGAGGACGCCGCGGGGGGGCTGAGGTTGGAGCCGGGACGCGAACACCTGGCCACCGGTGCGGTGGTCGCTCTGCCCGAGTTACGCGGACCAGCCGTGCCCGGCCTACCGGCCGACCAGCAGGGGTTCATTCCCATCGACGAGCATGGACGCGTTCGGGGCACGGCCGGCGTCTACGCCGCGGGCGACGGAACGAATTTCCCGGTCAAGCACGGCGGCCTCGGCACACAGCAGGCGGACGCGGCGGCCGAGCACATTGCCGCCGAGGCCGGGGCGGCGATCGAGCCGCGCCCGTTTCATCCCGTGATCCGCGGCAAGCTCATCACCGGAGACGAAACGCTCAGCCTCCAAACGGACATCGGTGGTGGGGCTGGCGAGGGTGCGACAAGCCTCGATCCGCTGTGGTGGCCCCCGCAAAAGATCGCCGGCAAGTACCTCTCGGCGATGTTGGCCGGCGACGCGCCTCAAGGCTCGAGCCGCCGCCCGATCACGGGATCGAGGTGGAGGTGTCGCTCGACAGAGAGTGGCACGGCGAGCCGATGGCCCTCGACCCGTAGCCGCCTCACGGCTGTCTGGTTGAGCGTAGAGCCGGGGCATTGACCGTGCCAAAGGTCCACCCAGCCGCCCTCGGCCACGTCCCGGTGCACCTCGCGCCGCCGGAGCGCTTTCGAGCGCTGCTTGGATCGGAGTACTCACAGGTCGAGCACGCAATCGAGCGTGCGCGCGAGGTGCTCGCGGGCAGGGTCATCTGGCACGTCAACTCGACTGCCCGCGGCGGCGGCGTCGCCGAGATGCTTCAGTCGCTGCTCGCCTACGCTCGCGGAGCGGGTGTCGACGTGCGCTGGGTGACGATCTCCGGCGGCGATGAGTTCTTCCGCATCACCAAGCGGATCCACAATCGACTACACGGCGCGGCGGGAGACGATGGTGAGCTGGGTCCGCGGGAGCGTGAGGTGTATGAGCAGACGCTCGCCGCCAGCTCCGCCGAGCTGCGGGCGCTGGTCAGACCGTCGGACATTGTCTATCTGCACGATCCGCAGACCGGCGGCTTCGTGGACGCCCTGCGCGATGCCGTGCGGGCGGTGGTCTGGCGCTGCCATGTGGGCCTCGACACTCCAAACGACTTCGCGCGCGGGGCGTGGGAGTTCCTGGCCCCGTACGTCGTCCGCGCCGACGCCTACGTCTTCTCCCGCGAGGCGTTCGTATGGGAAGGCCTCGACGAGGACAAGCTCTGGGTGGTGCCGCCGTCGATCGACGCGTTCTCAACCAAGAACGAAGACCTGGCGGCAGAGACGGTCAGCGCGATTCTGGGCCGGATCGGAGTTGTCGGATACGAGGTCGGCCCGGCGACCTATGTTCGTGTGGACGGAAGCCGCGGTCGCGTCGACCGCGCCGCCGAGCTCGACCAGGAGGCGCCGATTCCGAGCGACGCGCCGTTTGTCTGTCAGATCTCACGTTGGGACCGGCTCAAGGACTTCGCGGGAGTCCTCGCGGCGTTCGCCCAGCACTCTCACCACCCGGGCGCCCACCTCTTGCTGGCGGGACCGGCGGTCACTGAAGTCGCCGACGATCCCGAGGGCGGACAGGTCCTGGCCGAGATTCGAGCGCAGCGCGCCGCACTCCCGCCAGAGGTCAGGTCACGGGTGCATCTCTGCTGCCTGCCGATGGACGACGTCGACGAGAACGCGGTCATGGTCAACGCCATCCAGAGACGGGCGGACGTCGTGCTGCAGAAGAGCCTCGCGGAGGGCTTCGGACTGACCGTCGCGGAGGCGATGTGGAAGGCCCGGCCCGTGGTCGCGAGCCGGATCGGGGGAATCCAGGACCAGATCGTCGATGGCGAGTCCGGGATCCTGATCGATGATCCCGCAGACTTTCAGGGGACTGCGACAGCCATCGACATGCTGCTCGGAGATCGAAAGCGCCGCGAGGCGATGGGGAGCGCCGCGCGCGAGCGTGTTCGCACCTCATTTCTGGGGACCAGGCCGCTGGTCCGGTACATGGAGTTGATCGAGCAGCTACTCGCGCGCGGCTAGCCCGAGGTCAAAGCGAGCTAGGTGCAGTCGAGGCTCATGTGGATCTCGTCGGCGAAGTGCCAACGGGCGCCTCCGTGCGGGCCACGCCGCGGGTCAGCACGAGCAGGCCGATTCCGATGAGAACCAACGCCACGCCGACGACGATCGAGAACGTCGCCACGCTCTCGGCGAAGTACGAGGTGTGCAGCGCGGTCGAAAGCGCGGTCGAGGTGATCCAGATCTGCCGCTCGGGGTTGTCGATCGCCTTCCCGCTGGCGAGCGCCTGATCGACCTGGTCGTCGGGAACGGGCTTGCCAGTGTCCTCGAACACCGCGCGGGGCATCTCGGCGTACGTCTGACCGCCCGTTGCTTCGAGGGTGTGCTTGCGGATCGTGTCGGCGAACGTGTTCGCTTCGGAGCCCGTGTCAACCGGCTCTCCGGCGATCGAGGAGTCGGGCGTGCCGACGATTTCTTCCTGCGCGAGCCGATCGCGGACATCGGCACGGCCGAGCAGGCCGATAACAACGCATGCGATGCCGATGGTGACGAGGACCGCGCTCGCGACATAGCCGCCCAGCCGGAACGTCTTGGTCATCCGTGCCTCCTTTGGGTGAGGTTGGTCGCATCTAGCCCAGGATGCCGACCCTACCCCTTATAAGCCATGCGGAGATGGGCTCGTACGCCGGTTGGGGGTTGCGCGACAGCCTCCATGCAAAGCGAGCGTCTTCACCGATGGATTGAGGTGCCCGCTGCGAACGACGTGCGGGTGCCTCGACCGGGTACCTGAGACGCTCGCCCCGGACGAGGAGCAGTTGCGGGATGAGGGCGCCAGCTCGCTGCTCCCTTCGCGTGAAAGCGGAAGCGTGGGGGACCCAACTCATTGAGGGGTCCTAGCCGCAGGGAATCTCCACAAGCAAGGGCGGCAGCAGACCTAACGGAAAGCTGCCCAACTCATGGAAGCCGTGGCGCTGGCGGCCCGCAGGCCAGAGCGCGATACTGCGCGGGCGATGTCGCAGGAGAACGTGGAGATCGTCCGGCGGATTTACGAGGCGGCGGCCGGTCGTGACGCCGATAGCGTGTTCGCCCTCTACGACCCCGATGTCGAACTGGATGCAACTCGCCTCGGGGTCGGCGACCTCTGGCGTCTTTCACGGACACGAGGGGCTGCGGAGGCTCTTCCGCGAGCTTTATCAGGCGTGGGGGGAGATCGAATATGGCTACGACGAGCTGATCGATGCTGGGCAACACGTGGTCGCGGTCGTGACCAACATGCGCGCGGACGAGCGAGCGGCGTCGAGGTGGAGCAACCGTTCGGTCTCCTCTGGACTCTCCGCGAGGGCAAGGTGGTCCGCCTGGTTGGTTCCTGAGGCGCAAGGAAGCCCTCGAAGTCGCTGGGCTGTCGGAGTAGGGCGCTCACGTCCTAGCCGACCTCACCTCAGGTGGGCCTAGATAAGACGCGCTTCGAACCGGGTTGCCCCCCACCGGGGCGACCCTACAAACGAGGAGCGCCCCCAATTCTTTGGGACGCTCCGACCACCTGACTGATGCCGGGTTACGCGGATGCTGTAGCAGCCTCCGGGAGCCCGACCGCGAGGTCCGCGTCCACCTCGAAGTAGGTGTTCTGGCTTGAGTCGCCAGTGACCGAATTGACGTAGCTGCGGACCGCATCAATCGAGTCGCCCTCCCACAGGCACACGGCTGCAGACCGATCGCTGGCTGGGGAAAAACTGCCCAGCCTGTACCCCAGGCGGTGCGTCTCGGCGACCTCTTGAGCGTCGGTCGAGAAGAACTCCTCCGGATCGCTGATCCGGTGCTGTACCGCGACGTGCATGAACTAGCACCTCCTTTGAGTCGCTTCACCGACCCTAAGCGATTCGCCGCAAGGAAGCAAGGGCACGAGATACTGCGCGGGCGATGTCGGAGGAGAACGTGGAGGTCGTGCGGCAGCTTTACGCGGCTGCGGCCCGACGGGATAACGAGGCGGTCTATGCGCTCGATGGCCCGACATCGTGTGGGATGCGTCCCGTACCGAGCGAGGCGGGATGGCCGGTCGAATTGTCCGTGAGCATGCGGCTCTTCAGAAGTGGCTCCGCGAATGGTACGGAGCTTGGGAGAACATCCAAGACGAGCTTGAAGAACTGATCGATGCTGGCCATGAGGTCATTTCCGTAATGACTCAGCACGGAAGCGGACGCGGGAGCGGAGTCGAGGTCGCGGATCGCCTCGCGACCATCTGGACCATCTGTGATGGCCAGATCATCCGGCGACGTGGTTCCCGACCGGGCACAAGCCCTCCAAGCCGCCGGGCTTCGGGAGTAGACGATGTCCCGGGAGAACATCGAACTGGCCAGAGCTGCGTTGGAGGCGGCAGCGACGCGACCAAGGCCCGATTACGAGACGATCACGCGCTCTACCACCCGGAGCATGTATTCGTGCCGGTGGTCGTGGGGAAGGTCGAGGCCAAGGGCGTCGCCGGCTACAAAGCCTGGCTCAAGGAGTCCAAGGAGATCATGCCTTGGGCGATACAAGAGTTTGAGGGAGCCGTCGAGATCGCCACCCGGTCGCGTACTGGCGCAGATCACGATGGACTTTCGCGGCGGCTCCAGCGAGATCGCAATCTACCAGCGGATGTGGCTCCTCATCACCGTCGGCGAGGGAAAGATCATGCGGACCGAGGCTTACCTCGATCCCGCCGACGCTCTCGACGCCGCTGGGTCTCCGGCGTAGGCGATGTCGCAGGAGAACGTGGAGGTTCGCGCGATGCCAGACCGCTGCGCTCTTTAGCGCTTAGGGCGCTTCGGCTTCCTAGGGCTCTTGGGGCAGCGTCGGCACCGGAGTGATCTGAAGCTTCCCGTATGCCGGGTGCTCGGACGCTTTTCTGTAATTGATCTTCAGGGTCACAACTCCAGATAGTAGATCGGCTCCCAGGGCGAGATACTGCGCGCGGCGATGTCGGGTCGGAAACACTCTATTTGGGAGCTAAACGAACCGAGTGTGGTTGCCGCAACCACCAGATCCGGCGCCGATTTCGGGCAGAAATGGGCAGAAAGCCGATTTTGGACCGCTGTGTTGGACAGGATACTCTTGCCCCCACCGATGTCCCGAAAAACTGCCCAGATAGCAGGTACTTTGGAAGATGGGCGCGGGTGGTTTCGAACCAGCCGACCTCTCGCGTGTGAAGCGACGCGTTCCTCGGGACGCCTCAGCGCCCGGAATCCGCATTGCCAAGCGGAATGCTGCCGGCGAACCCGCGAGGCGGCGGGCGGATTGCCAGGGATTACGCACGATTACCGGGGATTCGGGCAGAAAATGCGGATTCTGCCCGTTACGGGACGATGGGCTCCTCTCTTCGAGACTTGCGCTCCGTTGCGCGAAGAGCAGCTTCGAGCTGGAACCGCGCGGTCGGGTCGTGGCTCACGCCGAGCTCACGCGCTACCTCGACGACCGTGTCTCGAGGCCGGTTGCCGGGGGCCGGCTACCGGACGGGCTAGGGTGAGTGAATGCGGTCTGAGCGTGAGGTGCAAGGAGCAAGGCCGATGCACGTCGTGATCGCCGGAGGCGGAGTCGCGGGACTCGAGGCGCTGCTGGCGCTCTCGGCGCTCGCCGAAGAACTCGTCGACGTCGAGCTGTGAGCCCCACCGACGAGTTCGTCTACAGGCCCCTGCTGGTTGCCGAGCCGTTCGGCAGCCGCCGACGTCCTGAGGATCGAACTCGAAGGCGTCGTCGGCGACGCCGGTGCCCGCCACACCAAGGACGCGCTGGTGTCGGTCGACCCGGGCGCCCGCACGGTCAACACCGCCTCCGGCGACACGCTCGGATATGACGCCCTGCTGATCGCGCTCGGGGCGAACCCGGTCGAGGCCGTCCCGGGCGCCATCACGTTCAGCGGCGAGGCGGAGCGGCGCCGCTTCGCCGAGCTGCTCGCCACGCTCGGACGACGGGGAACGAAACGGCTCGCGTTCGTCGTTCCGCGGCGGCCACCTGGTCGATAGCCGCCTACGAGCTCGCCCTGCTCACGGCGGCCGAGCGCGATGCCCGTCGACTGGAGGGAGTCGAGCTCACGCTGGTCACTCACGAGGCGGCGCCCTTGGACCTGTTCGGCGCCGCTGCCTCGCAGCTGGTCGCAGCGCGGCTCGAGGAGGCGGGAATCTCGGTGCGGCTTTCGAGCCGCGTGGACCGTTTCGAGGATGGGAGCGTTCACATCTGCCGACGGGTCCGTCAGCGCGGACGCGGCGGTCGCACTGCCGGCGCTCGAGGTACCGCCGCTCCCGGGGCTCCCTCAGCGGCAGAACGGATTCGTGCAAACCGACACGGCCATGCACGTCGACGGGCTCGAGGCCGTCTGGGCCGCGGGCGATGCGACCTGGTTTCCGATCAAGCAGGGCGGGCTCGCGGCGCAGCAAGCCGACGTCGCCGCGCGGTCGATCGCGGCACACGCCGGGGCTCACGTGCCGATCGAGGCCTTTCAGCCCGTGCTGCGCGGGGCGCTGATCACGGGCGGGGCGCCGGACTTCCTTCGCTCGTCGAACGGCGACCCCGAGGCGCGGACGTCGCGGCGGTTGGTCGCGCGCTGTGGTCGCCTTCGACCAAGGTGGCCGGCACGTATCTGGGGCCCTACGTGGCGCGTGCGCTCGGTGAGGCGACCCACAGGAGCTCGTGGACATCGACCCCTCGGCCGATCCCGCCGCGAGACGAGGCCGCGCATGAGCGCGCGGTATCGCTCGTGCTGGCGGCGGCCGACGCCGATGCGCGCATCGGCGACTTCGAGGGCGCGATCAAGTGGCTTTCGCTCGTCGAGCAGCTCAACCTGGTGATCCCGCCCGAGTACGTGGCGCGGCGTCACGAGTGGCGACGGCAACTTCATCCCGATGTGGCTCCGGATGCCGCCGCCGAGCGGATCGATCCCAGCTTCGCCAGCGCCGCGGAGGCGATCAGCGACCTTCAGAGGCGCGTCGGCTGGCTGCGGGAGATCGAGCGCCGGACCGAAGGCGAGATGCGTGAGCACCTCTCGGCGCTGGACGAGGGAATGGACCATCTCGTAGCGCTCTCCCGACGGAGCGGAGTCCTGGGCCTCGTGACGGAAGGCCAAGTCGTGAGCACTTGAAGCGGCCTCGGCCACTGAACCGCGAACGCGATGGGTCTATCCGTTCGAGGACGGCTCCGCGGAGATGCGGGAGCTGCTCGGCAACAAGGGCGCGAACCTCGCCGAGATGACGCGGGTACTGGGCGCCGAGAAGGTGCCCGGCGGCTTCACGATCACCACCGCGGCCTGCGTCGAGTACATGCGCAGCGGCGGGCGGCTGCCCGCGGGCTCGACGAGCAGATCGCCGAGGCGTCGCCGAGCTGGAGCGCGCGGACGGCAAGCGCTTCGGCGACCCCGACGACCCGCTGCTGCTCTCGGTGCGTTCCGGCGCGCCGGTGTCGATGCCGGGGATGCTCGACACCATCCTCAACCTCGGGCTGAACGAGGCATCGGTCGAGGGGCTCGCCGCGGCGCAGCGGGAACCCGCGCTTCGCCTGGGACTCGCGCCGACGGCTCGTGCAGATGTTCTCCGAGGTCGTCAAGGGAGTGGCCGCGATGGCCTTCGAGGACGCGCTGACGGAGGCGCGCGACAGGCGGCCGGCGTCGAGCTGGACAGCGATCTCGACGAGGAGGCGCTGCGGGCGCTCGTCGCGCGCTTCCTCGAGATCTACGCCAGCACACCGGCGAGCCGTTTCCCGAGGATCCCGCACGAGCAGCTCCGCCTGGCGGTCCGCGCCGTGTTCGACTCCTGGAACAACGAGCGCGCGGTCACCTACCGGCGGCTCAACGGGATCCCCGACGACCTCGGCACCGCGGTCACGGTCCAGCGGATGGTCTTCGGCAACCTCGGCCCGAGCTCGGGCTCGGGGGTCGCGTTCACCCGCGACCCGAGCCGACGGAGCCCTCGGAGCCGACGGCGACTTCCTGCTCAACGCGCAGGGCGAGGACGTGGTCGCGGGGGTCCGCAACACCGAGGACCTCGACGGCCTCGCCCGGCGGATGCCCGAGCTCCACGCCGAGCTGCTCGACAGCCTCGCAACGCTGGAGCGCCACTACCGCGACATCCAGGACGTCGAGTACACGGTCGAGGAGGGGCGCCTCTACATCCTCCAGACGCGAAGCGCCAAGCGGCACGCGCTCGCCGCGGTTCGCTTCGCCGTCGACGCCGTCGCCGAGGGGCTGCTCGACCGCGAGGAGGCGCTGCGGACGATCGACCCGGGCTCGCTCGGACGCGCTCCTGCATCCGTCGTTCGACCCGGCGGACAGCTCCGAGGAGCTGACCCGTGGCGTGCCGGCGTCGCCCGGGCGCCGCCAAGGGCGCGATCGTCCTCAGCGCCGAGGAGGCCGAGAGCCGGGCGGCGGCGGGAGAGGACGTGATCCTGGTGCGGCCCTTCACCTCGGCCGACGACGTCGGCGGCTTCCATGCCGCGCGAGGGATCCTCACCTCCCAGGGCGGGAAGTCCTCCCACGCGGCGATCGTCGCGCGCGGAATGGGCCGGCCCTGCGTCTGCGGCGCCACCGGCTCTGGAGATCGACCCCGAGCGGGCGGAGCTGCGAATCGGCGACCGCGAGCTGCGCGCCGGCGACCTGATCGCGATCGACGGCTCGACCGGGGTGGTGACCGCCGACGACGTCCGGCTCGTCCCGCCGCAGGTCGGCGAGGCGTTCGCCGAGGTTCTCGCATGGGCCGACGAGCTGCGGCGCCTGGGCGTGCGCGCCAACGCCGACACCGGCGAGGACGCGGCGCGGGCGCGCGAGCTGGGGGCCGAGGGCATCGGCCTGTGCCGGACCGAGCACATGTTCTTCGGCGCGGATCGCGAGGAGCTCGTCCGCGAGATGTTCATCGCCGGAGAGCTGGCGCGGCGGGAGCGCGAGAGCGGGGATCCGGCCGCGGGGGCGGCGCGAGCGGGACTTCGCCCGACGCACTGGAGCGGCTCGGCGAGCTCCAGCGCGGCGACTTCGTCGAGATCCTCCGCGCGATGAGCGGGCTGCCGGTGACGATCCGGCTGCTCGACCCGCCGATCCACGAGTTCATCGAGGTGGCGAGCTTCGAGCGCGAGCTCGCCGAGGCCGAGCGCGCCGGCGATGCAGGACGCGATCGAGCGCGCGCGGACCAGGCTGGACATCGCCCGCGAGCTCGAGGAGACGAACCCGATGCTGGGAACCCGCGGCGCCCGGCTGGGGCTGCTCCTGCCCGGCCTCTACGAGATGCAGGTGCGGGCGATCGTCGAGGCTGCGCTCGAGGTCTCCGCCGAGGGTGACGCGCCCCAGGTCGAGATCATGCTGCCGCTGATCGCGTTCGAGAGCGAGCTCGGTCGCGCTGCGGCGAGCTGGTCGATCGGGCCGTTCGAGCGAGGTCCTCGAGGACGGGACGGCCACTCGACGTGGCGATCGGGACGATGATCGAGCTTCCGCGCGCATGCCTGGTCGCGGGCGCGATCGCCCGGCACGCCGAGTTCTTCAGCTTCGGCACCAACGACCTCACCCAGACGGCGCTCGGGTCTCTCTCGAGACGACGCCGAGCGCGGGTTCCTGCCCGACTACCTCGCGCGGGGGCTGGTCGCGCGCAGCCCGTTCGAGACCATCGACGTCGAGGGGGTCGGGGAGCTCGTCTGAAGATCGCCGCCGAGCGCGGTCGCGCGGCGAAGCCCGGGCTGAAGCTCGGGATCTGCGGCGAGCACGGCGGCGACCCGGCGAGCATCGAGTTCTTCCACGCGGCCGGGCTCGACTACGTGAGCTGCTCGCCGTACCGGGTCCCGGTCGCGCGGGTCGCCGCGGCCAGGGCAGCGATTGGGTGAGCCATGGATTCGGGGACAGGAGCAGCCTGAGGTGGGCCTGACCGAGGTTTCCCTCGAACCTGTCCCCGGAGCGATTCCGCGAGTTGATCGGCGACCGCTTCGATCAGCTCGAGCCGCTCATCGCGCGGTCCCGGACGGAGTTGGAGGGAAGGGTCATCTGGGAATCCAGGATCAGATCGTCGACGGGGAGAGCGGGCTACTGGTAGACCCCCGCGACCTAGCGGCGGTCGCTGCGGCGATCGACAGCATGCTGGCTGATCCTGCACGGGCGGCGCGGATTGGCGGTGCGGCCCGGGAGCGGGTGATCGAGGAGTTCCTCCAGATCCGGCGTCTGCTGGAGTACTTCGAGCACGTCGAGGAGCCGCTGGGGGCCTAATTGCCGGAGGTGCATGGACACGAGGCGGAATATCCGAGCAGTCGCGAAGTCGACGTCATACTCCGAGATGGCTCGACCGTGCATGTGCGGCCGGTCCGCAGGCAAGACCGGGCGGCGCTGGCCGACTTCTTCGAGGGACTGACGCCGGAGTCCCGTGGCTTGCGATTCTTCTCGGCGGCGACGAACGTCACCGAGGAAGCCGAGCGGGCGGTGGATGTCGACTACGCGGATCGCTACGGCCTCATCGCTACGCGCGGCGAGGATTCGCAGCCGGTCGGGCACAGCGGCTATGCGCGGATCTCGGAGGAGCGTGCCGAGATCGCGTTCGCGGTCGCCGACGCGATGCAGGGTCGCGGCCTGGGAACGATCCTCTTGGCCCACCTGGCCGAGGTCGCCGACGAGCAGGGAATCACGACCTTTGAGGCGGAGGTGCTGCCGGACAACCACCGCATGATCGAGGTGTTCCGGGAGAGCGGCTTTCCGGTCGAGGTGCGGTCGGTGCCCGGATCGATTCAGCTGGAGTTGCCGACCTCGTTCAGCTCCGAGGCGCTGGAGCGGTTCGCGGACCGGGATCGAAGCGCGGCCGCCGCCGCGGTGGGCCGTTTCATCGAGCCGCGGTCCGTGGCCGTCATCGGTGCATCGCGGGAACGGGACACCGTCGGGGGCCAGACCTTTCACAACCTGCTCGATGCCGGTTTTCAGGGCACCGCCTATCCCGTGAACCGGGAGAGCCGAGGTCGTCCAATCAGTCCGGGCGTACCGCAGCGTCAGCGAGATCCCGGGGCCGATCGACCTCGCAGTGGTCGCCGTTCCGGCGGCCGCGGTGATCGAGGTCGTCAGGGAGTGTGCGGGCCAGGGGATCCCGGCCGTGGTCGTGATCTCGGCGGGCTTCGCCGAGGTGGGGCCGGAGGGAGCCGAGCGGCAGCGCCGGTTGCTGGAGGTCTGCCGTGAAAGCGGTGTGCGATTGGTCGGGCCGAACTGCCTCGGCATCATCAACACCGCCACGGGCGTTCGACTGAACGCAACCTTTGCTCCTCGCATGCCGGAGCCGGGCAATGTCGGCTTCGTCTCACAGAGCGGGGCACTCGGCTTGGCGTTCATCGAGCTTTCTGCTGATCGCAACTTGGGCCTCTCATCGTTCGCGTCGGTGGGAAATCGCGCCGACATCACGGCCAACGATCTGCTCGAGTACTGGGAGTCGGACCGCAACACCGACTTGGCGCTGCTCTATATCGAGTCGTTCAGCGATCCGCGGCGCTTTTCGCGCGTGGCGCCCCGAGTCGGCAGGACAAAGCCGATCGTCGTCGTGAAGAGCGGGCGCTCGCAGGCGGGGGCCCGGGCGACGAGCTCCCATACCGGGGCGATGCTTGCCGCATCCGACGTGACGGTCGACGCGCTCTTCCAGCAGGCCGGCGTCATCCGCACCGACAGCCTGGGGGAGATGCTCGACGTCGCCTCGCTGCTCGCCAACCAGCCGCTTCCGCAGGGTGGCCGGGTCGGCGTGCTCACCAATGCGGGCGGCCCGGGAATCATGTGCGCGGACGCCTGCGAGGCCTCGGGGCTCGAGGTTCCGCCGCTCTCCGAAGAAGTCCAGGAACAGCTGCGCGGTTTCCTCCCGCCCGAAGCGTCGCTCGCAAACCCGGTCGACATGATCGCGACCGCGAGCGCGGATCAGTACCGCCAGGCCATCGCCACGCTGACGGGCTGGGATGGCATCGATGCGCTCATCGTCATCTTCGTGCGGCCGCTCTTGATCCGGGCCGAGGATGTCGCCGAGGCGGTGGCCCAAGCGATAGAGGACCTGCCGAGGCCGATCCCGGTGCAGGCGGTCTTCATGTCGAGTCAGGACCGCGTGGCGATGATCCGCAAGGGAGGTGTGCCCACCTACCTGTATCCCGAGGATGGCGCGCACGCCCTGGCGCGAGCGGTGCGGCACGCGGAATGGAGGCGGCGCCCGCGTCAAACGCCACCAAGCTTCGATGACCTGCGACCGGAGATCGCGGCCGCGGTCATCGCCGAGGCCCTCGAGGACGGACCGGGATGGCTCGACTTCAAACGGCTCGGCCAAATCCTTGGCGCCTACGGCATTCCGCTCGCCGCGTGGCGGATGGCTGACGACTCACAGGGTGCGGGCGATGCCGCGGCGGATATGGGCGGCAGGGTCGCCCTGAAGGCGCTGGGTCCGGAGATCGTCCACAAGACCGAGCTGGGCGCGATACGGGTCGGTCTGTCCGGCCGCCAGCAGGTAATGGACGCGGCGGCCGGGATCGACGAAGGATTGCGTCGCGCGGGGGTGAGCCGGGACCGCTTCCTTGTCCAGGCGATGGTCGAAGCGGGTGTCGAAATGCTGGTCGGAGTCGTGGGCGATGCTGTCTTCGGGCCGGTGGTGGCCTGCGGCGCCGGCGGGGTTGAGGCCGAGCTGTGGAACGACGTGGCAGTGCGGCTCGCCCCTCTGACATCGTTGGATGTGGATGAGATGCTTCATTCACTCGCGACCTTCCCACTCCTGACCGGGTATCGAGGTGCCCCCAAGGCCGACCTGAAGGCCCTTCGGGAGCTGCTCTTGAGGACCAGCGCCATGGTCGAGGCCCACCATGAGATCGCCGAACTGGATCTGAACCCGGTGATTGTTGCCGCGGAGGGCGTCATGGCGGTCGACGCGCGGATCCGGGTCGAGACGGCGGCCCCGCCGCGCTCTTGGCCAAGCGCTTGGTCTTCGGCCCAGCCTGGCGATCGACGATGAAACCGGAACGAGCTTGGCGGGATTGTGCGGCGGATACGTGTTCTTTTCCGGCTCCCGCGGCAGCTAGGGCGTCAGGCCGACCTTGACAACCCCGTCACGCTGGTTGCCGAACAGCTCGTAGGCCTCCTCGATCTGCTCCAGGCTGAAGCGGTGGGTGATCAGCGGTGTCAGATCCAGGCGCCCGCGCCGAACCATCTCCATCAGCTTGCGCATTCGCTCCTTGCCTCCCGGGCACAGCGTAGAGAGGATCTGCTTGTCGCCGATGCCGTACACGTAGGACTCCAGGGGCACTTCGAGCTTTCCGCCATAGACCCCGAGGCTGGAGACGATCCCCCCGGGCCGCGTCGCGTCGAGGCAGGCCTGAAAGGTCTCCTGCGTGCCCAACGCCTCGATCGCCACGTCGACCCCGCGTCCCTCGGTGAGGCGCTTGATCGCCGCGACCGGGTCCTCTTGGCTGAAGTCGATCACCTCATCGGCGCCCATCTGCTGCGACAGGTTCAGGCGCCCCTCGATTGAATCAACGCCGATCACGAGCGAAGCGCCCATCAGGCGGGCGCCCGCCGTGGCACAGAGCCCGATCGGGCCCTGGGCGAAGACGGCCACCGTCTGGCCGATGCGGACGTCCGCTCGCTCGGCCGCCGAGATGCCGGTGGACGCGATGTCGGCAAGCAGGACGCACTGCTCGTCGCTCAGGTCGTCTGGGATCTTGGCGAGGTTCGCCTGAGCGTATGGAACCCGGAAGTATTCGGCCTGTGTGCCGTCGATCGCGTTGCCCAAACGCCAAGCGCCGATCATTTTCCAGTCGTCCTCGTAGCCTGAGCACTGCGCTTCCGCGTGCGACTGGCAATAGAAGCACGTGCCGCAGGGAGTGATTGCGCCGACCAGGACTCTCTCGCCGACCTCATAGCCCTGGACGGCTTCGCCGAGCTCGTGGATCACGCCGACCGGCTCGTGGCCGACGATCCGCCCCTGCTCGACCGGATACTCCTCACGCCAGATGTGGACGTCGGTTCCGCAGATCGTCGTCAGCGTGATCTTCACGATCGCGTCGCTGGGACCGCACTGAGGCAGCGGGCGCTCCTCGAGCTGGATCCTCTCTTTGCCTTCGAAGACCGCTGCGTTCATCGTCTCGGGCATCGCTGCATCCTCCGCTCAATTTGAGCTGTAGCTCACGTCAGTGAGCCCACCGACCGTCAAGCCGATCGTACGCTCCTTCGCCCCACCGGGATCACTCTCCCGCTTTTCGCCCATGGGAACGGATCGACCTGGTGACGCCTTTGACGATCCAGAAAAGGATCGGACCCACGACCAGGACTAGCACGATGATCAACATCACGGCAAACAAGCTCATAAGACCATCCTTCCGTTGCTGTCCGGACCATAGTGACTTGAAGTCGATGGATTCCGGCCCTCGGTCATCGGGCTGGAGCACCAGCTCGAATGAACTCTAGCCCAGCCACCTCAATGGGACAACGCGTTGGAGCACTCTTGGTCCGCCGCCATGCCCAAGACGCATCCCTATCCTTGACTCGTGCGCCGGTCCTCGATCAGGCGACTCGGCCGAGCTGGGCCCGACGGCCATCGAGGTGATGCGAGGTGAACGCCGGTCCTGACAGAACCACCCACCGCACGCTGATCCTTGGCGGCGGCATCGCCGGCCTCGAGGCTCTGCTTGCTCTGCATGAACTCGCTGCCGACCGCACCGAGTTGACGCTGGTCGCCCCGGATCCGGACTTCGTCTACAAGCCACTCATTGTCGAGGAGCCGTTCACCAACGAGCCGGCCAAGCGCCACGAGCTCGAACCTGCGATTCGGGAACTGGGCGGGCGCTTCGTACTCGGCGCCGCTCGGGCGGTGGACCCGGATAGGCGCGTCATCGTGCTTACCGAGGGCTACGAGGGCAGCTATGCCCGCGAGCTTACCCACGAGCTTTCCTATGACCTCCTCATCGTTTGCGTTGGCGGTCGCTCTCATGCCGCCTACAAACACGCAGTCACATTCCGCTTCCGCTCGGTCGGTGATCCGCTCGAGGTCGACGAGCTCCTCACCCAGGCGGAAGCGCACCAGTCCAAGGCTCTCGCCTTCGTCGTTCCACCCGGCGTCGTTTGGACGTTGCCGCTTTACGAACTCGCGCTGCTCACAAGACGTCGAGCCGAGCAGACCGGTCGCCCCGATCTCCGCATCCTGCTGCTGACGCCGGAGGAGTCACCTCTGATCCTGTTCGGTAGGCCTGCAAGCGACGCAGTCGCCGAGCTGCTTCGAGCTCGCGGCATCGATTTCCACGGCGACTCCAGCGTCTTCGAATCGGACGACGGTCGGCTGCAGTCGGCCCCCGGCGACCATCCGATCGACGCGGGCGCCGTTGCCGCTCTGCCAGTGCTCGAGGGACCGCGGCTCCCCGGAGTTCCCTGCGACGAGGGCGGCTTCATCCCAATCGACGAGCACGCGCGCGTCCGCGGACTGGATGGCGTCTACGCCGCCGGCGACGGGACCACGTTCCCGATTAAGCAGGGGGGCCTCGGAACCCAGCAAGCCGACGCCGCAGCCGAGCACATCGCGGCCCGCTTGGGTGCTTCGATCGACCCCACGCCCTTCCATCCCGTGCTCCGCGGCCAACTGATCACCGGGGCGGACACCCTCAGCCTGCGCCACGACCTGACCGGCGGACATGGCGAGGGGATAGCGTCAGCCGACTACCTGTGGTGGCCGCCTCACAAAGTGGCGGGCCGTTATCTGGCGGCATGGCTCGCCCACGAGGCCCCACGCGCGGAGCTGGAGCCGCCGTCTCGGCCCATGGACGTCGAGCTCGCATTACCCACGGAGTGGCATGAAAATCCCATGGCCCTCGATCCCTACGGCCCGGGCCCCTGAAGAGCATTGACTCGCGCGCCCTCACATTGAGGTAGCTTCGCGGGAAATCTCGCGGGCCAGAAGTGAGGCTCCAACCGCGCAGGCGACCAGGCTGGCTAAGGCGGCGACCATGATCGCTGCTCCTTCGGCCGCCGTTATCACTTGCTCGTGCAAACCGATCTGGACCACAGCAGCCGGTACACCTAGCTGAGCGGCGGCAATCAGGCCGCTCCCTCGTGGTTGTCTGGTCAGCACGCGGGCGATGCCGTGGATCAGGATGCTGCAGCCAATCAGCGCCCCAGCGAGGGCCAAAAGCCGGGGGTGTTCGGCCAGCGCGGTGAGGTCCAACTGGGCACCGAGGACGACAAAGAACAGCGGTACGAAGAAGCCTTCGGCGATCCCGCGCACCTGTGTTGACAAACGTTCGGGCCCACCGATCGCGGCTACCATCAGACCCGCGCCAAATCCGGCGATCAGCACGCTGGTTCCGCTTTTTTGGGCGATCCAGGCTAAAGCGAAGAGCACCAGCAGCGAAAGGCGCAGGTCCAGCGCCCATTCGCGATGTTTGGAGAGCTTCCGGACCCGGTGAACCCAGTCGCGATGTTGTAACCAGCGAGCGACGACGAATATGGCCAGGGCGCAGCCGGCGACCAGCAGCCCACCGAGCAAGGCGTGACTGGCGCGATCGGGCTGCAGCACCAATGGCACCGCGACAATCGTCGCCACGTCGGCGATCGTGACTTGGGCGATTAGCACAAGCGCGCCTGGCCCCTCAAGGCCTCGTTCCTGCAGCGCGGGAACGACAACAGCAGCCGATCCCGAAGCCAACAGGACCCCGTAGACGGCGCCATGGCTGGTGCCCGCCAAAGCGGCCACGGCCAGCCCGCCTATGGGAGCCAGGACAGCTACCAGGATCGCGGCGTAGGCCCCGCTCCCCAACGCGCCTGCCAGCCGTTGATCGCGCAGGGGTACATGCATTCCCACCGTGAGCATCAACATGGCGAAGCCCGCTTCGCCAAGCAGGGCCACGGTCGGATTTGTCGGGTCCAGCGCTTGAAGCCCGGTTTCACCAACGATCACGCCGGCCACGAGCTCGCCAATGACCACGGGCACGAACGCTCTCCCACCAAGCGCCCCCAACAGCGGGCCTGCTAGACCGGCCAAGACGATCAATGCCAAAACGCCCAGGCTCACAACAACGAGCGTATGCGCTGCACTCGGATGACTGGGCCGAACCAGCTTCCGGGCTTCCAACCAGTCGGGGCGACTGGATTTGAACCACCGACCTCTCGCGTGTGAATTGTTCTCGGGGTGCTGCCGGGTGCTGCGGGCCGTCTAGTGCCCCCGCGAAATGGGCGCGGGTGGTTTCGAACCACCGACCTCTCGCGTGTGAAGCGGTGGTCCCCCAGGCACGGATGGTCGTTCGGCGCGTCCGGATGTGCGCGGATGTGCGTCGATGTGCGCGGATGTGCGCGCTATCGGGCACCAGAACGGCTCTGGTGCCCGTTAGCGCCGGGGGTCCGGCCGACCGGCTTCCGCTGTCGTCCCGTGCGACCGGAGCGCCATACCCGCTTTCGGAGGGGACGTTGACCGCCCGCGGCTGCGGTGGTAGGTTCGGCAGGAAGCCCCGAGGTAGGGGGAGAGGAGCGAGCGTGAAGAGGCCACACGAGCGGACGCGGACCGGGCGGCGGGTAGTGGCCCTGGGCTAGCATGAGCGGCGAGCGCCCTCCTCGCTACTCTGGCGGTCGGCGTCGTCGTCTCAGCGCCGGCGCAAGCCGCCCCGGGGGACCTCGACCTGACCTTCTCCGGCGACGGCAAGCAGACGACCGACTTCGGCTTCGGCCAAGCAGCGCGGCGGCGACCGTGCGCCAGCGGACGGCAAGATCGTCGCGGTCGGCACTCCGCAGCACGGTCACGACGGCGACTTCGCGCTCGCCCGCTACAACGCCGACGGCACGCTCGACCCGAGCTTCTCCGGCGACGGCAAGCAGACGACCGACTTCGGCGGCAGACGAGCGACGTGCGACGGCGGTGGCGCTCCAAGCCGACGGCAAGATCGTCGTCGGTCGGGCACACGGCGCGCATCGGCACGCCAACGACTTCGCGCTCGCCCGCTACAACCCCGACGGCACGCTCGACACGAGCTTCTCCGGCGACGGCAAGCAGACGACCGACTTCGGCGGCGCCGCGACGGCGGCGAACGGGGGTGGCGCTCCAGGCAGACGGCAAGATCGTCGCGGTCGGCGACTCGCCGGCGGCACCCCGGCGACTTCGCGCTCGCCCGCTACAACCCGAACGGCTCGCTCGACACGAGCTTCTCCGGCGACGGCAAGGCAGACGACCGACTTCGGCGGCGACGGCGACGCCGAGGCGAACGGCGTGGCGCTTCAGGCCGACGGCAAGATCGTCGTGGTCGGCCGGCGGCGGCAGCGACGACTTCGCGCTCGCCCGCTACAACGCCGACGGCTCGCTCGACACGAGCTTCTCCGGCGACGGCAGGCTGACGACCGACTTCGGCGCGGCTGCGGCGACGCGGCGAACGGCGGTGGCGATCCAGGCCGACGGCAAGATCGTCGCGTCGGGCGCGCGGCGGCGCAGCGACTTCGCGCTCGCCCGCTACAACGCCGACGGCTCGCTCGACACGAGCTTCTCCGGCGACGGCAGGCAGACGCACCGACTTCGGCGGCTGCGACGGGGCCACGGCGTGGCGCTCCAGGCCGACGGCAAGATCGTCGCGGCGGGCACCGGCGGCCGGACCTCTGACTTCGCGCTCGCCCGCTACAACCCGAACGGCATCGCTCGACCCGACGTTCGCCGGCGACGGCAAGCTGACGACCGACTTCGGCGGCGGCACGACGGAGCGAACGGCGTGGCGCTCCAAGCGGACGGCAAGATCGTTGTGGTCGGCGCGGCTGCCGGTATGACGCCAACGGCGGACCTTCGCGCTTCGCTCGCCTACAACACGAACGGCTCGCTCGACACGAGCTTCTCCGGCGACGGAAAGCAGACGACCAACTTCGCGGGCGGCGAGAGCGAATCGGGGTGGCGATCCAGGGCGACGGCAAGATCGTCGCGGTCGGTACGCCGCCGACGGCTTCGGGGACTTCGCGCTGGCCCGCTACAACCCGGACGGCATCGCTCGACACGAGCTTCTCCGGCGACGGCAGCAGACGACCAACTTCGGGGCTCCGACGGGGCGTGCGGGGTCGCGCTCCAGAGCGGACGGCAAGATCGTCGTGGTCGGCACCAGGGCAACGGCGGCAACTTCGCCCTCGCCCGCTACAACCCGAACGGCTCGCTCGACACAAGCTTCTCCGGCGACGGCAAGCAGACGACCGACTTCGGGGCGACCCTCTGGCGACGACGGCGCAAGCGGGTTGGCGATCCAGGCGGACGGCAAGATCGTCGCCGTCGGCCGGCCAGGCAGGTCGGCGATTGACTTCGCCCTCGCCCGCTACAACGCGAACGGGTCGCTCGACCCGAGCTTCTCCGGCGACGGCAAGGCAGACGACCGACTCCGGGGAGTTCGAGGACGAAGGCGAGGGGTGGCGCTCCAGGGCGACGGCAAGATCGTGGTAGTCGGCCGCGAGCGACGCTGACAGCACCACCACCGACTTCGCGCTCGCCCGCTACAACCCGAACGGGTCGCTCGACCCGAGCTTCTCCGGCGACGGCATGCAGACGACCGACTTCGGCGGGGACCGACGAGGCGTACCGCGCTGGCGCTCCAGACCAACGGCAAGATCGTTGCGGTCGGCGCGCAACGGCGACGACTTCGCGCTCGCCCGCTACAGCCCCAACGGGACACTCGACCCGACCTTCTCCGGGGACGGCAGGCAGACGACCGACTTCTCGGGCCGGCGACACCGCGAACGGGGTGGCGCTCCAGGGCAACGGCAGGATCGTCGCTGCCGGCGTGGCGGCGGGGGCCCCACCGGCGACGACTTCGCGCTCGCCCGCTACAACGCGAACGGGTCGCTCGACACGAGCTTCTCCGGCGACGGCAGGCGGCGGACCAACTTCCGGAGGCACCGACATCGGCGGGGGGTGTGGCGCTCCAGGCGAACGGCAGGATCGTCGCCGTCGGGCGGGGCCGGCGGCACCGATCGAACCGACGATTTCGCGCTTGCCCGCTAATCTAGGGGGCGCTCGAGTTGAGGCCCCGGGCAACGCACCGACGGGGCACACCGAAAACACCGCAAAGGGAAGTCAGGTGTGCGCGCAGGCAGCGGCCTTAGGACGAGCTAGCGGGCTTTCTCTCGGATGGGCGCGGCTGGTTTCGAACCAGCGACCTCTCGCGTGTGAAGCGGCGGGTTCCTCGTGGTCTCGAGGGGCCGGAAACCGCATTGCCAAGCGGAATTCGCCGCTCGGCGGCGGCGCCTGTGCGCGCGGATTACCAGGGATTACGCACGATTACCGGGGATTCGGGCAGAGAGCACGACATTCTGCCCATTGGGTGCTCTAGGGCTCGCCAGGTATGCCGCGGCTTCGGATAGCCGTGGATCACTCCGGATGTAGCTCGATTTCGGCACCAGCGCGAGGCTGGTGCCCTAAAGCGGATGGGCTGCCAGTACCGGCATGGAACCCGACGGTTCTTGGCGCTGGCTTCGGCAAACGCAGGATCCACCACGACGGGCCCGTCCCAATACGATCGGTCCACGCCGATCGCAACGCGCTTGGAGGTTCTACGACCCCAGACGAGTCAGGTCCACGTCCGTCATTGCGTCAGACTGGTGCCCGTGGAAGACGATCTGGCCGAGCTCCTCGGCGAGCAGCAGATGTCGTGTCGGCTGTGGCCGGAGCAGACCGAAGGGCCCTATCGCCGTGACATGCACCCCGAACGGCGGGACATCACCGAGGGCCGTGACGGGTTGCCGTTGCGCGTAGGCTTGCGGCTGCTCGACGCGGGGACCGGCAACCCGCTCACCGGTGCTTTGGTGGAGGTCTGGCAGGCTGACCACGAGGGTCGCTACTCGGGCTTTCGGCCGTTCCGGACGCGGCCCGGACAGATCGTCACCTCCGCGTCGGTTCCACGCGATGTCGTGGCTCCGTCCGAGACGTTTCTGCGTGGTTGCCAGCGCACCGACGACCGTGGGTTCTGCGTGTTCGACACGATCTATCCGGGCTGGTACCCGAGCCGCACGGTGCACATCCATCTCACCGTGCAGGTTGGTGACCACACGGCGGTCACGCAGCTGTACTTCCCCGACGACCTCACCGATGAGGTGTTCGCCCGCCCGCCGTACGCCGGGCGTCCACCGCGGGACACGAGCAACGCCACCGACAGCATCTTCGTCGACGGTGGCGAGCGCACGGTGCTGCATCTCGTCGGCGACGCGGCCGACCGCCTAGCCGGCGTGCTTTGCCTGGGCGTCGAGCAGCACCCGGCGTCGCCGGCGCCATCCGGGCCCACCGCGGAGAGCGATTGAGATGGCGCGCACCGAGCTCCGCGCTGCGACCGAGGCCCACGTCGCGGCCGTCGGGGCGGGTAACGGCGCGAGCTTCTCCTAGCTGAAGACGAGGTTGACATGGAACCGGGCGAAGTTCTTGGCGCGGACTTCGGCAGGCGCAGGATCCACCACAACGGACCCGCCCAATACGATCGGTCCACGCCGATCGCAACGCGCTTGGAGGTCCGCCATGGCCAACCGCACGACAAGCCTCATCCCGACAGGTACGTGGACAGTCGATGCCACCCACTCGACCGTCGGGTTTCGCCGTAAAGCACATGGGCATCGCCAACGTTCGCGGCAAGTTCACCGAGTTCGAGGGCACCTTGGAGGTCGGCGAGGATCTCGCGAGCTCCTCGGCACGGGGGAGCGTGAAGGTCGCATCGATCACGACGGAGGAGGAGCAGCGCGACGAGCACCTGCGCTCAGCGGATTTCTTCAACGTGGAGGAGTTTCCGGAGATCACGTTCGAGTCGACCCTGGTCGAGGCGATCGACGACGAGTCCACGAGTGTCGTCGGCAACCTGACCATGCACGGCGTCACCCGAGAGGTGAAGCTCAAGGCCGTGGTGCAGGGCACCGACGTCGACCCCTGGGGCAAGGAGCGTGCCGGGGTTGAGGTCGTCGGGGTCCTCAAGCGCAGCGACTTCGACATGAAGTTCAATCAAGCGCTCGGCAGCGGCAACGTGCTCGTCGGCGACAAGGTCAACATCTCGCTGGACATCTCCGCGGTCCACCAGGAGTGACCGGGTCGAGCTCACTCGCCCCGAATGGCCGGACGCTCTCCGGCCATGAGCCGGTCGAGCGCGAGTCCGAGCCGGATGGCGAGCGTCCGTGACGCAGGATCGTACCCGGGTAGGCCTGCGTCACGGATCGTCGCCATCGCGCTCGGACTCCGTAACCGGCTTAGCCGTTCAATCAGGGAACCGGAACACGGTCACCGGCAGCCCGAAGCGCTCTAAGACCTTGTCGACCAATCCTCGCTCTTGCCAGCCGCCTTGCCCAGGACCGCGCAGGCCGATCAGAATGTGGTCGGGCTGGAAATCGGCGATCGCATCCTCGAAGGCAAGCAGCGGGTCATCGGCGCCGACGACGCCCTCGGTCTTGGTCTCCTCGTCAGCAACCTGGTCCACGACGACGCGCAGCCGGCGGTCCGCGATCTCGCGCGTTTTGTCGGTGTCGGAAGCAAGCCACGCGATGCGTGAAGGCAGCGCGGGTACGACGACCAGGACCTCGGTGGCAGCGTCGATCAGGAGCCGGGCACCGGATGGAATCTCGCTCAGGTCCGATGCGGCTTCTCCGGTTGCAATCAGCAGTCTCGCCGGTCCCGCGTTCATGCATCCTCGGTCGCGTGGCTACCCATCAACCGCAAGCCTAAAGACACTGACAAGGCGTCGTGGACCGCTATAGGACCACGTTTCGGCTGCCGAGTCCTATGTGGCTTCGTCCCCGCCAGCGCCTCTGGGCACGACGAGGACGGGACAGTACGCGTTGCGGAGCACGTACGAGGAAACGCTGCCCAGCAACACGCTCTTTGTCGGCCCGTATCCCCGCGAGCCCAGAACCAATAGGCCCAGGTGCTGTGATTGCTCGACCAGCACCTTGGCGGGATCGCCCCTGAATGAGTGGGATTCAGCCGATACATCCGCCGAAAGGGCTTCGGCGAGCTGCTCGCTTTCGACCTGACGTTCCTTGGCCAAGACCTGATCTACGGTTTGCGTTCCGTACACCCCACCCGCAGACACGTTTCCAAACGCCAACGGAGTGTGAACCGCGAGCAGTCGGAGCGACGCCCCGCTTCGGCTGGCGAGGCCGGCGGCCCACCCAACGGCCTGCCGGGACTCCGGCGATTGGTCAAAGCCGACTCCGATCACCGCATCGCCGGCTTCGCGGCCGGCATATCCGTTCGGTGCGACAGCCACCGGCACGGGGGCGCCGGAAAGCAATCGCTCCGCGGTCCCACCCGGCAGAACCCTTCCAAGGCCGGAGCGGTTCGACGATCCGATGACCACGAGCGCGGCGTCGGTCTCCACTGCTTGCTGATGAAGCCCTGCGGCCGGCGAGGTGGCCTGGCGAAGCTGCACCTCCGAGACACCCATCTCTTTCGCCAGAGCACGAACCTGCGCGTGCTTGGCTTTCGCGTGCTCGGCGACCAGCTCCTCCACCTCCTCGGGGTGGTGGCCCGCCATGAGGGCATCGAGCTCTTCGAGGGTATGCACGTAGACGGGCATCAGCCCGCCGGGGAGATCCTCAGCCAACTGTTGACCGAGGGCAATCGCGTCGAGTGAACGCTCGCTCTCGTCCACCCCAACGATCAGGGGGCCATCTGGCACAACCAACGACGGCGTCTCCACGACCTCATCCTATGTGTGGACTGCGGACCAATCGACTCATTAGCTTCTTCGTGCCGCGAGCTTGCTCGCTGCCCGGCGGAGGGTCGTGAGCCCGGGGTCAGGGCTGCTCAGCGGTGGCTGTGTCGGTGCCGACCACGTGCCCTTGGGGATCGATCACGTAGGAGGTCAACGGCAGCCCGAAGCGCTCCCGGACGATGCTCGATCAGCCCTCGCTCTTGCCAGTTGGCGTGGTCCGCGCTGAGCAGCCCGATCAGAATGTGATCTGGCTGAAACTCTGCGACGGCGTCGTCGAAGGCGACCAGCATCGTGTCATCGCCGGTCCTGCCCCTGACCTGGGCCCCGATCGTGCGCATGTGCCGCAGCACTGTGTCGAGCCGCTCGTCGGCGCGGTGCCGAGGCTGATCGACGTCGTCTGCCAGCCAGGCAAGACGCCCGGGGAGGCTTGGCGTGACCACGTAGACCTCGGCCGCTTCAGCGAGCAACGGCGCGTACGGAGGGCGGCAGCTCATCGATCTCGGCGACCGCGGAGTCAGCGACCATCAGAAGTCGCTGAACCGGCGGGTTCGCATCCTGCGTCTGAGGTGTGCTTGAGGCCGAAGTCATCGGTCCCCCAGAGGGACTGCATCCGTGTCCATGACTAGGTAGCGCCGCTTGGGGCCGTGTTCTTACCGATTGCGGCTAGGGAAAGCTGGAGGTTGGTTCTACGACGCCGGACTGCGGACAGCGAGTCCAGCAGGAGGTGGAAGTAGACAACTCCGGCGTACGGGATACCAGCGCCCCACCAGCCGTTTCACGCGGTCGTAGTCCAAGTCGGTGTCGATGTCGAAGAGGCGCCTGAGCTTGTTGTGTGCGCCGACGTCGTCGCCTGGGAAGACATGCAGCCGGCCCAGGCCACGCAGCAGCACGTATTCCGCGGTCCAGCGACCGATACCGCGCAGGCTGGTGAGACGTTCGATCGCCGCAGCATCTTCGAGCTGCTCCAGGCCCTCCAGGTCGAGATCGCCCGCGGCGATCGCTTGAGCGGTCTCGACGATCGTGCGGGCCTTGGCGTAGCTGAAGCCGAGGCGTTTGAGCTCGTCTGGCTCGGCGGACGCGAGCTCCTCGGGGCCCGGGAACCGCGCATGCCATCGGGGTCCTCGGGCACTGGTCGCCCTCGTTCGGCCGTGAGGCGATTGAGCAGGTGGATCCCGACGTCGAGCGAAAGCTGCTGGCAGGCGACGCCGT
This sequence comes from uncultured Actinomycetes bacterium, assembly GCA_963838745.1. Taxonomy (GTDB): domain Bacteria; phylum Actinomycetota; class Thermoleophilia; order Solirubrobacterales; family 70-9; genus AC-56. The sequence goes on from CAWISJ010000005.1 coordinate 25,520, forward strand.
TGACCAGCGCCTCGAAGACGGTGGGGAAGCGCGGGGGCTTGAGTCCCCGCATGCGGGCTGCGAGCGGGCCGAGCAACGGGTCGGAAGCGGCCATCGCCGCGAAGGCTGCGAGATCGACGTCCAGCCCGAGGAGCCCGTTCAGTGCGCGCCGCACGAGCCGCTCGGAAGGTCGATCGATGGGCCTGGCGCCGAGGAGGGCCGACAGCCGCGGGGCCTCCTCGGTCCCGTCTTGGGTCACCGAGAGCGCGACCGGGCCGTCGTCGATCGACACCACGCGCCGATAGGTGGATTCGTCCCAGCGGTCGATCGCGTTGTGCGGGCGCCGGCGCAGCGCCCAGGCCGTGAGGTCGAGCCGAAACGGCGCCAGCGGCTCGATCTCGAGTCGGGTGCCGGGGGCGGGGTGGTCGCGACAGGCCATCGCGAGATCCATGACCGTCGGCCGATCAGGCATCGCGCAGAAGCTCGGCGAGCACGACGGCGTTGTTGTGCTCGCGGTCGCGGGCGGCGTAGAGGATCGTCAGCCGACCCTTGCGGAGCGTCGGCGAAGCTCGTCCAGGCGTTTGGATTGGGCGGCGAGCTCGTCGCGGTAGCGAACCCGAAACTCCGCAAACCGGGCCGGGACATGGTCGAACCACTTGCGCAGCTCGTCGCTTGGAGCCAGCTCGCGCGCCCACTCGTCGAGGCGGGCGCGTTCGTGCGAGACGCCGCGTGGCCAGACGTGATCGATGAGCACCCGGTAGCCGTCCCGGCGGTCGGGCGGGTCATAGATCCGCTTGGCATGCACGTCGATCGCCATCGCCGCTCACTCCTCCTCGGTCGCCGGATCTCTCGAGCGTGAGGTCGTTGGCCGCGACCGCTCCCACACTGGGGCGAGGGACGACCAGCGTGGGCCTTTCGGCGTGATGGATGACAGCGCTCGACACGCTTCCAAGCAGCAGCGAGCGCACGCCCGTCAGCCCTCGGCAGCCCATGACGATCGCCGCCGCGTCTTCGCGGTCGGCGATCTCGAGGATCGTCTTCCAGACTGGCCCGGTGGCCTTGATGGTGATCGGCTCTGCGCCCAGGCCCTCCTCCTGGGCGATGCGGACGCCCTGGTCGGCGATGCGGCGGCCGTGCTCGGCGGCAGCGCGATCGAGCTCGGCGAAATTGACGATGCTCGTGCCGGCGCCCAACCAGGCGAAGCCGCCTGGGGCAAGCCGTTGGCTCCCAAACCGTCAGGACCAGCGCATGCCTTTCGCCGAGCAAGCGCCCGGCACTCCTGATGGCGTGCTTGGCATCCTCGGATCCGTCGTAGCAGATGAGCAGTGGGCCGTCGGCGGCCATGTGGCCTCCTCGCGATTGATGGGTCTGGGAACGCACCGCGCACACGCTTTGGATCCGGTGTCAGCGCGGCTCGACTATGTAAGCGCCGCTCCGGCCCCGGTCTTACGCGCCTTCAGCTGGCAAGGGAAATGAAGCCGCCGACGATCGCGCCGTAGGCGATGTGGGCCAGGAGTGTCGCCAGCGGCGTCTGTTGGCCGTAGTTCAGCATCATGAATCCGGGCGGCTCGAGAAGGGGCCTGTCGGCTGCGGAGCTGACCGAGGTCCCCATCCGCGGGTGGATGACCGGGAGCAGCACGCTGACCAATGCGCTGCCGGCGAATAGCCCGTGCAGGAGACCGAACAGAGCCCCGAGCGCCCAGCCGCTGTGGCCGATGGCGACGAAGATGCCGTAATAGACGAAGGCGAAGCACTGACCGACGACGAAGTGAAGGACGTAACCGAGCGCCTTGGCCCGGGTGCGGTCGGCCGTCAGGGCCGTGCCGAGCAGGAACGGCAGGTCCATCCGCGTGAGGCCGAGCTCGCCGGCCGACTCGCAAAGCCGTGGTCAGGACCACGGTGCCGACGAAGCCGCCCGCGATGGCGCCCCAGGCGTTCATGCGCGCTCCGCCTTGTCTAGCGAGACCGCGGCGTTGATCAAGCTGAGATGGACCAGGCCCTGCGGCATGTTCCCGAGGAAGGTCCCCGGTCTCGGAATCGATCTGTTCGGCGTAGAGGCCGACGTCGTTGGCCAACCCGATCAGCTCCTCCATCGTCTCCGCGGCTTCGTCGACGCGTCCGGCACGCGCGAGGGCATCGACCAAGAAGAACGAGCAGCACAGGAAGGTCCCCTCGCCGCCGCGCAGGCCGTCCTCGCCGCTGTAGCGATAGAGCAGCGAGCCACGGCCCAGCTCCCGCCGCAGGGCATCGATCGTCGTGATCATCTGGGGGTCGTGGGCGCCGCGGTAGTCCATCAGCGCGCCGAGGAGCACGCTGGCGTCCAGTTCGCGGCTCTCCGCCGAGCGAACGTAGGCACCCAGCTCGTCCGCCCAGCAGCGGGTCTCGACGAAGTCGCGAATCCGGCCCGCCTCCGCCCGCCATCTCGCAGCGTGGCTCTGCGGAAGCCAACCCGCGTCGGCCATTCGCGCCGCGCGGTCGAGCGCCACCCAGCACATCATCTTGGAGTGGGTGAAGTGACGAGGCTCGCTGCGGACCTCCCAGATGCCGCCGTCGGGCTGGCGCCAGATCTCACAGACGAGGTCTGCGGTCTCGGCCAGCCGGCGGCCGGTCTCGCGATCGAGTCCGTTGGCAGCGCTGCCGTAGAGCCACGCCGTCTGCATCAGATCGCCGTAGATGTCGAGCTGGCGCTGGTCGACGGCCCCATTTCCCACCCGTACGGGCTGGGAGTCGCGGTAGCCGGACAGGGCGAGCTCGGTCTCGGGCGCCCTGGCGCCGCCGTCGAGGCGGTAGAGGACCCGCAGACGCGGATGGGTCAGCTGCGAGGCATGGAGCAGCCACCAAAAGAACGCGTCGGCCTCCCTGCGGGCAGCCCAGCTGCATCAACGCCTCCAGCGTGAACGCCGAGTCACGAACCCAGCAGAAGCGGTAGTCCCAATTGCGCTCGCCGCCGATCTGCTCGGGAAGCGACGCCGTGGGCGCCGCAGCGATCGCGCCCGAGGGCGCATGGATCAGCAACTTGAGCGCCAGCGCGCTGCGAATCACCGCTTCCCGCCATGGTCCCGCATAGGCTCGGTCCGCCGCCCAGTCGTGCCAGAAGGCGATCGTCGCTTCGAAACGTGATTCGACGTCGGCGCGGGACGGAAGGACCAGCGGCTCCTGGTGGGCGCCGCTGAGGACGAGAAGCGCCGCTTCGCCCTGCCTTGAGATGAACTCGCCACTGATCGAGCTGGCGTCGACCGTGGGCTCGCCGGCGGCCCAGGAGGACAGGGCGAGGGCCTGACGGCCGTCGGTCGCGACCGGCGTCACACCCCGGCGACCCAGACGCGGGGTCCGGCTCCCGTAGGCGAAGCGGGGCTCGACCCGCCAGCGCATCGGCACGCGCCCTGAGAGTCCCTCCACGCGTCGAGCGAGCTCGCGAGCCGGCGCCAAGCCATTGCCGGGCAAGAGCATCGCGTCGGTCACGCGCACCACGCCCTCCTGGGCAATGAATGTCGTCTCCAAGACGTTGGTCTCGGGCACGTAGCGGCGCTCGGTTGTGAACTCGACCCGCGGGAGCGAGCCGAAAGCTGCCGCCGCGCTCGGCGTCGAGAACGGCGGCGAAGACGCTCGGCGAGTCGAGATCCGGCAAGCACAGCCAGTCGATCGAGCCATCAGCAGGCAACGAGCGCCACGGTCCGCCCATCGCCGATCGCGGCGTAGTCACGAAGGGGTGCGTAGCCGGCGCTGCGCACTGGTCCAGCCTAGATGAGTGGTCCCGATGCCCGGTTGAGCTGACACTTTGACCAGAAGTGGCCCGCTGGTCTGGAACCCGGGCGGATCCGGCGGAGCCAGCAGGGTCGGCTGGAAGCCGAGCAGCCGCAGGTCCCTGAGCACGGACGCCAGGCGGCCCCGGTCGAGCTGGGATTGGTGCTCGGGCAGGTCAAACTCGATCAGCCATCCGATGCCAACGTCAGTGGTCGGGAGTGGCTCGGTTAGGCGCGAAAGCCGGATCGTGCCCTGCGGTATGTCGCGGCGAAGTTCCTCGAGCTCCTGTTCGAGCCAGTGCTCGAGTTCCTCGCTCGCCACGGGAACGCGAGGAAGGCAGCGGATAGCGAACTGAGCCATTGCTCCATGATCGCCGCCTACGGTGGCTAGAGGAATGGGTGTCAACCCCCATCCCGTGGCCGCAAAGCGTGGCGACCTGACGCGCCTCGAGCGCGTCAGGTCGCGCGGGTAGGCATCGAGGGCCGACAAGGCAGCGCGTACTGCGCGCTCCAGCGTGGCTGGATTGCTATCGGTGGTAAGTGGGCCTCGTGCCGTCTTCGAGCAACAGCGAGGTCATCGCGAGACCCCTGCAATGCGGGAGGCCTCTGGCCTCGCAGTCGCTCTGCGAGCTCGAGCAGCAGCGATCGGTTGGCCTGGACCTGCCAGGGCCTAAACGGCGGGTACGGGGTCACTATCGCCGCGCCGTTGTGCCGGTCGGCGATCGCGATCAGGTGAGTAATCGCCTTGGCGAGCTCGCGGCGCTTCTTGGGCTCGGCAAGCTGCTTGGCTCGTAGGGCGAGCTCGTCGTTCTGGGCCGGATTGGCACCGCCCGCGAGGGCGGCGTCCAGCTCGAGGTTCTTCATCCACACCCGCAATCTCAGGGCCAGGCTGGGGCCGGTGCGGGCGCGAATGCGCCGGCACCTTGTACGGCATGACATATCCGAAGGGCACGATCCGAGCACGATCAGCTCCTTTCGGTTGAACTGCACATGCCCCGACCATGCTCTCTTTGGGGCGGTTGGGCAATGGGCGAAAGCACCCATCTTCAAAGGCGTGCCGCCCGTTTCGTTGCGCACCGCGAGTCCGAGTTTGCGGCGCAGATACACAGATCCACCCATTGCCGGGCGGCCCCCTGCCCGCCAGGATCTGAGCCATGAGTCTGGCCCTCCAAAACGACGTCGCCCGGCGCCTGGCCCTACGGCGGTTCCCGGCAAGCGGTGATCGCGAGTGCGCTCTTCGGCCGTTCATGCCGGCTTCTCGAACCCGCGTCGCGCGACCGTCGAAGCGCCGTTCTTGGCCACTCGCCCCCCCGAGCCAGGCGACAAGGCCTGATCCTTTCCAGGCAGCCGGTCGCTGTACTTGCTGGCTGGGCTCAGCGCCGCGCGAGACGATAGGGCACGTCACCTCAAGCGAGGGCGTGCTTTCTTGTCCTTGATGAAGACGACGAATGCGGCTTGTTACGGCGGCTCGCTCGCGGCACGAACTTTCCTGGCAAGCGCGGCGGTGTTGGCGCTCATCTTCGTCCTGCTGTTGGTCACGCCGGTGGAGGTCAGTGACCCGATCAAGCTCGGCCAGGCGTTGATCCTCTTCGGCGGGCTGATGGCGATGCTGGCAATCCAGCTGATCCTGATTCGTCGCGTGCTTGCCCCTTTGCGCCGCCTTGCCGACGCAGATGCACGAGCGTCGATCTAAGGCAGCCCCAGCAACGACGAATCGAGACGACGAGCCAGAGCTCGGAGATCACCGCCTTCGTCGAGACCTTCAACGACATGTTGGAGCGGCTCGCGGACGAGCGGCGCCAGAGTGCCCGCGCCGCTCTCGGCGCCCAGGAAGCCGAACGTCTGCGGACCGCCCACGAGCTTCACGATGAGATCGGCCAGTCCTTGACCGCGGTAGCCCTGCAGGTCGAACAGCTGGCCGCGGTGGCCGACCCGCCAACGGCAGCGCGCCTTGGCGAGGTGGCGGAGCTGCTCCAGGGAAGCCTCGATGACATCCGTCGGATCGTCCGCAAGCTGCGGCCGGAGGCGCTCGACGATTTGGGCCTTGTCAACGCGTTGATCGCCCTGACGTCGAGGATCGCCCGCCAGACCGACATCCGCCTCGAGCGTCAGCTGGGCGAAGAGCTGCCTTCGCTGAGCCCGGAGCAGGAGCTCGTCATCTACCGGGTAGCCCAGGAGTCCCTGTGCAACGTAGTTCGCCACTCCGAGGCGACAACGGCACGGATCGCCCTTGAGGCCGACGAAGGCGTTCTCGTTCTCAGCGTCAGCGACGACGGCCGCGGGATGCCCGCAGGGGCGCACGGCGGGCAGCGGGATCGAGGGGATGCGCGAACGTGCCCTGCTGGTTGGCGCCAGTCTGCGAATCGAGTCGGAGCCCGAGGAGCGGGACCAACGTCCGCCTCGTGATCCCGGTCGGATCGGCTGAGCAGTGATGCCGATTCCGCTGACGACACGCATCCTGCTGGCTGACGATCACGTCCTGGTTCGCGATGGGCTCAAGCTGATTCTCGAGACCGTGCCCGATCTCTCGGTCGTCGCCGAGGCAAGTGACGGCGTCGAGGCCTTGCGTTTGGCGGTCAGCGAGGAAATCGACCTGGCGGTGCTCGACGTCTCGATGCCGCGCATGGGTGGCCTGGCGGTGGCACGGGAGCTGGCCAAGCAGCGGCCCGAGCTCCGCGTCCTGATGCTCTCCGTCCATGACAACGAGCAGTACTTCTTCGAGGCGCTCAAAGCGGGGGCATCTGGCTACGTGTTGAAGTCGGAGGCCAACCGGGACCTGATCGAGGCCTGCCGGGCAGCCATGCGTGGACAGCCCTTTATCTACCCGGCGGCCGCCTCAGCCCTGGTTCGCGACTACCTCGAGCGGGCGGCCGCCGGTGAGGAGGAGCCCAAGGATCCGCTCACTCCGCGCGAGCTCGATGTGGTGAAGCTGATCGCCGAGGGCCTGACCAGCGAGGAGATCGCCGAGGCCCTGATCATCAGCCACAAGACCGTCGACCGCCACCGAGCAAACATCCTCGAGAAGCTCGGGATGCGCAACCGCGTCGAGCTGACCCGCTACGCGATCAGGCGCGGGCTTGTGGAACCGTGATCCTCAGTGGGTCCGTCGTCGTCCCGGGTGACGGAGACGCCGAGCGAACTACCGCCGCCGCACGCTTCGATGCCTCAGCGGCGATCCGTACGTTTTGACTCGCGCCGAATACAAGGCGCCAGCCTGCGCCCTGAGGTTCGCCGGTCGCCGACGACCGGCGTGCTCGCGAGCGGCTCCAAAGCCGTTCCCTCCTCAAAGCGCGCCGACTGGCGCCCCTTCTGCGAGCTCGCGCCGAAGTTTGCGCCGCGCGTCATGCAGCGTCTTATAGAGGGCGCCTCGTGTGGTGCCGAGCCGCTCGGCGAGGACGTCCGCCGGCACCTCGTTGAGCGCCAGCGCGGAGAACACCCGGCGCTGGTGCGGAGTCAGCGTGTCGTCGATCGCGTCCCGCAGCGCGCCCAGCAACTCGCCCTGCTCGAGTTCCTCGTCCACAGAGTTGGAGTGGTCGGCGAAGCGGTCCCAGCTGTCGGGCTCGAGCAGAACCTCGCGACCCTGCCACGCTCGTCGGCGCAGCTTTACGCCCGCTTCGAGCACGGCGAACTTGTAGACCCAGGTGGTGAAGCGACTGTCACCGCGAAAATCGTCGAGCTTGGCAAGCACGGCCATCAGGGCGTCGTTGGCCGCCTGCATGGCGATGTCGTCGAGCTCCTCGCCGCGCACGTATGACAGAGCCGCCCGGCGCCGGTTCAGTTCAAAGCGCGCAGCGCGCAGCAGCAGGCCGTGCAGCTCGGCGAGCGCCCGCTCACGGTCTGCGCCGTGCCCGCGGAGCGCCGAGAGCCACGCTCGCGACTCGGCGCTCGCTGAGGCCTCCCGGCGCTCGAGCATATGCTGGGCAGGCATTGGCGATCGGTCCCTTGGCCGCTCAGCCTCGAGCTGAACGCTCGACCGCAAGGATCCTCAGCGATCGGCTTTCCCCATTGGGGAGCTCGACTTCGACCTCGTCTCCGGGAGAGCGCGTTGCCAGCGCCCGGCCGACGGGAGAGCTGGCCGACACGTCATCGGCACAGCGCTCCTCGTAGTCGCCTATCAGCCGATGCTCTTGAACCGCACCCGAGGCGAGATCCTCAACCTGGACCGTGGTGCCGATTGCAACAGCCCCGGTTCGGGGCGAATCGGAGACCACCGTTGCCGAGTCCAACAGGCCCTCGAGGCGCGCGATCCTGGATCTGAGGACGGCCTCCTCTTCGAGGGTCTGCAAGTAGTCGTCGTTGCCGGCGATCTCACCAAAGGTCCGTGCCTGGCGTAGGCGAGCGGCGAACTCGACGCTCAACTGGTGATGCAGGCGCAGCAACGTGGCGCGCAGGGCGCGCTCTCCCTCGCGGGTGAGGACTGCCGGCGCCCGGGGTGCCGACGAATCGACGCTGGACGCATTTAACCCACCGGGGCCGCGGGCAATTTCGGTTCCTAGTAAGTGCATGCCTCACAGCATGGACGCGAACGAGTCCGATGTCTGTGGGTCCTTTCACCCATTTGGTCGCTGGGGCCCAAGCCCCCGTTCCGTCGATCAACGGCGGGGGGCTGGCTCCCAATGCCGCTTGAGTGCCATCATCGAGACACGGCCGCTCAACTTTCAGTTCATTCCGTACACGACCGCGTCGCCAAGTCGAGCCAGCCAGCACCGTCCGAGAGAGCAGGCGGTGGCTCAACGGTCGACGAGATGAGCGAGTGTTCGTTTCCGGCAAGTGATCCGCCGGCTGTTTGGACCTGGGAGCCCGAGACGCCGCGTCTGGAGGCGACCGAGGCGCCAGCCGATACAACCGCGGATACATAGTTGTGCCCATTCTCGTACCGACGCGCCGGTGCGAGGATTGATGCATGAGTCTGATCCGGCAACGCAATCTTGAGCGGCGACTGCGCTGCGTCGATGCTCGGCGTGGTGGGAGGCGAACGGCAAGCGCTCTCTCGGCGCGATCCCTCCGACTTGGGGACGCGGCGCAAGAGCTCGAGCACCGGGCCGGAAGTAATCACCCGTTCGCGTGGCAGGGCGCGGTGGCCTCAGCGGGATCAACCCAAGCGCCCCCGGACTCAGGGAGGGGTCGGCCAGCCCCTCCACCAGCGACCACGCTCCCCCAGCCTGACCCGTTCGCGTGGCAGGGCGCGGTGGCCTCAGCGGGATCAAGCCGAGCGCCCCCGGACTCAGGGACGAGCGCCCGAGTAGCCAGTCGAACCCAGCGAGCCCATCACCAGCTCAGCGCCGCAGATCTGCCCCCCTTGCCGCCAGTGCAGCCCCCTGCGCACGTATCGACCACGGCGCCTACCGTGATGCCGCCAGTGCCTCGCCCTTGCTGCCGATCGACTCGATCAGCTTCTTCCAGGATTCGTCGAACGCCTCGGCGCCGTCACGCTGCAACCGGGCAGCGAGCCCGTTGAGGTCGGTACCCGCCGCTCGGTACTCAGCCAGCACCTCCTCCGCGTTGCCCCCGTCGGTTGGAAGGGGATCGCGAACCTGGCCGTGCGCGGAGAAGGCGAGCAGCGTCTTCTCGGGCATCGTGTTGATCGTGAACGGTGCGGCAAGGGCCTCCACGTAGAGGACGTCCGGTGCCTCCGGGTCCTTGGTGCCGGTGCTCGCCCACAGCAGGCGCTGCGGCCGCGCACCCTCGTTTTCAAGCCGCTGCCAGCGCTCGGAGTCGAGCAGCTCCCGGTAGGCCCGGTAAGTGCGCATCGCAACAGCGATCCCGAGTCGGCCGCGCAGCTCATCGGAGAGGCCAGCGGGGACCGCCTTGTCCCAGCGGCTGACGAAGAGCGACGCGACGGAGGGCACCGCCGGATCGAGACCGGCATCGACCCGGCGCTCAAGTCCCCGCATGTAGGCCTCGGCGGCGGCCAGGTATTGCTCGGTCGAGAACAGCAGCGTGACGTTGATCGGAATCCCCGCCAAGATCGATTGCTCGATCGCCTCGCGGCCCGCCTCGGTCCCGGGGATCTTGATGAAGATGTTGCACTCCGCACGCGAATGGAGTTTCGCCACCTGCTCGATCGTCGCGGTGGCGTCGTTCGCGAGCAGAGGAGAGACCTCCAGTGAAACCCAACCGTCGACGCCGTCCGTGCGCTTGTTCACGGCGGCCAACATCTCTGCTGCCCGACGAAGGTCCGTGAGCGCGAGCTCAAAGAAGAGCTCCTCCCCTTGAAGCCCGGAGCCGCGAAGCTCGGCCAGGTGCTCGTCGTAGGCGTCACTGGCCATGATCGCCTTCGCGAAGATGGTTGGGTTCGAGGTCAGCCCGGTGACGGACAGCTCCGCGATGTAGCGCTCGAGCGTGCCGTCGTCGAGCATGGTTCGGGTGATGTTGTCGAGCCAGAGGCTCTGGCCGAGCTCGTGTAAATGCTGGGTCGGCTTCATGCGCTCAGCGCTCTCGTCGTCTCGGCCACTTGCTCAAGCGTGGAAGCTGACTTCGCCTGCGGGTTTCTGAGGGGAGCGGGAGTCGACATCCGGGTGGAGCCTTGGCGAGGGTCGAGTCGTGACGCGGCTCGCAACGCCCCGGTGCAGGCGGGTCTGCCTGCACCTGGGGCGTCCGAGGCACCACTAGGCGACCGCGCCACGGCGGACCGCCTCACGGTGCTGACCGTTGGTCGACTCGGCGGTTTCGCTGGCGACGGCCTCGACCGGTGCCTGACCGTTCGGGTCAGCCGAATCGACGCCGGCAAGACGAAACAGAGTCAGCGCACCGAGTAGCAGCCCGACGTCGCGCAGGGCGATGTCGCCGTAGCCACCGACCAGGAGCAGGCTGAGGATGATGCCCGACAGCCAACCCGCGATGAGCAAGCCGCCGAACCGGGGGGAGACCAGGACGACGAGTCCGGCGAGGATCTCAATGCCCCCGACGGCGTACATCGCGTCCTGGGCGCTGCCCGGGATGATGTCGTTGAACTCGGTCGCCAGGTACGCGCTCCAGTTCTCGTTCATCACCTCGGCGAACTTGTCAAGGCCCATGAGGATCGGCAGCACGACGAATCCGATCCGCAGCAGGGTGAAGGCCTGGGCTACGGGATCCTGTCGCAGTCGTGCGAGCGTCGGGAACGGAATCGGCCGCAGGGTCGCGGCGATGGTGTTCATTGGATACGTCTCCTTTCTGGAGTGGGTCCCTTCCTTAGCGACCACCGGCGGCCGGGTCTTACGCCGATCCCAGAAGAAGAAGTCGCTGGCGCGGATTGTCGCGGCCCGGCTCAACCCGGAGTGGCGGGTTCTCCGGCTAGGCGGTCTCGGCTTCGAGCAGCGCTCGCAGACTGCGGTGGTCCTCGTCACAGGCACCGCAGCCCTCGAGGTGCGCTCTCATGCCGGGAATCGCCGCATCCGCGTCGGCTCCGCTTAGCTCGAGCTCGACGTAGCGGTCGAGCTGCTCGAAGCACTCCTCGCAGCTCAGCTCCGGCCCGGCCGGCCCCAGGAGGCGCTTCAAGAGGTGGGCCTCATTGTGTATCGGGGTTTCGCTCATGATCTTTGTCCTATCGGTTCCAGCTCGGCTTCGAGCTGCAGGCCTGCGTCCGCCAGATGGGAACGCAGCTTCTTGCGGGCGTCGTGGATCGTCTTGTAGAGCGCGCCGCGGGTCGTGTTCAGCCGCTCGGCGAGGACGTCGATCGGAACGTCGTTGAGCGCCACCGCGACCAGCACCTCGCGCTGATGCGGCGAAAGCTCGGTCTCGATCGCTGTTCCGATCGATCCGAGAAGCTCGTTGTCCTCGGCTTCAGCGGCGGGCGAGACGCCTCTGTCGGCGATCACCGACCAGTGCTCGGGCTCGATCGGCACCTCACGTCCCTGCCAGGCGCGGCGACGAAGTTTCACCGCCGCCTCCAGCAGGGCGAACTTGTACGCCCATGTCGTAAATCGGCTGTCTCCCCGGTAGCTGTCGAGCTTGCCGAGGATCGCGAACAGGGCGTCGTTGGCGGCTTGGTGTGCGAGATCGTCGAAGTCGCCGCCCCGCAGATGGGGATGGGATCCTCGCCGGCGGTTGATCTCGAAGCGCGCTGCCCTCAAGAGAAGGTCGTGAAGCCGACGCAAGGACTCCGCCCGCGAGGGCCCGTCCGCTCGAAGACTGAACAGCCAGGCCCGTGACTCGGCATCCGGGCCGGGGACTAGCGGGGCTTCGCTGCGCTCGCTCATTCCAGACGCCGGGAGAGACCCGGCGGAGATCTCGACCGTAGCAGCGGCCACGCTGGTGGGGGTCTTCAGCATGGGTTCCTATCGTCGTCAAGCGGCGCCAGGATGCGCACCGCGAGCCCGGGAAGACACCCACGCTCGACGAGCTCGATCATCGCGTGCAGGTCGATCGCGCAGTCGGATGCGATCGAGGCGGCGAGATCGGCGTCGAAGCCGGCGCGCAAAAGGCGCTCCTGCCTCCAGCCGACGAGGTCGCCCCCGGGCTCGGACGGAGGCGTTCGGGAGGTAGGTGCGGAAGCCCGTGCGTGCGTGATCCTCGGCCACATACCCCCTTTGCGTCCGGTACTGCGCGATTCTTACCGCGCGGAAGGATCACTCACGCAGCGATCACGGATGTCGGCCCGTCACGGTGCATGTTCATGCTCAAAGGTACGGGCGCGTTTCCCGCTTCGGTTGCCTCGAGGTGGTCGCGGCTGCCCTCATAGCCGCGACGGATCAGCTCATCCGCATGTGAGAAGTCGATCGGCGCCACCGCGAGCGGACAGGGAGGGGGGAGGATGATCAGTTCGGCACGGTCGCGCAGGCTCTCGACCTCCACTAGAAGCCGCCTCATCACCAGCAGCGTCATCGCGTGCAACACCATCGCCACCGCTCCGCGGGGGGCCTCGGGCAGGTCGCAGGCGCTTCCGGTCGGCAGCACATACACGCGCTCCGCGCCGAGCTCGATCGCGTGGGCGATCGGCGTGTTGTTGGAGACCCCGCCGTCGATCAGCTTCCGGCTGTCCCATGCGACGGCCGGGAAGATCCCAGGGATCGCGGCGCTGGCCATCAGCGCCTCGGTCGCGTCACCTCGCGATAGGCGAAGCTCCTGCCCGCTGAGCAGGTCGGTCGCGATCACGTGCAGCGGGATCGGCGCCTCTTCGAGTGAGTCGAACCCGATCCAGCCGGAGACGAGCTGGCGCAGCGCGCGGTCGGAGACCAGATGGTCGCGGGCACCGAAGAAGCCCAGGAAGCCGGTCAACGGGTTGAGGGGGAAGACCTGCGAGCGACCGAGCCCGCGCCAGATTGCGGCGAGGTCGTCGGCGGTCTCAGGCGTGGCCGGGCGTGAAGCGATGAATGCTCCGTTCAGCGCGCCCACCGACGCTCCGACGATCAGCTCCGGAGCGATGCCGCGCTCGAACAGCGCCCGGATCATCCCGGCCTGCACGGCGCCGAGGCTGGCGCCGCCCGAGAGAACCATCGCGGTCTTCGGCTGTCTGGTCGCCATGTGTGGTTGGTGATCCGAGCGGGGTCCGTTCTTACCCCTGACCGCCGACGCAGGCGATTTCGGCGGGCGTAAGAACCGCGGCCGAGCCGACGCATATAGGCACCCGGGGCCACGCCGGCCATCCACCCATTGCGAAAGGAAGACATGAACGCCAATGCCGAGACCTTCGTGATCGTCGGTGCCGGCTTGGCCGGCGCTAAGGCGGCAGAGGCCCTGCGCGAGGAGGGCTTCGACGGCCGTCTGATCCTGATCGGCGACGAGCCAGAGCGGCCCTACGAGCGCCCGCCGCTGTCGAAGGACTACCTGCGCGGCGAGACCGCGGAGAAGCCCTACGTCCATCCGGAGAGCTTCTATCCGGACAACGCGATCGAGCTTTGGAGCTCCACACGGGTCACCGGCGTCGACACCGGGTTGCGAGAGCTCCTGCTGGAAGGGGACCGGCGGCAGGGCTATGACCGCTTGCTGGTGGCGACCGGCGCCGTGCCCCGCCGCCTCGACGTGCCGGGCGCCGAGCTCGACGGCGTCCATTACCTGCGCACGCTCGCCGACTCCGAGCGGATCGGCGAGCAGATCGAGCGCCGCCAGCGACTGGTGGTCGTTGGCTCCGGCTGGATCGGGTCCGAGATCGCCGCCTCGGCTCGACAGAAGGGATGCGAGGTGACGGTGCTCGAGATGGCGTCGCTGCCGTTGGAGCGCGTGCTCGGCCCGGAGGTGGGTCAGATCTACCTCGATCTTCACCGTGACCACGGGATCGAGTTCCTTCCTCAGACGAGCGTTGAGCGCTTCGAGGGGGAGGGCTCGGTGCAGCGCCTCAGAACCCGCGACGGGGCCTCGATCGAGACCGAGTTCGTCGTCGTCGGCGTCGGGGTGGCGCCCCGCACCGGCCTGGTCGAGACCGCCGGGCTTCGGATCGACAACGGCATCCTGGTCGACGAGCACCTCGAGAGCAGCGTCCCGGGCGTTTTCGCCGCAGGCGACGTCGCCAACGCGCACCACCCCTTCTACGGTCGCCCGCTCCGGGTGGAGCACTGGGCCAACGCGCTCAACCAGGGGCCCGTCGCCGCGAGGGCGATGCTGGGGAAGCCGGCTACCTACGACGAGATCCCGTATTTCTTCTCCGATCAGTACGACACCGGGATGGAGTACAGCGGCTATGCCACCGAGTGGGACGAGGTCATCTTCCGCGGTGACGTCGCCGCCCGCGAGTTCGTCGCCTTCTGGCTCAAGGACGAGCGGCTCGTCGCTGGCATGAACATGAACGTCTGGGACGTGAGCGACCCGATCCGCGAGCTGATCCGCTCCCGCCGGCGGCTGGATCCCCACGCTGCTCGCCGACCCCGACGTTCCCCTTTCGAAGCTCCTGGCGCCCGAGCCCACGACGATGAGGCGGCTTTGGGCGCATGGGCGTCCGAGGGGGGATCGTTTTGAACGCCCCCGAGCGCCACCTGCACGCAATTCAGGGCCGCCCAGCCGTCGACCTCGACGCCGCCGAGGACGCGGCCCGTGGCCTGCTCGTCGCGCTCGGCGCCGACCTCGAGAGCGGCCGGGCTTGCGGGAGACGCCGAGCCGGATCGCTCGGGCGTATGCGGAGCTCCTGACGCCGGCGCCGTTCAATCCCACCACCTTCCCGAACGACGAGGGCTACGACGAGCTCGTGGTCGTCCGCGACATCCCCTTCCAGTCGCTGTGCATGCACCACATGCTTCCGTTCCAGGGGAGCGCTCACGTCGCCTACCTGCCGGGAGAGCGGATCGTCGGCCTCTCAAAGCTCGGCCGCGTCGTCGACATCTTCGCCCACGATCTGCAGGTGCAGGAGCGACTGACGACGCAGGTCGCCGACTGGCTCCAGGAGGTGTTGAAGCCGCGCGGCGTCGGCGTGATCGTCGAGGCGGAGCACCTCTGCATGTCGCTGCGTGGAGTCCAGAAGCCAGGGTCGCGAACCGTCACGTCGGCCCTGCGCGGCCTGATCAAGGACGACCCCCGGACCCGGCAGGAGTTTTTGACCCTGGTCGGACAGCGGACGTGATGAGCTGCCGCTCGCCGAACACCACATGCCACGGTGCTCAGTTGGATCGCGCATCGATCGGTAAGCGCTGAGCCGCAGACACCGATCGAACATCCACTGCATACGCTCGTTGCTGCACGCTGGGAAGCCTTGCTCGAAATGGGCGCGGCTGGTTTCGAACCAGCGACCTCTCGCGTGTGAAGCGAGCGCTCTCCCACTGAGCTACGCGCCCGGGTAGCCCGATGATAGGCGGCAACGAGTCGGGCGGCGAGGGCGCCTCAGCGGAACGCATGTCGCCGGTGCTCCCGGACGAGGGCAGCTTGCAAGGCGTGCCGTCTGGGTAGGAGACTATGCACAGACGAGAGCGAATCAGCACGGAGGAGAGGCGATGGCGACGACCGAGGCGCAGACGCGGTTCAGCTCCTATGAGGACGCGTGTGCCTCTCACCGCTGGAGCGTCCCCGACCGCTACAACATCGCCGCCGACGTCTGCGACAAGCATCCCCGCGACAAGCCGGCGATGGTCTGGGAGGACTTCCGCGGCAACCAGCGCCGGGTGAGCTGGGGCGAGCTGCAGTCGCTCTCCGCCCGGGCCGCAAACGTGCTGAGAGCTCACGGCGTGGAGCGCGGCGACCGGGTTGCGGTGGTCGCCCCGGCGACGCCGGAGACGGCGGCGGTCTTCTTCGGCACCTGGAAGCTGGGCGCGATCCTGCTCTCGATGTCGGTGCTCTATGGCGACGAGGGGATCCGCCATCGAATCGAGGACTCCGGGGCGAAGCTGATCATCTGCTCGCCCGACCAGGCGGACCGGATGCCGGGCGATCTGGTCGATGAGGTGCTGATGCTCGACGAGGGCCTCCTGGCCGACGCCGACGATCACTTCGACACCGTGGACACCGCCGCCGACGACCCGGCGCAGCTCTACTACTCGTCGGGGACCACCGGGCTCGCCAAGGGCATCCTCCACGCCCACCGCTACATCCTCGCCCACGAGGAGTTCGTCTACTGCCACGACGTCCGCGACGGCGAGCTCTTCCACGGCATGGGGGAGTGGGCGTGGGCGGCGGGCATCGCGCCGCTCCTCGGGCCTTGGCGCCTCGGCGCCACCCAGTTCGTCTACGTGCGCGAGGGCGGCTTCGATCCGGCCAAGCAGCTCGAGGTGCTGTCGCAGGCACGGGGTGACGAACGTGTTCACGACGCCCACCGCGATGCGGGCGATGATGGCGATCGACGATGCCGGGGAGCGTTACCCGCAGAAGTTCCGCATCGTCTGCTCCGCCGGCGAGCCGCTGAACCCCGAGGCGATCCGCTGGTTTCGCGAGCAGTACGGGATCACGGTGCTCGACTACTACGGGCTGACCGAGTCCTATCCGCTGTGCGCCAACTACCCGTTCATGGAGGTGCGCGAGGGTTCCATGGGCAAGCCGATGCCCGGCTGGGACGTCCAGATCCTCGACGAGGACGAGCGCCCGGTCGCTCAGGGTGAGCGCGGCGAGATCTGCCTTCGGGCGCGGTCGAACCCGCACTATCCGCTCGGCTACTGGAACAACCCGGAGGCGTCGGAGGAGACCTTCGGCGGCGAGTGGTTCCACAGCAAGGACGCCGCCCTACATGACGAGGACGGCTATTTCTGGTACGCGGGCCGCGCCGACGACGTGATCATCTCCGCCGGGTACAGGATCGGGCCGTTCGAGGTGGAGTCAGCGTGCATCGAGCACCCGGCGGTCCTCGAGGCCGCCGCGGTCGCCTCACCCGACCCCAAGCGCGGCCACGTCGTCAAGGCGTTTGTGGTCCTTGTCGAGGGTCAGGAGCCCTCCGACGAGCTGGCCGGCGAGATCAAGGCCTTCGTCCGCGGTCACCTCTCCGCGTACGCCTATCCCCGCAAGATCGAGTTCGTCGCCGACCTGCCGAAGACGCTGACCGGCAAGATCCGCCGGGTCGAGCTGCGCGAACAGGAGCTCGAGCGCAGCAGCTAGTCCTGCGACGAGTAGGCGAACTGCGACCCGAAGCCGCACCTGCCGCTGAACTCGAACTCGAGTGGGCCATCATCGACGGCCAGGGTGTCCGCGTATAGCTCGCGTCCCGGCTGGTGGTGGCCAGGGATGACGCAGGTCACCGTCTCCTGATCCGGGACCGCCTCGCGGATTCTCACCGTGACCCGGTCACCGGCGCGGAACCATCCCCGCCCGGGGGTGTGGTCCACCTCGATCGGCACCGTGCGGACGCCGAGCAGGTCGCTCGGCTTCCAGGCCCAGGGGAACTGCTTCAGCGGCGTTCCACCGAGGCGGCCGAGGAAGATCTCGGTGAGCGCCTCGCGCTGTCGCTCGTCGCCACGATCGTCGAGGTACAGGTAGAAGCTCCACGGCGACCCCGGCTCGTCGTCGTGGTAACGAATGGCCATCACCACGCCAAGTCCCGACAGGTCCACTTCCCCAGCGCGTCCCTGGTCGATCGCCCAGGAGAGGGCGCCCAGGCAGAGCCCGGTCGTGGACCGGCCCCCGGGACGCCCGCCGATCGTCCGGCAGGGGCAGATCGCCTCGCAGTTGCACGACTCGAGCGAGGTGCCGGAAAGCTCCCAGGGCAGGTACTCGCTCACCGGTCCAGGCTACAGGCGCGGTTTGCCCCTCGGACCGCGATAGGATTGCCCCGGACCGTGCTAGGCGGGGAGGTAGCGGTGCCCTGTCACCCGCAATCCGCTCTAGCGGGGCTGAACGCCCGTCCGAGGGTCGCGGCCTTCGGGGTCAGTACGTCGCGGGCGGCGTTGACGGTCAGGTCCCGCGCAATGCGCGCCCGTGAATCAGGTCAGGTCCGGAAGGAAGCAGCCTTAAGCGGTAGCGGGCATGTGCCGCGGATCAGCCTGACTCGAGCCAGCCACGGCGGGAACGCCCGGGGACCGCTCTCGAGGGCGGGTCGCACGGTCCTGCCCTAATTCGGACCGCCGAAGGGCGCCGAAGCGGATCAGCGGCCCTCGGGCACCACGGGGGCAAGCTTCTTCGCCAGCCTGTGGGGCAACCGGGCCGGCGCGGTCCCGCCCGTGGAGGTCCGCAGCCGGTTCGGCGAGACGCCGCCGGTCCTCGGCTTGCTCGGCTTCTGCTGCTCAGGCTGGTCGGGCGGATCCGGCTTCTCAGGCGGATCGGGGCACCTGCGCGTGTACACGACCCGGGCTGGATGCTTGGGCTTGGTGGGAGTGTGCATCCAGGAGAGGTGCAGGTGGTCGCCGCGGCCGTGGCCGGGATCGCCGTTCCACCCCACCCAGCGCCAGGGCGCAATCGGGTAGTTCTGTCGCGGCTCGGCCTTGCGCGCGAGCCTGCCGATCTTCTTCCAGGTTCCGCCCTTGGCCCGGTTGGGGACGATGTCGGCGGCGAGGCCGATCGGGTGCTCGCCCCTCCAGGCGTGAACTGGATCGGTCGAGTACCCGTCTGTGATGAAGATGTCGTAGCGCTGCTTCATCCAGCGCACGTCGGGCAGCAGCCGGCGGTCGATCTTCTCCCCTGGAAAGCCGGGAATGGGGACAAAGCGCCCCCCGTGCACCGTCTTGCACAGGTGGCGATCGATCACCTTGCTCCGCATCTCGGCGGACGCTGGGGAGGGGATCGCTATTACGGCCACCGCGGCCAGCGCGAGCGCAATCGAGGCGCTGACCGAGCGGCTGGATCTGAAGCCGTGGGTGCCTGCCACTGACCCTCAGCATCGGCACAAAGGAGCAGATCCTGAAATGGCGGGGCGTCGCCGTCCGACGCGGTGCACAGGAAGGGCCGACGGAGCGGAATCCCGCATCAGCGCGGGCCGGGGCCGTAGCTAGACTGGCTCGTTGGTGCCCGAGACCTCCCTCTATCGCCGCCACCGCCCGCAGGCCTTCGACGAGGTGGTGGGCCAGGAGCACGTCGTTCGCACGCTGCGGAACGCGGTCGAGCGCGACCGCGTTCATCACGCCTACCTGTTCGTCGGCTCGCGGGGGACTGGCAAGACCTCGGTGGCGAAGATCCTGGCTCGCTCCCTGAACTGCGTCCAGGGGCCCACCGTGACGCCCTGCGGCGAGTGCGAGTCCTGCCGCACGATCGCCGCCGGCACCTCGATGGACGTGATCGAGATGGATGCCGCCTCGAACCGCTCGGTGGACGACATCCGCGACCTCCGCGAGCGGGTCGGCTACGCGCCGGCGGCCGGGCGGTGGAAGGTCTACATCCTCGATGAGGCGCACATGCTCACCCGGGAGGCGTGGAACGCCTTTCTGAAGACGCTGGAGGAGCCGCCGCCGAACACCGTCTTCGTCCTCTGCACGACCGAGCCACACAAGGTGATGCCGACGATCGTCGACCGCTGCCAGCGGTTCGACTTCCAGCGCCCCTCGCTGGAGCAGATCGCCGGCGTGGTGCGCCGCGTGTCGGCGGCGGAGTCGATCGAGATCGAAGACGGCGCCGTTGCGGCGATCGCCCGTGCGGCCACCGGGAGCTTCCGCGATGGGCTCGGCACCCTGGACCAGATGGTCGCCTACGGCGGCAAGCAGGTCGCCACCGACGACGTGCTGGCGGTGCTCGGTGTCGCCGAGGCGGAGCTGATCCTCGCCGCAGCCGGCGCGATCGCGGCCGAGGACGGGAGGGCCGCCCTGGAGACGAGTGAGCGGCTGGCCCGCTCGGGCCGCGACGTGGCGCAGTTCGGGCGAGATCTGCTGGCCCATCTTCGCCAGCTGCTCGTGATCCGCACGATCGGCGACGTCCCGGCCACCTTCAGCGTCACCGCCGCCGACCCGGAGCGCCTCGGCACCCAGGCCGACGCCTTCTCGGACCTGGGGTTGGCGCGGGCGATCGACGCGATCGCGGCGGCGCTGGCGGCCATCAAGGAGGGCGATGAGCCCCGGATGACGCTCGAGCTGGCCATCCTGCGTGCCGCGCGGCCCGAGCTGGACCCCTCGCGGGCCGCCCTTGCGCAGCGGCTGGAGCGGCTGGAGCGGGAGCTGGAAGGGACCGACGGGCAAGCCGACGCCGAGCGACCACGGGAGAACCCGGGGCCCCCAGCCGCAGCCGCCGCCGCCCCCGGGACGGTGGACTTAGAGCGGATCAGCGGGCTGTGGCCGGCGGTCGTGGAGCAGGTTCGCGAGTCCGGCTCGGAGCTGCTGTCGACGGTGCTCGCCGCGGCTCGGCCCGTGGCCGTGGACCTGGAGCAGGGCGTGCTCGAGGTGGGCTTTCCGGCCAGCGCGGCCTTCAACAAGCGAAAGGCCGAGGCGCAAGAGGCGCGCGAGCGCCTGGCGGATGCAGTGAAGACGATCGCCGGCGAGCGCCTGCGGCCGATCTACGTGCTGCTGGACGGCGAGGAGGAGGGCGAGGCGGGAGGGACCGAGCCACCCCTCAGCGAGGAGGAGCTGATCGAGCGGCTGAAGACCGAGTTCGACGCCGAGGAGTTCGAGGCCGAGGAGGCAAAGGAGGCGGAAGGATGACCCGCATGCCGAACCCGGGCCGGGGTCCCGGCGGCCTGGACCTGAACGCGATGATGAAGCAGGTCCAGCAGATGCAGTCCGAGATGATGCAAGCGCAGGAGAAGCTCAAGGACGAGGTCGTCGAGGCGAGCGCCGGCGGAGGCATGGTGAAGGTGAAGATGAGCGGCGACCTGCGGCTGCTGGAGATCGCGATCGATCCCGAGGCGATCGATCCCGACGACGCCGAGCTGCTCCAGGACATGGTCCTGGCCGCGGTCAACGAGGCGATTCGCTCCGCTCAGGAGCTGGCCTCGAACAAGCTCGGCGGGATCGCCGGTCCTGGCGGGCTCGGCCTGCCAGGGACGTAGGACTCGGCGGGGACGCAGGGGACGCGCCTCGGCGCTCTCCAGGTTGTCGCGGACAATTGTCTGTGACAACTGGGTTCGGTGGGAGCGGGTATCGGTGGGACGAGCGTGCTGCTGCCTCCAGTTGTCATGACAATTGTCACGACAACTGGAGGCGCGCGAGGTGCGTCCCCTGCGTCCCCGCCGCCCCCGCCGCCGGGCTCGCTAGGTTCATTTCATGTACGCGGGGCCGATCCAGCGACTGATCACCGAGCTCTCCCGGCTGCCGGGGATCGGGCAGCGGACCGCGCAGCGGCTCGCCTTCCACATCCTGCGCGCCGACGACACCGAGGCGCTCGGCCTCGCCGAGGCGATCCGCGAGGTGAAGGCGAAGGTGGGGCTGTGCGAGGTCTGCTTCAACCTCGCCGAGGGGCCGCGCTGCCGGATCTGCGAGGACGGAAGCCGCGACCGCTCGCTGATCTGCGTGGTCGAGGAGCCCTCGGACGTGATCCCGATCGAGCGCACCGGCGAGTATCGCGGCCTGTACCACGTGCTGGGCGGCGCCCTGTCGCCGATCGACGGGGTGGACCCCGAGGACCTGAGGATCGCCGAGCTGGTCCAGCGCACCGATGGGGAGGTGCGCGAGGTGGTGCTGGCCACCAACCCGACCACCACCGGGGAGGCGACCGCGCTTCACGTCGCCGAGCTGTTGCGGGACCGGGTCACGATCACCCGCCTGGCCAGCGGGCTCCCGGTCGGCGCCGACCTCGAGCACGCCGACGAGGTCACCCTGGGTCGCGCCCTGTCGGGCCGACGCGGGCTCGACCTGTAGCGATTCACCGGTTAGCGACTGAGGGCGCCCCTAGTCCGTTCCTATGCCTCGCTGACCCGGATCCGGGCGTACAGGCGTCGCAGCGGGCGGGGCGCCCACCAGTTCCACTTCCCCAGCAGCTCCATCAGCGAGGGCACGAGCAGGGCCCGGACGATGCTGGCGTCGATCAGCACGGCGAGCGCGGTGCCGAGCCCGTTCTCCTTGATGAAGATGATTTCCGAGGTCACGAAGGCGCCGATCGCAACCGCGAACAGGAGCGCGGCGGCGGTGACGATTCGCCCCGTGCGCTCGAGCCCGATCGCGACCGACTCGGAGTCGCTGGCGCCGCCGTCGCGCGCCTCCTTGATCCTGGACAGCAGGAAGACGCCGTAGTCGGTCGAGAGGCCGAAGGCGACCGCGAACAGGAGCAGCGGCATGGTCGTCTCCAACGCGCCCTGGCTCGTATAGCCGAGCAGTCCCTCGAGGCGCCCGTCCTGGAAGATCCAGCACGAGGATCCCGAACACGGCGCTGAGCGTGAGCACGTTCATGACCAGCGCCTTGATCGGCAGCACGACCGAGCCGGTCATCACGAAGAGCACGATGAAGGTGGTGATCACCACGATCGCGAGCGCGATCGGGAGGTGGTCGACGAGGCTCGACTTGGTGTCGATGAAGTGGGCCGTGAAGCCGGTCACCTGGACGCTCGCCGACCCGGTCGGCATGTCGCGCAGCGCGGTGGCGACGTCCTGGCCCTGATCGCTGAGCGGGTTGTACCTGGGGATCACATCGATCTCGGCGACCCCGCCCGCGAGCCGCACGGGCTGGTTCACCGCTGCGACTCCGGGGATCCTCCGGGCCTCGGCGCTCAGCTTCTGGAGCTGGGCGCGGTTGGCGCCGGACACCGCCAGCTCGATCGGCGCGTCGCGGTGCGGCGGGAACTCGGTCTTCATCGCCGTGTCCACCTGGCGCGCGCTCGCGGAGGTCGGCAGCACGGTGGCGTCGACGGAGGTGAACTTGATCCCCCAGAAGGGAATCCCGAGCACGATCAGGAAGGTCGCGCTCACGATCGCGATCGGGCCCGGCCGCCGCATCACGAATCGCGACAGCCGGTACCAGAAGCCCGACTCGGCCGGCCGCGCCTCGCGCTCGGCGCGCCGCTGCAGGAAGGCCGGCGCGAGCGAGTTCACCCGCGTGCCCAGCGCGGCGAGGATCGCGGGCAGGACCACGAGCGCCAGGCCGGCGGCGATCAGCGCCACCATGGATCCCCCGAGGCCCATCGAGTAGAGGAAGCGCTGCGGAAAGATGAGCAGCGAGGCGAGCGCCGCTGCCACGGTCAGCGACGAGAACACGATCGTCCGCCCGGCGGTCGCGAGCGTGCGCCGCATCGCCTCGGCGCCGGGGCCGCTGCGGGCAATCTCCTCGCGGTAGCGCGAGACCATGAACAGGCTGTAGTCGATCGCCAACCCGAGCCCCAGCCCGGTGACCAGGTTGAGGGCGAAGATCGACACCGACGTCAGCTCGCTGGCGACTCGGAGCATCAGGAAGGTGCCCACGATCGCCAGGCCGCCGATCAGCGGCGGAAGCAGCGCCGCGACGCCGCTGCGGAAGAAGAGCAGCGAGAGCAGGAACAGGAAGGGGAAGGCCAGCATCTCTGCCTTGCGGAGGTCCGACTCGACCTGCTTGTTGACCTGCTCCTGGGCGAGCGACGGGCCGCCGAGCGTGACGCCGGAAGCGCCGTCCAGGCGGTCGGCGATCCGCCTCGCCGCGTCCTGGCGGGCCTTGTCGTCGGTGGGCTTCAGGGTCACGGCGAGATAGGTCGCGTTGCCGTCCCTGGAGACGAACGCTTGCGAACCGGTGGTGTAGTAGTCGCTGATGCGACCGACCGCGGGGTCCCTGGAGATTCGCGAAGCCAGCGACTCCACCCGATGCTTGGTCTTCGGCGAGGAGACGTCCACGCCTCGCAGCAGGGCGATCAGCCCGAGGTCCTGGTAGCCGGCGTCGTCCAGCCGGTTGTCGGCCTGGACGCTCTCGGTGGCCGGGTCGTCGGCGCCGTACGGGTCGAGGCGGCTGGCGACGCCTGCGCCCAGCACCCCGGCGACGATGGAGGCCAGGATCGCGCTCACGATCACGGTTCGCGAGCGCCGGGTGGCAAGGTTGGCGAGGGCGTTCAGCATCAGGCGGTCCTGCTCTCAGTCGCGGCCTCGTCCTCCACGGCTCGCCTCGTTCGCTCGCACCAGTCGGCGATCCACTGGTTGAACTCGATCCCGTAGCGCAGGACGAGGTAGGGGTGGCCCTCGGGTCGACCGCTCCGCTCGATCGTCGTGAGTTGCTCGACGATCTGCAGGTGGTGGCGGCGCTTCGCCTCCAGGGTCGCGGCCGCCGACTCGGGACCGCTGGAGCCGGCGAAGAACAGCTTCAACAGGCCCTCGTCGCGGACCTCGAAGACCTCCGGATCCGTGTCGAGCCAGGCGCGAAGCTCCCTGCGACCGGCGGGCGTCAGCCGGTACACGTTGCGCTTTCGGCCTCCCTGGGGGCTCGCCTTGCCGTCGATCAGGCCGGACTCCGAGAGGCGGCGGAGCTCCGGGTAGATCTGGCCGTAGCTCGCCGCCCAGAACAAGCGCGTTGACTTGTCCACGATCGACTTGATCTCGTAGCCGCTCATCGGCCGCCAGCCGAGCATTCCGAGGATCACGTACGCGGTGGGGGAGAGCTCCATATATCGCGAAGATATATCGAAGATCACGGGCTCAGTGTGTGCGAGGCGTCACACTGGCTCCCCGCTGACTTGACACTTAGGGCGGCGACGGGGTAGCGTGGCTCCGCGGGGTTGCGAGAGCACGAAACAAAGGGGGGACGCGTGAAGCTCCGGTTTTCGATTGTTGGTGTCGTCGTAGGCGTGGTGGGGTTCGCCGCGGTCGCTTTCGCTGGTGGAGGCGGCCCGGAGACGAAGCTCGTCAGCAGGAACTCGAACGGCGCTGCTGCCGCCAACGGCTACAGCTTTCCCGGCGGGATCACTCCAAACGCACGGTGGGTCGCCTTCGACTCCGACGCGGACAACCTCCCGGGTGGGTCGACCAACAACCAGGTCTACGTCCGGGACCGGAGGACGGGCAAGACCAAGCTCGCAAGCAGGAGCAACAATGGCAATCCGGCCGACGGAGGCGACAGCTACGACGCCACGATCTCGGACAACGGCCGCTTTGTCGCCTTCGAGTCCAATGCGACGAACCTTCCGGGTTCGATCGGACCGACCTATGCACAGGTCTACGTCCGCGACCTGAAGAAGGGCCAGACGAAACTGATCAGCCAGCTGGGCGGCGGCGATCCCGCGACCGGTGGATTCAGCACCGATCCCTCGATCTCCGGCAACGGCCGGCTGGTGGCCTTCGAGTCGGACGCCACCAACCTGCCGGGCGAGCTCTCGCCCGACGACCAGGTCTACCTGCGGGACCGCAAGTCCGGCACGACCAGGCTGATCAGCAAGACCTCGGGCGGAAGCCCGGCCGACGACGACAGCGAGGATCCCGCGATCTCCCCGAACGGCCTGATCGTCGGGTTCGAATCGGAGGCCACCAACCTCCCGGGCGGGCTCGGCACCGCCGACCAGGTCTACGTTCGCGACCTGCGGGGCGGTCGGACGCTCCTGGTAAGCAGGAACACCGCTGGGAGCCCGGCCGACGACGACTCCGAGGAGGTCGCGGTGTCCGGCAACGGCCGGTTCGTGGCGTTCGAGTCCGTGGCGACGAACCTCCCCGGCTCGCTCGCTCCAACCTACCGCCAGACCTACCTACGCGACCGCAAGCAGGAGACGACCACCCTGATCAGCAGAAACAATGCCGGCGACCCGGCGGCTGGCGGGTACAGCGAGGAGCCCTCTGTGTCAGCCAACGGGCGCTTCGTCCAGTTCGAGTCCGAGGCCACCAACCTGCCAGGCGCGACTGGGTCGTATGCCCTGATCTACCTCCGCGACCGGGACTCCAACAGGACCAAGCTGGTCAGCAGGTCGAACAACGGCGATCCGGCCAACGACAACAGCTATATGTACCGGAACAGCAACCTCCTGAGTCGTGATCCGCGATTCGCAACCTTCAGTTCCTACGCCACCAACCTGCCGGGCTCGATCGGCCCCACCTACAGCCAGGCGTACGTGCGCGGCCCTCGGCCCTGAGCGCGCCGGACGCGCATCGATGGCCGAGTTGCGTCTGATCTAGGGACGCAACTCGGCCCTCGGCGCTGGCAGCTCCTATCCTCGGTCACCTGCGTGGCGCCCGAGAGCGAAATAGTGGTGATGAAGTTCGGCGGCACCTCGGTGGCGGCGGCGGACGACATCAGGCGCGCCGCGCGCCGGATCGTGGCTGGGCGCGAACGCGGCAAGCAGGTGGTGGCGGTGCTGTCGGCGCGCGGCAAGACCACCGACGACCTGCTCAGGATGGCCCACGAGGTCTCGGACCGTCCGCTGGCCCGCGAGATGGACATGCTGCTCTCCACCGGGGAGCGGATCTCGTGCGCGCTGTGCGCGATGGCGATCCACGACATGGGCCATCAGGCGATCTCGCTGACCGGGTCGCAGGCGGGGATCGTCACCGACTCCTCTCACACCAAGGCGCGAATCCTGGACGTGCGCGCCGACCGCATTCGCGAGGCGCTGGGCCAAGATCGGATCGTGCTCGTCGCCGGCTTCCAGGGCGTCTCTGGCGACAGCCGAGACGTGACCACGCTTGGCCGCGGCGGATCCGACACCACCGCGGTGGCGATTGCCGCCGCGCTGGGCGCGGAGGTGTGCGAGATCTACACCGACGTTCGCGGCGTGTTCAGCGCCGACCCGCGCCTGGTCCCGGACGCGCGCCTGCTCCAGGTCGTCTCCTTCGAGGAGATGCTCGAGATGGCCGCCTCGGGCGCCCGGGTGCTGCAGCTTCGCTCGGTGGAGTACGCGCGCAACCACGAGATCAGGATCCATTGCCGCAGCTCGTTCGAGGACGGCCCCGGTACCCTCGTCGTCTCGGAGAAGGAGACGATGGAAAGGCCCTCGGTGACAGCCGTTACGCATGCCCACGAGGCCCGCGTGACCCTGACCGGGGTGCGCGACGAGCCGGGCGTCGCCGGCAGCATCTTCGGTGCACTCGCCGACGCGAACGTGAACGTCGACATGATCATCCAGAACGAGCCCGTGTCTGCCGACCGCAAGGCCGACCTCTCGTTCACGGTCGACCCGGGTGACCTGGCGGCGGCGAGTCAGGCGCTCGACAGCCTCGAGATCTGCGAGCAGCTGGGAACCGACGAGCGGGTCGGCAAGGTGTCGATCGTGGGCGCAGGGATGCGCAGCCATCCTGGTGTCGCCGCCAAGGTCTTCCAGACACTGGGGGAGACCGGGATCAACATCGAGATGATCGCCACCTCGCCGATCAAGATCTCGTGCGTGATCGACGCCGACCAGGTCCCGGAGGCGGTCAGGGCCCTGCATCGGGCGTTCGCGCTGGGCGAGGACGCCGTCCGGCCCGAGGATCCAGCCGGCGAGCATCGCCCGACCGTGCAGCCGGACGAAGACCAGGGCCGGGACGGGGCTCGCGATGGCGCCTGACGGCTACAGGGTCGGCGTCCTTGGCGCCACGGGGGCGGTGGGCTCGACGATGCTCGAGGTGCTGGCCGAGCGGCGCTTCCCGGCGGCCGAGGTGGTGCCCTTCGCGTCCGAGCGCTCGGCGGGTAGAAGGGTGAGCCTCGACGGGCGCGAGCTGGAATGCCGGCCGCTGTCGGACCAGACGATCCAGGGCCTCGACCTGGTCCTGTCCTCGGCGGGCGGCGCCGTCAGCGCCGAGTGGGCACCGAGGCTGGTCGACGCCGGCGCGGTTGTGGTCGACAACACGAGCCACTGGCGCATGGACGCCGACGTTCCCCTGGTTGTGGCCGAGGTCAATCCCGAGGCGCTCGAAGCTCACCGAGGGATCGTCGCCAACCCGAATTGCTCGGCGATGCAGATGGTGGTCGCCGTGGCCCCGATTCGCCGAGCGGTGGGAATCGAGCGCATCGTCGTCTCCACCTACCAGCCCGTATCCGGCACGGGCCGGCGGGCGATGCAGGAGCTTCGCGACCAGACCCACGCCCTGCTCCATGAGGCAGAAGTACCCCCCGCCGAGGTCTACCCGCACCGCATCGCCTTCAACGTCGTTCCCCAGGTGGAGACCTTCAAGGGCGGCGACGACTACACGACGGAGGAGCGCAAGATGATGGCCGAGACTCGCAAGATCCTCGGCGCCGACGAGCAGGAGCTGGGAATCTCGGCGACCTGCGTTCGGGTCCCGGTCCTGTACGGGGAGTCCGAGTCGGTCAACGTGCAGACGCGGGAGCCGCTGTCGCCTCAGGAATGCCGTGAGCTCCTCTCGCGCGCACCCGGAGTGGTCGTTGTCGACTCGCCCGCGGACGGCGTGTACCCGCTGGCCATGGACGCCGGCGGCCGCGATGAGGTGATGGTGGGCCGCATCCGCCGGGACCCCTCGCACGAGCGCTGCCTCAACCTGTGGGTGGTTGGAGACAACCTCCGCAAGGGAGCGGCCACGAATGCGGTCCAGCTCGCCGAGCTGCTGCACGAGCGCGGCCTGATCCGCCCCGCCACCGCCGCGGCCCGCACCTAGCCACCCGTCTACGATCCCCGCCCTTGCTAGGGGCGTACGCATCCGTCGCGGTTATCTGCGCCGCCTCGCTCGTCGTCGGCCAGGCGATCCTGTCGCTGTGCGGGCGGCGGGAGCTCACGTGGTTCGCCGGACCGGTCGGGTTGGCTGCGGTCCTGGTCGCGAGCGGGATCGCGATCAAGCTGCCCGGGCACGGGACCGCGGTGGCGATCACGCTGGCCGCGCTGTTTGCTCTCTCCTCGGCCACGCTCGTGCTGCGAAGGCGGGTGTCCGGTGCGGACCAGACGAACGTCCGCAGCATGGATGTGAGGACGGTGCGATGCAGGGATGCTGAGCGTTCGTCGGGGGCGCACGGGCGACCGCCTTCGCAGCCGCGACACTCGCCCTCCTCTTCGCCTCGATCCCGTTCATCGTCAACGGGCGGGTGGGCATCCTTGGGGTGGGGCTCGTCAACGACGACATGGCCTCCCATCTGCTGATCGCGGACTGGCTCAACACTCATCTGGGCGAGATGCCGGGGCTGATCGACCACGGCTATCCCGTGGGGCCGCATTCGCTCGCCGCGGGGCTCAGCGAGGGGCTGGGGACGGGCCTGATCGAAGCCTTCGCGGGGATCACGCTCGCCACCCCGGTGCTCACCGCGCTGGTCGCCGTCGAGGCCCTTCGAGGCCTGCGACCGGCTCCGCGGATCCTGGCCGCGGCGCTGGTGGCGCTTCCGTACCTGGCCGCGGCGTACCTCGCACAGGGGGCGTTCAAGGAGCCGATCGAGGCCCTGTTCGTGCTGTCGTTCGCCCTCCTGCTGCCGAGCGCGACCAGCGTTCGCCGGGCGTTGCCTCTGGGGGTGATCGCGGCCGGCGCCGTGTACGCGTACAGCTTCCCGGGGCTGTTCTGGCTGCTCGGCGCGGCAGCGGTGTACCTCGCGGTAGCGCTGATCTTCGGGGCCCCGGGTCTCAGCGGGGCGGGACTCCGCCGCCGGGTTGCAAGGCCCGACCGAACCCCGGATGCCGACCATTCGCCCGGGACCCATCCGGCGACCCTCGCCACCATCGCGGTGGCGCTGGGGGTCCTCGTGGTCCTGACTGCGCCAGAGTGGGCTCGGCTGATCGACTTCACGCACTTCCGGGCCTTCCGCGGCTCGACCATCAGCAGCGGGCTCGGCAACCTGCGGCACCAGCTGTCGCCGCTCGAGGCGCTTGGGATCTGGCCGGCGAGCGACTTCCGGCTCTCGGCCAGCGCCGCGACCGTGCCCGCACCCGCCTTCTACCTCGGCGCGCTCCTGGCCGCGACGGCGCTGGTCCTCGGCCTTCCACGGTGGTTTCGCCGTCATGGCGCCGCGGCGCCCGCCGCCCTGGCCGCGGCGATCGTGATCTACCTCGGCGCCCTCGCCTTCGGCACGGTGTACACCAGCGCCAAGGCCCTGGCGATCGTCGCCCCCCTGATCACCCTCATCGCCCTGGGCGGCCTGCTGGAGCGCGAGCGGCGCACGGGTGCTCAACCGCCGCCCGGTGCGCAGCGGGGAAACGTCCTGCGCTGGGCGCTGGCGGCGGTCGTTGGCCTGGGCATCGCCGCCTCGAGCTTCCTGGTCCTTCGGCCGGCTCCCGTGGCTCCCGAGGACCACGCCGGCCAGCTGGCCGAGCTGCGCCCGCTGGTGCAGGGTCGCAAGGTGCTGTTCCTCGGTCGCGACAACTTCATCGTCTACGAGCTTCGGGGCTCGCGTCCGTTCACGGCGGTGCGCAACTTCTACGACCCCAACTACGCGAAGCCGAACCTGCGGCTCCAGGACGTGTTCCGAAAGTTCGACTTCGACTCGGTCACCTCGGCGACGCTCGGCCGCTTTCCGTTCGTGATCACCACCCGGGCTGCCTATGCCAGTGGGCCGCCCCCGGCCTTCGAGCCGCTGCGCGAGACGCCCGACTTCGTGCTCTGGAAGCGCACCGGGCCGGTGGGTGAGCGCCACACGCTGGCCGAGGGAGATCGACCCGGCGCGCAGCTCGATTGCTCGAACCCCGACGGGCGCCGCGTCGGTCGCGGCCCCGGATCCGCGACCGTGTTCACGGAGCCCCCGGTGATCGGTGGTGCCTGGTCGCCGAGCTCCACCGTGGAAAGCGGCTCCGCCGCCTCACAGGCGCTGTCCTTGCCGGCCGGCCGCTGGGAGATCTCGATCCAGTACGACTCCACGCGGCCGATCCGAATTCGCGCCCCCGGGCTGGACGCGACGCTGCCCGGAAACCTCGACTACCGCGGCTCGGTTCCGTTCTACGCGGTCGGCGCGCTCACCTCCCGCCGTCGGGGCCCGGTCCCGTTCACGGTCACCGTCGAGCAACCGCCGCTGGCGGGCCGCCTGCTGGGCGCCAAGTCGGTGGCTCACCTGGGGACGATCGCCGCCTCGCCGGTCACAGTCGACCGCGCGGGTGGGCCTATCCCCGGCGTCTCCCAGCGCCGCGTCCCGCTTCGCCGCGCCTGCGGCCGCTACCTGGACTGGTACCGCTAGGCGCTAACCAGTCCCAAGCCGAGAGGCCCCACCCCGGCGATGTGGGGCGAGGCTTCCGCGGACGAACGGCTCGGGGCTCGCCCTACGGAGTGGCGACGAAGTTCCAGGTCCTCGCGGTCGCCGGGCCTGAGGTGCCGCTTCCCGAGCCGACGGCGAACTGGCTGACCTGCCAGATCCGGTTCGCGAGTCGATGGGTCCGGAGTCGCGGCGGCGTAATCGCCCCAGCGGCAAACCTGAGTCGTCGCATCGCAACCGAACCCGGACAGCGGGCCCCGGCCGAGTCCTTGACGACGATCGCGCCTGACTGCGGGCCGGCTACCGATCTTGGAGACCATCCTGATCCCCGGGAAGATGTCGCTCGACGACACGTTGTAGTTCAGAACCATCGCGTTGCCGCCCCCTACCGTGGCGTCGTTGACCTGCCGGTTGGGCGAGATCGCGCCGTTGAAGAAGAACCGCGATCGGGTTCGAGGCCATCCCGCTCTGGAGCAGGCTGGGTGCCCACGGGTCGATCTCGTACCAGCGCACGGCCGCGCGGCCGCCGACGTTGACGGTGTGCTGGGTCCAGATCGCGAAACTGCTGTCGTGCGCGCGGATCCACGCCCGCCACTGCCTGGGTCGGCCGGGCGTCCAAGGTGTCGAGCTGGTTCACCGACCCCATGCTGCGGCGCGTTCGGCGGCACCGCGTAGCTGGGAACCGTGACCGGCGTTCCGGTGGTTTGAATGACCGGCGCACCGGTGGTTGCGTTCCTGGTGATCTTGAACAGCGACAGCTGCGTCGCCGGGAGCGGCCGAGACCGGGCCACCGCCCACCCCGTGCCCTTGGTGTCGATCTCGTTCGCCGCGACGGGCGTGAAGGCTCGGGTGGTGGCGTTGATCTTCAAGGGAGCCCTGTCGGCGACCGTGAAGCTCGAGCCGCGCCGGGCAATTGGTCCCCGCGGGCGGCTTCGAGATCGCCAACAGGTCGGACGCCGATGAACGTGTCGCTGCTGTCGAACAGGTTGGAGCCGATGATCGTGAAGAATCGGCTGTCGCCCAGCTTCGGGAAGTCGGGGAAGGTCGTGCCGAAGTTCAGCTGAGTACTTGCACCAAGCGGCAGCGCCGTTCGGCGACGCCGTCTTGCTGAATCCGAACGCCAGCCTGTTCTCCGAGCTGCTCACGACTTGGTCCGCGGCGTAGTAGAAGCGGCTGGTTGTCGGATCCCAGATGATCTGCACGTCGAAGACGGCGTCGCTTGGGCTGGCGCCGGCAAGTGAATTGATCGTGCCGGTGGTGATCGGGGTGGTGCCGGTCTTGTTGTAGATCGCAAAGTTTCGGTTGATCAGCTCGACGTAGCGGGTGGTGCCCACGGCGCTCGTCTCGTCCGGCGGCGAGGCGTTCGGGTCGCTTATCCCCTGCCAGGACCTTGCCGGCGACCAGGGAGGGCGCAAGGGGCCCGCCCACCGGCGCGGCCAGCGCCTCGCGGGCTGCCTCGCGACGGGCGGACCGCGCCTTCCGGCGGTCGTAGCGGGCCTGGTTGGGCACCAGGTAGCCGCGATGCAGGGCGCGCCTGGCGGGTTCGCTCAGCGTTCCTCGGTTCGGGTCCTGCTTTGCGGCCTTGCGTGCCGCGGCGGCGCTCGTGATCTTCCCGTGGAAGCTCTCGGCCGACGCCAGGCTTGGGACGGCGCCCAGCAGGAACGCGCCCACGGCCATGCCGACAGTGAGGTTGAGGCGCCGCCGGTACCTCGTGCGGCGTGAGGTGAGGGTGATCGAATGCATCGTCCCGCTGTGCATAAACGTATCCAAGCCGGCGTGTGGCCGTGCCCGTTGGCGCCACCCTCGGCCGCGCAGCGCTCCCGATGGTCCCCTGAATCCGCACGATCCACGCGCCAGACGCTGGCCGAACGAACCGAATATAAGCCCAGGCATGGAGATCGGTTTCGGGGCGGCGATACTGCTGTTCGGCGCGCTGCTGGCCGTGGCCGCGGCGCTCTCCGGGCTGATGCGGGGGACCGTGCTGTCGATCTCGGTTCTCTCGGTTGGGCTCGGGATCGGGCTGGCGGCCACCGACGTGGTCTCGGTTGACGCCAACGACCAAGCTGTCGTCAACCTAATCGAGCTGGCGCTGATCCTGACCCTGTTCTCCGACGGCCTGTTCGTGGAGCGGGAGCTCCTGCGGGTCCACTGGGGGCCGGTGACGCGCGCGATCGTGCTCGCGATGCCGATCACGCTTGTGCTGCTGGCCCTGATGGGCAGGGCGATCTTCCCGGATCTGAGCTGGGCCGAGGCGTTCCTGCTGGCCGCCGTGCTCACACCAACCGACCCAGTCGTCACCTCCACCGTGGTCACGGCGCAGAAGGTCCCGTCGATCGTGCGCCACACCCTGAATCTCGAATCGGGCCTCAACGACGGACTGGCCCTGCCCTTCGTGCTCTTCTTCCTCGTTCTGGCGGAGCCCGGAGGGGACGCCGGCAGCGAGGGCGCCAAGGTCATCGGCGAGGCAGGCTTCGGCGTGCTCGTCGGCGTCGCCCTGGGGTTGGTCGGCGGTCGTCTTCACCATCACCTTCCCGGGGGTGGGATCACGGCTCGCTACGAGGGGATCTACGCGCTTGGCTTCGGGCTGGCCGCGTTCGGGCTGGCAGACGTGACCATCGGCAACGGGCTGATCGCCGCCTTCGTCGCCGGGATCTCGATGGGGGTGGCCGAGCACGAGATCCCCGACGCCTTCGTCGAGTTCGCGGAGAACGTCAGCGCGATCTCGCAGGTGATCACCTTCTTCGTCTTCGGCGCGCTGATCGTGGCGACCGGCTACAACGGGGACGTGTGGCGCCTGGTCGTGTTCATTCCCCTGGCGCTGCTCGTCGCCCGGCCGGCGGCGATCCTGCTGTCGTTCATCAGGAGCGGGCTGCCGGGACCCCAGAAGGCGTTCATCGCCTGGTTCGGGCCCAAGGGCGTCGCCTCGATGCTGTTCGCCCTCTTCGTGCTCAAGTCCGACGTGGGCGCCGCGTCGACGATCTTCGACGTCGCCGCGTTCGTGATCCTCTCCTCGATCGTTGCGCACGGCCTCACGGACACGGTCGGCGCCAGCTGGGTAGAGCGGCGGATGGCGCGGTCGCGGCCCTAGACGCGCGCCCCGATGGCCGAATTCCGATTCAGATGGAATCGAAATTCGGCCACGGCGAGGATGTCACGCCCGATTAGCCCTCGGCGGCGAGCTTCTCGACTGCGGCCCGCGCCGTCTCCTCGTCGACGCCCATGTGGGTGGCGTAAAGGCTGACGGCCTCCTCCAGGTGGCCCAGCAGCACCGCCTGCTCCACCTCCGGTGGAGGCTGCGGCGTCTCCGGAGTCTGGTCGCTCGCTTCCATCAGGTCAGGCGGGGACCGCCTCCGCCAGCCGGCCCTCGACCCACTCCGTCGAGGCGATGTGCTTGCCCATTCCGAGCTGCTTCGGCTCGAACCCCAGCGCCAGCCCGACGAGTTGGGGCAGGTGCAGGATCGCCAGCCCGAGCTCCCGCCCGGCGACCTTGGCTGCCTCCGGCTGCTGCATGTCGAGGTTCAGGTGGCAGAGCGGGCAGGGGGTGACCAGGCAGTCGGCGCCGGCGTCCAGCGCGTCGCCGACGTGGGTGCCCGCCTGGCGCAGCGAGGTCTCGCGGTTCATCGTGATCACCGGAAAGCCACAGCATTTCCGCGCCCCGTCGTACTCGACGGCCTCGCCGCCCAGCGCCTCGATCAGCTGCTCGAGGTAGAGGTCGCGCTCCGGATGCTCGTCGTAGCCGATCCGGCTGCGGGGGCGGATCACGTAGCAGCCGTAGAACGGCCCCACCCGCAGGCCGGAGAGCGGCCGCGTCACCTTGGCCTTCAGCTGGTCGAGCCCATAGTCCTCGACCAGCACCCAGAGGAAGTTCTTGTTGGCGAACCCATCCTTGTCCTTGGAGTACTCGAGTCCCTCGCCGGCCAGGGCATCGTTGATGTGGGCGCGGTAGGCGGAGTCGGCGTCCAGCCGCTGCTGGCATTCCGACTGGGCGCCCTGGCAGGTGGAGCAGATGTTCATCATCGCCAGTCCGGTGCTCTGGGCGAGCGCGAAGGTCCGCGCGTTGAGCGTGTCGGCGAGCTCCTGGTTGTGCTCGGCGATCACCCCCGCGCCGCAGCAGTTGGCGCGGTCGAGAGTCACCAGCTCGAGCTCCAGCCGTTCGGCGACCAGCGCCATCGAGCCGTGCAGCTCGGGCGTGAAGCCGCGGGAGACGCAGCCGGGCCAGTAGGCGAGCCGGAGCGCGCTCATCTCAACTTTCTCATCGCCCGCCGGCCTCGTCCGGCTCGGGCTCGACAGCGGCCTCGGGCGTCGGCACATCCTGCCGGTCGCCCTCGGCTTCGAGCTCCTCCTCGCCGGTGATGTAGAGGTTGAGCTCGGTGCGGTGGTCCTCGGCGTGTGAATAGAGCCGCTTGACGTGCGCCTGGGCATCGTCCGGCAGCTTCTCGTGGACGCCGGGGATCAGCTTCGGAAGCGAGCGCATCTTGCCCGTCCGCAACCCGCGGATCGCGGTCGGTATCGAACCAAACAGGCCCTTGATCGCGCTCGACCTCGGGATCAGCTTGCCCTTCACCCCCGGCGCGTAGGACTCCTGTTGCAGCAGCGCCTCGTCGAGCGTGCCCTTCTTCTCGATGATCTTCGTGAAAGCCGTCTCGTGGCGGTGGCCGTTGTTGACGTCGTCGATCCCATGGTCGTGACCGGCGCGGCGACGCAGCCGCATGATCTGGTCCATCGGTGCGACGTCCTTGGGGCAGGCGTCCACGCAGGCGAAGCAGTGAGTGCAGTCGTAGATGCCATGCGGATCCTGCGCCAGGTCGTAGAGCCGCTCCTTGGTTTGGGAGTCGCGGGGGTCGCCCACGAAGCGGTACGCCTTGGCGAGCGCCGCCGGGCCGATGAACTCCGGATCGGCCTCCAGCGACAGGCAGGCCGACACGCAGGCCCCGCACTGGATGCAGGCCATCGGCTGGGTGATGTCGAGCATCGACTCCGCCGGCACCACGTACTCGCGCTCCGGCGGTGCGCCCTCGGGGAGGAGCCACGGGGTGACCCGGCGGATCTTGGTCCAGTGAGTGGACTCCATGTCGGTGATCAGGTCCTTGACCACGGGCATGTTCCCCATCGGCTCAACCAAAATCGGGCGCGCCGCTTCCTCGGCGAGGGAGCCGGAGGCGACCGGTGATCCGGCGGAGCCGGATGCGGGGGCAGCGCGGTCGCTGACAGGCCGGTTTCGCCGGTTGGCGCGCTCGTGCGCATCGCTGATCCGGGTCTTGCAGGCGAGCGTGGACTGGCCGTTGATCTTCACCCCGCACGAGCCGCAGATCGCGGCCCGGCAAGAGCAGCGGACGACCAGCGTCCCGTCCTGTCGGTCGCGGACCTGGAGCAGCCCGTCGAGCACCGAGAGGTCTGGGTCCAGTTCGACGTCGAACTGCTGCCAGTACGGCCCCTCGCCCGTTTCGGGCTGGTATCGGCGGACCTTCAGCTTGTACTCAGGCATCTCGCATCCCCACCCTACGACCTCGGACCCGTGAATTCAGCCTCAATATGTCCTCTCCGCCGGCTGCCACTGGGTGATCGTCACCGGCGAGTAGCTGATCTCCGGGCCTTCGTCGTCACGGGTGACGGTGATGTGCTTCAGCCACTCGTCGTCGTTGCGCTCCGGGTAGTCGGTGCGGTACTGGGCGCCCCGGCTCTCGGTCCGGTGAAGCGCCGCCACGCAGGTGCACTCCGCGCAGTCGAGCATGAAGCCCAGCTCGATCGCGCCCATCACGTCCTGGTTGAAGACCGTCCCGAGGTCGTCGATGTAGGCGGTCGTGGCCTCTTCCTGCAGCCGCTTCACGGTCTCCAGTGCCTGTTGGATGCCGTCCTCGGTGCGGAACACGGCAACGTGCTGGTCCATCGTCGCGCCCAGCTCCCTGCGGAGCTCCGAGACCCGGCGGCTGCCGCGCTCGCGCCCCACCAGCTCCGCGACCTGGCGCTCCGCGTCGCTGAGCGCCGACTGCGAAGGCCTGCCCAGCTCGATTTGCTTGGCGCGCGCGGCTGCGTGCTGGCCGGAGCGGCGACCGAAGATCAGCGTGTCGAGCAGCGAGTTGGCCCCCAGCCGGTTGCCGCCGTGCACCGACACGCAGGCGACCTCGCCGGCGGCATAAAGGCCGGGGATCGAGGTGGCGCCGTTGACGTCGGTCTTCACGCCGCCCATCGCGTAGTGGTTGCCCGGCTTGATGTGGATCGGCTCCTGGGTGATGTCGACCCCGGCGAAGTCGCGGCCCACCAGCACGATCTCCCGCAGCGCCTCGTGAATGCGCTTGCGGGGCACCACGGTGACGTCCAGCGCCACGGTGCCGTCGGGAAAGCCGCGCCCCTCGCTGATCTCGGTCTGCTCGGCGCGCGAGACCACGTCGCGGGAAGCCAGCTCCATCTTGTTGGGCGCGTACTTCTCCATGAACCGCTCGCCCTGCGCGTTCAGCAGCAGGGCGCCCTCGCCGCGGGCGCCCTCGGTGATCAGGAAGCCCTTCTTGGCCAGCGTCGTGGGGTGGTACTGGATCATCTCCATGTCCATCAGGGGCGCGCCCACCCGGTAGGCCATCGCGATCCCGTCGCCGGTGCAGATCAGGGCGTTGGTGGTCGGCTGCCAGACCTGCCCGTTGCCGCCGGTGGCGAGGATCACGTTCTCGGCTTCGAACAGCTCCATCGACCCGTCGGCCACGTTGCGGAGCACCGCCCCCACGCAGTTGCCGTCGTCGTCGAGGACCAGGTCGGTGGTGAAGTACTCCTCGTATCTGGCGATCAGCTCCGAGTGCTTCATCAGCTGCTCGTACAGGACGTGCATGATCGCCTGGCCGGTGATGTCGGCCACGTAGTAGGTGCGCGCAGCCGAGGCGCCTCCGAATGCCCGGGTGCCCAGCTTGCCCTCCTCGTTGCGGTGGAAGGTCACCCCCAGGTGCTCCAGGTGAAGGATCTCCTCGGGCGCCTCGCGGCACATGATCTCGATCGCGTCCTGGTCTCCGAGGTAGTCGGATCCCTTGACCGTGTCGAAGGCGTGCGACTCCCAGCTGTCGCCCTCCTGGAGCGCGGCGTTGATTCCGCCCTGCGCCGCGTTGGAATGCGAGCGCACGGGATGCACCTTGGAGACGATGCCCACACTGACGCCCTCCTCGGCCGCCGCCAGCGCCGCTCGCTGCCCGGCGAGCCCAGCTCCGATCACTAGGACGTCGTGCTTCGGCAAGTCGAATTGATCCTATAGCGAGGCGCGACTAGGTCGCCGGCGAGTCCGGGGGGGTCTGGCCACGGACCCCGCTGAGCGCGCTGCGAAGCGCCCGGCCGACCTGCTCGGCGGTGACCACGCCGCGCAGCCGGCCGTCGGCATCGACCGCCATCAGCGCCCCCAGACGGCGCAGGGCGTCGTTGCCGAGCAGCGACTCGAGCGGCGCGTCGTCGCGCACCCGAAGCGTCTCGGTCGAGTCCACCTCGAACACGTCTCGCACCATCGAAGAGGCGCGACTGACCTCGGGGACCGCGTCGGCAGCGCCGCGCTCGATCAGGCCGCGAAAGCGCTGGGCCGCGTCGACGACCGGGAACCAGGGCCAGCGATAGCGAAGGAAGTATTCGTCCAGAGCCCGTTCGACGCTGGCGTCCTCCGGGATGGCCACCGGTTCGTCGTCCATCACGTCGGCGACCCTGATTCCCTCGATCCGGCTGGAGAAGTCGGTCTGCATGACCGCGCCGCGGGCGGATTGCAGGAGGATGAAGCCGATCAGGCCCAGCCAGATCCCGCCGACCACGTCGCCCTCGATGAGCAGCAGGATGCCGATGCCGATGAACAGGTAGGAGAAGGCCTGGCCCAGGCGCGCGGCGCCCCGGGTCGCGCGGGTGCGGTCGCCGGTCACCTGCCAGGCGATTGCCCGCGCCACCCGCCCGCCGTCCAGCGGGAAGGCGGGGATCAGGTTGAAGACGAGCACCAGGGCGTTGATGCTCGCCAGCCAGGCGACCACCGCCAGGACCCCGGAGGTGTCTGCCTGGCCCTCGACTCGCATCGCCTTCCAGAACTCGTCCGAGCCGGCGGCGGCGATCCCGACCGCGAAGCAGGCGAGCGCGATCACCAGGGTGACGATGGGGCCGGCAATCGCGACCTTGAACTCGGTGCCCGGCGAGTCGGAGTCCCTGGTCATCCGGGCAACGCCGCCGAACATCCACAGGGTGATGTCGGAGATGCCGATCCCCTGGCGAATGGCCACGAAGGCGTGGCCCAGCTCGTGTAGCAGGATCGAGGCGAAGAAGGCGAGCGCGCTGACCAGGGCGAGCAGGTAGGGGACGGCGTCGCCGCTGGGGGCGTCGAGCACGTCGCGATAGAAGTCCGAGAGCAGCCAGATGATCAGGAAGAGGACGAAGAACCACGAGTAGTCGACCGCGATCCGGATCCCCCGGACGTTGAACAAAGTCACCGCGCCGCGTGCGGGCATTCACCCATCTTAGGTATGAGCCGCTAGGTTTCCCGGCCGATGCCGACCGGCGCGACACGGGCCGACGTGGAGGCCATGCCCCATCTGGACCAGGATTGGCTGCGCGACCTGGTCGAGACGCTGGCCTCGATCCACCGCCCGACCGCCTCGGTGGGCGAGCGGCGGGCCGCCGAGTGGCTGCTGGGGCGTCTGCGCGAGCTGGGTGCCGACGGGGAGATCGAGGTCGAGGACGTGCACGGCACCTACTGGTGGCCGCTCGGGATCGCCGCCGGCGCCGGGGCGGTTGCCGGGGTGGCCGCGCTGCGGGGACGGCGGGTGCTGGGCGCGGCGATCGCCGCGGCCGCGGCCGCGGCGATCGCCGACGAGGCGCCGCCCCATGGGCGGCGCCTGCGCAGGCTCCTTCCCCGCCGCAATGCCTTCCAGGTGGTGGCGACGATGGGGCGCGCCGATGCCGAGCGGACCATCGTCGTGCTCGCCCACCATGACGCGGCGCACGCGGGCCTCCTGTTCCACCCGGCGATCCCGGAGCTGGCCGACCGGCTTGGGTTCATCGAGCGAAGCGACACCAGCCCCCCGCTGCTGGCGCCCGTGCTCGGCGGCCCCGCCGCGGTCGCTGCCGGGACCGTGATGCAGAGGCGCTGGCTAATCTGGCTGGGAACCGTGCTCTCGGCCGGATCCGCCGCCGCCCTGGCGGACATCGGCTCCCGGGAGACGGTCCCCGGGGCAAACGACAACGCCACCGCGGTCGCGGCGCTGATCGCGCTTGCCCGGGCGATCGCCGAGCAGCCGGTCGAGAACCTGCGGGTGATGTTCGTCTCCACCTCGGAGGAGGCCCTCTGTGAGGGGATGCAGGCGTTCGCCGAGCGCCATTTCGGCGAGCTGCCCCTGGAGAGCACGTTCTTCCTCTGCCTCGAGACGCTGGGCTCGCCCAACCTGTTGGTCCTGCGCGGAGAGGGCATGTTGCGAATGAACGACTACCCATCCGCAGCCCTGACGCTGCTCGACGGCCTGGCCGAGGAGCTTGGTATCTGGCTGTTCCCGAACCTGCGCTTGCGCAACGCGACCGACGGCGTCTTCCCGCTCGCCGCCGGCTACCAGTGCGCGGCGCTCTGCTCCTGCACCGACCTCAAGCAGCCGGGCAACTACCACTGGCCCACCGACACGCCGGAGAACGTCGACTACGGCACCCTGGCCGATGCCGTCCGCCTCACCGAGGCGGTCGTCCGCCGGCTGGATGATCGCTGGCTCAGCTGAGCACCCAGGCGCCATCGGCAAACGGCGCGATCGCGATGGCCGAAAAGCGATTCACATGGAATCGCAATTCGGCGATTGGCGAAGATATGCGCCCTAGACCCCCGGTGCGTGGCGGTCGATGATCCGGCCGAAATCCGTCCCCGCCGGGAGGGTGCCGAACGCGCGGCCCGCGTCGCCGCCAAGGCGGGAGCTCGAGAACGCGTCCGCGACCGCCTGGTCGCCGAAGCGGCGGAGCAGCGAGCCCTGGAGCACCAGCGCCATCCACTCGACGACGCGGCGCGCCCGGGCCTCGATCGCCTCCAGGTCGGCGAGTTCCTCGCGAAGCTCCTCGGCGGCGGTGTCGAGGTGGGCGTCCGTCCCCCGCGCCTCCTCGAGCTCGGCGAAGAAGGACTCCACCGAGGCCGGGTTTTTCGCCATCGCCCGCAGGACGTCGAGGCACTGGACGTTGCCCGACCCCTCCCAGATCGACGCAAGCGGGCTCTCCCGGTAGAGCCGGGGCATCCCGGACTCCTCGACGTAGCCGTTGCCGCCCAGGCATTCGAGGGCTTCGACCGCGTGCACCGGCGCGCGCTTGCAGGTCCAGTACTTGAGCACCGGCGTCGCCAGCCGCCGCAGCTCGATGGCGCGCTGGTCCCCGGCGTGGGCCTCGTCGAAGGCGCGCGCCAGCCACAGCGCGCTGATGGTCGCCGCCTCGGACTCGACTGCGAGGTCGGCCAGCACGTTCCGCATCAGCGGCTGCTCGACCAGTGGCCGGCCGAAGGCGGAGCGGTGAGAAGCGTGATGGATCGCCATCGCGGTCCCCCAGCGATAC
Organism: uncultured Actinomycetes bacterium; assembly: GCA_963838745.1. Classification (GTDB taxonomy): domain Bacteria; phylum Actinomycetota; class Thermoleophilia; order Solirubrobacterales; family 70-9; genus AC-56. The sequence goes on from CAWISJ010000005.1 coordinate 66,901, forward strand.
CCGGCGCTGGCGCCGATCGCGCAATCCAGGCGCGTGTGGTTGACCATCTCGATGATCGTCGGGACGCCGCGCCCCTCCTCGCCGACCAGCCGCGCCCAGGCGCCGCGGAACTCGACCTCACTGGAGGCGTTCGAGCGGTTCCCGAGCTTGTCCTTGAGCCGCTGGAGGTGGAACCGGTTGCGCTGACCGTCGGGCGTGAAGCGGGGCAGCAGGAAGCACGAGAGCCCCCCATCGGCCTGGGCCAGGACCAGAAACGCGTCGCACATTGGCGCCGAGCAGAACCACTTGTGCCCGGTGATCTCGTACTCCGTTCCGGCCCCCCCGCCGTTGAGCGGGCGGGCGACGGTGGTGTTGGCGCGCACGTCGGAGCCGCCCTGCTTCTCGGTCATCGCCATCCCGCACAGCGCGCCTTTCTTGTCTGGCGCCGGAACCAGCCGCTCGCCGTCGTACTCCAGCGACAGGAACCGGGGCTCCCACTCGTCGGCCAGCTCCGGCTGCTGGCGAATCGCGGGAATCACGGAGTACGTCATTGAGATCGGACAGCCCACCCCGGCCTCGACCTGCGACAGCAGGATGAACTTCGCTGCCCGGGCGACGTGAGCGCCCGGCCGTGGGTCGCGCCACGGCGACGCATGCAGGCCCTGGGAGATTCCCAGCTGCATCAGCTCGTGCCACGCCGGGTGAAACTCGACCTCGTCGATCCGGTTCCCGAACCGGTCGTGCGTTCGCAGCTTCGGCGGGTTCTCGTTCGCCTGCACGCCGCGGGCGATCACGTCCGGCCGGCCGCAGATCGCACCCAGCTCCCGGGCCCCGTCCTCGGCCCAATCGCCGCCCTCGCGGCGCAGGGATTCCACCAGGACCCGGTCCCGTTCGAAGACGTTGTAGCCCTCCAGCGGCGGCGGCTGATTGAAGACCTCGTGGGTCGGTTGGGTGGGTCGCTCAAGCGTTGACAAGGGCGGGCTCCTTTCCGGTGACCGAACGTATCGAGAAGTCGACGAGCGAGGCGACGAGCGATTCTGGGTCGGCGGCCGAGGCGGTTGGGGAGAGGGGACCGACGAGCGCCTCGCCGGTTGCGCCGACCAGGGCGGCCGCGCTCAGCTCGGGATCCTGCGGCGGCAGCTCGCCGGCGCTGACGCCGGTCCGGATCACGTCGGCGAGCACGTCTCGGTAGGCGCGACGGAAGACCAGGCGCTCGGCCTCCACCGCGGGATCGACCGGCTCGGCGAGAAGCGCCCAGGCCAGGCGCCTTCCGCGCAAGGCGCGGCGGGCGAAGGTCTCGACCGCGGCGGCGATCCGTGCCGCTGCACCGTCCCCCGACTCGGTGGCGGCGACGGCGACGGCATCCACCTCGCGCCGGGAGGCCTCGCGGAACACCTCGGCGAACAGATCCGCCTTGGACGGGAAGTGCCGGTAGACGGTCCCCGTGGCGACGCCGGCTCTCGAGGCCACCGCCACAACCTGTGCCTCGGCATACCCGCCGCGGGCAATCAGGTCCCGTGCGGCGGAGGCGATCCGTTTGCGGACCGCGGCCTTTCGCGCCTCGGTCCTCTCGGTCGGCCGGTAGGGCATCACAAGAAGTGAATCATGGTTCATCACTTGAGTCAAGGGGACGTTTGCGTTGGCTGAAGCATCTTGGGGTCTATGGGCCACAAAGAGCTTCAGGGAACGCACGCGTTGGCCCGCGCGCTCGCGTGGCGCGCGTCGATAGCATCGCCGTCCGCGATGGCCCACCAGGTCACCTTCATCCCCGGCGACGGCACCGGCCCCGAGCTGGCCGAGGCCACTCGCCGGGTGCTGGAGGCGACCGGGGTCGAGCTCGAGTGGGACGAGCAGCCCGCCGGCGAGGACGTGTACCGCGAGGAGGGCAACCCGTTCCCCGAGCGGACCCTGGAGTCGATCAAGCGAACCGGGGTCGGGATCAAGGGGCCGACCACGACGCCGGTCGGCTCGGGCTTTCGCTCGATCAACGTTCAGCTCCGCAAGGAGCTCGACCTCTACGCCTGCATTCGCCCGTGCAAGCTCTACGAGGGGGTGCGATCGCATTTCGACACGGTCGACATCGTGATCGTCCGCGAGAACACCGAGGACCTCTACGCCGGGATCGAGTTCGAGGTCGACTCGGAGGGCGCCGAGCAGTTGCGGGAGTTCGTCGCCTCGGTGGACGCGGGCCGGATTCGCGACCACTCCGGGATCTCGATCAAGCCGATCTCGGTGTTCGGCTCAGAGCGAATCGTCGAGGCCGCCTTCGACTACGCGAAGCGCAACGATCGCCGCAAGCTGACGGCCGCGCACAAGGCCAACATCATGAAGTTCTCCGACGGCCTGTTCCTCGATACGGCCCGGAGGATTGCCGAGCGCCATCCTGAGATCGAGTTCGAGGACCGGATCATCGACAACCTGTGCAACCAGCTCGTCTCGCGGCCCGAGGAGTACGACGTGATCGTGCTTCCGAACCTCTACGGCGACATCGTCAGCGACCTCGGTGCGGGAATGATCGGCGGGCTGGGCCTGGCGCCTGGGGCGAACATCGGGACCGAGGCGGCGATGTTCGAGGCCACTCACGGCTCCGCCCCCAAGTACAAGGGCATGAACAAGGTCAACCCGACCGCCCTGATGCTCTCCGGGGTGTTGATGCTTCGCCACCTCGACGAGGCCGAGGCGGCCGACCGGATGGAGAGCGCGATCGCCGAGGTGATCCGCCGGGGCGAGAAGGTGACCTATGACCTGAAGCCCTCCAGAGACGACCCAACCGCCGTCGGCACCTCCGAGTTCGCCGACGCCGTGATCGAGGAGATGAACGGCTGATGAGCGACACCCCAGTGAGAGTGACCGTCACCGGCGCAGCCGGGCAGATCGGCTACGCGATCCTGTTCCGCATCGCCAGCGGTCAGATGCTGGGACCGGATGCCCCGGTCCACCTGAAGCTGCTCGAGATCCCGGATGCCCTCAAGGCCGCCGAGGGCACCGCGATGGAGCTCGAGGACTGCGCCTTCCCGCTGCTCGCCGGCATCGACATCCACGACGACCCCGCCGACGCATTCGACGGCTGCAACATCGCCTTGCTGATTGGAGCGCGCCCCCGCACCAAGGGCATGGAGCGGTCCGACCTGCTGGAGGCCAACGGCGGCATCTTCAAGCCCCAGGGGGAGGCGATCAACGAGCGTGGCGCGGATGACGTCAAGGTCCTGGTGGTCGGCAACCCGGCCAACACCAACTGCCTGATCGCGATGTCACACGCACCCGACGTCCCGCGCGAGCGCTTCACCGCGATGACCCGTCTCGATCACAACCGGGCGATCGCTCAGCTCGCCGCGAAGCTCGGGGTGCCGGTGAGCGAGATCACGAACATGACCATTTGGGGCAACCACTCGACCACGCAGTACCCGGACCTCGTGCATGCCAAGGTGCGGGGGGAAGCGCCTGGGACGCGGTGGACGACGAGGCCTGGATCGCGGACGAGTTCATCCCCAGGGTGGCGAAGCGCGGCGCGGAGGTGATCGAGGCGCGGGGCGCGTCGAGCGCGGCGTCGGCCGCGAACGCGGCGATCGACCACGTACACGACTGGGTGCTCGGGACGCCCCGGGGCGACTGGGTCTCGATGTCGATTCCCTCCGACGGCTCCTACGGAGTCGAAGAGGGGCTGGTGTCGGGCTTTCCCTGCACCTGCTCCGGGGGAGAGTGGAAGCTCGTTGACGGCCTCGAGATCGACGACTTCTCCCGCCCCCGGATCGACCACTCCGTCAACGAGCTGAAGGAAGAGCGCGACGCGGTCAGGCAACTGGGCCTGATCTGAACAGTCGCGGCTCCGCGCGGGGCGCGGGGGGACGCGCCATCGGCGCACATCCAGGTTGTCGCGGACAATTGTCATGACAACTGGAGGCAGCAGTAACGGCCGTCTACTGCCGGGTCCAGTTGTCACAGACAATTGTCAGCGACAACCTGGAGGGCGCCGAGGCGCGTCCCCCGCGCCCCCGCGAGGCTCGAGTCCCAGGGGTGGCCTAGCCGCTAAGTCGCGGTGTAGGAGCGGCCGGACTTCTTCACCCGGCCTTCCTTCTCCAGATCGCCCAGGACTCGGTACAGGTAGTTGGGCTTGATCCGCATCTTCTTTGCGACCTCCGAGGCGCTGATCCCAGGGTTCGCCTTGATCAGCCTCACGGCCTGATCGGCGCGGGTCCCGCCGCGGCGCCGCCGCGGGCTGGCGGCTGTCCGCGACCGCGGGCGCGATCCCCGGGGGCGGCCGGGGCCACGACGCCCCTGGCGTCCGTCAGTGAGGCTTGACAGTGCGCGTTGCAGCTTCGAGAGCTCGCCCTCCAGCTCGCGAATCCGGGCCTTGAGCAACTCTGCCGCTTGATCGACCGCGCCCGAAACCGATGCCATAAGTGATTCCTTTCGTTGGGATGCGATGGTGTGTATTTGTACACACCGTACGGTGTGTATGAGAGTCTAGGGGCGGGGAGTGTAACCACCCGCCCGCAGAACTAATGTCGACGCTGGCGCGGCAGGGTACGGAAGATGACGTCCCAGAGCGGGGACGAGACCCCGTAGCCGAAGCGGTGGTCCTGGAAATGGTGGCGCATGTGCTGCTCCCGCAGCCGCTTGCCGAGCTTGGTCTTCGGCGTGTGATGGTGCACGTGATAGTGGGTGTAGTCGTACGCGAGGTAGCCGACTATGAGGCCGGCGAAGATCGGATAGGCGGCTGGAGTGCCGAAGATCAACGAGAACGCGAACAGGAACAGCGCCGCCAGCGGCACGCTGACCGCGGGAGGCATCACCAGCCGGAGGCGGTCGTTCGGATGGTCGTGGTGGACGCCGTGGATGACGAAGTGGAGCCGGCTGCCCAGCGGATGATCGGGCTCCCAGTGAAACACGAGCCGGTGCAGCCAGTACTCGGTCAGGGTCCAGATCAAGAGGCCCAGCGCGACCAGCAGCACGATCTGGACCGCGCCGTAGCCGCGGTCGGCGCCCAGCCACACCCCGGCGACGACCGCGGGCACGAAGATGATCGCGGGCACCGAGGGGTGGATCCTCGAGAATAAGTCGAGGAGCCGGTTCTGAAACAGGGGCGGGGAGGCGCTCAGCCGCGCGGTGGGCTCGTGTGCCATCGGTGATCCGATTTTACCGCCGACCCGGTTTCCGCAAAGCCCGGGAAACCGGTGGCGGGGCCGTTTCCCCAAAAGTCGGGGAATGCGTGAATGCGCTTCGCGACCCGCGTCCGGCGGTGAGATGATCGCCGCTCAGCCGGCAACCGCAGAGGAGGGGTAGGGATTGATCCAGTTCGAGCAGCACGCGAGGGAGATGGCGGATGCGATCGGGCTAGCGAAGCGCCGAGCCAGCAAGCGCCGCAAGGGACACCCCAGCTGCGAGGACTGCTTCTTTCACTGTCAGATGCTCTGCGCCCTCGACCTGGACGAGCCCTGTTCCACCTTCCGGCCCAACAGCGCCGACGGGCTCGTGCCTCCGCGCCAGCCCGCCCTGCTGCTGCGCCAACCGGCGGAGGAGCCGGCGGCGAAGCCGGCCTGACGCTCGCCGCCGCGCGGCTTCCTGCCGCGCTGCCCGAGGATATGATCCTGCGCCGATGGCGGATGTCGTCGAGACGCTGAACCGCGTACCGCTGTTCGCGGGGGTCAAGGACCGCGACCTTCGGCGCCTCGCAAAGGTGATGTCGGAGCGGACCTTCCAGGAGGGAGAGCCGATCATGACCGAGGGCCAGAGCGGGATCGGCTTCTTCGTGATCGAGGAGGGGAACGCGACCGTCAGCCTCAAGGGCGAGGCCCTCCGCACGGTGGGACCCGGCGACTACATCGGCGAGATCGCCCTGATCGACGAGGGGCCGCGCTCGGCGACGGTCATCGCCGGCACCGACCTCCGCTGTCGCGGAATGGCCGCCTGGGAGTTTCGCTCCTTCGTCCAGGAGCATCCGGAGGTGGCCTGGGCGCTGCTCCAGACGCTCGCCGCCCGCTTTCGCGAGGCCGAGGCCCGCACCGCGGGCTGAGCCCTAGATCAGTCCGGCGGGAGCGTGGCCCCGAGCCGGGCAAAGGTGCGCTCGGCCTCCGCGCGCGCGTCGCCGCCGAGCAGCCAGCCGGTGCGGGCCGCCTGGTACGGGCACTCGATCCGCTCGAAGACCGCCAGCGCCTCGCGAAGCCCGGTCTCGTCGTCATCGCGCAGCGCCGCGGCCCGCAGGGTGAGCGCCCGCGCGTACGGGTTGTCGCCGATCGCGGCCCGGGCCTCCGCCAGGGCCGCCTCGGCGCCCTCGTCCCCGGCTCGCACGAGCGCCTCGGCGCAGGTCGCCAGGTACAGCGGTCGCCACCAGAAGAGAAAGACCTCGGGCCCGGTCTTCAGGATCTCGACCGCATCCAGCACCCGCCCTCGATGCAGGGCGACGTCGGCGCGGAACGTGGTGATGCCGAGCACCTGGCCACCCTGTCCGCCGATGTCCGTGGCGAATTCCATCCAGTCCTCGAACCCGCGATCGTCGCCCCTGTAGCCCAGGACGGCGCCGGCGGTCGCGATCGAGCCGGCCATGAATGCGGACGGAGCTTCTCCAGCGCCGTCAACGCGTCGCGCACCCGCTTCCCCATCGCCAGCAACTCGTCCCATTCGCCGAGGAAGAAGCTCGGCAGCATGGCGCGCGACCATCCCGAGTACACGACCCCCCGATTGAGGTCGAGGTCGCGGGCGCGCGCAGCGTAGGCGAGCGCCTCCCGGTAGGCGCCCACCTGGACCGACGACTCGACCATCATGTGGAGGGCGTCGCTGCGCTCGATCTCGTACGCCGGCTCGCTGCGGGGAACGCCGGTCGAGCAACTCGAGGCGCTCCCTGTTGTGCTCGACCGCCTCGGCGTAGCGCCCACCGTTCCAGGCGCTTGCCGACGCCGCGTCGAGCGCCGACGAGAGCACCGCGGCGTCGCCGGTCTCACGGGCCAGCTCGAGCCCCCGCCGAGCGGGCTCGTGCAGCTCGTCCGGCCGGTCGAAGGCCCAGGCCATCCAGCCCTCGTCGAGCACCAACAGCGCCCGGGTTGGCGGGATCGGCGGCATCGGAGAGCTCCTGCCCGCGACGCAGCATCTCGGTCAGCTCGGACTCCGGCAGCCATCCGGTGATGCCCCTCATCCGGGTGGCGATCTCGACCGCGAGGGCATATGCCTTGGCGGCCGTGGCGCCGTCGCCTGCGTCCTCGGCCACGGCGGCCATCTCGCGAAGCAGGCGCCACCGCCTCGTCGCCGCGAAAGCGCCGTGTCGCGACGGCGGAGGCGGCACGCAGCGCCTCGACCCGCTCTGGGGGTGAGCCGGCCAGCTCTGCCGCCTGCTCGTACAGGTGCTGGGAGCGGCGGCTGGCACCGCGGCGGAACAGGGCCTCGGCGGCGTCGAGGGTCGCCTGGAGCGCCTCCGCCGAGCGCTCCGGCGTGGGCTCCAGCTCCGCCGCCTGCACGCGGTGATAGGACACCAGCTCGGCGAGCTCCGCGTGGTGCTCGCCGGCGCGCGCCAGGATGCCGTCCGCCGCGCGCTGATGGAGACGGACGCGCTCGACCTTGGGCAGCGAGGCGTAGGCGACCTCGCGGATCAGCTGGTGGCGAAATCCGTAGCGCCCGTCCCCTTCGGCGACCCGCTCCTGGACCAGCGCCTTGCGGGCCAGGGCCTCGAGCGACTCGGCCGGGGACTCGCCGAGCAGCTCGGCCAGTGCTTCCTCCAGAAAGCCGGGGCCGAGCACGCCCGCGTACTGGATCGCCCGCTTCTCGCTGGGGGGCAGCAGATCCAGGCGCGCGGCGATCGCCGCCTGGATGGTCTCCGGCAGGCGCCCCTCGACCGCCGCCTCCGGGTCCTCGACGAGCCGCTGCGCCACCTCCTCGGCGAAGAACGGGTTTCCGCCCGACACCTCCGCGACCCGGGTCACCAGTTCGGGCGAGCCGTTCGAGAGCAGCGCCGCCGCAAGCTCGGCGGTCGCGTCGCGGGCCAGTGGGCGCAGCTCGATCTGGGTCACGTTGCGCGCCGCGCGACCGAAGCTGGGGCGCCGCTCGAGCAGCTCGGGGCGACTGGTGCAGAGCAGCACCAGAGGCGCGCCCTCGACGCTGAACGCGGCCTCCTCGAACAGGTCCAGAAGGCCGTCATCGGCCCAGTGCGCGTCGTCGATTCCGATCACCAGCGGTCGCTCCTCTGCCAGCAGCGCGACCATCCGGCGCCAGGCACGCTTCAGCTCATCCTCGACGTCGCAGTCGCGCTCGTCGCCGCCCAGCGAGGAGGAAAGGGCGGTGGCGAGCTGCTCGGCGTCGTCGGCGCCAACGGTGCGCAGGCGGCGGGAAAGCGCCGTGTGGACCTCCGCAACCGAGTCGTCGGCGGTCGCCCCGGCCGCCGATCGCAGGATCTCACCGAGCGCCCAGAAGGCGATCCCGCGTCCGTAGGGCGGGTTGCGGCCCAGGAGGACCTCGGGCGCCGGCTCGGCTTCGCGCAGGGACGCGATCAGCTCCGAGGTCAGGCGGGTCTTGCCGATGCCCGCGTCGCCGGTGATCGTGATCAGCTCGGGGAGTCGCTCCCGGACCGCGCGCCGGTAGACCAGCTTCAGCAGGTCGATGTCGTCCTGGCGCCCGATGAAGGGGGCCTCGCGACGCGGCCCGGCTCCGCCCCCCGCCACCGCCTGCCAGGCCTGAAGCGGCGTCGGGAAGCCCTTCGCTTCGATCTCGCCCCGAGGCTCGAGCCGAGCCTCCCGGCAAGACCGCGCGGCTCGCTCTCCGACCAGGACCTCGTTCTCGGCCGCGACTCCCTGCAGCCGCGCCGCCGCGTTCACCGCCTCGCCGGTGACCGAGAGGTCGCCGGCCGACTCGATCGCCAGCACCTCGCCGGTCTCGACCCCGATCCGCACCGCGAGTCCGTCGCCTACCGCTGCGACCCGGTCCACCAGCTCCAGCGCCGCGGTGACCGCGCGGTCCGGGTCGTCGCCGTGGGTACGCGGGACCCCGAACACCGCCAGCACCGCGTCGCCGACGAACTTCTCAACCGTTCCGCCGTGCTCCTCGAGGGTCGCGCGGGCAATCTCGAAAAAGGGGGCAAGCCGGCGGCGGAGCTCCTCGGGATCGAGGCTTGAGGCAAGCTCGGTCGAGCCGACAAGATCGGCGAAGACCATGGTGGCGAGCTTGCGCTCGGCGCCCTCGAGGCTCCCGAGCGGCGCGCCGCAGGAGGCACAGAAGCGGGCATCGTCGGCCGCCGGGGTGCCGCACCGCTGGCAAGCCTGGGGGCTCATGGCCGGACGATAGCGCCGCCCCGGTTCGCGCCGGGTGGCCCGCCGCCGCGCAGCTCGGGCACCGGCTTGCAACGCCCGCGTCCGTGCCCGCCCGCGGAGGCGCGGGGATAGAGTTGATTGTCACGATGCGAATCACGGTGCTCGGCAAGTCGCCCTCGTGGGAGGACGCCGGAGGGGCCTGCAGCGGGTACCTGATCGAAGACCACGGCGTTTCCGTGCTGCTCGACTGCGGCAACGGCGTGTTCTCGAAGCTGCGCCTGTTTCGGGACTACACGGAGCTCGACGCAGTGCTGGTCTCCCACCTGCACGCCGATCACTTCCTCGACCTGGTGCCGTATGCCTATGCGCTGACCTATGCGCCTCGCCAGCAGCCGGTCCCGGTTGGCGGCTATCCGGGCACCGACAGCCCCGCCCGCCCGCGGCTGATCGCTCCCCGCGGCGCTCGGGAGTGCTTCCGCCAGGTGGTGGGCGCCTGGGGCAAGGACGATCTGATCGAGACCGCGTTCGCGCTCGAGGAGTACGACGCGGGGTCGACCGTCGAGGTCGGCCCGCTGCTCGCCCGCTTCCGGGAGGTCCCGCACTTCACCACCACCTACGCGATCGACTTCAGCTCTTCGAACGGCAGCGGCCGATTCACCTACGGCGCCGACTGCCGCCCCGGCAACGAGCTGGTCGAGATCGCCCGCGGCACCGACCTGTTGCTGGTCGAGGCGACCCTGCCGCGTCCCGAGCGCACCGGTGTCCGCGGCCACATGACGCCGGCCGAGGCCGGCGAGCACGCCCGCCGCGCCGGTGCTGGACAGGTGGTGCTGACGCACATCTCCGACGAGCTCGATGCCGAATGGGCCCGCAAAGAGGGTTCCGAGGCGTTCGGCCGGCCGGTCGAGGTGGCCCGCGAGGGCGCCGTCTACGAGGTCTGAACCCGCAGCCGATCCAAACGCGATCCGGGTGGCTACGCTAGGGCCATGCCACGCGATCGGGACCTGCTGGTCAACTTCGAGCGCATGCGCCGAGAGATGGACGAGCTGTTCGGCGACGTCTGGGGCGAGGGTGGCTGGTTGTCCGGGCGGCCGCAGACCGGCTTCTCGCCGCGAGTGGACGTCTATTACTGCGGCAAGCCGCCGCGAGCGGTGGTCAAGGCCGAGCTGGCCGGAGTCAGCCTGGACACCGTCAGCCTCGAGGTGGTCGGCCGAGAGCTGGTGATCCGAGGCGAGCGCCCGGTGCAGGAGACCGAGGGCCGCGTCTACCAGCAGGTGGAGATCGAGGCCGGCCCGTTCCGCCGCGTCGTGGAGCTGAACGCCGACGTGGTCGCCGAACAGGCCCGGGCCACCTACGAGGACGGCGTCCTGCGGGTTGAGCTGCCGCTTCGCTCGAGCGGGCGGGCCAGCCGCCGGGTGCCGATCGAGACCAAGGAATGAGCGCCCAAGAAGACGGCCACCCGACGATCGAGGTGGTCGAGACCCCGGACGTAGACGCTGCGGTCCTCGAGCAGCAGGGTCAGCCACTGCCGACCGCCCTGCCGGTGCTGCCGCTGAAGGAGATGGTTCCGTATCCCGACACGCTGACGCCGCTGGCGGTGGGGCAGGAGCGTTCGATCAGGCTGGTCAACGACGTGCTCTCGGGCGAGCGGACCCTGGCGCTGGTCGCCTCGCGCGATCCCCAGGCCGACCAGCCTGGCCCCGACCAGCTATACGAAGTCGGCGTCGCAGGGGTCGTCGCTCGGATGCTCAAGATCCCCGACGGCACGATCCGCATCCTGGTCCAGGGAACCGAACGGATAAGGCTGGGCGATTACGTCACCGAGGACCCGTATCTCGTGGCACGGGTCGAGCCGCTGCCCGACGTGCTCGAGCCCACGCCCGAGCTCGATGCGTTGACCCGCAACGTGCAGCGGACCTTCACCGAGATCATCGAGCAGATCCCCTACCTGCCCGAGGAGCTTCAGCTCGCGGTCACCAACGTGGACGATCCCTCCGCGCTCGCTCACCTGATCGCCGGTGCCCTGCGGATCTCGACCGAGGAGAAGCAGGAGCTGCTCGAAGAGGTGGACGTCGGAAGGCGGCTGCGCCGCCTGTCCGAGATCCTCGCCCGGGAGCTGGAGGTGATCCAGCTCGGCTCCAAGATCCAGTCACAGGTCCAATCCGAGCTCGAGAAGGGTCAGCGCGAGTACTACCTGCGCGAGCAGTTGAAGGCGATTCAGCAGGAGCTCGGGGAGGCCGACGAGCAGCAGGCCGAGCTCAACGAGCTGCGGGAGCGGATCGAGGCGGCGAATCTTCCGGAGCACGCCCGCAAGCAGGCCGACCGCGAGCTGGCGCGCCTCGAGCGCCTACCGCCCGCCGCCGCGGAGTACGGAGTCATCCGCACCTATCTCGAGTGGTTGGTCGAGCTGCCGTGGGGCGCGACCACCGAGGACAACCTCGACATCGCTCATGCGCGCGAGGTCCTCGACGCCGATCACTACGACCTGGAGAAGGTCAAGGACCGCATCCTCGAGTACCTGGCGGTACGCAAGCTGACGCAAGAGCCCGCCGCCTCCTCCGGTTCCCGTGCGGGGGCGGCGGGGTCGGTGCAGGGTCCGATCCTCTGCTTCGTTGGACCACCGGGCGTGGGGAAGACCAGCCTCGGCCGATCGATCGCGCGGGCTCTGGGCCGCGAGTTCGAGCGCATCTCGGTGGGCGGCGTGCGCGACGAGGCCGAGATCCGCGGGCACCGCCGCACCTATATCGGCGCGATGCCCGGCACCATCGTTCGAGCGCTGCGCGATGCCGGCTCCCGCAACCCCGTGTTCATGATCGACGAGATCGACAAGATGGGCGCCGACTTCCGCGGCGACCCGTCGAGCGCCATGCTCGAGGTCCTCGACCCGGCCCAGAACGACACCTTCCGGGACCACTATCTGGACCTCCCGTTCGATCTCTCCGGGGTGATGTTCATCACCACGGCGAACACGCTCGACACCGTAACGTCGGCGCTTCAAGACCGGATGGAGGTCATCAACCTTGCCGGCTACACGCTGGACGAGAAGGTCCACATCGCGAAGCGCTACCTGGTGCCGCGCCAGATCGAACAGAACGGGCTCTCGCGGAGCCAGATCTCGTTCAGCGACGCCGCGCTTCGGGCGATCGCCGAGGAGTACACGCGCGAGGCGGGGGTGCGAAACCTGGAGCGCGAGATCGGCAGCGTCTGCCGCAAGATCGCGCGGGAGGTCGCGGAGGGCAAGGTCGAGAGCAAGGTGGTGGTGTCCGCGAAGCGGGCACGCCAGCTGCTCGGCAGGCGCCGCTACTTCGCCGAGCAGCGCCGGCGCACGAAGGACCCCGGGGTGGCGACCGGGCTCGCCTGGACTCCGGTGGGCGGCGAGGTGCTGTTCGTTGAGGCAACCGCGATGCCGGGCTCGGGCGAGCTGACGATCACCGGCCAGCTCGGCGAGGTGATGCGCGAGTCGGCGCAGGCCGCGCTCTCGTGGGTGCGGGGCAAGGTCAAGAAGCTTGCGCCTGAGCTTCCCGACGACTGGTTCGCCACCAATGACATCCACGTCCATGTTCCCGCCGGGGCGGTGCCGAAGGACGGCCCTTCCGCAGGGGTGGCGATGGCGGTCGCGCTGGCGTCCCTGGTCATGGGCAAGCCGGTCAGCGCGGACGTTGCGATGACCGGTGAGGTGACGCTGACCGGTCAGGTGCTGCCGGTGGGCGGCTTGAAGGAGAAGTCGCTTGCCGCCCAGAGCGCCGGGATCAAGCGGATCATCGTCCCCGAGCGGAACGAGGGGGACGTGGCCGAGATACCCGAGCACGAGCGCGAGGACGTGGAGTTCGTGTTCGTGGACCGGATCGAGAAGGCCCTCGAGGCCGCGCTTTAGGTTCTCCATTTGCGGGTATATGCTCCCGCGGACGAACGAACCTGACGAGGAGAGTTGGCGATGGCAGCAAAGAGCACCAGGGCGGACAAGGCGCGCCAGGCGGCACAGTCGGCCGGCTCGAATCCGTACGTACGGCGCCTGATCGAGGACGCGGAGCTTCGCAACAGCGTCAAGGAGGCCTTCGAGGCCGCTCGGCACGCCTACCAGCGGATGTCGAACGGCAAGGGGCCCGTGAGGGCGGTTACCGAGGACAAGAAGGTGCAGCGCGACCTGCGGTCCGCCGCCGAGTCGCTTCGCGATGCGTCCGATCGCTTTCGGGGCAGGACGAAGAAGCGCCACTGGGGGAGGCTGCTCGTCATCGCCCTCGTGGGCGCCGCGTTGGCGATCGCGCTCAGCGAGGACCTGCGCAAGGCGGTCCTCGACCGGCTGTTCGGCGCGGAGGAGGACTTCGAGTACAGCTCACCACCACCACCACGCCCGAGACGGCCGAGTCCCCATCGAGCTGATCACCACCCTGCGGGCAGCTCCCTGAGCGGATGCCGGCAGAGGTCCACCTGCTGGTCCCTGCCCAGCGGCACGTGTTCGCCGTCTCCAACGGCGAGGCGGAGGTTGCGGCGACCGACAACTCAGCCGAAGGCTTCCGTCGCTACAAGGAACTGCAGGAGGGCGGCCGCACCGCCGGCATGGTGGCGTTCCCCAACACGCTGCTGGTTCGGGCCGAGCGCGACTACCTGGTCGATCCCGGGCTGATCATGCAGGGCGGGCCCGTGTTCGGCGCTCTGGCCGCCCTCGGCGTCGACCCCGGCGCGATCAAGGACGTGATCCTCACCCACCTGCACTTCGACCACGCCGAGGGGCTGGCAGCCTGGCCGCAACGGCGGGCGTACGTGCATCGCCTCGAGACCGAGGCCCCGTACGCGCAGATCGTCTCCGGGATGCTCGAGATGGTCGAGCTCGAGGTCCTGGAAGGCGACGAGGGCGAGATCGAGCCGGGAGTGCGGTGGCTGCGCACGCCAGGCCACTCGGATGGCCTGATCTCTCTGTTGGTCGACACCGACGACGGCCTGGTGGTGATCGCCTCCGACTGCGTTGGTCCGCTCCCCGAGTACTTCGACCGCATGGACCTGCCAGAGGACTTCGGTCCGGAGCGCGAGGAGCTGCTCGAGCAGTGGCGGCGGATCCGCGATCTGGATCCGGCCGTGGTCATCCCGGGCCACAACCCCCCGGTCCGGCTTCGATAGCCATCGTCCGGCGCTCCTTCTCGCGAGGTCGTGACTACGGTTAGACTCACGCGGCACGTCGGGAGAGGGGGATCGGAGATCCCAGTGGAGTCGAAGACGGTTCGGTCGGGACCCCACGCCGAGCAGCGAGCGCTCAGCGGCGAGAAGGTGCAGCGCATCATCGACGCGATGCGCCACTGCGTCGCCGAACGGGGGATCGCGGGCGCCACGTTCGAGCACGTGTCGCGACGGGCGGGGGTCAGCCGCGGGCTGCTCCACTACTACTTCGGGACCAAGGAGCGCCTGTTGATCGAGGTCCTCCGCAAGGATGCCGAGACCAGGATCGGGGGGCTCGACGAGCCGCTCGCGGCGGCGGAGACGGTTGACGACGTGGTCGCCGTCCTGGTTGCGGGCGCCGAGCAGGTGCTGCAGGAGGACCCGGGCTTCTACGTGATCCTGTACGAGCTGTTCACTGCCGGCCGGCAGAACCCCGAGATCCAGGCTGAGCTGGCGGAGCTGTACCAGGGCTCCCGCCGGCACCTCGCCGAGGCGCTGCGCAAGAAGGAGGCCGAGGGCGTGCTCTCGCTGCGCTTCGACGCCGAGGCCATGGTGACCTACATGTTCGCCGCCGCCGACGGGGGCGCGCTACAGCGCCTCACAGACCCCGGCCGCGACTACTCGCGCGACAGTGAAGACCGGGGCCGCGGTGGCGCGGTTCCTGATCACCTCCGACTGAGCGGCCCGGCTCGAACCCCGGGTCAGCTGGGGAAGATCCTGGACATCCTCAAAAGCACACGCAGCGAGCCGTGCGGGCGGAGCTTTCGGCGCAGCAATGCACGGCGCGGATCGCCGCCGTAGGTGGAGACCGCCAGCCAGTCCCGCCAGGACGTCTCCAGCGTCAGGCTGGGGTCCGGCGCCTCGCCCTGAACTGCCTCCGACGCCCCGTTGTCGATCCGGAGGTACCAGGGCGCCGCGTCACTGAACCGCCACTGGATGGTCACCGGCCGGCCGTTGACGGCGTCACGGTTGGCGGAGCGGGCGATGACGTCGAACAGGAGCGCCTGCGTCTCCGGGGAGGAGTCGGGCTTCTCGACCGGCTCGCCGACGACGCCCGCGCGCATCAGCGCGATCGCCCGCTGGGCCCGCTCGACGTGGGGCTGCGAGGTGTCGAAGGGGAAGACGTCGGGGGGCATCTCGTCGATCGGGTAGCCGGCCGCCTTCCACTTCGTCTCCACCGACCGCATCCCGAAGGCATAGATGTCCTCGAGCTCGAAGCCGTAGCAGCGGGTGTACTCCAGGTCCCAGTTCGGTGGTACGAACACCGACATCGACCAGGGCAGCACCTCGCGCAGCATCTCGACCACGGCCGCCTTGCACTCCTCGCTCTGGCGGAAGCAGTCGGCGAGCGTCTTGACCCCGAAGCCGATGTGGCGCTGCTCGTCGCGCGAGACGTTGTGCATCCCCGAGCTGAACCCGGGCATCGTCCCCGCCTTGGTGAAGTAGTCCTCGATGAAGTGCTGCCCCGGCTGCGCCAGTGCCGCCTCGACGATCAAGTGGTAGAGCGCGATCGCCTGGGCGAACTTGGGCAGCGAGCGGTCCTTGCGAAGCTCCTCGGCCATCCGGTCCAGGCGGCCGAAGACGTTGCGGTAACCCCAGCCGAGCTGCGGCTCGGTGGCGGCAAGCGTCGAGCCGATCGACTCCCCTGCGCCGATCACCTCCTTGAAGAAGCGATGGAAGAAGACGGCGTGTCGCGCCTCGTCGACCTGCTGGGTGGCGAGGAAGTACTTCTGCTCCTCCAGCGGCGCCGCGTCGATGTAAGGGGAGAGGTTGTCGGTGACCGAGTCCTCCCCGTAGAAGAACATCGAATAGGTCCATAGCGCCGACTTGCGCTGGATCTCGCTCAGCGACTCCCAGCCCTTGCGGTCCTCCGTGAAGTCGATCTCGGTCGCCTTCCAGTTCCCCTCTTCCCAGCGCCGGTAGAGGTCGTCATATGAGATCTGGTCGACGAAGGAACGCTGGTCGATCCCGTCCTTCTGGGCCACGCTCATCTCATTCTCCTCCGCTCCCGTATCTGTCACCGATCGGTGACATGGTTCCCTGAGCTTAGTGGAAGCGTCGCAGATCAGCGAATCCTTCTGTGACGCACCTCACACACCAATGCGGGCGCGTCGATGGCCGAATTACGATTCGTATCGGATCGGAATTCGGCCATGGGCGTTCCGCTCGGTTCGGATCGCGTCAGCCGAGCTTCGGGCTCCGCCACGGCTCCGCGAGCTTGTCGGCAAGCCGGTCGCCGAGACCGGCGACGGCGACCCGCTCCTGCTGGAGGCTGTCGCGGTCGCGAAGGGTCACGGTGTCGTCCTCCATCGTCTGGCCGTCGACGGTGATCCCCCAGGGGGTGCCGATCTCGTCCTGGCGCCGGTAGCGCCGCCCGATCGAGCCGCCCTCGTCGTACTCGGCGGGCACCCGACCGCGGACCTCCTCGTAGACCGCGCGGGCCTTCTCCGGCATCCCGTCCTTGGACACCAACGGCAGCACCGCGGCCTTCACCGGCGCCATCCGCGGGTGCAGTCGCAGCACGGTGCGCTTGCGCGCCTCGACCTCCTCGGTGTCATAGGCGTCGACCATGAACGCCAGCAGCGAGCGGTCCACGCCCAGCGATGGCTCGATCACGTACGGCACGTAGGCCTGGCCCTTCTCCTGGTCGAAGTACTCGAGCTTCTCGCCGGAGAACTCGGCGTGGCGGGAGAGGTCGTAGTCGCCGCGGTTGGCGATCCCCTCCAGCTCCGACCAGCCCATCGGGAACAGGTACTCGATGTCCGAGGTGGCCGAGGAGTAATGCGACAGCTCGTCCGGTCCGTGCTTCCGGAGCTGCAGATGGTCCGGGCGGATGCCCAGATTCGTGTGCCAGCGCATCCGGTCCTCCATCCACCGCTGGTGCCACTGCTCCGCGTCGGCTGGCGGAACGAAGAACTCGATCTCCATCATCTCGAACTCCCGGGTGCGGAAGATGAAGTTGCCGGGAGTGATCTCGTTGCGAAACGCCTTGCCGATCTGGGCGATCCCGAACGGCGGCTTCTTGCGCGCGAACTGGAGCACGTTCTTGAAGTTGACGAAGATGCCCTGCGCGGTCTCGGGCCGCAGGAAGATCCGCGCGGCGTCCTCACGGACCGGGCCCATGAAGGTCTCGAACATCAGGTTGAACTGCCGCGGCTCGGTGAGGTCGCACTCCTCGGTCTCGCCCGGATGCTTCGAGGGCTTGCGGCCGCACTGGGCATCCTCGAGCTTGTCCGCCCGGAAGCGAAGCTTGCAGGTGCGGCAGTCGACCATCGGATCGGTGAAGCCCTCGAGGTGGCCGGATGCCTCCCAGGTGCGGGGATGCATGAGAATCGCCGCGTCGAGCGCCACCATGTCGTCGCGCTCCTGCACCACCGCGCGCCACCACTCCGCCTTGACGTTGTTCTTGAGCAGCACGCCGTAATGGCCGTAGTCGTAGGTGGAGCCGAGCCCCCCGTAGATCTCCGAGGACTGGAAGATGAAGCCGCGGCGCTTGCACAGGGCCACCACCTCGTCGAGGGTGGTCTCGACGGTCCTCGTCTCGCTTGAATCGGCCATCGGGGCGCCGAGGCTAGATGATCGCCTGGACGGGCGCTTGGCTGGCGAAACTGGGTAAGGGAAGGAGCCGGCAGAGGCCAACCTGCGGTAGGGCCCGAAACTTTTCCCGCCGGTCGCTGATTGACCATAGGCAGTGCGCAATCAGGTCATGGTCAACGTGGTCACAGCCCCGATTCGGGCAAGCAGGCACCTGGCGATCTGGATCGTCTGGCAGTCGACCGGCGTCACCCTGCTGGCGCCGCGCAAGCCGCGCTAAGAGCCGACGCTCGTCGCGCCCGGCGCCGCGTGCTGTCCCGGCGCTACGTTCAGCCGGGGCAGCCCTGAGGGGTGGCGGCGACGGTGGGGTTCTTTGTGGCGCCGTTCCAGCCGCCGAAGCTCACCTTGAAGTTGAGCGGGGGCGGACTGCAGAGATTCCGGCTGTTTGATCAGGAGACCGTTTCGCTTGAAGGTCAGGATGAAGTTGGAGATCGGGATATCGGGGAGGCCATGGAAGGCCTGCCCGACGCCGGTCGTGGTGAGCACGAAGTGTGCCGAAGAGCTGGAGGCTGAGCGGGCCGTGGAGGTCGACGCCCAGCCGCGGCAGATCCGCCGGCCGGGCGCCCGGCGCACGATCACCACCGGCCCGGTTTCGGGCGCGCTCAGTAGCGGTGAGATCGCCCGCGCCGAGCCGACGATCGACGAGGCGGGACAGGCCGAGGCGTTGGACCGGAAGGTGCCGATCGGACAGGGATTCGGCAAGCGGTGAGAGGTCGGAATCGATGCTCTGCGGCAGCAGGATCACCTGCGCGTCCTTCAGGCCGGCCTGCGCCGGCGCCCTGCAGGATCTGGGTCTTCACCGGCGGCGACTTGCGGCTTGCGTGAAGCCGGGCGCACCCACCCAGGCCTTGAACACCGGCGAGAATGGAAGCGCGGCGCAGTTGACGGAGTTGAACGTCGCCTGGCCGGTGACCTTCTGAGTCGGGTTCGCGTAGGAGTCGGCCGTGAACTTGGTGGTCTTGGTCCCGCAAGAGGTCGGGTTTCGCATGAACCCCTGACCGCCGACTGTCCCGTTCAGGCTGATGTCGATGGCGGTGATGTCGATCGGGACGCTCAGCGCCTGGCCAAGGGCGTGGGCCATATTGGGGACGTTGGTCAGCACGGTGTTGAGACCGAGGTCGCTCTTGCGCAGCTGCACGTCGGACACCTGAACGATCTTCTCCAGCAGCGGCAGCGGCTGGGACCCGATCGGCCTCAGCACGATCCCGAAGCGTGCCGGCTGACCGGCCGCGGGGACAACGTTGTAGAGCGACCCGTCGACGGTCAGCGGCAGGTTCAGGGGCAGGGGGTCGAGCAGGTGCGCCGTGGCGCTGGTGGTCACCGTTCCCACCTGGCTGCCGGCAGGGCAGCCGTCCGCCTGGAGCTGGGCGAGCGTGCACAGGGGGGTCACCGTCGGATCTCCCACCATGCCGGGCGGCAGGCCGACCGTCAGGTCCTTGACGTCGGCGGCGGGGGAGGTGAACCCGATGTGGATGTTGAAGTTGCTGTTCGCCCCCGCGTTCGTGTTGGTGGGGGCCGCGGACAGGCCCTGGAGGCCGAAGGCGGCGTTGGCGGCGGGTGCGAGCGCCAGGCAGGCGACTGCGGTCACCCCGAACGACATCCATGCACGCCGCAGAAGATTCACGATTGGGCCTCCTCCTTCTCGGTCTGCCAGGAGCTGCAAACAATATATAGATGTCGTCACACATTCGTGTCACGTCGCGTTCCGGCACCCCTGATCGCGGAGTGCCAGGAAGGCCCGGGCGGGCTGCGATAATCGCTTCACGATGCCGATCTACGAGTACCGCTGCCGCAACGGGCACCAGTTCGAGGTCTTCCAGGCGATCTCCGATGCGCCGGTAACCGAGTGCCAGGTGTGTGGCCAGCCGGTCGAGCGGGTCTTTCACCCCGTCGCCGTCCACTTCAAGGGCTCGGGCTTCTACACCACCGACTACGCGCGCAAGGCCAGCGCCAAGGCATCCGGCGACGGCGATAAGGACTCCTCGGACTCGGCGACGGACAAGAAGCCGGCCGACAAGAAGCAGGCCGACAAGAAGCAGGCCGCCGCCTCGTCCAAGGACGACTAGCGCCTCAGCCCGCCGAGTGGTTGTTTCACCGTAGATATTGCGGTGAATCACCCACTCGCCCTCGATGACGGCGCGCCTGCTAGCCGGGCGGCGAGCAGTCGGGGGCGTGCGGCGGATCCTCGCCGAGGAACTTCTTCACTGCCTGCCGGCACTCGTCCTCCGGGATGACCAGGTTGCCGGCGGCCGTGGTGGAGGCGGGCTCCAGGACGTCGGTGCCGCTGCTGAAGCCGATCACCGCCGCGAACACCAGCTGCGGCATCGTCCACGCCCCCATGCTGGACTCCATCGCCTTGGGCGCGTTCCAGCCGATGATCGGCCCCTTGATGAAGTTGTAGGGCAGTCGCAGGGGATCGGTGAGCCGGCCCTTGATCCCGTCCAGGATCAGCTGCTGGAACTGAGCCCGCTCGATGTCGGTCCCGGTGAACTGGCCCGAGCCGCAGGTGTTCTCCCGTGTGCGCGCCAGGGTGATCGCCTGGAAGCCGTTCAGCGTGTGCTCGCCCTTGTCCAGCTTCAGGTTGAAGGCGCCCCCGGACACGGTCGAGCAGACGTCCGTGGCGAGGTCCACCTTCACTCCCCCGATCGTGTCGATGAACTTGCGAAAGCCGTCGAAGTCGATGATCGCCACCTGGTCGACATTGATGCCGAGGAACTGCTCGACCGTGCGGATGGTCAGCTTCGCGCCTCCGTTTGCGTAGGCCGAGTTGATCTTCTCCGCTCCCAGGCCTGGGATGTTGGCCAGCGTGTCGCGCGGGATCGAGAGCTTCCTGAACGCGCCCCCGCCGGCCCGGATCAGCATGATCGTGTCGGATCGGTAGGGCGTGCAGTGGTCCGGGGGCGCCTTGCCGCTTCCGGCCGCCTCCAGGCAGCTCTTCGACGATGCCTCGGCGGGGCCCGCGAACTGGCCGGAGCGGATGTCGGTGCCCAGGACCAGGATCGTCTGCGGACTGACCGCAAGAAAGGGGTTGCCGTCGAGCGTGTTGCCCATGTCGGACAGCTTCCACTTCTGGATCTGGGAGGAGAGTGCGAAGGCGAGGAAGCTGAGCACGATCCAGGCGAGCGCAGCGATCCCCACCCATTTCAGGGCCCGGCGCCACAACGGGCGCTCGGCCGGCGGTGTGCGCTCCGCCGGCTCCCGCCTGGGAGCGGGCTTCGTCGGGCCACCCCCCTTGCCGCCGACTCGCTCGCGAAGCTTGGAGAGGTCGGGAGACCGCAGGCGGCTCAGCAAGCCCGGGCGCGACCGGTAGACCTTGTAATCGGGCGGCTCGGGTCGCCGCTGCTCATCGCCGGGCGGGCCCTGCTCGCCGTTGGCAGGCATGAGCGGGTAATACTGCCGCATGGTCCAGATCCCTCCCGGCCGGGACTTCGCGCCCACTCCGAGCGGGCTCTTCGCTTGAGCTCGGCGCAAGCAATTGGCGTCGACCTGGGGGGAACCAAGATGCTGGTCGGGGTGGTCGACTCGGAGCGGCGGATCGTCTATCGCTCCACCGCGCAAAGCCAGGGCCTCAGCCAGGAGGAGCTCTTGCAGACCCTGGAGCGGGAGCTGCAGGCGGCGCGCGAGGCCCGCCCGGACGTGGTCGCTGCGGGGCTGGGCATTCCGTGCACGATCGACCGTGAGCGAGGCCTGGCGATCGCTGCCGTGAACCTCGAGCTGGCCGACGTGCCGGTCCGTGAGTTGATGACCCAGCGGCTGGGGCTGCCGGTCTTGATCGACAACGACGCCAACATGGCGATCCTCGCCGAGCACCGGTTCGGCGTCGCCCGGGGAGCCCGAAATGCCGTCATGCTCACGATCGGCACCGGGATCGGCGGTGGGCTGATCGTCGAGGGACAGCTCTATCGGGGCTCGACCGGCGCCGGAGCGGAGCTCGGCCACACGGTGATCGACGCCGACGGCCCGCCCTGCCAGGGCAACTGCCCGAATCGCGGCTGCGTGGAGGCGTTGGCTTCTGGCACCGCGATCGCTCGGGAGGGCCTGGTTGCGGCGGAGGCCGCCCCCGACTCGGTGCTCGGGCGGGCGCTGGCGAACGGCGTCCAGCTGGACGGCAAGGAGGTGACCGATGCCGCCCTGGAGGGTGACGCGACGGCTCGAGGCGTCATGGAGCTGGTTGGGAGGCGGCTGGGAGTCGCGTTCTCCACTTACGCCAACATCTTCGACCCTGACGTGATCGTGATCGGCGGCGGGGCGAGCAGGGCGGGGGAGCTGCTGGCCGATCCGGCGCGCCGGGAGCTGGCTTCCCGTGCCCTACCGCCGATGAGCGGAACGCCGGTGGCGGTTGCCGAGCTGGGCCCGGAGGCGGGCATGATCGGCGCCGCGACCATGGCTCTGCTGGAAGCACAATGAGCGCGAGGCTCAGACAAGGAGCCTGGTGCCGGGCCGAGCGCGAACAGGTGGTGTTGTAGATGGCCGGACGGCTCACCGTCTGCGCGACTCCGATCGGGAACCTCGAGGACCTCAGCCCGCGTGCTCGGCGGGCGCTGGCCGAAGCCGACCTGGTGGCCTGCGAGGACACCCGCCGCACCGGCTTGCTGTATGAGCGGCTCGACATCCCCCGCCCTCGACTGGTCTCCAACCATGAGGGGAACGAGGCCGAGCGGGCCGTCCAGCTGGCACAGCAGATCGAACGGGGGGCCAGGGTCGCGCTGGTCTCGGACGCGGGGATGCCGGCGATCTCCGATCCCGGCTACCGGCTGATACGCACCTGCATCGACCGCGACCTGGAGATCGAGGTGCTGCCGGGCCCGTCGGCGGTGACCACCGCGCTGGTGGTGTCCGGGCTGCCGGCCAATCGCTGGCGGTTCGAGGGCTTCCTCCCGCGCCGCGCCGGGGAGCTGGAGCGGGTGTTGCGCTCCGCTGAGACCGTGGTGGCATTCGAGTCCCCTCGGCGCCTGCCCGACTCGCTGGCGGCGCTGGCGGCGCTGGCTCCCAACCGAGGCGCCGCCGTCTGCCGAGAGCTGACCAAGCTGCACGAAGAGGTCGCGCGCGGAACGCTCGGCGAGCTCGCGCGGCAATTCCGTGACCAGGTCAAGGGCGAGATCGTGGTGGTCCTGGCCCCGGCCGCCTCCAACGCGGCCGCCCCCGACATCGCCTTCGCGGTCGACGCGCTGCGCCGCCTGGTGCAGTCGGGTGCCCGGCCCCGCGCCGCGGCCTCGGTGGTCGCCGCCCTCACCGGGACCAGAGCGAACGACCTCTATCGAGGCCTGACCGGCCGGGAGCCGCGCGAATAGGAATATCTGGAAGGCGAAGTCGAATTGGACGGAACTGACCCAGACGAGGTGCGCGGGGGGATAGGATTCCGGCGAGGAGAGAAGCAGGCCGCGGCCCGGTCGCGGCCGGGAAGGAGAGGATGACTCCCGCGCGGACGAGCAGGAGCGCTCGCGTAGCCGACATAGGAGGGGGCGAACGGCCCCGAACAGGTGGCACCTGAAAGGCAGCCCGTGAGCTCTGGGCAGCCCTGGCTCGCCCGGGTCATCGCCGGCGGGGCGCTCCTCGCCGGGTTCGTGCTGGTGCTCGTCGTCCTGTTCGGAGGAGGCGACGGACGCAAGTACCACCTCCTGTTCGAGAACGGCGGCCAGCTGGTCAGCGGCAACCAGGTGCTGGTGTCGGGCCAGGAGATCGGCAAGGTCGACGACGTCGCGCTCACCGACGATGGACAGGCCGAGGTGACGATCTCGGTCGACGAGCCGCTGCACGAGGGGACCACGGCGGTGATCCGCGCCACCTCGCTCTCGGGGATCGCCAACCGCTACGTATCGATCGCGCCGGGACCCAACAACGCTACGGAGCTCGACGACGGCGCGACGCTGGCCGGCGAGAAGACCACCTCGCCCGTAGACCTCGATCAGCTCTTCAACACCTTCACCCCCCGCACCCGGCTGGCGCTCCGGAACGTGATCCAGGGCTCCGCCGCGCTCTACGACGGCGATGCCAAGGGCGCGCAGAAGACCTACAAGTACTTCGCGCCCGGGCTTTCGTCTGCCCGGCGCCTGTTCGCCGAGCTGAATCAGCGACAGCCGGGCCTTCAGCCAGTTCCTGGTGCAGGGCTCGACGGGCGCTCGGGGCGATCGCGGAGCGTCGCGACGACCTCTCTGCGCTGACCGAAAACGCCAACCAGGCCCTGGGCGCGATCGCGAGCGAGAACAACGCGCTCGATGCCTCACTCGAGGCCTTCCCGCCGGCGCTTCGACAGGCGAACACAACCTTCGTCAACGTGCGGGCGGCGCTCGACGACCTCACCCCGGTGGTCAATGAGTTCAAGCCCGCGACCAAGGACCTGGCGCCGTTCCTGCGCAAGCTTCGCCCGGTCGCCGAGCGGTCGGTTCCGGTCTTCCACGACCTGCGGCTGGCGGTGGATCGCCCCGGGAAGCACCAACGACCTGACCGACTCGCTGCGCGAGGCGCCACGGATAGAACGCAAGGCAAGCACGGCTGTCCCCCAGACGATCGCCGGCCTCGACGCTTCCCAGCCGGTGATCGAGTTCGCGCGTCCGTACATGCCCGACCTGATGGGCTTCATCTCGAAGTTCGCCGAGGTGACGTCCTACTACGACGCAAACGGCCACTACGCCCGCGTCTCCACCGCGCAGGCGAACATCTTCCACTACTGCACGGCGGGCGACACCAACACGCACTGCGCCAGTGCGGGCGGTCCCTACGCGACCGGGCAGCTGGCGCCGATCCCGCCCAGCGAGCAGTTCGACGACCTCGAGTTCGGAACCTTCACGCGCTGCCCCGGTGGCGCAACCCAGCCGATACCCGGCTCCAACCCGTTCACCGACGACGGCAACCTGCTGACCGGCGGCCAGCCGCCGAACCCCAAGTGCGACACCTCCGACGTGCCCCCCGGACCATGAGGAGGATCGCTGCCATAGCTGGGCTCCTGGCCGCGGTCACGCTGGCTGTCTTCGGACAGGGCGCGAGCGGGGACGGGGACGAGTACGAGGTTCGGGCGATCTTCGACAACGGCGGTTTCCTGGTTCCCGGCGAGGAGGTGCGGGTCGCCGGGGCCAAGGTCGGCTCGGTGTCGTCCGTCGACGTGACGTTGCCTGGCGAGCCAGCGCATAGCGACGGCAGCGACGATCCCGGCAAGGCCGTGGTCGTGATGAAGATCGACGACCCGGGATTTCAGGACTTTCGCGAGGACGCCGACTGCATCATCCGCCCCCAGTCGCTGTTGGGCGAGAAGTACGTCGACTGCACACCGACGCAGCCGCGGGCCCCGGGTTCCGAAGCGCCGCCCCCACTCGAGGAGATTCCAGAAGACCAGCCCGGTACCGGGCAGCGACTTCATGCCGGTGGAGAGCACCACCAAGGCCGTCGACATCGACCTGATCAACAACATCATGCGGGAGTCCTACGCGGACCGCTTCCGGCTGATCCTGAACGACCTCGGTGCTGGCTTCGCCGCCCGCGGCGAGGACCTCGCGGCGATCATCCAGCGGGCGGATCCGGCCCTGCAACAGACCAACCGGGTCCTCGCCGAGCTCGCTAGCCAGAACCAGCGCCTCGCCAAGCTGGCCAAGGATTCCGACACGATTCTGGGGCCGTTCGCCCGCGAGCGCCGGGCGGTTGCGGGGTTCATCAACAACGCGAACGTCGCCGGAGAGGCGACCGCGGAGCGCAGTCAGGACCTGGAGGCCGGCTTCCAGCGCTTCCCCGCCGCGCTCCGGGAGCTTCGCCTGACGATGGGCAAGCTGCGCGGCTTCTCCGACCAGGCCACGCCGGTGTTCGCGCAGTTCCGTGCGGGCGGGCCGGCGATCGCCAGGGCGACGAGGGCGCTCGGCCCGTTCGCCAACGCCGCGGAGCCAGCGCTGACCAGCCTCGGCACCGCGGCCCAGCAGAGTCAACAGCCGCTCGTCAACTCCGATCCGATCCTGCGTGACGCGCGCGATCTGGCGAGGAAGGCCGCGCCGGGAGCGAAGCGACCTGGCTCGGCCTGCTCGCCAACCTCCGGGAGACCGGCTTCCACAAGTACTTCATGAAGCCTGCTCTTCAACACGACGAACGCCATCAACGGCTACGACCAGTTCGGCCACTTCCTCCGCGCCTGGCTGTTGCCCAACTCGGCCTGCACGTTCCTGTCGGCGAACCGGATCGACTTCTGCCTCGCGCACTTCAACGAGGCCGCAAGCTCGGCGGCCAAGGCGAGCGCGCGTGCCGCAGCAAGGAGGTACGTGCGCTGGCGAAGCTGCTCCAGTCCGATCCGGCGGCGTACCGGGAGTACCTCGACAGGCTCCGAGCCCAGGCAGCGGGGCAGGCTGCATCCGCCACTGAGGCCCAGGCGGGGGGAGCGCTTCGGGCGGCACGGGCGTGCCGTTCGACGCCCAGGGCGATCCCGCCGGCGGTGGCAACGAGCCTCTCACCGGTGGGTCGTCCGGCACGGGGCCGGGTGGGCAATCGTTCCGGGCCGCTCGCGCCCTCCTGGACACGGTGCTCGGCCCTCTCCAGAGCAGATCCGCGAACCGGGGAGGCGGCCGGTGACCCGCCGCGGCGTCGGAGCCCTGGCCGCCAGCCCGGTGATGGTCGGCGCGATCACGACCCTGATCGTGATCCTCGCCGTCTTCCTCGCCTACAACGCCAACAACGGGCTGCCGTTCGTGCCCAGCTATCGGATCTCGGTCGAGGTGCCGAACGCGAACACGCTCGTCCCCGGCAACGACGTGCGGATCGGAGGGCGTTCGCGTCGGCTTGGTCGAGTCGGTTGAGCCGGTTCAAAAGGACGACGGCTCGGTGTACGCCAAGGTCGACCTGAAGCTCGATCGCGACATCAACCCGCTGCCGAAGGACTCGAGCGTCATCGTGCGGTCGCGCTCCGCCCTCGGCCTCAAGTACCTCGAGATCAACAAGGGAACCTCGGGCGAGGGCTATCCGGAGGGGTCGATCGTCTCCCTCAAGGCCGCCCACCCGGAGCCGGTTGAGATCGACCAGGTGTTCAACATGTTCGACCCTGCCACGCGTCAGGCGGCGCGTGGCAACCTGGTGGCGTTCGGCAACGCACTCGCCGGCCGCGGGCCCGACCTCAACGTGGCACTCGGCGAGCTGCGCCCCCTGGTCGCTCGCCTGGAGCCGGTGGCCCGCAACCTCGCATCACCGAAGACTGGAGTCGGGCGCTTGTTCCGCGCCCTGGAGGACAGCGCGGCCGAGGTCGCGCCGGTCGCCGAAATCCAGGCGCAGATGTTCGTCTCCCTCGAAACCACCTTCGGGGCCTTCGCTGAGGTGGCGCGCCCGTTCATCCAGGAGTCGATCTCGGAGGCCCCGCCGACCTTCGACACGCTGATCAGGACCGCGCCGCGAATCCGGAGCTTCCTCGGCCACAGCGCCACCCTGTTCGCGGACCTTCGCCCCGGCATCAAGGCGCTGAGCGAGAGCTCGCCAACGGTCGCCGCGGCCTTCGAGACCGGCGCCGACGTGCTGCCCGGCGCCCCGCGCCTCAACGCCCAGCTCGCCCCCACGGCGCGGACGCTGGAGAGCGTTCGCCCAGAACCCCGGGGTGAAGGGGGGCATCAGGCGCTCGACTCAGTTCTTCGACTTCCTCAACCCGACGCTGCGGTTCGTGGCGCCCGCGCAGACGGTGTGCAACTACGCGACGCTGCTGGCCCGCAACGCGCAGGACCACCTCAGCGTCAGCCCCGACGGCATCGGCACGGCCCAGCGGTTCATCGTGATGTCGGCGGGACAGACGCGACCCCTTCGCAGGGATCAACGCCCCGAACAGCGAGAACGGCCCGTCGTCCGCCCCGGCCAACTCGGCGACGCAGCCTGCGAACGAGAGCAACTACCTCCACGCCAACCCATACCCGAACACGGCCTCGCCGGGCCAGCACCCGCGCGAGTGTGAGGCCGGCAACGAGCCATACCTCCAGAACCAGGTGGTCATCGGCAACGTGCCCGGCAACCAGGGCACCACGACGGAGGGGCAGAAGAGGTGAGCCTGCTGCGTCGAAACCGGGGGCCCGTGAAGCGCGACCCGGCGAATCCAGGGCCCGACGAGCGGATCTTCGGACGCCACTACCGCGGCCCCCGCCCGTGGATCATCGGTCTGGTCGTGGCGATCCTGTTCGTGGTCGGCTTCTACCTGGGGTTCACCAAGCACGTGCCGTTCACCAGCCGGGGCTACGAGTTGAACGCGACGTTCGAGAGCGGGGTCGACCCTGAAGCCGGACTCGCCGGTGCGAATCGCCGGAGTCAACGTCGGCAAGGTGCTCTCGGTGAAGCAACAGGGCACGGCCGCGGAGGTGACCTTCACGGTTTCCGACGATGGCCTGCCGATCCATGAGGACGCCACGATCGCGCTACGGCCGCGGCTCTTCCTGGAGGGGAACCTCTTCCTCGACCTACACCCCGGAAGTCCCAGCGCTCCCGACCTCTCGAGCGGCTCGACCATTCCGGCGACGCAGACCACCACCGCGGTCCAGATCGACGAGATCCTTACCTCGCTGCAGTCGGACACCAGGAGCAAACCTGAAGCGGGCTCTGGAGGGCTACGGGGAGGCGCTCAACGCCCCGCCGACTGCGGCCGAGGACGCCACCCAGGACCCGGACGTGCAGGGCTTGACCGGGGCGCAAGCGATCAACAAGACCTTCCGCTACGGCGGCAGGGCCGGCCGCACCAGCGCGGTCGTCAATGACGCGTTCCTGGGACTGCATCCGCACGACCTGTCGGGCTTGATCCGCGGCCAGCGGGACCTGTTCACCCAGCTCGCCTCCACCGACGGCGCGCTCAGCGACCTGATCTCGAACTTCAACACCACCGCCGGCGCTCTCGCCTCGGAGTCCGCCAATCTCTCGGCCTCCATCCGCGAGCTGGCCCCGACCCTCCAGGAGGCGGAGCCCTCGTTGCGTCACCTGAACGACGCGCTGCCGTCCTTCCGCGCACTCGCGCGCGAGTCCCTGCCGGGCATCCGCCAGCTCCCGGCGACGATCAGGGCCGGCTCGCCGTGGCTCGTGCAGACTGGCAAGCTGCTGCGGCAGAACGAGCTGGGAGGGACCGCCCAGCTGCTCGCCGCGTCGGCGCCGGGGCTCGCGAAGGCCGGTCATGCCTCGCTGAAGCTCTTCCCGCAGGTCGGCCTTTTCAGCCGTTGCGTCTCTCACAACCTGGTCCCCGCCGGCAACGTCGTGATCGACGACGCCGACCCCAGCGACCCCACCGTCGATTTCACCACCGGCCAGCCGAACATCCGCGAGCTCTTCTACGGCGTCACTCAGCTGGCGGGCGAAAGCCAGGGCTTCGACGGCAACGGTCCCTTCGTCCGCTTCCAGGCCGGCGGCGGGCCGCAGCTCGTGAGGATGGCCAACCCCAGGGGACGGATTCCTCGAACACCACCCTCTTTGCGCACAACATCTCGGCGCCGCTCGCGACGCGCCCGCGGCTTCCCGCCGGCGGCAAGCCGCCCTTCCGGATGGACGTTCCCTGCCACACGCAGGACGTCCCCGACATCAATGGCCCGGCCGCCGCCCCCGGTCCCCCGAGCCCGGAGGCCGTACCGTGACCCGCGCCATACGCGAGCATCTGCGGGACTTCGTGGCGATCGGGGCCCTGATCGTCGTGGGGCTGGTCACCACGGGGGTGATCCTCGCGTCGCAGACGACTCTGATCCCGTCCTGGATTCCCATCCTCGGGGAGGACACGTTCGAGGTCAAGGCCGAGTTCAGCTCGGCGCAAGCGGTGACGCCGGGGCAGGGGCAGACGGTGACGATCGCCGGGATCAACGTCGGGCAGGTGTCCGCGGCGGAGCTCGAGAGCGGCCGCGCCATCGTGACCATGCAGATCGAACCCAAGTACGCGTCCCTGATCCACCCGGATGCCTCCCTGCTGTTGCGACCGCGGACGGGGCTCCAGGACATGACGATCGAGCTCGACCCGGGCGCCGGCGATCAAGAGGTCCAGGAAGGGTCAACCCTGCCGCTCGCCAGCTCCCAACCGAACGTCCAACCGGACCAGATCCTCGCCACCCTGGACGGCGACACCCGGTCCTTCCTCCAGCTCCTGCTTCAGGCGGCCGGCGAGGGGCTGCACAACAACGGCCGCAAGCTGGCGGCGGGCCTGAAGCGCTTCGAGCCCTTCGCGCGCGACCTCGCCCGCATCAACGGGGCTCTCGAGGGGCGCCGCCAGAACATCAAGCGGGTGATCACGAACTTCGGCCTCCTGAGCCAGGAGCTCGGGCGTCGTGACACCGAGCTGGCCGGGTTCGTGCGGTCGTCGAACGACGTCCTGGCCGCGTTCGCGCGCCAGGAGTCCTCGCTCCGGGCGACGATCCGCGAGCTGCCGGGAACCCTGAGCGAGACGCAGCGGGCCCTCGTCAGCGGCGATCGGTTCGCGCGTCAGCTCGGACCCGGATCGCGGGCGTTGATCCCGGCGGCCCAGGCGCTGGGCCCGGCGCTGCGCGAGACCCGGCCGCTGTTCCGCAACACGGTTGGTCCGATCCGCGACCAGATCCGGCCCTTTACGCGCGCGGTCCAGAAGCCGCTCAAGCACCTCAAGCAGCTCGGCAAGCCGCTCGCCAACACCTCGACGGAGCTCACAAAGAGCTTCAGCGAGCTCAACCGGTTCGTCAATGCGCTCGCCTACAACCCGCCCGGCGCCGCCGATGAGGGCAACCTGTTCTGGGCCTCGTGGCTGAACCACAACACCAACGCGCTCTTCTTCACCCAGGGCACAGGCGGGCCGCTGCGACACGGCATGGTACTGCTGTCCTGTCTCACCTCGATCCTCGCCGATTCGGTGACTCCATTCGACATGGACCTGGCCACGCTTTCGCAGCTCAGCCGGGTGCCGACCACCACGGAGATCACCAACGCCGGGGGCTGCATGCTAGTGGAGACTCGCCCGCCCACCATCACCCGCATCCTGGTCGCGATCGGCTTCGCGCTCTCATGCTTCGCCCTGGCTTTGTTCCTGTGGATCACCTTCGGCGGTCCGATACCCCTGAAGGCCGAGGGGTACCGCTTCACGGTCCCGTTCAACGAGG
This sequence comes from uncultured Actinomycetes bacterium, assembly GCA_963838745.1. Taxonomy (GTDB): domain Bacteria; phylum Actinomycetota; class Thermoleophilia; order Solirubrobacterales; family 70-9; genus AC-56. The sequence goes on from CAWISJ010000005.1 coordinate 97,886, forward strand.
CGACCCAGCTTGCGCAGGAGTCCGACGTGCGGATCTCGGGGGTTTCCGTGGGGAAGGTGAAGTCGATCGAGCTGAATGATGAGGGGCTCGCCGACGCGACGATCGAGCTCGACAGCGACTACGCGCCGATCCCCGCCGACACGCGGGCGATGCTCCGCACGAAGACCCTGCTCGGGGAGACCTTCGTCGAGCTGACGCCGGGAGACGCGCAGGGGCCGACCCTGGAGGAGGGCGGGAGGCTGCCCAAGGCGCAGGTCGCCGACTCGGTCCAGCTCGATGAGATCTTCCGCACCTTCGACGACCGGACCCGTGACGCCTTCCAGGTATGGATGCAGGGAACGGACAAAGCGCTGCGGGGCCGTGGCCCCGACCTCTCGGCCGCGATTGCCGAGCTTGGCCCCTTCGCCGAGGAGACCAACCGACTGCTCCGCGTGCTGGACAGCCAGCGCCTCGCGGTCCGCCAGCTGGTCCACGACGGCGGGGACGTCTTCCAGGCCCTGTCGGAGCGCCAGGGCCAGCTCCGTGGCCTGATCCAGAACTCCGAGACGGTCTTCACGACCACCGCCCGCCGCAACCAGGAGCTCGCCGACCTGTTCAGGATCCTGCCGACCTTCCAGCGCGAGTCGCGTGCCACCCTCACCCGCCTCAACAGCTTCGCACGCAACACCGACCCGCTCGTCCAGCAGCTGCGGCCGGCCGCGCGTGAGCTGAGTCCCACCCTGGTCGCGGCTCAGAAGGCGGCGCCCGACCTGAAGGCGTTCTTCGAAGGGCTGCGGGGGACGATCAACGCGTCGGACACGGGCTTTCCCGCGCTCCGCAGGCTGCTGAGCGACGACCTCACGCCGCTCCTGGCCCGGCTCGGCGGCTCGGTCGGCGGTCAGGAACCGTACCTCGCGCACCTGAACTCGATCATCGAGGCGCTCGGCATGTACAAGCACGAGATCACCGCCTTCCTCGGCAACTCCGCCGCGGCGGTGCAGTACGGGCAGGGGGCGGATGAGCTAATGGGCAAACGCCACCAAGATGCTGCGCACGACGAGCCCGCTGAACCCCGAGAGCCTGGCCACTTTCCCGGGGCGGGTGATCTCCAACCGCGCCAACCCCTACTTCAAGCCGCTCGGCTACAACCGGCTGGCGAACGGCCTTCAGGCCTTCGCCAACACGCCCTGCGCCGCCGGGATCACGGCCACGCTGCCGCCCCGCGCCCAGGTGGCCAGCGACCCCAACTTCCAGCAGTACACCACCGACCTCTTCCCGGACGCCGGTAACCTCTACGACCGGATCAAGTCGTACGCGTTCGGCGGCGCCAGCAGCACCGCCAGCGTGCCGGCCCCGCCGTGCTCCAGGCAGGGCACGTTCAGGTCGATCGGCAGGTCCCCGGAGTCCACCGCCTACCTGCACGTACGACGGCAGCCGTAGGGCTATCCCTGATAGTCTGCTCAAGTCCCCCGTTTATCTTGCCCGAAAGGGGGGAAAGGCGGAGGGTAGTCAAAAGGACGTGACGGGGAGAGGCGCGCTGTTTGCGTGTCCGCGCACTCGACAAGGGTGCCTCCCGCACACGACAAGGAGGAGACGCATATATGCGGACTAAGAGACGAATGGCAGTGCTTCTGTGCTCGGCCGCGGCTCTCGGCGTAGGCTTCATCGCCTTCCCGGGAAGCGCCGCCGCCACGGCACCGACGCCTGTCCCGACATGTACCTTCCCGGTCACCACGGGCAGCGATTCATGCGACAAGCTGTTGGTGAGCCCGGTCGCCGCGCCGATCGGTCCGGCACTCGAGAACGTTGGCCTGGGCGTCCGCGTTCGCTCGCAGTTCACGCCGACCACCAGCGAGACGACCAGCGTGACCCTGCAAGTTCGACGACAACATCGCGCTGAACCTGGCGGGAATCCCGTCGTGTCCCTCGGTCGGAGCTGAGCGGCAAGAACATCGCCCAGGCGTATGAGCAATGCGGCCCGGGCGCCGACGGCAATCCGGCCAGCGAGGGCAACGCCTACCTGTCGCCGCCTGGCGCACCCAGCGGCTACGGGTCCACGGTGCCGCCGTCGAACCTGCCGGCCTGCACGATGATCTTCAAGGGGGCCGACCAACAACTCACCTGACGATCTACGCGCGGGCACCGGTGACGACTGCCGCGTGCAACGGCAACCCGGCGACCAACACCGGGGGCAGCGTGACGGTGCTCTTCACGGGCGTCCTCTCGCATCTAGCCGCGTCCTCGCCGTACGACTGGCAGCTCAAGGTCAACGGCACCGATGCCGCGACTCCCGCCCTGGACGACTTCTCCGCCTTCATTCGGCGTGGAAGCGCCTTCCGGGCGAACTGCCCCTCGGGGCCAGAGCCCCCTCAAGATGCAGGGGATCTGGGATTACACCGCGGTCGGTGATGCGAACGACTCGTTCGTCTCGAACCGTCCGTGCCCGTAGCAGGACCTGATTCCTAGGCTCGAAGGTCGGGCCAAGGACGTAGCGAGAGGGGCGGCCAAGTGCCGCCCCTCTCGCGTTTTGGACAAGGCGTACGAGAGGGGCGGCCAAGTGTCGCCCCTCTGGCGTTTAGGAGGTAGGATTCCGGGTACCAATCGGCAGGGAATAGGGGCGGTTGGGGCTGCCCCGACTACAAGGAGGAGATCCATACATGCGTACCGGGAGACGTATCGCGTTACTTTGTGCTTCGGCAGCGGCCCTAGGGGTGGGCTTGATCGCCTTGCCGGCGAGCGCCGCCGCGGCGCCGCCGGTGGTGCCAACCTGTACCCCCAAGCCCTCGACGGGCAGCGATTCTTGCGTGCGGGGGACGCAGGCGGCGATCAACCCACCGCTTGGTGCGGCGTTTGAGCCCATCACGCCTGGGTACTCGCGTTCGCTCGGTCTTCTCTCCGGCGAGTGACGAAACCACGAAGGTGATCGTTCGCTACGACGACGACGGCACGATCAACCTTGCGGGGATCCCGTCGTGTCCCGCGTCGGAGCTGATCGGGCAAGAACATCGCCCAGGCGTATGAGCAATGCGGCCCGGGCGCCGACGGCACTCCGGCCAGCGAGGGCAACGCCTACCTGTCGGCGGCTGGCAACGTCAGCGGGATTGCGTCCACGGTGCCGCCGGGGAACCTGACCGCCTGCACGATGATCTTCAAGGGGGCCGACAACAACCACGTGACGCTCTACGCGCGGGCGCCGGTGACCCCGGTCAGCGGGTGTAACAACCCGGCGACCAACACCTCGGGCAGCGTGACGGTGCTCTTCACGGGCACGCTCTCGCATATGCCCGCGTCCTCGCCGTACGACAGGGTGCTCACGGTCCCCGGCACCGATGCCGCGACTCCCGCCCTGGACGACTTCTACGCCACCATCCAGCGTGGCGTCACGGCGCGGTGCCCCGCCGGGGCATCCCCGCTCAAGGTCCAGGGCGTCTTCGACTACACGATCAGCGCGACCGACACGGTCTCACCGCCGTACGCCGGCACGTCGGATCCGTGCCCGTAGCGGGACCAGATTCCTAGGGCTCGAAGGTCGGGCCAAGGACGTAGAGAGAGGGGCGGCCACTGGCCGCCCCTCTCTCGTTCTAGGAACGCTGCACGCTTCCGCCGCCGCCGGCGGGTAGGTTGCTCCGATGCATGGGAGGCACATGCACGGCGTCCGCCGCGCTCTCGTGGCGCTGCTGGCCCTTGCCCTGGCGGCCGGTGCGTCGGGTTGCGGCGACGAGCAGGCGACGTCGGACTCGAAGCTCGTCCAGGCGCTGGACCTGAAGCAGGCCAACGGCGCGTACCGGATCGACGGCGATCCCTTCTGCACCGTCGACGAGCTGCTCAACGACGCCGACGAGGTCGAGCAGGCGAGCGACGCGGGGGGCGCGGACTTCCTGATCGCGAGCCCGAACGGGGAGGTGGGGGTGCTGGCGCGGCGGCCGTTTGCCCCCGACTGCACGCGCCAGGCCAAGGACGCCCTGAAGCGCCTCGCCCGCAAGTCGGACTAGGCGAGCCGAGCGCCGTTAGGCTTCATCCACGATGGCCGCCAAGCGCGAGCCCCGGCTGGTCTCGCTCGGCTACGGGAAGTTCGCCCGCGCCGACCGGATCTACGCCCTGGTGCCGCTCGAGCCCGGCGAGCGCGGCGAGGGCAGGCGCACGTACGTGCACGTGGACGGGCTCTCCGAGCCGGTCGTCGCCTCCCGCTCCGAGAAGGCGATCCTGGCCGAGATCGAGGCGGCGCTAACCGAAGCCGCCGGCATCCCTCGCCGGCGCCGCACCGCTAAGGGGCAGGAGAGCCTGCTCAGCTAGCGCCTCACGCCGCCCGCAGCACGCCCCGGTCGAGCACGAGCGACGAGCGCCTACCCCTATCCTCCTTCGCCGTGTCCTACTACATCACCACGCCGATCTACTACGTCAACGCCGAGCCCCACCTGGGCCACGCCTACACGACGATCGCCGCCGACATCCTCGCCAGGCACATGCGCGAGCGGGGCGAGGACGTGTTCTTCCTCACCGGCACCGACGAGCACGGCGAGCCGGTCGCCCAGGCGGCCGAGAAGCTGGGGATCGACCCGCGCGAGCTCGCCGACCGCAACGCCCCCAGGTTCAAGGAGTTGATGCCGAAGATCAACGCCTCGAACGACTTCTTCATCCGCACCACCGATCCCCAGCACGAGGCGAAGGTCCAGGAGATCGTCCAGCGCGTCCACGACAACGGCCATGTCTACGAGGGGGTGTACGAGGGCTGGTACTGCCCTCGCTGCGCCGACTTCAAGACCGAGTCGGAGCTGGGCGAGGGCAACACCTGCCCCATCCACAAGATCGTGCTGGAGCGAGAGCGCGAGGAGAACTGGTTCTTTCGCCTCTCGACCTTCCAGGAGCCGCTCGAGCGCCTGTACGCGGATCGGCCCGACTTCGTCAGCCCCCAGCCGCGCCGAAACGAGGCCCTCTCGTTCATCCGCCAGGGGCTGGAGGACGTGTCGCTGTCGCGGCCGAAGCTGACCTGGGGAGTGCCGCTGCCCTGGGATCCCGAGCAGGTGATCTACGTCTGGTTCGACGCCCTGCTCAACTACGTCACCGCGCTCAGCTATGCGCGCCCGGGCGAAGATCTGACGGAGCGCTTCTGGCCCGCCTTCCACATCATCGGCAAGGACATCCTCAAGTTCCACACCGTGTATTGGCCGGCCTTCCTGATGGCGGCCGGGTATGAGGTCCCAAGGCGGCTGTTCGTCCACGGCTTCCTGCTGATGGAGGGGCACAAGATGTCGAAGTCGCTGGGCAACGTGCTCGACCCGTTCGAGGTGATCGAGCGCTTCGGCGCGGATGCGCTGCGCTTCTACTGCCTGCGAGAGGTCAGCTTCGGGCAGGACGGCTCGGTCTCGGCCGCCGGGTTCGAGGCGCGATACGAGACCGAGCTGGCGAACGACTGGGGCAACCTGGCCAGCCGCACCCTGGCGATGGTGGAGCGCTACCGCGACGGTGTGGTGCCGCAGGCCGAGCCGGACCCGGAGCTCGCCGGGGGCCGGGATGGCCTCGATGGGATCGAGGCGCGCGTGGCCGAGCTTCTCGACCGCGCCGAGCTGACCCAGGCGCTGGAGGAGATCTGGGTGCGGGTGCGGCGCCTGAACCGATACGTGGAGGAGACCCGCCCGTGGGACCTGGCGAAGGACGAGACGGCGGACCCTGACGAACCCGGTCGCCAGCAAGAGCGAAGCGAAGCAGGCGACCGGCTTGATGTCGTTCTCTACAGCCTCTGCGAAGGGGTTCGCGTGCTGGCGCTGCTTCTGCGCGCCTACATGCCGGAGACCTCGGATCGGCTGCTGGATGCGCTCGGCGAGCCGGCGCGCAAGCTGGCCTCGTTCGGCTCGCGCGGCGGCGGCCAGGCCACCGCCAAGGTGCCGCCGCTGTTCCCGAAGATCGAGACCGCCGCCGCGTAGCCTCGTCCGCCGCCCTCCTAGACTGGCGGCCGTGGTCGACACGCACGCGCATCTGTCCGCCTGCGAGCTCGAGGACCGGGACCTCGTGGACGCCGCCCGCCGAGTGGGTGTGCGGCGCATCCTCACGGTCGGCATGGACGAGGCCTCGAACCGCGAGGCGATCGCCGCCGCCAATGGGCACGAGGAGGTTTTCGCCTCGGTCGGCCGCCATCCGAACTCCGCGGCGCGCTTCGACGACCGCGCGGCTGCGGAGATCGAGGCGGTGGCGAGCCACGAACGCGTGGTGGCGATCGGCGAAACGGGCCTGGACTACTATCGCGACCGCGCTCCCCGCGAGGACCAGCGCCGGGCTTTCGCCGCGCAGATCGAGATTGCCCGCCGCGCCGGCCTGCCGCTCGTGATCCACCTGCGCGATCCGGCCGGCGGCGACGGCGCGGTCGCCGAAGCGTTCGCCACCCTTGCCGCGGAGGCGAGCGACGTGACGGTGATCCTGCATTGCTTCTCGGCCGGCCCGGGACGCGTCGCCGAGGCGGCCGAGCGGGGCTGGTACTGCTCGTTCGCAGGCAACATCACCTATCCGAATGCCGACGAGCTCCGCGAGGCGGCGCGCATCGTCCCCGACGACCTGCTCCTCGCCGAGACGGACTCGCCCTTCCTGGCGCCGCAGTCGGTGCGTGGGAAGGCGAACCAGCCGGCGAATGTCGTCGAGGTCGCGGAGCGGCTCGCCGAGGAGCGCGGCGTCTCGTACCCCGAGCTGGAGGTCACGGTCGAAGCGAACGCGGCCCGAGCGTTCGGCTGGTAGCCCATGGTGAGGCTCGGCCAGAATTTCCTCGCGGACACGAACCTGCTCGATGCGATCGTCCGCGATGCGGAGGTGCGCCCCGACGACGTCGTGCTCGAGGTCGGCGGCGGCGAGGGGGCTTTGACCGAGCGCCTGGCGCCGCTGGCCGCCCACGTGCACGTGGTCGAGCTGGACGAGCGGCTGCGCCCGCCGCTCGAGGCCATCGCCGCGGAGCATGCGAACGTGGAACTGGTCTGGGGCGACGCGATGCGGGTCGATCTTGCTGCGCTCGATCCGCCGCCTACCAAGGTGGTCTCGAACCTGCCCTACTCAATCGCCACGCCGCTGATCCTGCGCACGATCGGCGAGCTTCCCGGCGTACGGTCCTGGACTCTGCTCGTCCAGCGCGAGATCGCCGACCGCCTGCGCGCTCGCCCCGGCACCCGCGCCTATGGCTCGCCGAGCGTGCTCGTGCAGCTCTCCTGCGAGGTCGATCTTCTCCGCGCCGTCGACCGGGCAGTCTTCCGGCCCCGTCCGCGGGTCGACTCGGCCCTCCTGCGGCTTACCCGTCGGGGTCCGCCCGCCCCAGCCGCGCTTGCGGCACTGGTGCGCGCAGCTTTTTCCCACCGCCGCAAGGCGCTGGCCGGCTCGCTCGAGCTGGCCGGCGGTCCAAGGCGCGATGTGGCTAGGTTCGCGCTAAGCGGGATCGGGCTCCCTGAGGACGCCCGGGCCGAAGTGCTTACTCCGGAGGATTTCGTTCGGCTGGAGGAGAAGCTGAACCGGTGATCCTACGGGCGCCGGCCAAGCTGAACCTCTGCCTGTATCTCGGGCACCCCCGCGGGGACGGCCTGCACGAGATCCGCTCGCTGTTCTGCCCCCTGACGCTTGCCGATCGGGTCGTGGTCGGCGAAGCCGATGCCGACGAGGTGGTGTGTCCCGGCGTCGAGGGGCCGAACCTGGCTGAGGAGGCGCTGGACGCGCTTCGCGCGCAGGGCTGGGGCCGCCCGCCGGTGAGGGTCGAGATCGAGAAGCGCATTCCCGTGGCGGCCGGCCTGGGCGGGGGCAGCGCCGACGCCGCGGCGCTGCTGCGCCTGGCGGGTGAAGACGTGGACGGCGTGGTCGAGCTCGCTGCGCAGCTCGGGGCCGACGTTCCGTCGCAGCTCGACCCGGCCTTCGCCCTGGTCGGGGGAGCCGGCGAGCTGGTGGAGAGGTTGCCGCCGCCGGGCGAGTTCGCCGCCGTGCTCGTGCCCGCCGAGGAGGGCCTGCGCACGGGAGACGTCTATGCGGAGGCCGACCGCCTCGGTCTCGGCCGCGATCAGGACGCATTGGATGCGGTCGCCGCACGGCTGCGCGCCGCCGCCGGGGGTGGCGCCTCGCCGCTCGACTACCCCGAGCTCTTGGTCAATGATCTGGGCGAGGCGGCCTTGTCGCTGCGACCTGAGATACGCGCGGCGCTGGCGGCGCTGGAGGAGGCCGGCGCGGTGATCGCGCTGATCACCGGGTCGGGCCCGACGGCGTTCGGGCTGTTCGAGGACATCGCCGCCGCTGACCGAGCCGCCGCGGCGCTGCCGCCGCGGTACGCCAGCGCGATCGTGGCGGCGCCCGAGAGGAGCCGATGAAGGCCGACGGCGACGAGCGGCTGAGAGCAAACGGCGACGAGTCCCACTCGCAGCTCCCCCTGCTGATCATCGTCGTCATCGTGGTCGCCGCGTTCGTGGTCCTCAACAGGGTGCTGCCGAACATCGACCTTCAGCAGGCCCTCCAGGACGTCTCCTCGAGCCTCGGCGACTGGACCTACGTGCTCGTCGGCCTGGCGGCCTTCCTCGAGACCGGGGCCTTCGTCGGGCTGGTGCTCCCCGGGGAGACCGTGGTCATCCTCGGTGGCGCGGTCGCCGGGCAGGGGGAGACCTCGATCGTGCTGACGATCGGGGTCGTGTGGGCGGCCGCCCTGGCCGGCGATTCGGTGAGCTTCCTGCTGGGGCGCCGGCTGGGCCGCGAGTTCCTGCTTCGCCACGGTCCGAAGGTGCGGATCACGCACGAGCGCTTCGCGCGGGTCGAGGACTACTTCTCTCGCCACGGGGGGAAGACGATCGTCATCGGGCGCTTCATCGGGCTGGTCCGGGCGCTGGCTCCCTTTACGGCCGGCAGCTCCGGGATGCGGTACGGCTACTACCTGCCCTTCGCCGTGCTGGGCACCGGGCTGTGGGCGGTCGCCTTCGGGTTGATTGGGTACTTCGCCTCGCAAAGCCTCGACGCGGCGGCGCATACCGCCGGCCAGGGCACCCTGCTGTTCGGGATCGCCGTCGGCGTGATCGTCGCGATCGTGGTCTCCTACCGCTTCCTGCGCGAGCCCGAGAACAGGCGGCGGCTGGTCGCCGGGATGGAGCGCCGGGCCGCGCTTCGCCCGCTGCTGGCGGCGGCGCGTCGGGTGGCGCCTCCGGCGCGCTTCGTCTGGGCGCGAGTGACGCCCGGTCCGCTCGGCCTGCAGCTCACCACCCTGCTCGCCATCCTCGCCGTCAGCCTGTATGTGGTGATCGCCTACACGGTGGTCGTGTCCGGCGACCCGGGGCCGACTCCGGGTGACCGCACGGCGTTCGATCTGGCCGACCGCCTGCAGACGGCCTGGCTCACCGACGCCGCCAAGGTCGTCACGGCGCTCGGCTCGGCCGCGGTCAACCTGCCGCTCGCGCTGGTGGCGACGGTGCTGCTGCTCGCCCGGCGCCGCTGGGCCGAGGCCGCGGTGCTGGTGGCGGCCGTTGCGATCATCTACATCGGGGTCGCCGAGCTCAAGGCGGCGACGGATCGCCCACGCCCGTCCGGTGGGTTGGTCGACGCGCCGGGCTCCGGGTTTCCCAGCGGCCACGCCGCCCACGCGATCATCTTCCCCTGGCTGGCGCTCACCCTGACAGTCCGGCTGCGCCCGGGTAGGGCCGGCGGCTCGGCGCTGCTGGCCCTGGGGATCGCGCTGGCGGCGCTCGTGGGGCTGTCCCGCGTGTACCTCCACGTTCACTACCTGAGCGACGTCAGCGCCGGCTGGGCGCTGGGTACGGCGGCGTTCGCCGCCTGCGGCGTGGTCGCCTTGTTGGTCATCCACTTCCGGCAGAATGGCTCCCGAGATGCCCCGGCTGGTGGGAATCGGGACTGAGTACTACCTGTTCGCCGGAGCCGGACTGGTCAGCCTGCTCGCCTTCGCCGCGCTGATCCTGGCGCCCGCGATCGGCTCCTACGGCCGGACCTGGGAAAAGGCGACCGCGGTACTGCTGTCGCTGTTCGTGCTCGTCGCCCTGCTCTTGACGGGTGTCGCGCTGGGCGTCCTGGTCGTCTACTTCTGGGACGACATCACCCGCATCGTTCCCGGGCTGGACTGAGACCGGCGCATCGGTACAGCCGAGTTCGCCGGCCGCGCCACCGGACGTCGATGGCCGAATTTCGATCCCATATGAATCGCAATTCGGCCAGCGAGTGGGGCAGCACCTCCCTCAAACCACCGCCCAACCTACCGAGGCACCACTAGGATTCCGGGGTGAGCTCGAAGCCGGCGAGCCGTAAAGTCCCTGCAAAGGGGGCTGATGAGACGACCCTCGAAGCCCTGTCGGGGGCGATCGAGTCGGGCGCCGGCCTGCCCGCGGTCGCCCGCGCCGCAGCCAGGGCGCTCGGCACCAGCGTGGCGGTGATCGACCGCTCCAGCGCGGTGCTCGCGGTCGCAGCCTCCTCCGCCGCCGAGGAGGGGAAGCTGCTCTCGGCGGGCGAGGACGTGGCGTCGGCGGAGCTCCGAGTTGCCGACACCGTGGTGGGCGAGCTGCGCTACCGGGCGCCCGGCGAGGGACCCTCACCGGCCCTGACCCGAATGGTCTGCACCCTGCTCGCCCTCGAGGTCGAGCGCTCGCGCGCCCCCGAGTGGGCCAGCGACGAGGCGGCCGGCGCCCTGGTGCGCGCCGTGCTTGCCCGCGAGGTCACCGACCGCGGGGACATCGTGGCGCGGGCCACCGAGCTGGGAGCCGAGGTCGAGGCGGGAGCCGGCGTGGTGATCGCCCGGGCCGCCCCGCGGGCGGCCCAGTCCGGCGACTGGCGGGCGCGAGTTCTGACGATCGCCCTGCGCGCGCTTCGCTCAACCGGCGGGGGCTCGCTCGGGGCGCTGGCGGAGGGCGAGCCGGCGGAGGTGGCGGCGATCGTCCCGGCCCCTGACGACGGCCAGCTCGCGCGCGCCGCCGCGGGGCTGGAGGGCGAGCTCGCGGCCTCGCTGCCGGGGTTTGCCGTGACCGTCGCTCGAAGCCGTCGCACACAGGATCCCGTCGATCTGTATCGGGCGGGCAAGGAGGCGCTCCTGGCCGCCAACGTCGCGGAGGCCGAGGGGCTATCGCTGCTGGCCTTCGAGGACACCGGCGCCTACCGCCTGCTGCTGCCGGCGATGAGCGAGGACCCCGGAGAGCTGGAGCGCTTCTACGAGGAGACCCTGGCGCCGCTGGCCGCCTACGACGAGCAGTACGAGACCGAGCTGGTGGCCAGCGTGGAGGCCTACCTGGAGAACGACGGCAACGTGGCCCAGACCGCGGCCCAGCTGTTCACCCACCGGCACACGGTTCGCTACCGGCTGGAGCGGGTTCGGGAGTTGAGCGGACACGACATCTCGTCGAGCGAGGGACGCGAGAAGCTCAGCCTCGGCCTGAAGGCGATGCGCGTCCTCGGCATCGCCGCCCCCCGCGGCCCGGCGATGGAGCCCGGCACCGAAGCCGGCAGAGTCCGGCGCCCGGCCGAGGACTAGACAACCGCCCGGCGACCGTTTGGCGCTTTACTCGCGCATACCGCGAGTTTCGCGCCAGATGGACACTCCGAGCTACTGGCCAGCCGAGGCCCGCGAGCGCGCGTAGGGCTCCAGGCCCTCGATCGCCCGTTTGATCGACCAGTTGTGGTTCCAGCGGAACACCGGCCGAAGCACGGGCGTCAGGACCCGGAGCAGGGCACGGTCGGCGATCACCCGCCAATCGAAGTGGATGTGGACCTTGCCGTCGGCGGGGGTGAGCGTCCAGATCCCCTTGCCCGTCAGGTCGCCGACGACGTTGACCTCGAACTCCCGCGGTGGGTCGAGGCGGACGATCTCCGAGGTTGTCTTGAGGTGATAGGGGAGGCGACCCTTGAACTCCTGGCGCGAGACGCAGCCGACCTGCGGCGGACAGTCGGCTTCGACGGCGATGTACACCGGCCGCCACCACTCCGGATAGGTGCGGGCGTCCGCAAGCGCCCCGAACACCGCCTCCTGCGGCGCCTCGACGTCCCATTCGTCGATGAACACGTACTCGTCGGCCAAGCTCACGCCTCCTCTACGGCCGCCTCGCGACGGCGGATCACCCGCGCGAGCCTACCGCCCGAAGCTCCGGGGGAGGGAATCGAACCCAACTCGCCTTCAGGACCAAAACCTGACGTGCTGCCACTACACCACCCCGGATAGCGGATTCGCCCAGTTTATGCCGATGTCCACCGCTTCCCGCCGGCGGCGACGATTTCCCGCTGGCGTTGACGACGAAAGGGCATTTGACCCCGCTATAGGGGGAAAACGTACCGTTGGACCGCGAGCAGGGAACTTGCCGCCACAGCCGGATGGGTGGCGGCGGCGTCCGCACCGCTTTACGATTCCGAAGGTGAAAGACGGGCCCACGGTCCTGATCATGGCCGCCGGCGAGGGGACGCGGATGCGCTCGTCGGTGCCGAAGGTCCTGCACCCGATCTGCGGGCGACCGATGATCGCCTGGGCGGTCCTCGCCGCGCGCGAGTCCGGCGCCGGGCGCGTCTGCGTGATCGTCTCGCCCGACCGCGACCTCTCCGGCGCCCTTCCAGAGGGCACCGAGACGGTCGTGCAGCCGCAGCCCGACGGGACCGGGGGGGCGGTGCGGGCGGCGCTCGACGTGGTGCGCGACTCGGAGACCGTGGTGGTGATGAACGCCGATCATCCGCTGGTCCCGGCGGGGCTGATCGAAAGCCTGGTCGACTTCCACCGCGGCGGCGGCGCCGCTGCCACCGTGGTCACCCTCGACCGTGACGACCCGGAGGGGCTCGGCCGGGTCGTCCGCGATCCGAACGGCGAGTTCGAGCGCGTCGTCGAGACCAAGCATCCGGAGGACATTCCGCCGGAGGTGCTGGCGATCCACGAGGTCAACACGAACATGTTCGCGTTCGAGGGGGTGGCGCTCGCCGACGCCCTGGGACGGATCACGAACGACAACGCCGCCGGCGAGTACTACATCGGGGACGTGCTGACCGCTCTTCGTGACCAGGGCCTGAGGGTCCTGGTTCACAAGGTGGACGAGGTCAGCGTCAACATCGGAATCAACACCCGCGTCGAGCTCGCGGTGGTCACCGCCGAGGCACGCCGGCGCATCCTCGAGCGCCACATGCTCGCCGGCGTCACCATCTCCGACCCCGGCAGCACCTGGATCGACGCCGACGTCGAAATCGAGGCGGACGCCGTGATCGAGCCGGGCACCACCCTGCGCGGCCGCACCCGTGTGGGGCGCGGCAGTGCCGTTGGCCCGCACACGACCCTGATCGACTCGATTCTCGGCGCCGAGGTCACCGCTCCGCACTCCTACCTGGTCCAGTGCGACGTCGCGGATGGCTGCCAGGTCGGGCCATTCGCCTACCTGCGCCCCGGCGCCAGGCTGCGCAAGGGGGCCAAGGCCGGGACCTTCGTCGAGATCAAGAACTCGGAGATCGGCGAGGGGGCGAAGGTTCCCCATCTGTCCTACGTGGGCGACGCGGACGTCGGGGCCGGCTCCAACCTCGGCGCCGGAACGATCACCGCGAACTACGACGGCGTTAAAAAGCACCGAACGAAGATCGGGGAGGGAGCGCGAATTTCTGTGCACACTTCGCTGGTCGCCCCGGTCGCTGTCGGCGACGAGGCTTACACTGGCGCTGGCGCGGTGATTCGAGAGGACGTCCCGGCGAAGGCGCTTGGGGTCACCCGCAGCGAGCAGCGAAACATCGAGGGCTACGCGGAACGGCGAGCGAAAGAGGCCAAGGAGCAGGAGCAGGACTCATGAGCACGCTCGAGGAGCGTCCCGGGCTGGTCAGCTCGATCCCCCAGGACTACACGAAGCGCCTGATGGTGTTCGGCGGGCGCGCGTCGATGGAGCTGGCCGCGAAGATCGCCGGCCACCTGGACGTGGACATGGGCGAGGTCAAGCTTCAGACGTTCTCCAACGGAGAGGTCTATTGCCGCTACACGGAGTCGATCCGCGGCGCCGACGTGTTCCTCGTCCAGTCGACGTCGGCCAACCAGGCGCACGGCATGACCCCCAATGACGCCCTCGCCGAGCTGCTGATGATGATCGACGCCGCCCAGGGCGCCTCGGCGCACCGGATCATCGCGGTGATGCCCTGGTACGGCTATGCGCGCCAGGACAAGAAGTCGGCGCCTCGCGAGCCGATCTCCGCGCGGGTGGTCGCCAAGTGCCTGGAGGGCGTGGGTGTCGACCGGGTGCTGACCATGGACCTCCACGCCGGCCAGATCCAGGGCTTCTTCCACGTTCCCGTGGACCACATGACCGCGATGCCGATGCTCACCCAGTGGTTCATGGACCAGGCGTTCACCGAGGACATCGTGATCGTCTCGCCGGACGCCGGGCGGGTGAAGATGGCGCGCAACTTCGCGCGCAAGATCGGCACCCATTGGGCGGTGATGGAGAAGGAGCGCCCTGCCCAGCAGGTCGCCGAGATCGGCTACGTGGTCGGCGACGTGATGGGTAAGACCGCAGTGCTCGTCGACGACATGATCGACACCGCCGGCACGCTCGGCGCGGCCGCGCGGACGGTGCTCGAGGAAGGCGCGGCGCGGGTGATCGCCGCCGCCACCCACGGCGTCTTCTCCGGGCCCGCGTACGAGCGCCTGGCCTACGAGGAGTCGGGCATCGAGCGGATCGTGGTCACCGACACCATCCCGCTGCGTCCCGGCGCGCCCGACAACATCACCGTGCTGTCGACGGCCCAGACGCTCGCCGACTCGATCCGCCGGATCTTCGCGGACGACTCGGTCAGCGAGATCTTCGCCGGCGAGAACCAGCTGTTCTAGCGCTGTGGCGCTGGCGGTCGGGGCGCCGAGCTGACGGTGCCCGGCCGTCGCCGCCTATTCGCCGGTCAGGGGCCCAGCCGGAAGATGTTCGTCCTGGTGCTGAAGTAGATCGGGCCGCCGTCGAGCGGCGTCTCGACGGAGATCACGGAGCCGGGATGGTCGTAGAACGGCGCCTGCGATGCGATGTCCATGCGGTCGGAGGTCAGACTGGCGCGGCGGATCGTCCCGGTGACGTAGTCGCCGAAGAAGAGCTGGCCGGCGCTCGAGAGCCCGCACAGATCGCAGAAGGCGGCCCCGGTCAGCGCCGGCGGGTTGGCGAAGAAGAGCTTCGGCAGCACCGGGTTGGGCCCGTCGCGGTTGGTGTTGCGCGGCGCCGGGGGCGGCGAGCTGCAGGTCTGCGACGGCCCCCAGCCGAAGTTGGTGAGCGTGAGGCGGGGGACGAGGTTGATCTCGTCGTTGCAGTGCGGGCCGTTGTCCGTCTGCCCAAAGGCGCCCGTTCTGCGGATCGAAGGTGAACCCGAAGGAGTTGCGAAAGCCGTAGCCGATGATCGGGCTTCCCGCGCGCGGGTTGTCGGACGGCACCGTGCCGTCCGGGTTCAGCCGCAGCACCTTCCCGGCCAGGCTGCCCAGGTTCTGGGCGAGGCGCCGGGCTCTCGCGGTCCCCGACGACGACGTAGAGCTTGCCGTCGGGGCCGAACATGATCCGGCCGCCGTCGCGGAGCTCGCCGGTCGGGAGGCTGCGCAGGACCGCGAAGCCGCTGCCGTCGGCACTGATTCGCACGAGCTGGTTCCTCGCCGTCCCCGACACCGTGCGGGTGACGAACGCCCACACGCGACCGTCGCTGGGGTAGCTCGGATGGAGGGCCAGGCCCAGCAGCCCCTGGTAGCCGGCGGTCGCCACGTTGGGGACGGTGAAGAACGGCGTGCTCGTCCCCGTGGCGGGGTCGAGCCGCCTGATGCGGCCCGTGAAGCGCTCGCCGAAGAGGATGCGGCCGCCGTCCGGCGTCACCGTGAAGGCCGCGGGAAAGTCGAGTGGGGAGGGGGAGAGCGGCTGTGCGCTCGCGGCCAACGCGCTCCCCGACCCAGTGAGGAGGGCGAAGGCGGCGGCGACGGCCGCCGGCAACGACAGGCGCTTCATCTTGGCTCCCCGCAGACCAATCAGGCCGACGACACTACCAGGGCGTCCGAGCCACGGCTGCATCCGGCACAGCCACCCAATTCTCAGCGCTGCAGCCGGCTGTACTCGGCGCCTCTACAGTTCGGCGCTTGAAGCGGATCGGCCACAAGGGCGCCGACTCGATTCGGCCCGGAAACACCCTCGAGAGCTTCGAGGCGGCGGTCGCAGCAGGCGCCGAGATGATCGAGCTGGACGTGCTGCGCCCGCGCGCCGATTTCGACGATGGGGGCGATTGGCGCCGGGCCACGGCGGGACCGGCGGCCGCTCCCGGAGGGCCGCTGCTGGTCGCCCACGACTGGGGTGACGCGGCGCGCCGCGAGGCGCTGACGCTCGACCAGGCGCTCGACGCCTTCACCCGGCCGTCGCTCGATCGGGTCGAGATCGATTGCGACCTGAAGATCGCCGGCCGCGAGGGCGAGCTGACCCAGGCGCTCCGCGAGCGCGGCCTGCTGGAGCGAGCGAGGGTCTCGACCATGGAGCTCTCCAGCCTTCGCGAGCTGCGGCGGTTGGAGCCGGGCCTGCCTCTGGGCTGGACGGTGCCGAAGATCAGCCGCGACTGGTCGACGATCTGGTGGGCGAAGCCGCTGGTGATCGGCGCCCTGGTCTCGCTTCGGGCGCGCCTGCCGGGGATCGTCCGGCGCCAGGGCGCCGGGGCTCGGCGTGCGCTCCGTGTGGGCCTACCACCCGGTGATCACTGAGCGCCTGGTCCGCGCCTGCCATACCGCCGATCTGGAGTTGATCGCCTGGACCGTGGACGACCTCCCCCGGATGCGAAAGCTCGCAGCGCTTGGCGTCGACGGGCTCTGCACCAACGACCCTCGCCTGTTCGCGGATCTCTGAGCGGTGACGACGCTCGCTGCTAGCGAGTGCGCACGGCCGACTCGAGCTCGCCGGCGGTGAACCCGCCGGTCGGCTCTCCGTCGGCGGCGAAGCGGTAGAGCGCGACGCCGAAGATGCCGCTCAGCGCCCGGATCGCGAGCATGCTGACCAGGAACAGGGCGACGCCGACGGCGATCAGCACGGCGCCCGCCGCGATCTCGTCGCCGTTGCCGTTCGACGACCACAGCGCGATCCCGGCCACCGTG
Organism: uncultured Actinomycetes bacterium; assembly: GCA_963838745.1. Lineage (GTDB taxonomy): Bacteria > Actinomycetota > Thermoleophilia > Solirubrobacterales > 70-9 > AC-56. The sequence continues at coordinate 114,894 of CAWISJ010000005.1, forward strand.
ATCGCGATCGCCGGCAGCATTCCCAGCAGCCCCACAATGCCGCCGATGGCCACGTTGCCGGTCACCTGCCCTGCCCAGCGGGTTCGGAACAGGCTCGCCGAGCGCTTCACCGTGGTCAACGGGCCGGTGCCCTCGATCGCGATCACGGGCACCGCCAGGAAGGTGATCAGCGACCAGGCGGCGTTCAGCAGGAAGCCGGCGAGCTGCCCGCCGACCTTGGTCGCGCTCTCGAGGGCGGCGAAGAAGACCCCGACCAGGGCGGAGAGGGCCGCCCAGCCGGCGATCGCGCCCAGGCGGCCGCGGGAGACGGCGAGGCCGTCGGCGACGCTCGCCTCATGCCCCCGGAAGATCTGGTCGGCCGTGGCTGCCAGGGCGACGCTGAAGTAGATGCCCACGAACGACGACAGGTACAGGCCGACCGCGATCAGCACCACGCCGCCCGCCACCGATGACTTGGCGTCGATCAAGTACAGCCCGGGCAACAGGGTCACCGCCAGGACCACCAGGGTGGCCAGGGCGCCGTAGATCGGGAATCGCAGCAGGGACCGGTGCTCGCGCAGCAGCGCCCAGCTCTTCTTGGTCAGCTCCCAGCCTCTGCGAATGCGGCCCACGATTGCTTTCTCGGCCCGCGCGGGCCCTGACTTGAGGCGCGCAGGAATCGTCAGTGCCCGCGGCTACAGTGACGCGGTGCCGTTCGGGGGAGCCCATCGCGCGCACGCCGCGGCCAGCGAGCCAGCGGCGCCGGCGCCGGCCGCGTCGACCGACACCGACCGGGTCGCCCCGGGCACCGCCGTGGCGCTGATCGCCATGGGGCTCGGCGTGATCGTGATCGCCAACGACTTCACGGCGCTGAACGTCGCGCTGCCCGCGATCGAGGAGGACTTCAACGTCGACGTCGGCACCGTGCAGTGGGTCATCAACGCCTACTGCCTCGTGTTCGGGATGGCGATCGTCACGGGCGGCAGGCTCGCCGACCTGTTCGGGCGCCGCAGCGCCTTCTTCGTCGGCAGCGCCCTGTTCGCCGGCTTCTCGCTGCTGGGCGGCGTCGCCCCGGATGCGCCGTGGCTGATCGCGGCCAGGGTCGGGATGGCGATCGGCGCAGCGCTGATGTGGCCGGCGATCCTGGGGATGACCTACGCGGCGCTCCCGGAGTCGAAGGCGGGGCTGGCGGGCGGCCTGATCCTGGGAGCAGCTGGGATCGGCAACGCGATGGGGCCCCTGCTCGGCGGCCTGATGACCGACGAGCTGAGTTGGCGCTGGATCTTCTACCTGAACGTGCCGATCGCCGCATTTGCGGTGCTCGTCACCTGGCTCAAGGTCCATCAGCCGCGTCCCGAGGTGGAGGACCAGCGGATCGACTACCCGGGCATCGCCACGCTCTCGATCGGGCTGCTGCTGGTTCTACTCGCCTTCGACCAGGCCGCCGACTGGGGCTTCGGCGACGCCAGGGTGATCGCGATGCTGGTCGTCGCGGTGGCTCTCATCGTCGCGTTTGCCCTGATCGAGCCACGGATGCGAAAGAGCGCCCTGGTGCCGGCGGACGTGTTCCGCAACGTCGAGTTTCGCTCTGCCTGTCTCACGGTGCTCCTGATGTCGGCGGTCTTCTTCGCCACCGTGCTCTACGCGCCGCAGTTCATGGAGAAGATCCTCGACTACTCGGCGCTCGAAGCCGGGCTGGGCATGGTGCCGATGCTCGGGACCTTCGCCCTCGTCTCGTTCCTCGCCGGACCCGTGTACCAGCGGCTGGGCCCGAAGCCGACGATCACGCTCGGCGCCGCCGGGCTTGCGGTTGGCCCCTTCCTGCTGTCGATGGTCGACGCGGAGTCCGGCTACGGCGCGCTGGTCCCTGGACTCGCCGTGACCGGGATCGGCGCCGGCTTCTTCTACTCCTCGGTCACCACCGCCGGGGTCACCGCGCTCGATCCCTCGCGAGCCAGCCTCGCGGGCGGGCTGATCTACATGTTCCAGATCGCGGGGGGCGCGATCGGGCTGGGGATCACGACCACGATCTTCACCCTCTCCTCCGAGAACGAGCTCTCCGACAAGGCGGACGCCGCCGGCAGCCATCTGACCGATCACCAGACGGCGGTGCTGCACGGCGTCCTGGCCGGCACCGACTCCGGGACTGCCGCCCTGCATCAGCTCGGCTCCTCGGTCCAGGCCACGATCACTGGGATCGTCCGCGAGTCGTTCGCCACCGGGGTTCAGGCAGGGTTCAGGTTCGTCGCCATCGCCGCGGTGCTCGGCTTCCTGATCTCGCTGTTCTTCGTCGGGGGCCGGCTGCTGCCGGAGCGCGTCGCCGAGCCCGAGGAGGCGCAGGCCTGAATCGATGGGTCGCGCTACCCGCGCCAGGCGAGGCCCGGCACCCTTCGCTCGCCCCGCTCCTCGAAGTAGGCCCACTCGAGCTCGCCGAGCTCGGTGGCGGGCGGGTCCGCGTAGATCCACTCGCGGATGATCCGGTACCAGTTGCGCGTTGCGCGTAGCTGCGCCAGCACCGCCAGCACGCCGGTCTCCATCCGCCGGCCCATCAGCTCCTCGGCGGGGATGCTCTCGCGGCGCATCAGGTCGTAGTACTCCGAGCGGGGGTCAGAAGTGGACTCGATCACCTTCATCACGCGCCTCGGCGTCAGCTGGATCTCGCGGTCGTCCAGGTACCAGCCGCCGACAACCATCACGTGCTCCATCAGCCGCTCGGCGTCGAACTTCGACGGATTCTTGACGAAGCCCAGGTCGTGCAGCGCCTCGCGGAGCGCCTCGGGGTCGCGGCGCGCGGCGGCGTCGACCGCTCGCTGCTCCAACTCGATCTGCTCGCGGTCCAGTCGCTTGGTCATCCCGTAGTCGAGGAAGGCGACCCGCGCGTCCGGCATCAGGATGTAGTTGCCGGGGTGGGGATCGGCGTTGAACTGCTGCAGGTGATAGATCGAGCCGAAGCTGAACCGGAAGACGATCTCGCCGAAGCGGTCGCGATCGTCCTGCGGCAGCCGCTTCACATCCTCGAAGCCGAGCCCCTCGACGTACTCGGTGACCAGCACCCGGCGGCGCGACAGACGGGTGAGCACGTCGGGCACGTAGATGAACGGGTGGCCACGATAGGCGCGCGCGAAGGCGCGCTGGGTCTGCGCCTCATACTCGTAGTCGAGCTCCTCCATGACTCGCAGGCGGAGCTCCTCGGCGACCGCCCTGGCGTCGAGCCCGGGGGCAAACGCCCGCGCCAGCCGCACGATCATGCCGGCGTTGCGCAGGTCGGACTCGAGCGCGTCGGCGACGCCGGGGTACTGGATCTTGACCGCCACCATGCGGCCGTCGTGAAGCGTGGCGCGATGCACCTGGCCGATCGATGCGGCGGCGAAGGCCTCGCGCTCGATCTCGGCGAACAACTCGTCGAGCGGCTCCCCGAGGTACTCCTCGTCCAGGACCTTGCGCACCTTCTCCCATGGCATCGGGGGAGCGGAGGTGCGGAGATGGGCGAGCTGCTCCTGGTAGAGCTCCGCGTACTCGGGGGGCAGGAACTCGGTGTCGACGAATGAGGCCAGCTGCCCCATCTTCATCGCCACTCCCTTCATCTCCCCCAGGACCGAGGCCATCCTCACCGCCGTTTCCAGGTGTCGAGCCTCCAGTCGCCGCTCCGACTGCTCGCTGGAGCGGGTCACGTTGGCCGCCTTGGTGCCGGCATAGCGGGTTGCCTGGCTGCCGATCGCCGAGCCCAGCTTCGCCGAGCGCCGGATCCGGCCCTTGGGGATCTTGTCCTCGGGCATGCCTCTATTCTCCTATGCCGGATGGCTTCTGATCGCACTACCCTGAAGGTCTCGGAACGCAGCGAGTTCGGCTCTCGCACAAGCCGCCGCCTGCGCCGCTCCGGCCTGGTTCCCGGCGTCGTCTACGGCGGGGGCGAGGAGGCACGCGCGTTTCAGGTGCCAGAGCGCGTGGCGCGCAACGCGCTGACCCACGGTGGCGCCCTGATCGACCTCGAGTTCGACGGCTCGGGGGCCACCCCGGTCGTGGTCAAGGAGCAGCAGCGCGATCCTGTGCGAGGCTCGCTGGTCCACCTGGACCTGCTCGAGGTCAGACTCGACGAGGAGATTGAGGCCGAGGTCCCGATCGAGCTGCTGGGGTCGGAGGACGCCCCCGGCGTCAAGGAGGGCGGCGTGCTGGAGCACGTCACGCACCAGATCACGATCGAGGCCCTGCCGACGGCGATTCCCGAGAGCATCCCGGCGGACGTCTCCGGGATGTCGATTGGCGACACGCTCCAGCTCAGCGCGGTGAGCGCCCCTGAGGGTGTCCAGTTTGCAGTCGACGATCCCGACGAGGTGACGATCGCCACCCTGTCGCCACCGCGGGTGGAGGAGGAGCCCGAGCCGGAGCTCGAGGAGGAGACCGAGCTGGTCGGCGAGGAGGGCGAGGTGCCCGAGGGCGAGGAGGCCCCCGAGGGCGAGGAGGGCGAGGCGCCCGCCGAGGGCGGATCCAGCGACGAGGGGGAGTAGCGCCCGCTGTCGCTTCTTCGCCGGTTGCGTCGCGGTGGAGAGCAGGAGCAGCCCGCGGTCTCGGCGGGCGGCCAGCGCCTGCTGGTGGTGGGCCTCGGCAACCCGGGATCGCGCTACGCGGGCACCCGCCACAACGTCGGCTTCGAGGTGGCCGCCGAGCTCACCCGCCGGTGGCAGATGCCGAAGGCGAAGGAGCGCTTTCGCGGGCTGATCACCGAGGGGCGCGCCGGGCCCGGCGGGCCGCCGGTGGCCGTCCTGGTCCCCCAGACGTACATGAACGAGTCGGGGACCTCCGCCGGGCCGGCGCGCGGGGCTCTGAAGGTGCCCCTTGACCGGACCTTGGTCGTCCACGACGAGATCGACCTGCCGTTCGGCGAGGTTCGCGCCCGGCTCGGGGGCGGGCTTGCGGGGCACAACGGGTTGAAGAGCCTCGCCCAGGGCCTCGGAGGCCCCGACTTCTGGCGGGTCCGGGCCGGCGTCGGGCGTCCCGACTCGACCGATCCCGAGGTCGTCTCCGCCTATGTCCTCTCGCGCTTCGCCGAGCCCGACCAGCAGGTGCGCGAGCTGGTGCAGCGGGCCGCCGACGAGGCCGAGCGCCTGGTGGGAGAGCTGGCCCAGGAGCCGTCGCAGTGACGCTCACGGTCTACGACGTGGACCAGGCGGGGGTCGCGCTGCTGCGGCTCGACCGGCCGGAGGCGCGCAACGCGCTCAACACCCAGATGCTGGAGGAGATCCTCGGGCACCTGGCCGTGGCCCGCGAGGACGAGAGCGTCCGCGTCCTGGTGGTCTCGTCCACCGACCACATGGGGCTCTCGGCCGGCGCCGACGTCCGCGAGCAGCTCGACGCCGACGGCCGGGTCCACCGCATGGAGCTGTTCGCCCGCCTCTACGACGAGCTGACCGGCTTCCCCAAGCCCACCGTCGCCGCCTGCCACGGCTCGTGCGTCGGCGGCGGCGCGGAGATCGCCGTTGCCTGCGACCTGCGGGTCGGCGGCTCGAATCTGCGAATGCGCTTTCCGGGCGCGGCGCTCGGGGTCCCCGTCGGCCCTGCCCGGCTGGTCACCCTCTGCGGCCTCTCGGTGGCGAAGTACCTGCTCTTGACCGCCAAGGACGTCGGCGCCGAGGAGGCGCTGCGCTGGGGGCTCGTACACAGGGTCGCCCCCGCTGCTGCCACCGAGGAGCACGCGCTGGGCCTGGCGGCGGCGATCGCCGAGCACCCGCCGGAGGCCGTCGCCCGCCTGAAGCGCCTGCTTCACGAGTGGGACGGCGTCGAGCAGCGCTCGCGGGCCGAGGGCGAGGGCCAGGTCGAGTGGCAGCGTTCGGGACCGGGACTGCCGTACGAGGCTTAGCGGAGCCCCCGCGATCCCGGTCGACTCCATCGATGGCCGAATAGCGATTCACATGGAATCGAAATTCGGCCATCGCGCCAAGGCGGCCGGGTCCGCCTCCTAGAATCTCCGTGCCGGCCGCCACATACGGCCGGCGTTTTCGGCCGGACGCCGATCCGGTCCTTCGTCGTGCCCGCATCCAGCAACGAACAGGCATGAACAAACGAACAGGCATGACAAACGCAACTTGACCAGTCACTCGCACCGATGAGCCTTCGCTTCACGCCATGACCCTTCGGCCCCTACTCGACCCATGACCCTTCGGCCCCTACTCGACATCGCTCTCGAGGACGAGCGGTTCGTTTCCCTGGCCGAGGCTGCCCGCAACGGCGGGGCGGCGCCCGTGCACATGTCGGCCTCGATCCAGCCGTACCTGCTCGCAGCGCTGATCGAGGCGGGGGAGGGGCTCGGAGGGCGCCCGGTGCTGGTGGTGGCGGCCGACGACATCGGCGCGCGGGACCTGGCTCGGGAGCTTCGCGCCTATCTGGCGCCGCGCCGCGTGCGCTACTACCCGTCGCGGGGCACCGGCTACGTGTCCCATGTGGCGCCGCCCCCGCACCTGATCGGGCTGCGAATCGCGGCCCTGGACGCAATATCAAATGGTCGCGCTCGGCCCAGGAAAATGGCTCGCGCTCGGCCCAGGATCAGCCCCCTTCGGAGAGTCTCGCGCTCACCGACTCCGACCCCGCGCTGGTGGTCGCCAGCGCGGTTGCCCTCGCCGAGGCGGTGCCGGACGCCTCGCTGCGCCCGGCGGGCTTCACCCTGGCGCGGGGCGAGGAGGTCGACCTCGGCGAGGTCGGCGGGCTTCTGGTCGAGGCCGGCTACGAGCGCACCGACCAGGTGGAGGAGAGAGGGCAGTTCGCGATCCGCGGGGGGATCCTCGACGTCTTTCCGGCCACCGAGGACAGGGCGGCGCGCCTGGAGCTGTTCGGCGACGAGGTCGAGTCGATCCGCTGGTTCTCGACCTTCACCCAGCGCTCCCTCGGCGAGGCGGAGCGCATTGAGCTGTCGCCTGCCGCCGAGCTCGCCTCCCAGCACCGGGAGCTGGCGGAGCTCGCTCTCGAGGACGACGAGGAGCGGCCCGATCTCGCGGAGCTCCTGCCGCTCGACAGCTTCAGTGCTCCTCTGGACCTGATTCCCTCCGAGGCGGCGGTGCTCGTCACCGCTGCCGAGGAGATCAAGACCGCGCTCCGCGACCACTGGGACGACGTCACGGCGACTATGCGCGACGCCGACGCGCGGCGCCTGTACGTCGACGTCGCCGAGCCGCTGGCCGAGCGGGCCGCGATCGCGGTCTCCACCATTCACTCCGGCGAGGACCTGTGGTTCCGGTCCTGGCCCCCGAGCTCGGCCGCCCGCAGCCTCGCGGAGGCCGAGGGGCGGCTCCAGCAGGAGCTGGGCGCGGGCTACCGCGTCGTGGTCACATTCGAGCATCGCGGCGAGGCCGAACGGGCCCGCTACAACCTCAAGCGGCTCGACGCCGCCTTCCTCGACGGCGGGCGACCCCCCGGCGAGGGCGAGCTGGCGTTCGCCGAGGCGGGGCTGTCCGAGGGCTTCATCGCGCCCGAGCTGAAGCTGGCCCTGATCCCGTTCCGGCGGCTGGTGCACCGCCGGCAGGCCGCCGCCGCGGCGCCGGCGCGCGGCCGGTTGGCGGCCTTCACCGACCTGCGGGTGGGCGACCACGTGGTCCACGAGGACCACGGGATCGCCCGCTTCGCCGGCTTCGAGACCAAGACCGTGGCCGGCGTCACCCGCGACTACCTGGAGCTCGCATACCGCGACGACGACCGGGTCTTCGCCCCCACCGACCAGCTCGCCAAGATCACCCGTTACGTAGGCACCGGCGGCGAGCCACCCCAGCTCTCGGCGCTGGGCTCCAAGCGCTGGGAGGGCGTCAAGACCCGGGCGCGCCGGGCCGCGCGCGAGCTGGCCGGAGAGCTGCTCAACCTCTACGCCGAGCGCCGCGCCCGCCGCGGCTACGCGTTCCCGCCCGACGGCGAATGGCAGTTGACGCTGGAGCAGTCCTTCCCGTACCGCGAGACGACGGACCAGCTGGAGGCGATCGAGGCGGTGAAGGGCGACATGGAGACGGAGCGGCCAATGGACCGCCTGATCTGCGGCGACGTCGGCTACGGCAAGACCGAGGTCGCGCTGCGGGCCGCGCACAAGGCCGCCTCGGAGGGCAAGCAGGTGATGATGCTCGTCCCGACGACGATCCTCGCCCAGCAGCACCTGGGCACCTTCAGAGAGCGCTTGGCAGACTTCCCGATCGAGGTCGAGATGGTGTCGCGGCTGCGCCGGCCGGCCGTCGTGCGCCAGACGCTGGCGCGCTTCGCCGAGGGCAAGGTGGACATCCTGATCGGCACCCACCGGCTGCTCTCGCGCGACGTCCGCGCCCCAGACCTCGGGCTCCTGATCGTCGACGAGGAGCAGCGCTTCGGCGTCCGGCAGAAGGAGCTCCTGCGCCAGTTGAAGCTCAGGGTTGACGTGCTCTCGATGTCCGCGACGCCCATCCCCCGCACCCTGCAGATGAGCCTCGCCGGGCTGCGCGACATCTCGGTGATCGAGACCCCGCCCGAGGGACGCCGGCCGATTCGCACCTACGTCGGCCCATACGAGGAGGAGCTGGTGCGCAGGGCGATCGAGCGCGAGGCGGACCGCGGCGGCCAGGCCTTCTTCCTCCACAACAGGATCGAGACCCTGCACGAGGTGGCGGAGCACCTGCGCGCGCTGTGTCCGGGCGTCAGCTTCGCGGAGGCCCACGGGCAGATGGACGAGCGCGATCTGGAGCGGACGATGCTGGAGTTCCTGCGCGGCGAGGCCGACTGCCTGGTGGCGACGACGATCATCGAGTCCGGCCTGGACATCCCCCAGGCGAACACGCTGATCGTCGAGCGCGCCGACGAGCTCGGCCTCGCCCAGGCCTACCAGATCCGCGGGCGGGTGGGCCGGTCGCGCGAGCGCGCCTACGCCTACCTCCTCTATCCCTCGGCCGAGGCGCTCAGCCCCGAGGCCGCGGCCCGCCTCGCCACGCTCTCGGACTACACGGAGCTGGGCTCCGGGTTCGCGATCGCGATGCGCGACCTGGAGCTGCGGGGGGCCGGCGACCTGCTGGGCGAGGAGCAGTCGGGCCACGTGGCGGCGGTTGGCTTCGAGCTCTACGTGTCGCTGCTCGACGACGCGGTCGAGGAGCTTCGCTCCGCAGACGGTGCCGGGGCGGCCGAGGCCCAGGTGAGGCTGGACGTCGACGTCGACGCCTACCTGCCCGCCGACTACATCCCCTTCGAGGCAGCCAAGATCGACGTCCACCGGCGGGTGGCGGGAGCGCGCGAGCCCGGCGAGCTGCGCGCGCTTCGCGACGAGCTCCGCGACCGGTTCGGGCCGCTGCCGAAGCCGGTCGAGAATCTCCTCGAGCTGCAGCGCGGGCGAATCGAGCTGGGGGGCCTGGGCGCCCGCGCGGTCGAGTTCCGCGGCGAGCGGCTGTCGGCAACCCCGCTCGAGCTCGACGCGGCGGCCGTAGGCCGCCTGCGGGAGCGGATTCCGGAGGCGATCTACGAGTCGCGGATCAAGACCCTGTCGCTCCGCGTCCCCGACGATCCCGGCGCCCGCCTTGCCGCGGTGCTGCGGCTCGCCGACGAGGTCGGCGAGGCGATTGCGGAGCCCCTCGCCGCCTGACGGGCACAACTTAGGGGCGCGTAATGCAGGGTCGTTATGCTCCCGACCCTCTTGCGCGCGCGAGTCTCCGACAAGCGGATCGTGGCCGCCGGCGTCCTGGCCGTCTTCCTGGTGGCCTTCTTCGTCGTCGTGGCGATCGCCCAGGGGATCGGCGACCCGAGCGTGCCCTCGGACGACGTGGCGGTGGTCGAGGACGCGCCGGATGGCCACATCACCACGGAGGAGTTCCAGACGGCGCTGGCACAGGCGGCAGCGTCGGGCGGGCAAGGCAAGGTCCCGCCGCCGTCCAGCCCCCAGTACGCGGCGCTGCGCGAGTCGGCGATGTCCAACCTGCTGACGGGACGCTGGGTGCGCGGCGAGGCGGAGGAGCGCGGGATCACCCTCTCGGACAGCGAGATCGACAACCAGGTCGAGCAGCTGAAGAAGCAGTTCGGCGGCGAGAAGGGGTTCCGGCAGGCCCTGAAGCAGGCCCAGCTTCACGCCCGAGCAGGCGCGGGGGCAGGCCGAGCTGCAGCTGCTTGGGAACGAGATCCAGGGGCAGGTCCTTCCCCAGGACTCCCCGCCGGAGGTCTCCGATTCAGAGATCGAGGACTACTACGAGGCCAACAAGTCCCAGTTCGAGCAGCCCGAGACGCGTGACGTGCGCCAGATCGTCAACAAGGACCAGGCGAAGGTGGAGCAGGCCAAGTCGCTGCTGGAGCAGGACGACTCCCCGGAGAGCTGGAAGAAGGTCGCGGCGCGCTTCTCCACCGACAAGGCGACCCAGGACACCGGCGGCCTGCGCTCCGGCGTCGCCGAGGGGCAGGACGACCCGGCCGTCGAAGGAGCAGATCTTCGCCGCCGCCGAGGGAGAGCTCGTCGGCCCGTTCGAGGGCCAGGCGGGCTTCTTCTACCTGATCCAGGTCGAGAAGATCACCCCCGCGGAGACGACGCCGCTCGACGAGGCCAGCAAGCAGATCGGGGACCAGCTCGCGCAGGGAGTCCAGCAGCAGATGGCACAGGACTTCCAGCAGGATTTCACCGAGAAGTGGACCTCGCGGACCTTCTGCGCCGACGACTACGTGGTCAGCCAGTGCGAGAACTTCACGCCCAGCCCCCAGCAGGCCGAAGGCTCGGCCCCGGTGTTCTCCAGGCCGGTGGTCTCGCCCGGACAGGCGGCCGTGTTCGCGGGTCAGCAGCCTGCAGCCCTGCCGCAGGGGCCGATCAGCCCCGTGGCCGCCGCCCCGCCGGGCGTCATCGGCCCCGGCGGGGCGCCGCTGCCGCCAGGAGCGGTGCCGCAGGGCGCCGCCCCCTAGCCCACCGCCGGTGGCCAGCGACGCGCTCCCGGCGCTCACCCGCCTCGACGAGATCACCCGCCGGTTGCGCCGCGAGTGCCCCTGGGACCGCGAGCAGGACGAGCGCTCGATCGTCCCCCATACGGTGGAGGAGGCCTACGAGCTGGCCGACGCCGCACACGCCGGCGACGACTCCAAGCTCGTGGACGAGCTCGGCGACGTCCTATTCCAGGTTCACTTCCTGGCCCTGCTGCTCGAGGAGCGCGGCGCGGGCGGCCTCGCCCAGGTCGCCGAGGGCACGGTTCAGAAGCTGATCCGCCGCCATCCGCATGTATTCGGGGAAGCGGAGGCAAAGACGGCCGGGCAGGTGTTACAGAACTGGGACCGGATCAAGCGTGACGAGGAGGGGAGGGGCACGGACGAGCCGTTCGCCGACGTGCCCGAGAACCTTCCCTCCCTGCTCTATGCGCGCAAGGTCCAGCGCCGGGCGGCATCCGCCGCCCTGCAGGGAGCCGAGCCGCAGGAGCGGATCGACCCCGAGCTTCGCGACGCGGCCGAGGCCTGGCTGGGCGACGCGCTATTCGCGCTCGTTGACGTAGCGCGCCGTCTCCGGGTCGACCCGGAGTTGGCGCTGCGCGCCGCTACGCATCGCTTCCGTGACCAATTCGATGACCAATTCGAAAGCGACTAGGCAACCGGCTCGCGCGGGCCGAAAACGGCTAGGTCACGGGCTGGTGCGTCGAGGACTCGCCGAGGGGTCTCGATCGTCGCGTGACTCCGTGTCGGGGTCGACCTCTGCGGCATGCTCGGTGTGTGCGCGCGCCGTCTCTTGCTCCCGCTTGGCCGCACGGGAACGTTCTTCGGCCTCGGCGGCCTCCCGGCGTGCACGGGCAGCCTGCTCGTCGGCCACTGCGGCCTCCTTTTCCGCTCCCAACCGGCGCGAGGCCGCCTCCTCGCGGTGCTCGGTCGCGATTTGGCGGCGGTCGTCCAGCCTCCGCTCACGCCCCCTCCTCAGGGCCACCGCGAGCAAAGCGATCACGATTACGGCGGCGATCACGATCAAAACAACTGCACCTGCGCTCATTTTCGACTCCCTTCGATGGCCCAGCTCTTGCTCTCGCTGACGATTCGGCCGTCGTTTCGTCATTACCCACTGCGCGGCGGGTGAACCAACGCCCTGGCAAACTTCCGCGACCATGCCGACGATTGAGCGCATCCACGCACGCCAGATCCTCGACTCGCGGGGAAACCCCACGGTCGAGGTCGAGGTGACGCTCGACTCCGAGGCGCAGGGGCGCGCCGCCGTCCCCTCCGGCGCCTCGACCGGCGAGTTCGAGGCGACCGAGCTGCGCGACGGCGGTGACGCGTGGAACGGCAAGGGCGTCGCCAAGGCCGTTTCCAACGTCAACCAGGACATCGCCGGCGCGCTGGTGGGCGCCCGCGCGACCGAGCAGGGAGCCATCGATCGCACCCTGATCGACCTCGACGGGACGCCGAACAAGTCCCGGCTTGGCGCCAACGCCATTCTCGGCGTCTCCTTGGCGGTCGCCCGCGCCGCCGCGGCGGAGGCCGGGGAGCCCCTGTACCGCTTCCTGGGCGGCGCCGAGGCCACCACCCTGCCGGTGCCGATGATGAACGTGCTCAACGGTGGCGCCCACGCCGACAACAAGGTCGACTTCCAGGAGTTCATGGTCGTCCCAGCCGGCGCCCGAAGCTTCTCCGAGGGCTTGAAGGCCGGCGCCGAGATCTTTCACGCGCTCAAGGGCACCCTGAAGGAGCGCGGTCTGGGAACCACGGTTGGCGACGAGGGGGGATTCGCCCCCGACCTGGCCTCGAACGAGGCTGCGCTCGAGGCCGTCCTGGCCGGCATCCAGGCGGCCGGCTACGAACCCGGCACCGACGTCTTCATCGCCCTCGACCCGGCGACCAGCGAGCTGCACCGCGACGGCGCCTACGTGCTCGAGCACGAGGGGCGAAGCCTGTCGCCCGCGGAGCTGGCCGACTACTGGGTGGACATCTGTGGCCGCTATCCCGTGGTCTCGCTGGAGGACGGCATGGGCGAGGAGGACTGGGACGGCTGGAAGGCCCTCACCGAGCGGCTCGGCGAGCGCGTGCAGCTGGTCGGGGACGACCTCTTCGTCACGAATCCGGAGCGGCTGCGCCGCGGAATCGAGCAGGGCGTCGCCAACTCCATCCTGGTGAAGCTGAACCAGATCGGGACCCTGACCGAGACGCTGGAGGCGATCGGGATCGCGCACGATGCGGGCTACACGACGGTGATCTCCCATCGCTCGGGTGAGACCGAGGACACGACGATCGCCGATCTGGCCGTCGCCACCGGCGCCGGCCAGATCAAGACCGGGGCGCCATCGCGCTCGGATCGGGTGGCGAAGTACAACCAGCTCTTGCGGATCGAGGAGGAGCTCGGCGAGCGAGCCTCATATCCGGGCATCGGCGCCTTTGCAGGAAGGTAGAGCGCCGGCGCCGAACCATGGAGCGTGAGCGCTCGCGCCTATCGGGTGGCACCACGCCGGCGAACCCGGGGACGGCCGGCAAGCCGCATCCACTGGGACAAGCTTGGCCGCGTCGTCCTGGTCATCGTGCTGTTCGTGATCCTGTTCTCCTACGTCAACCCGGCGGTCAACTTCATCGACGCCTGGCGGGACTCCCATACGCAGCAGGACGAGCTGACTCAGCTTCAGCGCCAGCACAGCCGCCTGGCCGCCAAGGCCGCCTCGCTCGACGACTCCAGCGCCGCCGCGCAGGCGGCGCGGAAGCTGGGCATGGTGGCCGAGGGCGAGCGCTCCTACGTGATGCGCGGCCTGCACCACTAGCTCTGGCGACGCTCCAGGGTGGAGCGTGAGCGGCGAGCGCACCCTGACCGTCGGCGCCTACCTGGTGGGCGCCCTCGAGCTGGGGCTGGTGCTGGCGGCCCTGGCCTTCGGGGCCTATCGAGTGCGCGCCCTGCTGCTGCCGGGATGGTCCGGAGCCCCTGCGCGGCTGGCCGAGGCGGTGCTGGCGGTGGTGGGCCTGACCTGGGTCTCGGAGGCGCTGGGCACCTTCGGGGGCTTCGAGGAGGGCGCCGTGCTCTTCTGTTTGGTCGCGGTCGGCGTTGGCGCGGGACTTCTCGCCACCCAGGTGGCGGGCGGCCGGTCCCTCCAGCCGGCCGCGGCGCCCCCCGCGCCGTCCTCCTCGGGGCTTGCGACGTGGATTGCGGTGCTGGCCTGCGCGGCGCTGGCGGCCGGGTGGATGGTCCCGACCCTGGGGACGCTGGCGGCCGGCATGGACCGCGCCGACAGCCTCTGGTACCACATGCCGCTCGCGGCGCGGTTCGTGCAGACCGGCTACCTCGGTCACATCTACTTCTTCGACCCGATCTTCCTCGCCTCGTTCTACCCCGCCAACTCCGAGGTCGTTCACGCGCTCCCGATCCTCTTCTTCGACCGCGACAGCATCTCGCCACTGATCAATCTGGGCTGGCTGTCGATGGCGCTGCTCGCCGCCTGGTGCATCGGCCGGCCCTACGGGCTCGGCCCACAGGCGCTGATCGGCGCCTCGGTCGCGCTCGGCTCCCAGTCGCTGGTTGAGTTCCAGGCCGGCGAGGCGCTCAACGACATCACCGGCGTCGCCTTCATCCTCGCCGCCGCCGCGCTGCTGGTCAACGGGTATGCGGCGCGGCCGGCGGGGGTGGTCCCGCGCCGGCCAAGCGGACCGTGCCGGCACGGGTGTCGGCACGATCCGCAGAGGCCGCGGCGGGGCCGACCCCCGCCGGCCGCAACCGACGTGACCGGACGACAGATCGCCCCGGCGACGCTCGCCGTCGCCGGGCTGGCGGCGGGGTGGGCCGCGGGCGTGAAGCTGTCGTTCCTGGCGCCGGTGGCCGCCCTGACGGTGGGTGTGGTGGTGATCGCCCCCCGGGCCGCGCGCGTGCGCGCAGCGATGCTGTGGGGCCTCCCGATGCTGGCCGCCGGCGGCTACTGGTACGCGCGCAACCTGATCGCGGTCGGCAACCCGATCCCCTACGTGGGCTCGGTGGGCCCGATCTCCCTGCCGGCCCCCGTTCGCGACTTCCAGCTGCGGCCGGACTTCGCGGTCGTCCACTACTGGAACGACACCGACGTGTGGCGCCACTGGTTCGCGCCCGGCCTGCACGACTCGTTCGGGACCCTGTGGCCGGTGATCCTGGCGGGCATGCTGGCGGTGGCCGTGTTCGCGCTCTGGCGCGGGAGCGAGCCCGTCCTGCGGGCGCTGGGGGCAGTGGTGATCGTCACCGCCGTCGCCTACCTGTTCACGCCGCTGACCGCAGCGGGCGAGGAGGGGCAGCCGATCTCATTCGTGTGGAACGTCCGCTACCTCGCCCCGGCCGTAGCGCTGGGCCTGGCGATTGCGCCCTGCCTGCCGGCGCTGCGGGCGACCCCGAGGCGCCGGGCGGCGGTGCTGGCAGCGCTCACCGTCCTGCTGGCCTTCACGGTCGGCTCGCTGGTGCAGTGGAAGCAGGGCCACACCAAGGGGGCCGTCGCGGCCGCCGCCGCGGTGGTCGCCTGTGCCGCCTTCGTCTACATCCTGCGCTCACGCGGCGTCCTGGGCCCGGCCGCTCGGGTACGCGTGCGGGTCGCGCTGGCGGCGGTGGCCCTGGGGATCGCGGTCGCGGCGGGGTACAAGGAGCAGGACCATTACCTCACCCACCGGTATGAGAACACGGGCCAGGCCCAGGATCTCGCCGGGGCGCTGCGATGGTCACGCGACATCCGCGACGCGCGGATCGCGGTCGGCGGCATTCGCGGCGTGTTCACGCAGTACCCCTTCTACGGCACCGACCTCTCGAACCGGGTGCAGTGGCTGGGCGCCCGCGGCCCGCACGACGCCTACCTGCGAATCCCCAACTGCCCCCAGTGGCGGCGCGCGATCAACGCCGGCGGCTTCACGCACGTCGTCACCACGTTCGACCCCTACCTTCCGGGCGGCCTGCGCAACTCGCCCGAGGGCCGCTGGACCCAGTCCGACCCCAACGCCCGGGTCGTGCTGCGCGACGGCCCGGTGAGGGTTTTCGAGCTCCGCGGGCCGCTCGATCCGGCCGGGTGCGCGGGCCAGAAGCCGCTAAGCGAAGCCGAGCTCCACAGCGTGCCCAACCTCAGCGGCACGCCGTCGAAGTCCGACTGAGGCCCGGTGTGCAGTCTCCCGGGCAGGAGACCGCTCCCCGGAGCAGAAGGGCACCGAGATGGCCAACCAGGCAAGCGACTCCGGCGGCGAGCCTGACGAGAGCGAGCAGGAGCGGATCAACCGCGAGCTCATCGAACTGCTCAACGAGCTGCGGGTCGCCCTCCCGGGGGTGCAGGTGCTGTTCGCGTTCTTGCTCACGGTTCCCTTTGCCCAGGGGTTCACGACGGCCACGGACTTTCAACGCGACCTCTTCTTCGGGATCCTCACCGCCACCGCGATCTCGGCCGCGCTCCTGATCGCCCCCTCAGCCTGGCACCGCGTGCGCTTCCGCCAGAAGGACAAGGCGAGGATCATCTTCGCCTCCAATCGGATGGCGATCGCCGGACTGGGCTTCCTCGCCCTCGCGATGATCGGCGCCGTGATGCTGATCGCGAACTATGTCTTCAGCGACACATTGACGATCATCTCGGGGATCGTCGCCGCGCTGCTCTTCGGCATCCTCTGGTACGGGCTGCCGCTCTCCCGCGGCTTCGAGGCATCAAGCTAGCCAGGCCACAACACCGCGGGCTTGGCTTCGCGGAGCCGTGAACCGCCCCAGGTAGGCTCCCGCGATGCTCGGCGTCTACGCCTCGGCGGCCGCAGTCCTGCTCGCCTCGCTGGTGATTGGCCGGGCGCTCCTGCACCTGCTGGGGCGAACCGAGGCGACCTGGCTGGCGGGCGCGGTGGGGTTCGCGGCCCTGACCGTGGTGGCGCCGCTCCTGATCCGGCTCCCGGGCAGAGCGGCGACGGTCGCGATCGTGGTGGGGGTTGCCGTGCTGGCCTCCCTCTATCACCTCTGGCGCAGCCGCGAGAACCGGCCCCGGACGGCTCCCGGCGCGCCCCTGGCCGTGATCGCGGTGGTCCTGGCCGCGGCATCGCTGCCGTTCGTCTTCAACGAGCGCAATGGGCCCTTGGGGGAGGGGATCTACACCAACGACCAGGCCGCGCAGCTGTTCTGGACCGACTGGCTGCAGCATGGTCTGGGGCCGGAGCCGAGGGCGGTGCAGCTGGGCTATCCGACCGGTCCGCAGGCGGTGGCCGCGGGCGCCGCCGAGGCCACCGACGCCTCGCTTCTGGACGCGTTCAACGGCCTGCTGCTGGCGATCCCCGTGCTCACCGCGCTCACGGCGCTCGCCGCCCTCGAACGGCTGCCGCCGGGCCGACGCGTGGTTTCGGCCTCGCTTGCCGGCCTGCCGTACCTGGGCGCGTCCTTCCTCGCTCAGAGCGCCTTCAAGGAGACGGCGATGGCCCTGCTCGTGCTGGCCTTCGCGGTGGCGCTGACCGAGCTGGGAGGACAGTCGCGGCCAGACGATCGGCAGCCGCATGTGCGCAGGGCGATGCTGGTCACGCTGGTCCTGCTGGTGCTGGCGAGCCTGTTCGTCTACAGCCTGCCGGGCCTGGCCTGGTTCGCGCTCGCGGTCCCGATCTGGCTGGCGCTCGAGCTCGCTACCGGGCGGCTGCGCTTCGATGCCGCCCAGCTTCGCGCCGGCGCCCGCCGACACCGGACAACGATCATCGCCGTCGCGCTGGTCGTGGTCGGTGTGGGTGCCTTCTCCGTCGTCCAGCTGTCGGGATTCGTGGGCAAGGTCGGTCAGGTCCAGGCGTCGGCGGGGCGGCTCAGCTCGCCGGTGTTCCCCGGCGAGGCCCTGGGGGTGTGGCCGGAGGGCGACTTCCGCGTCGTCCGGGGCGACGTCAGCGGCGCCTACCCCGCGGTTGCCCTGGGTCTGCTGGCAGCGGCGATCGGTGCTTGGGGGGCGATCCGCCGCCGCGACTTCGGGCTGGTGGCGGTTGGCGCCGCGGCCGTGATCGTGTACGCCGCCGCGCGCCCGTTTGCCTCCATCTACGTGGAGGCGAAGGCGCTCGCCGTGCTCGCGCCGCTGGTCGTGGTCGCGGCGCTGGGCGCCCTGTTCGCCCCCCGAGGCCCGGTACCCGGCCCCTTCGCCGCCCGGTACGTCCTGGGCGCGCTCGTCGCAGTGGCGATGGCCGGATCGACCTTCCTGGCGCTGCGGGCCGCCCCGATCGGCTTCGACCAGCGCGGCGAGGAGCTGGAAGGCCTCGCCGGCATGGTCCAGGGGGGAACGGTCGCCTTCCTCGGGGTGGACCGGTTCGCCGGATACTGGCTGCGAGGCACGCTGATCCGAAGCCCCGGTGGCTACGTGCCGGCGGAGGTCCGGGCCCGGCCGAAGAAGGTCTGGCAGAAGGGACTGGCCATGGACCTCGACACCCTCTCGCCGCGGCGCCTGGACGACTTCGACTACGCGATCACCACCCGGGCCGCCTTCCAGAGCACCTCGCCGCCGAACTTCAAGCCGGTGGTCCGAACGTCCTCGTTCGTGCTCTGGCGGCGCTCCGGAGCGACTCCGCCGCTGCGGATCATCGACAAGGACGGCACCCCGGGCAGGGTGCTCGACTGCGAGACCCCGGCGGGGCGGGCGCTGGCCGAGCGCACGGGCACCGCGACGGTGATACCCGAGCCGGTCACCGGTGACCACCGGGCCTGGAGCCGGGGCTTCCCGTTCGACGCTCCGGCGAGCGCGACTCAGAGCCTGGACCTCGGCCCCGGGCGCTGGCGCCTCTCGCTCCAGTACCACAGCCAGGTGCCGCTGACCGTTGCGGCTGCCGGGTCCAAGGTCGAGCTGCCTCCGTCGCTCGACGGGATGTACCTGACCGAGCAGGGGCAGGGAGCGTTCTGGCCGGCCGGCGAGGTCCGCACCGGGCGTGAAGGCCCGGTCACGGTCACGGTGAGCGCGGCACGCCCCACCGGCCTGCAGCGCACCCTCGGCGTCACTCGCCAGGTGTGGCTGGGAACGCTGGCCGCCTCCCGGCCGGGCGCCAAGCGGGTCGCCCTGCACGACGCCTGTGGTCTGTACGTGGACCATTTCACCCTTGGACGCGGTCCCGCGAGCGCGAGCCACTAACTTCATTCGAAGATGACCGAGCCACGACCGACCGATTCCGAGGCCCCGCGCAGCGACGAGCGCGAGAGCGAAGCCGAGCGACCGCGACGGCTGAGCAGCGCGCCGCCGATCGTCTTCGTCGGCGGCACGGGGCGCAGCGGCACGCACGTGCTGGCCAGGCTGCTGGCCAAGCACCATCGGCTCGCCCTGATCCCGGTCGAGGTCCGGTTTCACGTCGAGGACCGAGGCTTTCCCGGCCTGCTCGACGGGAGCGTCTCCAAGCAGGAATTCGTGGAGCGCCTGCGCGGCTTCTGGTGGAAGGGCTTTCAGACCAGCCGGATGCGCGGCATGTTCCGCTTCGTGCCCGACGACCAGTTCGAGAGCGCCGTGGGCGCTTTCGAGGCCGGCTTCGACGACGACCCCGAGGGGGCCTGCAGGGAGCTGTTCTACGACCTGCTGTGGTTCAAGACCGGCGAGGTCGATCCCGGCGGCGGCGGCCCGCCCGGCCTGGTCGAGCAGAGCACCGACACGATCGCCTCCGCGCCGACCCTGGTGCGGCTGTTCCCGGAGGCGAAGTTCATCCACGTCGTCCGCGACGGGCGCGATGCCTCGGCCTCGCGGGTCGCCCAGACGCGCGGGCTGATCCGCCCGCGCACCCGCCGCGAGGGGTTGGAATGGTGGGAGGAGAGGATCCGGCGGATCGATGCCGGCGAGGCGGCGATCGCTCCCGATCGCCTGCTGATCGTGAGCCTCGACGAGCTGATGCTGCTCCGGGCCCCCAAGCCCGCCCTGCGACCGCTGTGCCGCTTCCTGGACCTCTACGTGTATGGCAGGATGCGCGTCTTCTTCAAGGAGCGGATGAGCGCCGAGCGGGCGAACACCGAGCGCTGGCGCCACGGTCTGTCGGATGAACGGGCGGCCGAGCTGGAGCGCGCCTACGAGGACATCGTGGCGCGACTCGAGGCCGACGGGGTGCGCTGCGCGCCGCTCCTTCGCCAAACGCTGGACCGCTCCCGAGACCCGGCGGCCGAGGGGCTGAAGCCGCTCCCCTTCGTGACCGGGGACGGCACTCCGCTGGGCCCCGGTGCCCGGGCCGCCCAGGGTGAATCGTGAGCAACCTCGTCTTCGTTGGCGGCACCGGGCGCAGCGGCACGCACGTGATCGCGAGACTGCTCGGCCGGCACTCGCGCTACGAGATGGTCCCGATCGAGTGCCGCTTCCACTGCAATCCGAGCGGCCTGGCGGACGTGGTCACCGGCAAGGCGACGCCGGACGAGTTCCTGGACAAGCTGCGCCGCTTCTGGTGGCACCGGGTCCGACACCAAGGGCCTGCCTGGGCGCGTGTGGCGCCGTTCGGGCGGGGAGACGCCAAGGTCCGCGGCCTCCACAAGATTGTTCCGCAAGATCGCTTCGACGAAGCGACCTCGCGGTTCCAGGAGAGCTCCTCGGGTGACCTGATTCAGGCCTCCCGGACGTTGTTCTTCGACCTTCTGGGCCCCCTGGCCGCCGAGGCGGGCAAGCCCGCACTGGTCGAGATGAGCTGCTTCACGGTCGCCTCCGCCGCCGGGCTGGCGCGGATCTTCCCGGAAGCGCGCTTCGTGCACGCGGTCCGCGACGGGCGCGACTCTGGCTCCTCGAAGGCCGCCAAGCGCCACAAGGAGCACCACCCGACCGGCGTCACGGACGGGATCGAGTGGTGGCTGGAGCGCCTGCGGCTGGCCGAGGAGGGCGTGCGAGGGCTCGACGACCAGGGCAAGGTCGTGCCGATCAGCCTCGACGAGCTGGTCTGGGGCGACCGCGAGCGCGCCTACGGCGACCTGCTCGGGTTCCTGGAGCTCGACGACGAGCCGGCGATGCGCGACTTCTTCGCCTCGCAGATGAGCGCCGACGCGGCCCACCGCGAGCGCTGGCGCGAGGGCATGAGCGAGGACGAGCAGGAGGCGGTCCGCAAGCGCTACGAGGCCGCGCTGGCGCAGCTCGAGGCCGACGGCTACCACTGCGCGCCGGTGCTGCGGCGCTCATACGAACAGGGCGCCGTGAGCGCATGACGGACGTCGTTTTCATCGGGGGCACGGGGCGCAGCGGCACGCACGTGCTGGCCAGGCTCCTGGGCAGGCATCCGCGCTTCGCCGGCGTCCCGATCGAGTCCCGCTTTCATTGCAACAAGCGGGGCATGCCCGACCTTCTCGGCGGCCGGGTGACGGCGGCCCACTTCATCGACAAGCTCCGCGACTTCTGGTGGCACCGGGTGCGCGTCGACGGCCAGCCACGCGGCCTCTACAACCTGCTGACCCGCAAGCAGTTCGACGCCGCGGTGGCGCGGTTCGAGGCCGCCCATCCATCCGATCCCGTGGGGGCGTGCCGGCAGCTGTTCGTGGACCTGCTGTGGCCGCTGGCGGAGGAGGAGGGCAAGCCGGGGCTGGTCGAGATGAGCTCGCACAACATCCGCGAGGCGCAGACCCTGCGCCGGCTGTTTCCGGAGGCCCGCTTCGTGCATACCGCCCGCGACGGGCGCGATGCCGCCTCCTCGGTGACCACCAAGACCTGGGGGCCCGACAGCATCGTCAAGGGGATCGACTGGTGGGCGGATCGCCTGCGCTCGATCGAGGCCGGCGTGCAAGGCGAGGCCGACGGGGCGGCCTACGCGCTGTCGTCGGAGCAGCTTCGCGTGGTCGTCCTGGACGACCTCGTATGGGGCGACCGCGAGCGCGCCTACGGCGACCTGCTCGGGTTCCTGGAGCTCGACGACGAGCCGGCCATGCGCGACTTCTTCGCCTCGCAGATGAGCGCCGACGCGGCCCACCGCGAGCGCTGGCGCGAAGGGCTGGGGGGAATCGCGCGCCGGCGGGTGCAGCACAAGTACGAGGGAACCCTGGCCGCGCTCGAGCGCGAGGGCAACCACGCCGCTCGGCCCCTGATCGACGCGTATGAGCGCCTTGGCTGACCGGATCCTGTTTGTAACGTCGAATGGGACGGGGTTGGGGCATCTGACCCGCTCGATGGCGATCGCCAGGCGTCTCGACCCCTCCTTCGAGCCCCTGGTCCTGACCCTGTCGGCGGCGGCCCCCGTGGTTCGTGAGCTCGGCTTCCCAGTCGAGTACGTGGCCTCGTACGGGGCCCCCGGCGCGGGCAGCGACTGGCGCTGGTCGCGGCGGCTGCGGGCACGTTTGCGCGCGGCCATCGCCGAGGCCGATCCGGAGCGTGGTGGTGTTCGACGGGGCCCACCCCTACCAGGCCTTGATCGACGCTCTGGGGAGCGCGCGCGGGACTCGTGCGGTCTGGTGCCGGCGACCCATGTGGCGGCCGGGCTCCAACCGCGGGGCGCTCGAGCGCAGCGGGTTCTTCGACGCCGTGCTGGAGCCGGGTGAGCTGGCCGAGAGCGAGGATCGCGGCCCCACCGTGGCGCGGCGCCAGGAGGCGCACCGGGTGGGGCCGATCGTCTTCGGCGGACGACGAGGAGCTCGTCCCCCGTGCCGAGGCCGAGCGCGAGCTCGGCCTGGAGCCGGGCAAGGTCAACGTCCTGGTCCAGCTCGGCCAGGGGCCGGAGGTGGCCGGCGCCGTGGAGCGGTGCCTGCGCCATCTCGCCGGGCGCCAGGGGGTGCAGGTGGCGGCGCTGCAGTCGACGATCGCGAAGCTCCTCGAGGTGCCCGAGGGGATCGTGCACCTGCGCTCCACCTACCCGATGAGCCGTTACTTCGCCGCCTTCGACCTCGCCGTCTCGGCCGCCGGCTACAACGCCTATCACGAGCTGATCCGCTTCGGGGTGCCGGCCCTGTACGTGCCGATGCCGCGCCTCACCGACGACCAGGCCGCGCGCGCCCGGTACGCCGAGCGTGCGGGCGTGGGGCTGGGGACCGACGGCCCGGACTCCGATCGGATCGAGGCGTCGCTGGACGAGCTGCTGGACCCTGAGCGGCGCGTTGCGATGCGCGAGCGCCTGGGCGAGCTGCGGCTGGCGGACGGGGCCCAGGAGGCCGCCCGGTGGCTGGGCGAGCTGGCAACGGCCGAGGGCGGGGCGGGCCGGGGCGGGCCGGGGCGCTGGCGGCGCTGGCTGCGCCAGCCGCTTGGCTCGGCGCGCAGGGCGGCTCCCTTCGCCGCTCGCCTGCCGGTTCACTTCGCGGCCTTCGTCAAGCAGACGATCGTGCGGCGCCCCCCGCGCACGGTGGTGCTGGCCCTGGGGGTCCCGGATGGCGCCCTCGAGCGCGGGCTCGAGGGCGCCCTCGCCCGCACCCCCGATCCCCCCGGGAGGGTGCTGGTGATCACGGATTCGCTGGAGTTCGAGCCGCTGCTGCGGGCCGGGGTGGGGTTTGAGCACGTGCCCGCCGAGGGTGAGGCTCAGGCCCAGCTCGCCGGCGCCGACTACCATGAATTCCAGCGCCGAAGGCTGGCGCTGATCCTCGCCGAGCGCCCTCGCCCAAGACGCGCGCTGACGATCGGTGACACGGGCGAGGACCTGCTGGCCGAAATTGCCTGAACGCGGCCACGGCCGTTAGTACCCTGGGCTCAAATGGACGCTCGCGCTCCCACGAAACCGCTTGATCAAGCGATTCCCGCCGGCGACGGAACCCGGACGGGCACCGGCGCGCTGCCGAATTTGGTCGTCATCGGGGCGCAGAAGTGCGGCACCAGCGGCCTCCACTACCAGCTCGGCCTGCACCCGGAGATCTGGATGTCCCGGCCCAAGGAGCTCAACTTCTTCATCGAGGAGAGGAACTGGCCCCGGGGGGTGGACTGGTACCGCGCCTCCTTCAACGCCCGGGCGAGGGTGCGCGGCGAGTCCTCGCCCAACTACACCGCCTACCCGCAGCACCTCGGCGTGCCCGAGCGCATGCACTCGCTGATCCCGGAGGCGAAGCTCGTCTACGTGGTCCGGGACCCCCTGGCAAGGATCGCCGCGCACTGGGTCCACAACTACGCGAAGCGCCGCGAGAAGGGCGACCTGCAGGCCACCCTCACGCACGCCAACACCTCTTACGTGGTCCGAAGCCAGTACCACATGCAGCTGCAGCAGTTCCTGGTCCACTACCCGCTCCAGCAGATCCTGGTGCTCGAGCAGGAGGACCTCCGCTCCCAGCCCGCGGAGACCCTGCGTCGCGTGTTCGAGTTCGCCGGCGTCGATCCCGACTTCACGCATCCCCACATCGGCAAGGAGCGCCATCAGACCTCGCGCAAGATGCGCGCCAGCCGCCTGGCGATGCGGTTGGAGCGGCTCAGCCGCTCGCGCCTGGGCCGGGTCATGCCCAAGAACCTGTGGCTGGCGATCGACGAGAAGCTCCCCATGCGGCGCCCGATCGAGCGGCCCGACGTCGGGGTTGCGCTGGGGCCGGAGGTGCTTCAGGTGCTGCGCGAGGACGCCGAGCGGCTGCGCGAGCTGACCGGCCGTCGGTTCGCCGGCTGGTCGATCTGGGATGCCTGATGGCCGAGCGTGACCGGCGCAAGGGCGCCGGCAACGGGCCTCCGCGCAAGCCCACACGTCAAGAGCACAGCCATCCCGGGGGCGCCGGAGCCGCGCTCGGCAACCAGCTGGCGCGCTTCTCCAGCATGCAGGGCCTCTCGCTGCTGCTCACCAACCTCCTCCACTTTGCCTCGATCGCGGTCGTCGCCCGGATGCTCGGCCCCAGCTCGCTGGGCTCCTTCGCGCTGCTGTTCTTCCTCACCGGGCTGATCACGCAGCTGATCCACCTGGCCTCGAAGCCGGGGACGATCATGCGCACCTTCGGGGCCGCCGACGACGACGACGACGACGTCGAGGACGACGAGGGCAGGGAGGAGGAGGTGGCCTCCGCGCGGCCGACGTTCACGCTCGGTGTCGGCCTGCTCTGGTGCGTGATGCTGTCGGCGGCGGTGGTCGGGCTGGCGTTCGCCTTCCGGACCCCGCTCGCCGAGTGGCTGCTCAACGACCCTGGTCAGGCCGACGCGATCGTCTTCGCCACCATCACCGGCGCCGTCTGGGCGATCTTCAAGCTCGCCGAGATGGTGATCTGGTTCGAGGGACGGGGGCTGACCTACGCACTGATCGAAGCCGCGCGGCCGGCATTCAACCTGATCGCGATCGTCGTCATCCTCTCAGCCGGCGCCGGGGTCGAGGGCGCGATCGTCGGGCAGACGATCGGCACCGTCGCGGCCACCCTGATCTGCGTGGCGCTGATCTGGAGGAGCTTCGAGCTCGGGTTCTCGCTCGGCGAGCTGAAGCAGATCCTGAAACGAGGCGCGCTCCGGGCCCCGATCGCCTCCTCGATGTGGATCGTCCAGAACGCAGACACGTTCATCCTCTCCCGGTTTCTCGACCACAAGTCGGTTGGCCTCTACAACCTCGCCTCGCGGATGGGGTTCGTGGTCGCGTTCCTTCCGCAGGGCTTCCGGATGGCGCTGCGGCCGATTCGCAAGACGGCGGTGTACGAGGCCTACCGCAAGGAGTACGGGATGGCGGTGGCCAACGGCCAGCTGCTCGCCTACTTCTACCTGATCACCCTCACCGCGGTGCTGGCCATGGTGCTGGGCGGCGAGATCCTGATCCAGATCGGCGGCCCGGACTTCGAGTCCGCGGCGCCGCTCATCCCGTTGACCGCGGCCGCGATGTCGATGCCGGCGCTGTATCGGAGCGTCAGCATGATGGCCGTCTATCCGAACAAGAAGCGCAACTTCGTGATCGCGACGATTCTGGTCGCCGTCACCTACGTCGGGCTGATGGTCCTGCTGCTCAGCGATACGGGCATCGGCATCTACGTGGCGCCGATCTCGATGCTGATCGCGTTCGCGATCCCGATGACCGCGATGTTCCTGCGCTCCCAGCTCGGCGCGAAGCCGATCGACTTCCCCTACCTGGCGATGCTCCAGGCAACCGTGATCGCGGCCGTGATCGGGGTCGGGTTCCACTTCCTGCACCCCGGAAGCGAGTGGGGGAAGGTGGTCGTGATCGTTGTCCTGATGCTGGTCTGGTTCGCGTCGCTGTTCCTGTTGCGAATCATTCCCCGTTATCACTGGCATCCGATCCGCCATGTCCTGCTGTCGGCGATCAGGAGGGGGTCGGTGCTCAAGTTCGACCCTCGGGCGGGCCTGGACTCGCTGGAGCCGGACGACCGCAGGGCGCTTCGCACGGCGATCGTCGACCGGCTGCCGCCGGCGGCGCTCGACGCCGACGGCACCTCCGAGGGGGCGCGCCTCGTGCGCCTGCTCCGCGCACGCCGGCAGGCGCGGAGGGGTTCCCCTCGCCGAGGAGAGCGAGCTCGATGCCGGCATCTCGCTGTTCCTGTTCTCCGACGAGCCGGTCGCCGTACGCCTGAAGAAGATGCGTGAGCTTCTGGCCTCGGGGGCCAACGCGCAAGATCTGCGGACCCTCGAGGACCTGCGTGACGACCTGGCGAGGATCTCGGGCGCTACCTGGGGCCTGCAGCCTTCCGGCGGACCGCGGCGGGCGCCAGACGGCGGCGGACCGCGGCCGCGCGTCAGACGCGCTTGATTACGATCCGGTCCGGCTCGATCGTCACCTCGACCCGCCGGTGGCCGGCCCAGTGCTCGGTGTAGACCGGGTCATCTTCGACCGCCGGATCAAGCCATAGCCCGTAGCCGTCGTCGCTCCCGTGGTCGAAGGTCGCCTGCATGGACGCCCCGGCGCGCCCACCCCCGCCGCGGCGCCTGCGGCGCCTGCGCCGCCGCGGGGGACCCTCCGCCTCGCCATCCTCGCCATCGGCTGCCGGCTCCTCGGCCTCCTGCTCCTCCTCTTCGTCGGCGGCGGTTTCCTCATCCAGAGCCGCCTGCGCGATCTCCGCCTCGATCTCGTCGCGCAGCTCGAGATCTCCGGCTTCCTCGTCCTCGGGGGCCAGCTCGTGGCGGCGGCGGAACTCGCGCAGCTCGGACGCAGGGACGTCCAGCTGGTGGGCGATCCAGGCGTCGGTGCGGCCCTGGCGGACCCAGGCACGGATCTGGTTGAGCTGTGAGCGAAGCGGCTTCTTGGGCATGGGCGCGGTGATGCTAACGGACGGTTAAGCACGACGGTTATGGGTGGCGCCCGTCGTAGCGACCGGATACCCTGGTTAGCGAGGAGGCATTGTCTTGGTTACCCCGGTTCATCATCCATGTGTGCCTCTTTTCGCTGCCAACCGGTTCACGAATGGACGATAGATGCTGGTTCTGACCAGAAAGACAAACCAGAGCATCATGATCGGCGACGAGATCGAGGTCTCGGTACTCGCGGTCTCGCGAGACAAGATCCGCCTCGGCATCGCAGCGCCGCGCGACATCCCGGTGTTCCGCAAGGAGGTCTACCTCTCGATCAAGGAGGAGCAGGTGACCACCGACGGGCAAGCCACCACGACGGTGGAAAAGGCCCTCGACCAGTTCTCCACCGACTAGCCCGGCGGCGCGGCTAGCTCATCAGCCACGCCAGGGTCTCGAACATCACCACCGTCACCGTGATCACGGTGAGGGTGAGGGCGATGACGAGGACGCTGAACGCGACCTTGCCGTGCTGCTCGGTCCGCTGGATGCGGCGCGCGCGCGAGCGGTTCGAGGCCCGCTGGCGAAGCTGCTGACGGCGGCGTCGCTCGAGCGCGGCTTCCTGCTCGAACGCCACCTCGAACTGCGAAATGGTCTGTCGCATTCTCATAGCGGATCCCTGGTGAAGCTGTGTCAGTGCCGTGCCGCGTCGGCCGGGAAGCGCGCCCGCGGCGGAGCGATGAACCTACCAGACCCGTCCGGCGAAGCCCTCGAGCCCAGGTGCCGATCGCTACTACCCCCCGCTGGTGGCCGCCAAACGAGCGGCGATGGCCGAATTCCGATCCCATATGAATCGGAATTCGGCCATCGCGGGCTAGCAGGCGCCCCACAGGCCGCGCCCGGCCCGGCCCGCGCGGGCCTGCAGGCGCTGCAGCAGCTCGGCGTGGGCGGTGTTGGGCGCGATCGCCAGGGTTCGCGCGTAGCCATCGCGGACGAGCGCGGCGTTGACGAAGCGGTTGCCCGCATAGACGTAGGCGAGCAGTCGCCCGTAGGCGTCGCGCCGCTCACGGTCGAACACCAGTCGCACCGTGCGTCCCTCGACCAGGCGGTGGTTCTCGGCGCTGGCCTGCGGTCCGTAGCACTGGACCGGCGTCTCGGGCTTCACCGTCTCCGGCGTGTCGACGCCGATGTAGCGGATGTCCTCCTCGGCACCGGCCACCGAGACCTCGATCGTGTCGCCGTCGATCACCCTCACCACCCGGGCGCTCACCGAGCGTCCCAGGGCCTCGTCGTCCCCGCCTCCTGAGCCGCATCCGCTGAGCGCCGCGACGGCCAGCACGACGATCGCAGCACGCTTCCTCACTCTCCCTCCAAGCTCTGCAGCGCCTCGCCTGCCCCGGCGGCCCGTCGCTCTGACCTCGACGGCGCCCATAATAGCCGCGCCCACTCGTGCTCGAACACTCCTTCAACGGGCCCGCGTTCACGATCGGCATCGAGGAAGAGCTGATGATCCTCGACGCCGACAGCCTGGACTTGGCCCAGGAGGTCGAGGCGATCCTCGCCGCGGTGCCGGGCGACCTGGAAGGGCAGGTGAAGCCCGAGCTGTTGCAGTCGGTGCTGGAGATCGCCACCACGCCGTGCGACAGCGTGGCCGAAGCGGCCAACGAGCTGGGGGAGCTTCGCCGGGCGGTCGCGCAGATCGCGGAGAGGCGGGGGTTGCTGCTGGCGGCCTCGGGCACGCACCCGTTCGCGCTCTGGGAGGACCAGCTGATCGTCGAGCGTCCCCGTTATGAGGAGCTCGCGGCGGAGCTTCCCTTCATTGCCCAGCAGGAGCTGATCTTCGGCACCCATGTCCACGTCGCGATCGAGGGAGCCGACCGGGCGATCTACGTCGCCGACGGGATCCGGCGCTACCTGCCGCTGCTGCTCGCCCTGTCCGCGAACTCGCCCTTCTGGCGGGGCCAGCGGACGGGGATGATGTCGTCGCGGACCCCGATCTTCCGGGCCTTTCCCCGGGTTGGGATCCCGCCCCACTACGGGACCTGGGAGATCTACTCCCATCGGGTCGAACAGATGATGCGCGGCGGGGCGATCGAGGACTACACCTTCATGTGGTGGGACGTGCGCCCGCATCCGAACCTCGGCACCGTCGAGACCCGTGTCTTCGACCAGCAGACCACCCTCAGCCACACCGTTGCCCTGGCAGCCCTGACGATCGCCCTCTGCCACCGCATGAGCGCCCTCTACGACGAGGATCGCCCGCTGGTCGAGTCGCCCACCGAGCTGGTCGACGACAACAAGGTGCGCGCCGCCGTCGGCGGGATGGACGGCCGGCTGATCGACTTTTGGCTGGGCGAGCAGGTGCCCGCCGAGAAGATGGCCCGGGGCCTGCTGGACGAGCTCGCCGACGACGCCACGGCACTGGGCTGCACCGCGGAGCTGGCGCTGGTCGAAGACCTGCTCCGTGGGCAGACTGGCGCCCACCGGCAGCTTCGCTTCTGGGAGCAGCGCGACCGCAACCTGGCGCGGCTGGTCAGCGAGATCACCGCCGACACTCGGTCGTAGACGGCGCACGGGGACGCAGCGGGTTATTCTCGTTTGGGAATGGCGGAGCGCGATCCCGAAGGCGGCATGGCAGCCCCCGAGCTCAGCGTGGTCTGCAAGAACTGCGGCGCGGAGGTGAGCCCCTACGTCACCGAGTGTCCCTACTGCGGCACCCGGCTTCGCAAGCGGGCGCCAAAGCTGCAACGCGACGGCGACGAGATTCGCGTCCGCGAGGGACGCAGGGAGCGGCGCCGGCGTAAGGCCGCTCAGCGCCGCGAGGGCCGCCTGCCGGTGCGGGAGCGCAGGTTCGTCGCCGAGCGCCCGTATGCAACCCTGGCGGCGATCCTGGGCCCGGCGGCGCTGCTGGTCGTGCAGCGTGCCGCCGACCTCAGTGTCTTCGACCTCGGGGCGATCCTCGGGGGAGTCACCGACGACTGGTGGCGGTACTTCGCCGCCCCGTTCGTCTACGAGGATCTCGGCTATCTGTTCGTCATCGCACTGGCGATGGCCCTGTTCGTCCCCTACCTGGAGCGGCGCCTGGGCCTGGTGCCGACGCTGATCATGCTGATCGCCTGCGGCGCGCTGGGCGCCCTGGCGGCGCCGGGGCTGGACGATGCCTTCGGCGACGGCTTCACGCTGATGGCCGGCGGCAACGGAGTGGCGCTCGGCGCCGTGGCGGCCTGGTGGTGGCTGCACCGCGCCGATGCCCGGGTCGACCTGACCGAGGAGTACGACTGGATCCCGGTGGCCGTCGCCGCCTGCGTGCTCCTGCTCCTGCCCCTGGTGGATGACTTCGCCAATCCGTGGGCTGGGGTCGTCGGGGGGCTGGTCGGGCTGGGGTGCGGGTTCTCGGCCACGCTCGGCCGCCGCTAGTGCTGGGTGGGCCGGATGCGGCGAGCTCGCTGACCATGGGCGACAAGTTCACGGCCCTGACCCCGGAGCTCTACCGCTACCTGGTGGAGCACGGGGCGCGCGAGGACGAGCTGCTGCGCCGGCTGGCCGCCGAGACCGCGGAGCTGGGCGGGATCGCGATCATGCAGATCGCCACCGAGCAGGGGGCGTTCATGAACCTCCTGGTGCGGGCGATCGGCGCCCGCCGGGCGCTCGAGCTGGGGACCTTCACCGGCTACTCCGCGATCTGCATCGCCCGCGGCCTGCCCGACGACGGCGTGCTGGTCACCTGCGACGTGAACGACGAGTGGGCGGGCATCGCGCGCCGCTACTTCGAGCAGGCTGGGCTGACGGAGCGAATCGACCTGCGGCTCGGCCCGGCGATCGAGACCCTGCGCGCAATGCCCGCCGACGAGCCGTTCGACTTCGCCTTCATCGACGCGGACAAGGTTGGCTACCCCGACTACTACGAGGAGACGCTTCGCCTCCTGCGGCCCGGGGGCCTGGCGATGCTCGACAACATGCTTCGCGGCGGCCGGGTCGTCGACCCGGACCCCGCCGACGAGGGGGACAGGGCGGTGATGGAGCTCAACCGGCGCATCCTGGCCGACGAGCGGGTGGAGATGGCGATGCTGGGCGTGTCCGACGGGGTCACGCTGGTCCTGAAGCGCTGACCGTGGACCGCTCCACCGCGATCGAGCTCCAGCGCCGCAGCCTGGCAGCCTTCGTCCGCATGCTCGCGTTGGGCTCGCAGCACGCGGTCCTGTTCGAGCGCGACGGCGTGCTGGGCTCGATCGTGTCCGCCTGCCCGGACCGCTCGGTGATCAACTCGGTCACCTATCGCGACGCCGGAGCGCTGGAGGCGGCGCTCGATGAGCTCGCCGCCGCCCACGAGCAGGCGGGGGTGCGCGCCTGGACAGTGTGGGTCCCCGAGGACGAGCGCGATGCGGCGGCCCTGCTGGAGGCCGCCGGCCACAAGCTCGACGCCACGCCGATGGCGATGACGCTCCAGCTCGCCGGCCTCCCGGACCCCGAGACGGAGGGGCTCGACTGGGACGCCGGTGCCACACCGGCGGACCTGGGCCGGCTCAACGACCTCGCCTACGGCTACGAGGTCCCCACCTTCGGCGCCGTGATCGCCGAGCTGCCCCCCGAGCTGCCCCTCCGCCTCTATCAGGCCCGCGCCGACGGCGAGCCGGCCTCGGTGCTGGGCACGCTGGACGACGGAGACGACTGCGGCGTCTACTTCGTCGCCACCCTGAAGAAGCACCGCGGCAGGGGTCTCGCCCGCCGGCTTTTGCACGTCGCCCTCGCCGAGGCCCGCGATCGCGGCCTTCGCACCTCGACCCTGCAGGCGACCAAGCTCGGGTACCCGGTGTACGCGCGGCTGGGCTACGACGCGATCTGCACGCTCCAGATGTGGGAGCGGCGGAAATAACGCCGGCAGCTCCTCGGCTTCGCCTGCGGGCTGCCGGGTTGCGACGCTATCCGTGTGGACCCGGGCAACTCGCCTGCACCGGGACTGCGTCCCTAGCTCCGGCGATATGTTCCCTGCGTGCCGCCGACCTATAGCGACGAGGAGCTCGACGCGGCGATTGAGTCGCTGAGCAAGCGGGAGCGCTTTCGCGAGGCCGAGTCGGTGGTCAACGCCGCGGCGCCGAAGCTGCAGCGAGTCCTGGCCGAGGCGATGGAGGCGGGGGGCTGGTTCGGCGAGACGCACGAGGGCGAGGTCCGCCGGGCCGCCGAGGCGGCCGACGAGGAGGAGCGGCGCACCGCCGTGCGCACTCTCCTCGCCGAGGAGGCGCGAATGGGGATGATGGTCGGCGTCGCCGTCGGCTGGGCGCTGGCCGAGGAGCTGCGGCAACCGACGAACCGCGAACAGGAGGACTGAAACAGATGGAGATCAGATTCCTTGGCCACGCCTGCTTCGAGCTCTCGGATGGGAACACAACGCTGGTCGTGGACCCGTTCCTGAAGCCGAACAATCCCGCCTCGCCGGTGACCGCCGACGAGGTCGAGCCGACCCACATCCTGATCACCCACGGCCACACGGACCACATCGCCGACGCGGTCGGCCTTGCGAAGCGCACCGGCGCCCACTGCGTGGCTCTCACCGAGGTCGCCGGCTGGCTCAGTGACCAGGGCATCGAGGCGGTCAGCGACCCAAACCTCGGCGGCACGGTGCAGTTCGACTGGGGCTGGGTGAAGCTCGTCCAAGCCTTCCACACCAACACGATCCAGCTGGCAGGGGGGGTCGTGATCGGGCCACCCGCGGGCCTCGTGATCAACATCGGCGGGACCACCGTCTACCACCTCGGCGACACCGGTCTGTTCAGCGATCTGAGGCTGATCGCCGAGCGCACGCCGGTGGACGTCGCATTGATCCCGATCGGCGGCCACTACACGATGGACCGCCACGACGCCGCCGTCGCCGCGCAGTTCATCGGCGCCGGAGACAGTGATCCCGATCCACTACAACACCTTCCCGCCGATCGAGACCGACGCCGAGGCGTTCAAGTCCGAGGTCGAGTCGAAGACCGACTCCCAGGTGGTGATCCTCGAGCCGGGCGACAGCCACTCGGTGTAGTCGGGCGGGGCGGCGACTAAGCGTCGATCCTGAACCAGAAGGAGCGGTCGCGCCAGTCGTGCGCCATCAGCGCGAAACCGGCGGCCGCCAGGAGCGCGCCTGTGAGGCCGTGGTGCAAGCGCTTCCCGCAGATCCAGACCCGGCGACGCTCGGCGTCGTAGCGAACGACGCCGGCTGCGTATCTCTTGTTCTGAGTCTCGCGGGCCATTTGTCGCTCCTATGAGGTCTAACCCCTGAATCGGCGTGGGGTTGCGATGTCATTCGACACTGGCCAGCTGGCCAGTCGCACGGTAGGCTTGACCTGTCGGGGGCCCGGCCCGTCGCGCCGGCATCAGCAACGAGAGGAGTCCCAGAGTGGAAGCACGCACCGAGACCACGGCCGCGGATGGCGCGGCCCGGACAGCGGAGACCCTCAGCGACATCGCCCACCGCGAGGGCTTCCTGGAGACCTCGGACCCGGCGCTGGAGGAGTCGGTCGACCGCGGCAAGGCGAAGCTCCTCTCCTACACCCAGCTGTACGAGCTATGGGAGCGCCAGCAGTGGGCGACCCAGGATCTCGACTTCAGCCGCGACCGGACCGACTGGCACGAGCGGATCGACCCCGAGGAGCGATTCCAGCGCATGTACGGTCTCTCGGCCTTCTTCATCGGAGAGCAGCGGGTGACCGACGAGCTGGGGCCGATCATGCGGGCCTGCCCCACCGCGGAGCAACGGATCTTCCTCTCCACCCAGATCGCCGACGAGGCCCGCCACGTCCGCTTCTTCAACCGCTTCTACGAGCAGGTGGGCGTCCTGGAGGGCGCCGACAACCTGGCCGAGCGCCTGCGAGCGACCGAGGAGCACCTGAATGAGTCATTCGGGGAGCTGTTCGACGGGATGCTGAAGGGCCGCGTCGACAGGCTCGCCGCGGATCCGGAGAACACCGAGCTCCTGGTCGAGACGATCACGCTCTACCACATGATCATCGAGGGGGCCCTGGCCCTCACCGGCCAGCACTTCATCATCGAGTACAACGAGGAGCAGAAAACGCTGCCGGCCTTCGTCGAGGGGTTCCAGAACGTAGCCCGCGACGAGCACCGGCACATCGCCTTCGGCGTCCGCTTCCTCACCGACATGGCGACGGCGGACTCCCGCTATCGCGAGGCGATTCAGCGGACGATGACCGAGGCTCTGCCGCTCGCCGACCGGGTGCTGGACCCGCCGTGGGCGGAGGAGGACGACTGGGAGCTGTTCGGCTACTCGCGGGAGGAGACCCACGCGTTCGCGGCGCAGTGCCTGTCGCGTCGCCTGAAGGTCATCGGCCTCGTGGCCTAGCCGTCGGGCCTGGGGAAGTTCGCCGAGCTAGGAGACGTCGCCAGCCGCGACTGCGGGAGGCTGCTCTGCGGGCGGCTGTTCGGCCGGCGGAGGCTGCTCTGCGGGCGGCGGCTCCTCAGCGGGCGGCGGGGGCTCCTCCACGGGTGGAGGATCGACCGGCGGAGGATCGACCGGCGGAGGATCCACGGGCGGCGGATCGACCGGAGGATCGACGCGGCGGAGGATCGACCGGCGGAGGATCGACCGGCGGAGGATCGACCGGCGGAGGATCGACGATCACGCCGCCGCCGTCATCAACGGGGGGTGTCGGCTCCTCGGCGGGTGTCGGCTCGGCCGGTGGCGCCGGCTCCGCCGGAGGCGGCGCGGCCTCGGGAGCCGGAGCCGGTGGCGGGAGGGTGGCGGCCACAGGCTCAGGAGGCGGGAGGACGTTCACGACCGGCGGGGCTGGGACGGCCGCGGGTACGATCGGGGGGTTCGCCAGTCCGTCGATGCCGCCGACCGCCTGGATCACGTTTGCGGATGCGGAGGCCGCCGGCGCCAGCGCCGATGGATCGGTCTTCACGTCCGACCCGCCCACGACTCCGGCGGTGACCAGGGCGGCGGTCGCGAGGCCAACCGCGGCCTTCGCGCCCAGCGCGCCGCCGATGCCACCGGCGGCGGCGCCGGTGGCGGCGACCGCGCCGCCGAGCGTAATGCCGGAGCCCCCGGCGGCGGCAACACCGCCGGCCGTTCCAGCGACACCCCCGGCCGTACCCGCGGCGCCGCCGGCCGTACCCGCGGCGCCGGCGCCGCTGCCGGTCGCGGCGGTGGATCCGCCGGCGGTCGAGCCGCCGCCGCCAAGCTTGGCGGGGATCAGCTTCCGCAGCAGCCCCAGCAGCCAGAACGGCGCCAGCAGCGCTCCAACGGCCTTGGTACTCGAGCGAAGCTCACGGCGATAGCGGCCGCAGGTCGCGCAATCGCTGACGTGCCGGCGGCTGGCGCCGCCCAGCTTGCCGAGCCCCTCGGCGGCCTCGGCCAGCTCCAGTCGCACCTCGTCGCAAGTCAAGATCCGAGCCTCGCTGCACTCTGCCAGCGACATCCGCGCCCGAACCAGCAGCGACTTCACGGCCGGCATGGTGGCGCCCATCGCTTGAGCGATCTCGGTGTAGGAGAGGTCGTCGATCTCGCGGAGAACCAACGCGGTGCGCTGGGTCTCCGGCAGGTCCTGCACATCGGCGACGATCGCCCGCAGCTCCTCGCGCCGCTGAACGTATTCCAGGGTCGAGGTGCCGTTCTCGTGCGGATGGATGTCCATCGAGTCGATGCCCTCGGCGCCGGGGGGCCGGCGCAGATGATTGAGGCAGCGATTGCGGGCGATCCGGTACAGCCACGGCCGCGCGTTGATCGGCCGGTCGTCGGCCAGCATCGCGGTGTGAGCCGCGGCGAAAACTTCCTGCAGCACGTCCTCGGCGTCCTGCGGCGACCTGAGCATGTGCCTGCAGAACGCCAGCAGCCGGGACTGGTAACGGTCGAAGAGAACCTCGAAGGCCCGATCGTGTCCCTGGCGGATCATCGCCACGAGCCGATCGTCTCCCTGCAGGCGAAGCAGCGGCGTGCTCCGAGAGAGCACACCGCTTTGAGAAGTCGTTGTGAGGGCAGAAGCCTCCATATACACGCCTATCGGCACCAACACGCTACATCTCAAGAAGTTTCGCGGCAAGTCTTAGGAACTTTTTCGCACCGGCCCTTTCGTCCAGCCACGCACGCCGCCACCCTTCGGCCGCCGGGCGGCGCCTTTGCCCCCTTGCGGCGCCGCCCTCCCCACGTGCACCGCCGCCCACCCCACGCGCGGCGCTAGGGTTACCCAGGCCTCCGCCGGGGTGGTGGAACTGGGATACACGGCCGTCTTAAGAACGGCTGCCCGCAAGGGCTTGGGGGTTCGAATCCCTCCCCCGGCATCAGGCCCGTCTCGCCGTCCCCGTGCCGCAGGGATCACTCGCCCTTCACGACCGATCACTCGCCCTTCACGACCGCGATGTTGAAGTGCGCCGTGCCCAGCGAGCCCATCAACCTCAACCAGAACATGAGGTACATCTCGGTGCCTCGCGCGGCGGAGATGTCGCCGAGATCGAGGACGCTTCCTTCCGGCCAGCCGAAGCTCTCGAGCAGCTCGATCACCTGAGCCTTGGCATCGGCGTCATCGCCGCAGACGAACACGTTGTGCGACCCGGGAAGGCTCGCCGGATCGATCATCACGTTGGCGTTGATGGTGTTCAGCGCCTTCACCACCCTGGCCCCGGGGAACGCTCGCTGGATCTGCTCGGCGAGGCTGTCGGTGTTGCAGACCGTCAGCGAGGTGGGCTGGGTGTCGGCCATCGCATTGGCGATGTCGATCAGGACCTTGCCCTCGAGCTTCTCCCCACCCGCCGCCTCCAACGCCTCCAGCGAGTGGGCGCCGGCGGTGGCGTTGACCACCACCTCGCCAAAGCTCGCCGCGTCCGCGAACGATCCCTCACTGGCGCCCTCGCCGGCCTCCGCCGCCCAGGCTGCCGCCTTCTCATTGCCCGCCACCCTCGAGCCCATCGTGACCTCGTGACCGACCTCCACCAGCTTGCCCCGCGATCGCCTCACCGACCATCCCCGTCCCGAGCACCCCGAACCTCATCGCCGCACCTCCAAGCTCATCGACCGCCAGCTCCACATTTCCAACCGGATCGACCCCAACCGCATCGGCAGCCACCCTAGCCACAAACAAGTCACAGCCCCATCTGCCTCTCGTGACATTCGCCGGCAATCCGAGCGATCGACCCTGCCATCGTGCGCCCCGATGTACCCATCCATGTCCCCCTCACGCCCCTGATGTCTCCCAGCCCTGTGCTCCCAATGCCTCCCACTCCTGCTCTCAATGCCCTCCAGATGTACCGACAGATGTCATGACAACTGGAGGGGTCGCTCAATGCCTCCAGATGTACCCGACAACTGGAGGGGTCGCCCAATGTCTCCAGATGTACCGACAGATGTCATGACAACTGGAGGGGTCGGTCAGTGACGTACAACGCACCCACGGCGGGCGCCGTCGCAGGCACGATTCGTGAGGTCGGCGTGCGAGCTCTGAATCGCGGGACGACCCGTGTGCTCGAGATGGCCATGGCCGGAGACCGGGTCATCGTCACCCGCGACGGCCAGCCGATCGCGGTCCTGCTCGGCGTGGATCAGGCGATCGAGTTGCTCCTGATCAGCTCGGAGGAGTTCGTTCGCATGCGGCTGCGGGCGCGGCAGGAACTCGGCGAATGAGGCGTCGCTCTCTGCGGTTCTCGAGCGTGGCCCGCGACAGGCTTCGGGAGATCGGAGATCACCGAGAGCGCCGCATATTCCGAGAGGTCGTTCGGGTCTCCGCCGCGATCGGGACCCGGCGACTGTTCCACGTCCAGGCCGGGCTCGACGTTGCGGCGTGCGAGCTCGTGGACGATGGGGAGACGGTCCTGGTCTATGCGGTTTGCACGAAGCAGGAGATGCTCGCCAGGCTGCTGGGAGAAGAGATCTTCCAGCACGTCTCAAACCGGCAGGCCAACCGCTTGCTCCACTGGCGCTTCTACTAGCGCGTTGCTACAGCTGGACCCAGACGGTCTTGGTCTCGAGGTAGGCGTCGAGGTTCGCGTGGCCCTTTTCGCGGCCGATGCCGGAGGCCTTGTAGCCGCCGAAGGGGGCCGCCGGGTCGCCGCCGCCCCAGGTGTTGACGTAGACGTTGCCCGCCTCGAGCATCGCGGCCAGCTTGTGGGCGTTGGAGATGTCGCGGGTCCACAGGCCGGCGGCGAGGCCGTACTCGGTGTCGTTGGCGCGGCGTGCCACCTCTTCCAGGTCCTCGAACGGCATCGCGACCAGGACCGGGCCGAAGATCTCCTCGCGGGCGATTCGCATCGAGTCCTCGACGCCGGTGAAGAGGGTGGGGGGAATGAAGTAGCCGCCGCCGTCGGGCGTTGCGGCGGACGAGGGGGCGCCGTTTCCAGGCGGGCCGCCGACCACCAGGTCGGCACCCTCGGAGATACCCGAGTCGATGTACCCCTTGACCCGCTCGAACTGCTCCTCGGATACCAGCGGGCCGAACTCGGTCTCCGGATCCAGGCCCGGACCCACCTTCGCCTCGCGCGCATGCGCGGCGAGCCGCTCGATCACCTCGTCGAACAGCCCCTGCTGCACGAACAGGCGCGAGCCGGCGTTGCAGGCCTGGCCGGAGTTGGAGTAGACGCCCTGGTAGGAGCCCGGGATCGCGCGTTCGAGGTCGGCATCGGGGAGGATGATGTTGGGGCTCTTGCCCCCCAGCTCGAGGGTGACGCGCTTCAGCGACCGGCCGCACTTCTCGCCGATCTCGCGGCCGACGACGGTGGAGCCGGTGAAGGCGACCTTGTCCACTCCCGGGTCGTCGACCAGCGCGGCGCCGGTGGTGCCGTCGCCGGTGAGCACGTTCAGCGTCCCCTCCGGAAAGCCCGCCTCGAGCGCCAGCTCGCCCAGCCGCAGCGCAGTCAGAGGCGTCTGCTCTGCCGGCTTGAGGACGATCGCGCAACCGGCGGCCAGCGCCGGCGCCACCTTCCAGATTGTCATCAGCAGGGGGTAGTTCCAGGGCACGATCTGGGCGCACACGCCGACCGGCTCGCGGAGCGTGTAACAGAGCACGTCGCGGGCCGAGACGGGGATCGTCTCGCCCTCGATCTTGGTCGGCCAGCCGGCGTAGTAGCGCAGGTGATTGACGGTTGCGGCGACCTCCCCCCGGGCGCTGGCTACGGGCTTGCCGTTGTCCAGCGAGTCGAGCTCGGCAAGCTGGTCGCCGTTCGCCTTGATCAGCTCCGCCAGCCCGTACATGAGGCTGGCCCGCTTCGACGGATTGACCTTGCGCAGCGGCCCCTGGAGGGCCGCGCGGGCGGCCGCGGCCGCGCGCTTGACGTCCTCGGGTCCGGCGAAGGCGACCTCGCAGATCGCCTCGCCGGTGGCCGGATCGATGGTCTCGAAGGTGCGCCCGTCCGCGGCCTCGGGCCGTTCGGCGCCGATCACCAGGCGCTGGGGCCCCGCCTCGACGAACTCGCGGGCGGCGGGGGAGAGGGCCTGGGCGGTAGCCGTTGCCATCGCCTGGATCGTAGTGCCCTGACACAATCCCCACCATGGCGCTGCCGGTCGTCACCCGCCTGTATCGCCGGCTCGGGCGCCGCTATCCGGTGGTCTTCCTGGCCGTCGAGCTGCAGAGCGCCTTCGTGATCGCGGCCGCGACCCTGGGCCTGTTCAGCTTCTACTACGACGCCTCGCTCGACGACTACCTGAAGATCCTGGCCGTGGCGATGGGGCTTACGGCGCTCGCAGTGGGGATCACGATCGTCCGCACCCTGCCGCTGATGCGCCCGATCAGCGACTGGATCGAGGGCGCGCGCGACGAGCAGCAGACGCTGGAGGCGTGGTCGGCGGCCGTCGGGCTGCCTCTGGGCCTGATCCGCAGGGACGTCGCGGTTCCCATCGTGATCACGATCGTTCCCACCTGCGTCTGGGCGGTGATCGCCACCGACCTGTCCTGGCTCGCCTTCATCCCCCTGTTCGTCGGCTCGCTGGTCGCCCTCGGCTACTCGGCGATCCTCCACTACCTGGTGCTCGAGGCCGGGATGCGCCCGGTGCTGATCGACATCAACCGGTCCCTCCCGGAGCCGCGGCTGAGCGCCGCCGCCTCGGCGATTCCGCTGCGGGTGCGGCTGATGGCCGCGCTGCCCCTGATCAATCTGATCACCGGCCTGGTGGTGGCCGCGATCACCTCCGGCGGCGGCGGCGGTGGTGCGGCGCTGGGGATCGACGTGTTGGTGGCGGTCGCGGTGGCGACCACGATCTCGCTGGAGCTGACGGTGCTGTTCGCGAAGTCGATCCTGCGCCCGATCGCCGACCTGCGGAGGGCCACACAGGCGGTCCGGGAGGGCCACTACGAGGTCTCGGTGCCGGTGACCACCGGCGACGAGCTGGGCGACCTCGCCGCCTCCTTCAACCAGATGGTGCAGGGCCTTGCCGAGCGCGAGCGGCTGCGCGAGGCGTTCGGCACCTACCTCGACAGGGAGGTGGCCGACTACATACTCAGCGAGGGTTTCTCCGAGGAGGGGGTGGAGCTCGAGGTCTCGGTGCTGTTCTGCGACGTGCGCGACTTCACGTCCTTTGCCGCCAAAGCGGAGGCGAAGGAGGTGGTGGCACGGCTCAATGAGATGTTCGAGATCGTGGTGCCGATCATCTCGCGCCGCGGGGGCCACGTGGACAAGTTCGTCGGCGATGGGCTTCTGGCGGTCTTCGGGGCCCCCGAGCCCTATCCCGACCACGCCGACCGGGCCGTGCGGGCGGCGTGCGAGATGGCGAGCAGGGTGAACTACGACGGGGGGCCGGAGCTGACGATCGGCGTGGGAGTGAACACGGGGCCGGTGGTCGCGGGCTCGATCGGCGGCGCCGGAAGGCTCAACTTCAGCGTCATCGGCGACCCGGTCAACGTCGCCGCCAGGGTGGAGAAGGCGACCCGCGACCTGGGCCAGGACGTGCTGATCACCGAGGCGACGAAGCGGAAGCTGACCGCCGCGGTGGAGGTCGAGCCGTGCGGAGAGCACCGGCTGAAGGGGATCGCGGATCCGATCGCGCTGTACGCGCCGCGGATCGGCGAGCCGGCACACGCGCCCGCCGACGAGGAGCCGCTGCCGGTTCCCCATGACGGTGGGCCGCAGGGTGAGTTCAGCGGCGCGCGGCGCGAAGCCGGGGGCATCGCGCCCCTCTAGACAACGCCTCGTGCCCGGCAACGTCATCACCGAGACCTGGCTGGCGTACGCCTTCGAGCGGCCGACGGCGGAGGAGTCGGTGCGGGCGGCGCTGGGCCGGGTGGGCGCCCACTACGGCTCCCAGCTCGCGACCCCGCCGCCGCTTCGGGCAAGCGCCGGGCCGACCCACGGCCTGGCGCTGTGGCGCCACGACGACGCCGGCTCGCGGTGGCCGGCGTGGGCGCAGGAGGAGGGGATCGCGGTCGCCACCACCGCGGCGCCGGCGGGGTGGCGGCGGGTGGTGGGGGAGGTGGGCGCGGCCGAGGCGGCGGTGCCGTTGGGCCGCGCCCTGGCGGAGCGCCCCGAGCGGCTGGGCGAGCTCTGCCCGCCGTTCGTGCTCGGCGTGCGGGAGGCGGCCGGCGGCGGCGATGGGGCGGCGGGCCGGCTGACGATCGTCAACGACTTCACCGGCACGGGGCGGATCTACGAGCTTCGCTTCGAGGCCGGCGAGGGGGCGTTCGAGGGCGGCGGCTGGGTGTGGTCGAACCGCCTCGGGGCGCTGCCCGTCTTCGCCGGGCAGCGCCCCCAGCCCGACCAGCGCGCCTGGGAGCTGTTCGCCGCCGCGGGCTGGTTCATCGCCGACGCGACGCCGATCGCCGGCGCGGCCAAGGTGCCGCCGGGGACCGCGATCGTGGTCGAGGACGGCGCCCCCGACACCACGGTCACCCACCACGACACCCACGCCGCCGGCGAGCTCGTCCACCCGCACGAGGCCTACTTCCGCGGCACCGTCGACGAAGCCGCCAACCAGGCGATCGCGCTCGCCCGCGACCTCGCCGACCTGTTCGCCGCCCCGCCCGCCGTCGACCTCTCCGGCGGCCGCGACTCCCGCATCTCCGCGGCCGCAGCCGTCGCCGCCGGCATCGACTGCCGCTTCACCACCGGCGACCAGGAGCCCGGCGAGGTCGAGATCGCCAAGCGGCTCGTCCAGCTCGCACCGCGCCCCCTCGAGCACCGAGATCACCCGCCCCGAGACCGACCCCGACGACGACCTTCGCGCGCGCGTTCGCGCGATCCACCTGGTCCACGACGGCATGCGAAACCCGCAGGAGATCCGCCGCCCGATGCCACTCCCGCTGCCGCTCGAGCCCACCCAGCCGACCATCTCCGGCCACGGCGGCGAGATCGCCCACGGCTTCTACTACCCCAGCCCCAAGAAGCTCGCCGAGGTCCGCGACGGCGGGGAGGAGGGCGTCGCCGACCGCCTCGAGCAGGCGGCCCGTCAAAAGCACTCCGCCGCCCACAAGCGCGCCTACCGCGCCTACCGCGAGGAGATCGAGCGCGCCCTCGCCGAGGGCCGCCGCCACGGCCTGGCCGGCCCCGCCCTGCTCGACTACTTCTATCTAGTGCACCGCCTCGCCTACCGCTCCGGCCTCGGCGCCCGCAGCGGCCGCTACTCGGCCTGCGCCACCCCCGCCTTCGTGCGCGCCGCCTTCGACCTCACCCCCGAGCAGCGCCTGGAGGGAAAGCTCCACACCGAGCTGATCGCCCGCCTGGCGCCCGAATGGGCCCAGGTCCCCTTCTACGAGCCCGACGACGCCGGCCCGCTACCCGAGATCCACCGTGCCCGGATCTGGGAGAAGCCCGGCCACGCCGAGACGGTCGAGGAGATGATCGAGACCGGCAAGGCCTGGCCCGAGCTGTTTCGCCGCCGCCCGGTCCGCAAGGCCTGGAGGGACGCCCGCAAGGGCGAGGGCCACCAGCACTGGGAGGCCGTCTTCAACCGGATCGTGTGGC
Source organism: uncultured Actinomycetes bacterium (assembly GCA_963838745.1). Lineage (GTDB taxonomy): Bacteria > Actinomycetota > Thermoleophilia > Solirubrobacterales > 70-9 > AC-56. The sequence continues at coordinate 157,616 of CAWISJ010000005.1, forward strand.
GCGAGGGCTTCGAGGACCACCTCGCCGACCTCGCCGCGCGCGGCGACCTAGCCCGCTCCGGTGTCCAGCCCCCGCGCCACGTAGGCTTCGCCTGATGACGGACAGCGGCGATCGACCTTCGACCTCGGACACGGCCACCAGCCCAGCTCGGCCGCATTCGAAATGGACCGCAGGGCGCGTGATTGGGATGGTCTTCGCCAGCATCGGCGGGCTGATTGGCCTGGCGCTCCTTGTCGGCGGCATCGCGGTGTTGGCCGCGTACGCCTTTGGCCGCGACGACGGCTACTTCAACTCCGACCGCAAGCAGCTCCAGAGTCCCACCTACGCGATCACCACGGAGAGCATCGACCTCGGCGCAGATGAGTTCGACTGGGCCCCGGAAAAGATCCTCGGCAAGGTTCGGATCCAGGTTGAGGGCGACAAGCCGGTGTTCGTCGGCATCGGGTCCGACGCCGACGTGGATCGCTACCTCGGTAACGTCGCCCACGACGAGCTGGTCGACTTCCACGGCGGCCAGTCCGAATTCGACCTACACCGGGGCAGAGTCCCACGGACGCCGCCCAGCGAGACAGAACTTCTGGGTCGCCTACGCCGAGGGCTCCGGCGAGCAGGCGCTCACCTGGGACGCCGAGTTCGGTCGCTGGACCGCAGTGGTGATGAATGCCGATGCAGCTCGAGGCATCGACGTCAAGGCGGATGCCGGGATCAAGCTGGCCTGGGCGATCTGGGCCGGCCTGGGGATGTTCGTGGTGGGTCTGCTGATGACCGTCGGCGCCGTGGTGGTGATCCTGCTCATCGGCCGGCGTGCGAGCCGGGACACGACGACGGGCTGACTGAAAAGTCGACGGTTTCGCTCAATACGCAGCAAGCAGGCGAAACCGGCTCTCAGTCACGGTTGACCTGATCGGCATCGGCGTCCACGCGCCCGTCGACGGAGATCGGCAGCGCCTCCAGCTCAGGGCTCGAGAGCAATTGCTCGACGCACGCTGCGCGGCCGCCAACGTAGGTTGCCAGGAGGTCGATCTCTGAGGCCACACACCATGCGCGGTCATCGGGCCACCAGATGTTCGGTGGGTGCACCGACATGCCGTATCGAAACGATGTCACCGCCTCGATCGGCCCGGACGAGAGGAAGTAGTCGCGGCTCGGGTGATGGACCTTGGCCCCAGCCTCAACGACGCCGCCGAACCCATCCCAAAGACAGAACCAGCAGAGCCCGGGAGTGGTGGTGAACTCCGTCAGGATGCTTGCCAGCGCCCGCAGCTGCTCGTCGGGGAGCTCGCCGGTGTTGGGCTCGAGGTACGGCAACGGAGATCGCCCACTCCCGGGCGCCGGAGTGACGATCTGCTCCCACTCCATCAGCGGGTGGACGATCCGCCCGGTCGAAGCCGCTACCTCGTCCCAGCGAACGTTCCGCCGATGTCCTTCGGCAGTCTCAATGCCCGCAGGATGAAAGACGCGGGCGTATGCCTCGAATCCGGTCGGGACGATCCCGCCGACCGGAACGCCTGCATCGCCGCTACTCCAGTCGATGAGCCGCGCGCCAATCCAATCGGCGGCGGAGGTATCGGGAGCCGGGGTTCTGATCCCGTGATTCTCGCCCAGAGGCGACGGGTTCACAAAGGTGCGCTCCTCGTCCGAAACGGTGCTCCAGTCGCGGGCTACGTCGCGTTCAGCTGGGCGGCAGAACGGACGAGGGCTTTGAACGCCTCCTCGTCAATGTCATCTCCCTGGTGAAGGTCGATGGCGCGCCTCGTCTTGCCCTCGAGGCTGGAGTTGAATAGACCGGCTGGATCCTCGAGGGAGGCCCCCTGGAAGAAGGTGAGCTTCACCTTGTCCTTGTAGATCTCGCCGGTGAGAATGCCCCCGTCGTGGGACCAAACCGGGACGCCGAAAGGGTTCGACGGCTTCCGCCATTTGATCTCTTCGACGACTTCGGGAACAGCCTGATGGGTGAGTCCGCGGATTCGGGAGAGCGTCTCTCCGCGCCAATCGGCCAGTTCCTCGATCTTCGCGTCGATGAGCTCAGACGGTGTCCCTGATTCGGACTCGGCGGGCATAGTTGGACTCTTCCAGAGTGCTGCTTTCCATGCAAAGCGCTACTCCGCTTCCGCGTGAAAGCGGAAGCGCCGTGGCACCGACTGATTGAAGAGCCTGGCGCCCTGCAGCATGAGGCAAGACCTAGTACCTTGTCGTACATGGTAGCTCCCAGCCAGGACGCGCTTGCTGGCTCAAATGCGGCGGGGCACGCTCCAGTACTGCGTCTTGGCGCTGCTGACCGAGGGGGAGCGCTACGGCTTCGAGCTCGTCGGGGCGCTGGCGGAGGTCGACGGCATGGTGACGAGCGAAGGGACGATCTATCCGCTGCTGAGCCGCCTGCGCCGAGACGGCCTCGTCGAGCCGACCTGGCGCGAGTCCCCCGCGGGGCCGCCGCGGCGCTATTACCGCCTCACCGAAGCGGGGCGAACCGCGCTTGACGGGTTTGTGCGGGAGTGGGGCCGCTTCCGCGATGCGGTCGACCAATTCATCGATACCGACGGCGGCGGCGCCGTCAAGAGAGGAACACGGTCATGAACGACACCGACGCGTTGGTTGCCGACTACCTGAAGCGCCTGGAGAAGGAGCTCTCCGATCTACCGCGCCCGCGGCGCCGCGAGCTCGTCGAGGAGATCTCCGAGCACATCGACGAGGCGCGATCAGGCCTCGAGGCCCAGAGCGAGGCCGAGATGCGCACCCTCCTCGATCGGCTCGGGGATCCGGCGGACATCGCCGCCGAGGCGCGGGAGCGGTTCGGTGTCCAGCCGAAGAAATCTGGCGCGGTGCGAGGTCGGAGCGCTCATCTTGCTGCCGATCGGAGGCATGATCGTCCCGATCCTCGGATGGGTCGTCGGGGTCGTCTTGCTCTGGGTCTCCGACATGTGGAGCAGGCGCGAGAAGCTCATCGGAACACTTCGTGGCCTTCCGGGCGGGCTTGCACTTCCGCTCTATCTCGTTTTCTTCGGAGCGGGGCTGCCGCGGAGAATTGCGAATCGACCGGGTCGGCGCCTCGGGCAGTCCGGAAACTGCTCCGACGATCCCTCGATCCTCGGTATCGATCCTGGTGGTGCTTGTCTTGGTCGCTCTGGTCGTCGCCCCGCTTGTGACCACTGCCTACCTGGCGCGACGGATGAGGCGACGATCGAGGTCCGCCGCTGGCTGGAGCACTCCCAGCACGGTGACCTGAGGAAGTGGCGCACTCGCTCGATACAGACAGTGGCGCCACCGCCAGAGAGGGGAACGGGAATGAACCGCGCGGATAAGTTGGCCGGCAACTACCTGAAGCGCCTGGACAGGGAGCTCTCCGATCTCCCGCGCGCCGCGGCGCCGTGAGCTCGTCGAGGAGATCTCCGAGCACATCGACGAGGCTCGATCGGGCCTCGAGGCCCAGAGCGAGGCCGAGATGCGCACCCTCCTCGACCGGCTCGGGGATCCGGCGGACATCGCCGCCGAGGCTCGGGAGCGGTTCGGCGTCCAGCCGAAGGACGAGGAGTACGGATTCCAGCGTCGGGTCGTCTATTTCGTCATCGCGGTGCCGCTGGTGTTCGGCATCATCTGGCTAATCCTGTCCGCGGTGCGAGCGGTGGCGGTCGTGCTCTAATACACCGGAGTAGCGGTGCCGCCTAGGACAGCGCAAGAAGCAAACTAGGCGGCGCCAGCCCCTGAGGGAATGGCGGCTGTGGTTGACCAGCCGGTAGCCGGGACACTGGCAACGGCTGTCCACACGGACGCGGCGGTGTAGGGTCGGCTTGACGGTCGCCGGCCAACGTGCATCCGGCGGCGATGGCTCGGAAGGAAGGTCAAATGAGGAGGCTTGACTCGCGCACTCGGAGTCCCGCGAAGCGTTGGCTGTCCCTCCGAGCAGCGGTCGCGATCGCCACGATCGCCTCCCTTGGTCTTGGCGCCACGACCAGCCTCGGCAACGACAAGGCAGCCGTCGGGTCGCTCACAATCAAAACGGGTCGCTACAGCATCACGAAGCTGGGTCACTTCCGTCCCGGCCGGAACCCCACGCTGAAGCATGCGATCAAGGCCTTCGGCCAACCTACGCGCCGCCACTCCCGCAGCCGCAACCTGTGCAAGGTGGCTTGGAAGGACAAGCGCTTGCGTATCGAGTTCGCTAACTACGCGGGTCGCAACGCTTGCTCGCGCCGAGGTGGCCGGGCTCAGTCCGTAGAGATCGGGCCCTCGCGAAAGTGGCGCACGACGAGGCACCTCAATGGTTGGGCACAGCACCGAACGCCTACGGCAGCTGTACCCGCGCGCTAGGCGCCACGGTGCCCTCTGGTGGCTGAAATCGGCTGACTCGCCTTTTGGCTCCGGAGAATCCCTATCCGGTGCTGGCGGCTCGCGCAAGGCACGGGCGCGTGAAAGGGTTCAGCGGCTGGATCGGTGGGGCGGGCGAGTAGCTCCAGGGACACTTCTTCCATGGCGCGGACGGGCCACAGCGGGCCCTGAGACCGAGACGATCCTGCGCCCTGCAGCCCCCAGGGCCCGAGCGTAGAATCGAACCGCCCAGGCATCCCACGCGAAGGAGCTTCCATGGCCGAGACTACGGACCCCACGTTCTACCGCTCGCCCGCCGCCGCCATCGCCGCGCCGCCCGAGCAGCTGGCCTACGTCGCGGCGTTCGACCCCGCCGGCGAGCAACGCGACGCGATGACCGTGATCGACTGCGACGCCGAACTCCTCCAGCTACGGCCAGGTGGTCGGCTGGTCGGAGCTGCCGACCGCCGGCAACGAGCTCCACCACTTCGGCTGGAACGCCTGCTCCAGCGCGCTCTGCCACGAGGGCCACGAAGGCGCGCTCGAGCGCCGCTACCTGGTCGTGCCGGGCATTCGCTCCTCGCGTACCTACATCCTCGACACGCAGCCCGACCCGCGCCAGCCCCAGGTCGTCCGCACGATCGAGCCCGAGGAGCTCGCCGCCAAGGCCGGCTACTCCCGCCCCCACACCGTGCACTGCGGCCCCGGCGGCATCTTCATGTCCAACCTGGGCGGGGCCAACGGCGCCGAGGGCCCGGGAGGGGTGGCGCTGATCGACCACGACACCTTCGAGGTCACCGGCGCCTGGGAGACCGACCGCGGCGACCAGCACTTCGCCTACGACGTCTGGTGGCACCTGAACGACGACGTCGCGATCACCTCGGAGTGGGCAACCCCGTCGATGATCGAGCCCGGGCTGAACCCCGAGGACCTCCTCGGGCAAGCGGTTCGGCCACCACCTCAACTTCTGGAGCCTGTCCGAGGGCAAGCTGATCCAGCGGGTCGACCTCGGCGACGAGCACCAGATGGTGCTCGAGCTGCGGCCGGCGCACGATCCCAGCAAGGCCTGGGGGTTCGTCGGGGTGGTGATCAGCGTCGCGGACCTCTCCGCCTCGGTGTGGCTCTGGTACCGCGACGGGGACCAGTGGACCGCGAAGAAGGTGATCACGATCCCGGCCGAGCCCGCCGAGGCCTCCGAGCTCCCGCCCGCCCTCCAGCCCTTCGGCGCCGTTCCGCCGCTGGTCAGCGACATCGACCTCTCCGTCGACGACCGCTGGCTCTACGTCTCGTGCTGGGGGACCGGCGAGCTGAAGCGCTACGACGTCAGCGACCCGCACAACCCCCGCGAGACGGGCTCGGTGCGCCTGGGCGGCGTCGTCCGCCGCACCCCGCACCCCGCCGATCCCGAGCTGCCGCTGGGCGGCGGCCCGCAGATGGTCGAGATCAGCCGCGACGGCCGGCGGGTGTACGCGACCAACTCGCTCTACGCGAGCTGGGACGACATCTTCTACCCGGACGGCGTGGGCGCCTGGGCGGCCCGCATCGACACCAACACCGACGGCGGTGAGATGGCGGTCGACACGCGGTTCTTCCCGCACGGCGACGACTTCCGCGGCCTGCGCGTGCACCAGACCCGCCTCCAGGGCGGGGACGCGTCGAGCGACTCGTACTGCTTCATCGACTAGCGCTACGCGAAACGACGCGCTAGAAGTCGCTTCGCAGCCGCGTCCAGTTCTTGCGACCGCGACCCGGGGATTCCACGACTCCCGCATCGCGAAGCTTGCGCAACTCCGAGCGGATGTGATCCGCGCTGATATCCGGGAGCGCCTGCTGCACCTGCTCAAAGGTGAAGACCTCAGAGGCGCTCGACCGGACAAACAGCTTGATCCGCTTGGCCTTCGACCCCCGCCCGCTCGTCAATTTGCCCGCGCGGGTTTCGAATTCGATGTAGGCGGCGTTGACGATCCCGAGGAAGTAATTGAGCCACGGCCAGATGTCGTGCTTTCCGCGGTCCCATAAGTCGGTCGATTTCTCCAGGCTTTCGTAGTAGGTCTCCTTGCTTTCCCGACGAACTTCTCGAGGCTGATGAACCGACCCAACCTCATGCCGGGAGTGGTAGAGCAGGAGCAGCGTCAACAGCCTCGACAGGCGCCCATTCCCATCGTTGAAGGGGTGGATCATCAAGAAGTCGAAGACGTACGCTCCGGAGAGCAGGAGAGGAGCGTGCGCCGGTCTGGTTGATCGCCTCGGCGAACCGCTCGTGGAGCTCGTCCATGGCGGCGGGGGTCTCGAAGGGGCTCATGCCCTCGAAGATGACCGCGATCTTGTTGCCTTCGCGGTCGGACCGCGCGACCTCGTTTTGGGCGTTCTTGAAATGCCCTCCCGGGCGGGCCGTGAACGAGTAAATGTCTCGGTGGAGCTGGAGCACCACCGATGGATCGCGTGAGGGGGATGTCCTCGGCGCTGGGCGTGGATCATGTCCAAGGACTTTCCGGTATCCGGCGATCTCCTCCTCCGACCGGTTCTGGGGCGTGGTCTTGTCCTGGACGAGTTCAACGATTCGTGGCGAAGGAGCGGTGATGCCCTCGATGGCGTTCGAAGCCTCGGTGCTCTGAATCCGAGCTATCTCGGTCAATGTCGCTAGGACCTGGGGATTCTGGCGCCGGAAGGCGTCCTCGCGGCCCCGGCCCGCGGTGACTTCGCTCAGCGCAGCCACCGTTGGACCAGGCACCAGGCCGAGGTGTCGTTCGAGATCTCGAAAGGTCTGCATCTCAATTGGCACTAATCGCGGTTCAAATGGCTGGTTTCGAGCAGTTGGCACCCATTTCGCTGGTGCGTAAATGGGTAACTTCTCCTGCAGAATAGCTATTTAAGCTGACTTTGGCACCCATTTTGGGGGCCGTTTGAACACCGGCCACCAGCCGCTCATCCAACTCGTGGCGAGCCTGACCGGCGGTCAGCAACGAGGTGTCGAGCAGAAGAGGCTCATGCAGAGGGATCGGTGGGCTCGCCCGGGAACATCTCGAGATCCTCGGCAAGGCTCTCGGGAGCCGGCGTCTGCCAGATGCGCCGGAGCGCTTCCTCTCCCACCGAGCGGCGCGTCCGCGCCGGGCCCAGGCGGGCCACCGGCCTTCCGGAGACGGTGACCGTGAACTCCTCGCCGTCCTCCGCCCTGCGAAGCACCTCGCCCACGTTGTTGCGGAGCTTCTTGTCCGGAATCGTCTCCATGGGCGCTTGGTAGCAGATCTGCGTGGTCAGATCCCAGCGCCTAGTCAAAGAAGCTCGTGCTTGATCTCGCTGGCAGAGACGGACTGGCCGCGCCGATGCTCTTCGAGGGCCTCGGCAACCGCCTGCTCTTCCTCGAGGCTGATCTCCTCATCCTCGAGAGGGGCGTTGTCGAGCATCCCCATCACCGGGTCGTGCTCTTCGTCTGAGGCCTCGGTGGCGTTGCCTTCAAGGCGGGCGAGCGCGGCGCTCGCCTCACTCTCCGACATCCGGCTCACCATCCGGCGCAGTCGCTCCTTAGCGGTCACGGTCACAACGTTACCGCCGCGCATGCTCTCCAGGTCGGCTATACGCGTGGCGCGCACCGTGTGCCGAAATGCACCGC
>CAWISJ010000006.1:0-257755 GCA_963838745.1 uncultured Actinomycetes bacterium
GCCGCCGTCAGTCCTGCGAGGCTGCCCAGTAGGTGCGCCGCGTCCGCCCGCACTGCGGCCAGGTCTTCATCTTGGACCCCTTCGCTGAGCGCCAGCATGTCTGTGTCGATCCGGGTGCGCTGGGCGGCGTCGATGGCGTGGGCGAACCGGTCGCGGGTCCACTCCATGGTCACCAGGTCGCCGCGGGCAGCGCCCAGATTGCCGGCGCTCGCGTCGACGAGCAGCTGACGGTTCCACAGCTCGAACCGGGCCAGGTCGATCGCAGGCGGCGGCCGGTAGCGGAGGTCGAGATCGAGCGCCGCCTGGGCGACGTCGATCGCGGCGGTAGCTGCCCGCTCCTGGTCGCGTGCCGTTACCGTAGCGGCGAGGTCCGCGATCCGCGATCAACCGGAGGCGCGAGTCGCGGGGGCACTTCGCCACCACGCGTGTAGCTCCGCCAAGCGCCCCTGAGCGCATCAACACTGGCCGAGGCTCGCTTCCAGTCCTTCGATTGGACCGCGTCGAAGGGATCTGCGCCTAGCAGCGTGTTGAGACTGGCCGGCGTGGGGCCGTCGAGCGCATCGGTGGGCACTGCCAGCGCCATTGCCTCGACCCCGTCCTGATCGCTGGTGAAGAACTCGCCGTAGCCGGGGGCGAAGATCTTGTCGCTCTTCATCCCATCGTCGTGGAGCTCCTGGCCGACCATCGCACCCCTGACCGGGCCGGGTGGGCCGGAAACCGTCTTGTCCACCGTCTTCACAGTGACCTCCTCGAACACGACTCCGGGGATGTTCTCGGTCCGGAACGTGTCGCCGACCTGGGGGTCGGCTGGCATGATCATCGCCGGGGGGCCATCCTTGCCGGCGAGCCAGCTGTCAGTGGTGAAGGCGATCAGACCCTGCGGGTTGTAGTCGGCAACGTCCTCGCCGAAGTACCAGACCGATCCGTCGTCGGCTTGGGCGTAATAGTCGAGCGCGACCTCCTGCAGATGTCCGTCGAGAAACGCGGCGTACTGGGAGACGAGCGTCTCGACCTGATGGCCGGAGGGCCACTCGATCGCCCTGGTGTACGGCAGGAGCGTGGTTTCCGTATGAAACGGCTTGCCGTCGATCCGGCCGTTGAGAACGGCCGAGTCCAGGTTGCTGATCGGAAACAGCGGATTGGTGACTTGTGTGGGTTCGGAGAACGGGGGCGCGACCAGGTCGACGCGCTCGCTATCGGGAGCCACCGGGAGCTTGCTGAGCCCGGACGCCGACATCTGCGCAGGAGTCGGCTGTGGCACCGGCGTGGATTGGCTTGATTCGCTCTCATCCCCGCAGCTGCCGATGCCGAGCGTCCCAGTCAAGCCGATGACGAGCACGGGGACCACCCCGCGCCACCTGCCTTTCCGCCTCGCGGGCGAGGCTTCCGCACCATGGCGATGGATGATCCGGAACGGATGTCGGGACATCGCAGCGCCACCTTTCGGTCCGGTTCTCGGCTCGACGATTCCAGGACGAACCTATGACGCTCAGATGAACCCCCGTGAAGGTTCGAGCTGCGCAGCCGGAGCACTCGAGCCGCGCGAGGAGCGGCATCGCTGTCGAGATGCCGCCGCACGCGCGCTGTGTTCACCGTTCGCGGCGGGCACGCCTTCTTGGACCGGCAGTCGGCCCAACAAGGCCGCCGGGCTGCGGGAGTAGGGCCCCTCACCCGGGTCTTCACAGGGCTTTCATCCAGGCCGCCTACGGTCGATGAGAGCTGGTCGATCCGAAAGGAGCGAGATCGTGAGGACGAAGAGAGCACCGATCCGAAGCCGCCCAGCGCTCGCGCTCGCCGGGGCGGCGGTACTGGTGGAGCTGGCACTCGGGCCCCGGCCAGTCCGAGCGGCGCCGCGATCGCAGGGATCGCAGACGATCAAGTCGGGTGCTGGACCCGGATGGCCAAAGACTTGCACGAACGACTTCGTCGCCCGGGTCGACAACCCGAGGTTCCCGCTCAAGCCGGGCAGCAGATGGCACTACCGCGGCGTCGACGAGGACGGTCGTTTCGCCGACAACATGCACGTGACGCACAGGACCAAGAGGATCGAGGGCGTGCGGACCACGGTGGTCCACGACGTGGTCCTCAAGCACGGCAAGCCGCGGGAGGTCACGAACGACTGGTACGCGCAGGATCACCACGGAACGTCTGGTACTTCGGCGAGAACACGAAGGAACTCGACCGGCACGGCCACGTGACCAGCCGGGAGGGCTCATGGAAGGCCGGCCGGGACGGCGCCCGCCCCGGAGTCCTCTTCCCGGGCCATCCCCGGGTGGGACGAAGGCGCGCCAGGAGTTCTACAGGGGACACGCCGAGGATCACTTCAAGGTCCTTGACCGCAACACGCGCGTCTCGGTGCCTTACGTCTTTCGCGCCACGCGGTGAAGACCAAGGAGTGGACGCCGCTTGAGCCGGGCATCGTCGAGCAACAAGTACTACCTGCGCGGCGTCGGCGACGTCAAGGAGGTCACGGTCAAGGGGCCGAAGGAGCGCCTGCGCCTGGTCGCCTTTCATAGCGGCTGAGCGGCCCGCACCGACCCCAGCCCAAGCTCCATCACGCTCGCTCTCTAGCCGCCCCCGTAGACCACGACCAGGTCGGTTGCGACGCCGGCCATAAAGCCGGCTGTGAGCAGCCACAGGCCGAGCTCCCGGTGTCCGTAACGGCGCACCCCGTTCCACACCTCGCCGATGACGTAGAGGATCGCTCCGCCCGCCAGGCCGTAGAAAGCAAGCTCGAGCGGCTCAGAGGTGACGTTGTAGCCGACGATCGATCCCAGGAACACCGGGCCGCCGCCGATCAGCCCCGCCAGTGCGAGCCAGCCCCAGGTCGGCCGCACCGAGCCCAGTGGGCCGATGATGCCGAAGCCCTCGGTTGCGTTGTGAAGCGCGAAACCGATGATCAGCACGGTGGCCAGCGCGATCTCCCCGGTGCTCGCGGACACGCCGATCGCCAGGCCCTCCGCGAAGTTGTGGAGGCCGATCGCCGCCGCGATCGTCATGCCCATCCGAAGGGCGCGCCGGCGGGGGCCCTCGGCGTCGGCCTGCAGGCGTTCTGCATCCTCAACGGTGAGGACATCGACCGAACCTCCGGCGATCGGCGGCTGGGTGGGGTCCTTCGGGTCGGATCCATCGTTCGAGCGTCGCCAGCCCCGCGCTCCCGACCGCGAAGCCGGAGCCCAGCAGGACCAGTAGCCCGAGCCCCTCGCCAATTCCCTGCTCGCCGTCACTGAAGGCCTCGACCGGCTCCTCGACGATCTCGAGCGCGTGCTCGAAGATGTCCACGAACAGGAACGCGAGCACGCCAACCGCGAACATAGCCAGCCCCACGCGCACGCGATTGCTCATAACCTGGAGCCGGCCGAACGGCAAGCTCAGGAAGATCGTGAAGCCGGCCAGGGCGCCAAGCAGAACCGTTTCAGCGAACGACAAGCCTCCTCAGATGGGAAGTCGGCTCGGGTGGCCCCGCTGCATAGTGCATTAGGGCACCCTAACATCCTGGCGAGGCCGCCGATCACCAACAGTCGTGAGGGAATCGCCCAGCCCCTGGAAGCCATCGCGCGGCGGGGTTGGGGTGGGCCGCCGTGGTACCGCTTTGCTACCGGCTACGTCCTATGGGTCCGATCTCCACGCCTGGGGACGATGGGGACGCGGGGGACGCTCATGGACGCATTTACACCTGAATCCACCCGGCTGGGGGCCGAAGGTCGCCGGTTCGAGTCCGGTCGCCCGCTTGGAAAAAGCGGTTGACTCGTACGACTGCGCCAGGGCTGCTCGCAGGACTCCTCGGCTCGGTGCCAGAGCCACCCGAGCGATCTCTGACCTGGGGGAAATCGCGCTTTCGAACGCGGGATCTGCAATTCATCCCTGTTTCACGCTGCTGTCACGAACCTCTCATGCTGGGTGGCGATGCTCCGGGTCACAGAGTCCAAAGGCCGGTCGATCCGGCCTTACCCAGAGAGGGGAGCACCATGAGGAGCTGGAAGCGGATCACCGCCGCGTTGGCCGTGGTCGCAGTGGCGGTTTTCGCCGCCGCCTGCGGTGGCAGCGGCAACAGGGAGAGCGCCGCGAACGCGGTCAACGTCAGCGAGACGACGGCACCGCCCAATTCGGGATTGCCGGAGGGAAGCGAGCCGGTCAACCTCGACCCGGCCGACTTCACGACCAAGATCGACAATCCCTACTGGCCGATGAGCCCGGGAAGCAGATGGATCTACCGGGAGACCGACACCACGGGCACGCGCCAGAGGGTCGTCGTCGAGGTCACCAACCAGACCAAGAGGATCGCCAACGGCGTCGAGGCCAGGGTGATTCGTGACACCGTGACCGAGAATGGTCAGCCGGTCGAGGTCACCGATGACTGGTACGCCCAGGACTCGGCCGGCAACGTCTGGTACCTGGGCGAGGCGACCGCCGAGTACAAGAACGGCACGGTGACGTCGACTGCCGGATCGTTCGAGGCCGGGGTCCACGGTGCCCAGGCCGGGATCGCCATGCCGGCGAACCCCGAGCCAGGGCTTCCGACCGCCAGGAGTACTCGAAGGGCGTGGCGGAGGACAAGGGTGCCGTCATCACCGTCGGCCAGGAGCAGGTCGAGGTGCCATTCGGCTACTTCAACACGGGCATCGTCATGACCCGTGACCTGGTGCCCCTGGAGCCGAAGGTCCAGGAGCTGAAGTTCTACGCCCCCGACATCGGCCCTCTGTTCGAGCGTGCACACGGACGGCGCCGGCGGCCGCGCGGAGCTGGTCAGCTACACCCCGGGCGGCTGAGCGAAACCACCCGTGTCAGAGGCGGCGCCGGCCAGCCGGCGCCGCCTCGCACGGCGCACTCGCTCTGTTGATTCGCCGGGGCTGACAGGATTGAATGTCAAAGCGGTCGAGCCCGAGAGGATCGCCGTCGAGGGCCGCGCAATCGAGGAACCTGCCCCGGGAGGAACGCACGTCGGTCTGCCCGTATTCCTCGTCGACGCGCCCGCCGATGTCCGTGCCGGGCGGGCTCCGCTTCCGAAGGATGCGTGGGTAGCGGTCGCTAGGGCGGCTGCAATGTTGAATGGATCGCGGACTGCGCTGACCTTGGAGCGGAGCAGGGTCCCCGGAGCCACAGAACAGCTCCTTCGCAGTGACATCTGCAACAGGGGCTCAGACGACCCCGCTGAAGCTGTAACGCTCCCCGATCAGTCCACACGCCAGGACGACGTAGACCACGGTCAGTTTGCCGTGCCAGTGGTTGAGAGCCACGAACGCGCCGATTGCAAGGAACGCGGTCGGGACATCGACGACGCTGGTGCTCGACGATCTGGACGGTCACGGAGGCGATCAGGCCGATGACGGCGGCCGCGACCCCGAGCAAGAACGGATGCAACCGGACGTTCTCGGCCGCTGCCACCAGTTGGCGGTGAAAGAAGATCGGGAAGACAAAGGCTGGCAGGAAGATCCCGAGCGTCATCACGAGCGCGCCGGTCAGCCCACCAGCGATGTAGCCGACGAAGGTCGAGAAGATGATCAGCGGTGCCGGGAGTACGCCACTCATCGCCAGGCCGTCGACGAACTGGCTGTCAGTCAGCCAGTGGTGGACGTCGACCGAGCTCTGCTGCAGGAACGGGATCACGGTGAACGCTCCGCCAAAGGTCAGCAACCCGGCCTTGAGGCCCTCCCAGAAAATCGTCGCGGTCAACGAGGCCGTCACCGTGCCCACGATGCCGAGGAGCACCGCGGCCGGGGCCAGTGAGATCGAATTCGCCCGCCGAGTCCAGCGTCCGGCGTTTGTCCAGAGCTCGTAGGCGAGCCCACCTCCTGACGAGGACCAAAACGAAGTTTGCCCCGGCAAACAGCGTCAGGGCGAAGCTCGCGATCGCAATCAGTGCCAGTGGGATGTCCGTGACGAAAGTACGGCTCAGTCGGACGACCGCGCGCGCGACAACCGCACCTACAGCTGCGGTCAAACCGTAGAAAAGCTCCTCGAGATGCCCCGCTAGGTTCGCCTCGACGTAGAGGATCGAAAGGGTGAGCATCACAACGAATCCCGGCAACATGAAGCCGAGCCCCGCGAGAAACCCGCCTAACTTGCCGCCGCGAATCGTCTGAAGTAAACGCAGAGTTCGTGTGCTTCGGGACCGGGAAGGATCTGAAAGACGGCGAGGGTCTTCTTGAAGCTGTCCTCGGAGACCCACTCCTCCTCATCGACGCACTCATCCTTGATCATCGCTATCTGTGCCGCCGGGCCGCCCCAGGCCAACGCCCCAAATTTCAGGAATCGACGAAAAATCGAAAGCGGCGCGTCGCGCGCCGTCGAGGTTCTAGGGATGGGGCGAGCAGGGGCAGCCAGGGGCGGCGGATTGTGCCGCAGTCGCTCCAAGGCCGAGAAGGTCAGCCGCCAGTTTTCGGCGTCGTACGAAAGCGCTCCGTCTCCATGCACAGGAGGAGCGAGCTCCACGCAAATTGGTCGCGCCTCCCTTCGCGTGAAAGCGGAAGCGGGGCTGGTGCCGAGCGAAAAAGCCGCCATCCAGGTCGAGACGAGAAGCGGCAACCCGAACCAGGCCGTTAGGCGCACTCGCTTCGATGATTCATTCGTCGTACCGAAGAGAGCATCGGGCCCCGCTTCGAACCCGCGACGGCTCGTGGTACCACTTTGGTACCGACTGCTACGTCGTATGTGTCCAGATCGTGCACGACCGGGGACGATGGGGACGCAGGGGACGCTCGCGGACGCATCTACATGAGTTTCAGCTCGGCTGGGGCCGAAAGGTCGCGAGTTCCAATCTCGCCGCCCCGACTACGAAGCCCGCTCGGGAAGCGGGCTTTCGGCATTTGGATCGGCTGCCCGATCGGCTGCGGAAACCTCGTGGTACCTGCCGTGGTACGCGAGGATCGCCACCGGAGCTGGGTTGGCGCTTATGATGGCGGCTGAGTTAGCGCAAACACGACGACTGAAGCGCCAAGGCGCGAGCCCAAGAACAGGGAGGGTTTAGAGCATGAAGTCGGAGGTCCGCACCACCCGCTGCACTGCGCTGGCGATCGGCGCGGCCCGTCGCCCTCTTCCTCTTCGCCGCCGCCGTGCCGGCGGGCGCCTCCGGCGAGCCCATCAAGATCTCGGTGCTGTCGAGCCGCACCGACCTCGTCAGCGCTGACAATGCCCTCGTGCGCATCGGCGGTGTGAGCTCGACCAACGGCCTCAACGTCACCGTGAACGGCGCGAACCGCACGAGCGCCTTCGCCAAGCGCGCCGACGGCACAGTTCTCGGGATCGTGCGCGGGCTCAAGCGCGGGCGCAACACGATCACCGCCCGAGCCGGCACTCGCGCCGCGCAGTTGACGGTCACGAACCACCCGAGGAACGGCCCGCTCTTCTCCGGTCCGCAGCTGAAGCCGTGGAAGTGCCAGGCGACCGCGACGAACCTTCAGTGCGACGAACCGGCGAAGTTCACCTACGTCTACAAGTCAACCGACCCGAGCAAGACCGGCTTCCAGCCCTACGACCCGGCCAACCCGCCTTCGGATGTCGCCACGACCAAGACGGACAACGGCCGCACGCTGCCGTTCATCGTGCGCGTCGAGACCGGCTACCTCGACCGCGACCAATACCAGATCGCCGTGCTGTTCCAGCCGGGCAAGGGTTGGGGCGGCGTGGCGCCGCAGCCTCAGTTCAACCACAAGCTGCTGATCCACCACGGCGCCTCGTGCGGCGCTGACCACCAGACGGGCACCGCGCCGTCGGTCACCGACGCCGAGGCGGAGCAGGCACTCGGGCTCGGGTTCGCGACGATGTCGCACGCGCTCGACAACGCGGGGCACAACTGCAACCTGGTGACCGAGGCCGAGTCGCTGATCATGACCAAGGAGTACCTGGTCGAGCACTACGGCACGCTGCGCTACACGATCGGCACCGGCTGCTCGGGCGGGTCGCTGGCCGAGCAGTGGATCGCCAACGCCTATCCGGGCGTGTACCAGGGGATCATGCCGACCTGCTCCTTCCCCGACGCGTGGAGCACGGCGACGCAGTTCCTCGATTATCACCAGACTCTGCGCTACTTCAAGGACCCCACCAAGTGGGGCACGGGCGTGACGTGGACCCCACAGCAGATGAATGCCGTCGAGGGCGGTCCCGGCGACGGCCTCGCGAACGCGCAGGTCTCGGACAGCGCCCAGTTCCACGTCGTGATCCCGACCGACCCGTGCAAGGGCATCACCGACCAGCAGCGCTACGACCCGGCGACCAACCCGGGCGGCGTGCGCTGCACGATCCAGGACGCGGCGATCAACGTCTTCGGACCGCGGCCGATGTCGCTCTGGACTCCGCAGGAGAAGCAGATCGGCCACGGTTTCGCCGACACGCCGGTGGACAATGTCGGCGTGCAGTACGGCCTTCGCACGCTGCAGCAGGGCAATATCACGCCGGCCCAGTTCCTGGACCTCAACCAGAAGGCTGGCGGGCTCGACCCCGACGCGAACCACACGCCCCGACGGATGCGCGCCAACCAATCGGTGCTCGCCAACGCCTACCGCAGCGGCATGATCAACGAGACCAACAACCTCAACCGCACGGCGATCATCGACTGCCGCGGGCCCAACCCGGGGGTCTTCCACGACGCTTACCGGGCGTTCGCAGTCCGCGCCCGGCTGAACCGCGAGCACGGCAACCACGCCAACCAGCTCATCTGGGAGGGACCGGTCGCGTTGACCGCCGACAGCAAGTGCGCGCTCAACGCCTTCTTGGCCCTGGACCGCTGGCTTGGCGCCGTGGAGAAGGACCAGGCCAACGGCACGTACGCCCAAAAGATCGCCCGCGACAAGCCCAAGGACCTGACCGACCGCTGCTACAACGGGAACGGCCAAAAGCTCTCGGACGGCCTCTGCCCGGCTGGCGTCGTGAACGTCGAGGGCACCCCCCGCACCGTGGCCGGCGACGCGATCACCACCGACGCCAACAAGTGCCAGCTCAAGCCGCTCAACCGCAGCAACAACTACGGCCCGATCGCGTTCACCAACCAACAATGGACGCGGATGCAGACGATCTTCCCCAACGGCGTCTGCGACTTCTCCAAACTGGGCGTCGCGCAGCAGGGGACGGTCCCCTGGATGACCTACCAGGACGCCCAGGGCAAGGTCATCTACGGTGGCCACCCGCTGGGTCCGCCACCCACGAGCAAGGTGCTGCACCCGTAGCTCGCCAGAACTCCTTCGCCTCGTCGGGGGCCAGAAGCCGCTCGGCTGGGGGCGGCGGCGGACTCGAGCAACCGCCCTACGTGGTCTTCGCGCGGTGCGGCAGCTTCCAGTCAGGCCGCACGAAGTGGCACGTGTAGCCGTTCGGGATCCGCTGTAGGTAGTCCTGGTGTTCGGGCTCGGCTTCCCAGAACGGCCCGGCCTCGCTCACCTCGGTCACCACCTTGCCTGGCCACAGGCCCGAGGCGTCGACGTCGGCGATCGTCTCCTCGGCGACCTGGCGCTGATCGTCGCTCGTGTAGAAGATCTCCGAGCGGTAGCTGGCCCCGACGTCGTTGCCCTGCCGGTCCTTCGTGGTCGGGTCATGGATCTGGAAGAAGAACTCGAGGATGTCCCGATATGAGATCCGCTCGGGGTCGAAGACGATCTCCACGGCCTCGGCGTGGCCGTCGTGGTTCTGGTAGGTGGCGTTGGGAACGTCCCCGCCCGTGTATCCGACCCGCGTCGAGATCACGCCGTCACGCTTGCGCAGCAGCTCCTGCGCGCCCCAGAAGCACCCTCCAGCCAGGATCGCCGTCTCGGTGTGGTCCGTCATCGCGCCGCTCCTTCGTTCGGGGTTCGATCTGAGCTTAGCCTCGCACAGCCGCAATTGAGGCCGATCCGGGACGACGTACAGTTGCCCGCGGAGCTATCTAGGAGGCACGCAAGGTGAGCGAGCGCAGTGGAGCGGACGCCGGTCCGCCCATGACTTTGGGCGCAGGGCTGCGTCGTTGGTTCCTGCGGCCGCCGCGGCCTCACGGGGAGGTGATCGACGACCGCAGGGTTAGTTTCCTCGAGCTCTTCCAGGACCTCGTCTACGTGGTGCTCGTCGGCCAGATTGCGCACACGCTGGCCGAGGACATCTCGTGGTCCGGCGTGCTCGATTTCGCCGTCGTCTTCGGGCTGATCTGGATCGCCTGGTTCAACGGCACCCAGTTCCACGAGCTGCACGGCCGCGAGGACGGTCGCAACCGCTCGTTCATCTTCCTGCAGATGGGGATCCTCACCGTGCTTGCCGTCTTCACCGGGCACGCAGCGAGCACCGACGGGGAACAGTTCGCACTCACCTACACCGTGCTGCTCGCGGTCCTCCTGTGGCAGTGGGTCTCCGTGTACCGGACCGACGGACCCGAGTACCGGCCGGGGGCGCTCCGCTACCTCGCCGGCCTGGTGGTTTCGATCGGAGCGCTGCTCGCCAGCTCGGGCATGGAGGACACCGAGCGGCTGGCCGTCTGGGCCGCCGTCGTCGTCGGTTCGATCGCACTCGTTGTCTTCTACCTGCTGCGTACGTCCGACGACTCGCTTGGGATTCGGGCCACCGACTCGATGGCCGAGCGCTACGGGCTGTTCATCATCATCGTCCTCGGCGAGGTCGTCCTCGGCGTGGTCGACGGGATGCGGGGGGTCGAGGACCTCGACTTCCGCACGGTCGCGACGGGCATTCTCGGGCTCAGCATCGCCTTCGGCTTCTGGTGGACCTACTTCGACTTCGTCGGTCGGCGACTGCCGCGGCAGGACGGAGGCTCGCTCGCGCTGTGGCTCTACATCCAACTCCCGATCGCGCTCGCGGTCGCGGCGGCCGGCGCCGGCATGGTGAGCCTCGTTGGGCACGCGGCCGACGCCCGCACGCCCGAGCCCTCGGGCTGGCTGCTGGCTGGCTCGGTCTCGGCTCTACTGGTTGCGATCGTGGCGACGATCGTCGCACTCGTCGACTACCGGAGGCTCGCCGCCCTCTACCGCCCGCTCGTGGTGGCCTTGCTGCTCGGAGCAGGGGCCGCGCTGGCGATCGGCTGGGCCCGTCCGGCGCCCTGGCTGCTCGCGACGCTGCTTGACCTGATCCTGATCGCGATCTGGTCCTTCGCGTTCGCACGAAGCCTGCGGACTACGCGGGCCGCGCCCGAACCCGGCTAGGGAACGCCCGCGGCGGCCGGCGCGCAGGCGCTTCGGCGTCTGGCCTGTACACGAGCAGCCAGCTCGCCGACGGACAGGTTTGATGAGCTACCCCGAGCGCAGATAGAGCCACTCCTCTTAATAGCCTGAGCGGTCCTTGTCTCCGGTATGAAGGCGAGAGTCACGCGAAAGGAGCCCGAGATGGCTGACCAACAACCCAAGCTCGACCTCGAGAACTTCCCCGCGCCGGCCGAAGGCATCCTGATGACCCACTTCCTGATCGTGCGGGACGTCGCTCGCTCGAGGGCCTTCTATGCGGATGTGCTCGGCGGCCAGGTGGTGCTCGAGGAGAACCCCTGCGTCGTCAAGCTCGCCAACGGCTGGATCATCATGAACCCGGGCGGTGGACCAACCCCGGACAAGCCGGGCATCTCGGTCGTCCCCTATGAGCCCTCGAATGAGGTCTCCACCTTCCTCAACCTGAGGGTGGCCGACATCCAGGCGTGCTACCGCGATTGGAAGGCCAAGGGCGCGGAGTTCGTCACCGAGCCGATCGACCGTGTGGCGGAGGTGCGCTGCTACATGCGCGACCCAGACGGCTATCTGATCGAGGTGGGGCAGGCAACGGGGATGCTCGAGGGTAAGTTCGCCAAGAAGCGGCCCGAGGACCTGCCCGGCTGAGGGCCAGCCGCTCCGTATTCCCGGTTGCCCGGTCGGGCGCTGGTAGGATCGCCGGGATGGGGGGCCTTCGCAGCGCGACCGCAGTCCTGGCGTGCGGGTGTGCGCTCGCGCTCGTGGCACCCTCCGCCTCGCACCGCCACCGCCACCGACGTCTACTCGTACGCCAACGGGTGTTATGGCCTGCGCGACCTGACGACGAACCGCTTTGTCGCTCGTGACGGGTCTGGCTACGCGGCCACCGCGGCCACCATCGGAGCCGCGACACCGTTTCGCATGCAGGCGACCGCGTTGGGGCGCTACCTCCTCTACGGCCAGGCCGGCGCCATGCCCTCCACGACCCAGTTGAACGGGATCGCCCCCACCACCACGCCCGGGCCTCGCGCCGACTGGCGGTTGCAGAAAGTTTCCGGAAAGCTGCGGATCATCAGCCTGTCCACCGGCAAGGACCTCGGAGTGGGCGCCGGCGGGCGGCTCACCCAGGTCGCCGCCAGCCCGGCTCGCTGGGGATTCGTCGCGACGACGGGTTGCTCCAGGTTCCCCGAAGTGCAGGTGAATGTCACCGGTCAGCCCTTCAAGGGCTCGAGCCCGACTGCCCGGGTGCGCGGCTTCCTGGACGATCACATCCACCTCGGCGCGTTCGATTTCCTCGGCGGGCGCTTCCACTGCGGCCGGCCATGGAGCCCGTACGGCGTCACGGTCGCGCTCAAGGATTGCCCCGACCACTTCCCCAACGGGGCAGGCGCGCTGGTCGAGAACTTCATCAGCAACGGCAGCCCCGTCGGCACTCATAGCCCGGAGGGCTGGCCGAGCTTCGCCGGCTGGCCGCGCGACGAGTCCCAGAGCCACGAGGGCACCTATTGGAAGTGGATCGAGCGCGCCTGGCGGTCCGGGCTGCGGCTGATGGTCAACGACCTGGTCGAGAACCGTGCCCTCTGCGAGCTCTATCCGTACAAGAAGAACAACTGCAACGACATGGTCAGCGCCTACAAGCAGGCGGCGGACATGCGTGCGCTGCAGAACTACATCGACGCTCAGTACGGCGGTCCGGGCAAGGGGTTCTTCCGGCTGGTTCGTAGCTCAGACGAGGCGCGCCGAGTCATCAACGACGGCAAGCTGGCCGTGGTGCTCGGGATCGAGGTGTCCGAGGTGCTCGACTGCGGGAAGTTCAACGGCGCGCCGAATTGCGACGCCGCTCAGATTGACCGCGAGCTCAACAAGCTCTACGCAGCGGGCGTCCGGTCGATGTTCCCCGTACACAAGTTCGACAACGCCCTCGGCGGAACCAAGTTCGACAGCGGCGCCACGGGCGTGCTGGTCAACACCGGGAACAAGTACGCGACCGGCGAGTTCTGGACCGCCAACCATTGCGACGACCCGGATCACGACAACACACCCACCCCGATCGGCAACCAGGAAGCCCAGCTGATGTCCACGCTGTTCGGGCCCGTGCTCACCCAGCCGCTGTTCCAGGGCCAGCTGCCGGTCTATCCCCCCGGACCGCACTGCAACCCGAAGGGCCTGACCGACCTCGGCCGGCACGTGATCCGAACGATGATGCGCAAGGGCATGATCGTCGAGACGGACCACATGAGCATGAAAACGCGGCGGCAGACCCTGTCGATCCTGGAGACGGAGGGGTATCCGGGCGTCATCTCCAGCCACTCCTGGGGCGATCCCGGAAGCCAGAAGCGCCTGCAGCGGCTTGGCGGGATCGTCGGCCCGATCTCCAGCGTGGCCACCGAGTTCGCGGATGAGTGGCGGACCGCCCGGGCCAACCGAGACTCGCGCTTCTTCTTCGGCACGGGCTTCGGCTCCGACATCAACGGGCTGCACTCCCAGCCCGTGCCCCGCCCGAACGCCGCGCAGAACCCGGTCCGCTATCCGTTTCGCTCCTTCGACGGTGGCAGCATGATCAACCGCCAGCGCTCGGGAACCCGCGTCTACAACATCAACACCGACGGCGTCGATCACTACGGCCTCTATCCGGACTGGATCGAGGACCTCCGCATGGTCGCCGGCCCGCAGATCGTCAACGACATGGCCAACGGCGCCGAGGCATACCTCCGAATGTGGGCGCGCGCCGAGGCCGCGGCGGGCCCCTAGCCAGGCCGGCGTCCTTCCGAGCAGGGGGGCGAATGGAAGAGGCGCGACCCGGTCTCCCTGTTCGGAGCATGGGGGCCATGCAAAACGGCTGGGACGAGGTGCCGGATCTCCGCTGGTGACGGTGCGGGTGACCCACGTCTACCGACGCGAGAACGGCGAGTGGAAAATCGTCCACCGCCACGGGGACCTCGCCCCTGAAGATCAAAGCCCGCCGAGCCCAGCCTCTGCGGATAAGTAGGACTCAGCCATGGGCGGTGCTCAACCCTTCAGCACCCCAACAAAGAGGGCCGAGGGCGTGCAGCCACCACTCGGGTTGTCGCAATCTATGAACAGCGCCAGTCTCTGGCCCCCGCGGAACTTGATCGGCGTCTTGAGGGTGAGTTGCTCGGTGGAGAAGTTTTGGAGGCCGAGCTCTAGGAGCCGCGAGCTACCGCGGCGTACCTGGACCCTCCCGATATCGCTAGCCGGGTTCTGCAAGATGACGTCCGAGAGCAAGAACGCCTTCCCCGCAGGGATGGTTCGCTTGATCGTCGCGGTCGAGGTGACGGGGGCCGTCACCGTGATCGAGTAGTCCCTCGGCTGGGCTGCGTTCTTCTGCAGCTTCGCCACGGTGTCGGCGCCGCTACTGCCGAGGGCCCAGCTCGTGCCCGCGATTGCGGTCACCAGAGCAAGTACCGAGACGATGAGTACCGGCGACAGGCGCAACGAACGAACCTTTTTCAACGTGACCTCCTTTGGACGACGCGATAACCCTATGTGCCACCGCGAAACTGTCCAGGGATTGCGGGTCTTTCGCCAGCTTTGCGCTGCGCGGCCGATGGATGACTGTGGCCTGCGATCACTCCCGAGCTCAGAGCGGTGAGTTGCGATACCTGCAGGAGGCCGGTCAGCTGCGCCTCGTGCTCGTGTGCGACGCCTGCGGAGCCGAGTGCGCCGAACTGCAGAGGGTCGGCTATCGGCCCGACGCGCGATGCGTCAACGGGCACTTGGCGGAGTTGACGGGCCGCGAGCTGGGCTTGAGCGAGCCCACGATCGCGCGAGTTCGCCTGGCGGCGTTGCTGTGTGACGTCGGGCGGGACCAGATTCCGCACGAGATCCTGAACAAGGAGGGCCCGCTCAGCGACCAGGAGTGGGCGCAGGTCCGCCGCCAGCCCGAGCTGGGGGCGGCCCTCCTCAGCGACGTCAGCTTCGACGACATCCGCGAGTGGATCCGCTGCCACCACGAGCGCCCCGACGGCCGCGGCTATCCGCGCGGCCTGGTCGGCGATCAGATCCCGCTGGAAGCGCGAATCATGGCGGTGATCGATGCCTACACAGCGATGACCAGCGACCGTCCATACCGCGCCGCGCGAAATCACGAGGACGCATGCGGTGAGCTGCGGCGCTGTTCCGGAAGCCAGTTCGACGCCGCGGTCGTACAGGCGTTCCTGTCAGTGACCGCCCGACGCGATCAGCGCCGTGCGCTGTTTCCGGGGCTCCCCGAAGAGCTCAGAGGATCAGCCTGCGCTCCATGAAATGGATCGCGAGTCGCCAGGCGACGAGCGCAAATCCGATCAGGAACGCGACGTGCCCGAGAGCCGCCAGGCCGTCGATGCCGAAAACTGCCTCGCGGACGAGCTGAACGCAGTGATAGAGCGGATTCAGGTTGCCGAGCACCTGCGCCCACTCCGGCAGGTCGTCGAGGGGAAAGAAGGTGCCGGCGACGAGGAACATCGGCGTCAGCAGACCGCTCTGCCAGTACGAGAAGCTCTCGATCTTCTCCGACTTCGCGGCGATGAAGATCCCGAAGGCCGCCCAGCCGAAGCCGGCCAACGCCGCGATCAGCGGGACCAGGAGCATCCCCCAGCTCGGCTCGAGCCCGAAGATCATGGCCACGAGCATCGGCACGGAGCCGTAGACGCCGGTTCTAGCCGCAATCCAGAGCGCCTCACCGGTGACCAGTTCCTCGGTGTCGACCGGGGCGGCCAGGATCGCGTCGTAGGTGTGCTGGAACTCGTACTTGACGAAGGTGGAGTACATGGCCGGGAAGGCGCCGGCGAAGAGGACCGTGGTGGCAACGATCCCAGTGCCGACAAAGTCGATGTAGTCATAGCCCGCGACCGTGCTCACCAGCGAGCCGAAGCCGAAGCCGAAGGCGAGCAGGTAGATCGTCGGGTCGACGGTCGAAGAGAACGTCGACGAGCGCCAAAATGAGGAGAAGTTGACGATCTCGCGGACCATCACGCCCGCCAGGGCGGGGCGCTCCAGGCGGCCCAGCCGGCGTGGTGCCCGGGCGGTCGCCGCGCGGGCCATGGCCATCACGTGATCTCCTCGCCGGTCAGCAGTACGAAGACATCCTCGAGGTTGGTGACCCGGCGCTCGCCGTCGAATCCAGCGTCACCGTTGGCGTGCAGGATCGAGATCGAGGTGCCGGTGCGGCGGGTGCGCCAGCCTCGTTCCTGTGCGAGGCGCTCGACCTCGATGAGTCGCACCGGAGGTCCGTAGACCTCGATCGCCTCGCTCCCCGCGTGCTCAGCGATGAGCTCGCTTGGCGGGCCGACCGCGACGGCCTTGCCGTGGGACATGATCGTCACCTCGTCGCAGAGCCGCTCGGCCTCCTCTATGTAATGAGTACTCATCAAGATCGACACGCCTTCCGAGCGCATGCGGTCGATCAGCGCCCAAAGCCCCTGGCGGACCTGCGGGTCGAGGCCGACGGTCGGCTCGTCGAGCAGTACCAGCCGAGGCTCGTGCAAAAGGGCACGCGTGATCAGGAGCCGGCGCCGCATGCCGCCGCTCAACTCGGCAACCTTCGCCGTGCGTCGGTCGGCCAGGTTCGCGATCTCCAGCCCGCGCTCGATCGCCGCGGCTCGCTGGCTCGCCGGCACCCGGTACAGGTGCGCGAAGACGAGCAGGTTTTGCTCAACGGTCAGCGAGACGTCGAGGTTGTCGAGCTGCGGCACCACGCCCATCTGCGCCCGCGCCTGCTTCGAATCCCCGGGCAGGCGGTAGCCGAGCACCTCCAGCTCGCCCTCGTCGGCGATCACCTGGGCGGTGAGGGCCTTCATGGTCGTCGACTTGCCGGCGCCGTTTGGCCCGAGCAGGCCGACGCAGGTCCCAAACGGGACATCGAGGTCCAGGCCATCGACTGCGGTGATCCCACCGAACCTCTTGACGAACCCGCGCAAACTGATGGCGTTGTCGATTGCCTTCCTCGCTTCCATCTCACCTACGTCTCGGATTCTGAATGTTCAGACCGCTGGGAGCGTCCCACGCTGAGACCGGGTCAAGTCCGGCGGCCCGGACTGCTCTCGTGTAGGTCCTCCCGTCGCGAGTGCTGCTTGCCGCGCCGGAACTCCTCGATGTACGCCGCGAAGTCCCAGTGGTCGAGGAAGTCGGATGCGGCCCGGCGACCGGAGTCGTAGAGCGCGCTAGTCCGCTCAGGCGTGATGTCGAACTCCGTGGTCCCCACCCCCAGCGTGGGGATCGGGATGGTCCGCGCAAAGGTCGCCTTCTCGAGGTAGAGCCGATCGTGTGCCTCCATCATCGTCTGGGCAAGGCTCTTCACGTAGTCCAGCAACGAGCCACGCTTCGCGCCGTATTCCTCCCCCCGAAGCCTGTGACCGATCGGTTTGCGCGGCTCGGGCTCGACCAGCATCAACCCGAACGTCGGCCAGCGCGGGTCGCGGTCCCGGCGGTCGAACAGCCAGACCGGAAAGTTCGACAGCATCCCACCGTCGACGATCAGGTGGTCCTCGCCCGTCCGGCTGTTCCTGTGGACGACGGGCTCGAAGAACAGCGGGATCGACATGCTCATGCGGACCGCATCGGCGATCTCCATCTCCTCGGGCTCGATGCCGAGGTGCTCGGCGTCCTGAGGCAGCACGAGCATGCGGCGGCAGGTGACGTCGGAAACGATCACCTTCAGGCGCCAGCGGTTCTCCGGCACCTCGGCCTGCTCGTCGACGAGCTGTCCGAACCTCGTGATCCCGCGGGCCGCGAGCTTTTCGGCCATCCACTCGTGGAAGAAGCGCCCCTCGTAGATGCCGCGCTCCAGCAGCAGCCCAAGGCCCTTGCCGATCAGCGGCAGGCGATCCTCCCATCCCTTGTCCTTGAAGTCGTCGAAGGGCAGCTCGAGCACGATCTCGTCGAGCTCCGCCGACGTGTACCCCGCGGCAACCAGCGCCGCAGTGATGGCGCCGGCCGACGTCCCGGCGACGCCCTTGGGGGCGAAGCCGCGCTGCTCGATCGCCGCGTAGGCGCCGGCCAGCCCGATGCCCTTTACGCCGCCGCCCTCGAAGACGAGATCCGCGTACTTCTGGCCCTCGTCCATTTTCAGGTTGTCTTGACGACCAAGACCGAGCACGGCGCCCTGTGAGTGACCGTGTTCGGGACGCTACCGAGCACGCGGCGATGCATGCCCTTGTTGCCGATCACGAGCACGTCGGCCCCGCACTCCGTGGCCAGGCGCACGAGCACGTCCGCGGGGTCGCCCTCGTCGACGAGCGTGCTGCAGTCGAACCCCTCGCGCTGCAGGTCGGACTCCGTTCGGGCGAGGATCTCCCGCACACGGGCCGACGTGCTGACGGCCCATTGGAGCTCGGCGGAAGCCCTGGTGTTCCGCGGTGGCCCCTCGGAATCCTGGAAGGCGCTGATCAGCACCAGCTCGGCGCCGTATCGTCGCGCGAGGTCGGCGGCCGCCTTGACAGCCCCGGCGGCAGTCGCCGAACCGTCGGTGCCCACCGCGATCGTGGAGATCATCGTGATCTCAAGTATGCCCTCGAGCCGACCATCCGGGTCTTGGAGCCGACGATCTACGTACGGGCTATCGGGCGAACCGCGCGACCAGGGGGGTGATGATTCGCTGCACGGCGGGCGGCGGCGAGGTGACCACGGTCTCGTCGCGAAAGCGCTGGGCGAAGTCCGCGATCCAGACCGCCCCCCGCCAGCTCGTCGGCATGTTGCGGCCGTTGTAGAGGCCCTCCCGCGCGGCCCGCGCGCTCTCCGTGAGGAAGTCCTCCAGGCGCCCGGCTGGAATCACCTCGGCGCGCAGGTGGACCTCACGGCCGCTGGTGTTCTTGAGCTCGTGCCTGACGTTCGGTGCGACCAAGACCGGGTCGTCCTCGGGGGCGAGGTCGCGCCAGGCGCCTGCGAGCTTCACCCGGGCCGTGCCGTCGAGCGCCTCCCAGTGTTCCTCCAGCGAGGGATGAAAGTGCTCGGGGAGGTGCCCGCCGTCCGCGAGCCAGGTGTCGACCCAGAGGTTCTCGCCTTCACGCCGGAATGAGTAGGAGGAGCGGTGGATCGGGTCGTGGACCCTCTCGGTCTCGGTGGTTGTCTCGGTCATGGCTTGTGCGTCACCTCCGTTCGAATCCGTCCGCATCAGTCGTCTGGTTTTGACACGTTACCACCGTAAGTTACCCTTCGGTAACAATGCCCAAACCGCAGCGGGGAAAGCGGCTGCCGGTCGAGGAGCGGCGGGCGTCGATCGTGGAGGCGGCCGGACGGCTCTTCGGCGAGCGCGGGTACGAGGCGACGCGGCTCGACGACGTGGCTGCCGCCGCCGGCGTCACCAAGCCGATCCTCTATCGCCACTTCGACTCGAAGAAGACGCTGTACCTGGCTCTGCTGGAGCGGCACCGCGACGATCTGGGGACGTTCGCGGGCCTGATCCCCGCGGAGGGCGCTGCGGAGGAGCGCCTGCGAATTGTGCTCGAGGGTTGGTTCGCCTATGTCGAGGCGCACTCCTATGCCTGGAGGATGCTCTTTCGCGACACCGGCGGCGGGCTCGAGATCCAGGCCTTCCGCCGCGAAGTCCACGCCAGGGCTCGGGAGATCCTGGCCGAACTGATCCGCTCGCTCAGCGAGGTGCCGATCCCGCGCCGCGAGCTCGAGCCGTTGGCCGAGTTGATGAGCATGGGCATGGCGTCGCTGGTGCTGTGGTGGATGGACAATCCCGGCGTCCATCGCCCGGTGATCATCGACGCCATGACCAGGGTCTGGGCCGGGCTCCTGACGGCACAGCGATGACGCCTGCAACGGCAGCCGCGCAAAATCGAAGGCAGGTCGGGTTCCGAAAACCCACGTTTTCAGGTATCGACTAGACGCCGCAACGGGGCTAGACTGACCGCCGGTTGACAGTTGTTATACGGGCGGTAGACGGAACGGGCCACTGCACGGACGCCGAACCGGCTGGCAAGTAGCGGCAAAGCACGCACCGTCTGAGCAGCTCCGCTTACTTCCGGGGGATTGGTGTGTGATGGGAGCGATCGAGCTCCGAGGGCTACGCGGCCCGCATGAATAGGAACGGCGCGCGGGAAGCGGCCGCAGCGATCCCCGGCAAGGTGGTGTCGCTGGAGTCCCACAAGGCCCGCACGGCATTCGAGCGGGTCGACGCGGAGCGGATCGCGACGCGGATCAAAACGAACCGGGCGCCTGTGGCCGGGGATCCCTGGGTCCGCGCGAACAGGGCCGCGTTCCTGATTCTCGAGGACGAGCGCCGGGCGGTTGCCGCACGCCTTCAGCACGCCGACCGGCGCCGCAGCGAGCGCTACCGCGACCTGATCCTGATCACCAAGCTCAGCCGCTTGGAGCACGCGCACCTGGTCGGGCGAATCGGCCGCAGGGTCGAGCTCTCTTCGCTGCCCGACGAACCGCTCGCCCTCGGTGGGGGCCCGCCCGCGGATTGGGCTGAGCCCTGGGCGCGCGGGCCATTGCTCGAGTTGCGCGCGACCTACGTCCACTACCGGCGGCTGCGCGACCGACTCCGCAGGCGGCTGCTCGCCACGACCCGGGAGGGCGCTGCCGCCGACGCCGAGCGGCGACTCGACCGCGTCGTCGCTCGGTTCGAGGCGCTCAGTGGCGAGTGGAGGCTCGCGCTTGCGGATGCGCCCGCGACGGCGGAGCAGACGAGGCCTCCGGCGGGCTTCCCCGGCCCGAGCTTCCGGCTGAATCGAGTGGCAACGGCCGCCGTACTCGTGATTGGGGCCGCCGGGCTCATCGTGTTCGGAGCCCAGATCCGCGGGGGGGCGCCTTCGGATTCGGGGGGCAGCCCGAGCGTCGTCGCCAACGCGGCCGAGCGCTCGCTCCCGCCCCTGGGCTACGGCTTGCGGCGGCAGGAGCCGAAACGAGCCAGAGATGCCGGCCACCGCCGCGACAAGCCCAAGACTCCCGAGCCGAAGACCGACATTGGCGCGCCGCCGCCATCCGGAGACACAACGCCGGTGGCGTCGCAAACGCCTCCCGTGACGGCGCCCGCGCCGGTGGCGGCGCCTGCGCCGGTGGCCGCTGCCCCGGCTCCCCAGCCCGCTCCGGCGCCATCTCCCGACTCCCAGCCGTCGCCGAGCCCCGGGCCCGGTCCCGTCTCCAACCTGCCGCCCCCTGTCTCCAACCTGCCGCCCCCCGGCGGTGGAGAATGAGTTGAACTCGCGACTGAAGGCCCGTTTGGCCGCGGGTCTTGCGATCGTGGGGTTGGCGCTGGTTGCCGCGCCGAACGCGCTGGCAGACAACCCGCCGACCCAGGTCTCACCGAGCCCCGGGGAAACACTCACGGCGCGCTCCGATCAGCTCAGCTTCCAGGCGCAGGCCACGGCCAACCCGACCACCCTGCTGTTCCCGACCCGCATGGACTTCTACGTCTCCAGGGATTCGCAGACCAACCTCGACGACGGAGTGCTGTCAAACCCGATCGACACCTTTCGCGCCGGCCCTGCCGGGGCTCCGCCGCTTTACACCGCCGGTCCCGGCCCGGATGCGAACTGGCCCTACAAGCCCGGCACCTACTACTGGCAGGCGGTCTACCACGACTGCACCCAGGCCCTTGATTGCTTCAATCAAAGCTCGACCCGAACGCTGATCCTCGACCCATTGCCGCCGCCCGACCAGGCCTCGCCCGCGGATGGCGCGACGATTCGCTTCGCGGGCCGACGGACGTTCTCGATCCGCGACGTTCCCTCGTATTCCCACGATGCGACTCGCCTGAACATCGAGTTCTCACGAAGCGCCGAGCGAGCATCCGACGGGACCTTCGCCCACCCCCTGTTGATCGCCAGACCCACGTCGGCCGGTGACGGTGTCTATGAGCACGTGTTCGGCAGGCCGTTCACGAATCACCCCGGCACCTACTACTGGATCGCCGAGCGGTTCGACTGTGCGGCGGAACCGGACCCCGACTGTTACGTGACCAGCGACGAGGTCCGGTCGTTCACCGTCGCCGAGGTGCCGCCCGGGACCGCCCCGAACACCGTGCTCCAGCGCCACCCGGCCCACCGGACGCACAAGCGCAGGATCAGGTTCACCTTCCACTCCAACCTTCCCGGCGCTTCCTTCCAGTGCTTCTACACCGGGGGCTGGACGAGCTGCCGATCCCCGCAGATCTTCCGGCACCTGAAGCGGGGTCGCTACCGGTTCAAGGTCCGAGCGGTCCTGGACGGCAAGAAGGATCCCAGCCCGGTCAGCTGGCTGTTCAGGGTCGTTCGGCGCCGCTGACCGCGGCGCCGGACAGCACAACGGGCCACAGCCAGATATGTTGTGAGAGCGGGCTCTCCGCTGGTGCAGGCTTCAGGGAGGTGTTGGATGTCACGCTGGGTCAAAGGGATCGCCGGGATGGCCGTTCTCATCGGCCTGATCACCTCGCCGGCGACCGCAGCCGGCGCCGACTTCGCGCAGACCGCGCGCAACATCATTCCGTCAGGCCAGATCGGCGCCGTGCCGCCGCCGCCCGGAGCCGACACGCAGGCGAAGATGTACGACGGCCTGACGCCTCTCTTCGATCAGGTCACGGGCTCCGACCTGACCACGTACTTCAAGTCGGAGCGGTTCGGCGTCGCCACGGATGGGCCGGGAACGCCCGAGAGCGTCCCGCGCGCCGGGGTGACGATCGTCCGCGACAAGTTCAACGTGCCGCACGTCAATGCAACTACCTATGCCGGAGGGATCTGGGCCGCCGGGTGGATCGCCGCCGAGGATCGGGGGCTGCTGCTCCAGCAGGCGCGTTACAACGCCCGCGTCGCCGCCATCGACGCCCCGGGCCTCAGCGCGCTCGGCCTGATCTCGGGCCTGCAGAACTTCCAGCCGAGCGCGCAGACCGAGGCCGAGGTCGCAAAGCAGACTCAGGCCCTTCAGAGCGCAGGCCCCGAGGGTCAAGCCGTGCTTCACGACATCGACACCTTCATCTCCGGGATCAATGCCGTACCTCTCCTCCCACGGCTCCTCGGCCGCGCCCTGGACGCGGAAGGACGTCTATGCGCTCAACGCCCTCAAGGGCCAGTTCGTCGGCCAGGGCGGCGGCGACGAGGCGCGCCGCTCGCAGTTCCTGGGCGGCCTCACCCATCGGTTCGGGCAGGCGAAGGGCAAGAGCATCTTCAACGACCTGCGGCAGTTCAAGAACCCCGAGAGCCCCACCAGCGTGCCCGGCAACTTCAACTACGGGCAGATCCCCCAGGATCCCGATCCGCCCGGCAGCGTGATCCTGGACCCGGGCAGCTTCCAGCCCACGCCGGCCGTCGCAGCGCAGGACCTTCCCGAGCAGGCGACCCCGCAGTCGGCGCACGCCAGCAACACCCTGATGATCGATGCGCAAGGACTCGGCCAACGGGCATCCGTTGATGGTCGGCGGGCCGCAGATCGGCTACTTCTACCCCGGCCTCACCTATGAGATCGACATGCACGCGCCGGGGCTGCAGTGGCGGGGCGCGACGTCGGCCCCATTCCCCGGCTACATGCTGATCGGGCGCGGCGAGGACTTCGCCACCACGCTCACGTCGTCGAGCGGGGACATCATCGACCAATACGCGGAACGCCTCTGCGGCGGGAGCGACCGGAAGTACATCTACAACGGCCAGTGCCGGGACATGCAGCTGTTCAACGCCGGAACCCTGAACGGGGACCCGGTGAGGTTCTGGACCACCGTGCACGGTCCGGTCGTCGGCTATGCGACCGTCGCCGGCAACAAGCGGGCGATCTCGTCGAAGCGCTCGAGCTACGGCAAGGACGTCCTGGACCAGCTCCTCTTCCGCCGCCTCTCGACCGGCGCAGTCCATGATCCGTCCTCGTTCTTCAACGCGGCGGCACTGACGCCGCAGACGTTCAACTCGTTCTACATCGACAGCCAGCACGTTGCCGAGTACACGAGCGGCAGGCTCCCGCTCCGGCCCGCGAGCGTCGATCCCGGCCTGCCGACCGTGGGCAGCGGGGAGTACGAGTGGCGCGGCTTCCTGGCCGCGGACAAGCACATTCACGGCATCGATCCGCCCGATGGGACGATGACCAACTGGAACAACATCTCAGCCCACGGCTTCGGCGCCGCGGACGACAACTGGGGCGGCAACGGCTCGGTCGCTCGAGTGGACCTGCTGGACCGCAACCTGGGCCGCCTGAAGCAAAACGGCAAGTGGACGCTGCGCCTCGGTGACCGTCGGCGATGAACGCCGCCGCCACCCAGGACGTCCGGGCGATCGACACCGTGCCCCTGCTGTCGCGCCTGCTCCAAGGCTCCACTGCTCCGTCGGCCGCGCGCGCAGCAGATGCTCTCCCTGCTCCTCGCCTGGCGCGAGCACGGCGGCAGCCGGCTGGACGGAACCTCGACGGCAAGATCGACGATCCCGGGCGCCGCGATCATGGACGCGGCCTGGCCGAAGATCGCGGACGCGTTCATGAGGCCGGTGCTCGGGCCGCAGCTCGACGAGCTCAACTCGCTGTTCACTCGCTTCAGCCAGCCGCCCGGAGGCCAGTACGACGGCTGGTATCAGTACTTCGACCGCGACATCCGCCGCCTGCTCGGCGTGCACGTCGCGCAGCCGTTCCAGAACCGCTACTGCGGCCGCGGCAACTCGACCGCGTGCCAGCAAGCGGTCTGGAACGCGATCCACGCTGCGGGCGTGCGAGCTCGCCGCGGATCAGGGCACGCCCAACCCGGCGGCCTGGCGCGCGGACGCGACCGCGGAGCGGATTCAGCTTCGTCCCCGGTCTCCTGTCCACCACCATGCGCTACACCAACCGGCCCAGCGGGATCCAGCAGGTGATCTCGTTCAACGGCCACCGCTGACTCCAGCGAAGGTGACGCCACGCCGAGACTGGCGCTGAGCGGCGTCATCGTGATCAACCGCGCTCGGACTGAGATCTTGAGCGCGATGCACCGGCGTGGCAGGATGCTCCGCGCTGCGGCGACCGCGGCGATGCTGGCGTCGGTTGCGCTGGCGCCGAGCGCCTTCAGCGCTCAAGCCCGATCCATCGGCGGCCAGACTCGCCCGCGCGGCGGCCCCGAAGGGGCCGCTGGGCAAGGCCGGGCGCTGGATCACCGACCGCAGCGGGCGCGTCGTGATCCTGCACGGGATCAACATGGTCTACAAGCGGCCGCCGTATCAGCCCGCCGCAGTGGGCTTCGGCGCCGACGACGCGGCCTTCCTGAAGGAGAACGGATTCAACACGGTGAGGCTGGGCGTGATCGAGAAGGCCCTTGAGCCACAGCCGGGTCGATACGTGGACAGCTACGTGCGGGGGCTGCGCTCGACGGAGCAGGTGCTTGCCCGCCATGGCCTCTTCTCGCTGATCGACTTCCATCAGGACCTCTACAACGAGAAGTTCGGCGGGGAGGGCTGGCCCGACTGGGCGGTGCTCGACGATGGGCTGCCCCCCGATCCGATGCCGGGCTTTCCCGCTACCTACCTCACGAGCCCGGGGCTCAACCGCGCCTTCGACAACTTCTGGGCGAACCACGCCGGCCCCGGTGGGGTCCCGATCCAGCATCGCTACGCAGCCGCCTGGGCGCGGGTGGCCCGCAGCTTCAAGCATGACCGCGGTGTCCTCGGCTACGACCTCCTGAACGAGCCCTGGCCCGGCACCGCGTTCAGCCGTTGCGCCAACACCGCCGGCTGCCCCGCATTCGACACCGGCGTCCTCGCTCCGTTCTATCGCCGCGTGATCAACCGCATTCGCGACGAGGACAAACAACACCTCGTCTTCTACGAGCCACACGTGCTGTTCAACTTCGGCGCGAACACCAGCATCCCCGGGCTTGGCTTCCGGCGGCTCGGCTTCAGCTTCCACGACTACTGCCTAGTGGGCTTGGTCGCGGGCGCGCCGAGGGCCTGCGACGAGCTGGACGAGAGCGTGTTCGACAACGCCGATGCGCACTCCAGCGCGGACCGGCAGCGCCCTCCTGCTCAGCGAGTTCGGGGCGACCGACGACGTCGACGAGCTGACCCGGATCGCCAACCTTGCCGACCGCCACAGGGTCTCCTGGCAGGAGTGGCACTACTGCGGCTGCAGCGATCCGACGACCTCGGGGCCAGGAGACGTCCAGGCCCTGGTCAAGGATCCCGCCAAGCCACCGCGGGGAGCGAACGTCTTCCTGGGCAAGCTCAGGGCGCTCGCCAGGCCCTATCCCCAGGCGATTGCCGGCACCCCGCTGGGGTTCCACTTCGCGCCGGATACGCGCCGCTTCGGGCTCGCCTACACGACCACCTCGCCGGGCGGGGGCGACACGCCGCCGAATCCCCTGACCGATGTCTTCTTGCCCAGGATCCAGTACCCGAACGGCTATGTCGCGCAGGCCAGGGGCGGCTCAGTCACCCGAGTCGCCAACGGTCGGCACCTGATCGTCCGCGCGAAGCCCGCCGCAAAGGTGGTCGCGGTGACCGTCACGCCGCGCTGAGCCCTCGTCACCGATGGCCGAATTCCGATCCCATATGAATCGAAACTCGGCCATCGCGATTCCGCTCAGCCTCGTCGGCGACCGCCCGCGTACTTAGACTCGCGTCACGATGGATGACGATCCCGCCTCGACGGGCCCGCGGTACCAGGGGGCGGAAGCCGCGCAGGCGCTCATGGCCCCTTCCCGCCCGCCTGCTCGGCGGAGGCGCCCGCAGCGCCAGGCGGGTGGCCGAGGCGACCGGGATCGACCGAGCCGTCGAGGCCGCCACGGAGGAGGCGATCGTCCGCGCGGTCGAGAGCCCGGCGGTCGAGCGAGCGCTGGTCCGCGTGCTCCGGGGCCCGGCGGTCGAGGAGGCGATGCGGGGAGCGCTCGACAGCCCGGCGGTCGAGCGAGCGGTCATCAAGGCGCTCGACAGCGAGCTGGTGGACACCGCCTGGCAACGGCTGCTGACCAGCGACGAAGCGCAGAAGCTGGTCGAAAGGATCGCGGAGGCACCCGAGGTGCGGGCCGCGCTGGCCGCGCAGAGCGTCGGCTTCCTGGAGGACATCGCCCGACAGATCCGCCGGGTGGCCAGGCGAGTCGATGACGGAGTTGAGCGCGTCGCCCGGTCACTGGTGAGGCGCAAGCAGCGGGCGGAGGCCACCGACCATGCCGGCCTGATCACCCGGGGACTTGCCTTGGCGCTCGACATGGGGGTGCTGAACGCCGTCTTCTTCGCGATCTCGGTCGTGGTCGCGCTGGTTGCCTCGGTGATCCTCCCGGGCGACGCGACGGCGCCGGTGCTGGCGGTCGGCGTGGGCGCATGGCTGATCGCGGGCGGCGCCTACCTCGTCTTCTTCTGGGGGCTCGCCGGCCAGACGCCGGGAATGCGATTCATGAGCATTCGCATCGAGGCCGACGGGTCGCCCGAGCTGGGCGCCAGAATCGCCTTTCGCCGCCTGCTGGGTACGGTCCTGGCGGCGATTCCCCTGGGCGCCGGCCTCTTCGCCATGCTGTTCTCCGAGCGGCGCCGCGGGTGGCAGGACCGGATCGCCGGAACCGATGTCTTCTATCTGCCCGAGCGGATCGCACCGTGGTCACAGGGCACCGCTCGCGAGGACCTGCCCTGACGCCGCGTCGGCCCGTGTCCGCCGAGGAGGTGCCAGGACCGTGACCTCGAGGAGCTGAGTTGGCCGCCGCGCTCGGCTGGGGAGCCTTGGCAGCATCCTCGCTGGTCGTCGGGGCGCTGCTGGCCTTCGCCCGAAAATGGCCGGGCCGCCAGGTGGGCTTGGTCTTGGCGTTCGGCGCCGGGGCGCTGATCAGCGCCGTCAGCTTCGAGCTGGCCCAGGAAGGCATTGAGATCGGGGACCCAAGCTCGACCGCGCTCGGCCTCGGCGCGGGAGCGCTCACCTATTACCTGCTGGACGGATTGATCGGGCGCAGGTACTCGGCCGGGCGCGGGCGCTCCGGACGGGCCGCCGGCGCCAGTCCGGGGCCGGCGCTTGCCCTGGGCGCCTTCCTGGATGGGATTCCGGAGCAGCTGGTCCTGGGCATCGGCATCGCTGCCGGAGACGGGGTCAGCGTCAGCCTGCTGGTGGCGATCTTCGTCTCCAACCTGCCGGAGGCGATCGGCTCAGCGACGGACATGAAGGCGGCCGGAACCGGGGAGAGGGTGATCCTGCGCCTGTGGGCGGTCGTCGCGGTGATCTGCGTCCTGGCCACGCTGATCGGCTATCTCGTCGCCGACGGAGCCTCCGGAAACGTGAGGGCTGGGATCGATGGATTCGCCGCCGGCGCCCTGTTGGTGATGCTGATCGACTCGATGATCCCCGAAGCGAGGAGGCAGTCCGGCCGCGTCGCCGGCCTGGTCACCACTCTCGGCTTCGCCCTGGCCGCCGGGCTGTCCAACGTCTCCTAGCGCTCGCCGGTCGATCAGCGCACAGGCTGGCCTGGCTGCGTTATGGTCATCAGGTTCGGCGATTCGAGGGGTGAGGCAAGGAGAGATGCAATTGCTGGGTCGGCTGCGTCTTTCGCTGTGGCTCTTGGCCGTGTGGGCGATCGTCCTCTACGTCTTCTTCGTCACGCTGGCGACGATCTCCCCGGTAGAGGTGGCCGGCGTGACCGTTGTGACCGTGGTTCTGGCTGCGCTGGTCACGATCCGCAACCTCTGGCTGGCCAGCGAGCTCGCCGACCGCGGCGGCGATCCCCGCGTCAGAAGGGCGCTCAACAAGCAGCGCGAGCGCCGAGGCTTTTGACGGCGATGACGCCAAGGCCCGATTTGGCGCTGATGCCGGATGGCACTCCAATCCGGCTCGCTGCGGGCGCTCACTCCTCGCCCGACGAAGGCGTCTGCGTGGTCGAGCTCTCTTCCATGATCGCCAGGGAAGAGTTCAGCGACCGGCCCCGATGCGTGTGTCCGGTCATCGGGGCGTTCCTACGGGGGTGGAACGATCGCGCCCCGCACGCGAGGCGCCAGCGCCTGAGCCCTTACGCAGCGCGCATCGTGGGCTCGCGCGCGGGGGGTCGGGTGACCCGCGAGCGACGCGACCTCTGCCTGGAGTGGGCGGGAATCGACCTGAGTCACAGCGGTGCTCGCGGTGTTGTGGCCCGGGTCATGGCGCGGATGCGGATTGCGGTCTTCTGCGGCTTGGCCGCGGCGGTGCGTCCAAACGAGGGCGCGGGCGACTTCGCGGCCCGCGTCGCCGTGGCGCGAGGTGACGAGGAGCGGGCCTTCGAGCTCCTCGAGGCCCTGCTGGCCACGGGTGAGGAACAGCGCTCCGACCATTCCGCGCGAGCGACGGCGGGCAATGGTCACTCAGACACGAACGGCGATCGACTGCCGGCGGTCGCAGTCAACGGGCGTCCCTCCGCCAACGCAACGCCAACGGCAACGGCAACGGCCACGTGCCGGCCGCGAAGGTTCCGGGCTCCAAAGCCACGGCCGCCGCCGGCTCCGGGCGTTCCCCCTGAGCGAGGTCGGAGAGGGAAGAGAAGCGGTGTCCGAGGAAGACGTCCAGTCGGTGCGACGCATCTACGATGCGATCTCACGCTGGGATGTGGAGGAGCTGGTCCGCGACCTCGCCCACGACATCGAGTGGAGCATGCCGGACACGCTTCCCTGGGGCGGCACGCGCCACGGCCACGATGGTGTGCGGGCCTTCGCAGCGGTTTCGCAGGATCACGTGGAAGGGCGCTGGGCTGACCCCGACGACTTCCTCGACGCCGGCGATCGCCTGGTCGTCCTGGGCCGCATGCGCGGGCGCGCGAAGGCCAGCGGCCGGGACTACGAGGTCGAGTTCGTCCACGTGTGGACGATGACCGACGGCGTGGCCTCGCGGCTGCGGGCCTACCTCGACACCGCTCCGATCATGTCCGCGCTCGGCGAGGTCGGGGACGCGACGTCGTCGATCTGATCGCTCGATCACGCGTGTCGTTATTCTCCCCGCCGTGGGGGAGCCACGGCATCCGGTGAGGATGATTCGGCGAGCGGCGGCGGCGGCGATCGCGGCGGCGGCGCTCGTGGCTGTCCTTGCGGCCCCCGCGGGCGCGGCGACCATCAACGTCTTCGACGGCGATTCGATCCAAGCCGCGGTGAAGGCCGCGGACCCGGGCGACGAGGTGGTCGTGCATCCGGGCACCTATCGCGAGAGCGTCTCGATCAAGACCAACCACCTGACGCTTCGGGGAGCAGGGGACCGGGCCGGTGGCTCGGTGATCAAGCCCGGATCGGACAAGCGCTGCGATCGGTGGCAGGATCGGCATCTGCGTCCTGCGGCACAAGACCAGCTCCGGGGGCAATGTCCCAACAAAAGACACCCGGGTCACCGGCTTCAGGGTTCAAGGCTTCAAGGACTTCGGGGCGGGGGCGTTTGGCGCCAGGGACACGCTGTTTCGCAACAACACCTTCGTCCACAACGACGAGTACGGAATGGCGGCGTTCGAGTCCAGGAGGACGAAGGTTCTGCACAACGTCGCCAAGGACGCCGAGGAGGCGGGCTTCTACATCGGTGACTCGGCGCACTCGGGCGCCGTCTTGCGCGGTAACCGCGCCCGCCGCAACCACGAGTTCGGCTTCTTCTTCCGCGATGCCTCTCACGGCCTTGCCCGCGACAACCTGGCGATCCAGAACTGCATGGGGTTCATCCTCTTCAACACCGGCGCTCCCGGCGGCGTTCAGCACTGG
The DNA here is from genome assembly GCA_963838745.1 of uncultured Actinomycetes bacterium. Taxonomy (GTDB): domain Bacteria; phylum Actinomycetota; class Thermoleophilia; order Solirubrobacterales; family 70-9; genus AC-56. Next base: position 30,662 of record CAWISJ010000006.1, read on the forward strand.
CGCGTCACCGACAACCGCGTGCTCAGGAACCAGCGGCGTTGCCCGGGTGGCGAGGGTGCGCCGGCGATCTCCGGCACGGGCATCGCTCTGGTCGGCGCGCGGGACAACCTGGTCCGCAAGAACAAGGTGAAGGGGAATCGGCCCACGGGAGGGGCCTTCATTCCCGGCGGGATCGTGCTCATTTCGTCGGCGCCCTTCGGCGGCAGCAACTCGGCCCACAACAGGATCGCGCGCAACCGGGCGGTCAGGAACCAGCCTGACGACATCGTCTGGGACGGGAACGGCCAGGGCAACGCCTTCGTCCAGAACCGGTGCGGCTCCTCGCAGCCGGACGGGCTCTGCGATTAGCGAAGCTCCCTCCGAGCCCCCGTTCCGGGCGGCGATTCTCGGATACGGACTCGCCGGCGCCGTCTTCCACGCGCCGCTGATCGCGGCGGCGCCGGGACTCGAGCTGGCGGCCGTGGTGACCGGCAATCCGGGCCGGCAGCGGGAGGCGCGTGAACGCTATCCGGACGCGGCGATCGTCTCGAGTGCGGAGCAGCTCTGGGAGCGTGCGGAGGAGCTCGACCTGGTCGTGGTCGCCACCCCCAATCGCACCCACGTGCCGCTCGCAGAGGCGGCGCTGTCGGCGGGCCTGCCGGTGGTGGTGGACAAGCCCCTCGCCACATCCGCGGCGGACGCCCGGTCTTTGGTCAAGGCCGCCGCCGAACGAGACCTACTGCTGACCGTGTTTCACAACCGGCGCTGGGACGGCGACTTCCTCACTCTCGAGCAGCTGATCGCTGACGGCGCCCTGGGCTCGGTGCAGCGCTTCGAGTCCCGCTTCGAACGCTGGCGCCCCGCCGTCGTTCCCGGGTGGCGAGAGCTGCCGAGCGCCGACGAGGGCGGCGGGGTCCTCTACGACCTGGGCAGCCACCTGATCGACCAGGCGCTGCGGCTGTTCGGCGAGGTCGACGACGTCTACGCCGAGATCGACCGCCGTCGACCCGGCGCCGAGGTAGACGATGACGTCTTCTGCGCCCTCACCCACGCATCGGGGGTGCGATCCCATCTGTGGGCGAGCTCGGTCGCGGCCGACAGGGGCCCGCGGATGCGGGTGCTCGGCTCGCGCGCCGCGTACGTCAAGCATGGGCTCGACGTCCAGGAGGCGCAGCTCCGGGACGGCCGCTCACCCGGTCAGCCCGGCTGGGGCGAGGAGCCCGAGGACGCCTGGGGTGTGCTCGAGACCGACGGCGAGCGTCGACCTGTGCCCACCAGGCGGGGCGCGTACGAGGAGTTCTACGGGGCGCTCGTCGCGGCCCTGCGCGGCGAGCGGCCACCACCGGTGGACCCGGGCGACGCGATCGCCGTGGTGGAGATCATCGCGGCGGCACGCGACTACGCGGCGCGCTGAAGCACCCGGCTCCGCGGCGTGTGCGGGGCGATCAGCCCGCCCCAGTCGGCGTCGTCGATCCGACCCGGCTCGGTGGTTTCGAGGAAGTCCCGCAGGACCGCGGCGAGCCCCTCGGGATCCTCGAGGTGCGGGAAGTGCGCGGCGCGGGGGAGGGTCTCGAACCGGCTGTGTGGAATCGCTTGGTGCGCGTAGCGCCCATGCGAGATCGGGATCGTGTTGTCGCGCGCTCCCCAGACGATCAGGGTCGGAAGGGGGCCGAGGAGATAGAGCCGGTCCCGCGCGCTGACCCGCTGTCCCTGGGCGTCGATCACGGAGCGCAGCGTCTGCAGGAAGGCCTTGCGAGCACCCGGCCGCTGGAGCGGTTGCAGGGCCCGGGCGATCGCCTGCAGGTAGACGCCCTTCCCCGAGCCCCGCTCGCGCAGCCGCTCGCCCGCTTGCGAGAGCGCCGCCCCGACCCGCGGGTGGGCGGCGAGCCAAAGCAGCGCGGAGGCCCCGGGCAGCGCCGCGCCTCGCAGCATCGGGCTCACCTCGCGACCAAGCCCGCCGCTCGACACGAGGACCATTCGCTCCACGCGCTGCGGGAACTGGTAGAAGAACTGCATCGCCACGCCGCCGCCCAGGGAGTGGCCCACGATCGTCGCCCGGTCGATCCCGATCACCGCCAGCAGGTCGCGAATGCTGGCCGCGTGCGCGCCGAGCGAGTAGTCGCCGCGCGGGGTGGCCGAGTCGCCGTGCCCGATCAGGTCGGGCGCGATCACCGTGTAGTCGGCGGCGAGCCGGTGCGCCACCGCCTCCCAGTGGAGCGACGAGTTCACCATCCCGTGAATCAGGACCACCGGCGGGCCGCTGCCGGCGATCCGATAGATCACCCGGTGGCCGTGCAGCTCGAGCTGCCACGGGTCGAACCGGTCGGTCACGACGCGGCACGTTATCGGCGCCCGGCGAGTGGCGGGGTGCTCGTCCCGACGATGCGCCGCCTAGCGGAGACTCCACCGTCGCGGATTTGGATTTGCCGTTGTACCTTAAGTTCGGTGCAGCGCGACGTCGCTCAAGAAGCGGTGTTCAAGCCGGTGCGGCCCCCAACGACTTTCGAGGAGACCGTGGAGCGCCTCGGGACCGCCATCCGCCTCGGCCTGCTGCCGGCCGGCAGTCGCCTGCCGCCGGAGCGAAGCCTCGCGGACGAGCTCGGGATCTCGCGCTCCACGCTGCGTCAGGCCCTGACCACGCTGGTGCAGAGCGGTCACCTGGTCTCGCAGCGGGGGCGCACCGGGGGTACGTTCGTCGCCGAGCTTCCCCCGCTGGCGGAGACGAGCTCCAAGCTGCTCGGCGAGAGGGCCTCGGCGGTGCTCGACCTTCGGGTCGCGATCGAGACCGGCGCCACGATCCTGGCGGCCGAACGGGCGGAGGCAGCGCAGCTCGAGCCCCTCGACGAGCTGGTGGAGAAGATGGCATCCGCGGACGAGTTCGAGGACTACCGCCGCGCCGACATGCGGTTCCACATCGGAGTGGCCGAAGCCGCGCGCTCCCCGCGCCTGGTCGCCGCGATGACCGAGGTCCAGGGCCAAATGAGCGATCTGATCGCCCTGATCGCGCATCCCGAGCAGGTGCTCACGCACTCGAACGCGCAGCACCGCCGGTTGGTGACGCTGCTCCGCCGGGGCGATGGGTCGCGTGCGGTGCGCCTGATGCGCCGGCACATCGAGGGCACCGAGCACATCCTCGCGGGGCTGATCTGAGGCCCTCGGCGAGCTGATCTAAAGAGCGACCGCTCGCTGCACGAACTGGCGCCAGTCGGCGTGGGCGCGCTCCCGCCACGCCGCGTCTCGAGTTGGCTCCGTGCGCGCCCCGACGGGAACCCGCTCGGCGATCTCGAGCGTCGAGCCCCAGATGCCGGCTCCCACCGCGCCGAGCGCGGCCGCTCCCGCGACCGTGGCGTCCACCGCGCCGCGCTGTACCGGGACGCCGGCAGCGTCGGCCTGAAGCTGCAGGAGCGTCGGGTCGCGGGTGAGGCCGCCGTCGACCCGCAGGACCTCCACGGGAACGGTCTCCCGCACGACGCCGACCACGTCCGCCACCCGCCAGGCGATCGCCTCCAGGGCGGCCCGGGCGATGTGCGCCGGTCGTGTGCCCGACGTGAGTCCGGCCACCACCGCGCGGGCCTCGGACTCCCACCATGGGGCGCCGACGCCGGCGAGCGCCGGCAGGACTCGGACGCCGCCCGCGTCCTCGACCTGAGACGCGGCCGCGGCGAGCGCCGCTGGGTCGGCCGCGAGCCCGAGGTCGCGGCTCAGCCACTCGAGCAGCGCGCCGGCCGTGAACACTCCCCCGTCGATTGCCCACTCGACGCGGCCGTTCACCCGCCAGGCCACGGTGGGGAGGAGGCCGCCGCCGGGCTGGGGCCGCTCGTCGCCGGCGTGCGCGAGCACGAACACCCCGGTGCCGTAGGTCGCCTTCACCAGCCCGGGCTCGACGCACCCGGCACCGGCGAGCGCCGCCTGCTGGTCGACGCAGCGCGCCCGCAGCGGCAGCTCGACCGGCCAGGACGGATGCCGCAGCGTGCCGAGGTCGCCCGCCGTGTCCGCAATCGCAGGAAGCGCCTCGGGCGGCACGCCGAAGATCTCCATCAGCGCGGGGTCCCATTCTGGAGCGCCGAGTTGGGTGCGCGAAGCGGTCGAGGAATCGGTGGCGAACCCTGCGCCGAGCCGGTCGCAGAGGAACGAGTCGACGGTCCCGAGGCGCAAGGTGCCTGCGTCCCGTGCTCTGGCGACGTCGCGGTCGTGCTCGAGCAGCCAGGTCAGCTTGCCGGCCGAGAAGTACGGGTCGAGAGGCATGCCGCTGCGCTCCCGCACCTCGTCCGCGCGCCCATCGGCCTCGAGCCGGTCGAGCACCTCCTGGGAGCGCTTGTCCTGCCAGGTCACGATCGCGGTCAGCGGGCGGCCGCTGTCGGCGTCCCAGGCGAGCACGGACTCGCCCTGGTGGTCGAGCCCGCAGGCGACGATCTCCCCGGGGGCGTCGCGCAGCAGCTCGGCCACGGCGTCCGTAACAGTGGCCAGCACCTCCTCGGCGTCCTGCTCGACCCAGCCGGGCTTCGGGTGGGTAAGCGCCTTCTCCCTCCGCACCTCCTTCACGGGCTGCAGGTCGGTGTCGAACAGCACCGCCTTGACCGCCGAGGTGCCCTCGTCTATGCCCAGCAACAGGGTCATCCGGCGTCCCGTTCGACGAGCTGCGCTCGGTACTCGGCCGTGCGCTGCCACCACGGGCCCGCAACCCGACTCGGCGAGCCGGGCTCGAGCGGCTGCTGGGGACCGAGCGCCACGCCGAGCTCGCCGACGATCGCGCAGACGCGCTCGGCGATCGCCAGCGACGCCGTGAGGCCGGTCGAGCGGATCGCGGCCACGTTGACGAGGCCCGGGCATGCGTCCGACGGCCCGATCAGGTAGTTGACGCCGCGACCGGCGGGTCGCAGCCCAGCGTACGCCGCGATCGGCTCGGCGTCGGCGAGGGGCGGGTAGATTGCGGTCGCCTTGGGCAGGATCTCGTCGCTGGCCCCGGGACGGACGGACCAGTCGTCGGAGTCCTCTTGGTCGACCGCGGTCGGCCCTGCGACCACCTTGCCGTCGATGGTCGGGAACACGAGCACGCCCTTGGTGCCCTCGCTGGGGACGGGGAGCAGGATCCGCTCCAGCGGCTCGCCTTCCGGCGGGTCGAAGACCAGGAACTCGCCCTTGCGCGGGTAGACGTCGAACGAGTCGTCGCCGGCCAGGCGGGCCACCTCGCCGGCGCCGAGCCCGGCGCAGTTGACCGCCACCCGGCAGCGCACCGAGTGCCCGCCCGCCTCGTGAAGGGTGAGGCCGCTGTCGGCGCGCTCCACGGCTTCCACCCGAAACGAGGTGCGCAGCTCGGCGCCGTGGCGTTCGCGCGGCTCCGCCAAGCCGAGCGTGTAGGCAACCGGATCGGTCACCGATCTCGCCCGGCACCTCGAGCGCGCCGTCATCGCGGAGCGTGGCCTCGACGCCGTTGCGACTCGGCGTTCTCGGCGAGGGCGGCGATCGCATCGCTGCTCGGACTCGTCGGCCGGGCGCATCAGCGCTCCACAGCGCAGCACCGGCACCTCGAGGGCCGCGACCAGCGGATCTCGCAGCTGCGCAGAGCGCAGGATGAGCTCGGTCTCCAGCTCGCCGGGGATGGAGTCGAAGCCGGTGTGGAGGATCCCCGAGTTGGTCCCGCTCGCCGCCAGACCGGGCTCCGGCTCCGCCTCCAGCAGCGCCACCGAGACCCCTCGGCGCGCGAGCGCCAGGGCCGCCCCGCACCCGACCACGCCGGCCCCGACGACGGCCACCTCAGCTTGCACCGGGTCCCTCCTGCGCCGCGTCAGCACGAATCCGCTTGCCCTCGGGGTCGAAAAGGGGCTCGCTCGCAACCTCCCCTTCGACCCAGCGCCCGAAGATCTCGACCGCGACTGCGGTGCCCGGGTCGGCGTGCTCAGGGGGCACGTACGCGTAGGCGATGGAGCGCCCGACGGTGTAGCCGTAGCCGCCGGTGGTGACGCGACCGCGGATCTCACCATCTATCTGGACCGGTTCGTTGCCGAGCGCGACCGAGCGCGGATCCGAGAGCAGCAGGCAGGCAAGCCGAGCGCGAGGGCCGCGATCTTTCGCCTCCAAGAGCCCCTCGCGGCCGATGAACCCGCCCTCCTTGTCGAGCTTGACGCAGAAGCCGACCCCGCCCTCGTAGGGCGTTTCGTCGGGGGTGATGTCGGCGCCCCAGACCCGGTAGCCCTTCTCGAGGCGCATCGAGTCGATCGCCCGGTAGCCACCGCCGACGATCCCGTGCGGCTCCCCCTCCTCCCAGATCGCCCGCCAGAGCCCGAGGCCGTACTCCGTGGGGCAATAGAGCTCCCATCCCAGCTCGCCGACGTAGGTGACGCGGAGCGCCCGCACCGGCACGTGGCCAATGGTGATCTCGCGCAACGACATGTATGGGAATTTCTCGTTGCCGAGGTCCGCCGGGGTCAGCGGCTGCAGCACGTCGCGCGCCCGCGGCCCCCAGATCCCGAAGCACGCCCACTGCGAGGTCGTGTCGTGGACCTGCACGCTGCCGTCCCCGGGAAGGTGGCGGCGGATCCATTCGCGATCGTGGTTGCCGAACGCTGTGCCGGTGACGATCGAGAAGCGATCCTCGGCGAGGCGCGCGACGGTGAAGTCGCATTCGATGCCGCCGCGGCGGTTGAGCATCTGCGTATAGGTGATCTTCTGCGGCTCGCGGGCCACCCGGTTGTCGCACAGGCGCTCCAGGAGCTCCGCAGCTCCGGGTCCCTCGATTTCCATCTTCGAGAACGAGGTCTCGTCGAAGATCGCCACGCCCTGCCGCGTGGCCTCGTGCTCGACGCCGATTGCAGGGGACCAGTGCTCGCCGGCCCAGCCCCGCGGGCGCAACGACTCGTCCCCCCGCGCGGCGTTCGACTCGTACCAGTTGACCCGCTCCCAACCCGACTTCTCGCCGAGTGCTGCCTCGCGCTCGCGATGCCAGGCCGTCGCGGGAGAGACGCGCAGCGGCCTCCCTGCGCTGCGTTCGTGGTTCGGGTAGCGGATGTCGTAGTAGGTCTCGTAGGTCTCCTTGATCCGCGCATGGGTGTAGGACGGCGAGCGGTATTGGGCGCCGAAGCGACGGATGTCCATCTCCCACAGGTCGAGACTGGGCTCGCCCTCGGCGATCCACTCGGCCATCACCTTGCCGACCCCCCCGGCGCCGGCCAGCCCGTGGGCGCAGAAGCCGGCGGCAATGAAGAGCCCGGCGACCTCGGTCTCGCCTAGGCAGAATTCGTTGTCGGGCGTGAACCCCTCCGGCCCGTTGATCAGCTTCGTCACCTTGATCTCGTCCATCGCAGGCACCCGCCGCTTCGAGTTCTCGGCGATCTCCTCGAACCGATCCGGGTCGTCCTCGAGCAGGCGCCCGTTGAAGTCGGGTGGGATGCGATCGAGACCGCCAACGCCCTCGGGCAGGAAGGCGGGGGCGCTACGGCGCTCGTAGCCGCCCATGACCAGGCCTGCGCCATCCTCGCGGTAATAGACGAGCAGGTCGGGGTCGCGCAGGGTCGGCAGCCGCCGTTCACCACGCTCGCGAAATGGCTGCGTGACCACGTACTGGTGCGACATCGGGATCACGGGCACGCGAAGCCCGCCATGCGACCGATCTCCGGTGCGTACATGCCCCCCGCGTTGACCACCACCTCGGCCTCGACGTCGCCGCGCTCGGTGCGAACGCCGCGCACCCGCCCGTCGGCGACGTCGATCTCGTCGACCCGGGTCGAGGTGAACACGCGGCAGCCGCCCCGGCGCGCTCGGTCGGCGAGCGCATAGGTCAGCTGCGCCGGGTCGATGTAGCCATCGGTCGGGAGCCAGGCCGCACCCACGACCCCGTCGGTCGACATCAGCGGGAACAGCCCTTTCGCCTCCTCGGCTGAGATCAGCTCCAGGGGCAGCCCGAATGTCTTCGCCCAGCCCGCCTGGCGTCGGAGCTCCTCCATCCGGGCCTCGCTCGAAGCGAGGCGGATGCCTCCGCACTCGACCCAACCGGGGTCGAACTCCGACTCCTCGCCGACCCGCCGGTAGAGCTCGACCGAGTGCATCATCATCTTCGTCAGCGAGACCGAGCCGCGGAGCTGCCCGACGAGACCGGCGGAATGGAAGGTCGAGCCCGAGGTGAGCTCGGCGCGCTCGAGCAGGACCACGTCGTCCCAACCGAGCTCGGCGAGGTGGTAGGCGATCGAGGTTCCCCCGACCCCCCCGCCGATGATCACGCAGCGGGCCGCCTCGGGAAGCTCAGCGGTGGGGCTCACGCGCCTCCTCGAGCCAGATCGCGAAGTCGGGGTCGGCTGCCGTTGCCAGCATGCGCTCGAAGTGCTTGCCCGCGTACGCCTGGAAGTCGAAGTCGAGCTCGGAGAGCGCGGTCTGGACCACTCCCCACATCGCCTCGCGAAAGTCGGACATCAGACATCATCAGCCGAAGGCGGCAAGCCGCCTTGCGGGTTCGCGAGGGTCGGTGCCCGGCGTCCCGAAGTACGCCTCCAAGCAGGTCCAGCTCGTTCGCCCTCGCCGAGCTCGTTGTTGACTGCGAAGTTGGCCAGGTCGAAGTAGCGGTCGCCCATCCCGGCGTACTCCCAGTCGACGATCCAGAGCTGCTCGGCGCCGCGGATGAAGTTCGCGGCCAAGAGGTCGTTGTGGCAGGGGACAGGGTTGTGCTCGGGGCCGGACAGGACGGCTTCGATCGCCCGCGCATGGCCAAGCGCCTCTTCGTAGGCCGGGGGCAGGTGCGCCCCGCGCTCGCGGGCGGTGTCGGCGTACGTCTCGACGACCCGGAAGGAGTCGAAGATCGTCGGGAGCGGCTCGCCGAGGTCGTGGATCGCCCGCAGCGCGCGGGCGACGTCGGTGAGCATCGGCGGCTGGCGGAGGTCGGCGGCATCCAGCCCCTCTCCCTCGACGAACACGGTGACGATGCACTGCGGCTCGTCGAGCATCGCCACCACCGGCGGGGCGATCCCGATTCCGGCCGCGCGCTCGTTCGCGATCCGCTCTGCGCCGCGGTCGATCTCCAGCAGGTTGGTGTCCTTGCCCGGGACGCGGATCACGTGGTCGACCCCGCCGAACCTGGCGCGGAAGTTGCGGTTCGTGATCCCGCCCTCGAGCGGCCTGGGATCTCCCTCCGGTTCGCCCAACACGGCCGCTAATTGCTGGACGATTCGGACCAGTTCGGCCTCGGGGGGTTGACTCGGGTCCGGGTCGTCCCTTAGGCTGGCATCGTTCATAGGTCGGTCCGATACACCTTTTATCGCAAAACCGACCAGCCCTACGAGGAGGGATCCGGCATGGCACCTGAGGGCACCAGCGATCCGACTGCTGATGAGCAACGTCTAGCCGAGCTCGGCTACGAGCAGGAACTGGAACGCGGCTGGAGCAGGTTCACCAACTTCGCGATCTCGTTCTCGATCATCTCCGTCCTGGCCGGCTGCTTCACGGTCTTCTACGTGGGGTGGAACAACGGCGGGCCGATCGTGGTCTCGATCGGCTGGCCGGTGATCGCGCTGATCATCCTCACGGTGGCGGTCAGCATGTCCGAGCTCGCCTCGGCCTTCCCGACAGCGGGTGGTCCGTACTGGTGGGCCCATCGGCTCGCCGGTGCCGGCTGGTCGTGGTTCACCGGCTGGTTCAACGTCCTCGGGCTGATCGGGATCGTCGCCTCGGTGGACTACGTCCTCGCGGTCTTCGCGACCACGCTGTTCGGCCTCTGGGGCTGGGATCTGGGCTTCATCAACTTCGGCGACGACGTGCACATCATCCAGGAGATCTTCTGGGTGTACGCGGTGATCCTCGCGCTTCACGCCCTGATCAACATCTACTCCCACCGATTGATTGCGCTCTTCACCAGCGTCTCGGTCTGGTGGCACGTGCTCGGGACGCTGATCATCCTCGGGATCCTCATCTTCGTCCCGGATCATCACCAGAGCGCCGACTTCGTCTTCACCGAGAGGCTCAACAACTCGGGCTTCAACGAAGGCTTGACCACCGGAGGCCTGTACTGGTTCCTGGTCCTGCCCGTCGGCTTCCTGCTGACGATGTACACGATCACCGGCTACGACGCCTCGGCGCACGTGGCCGAGGAGACGGTGGGGGCGGAGCAGGCGGCGGCGAAGGGCATCTGGCAGTCGGTGGCGCTCTCGGCCGTGATCGGATGGTTCCTGCTGCTCGCGTTCCTCTTCGCCGCCACCCACCCCAATGCCGTAACCAACGGCGCCGGCACCCCCCTCACCGGCAGCTCGATCGCGGTGTTCCTCTCCGCCGACATGGACCAGAACTGGGCCGAGGCGATCATCCTGGTCGCCTGCATTGGCCAGTTCTTCTGCGGCATGGCGTGCGTGACGAGCTGCTCGCGGACGTTCTTCGCGTTCTCGCGGGACCGCGCCGTTCCGGGCCACCAGCTGTGGGCCCGGGTCAGCGGGGCCGGGGTGCCCGCGATGGCGGTGCTCGGCAGCGTCGCGCTCGCCTTCCTGATCGTGCTTCCGGCGTTGTTCGCGCCGGACCCCGCGACCGAGGGCGGATTCGTGCCGCCGGTCGCCTTCTTCGCCGTCACCGCGATCGGCACAGTCGGGCTCTACATTGCCTACGTCGCGCCGGTCTTCCTGCGCTGGCGGGCGGGGGACTCGTTCGAGACGCGATCGTGGACCCTTGGGCCGCACTACAAGTGGATAAACGCGATCGCGGTGGTGTTCGTGATCCTCATGGTGATCATCCTCTGCCTGCCCGCGTACAGCGCGGGTGTTCCGTGGGAGGGCGGCTTCGACTGGAAGCTCTTCAACTACACGCCGCTCGTCGTCGGAGTGGTCCTGCTCGGCACGGGCCTCGCCTGGGTGCTCGGCATGAACAAGCGCTACCAGGGGCCGATCCGCCAGATCGAGTTCGACGAGGGCATGGGCATCGTCGAGGAGAAGCCGGCGGGCCCGGCGCCGGCCGGTGGACCCACGCCCGGCCCCGGCGCCTAGCCACGGTCGGGTGACCGCGGAGGCCACGCACGGCGGCAGCGAGCCGGCCCCGCGCCCCGGCGGCCCGGGCGGCAGCGCCGGCATGCTCACGCTCGACGACCTCCGCAAGGAGGGCGAGGCGGGCACGATCGACACCGTCGTAACCGCCTTCACCGACATGCAGGGGCGGCTGTTCGGGAAGCGGATCCAGGTCGAGTACTTCCTCGACGAGGTGGTCGAGGAGGGGATCGAGGGCTGCAACTACCTGCTCGCCCTCGACATGGAGATGGACCCGATCCCCGGCTACGAGATGGCCAACTGGGAGGACGGCTACGGCGACTTCGTGATTGCCCCCGATATGGCGACGCTGCGCCGGATCCCCTGGCTCGACCGCACGGCGCTGGTGATCTGCGACGTCGCCAACCACGACGGCAGCCCGGTCGTCGCCTCGCCGCGCCAGGTTCTGATCGCGCAATACGAGCGCGCCGCCGAGATGGGCTACACGCCGATGATGGCGTCGGAGCTCGAGTTCTACCTCTACAAGGAGAGCTACGCCGAGGCCCACGAGAAGGACTACAAGGACCTCACTCCGACGATCCCCTACATCCTCGACTACCACATCCTCGCCACGACGATGGACGAGCAGTACCTGGGACCGATCCGCCGGGGCATGCACGCGGCCGGGATCCCGGTCGAGTTCTCCAAGGGAGAGGCCTGGTACGGGCAGCACGAGGTCAACTTCCGCTACGCCGACGCGGTCACCTCCGCCGACCGCCACACGATCTACAAGAACGGCGCCAAGGAGATCGCGTTCCTGCACGACATCTCGGCCAGCTTCATGGCCAAGCCGTCGGAGAAGGACATCGGCAGCTCCTGCCACATCCACACCAGCCTCCTCGACACGAGCGGCAAGAGCGCCTTCGTCGACGGGCACGAGGAGACCGACGTATTCCGCCACTTCCTCGGCGGCCAGCGCGCCCACATCCGCGAGCTGGCCCTGTTCGTCGCCCCCTCGATCAACTCCTACAAGCGCTATGCGGCCGAGAGTTGGGCGCCGACCTCGGTCTCATGGGGCCGCGACAACCGCACCTGCGGCTTCCGGATCGTCGGGCACGGGCAGTCGCGGAGGGTCGAGTGCCGGATCCCCGGCGCCGACGCAAATCCGTATCTCGCCTTCGCCGCGCTGCTCGGCGCCGGCCTCGACGGGATCGAGAACGGAACCGACCCCGGCCCGGAGCTGAAGGGCAACGCCTACGAGGCCGGCGAGGCCGAGGCGTTCCCGTCGACGCTGCGCGAGGCGGTCGACCTCTGGGAGGGCAGCGATTTCGCCCGCACGACCTTCGGCGACGCCGTCCACAAGCACTACCTCAACTATGGGCAGACCGAGCAGCGCCTCTTTGACGAGGTGGTGACCGACTACGAGCGCCGGCGCATGTTCGAGCGCGGCTGACCCGACTGTGAGGCCGGATTGAGCGGCCCCGCGATTGGGATCTGCGCGGCGCTCGAGCGGGCGCGCTGGGGGCCCTGGGAGGACGAGGCGACGCTGCTGCCGCGCTCCTATTCGGCGGCGATCCAGCGGGCTGGCGCGCTTGCGCTGATCCTGCCGCCGGACGATGCCGCGGTGAGCGCCCCCGATTCGCTGCTCGATCGCATCGATGCCCTCCTGCTTGCCGGCGGAGCGGACGTGGATCCGGCGACCTACGGCGCCGCCCCGCATCCGGAGGTCAGGTTCACCTGGCCCGAGCGCGACCGGTTCGAGATAGCCCTCGCCCGCCGCGCCCTCGACCGCGCGATGCCGGTGCTCGGCGTTTGTCGCGGCATGCAGATCCTGAACGTCGCGCTGGGCGGCACGCTGGTCCAGCATCTCGATGACGTGCTCGGAACCGACGAGCATCGGCAGACCCCTGGCGTCTTCGGCGACCACGAGGTGCGGCTGGAGCCAGGGTCCCGCGCGGCGCGCGCAGCGGGGTCGGAGCGGACGATCGTCAAATCCCACCACCACCAGGGGATCGACCAGCTCGGGGAAGGGCTCGTGGCCACCGGCTGGTCGGTGAACGACGAGCTGATCGAGGCCATCGAGCTGCCCGGCGAGGGCTATGCGCTCGGCGTGCTGTGGCATCCCGAGGAGGACGGCGAGAGCCGGGTAATCGCATCTCTGGTGGAGGCTGCGAGGGCTGAGGTGGTCACGTGACGATCGAAGTCGTCGAGCCGGCCACCGAGCAGGTGATCGCAGAGGTGCCGAGTGCCGGGGCGGAGGAGATGGACGCGGCGGTCGCCCGAGCAAGGGCGGGCATTCCCCGCCTGGCGCGCCGTCGCCCCCGCGGACCGTGCCGCGCTGCTCCATCGCCTCGCCGACGCGCTCGCCGATCGCGCGGACGACTTGGCGCTCCTCGAGGCGCGAAACGTGGGCAAGCCGATCGCCGACGCTCGCGGCGAGATGGGGATGGTGGTGGACACCTTCCGCTACTACGCCGCCGCTCCCGAGCGGCTGGTGGGCCAGACGATCCCAGTGGCCGGCGGCATCGACATGACCTTTCACGAGCCGCTCGGGGTGGTCGGCCTGATCGTGCCCTGGAACTTCCCCCTGCTGATCGCCTCGTGGAAGGTGGCGCCGGCGCTGGCGGCGGGCAACACCGTGGTCCTGAAGCCCGCCGGGCTGACCCCGCTGACCGCGCTGGAGCTGGAGCGGATCGCGCTCGACGCCGGGGTGCCCGAGGGCGTCCTCAACGTGGTCACGGGGCCCGGCAGCGTCTGCGGCCGGCGGCTGGTGGAGCACCCTGACGGTGGCCAAGATCGCGTTCACCGGCTCGACCGAGGTTGGCCGCGGGATTGCCGAGGGAGCCGCGGCGACGATCAAGCGGGTCACCCTGGAGCTGGGGGGCAAGTCGGCCAACGTCGTGTTCGCCGACGCCGACCTGGACCGGGCGGCCACGGCGGCGCCGCTGGCCGTGTTCGGCAATGCGGGCCAGGACTGCTGCGCGCGCTCCCGGATCCTGGTGGAGAGGCCGGTCGTGGACCGCTTTCTCGAGGCTCTCGAGGGGGCGATTCAGTCGATGCGCGTCGGCGATCCGCTCGACGAAGCGACGCAGATGGGGCCCCTGATCTCGGCCGACCAGCGAGAGAAGGTCTCGTCGTTCGTCCCCGACGACGCCCCCGTCGCCATCCGTGGGTCGGCGCCGGACGGATCGGGGTACTGGTTCCCGCCGACCGTGCTCGCGCCGGTCTCGAACTCAGACCGGGCGGCCAGGGAGGAGATCTTCGGCCCGGTGGCATGCGTGATCCCCTTCACTGGTGAGCGCGAGGCGATCGAGATCGCCAACGACACCATCTACGGCCTCTCCGGCTCGATCTGGACGCGGGACGGCGGCAGGGCCCTGCGGGTCGCGCGGGGCATCGAGACCGGCGTGCTGTCGATCAACTCGAACACCTCGGTTCGCGTCTCGGCGCCCTTCGGCGGCTTCAAGCAGTCCGGCGTCGGTCGCGAGCTGGGCCCCGACGCGCTCGAGCACTACACGGAGGTCAAGAACGTCTTCTACGCGACGGAGGAGGAGATCGACTGATGCCAGGAAGGCTCGATGGCAAGGTGTGCGTGATCACCGGCGCCGCCAGCGGGATCGGGGCCGAGGCGGCGCGGCTGTTCGCGGAGGAGGGCGGCAGGGTCGTCGGCGTGGACGTCGACCCGGGCGCCGAGGGCGAGCTGGCGCTCCAAGCGGACGTCACCGACGAGGAGCAGGTGCGGGGGGTGTACGAGAGGGCCCGGGGCGAGCTCGGCCGCATCGACGTGCTGTTCAACAACGCCGGGATCAGCCCCACCGACGACGCATCCGTGCTGGAGACCACGGTCGAGGCCTGGCAGCGGGTTCAAGACGTCAACCTTCGCGGTGTCTTCCTGTGCTGCAAGCACGGCATCCCGCACCTGCTGGAGGGTGGCGGCGGGTCGGTTATCAACACCGCGTCGTTCGTGGCGCTGATGGGAGCCGCCGTCTCGCAGATCTCCTACACGGCGTCGAAGGGGGGAGTGCTGTCGCTGTCGCGCGAGCTGGGGGTCGAGTTCGCCCGGCGGGGCGTGCGCGTCAACGCGCTTTGCCCGGGCCCTGTGAACACGCCGCTGCTGCAGGAGCTGTTCGCCAGCGAGCCCGAGAAGGCTCAGCGGCGACTCGTTCACCTGCCGATGGGGCGCTTCGCCGAGGTGCGTGAGGTCGCCCAGGCTGCCCTGTTCCTGGCCAGCGACGAGTCGTCGTACGTCACTGCCTCCAGCTTCCTGGTGGACGGCGGCCTCTCGGCCGCCTACCTCACGCCCGAGGATCGCTAGCGGCCGCGGACAGGAAGCGCTGGCAGAGCCGGCGACCGAGCTGATTCCAGCCGGCGATGGCGCCCTCGGTGCGCCGCCGCAGCAGGTCGGGATCGATGCCGAGCCGAACCGCGTCCTCATCTGAGCGGTAGTCGGCGATCCAGTCCTGGACCTGGCCCATGGTCACCTCGGCGTGAAACTGGATGCCCCAGGCCGAGTCGCCGATCCGGTAGGCCTGCAGGCAACGGGCGCTGCTGGCCAGCGGGGTGGCCGCGGGTGGCAGGGGAAACTCGTAGCTGTGCCACTCGAAGGCCTCGAATCCCGGCCCCAGCGGCCCCAGCAGCGGATCGTCGGCGGCCTCGGCCGTGACCTCCACTTCGTACCACCCGATCTCCGGCTCGGCGGCCCGGCGCGCCGGCGAGCCGGCCGCTTCGGCCAGCAACTGGGCGCCCAGGCATACGCCGAGCATCGGGACGCCGCGCTCGAGCAGCTCTGCCAGGAGCGCCTTCTCCTCGCGCAGCCAGGGATGGCGAGCCTCGTCGTCCGCGTGCATGGCGCCGCCGAAGCTCAGGACGGCGTCGTAGTCGCTCGGGTTTCCGGGGGGCTCCGCGCCTTCGGCGATCTCCCAACCCACGAGCTGGTCGCCACGCTCCGCAAATGCCTGGGCGAATGCGCCCGGTCCGGCGTCGGACTGATGAACGATCGCAAGCGCTCGCACAACCCGAGCCTAGTGGGGCCGCTTCACGGGTCTCGGGCGAAGGGTCGCCGAGCAGTCCGACTCGTTAGGTTGACGCGGTCCACACGAAACGAGCAGGGAAACCTCCCGGATGGCCGATCCAGACACAGAAGAGACTGAGGTGACGGGGCAGACGCCGCGGCCCGCCGAGGCGGCGTCGAATGGCTACATCGTGCAGGCCAACGACGTCAGCCGCCGCTACGGCGAGGGCGACGCGGCCGTCAATGCGCTCACCGACGTCAGCGTCGAGTTCGAGCGCGACCGCTTCACGGCGATCATGGGCCCGTCGGGGTCGGGCAAGTCGACCCTCATGCACATCCTCGCCGGGCTTGACCGCCCGACCTCGGGCACGGTCCTCGTCGACGGAACTGAGATCAACGACCTCGACGACGCCCATCTGACCCGGCTGCGCCGCGAGAAGCTTGGCTTCATCTTCCAGTTCTTCAACCTGCTTCCGGTGCTGACGGCGGAGGAGAACGTCGTCCTACCGCTCTCGATCGCCGGCCGCAAGCCCGACCGGGCCTGGCTCGAGCAGCTGATTCGCACGGTTGGTCTCGAGGACCGCCGCACCCATCGCCCCTCTGAGCTTTCCGGCGGCCAGCAGCAGCGAGTCGCCGTCGCCCGGGCTCTGGTCACAAAGCCGGCGGTCGTGTTCGCCGACGAGCCGACCGGGAATCTCGACTCGAAGGCCTCCGAGGACGTGCTGAGGCTGCTGCGCCAGGCCGTGGACGAGTTCGACCAGACGGTGATCATGGTCACCCACGACCCTGAGGCGGCGGCTTTCGCGGATCGCCTGCTGACCCTGCGCGACGGGCGCATCGTGTCCGACGCTGCCCCGGGCACGGCCGACGAGGTGATCGAGCTGATGAAACAGCTTGGTTAGCCTCGCGGTCAAGAGCCTGTGGGCCCGCAAGCGGCGGGGCGCCACGACCATCTTGGCGGTGCTGATCGGCGTCTCCCTGGTCTCGGGGACGTACGTCCTCACGGACACGATCGACAAGGCGTTCGACGAGATCTTCCAAGAGTCGCTGAAGGGGACGTCGGTGGTGATCACGGCCGACCAGCCGGTGCGCCAGCAGAGCGGCGAGGTCAACGCCTTCTCGGCCGGGGTGCTGCCAAAGGTGCGCAAGGTGCCCGGCGTCAGCCTCGCCTCCGGGTCGATCTTCTCCCCGGGCGGGCTGTTCAAGGAGGACGGCGACACGATCGGCGCCCAGTTCTCGCCCAAGTTCATCTCCTCGCGGTTACCGGACCGCCTGGAGTCGCTGACATACGTGGACGGGAAGCCGCCCGACAACCCCCGCCAGGTGTCGCTCGACAGGGCGGCGGCCGACGACTCGGGGCTTTCGATCGGTGACCGGATCCGAGTCGCCGGCCAAACGCGAGCCAAGAGCTATCGCCTGGTCGGGTTGACCGAGCTCGGCAACGCGTCGTTTGGCGGCGCCAGCATCGCCCAGCTGACCCTGCCCGAGGCGCAGTTCGTCACCGACAAGGTGGGTCAGTTCGACCAGATCTCGGTGGCGGCGGCCAACGGCGTCACGCCTACCGAGCTGGTCGCCCGCATTCAAAGGGTGGCGCCCTCGAATCTGCGGGTGGAGACCGCCCAGCAGAACGCCGACCGGCAGACCAATGAGATCAAGGACGACCTCGGCTTCCTCACCACCGCCCTGTTCGTGTTCGCCGCGGTGGCCCTGATCGTCGGCGCCTTCGTGATCTTCAACACCTTCTCGATTACGGTCGCCCAGCGGGTGCGGGAGTTCGGCATGCTGCGCACGGTTGGCGCCTCGCGGCGTCAGATCCTGACCTCGGTGGTGGCCGAGTCCCTGTTGATCGGCATCGTGGGGGCGGTGCTGGGACTGTTCGCGGGCTTGGCGATTGCCGAGGGGATCCACGGTCTATTCCAGGCGATCGGGGCCGACCTGCCGACCACGGCCCTGGTGTTGGAGACGAGGACGGTGGTGGTCTCGCTGCTGATCGGGATCGTCGTCACCGTGCTGTCGTCGCTGAGCCCGGCGCTGCGCTCCACCCGGGTGCCGCCGATGGCGGCGCTCAGCGAGTTGGAGTTGCCGCAGACGCGGCGGCGCTCGATCGTCTATGGAGTGCTGGCGCTCGTGCTGTGCGCGGTTGGGGTGGCGCTGGTGCTGATCGGGTTGTTCGCAAACATCGAGGACTCCGGGAGGGCCGCGCAGCTCCTGGGCCTCGGCTCCGCCGCGGTGCTGTTCGGTGTTTCGCTGTGGAGCCCGCGACTGGTGAGGCCGCTGGCCGCTGTGGCGGGCTGGCCGATCGAGCGGCTGCGTGGCCTGGTTGGGCGGCTGGCGCGCGAGAACTCGCAGCGTAACCCCGGCCGCACGGCGGCAACTGCGGCTGCGCTGATGATTGGGCTGGCCCTGGTCAGCTTCGTGACCATCTTCGCGGCTGGAATCAAGAGCTCGATCGCCTCGGCGATCGACCGAAATTTCCAGGGCGAGCTGGTGATCCAGAACAGCGACGGCTTCTCTCCGATTCCCACCGCGGCGGCGGACGCTGCGGGAAAGGTGCCGGGTGTGCAGACCGTGTCGACGCTGCGCTACAGCCAGGTTGAGGTCGAGGGAGTGGGGGGTAAGCCACGGGTTTCGGCCCTGGACCCCAGAACGGCGACCAAGGCGCTGTCCCTCGACTGGCAGGGCGACACCTCGGACAGCACGCTCATCCACCTGCGCGATGACCAGACGATCGTGGATCAGTCGTTCGCCGACGGAAACGGATTCGAGGTCGGCGATCGGATGCGGATGCTCACCCAAACCGGCAAGCGCCCCGACCTCGAGATCGTGGGAGAAGTCAAGGACAACGCCGACCTGCTGGGGGTCACGGTGGTCACGCAGCGCACGATGGCGCGGCAGATGGGGGTGAGGGAGGACACGCTGGATCTGATCAAGCTGGCGCCGGGCGCGGACGCGGCGCAGGTGCAGGACCGGCTGAAGACCGTGATGGAAAAGGCCTTCCCGACAGCCGATGTGCTGAATCAGCAGGAGCTGAAGGAAAGCCAGGAGAGCCAGATCAACCAGTTGCTGGGCCTGATCTACGCCCTGCTGTCGCTGGCCGTGATCATCTCGTTGTTCGGAATCGCCAACACGCTGGCGCTGTCCATCCACGAGCGCACCCGCGAGCTGGGCATGCTCCGCGCGGTGGGCATGTCTCGTCGTCAGGTGAGGAGGCTGATCCGATACGAATCGGTGATCACCGCGCTGATCGGAGCCGTGCTCGGCCTGATTCTGGGGATGATCTTCGCGGCCCTGATGTCGGTGCCCCTCGCCGACCAGGGCTTTGGCCTCTCCTACCCGGTCGGCCAGTTGATCCTGCTGATGGTGCTGGCGGCGCTCGCCGGAGTGCTGGCCGCGATCGGGCCGGCGCGTCGGGCGGCGAAGCTCGACGTGCTGGAGGCGTTGGCGTATGAGTGACCGCGCCCCGCGCTGACCCGTCGGCAGACCGGCCCGCCCTCAGCCCTGGTGCTCGACGCGGTCGATCGCTGCGCGGGTCGAGTCCTCCAGCTCGGGCGCCGAGAGGTCGATCCCCGGCGGCAGCTCCACGTGGAGGTCGCTCGAGGGGTCGAGGCTTGCGCGGACGCGCCGGGAGCGAAAGTCGAGGACATGGCCGCCCCGAGCTCGATCCCGGCTGATGAAGTGGAGGTGGTAGCCGCTGACCTCGATCCCCTCGCTGTAGTCGGGAAAACGGAAGCCCAGCAGGGTTCCCTCCACGTTCCGCAGCTCGTACACGTGCTGGTCGGCGACCACCTCGGTCAGTGGGCGATAGGGCGGCTGCTGTCTGGGTACGGACCGGGCTCGGACCGCCTCGAAGCTGCCGTCGATGCGCACCGCCCACGACTCCGCTCCCGTGGGAACCTGCTCGTCCAACCGCGCCAGCAGCTCGTCCTGCGACAGCGCCGTATCGAGAGCGAGCTCGGCCGTGGGGCTGAAGAACACCACCACCGCGAACGGAGTCCTCGCGGACGGGCTCACCTCATTTATCGCCCCCTCGACGTTGGCGCGGTAGAAACGGCCGTCGACGGCGATCATCTCGCCGTCCAGGCCGTTCAGCGTGCCGAGCCCGAGGTCGCCGTGCGCGGCCAGGTCCCCGAAGGTGACATCTCCGTCGTACGCGCCCTGGATGAGGGCGCCGATGGTCGACGCCTGGAACAGGACGTGAGGCTGGTGCTCGGGGTGGAGCTCGCTGCGGCGCAGAACCTCGAGATGCATGGCCTTGATCAGGCGCTCGTCGAGCACCCGCCGAGTCTAGGAGCCCGGCCGTTCCCGTGTGACTGCTCGAGGGTGCTCTAGGGTGCCCGAATGGGAATCCTGGGCTGGATCCTGCTGGGGCTGTTCGTGGGGGCGATCGCCCGCGCGCTCGTTCCCGGCCGCACCGAGCCTGGTGGCTGCATCGGGACCACGGCCGTCGGCATCCTCGGGGCACTGATTGGCGGCTTCATCGCCAGCGCGCTCGACATCGGGGAGATCGATGACTTCTTCGATCTCGGAACCTGGTTGATCGCGATCGGCGGCTCGGTGCTGTTGCTGCTGCTCCTGCGCGCGATCTCCGGCCCAAGCCGGGTTCGCTGACCCGGGTTTGGGCGTCCCTGCGCCTCAACCCCGGGTGGCGTGCGCGACTGTTACGGTTCGCCCGGAGTCCCAAGGTGGGGCTCGATGAAGCGGTGCTGAATCAGGGCTTTCGTACCAGGAGCAGCATCCGCGGCATTTCACCAACACAACAAGCGGAGGCTGCACAGCATGGCAACCGGCACCGTCAAGTGGTTCAACGAGGAGAAGCGGTTCGGCTTCATTACCCCGGACGAGGGTGGGCAAGACCTGTTCGTCCATCAAACGGGGCTCGCCGACGGCGCTCGCTCGCTGGCGGACGGAGCGAAGGTCTCCTTCGACGATGAGCAGGGCCCCAAGGGCCCGAAGGCCGTCAACGTCAAGGTCGTCTAGCTTCGACGCGGTTTGGCCGGCCGGCGACCACGGTCGCCGGCCGGCGCCGCGCTTATGAGTAGGCGAGCGAGCACTAGCGCCTAGCTGCGCAGCTCGGCGCGGCTGCGGTCGTCGAGCAGATGGCGCAGCTCGGGCGAGCCGTCGTCCCCGACCAGGGCGATCGTCCCCGGCCAGTACGGGCTGTCGGCGGCGCTGCGTCCGACGACCCCGGGGGCGTAGACCCAGCTCCCCGTGTTCCACAGGCGAGTGCCCTCGGGCAACCGCCAACCCGTCTCGGCGGGCATCGGCCCTCGGCGGTGCGTGTGGCCGAAGATCAGATGGTCGGCGTCGATGCCCAGGCGGCGCGTGACCTCGCCGATCGCCGCCAGACCGCCACGGGTGATGGCCCCGGGAGACAGATCGGACCTCACCGGCCCCAGCCCGAGCCGGTTGGCGACTCCGACAGCGCCGGGCACGGCGACCGTGCCGAGCAGCCAGCCCCGAAACTTGGCTGCGCGACCGTAGCCGCCGCCCAGCGCCTGCCACACCCTGGCCGACGGATTTGCGCCGCCAATCCGCCCGCCGGACGACCCCGCCTGGGCGAGCGCGAACAGGAAGGCGTAGACGGGAGCCTGGATCCGCTCGTAGTCCCCGGGGCTCGCCGAGCCGTAATCCTCCGGCGAACCGGGCTCCTGGGAGACCTCCTGCGACCCGCCCAGGACCCGCTCGACGGCCGCCACAGCCAGGCGCTCGAACGTCGGGACCGTGAGGTGGCGGTCGAGGTAGTGGCCGTGGGTCGCATAGACGCCGGGGCGGAGCCAGAGCCCCGGGTACGCGAGCTCGATCGAGGTTCGCCCCATGCCCGCGACCAGCTGAGCGAGCGGCCCCGACTGCTCGCGCACCCGCTGCTCCAGCCCCAGTGGCCCTTCCCCCTCGAGCTGGCGCCGCTCGAGCCAGTCGTCCAGCAGGTGGTGATCGTGGTTTCCCGGCACCACCACCACCCTTCCGGCAGCCATGACCGATCCGAGCTCGTCGAAGAACGGTCGCGCCAGCTCGAGGGCCTCCGGTAGCGGGCGGTCCCGCAGCTCGACGGCGTCGCCGAGCAGCACGACCTCGTCAACCCCCTCGATCTCGGCCCACAGCCGCTGTCGGAGCTCTGGACGCCGCAGCAGGTCGATGTCACCGCCCGACCCGAGGTGGAGGTCCGAGAGGACGATCGTGCGCACAACCACATGGTCGCGCCTTTTCCGGCGGCGTCTGGTGATCCACTAAGCTCGTCGAGATGCGGGGGCCCGTGACCGAGGTTGCCACCGAGACCGGGATCCCGGTCGAGAACCCGGCCACGGGAGAGACGATCGCCACGGTCCCGGAGCTCGAGGCGAATGAGGTGAGGGCGATGGTCCGGAGGGCGCGCGAGGCGCAGCCGATCTGGGCGGCGGTCGGGTTCGAGGGGCGCGCCGAGGTGCTGCTCGCGGCGCGGCGCTGGATGTTGGCCAACGCCGAGCGGGTGGTGGCCACGATCGTCGCGGAGACCGGTCGTCCCGCTGACGAGACCCAGCTCGCCGAGCTGTCCTATGGGCTCTCGGCGCTGGAGTTCTGGGCCAAGGCGGCGCCTCGCTACCTGGCTGACGAGGAGATCGAGACCGCGTCGCCCTTCGTCCGTGGCCGCAAGCTCACAGTCCGCTACGCGCCGCTCGGCGTCATCGGCGTGATCGGGCCCTGGAACTATCCGCTCATCAACTCGTTCGGCGACTGCATCCCGGCGCTTGCAGCGGGCAACGCCGTGGTCCTGAAGCCCTCCGAGGTGACTCCTCTGACCTCGTTGCTGATGGCCGAGATGCTGGCCGCGTGCGAGCTCCCTGGCGACACCTTCCAGGTGGCGACCGGCGGCGCGGGCACCGGGACGGCGCTCGTCGACGAGGTGGACATGGTGATGTTCACGGGCTCGGTCGGGACCGGGAAGAAGGTGATGGCGCGGGCCGCCGAGACCCTGACGCCGGTCAGCTTGGAGCTCGGCGGAAACGACCCGATGATCGTGCTCGCCGATGCCGACCTCGAGCGGGCGGCCAACGCAGCGGTCAGCTACGGGATGAACAACGCGGGCCAGGTCTGCATCTCGGTCGAGCGCGTCTACGTCGAGGAGCCCGTCCACGACGAGTTCCTGGGGCGCGTGACGGGGAAGGTGCAGGCGCTTCGCCAGGGCCCGCCGGGGGCGGCGGGCTCGGTGGATGTCGGGGCGATCATCTTCGCGCCCCAGCTCGAGTTGATCGAAGCGCACGTCCGCGACGCGGTCCGCAAGGGCGCCAGGGTGGTCACCGGCGGAAAGCGCGCCGAAAGCCTGGGCGGCCGCTTCTTCGAGCCCACTGTGCTCGCCGACGTCGACCACTCGATGCGCTGCATGACCGAGGAGACCTTTGGGCCCACCCTGCCGGTGATGAGGGTCGGGGACGCCGACGAGGCGGTGCGGCTGGCCAACGACGGG
Source organism: uncultured Actinomycetes bacterium (assembly GCA_963838745.1). Lineage (GTDB taxonomy): Bacteria > Actinomycetota > Thermoleophilia > Solirubrobacterales > 70-9 > AC-56. Next base: position 54,015 of record CAWISJ010000006.1, read on the forward strand.
CCGTACGGGCTCCAAGCGTCGGTGTGGACGCGCGACGCGCAGAAGGGCGAGCAGATCGCCCGCCGGGTGGAGGCCGGGGTGTGCTGCGTGAACGACGCGCAGCTGAACTACGGCGCGCTGGAGCTGCCGATGGGCGGCTGGAAGGCATCGGGGCTGGGCTCCCGACACGGGCCGGACGGGATCCGCAAGTACGCAAAGCGTCAGTCGCTGATGGTCACGCCGGGCTACGCGCCGCAGCGGGAGCTCCACATGTTCCCGTACTCGGCCGAGGTCACCCAGCAGATCGGCGCCGCGATGAGCGCCCTCGCCACCAGCGAGGTGTTCACCGACGCCCAGCGACGCACGCTGCTCGCCTTCTGCGACACGCTGATCCCGTCGCTGCCGCCGCCGGAGGGGGCCGACGGCACGGGGGATCCCCACGGCTTCTGGGCGCGTGCCGCCTCGCACTTCGGTATGCCCGAGGCAGTCGAGGCCGCGCTGCTTCAGTCGGGAGCCCCGGAGGAGCAGCTCGCCGGTCTGGCCGCGCTGCTGGACTCGCTGGCGGAGCAGGGGATGGTCGCCGACGCTCCACAGGAGGCCCGGGAGCAGCTGATCCACGCTGTCTCCGATTCCGGCCCCGAGGCGCTCGCCGGGATCCACACGCTGCGCGGCCTGACGCTGTCCCTGTTCTACGCGCTGCCCGACCTGGGCACCGGCAGGAACCCCAGCTGGCAGGCGATCGGGTATCCAGGGCCTCAGCGCCAGCCGCCAGACGAGCCGAAGCCGCTTGCAGTCCGCCGGCCGGCGGCCGGGGCCGAGGCGATGACGATCGAGGCCGACGTCTGCGTGGTTGGCTCGGGCGCAGGCGGCGGCGTGATCGCCGGGAGCCTCGCCCAGGCGGGCAAGCAGGTGTGTGTGTTGGAGCTCGGCGGCTACTTCAACGAGGCCGACTTCAACCAGCTCGAGGTCTGGGGCTACCAGAATCTCTACCTGCGCGGCGGGCCGATCCCGACCGCCGAGGGCCAGGTCTCGATTCAGGCCGGCTCGTCCCTCGGGGGCGGCACGGTGATCAATTGGCAGAACTGCCTGCGGACGTTCCCATGGGTACGCGAGCAGTGGGCCCGCGAGCACGGGCTCGAGGGCGTCGACGGCCCCGACTACGACCGGTGCCTGGACGAGGTCATGGAGCGGATTGGCGTCACCGACTCGTGCTCCGAGCTCAACGGCCCGCACCAGCGCCTCAGGGACGGCTGCAAGGCGCTGGGCTGGGACTTCGGGCTCATCACCCGCAACGTCGATCCCGCGAGGCACGACCCGGACCTCGCCGGCTACGGCGGCTTCGGTGACGTGACCGGCTCGAAGCTCTCGACCCAGAAGACCTACCTCGCCGACGCGCACGGGCGGGGCGCCGACCTGGTCGTCAACTGTCGCGCCGAGCGGATCATGGTCGACGGCGGACGCGTATCCGGGGTGGAGGGCACCTATGTTGGCCCGGACGGCGCCACGGCTCGAGTCGTGGTCAGGGCCCCGCAGGTCGTGGTCGCGTGTGGCTCGCTCGAGTCGCCGGCGCTCCTGCGGCGCTCCGGGATCGGCGGCCCGGCGGTGGGCGACCATCTGCGCCTTCACCCGGCGGGAGCGCTGTTCGCCACCTACCCCGAGCCGCAAGACGCCTGGTGGGGAGCGCCACAGTCCGCGCTGTGCCACGAGTTCGCCGAGGGGACTGACGGCTACGGCTTCCTGCTCGAGGGGGCCCACCACGCGGTCGGGATCTCCGCCGCCGCGACGCCGTGGGAGTCCGGCCGGCAGCACAAGGAGGAGATGGCCCGGTTCCGCAACACCTCGGGGCTGATCTGGCTGGTGCGCGACCGCGGCCACGGGCGGGTCGACGTCGATGCGACCGGCAACGCAGTTCCTGCCTACCGCCTCACCGACGAGCTCGACGTTGCCAACGTCCGCGCTGGCCTCGAGGCGGTGGCTCGCGTCCACGAGGCCGCAGGCGCGGACCGGATCGGGGCGCTAAGCCGCAAGCGGATCGCGTGGAAACGAGGCGACGACTTCGACGCCTTCCTGGCGCGGCTTCGCGACTGCTCGCTGGCGCCGCACGAGCACGCCATCTTCTCCGCCCACCAGATGGGTAGCTGCCGGATGGGCGCCGACCCGGCGACCTCGGTCGCCAATCCCTGGGGAGAGCTCCACGACACAAAGGGCGTCTGGATCGGCGACGCCAGCGCCTTCCCCACCGCGTCTGGCACCAACCCGATGCTGACGATCATGGCGCTGGCGCGCCGCACGGCCGGATACGATCGCCGCGGCCTGAGCGTCCGACCCCCCAAGCTCTCGACTGACGAGAAAGTCGGCGCATACCGCCACCTTCTCGTCATCCGGTCACTGAGACGGACGGTTCAGGAGCGCACGAAGCTTCGCCGACACGGCCTCAGGCGTGTCCGTCACCTGGCGGTAGGTGAACCGCACCACCTCAAAGCCAAGAAGGCTCAACTCGACGTCCTTCGCCCGGTCGGCCTCGAACGACGAGCGCGTCCCGTGCGCCTGCCAGCCGTCCGTTTCCACGACGAGCCGCCGATCGCGCCAGACGAAGTCCACCTCGTATTGGCCAACGTACGAGTTGACCTCGGGCTGAGGAATGCGATGGCGGCGACAGAGGCGGAGAAAGCGGCGCTCGAGGCGACTGCGTGTGGGCTCGCCGTGCCGATCTGCCGCGCCACCCACGCTGAGGCGCCTGAACTGCGCCTCGCGGACCGCTCGGCGAACGTCGTCGACTGAGGCAGTGCGATGGAGGTCCCGGATCGTGCGGGCAGGTGTCGTCACGGTGATGCCGTTATGGAGAGTCGTCGCCGCCTCAGGCAGCGAGGGCGACCGGTGCAGGCTGATATCCCGCCCCGGTCGGCGCCCGGCCGCTGAGCGAATCGTGACGTGCACTGGCCCGGGCCTGGGGCCCGAGCATCCCCCAGAGCTCTGCTGCGCTGCGATGGCTCAGGACAGCATGCGGTCCGGAGGCGAGCACGGCGGCCATCCACGTCCCCTCGTTGCCGATTGCGATATGTCCCACGGCGTACACCCCGCGGTACACCCGGTGCAAGCGCCCGGCGGACACTCTCCGCTTGACGGCGTCCTTGGTCAACCCAGCGGCGTACAGCTGCCGGATCGAGACGATTCCATGCTGCCGGGTGGCGACTCGTGCGACGACGAGGTCCGGCTCCAACCTCGGGCTGGCGAGATAGTGGCGCATACCGCCACTAAGTCGTCGAGAGCAGGAACTCGTCCCCCTTCGCATAGGATCGCCGCGGCGTGAGCGACGTCTTCAGAACTCCAGACGAGCGCTTCGAGGGGCTTCCGGACTTCCCGTTCGAGCCGCACTACCGCGAGCTGGACGGGTTGCGGCTCTGTCACCTCGACGAGGGCGAGGGCCCACCGGTCGTCTTCTTTCACGGTGAGCCGACCTGGTCGTACCTGTGGCGCAAGGTGATCCCGCCGGTGCGCGATGCCGGGTACCGCTGCGTGGCGCCGGACTACGCGGGCTTCGGTCGCTCCGACAAGCCCACCGACTTCGACTGGTACTCGTACGACCGCCACACCGAGCTGGCCGCGTCCCTGCTCGCCGGCCTGGACCTGCGCGATGCGACCGTGGTGGTCCACGACTGGGGCGGGCCCATCGGCCTCGGTGTGCGGTCGAGCATCCCGACCGGATCTCGCGGATGGTGATCATGGATACCGGGCTGTTCACAGGCGAGCAGCCGATGTCCGAGGCCTGGCACATGTTCCGCAACTTCGTCGAGCGGACGGAGGACGTGCCGATCTCGCTGCTGGTCCGAAACGCGTGCGCCCGCGGGATGGACGACGAGGTGGCCGCCGCCTACGACGCTCCCGTTTCCCAACCCGGAGTCGAAGGCCGGCGCCCGCGCATTCCCACTGATGCTGCCGATCTCCCCGGAGATGCCGGGCGCTGCGGCGGGAAAGCGAGCGCTCGAGGCGCTTCGCGGCGACGGCCGGCCGACGCTCGTGCTGTGGGCCGACTCGGACCCCGTGCTCCCGTTCAAGGTCGGCGAGGTGTTCGCGAAGCTGATCGGCGCCGACGCACCCCGAGCGATCGACAACGCGTCCCACTTCTTGCAGGAGGACGCCGGGGAGGAGATCGGTGGCCTGATTGCCGACTGGCTCCGGGCGTAAGATGCCGCCCGGGGCCTCGGACGCTGCCCCAGGGGAGTTTGAGTCGGCAAACTGCAAAGCGCGAAGGCCGTAGCGGCCGCCTGGGAGCCCATCTGTGAGCGGCGCCCTGTACGGCCTCGGACGGTTCTGCATCCGTCGCCGCCTCCTGGTCGCCGTGGCGTGGCTGGCGCTGCTGGTCGCTTTCGTCGCGTTTGCGAACGCGGTCGGAAAGCAGACCAGCAACAACCTCACCCTTCCGGGGACTGGGTCGACCAACGCCCAGAACCTGCTCAACGACAACCTGCCCAACGAGGCGAACGGGACCAACCCGGTGGTCATGGAGGCGCTCCACGGCACCCTCGACGCCGGCGCAAACGCGAACGCTGTCAAGGCAACGGTGAAGTCGCTGAAGCAGGCGCCGCACGTGATCGGCGCGGTCAGCCCGCTCTCAAGCCAGGGAGCGGGCCAGCTCAGCAAGGACAAGACCATCGGCTACATCTCGGTCACCCTCGACCAAAGCTCCGCCGACCTCACCGAGGACCAGGCGAACGACATCATCGACGCGGAGCAGCCGGCGGAGGCCGCCGGCCTCAAGGTTGCGACGGGCGGCTACCTGGGACAGGCGGTGTCCAAGCCAGAGGTCGAGAAGAGCGAGCTGGTCGGGCTCGCGGCGGCCGTGGTCATCCTCCTGTTCACGTTTGGGACTGTGAGCGCGATGGCGCTGCCGATCGCTACCGCGATCGTCGGACTGGCAATCGGGCTGAGCGCGATCGGGCTGCTCGGACACGGGATCGAGGTGCCCACGGTGGGGCCCACGCTGGGCACGATGCTCGGGCTTGGGGTGGGGATCGACTACGCGCTGTTCATCGTCACCCGCCACCGCGGTTTCATCGAGCAGGGTCACCCCCCGGACGAGGCCGCGGCGCGTGCCGTCGCGACCGCGGGCGGCGCGGTGGTGTTCGCCGGCGGCACGGTGGTGATCGCGCTCTGCTCGCTTGCGGTGGCTCGGATCCCGATCGTCAGCGCGCTCGGCTACTCGGCGGCGGTCGTGGTCCTGATCGCAGTGATCACCGCCACCACCCTGCTTCCGGCCCTGCTCTCCGCGCTCGGCGAGAGGATCAATGCCCTGCGGGTCCCGTTCCTGCACCCGCCTGCCCACGATCACCGACCGCACGGCTGGGCGCGCTGGGCGCGCGGCGTGGGCAAGCGCCCGGTTCCGGCGATGCTGCTAGGCATCGCGATCCTGCTGGTTCTTGCGATCCCGGTGCTGAACCTGCAACTCGGTCAGCAGAACAACGGCCAGCTACCGAAGTCGACCACCCAACGGCAGGCGTACGACCTGCTGACCAGGGGCTTCGGCCCGGGGATAAACGGCCCGCTGCTGATCGCGGTCGACTTCGACGGCAGTCCGGCGCATCCCGACAACAACCAGCTCAAGCAGGTCGAGCAACAGCAGAAGCAGGCTGAAGACCAGGCGGTCGCGCAGGCGACGCAGCAGCTGGAGGCCGAGGGCGTGCCTCCCGACGAGGCCTCCTCCGAGGCCGAGCAGCAGGTGAAGTCACAGCCGCCGACCAAGCAGGAGAAGCAGGCCGACCAGCAGGAGGCCTTCCTGAAGACCGCGGCGAGTGACCCACGCCTGGTCAAGCTCGAGAACAAGATCGGGAAGACGAAGGGCGTAAAGGAGGTCTCGCCAGCAACGGTGGACCAGAAGGGCAACGCCGCGGTGTTCACCGTGATCGCGACAACGGCGCCGTCCGCGAACGCCACCGAGGACCTGGTCAGCACGCTGCGCTCGCCGGTGATCCCCGAAGCGGTCAACGGAACCACCCTTACGGCCTACGTCGGCGGGCAGACCGCCGGCTACATCGATCTCGCCGACCGGATCAGCGAGCGGCTGCCGCTCGTGATCGCGACCGTGATCCTGCTCAGCTTCCTGCTCCTCTTGATCGCCTTCCGGTCGGTCGTCGTGCCGCTGACCGCGGGCCTGATGAACCTGCTTTCGGTCGGTGCCGCCTACGGAATCCTGACCTTCGTATTCCAGGAGGGCCACGGGGCGAAGCTGATCGGCCTCTCGGGGCCGACACCCATCGTCAGCTACGTGCCGCTCCTCATGTTCGCGATCCTGTTCGGGCTCTCGATGGACTACCAGGTGTTCCTGCTGACCAGGATCCAGGAGCACTACCGAAAGACGAAGGACAACCACGAAGCAGTCGTCGACGGCCTCGCGGTCAGCGCCAGGGTGATCACCGCCGCGGCGCTGATCATGGTGAGCGTCTACACCAGCTTCGTCCTCAACGGCTTCCCGATTGTCAAGGAGTTCGGGCTGGGCCTCGCAGCGGCTATCGCCGTGGACGCGACGGTCGTGCGCTGCCTCCTGGTGCCGGCGGTGATGGTGCTGCTGGGCCGCGCCAACTGGTGGCTGCCTCGTTGGGCGTCGCGCGCGCTCCCGCGGGTCGGGATCGAGGGCGAGGAGTTCTTCAAGGCCCGCGATGCCGCCGCGCCCACGGCCGGCTCGCAGCCCCCCGGCTAGAGCCGCACGGCGATCGCCGCCGTGATCAGCTCGGCGAGCGGGCCTGTCGGGTATCCGGCCACGGAACCTCCGCCCGAGACGACGACGACGCGACCGTCGTCGCTGCGGAGCTCCATGTCGAGGTCGACTGGGATCGCGCGGTTGGCGCCCAGCGCCTGGTCGGTGAAGAAGCGCAGCAGCGGCCCTCCAGGTAGGCCGAGCTGCGAGGCGCCGTAGTCGGCCAGATCGCCTGGAGTCGTGCGGCTCTCGGAGACGAGGTGGTAGGGGGCCGAGGGCGCGGGCCGGTCGAGCTCGAAGCTGGCGACTGCGAAGGGGCCGGCGCGAAAATCCGCCAGGCTCACGTCGACCTGGTCGAAGCCGTCCAGCTTGTCGAACACGTCGGTCCGCTGCTCCAGACCGAGGTCGAGCCCGGTGCCGCTGATCGAAATCCGCTTCCCGTCACCGAACAGCAGGCGGGTCGCCGGGAACGCCGCGAGCGAGGCGTTGGCGCTGCCGCCGCCGTCCGTGAGCCGATCCTCGATCCGGTGCTCCGCGATGGGCGGGATCACGAGCTGGCTCGCCGCGGCCAGGGCCAACAGGGCAAGCGCGACGACCAGGAGCCAGCGTGGCATTGCCGTCCAAGGGTCGCAGCTTCGCTCCGTCCCCACCGGGGTGAGAGACTTCCGGCCCGTGAGCTTCCTGCGGCCCTCACCGGCATCGTTCGACCTCGAGCGGTGGAAGCAAGAGCCGCATTTGGCGCGGCTCAAGCCCCTGGTGCAGGACTGGGGATTGAACGGCTTCGGCTCGCCGACCTTCGTCTACTTCCTCTACGCCTTCAAGCTGGTCATCTACTTCGGCGGCGCCATGGCCGTGATCTCGCTGACGCCCGGGCTCGGGTCGCTCGGCGACTTCTCCGAGTGGTGGAGCGAGCCGATCGTCTTCCAGAAATTTGCCGTCTGGACGCTCCTGTGGGAGATCCTCGGACTCGGCGCGGGCTCGATGCCGCTCAGCTTCCGGTTCAAGCCTCTGATCGGCGGTCCGCTGTATTGGCTGCGGCCCGGGACAGTGCGCCTGCCGCCGTGGCCCGACAGGGTGCCGCTGACCGCCGGCTCCTACCGGACGCCCGTCGACAACCTCCTTTACGCGGGCGTCATCGCCGCGGGTCTCTTCCTCCTCCTCGCTGGCGGGACGGACGTGTCCGGCACCGACGCGGGCCGGTTGCCCATCGCCGCGATCGTCGTGCTGCTCGGCTTGCTGGGCGTCCTGGGGCTGCGGGACAAGGTCTCGTTCCTCGGCGCCCGCCCCGAGATCTATGTCCCGATCCTGGTGGTTTCGCTGTTCGCCCCGGCCCAGTGGATCGTGGGCTGGCAGTTCGTCCTGCTGTTCATCTGGTGGGGCGCCGCCGCCTCGAAGCTCAACAAGCACTTTCCGTTCGTCGTCTCAACGATGGTGAGCAACGCGCCGCTCGTCCGGCTGCGGTCCGTCAAGCGGCGTATGTGGCGGAGCTATCCGGACGACATGCTGCCGTCGCGCGAGCTGGCGCTCTTTGCCCATCTCGGGACGGTTCAGGAGTTCCTGTGGCCGCTGTTGCTCATCACCGTCGACAACGAGGTCGTCCGGACGGTGGCGATCGTCGGAATGATCCTCTTCCACGTGAACATCGCCTCGATGTTCCCGCTCGCGGTCCCGCTCGAGTGGAACATCTTCATGATCTTCGGGATCGCCTTCCTGTTCGGGCACTACGGCAACGTCCCGCTCGACACCCTCGACAATCCGCTCCTCATCGCCCTGATCGCGCTTTGGGGAATCGGTCTGCCGCTCCTCGGCAGCCTGCGTCCGGACAAGTTCTCCTTCCTCCCGGCCATGCGCTACTACGCCGGCAACTGGGCCACGACGTGGTGGCTGTTCCGCAAGGGGAGCGGGGCCGAGGAGAAGCTCGACACCGACATCGTCAAGGCCGCGCCGCTCGTTGTCGACCAGGTGGCCGACATGTACGACCGCGAGCTGGCGGAGTACCTGCTCAACAAGGGCCTCAGCTTCCGCTCCATGCACTCGCACGGACGGGCGCTGAACGCGCTCCTGCCGCACGCCGTCGAGGACGTGGAGGCATACGACGTCCGCGAGGGCGAGCTGATCTCGAACGTCGTCAACGGCTGGAACTTCGGGGATGGGCACTTCCATGGGCTCCAGCTGCTCGAGGCGATCCAGGAGCGCTGCAGTTTCGCGGAGGGGGACGTGCGGGTGGTGACACTCGAGTCCGAGCCGATGGCCGGCTCGCCCACCCGCGGCAAGCAGCGCTACGCAATCTACGACGCCGCGGGCGGCCTGCTCCAGGGTGGATTCGTCCGGGTGGATGACATGGTCCGTCGCCAGCCGTGGCTCGATGAGTCCTTCGACTTTCCCGTCGAGGTGACGGACGGTCCCGGCCGGGGAGAGCGGCCCGTCGCAGTCACGGCGGGCATGACCCCGGCGCCTTGAACGAGGCGATCGTCGTCGGTGCCGGCCCGAACGGGCTGGCCTGCGCGGTGGCCCTCGCGCAGGAAGGCGTTGCCGTGACGGTGCTCGAGGCCGAGGACGAGATCGGCGGGGGGACGCGCAGCGGGGAGCTCACGGTGCCCGGGCTGGTGCACGACGTCTGCTCGGCGGTCCACCCGATGGCGGTGGGGTCGCCGTTCCTGAACTCGCTCGAGCTCGAGCGCCATGGGCTCGAGTGGCGCTGGCCGGACATCGACTGCGCCCACCCGCTCGACGACGGGAGCGCCGGCGTGATGCTTCGATCCATCGAAGAGACCGCGCGCGGGCTGGGCGACGACGGCGCGGCATGGCGTCGCGTCTTCGAGCGGCCGGCACGCTCGCTCGACGTCCTGGTGGAGGACATATTCAGACCGTTCCTTCACGTGCCCAGACACCCTCTTCGTCTCGTCAATTTCGGCCTTCGTGCGGCCGCCCCGGCCATGGCCCTGGGGCGCGCCTGGCGCTCGCCGCAAGCCCGAGCGCTCTTCGGCGGCGTCGCCGCCCACGCGATCGGCCCGCTCGGACTCCCCATGAGCTCATCGGTGGGGATGGCGCTGATCAGCGCCTGCCACCGCTACGGGTGGGCCGTCGCGAAAGGCGGCTCCCAGGCGATCCCCGATGCCCTGGCGGCCGCGTTGCGCGAGCGCGGCGGGACGATAGAGACCGGCGTTCGCGTCACGGAGCTCCCCTCGGCCGACGTCGTCGCCCTCGACCTGGCTCCACGGGCGGTCGCGGAGATCGCCCGCGATCGTCTGCCCGCGCGCGTCGCCCGCGCCTACCGCCGCTACAAGCACGGGCCCGGCGCGTTCAAGATCGATTTCGCGGTGCAGGGCGGTGTGCCGTGGGTCAACGACGAGTGCCGGCGGGCAGGCACCGTCCACTGCGGCGGCACGCTGGAGGAGATAGCCACCTCCGAGCGCGACGTCAACAGCGGGCGCATGCCCGAGCGCCCGTTCGTCCTCGTCTCGCAGCAATATCTGGCCGACCCGGAGCGCTCGAGTGGCGACGTGCACCCGGTCTGGTCCTATGCCCACGTTCCCCACGGCTTCACCGGGGACGCCGAGGAGGCGCTGGTCGGCCAGATCGAGCGCTTCGCCCCCGGATTTCGGGAGCGGATCGTCGCGAAGTCGGTGCTCTCGCCGGCCGAGCTCGAGGCCGGGAACGCGAACTACGTCGGAGGCGACATCATCACCGGCGCGAACACGCCCGTTCAGGTGCTGATCCGCCCGCGCCTCGCGCTCGACCCGTACAGCACAGGCATACCAGGCGTCTTCATCTGCTCGGCGGCCACCCCGCCCGGCGCCGGCGCCCACGGCATGAACGGGTTCAACGCCGCTCGGTCGGCGCTGCGCTGGCTCAGTCGCAGTTAGAGGGCAACCGATGCTCGGGATCGGCGCTGGGATCGGCTTGACGATCGATCTCTGCGACCTTCCCGGGCGAGATCGCCCCGGTCGCGACCTGGTAGGTGACGGGCTGGAAGAGGTGGAAGGTGCGTCGATCGACGAGGGTCAAGTCAACGGGCGCGCGTCTCCGCTTGAGTGGAGGCCGCCGAACCCCCGCCGATCACGACGACGCGGTGCCTCCGCGACTCATTCATTCGCGCGGGGCGGCGCCCGGCTGGAGCTCTTCGAGGCCCGGCCACTCCGAGGGAGGGCCCTCGGGCCGGTGGACCTTGCGCGGGTCGCCGGCGGGGAGGCCCGCCAGGAGCTCGCGGTTGCGCGGCTCGTCGAGCTGCTCGGCGACCGTGCGCCGGGCGACCTCGATCACCTGGTTTCGCCGACGGGGGCTCATCAGGTTCGGGCCCATGGCCTCGAGGTCCTCGCCGGTGGGCTGGATCAGCACGACGTCGATGCCGCGGGCTCGGAGCTTCTTGGCCTCGCTACCCAGGCGCCGGCCGGAGGCGTTTCGCATCGCAAGGTTGAACCACTCGCGTGGGTTGAGCGCCCGGATCGGGTGCAGGGTGGAGGTCGGGTTGAGGCAGATGACCAGGTCGAGCTGCTGGTCGCGGAGGAGGTCGGCGTTCGAGGTCGAGTAGATGCCGCCGTCGACATATCGCCGCCCACCGATCGTCTGCGGGTGGTAGATGCCGGGGATCGCGCAGGAGGCGGCGACGGCATCGGCGAGGTCGGCATCGGGAGCGCCGGCGCGGCCAAATGGCACGCGCCGACCGGTCTCGTAGTCGCAGGCGACGACCCACAGGTTGGGGTGCGGGCTCCAGCCGCTCGGGACGACGCGGCGGATGGTCTCCTTGAGCGACTCGGTGGAGAAGATGCCCCGGGGGATCCAGCCGGTGAACACGGTGGCGGGCGTGAACCGGCGCGGGTTGGCGAGCGTGCGGAACGCCAGCCGCCAGGAGCCGGGACCGATGGGCGGCAGCGCGCGCTCGAGTTGGAACCGCGCGCCGCCCGCGCGGTCGGCCTCGGCGGCGGGGCGCCCGTCGGCGTCGACCACCCCCTCGAACACCTCCCCGCGCGAGTGGGCGACCATGAACCACGTCGGCACGCCGGAGGCACACAGCGCGCCGATCATCGAGCCCGCCGACGTGCCGACGACGTAGTCGGCGGTGGCCGGGTCCCAGCCCGTCCGCTCGGCGAGGGCGTCCAGCCCGCCGGTCAACCAGGCGCCGCCCTGAATCCCTCCTGCGCCGAGGACGAGCCCCACCCTCATGTCAACGAAAACTACCCCAGCGGGGTGACGGCTAGGTCCGAACCGGCTGACGAAACGGTATTTGACCAGGACATCGGCGGCGAAGGCATTTCGTCCGGTGGAGTCCGAGTGCGATCACGTGGCGGTCACGTCGTGAACGAGCCGCTAGATTTGACCCACAAGCGGCTGTGGCGGAACTGGTAGACGCGCGGCGTTCAGGTCGCCGTGTCCCTTGGGACGTGGAGGTTCGACTCCTCTCAGCCGCATCCCCTTGACCCATTCGGGCGCCCGGACGCTCGGAATACCCCCGCTAGAATCGCCCCGCGCGCCGCTATCGTCTAGGGGACTAGGACGCCGGATTCTCAGTCCGGAAACCCGGGTTCGAATCCCGGTAGCGGTGCCTCGCGAAAGCGCTGCAAATGGCGGGACTGCACTCAGCGCTGAGCGACCGACTAACTGCCGACTGCAGCCATTCTGCAGCCCTCCGGGCTGGTGCCAGTCGTCCGGCCAGCCCGGGCGCTTGATCGGGTACCTCTCGCCGGGGACGTCGAGGTCCGCTGCGGTGCGCTGCCGAGCAACCGGACATACTCGGCATCACCCCACTTGCTCCGGCTGCCTAGGAAGCGGGGAGGGAATCGTCCCGTTCCGCGCAGGCGTGAGACGCCCCGGGATGGCTCGCCCCCCAGCGCACGTGACCCGTCCTGCCGTCGCCGAGGGTGTCGGCGTAGAGTAGGCGCCGGAGGAGGTCCTCGGGCTGTAGTCCGTGGGGGAGCGAGCAGTAACGAGAGACTGACCGAGCCGACAGGAGTGGATCAAGTTGAGCATGTACGCAGTCGTTAACCCGGCCACCGGCGAGAAGCTCGAGGAGTACCCAGAGATCTCAGACGACGAGCTCGACGCCGCCATCGCCAGGGCTTGGGAGGCGCGTGAAGCGCTCACCTCGCTCTCTGCGGCCGAGCGCGCCGAGAAGATCAAGCGCCTCGGCGAGCTCCACCTCGAGCGACGTGAGACGCTTGCCGCAATCGCGGTGAAGGAGATGGGCAAGCCGATGGAGCAGGCCCTCGGCGAGGTCGACTTCTGCGGCGACATCTACGCGTACTACGCCGACCGCGCGGCGGACTTCCTCAAGGACGAGCCGATCGAGCTGCTTGCGGGCGAGGGCACGGCCGTGATCCGCCGCTCGGCGATGGGGCCGCTGCTCGGAATCATGCCCTGGAACTTCCCCTACTACCAGGTGGCCCGCTTCGCGGGATCGAACCTGATCGTCGGCAACCCGATCCTGCTGAAGCCAGCGCCCCAGTGCCCGGAGTCGGCCGAGGCGATCCAGAAGATGTACGACGACGTTGGCTTCCCGGAGGGCGCGTACCAGACGATCCTCGCGACCCACGAGCAGATCGCCGAGAAGGTGATCCCCGACCCGCGCGTGCGCGGTGTCTCGGTCACCGGCTCCGAGCGAGCGGGCGCCGCCGTCGCCGAGGTCGCCGGACGGAACCTGAAGAAGGTGGTCCTCGAGATGGGAGGCTCCGACCCGTTCATCGTGCTCGCGACCCAGAACCTCGACGAGGTCGTCGACGCCGCGGTGGAGGCGCGCCTCGACAACACGGGCCAGTCGTGTAACGCCGCGAAGCGGTTCATCGTCGTCGACGAGCTCTACGACGACTTCCTCGCGAAGTTCACGGAGAAGATGAAGGAGGTGGAGCCCGGGGATCCGGCGCAGGACTCGGCGATGGGGCCACTCTCGTCGTCGACCGCGGCGGAGCGCCTTCAGGACCAGATCGACCGCGCGAAGGCCCAGGGCGTTGAGGTCGTTCTCGACGGCGACCGGAAGGACAACTTCTTCGGCACGACGGTCCTCACCGGTATCAGCCCCGAGAGCGACGCCTACCGGGAGGAGTTCTTCGGGCCCGTCGCGAGCGTTTACAGGGTCTCGTCCGAGGAGGAGGCGATCCGGGTCGCCAACGACACGCCGTTCGGCCTCGGCTCCTACGTCTTCACGACCGACCCCGAGCAGGGCGACCGCGTCGCCAACGACATCGAGGCCGGCATGGTCTTCGTGAACGGCGTCCTCCTTGACGGCGCCGAGTTGCCGTTCGGGGGCGTTAAGCGTTCCGGGTTCGGACGCGAGCTCGGCCCGTACGGGATGGACGAGTTCGTCAACAAGAAGTTGATCCGCGTCGTGAAGTAGCGCGTCGGTCGGTGGGCTCCGCTCGGGGCGGAGCGGAACGGCGACGGGTCCCGGTTGGGAGCGACTAGCGCAGCTCGGCGATCGCCTCGGCAGCGGTCAGTACCCGGCCGAACTCCGGATCGAGGTTCGAGGCGGTGACTCGAGCGAGCTCGTCGGCCGTGACCGTGCCCCCATCGTGATCGTCCTGATCGAAAGTGTGGGTGGCGTCGATCGCGAACCCCACCTCGTAGCCGAGGTCAGAGCCGACTCGCGCCGTCGTCTCGCAGCACATGTTCGTCTGGATGCCGCAGATCACGAGCTTGTCGATCTCATCCTTCCCCAGCCAGTCGTGCAGATCGGGCGTGCCATGGAAAGCTGAATGGACGGTCTTGGTGACCAGCAGGTCCGGTCGGCCCTCGACCACGTCCTTGAACTCGCTGCCGGGCTCGTCGGATCGCAGCGGTGAGCCGTCCTCGTCCCAGTGATGCCGCACGAACACGATTGGCTGGTTGCTGCCGCGCCATGCGGCGATCAGCGCTCTCACGTTCTCCTCGCAGGCGGTGTTGTTCCGGGGGCCGAAGAACCCGGCATCGTCGAAGCCCCTCTGCACATCCACGACAATCAGAGCTGTTCGGTCCATGGCGCCATCCTCTCTTCGGGTTGCGCCTACCTTCCCGCATGCGACAGCGCAAAGCAAGCTGCGCATTGTCCGCCGTGGCGCGCGCCGGTCAGTGGGGCAGTGAGCCGGCGGCCATCTCTAAAAAACGGAGTGGCGGACGAATCCTGCGGACGGAGCGGGCACATAACGTGCGCTACGAGAAGTGGCGCTGTAGGGTGCGTCCGAGAGAGGGCGTGACGGAAGCGGCACTCCAGTGCCGTGACTGCGGTGAGAGGGGATCCCCACATGAGCGCATCGTCCACCGGCCTGCTCGCCGCGGAGGGCCCCGGCTCCGTCTCGCAGGCTCCGAACCTGGCGGACGGGTTCACGGACACGTTCACCAGCCGGTACGTCGACGCCGGGGCACTGCGCCTGCACGCGGTCATCGGAGGCGACGGGCCGCCGCTGCTGCTGGTACACGGCTGGCCCCAGACCTGGTACGCATGGCGGCTGATGATGCCGGCGCTGGCCGAGAACTTCGAGGTGATCGCGGTCGATCAGCGTGGTATGGGGCTGTCCGACAAGCCCCGGGACGGCTACGACACCGCAACCGTCGCAAACGACCTTGTGGCGTTGATGGACGCGCTCGGCCACCAGCGGTTCGCCATGGTCGGCTGCGACACCGGACTGCTCATCGGCTACGCCCTGGCCGCTGATCACCCCGACCGGGTCGACCGCCTGGCCCTCGGGGAAGCCCCGCTTCCGGGCGTGTCTCCCACGCCGCCACTGTTCCTCCCCGCGCCGCTCAACGAACGCCTGTGGCACATCCCGTTCAACGCACTTCCAGAGGTCAACGAGAAGCTCGTCAGCGGGCGGGAGGACATCTTCTTCGGCGAGAAGTTTTCGAACGCGGCCGGAAAGAAGAAGCTGTCCACCGACGCCGTCAAGTACTACGTCGACCTCCTCGCGGCCGACCCGGAGGCGCTGCGCGGCAGCTTCGAGCTCTACCGCGCTTTCCCGGTGAGCCAGGCGCAGAACGAGCAGCGCAAGACCCGGCGGCTGACGATGCCCGTCCTGGCGATCGGCGGAGCGCAAAGCTTCGGCGAACAGGTCGGCAAGACGATGGAACTCGTCGCGGACGACGTGCAAACCGTAGTCCTGCCCGACTGCGCACACTGGGTCGCCGAGCAGGCTCCGGACGCGATGCTCGCCGCCCTGATCGGGTTCCTGGCCCCGTACCGGGACGGGTGGCTCGCGGCCCGCAATCCGCGCTGAGCCTGTCGGGTGCGGTCCGGGAAGCGCGTCGCTTGCTCGGCGGAGGTCGCCGGCCGATGCACAAGTTACCGCGCACGTCGGTGAAGGCAGTGTGACCGGGAGCGAGCTCCTAAAAAGTCGCGGCCCTCCTACTCCCGCAGCCCGACGGCTTCCAGGGCGTCCTCCCGGCTGCGGTGCCACTCGATGCGCACTGCCTTTTCGTCCCGCTCGGTGATGACGTGAAACCAGTGCGCCTCAACGTCGATCCCGCTGCCCCTTCCACGTCCCGAGATGCGGATCGCGATCACGACCTTCTCCCCAGCGTCGACGATCTCCTCAGCCTCGATTTGAGGCTCATCCATGACGTCGAGCATCGCCATCATGCGGCCCTTGATGGCGTCTTTGCCATAGCTGACGTCGGCGTCGAGCGCACCTGGCAGCGGCACCCACTCAATCTCCGGATGGACGTAGTCGCGAAAGAAGGCGTCGAAGTCACCGCTCTCAACGGCCAAGCCGAGGGCGTCATAAGCTTCCCGCGCCCGCTCCACGTTCTCCTGCGACATCGCCTACTCCGAAAGTCCCAGCGGCTTCGAGGGCGGTGGCGGGGTCGAGGTATGCCTCGGTGCGGACGATCTTGCCCCCCGCCACCGTGACCACGTTCCACACACGCTGCTCCGAGGCGAGGCCGCTCGCCGCCCCCTTGAAGCGGGTAGTGGTCACGGCGAGCACCTTGTCAGGGCCGACATCAACCGCGCCCTGGAGGTCGTGCTCCGCGCCCAGGAACTCCCGCGTCTCCTCCCGCCACGCCTGGAATCCCCGTGCGCCACGGGCCTCTCGTTCGAGCATGTCAGCCGCGAGGGGCACGAATACGTGGTCCGGCGCATAGAACTCGTTGACCGTCGCAAAGTCCGGCTCCGGCTGCGCGAGAGCCGCTTTCATGGCGCGTGTGACGGTTTCCAAGTTCTCCTGTGACATCGCCCGCGCAGTATCTCGCGACCGACGGGTGACCCGCTCGCAGTTCGCCGCGACCTCCGACCGTGGGTTCGTGAGGACCGTGTGGAACCCTCGGCCGCAGGAGATCTCGTTGGTGCCGCGATGGTCCTGGATTCGGTCGTCGCCCTTGCCCCCGGTGATCCGATCAGGTCCGCGCCCGCCCCGAATCTCGTCCTCGCCAAGCGTTCCGTCGATCTGGTCGTCCAATCTGCCGCCACGGATCGTGTCCTGACCCGGACCCCCGTCGACGAAGTCAAACCCTGGCCCCGCCACCATGAGGTCGCTGCCCTTCCGCCCCTTGATCACGTCTGCGCCTCGATTCCCATGGATCGAATCGCGCCCCTCGTTCCCTCGCATCACATTGCCGCCGCCGTCGCCCCGCAGGTCGTCGTTGCCCTCACCGCCGTGGACCGCGTCACCGCCGCCAGCGGTCTGAATCCGGTCGGCCCCACCCTCTCCGCTGAGCACATCGAAGTCCGGGCCGCCGATGATCGCATCGGGGCCGCCGCCTCCATCGATGTCATCCGTGCCCTCCTCGCCATACAAGCAGTCGCGCTGCCCACCACCGGCAAGGAAGTCGTCGCCTGCACCTCCCCGCAGCAGGTCTTGCTGGGGCGTGCCGTCCATCTGGTCGTCGTCGGCATCGCCTTGCAGGGCCAGGCCGTCGGGATTGCGGATCGGCCCGTAATCAGCCGGTGGAATCGGGGTCACGGCGGCGTAGGCGGTCGTAGCTGCGACGAGCATCGCGGCCGCCACGGCGGGGATCAGGCGTTTCATCGTTCCCGAATTGTCCCGCGCGCCGTCTTCGCTGCGAACACCGCAAGGGGTAAACCGGCGACAACTCCGCGCCTGCGACATCGCCCGCGGAGTATCTCGCTAGAGGCGGGTCACGTCCTCGCAATCGTCAGCAACTGTCGACTCGGCGTTGGTGCGCACTCTGTCGGCGCCCGGACCGCAGCTGATCTGATTGGTGCCGTCCGCGTCGGCGATTTGATCGTCGCCAGTCCCACCACCGAGCCAGTCGTTGCCGAGGCGACCCACGATCCGATCGCCACCATCCGCGCCGGAGATCCTGTCGTCGCCCTTGGCACCGTCAAGGAAATCGCCGTCGGGTCCACCCCCAACGTAATCGTCGCCGCGATCGCTCACGAGCTTGTCCTCACCAAGTTGCCCGAGGATCACATCGTCGCCCGCTCCCCCATATACGAACAGATCCCGATCGCCCCCGGCTTCAATCCGATCGTTGCCGCGATCGCCCTTGATCTGGTCTCTCCCGATCCCCCCATGGATCGTGTCGCCTCCCTTGTCACCCTCCATCGCCTTGTCGTTACCGGGTCCACCCAGCAGGCGATCGGCGCCGTCGCCGCCAAATACCCTGTCATCCTCGGTAGGCCACTACGGTGTCGCGTCCTCCCTGCCCATACAGGCAATCGCGCCCTTCGCGCCCGAGCAGGGCATCGGCGCCGTTCCCACCTCGCAAGATGTCGCGATTCGCAGTTCCCTTCAGAGTGTCGTCAGTCGAGTCCGCCCTGAAGCGTCGCTCGCCGGAAAAGTCCACTGATGCTGGGCAGAGTTCGGCGGGTAGCTCTCCGGCGGCTTCGAGATTACGGCGGCGGTGACTGTCGCCGTTGCAGACGTCACGACCGCTGCTGCGGTGAACAGGCGTCTCGTCATCGTCCATCGACTATCCCATGCGTCGTCTTTGGAGCGGCTACCCCAAGGGTAAACCGGCGACACCTACCGGGGATCGAAATCACCGGAGGGCGTACCCGGTACCCCCGAGGTCCACCCGGACGCCGCGCAGTTTTCGGCTGTTTCCTGTTAGTTTTTGAATGAACGCGCAGTCTCGTAACGACGACCTCGACCTGGAAGGTCGAGCGCGCGGCCTGACCGTGATCGGCGAGAAGTTTCGAAGAGATCAGAGAGGCCCGAGGTGTCGCGAATCTGAACCTAGGGTCACTTTGAGCCCAGGCCAGCCTGGCATCGTTTTAGGCCATGAAGGCGTCCTTCTACCCTCATCGCAGGTACCAGTGGTCATAGCTGTGGCGGTGGTGCTTCATCCGCCCTTCTCGTCCCTGCCCTCGCCCACGCGGCGAGAGGGGACCTTGACCGGTCGTACTCCGGTAACGGCAAGCTGAGGCCGGACTGCGATGGCTACGATTCGCCAGTTCGGCAGCCATCGATTCCCAGGATGGGAGCGTCGCAGAGGGCGATGACGTCGAATTTCGCGCTCGCCCGCTACACGCGCAACGGCAGCCTCGACGACTCGTTCCCGGTAACGGCAAGCTGAGGACGGTCCTCCAGGGCCGTGCGCGGTGCCACTCCTTCGAACGACTCCCACAGCCGACCGACGCGGCTTCTCCACGAACCGGGGCAATAGGCCAGGTATCGCCCCGAGTCAGGCCAAGGCACCACCGGACCACTGGGTCGAGGAGAACGCCAGGGTGAGAACGGACGTCGGTGGCTACGACGTGGCCGAGTCTGTGGCGATCGATTCCCACGACCGGATCGTTGCCGCCGGAGGCGCTGGCCGCGACTTTGCGTTGGCCCGTTACAGGTGGAACGGAAGCCTCGACCGCTCGTTCTCCGGCAACGGAAGGCTGACGACGGGCTTTGGCGACCGTGCCTACGCCTACTCGGCAGCCGTCGATTGCCAACCGAGCGTGCTGCCGCTGGCAAGTCTCGATCCACCACCCCGACGGTGCCCTTTACCGGCGCGATCCCCCTGACGGCTCTGTTGCTCCGGCGGCACGGAGAGGCCGCTGCCGCTCCTACGCCAGCTCGGTGTCAACGACCAAGGGCGGAGCGTGCGGGCAGCGGCTCTGACCGCAATTCGCGCTCGCCCGCTACAACGCGAAGGCACGCTCGACGGCTCATCGGCTCGGCGGAAAGATGACGACCGACTTGGGTACCTCGTCTTCGCCGATGTCGGTGGCGATCCAGTTCGACGGCGTTTTGCCGTAGGACCCGCCAACGCAGCTTCTCGCTCGCCCGGTACAGGCGCAACGGCAATCTCGACGGCTGATTCGGCTCCGGCGGCAGGGTGGCGACGAACTTTGGACGCGACTCCTTCGCCTACTCGACGGCGATTGATTCCCGGGGCCGGATCGTTGCCGCCGGGGAGTCCGGCCACGACTTCGCGGTCGCCCGCTACATCGGCTACTAGAAGCCGGTGTGGACGAGAGCCGATTCGGGAGGTTTGAGCGCGACCATCGGACGACATCCCGATTCGCTGATCGTACGTCGGGCATGTCCAGCCATCACAGGGTTCACGCCAGGGGTGCGACGAACGCATCGGCGTACACTCGATCCGTGAGGCCGATCCGGGAGGTCTGCTTTCAGCAGTCGGGGGCTCTCTTGCTGCTCGCGCTCTCCCCAACGATCTCATCGGCGACCTATCCGGGGGCAAACGGGCGGATCGCGTACTCCGGCATCTTCACCGTGCTCCCCAACGGCTCGGGGTTGCAGCAACTGACCAGCGGCGGCGATCCGTCAGGGTCCGCGGACGGCAGCTCAATCGCCTTCACGCGCTCGGATGGCGAGGCTGCCGAGGTCTGGACGATGCATGCCGACGGAACCCATGAGCGCCAGGTCACCCACGACGGCGTGGCCAAGGCGAACCCAAGTTTCTCGCCGAGTGGACGCCGGATCGTCTTCTCGACCGCACCATACGTCCGAGAAGCTGCGGTCTTCAAGATTCGCCCCGACGGCATCAAGAAGCGCCGCATCGTCGGCCACCTCGGCCTTTCGCCACCTCGCCGTGTTCTCGCCGGGTGGTCGGCGGATCGGCTTCGAGGGAGCGCCCAAAACGCGCAGAGAGAGGGCATCTGGAAGGTCAAGCCGGATGGATCGCACCTCCGTCGGCTCACCAACCCCCGCCAATACGGCCAATACTTCGACGACCAGCTACTTGATTGGAGTCCTGACGGGGAGCACATCCTGTTTTATCGCTGCGAGTGGGGCATCCACGAATGCGACGGCGGCAGCTGGGTAATGCGGCGCGACGGCTCCCGAGAGCATCTGCTTCACCACCCCAGCGGCGAGGTTTATTCCCCACGCGGCAATCGGTTCGCCTTTGCGAGCGGCGACGACAACGTGGCGCACTCTCACAATTGCCTCGACATCTACACGATGAGCCTCAATGGGTCCGACATTCGGGGGCTCACCCACAACTGCGAGGACTTCAACAACGGCGGCGCTGGCGGCTACGCCTTTGGCCCGAGCTGGCAGCCGATACCCGGCGGCTAGGCCCTTCCGTACCGACGTTCAGCTTCGAATCCCCCGGTAGTATTTGCGCAGCGAAACCCGGCTCAATCGGGACTGGCTAACCAGGGACGAGCACTACCGTGGAGACCATGGTCTCGCCGAAGAAGATGTTGCCATTCTATCGATTGCGCGTGGTCAGCGCACACCTGCGTCCTCGAGCTCGAACCCGCCGGTGCCCTTCGCGCAGGTTGCTATGCCCGTCACGTTTCCGGTGGGCTCATCGATTTCTACCCGCCAGTCGCGTCTGCCCGACCGGAAGGACTGTGTGATGTTGCCGTCGACGGTGGCGAAACCGCCTCCGTCGGGATGAATCCCCGTGGGCACCTCGGTGTCGCCTGACCGTCGCCTGACCTGTCGACGGTCACCACCTTCAACGTCGGGTGACGCTTGCCGCTGCTCTCGCCAGTGGGGCGATCACGACCAGTGCAATCGCAGCGGTCGCGATCGCAGCGGCCAGTGCTGCCTTCCATACCTTCATCTGAGGCCTCCTCGTCTCGTGGGCCCGGTCCCGTCGCCGAGCGAGGCGGCAGACCCTATCCGCAGGCTGGCCTGGCATGACGAAGGAATCACGAAGTGTTGCTTCGTCAGCCTTCCTCGCGCCCGGTCCGGCAGGGTAGCTGTTGCCGCACCGCAGCCGAGGAGTGCGAGGCGCGTCCCGGTTTCTACTGCTCGCGCGCGAAGCAGAAGTGCCGCTTCGCATGGGAAGCGGAACGCTTCACAGCTCCTGGGGGCCTCGCGTGATCAACTTCGGATAGGCCTGTAGGTGGTGATGACCACGCCGGTGCCGGTCGTCGCGGAGTCGACCGGCTCGAAGGCGAGAGGAATCGAGGCAATGTCCGGGAACAGCCGACGCCCCGAACCCAAGACCAGCGGGTGGATCAGGAGGACAAGCTGGTCGACAAGGGCGCGGGGCAGCAACGACCGCACCAGCACCCCGCTGCCGAACACCACCAAGTTCTCGTTCAGCTCGCTCTTGAGCCCCGCCACGGCATCCGCGGCGTCGCCCTTGAGGACGGTGGAGTTCTGCCACGGGAGCGGCTCTGTCAGGGTCGTTGACGCCACGTACTTCTGGACCCGGTTGAGCGCCTCAGTGAATGGGTTCGGCTTCTGCTTGGGCCAGTAGTCCGCGAACTGCTCATACGTCGTGCGGCCGGCCAGCAGGGACCACGCGCTCGACATTTGTGCGCCCATCACCTCCTGCAAGGCCGGGTCCTGGCGTTGGCTCGCCAGCCGCCGTACTCGAAGCCGTCGCGGGGATCCTCGTCGGGGCCCCCCGGTGCCTGCATCACACCGTCAAGCGTCAGGTGTTCGATGACGATGACCTTGCCCAAGCGGTGGCTCCGGTTCGCTGGCTCCCGCGCAAGGGGAACGATATGCGACCACGGGGCTTCTGCGACGTTGGCGATGCCCTCGACTCGAACCTCGACGTCGGACTATGGGACAGGGGACGCGTTGACCGCGGGCAGCGGCTGAGTGTGCGGGCCGGGCGTCAGGCTCGCTCCAGCACGACCACCGGGATCTCCCGGTCGGTCTTCTGCTGGTATTCGTCGTAGGCGGGCCACTCGCCGACCATCGTCTGCCACATCTCCGGTTTCTCATCTGGGGTCGCTGTGCGGGCCTTCCCCTTGAAGCGGTCGCCCTTCACCTGAACCTCGACCTCGGGGTTCTCGGTGAGGTTCAGATACCAGGCGGGCGAATTGTCCGACCCGCCCATCGATGCGACGACGGTATAGGCGTCGTCATGGGGCGCGTAGATCAGCGGCGTCGTGCGCTGCTCTCCGGACTTGCGCCCCGTCGTGGTCAGCAGCAGGGTCTGCGTGCCGTTCCAGTCGTGCCCCTCCTCGCCGTCGGTCTCGCGATAGCGATCGACATGCTCCTGGCCAAACAGCATCAACGGCTTCCCTTCGTTCCGTACGGTGCCCGCTCTCGGACTCACCACGGGATGCTAGACGCCCGGATGGCCCTGCACGATCCGCAGCACCTCATCGCTGTGGCGCGAGACGAACGCCGGCCCGACGCCGTGGATCGCCGCGAGGTCGTCGACCCCGCCCGGGCGCGAGGCCGCGATCGCCTCCAAGGTGCGGTTGTGGGCCACCGTGTAGGCGGGCTTGCCGGCGGCCGCATCCAGGCGCCAGGCCTTCAGCGCCTCGAACAGGCCCTCGTCTCCGGCCGAGAGCTCGGGGGCCGAGGCCTGGGAGCGCCGGCGCGAGCGCGCAGTGCGGATTTCGATCGTCTCGGGGGAGGGCAGCCACTCGAGCGGGTTGCAGACGTCGCAGCACCGGCCCTCGGGATCGGCGACCCGTCGGTCGCCGAAGTGGTCGAGCAGGCTGCGGCGGCGACAGCTCGCGGAGAAGCTGAAGGACTCGACCGCGCGGTAGGCGCGCCAGCCGCGGTCCTGCGCGACGCGGCAGGCGGCCCGGGCTTGGCCTGCGTCGAGCTCGCCCTGGAGGCTGATGCTGAGCCGCCCCCCGGGGGCCGGGTCAATCGTGCAGGCGCCTGCCCGCTCGGCGATCGCGAGCCGGATCCGCTCCTCGTCTTGGCGGGGATTCTCGATCAGCAGCGACCCATCGGAGTCGGCCATACGGCGCAGGCTTTCCACATAGGTGGCGACCGTCTGCTCGTCGACGTTGCGTTGCTGGATGAACCGCACCAGGCGGCCCAGATCGGAGCGCGCGGCGAGCAGCACCGCCCGGGCCGCGAGGCCGTCGCGCCCCGCGCGGCCGGCCTCCTGGTAGTAGGCCTCGACGCTGGTGGGGATCGCCCAGTGCCAGACAGAGCGAACGTCTGCCTTGTCCACTCCCATGCCGAAGGCGTTGGTGGCGACGATCACCTCGACATCTCCGGACATGAAGCCGTGCTGGGCGGCGGCACGCTCATCGGGCGCCATGCCCGCGTGGTAGGCGGCGGCGAGCAGCCCGGCCGCGCGCAGCGACTCCGCGACCTCCTCGCTGTCTCGGCGAGTGCCGCAGTAGACGATTGCCGGCCGGTTCTGGGCATCGCCCAGGCCGTGCTCGAGCAGGCCCAGCTTCCGCGCCTTGGAGCCCTTGCCCTCAAAGGTGACGATGTCGAAGGAGAGATTGGGACGGTCAAAGCCGGAGCGCACAACCAGCGGGTCGTGCAGGCCGAGGCGGCGCTCGATCTCGCCGGCCACCTCCGGTGTGGCGGTCGCCGTGCAGGCCAGGACCGCGGGCCGGCCGAGCCGCTCGATGGCCTTCGGCAGCCGCAGGTAGTCCGGGCGGAAGTCGTGCCCCCATTCCGAGACGCAGTGCGCCTCGTCGACGGCCATCAGGTCGACCTCGCGGTTGCTCACGGCGTCGAGGAACGCGGTCGAGCCGAAGCGCTCCGGCGAGCAGTAGGCGATCCGCGCTCGGCCATCACGCATGCGTGCGAGGGCCTCGCGGTTTCGCTCCGCGCCCAAGCCCGAGGCCACCATCACCGCCGGATGCGCCGCCGCGGTCAGGGCGCGAACTTGGTCGGCCATCAGCGCGATCAGGGGGCTGACCACGATGGTGAGCTGGGGTGAGGCGAGGCCGGGCAGCTGGTAGCAGAGGCTCTTGCCCCCGCCCGTGGGCATGACAATCAGCGCGTCGCGGCCGTCGAGCGCCGCCTCGACGCCCTCGCGCTGGCCTGGCCGGAAGACCTCGTGGCCGACGTGTGCGAGCAGCGCGTCCGGGTTCCGCGGCCCCTCATAGATTCGCTCGGCGCAGTCGGGCCCCTCAAATCCCTCGAGTCCCTGGAGAGCGAGCGTCGCCTGTGCCTGTTCGACCTGCGCCACATGGCAAGCCTAGGGACCGGCCCGGCACGAAACATGCGGCTCTGACCGCCTACTCCCGCAGCCCGGCGGCTTCGAGGCCCGGCGAACGCGTCGGATAGAAGTCGATCCGAGCAATCCTGCCGTCGCGGAGCGTCCACAGATTGCAGCCGATCGACTCGATCTCTGCATCGGTCCCGCGCGGGCGAGTGTGGTCGCGGATGAGCACGAGGACTCGGTCGTCATCGACGTCGATGAACCCCTCGACCTCCGTCCGGAAGATCTCGAAAGGCTGCATCCATTCTCGCCAAGCCTCCGCGAGGGCTTGCAGACCCCTGCCGCGCAGGCGCTCTCCCACGCCTCCGTGGGCCTCGAACTCAAACTCTGGATCAAAGAGCGGCGCAACCGCCTCGATGCGCTCGGCTGTCCCCTCAAGCTCATAGAACTCGGTGAGATCCGTCCCGGAGGGTGGCTGTATCGCCTTGACGATCTCCACGTTCTCCTGCGACATCGCCTACTCCGAAAGACCGGCGGCTTCGAGGGCCTCCGCCTCCTGATGGAGGAGGTAGGACTCCACCCGCGTCGCAAGGCCGTCGTCGTTCAACGTCCAGACCGCCCAGTTCTCGAGATCCAACTCGATGCCGCTCCCGGCTCCTCGGGCCTTGGTGTGTTGGCGCACCAGGACCTTGTTGCCCTGGACGCTGAACTCGAGTGGCTCGATTTGTTGTTCGTCGAAGGCGTCTGGTTCCATCCATGCGCGCACCGCCTTCGCCCCTCTAAGCGACGATTGACCCCCCGGGGGGACGAACTCAATCTCGGGATGCGCCACCGCTATCGCGGTGTCGAAGTCGCCGCGATTGAACGCCTCATAGATGCGCCGCAGCCAGCGACGATCTCCTCGTCTCGGTCGGACATCGCCCGCGCAGTATCGCGCGCCCAAGAGGGGGACGGTCGTGCAGCGGCACCGCACGGCGTAGGACGCCCCGGGTAGGTCGCCGCAAGAAAAACTCGAAACCTCGGCTGAAATCTCGGATTGAGCAGCGCGGACGACTTACTCCCGCAGCCCGGCGGCTTCGAGGGCCTGTTCCCTGCTCGTGAACGCCTGCCCGCGCAGGACCTTGCCGCCCCGCACCGTCCAAACGTGCCAGATGTCCCATGTGGTCTCCACGCCGCTCTGCTTGCCACGGCCCTGGAACGTCAGCCCCGCCAGGACATGATCTTCAGCCTCGATCAACTCGCGGACCTCAAGACCCGGCTCGTCGAACTCGCCCCAGAACGATTCCAGGAACCGCCTCAATCCCTCAGGTCCGCGATACACTCGGACACCAGGGATCGCCCCTGTGGTGACGATCGAAGTCGGCGCGATGTCGGACGACCAGCGCCTTCGAAGAAGCCTCGGTTGAACGCCGCATACGCGCAGACGCGCCATCTCGCGTCGCTGCGATCGCCCGCGCAGTATCGCCGAGCCATGGCCAATGCAAAGGGGCGGCACTCGGCCGCCCCTCTCATCGCATCCTTCGGCTCAAAGAGACGTGGAGGCAATCGGTGCTAAGTGCATGTGATCGTCACGCGCTACTTGTTTTGGGTCACGGTCGTTTGGAAGAGCTGGTTGCGTATTGCGTCATTCGGAAAGGCGCTGTTGTGGACGTTGATGTATTAGGCGTTTGTTTTGGTTTTGATCTGTTTGTTCAGCGTGGTGGTTACGGTTGTGCAGGCGGCTCGTCGATCTCGAAAGGCTATTGGTCGGTGGGAGCAACTCGACTCTGATCGGTCCATCGGTGTTGACGTTTCTCTCTTTGATGGATATGCGCCGCAGTCGGATTCTCGATCTTGATAGACCTGGAGGCCATAGCAGAGCTTCGTGCCGCTGAAGCTTGCGCTGAACGTTCCATAGCCGTCAACGTCAGCGTCTGGCGTAGGCTCGTGCTCGCCGTCGAGCTTCGCGAAAAAGGCGGATCCTGCCGGCGCCGTTCCCGAGGCAGGCAGCGCTATCACTGCTACTGCCGCGAGCGCCGCGAGGCATGTCGCCCCTCCGAGGATTTCTCATACGACGTCTTTTCATCGTCTCTACCTCCTGTGGGTAGCTGCCGGGCCGCCCGAGGAGGCGACCGCGCCAGCCGATCTGCCCCGTGGCGCCCTCCATCATGGGTAATACAGCCCCTAAGCGCCTGAGGTTCACTTCGGTACCCTCTGGACCTGCCTTCGAGGAGCTCGACGCCGGTCAGGACCTGGCTCGGCCTGAGTTACTTCTCGGACCAGATCGGATGCAGATACCGTGGGGTTCACCACGGCGGTAACCAAGTGGCTGGAGCGCGACAGGAGAACGAGTACGCTGGCACCGCGCACGTTTCGGCGTCAATACCTGACCAACGGAGGTAGCGCATGGGCACGATCACCACGGATGACGGCACCGAGATCTTCTATAAGGACTGGGGCTCGGGCCAACCGGTCGTATTCAGCCATGGCTGGCCGCTTTCGGCGGACGACTGGGACACCCAAATGCTGTTCTTCCTACAGCAGGGCTACCGAGTCATCGCCCATGACCGGCGCGGGCACGGACGCTCCGCCCAGACCAGCGACGGTCACGACATGGACCACTACGCCGACGACCTGGCTGCGCTGACTGCCCATCTCGATCTCCAGGGCGCCGTCCACGTTGGGCACTCCACCGGTGGCGGCGAAGTCGTGCACTACATCGCCCGGCACGGTGAGAGCCGCGTGGCGAAAGCGGTACTGATAGATGCGGTGCCGCCGCTCATGGTGCAGACCGACGCCAACCCCGGCGGCCTGCCGAAGAGCGTGTTCGACGACCTCCAGGCCCAGCTTGCCGCCAACCGGTCCGTGTTCTACCGGGACTTCGCGTCGGGCCCCTTCTATGGCTTCAACCGGCCCGGCGTGGAATCCTCGGAAGCGATCATCGAGAACTGGTGGCGCCAGGGAATGATGGGCGGAGCCAAGGCCCACTACGACGGCATCGTTGCCTTCTCCCAGACCGATTTCACCGAGGACCTCAAGAAGATCACGGTGCCGGTCCTGGTGATGCACGGCGACGACGACCAGATCGTTCCCTACGCCGACTCCGGACCGCTGTCCGCCGAGCTCCTGCAGAACGGGACGCTGAAGACGTACAAAGGATTCCCGCACGGCTGCCCGACCACCGAGGCCGAGACGATCAACGCCGACCTGCTGGCCTTCGTGCAGTCCTGACCGACCCGGCGGCTGGGCGTCGGCTCAGTTGCCGGCCCTAGGGCGCGGCCACTTCGGAAGCAGCCTTTTCAATGAGTTCAGCCACGGCTTCCGGCTGTGAACACGTAAATCGAATGGCTGCCCTTGGCCTCTTCAACGGTCGAACCCGCCCGTCCAGACATCGTTTGCTGGGCTGGCGGGGGAATCATCCGGTCCTCGGTCGTGAGCAGGTACCAGCTTGGCTTGACCGCCATGCCGCCTCGCTGATCGTGCCACCGAGGGCATCAACGCCCCACGGCACCTGCGAGTCGGCCATGAATGCTGCCTCGTCGGCGCTCAGGTCCCCCGCGAAGGAGGCGTGAAACTTCTCCCGGTCAAGGAGCAGGAAGCCGTCCTGCGGGGGCAGAATGGGCGGCGCAGGTCCGTCCTTGTGGAAGAACCTTCGATCAGCGTGTTCACCGACTCGCCCTTGTCGGGCACGAAGGCCGCGATGTAGACGAGCGCCGCCACGTTGGGACCGTTGCCAGCCTCGGTGATCACCGCTCCGCCGTAGGAGTGGCCGACGAGGATCACCGGCTCGTCCTGCGCGGCGATGACCATCTTGGTCGCGGCGACGTCGCCTTCGAGCGAAAGCGGCGGGTTCTGGACGACCGCCGACGTTGTAGCCGTCCTTCCTCAGAAGGTCGTAGACGCCCTGCCAGCCAGAGCCGTCGACGAAACCGCCGTGAACGAGGACGACGCAGCGCCCTTCGTCAGCCTAAGATCGCTCCGGCATGGACTACCTGGCGCCCGATTGGAACTCATCGGCCTTGGTCACGATCGACACCCAGGTCGACACGCTTGACGGGCAACCTCTGGAGATCCCTGGGACCTCAGCAGCCGTCCCACAGATCGTGGCGCTCGCCGCGGCTTTCCGAGATGCCGGTAGGCCGGTTGTGCACGTCGTCCGCCTGTATCGGAGGGACGGCAGCAACGTCGATATCTGTCGACGCTCGAAGGTCGAAGCCGGGGCGCAGATCCTCGCACCCGGGTCGAGCGGCTCACAGCTTGCGCCGGAGATCGTCGAGCAGACGAACTTCGAACTCCAAGCAGACGAGCTTCTCGAGGGCCGACTCCAGCAGGTGGGGCCAGGGGAGGTCGTCATCTACAAGCCGCGCTGGGGGGCTTTCTATGAGACCCCGCTCGACGACCACCTGCGACGACAAGGCGTTTCCACGATCGTGTTCTGCGGCTGCAACTTCCCCAACTGTCCGCGCGCGTCCATTTATGAGGCAAGCGAGCGCGACTTTCGAGTGGTGCTGGCCGAAGATGCAGTCTCAGGCCTCTACGGCAAGGGTCGTGACGAGCTCGAGAGCATAGGCGTGCGGCTGATGTCGACCGCGGAGGTCGTCGAGTCGATCGCGGATCCCGCGCCGAGCAAGGCATAGGACACCGAGCCTGCCACCGACGATTGGGCAGCGCCGCTGGCGTAGCTGTGCGACACGGACGGGCGAAGGACGATTAAAGTGCCGGCATGCGCTGGAGCGTGCGCCTTCCGGTCTGTGCCGTCGCCCTTGCGATCGCATTGATGGCCGGGGCTGGTGTGGCCCAGGCGTTCACCGCGCACGGCAGCGTCGAGCAGGTCTACGTCACGCAGCTCCCGCCGGGGAAGCAGATGTCGCTCGTCAACAGCGCAGGTCAAACGGTCGCCACGAAGCGAGCCGATGCGCAGGGTGGCCTTCTGTTTCGCAACGTTCCGCCGGGCACCGGATACCGGGTGCGCGTCTTCGGCGGAGGCGCCACGTCCGGGCCGCTGACGGTGCTCTCGACCCGGCCGGCGCCGCCAAACACCAACGTCTACGACCAGACGATCGGCTCCAAGGGCTACGGCTATCTGAGGACCCGCGACGGCACCAAGCTGGCCATCAACGTGCACCCGCCGCAGGACGTGACCAACGCCGTTCCGGGCGTGGATCCTCCGCAGGTTCCCAGCGGTCCCACGCCGACCTTGATCGAGTACTCGGGCTACGGATACGCGGATCCGGCCGGCCCGCAGAGTGGGATCGCGATCCTCGCCAACCTCATGGGGTTCACGGTGGTGGACGTCAACATGCGCGGCACCGGCTGCTCGGGCGGCGCCTACGACTTCTTCGAGCCGCTTCAGAACCTCGACGGCTACGACGTGACCGAGACGATCGCCCGCCAGCCGTGGGCCCTGCATCACAAGGTCGGGATGATGGGCATCTCCTACGGCGGGATCAGCCAGCTGTTCACCGCGCAACTCCGTCCGCCGAGCCTGGCCGCGATCTCGCCACTGTCGGTGCTCGACTCGACGCAGACGACGTTGTATCCGGGCGGCATCCTGAACACCGGGTTTGCCGTGAACTGGGCCATGGAGCGAGTCCACGATGCGAAGCCGGCAGGACCCAACACCGGGCAGCCGTGGGCCTACCAGCGGATCCAGCAGGGCGACCAGACTTGCAAGGCCAACCAAGCGCTGCACGGCCAGGCCGCGAACCTGCTGGCCAAGATCCGTGCCAACGACCACTACGTGCCGAGCGTCGCCGACCCACTGGCGCCGATCACGTTCGTCAACAAGATCAACGTGCCGACCTACATGGCCTGCCAGTGGGAGGACGAGCAGACGGGCGGGCACTGCCCGACACTGGCGAAGCACTTCACCGGGACGCAGCGCAAGTGGTTCACGTTCACGAACGGCACCCACGTCGACTCGCTCGATCCAGAGACGTTCAACCGCTGGTACGACTTCCTCCAGCTCTACGTAGCCCGGCGTGCACCGATCACCAACGCCGCGGCAATCCACGCGGGCGCGCCGGTCATCTACCAGGAAGCGATGGGGATACCGGGCGTGACCCTGCCGCCCGATCCGATCCAGGCGCAGCCGACCTATGCGCGGGCAAAGGCCGCATTCGAGGAGCTCAAGCCGATCCGAATCCTGTTCGACAACGGCGCCGGGGGCACCCAGCCCGGGCAACCGAAACCCGGCTTCGAGCGGTCGTTCTCGAGCTTCCCGATCCCGGGCACCACGGCACGCTTCTGGTACCTGTCGGCGGGCGGCGCGCTTCGCGGCCAGCCACCCGCCGCCGCGGGGGCCGATTCGTTCGACTGGGATCCTCATGCCCGGACCCTGACCAACTTCACGGGGGACACCGCCGGCGGGGAGAACGGTCTGTGGACTGCCACGCCGCCCTACCACTGGCAGCGGCCGCCTGCCGGTAGCGCTGTGTCCTACCTGACCCCGCCGCTGGGCGGCAACAACACCATTATCGGCGCCGGCGCCGTGCGTGCCTGGGTTCGCTCCTCGACTCCGAACGTGGACCTCCAGGCAACGATCACCGAGGTAAGGCCCGACGGCAAGGAGACCTTCGTGCAGAACGGCTGGGTGCGAGGCAACGAGCGCAAGCTCGACGCTCAGAAGAGCACCCTGCTCGAACCCGTCCTGAGCCTCCGAGCAGCCGACGTATCGCCGCTGCCGCCCAACCGCTTCGTCCCCGTCACCATCCCGCTCTACTACGAAGGGCACACGTACCGCGCCGGCTCGCGCATCCGCGTGACGATCACCGCCCCCAACGGCGACCAGCCCATCTGGTCGTTCGGCGAAACGCAGCCGACCGGGCCCGCGACGGTCTCGATCGCCCACTCCAAGCAGATGCCATCGAGCCTCATCCTCCCCATGGTGGGAGTGAACGTTCCGACCGGGCTGCCGCCATGCCCCGGCCTCAGAGGCGAGCCGTGCCGGGACTACCACCCCTACGTGAACCGGCCAACGACTCCCTGACCGCCAGCAAACGGCGCCGACGAGGCGGGTCTCGCTGCGCTTGGGCTTCGGCAGCCGTGGCGTCACATCGGCTACAAATAGCCTCACCCCAAGCAAGGAGCACGCATGGCCACGATCCACCTCAAAGTGACGACCACCGCGACGCCGGAGCAGTTCGTCGCCGCGCTCACCGACTTCGGGCCCGGCCGCTCGGAACTCTTTCCAAACAGCGCCGACGGGTACCTCAAGGTGCATGACCAGGGCCCCAACCAGGCCGACGTCACGGAGGGCTCGGGCGGCATCTGGGAACGCCTGCACTACGACTGGTCCGATCCCAACCGGGTGGTCATGACGACCACCGACTCCAACACGTGGGGAGGCAACTCGGGCCACACCTACACCTTCAAGCGCCAGCCCGACGGGACGACCGAGGTGGACGTCGTCGTGGTGCGCGAGGGCAAGAACCTCAAGGGACGGGCGCTCGGGGTCGTGCTCTCGATTTTCGGCAAGCGCGTCTTGGGAGGGGCGTTCGGAAAGACCGTCAAGGCGATCGAAGCCCGGAACGACGGGTCCGTGACGGCCACCGCGACGCATCAGACGGCCGCGACCGTGCGTCACCGCCAGCGCGCGTGCTGGAATGGCTCGAGCTCGGCTACCCGGCTCCCACCCATAACAAGAGCTGGGTCGACGCGCGGCGTTGCCAGCCGCGCCCCTGATGCGACCATGCATAAAGCCACAACGCAGACCGTTCCTCGGCGAGCAGACCGGGAATCCGATCGATCTGCTGCTCAATAGCGTCGAACGGGGTGCCTGCGTGGAGCATCCCGGCCACCTCGCTGTGCGCTTGCTGGAGGCCCATAGTCTCCCTCCTTCCAGGTTGGAGCCATGTGCCGAAGCCGAAGACCTATCACGCTATCGCTGGGC
The DNA here is from genome assembly GCA_963838745.1 of uncultured Actinomycetes bacterium. Taxonomy (GTDB): domain Bacteria; phylum Actinomycetota; class Thermoleophilia; order Solirubrobacterales; family 70-9; genus AC-56. Next base: position 86,720 of record CAWISJ010000006.1, read on the forward strand.
CTGCTCGGGCACACCCCGTAATTTGCGTGAAAAGACCGATTCGGCTACTCGCCGAGTGGCGGCTCGATCCGGGGGCCAAGCGCACGCTCCACACGCCCCAGGAGTTCGGGGTCCGTTCTCCTGCGACATCGCGCGCGCAGTATCTCGCGAGCGCGGATGTCTCAGGCGTAGGCCGGCAGCAAATGCCCCAGGCCGCTCCTCACGATCGCCCGTTCGAGCGGCGCCGATCCACGGAGCAGGCGGAGCCGATCGCCGTTCCGAAGCGATTGCCTCGTCATCAAGAGCACCGTTCGCCGCCCGACTGAGTCGATGAAGCTCACAGCGTCCAGATCGAGGGTCACCTCCGAGGCATCGCCGGCAAGGGCCATTCGTAACTCCGAGTCGAGCGTCTTGAAATTGGCGAGATTGAGCTCTCCGAACCCACTCACCACGAGTGCGTCGCCATCTTGCTCCACGCGGACCGTGAGCCCCATGTCCTCGCGGATGGTGTCCCAGTTGCGCATTGGGGCGTCTCCCTCTCACTCCTCTCGAATCGGTGCCGCCTGCCACAGGGAAGGAAGAGAGAAATGAAGAGCGCCCTCGAACGGCTACATTCAGCCTACTCCTATTGCCATGAGCGCTTTTGGTTAGGGTGGCGTCGACTTAGACCGCGACCGGGAGGGTCGACATGGAATTCGTCATCGGCGGCATCCTGTACTTCATTCTGCTGGTCACCCTGGGGATCATCTCGATCCGGAAGGGCCACTGGGTCATGTTCATCATCGGGATTTTCATCCCCCTGTTCTGGATCATCGGTGCGCTGATGCCGCCAAGGGAGCCTGCCTAGCTCTGCCGCTTCGATCCGAGGCTCCTGCGTGACTCGCTCTGGCTGCGGGCTAGGGAGTCAGCTCATACGGATAGTGCGTGAGAGTCTCGCTGCCGTCCTCAGTCACCAAGAGGAGATCCTCGAACCGCACCTCGCCGATGTCACGCTGCCACAGGCCGGGCTCGATGGCGATCACGTCGCCGGCGACCAGCTCGCTATGCCCCGTCTGACCAAGGCCCGGATCCTCATGGACCTGAAGGCCAACGCCGTGGCCGAGCGAGAACTGAAAGCCCTCGTTCGGGTTCTCCTCCCCGGGTCCCGTTCTTTGCGTGCGATGCCCGGCGGACTCGAACACGTCGCAGACCAGGGCGTGCAGCTCACGTCCTCTGACCCCGGGCCGCACCGCCTCCCGAGCTCGCTCCATCGCCTCGCGCACGAGGGCCTCCTGCGCTCGTACCGCGTCGCCGATCTCACCCACGACGAACGTCCGGGCCATGTCCGCGCAGCATCCCGACTGCTCGTCGCGCGGCCATAGGTCGATCACGATCGGCAGGTTGGCGGGCAGCGGGCCCGAGCCAGCCTCGTGGCCGAATCCCTGCCACACCGAGGCCACGATGACATCCGGCGGCGCAGGCCCGCCACTCCGCTGGCATGCGTCGCGCAGCACCTCGCGAACTGACTCGGCGGTAAGGACCTCACCGTCGAGCACAAGCCGCTCGTCATCGGGCGCCGCCTGACTGAGTACGGCCGCGGCGGCGCTCATCCCGGCCTCCGCCGCGGCTTGCGCTCTGCGAATCCCGGCGAGCTCCGCCGCCGACTTCACCCGGCGCCTGGCCGCGATCGCCTCGTGGTCTGGATGCACAACGATGCCGTCGGCTCGCAACCGATCGGCAACCGCGACCGGCATCTCCGGGTCGACGATGGCCTCACCGACGCCCATCGCCGCGGCGGCGCGCGAGGTCAGCTCCAGGTCCAGCTCGTTGTGGCTCATGCCGCTCTCGAGCAGCTCGTAGAAGCCGAGCTCGGCCACGTCGTGCAGCACAGCATCGGGTGCGACCGCCGCTATCCGTGTGCGTTCGAGAGGGCTCGCCATGATGTGCATCCGCCCGCCGACGATGCCGAGCAGAAAAGGATCTCCGATCGAGACCGGCAGCTCGTGGCGCATGGCAGCCGAGCGCTCGGTATCCCCATGGAACAGGAAATCGGTCACGGATCGGTGAGGCTACCGAGCCTCCGGGCGGTCGCCCGATCGTGAGAACAAAAGTGACGGCTGTGCTCCGATCGCCCCGTCTATCTTGTGAGCTCCGATGAATGTCGCGGGCGATAAGGCGCTGGCCGAGCTCAGGGACGGTGATCACGTCCTCGGCGCCGAGGACCCCGAGCTGGTCTTGATCGAGTACGGGGACTTTGGCTGCCCGTATTGCTTCGCTGCCAGCCGACCGCTGAAGTCGCTGGTGCAGCGCTATGACACGCTGAGCTTGGTCTGGAGGCATCTCCCCGACGCGGATCTTCATCCCGGCGCTGATCTGGCTGCCGAGTTCTCCGAGCTGGCTGCAGCGAGGGGCCTGTTCTGGCAGGCGCATTCTCTACTCCTGACCGGCCGGGACCAGTTTTCCCTCGACGACCTTTACGCGGTGGGCGAGGAGCTCGAGCTGAACGGAGGAGAGGCTGATTCGGCGCTGCGAGAGCGGGCCTACCGTGGGCGGGTCGCCGAGGATGTGGCCGAGGCCAAACGCGCCAACGTTCACGGCACTCCGACGTTCTTTCTCGGCGGTGAGCGGCTGAAGGGTCACTGGAGCCAGCTTGCCCGCCTGATTCCGGCAAGGCTCGACAAATGACCGACCAAGGGCCGGTGTTCGGCGTCGGAGATCCCGAAACAGTCAACCGTGACGGCGCCTTCCCCCGTCTCGACGCCGACCAGCGGGCGCGGCTTCGGGCGGCTGGACGCGTCCGCGACGTCGAGGCGGGCGAGGTTCTCTTTGCCGAGGGCGACGAGGGCGTCGACTTCTTCGTCATCGAATCGGGCACGGTGGTCATCGTCCAGGGCGCGGGGCAGGAGAACCGCGTCATCGGCGTGCATGGCCGGCACCGCTTCCTCGGAGAGCTCAGCCTGGTCACGGGCCAGCGCCTCTACCTGACGGCGATCGTCCGCGACCCGGGCCAGGTCATCCAGGTGCCGGTGGCAAGACTCCGCCAGATCGTCGCCGAGGACAAGGGCCTGAGCGACGTGATCCTGGGCGCCTTCATCGCCCGCCGTTCGATGTTGATCGACATCGGAACGGGCCTGAAACTGATCGGCTCCCGTTATTCGAATGACTCACAGCGGCTGCGGCAATTCCTGGCCCGAAACCGGATGCCGCATCAATGGATCGATCTGGAGGAGGACCAAGAGGCCGAGGCGCTGCTCACAGGCCTGGCTGTCGAGTCGCAGGAGACGCCGGTGGTGCTCCTGGGCGCGGGCCAAATCCTCCACAAACCAAGCAACGCCGAGCTGGCCACGGCGATCGGGCTGAGCTCACCAGGCTCGGCGCCGGAGTTGTGCGACGTGGTCGTCGTCGGCAGCGGCCCGGCCGGGATCTCCGCCGCTCTCTACGCCGCATCCGAAGGCCTTGACGTCCTGACAGTCGAGGCTGTCGCCTCCGGCGGACAAGCAGGGACGTCGGCCCGGATCGAGAACTACCTCGGCTTTCCCGCCGGCATATGCCGGCAGCGAGCTCGCCGAGCGAGCCGGGATTCAGGCCGCGAAGTTCGGGGCGCGCCTGACTGTGCCGGCCACCGCCGTGGGGCTGGAGAGCGATGAGGGCAGGCACCGGATCGAGCTCTCCAACGGCGAGGTGGTGAGCGGTCGCACCGTGGTCGTGGCCACTGGTGCCCAATACCGGCGGCTCGAGGTCCCTCGGCTGGAGGAATTCGAGGGGGTTGGCGTGTATTACGCCGCCACCCCGGCCGAGGCCCGGCTATGCGCCGGCGATTCCGTCGTCGTTGTCGGTGGCGGAAACTCGGCCGGCCAGGCGGCGGTGTTTCTCTCCGAGCGAACGTCGAAGTGTCTGCTGTTGATCCGCGGTGGCGACCTCGCGAGGTCGATGTCCCGCTACCTGATCGACAAGATCGAGGCCAACGACCGCATCGAGGTCTACAGCCACACGGAAGTGGTCGAGCTTGGGGGAGGGCGCGAGCTGGAGAGCGTGACCGTTGTCGACACGCGGTCCGGAGAGCGCACCGAGCTCGCCGCCCGAGCGCTGTTCGCCTTCATCGGCGCGTCACCCCGTACCGGGTGGCTGGGCGGCCAGGTGGCGACCGATCGCGCCGGGTTCGTTCTGACCGGTCGCGACGTTCCGGGCCGGCATTTGGCCGAGTTCAACGGTGACAGTCCTTTGTTCTTGGAGACCAGTCGTCCCGGGATCTTCGCTGTCGGCGACGTTCATGCCGGCTCGATCAAGCGCGTGGCATCGGCCGTTGGCGAGGGCTCGATGGCCGTCCGGCTGATCCAGGAACGGCTGGCCGATCGCTGAGGAGGCTCCAACCCGCACCGCGCCCGCTGGCCGTACCGCCTGGGCCAGGAGCCTGAAAACACCTCTGCGCGAATTCCTGAGCACCGAGACCGGGAGTGCCGCGGTGCTGCTGGCGGCGACCGTGGCGGCGATGGCCTGGGCCAACATCGATTCCACCTCCTACGAGAGCGTCTGGCAGACCGACCTCTCAATTCAGATTGGCGACTCGGGCATCTCGCAGGATCTGCGGCTGTGGGTCAACAGCGGGCTGATGACCTTCTTCTTCTTCGTCGTCGGTCTCGAGGTGCGTCGCGAGTTCGACGTCGGCGAGCTCCGCCAGCGCCGGCGGCTGGCCTTGCCGGTCCTGGCCGCACTCGGCGGGATGCTGGTGCCGGTAGTCATCTACCTGGCCATCAACGCCGGCCATTCCTCGACCGATGGCTGGGGTGTGGCCATGTCGACCGACACCGCATTCGCATTGGGCATGCTGGCGCTGGTCGGGCCCCGTTTCACCGATCGCCTGCGGGCCTTCATCCTGACGATCATCGTCGTGGATGACGTGGTCGCCCTGTTGGTCATCGCCCTCGTCTACAGCGCCGAGGTGGCGGCGGGAGCCCTGCTGATCGCCCTGGGGATCTTCGGCTTGATCCTCTTGGCTCGCGCCGCTCGGTTGCGGTATGGACTCGTCTACTTCGTGCTGGCCGCGGCAGCATGGGTGGCTCTGTTTGAGTCCGGCATCGAGCCGATCGTCTTGGGCTTGGCGGTTGGCCTGATCACCTGGGCCTACCCCGCGGGACGGGATGAGCTGGAGCGAGCGACAGACCTATTTCGCAGCTTCCGCGAACAACCGACGCCCGAGTTGGCCCGTTCGGCCCGGGCAGGAGTTCAATCGGCAGTCTCGCCAAACGCCCGGCTGCAGCAGCTGTACCACCCGTGGACGAGCTACGTGATCGTGCCCCTGTTCGCACTGGCCAATGCCGGCATCGTCGTCAATGGCGACTTCCTGTCTCGTGCCTACTCGTCACCGATCACCCTTGGCATCGTCTTCGGCTACGTGATCGGCAAGCCGCTGGGGATCGTCGGCATCTCCTGGCTGGCGACGAGGTTCAGCCGCAGCCGGCTGCGTCCGCCCGTCGGCTGGGGGGCTGTGATCGGCGGCGGGGCGATCGCGGGGATCGGTTTCACCGTCGCCCTGCTGATCGCCACACTGGCCTTCCAGGGCCAACAGCTCGAGGAGGCCAAACTGGGCGTACTGACGGCGGCGCTGGGTGCATCGCTTTTGTCATGGCTCGTCTTCCGCGCCACGGTGCTGCTCCCCCGCAATCTCCGGATCCGGGCTCTGCTGGGCACATCGGAGGTGCTGGTTGACCTTGCCCTGCCGGTTGACCCCGAGCGCGACCACCTGAGGGGCCCAAGGGAAGCGCCGGTCACGGTCGTCGAGTACGGGGACTTCGAGTGTCCCTACTGCGGGCAAGCCGAGCCGGCCGTGCGCGAGTTGCTCGCCGACTTCGGCGATGTCCGATACGTCTGGCGGCACCTGCCGCTCAGCGACGTCCATCCCAACGCCCAGCTGGCGGCGGAGGCGGCGGAGGCGGCCGCTGACCAGGGGGCGTTCTGGGAGATGCACGATGCGCTCCTCGATCACCAAGACGAGCTCCGTCCTCGCGATCTGCTCGCCTACGCCGAGCAGCTCGGTCTCGACGCCGAGCGCTTCCGCGAAGACCTGCGCCGCCATCGCTGGGCGCCGCGGATCGAAGAAGACGTCGACTCGGCCGACCTGAGCGGCGTCACCGGCACGCCGACCTTCTTCATCAATGAGCACAAGCACGATGGGGCCTACGACATCGCCGCACTCTCTGTCGCCGTGCGTGCGGCCGGTGCGCGGGCGGTAATCGCTCGCTAGCGAGATCGACCACGCTCGATGGGCCAGACTCGCACCAGACTCACATACAGTCCTCGCCGACCTACCAATGCAGAGACAGGAGATGAGGCGATGAGCAGATGAGCACCAAGGAGCCCCCGCTCGACGAGGCCCACGCCCGAGACCTGGTGCGGCGCGCACGTGAGCGAATCGAGAGCTCGCTCGCCGATCTGAAGCGGGTACGCGAGAGCGAGACCAATGAGGTCGACACCGAGACCGACGCGCTCGGAGACGGCGAGATCCTCGAGGAGGAGCAGGTCGACGATGCAGTCGCCGAGCAGCTGCGCGCCGAACTGGAGGCCGTCGAACGCGCCGAGAAGCGGCTCGAGGACGGGACCTACGGGTTCTCGGTCGAGAGCGGCGCGCCGATCCCAGCCGAGCGCCTCGAGGCGATTCCCTGGGCCGAGCGTACCCCTGAGGAGCAGGAGCGCTTCGAGCGTAGCCACGGGCGCGCGCTGTAGGGGCGACGACGATCGGCACTGATGTCGTAGACCGGATTGCTGGGCGTCTCTAGGCGCCCGCGAGGCGGCGGCGCGGCGCGGTGGAAGCCGGCGCTGCTCCTGAAATCGGGTAGTGGGCTGCTTGACTATCGCCCTGCGACCACTAATGTACGTTGGTGGCAGGAAGGCTAAGGGACTCGGGAGGGGCCTCGCAAGCGAACTTTATGAAGCGCATCCTCGTATGCGTCCCGTTGATCTGTTTGCTCGCCGCAGCAGTGCTCGGCGTGTGGACAGGGTCCGCATTTCCCGCCGCCGCCCCTCAGATCACCGACACCGACCCCAACTCGCCGTCCAACGACAACAGCCCCCTGGTGAAGGGCTCGGCCGATGGGGGCTCGACGGTGACTCTCTACCAGTCGTCCGACTGCACGGGCGCGGTCGAGGCTCAGGGCTCCGCCGCCGCTTTTGCCTCCCCGGGCTGTACGGCGAGCGTCGCTGACGACGCGACCGCCACCTTCAGCGCCACCGCCGACGACGGGTCGCCCTCGCCGTGCTCCAGCCCGTTCGACTACCGGGAGGACTCCACCGCGCCCCAGACCCAGATCGACTCCGGGCCAGCCGGCGCCACCTCCGACACCACGCCCGACCTTCGGCTTCTCGGCCGACGAGCCGGGCTCGAGCTTCGAGTGTCGCTTCGACTCCAACCCGTTCGGGGCCTGCTCGGGGCCCGGCCACAGCCACACTCCGGCGAGCGCGCTCGCCGACGGCGCTCACACCTTCCAGGTCAGGGCCACCGACCAGGCCCAAAACACAGACCAGACGCCGGCCTCCCGCAACTTCATGGTCGACACCCAGGCCCCCGCTCCGCCCCAGATCACTGACACCGAGCCCGACTCGCCGGCCACCGACAACACCCCCCAGGTGAAGGGCACCTCCAGCGGCACGACCGTGAGGCTCTACAAGACCGCCTGCACCGGCACCCCGATCGCCCAGGGCCCGGCGGGCCGGTTCTCATCCCGGGTTCTTCACCACGGTCGCCGACAACACGACGACCTCGTTCCGAGCCACGGCCATCGATGGCGCCGGCAACATCTCCGCGTGCTCAGCCGCGCTCCAATACGTCGAGGACTCGAGGCCTCCCGCCGTGCCCCAGATCACCAACATCGACCCCCCCTCGCCGTCCACCGACAACAGCCCCCAGATCACAGGGCTCGCCGAAGCGGGCACGATCGTGAGGCTCTACAAGACCGCGGGTTGCATCGGCGCTCCGGCAGCCCTGGGCACGGCGGCGCGCTTCGCCTCGCCCGGCTTCACCGTTTCGGTCGCCAACAACACGACGACCCCGTTTCGAGCCACGGCGACCGATGCCGCCGGAAACTCCTCCGGGTGCTCGGCCCCGCGCGTATACGTCGAGGACTCGGCCCCTCCCGCCGCGCCCAAGATCACCGACACCAACCCCGACTCGCCGGCCAACCACAACAACCCCCGGGTGAGGGGCACCGCAACGGGCACGACCGTGAAGCTCTACAAGACCGCCTGCACCGGCACTCCAGTGGCCCAGGGGACGACGGCGCAGTTCGCCGTCCTGGGCTTCCTCACCTCGGTCGCCGACAACACGACGACCTCGTTTCGGGCGACGGTGACCGATGCCGCCGGCAACATCTCCGCGTGCTCGGCGGCGCGCAACTACGTCGAGGACTCGACCCCGCCCGCCGCTCCCCAGATCACCGCCACCGACCCTGCCTCGCCGGCCAACGACAACAGCCTGTTCGTCAAGGGCACCGCCAGCGGCCAGTGTCGTGAACCTCTACACGACCGCGGGCTGCACCGGCGCCCCGGTGGCCCAGGGGACGGCGGCGGAGTTCGCCTCGCCCGGTTTCGCCATCTCGGTCGCCGACGATACGACGACCGCGTTTCGGGCCACGGCGACCGATGGCGCCGGCAACGTCTCCCCGTGCTCGGCGGCGCGCATCTACGTCGAGGACTCGACCGCTCCCCCCACACCCCAGATCACCGACACCGACCCCGACTCGCCGGCCAACGACAACAGCCTGCTGGTCAAGGGGACCGGCGGGGGCAAGACAGTGAAGCTCTACAAGACCGCGGGCTGCACCGGCGCTCCGGTGGCTCAGGGCTCGGCGACGCAGTTCGCCTCGCCCGGCTTCCTCGCAGCGGTCGCCGACAACACGACGACCTCGTTTCGAGCCACGGCGACAGATGCCGCGGGCAACGTCTCCGGGTGCTCAGCCCCGCGGCAGTACCGCGAGGACTCGGCCCCTCCCCCGCGCCCCAGATCACCGACACCGACCCGGACTCGCCGGCCAACGACAACAACCCACAGGTCAAGGGCATCGCCGGCGGCACGACAACTGAGGCTCTACAAGACGGCGGCTGCAGCGGCGCTCCGGTGGCCCAGGGCCCGTCGACGCAGTTCGCCTCGACCGGGTTCGCCGCTTCGGTCGCCGACAACACGACGACCTCGTTTCGAGCCACGGCGACCGATGCAGCCGGCAACACCTCAGCCTGCTCAGGGGCGCGCAACTACGTCGAGGACTCGGCCCCTCCGCCCGCCCCCCAGATCACCGACACCGACCCCAACTCGCCCGCCAACGACAACAGCCCCCTGGTGAAGGGCTCGGCCGAGGCGGGCTCGACCGTGACCCTCTATCAGTCGCCCGGCTGCACGGGCGCGGTCGAGGCCCGGGCTCGGCCGGCGCGTTCGCCTCCCCGGGCCTGTCGGCGAACGTCGTTGACGACGCGACCGCCACCTTCAGCGCCACCGCCACCGACGCCGTCGGCAACACCTCGCCCTGCTCCAGCTCGTTCAATACAGGGAGGACTCCACCGCCCCCGAGACCCAGATGGACTCCGGGCCCACCGGTGCCACCTCCGACCCCACCCCGACCTTCGGCTTCTCCGCCAACGAGGCCGGCTCGAGCTTCCAGTGCCGCTTCGACTCCGACCCGTTCTCCGCCTGCTCGGGGCCGGGCCAAAGCCACACCCCGTCGAGCGACCTCGCCGACGGCGCTCACACCTTCGAGGTCAGGGCCACCGACCAGGCCCAAAACACCGATCAGACGCCGGCCTCCCGCAGCTTCACCATCGACAGCCAGGCTCCTGCCGCCCCCCAGATCACCGACACCGACCCCGACTCGCCCGCGAACGACAACGGCCCCCTGGTGAAGGGCTCGGCCGAGGCGGGCTCGACCGTGGCCCTGTATCAGTCACCCGACTGCACGGGCGCGGTCGAGGCCACGGGCTCGGCCGGCGCTTTTGCCTCCCCGGGCCTGACGGCGAGCGTCGCTGACGACGCGACCGCCACCTTCAGCGCCACCGCCACCGACGCCGTCGGCAACACCTCGCCCTGCTCCAGCCCGTTCGACTACCGGGAGGACTCCACCGCCCCCGAGACCCAGATCGACTCCGGGCCCACCGGCATCACCTCCGACGCCGACTCCGACCTTCGACTTCTCCGCCAACGAGGCCGGCTCGAGCTTCGAGTGTCGCTTCGACTCCGACCCGTTCTCCGCCTGCTCGGGGCCGGGCCAAAGCCACACCCCGTCGAGCGACCTCGCCGGTGGCGCTCACACCTTCGAGGTCAGGGCCACCGACCAGGCCCAAAACACCGATCAGACGCCGGCCCTGAGCGCCTTCATCGTCCTTTAGCAGACCGGCCAAACCCCGGACCGCAGAGATGCGTCACCTAGGGGCGGGCCCTGCAACTGGCACCGGCACAGTTCTTCAGCTGCTGCAGCCGGGAAGCAAGCTTGGACTGACGGATGCGTACGCGGGCGCTTTATGGCGGCTCTGAAGCTCGAACGGGTCGGTTTGCAGGTTGTAGAGCTCCTTCTCACCGGTCTTGTGCTCGGCGTACATGTAGCGCCCGGTGCGGATCGCCTTGAAGGTGGGCTCCTCGATCAGCAGCTGGCGTCCGCGCTCGATTCGCGGCCGCTGCGCCACCGGGATCAGCGAGCGCCCGTCCATGGTCAGGCCGGGGCTCGCATTCGCCACATCGACGATCGTCGGCGCCAGGTCGGCGTTGATCGACAGGGCACGGACCGTCAACCCCTGCGGGAGGCCCGGCCCGCGCATCCGGAGCGGTATCCGGATCGACTCCTCGTAGATGCGCTGTTTGCCCTTGGGGATGCGGTGCTCGCCGTGGAAGAACCCGTTGTCGGAGGTGAAAATGAGCAGGGTGTCGGCGAGCTCCCGTTTCGCCGCCAACGCTTGAACGACCTTCTTCACCCCCTCGTCCACCGATAGCAGTGACTCGAGCTGGCAGCGGTACATGCGCTGGATGTCGGCGATCTCGCTCGAATTCAGCAGCGGGCGGCTCCTGACCCGCTCTGTCTTGTCGGAGACGTCGGCCTCGTTGAAGTTCGGAGGCTTGGGCAGCGGCTCGGAGTCGAATGCATGGGCATGGCGCGGCGCTGGCGTCGCGGTGCCGCGACAGTTCTGCGGCGGGTTCGGGTCCGGCAGGCCGCCCCAGTGCGGGGCGGTGTAGGTGAGCCAGAGGAAGAACGGCTCCGGCTTCGGCGCCCGGCGGTCGACGAAGTCGACCGCTTTCCTGGTCAGTACGTCCTGCTTGAAGTCGGATGGGTCCAGGCCGTAAAAGACCCGGTTGCCGTTGTTGTTCAGCGTGTAGTTGTAGACCTCCTGGTCGTCCGGGGCGGCCACGTGCCACTCCGACCAGCCCAGCGGCACGAGGGGCTGGTTCACGTAGCCGTTCAGGTACTTGCCGATCAAGGCGGTGTAGTACCCGGCGTCCTGGAGCCAGACCGCGAGGTTGTTGCTTCCGTGCAATGACTGAAACCGGGCGAAGCCGCCGTTCGGCGGGTTGTTGCCGAGCACGTGGTGGTTGTGCATGTATTGACCGGTGAGGAAGGTGGCGCGGGAGGGGCAGCAGAGCGAGTGGTTGACGAAGCTCCTTTGGAACGTCACTCCGTGATCGGCGATCAGTGACCTGACGTTGTCCATCACCTTCATCGATTCGCGCGTCTGGTCGTCGGTCATGATCACCACGATGTTCGGCCGGGCTTGGGCCGCGAGTGCCTGGTCGGCGGTTGGCGGCGGCGTTTCGGCGATCGCCAGCGCGCCCGTGGCGCCCAGCGTGGCGAGCACGGTGACGAGGAGATACTTCCGACGCCGAGTTGGCACGCCCGGGTTCGGGGCTCGGGTCCTTCTCGCACGGAGACGATCAGTTGCCTGATCGCGGCGACGGATGTGTTTGATGGCTCCTCCCTGGGTCGGCCGAGTGGTGCGAGCCTAGCCGGTCCCGGTGCCCACCGCTTCGGCGTCTCTAGACTGGTGCCGCCATGCGCGAGCTTCCGGTCCCGGCGCACTTCGAGCCGCGCCGCGTGGGCGAGGTTTGGCGGGTTCCCTACGAGGATCGCGCGCGCGAGGCGGCGGCGTGGGCCGACAAGCACGGCCTGGCCCCGGCCACGGAAGACTCCCTTCGCCTCTGCCTCCTCGCCGTCGACATGCAGAACACGTTCTGCATCCCGGGCTTCGAGCTGTTCGTCGCCGGACGCTCCGGCACGGGCGCGGTCGACGACAACCGCCGTCTGTGCGAGTTCCTCTACCGCAACCTCGGCGCGATCACGCAGATCTTTCCCAGCCTGGACACCCACCATGCGATGCAGGTGTTCCACGCGATCTGGCTCGTGGACGAGGACGGCAACCACCCCGCCCCCTACACGCTGGTCTCCGCCGAGGACGTCAGGGCCGGCCGCTGGCGGATGAACGCCGCGGTCGCCGAGGCGCTGGGGACCGACGTCGAATACGCGGAGCGCCACCTCGCCCACTACACGCAGAGGCTGGCCGAGGGCGGGAAGTACGACCTGACCATCTGGCCGTATCACGCCATGCTCGGGGGCATCGGTCACGCGCTCGTCTCGGCGGTCGAGGAAGCGGTCTTCTTCCACGGCGTGGCCCGGTACAGCCAGCCCGACTTCCAGGTCAAGGGCGACAACCCGCTTACCGAGCACTATTCGATGCTCGGCCCGGAGGTGACCGAGGGGCCGGACGGCGATCGCCTCGGCGCCAAGAACAGCGAGCTGATCGCCAAGCTGCTCACATTCGATGCGGTCGTCGTGGCCGGGCAGGCGAAGAGCCACTGCATGGCGTGGACCATCGACGACCTCCTTGCGGACGATCAGGTGCGGGAGCGGCTTGCCGAACGCACGTACCTGCTCGAGGACTGCACATCCCCGGTGGTCGTTCCCGATGTCGTCGACTACACGGATGAGGCGGACGCCGCCTTCGAGCGCTATGCCGCCGCCGGCATGCACGTCGTTCGCTCCACCGATCCGATCGCGAGTTGGCCGGGGCTGGCAAAGCGTCTGCCCGCCCCACGCGAGGCGCGCTCACCCGCCTGAGAGGGCGCCCCGTTCAGGCTCGGCAACCGTAGGAGTACAGTGAGCGACCTGGCCCCCGACCCGCCCGCTGAGAGCTCGCCGCCTCGGAAGCCGGACCCGTCCGGCTGGCGCGTCGATCCGGCGCCCGACGGACGCGGAGCCCCGCCCCAGTCCAAGCCGCCGATGATCCCCCGGAGCCGGCTGTTCATCGCGTTCCTGCTCGGGTTGCTGGTCGTGAACCTCGTGATCTCGTTCGTCACCCGCGGGCCTGCTGACCGCGAGCGGGTGCCCTACCAGCCGTTCTTCGTCGACCAGGTCAAGGCGGGCAACGTCAACGAGATCAGCTCTCAGGGGGACTCGATCGAGGGCGAGCTGAAGCGCGAGGCAACCTATGATCCACCGGGCGACGGCGAGCCGGTAAAGGTCACGAGCTTCGAGACCGAGGTCCCCGCGTTCATCGATCGCGCTCAGGTCACCAGGGTCCTCGACCGGCAGCAGGTTGTCATCAACGCCGAGCCGCCGGACACGGGCCGGTCGCTGTGGACCACGCTGCTGCTCGGCTTCCTCCCGACGATCCTGCTCGTGGCGTTCTTCGTCTGGCTGGCGCGCCGCCAGATGGGCGGGGGAGGGGGCGGCGTGCTCGGCGGCTTCGGCCGCTCCACCGCCCGACGCGTCAAGGCCGGAGAGCAGGAGCGGGTCACCTTCGACGACGTTGCCGGGATCGAGGAGGCCGAGAACGAGCTCGTCGAGGTCGTGGACTTCCTGAAGAACCCGCAGCGCTACACGAAGCTCGGCGCGCGGGTCCCACGAGGCGTGCTGCTCTACGGTCCGCCCGGGACCGGCAAGACGCTTCTGGCCCGCGCGGTTGCGGGTGAGGCGCACGCCGCCTTCTTCTCCATGTCGGCCTCGGAGTTCGTCGAGGCGATCGTGGGGGTGGGTGCCTCGCGCGTGCGTGACCTGTTCAAGCAGGCAAAGGAGGCGGCGCCGGCGATCGTGTTCATCGACGAGCTCGACGCGATCGGCCGCTCGCGCTCGGGCAACGTGGGCGGGATCAGCGGCGGCCACGACGAGCGCGAGCAGACGCTCAACCAGATCCTGACCGAGATGGACGGCTTCGAGGCCGGCACGAACGTCATCGTCCTGGGCGCCACGAACCGCCCCGAGGTCCTCGACCCGGCCTTGCTGCGCCCGGGGCGCTTCGACCGCCGCATCGCGGTCCAGCCGCCCGACCGCAAGGGCCGGGTGGAGATCCTGAGGATCCATACCCGCTCGGTCCCGCTCGGGGAGGACGTGGACCTCGACCGCATCGCGGCCTCAACGCCCGGCGCGACCGGCGCCGACATCGCGCTGCTCGTGAACGAGGCGGCGCTCTTCGCCGCCCGCCGCGAGCACGCCGCAGTGGAGCAGCGAGACTTCACCGACGCGATCGAGAAGATCATCCTCGGCGCCGAGCGTCAGGTGGTGATGACCGACGCGGATCGCCGACGCACCGCCTACCACGAGTCCGGCCACGCGCTGGTGGGCATGCTCACCCCGGGCGCTGACCCGGTTCGCAAGATCTCGATCATCCCGCGCGGCCAGGCGCTGGGCGTCACGCTCTCAACCCCGGAGACCGACCGCTTCAACTACGCCCGCGACGAGCTGGTGGCGAAGATCAAGGTCGCGCTGGGCGGGCGCGCGGCGGAGAAGATCGTCTTCGGCGACCTGACGACGGGCGCGGAATCGGACATTCAGAACCTCACGCAGATCGCCCGCGGGATGGTCGGCCGCTGGGGGATGAGCGACGCGATCGGCGCGGTCGCAGTCACCGACGGCCGCCAGGACGGCGTGCTGCTGCCAGGCTCGGTGCCGGCATCGCCCCCCACCCAGGAGCTCGTCGACGAGGAGGTCCGGCGAATCGTCGACGGCGCCGAGCACGAGGTGATCGAGCTCCTGAAGCGTGAGCGGGAGCGGCTCGAGGCGCTGGCCAACGCGCTGCTGGAGCGCGAGACGCTCGACCAGCCCGAGGCCTACGAGGTGGCCGGCGTCAAGCCGGCCGAGGTCGACCCCGGCGAGGAGGCCAGGGCCACGGCAGAACCGCCATTGTCGCCTGCCAGATCTCCCCGGGGAGACGTCGTCGACCGGTAGTGGTGCCTGAATCAGGTGCACATCGAGTGCTCGTGGGCGCTGGGCCGGATGAGGGCGCGCCGGGAGGCGAGCGGGTCCGCACCGCGGAAGTGATCGCGGCGCTCTCTCTGGCGACCGATCTCGCCACCCGGCTGCCGTTCGAGAACGGCCTGCACAGCACGGTGGTCGGGATGCGGCTGGCCAAGCGTTTGGGAGTGGACTCGGAAACGGCGTCGCAGACCTACTACGCGTGCATGCTGTTTTACGTTGGCTGCACGGCAGATGCCGAGGTCGCCGCCGAGATCTTCCGTGACGACGGCGCGTTGGTGACGCACTTCACCCCGGTCATGTTCGGGTCCCGGGCCGAGATCATGGCCGGGATGATGCGCGCGCTGGCCACGCCGGGGAGCTCGGCGCCGGTCCGCACCATTCAGATGGCGCGCAGGTTGCCGCGGGCGGCCAAGGAGCATCGCGCCCACATCGCCGCTCTGTGCGAGGTCGCCCAGATGCTGGCCTCCCGGCTGGGCCTGCCCGCCCAGGTCCAGGGGCTGTTCGCGCATCTCGCGGAGCGCTGGGACGGCAAGGGCGAACCCGGTCGGGCACAACGCGAGGAGATCCCGCTGCCCGTGCGGATTGCCCATGTGGCTCGCGACGCGGCGTTCCAGCGAGCGCTGGGTGGCGAGGAGCGCGCCGCACGGGTGATTCGAGAACGAGCCGGACACGCATTCGATCCGACGATCGCCGCGCTGCTCGTGGATGAGGCAGCGGAGATCGTCGCGCTGGATGCCGACGCATCGATGTGGGAAGAAACGCTCACCGGCGAGCCCTCTCCATGGTTGACGCTGGAGGGCGAGCAGATCGACTGCGCCCTCGCGGCCATGGGCGACTTCGCGGATCTTGCGTCTCCCTACCTCGTTGGCCACTCGGCCGGAGTGGCGGAGCTGGCGACCGCCGCCGCCGAGCGCTGCGGTCTCTCGGGCGTCGAGATCGCGGAGGTTCGCCGCGGCGCACTGGTCCACGACATCGGGCGCGTGGCGGTGCCGGTTCACATCTGGCAGAAGCCGGGATCGCTGACGCCGGACGAGTGGGAGCGGGTAAGGCTCCACGCCTACCACTCCGAGCGCGTCTTGTCTCGCTCGCCCTTTCTCGCAGCGCTCGCCCCGCTGGCAAGTTCCCACCACGAGCGACTCGATGGCTCGGGCTACCACCGCGGGATCGCCGGTGCTGCGATCACGCCGCCCGCGCGCCTGCTAGCCGCCGCCGACGCCTACCACGCGATGACCGAGCCGAGGCCACACCGACCGGCGCTCTCCCCGGCGCAGGCCGCCGAGACGCTTGCCGAGGAGGCCACCTCCGGCCGGCTGGACCCCGAGGCCGTGACCGCGACCCTGGAGGCGTCCGGCCGGCGCGTGCCACCCATCGAGCGCCCCGCCGGGCTGACTCCGCGCGAGGCCGAGGTGATCGCCCTGCTCGCGCGAGGATTGCAGACCAAGCAGGTGGCGCGCGCGCTTGGGATCTCGACCAAGACGGCCGACCGCCACGTCCAGAACGCGTACCGCAAGATCGGGGTCTCGACTCGCGCGGCGGCGGCGCTGTTCGCGATGGAGCACGGACTCGCGACATGGGGAGAATTCCCCATTGGCAGCGGCGCCGAGAGTCCCTAGGGTCGCTGTCCGCTGATGGATGCGTCATTGAAGGCCCAGGACCACCGCCGCGCCGTCTACGAGATCGCCAAGGCGATTGCGCCGGGCTGGGAGCGCCAGCGGGCGCGGATCGAGGTCGGGGTGGCCCCGGTGCGAGAGTGGATGATCAGGGAGCTCGCGCCGCGACCCGGGGACACCGTGCTCGAGCTTGCGGCCGGCGCTGGCGACACGGGGTTCGAAGCGGCCGCGATCGTCGGTGAGCGCGGGCGGCTGATCTCAACCGACTTCTCTCCCGAGATGGTCGAGGTCGCCCGCCGTCGGGGCGCCGAGCTCGAGCTGGGGAACGTCGACTACCAGGTGATGGACGCCGAGCGCATCGAGCGCGATGCCGACTCGGTCGACGGCGTGCTCTGCCGGTTCGGCTACATGCTGATGGCGGACCCCCAGGCGGCACTGTCCGAAACGCGCCGCGTGCTTCGCCCAGGCGGGCGCCTGGCGCTGTCCGTGTGGAGCGCGCCGGAGCGGAATCCGTGGTTGACGATTCTCGCCGGCACGCTGATCGAAGGGGGCCACGTGCCGCCGCCGGACCCGGGAGACCCCAATCCCTTCAGCATGGCGAGCAAGGAGGGCACACGGGCGGCGTTGGAGGAGGCGGGCTTCGACGCCGTGCTCGCCGAGGAGGTGTCGGTGCTCTTCGCGTTCTCCGACGTCGAGGACTACGTGAGCTACGCGACGGACACGGCGGGGCCGTTCGCGGTCGTGCTCCGTGCCCTGTCCGAGGGGGAGCGGGAGGCGCTCAAGGAAGAGCTCCGGAAGGGGCTGGCCCCCTTCGCCGCCGACCGGGGCTACGAGCTGCCCGGCGTCGCCCTCAGCGCCGCGGCGAGCTGAGTCACGGCCCACCGGACGACACCCGGCGCGGCCTCGCCGGAGAATAGGGCTGTGGGGCAAACGACGGTTGTGATCGATCCGCGCTTCCGCGGCTTTCCGGCGATCGCTCATGGTGGCTACGTGTGCGGCATGCTGTCCCGCTTCGTGGAGGGAGCCGCGCGGGTCAGCCTGCGCAGGCCCGTTCCCATGGGACCTCCGCTCCAAACGCACCAGGGCCAGGGCACCGTGATGCTGCGCGACGGGGACGAGGTGCTCGCCGAAGGCGCGGCCACCAGGTTGGAGCTCGACCTGCCCGAGCCGGTGGCGCCGGCAGAGGCCGAGGTGGCAGCGAGCACCTATCCAGGTCATCAGCACCACCTGTTCGGTGAGTGCTTCTGTTGTGGGCCGGATCGAAGCCGGGGGGATGGGCTACGGATCTTCCCGGGGCGGGTTCGCGGACGTGACGCCGTGGCTGCGCCCTGGATCCCGAGCGCAGCCGATGCGGACGAGGACGGGGTGGTGCGCCCCGAGATCGTCTGGGCCGCCTTCGACTGTCCCCAGCTGTGGGCTTTGATTCTCAGCGCTCCGAGCGACTCTGATGATCGGGTGGTCACGGGAGCCCTCGAGGCCGACCTGCTGCGGCCGGTGATCGCCGGGGAGCGCTACGTCGTCGTCGCTCGGCCCGGCGGTCGGGAGGGGCGCAGGCTGTTCGCCGACGCCGCCCTCTTCTCGGCCGATGGCGACCCTCTGGGCATCGCGCGCCAGACGGCGGTGCTCACGGCCTCGGGGGTTCCCCTTGGCCTGGGCCGGTGGGGTTGAGCACACGGGCGTCGGCGTAGGTCGGGCGACGGTTGCGCAGGCGGCGCCGAGTGTCCTCGGCGACCAACCGTCCGACCTCGCGCACGAGCGCCCGGCGGTCGCAGTCCGCACGGAGCAGCAGCCGGCCGGCCGCGCGAAGAACACGCGGTCGGGTGACGACCTCGGATGGGCGCGCGCGGTGGTTGATCAGGTCCACGAAGCGACCGACCTTGCCCTCCGCGTGCAGCTGCCGGATCACCTCAACGCCCAGCGCCGAGACCAGCCCACCCCTTCCCAGGTCCTGCCCAAACCAGTAGGGCTCGGCGAACTCGCGGTCGCGCCAGCGCCCCCAGCGCGCCATCGCCTCATCCGCGCTGTCTCCTCCGCTGTCGAGCCCCGCAACGATCGCGGCCGCGAGAGTGTCGGCCTGGCGGAACGCGTCGCCGATCCCGCGCCCGACTGCGGGATCCTTGAAGTGCCCGGCGTCGCCGACCAGCACCCAACCTGGCCCCGCCGCCTGGCGGAAGAAGCACGACCAGCGCACCGCGCCGAACAGCTTGCCCACCCGCCGGGCGCCCTGGAGAGCGGCCGCCACCGGCTCGCAGCCGCGAACGTAGTCCAGGAAGGATCCCTCGAGGTCGCGACGAAAACGCCCCAGCTCGGCGATGCCGGGCATGCAGGCGGCCTGGTAGAGACCGCTGTCAGCCGGGCAGGAGAGGACCAGGCGGTCGCTCCAGCGGTGAAACACGATCCTCGGCTCGGGACCGGGCTGGGCGCCCTCGAAGAACGACCAGTAGGCAAAGCGCTCATTCCGCGTGACGTTGTACGCGCGCGCTCCGCACAGCCTGGCGACCGTTGAGCCGCGCCCGTCCGCGCCCACCACCAGCCGGGCGCGGAGCTCCGCATCGCGCCCGTCGTGGACCACGCGGACGCCCGCGACCCGCCCGGCGTCCTCGATCAGCCCGTTCACCGCCGTCGCCGTGCGCAGCTCCGCGCCGGCCTCCTCGGCCGCCCCCGCGAGGATCGGATCCAGCAGGAAACGGCGTATCGAAGCGACCCCGCCAATGTCGCCCGGTCGCTGGGGCCAATCGAGCACCCACCTGAGGTCCCCGACTCTCATGTCCCCGCGGCCCACGAACGGCGCCCCCGTCGCGCGCAGCTGCTCGGTCACCCCGAGGCGGTCCAGGAAGGCCAGCGCGTCGGCCGCGAACAGATGGCTCGAGAGCGTGTCGCGCGGAAACGTGGCTCGCTCGACCAGCGCGACGCGGACCCCTCGGCGAGCGAGCAAGGCGGCGAGCGGTGACCCGGCGCAGCGTGCGCCCACCACAACCACGTCAAAGCGCTCAGTCACGCCGCGACCCTCTCAGATCCTGGCAGTCGAGCAGCCAAGTCATGGTCCCTGAGCTGAACCGACGAGTGGTCAATCTTTCCCCCTATAGCGGGGAAAACTGCCCCCTCGAATGGCGGCCTCGCGGGATCGGATTGACTGACCCAGTCTGGGGGTAATGGCGAGGGGGAGACTTCGACGGAAGGAGGCCAGGATGGCTACACCGGAGCGACGTTATGGACCAGCCGGCGGACTGACGCTGGGCGGGATCATCGTCATCGTCGGGATCGTGTTGATGTTCGTACTGGACAGCATTTGGATCGGACTCATCGTTGTCCTGGTCGGGCTCATATTTTTCGGCGGCTTCGCGCGTGGCAGGTGGTACTGACTCGGGTCCCGGCGTGAGCGCCTATCCGCAATGCTTGCGTCGTGGAAGAACCGGGACGGATTCGCTACAACAGCCCCGCCGGCCACTGGGTTCTGGGGGTCACGGTGCTCGGCTCGGGCATCGCCTTCCTGGAGGCGACGGTGGTCAACGTTGCCCTGCCGGAGATCGGCCGCGACCTGGATGCCGACCTCGCCGGCCTGCAGTGGACGCTCAACGGCTACCTGCTGACCCTCGCTGCGCTGATCCTGCTGGGAGGCTCGCTGGGCGATCGCTACGGCCGTCGACGGATCTTCACCATCGGGGTGGTCTGGTTCGCGGCGGCGTCGGCTCTCTGCGCGCTGGCGCCGAACATCGAGGTCCTGGTCGCCGCCAGAGTCATCCAGGGCATCGGCGGCGCCCTGCTCACCCCGGGCAGCCTGGCGATCATCGAGGCTACGTTCCACCGCGATGACCGCGGCCGAGCGATCGGGGCCTGGTCGGCCCTGGGCGGAGTCGCGGCGGCGATCGGCCCCCTGGTCGGAGGTTGGCTGATCGAGGCGGTGAGCTGGCGGGCGATCTTCTTCATCAACCTCCCGCTCGGCGTGTTCGTCGTCTGGGCGGCCGCTCGCCACGTCCCGGAGACTCGCGATCCGACGATCAGCGGGCGCCTTGACTTCCTCGGCTCGGCGTTGGCGTCGCTCGCCCTCGCCGGGATCACGTTCACGGTCATCCAGGCGCCAGAGGACGGCCTCGGCTCGCCTCTCGTGCTTGCCGCGCTCGTCCTCGGGCTGGTGAGTGCGGTCGCGTTCGTGCGCGTCGAGCGGCGGAGCCCCGAGCCGATGCTGCCGCTCTCGATCTTCGACTCTCGCCAGTTCACCAGCGCGAACGTGGTCACCTTCGTCGTCTATGCGGCGCTCGGCGGCGTCTTCTTCCTTCTGGTCGTCTTCCTCCAGGTGGCCCTCGGCTACTCGCCCATCGCCGCCGGCGCCGCCTCGCTGCCGGTGACCGCACTGATGTTGGTCCTCTCTCCCCGGGCGGGGGCCCTGGCGCAGCGAATCGGCCCGCGGTTGCCGCTGACCGTCGGCCCGCTCCTGATCGCGGTCGGGGTGCTGATGATGCGCCAGATCGACCCCGGTAGCTCCTACGTCGGATCGGTGCTGCCGGCCGTGGTCGTCTACGGCCTGGGCCTGTCGCTGGTGGTCGCTCCGATCACAGCCACGGTCCTGGCGGCGGCCGACCCGCGACACGCCGGCGTCGCCTCGGGCGTCAACAACGCCGTTGCTCGCACGGCTGGACTCGCGGCGGTCGCGGGGCTGCCGCTGATCGCCGGGCTCTCCGGCAACGACTACTCGAACCCGGCTGCGATCACCGACGGCTTCCACGTGGCGATGCTGGCGTGCGCGATCCTCAGCCTCGGCGGCGGCGTCCTCGCCTGGCTGACGATCTCGAACGACGTCCTCGAAACCACGCCGACCACCGACGGAGACACCCCGGACCGCGCCGCGACCGACTTCAGCTGCGGCGTCGCCGGTACGCCTCTGCGCCCGGCGCGGGAGGCGCGCTGTGCACCTGTCGAGGAGGACGGGCTGCCACGCGTGAGCGTGGGGGTTGACGGCCCTGCTACAGATTGATGACGATGAGTGAGGTCTGCACGCATCTCGATCAGATCCAAGTTGAGGCGCCGGAGTCTGTGTCCGGTTGCGAGGACTGCCTGAAGATCGGCGGGACCTGGGTGCACCTGCGGGTCTGTCGCAGCTGCGGCCATGTTGCCTGCTGCGACTCTTCTCCGAACAGGCACGCCAGCGCGCATGCCGCCGCCAGCGGCCATCCGATCGTCAGCTCCCTGGAGCCGGGAGAAGACTGGTCGTGGTGCTATGTCGACGAGGTGGCGTTCGTCGTCGATTCCGAGAGCTGATGACGACCTGGCTCTTCGAGCCGGGTCATACCGAGGTCGGATTCCGTGCCCGGCACATGATGGTCACCTGGGTGCGGGGGCTGTTCAAGGACGTCCACGGCCGCCTCGACTTCGACTGGGACAGCTGCCTCGAGTCGACCTTCGAGGGCGAAATCGACGCCACCAAGATCTGGACGGGTGAGCCCGACCGCGACGCCCATCTGCGAAGCGCCGACTTCTTCGACGTCGAGAATCACCCCCGGATCACGTTCGCCGGCCGCCTCGTCGAGCGCACAGGCGACACCCACTTCAAGGCCACAGCCGAGGTGACGATTCGAGGCAACACCAGGCCGGTGGAGTTCGACGTGGCCTACCTGGGCCAGTGGGAGTCGCCGTTCTGGGTCGGCGAGGAGAACCGGGGCATGATGCGCCGCATCGGCTTCGAGGGCCGGACCAAAGTCGACAGACACAGTTTCGGGGTCTCGTGGCAGGACCAGCTACCACGTGGCGGTCGGGTCGTCGGCGACGAGATCGACGTGGTTCTGGACGTCGAAGCCATCCACGAGGGCGATCTCGAGCGGACCGGCGCGATCGAGTACTACCGGAGCATTGGAGCCGTCTAGGGCTCCCGGGTGCCCGGTTCGGGCTCGACCGGAGTGCCGCGGCGTCGTACCAGCAGCAACGTGAGCGCCACTCCCACGATTGGCGTGCCGAAGCCCAGCAGCACGAAGGCGAGTGGCGTGTCGATCTGGTCGACCATCCAGGTGAAGTTCATGCCGAAGAAGCCGGTGACGAACGTGAGCGGCAGGAAGATCGTCGCCACCACGGTCAGCCAGTAGATCGTCTCGTTCAGCCGCAGGTCGATCAGCTTCGCCAGTCCCTGGCCGGCGGCGTCGATCCCATCGATGAGGCGATTCAGCTGCGCGGATATGCGCTCGAAGTACTGCTCGCTGTCCGGCTCGATGCCCTTAACCCGGCCGATTTCCTCGCCGATCCGGCCGAAGAAGCCGCGCTGGGGTCCGATGCGCCGCCTCATCCCCGAGAGCCGCAAGTTGATCGCCCGCAGCGTCGCCATTCGCAGCCCGCCTGCGCGCAAGTCAGTCGACATCAGCTGCAGTCCCTCCAGCGTCAGCTCGGTCTCGTTCAGCGCGTCGAAGGCCGTGGCCACCATCGCGTCGAGGATCACGTAGACGACGTACTGCTCGCTGCGCCCTTCGGGCATCTCAGTGTCCAGCAGTCCTGGCAGGGAGACCCGCTCCTCGTGCACGGTCAAGACGTAGCCTCCGCTGACCAGCACGTGGACCTCGATCGGGCGCAGCTGGCGCGGGGTCTCACCTGCGAGGGGGGTCGACTCGAGAAAACAGCTGAAGGTGAAGACGACGTGCTGGCCGTCAACGTGGAACTTGCGCGAGGCCGGCGTGTCCTCCCGGAAATCCACCAGGGGATCGAGGGCGTGCGAAGGGATCTCAAGCGCCTCGCCCAAATCGTCGCCGCGCGTCTCGCTGACGGAGGCGTCCACCCAGAAGAAGCGCTGGTCCTTGCGGAGTGCCGCGATTCGCTCTCGCTCGGTTGTGCCGAGCCCTTCGACGATCTCGCCCATCGACCCGTCGAGGCTAAGGGTCGCTGACGACGTCTTTCTTGATCCACTGATCGACGACGAGGGGCGCGACCCGGTAGCTTGAACTAGAGCCTCACATCGCCATCGACGCCTTGACCGGCCCCCGGTGGTACCCAGGGTCACCTACCGGAAGGAAGACGGTCATGCCGAGAATCATCGTGATGAGCGAGTCAAGCACCGGGCGTCAGGGAGCGATCACCCTCGACGAGCGCGTCGCATCCGCGGATCTGCGAGCTGGACACCACTCCGCGCAGTTGATCGAGCGCGTTGGATGGGCGGTCCACGATGCGGACGACGCGGAGCGCGAGGGCACTCACAGCGGCGGCTGAGGAGCCCGACAGGTCGCTCTCGTCGGCAGCTACGGCGCATCCCTGGGCTCGGCGGCCAGCGCGAATGGGCTGCCCTCGGAGTCCCGGCAAACGGCCCACCGCTCGCCGGGATGGACGACCGAGCCGCCGAGCTCACGGACGCGCTCGAGCGTGGCCGCCAGGTCGGCGACGGTGAAGTAGGGCAGGGAGGCAGTATCGCCGGGACCCGGCCCGCGCTCGTGGACCCCCAGGCGAAGGCCGTCATCCTCGATTTCCCACCCAGAACCAGCTTCGGTGGGCCTCGGTGCGAGCTCGGCGCCCAGCACGCCGTGCCAGAAACGGCGCGCGCGATCCGGGTCGTCGGCTGGGAATTCGATCAGCGGCGCAGGCATGGACCCGAGTATGCACGCTTAACGAGGGATTCATGTTGCATCGCCGCCACGCTGGTTAGATACGGGAGGGCACGATGTCTGCCTCAGGGGTGTCAAACAGCCACGTCGACGTGGCTCATGCAGCCGAGCTCACTGGCCTCTCGAAGGAGGCCATTCGCGCCCGCATTCGGCGCCACGCGCTGGCCTCGGAGCGCCGCAACGGCCGCCACCGGATCGCGGTCGCCGAGCTGCGCCGGCAGGGGCTTGTGGTGGACGGTGAGCGCCATGACGCTCTGCGCAGGCGGGCCGAGTCTCTGGAGGCCCAGCTGCGTACGGCGTTCGAGCGCCGCGAGCGGGCACAGCGTGAGCTCGATGAGGCGCGGGAGACAGTCCGCATGGTGTGGGGAATGGTGCGCCGGAAGGATCGCGAGCTTGCGGAGTTGCGGGCGGTGGGCGAGCGGCCAAGGGGCATCCGCTGGCCCTGGCGGCGGAGCGGGCCGCGCGTGGCCGAACACGCCTGAGACAGCGCCGCCCGCACGGTTTCAAACCGAGCGTCGCTGAGCGCTGGTCCTAGCCGGTCTCTTCGTCCCCCGGATCGTGCTCGTGGACGCCGACGACCGCCTGGTCACTCGGCTCGAGCACGAAGATCTCCACCGCGATGTCCGGGTCCTGGTGGATCTGGCTCATGTAGGCGATCACCTTCCGGTCCATCGCCCCCTGGACCACGTTGGTGAACTGTTCCTCCATCGCCTGCTGGAAGCTGCGCCGGATCTGGTAGACGGCGTCCACGTTCCCCTCGTCGATCAGGGTCCGTTCGACGGTCGTGAACCCCCCCCGCAGCATGCAGATCACCGTGTCGTTGACGAGGTAGGTCTTGGCCTTCGTGGGCCCCTTGCCGTAGTAGCGGCTGTGGAGCCGGACGAGCCCGGTCGAGATGCTGGCGAGAACCTCGCCTCGGGCCGAGCCGCTTCCGTCTGAATGGGCCGAGCCGCTTCCGTCTGAACTTTGATGCATACCCTCCACGGGCCTTCACATCCTCCGATTGTCGTTGTCCGCTGACCGCCCCCCTTTACTTTGAGGCGCGCGCGAAGGGAAGAGTTGCGGGTGGACCCAACGGGCGCGCTGATGCTATTGCGGTTGAGACGCGGGGGAGCCGATCTCCTCCCGGTGCTCTCCGGCGACGGAAGCCTCCTGTGGCTCGAGCACGAAGAGCTCGGCCGCGAGGTCGGGGCTGGTGTGGGTCTGGCTCATGTACGCGAGCACCTTGCGATTGCTGGCGGTTTCCACGACGTCCTTGAAGGGCGCCTCCATCGCCGCCTGGAAGCTGCGGCGGATGTTGTGGACGGCGTCGCTGTTGCCGTCCGCGATCAGGGTCCGTTCGACTGTCGTAAAACCGCCCTCGAGCAGGCAGATCACGGTGTCGTTCAGCATGTAGGTCCGAGCCTTGGCGGGACCCTTGCCGTAGTACTGGGTGTGAAGCTCGGCGAGCCCACGACCGATCTCGGCTAGGAACTGCGCCTGCCCAGCATCCTGGGTGTCGCTCAAGGAGCTCCCCCTTCCTTGATGGGCAGCTCTCTTGGAAGTGATGCGCCCGGAAGTAGAGGAACCCTGAGACCTAACGAGCGAGTGAAGTCACCCTAGCACCGATCGGGGTCGCTCAAGGGGAATCGCGTGTCGGAAGCCGGGTGGGGTTTGCCCTGACGCGCCTGGGGTATCCTCGTGTGAAGGGCGAGGCCGTAGGCGACGCGAGATGCCTGAAGTTGGCCCGGTGCGTCTCCATGCGGACCCCCCAAGTCACGATCGGACGGTACCCCCCAACTGGGAACGTCGGGCGGATGCCGGACCTTCGGGTTCCGGGCAAACGTCATCAACCCCTTCAGGAGGTACTGCATGCACAGGGATCCAGGTCGCCAGCAGGGTCCGGCGGATCCGGACCCACAACGAGGCGAAGTCGCCGAACCGTCCGCCGAGCAGGTCGCCGACGAAATCTGCCGAGATCTTCTCGCGATCCACCGCGATTCCTACGGGCGCGCGGCGGCCCACGCGGAGGCCCACGTTCTAGGCGACACGGTGGTCGCGATCATCGACGGGTTGGAGCTGCTCCCGAACGAGGAGTTTCTGATCAGCGAGGGTCACGAGGAGACGGTCGCCAACGTCCGCACCCAGTTCCAGCAGGCGATCGGGCCCACCTTCCGCGCCGCGGTGGAGCGAGCCACTGGCCGGCGGGTCATCGGCTTCGCCAGTCACGTCCAGGTCGAGGAGCCGCGCTTCATGGTTGAGATCTTCCGCCTCGAGCCCCTCTAGCACCCGAGGCCTCGGGCCCATTCAGCTAAGGTCAACCTTCCGTCTCCACCAGAGGGGAGCTAGAGGTGCTGGCCATCACCGAGGACGCCGCAACCGCCATCGACAGCATCGTCTCGTCGTCGGGGCTGCCCGACGGCGCGGGGCTGCGGATCACACAGGAGCTGAACACGGAGACCGAGGGCGAGACGCGGACCGACCTCCGCCTGTCGCTGGTCGAGTCCGCCGAGGAGGGCGACGAGGTGCTCCAGGACGCTCAGATCTTCCTCGAGCCGGAAGCCGCCCAGTTCCTGGACAACAAGCTCCTCGACGCCGACGTCGAGGGCGACGAAGTCAGTTTCAGTCTCGACATCCAGGCCGAGTCGCGCTAGTCATCCGGGCGACAAGCTCCCGTGCGCTCGGTGGCAGTCGGCGCCCGCATCGGTTAGGTTCCCTGCCGAAACCTGGACCGGAGAGGACATTGGACGCCAGCCTCCTGAAGAAGATCCCGCTGTTCGCCGAGGTGCCCGAGGACGACCTGCGAAAGGTCGCGGCCTTCGCCACCACGGAGGAGTTCCCGGAGGGCGCGACGGTGGTCAAGGAAGGTGGCTACTCGAATCACTTCTACGCGATCCAGGAGGGCACGGTCAAGATCGAGCGCGGGGGCGAGCACCTGGCAGACCTCGGGCCCGGCGACGTGTTCGGCGAGCAGGGACTGCTGGAAAGGCAGGAGCGCTCCGCCAGCGTCGTGGCAACGTCGCCACTGCGGGTGATCAAGATCGAGCACTGGGAGCTCTCCCGGATGCGCAAGTCGATGCCCCAGGTGGTCGAGGAGCTCCAGCGCAAGGTCTCCGAGCGCCAGGGGTAGCGCCGATCCCACACCGGGGATAGACTGCCGACCGACATACGGCCGGTGGTCAAGGGAAGCCCGGTGCGAATCCGGCGCGGTCCCGCCACTGTGACCGGGCAGCACGCGCCGCAGGGCCAGCCACCCGGCGGTCAGCCACTGGGGACGCCACAGCGTCCTCGGGAAGGCGCGGCGCGAATCCCGGAAGCCAGGAGACCTGTCCGCCGGCCAGCCGTATCAACCCTCGAGGAAGGGGTGGCTCAGATGCTCATACCCGCATTCCGGCTCGGCGCGATCGCCGCGCTGGTCGCATCCATGCTGTTCTCGGCCGGTACCGCCTTGGCGGCCACCAAGGGCGCCGACCTGCGCGTGGTCAACACGGGCGGCGGGACGCTGGCCGAGTTTCGTCAATACACGGGCACCGTCGACATCGGAACGGATCCTGGCGCCAATTGCTTTGGCCAGGGGACCGGCGGCAGCGGCGACCGCGTCAGGGTGTCCGGCTCGACCGCGCTGGGCGCCGTCAGGGACGCATTGGAGACCGATTCTGATCTGCGCCCATTGTCGGTAACCGACGCCTTCGTCGACCAGGGATTCGGCCTCGGCGTTTGCGGCATCGGCGGCTTCGAGTCCCAGGGGTCGAGCTTCTGGTATCTCAAGAGCGACCACGTTGGGGCGCAGGTCTCCGGGAGCCAGCTCCCGGTCGACCAAGGTGACGACATCCTGTGGTACCTGTCGCCGACGTTTCCGCCGCCGGCCGAGCTGGCGCTGACTGGGCCGCCGAGGGCCAGGCCCAACGTGCCGTTCCAGGTCACGGTCTACTCCTACGCGGACGACGGGACCCGCACCCCAGCCGCGGGGGCATCGGTGACGGACGCTGCGCAGCCAACCGACGCCGGCGGGCACACGATGGTGACCAGCCCCGCGGGGACCGAGCTGCTGCGTGCAAGGCGCGCCCAGAGCATCCCCTCAAACCAGGTCAAGGTGTGCGTCAACGCCGACCCATCGAAGTGTCCCGGGGCGCACGGAGTCCGGATCATCGGCAGCAAGGGCCCCGATCACATCGGTGGGACCCGCGGGTGGGATTCCATCTCGGCTCGAGGTGGCCCGGATGTCGTCAACCTCACGGCCGGTGGACGTGACCAAGTCGCGTGCGGCACCGGTCACGACCGGGTGATCGTCAAGGCCGGCGATCAGAACGACAACGTGGACTCGAGCTGCGAGCAGGTGGTAAGGACGTGACGGCGGGGCGCCGGGGTCGGTGATCAGGAGCCGACCCCGCCCGGCGACCGCGGTGGCGCTCGCCTGCGTCGCCTCGGTCGCCGGTTGCGGCTTCGGCTCGGGCCCATCCTCGAAGGGAACCGCCACCTTGACCGTGACCCGCGACTACGGGTCGAAGTCGCTGGTCAAGGCCACCGACGCCGACCCGCCCGAGTCCGAGACCGTGATTCGCATGCTCGACCGCGAGGCGCAGGTCACCACCCGGTACGGCGGCGGCTTCGTGCAGTCGATCGACGGCCTCTCCGGGGGCGAGATCGGCGGCCGGCGCTACGACTGGTTCTTCTATGTCAACGGCATCGAGTCTCCGGTGGGCTCCGCCGAGGTACGGGTTCGGGGCGGCGATCGCATCTGGTGGGACTATCGTGACTGGACCGACGCGATGCGCGTGCCGGCTGTTGTCGGGTCCTGGCCGGAGCCGTTCGCCCAGGCGGCCGCGGGCGTCGATCGGGCGGCGGTGCGCATCGTCTGCCTTGGGGGAGGCAGTGCCTGCCATACCGCCGCTACGGCGCTCGGTGACGCGGGCGTCCGCGCCTCCGTCGCCCGTGGGAAGCGGGCGCGAGGGAGCGACGCCGCTGCGATGCGCCTGGTGGTTGGCCGGTGGGCAAGCATCCGCGGTGACGGGGCGGTGGACGGGTTGCGCGGCGGTCCCGCTGCGAACGGGGTGTTCGCGACCTTCAAGGGGGCGGGGCACGGCGGATACCACCTGATCGCGCTCGACTCCGCCAGCACCCCGGTCCGGGACCTGGGACCGCAGGCCGGCCTGGTGGCCGCATTGCGGCGGGAGAACGACCCTCCCACCTGGATCGTCACTGGGTCGGCAGGGAAGGCCGTCAGGCGGGCCGCGAGCCTGCTCGACGAGCGAACTCTGCGAGACCGCTACGCGGTCGCGCAGCCACCCGGCGGGCGTCCGGTCGCGCTGCCGCTCAGCCGAGGCGATGGCGCTTGAGGTCGTCGCTCGCGTACGTCCCTCGGCACACGCCGCTCGCCGACGCGGGCGCGGGCGCGGCGGGCGTCTACCTGGGCTCGTTCGCCGTCGTCGCGTTCGCCTACTCGAACCCAATCGTGCTCGCAGGCGCCGGCGCCGGCGTGGTCGTTGCCGGTCTTGCCGCTGGGGCCGGGGCGGCGCTCGCCGCCGCAGTCCGCTGGAGCTTGGGACTCGGGCTGTTTGTCGTCGTCGTCAACGGCCTGGTTGCGCAGCGCGGCGACACGGTGATCGCGCATGGGCTCTGGCTGCCGCTCCTGGGCGCCACCGACGTCAGCGCGGAGGCGCTGGCGGAGGGCGGTGTCCTGGCGCTTCGCATCGCCGTGGTCATGGCGGCGTTCGCGGTGCACTCCGCCTGCGTCGATCCCGACCGGGTGCTGCGCCTGTTGCGTCCGCTTGCCCGCCATTCGGCGCTGACCGCCACCCTGATCGCCCGCCTCGTGCCCTTGGCCGCCGCCGACCATGTGCGGCTGAGCGAAGCCGCGGCGCTGCGGGGCCCGGACGCAGCGCCGGTGGGGCGCGCCGCGTTGGCCCGGCGCCTGGTCGCCGGATCCCTGGATCGCGCCGTCGACGTCGCCGCCACACTCGAGCTGCGGGGCTACGCTCGCGGCGCACCCCGCTCCGCTCGCGGCGGCAGCCGGTCCCGCCACAACGGCCGGTTCTTCGCCGCCGGGCTGGCGATCGCGACGGTGGGGCTGGTCGCCCGCGGCCTGGGCGTGGGCTCGTTCGATCCCTATCCGGTGGTCGCCGTCGACGCCGACGCGTCGACGCTGGCCCTCGCCGCCATGATCCCCGTGGCCGCGGGACTTCCGTTCGTGACCGCGAAGCGTAGGAGGCGGGGTGGCTGAGCCGCTGGTCCGGATCGAGTCGCTCGTCTACCGCTATTCGGGCGGAGGGTCCGACTGCCTGCGTGGGATCGACGTCGAGATCCAGCCCGAGGAGTTCGTCGTCGTCGCGGGCCGCTCGGGGTCCGGCAAGACCACCTTGCTGCGTGCCTGCTGCGGCCTGGTTCCCCATTACCACGGGGGCGAGATAGCCGGCGCGATCGGCGTCGCCGGCCTCGACGTACGAGACCATGGGCCGGCAGCGCTGGGAGGCGCCGTCGGCATGGTGGCTCAGGACCCGGAGACCCAGGTCGTCTCGACCACGGTACGCGGCGAGCTGGAGCTGCCGCTCGAGATGCGTGGCGAGCCGTCCGCGGCCCGGGCGCGCGCGGTGGAGGAGGTGGCGCTCGCGCTGGCGATCCCGCAGCTCCTCGATCGGCCCGTGGACACCCTGTCCGCAGGAGAGCTTCAGCGCGTGGCCCTGGCGGCGGCGCTCGTCGGCCGGCCACGGCTGGCGTTGCTCGACGAGCCGACCTCCCAGCTCGACCCGGTGGCGGGCGACGAGCTGATCGGGCTCCTGCGGCGACTCAACGAAGAGTGGGGGATGGCCGTGATTCTCGCCGAGCACCGGCTGGAACGCTGCCTGTCTGCCGCCGATCGGGTTGTGGCCCTGGTGGAGGGCCGGATCGGGTTCGACGGCGCTCCCGGGCCCTTTCTGGAGTGGGCCCTTCGAACCGACCCGGCCCTGGCCACGCCCGCCGCCCGACTGTTCGATCTGGCCGGCCTCGACCCGCCCCCCGGGGGAGTGAAGGGGGCCCGGGTGGCGCTGCGACGAGCGGGCGTCGAGCCGGAGAGCGCCGCCCCAGTCTCCGCAGGGTCAAATGGCGCGGACGCACGGCCGCCAATCGGCGCCGGTGACGTCGCCCTCGTCGCCCGAGACCTATGGGTGGCGCTGGACGCCGGCGATGCGGAGCGCGACGTCCTGCGGGGGATCGAGATGGCGATCGAGCCAGGGGAGCGCGTGGCCCTGATGGGGCGAAACGGGGCCGGCAAGACGACGCTCCTGCGGGCCGCGGCCGGGCGGCTGGAGCCGGTTAGCGGACGAATCTCGGCGCCCGGAGGCTGCGCGCTCCTGGCGCAGAGCCCCACCGACTTCCTGGTTCGCGAGCGGGTTTCGGATGAGCTTCCCGGCGAGGCGGGCCGCCGGGCCCTGGCCTGGGTTGGCCTCGAGGGTGCCGCGGAAGCCGACCCCCGCGACCTCTCGGGCGGTGAGCGCCAGCGGCTGGCGCTGGCGATCGTGATGGCCGGGCGGGCGGCGGCTGGCCGGCTTCCCGGCCTCGTCTGCCTGGACGAGCCAACCCGGGGCATGGACCGCGCCCGCAAGGCCGAGCTCGCCGAGTGGGTCGGCGAGCTCGCCGCCGGCGGTGCGGCGGTGGTGATCGCGACCCACGAGGTCGAGTTCGCCGCCTCGTTCGCGGAACGGATCCTGTTGCTCGGCGACGGAGTATTGATCGCGGACGGTCCGCCGGAGGAGGTGCTCTCCGGCGGCTGGTACTTCGCAACCGAGGTGGCTCGAATCCTCGGTGTCGCCGGGGCGATCTTGCCGGAGCAAGGCGCTCGGCTCGTACGCCGTCACCTGGCCCGGGCTACCGACGGAGTCGCCGGGGCTCGCCCTGCCGGCGACCTCCCTGCCGCCGGCGACGGGCTCGCTTCCCGCACCGCTCGCATCCAGCTCGCTGATGCGGAGGCGCCTGGCCGCCGCCGGAGTGGTGCTCCATGACCTGGCAGGTGGCGGCATGGCTGCTGCTGGCCTTGGTGCTGATCGGCGGCTTCGCCTGGTACGAGCGTTCGCGTCCGCCGGCCCGAATCGTCGCCCTGGTGGCCGCGCTGGCCGCGCTTGCGGTCGCCGGGCGGCTGGTTCTCGCGCCGATCCCGAACGTCGTCGCCACCACCGACGTCGTGCTGATCACCGGCTACGCCGTTGGCCCCGGTCCGGGCTTCGCGGTCGGTGCGCTGGCCGCGGTGGTATCCAACCTGTGGCTCGGTCAGGGACCGTGGACGCCGTGGCAGATGGCCGGTTGGGGAATGGTCGGGCTGGGTGGCGCGGCACTGGCGATCGTTACCCGGCGTCGGATGGGCCGCGCGGGCCTCGCTGCCGCCTGCGGCATCGCGGGGCTGGCCTACGGAGCCCTGCTGGACCTCTCCGTCATGGTCACCTACGGCGGCGAGCAGTCGCTCGACCGCTACCTCGCGCTGTCCGCGCGCGGCGTCCCGTTCAACGTCGCACACGCAGTCGGAAATGTCGTCCTGGCGCTCGCCGCAGGGCCCGCGCTGGTGCGGATGATCTCCCGCTACCGCGGCAGGTTCGAGTTCAACTGGGCGGGCGCCGCGACCACCTCCGCCTCACTGCTGCTGGTCCTGGCGGTCGCCTTGCCGCTCCCGGGTGCGCTGGGGAGTGGGAGCACTTCCGGTCGCGAGTGGCTCGAGCGGGTCCAGAACCGGGACGGAGGCTTCGGCGCTACCCCGGGGGCCGAATCCAGCCCGGCGATCACGGGCTGGGCGGTGCTGGGCTTGGAGGGCGCCGGCCACAACCCGCTCGAGGTGCGACGGGGCGGGCCCTCACCGATTGCCTACCTGCGCTCGCAGGCCGGCGACTTGCGGTCGACTGGCGACCTCGAGCGCACCATCCTGGCGCTGGAGGGGGCCGGCGTGAGCCCGCGCCGCTTCGGCGGCCGCGACCTGGTCGCCGAGCTGCACAGACGACGGTCATCAGGCGGCTCGTTCGAGGGGCAGGTGAACCTGACCGCCTTCGGGATTCTCGCCCTGCGCGCAGCCGGCGCACGCGGCTCCGCCCTCGACCGCTCAGCCACCTGGCTGCACGAGGCCGAGAACGGCGACGGCGGCTGGGGCTTTCAGCCACAAGCCGCGAGCGACCCGGACAGCACCGGCGCCGTGGTCCAGGCCCTGGTGGCGGCCGGTAACGCGGGTCGGGCCACGCGTGGCGGAGTCGCCTACCTGCGCCGCGTACAGCGCGCCGACGGCGGCTTCGCGCTGGCGGCGAGCGGACCCACGAATTCGCAGTCGACCGCCTGGGCGGTTCAGGGCCTGGTCGCCGCCGGTGTCAATCCCGCCGCCGTGCGCACCCGCGGGCTCAGCCCGCTCGACTACCTGGCCAGGCAACAGGCCGGCGACGGCCACTACCGGTACTCGTCCTCGAGCGACCAGACGCCCGTTTGGGTCACGAGCCAGGCGCTCCTCGCGGTCAACCGGCAGGCATTCCCGATCCGCCAGGTGCCGGAGCCGTCCGCCGCAGGCGGATCGACGCCCAAGCAGGCCGGCGATGTGGATGGGAACGCGGGCGGCGGAGCGGGGTCGAGCGCGGCGCAAGGCGCCGCCCGTGCCGGGGGCGCCAATGCGGGCAGCCCGGGGAGCCTCCGCTCGCAGGGTGCGACCCACACGGCCGGCGAGCTCGCCTCCGGCGAGCCGGTTAGCGCCCCGGCTCCGGCTGGCGTGTCGAGCGAGGACGCCGGCCTCAGCACCGCTGTCTACGTCGGCGCCGGGTTCGCTCTGCTCACCGCCGCCCTGGTGGGCGGTTTCTTCTGGTACCGCCGCCACCTTCCCTGAACCCCAGCTCACCACCGGTGGGCCGAGTTTCAGGGCCTATGGACGGCAAATTCGGCCCAGCGGGCGAGATTGGGTCGGCCACATCGGTCGAATTCGCTGACGGCTAGGCTCGGTGGCCCGAGCGGCACGGGGTACCGTTGTGGCGATGGACGTCGACACCGCAATCCGCAGCCGGCGGACCCACAAGGCCTTCCGGCCGCGCCCGGTGCGCAAGGAGCTGCTGGGTGAGCTGTTCGACCTCGCCCGCTGGGCACCGAACCACAACCTGACCAACCCCTGGCGCTTCCGGGTGCTGGGGCCGGCCGCGCTGGAGCGCCTCAAGCAGGCCGCCGGACCCGAGGCGGCGTCAAAGCTCGACCGGGCGCCCACCCTGGTCGTCTGCTCGTGCGTCCTCGGCGGCGATCCGGTGCAGGACGAGGAGGACCTCCACGCCACCGCATGCGCCGCCTACATCGTCCTTTTGGCGGCGCACGCACGTGGCCTTGCCGGCTACTGGCGGACGCCCGAGGTGCTGCGAACCGAGGGCGGACGGGCGGCGGTCGGGCTGCCGCAGAACGAGCGCTTCGTCAGCCTGATCCACCTGGGCGAGGCGATCCAGGAACGAGAAGCCCCCGAGCGCGCTCCCGTGGCCGAAACCGTCACCTACCTCGACTAGAGATGACCGATCCCGCGACGATCACCTGATGCTTTCCCGCGCCGACGCTCTCGAGGCACTCGGCGGCGAGAGCTTCGACGTGGTCGTGATCGGCGGCGGGATCACCGGCGCGGGGGTGGCGCTGGACGCCGCCTCGCGCGGCTACTCGGTGGCCCTGGTTGAGCGCGATGACTACGCGTGCGGCACGTCCAGCCGGTCGTCGAAGATGGTTCATGGCGGGCTTCGCTACCTGCAGAACTTCGACCTCGGCCTGGTCCGAGAGGCGCTCTTGGAGCGCCAGCTGATGGTGGAGCTGGCGCCTCATCTCGTCTATCCGATCCCATTCCTCGTCCCGACGCTGGGCGAGGACCGTCGCAACTGGCGCATCGGGATCGGGCTGAACATGTACGACGTAATGGCGACCACGCGGGTTGGCCAGGGGCGGCGCGAACGCCAGGCCCGTGAGCGCGCCTCCCGTGAGCGCGCCCAGCTCGAGCACACCGAAGACGACTACTGGGCGCCCGACCGCCATCGCACGATTCCCGGCAACGAGGCGGCGGAGCTGATCCCGGCACTGGCGCCCCGCGACCCCAAGGAGGCGTACCTCTTCTACGACTGCCAGACCGACGACGTCCGCCTCGTGCTGACCGTGCTGGGCGAGGCGGAGCGCTTCGGCGCCGTGTTCTGCAACGGCGCCGAGGTGATCGACCTGATCTCAGACGACGGCAGGGCCGCAGGCGTCATCTGCCAGGACGCCGACAGCGGCGAGCGGTTCGAGGTCCGGGCGGCCAACGTGGTCAACGCGACTGGCGTCTGGGCTGACCGCATCCGGCCGGAGGAAATCCTCACCGAGGAGGAGGTCCCGCGGATCGCGCCGAGCCGTGGCACCCACGTCACCATCTCTCTCGAGAAGCTTCCCCTGGGCCAGGCGGCCTGCATCGTGCCGGCGGGCGAGGAACGGACGATCTTCGCGCTGCCCTGGTACGGGCGGGCGTTGATCGGCACCACCGATCGCGACTACGACGGCGACATCGCGCACGTGCAACCGTCCGACGACGACATCGCCTACCTGCTCGGCGCCGTCAACTCGTTCTTCGGCCTTGAGCTTTCGCCGGCGGACCTCACCGGCGCCTACGCCGGCGTCCGGCCCCTGATCTCGACCGGCGATCCGCGCAAGTCGGTCGACATCTCGCGGCGAGCCGAGCTCTACGAGACCTCCTCGGGGCTGTTGACGATCACCGGCGGCAAGCTGACCACGTGGCGGCGGATGGCGAAGCAGGTCGTCGACCGGATGGTGACGCGCGAGGGCCGCGAGGCGCCCTGCCGCACCAGCGAGATCCCCCTCGGCATGCCGGCCAGCGAGGGCGACCTCCAACCACCCGCCGGCATCTCGCCGGAAGATCTGCCCGACGGGTCCCTCGAGCTGCTGGCATTCCGTTACGGACATGCCGCCCGCAACGTGCTGAAGCTCGCCGCGGAGCGAGCCGAGCTGACCTGGCCGATCGTTCCCGGCCAGCCCGACCTGCTGGCGGAGGCGGTGATCGCCGCCCGCATCGAGCAGGCGCGCTCGGTGGCCGACGTTCTGCTGCGCCGAACCCGGCTCGGGCTGCTCGCAGCGCCTCAGCTTCGCGACGCCGAATCGGTGCGTCCGGTCGCCGAGGTCCTGGGTGCCGAATTGGGATGGAGCGCCGACCGCGTTCGCCAGGAGGAAGAGGCCTGGGTGACCGCCGCGGAAGCCGAGGGGATCGATCCGCGAAAGGGCGTAAGCTCAGCGCCATGAGGCTGTTCATCGACACGGGAAGTGTCGCCGAGGTCGAGGAGATAGCCGGTTGGGGCGTCCTCGCGGGGGCCACCACCAACCCCTCCCTCCTCGCCAAGGAGGACGGCGACCCGGGAGAGATCATTCGCCGGATCTGTGACCTGGTCGGGGGTCCGGTCTCGGCCGAGGTGGTCTCTCAGGACCCGGATGGGATGGTGGCCGAGGGCCGCGCGCTCCGCGAGCTGCACGAGCACGTCACCGTCAAGGTGCCGTTCTGCAGGGAGGGCCTGGCAGCGACCCACGCGCTGACCGCCGAGGGGACCCCGGTGAACATGACCCTCGTCTTCTCCGCCAACCAGGCGCTGCTGGCGGCCGGCGCCGGAGCCACCTACGTCTCGTGCTTCATGGGCCGTCTTGACGACATCTCGGTGGACTCCGGCCAGGTGGTCGCCGAGATCGTCGAGTGCTTCCGGGCCGGCGGGGTGACCTCGCAGATCATCGCGGCGTCCGTCCGCCACCCCGAGCACGTGATCGCGGCCGCCCAGCTCGGCTGCGAGATCGCCACCGTGCCCGCCAAGGTGCTGCGGCAGATGCTCGAGCACCCGCTGACCACCGCCGGCGCCGAACGCTTCCGGCAGGACTGGGAGTCCCGCCCCGAGTTCGGTGAGTGGCTCCAGGGCTTGGCCGCAAAGCGCGCCGCGGCCACCCGGGCCTAGTAAGCGGCCCGCGGGATATCCTGCCGCCGCAATGGCGGAGAAGCTCCAGGAACTGCACCTGGCCGACCTGCACGAGATCGCCGCGGAGCTGCGGGTGCCGCGGTACCGGCTGCTTCGTCGCACCCAACTGCTCAGTGAGATCGAAGCCCGCCTGGGTGCGGGCGAGCCCCCTGAGTCCGAGCCGGAGCCCCAACCCGAGCCGGAGCCCCAACCCGAGCCGGAGCCGCAACCCAAGCCGGAGCGCCAACCTCAGGCGGCTCCCGCCCGAGAGCGCGAGCGGGAACGGCTCGACGAGGAGGGCACCGAGGAGGTGACCGGCGTGCTCGAGATCACCCCCCAGCGCTACGGGTTCCTGCGTGTGCACGGGCTCGAACCGCACCCCGAAGACGTCTACATCTCCGCTTCGCAGGTGCGCCGCTGCGAGCTGCGGCCAGGCGACGAAGTATCCGGGCCCGCGCGCGCTCCGCACCGTGGCGAGCGCCACCCCGCTCTGGTACACGTCGATCGCGTCAACGGTGCGGAGCCGCTGACGGCCGATCGCCCCGAGTTCGAGCAGTTGACGCCGATCATCCCGAAGCGCCGCTTGCCACTCGATCACGAGCCCTCCGACGTCCTCACCCGCGCCGTCGATCTGCTGGCGCCCCTTGCGTTCGGGCAGCGGGTCCTGGTGATGGCGGCGCCGCGCTCCGGCCGCACGACGCTCTTGCGGGGCCTCGCCACGGCGATCGTCGCCGTCGAGGCACCGGAGCTGATCGTGCTGACCATCGACGAGCGGCCCGAGGAGGCGACCGTGTGGCGCCAGGCCCTGCCCGACGCACAGGTCGCCACCGCGACCGCCGAGCTGGCGCCTGCCGAGCAGGTGCGCCTGGCCGAGCTGGCCCTGGAGCGAGCGCGCCGGCGTGCCGAGGCAGGGGCGGACGTCGTGCTGATCGTGGACTCGCTTTCGCGGCTGGCGGTCGCGTCGGGGGATCCCGCCGAGGTGAAGCGCCTGTTCGGGTCCGGGCGAGATCTGGCCGAGGAGGGGATCGGCTCGCTGACCGTGATCGCGACCGTCGTCGAGGGAGCCGAGGACGGGGGGGCGGCGGAGCGCGCGGTGATCACAACCGAGAGCTCGCTGATCAGGCTGGACCCCGAGCTGGCAGCCGCCGGCGTGGTCCCGGCGCTGCGGCCCGGCGAGTGCCGGGTCTCCAACGAGGACGAGCTTCGCCAGCCTGAGGAGCTGGCGGCGGTGCGCCGACTTCGCTCGCTGCTCGCGGACCTGGCGCCGGCCGAGGCGGCGACCGTGCTTCGCGAGCGGATCGAGAGCTCGCCGACCAACTCCGAACTGTTGAGCGGCCTTTAGAGACAGCCTCTAGCGCCGGTACGCGAGGCGAGCCCAGGAGGGCTCGCGGGAGAGCTCGATCGGCTCGGCGTCACGCTCAGGCTGGACGTACCCGAAGCTGCGGGTGTCGGGATCGAAGACCACGTCGAGCTCACCCTCCTTCACCCGCTGGTCGAGCCAGGCGCCGCGGAAGACCAGGCGGCGGATCCAGTGCACGAGGCTGCGACTCGCGGGGCCGACCAGCTCCGTCCAGTGCTCGTTGATGTGCTCGCCGAGCGATGACGTGGGCTCGCGGATCTCCCCGTTCACGGCCAGCTCGAGCAGATCCTGGAGCTCATCGGCGCCGAGGCCGCCCTCCACGAAGTCGAGCTTCACCGCCGCCTGCTCCACCCGCTCCGCGAAGTCGTGCTCGTTGAACGAGAACCGCAACTCGCCGTATTCGAGGACGTAGTCCGAGCCCGAGTCGTAGTTGCCTCTGCGAGTTGCCTTCTCCAATGCTTCCTCTTCTCGGACTCCGATCGGGCCCGTGTTCGCGGCGGTCCGGACGACTCGAATCTTCTCCCATGCCGGCCCCCCTTGTGTGGGCGCGGCCTTGCCTGAACGACCGTTTGCACCGATCGCCGCCCCTTGACCTCGAAGGCCAAGGGGCGCCCGACCGGGTCGCGGGGTTGTACGCGTCGTGATCGAGAACGGTGCAGGCCAGCCACGCCGCTTCCGACGGCAGCCTCGGGCGGAGGTCTGCGGGCGCCGGGTCCCGGTGGCCCTCTCGCGACGCGCGCGGCTTCTCGGGCTCACTCTGCTCGACCGGCGCTCGGCCGGCCCGGGCCTGCTGCTCCCCGGCTGCCGCAGTGTCCACACCTTCGGGATGCGGTTCCCGCTCGACCTCGTGTTCCTCGATGTCGACCTGCGGCCGGTCTCGCTGCATCGCGCCGTGCGGCCGGGTCGACTCGCCTTCGATCGACGCGCTCAGGCGGTGCTCGAGCTGCCCGCCGACGAGGCCGAGCGGCGAGGAGCCGCATAGTGCTGGCGCAGGCTCGCCCGGCCGCCACGGTTGTCGTCTGCGAGGACGACGCGCCCACGCTCGAGCTGCTCTGCGACCACCTCGAGGCCGATCGCTTTCGCGCCCTGCCCGCGCCGTCAGCCTCGGACGCCCTGCGTCTGTGCCACTACAAACAGCCGGACCTGCTGCTGCTCGATCTGGTCCTGCCAGATGCGTCCGGGTTGGACGTCCTGCGCGAGATTCGCGCCTCGGAGGGAGCGATCGGCCGCTACGACCCGGCCCTCCCGGTGATCGTCCTCACCGGTCGCGGCACCTCCACGGACCGGGTGCGCGGCTTCGCCGAGGGCGCCGACGACTACGTGGTTAAGCCCTTCCACATGCCGGAGCTGACCGCCCGCATCCGCTCCGTGCTGCGCCGGCGCGACCCCAGGCGCGAGGGCCCGCGGCGGGTGGGGGAGCTGTTCATCGATCCCTCCCGTCGCGAGGTCAGGGTCGCCGATCGGCCGGTGAGGCTCGCAAACAAGGAGTTCTCGTTGCTGCGGATGCTGGCGGCCGAGCCGACGCGCGTGTTCACCAAGGAGGAGCTGCTTCGGGACGTGTGGGGGTTTCGCTCCATGGGTCGCACTCGCACGCTTGACTCGCACGCCAGCCGGCTGCGGCGCAAGCTCGATCCCCGGGACGGTCGCTACGTGGTCAACGTCTGGGGCGTGGGCTACCGGCTGATCGATGGTTGAGCGGCCCGGGATGGGTGTGGGGATGAGAACGCTCGCCGAGCTCAACGGCGCCGCCTGGCCTCTCGGCCTCACCCTGGCCGCGGTCATTGCCGGTCACAGGCTGCGGGAGGCGCGGCGTCGCGCGGCGCTCAACGGTGCCCTGCACGAGCTGCGCCGCCCGCTGCAGGCGCTGGCACTGGCGCCGCGATCCCAGTCGCCGGCGCCCGAGGCGGCCGACCTGGCACTCGTTGCCCTCGAAGATCTCGACCGCGAGATCAACGGCGTACCGCGCATCCTGGCTCCGCGGCCGGTGGCCTGCCGAGCCTTGGTCGAATCCAGCCTGGAGCGCTGGCGCGGTCCCGCGGCCGAGGCGCGCCGCTCGCTGGAGCTGCACTGGCGAGCAGGAGCGCCG
Source organism: uncultured Actinomycetes bacterium (assembly GCA_963838745.1). GTDB lineage: Bacteria > Actinomycetota > Thermoleophilia > Solirubrobacterales > 70-9 > AC-56. Next base: position 127,425 of record CAWISJ010000006.1, read on the forward strand.
ATGGCGATGATTGACCCGTGCCGAGTGGCGCAGGCGTTGGACAACCTGCTCGCCAACGCCATCCAGCACGGGGGCCTGCGGGTTTGGATGGAGGCGGCGATCTGCGCCCGAGGCATACGGATCTCGGTCTCCAACAACACAGCCCTGCGCCGGATCGGAGACGGCGGCGCCCGCCGCAACCCTCGCCGCGGCCACGGCCTGCGCGTCGTCGCCTCGATCGCCGCGGGCCACGGCGGGCGGTTCCTCGTCCGGCGCTCGAATGGGATCTGGGTCGCGATCCTGGAGCTGCCGCTTGCCGACCCGCCGCTCGCGGTCGCGCGGACCGCCGTTGCAGGCAGCGCTGCGGACACCCGGGAGCAGCTGGCCGCGGCCGCATGAGCAGGCGCGCGAGGGCGATCGCCTTCGGCGGCGCCGCCCTTGCGTGCGCCGGGCTGGCCGCGGCCGTCGCGGGCGGCTACCGAACCGATCTTGAGAGCCAGCTCGGCCCGCTGCGGCCGGTCGTCGTCGCCAGGGCTGAGATTCCGCCGCGACGGCCACTGCGAGCCGCCCAAGCGCACAGGCTGCTCGAAGTGCGGCGAATCCCGCAGCGGTTCGCCCCTGCGGGTGCACTGACCGTGCCTGAGCAGGCGATCGGCCGCGCTCCGGCGGCGGGGATTCCGGCGGGCGCGTACGTGCTCGCCTGGCAGCTCGAGGATCCGGTCCGGCATCACCGCGGCGGTCGTCCGCGCCTCGGCGGTGGCCGCCAGCCGGTCGAGATCTCCGTCACCGGGGCGGAGGCGCTGGCGGCGGGCCGCGACCCTCGAACGCGAAGCGTCGATGTGATCGTCACCACCGAGCCGGGGCCCGGGGGCGGCAGCGGCCGGACCTACGTCGCCGCCGAGCGCGTCAGGCTGCTCGCGCTCGGGCAATCGGGCGATTCCGGGGCAGGCGATGGCCTGCCGGGGCCTGGCCCAGACGCCTGGACCGCCACCCTGGCACTGAGCCGACCACAGGCCCTGCGGCTGATCCAGGCCGAGAACTTCGCTCGCCAGGTGCGGCTGATCCCGCACTAGTCGGCTGCCAGGGCCTCCTCGAACGCGGCCCTTACGCCGAGCTACCCGGGGCGTCCTACGCCGTGCGGTGCCGTGGCCAGACCGTCCCCCTTGGCACGCGCCGCCAGTCACCCCGGCGGCCTTCCTCGCCGGCGTAAGCGGCAGCATGATTCCCGGCCTTGCGGTGAGGGAACCGACTCGGTCGTGACCAATGGAGAGTCGGAGGTCGCCGCCGACTGCGAACAGATTCAGAAGCGCACCGACAGATAGCGAGATACTGCGCGGGCGATGTCGCAGGAGAACGTGGAGGTCTGGCGCCAATTGGTGGACGCTCTTGTCCGGGGCGACCGGTCTGCGTTTCTGGCGCTCTCTGACCCCGACTACGAAGTCGTCCCTTTCCGCGACTGGCCGGAAGGTGCGGTTCGCGGTCGCGAGGCTGCCTGGGACTTCTATGCCAAGGCCACCGAGGCTTTCGAGCCATTCGACGCTGACGACGCCGAGGTGATCGATGCTGAGGCCGACAAAGTCGTGGTCCATCGTGGGCGTGAGGTGCGCCGGAAAGCAAGCGGCGCAGATGTCGGGTTCGACGCCTGGCTCGTCGTCACCTTCCGCTACGGGAAACTCTGCCGCGACGAGTGGTTCACGGACCGCTCCGAAGCCCTCGAAGCCGCCGGTCTTTCGGAGTAGGCGATGTCGCAGGAGAACAGAGAGGTCGTAAGGCAGTTGGTTGACGCCTTCAACCGACGCGACCTGGCAGCCATGACCGAGAGGTTCGACCCCGAAATCGAATGGGAACCCGTAGGTCCTGCCGCTGTAGAGCGCCCCGTGTACCGAGGCCGGGACCAGGTCTCTAGCGGGTTCGCTGAGGCCTGGGAACCTTGGGAGGTATTTGAGGTGGAAGAAAGCGAGCTCCGGGATCTGGGGGACTCGGTGGTGCTGTTGGGCCATGGCCATCTCAGGGGAGGCGCGAGTCAGAATGAACTCGACCAAGAGTTCGCCATGCACTTCCTGGTGCGGGGCGGCAAGGTCATCCGACTTAGAGCCTTCTCAACCTGGCAAGAGGGACTCGAAGCCGCCGGGCTTTCGGAGTAGGCGATGTCGCAGGAGAACGTCGAAGTCGTCCAAGCTGCGTTCGAGGCGTGGAACGCCGGGGACATGGATGCCCTTTGTGAGCTCTACGACCCCGACGTCATCATGCGATCCCGAAAGACTGGCCGGAGCCGGGGCCGTTCGTCGGGCGTGAGGCGGCCATGCGTCAGTACGAGCGGATGCGCGAAGCGTGGGATACCGACGCCGTTGAACCGATCACCGACTTCCTCCACGCAGGCGACCGAGTTGTCCTGAGATTCCACTTGCGTGGGGTCGGCCACGGCCCCGAAACAACGCTCGAGATGACGAGCGTCTTTACGGTGCGCAAGGGCAAAGTCATATTCGTCGAGTTCGTCTGGGATCACGCGGAAGCCCTCGAAGCCGCCGGGCTTTCCGAGTAGGCGATATCGGGGGCGAGGGATTGAGCAATGGTCGTGAAGCCAAAGCCGTCCTGCCAGCATTGCGGTGCGACCATGACACGCTCCTGGACACGCTGTCCGCGCTGCGGCAAGCGTTCTTGGACCTGGCTCCTGGCTGGGTGGGGTCGCCGTCACTGATCGCTCTTTCGGGCCATCGCGCCGAAGCCCTCGAAGCCGCCGGGCTGCAGGAGTAGCCGACTTTTCGGGAAATTTTCGGAGTTTTTTTCACAGCGAGCCCACCCGGGGCGTCCTAACGCCTTGCGGTGGCGCTGCGCGACCGTCCCCCTCTCGGCGCGAGATACTGCGCGGGCGATGTCGCACGGCAGAAAGGAAGGACCGATGGCTGACGCCTTTGCAGTTCGAAGCGACGACGGAGAGGCGCGCTGGTGGCTTGGCGGATTGGCGGTGATCAAGGCAACGGCAGCGGATACCGGCGGATCCCTGACGGTGGTGGAAGTCACGGACCCACCCGGCGTCAGCGCGCCGCTGCATGTGCATCACAAGGAAGATGAGGCCTTCTGGGTCCTCGAGGGCGATGTGACGTTCGAGGTTGGAGGTACCACGATTGAGGCGAGTCCCGGTGACTTTGTCTTCGGTCCGCGTGACATCCCGCACCGCTACAGCGTGGGCGATACCGGCTCCCGGATGCTGTTCATCCTCACGCCGGGTGGGTTCGAGGACCTGGTCAGGGCGACGAGCGACCCGGCTCGCAGCCGCACGCTCCCCCCGGCGGACCATCCGATGCCGGACGAGGAGCAGATGCTGGCCGCACAAGCCGCAGCCGGTTGCGAGCTGGTGGGCTGAAGGCGCTCCGGACTCTCGGAGTAGGCGATGTCGCAGGAGAACGTGGAGATCGTGTCGCGGCCTGCCGACGCTCCTCTTGACTCGCTCCACGTTCAGTGAGAGGCTCGGCCTCCACCGGCGGATCGCTGAACTGCCGACGAGCCTTGATCGCCTTGCCGACGCATTTGGTGTCCGCCACTCGACGGAACGGAAGGTATCCGGTGCGTCAACAACTTCGGTCCATCTGACGCTCGTGATGGCGATACTCCTCGCCGTCACCGCCCTCGGCGTTGCGGCGTCGGCGAGTAATGCACCCACTGCGTTCGCTCTGGCGAAGACCGCGATCTAGGGGCACTAGCAGCAGACGCATGGGTGCAGCGGAATAGAAAAAGAGCTAAAGAAGAGACAACTAGGACGGATAGAGCAGAGAGACAACGGCGACTACTACACAGACAAGACAAAGCAACGACTAGCTAGCGAGGAGCACATCTGCTGAGGCGCCGAACCGCAGCGCCACTCGCACTTCTTCACGCGCGATGGCCACTACGGTTCGATCGACCAGTAAGGCAAACAGGTAGACAACGGCCGCTAAAGGGTGAACAATGACCGCACGTACCGCATCGGCCATGTCAGGTTCCACTATCAGATCGCTCGCCTGATCGACCGCGAAATCCTCGGTCTCAAACCCTGATCACGAAGCGCAACAGAAGAAAGGCGATAGCGGATCCGCTTCAATACAGAGACGAGAGGTGGGCGATCGATGTCAACTACGACGGCAGCGAGAGGAAAAGGGTAAGGTGAGGGCTCTGGTGCTGAGCGAGAGCAGCTGACGAACACGCGCGGGTGCGTACGGAGCGGCGCCTCGAAGCCGCCGGACTCTCGGAGTAGGCGCTGTCGCAGGGGAACGTGGACGGGCCGCCCCGCTTCTAGGAGCCAGCGACGGTTGCGAGTAGGGTTCGGGTAGCCGCCTTCCGCACGGGGGATAGGCAGGATCACCTTCATAGGAGGTGTCGAGTTGATCGGAGCACTGCTTTTCGGGTTGGTGGCCGGCTTCATCGGCCGGGCACTCGTCCCCAACGACATATTCCAGAACATGGAGGGACCAAAGTACTGGCTGGTGTGGATCGTTCTGGGCCTGTTCGGAGCCACGGTCGGCTGGCTCATCTTCACCGGCGTCCTCGGGATCGGCGATGAGGACGTATTCGATTGGGGCGGCATCCTCAGTGCGTTGATCGGTGTGATCCTCGTCCTCCTCCTCTTTGGGTGGGTGGCCCGCCGCACGGTTCCCGAGTAGCGCGACCGCCTGACTCCAACTTCGGGCTTCCTCATGCGGACGCTCCCTCGCCGCGAGATACTGCGCGTGCGATGTCGCAGGAGAACGTGGAAATAGTGCGACAGGTATTGGACGCTTTACAGGAAGGGCTGGAGCGCGGGGATCAAGGCGCAGCGTTGGATAAAGCGATGGTTGCTGCAGACGCTGAGTGGATAACTGGGCGTGGCTTAGAGGGCCTCGGAGCTTTAGGGGGCGCGAAGGATTCATAGAGTTCAAGCGCTACTGGAACGAAGACTTCGAGGGGTGGTAGAATCAGCTTGAGCGGTTGATCGACGCTGGCAACGACAGGGTGGTCGGGGTCTTCAGTCAATACGGAAAAGGCAAGGAGAGCGGCGTGCGGGTCGAAGTGCGTCTCGCCACCATCTACGAACTCGAAGGTGGACGAATCGTTCGCAAGCGCATTTACCTTGACCCGACCGAAGCTCTCGAAGCCGCCGGGCTGCGGGACTAGGGCCCCGACGTTCGGCCAACTCGAGCAACTTATTGAACAGCACAACGTTTTGGGATGCGGGGGGCGATTCTCTCTTGGTGGGGCGGCTCGCCCCCCTGCCATCTTCGCCCCCTTCGGGCTCCGGCCCTGGCAGACAGCTCATGGCACGAGATACTGCGCGGGCGATGTCGCAGGAGAACGTGGCATACGCCGCACAGACCCCTGGACGAATATCGGGTTGCGGCCCGCGTGTGACCGGCGTACGGTCGACCCATGTCCGAGTCAGCCCGGCTCGGAGGCCGGCCGAGGCCGAGGGCTCGGAGGGCTGACGAAGCGCCAAGGCCTGCCTTTGGCCCGCGGCCAACGTGGCTGTTCAGTGGCGCGCTCTCGCTGACGATCGCCTACGTCGCGCTCGCCGTCTACCTCTCGGCTCCGTGGAGGTCGGACCTCGAAGCAGCGATTGGGCCGATCGCGGCCTGGCTGATCCCGACTCTGCTCGCTTACATCCCCGCTCTGATCATCGGGTTCCTCGCCTTCACGCTGATTCTGTCCCCCTACCGGTTTCCGCGCTTGCACCCACCGAGCGGCGAATGGCCAGAGGGCGAGTGGCCGCCGGTCACGTTGATCATCGCGGCGTTGAACGAGGAGGAGGCGATCACCCCGACGATCGAGCGGATCGCCAACCTCACCTATCCCGGACCGATCGAGGTCGTGCTGGCGGACAACAACTCGACCGACCGGACGGCGGAACTGGCCGAGCAGACCGCGCAGCGGCTCGGTCTTCGCTACCGGCGGGTCTTCGAAAAGGAGATGGGCAAGTTCAAGGCCCTGAACGCGGCATTAGCCACTGTTACCACCCCATTGGTGGTGAGCGTCGACGCCGACACCTACTTGCACCGCGACGCGCTCACCTACCTCGTCTCCCGCGTCACCAGCCGTCCCCAGGGCCAGCGCGTCTGCGCGTGCGCCGGGGCGCTCGTGGTCGAAAACCAGACCGCCAACCTCCTCACTCGAATGCAGGGCTGGGACTACCGGCTCGGGATCAACGGCATCAAGCGCATGCAGTCGGCCTACAACAGCGCCCTCGTTGCTCAGGGCGCGTTCTCGGCCTACTGGACGGAGGACCTTCGCGAAGTCGGCGGCTGGCCGGACGCGATCGGCGAAGACATCGTGCTCACCTGGACTCTGCTGGACAAACGCGGCGTCGTTCAGTACGAGCCCACCGCGGTTGGCTTCACGCAGGTTCCCGAGCGGGTCCGCAGGTTCATGAAGCAGCGTTCGCGTTGGGCGCGGGGCATGGTCGAAGGGATCGAAGCCAACCCGCCCCAGCGCCAACCGCGCGTCCTGGCGAAGGCGGTGGCGGGGATCGACTACCTCGTGCCGTTGCTCGACATCGGCTACATCTTCTTCTGGGTGCCGGGGGTGATCCTGTTCATCTTCGGGTACCCCTTGCTGGTCTCGTGGTGGTCGATGCTGGTCATTCCGATCACCCTGCTGATCTATGGCCTCCTTCGCCACTGGCAGGAGCGCTGGGTGTTCAGCCGCCTCGCCATCCACATGGAGCCTGATCGGCGCGGGTTCCTCAGCTACCTGTTCGGCTACCAGGCGCTGACCTCAGCCGCCGCTCTTCGGGGCTACGCGCAGTCCTTGACCGGGGTCGCCCGTCGCTGGTGAACCTGATCCACGCCGAGCGCAGGTAAGAAACGCCGCCCTCGAAGCCGCCGGGCTGCGGGAGTAGGCGGCGCGATTTTAGGAGCTCGCTCCCCGGTCACTCTGCGTCTGCGCCCGCCAAAAATGCCGCATAGACTCGGTTTGGCTGAGGCACTTGTTGTTAACGAGGGAGGCGCTATGAGGAAGGTCGCGACGTTGACGGTGGCTCTGTTCGCTGGTCTGGCGATGGTGGCGGTCGTGCCGAGCGCAAGTGCGGCGAAGCATTGCCGTTCCGTGCGCAACCCATATCCCAACACCCGCTATGAGGGCGCCGACCTGACCAGCATCCGGGCCGTGGGCGTGGGGTGTCGACAGAGCGCGGCACGTGGCAAGGCGGGCACATAGGAAGGCGCTGCGCATGAGTCCACCCCCGAGCGGGATCAGGCACTACAGATGGCATGCCTGGACGGTCCGGGGTGACCTACGCCCCTCGCACGATCGGTATCGCGCTATCCACCAACGACAACCGCGTTCGCTGGCGGTTCTGAAGGCCCTGCCCCGAGATTTTTAGGGAAGCTAGCCCGCTCACTGTGCCACTGACCGGCGGGCGCCGACGCGAGATACTGCGCGGGCGATGTCGCAGGAGAACGTGGAGGTTGTGCGGCGAGGCTTTGACGCGTTCAACCGGGATGGAATCGAGGCCTTCGTCGCGGAATGTCCCCGGAGTTCGTGTGGGATGCCTCTTCTACCGGGGTTCCTGGCCTTGGCACCTATCGCGGACCTGACGAAATCTGGACATTCTTCGAGGAGGACTGGTTCAAGGTGTTCCCGTTTGAAGAATGGGAGCTGCAGGCCGACGAGTTGATCGACCATGGGGATCAGGTGATCGTCAAAGCCTGCCAGCGGGGCCGGGGCGCGGGCAGCGGGGCGGCGGTTGAGATCCACTTCGCTCAGGTCCACACCTTCCGGGAGGGGGAACTTGTCCGGATTGCGAACTACATGACCTACGAGGAAGCCCTCGAAGCCGCCGCGCTTTCGGAGTAGACGATGTCGCAGGAGAACGTGGAGTTGGTGCGGCGTATTTACGACGCTTGGGACCGGGAGGAGTCGGCTCGGGACTTCATCGCTGAGGACATGGAGTACGTGAACCCGAGTTACGCTGTGGAGCCGGGTACCCGCCACGGGCGCAAGGCCCTTGCTCTCGTACGCGACACCTGCGAGGACTTCGAGATCAAGATCGAGCGCATCATTGATGCAGGTGACAAGACCGTCGTACTTGCTCACTACACAGCGTCTGGTTCGGTTAGCGGGGTTCCAGTAGCGGGCGAACATGGCTACGTATGGACTGTCCGTGATGGATTGGCCGTGCGCTTCCAGTGGTTTCAATCCCACCGAGAGGCCCTCGAAGCCGCTGGGCTGCGGGAGTAGCCGACTTTTCGCGAAATTTTCAAGTTTTTTCCACAGCGAGCCACCCGGGGTGTCCTGCGCCTTGCGGTGCCGCTACCCGACCCTCCCCCCGTCGCGAGATACTGCGCGGGCGATGCCGCAGGAGTCCGGGTGTCGCCGGTCTAGCCCTTGGGGTATTCGCGCCGAAGACGGCAGGCGGGACAATTCGGGGGCGATGGCGAGACGCCTCATTCCAGCCGCGGCGGTCGTGATGCTCCTCGCGGCGGCGACGGCCTACGCCGCCGTGACCTCGATCCCGCCGAGCGAATACCCCCCGGGCTGCGATCCGGATGGCCTCGCGCTGCAAGGAGACGGAGCCAACGACAGGATGCACGGCACGGCTCAGCGAGACCTGTTGCGCGGCGGGGACGGCATGGACGGAATCTTTGGGGGCAGGGAGTCCGACTGTCTTTTCGGGGAGGGCGGATTCGACTACATCAATGGTGGCCCGGGCGCGGAGCGGGCCAGGGGAGGGCGGGCCAGGGACAAGCTCGTGCTCGGGACAGGCAAGGACGACGCCCGCGGGGGTCGTAGCGAGGACACGATCATCGGACGCGATGGCGCGGACCTGCTCCATGGGTCCAGGGGCGACGATGACATTGGCGGAAACGAGGTTCGCGACCGGATCTACGGCGACCGGGGTGACGACCTGATCAAAGGCCAGGCCAACGACGATTTGCTGGTCGGAGGCCCAGGTGATGACCGAATCCGCGACCTTCGGGGCCGCAATCGAATCTCCTGCGGGCCGGGGCTCGATCGCGTGGTGACGAACAAGCAGTCGGAGGTCGCGGCCAACTGCGAGCAGGTCACGCGCCGGTAGCGAGGTAGAGCGCGGCCGATGACAAGACGCCTGATCACTGCGCTGGCGGTCGTGATGGCCTTCGCGGCGGCGTCGGCCTACCCGGCTGTTCATGTCATCCCGCCGGACCGCTACCCGCCGCCTTGCGATCAGCGACCGATCTTCCCTCCCGGTAAGGCCGTTCAGGGCGGACGGGGTGACAACACTCTGGGCGGCAGTGGACGGCGAGACATCCTGCGAGGCGGCGAGGGCGATGACACGCTCGTAGGGCGACAAAGACGCGACTGCCTGTTCGGGCAGCGGGACCGCGATGTTGTTCTGGGCAGCTTCGGAAAGGACAGGCTGTTCGGGGGCAACGGCGCTGATCGCCTGCTGGGCGGACCCGGCGACGAGACGATCATGGAGGGTGGCACAGGAAGCGACGAGATCAGAGGTGGACCCGGGCACGACCACATCAGCGGCGATCCCGGCGACGACCGGATCCAGGGCGGGCGCAACGGCGACAATGTCCACGGGGGCAAGGGCAACGACACGATCTTCGGCGCCAGCGGCGGCGACCGGATCGGAAGCGATTCCGGCAACGATTGGATCGGAGGCGATAGCGGCGGCGATTCGATTCGCGGAGAAAAGGGCAATGACACGGTCTTTGGCCGCTCCGGCAACGATCAGATCCGTGGCGCGACGGGTGCCGACCTCCTCGACGGCGGCGAGAACGATGATTGGATCATTGACTTCGACGGCGTCAACCAGATCCGCTGCGGCCTCGGCTTCGACCGGGTGCGAACCAACGCCGAGTCGCAGGTCGCACGCGATTGCGAGGACGTGACCCGCCTCTAGCGAGATACTGCGTGGGCGATAGCGCCGGAGCGCAGGTGTCGTCGGCTTACCCCTTGTCGCCAGGTGCGGCTGATCCCGCATTAGTCGGCTGCCAGGGCCTCCTCGAACGCGGCCCGCGCATCGTCGCCGAAGACGGCGAACACGACGCGTTCCAGGCTGCCGCCCTGCTCCAGGTGCCGGCGGACCTCCCCGACCTCGATCCGCGCGGCCTCGTCGACGGGGAAGCCGCCGACGCCGGTGCCGAAGGCGACCAGGGCGAGCGACTTCGCCCCCAGCTCGTCCGCCTTCCTCAGGCTGCTGGCCGTGGCCTCGCGGATGATCTCGGCTGAGGTGGGCCCGCCCAGGTGCATGGTCGCGGCGTGGATTACCCACCTTGCGGGCATCTCACCGGCGCTCGTGGCGACGGCCTCGCCGAGGCCGATCGGCGACAGCGCGTCGCTTTCGTCCTGCACCACTCGGCCTCCGGCGCGAACCATCGCCCCGGCGACGCCGCCACCGTGCTTCAGATCGGTATTGGCGGCATTGGCGATCGCGTCCACCTCGAGCTTCGTGATGTCGGCCTGTTGGACGTCGATCTCGGCCATGTCACGCTCCTCGACCCGAGTCTATATTTGGCCCGCGGTGCTCGCCATCGGAATCCTGTTCGCCGTCACGGCGTCCGTCGAGCTGGCGAGTCGCTGAGCCGTGCGCCGCCTGTTTCCGCTGGTCGCCACCGTCGTCCTCGTCGACACCATGTTCTATGCGGCGATCACCCCGCTGCTGCCTCATTACGTCGACGAGCTCGGCCTGTCCAAGTCGGCGGCGGGGATCCTGACGGCCTGCTACGGCGCCGGAACCCTGATCGGCTCGCTGCCCGGTGGGTGGCTCGCGACCCGGCTGGGCGCCCGGCCGACGGTGCTGATCGGCCTGGCGTTGATGTCGACGGCGAGCCTCGTCTTTGCGTTCACCGACAACATCGTCACCCTCGACTGCGCTCGCCTCGTGCAGGGGGTGGGGGGCGCGTTCTCCTGGGCCGGCGGGCTGGCATGGCTTCTGGCGCTGTCGCCACGCGGGCGCCGCGGAGAGCTGATCGGGTCCGCGATCGCCGCCGCGATCGCGGGGGTGATGCTGGGGCCCCTGCTGGGCGGAGCGGCCACGGTGATCGGCCCCGAGCCGGTGTTCGCCACGGTCGCCCTGCTCGGCGTCGCCCTCGGCGCTTGGGCCTTGTCCACGCCCGGCGCGCCGCCCCCGCCCCGGAGGCCGCTTGCCATGGTCCTTCGGACCGTGGCCAGCCGGCCCGTGGTCGCAGGCTTCTGGCTGATCTCGCTGCCGGCGTTGTTCTCCGGCGTCCTGGGTGTCCTGGCGCCGCTGCGGCTCGACGAGCTGGGCGCCAGCGGAGTCGCGATTGGCGCCATCTTCCTCGCCGCGGCGGCGGTCGAGGGCTTCGCCAGCCGGCTGTTCGGCGGTCTGTCCGACCGGCGCGGGCGGATGGCGCCGATCCGGGCCGGCTTGCTGGTCTCGCTCTTTGCCGCCCTCATCCTTCCCTTGCCCGGTGCCGTTCTGGCGCTGGCGGCGGCGATCGTGGTGGCGGTCGTCGGGATGGCCTTCTTCTGGGCGCCCGCGATGGCGCTGCTTTCCGACGCCGCCGATGCGACGGGCCTCGACCAGGGGTTCGCCTTTGGGCTCGTCAACCTCGGCTGGGCGGGCGGTGAGGTCATGGGCGGCTCCGGAGGCGCATGGCTCGCCGATGGCACCTCCGATGCCGTCCCTTACCTCCTGGTTGCGGGGTGCCTCGCGCTGACGCTCGCGGCGATCGGGATCCCTGGCAGGTGGGGCGTCCCCGCCGAGTCCCGACGGGCTTGAGGGCACCGGACGGGGCACCTTCGGCAAGCGACCCCGACCTGGAGGAAACCCGCCTGGAGTTCTGATGGGGCGCTGCCCGCGGTGGTGGGGTTCACCTAGGCGTGGGAGCGGCCGATCGCCACGCCGAGGCGCTCGCCGCCGATCTGCGTCGGCGGCTGGTGGAGCGCCGCCGTGCCGAGGCGGCCGCCGGCAGGGGCCGCGGCGACGACCTGGAGGCGGCCGTGTCGGAGCTCGTCGAGGACCATGCCGCGGTGCTCTCGGAGCCGCGCCGGGCCCGAATCCGCGAGCTGATCATGCGCGACACGGTGGGCCTGGGTCCGCTCGAGCAGCTGCTCGCCGACCCCGCGGTCACCGAGGTGATGGTCAACGGACCCGACGAGGTCTACGTCGAGCGCCACGGCCGGATCCAGCCCACCGAGGTCCGATTCCCTTCGGAGCGCGCGCTTCGCGACGCAATCGAGCGCATCCTCGCTCCGCTCGGTCGCCGAGTCGACGAGCTCAGCCCGATGGCGGATGCCCGGCTGGCCGATGGCTCGCGCGTGAACGTGGTCATCCCGCCGCTGTCGGTCGACGGCCCGGCGCTCTCGATTCGCCGCTTCACCGGGGCTCGCCCCGGGCCCGACGAGCTGGTTGCCTGGGGCACGATCACCGCAGAGCTTCGTGAGCTGTTGGCGGCTGCCGTGCGCGCCCGGCGCAGCATCCTGATCTCGGGCGGCACCGGATCCGGAAAGACGACGCTGCTGAACGCACTCTCGGCCTACATCGGCCCCGAGGAGCGGGTGATCACGATCGAGGATGCGGCCGAGCTTCGCCTGCGCCAGCCCCACGTGGTGCGCCTGGAGAGCCGCCCGGCGAGCGTTGAGGGGCGTGGCGAGGTGACGATTCGCGACCTGCTTCGAAACGCGCTGCGCATGCGGCCGGACCGGATCGTGATCGGCGAGGTGCGGGGGCGGGAGGCGCTGGACCTGCTGACGGCGCTCAACACCGGACACGACGGTGCGCTCTCGACCCTGCACGCGAACTCGCCCGCCGACGCCATGCGTCGCCTCGAGACCCTGGCCCTGATGGCCGGTGTCGGGCTTTCGCACGAGGCCATTCGCGAGCAGGTGAGACGCGGCATCGAGCTGGTCGTGCATCTGGCCAGATCGCCCCGAGGCGAGCGCCGGGTGGTCGAGGTCGGCGAGGTGGTGCGGGCCGCGGGCGGCGTGGGCATCCAAGAGGTATGGCACAGATGATGGCGACGGGCTGGTAGGCGTGGTGGTGACCGAGGCCCCGATCGTGCTTGCCGCGGCGGCGGGGGGAATGGCGGCGGTGGCAGTACGAGAGGCGGTGGTCGCCACCCCGGCAGTCGGGCGCTGGCTGGCCGATGCGATCGAGCCGCTGCGGCGCGCCGGCCGTGAGGGCTACGCCCCGACGGAGTCCGAACGGCGCCGGCTGGCGGCGGTGGGGACCGGGGCGCTGCTGGTGGGTGCGCTGCTCGTGGCCGGCCCGGGGCCGGCGCCCCTCGGGGCCGTGGCCGGCCCGAGCGCGGCCGCCTGGGCGGTGGCGCGCCGCCGGGCCCGTTACCGGCGGGCCGTCGAACGCGGGCTGCCGCAGGTCGCCACCGCGGTTGCCGACGCGCTCGCGGGCGGCCGTTCGGTCCGCGCCGCGCTCGTCGCCGCCGCAAGCTCAATCGACGGACCCCCGGCGGCCGAGCTCGCGCGCCTGCGCGCCGAACTCGAGCTGGGGGCGTCGACCGCCCAGGGGCTGGCAGCGCTCCAGGACCGCCTGCGGTCACCGCGGGTGGACTCGTTCGCGGCCGCGCTGCTGTCACAGCAGCTCGCGGGCGGAGACCTCGCGGGCCTCCTGCGGCGATTCGCCGGCTCGGCGGCCGAGCGCGACCGGGTCGCCGCCGACGCCCGCTCGGCGACCGCGCAGGCGCGCTTCACCGGTCTGCTCGTCGTCGCCATGCCGGCGGGAGCGGCGCTGTTCGCGGAGTTGATCGAGCCCGGGTTCGTCGAGGGCCTGCTCTCCGAAGGAGAATCCGCAGGGCTGCTGACGGCCGCCGCCGCCTTTCAGCTCGGTGGTTTCGTGGCGATTCGGCGCCTCAGCCGGATCGACGACGGATGAGTCTTTCGGCCGGCCCCATGCTGGTCGCGATTGCCGTCCTGCTCGGTGCCGCCGCGCTGTGGGAGCTGGCGGGGAGCAGGGGCGAGGAGCTCGGACGTTCGATGCGCGGCGTGGCGGCGACGCTCAGCGGCGGCCGGGTACGGACGCTCACGGGCGCCGCGCTGTGGCTTCGCGTCCCGCAACGACTTCAGCGAGCCGGTCTCGGGCAGCGTGTGCCTGTGGCGGCGGTGCTGGCCGGAAAGGCGGGCGGGGTCGCCGTGGGCGCCTTGCTGGCGGCGGTCGCCTTCCCGGCATTGCCCGCCAGGCTCGCGGTCCTGATCGTGGTCGCGCTGCCCGCGGCCGGGTTCGTGGCCCCCGAGGCGCTGCTGGAGAGGGCCGCGCGCCGGCGGCAGGCCCGGATCGAGGCCGCTTTGCCCGACGCTCTCGACCTGCTCGCGGTCGGCACCGCGGCAGGACGAAGTCCAGCGACCGTCCTGGGCGAGATCTCGGCGGGCGCCAGCGGGCCGCTGGCCGCCGAGCTCGCCGCAGCGGTGGTCGAGATCCAATGTGGGGTCCCGCAGCGCGAGGCTCTCGCGTCGCTTCGCGCCCGCGCCCCGGGCGCGGGGCTGGGAGCTGTGGCGTCGGCGCTCGAGCGCTCCCGACGCTACGGCTCCCCGCTCGCCGATCAGCTACACGAGCAGGCGGCCACTCTCCGCCGTCAGCGGCGGCGAAGGATCGAGGAGCGCTCCGCACGAGCGGCGCCGAAGATCCAGTTGGTGGTGGCGCTGGTGCTGGTCCCCTCGGTCCTGCTGATGATTCTCGCCGCCCTCGTCGCTCATTCGGATGCTCTGCTCGGCGCCGTCTAGACGGGGCTCAGGGCCGTCCGCCGGCGAGGTTCACGTAGGCGCGCCAAGCCGGCTTGCGGGTGCCGTCGCGACGGAACAGCCCCGACCCGTAGCAGAAGTTGCACGTTGCCCGAGACGGGCTGGGATCTCTCCAGGAATACCAGGCCACCCGCCGCAGCCGTAACGATGGAGCCTTGTTGATGAGCAGGTTGTACATGCGAGCCAGGTGGGTCCGCTGACCGGCCTCGTTTCTGGCCAGGGCGTTGTTGCGACACCTGGCGGGATATGAATGGCCGTTCTGCAAGCAGCTCGACCAAGCAATCTCACTCACCCATATTCGCTTGCGTCTGGCGCCGTGGGCGTTGGCGGTCTGGCGAAGCTCTCTCAAGAGGTTGAGCGAATTCTGAGGAGTGGTCGCGTAGGCGTGCTGGTCGAATATGTCGACGTGCGAGTTGAGGTGGGGCACCGCGTTGTAGAGCGCCCTCAGGAAGTCGCTTGACTGGCTGCCCGACAGCCCACCCAGCACCGTGTTGGCGCGTGGGTTGGCCGATGTGTTGATCGCATTGTCGGCGGCGGTCAGAAGCCGGCCGTAGCCCTGGGCTGTGGCGGCTTGATTGCCGTAGTAGGTCATGATGTTCGGCTCGTTCCAGACCTGCCAGCTGCGCGGGGCCCACGTCGGAACTCGAGCATTGCTATCGAGGCAGTGGTGCCGCTGTTTCCAGTAGGACCCACCCACTCCGTAGCGGGCTATGACGCGGCGGATGATGGCTTTGAACTCGGGCAGATGTGCCCGCGTCGGTGGAGCGTGGATGCTCGGCCTTCCTGACGCCCATCGCGGTGAGCCGATGAACATGGGGAGCGGGACCAGGCCACTGCAGGCCGCGGCGGCGAAGTAGCGGTCCGTGCTGTACCAGGTGAAGTTGCCCTTGGTCCTTTCGATGTACCACCAGTAGACGCCGAACCGGACCCAGCGGGCCCCACCCCTCTTGATGCGCTTGTAATAGGCGCTCAGGGTGGCGTCGTCCGCTCCGCCGAAGTCCGGAGTGAAGCCGAAGAAGTACTTTGGCACCGAGGTCGCGGCGCTCGCCGGCGTGGTGGTCCCGGCGCCTGTGAGATGGCCGGACCATGTGAAGGCGAAGCACGCGGCAAAGCAGAGCGCCAGCAGAAGAGCACCGGGCCGGCGATGTCGTGGCCGCGCGGACCAGCCATTGGATGCGACGGCACCTGGCGCCCGCCGGCGTAGGCAGGCTGGTTGCGTTCTCCGCGAATGGGCTGCGCCTTCGTACATCTGCTCTTTCGTCGCTTACGGGGTTAGCTGACGGGCTCGCGCCGAAAGAGATGGCGCTACGCGGCAAGTGGCCGCGATTCGCCCCAGTAACTGGGTCCCCCGATCCCCGCGGTATCTGGCGAGGATTCAGCCGGAAGGTCGCGGCATCCTAACAAGGCTTGAGACGGAAATGTGGGTTTGATGAGGGTTCGCTAACGCGCAGCTCCGCGCGTACCACGAGGTTTGCGGCCCTCTGCTTGCAACTCGGCCATCGGCGCGGGCGCTGCTGCAACGCGGCTTGCAGATCGACTCGCGTGAGGGGGCGAGTCGCGCCCCGGTTCGGGATCCCAAAAACCCCTTGTACAAGCCATTTGCCCAGAACTCCGGACTCGTGTAGCAATTCCGTCCGACGGATCGTGTCCCATCTGCGACCAGAATTGTGTTGCAAAGTGGGGGCAAGTGGGTTAGCGTGGCGATTCGATCTGACCCAGGGACCGGGGTGGTGAGGTTCCTCCCACCTCGCCACTCCGGTCCAAGAATTCAAGCGGCGGGGCCGGCCGGATTCGAGCGCCCGCGCAGGAGAGGACCCCACGGTTGGCATTTCGTGGCCAGTACGAGCACAGTCTCGACTCCAAGGATCGGCTCACGGTTCCGGCGCGCTTCCGGGCGGCGCTGTCCGATGGAGTGGTTCTCTCCGCAGGCCTCGACCCCTGCGTCGAGGTCTACCCCACCGGCGAGTACGCGCGGTTCGAGCAGCACGTCCTGGCCGAGCTCAACCCGCTCAGCCGCCACGGGCGGATGATGAGGCGGCGCTTCCACGGCCGGTCCCACGACGAGACCCTCGACTCGGCGGGGCGCATCAGGGTCCCGAGGCACCTGATCGAGCACGCCGAGCTCCAGGAGGGGCCCTGTGTGGTGATCGGCGTCGCCGACCACCTCGAGATCTGGAACACCAAGCGGTGGGCCGACCACGACGCCGAGATCGACGCGACCGCCGCCGAGATCGCGGAGGAGCTGGCTCACGGCGCGCCGGGCGCGGGCGGCTGAGACGGGGAGCGCCGGTTCGGAGATGGCCACACTGACGTACATGCCCACCGAGCACGTCCCAGTCCTGGCCTCCGAGCTGAGTGCGCTCCTCGCACCAGGCCCGGGCGAGACCGCGATCGACTGCACCTTCGGCGGCGGCGGTCACGCGCGGCTGGTGGGCGAGCAGCTGGGCGCCGGCGGCACCCTGATCTGCATCGACCGCGATCCGAGTGCGCAAGAGCGGTTCGAGGAGCTCGCGGACGAGCTCGAGTGCGCGACTCGCTTCATGCGGGAGGACTTCGCCGATGCCCTCATCGAGCTTGCCGGCGAGGGCGTGGTCGCGGATCTCGTCTACATGGACCTCGGCATCTCCTCCCTGCAGCTCGATGCCGCGGAACGAGGCTTCTCCTATACGTATGACGCCCCGCTCGACATGCGCATGGATCCCGGCCGGGAGCTGTCGGCGGCCGAGATCGTCAACGAGTGGCCGGCCGAGCGCCTGGCCGGGACCATTCGCGAGTACGGAGAGGAGCGCCACGCCCGGGCGATTGCGCGCGAGATCGCTCGCCGTCGCCCGCTCGAGACCACGGCCGACCTGGTCGAGGCGATTCGCGCCGCCGTCCCCCCGGCCTACCGCTTCGGCCGCGGACATCCGGCGAAGCGAACCTTCCAGGCGATCCGGATCGCGGTCAACGACGAGCTGGACTCGCTCGACCGAGCGCTGCCGGCGGCCTGGGAGCTTCTGCGCGACGGTGGACGACTGGGGGCGATCTCATTCCATTCGCTCGAGGACCGCCGGGTGAAGCGCTTCCTCGCCGACCGCGCTCGAGGCTGCATCTGCCCGCCAGAGCTTCCAGTCTGCCAGTGCGAACACAAGCCCGAGGCCGAGCCGCTGACGCGGAGGGCCGTTGCCGCGACGCCCGAGGAAATCGAGCGCAATCCCCGCTCGCACTCCGCGCGCCTGCGCGCCGCACGAAAGCTCCACAGGGGCAAGGGTCCCGACGACGAAAGGAACGGAACCTGATGGCCGCCGCCTCGACCGCCACCGCGCGCCGCGCCAGCGCCACCGCACCGGCGCGAAGGCAGCGCCCAGCGCCTCCCTCCACCTCGCGGAGCCGCGCATCCGCCGCACGGACGGCGGGGCCCGCGCCCGCAACGCGGCGCGCACGCCCGGTGCGCCGCCCACTCACTCCGATGCCTGCCCGGCTCGTCCCGCTGGCGGTGGGGCGGACAGCGGTCGCGGTCTCGGGCCTCGCCGAGTCCGGGCTGGTTCACCGCCTGACTCGTGGCAGGCTCTGGATCGGGGCGCTGACCACGCTGTTGGTCGGGATCGTCTCCCTGAACGTGCTCGCACTCAACTTCAACGCCTCGTCCAGCAAGGTCGGAAGGCAGGCGGACGCCCTGAAGCGCGAGATCTCGGCATTGCGAGCGAAGATCGCCACCAACGGTGCGTCAAACGAGCGGGTCGCGGCGGCGGCGGCGAAGCTGGGGCTGATCGTGCCCGAGCCGGGTTCGGTCCGGTACCTGCGCCCCAGCTCCGATGACGCAGCCGTGGCGGCCAAGCGACTGACCTCCGGTGAGCTCGCGGCCGAGCCCTCGTACGCAGTTCCGGCGGCGCCGGTGAGCGTCCCGACCACCGCGCCGACGGCCCCTCCCGCGACCGACCAGACCCCGGTCGCCACGGAGCCGGCCGCCCAGGCTCCAGCCACGACCCCCACCGCAACCACGACGACCGCCGATGCGGCCAGCCCGCCAGCCGGTGGCGGCGGCGTGTCGGCACCGTGAGCCAACGCTGAGCACATGATCGAGCGGCGCGTCGGCCTCCTGTTCGCCTGCTTCCTGCTGTTGTTCTGCATCGCGGTTGGGCGCGCGGCCTGGGTCCAGGGAGTCCAGGGCGCAAGGCTGGGCGCGGACGCGCAGAGCCAGCACATCCAGACGGTGACCATCCCGGGCCAGCGCGGTCGGATCCTTGACCGCAGGGGCAGGGAGCTGGCCGTGTCGGAGGACGCCGCCGACGTGATCGCCACCCCCTACCAGGTCAAGGACCCGGCCCACGCCGCTCGCCGGCTGGCGTCCCTGCTTCCAGTCCCGGAGGCGAAGCTCCTTCGTTCGCTCGCCGATGCATCGTCCGGCTTCGCCTACCTGGCGCGCCATGTGGACCTGCCGACCGCCGACCGGGTGCTCAAGCTGAAGCTCGCCGGGATCGGCACCGTGCCCTCCAGCCGGCGGGTATATCCGGAGGGCAAGCTCGCCGCTCAGGTGATCGGGACCGTGGGGGTGGACGACCAGGGCCTCACTGGGCTCGAGGCCGCCGACGAGGATCTGCTTGCGGGCGCCAACGGAGAGCGCCAGGTGGTGCTGGACGGGCTGGGGAAGGAGATCGAGCGCGACACGGTCGACGGCGCCCAGCAGGGCGACGACCTGCGACTGTCGATCGACGCCGGGATCCAGGCCCGGACCGATGAGGTCCTGGCGACCCTGGCCCGGACCTACCAACCCAAGGGTGCCACCGCGATCGTCATGGACCCGCGCAACGCCGAGATCCTGGCGATGGCCGACTGGCCCAGCTTCGATCCAAGCGATCCGTCCTCGGCCTCGCCGGACGCGTTGCGGGACATGGCCACGGGCTTCACCTACGAGCCGGGCTCGACCTTCAAGGCGTTCACCGTCGCCGGCGCCCTGTCGGAGCGTCTGGTCACGCCGAGCACCGTGTTCGACCTGCCGATCGAGATCCAGGTTGCCGATCGAACCATCTCCGATGCGGAGGAGCGGGGCGCGGAGAGCCTCACCGTTGCCCAGATCCTCGCCCAGTCGTCCAATGTCGGGGCGGTGAAGATCGGTCTCGAGCTCGGCGCCGGGCGCTTCTACAGGTGGGTGCGGCGATTCGGCTTCGGCGATCCGACCGGGATCGATTTCCCGGGCGAGGAGCGGGGCATCGTTCCGACTCCATCGGAGTTCTCCGGCTCCACGATCGGCAACGTGCCCATCGGCCAGGGCCTCTCGGTGACGCCGATCCAGATGGCGGCCGCATACTCGGCGATCGCCAACGGCGGAATCCTGCGCACGCCGCGGCTGGTCCTCGAGGAGGGCGATTCGCGTGTGACGCCACCGCGAGGTCACCGAGTGATCAGCAAGGAGACTTCGGCTCAGCTGCGACAGATGCTCGAGGGCGTGCTGGCGCCGGGCGGCACCGCGTCGGAGGTCAGCGTTCCGGGCTACACCCTCGCCGGGAAGACGGGAACCGCCCAGGTGGCAGTCGACGGCGGCTACTCGGAGACGCATTTCGTCGCCTCGTTCGTCGGCTTCGCGCCGGCCCGGAATCCCCAGTTGCTCGTCGCGGTGGTGGTCGACGAGCCTCAGGGCAACTACTACGGCGGCGTGGTCGCAGCCCCCGCATTCGGCGAGATCGCCAAGTTCGCGCTCCCATATCTGGAGATCCAGCCGGATCAAGCGGGGGCGGCGGCGTCGGCGGCCGCCTCCAGCACCACCTCCCAAGGTCCTTAGCGCCGATCGCGATCGGCGCTTGTCTCCCCGCGGGGACGCCCGCGGCCCGCGCCATACAATCGCCTCGATGAAGCTCCGCGAGCTGCTCGCCGACACAGAGGTCGCCGAGATCGCCGGAGACTCGCAGGTGGAGATCGGCGACCTTGCCTATGACAGTCGCACGGTGGGGCCGGGCGCCCTCTTCTTCTGCGTTCCCGGGCAGCGGTCGGACGGCCACGAGTTCGGCGCCCGCGCCGTGGAGGGTGGCGCAGCGGCGCTCGTCGTCGAGCGCCTCCTGGACCTGCCCGTGACTCAGGTGCGGGTCGCAGACGCTCGCGCCGCCATGCCCACAGTCGCGGTTCGCTTCTGGGGCGACCCAACGGCGACGCTGCGGGTCGCCGGCGTCACCGGCACCAACGGCAAGACAACCACCGCGTTCCTGATCCGCCACGTACTCGAGGCGCACGGGACTCGTACCGGTCTCCTGGGGACCGTGAAGCGGGTGGTCGGGGGGATCGAGGAGGAGGTGGAGCGAACCACTCCCGAGGCAATCGATCTCCAGCGAACCTTCCGGCGCATGCTGGACGCTGGCGATGCTGCCTGCGCGATGGAGGTTTCGTCGCACGCCCTGGCGCTGGAGCGCACGGCCGGCGTCCGGTTCACGGTCGCCGTGTTCACCAATCTGACTCAGGATCACCTCGACTTTCACGCCAACATGGAGCAGTACTTCCTGGCCAAGCGAGAACTGTTTTCCTCGCCTGGTGCAGCCGCGCCCGGCCCGGGAAGAAGAAGGCAGCTCCCCGGCACCGCGGTGGTGAACATCGACGATTCCTACGGGATCCGGCTCGCAAAGGAGGTACGGGAGGCCGGACGGCCTCCTCTGCTCACCTTCTCGCCGAGTGGGGAGGAGGGGGCGGACTTCCGCGCTCGGGACATCTCCTTCGACGCCTCCGGGTCTCGGTTCCGTTGTCTGGGTCCCACCGGAGAGGTCGAGGTTCGGATGCCGCTCCCCGGCCACTTCAACGTCGAGAACGCGCTGGCCGCGATCGGCGCCGGTCACGTGCTCGGCGTGCCGATCGAGGCGGCAGCCGCCGCCCTGGGGGGCGCCGGCCGCGTCCCGGGACGTTTCGAGCCGGTGGAGGACGGACAGGCGTTCGTGGTCCTGGTCGACTACGCCCACACCCCCGATTCGCTCGAGAACGCCCTCGAGGCGGCGCGCAGGCTGACCGATGGGCGGTTGATCGCGGTCTTCGGGTGCGGCGGCGATCGCGATCGCGAGAAGCGACCGCTGATGGGGAAGATCGCGGCGCGGCTCTCGGACGCCTGCGTGGTGACCTCCGACAACCCGCGCTCCGAGAAGCCGGAGGCGATCATCGCCGAGATCCTGGCCGGAATGACCGAGGCCATGGACGGGCAGGCCGCCGGCGGCCAGGTTCGGGTCGAGCCGGACCGGCGAGCCGCGATCGCGCTCGCCCTCGAGGCGGCGGAGCCCGGCGACACCGTCGTGATCGCCGGCAAGGGCCACGAGCAGGGTCAGGAGTTCGCCGGCGGGCGAAAGATCCCGTTCGACGACCGCGAGGTGGCCACCGAGGAGCTGCGCCGGCTCCGCAGCGAGTCCGGAGTCTGAGCTGGTGCCCGGGGTGAGGGCCGGCGGGCCCGCATGATCGAGCTGTCCCCAGAGCGGATTGCCAGCGCCGCCGAGGCCGAGGTCGTGGTAGCCGGCGGGGGCGGCCGGCCGGAGCGTGCCGTCGTCGACTCGCGCGTGCTCCGCCCCGGGGACCTGTTCTTTGGCCTGCGGGGGGACCACGCGGACGGAGGCGAGTTCGCCCCCCGCGCGCTCGAGGCCGGGGCGTGGGGAGTCGTGGTCGAGCCGCAGCGGGCGCGCTCGCTGGCAAGTGCCGCCGGCGAGGGGGCAACGGGCGCCGGCGGCTGGGTGCTTGCCGCGCCCGAGCCGCTGGCGGCGCTGCAGATGCTTGCTCGGGAGTGGCGTCGAGAGCTCGGGTCCCGGGTCGTCGGGATCACGGGCTCGGTGGGCAAGACCTCGGTCAAGGACATCTGCCGCGCGATCCTGCCCCTGCGAGTCCACGTCAGCCCCGAGAACTACAACACCGAAATCGGCCTGCCGCTCGCCGTGCTGGGGGCGCCACCCGAAACGCAGGTACTGGTGCTGGAGATGGCGATGCGGGGGCGCGGCCAGATCGCCAAGCTCTGCGAGATCGCCGAGCCGGACATCGCGGCGATCACCAACATCGGCCCGGTGCACCTGGAGCTGCTGGGCACCCTGGAGGCGATCGCCGAGGCCAAGGCCGAGGTCCTCGCGAAGCTCGGCGACCGCGAGCGCGCCGTGATCCCGGCAGACGCCGAGGCGCTCGAGCCCCACCTGCACGACCGGCTGGTGACGATCACCTTCGGTCCCGGCGGGGACGTGTTCGCCCTGGAGTGGAGCGGCGACCGAGACTCGATCGAAGCCACGATCGGGACGCCGGCCGGCGAGCAGCGCTTCTCGTTCCCATTCGGCGAGGCGCACAACCTCGCCAACGCCCTGGCGGCGATTGCGATCGGCGAGGCGCTCGAGGTTCCGCTCGACGAGATGGCACGTCGGGCGCCGGGGATAACCTTCTCGCGGCTCCGGGGCGAGCTGATCGAGCTGGCCGACGGGATCGTGCTCGTGAACGACTGCTACAACGCCAACCCGATCTCGATGCGCGCGGCCCTCGATCACCTGGCCTCGCTCTCGGTCGAGGGCCGTCGGGTCGCAGTGCTGGGCGAGATGGGAGAGCTCGGCCCGGGCGCCCCGGCTTACCACCGCGAGGTCGGGTCGCATGTCCGCCGGCTGGGCATCGGCCCGGTGGTGGGGGTCGGCCAGCTTGCCCGCGAGTACGCACCCGACGCCTGGGCGCCAGATGCCGAGGCGGCGGTGCCGCTGGCCGAGGCGATGCTCCAGCCCGGCGATGCCCTGCTGGTCAAGGGCTCGCGCTCGGTCGGGCTCGAGCTGCTCACGGACGAGCTGATCGCCCGCCGGACAGCCGAGCAATGAGCCTTCCGCTTGCCGCCCTCGCCAACGAGGTCGCGTCGTCGGCGATCGACCGCGGCCAGATTCTGATCGCCGGAATGGCGGCGATGCTGATCACGATCTTCCTCGGGCCGAAGTTCATCGAGTTCCTGCGGGCCAGGGAGTTCGGGCAGCAGATCCGCGAGGAGGGCCCCACGGAGCACCAGACGAAGGCCGGCACCCCGACCATGGGAGGGCTGATCGTGTTCGTGGCGATCGCGGTGCCCTATCTGGTGCTGTCGCCGCGCGACACCCAGAGCCTGGCGGTGTTCGGGGTCGCGCTCGGCGCCGCCGGCCTCGGCTTCGCAGACGACTTCATCAAGGTCACCAAGCGCCGCTCGCTCGGCCTGTCGGCGCGCTGGAAGCTCCTGGCCCAGATCGCCCTGGCGGTCGCGCTCTGGTGGGTGGCCAGCGACGAGGTGGGGCTCGACCCACAGCTCCAGGTGCGGATCTCCGACGCCGAGATCTACATCGGGCCGGTCCTCTACGTGCTGGTCGTCTTCCTGGTCATCGCCGGGGCCTCGAACGCCGTCAATCTCACCGACGGGCTCGACGGGCTGGCGGCGGGCTCGTGCGCGATCGTGCTGCTCGCCTACACAGCGATCACGATCACCAGTGGCCAGGAGGGCCTGGCGCTGCTCTCCGCCTGCCTGGTGGGGGCGTCGGTGGGCTTTCTGTGGTTCAACTCGTTTCCGGCGGCGATCTTCATGGGCGACACCGGGTCGCTGGGATTGGGGGCGGCGATCGGGGCCCTGGCGGTGATGACCCAGACCGAGCTGCTGCTGATCATCCTCGGCGGAATCTTCGTGATCGAGGCGCTCTCGGTCGCGGTCCAGGTGTTCAGCTTCAAGCTGTTCCGGCGCCGAGTGTTGTTGATGGCCCCTGTCCATCATCACTTCGAGATGCTGGCCTGGTCGGAGACCAAGATCATGCTCCGCTTCTGGATCGTCGCCGCGGTCTGCGCGGGGATCGGCTACACGCTGTACCAGAACAGCATCGGCTGAGGCATGACGAAGCCTCGACCCCCGGTTCCCGGCGGCCCGTATCTGATCGTTGGGCTCGCCCGCTCGGGCCAGGCCGCCGCCCGCCTGCTGGCTGGACGCGGGGAGCAGGTGGCCGGCTGCGACTCGGGCTCGCCCGAGGGCGCGGCGGGGCTGCGTGAGGCAGGCGTCGAGGTCCGTCTGGACACGGAGGGAATCGAGCTGCTCGAAGGCGCCCGGTGCCTGGTCAAGAGCCCCGGGGTGCCCCGCGAGGCGGCGGTGATCGCGGCCGCCGCCGAGCGGCGGATCCCAGTGATCGGCGAGCTGGAGCTCGCCTGGCGGCTGCTTCCGAATCGCTTCGTGGCGGTGACCGGGACCAACGGCAAGACCACCGTGACCGAGCTGCTGGGCCACGTCTGGCGCACGGCGGCCGAGCCCGTAGCCGTGGCTGGAAACGTCGGCACCCCGCTCGCCTCGCTGGTGGACCAGATCCCCGCCGAGGCGACCGTGGTCTGCGAGTGCTCGAGCTTCCAGCTCGAGGACTCCAAGGCCTTTGCGCCGGAGTGCGCCGTGCTGCTGAACGCGACCCCCGACCACCTCGACCGTCACCGGGATTTCGACGAGTACCTGCGCGCCAAGCTGCGGATCTTCGCGAATCAGGGCAACGACGACGTGGCCGTCTACAACGCTTCCGAACCGGCCCTTGACGGGCTCGACCTCGGGGGCTGTGCGCGGCGGATCGCCTATTGCCGGGGCCCCGATCCCGGTTGTCACGTTTCGATGGCCGAAGGAGTCATCTTCTACGGGCACGAGCCGCTGCTGGAGGCGAGCGAGCTGAGCCTGATCGGCCCCCACAACGCCGACAACGCGATGGCCGCCGCCGCGGCGGCTCTGGCGATGGGGATCGAGCGCGACGCCGTCCGCGAGGGGCTGCGCAGCTTCGCGGGCATCCCGCATCGGCTCGAGCGCGTGGGCGAAGTCGGCGGCGTGGTCTACGTCAACGACTCGAAGGCCACCAACGTGGCCGCCGCAGCGGCGGCGCTGCGCTCGTTCGACGGCGGGGTGCGGGCGATCCTCGGTGGCTCGCTGAAGGGCGGCGACTTCAAGGGGCTGGTGGAGCCGGCGAGCGAGCGATGTGTGGCCTGCTACCTGATCGGGGACGCCGCCGGCCCGCTCGAGCGCGACCTCGGGCCGGCCCGCGAGGCCGGGGTGGAGCTTCGGCGCTGCGACGGGCTCGCCGACGCGGTCCGCTCGGCCAGCGCGGACGCTCGGCCCGGCGAGGTCGTGCTCCTCGCTCCGGCATGCGCCAGCTTCGACGCCTACCGTGACTTCGAGCAGCGCGGGGAGCACTTCCGCTCCCTCGTCGGGGAGCTTCAGGCATAGGGGCGACCCGGAAGGTTCGCGTCTGCTGGGCGCGAAACAAGCATGGAGATGACGGCGCTTTCGCTCAGCCGGCTGGGTCCCCGTGCGCGCAGGCGGGCCGGTACCCAGCCGATCGAGTACAACCTGCTGCTCACCGCCACCCTGTGCCTGCTGGCCTTCGGCGTCGTGATGGTGTTCAGCGCCAGCTCGACCACCTCCCTACTGGGGCAAAGTGGCGACAGCGCCTACTACCTGAAGCGGACCCTGCTGTTCGGAGCCGGCGGCCTGCTGGTGATGCGCGTGATGTCGCTACGCGGCGCGCGTCTCATGCGGCCGCTTACCCCGCTGCTGGTTGCTGCAGCGTTCGTCCTTCTGCTTGCCGTGCTCCTGCCCGGGGTTGGCACGTCGGCGAACGGCGCCCAGCGCTGGATAGGCGTCGGCCTGTTCCAGGTTCAGCCGTCGGAGTTCGCCAAGCTGGCATTGGTTCTGTACGGCGCCCACCTGTTGGCCGCTCGGCCGCAAATAACCCGCGACATCCGCACCCTGGCGCCCTACCTGTCGATGGTGGCGCTCGCCTGTCTGCTGATGATCGCCGAACCGGACCTTGGCACCGCAATCGTGGTCTGCCTGGCAACCGCCGCCCTGCTGGTCGCAGCCGGGATGAAGATCCGCCACCTGATGCTGCTCACCGCTGCGGTGGGCGTTGTGCTGCTGCTGGCGATCATGATCGAGCCGTACCGGATGCAGCGCCTCACGGGCTTCATCCATCCCGACGGCGACCCGGGAGGCGCCGGCTTCCAGGCGATCCAGGCGAAGATCGCGCTCGGCTCGGGCGGGATCTTCGGCGTCGGCCTCGGCCAGAGCCTGCAGAAGGCCTTCTACCTGCCCGAAGCGCACACGGACATGATTGCGGCGGTGGTCGGCGAGGAGCTCGGGCTGGCCGGGATCTCGATGCTGGTGGGCCTGTTCGGGCTATTCGGATATGCGGGGCTACGAACCGCGCAGCGGGCGCGCGACCGCTACGGCAAGCTGCTGGCCGCCGGCCTCACGTCGCTGGTCCTGGTTCAGGCCATCGTCAACCTGTTCGCGGTGCTGGGGCTCGCTCCGCTCACCGGCGTACCGCTGCCGTTCGTGTCGTACGGCAACTCCAGCCTGGTAGTGATGCTGGCGGCGACCGGGCTGCTGCTGAACATCGCCCGAGGGGGCCAGGCCGCCGCGACCGCCCGGAGCAGTGGGGGCGCTGCGAGACTGCGGGTGGTCGAGGGCGGTTCGGCGCGCACCCGAAGCCGCGCCGGGCCGGCAACAGGAAGGAGCGTTTCGCGCGGTGCCAAGACTCGTGATAGCCGCCGGGGGAACCGCGGGGCACGTGGTGCCGGCGCTCGCCGTCGCCGACGCGCTTCGGGATAAGGGCGCCGAGGTCTCCTTCCTGGGGACGCGCGATCGGCCGGAGGCCGAGCTGGTCCCGGCGGCGGGGTACGAGATCGACTATCTGCGGGTACGGGGGCTGGACCGCGGCGCGCCCCTGAAGGCGCTCTCGGCGGCGGCGCTGGCCGCAACAGCGCTGCCCGCGGCCCGCCGCGCGATGCGACGCCGGGACGCGCAGGCGGTGATGGGGGGCGGCGGGTACGTGGCGGGGCCGGCCGGGCTGGCCGCGCTGTCGGCGCGGCTGCCCCTGGTGCTGGCCGAGGCGGACCGCCACCTCGGCCTCGCCAATCGCCTGCTCGCAGGCCGTGCGAGGCGAGTCTGCCTCGCGTTTCCGATCCCGGGCCGCGAGGGAGGCCGCTACCTGATCACCGGGCGACCGGTGCCGGCGGCGATCTTCGCGGCGGATCGCAACCAGGCCCGGGATCGCTTCCGGATCGCGCCGGGCGACCGCTGCCTGCTGGTCTTCGGCGGCAGCCAGGGCGCCCGTTCGATCAACCTCTGTGCGCTCGACGCCTTCGCCGGCAACGGCGACGCCGCCCAGGAGCGCGACTTCCACGTCCTCCACATCGCGGGCCACCGGGACTACCCCGAGGCGCGGCGGCGGCTGGACGCGGCCGGCGGGGTGGAGCGCTACACGCTGCTCGAGTACGAGCCGACCCTGGCCGATCCGCTGGCCGCCTGCGACCTGGTGCTCGCCCGCGCGGGGGGCTCGGTGTTCGAGCTCGCGGCGGCGGGCAGGCCGGCGATCCTCGTCCCCTATCCGCACGCGACGGCCAACCACCAGCACGCCAACGCGTCCTGGATGTCGGACGCCGGCGCAGCGCTCGTGGTGGAGGATTCCGAGCTCGACGCCGCGACCCTGGCTCGAACCGCGACCGGCCTGTTCGCCGACCCACGGCGCCTGGAGGGGATGTCCGAAGCCTCCCGGGCCCTCGCCCGTCCGGACGCCGCCGACCGAATCGCAAAGGAACTGCTCGAAGCGGCGGCATCTCGCGGCCCCAGCGATCAGCGATGAACGACGACAGATGAGCGACTGGACCCAGCGGAAGCTCCACTTCATCGCCATCGGGGGTGCCGGGATGAGCGGCCTGGCACTGGTCTGCCACCGGCTCGGCGCCCGGGTCAGCGGCTCCGATCGCGCCGAGAGCTCCTATCTCGAGCGCCTCCGAGCAGTGGGACTCGAGCCTCGAATCGGTCACGACGCCAACGCGGTCCCGTCAGACGCCGAAGTCGTGGTCTCGACCGCGGTTCCGGACGACAACCCGGAGCTGGCGCGCGCTCGCGAGCGCGGCCAGCGGGTGATTCACCGCGGCGAGCTGCTCGCTGAGGTCTGCGCGACAAAGCGGCTGCTGGCGATCGCGGGCACCCACGGCAAGACCACAACCGCTGGGATGCTCGCTCACGTCCTGCGGGCGACCGGCGCCGATCCGGGCTTCTTGCTCGGTGGCGAGCTGCCCGGCGCCGGCGAGGACGCGGGCGCGGCGAATGCAGGCTGGGGCGCAGGGGAGTGGGTGATCGCCGAGGCGGACGAGTCCGATGCCAGCTTCCTGCGCCTGCGCCCCGAGGTGGCGGTGGTGACCAACGTCGAGCTCGACCACCATTCGCACTGGTCCTCCAGGGCCGAGCTGCTGGATGCCTTCCGCCGATTCTGCGAGCCGGCGCAGGGCCTGGCGCTACCCGGCGACGGCAGCCTCGACAGCCTCGCCGCCGAGCAGCGCGTCGTCCCCTTCGATCACGACCGCCCCGGTCCGGCGCTCGATCTGCGGGTTCCCGGTCGCCACAACCTGCTGAACGCACGCGCTGCCCTGGCGGCCCTGGAGCTGGCGGGCTTCGAGCTCGAGCCGGCGGCTCGCGCGTTCGCGTCCTTTCCGGGGATGCTGCGACGGCTGGAGCTGAAGGGGCATCGGAACGGGGCTGCTATCTACGACGACTACGCTCACCACCCGACCGAGGTCGCGGCGGCGCTCGAGGCGCTGCGCGAGCTCGGGCCTCGCCGCTTGATCGCCGTCTTTCAGCCCCATCTGTACTCGCGCACCAAGGCGCTGGCCAGCCGCTTCGGCTCGGCGCTGACACTCGCGGACGAGGTGGGCGTCCTGGACGTGTACCCGGCCCGCGAGCAACCGGTGGGAAGGCTTGCCGGCGTCAGCGGCCTCGCGGTCGCCCAGGCCGCCGCCGAGCGCGCCTCGGGGCGCCCGGTCTGGTGGCTGGTTGACGCCGAGCGGGCCGAGCGCGCCCTGGCGCCGCGCCTGGGGGAGGGCGACCTGCTGGTGACGATCGGCGCCGGCGACATCTCCAAGCTTGCGGATGCCCTGGTCGATCGCACGGGGGCGATCAGCGACGCGGCGAGCCACACCGGATGACCCTGCCGCCGGGCGTGGAGCGCGATTACCCCCTCGCGCGGCTGACCACCGTGCGGGCGGGCGGGCCGGCCGACCTCTTTGCCCGTCCTGACACCGAGCACGAGCTCGCCGAGCTGCTTCGCTGGGCTGCCTCAGAGGGGATCAAGGTGGCGGCGGTGGGCTCGGGGTCGAATCTGCTGGTCTCCGACCAGGGATATCGCGGCCTGGTCCTGAAGCTCGAAGGCGAGCTGAGCGCGATCGAGCGGCAGGGCGCCCGGGTTGTCTGCGGCGGCGGCGCCCGGCTTCCCTCGGCGGCGGCCCAAGCCGCGCGCTGGGGGCTGTCCGGGCTCGAGTTCGGGATCAACATCCCGGGAACGGTCGGCGGCGCCGTGAAGATGAATGCCAACGCCTACGGCGGCGAGCTGGGCCGGGTGCTGGAGTGGGTGAGCGTGTGCGCCGCCGGCGGGGTCGAGCGCCGCGAGCCCAGCCAGCTCGGCCTTGTCTATCGGCGATCGAGCCTGCGCCCGGGCGAGGTCGTCTCTCGCGCCTCCTTCGGGCTGGTGGAGGGCGAGGTCGAGACGATCAAGGCCACGATGGCCGAGATGCGAGGTAAGCGCCGCGAAGCGCAGCCGTCGGGGATCAAGACCTTCGGCTCCACGTTCAAGAACCCTGCGGACGACGCGCGCGCTGATGGGCGCACCGCGGGCCAGCTGCTCGACGCCGCCGGCTGTCGCGGGCTGCAAGTCGGCGGCGCCCGGTTCTCCGACAAGCACGCCAACTTCGTCGAGAACGCCGGCGGCGCGACCACGGCCGACATCCTCGGGCTGATCAGCGAGGGCCGCCGCCGGGTCCACGAGAGCTTCGGCGTGTGGCTGGAGCCGGAGGTTCAGGTGCTGGGCGAGGTCGAGTGGCCCGAAGATCCCTAGATTCGGGCCCGTCGGGCAGGAGCCCGGCCGGGGGAGGGCGAATCATCCTTTTGTGAGCACCCCTGCCGCCACCGCCGCCGGCAAGCGCCGCGCGCGGGAGCGCGCCGGCGGCGCCCGATCGGCTGGCCGTCCGGCGGCACGGCAAGCGCCTTCGCGCCCCTCGCGCACCTCCCCCGCCCGCCGAGCGCCGAAGGCCGCCGGCCGGCGATCGCGGCCACGGCGCCGACCCAGCCGGGGCCAGGCGGCGCGGCGACCGCAGGCCATTGTCGGGACCCTGCTCGCGCTTCTGCGCTCGACCTCGTGGCGCCGCCGGGGAGCTCTGGTCGTCGTGGTCTCGGCCGCCCTGGCGCTTGCCTACTTCGGCTGGCTGCGGGACTCGTCGTTGGTCGCCGTGCGCGAGGTCAAGGTCGAGGGGGTGGGGGGGCCCGACCGGGAGCAGATTGTGGCGGCCCTGTCCGGCGCGGCGCGCGACATGACCACCCTGCACGTCAAGAGCGACAGCCTTCAAAGCGCGGTCCGGGAGTTCCCGAGCGTTGCCTCGGTGAGCGCGGACCCGAGCTTTCCGCATGGGATGACGATCCACGTGACCGAGCGCAAGCCGGTGCTGATCGCCGGCGACGGCGACCGTCAGGTGGCGGTTGCCGGCGACGGCTCGCTCCTCCCCGGGCTCCAAGTCAAGGGCGACGACCTTCCCGAGCTGCGGGTCGATCAGCTGCCGGCCTCCAGCCGCCTGAGCGGCGATCCGCTCTCCGAGGCGCGCGCGATCGGCGCCGCGCAGGCGCCACTTCGGCCGCTGATCGCCGACGTGGCGCTCTCCGGCGACTACGGGATCGTGTTGACCATGCGGGGCGGCATCGAGCTGCGGTTCGGCACCGGCGGCAGTCTCGAGCAGAAGTGGGCGGCGGTCGCCGCGATCCTCGCCGACCGGCAGCTGACCAGCCTCTCCTACGTCGACGTCCGGGTGCCCGAGCGGCCGGCGGCGGAAGGGGCGGCGACCGCGTCGCCGTAGGCACGACCTTCACTCTCCCGAGCGGAGGCTAAACCGCAGCCTGAGGAATGCAGAAAGGGTGAACTCTCAACTCCCCGTTGAGAGTTTTGCTTGCACGATTCCGTGCCGCTAAGCTATCCCTGCGTTGACAGAGAGCTCCGGATGCCCTACCTTCGTCCCAGGCTTGAGGCTGGAGTGCGGTCCGAACTCTCAAGCATCGCTTTAGCCTCGGACGGCGAACCCAAGAAGTCAGGAACAGTCGAAAGTCAATGGTGGAGTCCTCCTACCTCGCAGTGATCAAGGTCGTAGGCGCCGGTGGCGGTGGCACCAATGCGGTCTCCCGCATGGTCGACGCCGGCCTCAAGGGCGTCGAGTTCATCGCCGTCAACACCGACGTGCAGGCCCTTCAGGCGCTTGATGCGGACATCAAGCTGTCGATTGGCCACCAGCTCACCAAGGGGCTCGGCGCGGGAGCCAATCCCGAGATCGGCGCCGGCGCCGCGGCAGAGAGCCGCGACGACATCAAGGAGGCGCTGAAGGGCGCCGACATGGTCTTCGTCACCGCCGGGGAGGGCGGTGGCACGGGCACCGGCGCCGCCCCCGTGATCGCCGAGATCGCCAAGGAGGAGATCGGAGCGCTGACCGTCGGCGTGGTCACGAAGCCGTTCGAGTTCGAGGGCAGCCGCCGTATGCAGCAGGCCCTCGACGGGATCGACAAGCTGCGCGCCAAGTGCGACACCCTGATCATCGTCCCGAACGAGAAGCTCCTGCAGGTGGTGGAGCGCCAGACCTCGGTCAGCGAGGCGTTCCGGATGGCCGACGACATCCTCCGGCAGGGTGTGCAGGGCATCACCGACTTGATCACCACCCCGGGCCAGATCAACCTCGACTTCGCCGACGTGCGAGCGGTGATGTCGGAGGCCGGCTCGGCGATGATGGGCGTCGGCGCCGCCTCCGGCGAGAACCGGGCCAGCGAGGCGGCGAAGGGGGCCGTCTCCTCACCGCTGATGGAGGAGTCGATCGAGGGCGCCACGGGGATGCTGCTCAACTTCACCGGCTCCGAGGACCTCAACCTGTTCGAGGTCCACGAGGCCGCCGACATCGTGGTCGCCACCGCCGACAAGGGCGCCAACATCATCTTCGGGACCGTCATCGACCCGTCGATGGCCGACGAAGTCAGGGTGACGGTGATCGCCACCGGATTCGAGGGCTTCGAGACCCTCGCCCGACGCCCGATCCAGGTCCGCGACCGCGCCCGACGCCGCGGCGTCAGCGGCCTCGGCGACCGCGAGCGGAGCGAGCTGCAGGTCTCCGAGGACGAGATCGACGTCCCGTCCTTCCTCAAGGGCCGCTGAGCGCGTCCCGCGCGCGACTTCGTCGCTGGCCTCGCGACGCGCTATAGCCTGGCGGTGTGGCCACCGCGGCGCTCGAGACGCACCCCGCTCTACGAGCGGCCACGTCGCGGCGGGCGCGAAGCTGGTGCCGTTCGCCGGCTGGGAGATGCCGGTGCAGTACGAGGGCGTGCGCCCCGAGCACCTGGCGGTGCGCTCGGCCTGCGGCGTCTTCGACGTCTCGCACATGGGCGAGATGGAGACATCCGGACCGCGAGGCCGAGGCCCTGCTCCAGCGGCTGCTGTCCAACGACGTCTCGCGGCTGGAGGTCGGCGGCGCGCAGTACTCCGTGCTCTGCCGCGACGACGGCGGGATCCTCGACGACCTGTTCACCTACCGCCTCGCCGACGACAGCTACCTGACGGTCACCAACGCCGCCAACCACGAGCGCGACTTCGCGTGGTTCGAGGAGCACTCCGGCGAGTTCGACGCCGAGGTCCGCGACGCGATCGCCGACTACGCGATGCTCGCCGTCCAGGGGCCGGAGGCGCGCTCGATCGTCGCCGGGCTGGCCGAGGGCGAGCTGCCGCCGCGCATGCACACGACGACGCTGAGGGTGGCCGGCGCCGAGATGCTGGTCTGCGGGACCGGCTACACCGGCGAGGACGGCGTCGAGCTCCTGCTGCCGCCGGAGCGCGCCAGCGGATGTACTGGGACGCGCTGCTGGCCGCCGGGGCCACGCCGGCGGGGCTCGCGGCCCGCGACACGCTCCGGATGGAGGTCTGCTTCCACCTCTACGGCAACGACATGGACGAGCACCGCAACCCGATCGAGGCCGGGCTGGGGTGGTGCTGCAAGGAGGAGACCGGCTTCATCGGCGCCGGGGCTGTCGCCGCGGCCCGGGAGCGCGGCACCGAGCAGAAGCTGGCGCCGTTCGTCCTCACCGGTCCCGGAATCCCGCGGCAGGGTAATCCGGTGGTCGCGGGGGGCGAGGAGGTGGGCGTCGTGACGAGCGGCACCCTGTCGCCGTCGCTGGAGGTCGGGATCGGGATGGCCTACGTCCGCAGCGGGCTCGCCGAGCCCGGCACTGAGGTGGAGATCGACGTCCGGGGCAAGCGCCGCGCCGCGCGCATAGAGTCGAAGCCCCTCTATCGAAAGGAGCGCTAGATATCCATGGCAGACGAGAGCTACCCCGACGAGCTGCGCTACCACCCAGAGCACGACTGGGCCCGGGTGGAGGGACCGGAGGCGACGTTCGGCGTCACCTGGTACGCGCAGGATGCGCTGGGCGAGGTCGTCTTCTACGAGCCACCCGAGGTCGGCTCGCAGGCGACCAAGGACCAGGCCTACGCCGAGGTCGAGTCGGTGAAGGCGGTCTCCGACGTCTACGCGCCGCTCTCCGGCGAGATCGTCGCCGTCAACGACGCCCTCGGCGACCAGCCCGAGCTGATCAACGAGGACCCCTACGGCGAGGGATGGCTGGTGCGCGTGAAGCTCTCGGATCCGTCCGAGACCGAGCAGCTGCTGGACGCCGAGGCCTACCGGAAGCTGCTCTCCGAAGAAGACTGAGGTCCCACGCGCGGGACAGGCACTCCCGGGTGGCTCACTAGCATCTGAGCCGTGACCCTCATGCCCCAGACCCCAGGGCCGACACCTTGACCCGCTACACCTCAGCCACGGAGGCCGACCGCCAGGCGATGCTCCAGGCCATCGGCGTGGGCTCGATTGACGAGCTGTTCGCCGAGATTCCCTCGGACCTTCGCCTGGGCCGGCCCCTCGACCTGCCCCCTGGCCTCTCCGAGTCGGAGTGCTTCGACCACCTGTCCGCCCTGGCAGGACGCAATGCCGACGCCGAGACCGAGCTCTGCTTCCTGGGGGCGGGGATGTACGACCACTACGCGCCGGCGATCGTCGACGCGATCACCCAGCGCTCCGAGTTCCTGACCCCGTACACGCCGTACCAACCCGAGGTCTCGCAGGGCGGCCTCCAGGTGATGTTCGAGTTCCAGACCGCGATCTCGGAGCTCTGCGCGCTGCCCATCGCCAACGCCTCCCTCTACGAGGGCCCGTCGTCGGTGGCCTCCGCCGCCTACCTGGCGATCGGCGCCACGGGACGCCGGCGACTGGTTGTCTCCCGCGGCCTTCATCCTCACAGCCGCGAGACCCTTCGCACCTACGGGCGCGGCTTCGGCGCCGAGGTTGTCGAGGTGGGCCTCGAGAGCGGCCTCACCGACCCAGGCGAGCTGGCCGCGACGCTGAACGGCGACACCGCCGCGCTGTTCGTCCAGAACCCGAACTTCCTCGGGGCGGTGGAGGATCTCGACGCCCTCGCCGGGGCCGCCAGGCAGGCGGGCGCGCTGACCGTGGCCTCGGTCGACGCGCTGACCCTCGGCGTGCTGCGCCCGCCGGGGGAATGCGGCGTCGACATCGCGGTCGGGGAGGGCCAACCGCTCGGTGGGCGCCTCGACTTCGGGGGGCCCTCGTTCGGTTTCTTCTGCGCGACGGAGGAGCACCTGCGCCGGATGCCGGGCCGGATCGCGGGCGAGACCCTGGACGCCGATGGGCGCCGCGGCTTCGTGCTCGCCCTGCAGACCCGCGAGCAGCACATCCGCCGCGAGAAGGCGACCCACAACATCTGCACCTCGCAGGCGCTGAACGCCCTGGGCGGCGTGATCTACCTCGCCTGGCTCGGCAAGCGGGGCATCGTCGAGCTGGGCGAGCTCCTCGCCCAGCGGACGGCGTATGCGCGGGAGCGGCTCGAAGGGGTCGACGGCGTCGAGCTCCTGCACGACGCGCCCGTGGTGAGGGAGTTCGCGGTCCGGCTGGATGCGCCGGTCCACGCCGTGTTGGACCGAGTTGCCGAGGATGGGATCGCGGCCGGGTATTGGCTGGGTAGGGAGTACCCCGAGTACGAGGACGGGCTGCTGGTCGCGATCACCGAGCGTCGCTCGAAGGGGGACATCGACCGGCTCGCCGACGCGCTCGCGCCGCGCGATCGCCGAAACCGCGGGAGTGGACGGCTTATTGCCGGATAGCGGCAAGAAGCCGTCCAGAGCGCAGGGGGTGGGTGCGTGACCACGGGCTCTCCTCCTCGCCGCCAACCACGGCCGAAACCCCGACCCCTCAGCAAAGGGAACCGGCGACGACGATCTTCGAGCGCTCGGTCGCGGGACGCCGGGCGGCGACGCTGCCGGCGCTTGACGTCCCCGCGCGCCCGCTCGAGGAGCTGATCCCGCAGGGACTTCTCCGTGAGCGTCCGCCCGAGTTGCCCGAGGTCGCCGAGCCCGAGATCGTCCGCCACTACAGCCGCCTGTCGCGCCGCAACTTCGACCTCGACACGGGTCCCTATCCGCTCGGCTCGTGCACGATGAAGCACAACCCGCGCCTCAACGAGCGAGTCGCCGCGCTGCCGGGCCACGCCCGCCTGCACCCCGCCCAGGACCCCAAGCGCGCCCAGGGTGCGCTGGAGCTGATGTGGCGCCTGGAACGCGCCCTGGCCGAGATCTGCGGGCTCGAGCACGTCAGCCTCCAGCCCTCGGCGGGCTCGCACGGCGAGCTCGCCGGCCTGCTCTTGACGCGCGCGTATCACGAGGATCGGGGCGAGGAGCGACGCAAGGTGTTGACCCCCGACACCGCTCACGGGACCAATCCCGCCTCCGTGACGATGGCGGGCTACCAGGTGGTCAAGGTGGCGACCGACGAGCGCGGTGGGGTGGACCTCGACGACCTGCGGGCCAAGGTGGACGAGCAGGTCGCCTGCCTGATGCTCACCAACCCGAACACGCTCGGCCTGTTCGACGAGAACATCGCCGAGATCACCCGGATGGTCCGCGACGCGGGCGGCACCCTGTACTACGACGGGGCCAACCTGAACGCGATCATGGGCCACACCCGACCGGGCGACATGGGGTTCGACATCGTCCACGTGAACCTCCACAAGTCGTTCTCCCAGCCACACGGCGGCGGCGGGCCGGGGGCAGGGCCGATCGCGGTCTCGGACCGGATCGAGCCCTACCTGCCGGTGCCGCGCCTGATCCGCTCCGAGGGCGCCGACGGAGCGACGGCTCGCTTCGACCTCGATCACGACCGCCCGAAGTCGATCGGACGGCTGCGGGGCTTTGCGGGCAACTTCGGCGTCTTCGTCCGCTCCTACGCCTACATCCGAAGCCTGGGCGGCGACGGGCTCACCGAGGCCTCGGAGACCGCGGTACTGAACGCCAACTACCTGCTCGCGCGCCTGCGGGCGGGGCGGTCGGGGACGTTCCTACCGGTCGCCTTCGACCGCCTCTGCATGCACGAGTTCGTCCTCTCGGGCGCGCCCGCAAGGCGGGAGCTGAGGATCAAGACCCTGGATGTCGCCAAGCGGCTGCTCGACTTCGGCTTCCACCCGCCGACCATCTACTTCCCGCTGCTGGTCGACGAGGCGCTGATGGTCGAGCCCACCGAGACCGAGACCAGGGAGGGACTCGACGAGCTGGCCGACGCGATCGACGAGATCCTCGCCGAGGCCGAGCGCGACCCCGAGATCGCCCGCAACGCGCCCTACACCACGCCGGTCCGCCGGCTCGACGAGGCGGCCGCCAGCCGCCGCCCGGTCGTCCGGCAGCCGCTCTGATCAGCCGGCCTCGCCGAGGTCGCTCGGCAGCTCTTGCACCAGCTCCAGCACCGGTGCGAACAGGTCGCCGCGGTCGTTCACCCGCTCGACCACCTCGGACGCCTCGAAGCTGAGCGCGTCGGCATCCTCGCGCTCCGCAGCGTCCTCGATCTCCTCCCACTCCAGCGGCGTCGAGGCGGTCGGTCGCTCGCGCGCTCGCAGCGAGTAGACGGCGACCGTGGTCTTCGCCCGGTCGTTCTGGCTCCAGTCGACCAGCACCTTGCCCTTGCGGAGCTTCTTCGCCATTCGCGACACGACCAGGTCGGGCTCGGCGCGCTCCAGCGTCTGCGCGACGGCGTGTGCAAATGGCTTCGTCTGCTCGTAGTCGACCTCGCCATTCAGCGGCACGTAGACCTGAATCCCCTTCGAGCCCGACGTCTTGGGAAAGCACTCGAGGCCGAGCCCGCCGAACAGCTCGCGCACTCGCATCGCGACGCGGCAGCACTCCAGGATCCCCGCCGGCTCGCCGGGGTCGAGGTCGAACGCAAGCACGGTCGGGCGGTCGATCCGGTCAGCGAGCGACAGCGAGGGATGGAGCTCGAGCGCCGCCAGCTGGGCGAGCCAGATCAAGGTCGCACGGTCATTGCAAACGCAGTAGTCGATGTCGCCCTCGTTTTGCCCGCTCCACACCGGCGCGGTGGCGACCCAATCCGGTCTGTGCTTCGGGCAGCGCTTCTCGAAGAAGAACTTGTCCTCGACCCCGTTCGGGTATCGCTTCAGGGTCAGCGGCCGGTCGCGCAGGTGGGGGAGGATCGCGTCGGCGATCCGCGCGTAGTAGTCGATCACCCCGGCCTTCGCGAACCCGACCGCCGGCCACAGCACCTTGTCGAGGTTGGTGAGCTCGAGCCGGTGCCCGTCTACCTCTACTTCGCGGCTTTGGCCTTGCTTCGCGATTTCGATCGGGTCTTCGAGCTCTTGGAGCGGGAGCCGGACTTGGCTTGCGTGGTTCGCCGCCGCCGTTGGCGCCGCCTTGGCGCCGTCGCCCTTCGATCCGGCGGCGAGCGGCTCGCCCTGGATCGCGGCCAGGCTCTCCTCGAGGGCTGCCATCAGGTCGGGTGCCTTGGTCGGCTTCGGCTCCTCGGAGACGGCCTCGACGACCTCCTCGCCGCGCGCCTTGCGCTCGATCAGGGCCACCAGCTCCTCGCGGTACTCGTCGCGGTACTTCTCGGGTTCGAACTCGGTGCTCAGCGACTCGATCAGCTGCCTGGCCATCTCGATCTCGCGCTTCGCGACCTTGCGGCCGTTCTCGGGCACCACGTCGCCGAGCTCTTCGGGCGAGACCACCTCGTCGGCGAACCGCATGGTCGCCATCGTCAGAACCTTGCCCATCGGGCGGATCGCGGCCAGGGACTCCCGGTTTCGCAGCACGAACCGGGCCACCGCCACCTTCTTCGAGTCGGTCATGGCCTTGACCAGCAGGGCGTAGGGCTTCTCGGCACCCTTGTCGGGCCCCAGGTAGTAGGGATGGTCGAAGTAGATCGGGTCGATCTCGTCTAGATCGACGAAGTCCTGGATCTCGATCGCCCGCGTCTTCTTCGGATCCAGCTCCTCCAGCTCATCCCGGGTCAGGACCACGTACTGCTCAGGGGCGATCTCGTAGCCCTTGACGATCTCCTCGTAGGGCACCTCGTTGCCGTCGGCCTCGGCGACCCGCTTGTGGCGGATCCGCGAGCTGTCGCTCTGGCGCAGCTCGCGAAAGCTCACCGACTTGCGCGACACCGCGCTGTACAGCTTCACGGGCACATTCAGAAGCCCGAAGCTGATCGATCCGCTCCAAATTGCCCTAGCCATGACTCTCAGTTTCCCAACTTAGCGCCCCTTCCTGGTTACCCGTCCCGGGGCGCCACGAATCTTGCGCTTCGCTCGCCTGTTTGACCGATTTCTCCCCTTGAGACCGGCGGACGCGCGGAAACTCATCGGTTGCAGCGACGACGGCCGTGCCGGGCGATAATCACCGCCGATGCTCTTCGATCTCGAGCGGGTGACGATCGAGCGGGACTCGAAGGTCGTGCTGCAGGACGTCACCGCGTCGCTGCCGAAGGGGGCGAGCTGCGTCGCCGGGCCGTCGGGGAGCGGGAAGTCGACGCTGCTGCGGTTGCTGAACCGGCTCGCCGACCCCGTGACGGGGATGGTGCGGTACGAGGGCGGAGACGTGCGCGAGCGCGACCCGCTGGAGCTGCGGCGGGAGGTCTGCCTGGTGCCGCAGCTTCCGGCGCTGCTGGAGGGAACGGTGGAGGACAACGTTCGGTTTGCCGCCGGCGTCGCCGGCCGCGAGCCCGACGTGCCGCGTCTGCTCGACCTGGCCGGCCTCGACGGCTCGTTCGCGTCGCGCAACTCGCGCAAGCTCTCGGTCGGCGAGCAGCAGCGAGCGATGCTCGCCCGGTCGCTGGCCCTCGAGCCGCGGGTATTGCTACTGGACGAGCCGACCTCGGCCCTCGACGAGGACGCCCGCGGCGCGGTCGAGGCGACCCTCCTTCACCTGCGCGAGCGGCTCAAGGTCTCGACCGTGCTCGTCACCCACGACCTCGACCAGGCGCGGCGGATGGCCGACTGGGTGGTGAGGCTGGACGAGGGGCGGGTGGTCGCCCAGGGTCTGGTAGGGGAGCAGCTCGCGGTCTGAATTCGTGCGACGGTTCTGTCGCATACCTGATTTCGGGGAGCTTCCACCCGACGGGTTTCGGGTAGCTGTAACCGGACGCCCCTGACGGCGTCTCCGCTGCCGCGTTGCGTTTGGGGTAGATGGTGCCCAGTCGAGCGTTAGGGGTAAATGGTGCCCCGTCGAGAGGAGATACGGATGCGACGAGTTGCAATAGTGGCGGCGTTGGCCGCGCTCGGGGTGGTCTTGTTTGCCGGAACGGCGCAGGCGCACCAAGGGATCTGTGACGGAGACGACCAATCCACACGGCCAGAACGTGCCACCGGCGGGGTCCACGACCCTGCCCGGCCCGAACGGGGGCCAGAACGAAGACGGCTTCTACCGGATCTCGTCCGACACCGGAAAGGACGTGAAGGTCAAGGACACAGGTAGCGGCACGGTCTTCGGACCCTTCCCGAGCGGGACGAAGATCAAGTACACGCAGGCTCCGGGCGCGACCCCGAGCATCAAGAAGATCGGCAGCACGAGTGGCCAGGCAGGAGCGGTCAAGTACCACATCACCGGCACCGGGGATGCCCTTGTCTTCCCGACCGGGGAGCCGAACCACGGGGCGCTCTGCAAGGTCCCGCCTCCACCCAAGTAGAGGAAACGTGGGCGATTGGGGGCCACGGATGGCCCCCTTGCCCGCGCCCCCATCCTGACGTTCGCGCGTGCCGCGCGTTGCTCATTTTGGATGGCCCCCTCGAAGGCGGTGCGCATCCAGATTGAAGCCTCGAACCCGAACGCCGATAATGAGAACCGATGTCTTTGAGCGAGACGGCCGTGGGAGCCGTCGCCGCGCCTCGTCTGATGCCGAGGGGCCTGCTGGGCGACATGCGTCTGGCGCGTCTTGCGGCGCGCGGCGACCGGCGGGCATTCGAGGCGATCTTCGAGCGCTACCACCAGGAGCTCTACCGCTACTGCCGGGCGATTCTTCACGACCCAGACGACGCTCAGGACGCGCTTCAGAGCACGATGGCCAGCGCGCTGCGCGCCCTGCCCGGGGACGACCGGCAGATCGCCTTACGCCCGTGGCTCTACCGGGTCGCGCACAACGAGGCGATCTCGATGCTGCGTCAGCGTACGATCACGGTGGACCCCGATCGGCTGCCCGAACCGGAGGCGCCGGGTGTCCACTCCGAGGCAGAGACTCGGGAGCGCCTGCGCGATCTCGTCGTCGACCTGGACCACCTGCCGGAACGACAGCGCGGGGCGCTGGTGATGCGGGAGCTGAGCGGTCTGAGCTATGCGGAGATCGGAGCAGCGCTGAACGCCTCCGAGGCGGCGGCACGGCAGGCCGTCTACGAGGCGCGTGTGGCCCTGAAGGAGCTCCAAGGGGGGCGCGAGATGCAATGTGAGACGGCGCGGCGCGCGCTGTCCGAGCGCGACGGGCGCGTGCTGCGCGGCCGTCGGCTGCGAGCCCATCTTCGGACCTGCGAATCGTGTCAGGACTTCCGGCTGGGCATCGCGCAACGGCGTTCAGACCTGCGGGCGCTCTGCCCGCCGCTGCCCGCTCTGGCGGCATCGGGCCTCCTGACCACCATCCTCGGCGAGGCGGGGTCGGCCGGGATCGGCGCCGCGACCGGTGCCGTGGCGGGAGGCGGTGGCGCCGGCATCGCGGGCGGCACAGCCCTCACCGGCTCGGCTGCCGTCAAGGGAGCATCGATCGCGGCCGCGGTCGTGATCGGCGCGGGAGCGGCCGACATGAGCGGCGTTGCGAAGCTGCCGCTGGTCGGTGAACGGGGCGCTCCCGCGACGTCGGCCGCCGGCCAGGCCGCCGGCCAGGCCGCCGCGGGCCCGGCACACAGGAGCGGAGAGTCCGCCATGAATCCCTCCGAGCGCGCTCGAGGGACGACGTCACCGGGCAAGCCCGGCCGAGGTCACGGGCGCTCTGCGGAGCGGGGTGGCCCCAAGAGCGGCGCGGGCGGCGGTCGGACGAGTGGATCCGTGGTCCACGGCAGGCCACAGTCGAGCGGCGGAAGTGGCGCCCTGCCCGCGACGTCCAACGGCACCCCGCCCGAGCACTCGCAGGCGGGCGGCGGTTCCGGCGGCAGCGGGCACGCCGGGGCGGGCACTGCCTCCCCCGGCAAGGCACCCGCCTCCCCGCCCGGCCTGGCCAACGCGGCCGCCAATGCGCCGACCCTCCCGACGCAAGCGAGGGGCAAGCCCGGCTCGCCGCCCGGGCATGCGCCGGGTATGGGCTCGGCGGACCACGGTAAGCCGCGATAGCCCCTGACAAACGACGTCGCTGCCGCGTTGTGTGGCGAGGCGTCCATCGGGAAAGGACGCCCTTCGCGGGCAACGACAACGCCCTTTCGCGGGCACCAGGAGGTTGAACTCTTGAAGCGATTGATCACGATCGGCTGTGGATGTCTGTGTGCATCCCTGCTGGTGGCGGGGGTGGCGACCGCGGGCAACGTGACGAGCGACAGTCACGCGCGCAAGCTGGCCGCCAAGCAGTGCGCGAGCGAGAAGAAGGCCGACAAGGCCGCGTTCCGCTCGGTCTACGGCAAGCACGCGATGCGCAACTGCATCAAGGGCACGTCGCACGAGACCAAGGCCGAGCTGAAGAACGCCGCCCAGGAGTGCAGGGCGGAGCGCGAGGCCGACGCGGACGCCTTCCGGGAGACCTGGGGCACGAACCACAACGGCCGCAACGCCTTCGGGAAGTGCGTGTCGAGAAAGGTGCGCCACGAGATCGCCGAGGACGTCGCTGAGTTCAAGAACGCCGCCAAGGAGTGCAAGGCCGAGCGCAAGGACGATCGCGGACGCCTTCCGGGAGACCTGGGGCACGAACCACAACGGCCGCAACGCCCTCGGCAAGTGCGTGTCCTCGAAGGTGAAGCACGAGGACTAGGGGGCCAACAATTCGGCCGTCCCGACCCTGACCGGAGAAGGGCGCCCCGGATAGATCCACCGGGCGGATAATCCGTCCGCATGACCAGCTCGATCCAGGTCAGCCTGGGCGACGTCGCGGCAACGCTGGCCCTGGTCGCCGTCGCGGTGGCGGTCTCGTTCTGGCGCCGCGCCGACCTCGAGGAGGACATCGGGATCGCGGTCGTCCGTTCGTTCGTGCAGCTGACCGCGATCGGCTACGTGATCAACTTCATCTTCGACCAGGACAGCCTCTGGTTCGTGGTCGCGCTGATCGCGGTGATGGTCGTGTTCGGCGCGCTGCAGGCGCGATCCCGGGCGAAGCAGGTGCCCCAGGCGTTCTGGCCGCTGCTGTTGGCGCTCGCGCTCGCCGCCGCGGCCACCCTGGGCCTGGTCGTCGCCCTGGGCGTCTTCAAGCCAGAGCCTCGATACCTGGTCCCGGTCGGGGGGATGGTGGTCGGCAACTCGATGACCGCGGCCGCCGTGGCGCTGAACCGGCTCGGCGACGAGGTCACCCGCCACGGGCGAGAAATCGAGGCGACGCTGGCGCTCGGCGCCACCTCCACCCAGGCAGCGGCGCCGATCGTTCGCCGCAGTCTGCGCTCCGGGATGATCCCCCTGATCGACTCGACCAAGACCACGGGGCTGGTCTTCTTCCCCGGCACCATGGTGGGGATGCTGCTCGCCGGGGCCGACCCCACCGACGCCGTTCGCCTGCAGCTGATCCTCCTCTACACGCTGCTCGGGAGCGTCGCGCTCGCCGGGCTGATCGCGATCACGCTCGCCTACCGGAACTTCTTCACCCCGGCACACCAGCTCCGCGAGCAGCCCGAGCCATGAGCGATCACCTGACTCCCGAGCTCTGGAGCTTCATCCTCCGCTGGCTTCCGGCAAGGCCGGCCCGAGTGCTCGACGTCGGCTGCGGCGATGGGACATTGACGCGTCGCCTCGTGGGAGAGGGGTATGACACCACCGGGCTCGACCCGGAGGCGCCGCGGGAGGAGGGATACCTGCGGGACACCCTGGAGGAGTTC
The DNA here is from genome assembly GCA_963838745.1 of uncultured Actinomycetes bacterium. Lineage (GTDB taxonomy): Bacteria > Actinomycetota > Thermoleophilia > Solirubrobacterales > 70-9 > AC-56. The sequence goes on from CAWISJ010000006.1 coordinate 171,394, forward strand.
CGGGCCGACGCCACCTTCGACGCCGCGGTCGCCGTCCAATCGCTCCACCACCTGCACGATCGAACTCTCGCGTTGGACAACCTGACGGCCCTGCTTCGACCGGGCGGCCGCCTGGTCGCGTTCGAGTTCGCCCTCGAGCACGTCGACGCCGCCGCCCGGGATTGGCTGGACGCCAAGGGGATTGCGCACCCGGTCCAGCACTCGGACCCCGGCGACGTGATCCCGCTGGCCGAGCTTCGTGCCGAGCTCGAGCGGCGCTTTCGTCTCCTCGCCTCCGAGCCAGCCGCCTACCTCGCCACCGAGGGAGGACGGGAGGAGCTGGTTGGCGAGGAGGAGGCGGCGGTGCGCACGGGTGTCCTCAAACCAGCAGGAATGCGGTTGGCGTACGAGCGAGAGGCATCTCTATAGTCCGCGCCCGCGATGGCCGAGAAGCGAATCTTCAGCGGCATCCAGCCCACCGGCCGCAAGCACCTCGGGAACTACATCGGGGCAATACGCCAGTACGTCGAGGGCCAGGACCGGGGCGAGGGGATCTACTGCATCGTCGACCTGCACGCGATCACCGTGCCCCAGGAGCCGGCCGAGCTTCGCGAGCGCCTGCACGACACCGCCGCCATCCTGATCGCTGCCGGGCTCGATTCCGAGCGTTGCATCCTCTTTCGGCAGTCCGACGTCCACGAGCACACCGAGCTCTGCTGGCTGTTGGCGACGGTGACCGCCTTCGGCGACCTCAACCGCATGCACCAGTTCAAGGAGAAGTCGGCGCAGCAGCGCGAGCTGGTCTCCGCCGGGCTCTTCTTCTATCCCGTCCTCCAGGCAGCCGACGTCCTCGCCTATCGGGCCAACGAGGTCCCGGTCGGAGACGACCAGCGCCAGCACATCGAGCTGATGCGCGACATCGCCGAGCGCTTCAACGCGCGCTTCGGAGACGTCATGGTGGTCCCGGAGGGCAGGTATCCGGAGGTTGGAGCCCGGATCATGAACCTCCAGGACCCGGCGACGCGGATGTCGACCACCTACGGCTCCGAGCAGGGAACCGTCTACATCATCGACGACGCAGACACGGTGCGCGGGAAGGTGCGCAGCGCGGTCACCGACTCGGGGACGGAGGTGCGCCGCGGCCCCGACAAGGCGGGGATCGGAAACCTGATCGAGATTCTCTCCGTGGTGCGTGACGTGCCGCCCGAGGAGGTCGAGCGTCAGTTCGAAGGCTCGGGCTACGGCGACTTCAAGTCGGCGGTGGCCGACGCGGTGGTTGAGTACCTGGCCCCGGTCCGGGAGCGCTACGCCGAGCTGCGAGGCGACCACGCGGCGCTCGAGGCGATCCTGACCGCCGGGGCCGAGAAGGCCCAGGCGATCGCCTCCGGGACGCTGGCCGAGGTCCGCGAAGCGATGGGCATCGGGCCGCCGCGAGACTAGTACCCGTCACCAAGGAGCCCCGTTCTGGCGGCTGCAAGCCTTCGGCTGGCTGCGTCCTCGGTCGCCCGCGTAGCGGTGCTACGCGGGCTCCCTGCGTCCTTGCCATCCTCGACTTTCGCTCGCCAGAAGCGGGCCACCATTGATGGACGCGGCACTAGCCGCCCGCCCGACTAACCTTGCCGTCGTGAGAGCCGCAGAGCTCGATCTCGACCTCGACGTCTTCGCCGGCCCGTTCGACCTCCTGATGGCGGTGGTGCTGCGCGAGGAGGTGAGCCTGGCCGAGGTCTCGCTGGGCGAGATCGTGGTCGCCTATCTCGAGCACCTGGAGAGCGCCGGCGAGCTCGATCTCGACGCGGCGACCGAGTTCCTGGTCCTGATCGCCTCGCTCCTGGAGCTGAAGTCGCGGCTGTTGCTCCCCGGGCCGGAGGACGACCAACGCGAGTTGGGCCCGGAGGAGGCTGCCGACGAGCTCTTGGCGCGCATGCTCGAGTACCGCCGGTACCGCGACGCGGCCGCCCATCTTTCCGAGCTGTTCGCCGACGGGCGCCGTTACGTTTACCGGGCCGCCCCGCTGCCCCCGGAGCTGCGGCGTGCCTCCCTCGACGCGGCCACCCAGGTGTACGAGCCGGTTCGCCTGGCCGAGGCAATCGGCGACCTGCTGCGAACTCCCCCGCAGCCCGACACCAGCCACATCCGGCCCACGGTCTCGCTCCAGCGGCGACTGGCCCTGCTTCGCGAGCTGCTCGGCCGACGCGGGAGCTTCGACTTCGACGAGGCGTTCGCGGGCGAGGACCGGCTGACCCAGGCGGTCACCCTGTTCGCGCTGCTGGAGATGCACAAGCGCGGCGAGGCGACCTGGACGCAGAAGAAGCTGTTCGGGCCGATCGAGGTGGAAGGCCTGGGGTCCGAGGCATGAGCTCCGAGCGAGTGACGCCCGAGCTTCAGCGTGTGATCGAAGCGCTGCTGTTTCTGTCTCCGGAGCCGGTATCGGCGGCCGAGCTGGTCGAGGCGTGCGACGCCACCGAGGCGGAGGTGGACCGGGCCCTCGACGCGCTCGAGGGGATGCTCACGGAGGGCAATCGCGGCGTGGTCCTGCGCCGGGTGGCCGGCGGCTACACGCTGGCCGCCGACCCGGTCGCCGAGGACGCCGCCCGGCGCCTGCTGTCGAAGCCGCGCACGCCACCCCTTACCCAGGCCCAGGCCGAGACGTTGGCGATCGTCTCCTACCTGCAGCCGGTGTCGCGCCCAGAGGTGGCGCGGATCCGCGGCGTCTCCTCAGAATCGGCCGTGGCGACGCTCACCGAGCGCGGCCTGATCGAGGAGTCGGGGCGCTCGCGCTTCGGCGCCGTCGTGTACCGGACCACACCGCTGTTCGAGCGGCTGTTCGGGCTCGCCGGGCTCGACCAGCTTCCCGATCCGTCCAGCTTCGACCCGGCGCCCGAGGACGAGCGTGAGCTCCGCGAGCGGCTGCTGAAGGCCGGCGAGCAGCGGGCGGGTTGACAGATGAGCGACCCCCGCCCCCCGCGACCCGGATGACACGCGTGGCGCGTCGCATCTCTTCGTCCTCGGTCGCTCGCTTGCTGCTAGCAGGCGTCGCGCCCTGCGTCCTCGAGCTGCTCGGCCACGCGCGCCCCCGGGCCCACGCGGGCCGGGCGTCGCTCATCTGACAGCCGGCCGGTGCGACTGGCCAGATACCTGGCCCACTGCGGCGTCGCCTCCCGGCGCCGGGCCGAGGAGCTGATCGCGTCCGGAAAGGTGAGCGTGGGTGGCCGGACGGTCACCGACCCGGCCCACGACGTGGACGAGTCGAGCGGGGTCGAGGCCGACGGACGGCCGGTGACTCCCGAGCCGCGCGAGGTCTGGATCGTCCACAAGCCGGCCGGGGTGGTGTCGACCGCCCGCGAGCCGGGCCACCGCCAGGCCGTGGTCGCGCTGGTGGACTCCAAGCGCCGCCTTTACCCGGTGGGCCGTCTCGACGCCGAGTCCACGGGGCTGATCCTGCTCACCAACGACGGCGAGCTGGCGAACCGCCTCACACACCCCCGCTACGGGGTGAAACGCACCTACCGCGTGAGGCTGCGCAGGGCGGCGAGCGAGTCCCAGCTTCGTCGGTTGCGGCGGGGCGTGGAGCTCGACGACGGCGTCACGGCGCCCGCCAGGGTGCACAGGCTGACGCCGCGAGTACTCGAGGTGACGATCGGCGAGGGTCGCAACCGGCAGCTGCGGCGAATGGTCGAGGCGGTGGGCAACCAGGTCGTCGAACTGGCCCGGATCCGGTTCGGCTCGATTGAGCTCGGAGGGCTGCCGAAGGGAAAGGCCCGCCGCCTCCGCCTTCCCGAGGTGCAGCGGCTCTGGAAAGATGCGCGCGCTGTGGAGAAGTCGAGGTGAGCAGCGGCGACCGTCTCTGGGCTGTCCGGGGGGCGGTGAAGGCCGACAGCAACGACGTCGACGCGATCCTCCGTTCGACCGAGGCCCTGATGCGCGAGCTGATGTCCCGCAACGAGCTCCAGCCCGAGCGGATGGTGAGCTGTGTGTTCACCGCCACGGCTGACCTGAACGCCGAGTTTCCCGCGGTGGCAGCCCGCCGTCTGGGCCTCGAGGCTGTGCCCCTGCTCTGCGCGCGCGAGCTCGATGTCCCGGGCGCGATGCGCGGCGTGATTCGCGTCCTCGTCCACTACTACGGGCCGGCCGACCATGTCCCCGCACACACCTATCTGGGCGAGGCCCAGAAGCTGCGGTCGGACCTGCACGCCGCCCAGTAACAATGAAGTCATGACGGTGACCTTCGCCCAGAAGCTTGCCCGCCTGCCTCACTACGAGGCCGGGATGCACGAGGATGCCGCCCGCGAGGCGTTCGGCGCCGACGACGTCATCAAGCTCGCCTCCAACGAGTCGCCCTGGGGTCCGCACCCGGCGGTGATCGAGGCGGTCGCCGGGGCGACGAAGGGCCTGAACCGCTACCCGGACCAGCACGCCCGCCGCCTACGCCGCAGGATCGCCGAGCGGTTCGACACCGATCCGGCGCGGGTCGCGGTGGGCAACGGATCCTGTGAGATCCTGCTCGCCGCCGCGGAGGCCCTGTGCGAGGCGGGCGACGAGATCCTGTTCGCGTGGCCGGCGTTCTCGATCTACCCCCACCTCGCCGCCCTGTCGGGCGCCCGCGAGATCCGCGTTCCGCTGGCTGAGGGATATGTCCACGACCTCGACGCGATGCTCGCCGAGATCACAGCGGCAACCCAGCTCCTGTGCGTCTGCAATCCGAACAACCCAACCGGGACCCATCTCCCATCGGCGCGGATCGCCGACTTCTGTGCCCGGGTCCCCGACCACGTCACCGTGGCGCTGGACGAGGCCTACATCGAGTTCCAGACCAACGACGACCCCGATGCCACCGTCGACCTTCTGGCCGAGTTTCCGAACCTGATCATCCTGCGCACGTTCAGCAAGGTGCACGGGCTGGCCGGCCTGCGTTGCGGCTACGCGCTGTGCTCGGCCAAGTTCCGCGCCGCAGTGGACGCCGTGCGCCAGCCGTTCAGCGTCAACGAGCTGGCCCAGACGGCCGCCGCGGAGGCGATCCTGCACGCCGACGACGTCGCCGAGCGGGTGGAGCGAACAATCGTCGAGCGGCTGTTCGTCGAGGAGAAGGTGCGCGAGCTCGGCCTCCAGCCGCCGCAGTCGCAGGCCAACTTCTCCTGGATCCCGCTCCCGGACAGCGATGAGGCCGAGGTGATCCGCGCCCTGGGCGAGGCCGGGATCGTCGTCCGCGGCGGCGAGGGCCTGGGCGGCCCCGGCCACATCCGTGTCACCTACGGCACCCGCGAGCAGAACCAGCGGTTCCTCGACGCCCTCGCCCGCGCGATCTGATTCCAGGTCCGGCGCTACGGGCCCCCGCGGCGCGCCTGACCTCGGCGATGGCCGAAAAACGTTGCTATGTGAATCGCAATTCGGCCATCGGCGCAGGCTTGCGGAAGTGTGGCCGCCGTGCTACAAACTCCCGCAATGAACCGCGCCAGCACGCCGGCTTTCTCGTTCGCCCTGCAGGGCGTGCGCCGGCGTGCCCGGTTCGCTGACCAGCCTGCCGGCTCGGCAACCGCTTACTGGTACTGGCGATTTAGCTAGGCGTCCGGCCCGGCCGTTTTTCGGCCCGTCTAGCAGGAGAGCTCCGCCGGACGCCGTAGCTGCGCCCCTACGCGGGGGGCGCCCCGACCGATTCGCAAACCACATCGAACAGAGTTTGAAAGGCTTACAACGATGATGATCGTGATGAAAGAGGGGGCGACCGACGACCAGGTCCAGCGCGTGGTCGACCGGGTCGAGTCGGTGGGGTGTTCCGCCCACGTCTCCAAGGGCGATGTCCTGACCGTGATCGGGGCGATCGGCGACCGCGACAGGGTCGCCGATCTGGGGCTCGAGGGAGCGGACGGGGTGGACCACCTGGTGCCGATCCTGAAGCCGTACAAGCTCGCCTCGGCCCAGTTCCGCAAGGGCGAGCGAACCGTGATCGACGTCGACGGCCGCAAGTTGGGCGGCGACAATTTCGCTCTGATCGCCGGGCCATGCACCATTGAGAGCCGCGACCAGACCCTCGAGGTGGCCCGAGTCGTGGCCGAGCACGGGGGCTCGATGCTGCGCGGGGGGGCCTACAAGCCACGCACCTCGCCGTACTCGTTCCAGGGGCTCGGCGCCGAGGGCCTGCGTCTGCTCCAGGAGGCGAAGGATGAGACCGGGCTGCCCATCGTCACCGAGCTGATGGACGTCCGCGATGTCCCGGACGTGGCCGAGGTGGCCGATGTGATCCAGATCGGCGCCCGAAGCATGCAGAACTACACGCTGCTGTCGGAGGCGGGGCGGACCGGGATCCCGGTGCTGCTGAAGCGCGGCCTCTCCTCGACCCTCGAGGAGCTGTTGATGGCCGCCGAGTACGTACTCAAGGAGGGCAACGAGAACGTGATCCTGTGCGAGCGCGGCATCCGGACCTTCGAGACCGCCTACCGGTTCACGCTCGACCTGCTGGCGGTGCCGGCCCTTCGCGAGCTCACCCACCTGCCGGTGGTCGTCGACCCCAGCCACGCCGCGGGTCGGCGCGACTGGGTGCAGCCGATGTCGATGGCTGCCGTGGCCGCCGGCGCCGACGGGATCATCGTGGAGGTCCACAACGAGCCCGAGACGGCGATCTGTGACGGTCCACAGGCCCTCCCCACGGAGCGCTTTGCCGAGTACGCCGAGCAGCTCCGGCTGGTCGCCGAGGTTTCCGGCAAGGAGCTTGCCCGGGTCTAGGACGCGGGGCTGTGATCATCGGCCGCGTCCATGCCTGCGAACCATGCGGCCGACGACCGGCGCCCTCCTCAGATGCGAATAGCGGTACTCGGCGTCGGCCTGATCGGTGGCTCGATCGGGCTGGCGGCGAGGCGGCGGCTCGGTGCCGAGGTCAGCGGCTTCGATCCTGACCCGGCGGCCCGCGAGCACGCGGTCGAGTTGGGCACGGTCGACCGCGTCGGCGATTCGGTGGCCGCGGCCGTGAACGGCGCCGCCGTGGTCTTCTGCGCCGCGCCTGTCGGCGTCCTGTCCGGGCTGGTCTCGGAGGCCCTCGCATCGAGCGACGCCGACGCCGTGATCACGGACGTCGGCTCCACCAAGGGCGCGCTGGTGGAAGGGCTGGCCGGCTCCGCCCAGGAGGAGCGCTTCATCGGCGGGCATCCGCTCGCCGGGGCCGAGACCCCCGGGGTCGAGAACGCGCGCGGCGACCTGTTCGAGGGAGCGCGCTGGTACCTGACCCCGACCGAGCGCTCGAGCGGCCTGTTGTACGACCGCCTCCAGCGCACGATCGCCGACCTGGGTGCCCGTCCGCAGGCGATCGACGCCGACACTCACGACCGGCTGATGGCGACCGTCAGCCACCTGCCGCACGTGCTCGCGAATGTGCTCGTGCAGCAGGCGGCCGCGGCGTCGGCCGAGGAGTCCGAGCGCCTGCCCGAGGTCGGCCCGAGCTTTCGCGACACGACCCGGGTCGCAGGGGCGAACCCGGCGATCTGGGGCGACATCTTCGCCGCCAACCGCGAGGCCGTGGCGCGAGAGGTCGAGGCGGTCTCCGAGCGGTTGCGTGAGGCGGCTGAGCTGATCCGCTCCGGGGACGCCGAGCGGGTGGGCGCCTGGCACGGCGCCGCGCGTGAGGACCGCCGGCGGCTGCTCGAGGCCGGGCTGGTGGGGGGCGAGCTCTACGAGCTGCGCGTAAGCGTCGAGAACCGGCCGGGGACGGTGGCCGAGCTTGCCCTGGCGCTCGGCCGGGCGGGCGTCAACATCGAGGACATGGCGCTCTCTCCCGCGCCCGACATGCGAACCGGCGCCGTCTCGCTGTGGGTGGCCGGCGAGGGAGAGGCCGAGCGTGGGGCCGAGATCGTGCGGGGGCTGGGCCACAAGGTGTCCGTGTCCCGGTGACGCGGTTCGCCCCCTCGGGGCCGCTCCGCGGCGTCCTGCGGCCCCCGCCCGACAAGTCGATCAGCCACCGCGCGGCCCTGATCGGCGCGATGGGGGAGGGGACAACGGCCGTCGAGGGCTATCTCGACGCGGCCGATACCCGGGCAACGCTCGACGCCGTCAGGGCGCTCGGGGCGGAGATCACCCAGACCGGTGAGGGAGCTGCGCTCGACCTGCTGATCCGCGGCGCCGGGCTGCGTGGCGCACTCGGCCGGGACGAGAACGGGGGGCCGGTACACGTCGACGTCGGCAATGCCGGAACGCTCCTGCGCATTCTGCCGGGCTGGCTCGCCGGGCAGGGCCGTGGCTCCTGGACCCTGGATGGCGACGAGTCGATCCGCCGCCGTCCCGTGGACCGGGTCGCCGAGCCGCTGCGAATGATGGGGGCGACGGTCGAGTGCCGCGACGCCCGCCTGCCGCCGCTTCAGGTCGCCGGCGCGGCGCTGCGCGGCATCTCCTACAAGCTGCCGGTGGCGAGCGCCCAGGTGAAGTCGTGCGTGCTGATCGCCGGCCTGCTCGCCGACGGTGAGACCCAGGTGGTCGAGCCCGCCGTGACGCGCGACCACACCGAGCGGATGCTGGCCGCGGCCGGCGCAGGGATCGAGGTCACGCAACTGCGGGCCGCGCCCTCCGTGCACAGCGGCCCCGTGCGGCGGATCGCCGTGCGTCCTGCGGAACGGCTGGCGCCAGAGCGGATCTCGGTTCCCGGCGACTTCTCATCGGCCGCCTTCCTAGCGGTCGCCGCCGCGATCGTGCGCGGGAGCCGCGTCCAGCTGGCCGATGTCGGCCTCAACCCGACTCGCATCGGCCTCCTGGGGATCCTCAACCGGATGGGCGCGGCGGTGGAGGTGCAGGAGGACCACTCGCGGGACGGCTCGGAGCCTCGGGGGACGATCGTCGCCGGCCATGGCCCGCTGGCGGCGACCCGCGTGCACGGCGACGAGGTGCCGTTGGCGATCGACGAGCTGCCCCTGGTGGCGCTCGCGGGCTGCTTTGCCGAGGGCAGGACCGTCGTCTCGGGAGCCGAGGAGCTGCGCCACAAGGAGTCGGACCGGATCGCGACCGTGGTCGAGGGGCTCCGCGGGATCGGGGCCCAGGTCGAAGCGCTCGAGGATGGATTCGCGGTCCGCGGTGCGGGAAGCCTGCGGGGCGGAACCCTCGACGCTCACGGCGATCACCGTCTGGCGATGCTGGGCGCGATCGCCGGCCTTGCCTCGCACGATGGCGTCGAGGTGGTCGGCGCGGACGCCGCCGCGGTCAGCTACCCGCGCTTCGAGGCCGACCTGGCCTCGCTCCTAGCGTCTTAGGCGGCGAAAACCGCGCAGCTCAAGCGGTGGTTTGCAGCCGCTTAACGCAGCCTCGGGTGGCCCTCGCCGGGCCATGGCGACAGTAGGAGGAGGAGCCGCGCGTCATCAGTGGCGCGGACCTCGCGCCGCTCGTTGGGGTCGAACTCCGCCAACAGGCCCGGCCCGCCGTTGGCGACGTCGCCGCCGGGCCCGTCGATCTCGACCGTGCCCGAGACGACCACAAGCCAGGCGCGCTCGTGGACCTGGTGCTCCTGAAGGCTCTCGCCGGCCGGGAGGTGGATGACGATCGCGCGCCCCTCCTGCTGGGAGCCCAGGACGGCCGGATTGTGCGGCTGTACGTCCAGCGTCGAGATGTCCCAGCTCCGCATCGTTTCTCTTCCTCCGTTCGGTCCGTCTCTCCTTGCGTTGACGCGTCCGGCGGCCTCCCCAACCTGAACGGACGAGCCCAACTCTATCCTCAGCCGCATGGTCATAGCCATCGACGGCCCGGCGGGCGCGGGAAAGTCGACGGTCGCCCGAGCCGTCGCTCGCGCGCTTGGGGTCACCTATCTCGATTCCGGCGCGATGTATCGCTGCGTGGCGCTGGCAGCGCTGCGGGCCGGGGCCAGCCTCGACGACGGGGCGGCGCTGGCTCGCCTCGCCAGCGGGCTGGAGATCGCCATCGCGGACGGCCGCGTGCGCCTCGACGGCGAGGACGTGACCGAGGACATCCGGGCCGCCGAGGTCTCGGCCGCCGCCTCGCGCGTGTCGGTGCATCCGGAGGTCCGCGAGGCGATGGTCGAGCGGCAGCGCTCCCTGATCGCCTCGGGCGATTACGTGGCCGAGGGCCGGGACATCGGCACCGTGGTCAGCCCCGACGCCCCGCTGAAGGTCTTCCTGACGGCGAGCGACGCCGAGCGAGCACGGCGGCGGGCCGCAGAGACCGGCGAGCCGCAGTCCGACGTGCTGGCGGCGCAGGCGACCCGCGACGCCCGCGACCGGGGGCGCGAGCACGGCGCCCTGCGCGCCGCGGACGACGCCGTGGAGATCGACACCACGAGCTTGAAGGTCGAAGAGGTCGCCAAGCGCGTGGTGGCGCTCGCCCGCGATCGTGGGATCTCAGCGGTCGGGCGAGGCCCGAGGGCGTGATGCGGGGGGTGCCCGAGATCGCGATCGTCGGCTTCCCGAACGTCGGCAAGTCGACGCTCGCCAACCGGCTGGCGGGAGGCCGGGAGGCCGTCGTTCACCGCGAGGCGGGCGTGACCCGCGACCGCAAGGCCCTCGACTGCGAGTGGAACGGTCGTCGCTTCCGGTTGATCGACACAGGGGGCGTCGATCTGGCGGCCGAGGACTCGCTCTCGCGAGCCGTTCAGCGCCAGGCGCGGGAGGCGATTGCCGACGCCGACGCGGTGGCGCTGGTGGTGGATGCCCGCGCCGGCCTGCGCGAGGGCGACGCCGAGGTCGCCGACATCCTGCGCCGTGGCAAGGTTCCGGTGGTTGTCGTCGCCAACAAGATCGATGAGCCCGGCGACGACTACCTGGCGGCCGAGTTCCACCGTCTGGGGCTCGGCGATCCGCAGGCCGTCTCAGCCACGCACGGCCACGGCACCGGCGACCTGCTCGATCGATTGGCCGGACTTGCCACAGCGGCGGGCGACGGCGAGCCGGCCTTCGACACGGGCGATGAGGTGCGCCTGGCTGTGATCGGACGGCCGAACGTCGGCAAGTCGTCGCTCGTCAACGCCTTTCTCGGCGCCGAGCGAGTGATCGTCTCCGAGCTTGCCGGGACAACCCGCGACGCGATCGACACCGAGCTCGACTTCGACGATCGCCGGCTGGTGCTCGTGGATACCGCTGGCCTTCGACGCCGCACCAAGGTCGCCGGGACGATCGCCTACTACGCGCAGCTACGCTCCGAGCGAGCGGCCGAGCGCGCGGACGTGGCGCTGGTGGTGTGCGACGCCTCGGAGGGGGTCACCTCGGAGGACCTGCGCGTCGCCCAGCTCGCAATGCGCTCCGGCTGCGCCACGATCGTGGCCCTCAACAAGTGGGACATCGGCCAGACCGACCTCGAGGACGCGACTGCGAGGCTCGAGAAGCGCCTCCGCCTTCGGCCGCCGGTCGTCACCTGCTCGGCGCTCAGCGGCCGCAACGTGCCGAAGCTGCTCGAGCGGTCGATCGTGCTCGCCGATCGTCGCGCCTCCCGCATCCCGACACCCGAGCTGAACCGGTTCGTCGCGGACGTCGTCGCCAGCCGGCCGCCGCCCGCCAAGCGGGGCAGACGGCTGCGTCTCTACTACGCCGCCCAGGTCGAGCGCCGGCCGCCCCGCTTCGCGATCCAGGTGAACGACCGCAGGCTGATCACCCGCGAATGGGCGTTCTATCTCGAGAACCGCCTCCGCGAGTCATACGAGCTCGAGGGCGTTCCCCTGGTCATCGACTTCATCCCTCACTCGCGCCGCGGTCGCAGACGTTCAGCCGAGATTCAAGAGCAGCCGATATAAAGCCCAGCTCGTGCGGTTTCCTCGCCCTCGACTGCCGCGGCCCCGCATGCCTCGACTCCGGCGCCCCCGGGTGCCACGGCTGCGGCGTCCCAGCGTGCCTCACCTGCGGCGTCCCAGCGTGCCTTCACTGCGGAGCGCGCGCTACGCGGTTGAGGACTTCGCCTTCGCGGCGGGACGGGTCCCGGTTGCGATCGGACGCGGGTCGCAGGAGTTCTGGTTCAGCCTCTCGAGTGGCACTCGAACACGGCTGGCGCTGGCGCTCGGGGTCGTCGTCGCCATTGCCCTGGCCTGGCTGGTCGCGGTCCCGGCGCTTGGATGCGGGGCGCCGGGCGGGGATCGGTGCGCGCCGCCCGACGATGCCGTTCACCTCGTGCCCGATGACGCGCTTGCCTACCTGCACCTGAACGTCGATCCCGACACCGAGCAGCACGAGGACGCCGCCGAGGTGGCCTCGCGGGTGCCGGCGATCACCACACAGGCGATCCGGCTGGTCGAGGCGCGGCTTCCCGGGTCCCAGGGCGGGCCACCCGACTTCGAGCGCGAGATCGAGCCGTGGTTCGGCGGCGAGGCGGCGCTCGCAGTGCTGCCCACGGGCGGTGGCCCGGGGGAGGTGGTCGAGCTGCTCGAGGTGGGCGACGAGGATGGGGCTCGCGAGTTCGCCGCCTCGATCGCCGCCGGGGAGCCTCGCTCGACGACCTACCGTGAGCAGAAGCTGAGCGTCGATCGCCGCGGGCTGGCGACGGCCCTGGTCGGAGGCTTCCTCGTCATCGGTGCGGACAGCGGCGTCCGCGACGTGATCGACACGGACAGTGGGGAGGAGGGAGCGGGCTCGCTCGCCGGCGATCCAAATGCCAACGCCGCGCGCGACGCCCTCCCCGACAAGCGACTCGCCGACGGCTATCTATCCGAGGACGGCATCGCAGAACTGGTCGCAGGCCCGGACGGGCTGCTGGCCCCGCTCGCGCCCATAGTCAACCCGGATGCCAGCCGGGGGGCCGCGGTGGCACTGGTGGCGAGCGATGCCGGCCTGAGCGTGGCGTTTCGCTCGGAGCTGGATCCCCAGCGCGCCAAGGACCACCCGGGATTCTTCTCAGCCTTCCCGTCGTTCGCGCCCTCACTGGCCGGCTTGCTTCCACCAGAGTCGCTTGGCTACCTCGGCATCGGCGATCCGGGCAAGGCTTTGAAGTCACTGCTGAGGCAGGCTGGCGAGGAAGCGCCGGGGCTGGCGGAGGCGGTCGCTGCGCTGGTCGACCGGGTGAGGAAGCTCGGCGACGTCGACCTCCAGAAGGACCTGCTGCCCTCCCTTGGCGGCGAGGCGGCCCTGGCGCTCCAGCCGGCGCCCGCCGGAGGAGGGGACGGCAGCCAGCAGGGGCGCGGCAACGAGGAGGTCGTTCCCGGCTTGGAGGCGCCGTTCCTCGAGTTCATCGCCGCCGATGTCGACGGTGGGCGCGCCGGCAAGGCGCTGGCCCGCCTGCAGGGGCCGATCCTGGACGCAGTGAATCCGACCCGAGGGCTCGAGGACCCCGTCTTCAGCGAGCACCAGGTGGGCGACGTCACGGCACACAGCGTGCGCATCTCGGGTGCCGTCGACCTCACCTACGCAGTTGCGGGATCGACCCTGATCGTGGCCACCAATCAGGCTGCGGTCGACCAGGTGGTGGGCGGAGAGGGCGGCCTCGACAGCTTGGATCGCTTCGCCAAGGCGACCGACGGCTTTCCGGGCGAGCTCTCGGTGCTCGGATACGTGGACCTCCAGGGCGTGATCGCGCTCGGCGAGCAGGCCGGGCTGGCCGAGGATCCCGCCTACGTGACCTTCGCGTCCGACATCCACGAGCTGGAGGCGCTGGGGCTGGCGGTCCAGTCCAGCTCGGACGAGCTGTCGACCGACGCTCACTTGATCGTCGGCGGCGCCTCCGGGGCCCCGACGACCCAGACACCAACGGACTAGAAGCCGCGATCGGCGGCCGCACGTTCGGTACAGTCGCCGGCAAGCGGATGACGATCGAGAGCCTCACCCAGAGCGAATACCTGTTCACGTCCGAGTCGGTCACCGAGGGCCACCCGGACAAGATCTGCGACCAGATCTCGGACGGCGTGCTCGACGCCGTGATCGCCGACGATCCGAACGGCCGGGTCGCCTGCGAGTGCCTGGTCAACACCGGCCTCGTGGTGGTGGCCGGCGAGATCAGCACCGAGACCTACGTCGACATCCCACGGATCGCCCGCGAAACCCTGCACCGAATCGGCTACGACCGCGCCAAGTACGGGTTCGACGCCGCCACCTGCTCGGTGATCACGGCCATCGACGAGCAGTCGCCGGACATCGCCCAGGGCGTCAACACGGCTTACGAGGCCCGCACCGATCCCAACGACGAGGACGAGCTCGATCGGATCGGAGCAGGCGACCAGGGAATGATGTTCGGGTACGCGGCGCGCGAGACGCGGGCCCTGATGCCGATGCCGATCCAGATCGCGCACACCCTTGCCCACCGTCTCAGCGAGGTGCGCAAGGCCGACGTCATCCCGTATCTCCGACCCGACGGCAAGACCCAGGTGACCGTCCGCTACGAGAACGATCGGCCCGTGGAGATCGTCAAGCTCCTGATCTCGACCCAGCACAAGCCCGACATCGACGGCGAGACGCTGATCAAGCCAGACCTCTGGGAGCACGTCGTCGAGCCGGTGCTCCACGAGGAGTACAAGGAGCTGTTCACCGACAAGGAGCTGTACGACAACTTCCTCGTCAACCCGACCGGGAAGTTCGAGATCGGCGGTCCCCAGGGCGACTGCGGCCTCACCGGCCGCAAGGTGATCGTGGACACGTACGGCGGAGCTGCGCGCCACGGAGGCGGATGCTTCTCCGGCAAGGACCCCTCGAAGGTGGATCGTTCGGGCGCATACGCCGCCCGGCACGTGGCCAAGAACGTGATCGCGGCGGGGCTCGCCGATCGGTGCGAGGTGCAGGTCGCATACGCGATCGGGGTGGCGCACCCAATCTCGCTGATGGTCGAGACCTTCGGCACCGGCAAGCTCCCCGACCCCGAGCTGATCAGGATCGTCAGCGAGCAGTTCGATCTACGCCCCGGCGCGATCGTCCGCAACCTCGACCTGCAGCGGCCGATCTTCCAGAAGACAGCCGCCTACGGGCACTTCGGCCGTATCGACCACGATTTCACCTGGGAGCGCACCGACCGAGTCAGATGCGCTTCGGGTCGCGGCCGGTCTCGAGGTCGCCGACACCGAGGCGGGCGCCACCGCCGACGTCTCCCAGCCCTAGTGGGGCCCCACTAGCTCTGCGAGGGCCCCTCTACCCGAGCTGGGTCGGGGCGGTGGGCTCGTCGCCGAGGCCCGTGGGGTGAGCCGCGTGCGTGGCGCGGTCCACCCGCTCGACCACCTCGTCGGGGTTGGCGACGCCGGCGAAGATGAAGTTGTAGTCGTCGCCGGCGGCGGTGTCGAAGTCCACGTCGCCTACCTGAAGCATGCGCTGCAGCAGCGACTGGTCGTAGTTGACGTTCTGCACCCGCTCCAGCCTCGTCTCCTGGATCTCGCGGGCGATGATGCCCCGCTTGATGTGCAGGCGGCGGGTGGTGATCGTGTAGTGCACCGTGATCCGCTTGATGAACCCGGCCAGGACGACCACGGCGACCCCGATCACGGCCACCAGGGTGACCAAGCCGGCGTCGGTTCCGTCGTCCGCGATGTTGGTGACGATTGCGACCGCGAAGGCGGCGATCAGCACCAGGAAAAGGCCCTTGATGTAGAAGGCGATGATCGAGCGCCAGGACGGATGGCCATCGAACATCACCTGCTCACCCGGTGCGAGCTTCGGCGCCACGTTGCGAAGCATAGGTGCTGGATGTGGCCAAAGCCGGCCCAGCGCCCCGCCGTCCGCCCCGGCGCCTAGCGTCCGGTGCGATGGCGATTGCCAAGGTCGAGCCGCTGACCACCGCCCGGGCCCTGCGGGGGCCGTTCGACTACCGCTTGCCCGAGCGACTGGCCGAGGTCGGCGTGGGCAGCGTTCTGCGGGTGCCGTTCGGCCACCGCCGGGTGATCGGGGTGGTGGTCGAGGTGGCAGAGTCAAGCGAGCTGCCGCCGGAACGGCTGGCGGAGCCGATCGAGGCACTGGCGGCGGGGGCGACGCCAGAGCTCGTCCGGCTTGGCCTCTGGCTGGCCCGCGAGTACTGCTCGACTCCGGCTCGCGGGCTCGAGCTGGTGCTGCCTCCCGGGGTTGGCCGAACGGGGGGTGGGGCAGCGCCCAGGCTGAAGACGCGCGCCACCGCGACGGAGGCCGGCCGAGCGGCGCTTGGCGATGGCACGCGCCTTGGCCGGCGCCAACGCGCCGCTCTGGAAGAGCTAGCCGACGATTGCGGGGCGGTAGGACTGGAGCTCTCGGCGGGCCAGCGCGAGCTGGATGGGGGGGTCGACCGGCAGACGTTGAGGCGCCTCGAAGCCCGGGGATTGGTCAGGCTGCGCACTGCCCGCAGCTTCCGGCGACCACAGGTAGTCGCGGTCGGCGCCCGGTCGAGCCGTCCGCCGCTGTCCGGCGACCAGAGCGACGCCCTTGACGCGATCGTCGCCGCGATGGACGGCTCCCCGCGCCGCGAGCTCCTGCTGCACGGGGTCACCGGCTCGGGGAAGACCGAGGTCTACCTGGCGGCGACCGACGCGGCGCTTCGGCGCGGCAAGGGGGCGATCGTGCTGGTGCCCGAGATCGGCCTCACGCCTCAAACCGTGTCCCGGTTCGCCGGCCGCTTCGGCGACCGCGTCGCGCTCCTCCACTCGCGGCTGACGCCTGGCGAGCGCCGCGACGAGTGGGAGCGCCTGCAGTCCGGCGAAGCGCGGATCTGCGTCGGGCCGCGCTCGGCCGTCTTCGCCCCGGTCCGCGGCCTCGGTCTGGTGGCGATCGATGAGGAGCATGACGCCTCCTACAAGCAGGAGGGGGATCCTCGCTACGACGCGCGCGAGGTCGCCAGGCGGCGGGCAGCCGAGGCCGGAGCTGCCCTGGTCGCCGGCAGCGCCACCCCCCGGCCCGAGAGCTGGCTCGGGCTGAGCCGGCTTCGGCTGCCGCGCCGCGTCGACGGAGCCGATCTCCCGGAGGTCGAGGTGCTCGACACGCGCCTTGACGTGAATGCCAGCGGCGCCCAAGGGCGCCGCGGAGTCGCCGGCGGGCCGATTCATCCGCGCACCGTGGAGGCGCTCGGCGAGGTCCGCGAGGCCGGTGCCAAGGCGATCGTCCTGCTGAATCGGCGTGGCTGGTCGCCGTTCGTGTCCTGTCGATCCTGCGGACAAGCGTGGGAGTGCCCGCGGTGCGACGTCTCGCTCGTCCTCCACAAGGCCCAGGAGCAACTTCGCTGCCACCACTGCGGCCACGCAGAGTCGCTTCCGGAATCGTGCCCCGAGTGCGGCTCGGTGACCCTCGCCCGTCACGGCGCCGGCACGGAGCGCCTGGCCACCCTGCTCGACCAGGCGGTGACGCCGCTTCCCGTCTTCCGCCTTGACTCGGACAGCGCCGCCAACGCCGGCGGCCATCTCGAGATCCTGCGGCGCTTCGAGGAGGCGAAGGCGGGAGTGCTGGTCGGGACCCAGATGGTTGCCAAGGGCCACGACTTCCCCGACGTGGTCCTGAGCGTCGTGCTCGACGCCGACGCCACGTTGCGCTTCCCCGACTTCCGCGCCGAGGAGCGCACCTTCGCCCTGGTTGCCCAGCTGGCCGGGCGCAGCGGCCGCGGTGCGCGGGGCGGGCGGGTGTTGGTCCAGACGCTGGCGCCGGACGCCGCCGCGATTCGCCACGCCGCGGCGCACGACGCCCCGGGCTTCCTGGCTGGGGAGCTGGAGCGGCGGCGGGCGCTTGGCTACCCGCCGTTCTCGCACCTGGTGCGGATCGAGCTCACCTCGGCCGATGCCGGACGTGCCGAGGCCGTCGCTAGGCGGGCTCGGGAAGCGCTGGAGGGGGGGTTGCCGCCCGGCACCGAGATCCTGGGACCGGCGCCGCGCTTACGGCTGCGCGGCCGCCACCGTCGCCAGCTCCTGCTGAAGACGGAGCGCCGGGCGGAAACGGTGGCCGCGGTCCGCGACGCCGTCGAGGGGTTGGCCGCCGGTCGCGAGCTGCGCGGCGTCTCCGTCAGCGTCGACGTCGATCCACAGTGAGCGACGCCCTCGCCTGACCTACACTCGATTCGATGAGCGATTCTCCAGACGCCGCCGCCGTCCGCGAGGAGCAGCCGCTCAGCCCCGAGGGTCCCGGCGATGACGCGCTCGGTGAGCTCGACGAGGCGACGCGCGAGCGTCGAACGACGGCGCTCGCCAACATCCGCACGTTTGGGGATCCGGTACTGAGGTCGCGGGCTTCCGAGATGACGAGCTTCGGGCCCGAGCTCGAGCGCGAGGCGGCGCGGATGATCTCGATCATGCGCGACGCGCTCGGCGTGGGGCTGGCGGCGACCCAGCTCGGGGTCATGCATCGCCTGCTTGTGTTCCAGGCCGGCGCCGACGCGACTCCTACCGCGGTCGTCAACCCGGAGCTGGAATGGCTCTCCCCGGCGCTCGCGGTCGCCGAGGAAGGCTGCCTCAGCCTGCCCGGGATCGCAGTCGACGTCGAGCGCCCCCTGCACGCGCGGGTTCGCGGGCGCGACGTGCGCGGCGAGGAGATCTTGGTCGAGGCCTCCGGGCTCGAGGCCCGCGTCCTCCAACACGAGATCGACCATCTCGACGGACTGCTGATCCTGGACCGGACGGAGCGCGAGCAGCGAAGGGGCGCGCTTCGCGCGCTTCGGGAGGGGACTGCGTACAGTCCGCAGCCGGACGACGAGGGAGAGGAGGAAGGCGATGCGGCGAGCGCTGAATGACCCCAGGCGGTGGGGCGTGTTGGCCATATGCGATCTGCGAGGGCTAGATCTGGACGATGATCCTGGCCGCATGAGCGGCGATCGCGGCGTCTACCTCGGCACATCCGAGTTCGCGGTCGCGGTGCTGCGCCGCCTCGCCGCCTCCCCGCATCGCCCTGCGCTGGTGGTCACACCGCCCGACCGCCCGAAGGGGCGGGGACGAAGGCTGGCCGCGCCGCCCGCCGCCATCGCCGCCCGCGAGCTTGGCCTCGACGTTTACCAGACGGATGGAGTGAGCGGTGAGGAGTCGGTCGAGCGGCTGCGCGCCAGCGGTGCCGAGATCGGCGTCGTGTGCGCGTTCGGTCAGCTGATTCGCGAGCCGCTGCTCTCCGAGCTGGAGCTGCTGAACGTGCATCCCTCGTTGATCCCCCGGTGGCGGGGTGCGGCTCCGATCG
This sequence comes from uncultured Actinomycetes bacterium, assembly GCA_963838745.1. GTDB lineage: Bacteria > Actinomycetota > Thermoleophilia > Solirubrobacterales > 70-9 > AC-56. The sequence goes on from CAWISJ010000006.1 coordinate 190,356, forward strand.
AGCGCGCGATCATGGCCGGCGACGCGGAGACCGGGGTCACGATCATGCGGGTCGATGCCGGCCTGGACTCGGGGCCGGTGGCGCTCGCGGAGCGGACACCCATCGAGCCCGCTGACGAGTATGGAACGCTCTCGGCCCGCCTCGCCGAGCTGGGCGGCGAGCTGACCGTCAGGGCGCTGGACCTGCGGGCCGCCGGCGAGCTGCAGTTCAGGGACCAGGACGAGTCGCGGGCCACCTACGCGGCGAAGATCGACCCCTCCGAGCGCCGGCTGGACCCGGGGCGACCGGCGGTGGAGCTGGAGCGCACGGTGCGGGCGCTGACCCCGCACATTGGCGCCTACCTGGAGCTGGACGGGGGGGAGCGGCTGGGCGTGCGGGTCGCGGCGGCCGAGGACGGCGCGCTGCCGCCCGGCCGGCTGGCGGCCGACGACGAGGGCTTGCGGCTTGGATGCGGCGAGGGGGTGCTTCGGATCTTCGTCGTCCAGCCCTCCGGGAGGCGCCCGATGCCCGCCGACGCCTACCTGCGGGGCCACCCGCTACCGCGGCCTTGACGTCATGACCATCGCTCCAGCGCGGCGTGTCGCCTTCGAGGTCATCCGCCGCGCCTTCGAGCACCAGGCGTGGACGGATCGCGCCCTTCGCTCAGCCGCCCAGCGCCACGGCCTCGAGGCGCGCGAGCGAGCCCAGGCGCAGCATCTCGCATATGGCGCCGTTCAAAGACGCGGCACCTCCGACCATCTGATCGAGCGACTCGCCGACCGACCGGTCTCCAAGCTCGACGCGCCCGCCCTGGCGGCGCTGCGGCTGGGGCTCTTCGAGCTGCTGTTCGCGGATGCCACCCCGGATCACGCCGCCGTCGACCAGGCGGTCGAGCTCGCCAAGGGGAACAGCGGGCGGCGGAGGCAGGCGGCCGCGGGCCTGGTCAACGCGGTGCTGCGCCGGGCCGCCCGCGAGCGACGCGAGCTGCTCGGCTCCCTCGACGACGCCACGCCCCGCGATGCCGCGGTGGCGCACTCCTACCCGGAATGGCTCGCGAGGATGTGGTGGGACGAGCTTGGGGCCGAGGATGCGCGTTCCCTGATGGCGGCCATGAACGCGCCCGCCGAGACGGCGCTCCGCGTCAACACGATCAAGGCCGACCCCGGCCGCGCCCTCACCGAGCTTCAGGCCGCGGGCGAGGCGGTGGAGCGGCCGCCCGGCCCCGCGCCCCTATCACCGCCCGAGGCGCTGGTGGTTCACGGGGCACTCGGCCAGGACGCGCGCCGGCGCTTGGACGAGGGCGAGGCGGTCGGGCAGTCGCGCGGCTCCCAGGCCGTGGTGGCGCTTCTCGATCCCCATCCCGGCGAGCGGATTCTCGACCTCTGCGCTGCGCCGGGCATCAAGACCACGGCGATCGCCGCGCGAATGCGAAACCGGGGCGAGATCGTCACCGTCGAGCTCGACTCGGGGCGCGCGCGCCAACTCCGCGAGCTCGCGGGCCGGCTCGGGGCCGACTGCGTCCATGTGATCGAAGCGGACGCTGCAAGCGCCGACGTCGGCGGCGGTTACGATCGGATCCTCGTGGATCCGCCCTGCTCCGATCTCGGCTCACTCGCCTCCCGGCCCGATGCGCGGTGGCGAAAGTCCCCCGAGCTGATCGAGCGCCTCGCCAAATTGCAGGAGTCCATCCTCTCCAGGGCGGCTCGTGCGCTGCGCCCGGGAGGCAGGCTCGTGTACGCGACCTGCACGATCTCGGTGCGCGAGAACGAGGACCGGATCGCCGCCGTGCTTGCAGGCGACGACGCGCTGCAGGCCGACGATCTCGGCGCGGCTTATCCGGGGCTCGCCTCCGGCAGGGACCCCCGCTTCCTGCAGACCCGGCCCGACCGCGACCGCACGGACGGGTTCTTCATCGCCCGTATGACCCGCGAGGCGGTCGTCGGCTCCCGAGGGCAGGGCTGAGTCGGTGGCCGCTGACGGAGGAGAGGCGACCCTTGAGCGCCCGGACTGTCCGGGTTGCGGCGAGCCCTGGCTGCGTCCCACCCAGCTACCCGGACGCTTTCGCTGCGTCTACTGCCTGCGGCGCTATGAGCTGGTCTCGCAGTGCCCGAGCTGCGGCGAGCACCAGACGATCGTCCGGATGAGCGCCTCCGAGGACATGCTCTGCCAGCATTGCGGCCACTCGATGTTGCGAGCTGTCTGATGGGATTGATGTTGGGGGAGGCGCGAGCACAACATGATCTGTTCGCGACGCGGCGCGTGGCGCCGTCGATCCTGTCCGCCGACTTCTCTCGCCTCGGCGCCCAGGTTGCCGAGGTGATGGGCGCCGGCGCCCGCTTGATCCACGTGGACGTCATGGACGGCCACTTCGTGCCGCCGATCACCATCGGCCCGCTGGTCGCCGGGGCGATCGCGGACCAAGTCCACCAGGCTGGCGGTGCGCTGGACGTCCACCTGATGATCGAGCGCCCCGCCGATCAGGTCGCCGAGTTCGCGCGGGCCGGGGCCGATTGCATCACGTTTCACTTCGAGGCCGACGCCCATGCCAACCGCACGCTGGGTGCGATCCGCGAGGCCGGCTGCCTGGCCGGAGTGGCGCTCAACCCGGGGACGCCCGCCGACTCGGTCAAGGAGCTGAACGAGTTCGCCGACGTGGTCCTCTGCATGTCCGTGAACCCCGGCTGGGGCGGCCAGCCATTCATTGCCTCGTCGCCGGACAAGGTCGCGAGGCTGCGCCGCCTCGCGCCGACCCCGGCGATCGAGGTGGACGGCGGCGTGGACGCCGATACGGTGGGAGCCGTGGCGGAGGCCGGGGCGACGCTGTTCGTCGCCGGCTCCGCGGTCTTCGGCGACCCCGACCCCGCCGAGGCCTACAGGCGGATCGCGGTGGCCGCCGGCGCCGAGTAGCTCGGGCTGGCTCGGACTAGCCGGCCTCGTCGGCGGCGGCCAGGCGCGCCTCCAGCTCCTGCGGCGAGCCGGGCCGGACGACGTCCTCCGGGCGGACGCGGGGATGGCGGTACAGCAGATACAGCAGGCCGCAGAGCAGTGCCGCCGCGCCCGCGAAGCCGACCTCGACGCGACGAAACTCGTCCAACACCGGAAGCAGGTTCCAGGCGATGAAGGCCAGCGCGCAGGCGATCCAGCAGGCGGCCGCGCGTCGGACCTGGCCCTGGGCGAGCGCGGCCTGGTTCAGGGTGCCGGAGGAGAGGTAGAAGCCCATCCCGGCGGTCACGATCAAGAGCCCCACCCGGTCGTAGTCGAACTTCTTGCCGAAGGCGAGCTGCATCAGCTGTGGACCGGCGATCAGCACCACCAATCCCACCACCGCTGCGAACACGGCGATCGCGCCGACCGTGAACCGGACCGAGAGCCGGAACGCCTCCGCATCCCCGGGCGATCCGCTGGAGCGCAGCCGCGTCAGGTGCGGGAGCAGGCTGGTGGCCACGGCCTGAAACAGGACCAGCGGGGCGCGAGCGACCATCAGCACGTTGAAGATGAAGCCTGCGGCCGCCGCTCCCTCCGAGGCCCGGACGAGGAGGGGCCCGGCGTTCAGGAGGCACTGCTCGCTGACCATGATCAGCAGCACGGCGGCCGCAAAGCCGCCGCCTGCCGCGAGAGTGAACTCGGACCGAGCCGATCCCGGCGCGGACGGTGCCGGCGCGGCGCGGCTCCGGGCCACGGCCCGACCGGCGAAGGCGAGCGGAACCACGGTGAGGCTCAGCAGGGGCGCCGCGACGATCCCCAGGGCGACCGCCGTCTGGCCGCTGGCGATCCCCACGGCGACCACGAGGGCGAATGACACCCGCGCGGTCGATTCGGCGAGCAGAAGGGCGCCGTAGAGGGCGAAGCGGCGGCTGCCGGCCAGAAAGCCGCGGGCGAAGAAGCTGGCGCCGAAGGCGAGCACCGCGGCGACCAGGATCCAGTAGAGGGTCTCGTTGCCGGACAGCAGTTGGTCCTCGAGGGGCTCCCGCAGAGCGAGGGCCGCGACCGCGAACGCGCCGGCCAGGGTGAGCTGGATCGTCGCGGCCACCCGCAGCGGCTGACCGATCGGCTGACCGTGCGCCTGGCGCTCGGCGATCGTTCGTGAGAGCAATTGCTCCACCGGTCGGAAGAGGACCGAGATGGTGATGAAGACCGCCGACCACAGGACGACGACCTCGCCGTAGTCGACCCTGTCGAGGATGTGCGAGGCGAGCGAGAAGTAGACGTAGGTGAGCAGGCCCGCCGAGCCGATCCCGACCGAGAGCAATCCGGCTGCCCGCCCGAAGCGCCTCGCCTCCGCCGCCGCAACCTCGCGCGCCATCGGTCGAGCACCTTAGCCCTACGCCCCGCCGCAACTGCCGAGCCCGCTTGCGCGGCGCGTTCCGCTGGATGCGAGCCCGTAAGCGGCCTCACGAGGGGCGTACAATGGTTGGTTGACTGACCAGTCAATCATGTCGGCTGTTGTTACAGAGCGCGATCGGGTTCACCTTCGAAGGGCGCTCGCGCTGGCCGAGGGCGGCCGCGGCCGGGTCAGCCCCAACCCGCTGGTCGGCGCGGTGCTGGTGCGTGACGGTGAGGTGATCGGCGAGGGGCTACACGCCCAGCTCGGCGGCCGGCACGCCGAGGTTGCCGCTCTGGAGGACTGCCGCGGGCGCGGTCACGAGCCGACCGGAGCAACGCTCTACGTGACGCTCGAGCCCTGCGCCCACCGTGGGCGCCAGCCGCCGTGCACCGCCGCGATCCTCGGGGCCAGGGTCGCGCGGGTGGTGATCGCGTCGGAGGACCCAAGCGAGAAGGCGAGCGGACGAGGCCCCGGCGTCCTGCGCGACGAAGGCGTCGAGGTCGAGCTCGCGAACGGCGACGAGGCGGCCGCCGCCCGGCTCCTGAACCAGGCTTTTCGAAAGCACGCTCGCATCGGTCGCCCGCTGGTGCTGTTGAAGTCGGCCGTCAGCCTCGACGGGCGGTCGGCCACCGCCGGGGGCGACTCGAGGTGGATCTCCAGCGAGGCCAGCCGCACCCTGGTTCACCGTTGGCGGGCCGAGTTCGACGCAGTCTGCGTCGGCATCGGCACGGCGCTGGCCGACGATCCCCTCCTCACCGCGCGTGACCTGGGGCCGGCACCGGAGGCCCCGCCGCGCCAGCCGACCCGGGTGGTCTTCGACTCCGAAGCGCGCCTCCCCCTGAGCGCCCGGCTGGTCGAATCGATCACAGAGGCGCCACTGCTCGTCTTCGCCTCACCGGCCGCACCGGCCGAGCGGTCAAGGGCCCTGCAGGAGGCGGGGGCGGACGTGGTCGTCTGCGACGGCGATCCGCAGGCCCGGGTGGAGGCCGCGCTGGCCGAGCTGGGTCGTCGCGAGATCACGTCCGTGCTGCTGGAGGGCGGGCCGACCCTGGCCGGCTCCTTCCTCGACGCGGGCGAGGTCGATGAGCTGCGCCTGTTCATCGCCCCGATCGTGCTCGGCGGCACCGGCGCCAAGCCGTTGGCCGGAGGGCGGGGGGCAGCGCTGGTCGCCGACGCGACCCCGGCGCTGGCCATGGACTGGGAGCGCTCAGGCGGCGACCTGCTGATCCGCGCCCGCCTGCGGGAGTGGTGAGGTGGTCTGATGTTCACCGGCATCGTGCGAGGAGATCGGGACCGTGGACCGGGTCGAGCGAGGCGAGGAGGGCGCTCGCTTGCGCGTCCGCGCCGCGTTGGCCGAGGATCTGGCGGCGGGCGACTCGGTGTCTGTGAGCCGGCGCCTGCCTGACGGTGGCCTCTGCCTCGGATGGCGCCTTCGAGGCCGAGGTGATGAACCAGACGCTGTCGGTGACCACCCTCGGAGCGCTGGAGCCCGGTCGCTCGGTCAACCTCGAGCCGCCGCTGCGCGCCGGGGACCCCCTTGGGGGTCACCTGGTCCAGGGACACGTGGACGGAACCGGCGAGGTGGTAGCGGTGGAAGACGACGGTTTTGCCCGGCGCCTGCGGCTGGCGGCACCCCGAGGGCTTCGCCGGTTCATCGTCGAGCGCGGCTCTGTGACCATCGACGGGGTCAGCCTGACGGTGGCCGGCCTGACCGATTCAGGCTTCGAGGTCTCGCTGATCCCCGAGACTCTGGAGCGGACCACGCTCGGCGGGCTGAAGGAGGGCAGCCCGGTGAATCTCGAAGTGGACGTGATCGCGCGCTACACGGAGCGGCTCATGCAAGGCTTAAGGGAGAAGGGAGCTTGACCCGATGACCGAACGCCCAGCCCAGGCAGACGCCGCCGGAGTTGCCGACGATCAGGCCGCGCGCCCGTTCTCCTCCATCGAGGACGCGATCGAGGACATCCGCAGCGGCCGGATGGTGGTCGTCTGCGACGACGAGAATCGCGAGAACGAGGGCGACCTGACCCTCGCTGCCCAGTTCGCAACCCCCGAGGCGATCAACTTCATGGCCAAACACGGGCGAGGGCTGATCTGCCTGGCGCTGACGCCCGAGCGCTGCGACCAGCTCGGCCTGGATCTGATGGCCGCCAAGAACGAGTCGGCGTTCCGGACCAACTTCACCGTCTCGATCGAGGCCGCCTCCGGAGTGACCACCGGGATCTCGGCTCACGATCGCGCCCACACGATCCAGGTCGCCATCGACCCCAGCACGAGGCCCGAGGGCATCGTCCAGCCCGGGCACGTGTTTCCGCTGAAGGCCAAGGACGGCGGCGCGCTGGAGCGGGCCGGCCAGACCGAGGCGGCGGTGGATCTGACTCGCCTCGCCGGCCTGATCCCGGCCGGCGTGATCTGCGAGATCATGAACGAGGACGGGACGATGGCGCGGGTTCGCGACCTGATCCCGTACTGCGAGCGCCATGGGCTCCGGATGGTCACCGTCGCCGACCTGATCGCGTATCGGCGGCGGACCGAGAGGCTGGTCGAGCGCGTCGTCTCGACCCGGCTGCCGACCGCCTTCGGCGAGTTCGCCGCGGTGGGCTACCGCTCGCTGGTAGACGACAAGCACCACCTGGCGATGGTCAAGGGCGACGTCCGCGGCCAGGAGGACGTGCTGGTGCGCGTCCACTCCGAGTGCCTGACCGGCGACGTGTTCCACTCGTTGCGCTGCGATTGCGGCGAGCAGCTCGAGGCGGCGCTGGCGATGATCGAGCGCGAAGGCGCCGGCGTCCTGCTGTACCTCTCGCAAGAGGGCCGCGGGATCGGCCTGCTGAACAAGCTCCGCGCCTACAAGCTGCAGGAGGGCGGACTGGACACCGTGGACGCGAATCTGAAGCTCGGGCTGCCCGCCGACCTGCGCGACTACGGGATCGGGGCTCAGATCCTGGTCGACCTGGGCCTGACGAGCATTCGCATCCTCACCAACAACCCGCGGAAGATCCACGGGCTGGAGGGATACGGCCTCTCGGTCGCCGACCAGGTTCCGATCCAAGCGGTCCCGAATCGGCACAACGAGGAGTACCTGCGCACGAAGCGCGAGCGCCTCGGCCACACCCTGCACCATCAGGGGCTTCCGCTCGACGAGGAGATGATCCACGAGGAGCATCGCAACGAGATCGAGCGCGAGGCGCTGGGCGCGAAGGAGTCCGAGCCCGAGGATGGATGAGGAGTTCTCGGCGCCCGAGCGCGAGCAGCTCGGCGCGGGCGAGTTCGCGATCTGCGTCGGCACCTTCTACGAGCAGATCGCCGAACGGCTGGTCAACGGCGCCGTCGAGGGCTTCGCGGCGGGGGGCGTCAGCCCGGCATCGGTGCACACGCTCGAGACTCCCGGCGCCTTCGAGCTACCGCTGGCGGCGCATTGGTGCGCGAAGTCGGGCCGGTTCGCCGGCGTCGCCTGCCTGGGGGCGGTCATCCGCGGCGAGACCGACCACTACGACTACGTCTGCTCGGAGGCGGCACGCGGGATTCAGCGGGTGCAGCTCGACACCGGGGTTCCCTGCGCTTTCGGGGTGATCACCTGCGAGACGATGGAGCAGGCGCTGGCCCGCTCCGGCGGGGACAAGCGCGACCAGGGACGAAATGCCGCAGTCACAGTGATGCGGATGGCGCTCGTCCGCGACGCCCTCGCCTAGCGCGGCAGCCCCTCGCTACCATCCACCGTCGCCATGGCCAAGGTCTGCTTCAGCTGCGGCAAGGGACCCGCGTTCGGGAACTCCCGCAGCCACTCGATGGTCGCCACTCGGCGCCGCTTCAACCCGAACCTGCAGAAGGTCCGGATCCAGGACGGGGCCCGCACCCGCCGGGTCTACGTCTGCACGCGCTGCCTGAAGTCGAACAAGGTCACCAAGGCCGCCTGAAGGATCAGCGCCGGGACCTTGCGTTAGAGTCGGCGGCCGGCAGTCGGGATCCAAATCAAAGGGGGATAGATGAAGCGCCGAATCGTGATCGTCTCGGCCGCGACGAGCGCGCTCTTGCTCTTCGCCGGCGTCGCCTTTGCGAAGGTGATCGTCGGCACCAACGGCGAGGACGTGCTCGCCGGAACCAAGCGGGCCGATCTGATCAAGGGCAAGGGCGGGGACGACCTGCTCGGCGGCAACAAGGGCCGCGACAAGCTGCTCGGACAGGGCGGCGACGACGAGCTGTACGGGATGAAGGGCAAGGACGTCGACAAGGGTGGACCCGGCGACGACTTCATCTCCGAGTTCAGCGGGCCGGCGGGCTTCGACGACATCCCCGGCCGCGACAAGCTGATCTTCGGATCCGGAAATGACGACGGCGAGGGCGGCCCCGGCGCCGACCTGTTCAAGGGCGGCCCGGGCGCCGACGGGACGCTGTTCGGCGACCAGGGCAACGACCGCATCTTCGGCGGCCCCGGAGACGACGTGATGGAGGGCGAGGAAGGCGCCGATCGGCACTTCGGGGAAGGCGGCGACGACGAGATCGACGCCGAGGACGACGACAACGGCCGAGTCGACCGCGTCAACTGCGGGCCGGGAAACGACGACGCGACCGTGCGCGTCCGAGGACATCGTCAACGCCAACTGCGAGAACGTGACGGTCATCCCGTAAGCATCCTCAGCTGGTAGCCGACTCTCGACTTGCGCGGAGGCGCCACAACGTCCCGGCGCAAGTCTGAGCTCGCCGTCGGCGCTTGAGCCGCACTGCGGCGTGGCTCGCCCAGGGGGATAATCCCGGTTCGATGGCCGACACCTCCATCGAGCGCTTTCGCCGGGTGGTCGAGGCCGCCTACGCGCACCTCGAGCAGCGACGTCAGGAGGTCAACGACCTGAACGTGTTCCCGGTCGCCGACGGCGACACGGGGGACAACATGGCGCTGACCATGCGGGCCGTGATGAGCGAGCTGGACCGCCTCGACGGCCAGCCGATCGACAGGCGCGCCCGCGACGCGATCGTCCACGCCGTCGCGCGGGCGGCGCTGATGGGCGCACGAGGCAATTCGGGCGTGATCCTGAGCCAGATCGTCCGCGGCGCCGCCGAGGAGCTGGCCAGCCGCCCCGGCGAGCTCGTCGACCCGGTGCTGGTGGCGGCGGCGTTCGCGAGCGCGGCCGACGCCGCCTACGAGTCGGTGCGCGACCCCGCCGAGGGCACGATGCTGACCGTGATCCGCGAGATGGCGCACGCGGTCTCGCAGCACCTCGCGCACATGGACCGCCGGCGCCTCTCCGCCGAGGCCGGCGACATCGAGCAGGACGAGCTGCTGGCCGAGGTGCTCGCGGTGGCCGCGCGGGCAGGGCAGGAGGCAGTTGAGCGCACTCCCGAGCAGCTCGACGTGCTGGCCCAGGCCGGCGTCGTCGACGCCGGGGCCCACGGCCTGGTCGTGATCCTGGCGGGAATCGTCGCCGGGCTTCGGGGCCAGGTGGACACGCTGCCGGAGGTCGCCCATCACCAGCCCCCCAGGCAAACGCGCCCGCATCACTTCGACAGTCGGTTCCGCTACTGCACCAACTTCATCGTCACCGGACAGGGACTCGACCCGCGCTCGTTCGTGAGGCGTCTCGAGGAGATCGGCGACTCGGTCCTGGTCGTGGGGGACCAGGCGACCCTGAAGGTGCACGTGCACACCGACGAGCCCGAGGTCGCGGTGGCCGTGTTCGAGCAGGCGGGGGACGTGCAGCGCCTCGACGTCGGCGACATGCGCGAGGCGATCGCCGAGCGAGAGCGCCGCCTCGTGCCCGCGCGCACCGGGGTGGTGGCCGTGGCGGCGGGAGAGGGGCTGAAGTCGCTGTTCGAGGAGCTGGGGGCCCACGTCGTCGACGGCGGGGCGACCCTCAATCCCTCCACCTACGAGATCCTCGCCGGGATCCACGAGGTGCCGGCCGACGAGGTGCTGGTGCTCCCCAACTCGCCGAACGTGATCCTGGCCGCCCAGGAGGCGGCGAAGCTGTCCGAGAAGCCGGCCCGCGTGGTCGCCTCGGGCTCCCAGCAGGCGGCGCTGGCGGCCCTGGTCGAGGTGGATCCCGCGACCGACGCGGAGGGCAACGCGGAGCGGCTCGAGTCGGCCCTGGCCGAGATCCGCTGGGGCGCGGTTGCCCCGGCCGCGCGGGCGGACTCGCAGGGGCGGTTCGTGCGGGGCGACGCCGTCGGCTTCGCCGGCGAGAAGGTGGTCGCCTGGGGAGGCGCGGGGTCGACCCTGTCGGCCACGATCGCGCAGCTCGCCCAGGACGTGGAGATCGTGACCGTAATCGAGGGCCAGGGCGCCCCGATCCCCCTTGACGAGCTGCCGCTGGAGCTTCCCGAGAGGATCGAGCTGGAGCTCCACCGGGGCGGCCAGCCCCATTACTGGTGGCTGATCGCGGCGCAGTGAACTTGATCCGGTGAACGAGCTCCTTGCCGAAGTTCTCGAGGCCCACGGAGGCCTCGAGCGCTGGGGGGGCGCGCGCACGATCCACGCCCGCGTACGGTCGGGAGGGCTGCTGGTCCGCTCTCGCATGCCCGGCAACCGGCTCGCCGATTACCGGCTTACGGTCGACGGCCGCGAGCCGCGCGCGGTGCTCGATCCGTTCCCGCGTGACGGCGAGCGGGGCGTGTTCGAGCGGGGCGAGGCGCGCATCGAGACCCAGAGTGGCGAAGTGGTGGCCGCTCGCCGCGACGCGCGCTCCGTCTTCACGGGGCTGTCCGGGCTGCGCCGGAACCTGCGCTGGGACGCGCTCGATTCCACCTATTTCGCGGGCTACGCGATGTGGAATTACCTGACCACGCCGCTGCTGTTGATGCGCGATGGCGTCCGTGTCGCTGAGGGAGAGCCGTGGCCGGAAGGTGGTGAGGAATGGCGCCGGCTGGAGGTCGACTTCCCGCCCGACCTCGACACTCATTCAGCGCACCAGACCTTCTACGTGGACTCTTCGGGGCTGATTCGCCGCCACGACTACACGGCAGAGGTCGTCGGCGGGTGGGCGAAGGCAGCACATCTTCTGGCCGACCATCGGGAGTTCTACGGGCTGACATTCCCGACGCGTCGCCGGGTGCGGCCACGCGGCCCCGGCAACCGCGTGCTTCCCGGTCCCACCCTGGTCTGGATTGACCTCGACGAAGTTCGGGTCGAAACGGAGTAGCGTCCCGTTCGTGCCCAAGCCCGTCCTCTGGCACATCGAGATCTCGCACTACAACGAGAAGGCTGCGGTGGGCGCTCGACCACAAAGCGGATCGAGCACGAGCGCCGGGCGCCGACGCCGGGCGCGCACATGGCCGTGGCGCTCTGGCTGACCCGAGGCCGCGACAAGACGTTTCCGGTGCTCCAGATCGAGGTGAGGCGATCGGCGACTCCACGGCGATCATCGCTGAGCTCGAGCGCCGCTTTCCGGACCCACCCCTTTATCCCGAGGATGCCGACGAGCGCCGCCGGGCGCTGGAGCTGGAGGAGTTCTTCGACGAGGAGCTGGGCCCCCATGCCCGTCTGCTCGCCTTCCACGAGGCGACGAAGGACCCGGCGGTCGTCGAGCACTTCACGGTCGACCTGCTGCCTGCCCGCCTGGCCGACAATGGGCCGGTCCGCGCCGGGGCGATGCGCTTCTTTTCAACGTTCGCGGGCCTTCGCTACGGGGTGAAGAGCGATCGCCGGGCGGAGCTCGCGAAAGCCAAGATCCTGGCTGCGTTCGATCGGCTCGAATCCGAGCTCGGCCCGGGCGATTACCTCGTTGGCGACCGGTTCACCGTCGCCGATCTCACGGCCGCATCGCTCTTCTACCCCATGGTGCAGCCGCCGGAGGGTCCCTCGCTTCCGCCGGCGCCCGAGCGACTAGAGCGCTTCCGCGCTCCGCTCAAAGAGCGCCCCGGCTATCGCTGGGTGGAGGAGATGTTCCGGAAACACCGCACGCGGGCTGGAGCTAGCGACGAAGTCCCGGGCTCGCCCAGCCGGCGACCTCCCAGTCGCCGGCGACGGGCTCGCTTCCCGCACCGCTTCGCATCCTGCTCGCTGATGCGGAGGTGCCTGCCGGGTAAGGCCGGGGCCCTGACCCGCCGGAATTGGACGTAGCCGCAGGCGAGGCTTCCGGCGGAGTTACTCGACTTCGACGATCGCCTCGACTTCGACCGGGACGTCGAAGGGCAGCTCGGAGGCCCCGATCGCCGAGCGTGCATGGCGGCCGGCATCGCCCCAGAGCTCCAGGATCAGGTCCGTGAAACCGTTGATGACCGCGGGGGTCTTGCTGAATCCCGGCGCGCAGTTGACGAGGCCCAGCGCCTTCACCCAGGCGCGGACCCGGTCCAGCTCGCCGAGCTCCTGCTTCAGCGAGGCCAGGATGGCGAGGCCGGTGAGGCGGGCCGCCTCGTATCCCTCATCAGCGGTGAGGTCGGAGCCGACCTTGCCCTGGACGAGGACCTCGGCTCCATCGGTCGGAAGGTGTCCGGAGACGTACGCGAGCTCGCCGCTCACCTGAACGAGGTCGAACTTGAACTCGACTCCCGGCGGGGCCGCAAACGCTCGCGGGAGCTCCAGGCCAAGCTCCGTCAGCCTGTCCTCGATCCGTCCCATCGTCCGGGAACCCTAGCCTTGACTCCATGAGCACCGCGAGCCCGGCGCCGATGGCCCCGCCCGGGGAGTTCCCCGGGCGTGCGCTCGGGTCCGGCGAGCCGCTGGCTGGAGAGGATCTTCGCTCTGCTCCGCTGCGCTCGCTTCCGCGCCCGAGCCGGCTGGATGCGCCGATCACCGCGCTTCGCGGTGCCGGTCCGCGGCTCGCGGCCGTGGCGGCCGAGCTGGGAATCGAGACCCTCGGGGACATGCTCATGCACATCCCGCACTCCTACCGCGACCTGTCGGAGCCTCGCGAGCTGTCGGAGCTTGGTGTCGGCGAGCAGGCGACGGTCGAGGTGGAGGTGCGCTCGGCTCGCCTGCGGCCGACCCGTCGTCGCGGCTTGACGATCGTCGAGGCGACGGTGGCGGACGAGTCGGGGCCTGCGAAGGCGGTCTGGTTCAACCAGGCCTGGCTGGCCGAGCGCCTGCAGGAGGGAACCCGGTTGCTTCTGCATGGAAAGCTCGACCGCTCGGGCTTTCGGGTCGACGCCTACGAGTTCCTGCCGTCCGATGCCGCTGGCAGCGGCGGCCAGAGCGCCCCCGAGGTGGCGGCAGGCGCTGCCCCCGCCGGCCTCCATACCACGGGGATCGTTCCGGTCCATCCCGCCACCGAGCGGCTTCGCGCGCAGCGGCTTCGCGAGTGGGCGTGGCAGGTCCTGCCACTGGCCGGGCACGCGCTCGAGCCGCTGCCGGCGGAGCTTCGGGCGCGCCGCCGCCTGGCCGGCGCCGGCGACGCGTTGGCCACGGCCCAGTTCCCCGGAAGCCTCGCCCAGGCGGACGTGGCCCGTGACCGCCTCGCGTTCGAGGAGCTCTTCCTTCACCAGGCCGCGCTGGCCGCCCGCCGGCAGGGTCGCCAGGCCAGCCGGCCGGGGCTCCCGCTCGGTCAGCCGGGAGAGTTGGTCGGACGCTGGCTGAAGTCATTGCCCTTCGAGCCCACCGGCGATCAGCGGCGGGCGATGACGGAGATCGACGCCGACCTCGTCTCCGCGCGCCCCATGCAGCGCCTGCTGATGGGCGAAGTTGGGTCTGGGAAGACGGTCTGCGCCGTCTACGCGATGCTGCGCGCGGTCGAGGCCGGCCACCAGGCTGTGTTGATGGCCCCCACCGAGACCCTGGCCGAGCAGCACGCCATCACGCTGGACCGGCTGCTCGCTGACCAGCAGGGCTCCTTTGCTCTGCTGACCAGCGCCACCCCCGCCCGGCGCCGTCGCGAGGCGCTCGCCCGGCTCGCCTCGGGCGAGCTGGGGATGGCGGTGGGAACCCACGCGCTGCTCGAGCCAGACGTGGCCTTCGCGCGGCTCGCCGTCTGCGTGATCGACGAGCAGCACCGCTTCGGCGTGCGCCAGCGAGCGGCGCTCGACGCCCGGGGTCCGGACGGAGCGGCGCCGCATGCCCTCCACATGACAGCGACGCCGATCCCGCGCACCCTCTCGCTGACCGCCTACGGCGACCTCGACGCCACCATCCTTCGCGAGCTGCCGGCGGGGCGCAAGCCGGTCGAGACCTGGGTGGTGGGGGAGGAGAAGCGGGCGGGCGCCTACGAATTCATCCGCGAGCGGCTGCGAGAGGGGCGCCAGGCCTACGTCGTCTGTCCCCTGGTCGAGGGGTCTGAGAAGCTCGAAGCCAAGGCTGCCGCCGAGGAGGCCGAGCGGCTTCGCGCGAGCGAGTTCGCCGCCTTCGAAGTCGGTCTGCTGCACGGCCAGATGCCGGCTCGCGAGAAACAGGCGGCGATGGAGCGCTTCGCCGGCGGAGGAACCGACGTGCTGGTGGCGACCAGCGTGATCGAGGTGGGCATCGACGTGGCCAACGCAACCGTGATCCTGGTCGAGGGCGCCGAGCGTTACGGGCTTTCCCAGCTCCATCAGCTGCGCGGGCGGGTGGGACGTGGAAAGCACGCCTCACACTGCATCCTGTTCGGCGACGCCCGCTCGGAGCTGGCGCGGCGCAGGCTGGACGCGATTGCCAGGGAGCGAGATGGCTTCAAGCTCGCCGAGGTCGATCTCGCGCTTCGTGGGGAGGGGGAGGTGCTCGGCACTCGCCAGCACGGGCTGCCGCGCTTCGCGGTTGCCGTGCTTCCCGACGACGTGGCCGTTCTCACCGAGGCGCGGCAAGAGGTGATCGCTCTGCTCGAGCGCCACGGATCGCTCGAGGCGCCAGAGCTCGGCCCGCTGCTCGACGCGGCGCGCCGGCGCTTCGGTGACGAGCGGGCCGAGCCGATTCCCGCGTAGTGGTGCCTGCGCGAGGTACCAATAGGTGAGGATCGTCGCCGGCGAGTTCAAGGGCCGCCGCCTGGCCTCGCCCGGTCGGCGGTCGGCCGCCGTGCGGCCGACCGCCGACCGCGTGCGCGAGGCGCTGTTCGCGATCCTGGCGGAGGTCGAGGGGGCCACCGTTCTCGACCTCTTCTGCGGGACCGCAGCGCTCGGGATCGAGGCGCTTTCGCGAGGGGCCGCCAAAGCGACCTTGGTCGACACCGACATCTCGCTGGCCGCGCGCAACGTCCGCGAGCTCGGGCTGGAGCGCCGCGCAGAGGTGGTCCGGTCCGACGCCCTGCGCTACCTGAAGCGCTCCCGCAGGCGCTTCGACCTGATCTTCTGCGACCCGCCCTATAGACTCGCCGACCGTCTTGAGGGGGAACTCGATTCGCTTATCCCGGGACGGCTCGCGGAGCGTGGGCGCATGGTCACGGAGAGCGCCCACCGCCGGCCGCTCAGGCTCAGCCTGCCCCTCCTTTCCGAGCGCAGATATGGGGAAACCGTGATCCAGATTCACGCGGGGTCCGAGTGATGAGCAACGGACGGACCGCGATCAGCCCGGGCACCTACGACCCGGTGACCAACGGCCACCTCGACATCATCACCCGCGCCGCTCGGGTGTTCGACAGGGTCGTTGTGGGGGTGGTCAACCAGCCGGTCCGCAAGCAGACCACGCTGTTCACAGGCGAGGAGCGAAAGGAATTCATCGAACAGGCCGTCGCCGGGAACGGACTCGACAACGTCGCCGTGGAGGTGTTCTCGACCCTCCTGGTCGAGTTCGCCCGCGAGCATGAAGCAGGCGCGATCGTCAAGGGCCTGCGAGCGATCTCCGACTTCGAGTACGAGTTTGAGATGAACCAGCTCAACCGCAAGCTCGCCCCGGAGATCGAGTCGATCTACATCATCGCCTCGCCCGAGTACAGCTTCCTGTCCTCGACCGGCGTCAAGGAAATGGCCACCTTCGGCGGCGACGTCTCCGACCTGGTGCCGGCGGGTGTGGCCCAGGCCCTCACCGAACGCCTGAAACGCTGAGCGTGGATGTCCCGGCGGGCAGGAGCTTGCAATTCAGCGACGAAATCACGACTGTCAGCCCGCGTTTTGGCCGCTCGCGTAAGCTTTCCGCACTCTAATGGACGTCCTGGTCCTAATCGACAAGCTCGATGATCTGATTCACAACGCGCGGCCCGTCCCGCTCACCGATCAGGTGCGCGTGGACCGCGAGGAGATCTACGACCTGCTCGATCAGATGCGGGCGACGATCCCCGAGGAGATCAAGCAGGCGCGCTGGATCGTCAAGGAGCGTCAGGAGATGCTCGCCGAAGCGAAGCGCGAGGCCGAGCGCGTGGTCAAGGAGGCGCGCGACCAGCAGGCGCGCCTGATCTCCGAGGAGGAGGTCTACAAGCAGGCCGAGAGGGCCGCCGAGGAGATCATCGAGGACGCCCGCGAGACCGAGCGCTCGATCCGCCTCGGCGCCGAGGACTACGCCGACGAGATCCTCTCCACCCTGGAGGTCAACCTCGAGAAGTTCCTGGCTGCCGTGCGCCGGGGCCGGGACCGCCTCGCCGGGCGCGAGGAAGAGCCGGCCGAAGTCGGCCAGCCGTAACCCCGGCGTACCTCTCCTCAGATCGCATATCGTCGGCGCCATGCTGACGGCTGCTTCGGCAGGAGAGATCCGCAAGGCGTCCGCCGAGGACGCACCGGGGCTCGCGGACGCCCTCGCCCGTGCCTTCCAGAACGATCCAGGGTGGTCTCATCTGCTGCCGGATGCGAGCGATCGGACCCAGCGCCTGCGGCTGTTCTTCCAGACCGAGCTGCTGGGCGTTCTCCTGCCAATGGGGGTCGTCTGGACGACGGACGAGGCCGTCGGCGCCGCGGTGTGGATGCCGCCGGACAGTTGGCGGGTGCCGGTGACCGCGACGCTGCGCGAGCTCGCCCCGATGGTCAGGGTGTTCGGCAGGCGTCTGCCGCTCGCCCTGCGCGCCCGGCTGCGGATGGAGGGACGGCACCCTCGAAAGCCACCCCACTGGTATCTGGCGATCATGGGAGTCGTGCCCGAGTGGCAGGGGAGGGGCCTGGGCACGGCGCTGATGCTCCCGGGGCTCCAGGCTCTCGACGTTGAGGGCCTGCCCGCCTATCTGGAGTCGAGCACGCCGCGCAGCCGGGCGCTCTATGAACGCAACGGGTTCGCGGTCACCGGCGAGTTCAACCTCCCCTCCGACGGGCCGCCGCTGTGGCAGATGTGGCGGGAGCCCGCCTCATAGCCCGGTTTCGTGCGTGCCGGCGCGGCCTGCGTCGGTCTTCTCGTAGAAGCGCTCCAGGAGCTCCTTGGTCTCCTCGGGATCGGCGCAGGTGTAGGCGTTCCAGGCCTCGGTGCGGAGCTGGAAGTCGAGCGGCTGGCCGATCACGTCGAGGATCGTCTGCTTTGCGGAGCGCACCGCGGCCTGCGAGTTGCGAAGGATCTGGTGGGCGACCAGCTCCGCCTCGGCGATCAGCTGGTCGTGTGGGACGACCTTGCTGACCATGTTGCACTGTAGGGCTCGCTGCGCGTCGATGGGCTCGGCGGTCAGCAGCATCTGCATCGCGACCCCGACGCCGCACGTGTTGACCAGCCTCACCAGGCCACCGTCGCCGTGGTGGAAGCCCCGCCGGGCCTCGAAGGAGCCGAACATGGCACGTTCCGAGGCGATCCGGATGTCGCATGCCATCGCCGTCTCCAGCCCCCCTGCCAGCGCCCAGCCGTTGATGGCGCCGACGATCGGCTTGTAGATCCGATGCATGCCGCGGGTGAAGCCGTTCAGGCCAAGCTCGACGATCTCACGCAGCCGCCCCGCGTCTCCGCCCTCGATGATCTCCGGGATGTAGGTCTTCAGGTCGGCGCCGGCGCAGAACGCGTCGCCCGTGCCGGTCAGGATCGCGACGTCCACCGAGTCGTCGTCGCGGAAGTCGGCCCAGGTCTCGATCATCAGCCGGTGAACGTCGGGGTCGATCGCGTTTCGGGCATCGGGCCGGTTGATGGTCACGTAGGCGATTCGATCGCGCTTTTCGTACAGCACCTTGGGCATCGGTTCCTCCTCGGTCGCGGGCCGGGATCGTATGCCGGGCGCTACCCTGGCCTCAACAGGCGAGTGCAGCGATTCAGAGCCCGCGTCCAGCGCGGGCTCTCGCATTGGACAGGGCTCAGTCGTAGACCGCGCGGATGACCGCCAGGTCGTCGACCTCCCAGACGAGCTCGCCGCCGCACCACTCGACCAGGTCGGCGGCGCGGGAGGGCAGGTCGACGCCCTTCTCCAGCGGCGTCACCTGCGGCTCGGCGATCACCACGTCCCCCATCACCAGTGCCCGCGATTGCTCGCGCACCCGGCGAAACAGGTCGCGTTTCTGCTCGTCGGTGAGGTGGTGGACGGACAGCACCGAGATCACCAGGTCCCACGGACCGTCGGGCAGCGGATCCTCCATTCGGGCAAGGCGCACCTCGATCCCCAGCTCACGTGCCTTGAAGACCATCTCCGGCTGAGCGTCGAGCCCGGTCACCTCGGCGTCCGGATAGCGCTCGAGCAGCCGGCGGGTGGTCTCTCCGGTCCCGACCCCGAGCTCCAGCACCCGGCCGGGCGCGAAGGGAATCGCCGCGATCGTCTCCTCCTGGAGCTGGTCGTAGCGCGGCACCTCGGCCCGGATCTCGTCCAGATACGTCTCGGGGTCCATGTGGAACTGCGCGCTCATGCCTAGGGCCCTCCGTTGTGGCAATCGACCGATCATCTAACCTCGAATCGAGGAATGGCGGCGGCATATCACAGCATCGACCTGGCGCGTTACGCCCTGCGGCCCGGCGAGGGACGTCGCTTGGATCTGGACGCCGACCCCGGTCCGCTGAAGCTCGCCGAAGAGCGTTACGTGGCCGCGGGCGACTCCGTGCCGGCCCGGCTCGATCTCTCACGGACGGCGGCGGGGTACGCCGTCCGGATGCGGTTCACCGCCCACGTCTCGGGGCCGTGCATGCGCTGCCTCGAGGACGCCGACGTCGCGGTCGAAGTCGACGCCCGCGAGGTCGATCACCCGGGAACCGAGGACGAGGAGCTGCGCAGCCCCTACATCGACCACGACGAGCTCGACCTGAGCTCATGGGCCCACGATGCGCTGGCCCTGGCCGTTCCGATTCAGCTGCTGTGCCGGCCCGAATGCAGGGGCCTGTGCCCGGTTTGCGGCGTGTCGCTCAACGACGTCGACCCAGCCGAGCACCGCCACGAGCCCGAGCCCGACCCCCGCTGGGCGAAGCTGAGGGAGCTGGAGTTGGAGTAGGGCCCCGCTCCTGTGCTGGCAGGCCGGCCGGGGGCGGCGCACGAGCGGTGCGTCTTTCCCCCTATCGCGGGGTCAACTGTCCGTTCGTCGCGTCGTACATCGGCGCCGCCGCTACCATCCCCGACGCGAATGGCCGTCCCGAAGAAGAGAACCTCGCGCACGCGCCGCGACAAGCGCCGGGCCACCCACAAGGTGGGCCCCCCGCGGCTCAACGAGTGCCCGCGCTGCCACAGCCCCCGCCTTCCGCATCGCGTGTGTCCGGTATGCGGGACCTACGCTGGACGCGAAGTGATCGCGCACGAGATCGCCGAGCCCGCCCCGACGCCCACCCCGGACGACACGGAGGAGTAGGTAGGGCCCGGTGACCAAGGTCGCCCTCGACGGTCGCGGCGCCGAGCGAGGGCCAGGGGCAATTGTCGCCGGCGCCCGAGCCGCCGTGGCAGACGGGATCGGCCTGCGCGTGTTCGGCGACCCGGTCGCGCTGGCGGGACTGGAGGAGGTCGACGGGGTGGAGCTGGTGTCAGCGGTCGAGGAGATAGCCAACGACGAGGAGCCCGTGGCCGCGGTGCGCTCCCGGCGCGAGGCCTCGGTGGTGCAGGCCGCCCAAGACGTCGCCGAAGGAGGCTCCCAGGCGCTCGCCAGCGCCGGCTCGACGGGGGCGACGATGACCGCCGCCCTGTTCGCCCTGCGGCGCCTGCACGGCGTCCGCCGGCCGGCCCTCGCCGTGCAGCTGCTGGTCCCTGGTCGGCCTGGCCCGCCGACGCTGCTGCTCGACGTGGGCGCGAACTCCGACGCGCGGGCGCTCGACCTGGTTCAGTTCGCCTATCTCGGCGCCGCCTTCAGCGAGGCCGTGCTGGGGGTCGCGGAGCCGCGGGTGGCACTGCTCTCGGTCGGTGAAGAGCCGAACAAGGGGTCGGCGGAGGTGGTGGACGCACACGCCAGGCTCGCCGGGGCGCCGGGCCTCCAGTTCAGGGGCAACCTCGAGGGCAAGGACCTGCTGGCCGGCATGGCCGACGTGATCGTCACCGACGGATTCACCGGCAACGTGGTCCTGAAGACGATCGAGGGAACGGCGAAGACAGTGGGCCAGGCGGTTGGTGCAGCGGCGCGCTCCGGGCCGGTGGCGGCGGCGGGCGGGCTGCTGTTGCGATCGGCGTTGGGGGGCCTCCGCCGCCAGCTCGATCCCGACACCACCGGCGGCGCGATCCTGCTCGGCTTACGGGGCGTAGCCGTCGTGGCGCATGGCGGTTCCGGGCCCGAGGGCATCGCCAATGCCGTGCGACTGGCAGCGAACGCGGTCGATGAGCGTGCCGTCGAGCGAACCGCCGAGCTGCTCGAGCGGTCCGGCGGCACGCGCGGCGGGCTACGCGACCACCCGGGCGCCGGAGCGCGTGATAGGAAGGAGCCATGAGCACTGATGGATTGAGCCGAGAGGACGTGCTGGTGAAGGTGCGCGAGCACCTGTCGACCGAGCTCGAGGTGCCGCTCGACCGGATCCAGGACTCAACACGGTTCCGCGACGACCTCGACGCCGACTCGCTCGACCTCTACGAGCTGGTGATGGAGCTCGAGGACACCTACGGGCTCACCGTCTCGGACGAGGAGGCGGCCAGAATCGAGACCGTGGGCCAGGCAGTGGACTTCGTCGCCGGTCGGCTCGGCGTGGGCGCCTAGTAAACGGGATCGTGCCCAGGCGGATTCGCAGGCTCGGCCGCGGACGTCGGAGAGACACGATCGAGGGGCCGGCAGGGCTGGCGGAGCTGATCCACGCGCTTCCCGATGACCTGCGGCGCAAGGCAGTTACCCACTCCTCGTGGGTCGTGCATCGCGCCGACTCCTACGGCCGGCTCGCCTTCCTCGGAGACGGCGTCCTGGGGTTGGCGGTCGCTCAGGACCTCTACCGGCGGTTCGGGCGCGCCGACATCGGCAGGCTGACGAAGGTCCACGGGCAGGCGGTGAGCGGCCGCGCCTGCGTCGAGGTCGCCGAGACGCTCGGCCTGCCGGAGATGTTGCGGGCGGCCGCTCCGCCCGATGCCGAAGGGGGAATCGACCCTGATGCGCTGTTGGCCTCCGAGCGGGCGCTGGCCTCGGTGTGCGAGGCGATGATCGGGGCCTGCTACCTCCACCACGGCTTCGAGGTGACCTCCGAGGCGACGGCGGCGGCGTTCGGGGAGCAGATCGAGCTGGCTACGGGGACGATGCTGGACTTCAAGTCCGCACTCCAGGAGCTGCTCGCGCGCGAGGGCGCGCGCGTAATCTACGAGGTCGTCGACGAATCGGGTCCTCCTCACGACCGCCGCTTCGAGGTCGCCGCTGTGAGCGATGGCGAGGCGATCGGGACGGGCGAGGGGCGGAGCAAGAAAGCCGCCGAGCAGGCCGCCGCGGCCGCGGCGCTGGAGCGCCGAGGTCGGTAGGAAGCAAGCCCGAAACGACGAATCAGAACACCGTCCGATCCGACCGCGAGCCTTACGCGGGCTGCGCAGCCGATTCCATGCATCTGAGCTCGATCACGATCAAGGGCTTCAAGTCCTTTCCTGAGCGCACCCGGCTCGTGTTCTCGCCGGGCGTCAGTGTGGTCGTCGGGCCGAACGGGTGTGGCAAGTCGAACATCACCGACGCGGTGCTCTGGGCCCTCGGCGAGCAGAGCCCACTGGCGGTCCGCGGCCAGACGATGCAGGACATGATCTTCGCCGGCGGCGAGGACCAGGCGCCACGGCGCTACGCCGAGGTCGAGGTGGTTCTGGACAACGCCGATGGCGCGGCGGCGGAGAGCGAGTTCTCGGAGATCTCGATCCGCAGGCGGCTCGACCGCAACGGCGACGGGGAGTACCGGCTCAACGGCGCGCGGTGCCGGCTGGTGGACGTGATCGAGGTGCTTGCCGACGCCAACCTCGGGCGCGAGATGCACGCCGTGATCAGCCAGGGCCGGGTTGAGGAGATCGTCCACTCGAAGCCCCGGGACCGGCGGCTGCTGGTCGAGGAGGCAGCCGGCCTCGGCAAGCATCGCAAGCGGCGCCGCCGAGCGCAGGTGAAGCTGGAGCGCACCCAGGAGAACCTCGACCGGGCGCTCGACGTGGAGCGCGAGGCGCGCAGCCGGCTGCGGCCGCTTAAGCGCCAGGCGCAGGCCGCGGACATCCACGCTCGCCTCGAGCGCGAGACGGGGGAGCTCCGGGCGGCGCTGCTGTCGGACGAGCTTCGCCGGCACGCGAAGGAGCTCGACGAGGCAGAGCGCCAAGCCGCCGGGGCACGTGAGGGGCGCCAGCGGGTCGAGGCCGAGCTGGCGAAGATCAACCAGCGCCGCACCGAGATCGAGGAAAGCCTCGCCCGGCGCGATCGCGAGCGCACCGCCGTCTGGGGACGGCTCACCGCCCTGAGGTCCGCTCATGAGCGGCTCAGCGTGCGCGCCGAGGCGCTTTCCGCCCGC
The DNA here is from genome assembly GCA_963838745.1 of uncultured Actinomycetes bacterium. GTDB lineage: Bacteria > Actinomycetota > Thermoleophilia > Solirubrobacterales > 70-9 > AC-56. The sequence continues at coordinate 213,221 of CAWISJ010000006.1, forward strand.
CGCGGGGAGCTCGCCGAGGAGCTGGAGCGGCGCCGGGAGGCGCTGGGCGCGCTCGCCAGCGACGTGGGCACGGTCGGCGCAGGCGACGCTGGGGACGATCCTGTGGGCACCGGCCTGGAGCGGGTCTCCCTGGCGCTGGATGCGGCGGCTCAGGCACTTCAGCGGGCCCGGGGGGCGGAGAGTACGAACGAGCGTGCCAGCGAGGTGGCGCGGGTGCGGGAGGCATCGGAGCGCGCGGCCGGCGGTGCGCGGCGGATCGAGGAGCTGCTCGGGCGGCGCCGGCAGGATTCGCTGGAAAGCCGCATAGTCACCACGACGCAACTGCTGGAGAGGATCGACGCGGTTCTCGAGGCGGTGTGCGAGGTGCGCGACGCGGTCGGCGAGCGCGCCGCGGCGCTGGAGCGGCGGATGCTCGACGGGCAGGACACCGACGACGTCACGGCACAGCTCCGCGACTGCTCCCAGGCGGAGGCGGACCTGCAGTCCAGGCTCCACTCGAGCGGCGATTCGGTGACCGACGCCGAGGTCCGGGCGACCCAGCTGCGCGATCGACGCGACGAGGCGGTCATGGGGCTGGAGCGGATCGCGCGACAGCTAGGTCGGGAGATCGAGCCGCGGGACGAGGAGCTGGCGAACGACGAGCGTGATGAGATCGAGCGCAAGCTCGAGCGCCTCGCGCGGCGCCGGGAGGCGCTGGGCCCGGTGAACCCGCTCGCCGAGCAGGAGTACTCCGATGCCCTCGCTCACGTCAACCAGCTCGAGGAGCAGCGGCAGGACCTGGAGTCGGCGCTGGCGGAGCTCCAGGGCCTGATCCGGGACACCGACGCCAAGATCCGGGGTGCCTTCGAAGCGACCTTCGAGGCGACCCAGCGAAACTTCGAGGAGCTGACCGAGCACCTGTTCCCGGGCGGCCGCGGCCGCCTGCGTCTGGTCGGCGAGCCCAGCCCTCGCTTGGTGCTCGGGGGAGAGGCGGATGAGGGTGGGCGTCCCGACGCAGACCCCGCCGCCCCCGAAGCCGTAGACGAGGAGGCGGCGGGCAGTCATGACGAGGGGGTCGAGATCGAGGTGACCCCGGCCGGCAAGGCCACCCGCCGCCTGTCGCTCCTCTCGGGCGGCGAGAAGGCGCTGGTCGCGCTGGCATTCGTGTTCGCCGTCTTCCTGGCCCGGCCTTCGCCCTTCTACATCCTCGACGAGGTCGAGGCCGCGCTCGACGACGCCAACATCGACCGCTTCCTGCAGCTGGTGCGGCGCTTCGCCGGGCGGGCCCAGTTCGTGATCGTCACTCACCAGAAGCGGACCATGGACGCCGCCGACGTGCTCTACGGCGTCAGCATGGGCAAGGGTGGCATCACCAAGGTCGTATCTCGCCGCCTGTCGCACGAGGAGGAGTCGGCGAAGTCCGCCGAGGCTGCCGAAGCAGCCTGACCCACCCAAGCTAAGGGCCTATCTCGATAGGCCCTAACCTGGCGCGCATGGCCACTTCATGGCGCCAAGTCTTCGACCTCGGCGATGGCGCGCCGGCGCCCGAAGCCGAGCCCGAGGCCGGGGACGAGGCGCGTCCAGGCATCCTGGGACGCCTTCGAGAGAGCCTGTCGAAGAGCCGCCGGGCGCTGCAGGCCGAGATCGGCTCGAGTCTGTTCGAGCAGCTCGACGACCAAGCGTGGGAGCGCCTCGAGGAGGCGCTGATCCTGGCCGACGTCGGGGTTCCGACCACCGCCGACGTGGTGGGAAAGCTCGAGGCCGAGGTCGAGGCGGGCACGGTCAGCGGCGCCGACGCGGTCCGGGAGCGGCTGATCGCGCTGCTTGCCGAGGCATCCGCGAGCGATGACGCCCGCATCGACCTCAGGAGCCGTCCCGCGGTGATCATGGTCGTCGGCGTCAACGGGACGGGCAAGACGACCACGATCGGCAAGCTCGCCTGGCACCTTCGTGAAGAGCTGGGGCTGTCGGTGATCGTTGCCGCCGCCGACACCTACCGGGCCGCCGCGATCGAGCAGCTCGCGGCCTGGGCGGAGCGGGCGGGCGTGGAGGTCGTGCGCGGGTCCCCCGGTGGAGATCCGGGTGCCGTGCTGTTCGACGCGATCGCGGCCGCGGAGTCGCGTGGCGTCGACGTGGTGGTGGCCGACACCGCGGGCCGCCTGCACACGTACTCGAACCTGATGGCCGAGCTGGCCAAGGTGCGGCGGGTGGCCGCCAAGCGGCTCGAGGGTGCCCCGCACGAGTCGCTGATCGTGATCGACGCCACCACGGGCCAGAACGGTCTCCGGCAGGCGCAGGTGTTCGCCGAGAGCGTTGACCTGACAGGCGTCGTGCTGACCAAGCTCGATGGCACCGCAAAGGGCGGCATCGCTCTGGCGATCGCCTCGGAGCTGGGCCTCCCCGTGAAGCTGATCGGGGTCGGCGAGGGGCTCGAGGACCTGCGCCCCTTCGACCCCGCGGAGTTCGCGGCCGCGCTGCTCGGCGAGTAGCGCCGAGGTCCGGCGGTGGAGATCGAGCGGAAGTTCCTGGTCACCGAGGCGCCGTCGCTGGAGGGACGCGAGGCGCATCGGCTCGAGCAGGGCTACCTGACCCTGATCGACGCAGGTGCCGAGGTGCGCCTTCGCCGCTCGGATTCCGAGCGCGTCCTCACCGTGAAGGGCGGCACCGGCCGGACCCGGATCGAGGAGGAGGTCGAGCTCGACCAGGGCCGCTTCGACTCCCTGTGGCCGCTGACCGAGGGGCGGCGGCTGACCAAGGTCCGCTTTCTGATCCCCCACGGCGAGCTGACGATCGAGCTCGACGTCTACGAGGGGGAGCTCGGGGGCCTGAAGGTGGCCGAGGTGGAGTTCCCCAGCGAGAAGGCCGCCGACGCCTTCCGCTCGCCCGAGTGGTTCGGCCAGGAGGTCACCGGCGACGATCGCTACCTGAACGAGCGCCTCGCCACCGAGGGGCGGCCGGGCGTGGGTCCGTAAGCTCCATTTCAGATGTTCGATCAGCTATCCGATCGGCTGCAGGAGACGCTCTCCGGCGTTCGCTCGCGCGGCAGGCTCAGCGAGGGCGACGTCGACCGGGCGATGCGCGAGATTCGCCTCGTCCTGCTCGAGGCCGACGTCAACTTCAAGGTCGTCAAGCAGTTCACGTCACAGGTGAAAGAGCGCTGCGTGGGCGAGGGGGTCCTGGAGAGCCTCAATCCGGGCCAACAGGTGGTGAAGATCGTCAACGAGGAGCTGGCGGCCCTGATGGGTGGCGCCAGCCGCGACCTCGCGTTCGCCAGCTCCGGCCCCACCGTGATCCTGATGGCCGGGCTACAGGGGTCGGGCAAGACGACCGCGTGCGCGAAGCTCGCCAAGCACCTTGCCAAGCAGGACCGCCGGGTGGCGCTGGCCGCCTGCGACACCCAGCGCCCGGCCGCGGTCGAGCAGCTGGTCACCGTCGGCAAGCGGGCAGGGGCCACCGTGTACGAGCAGGGCACCGACCGCGACCCCGTGGAGATCGCCGAGTGGGCGCTGGGCCAAGCCCGAAGCGCCGGCGAAGACGTTCTGATCGTCGACACGGCGGGTCGCCTGCACATCGACGAGCAGCTGATGGAGGAGCTGGCGGCGATTCGCAAGCGGATCAAGCCGCACGACGTGCTGCTGGTGCTCGACGCGATGACCGGGCAGGACGCGGTCAACGTCGCCGAGTCATTTGCCGAGCGGGTGGACTTCGACGGCGTGCTGCTGACCAAGCTCGACGGTGACGCCCGCGGCGGCGCGGCGTTGTCGGTGAAGGCGGTGACCGGGAAGCCGATCCTGTACGCGTCGGTCGGCGAGAAGCTCGACCAGCTGGAGCGCTTCCATCCCGAGCGCATGGCGAGCCGGATCCTCGGCATGGGCGACGTGCTGTCCCTGATCGAGAAGGCCGAGGAGGTCTCGGACTCCGATCAGGCCGAGGAGCTGGAGCGCAAGATTCGCCGCCAGCAGTTCACGCTCGAGGACTTCCTGCAGCAGATGCGCCAGGTGAGGCGCATGGGCCCGCTGTCCAACGTTCTCGGCCTGATGCCCGGCATGGGCAAGGCCATGAAGCAGATGCGTCAGGTCAACATGGACGACAAGGAGCTGGATCGGATCGAGGCGATCATCCTCTCGATGACGCCCGACGAGCGTGCCCGACCGGACCTGATCGACGGCTCGCGGCGGAAGCGAATCGCCCGCGGCTCCGGAACCACCGTGCAGGCCGTGAACCAGCTCGTCAAGCAGTTTGGGCAGATGCGGAAGCTGATGGCCCAGCTGGCCAAGGGCAAGGTGCCCGACCCGCAGCAGCTGCTGCGCGGCATGTAACCTGGTCCGCCGCAGATGGCCGTAAGAATCAGGCTCAGAAGAGTCGGGTCCAGGAAGAACCCGATCTGGCGCATCGTCGTCGCCGACCGCCGCTCACCGCGCGACGGGCGCACGATCGAGACGATCGGGCACTACAACCCGCAAACCGATCCCTCGACCATCGTGGTCGACACCGAGCGCGCCCAGCACTGGCTCACCCACGGCGCGCAGCCGACCCGCACGGTGGCGGGACTGCTGCGGACCAAGGGCATCGAGGCAACGGGCCTCTGATTAGATGGCCGACGGCCATCTAATGCGCGAGCTGGTTGAGTTCCTCGCCCGCGCGCTGGTCGAGGACCCCGACTCCGTCCGCGTCGAGGAGGTGGAGGAGAACGGGGACCTCGTGCTGGAAGTCAGCGTCGGCGATGACGACCTTGGCCGGCTGATCGGCAAGGGTGGCCGGGTCGCCAACGCGATCCGCACGGTGGCCAAGGCCGCCTCGGCTCACGCCGATCGGCGCGTCCTGATCGAGTTCGTTGAGGATTAGCTGCTTCACGCTGTTCCCCGAGTGGTTCGAGTGGTTCCTCGGGCAGCGCCACGTGCGCAACGCGCTCGAGGGAGGTACCGAGGTTCGCTTCTTCAATTACCGCGATACCACCCCGCTCGGCGGCGGCCAGGTGGACGATTCGCCGTACGGGGGCGGGGCCGGGATGGTGCTGCGGGTCGATGTGGTCGACGCGGCGCTGGGCGCGGCGTACGGGGACAGCCGGCAGGGCAGGCGGATCGTCCTGCTTGCCCCCTTCGGCCGTCAACTCGACGACGCGCTCGCCGACGAGCTGGCGGCCGAGCCCGAGCTGGCGCTGCTGTGCGGCCGCTACGAGGGGGTGGACGAGCGCGTCAGCGAGCATCTGGTGACCGATACCGTCTCGGTCGGCCCCTACGTGCTCTCCGGCGGCGAGCTGGCGGCGATGGTGGTCGCCGACGTCGTCATCCGCAAGCTTCCCGGTGCCCTGGGGCACGCCGACAGTGCGGTGGAGGAGTCGTTCTCGCGGGCGCTCGAGGGAGCCCCCGAGTACCCCCACTACACCCGGCCGGCGACCTATCGGGGGTGGGAGGTCCCCGAGGTGCTGCTCTCGGGCGATCACGCGCGGGTGCGGCAGTGGCGGCTGGAGCAGAGCCGCCGGCGGGCGACCGACTCGTCAGCGCACTAGCAGTCCCGTCGTAATTGCAGCGGGAGCGCTGACAACTCTCCGCTACTATTCTGCGGCCGCGCGGGCCTTCGCTGATCGGAGGCCCGTTGTATGCCACCGGTCAGGCGCCGTCTTCGGCCACTCGGGCGGCCGGAGCGCCCGGCGCCGCCCCCGCAGAGCCCATGAGCACGATCATCGAGAGCATCGAGCAGCGTCAGCTGAGGCGGGTGCCTCGATTCGCGCCCGGGGACCGCGTGCGCGTCCACTTCCAGGTCGTCGAGGGCACCCGCAGCCGCACCCAGGTGTTCGAGGGGGTTGTGATCGCCCGTCGTGGCGCCGGCGCAAGGGAGACGTTCACGGTGCGCAAGCAGTCGTTCGGGGTGGGGGTCGAACGCACCTTCCCCGTCCATACGCCGAAGATCGAGCGGCTCGAAGTGGTCGCCAAGGGCGACGTCCGGCGAGCAAAGCTCTACTACCTGCGAGGGCGCGTCGGCAAGCGTGCCCGGGTCGCGGAGCGGCGCTGGGGAATCGAGGACGAGCTCGTGATCACGGAGGAGGAGAGCGAAGCGGTCGATTCCGAGGGCGTCGCCCAGAGCGAAGCCGAGGGGATCCCGGCGACCGAGGGGGCCGAGGAGGGCGAGGAAGGCGAAGGCGAGGAAGGCGCGGAGCCCGTGGAGGCGGCACCGGAGGGCGAGGCACCCGGGCAGCCCGATGAGCAGGGAGAGGCAGAGGCCGAGTCCGAAGAGCCCGAGGGCTCTGACGAAGAGGACGCGGCGCCCGAGCCCGAAGCCTCCGAGGAATCCGAGGCCATAGCCGAGGGTTCCGAGGATGAAAAAAACTGATCCCCAAGCCGACAACGGGACGCGGGGCGTTCGTCGAGCTGGTGGTCATCGTCGCGCTGGCGATCGGCTTGGCGCTGGTGATCCAGGCGTTCCTGGTCAAGCCCTACCAGATCCCGTCCGTGTCGATGGAGCCGACCCTGGACGTCGGCCAGCGAGTGCTCGTGAACCGTGTCGGCTACCACCTCAGCGATCCTGACATCGGCGACATCGTCGTCTTCCACCCTCCCGCTGGAGCCGAGAATGGACAGCAGTGCGGGGTTCGCCGGGATGACGGGGAACCCTGCCCGGAGCCGACCGCGGAGGAGTCGGGCACCAACTTCATCAAGCGGATCGTCGCCGGGCCGGGCGACAGGCTCAGCATCCACAACGGCCATCCCGTGGTCAACGGGGTCGAGGCGAGCGAGGACTTCATCAGGCCCTGCGGGGGTGGAACTGACTGCAATTTGCCGCAAGAGATCACCATTCCACCCGACCATTACTTCATGATGGGCGACAACCGTGGGTCGAGCGACGACAGCCGCTTCTGGGGGCCGATCCCGCGAGACTGGATCATCGGCCAGGCCTTCTTCACCTACTGGCCGCCCGACCGCATCGGGATCCTCTAACGGCAGCGCCAGCCGCGCCCAGGTGCGTCGTCGGCGGCGGGCGGCGCGGCTGTTCCGGTTCGACCGCGAGCTCGGGGCGCGCTTCGTGGCCGGGGCGGATGAGGCGGGACGCGGATCGCTGGCGGGGCCGCTGGTGGCCGCCGCGGTCCTGATCGACTACGACACCCTCAGCCGGCGCGACCGGCGCGCCCTCTCGGAGCTCGACGACTCGAAGGTGCGAAGCCCGGAGGAGCGCGAGGAGCTCTATCCGTGCGTGTTGCGCGCGGCGACCCAGGTAGCCGTCACCGTGCGGTGCCCACGCGGCATCGACACGCGCGGGCTCCACGTCACCAACCTGGCCGCGCTCGCTCGCAGCCTGGAGCGGGTTGCGATGCCCGGGGCGGCATGCCTGGTCGACGGGTTCTCGCTCCCCGCCTGCTCGGTTGCTCATCGCGCGGTGATCGACGGCGACGCACGAAGCGCCGCGATCGCGGCCGCCTCGGTGGTCGCCAAGGTGACCCGGGATCGCTACATGTGCAGCGTCGACCCCGCCTATCCCGAGTTTGGCTTCGCGGGGAACGTCGGCTACTCGACCCCGGAGCATCGGGCGGCGATCATCGAGCACGGCCTGTCGGCCTTGCACCGGCGCTCGTTCGCCTCGATCGCCTACAGCCAGCTCAAGCTCTCCTGAGCGCGGCGCTGATCGCGCGCCGCGGGTGGCCCACCGTTGGAACGTCGATTGGACGGCTTTTTCCGGATAGCGGCAAGAAGCCGTCCATGCAGCCGGATGGTGGCGAAGGCGGCCTCCTAGAACGCCGCCCGCACGTGCTCCCATTCCGTGATCCGGCCGCGGGCGTCGATGCGGACGCCGACCACGTCGAAGCGAAGCGTGCCGTGCTGCGGGACCGAGCCGTCGTGGTCGCCGAGCCAGGCGAGCGCCAGCGAGCGGAGCTTGTGCCGCTTGCGGTGGCGGACGGCCATCGCCGGACGCTCCGGCCCGCCCAGCGAGGTCGCGCTCAGCGCCTTGACCTCGATGAACACCAGGGCCCGCCCGTCGACCGCGATCAGGTCGATGTCACCGCGCACGGTGGAGGTACGAGCGTTGCGGGCCACGATCCGCATCCCGCTGCGCTCGAGCGACTCGGCGACCAGCGCCTCCGCGGCGCTGCCGAGCAGCTGGCGGGCCTGTGACATCGACGCGGACCGTAGGCGGCGGGGCCGCGCACAGGGCGCGCAAGATGTGCCAACTCGGTGGCGCTCGCTTGACGATCGGCGCGCCCTGTGCGATCCGGCGGCCCGTAGCTTCGGCGCGTGCTCGCCAGCGTCCGCACGTTCGCGCTCCTGGGGATCGAGGCGCGGGAGGTCCAGGTCGAGGTCGACGTGACCAGCGGCGGGCTGCCGAGCTTCTCGCTGGTCGGCCTTCCCGATGCGGCGGTCAGGGAGTCGCGCGAGCGGGTGCGCTCGGCGCTGGTGAACTCCGGCTTCAAGTTTCCGATGCACCGGATCACCGCCAACCTGGCGCCGGCCGACCTCCGCAAGGCGGGACCGAGCTTCGACCTGGCGATCGCGGCGGCGCTGCTGGCCGCCTCGGGCCAGCTTCTGCCGGAGCGGCTGTCCCGGATCGCCCTGGCCGGCGAGCTGGCGCTCGATGGATCGATCAGGGCGGTACCAGGTGTGCTGGCGATGGCGGAGGCGGCCCGGCAGGTGGACACGAAGGCGATCGCGGTTCCGGCACCGAACGCGCCGGAGGCCGCCCTTGCCGGCGAGCCTCGGGTGGTGCCCCTGGTCCGGCTCGAGCAGCTGGCGCTTCTGGGCACGGACGCCGAGCCGCGCGCCTCCTCACGTCCAACCTGGAGCCCAAACGGCGCGGCTGTCGCGGCGCCGGATCTCGCCGACCTTCGCGGACAGCCATATCTGCGATACGCGCTCGAGGTGGCGGCCGCCGGGGGTCACAGTCTGCTGATCATCGGGCCGCCGGGCGCCGGAAAGTCGCTGGCTGCGCGCCGGCTGCCGTCGATCATGCCCCCGCTCAGCCGCGGCGAGGCGATGGAGGTGCTGCGGATCGCCAGTGCCTGCGGCCGAGCCCCCGGCCCCGAGGCTTCACCAGCCCGACCGTTCAGGGCTCCGCACCACACGATCTCGACCGCCGGCCTGGTCGGCGGCGGCTCGCCGCCGCGGCCGGGAGAGGTGACGCTGTCCCACCGCGGAGTGTTGTTCCTGGACGAGCTCGGGGAGTTCTCCCGCGAGGCGCTGGAGGCGCTGCGTCAGCCGCTTGAAGAGGGCAGGGTGACGATCGTCCGCGCGCGTCACGCGATCGAGCTTCCGTGTCGGTTCATGCTCGTCGCGGCCTCCAATCCATGCCCGTGTGGGCGGGGCGAGGAGTCCGGGGAGTGCGACTGCCAGCCGGCGTCGACGCGCCGTTACCGCGCCAAGCTGAGCGGGGCGCTCGCCGACCGGATCGACATCGCGATCACGGTCGAACGCCCCAGCGCCGAGGACATGGGCGCGGCGCCCACTTCCAACTCGGCGAGCGTTCGAGACCGCGTGATCGCGGCGCGCGAGCGCCAGGAGCACAGGCTGGGAGACGGACGGTGCAACGCGGAGATGAGCCTGGCCGAGCTCCGCAGCTCGTGCCGTATGGACGAAGAGGGGGCGGCGATGCTGGCCAACGGCCACGCCCGGCTTCGCCTCAGCGGAAGGGGCCACGATCGGGTGCTGAGGCTCTCGCGCACGATCGCGGACCTGGCGGGGTGCGAGGAAGTGTCCGGCGACCACGTGGCACGAGCGTTGACCCTGCGACGGCGAGGCCCCGATTGAGCGAAAGCCGCGGCGGGACGTGGACCGCCCGCCGAGGCGAGCGCGGCTATCCAGCCGCTCTTCTCGACCTCGGTCCCGATGCGCCCAGCCGGATCTTCGGCTGCGGCAACCCGGAGCTGACCGGTGGACTCGAGCTGGCCCACACGGTGACCATCGTCGGCTCGCGCCGTCCGAGCTCGTACGGGTTGCGAGTCGCGGAGGACCTCGGCCGGCTGCTGGCGGCAGCCGGGCTGGTGGTGGTCAGCGGCATGGCGCGGGGGATCGACGCCGCGGCCCACCGCGGCGCGCTCGCCGCAGGAGGGGTGACGCTGGCGGTGCTGGGGAGCGGGGCGGACGTCGTCTATCCGGCCAGCGAACGCCGCTTGTATGGCGACATCGTCTCGAGTGGAGCCGTCATCTCCGAGGTCCCGCCCGGCCGGCGCCCCGAGCCCGGGGCGTTCCCGAAGCGAAACCGGATCATGGCCGCCCTGGGGGCGATCACGGTTGTGGTCGAGGCAGCGCAGCCGTCCGGCTCGCTGATCACCGCGCGCCAGGCGCTGAAGCTGCAGCGCGAAGTGGGGGCCGTTCCCGGCCCGGTCACCTCCAGGGTGTCGGAGGGGACCAACGATCTGATCGTCGACGGGGCCGCCCCGATCCGCGGCCCTCAAGACGTCCTGGACCGGCTGCTCGGGGTCGGGATCGAGAAGATCCGGCGCTGCGGCCCCCCGCTGGAGCCGGAGCTGGCTCGCGCGGCGGAGGCGGTCGAGTTGGGCAGCGGTACCGGTGACGCCGTCGCGGCCGCCTCGGGGCTGGCCGCGGCCGAGGCTGCGATCGCTCTGGCCCGCCTCGAGCTGCTGGGCTACGTGGAGACCGACGCCGCAGGGCGCTACCTGCGCACTGCCCTGGTCCCGCCGAGCGAGTGAGTCCCCGATCTGGTGGGGCTGGCGGGGCCTCTCAACGTCATGAGACACCCCACTAGGCTGGAGAGGTGGGCGAGACGCGCGACATCCCGGCCTGCCTGTCGATCGCCGGGTCCGACTCCGGCGGTGGGGCGGGCATCCAGGCCGACCTCAAAGCCTTTGCACGCTGCGGGGTGCACGGGATGACCGCGATCACTGCCCTCACGGCCCAAAACACCGTCGGCGTCGAGATGGTCACCGCGGTGCCGCCGGAGATGATCGTCGCCCAGGTCCGGGCGGTCGCAGCGGACATCGGGGTCGACGGGGTCAAGGTCGGCATGCTCGGCGACGAGCCGACGGTGGATGCGGTGGTCGAGGCGCTCGCCCTGGTGGGCGAGGCGCCGGTGGTGGTCGACCCGGTGATGGTCTCGCAAAGCGGCGCCGTGCTGCTCGATCCGAACGCGAAGGCGGCGCTGATCGAGCGCGTGTTGCCGCGCGCCACGGTGGCCACGCCCAACCTCCCCGAGGCCCGTGAGCTCGCCGGCCTCGGAGCGGGAGCCCGCCCCGAGGAGCTGGCCGAGGCGATCGGGGGGCTTGGACCGCAGGCGGTGATCGTCACCGGCGGGCATTGGGAGGAGGGTGCCGACGTGCTGTTCGACGGCGCCGGGACTGTGCGGATCGACGGCCCCCGGTACGGCGAGGGGGCATCGCACGGGTCGGGATGCACTCATTCGTCGGCCCTCGCGGCCTTCCTCGCCCGTGGGATCGAGCTCGCCGAAGCGGCGCGGTGGGCGCGGGAGATCGCCGCCGAGGCAGTCGGCAACGGCCTGCGCGAGCTCGGCGCCGGACCAGGTCCCGTCGACGTCTTCGGACTCACTCGGCGCTAACACGGCGCTGGCATAATCCTGGCGTGAAGCTCGTGCGCATGAAGCCGGGGCAAGGGGACGTTCTGCTGGCCGAGGGAGATCCCGAGGTCGCCGAGGACGAGGAGCGCTTGATCGAGGAGTTCCGCCGCCAGCTCGACCTGGGGATGTGGGCCGCGGTCCCGACCGCCGAGGGGACGCGGCACGAGGCGACGATGGTCCGAGATTTCTCGGAGATCCCGAAGGACACCGAGCGGGTCGTCTTCTTCCCGCCGGCCTCCGGCGGTTGACCCTGCTGCTCGCCACGTCGCTGGTCGTCCTGGGCGTTCTTGCGGCAGTCGGCTTCGGCCCGGCATTGGTCCAGCGGTGGCGACGTCGGCGCGAGCACCGGGCGGCCGTCACGCCGGTGGCGGTCTATGACCCCGGTCGGGAGCGGCGCGCCGAGGTTCGGGCGCGTGATCTCCTGCGGTCGGTGGTCTCCGCCGAGGAGTACGCGATGTATGCGGAGCTCGGCTTCATCTCAGTCGCGGGCGGGACCGGCGAGCGAGGCTACGCATATCTGCTCTACCCCCACCGTCCGATCGTCGCCTACGACACCGACACCGGCGAGCTGCTGAACGAGTACTGCGTCGCCTTCCCCGATCGATCCGAGCCGTCGGCCGGAGAACGGCTCCCCGACGCCGACGACGTTCTCGCCAAGTGGATGTCGTTACGGGCCGAGGAGCGCCAGCTGATCTCGGTGGCCAACATGCACGTCCCCGGGCGCCAGGTGGACCCCGGCCAGGTGGGGCGCGATCTGCTCCGGTTGCGTGAGTGGCGAGCACGACGCGTCGACGCTGTGGCATGACGCTCCCGCGCCCACGTTCCAGCGTTGTGTTCGACGGCCCGGATCGAGCCGCCGCGCGGGCCTACATGAAGGGGATCGGCTTCGACGAGGCGGCCCTGCGGCGGCCCACGGTCGGCATCGCCAACACCTGGGTCGAGGCGATGCCGTGCAACTTTCACCTGCGGGAGCTGGCCGAAGCGGTCAAGGAGGGGGTGCGCGACGCGGGCGGCACCCCGATGGAGTTCAACTCGATCGCGATCTCGGACGGGATCACGATGGGCACCGAGGGGATGAAGACTTCGCTGGTCAGCCGCGAGGTGATCGCGGACTCGATCGAGCTGACGGTGCGCGGTTATCAGTTCGACGCCGTGGTCGCCCTGTCCGGCTGCGACAAGACGATTCCCGGCGCCGTCATGGCGCTCGCTCGCCTCGACGTCCCGGGGGTGATGCTCTACGGCGGCTCGATTGCCCCCGGCCGTTGGCGCGGCCACGACGTCACGATCCAGGACGTCTTCGAGGCGATCGGAGCCCACGCCGCCGGTGAGCTCTCCGACGACGAGCTGCTGGAGCTCGAGGGGTGCGCCAGCCCCGGAGCCGGGGCCTGTGGAGGCCAGTTCACGGCGAACACGATGGCTTGCGCGTTCGAGACCATGGGCATCTCGCCGATGGGCTCGGCGATGGTGCCGGCGATGAACGGCGAGAAGGCCGACGTCGCGCGCGAAGCCGGGCGCCTCGCCGTCAAGGCGCTGGCCGAGGACCTGCGCCCCAGCCAGGTGATCACAGGCGATTCGCTGGAGAATGCGATCGCATGCATCTGCGCATCGGGCGGCTCGACGAACGGGGTCCTGCACCTGCTCGCCGTCGCCCGCGAGGCGCAGCTCGAGCTCCAGATCGACGACTTCGAGCGGATCTCGCACAAGACCCCGCTGCTCGCCGACCTGAAGCCCAGCGGGAGCTTCGTCGCCACCGACCTCTACAAGGCCGGCGGCGTCGGCGTGATCGCCAAGCGGCTAGCCGAGGCGGGCTTGCTGCACGGCGACGCGATCACGGTCACCGGGCGGACCGTCGGCGAGGAGGCAGAGGCGACCGACGAGACGCCCGGCCAGGTCGTGGTCCGTCCCGTCGCCGATCCGTTGAAGCCGGAGGGGGGCTTCGCGATCCTGCGCGGCAATCTGGCTCCGGACGGTTGCGTGGTGAAGCTCGCCGGGACCGAGCGCCTCAGCCAGACGGGGCCGGCGCGGGTGTTCGAGGCCGAGGAGGATGCCTTTGCTGCGGTCTCCAGGCAAGAGATCGAGCCAGGCGACATCGTGGTGATCCGCAACGAAGGCCCGGCCGGCGGGCCGGGGATGCGCGAGATGCTTCATGTCACCGCGGCGCTCGTCGGCGAGGGACTCGGCGAGGAGGTCGCCCTGCTCACCGACGGCCGCTTCTCGGGTGCCACCCACGGCCTGATGGCGGGCCACGTCGCCCCGGAGGCGGTCCGCGGCGGCCCGATCGGGGCGATTCGGGACGGGGACGAGATCAGCTTCGACGTCGATGCCCGCCGCCTGGACGTCGGGCTCTCCGACGAGCAGATCGCGGAGCGGCTGGCCGCCTACGAGCCCCCGGCTCCGCACTACACCAGCGGCGTGATGGCCAAGTACGCCCGAAGCGTCTCCTCGGCCTCCGAGGGCGCCGTCACGGGTTAGTCAATCTGCCAGGAACGTCTCGAGCAGCCGGTTGAAGCGCACCGGACGCTCGGCCATCGGCAGGTGTCCGGTGCGATCGAGGATCACGGTGCGCGAGTTGCCTAGCCGCTGGCCGTAGCCCAGCGCGTCGGCGGCCGGCACGATGCGATCGTTGCGTCCCCAGACGATCAGCGTGGGGATCTCGACCTCCTCCAGGCGGTCGAGGATGTCGTAGCCCACCAGGCCGTGGATCGCGGGCAGGAACCCGGGCTTGCCCGCCCCGTTGTGGAAGAACTCCCACAGCAGCTCGGGGCGCACCTTGTGGGGGGCTTCGAAGAGCATCCGGAAGGCCCAGTAGCGCAGCTTCGGGCGCATCAGCCCCCGCTCCTGGAACCGGAGCATGAGGGGCGACGTGGCCACCGCGAAGCGCCCCGCCATCTCGGCCGGCTCGCGGCGCATGCGGGCGTGGGAGATCCCGGCGGCCGAGACCAGCACGAGCTTCTCGAACCGTCCCGGCGATGCGATCGCCGCCTCGCAGCACACGAAGCCGCCCATCGAGTTGCCAACCACGGCGCAGTCGCGCACGCCCAGCACGTCGCAGAAGTCGTGCAGCAGGCGACCGTAGCTCTCGATCGAGATCTCCCAGTCCGGCATAGGCGAGCCGCCGAACCCGGGGAGGTCGAGCGCCAGCACCCGATGGCCGCGGGCGAAGTGAGGGATGTTCTCGAGCCAGTTCTGCCAGCTGCCCGATAGCCCGTGCACGAACACGATCGGGATTCCAGGGCCGGAGCCCAACTCGGCGTAGTTGACCCGTGCCCCGTCGATCGCCACCTGGTGCAGGTGCGCCCGCCAGTCGATCTGGAGCCACTCAGGGTCTGGATTGCCGTACGGGTCCGGGCCCTCGGCGGGAGTGGGATCGGGGGCACTGCCCGCGGTGGCCGCCGGGAAGGGAAGGAACTCCCCTAGCAGCTCCCCGACCAGGCTCGAGTCGGCCTCACGTCCTCGCGCGCTCACGCGTAGCAGCCTGGCAGGTTCGCCCAAGCGCTCGCGGAAAGGCTACTGCCGCTTGGCGTAATCCCCGAACTCACCGAAGTCGAGCGACACGCACGGCTCAGCCCCGGTGACCTCGGCGTCGTGACCCGGCGGGATCGCAAACACGTCGCCTGGGCCGATCTCCAGCTCGGAGCCGTCGTCCATGTGAACGGTCATGCCGCCCGAGATGCAGTAGCCCAGGTGCGAGACCTGGCAGGAGTCGGTCTGGGCGATCGGCTTGACGTTCTCCGACCACTTCCAGCCGGGCTCGAACACGGCCTTGCCGACGACCTTGCCCGCGATGTTGAGGACGTCCGCCTTTCCCTTGCCTTCGAAGGGTCGGGTCTCGTCCGGCGAGTCGAAGTTCTTGACCTCACCTGCCATGTGTGCTCCTCTCGATAGCTGACTGCCGACCCGAACCTATCCCGATGCCGCGCTCGAAGCAAGCCCGACGTCGCCGGCGCTATATCTCGGCTCAGCGAGACCGAGTCGGTGCCTGGGTGACCGGCACCATCATCAGATCGGCCGCCACAAGGTCCATCTTCACAACGGTCTCGTGCTTATCCCTGCAGTCGTGGCAGAGCGGCGACCCGCCGAGGTCGTCGCCCTGCAGGTCGACCCCGCATCCGGGACACGTCTGGTGGGACGCCTGTCCCTTGAGCGGAAACCGGATGCCTCGAAATGCCATCGGCGCCCTTTACCCCTTTACCGGAGGGCCAAACTGCGCCTAACCCTCTCCGGCCGTCAGGCATACCCCATCCGCTCCAGCACCGGGATCTTGTGGATCTGGCAACTAGGCACGGTCATGGCTTCTCAGGCACGGCGGCTTCGAGGGCCTTCTCGGGCTCGGGGAAAAGTCGCAGCGACACAGCCGTGCCGTCTCGGATCGTCCACAGGTGTCCAGTCCCGACCTCGATCTCGGCGCTGCTGTCCTTGGGTCGCAGCCGGGTCTTGAGGAAGACCACGAGCTGGTCGCCGCGGTCGAAGAACTCCACTGGCTCCGTGGTCACCGCCTCATATGGCCTAAAGAAGTCCTCCCAAAACCCCTGACCTTCCTCACGCCCCCGAAAGATGCCGGCGTCGAGTCCCCTTGCAGGGGTCGTGAGTTGGAAGTCCGGGTGCAGGTCGCGATACACCGCATCCCAGTCGCCGCGATTGAACGCCTCGTAGACCTGACGCACGATCTCCACGTTCTCCTGCGACATCGCCTACTCCGAGCAGCCCGGCGGCTTCGAGCGCTTCGTCGCGGTCGAAGAAAACCCGGATGCGCTGAATCTTGCCGTCGGCGATGTCATAGACGTTCCCGGTGGCGTTTTCGATGGGGATGCCACTGGCTCGCCCGGTACCGGTCACGCGCATGAAGCCCAAGACTTGATCTGGGCCGACTGCCTCCAGACTCTCGATGACGATCTTGAAGTCGGGGCTTGCGTCGGCGATGTCGGTGAAGAACCGCCGGATCCCGTCGGGGCCGTCATACGCCCCACCGACGTCAGACACTGGGGTCACAAGCTGGACGTCTTCGGTGCACCAAGCAAGGTACCCGTCGATATCCCGTCGATTGATGGCCTCAACGGCCCGCTTGACCATCTCCACGTTCTCCTGCGACATCGCCTACTCCGAAAGCCCGGCGGCTTCGAGGGCTGCCTCGGGATTCGGGTATCCCACGACCGACAAGATCTTTCCGTCGCGGATCGTCCAAATGAACCCGTTCCGGTACTCGAACTCGCCACCGGTGCCGCCCTTGGGTCGCAGGCGGTTTTTGACGACGACCACGACTTGATCGTCGCTCTCGGCGAACTCCAACGGCTCTTGGATCCAGGCGTCGAATCCTGCGGTCAGGTCGGAGAGAACCGCCACGATCTCTTCGCGGCCTCGGTGCGTCCCGGCCTGAGGCCCAGCTTGGAAGGTGAGTTCGCAGTCCGGATGGAGGTCACGAAGCCCCGCGTCCCAGTCGCCCCGGCTGCCAGCTTCATACGCGCGGCGGATGATCTCCACGTTCTCCTGCGACATCGCCCGCGCAGTATCTCGCGCCGAGGGGAGGGTCGCGACCGCGTGGCGCGTGCTCCGACTACGCCGGGTGGGCCGGGCGGTGTGGCGCCTGAGCTTGCCGCTCCGATATAGCCAATATGCTCGATTGCCTTGGCCGACCGAGATCGCATACTGATCGGATGAGCGCACGGGTTGTTCGTCTCGATGAGATCGAGTCCATAGACGTCGCCGGCGTGCACTGGCGGCCGCTACGGCGCACGCTCGGGATTACCTCTTTTCGAACCAACGCCTACTCGGCTTCGGCTGGGGAGCAGCTGATCGAGCCGCATAGTGAGGACGAGGAGGAAGAGATGTACGTCGTCGTCGCCGGTCACGCCATCTTCACCGTCGCCGGCGAGGAGATCGATGCTCCAGCTGGGACCGTCGTCCTGTGTGCCGAGCCGGCGGATCACCGCAGTGCGGTCGCTATCGCGCAGGACACCCTGGCGATTGCGGTTGGTAACCGCCCCGGCGCTGCCGGACCGCCATCGGCCTGGGAGCACCGTTTTGCCGCCACGCCCGCCGCCGAGGCTGGGGACCATACGCAGGCCTACACGATCGCTGCGGCGGGGCTCGAGGACCATCCCAACGACGCCGACCTCCTCTACGACCTGGCCTGCCATGCCGCGCTGGCGGGAGAGCACGAAGTTGCCCTTGAGCACTGGCGCCGGGCGCTGTCCGCAAATCCGCGGGCGCAGGAGTGGGCCGCCGGCGACCCTAGCCTCGATTCGATTCGCGACCGCCTGTAGCTCGCGCAGTTGCACTTTCCATGCAAAGGGGGCGGGGATGCGTCAGCTGCCTTAACTGGCCCGCGGCTGGCCTCCGGTTCCTGACAAACGCTTGGACAAGCCGCTACGCGTACCCCATCCGCTCCAGCACCGGGATCTCGTGGATCTGCGGCGGCTGCAGGTGGTCCCAGAGGATGCCGCGCGGACGGTCGTATGCCCGCTCCACGTCGATCACCGCTCGGGGGGTGGCGATCAGGTCGACCGGCAGGTCGTGGTCGGTGACCATCAGGTGCTCGCGAAGGATCTGGATCGGATGCACCGTGGTTGCCACCACCGTGTGATCGTCGATCTTTCCGGCGTCGATGAGCAGTCCGTACTCGAGGTCGGAGAACCCGCCACCCTTGCCGGTCCGCGCCCCGTTGAGGTTCACCGCAACCGAGCCGCAGAGCACGAAGTCGATCTCAGGCACCTCCTCGAGCGCCACCACCCGGCCGTGACGCAGCGCCCCCTTTATCGTTGCCGCATCGCGCACCTGCGACTTGGTCAGTCGCTTCGGATCCAGGAGGCGGAACGGGTGCTTGTCGCGCAGTCGGGGCACCGCCATCACCAATTGCTTTCCGTCTTCGAGCGCCAGGCGCCGGCCGTGGGTCTGAGGGGAGTCGGGGTTCGCCTTGACCACCTGTGCCCGCTTCCACGCGCGGTGTGCCGAGAGCTTCTGGGCGGCGAGCTTGGCCCCCGCGAAGTTGGGGATCCGTCCCTCGGCGCCCGGGAACCGCGATACCCCCTCGCGGTCCATCGCCCGCCATACCGCTCGCCTGACCTGGTCCTTGGAGCGCATCGCGGTAAACATATTCGCGGCCTCGGGGGCGCGTCGCGAGGATGAGACAATGACGCGCCATGGCCGAGGAGCACCGCACTTCGCTGGGCGCCCCGATCTCCCCCCCGGCGGAGGGACCAGAGGGGGAGCCCGCCGAGCCCGCGCTGCTGGCGCCTGGGCCCCCGAGCGGGGCAACCGAGACGATGCGAGAGCTCCTGCCGGCGATCGAGCCGGAGCGACGGATCAACGATTGGGGCCGCTCGGAGCGGGTCGAGGGGGTCTTCGACCGCACCCTGCTGGAGTTCTTCTACCGCTACTGGTTCAGGGTCGAGGTGGAGGGAATCGACAACGTGCCCTCCGACAGCGGAGGGCTCCTGGTCTCCAACCACGCGGGAGCGCTGCCGCCGGACGCGGCGATGATCGCCAAGGCAATCCGCGAGGAGCATCCCAACCCCCGCCACCTCTACATCACCGTCGAGCACTTCTTCAAGGGCTATCCCGGGTTCTCGATGCTGATCCCGAAGATCGGCTGCGTGGCTGCGCACCCGGCAAACGTCCACCGGCTGCTGTACGACGAGCGCCAGCTGGTGCTCGTCTTCCCCGAGGGGCGCAAAGGGACCGAGAAGCTCTACCGCGATCGCTATCGGCTGCGGCGGTTCGGTCGCGGCGGCTTCGTCGAGGCGGCGATGCGAGCGGAGGCGCAACTGGTCCCCACCTGCGTGGTCGGCGCGGAGGAGGCGATGCCAGTGTTCGGCCAAGTTGACGTGCTGCGCCGACTCACGGGGCTGATCTACTTCCCGATCACCCCGACCTTCCCCTGGCTCGGCCCGCTGGGGATGCTCAGCTACCTGCCGGCCAAGTTCAGGATTCGCTTCCTGCCTCCGATCGATACCGCCGAGCTGGGCGGCGCGGAGGCGGCCGAGGACAAGGCGCTGGTCCAGACCCTGGCGCAGGAGATCCGGGCCCAGATCCAGGAGAACCTGCACCAGATGCTCGCGAAGAGGAAATCGGTGTGGCTGGGATGAGTGCCAGTGGACGCCCGAGCGGGGAACTGGCCGAGCTGGCGGCGCCGCGGGACGAGCGGACCCGCCGCGTGCTGGTCACCGGACTGTCCACGTATTGGGGTGGCCGACTCGCGCAGGCCCTCGAGAGCTTCGAGCACGTCGAGGCGATCATCGGGGTCGACAACCGCGCCCCGACGCGCGAGCTCGAGCGAACCGAGTTCGTCAAGGTCTCCAACCAGCACTCGCTGTTGCAGCGCATCGTCCGGGCGGCCGAAATCGACACGGTCATCGACACCCGCCTGGTGGTCAACTCGCTGATGGCGCCGCCTCGGCTGGCCCACGAGAACAACGTGATCGGGACCATGAACATCCTCGCGGCCTGCACCGGGGCGGATTCCCCGGTCCGCAAGTTCATCTTCAAGAGCTCCACCCACTACTACGGCGCCGAGCAGGACGATCCCGCCTTCTTCACCGAGCAGATGCTGCCGCCCGCACCCTCCGCACTCAGGCCTCGAACGCGACATGGTCGAGGCCGAGCAGGCGGTCACGGAGTTCGCCCAGCGCAACCGGGAGGTCACGGTGACGGTGCTGCGCTGCGCCAACGTGCTCGGGCCCGACGTGGACACCGCCTTCACGCGCATGTTCCGCCTGCCGCTGGTGCCGATGGTGCTGGGCTTCGACCCTCGGCTCCAGTTCGTGCACGAGGACGACGTCGTGCATGCCCTCGAGCACGCCGCCTTCCATCTCACTCCCGGCGTCTACAACCTGGCCGCGGACGGGGTGCTGGCCCTCTCCGAGATCATCGGCCTGCTGGGCAAGCGGCCGTTGCCGGTCCTGCCGCCGTGGGGCACGGGATTGGTCATCGCCCCGTTGAGGCGGCTCGGCTTCCGGATTCCCGGCGAGGTGGTGAACCAGCTTCGCTTCGGGCGCGGCGTCGACAACCGGTTGCTCAAGGCCACCGGATTCAGCTATGGCTACACGACGCGCGAAACGGTGCTCAAGCTCAGCGAGCACCTACGGCTCGCCTCGGTGAGGCGGGGCGCCGAACACACCTACACGTATGAGCGCGAGGTCGAGGAGTTCCTGCGCTGGAGCCCTTACGTGCGACGGGAGCCCCCGGTGGAGCGCGACGGCGTCGCCGCGGATCGCGAGCCCCTGGGAATCTGACTCGGGCGTTCAGGGCGCGGAGCGAGTGAGGTCCGGCGCAACCTCGGTTGCGCCGGCCGCCTACGGCCTGAGCCGGCCGGGCTCTCTGCCTACACTTTGTTCACCTGGCTGGACGCAACTGGGTCGAGACGTGGGACGAAGAGCTCAAATAGCCATCGTGGTGGCGGTCAGCGCGCTGCTGCTGCTTGCGGTGGGCGCATACGCCGTCGATCGAGCCAACTCCGACAAGATCGCCGACGGCGTCAGGATCGCCGATGTGAACGTCGGCGGGCTGTCCACGGACCAGGCACGCAAGCGGCTCCAGGTCCGTGTGGCGAGGCCCGTGGAGAAGCCCGTCACCGTGACCTTCGAGGGCACCAAGTACACGCTCAGCCCCGAGCGGCTGGAGCTGCGTGCCGACGTCGACGGGATGGTCGACGCGGCACTCGACGCAAGCCGTTCCGATGGCCTGCCGACACGGGTCTGGCGTTACGCGACCGGCGGCTCGGTCGACCGCGAGATCGCCCCCCAGATCGCCTATTCGGCCCAGGCGCTGGACGACTTCCTCGGCCAGGTTGCCGAGCAGATCGATCGTCCGGCGCGCGACGCAAGCGTCACCCCGACGCCGGCCTCGCTCAACCCGGTCCCCGCCGAGGATGGCGTCACCGTTCGCCCCGGCGAGCTGCGAGCCCGTGTCCGGTCGGCGATCGAAAGCCCAGGCCGGCGCACGGTCTCCGCGCCCGTGGACAAGGTGGAGCCCGAGGTGACGACCGACGAGCTGGCCCAGCAGTACCCGGCCTACATCACCATCGATCGCGCCGCCTTCCAGCTCCGGCTCTGGAAGGAGCTGAAGCTCGTCAAGGCCTACACGATCGCGGTTGGCCAGGCCGGCCTCGAGACGCCCGCCGGCCAATACACGATCAACGACAAGCAGGTCAATCCGTCGTGGCACGTCCCCAATTCCGACTGGGCCGGCGACCTGGCGGGACAGGTGATCCCGCCGGGCCCGGCAGATCCGCTCAAGGCCCGCTGGATGGGCTTCTACAACGGTGCCGGCGTCCACGGCACCGACGACCTGGCATCGCTCGGCACCGCCGCCTCCCACGGCTGCGTGCGGATGTCGATCCCGGACGTCGTGGAGCTTTACGATCAGGTCCCCGTAGGCACGCCGATATACATCGGTAATTAGAAGCGGTCTCCCAGAACTGAGTGTCGAGTTTGTCGGCCTATGGCCGAGTGAGTCGACACTCGCTGTCGGAAGCCTCGCGGGCAACGCGAGCAGGCTTGTCGGGGCGACCGCCGAATCAGTGGCCGTGGCAGACACCTCCACCCAACCCACGCTCAGCCCCGCCTGGGAGGCTGCCCTGCAGCGGTTCGAGCGCGAGCTCCGGACCCGCGGCTGCTCGCCGCACACCCTGCGGGCCTACGGCGCGGACCTCGCCGAGCTCGCCGGGTGGGCGACCGGGAGCGGCAAGGAGCCGGGCGAGCTCGCCTATCGCGATCTGCGCGCCTACGCGGCGGCGCTATCGGAGCGCCGGCTGGCGCGCTCGAGCGTCGCCCGCAAGCTGGCGGCCGTTCGCAGCTTTCACGATCACCTGACGCGCACGGGAGCGGCCCCGCAGAATCCCGCCGAGCTCCTACCCAGCCCCAAGCGTGGCTCGCGCCTTCCCCGCGTGCTCGGGCCGGACGAGATCGCGGCGCTTCTCGACCGCATTCCCGCCTCGGGGCCGCTGGAGGTTCGCGACCGAGCCCTGTTCGAGCTCGCCTACGCGTGCGGCCTGCGCGCGGAGGAGATCGTGAACCTGGACATCGACGCTCCCGAGTTCGAGTCCGAGGCCGTGCGGGTGACCGGAAAGGGGGCCAAGACCCGCATTGTCCCCATGGGCGAGCCCGCTCAGCGAGCGCTGGAGCGCTATCTGCAGGCGGGACGTCCCGCGCTCGTCGCCAACCGCGCCGAGCAGGCGCTGTTCCTGTCACGACGGGGACGCAGGCTGTCGCCCTCCGACGTGCGCCGCCGCCTGGAGCGCTGGGTGCGCGAGGCGGCGGTCGCCGGGCACGTCTCTCCGCACACCCTGCGACACTCGTTTGCGACCCACCTGCTCGAGGGGGGCGCCGACCTGCGCTCGATTCAGGAGCTTCTGGGTCACTCCAGCGTTTCGACCACGCAGGTGTACACGCGCGTAGAGCCGGCCCGGCTCCGCACGGAATACGCACGATCTCACCCGCGCGCGTGAGCGCCGACGGATAACTTTCCGGGGTTGGGGGCCGCGATGGAGACGAACGTCAAAGCCGTCGAGCTCAGGGAGCTGTGGCGGCGCTACAAGCAACAGGGCGACGAGCGGGCGCGGGAGCGTTTGGTGGTCGCCTACTCGCCGCTGGTCAAGTTCATCGCCGGGAGGATGGCGTCGGGGCTCCCCTCCCACGTCGAGGAGGGAGACCTGATCTCCTACGGCCTGCTGGGCCTGATCGGGGCGATCGAGCGCTTCGACCCCGACCGGGAGATCAAGTTCGAGACCTTCGCCGTGGCAAGGGTCAAGGGGGCGATCATCGACGAGCTGCGCTCGCTGGACTGGGTCCCGCGCTCGGTCCGCGCCCGGGCCCGCGACGTGGAGAAGGCGCACGCCCAGCTGGAGGCGAAGCTGCAGCGGGCGCCGACCGACGAGGAGATGGCGGAGAAGATGCACATCACGGTCGAAGAGTTTCAGGGCGCTCTGCTCGAGATCGCCAACTCCTCTGTGCTGGCGCTCGATGATCTGTGGACCTTCGCCGATCCCGAGGGTGGCGGGGGACAGATCTCCGTCCTCGACACGCTCAAGGACCCCACCGCGATCGACCCTCACGCCGAGGCCCAGTCATCCGAGCTCAAGGATCGGCTGGCGGACGCGATCGAGTCCCTGCCCGAGCGCGAGCGACTCGTGGTCGCCCTGTACTACTACGAGAACCTCACCCTCCGCGAGATCGGCGAGGTGCTGGGAGTGACCGAGTCGCGGGTATCGCAGCTGCACACCAAGGCCGTCCTGGCGCTGCGCTCGCGCTTTGCAGCAAGATCCGACGTCTGAGGTCGCATATATTGCGTCGGGATGGCGCATAAGCCAGCCGACCGGATCCGAAACGTCGCCCTGATCGGGCACCGCGGAAGCGGGAAGACCAGCCTCACGGAGGCGCTCTTGTTCGAGGCCGGAGTGATCAACCGGCTCGGCAGAGTCGAGGACGGCACCACGCTCTCCGACTTCGAGCCCGACGAGCAGGAGCGGGAGATGTCGATTGGGGCAAGTGTGGCGTCGTTCGAGTACTCCGATCGCAAGATCAACCTGATCGACGCCCCTGGGGACCCCAGCTTCGTCGCCGACACGCTCGGCGCCCTGCGGGTCGTCGACGCGGCGGTGGTGGTTATCAACGCGGTGATGGGCGTCGAGGTCCACACGGAGCGCCTCTGGAATCGCGCCGACTCCGAGGGCCTGGCCCGGCTGGTGTTCGTCAACATGCTCGACCGCGAGCGCGCCGACTTCTTCCGGGCGCTCGATTCGCTCAAGGAGGCCTTCGGCGCCCACGTCGTCGCGACCGAGATTCCGATCGGCTCCGAGCACGAGGTCCGCGGGGTGATCGACCTGATCGACATGAAGGCCTTCGAGTACAGCGGTGAGGAGCGCGGCAGCTCGAGGGAGGTCGAGATCCCCGACGACCTCCGGGCTCAGGCCGAGGAGTACCGCGAGAAGCTGATGGACGAGGTGGCCGAGAACTCCGACGAGCTCATGGAGCGCTACCTGGAGGGTGAGGAGATCTCTCACGATGAGCTCATCACCGCGCTCAAGAAGGGGGTTACCGAGGGGCATTTGTTCCCTGCCACCTGCGGCGTGGCGACCAGGAACCTGGGCACCAACCGCCTGCTGGAGGCGCTGGTCGAGGATGTTCCGTCACCGGCGATGCGGGGCGCGATCAAGGCCCTCGACGCCGACGGCAACGAGGTCGAGATCGAGCCGGACGCCGACGCCGACCTGATCGCCTACGTGTTCAAGACGACCGCCGATCCCTACACAGGGCGGATCAACCTGCTGCGCGTCTACTCCGGCGTCCTGCGATCGGACTCGCAGGCCTTCAATTCCACCAACAAGGCGAAGGAGCGGATCGGCCAGCTCGCCTCGCCGCGCGGCAAGGAGACCTCCCCCGTCGACGAGCTCGGCGCCGGCGACATCGGGGCGGTGGCCAAGCTCCGCGAGACCCGTGCCGGCGACGTGCTGGCGGCCAAGGACGTGGGGATCTCGTTCGCGCCGCTCGACCTGCCGGCGCCGGTGATGGCGTTCGCCTTCGAGCCCAAGTCCAAGGGCGACGAGGACAAGGCGGCGACCGCAGTTCGCCGGCTCACCGAGGAGGACCCCACGCTCGACGTCCATCGTGACCCGCAGACGGGCGAGCAGATCATCGCCGGGCTGACCCAGATCCATGTCGAGGTGATCGTCGATCGGATGAAGCGTCGCTATGGGGCCGAGATCGAACTCAAGCCGCCGCAGGTGCCCTACCTGGAGACGATCCGCAAACCCGCCAAGGCCCACGGCCGCTACAAGAAGCAGACCGGGGGGCGGGGGCAGTTCGGCGACTGCCACATCGAGATCGAGCCGGTCGAGGCGGGAACCGGATTCGAATTCGTCAACGCGATCAAGGGCGGCGTCATCCCCACCAGCTTCATTCCCGCCGTGGAGAAGGGAATCGCCGAGGCGATGCAGCGCGGAGTGCTGGCCGGCTACCCGGTCAAGGACCTGCGGGTGCGCCTCTACGACGGGCAGCACCACTCCGTCGACTCCTCGGAGATGGCGTTCAAGATCGCCGGGTCGATGGCCTTCAAGCAGGCGGCCGCGGAGGCGGACCCCTACCTGCTGGAGCCGATCGTGCAGATGACGATCGCGGTTCCGGAGGACGCGGTCGGGGACGTGGTCGGCGACCTGAACTCGCGGCGCGGCCGCCCGCTGGGCGTGGAGCCGAAGGGGTCGATGACCGAGATCAAGGCCGAAGTGCCGATGGCGGAGGTGCTCGACTACGCGCCCGACCTGCGGGCGATCACCGGCGGTCGCGGCGACTACACGATGCAGTTCGAGCGCTACGAGGAGGTCCCGGCGCACATCGCCCAGAAGGTGATCGCCGAGGCGCAGGCCAGGGACGAGGAACAGGTCAAGGCCTGAGCGTCCGCGCGCGGCAAGGCTCCGCCCGCATCCGCACCTTGCACGTTGCTACGTTGACGAGCGTGGCGCATTCCCAGCGCGACCCCTACATCAACTGCGATGTCTGCGGGAGGACGATCCTCAAGGGCGAGCAGACGCACGAGTACGTGTCCCCGCAGGGCCAGCGCTTCGGGGTCTGCGTTCTGTGCCGCTCGCGCGCCGAGGCCTCCGGCTGGATCCCGGCCGATCAGGTGGGAACCGCGGTCCAGGCGCCCCCAAACCGTGCCCGGCGCGGGGATGCGCTGCGAAAGCGCCTCGGGCAAGCGGCCGCGCGAGCGCGCGCCAGCGCCCGTCCGGGCCGAGCCGCCCCGCCGAGCAAGGAGGACGCCGCGAATCCCCGGAACGAGGAGCGCCGCACCAGGCCGGAGGGCCCCGCGCGACCCCAGGGCGCGGCTCCGGCGCGGCGCGCGAAGCGGCCCGCCGCCGAGCGGCCCGCCAAGGAACCACGCCCTCAACCGAAGCGTCAGCCCAAACGCGAGCCGTCTCGTCAGCCGGCCGGAGAGGCGGCGCCGACAAAGCCCCGCCCCCGGCGTGGTCCCGAGGCGCTCATGCGTCGCGGCGTGCAGCGCTTCAACGGCAGCGAGGAGACGCGCAAGGTCGCAGGGCTGATCCGCTCGCTGGGAGCGCCCCGGGCTGCGGTGCGCCCCGACGCGGGTCGCCAGCTGGCGCTGGTCACGGTTGCCTGGGAGCTCTCCTGGTATCAGTGGGAGGTGAGAGGCGATGGCAACGGCGAGCCGGTGCGCGAGGTCGCGAAGGGCGACGAGGTCGCCGAGCTGGCCAAGGAGCAGCGGACCTGGAACGCCGCCGTCGCCGAGGATGGCCGGCTGCGCCTGAAGTCGGCGTCCGCGCGTCGCAAGCCGTCCGCCAAGAGCGCGTGAGCCCGAGGGCTTGAGCACGCGACTCGTCGTCAACGTCGACGGGGGGTCGCGCGGCAACCCGGGACCGGCGGCGATCGCCGCCGTGGTGACGACCCCGGAGGGCGATGTCCTGGAGACGGGCTCCGAGACGATCGGGCCGGCGACCAACAACGTCGCCGAGTACCGGGCGCTGCTGCTCGGGATCGAGCGAGCTCGGGCGCTCGGGGCCAGCGAGGTCGAGCTGGTCGGCGATTCGGAGCTGATCGTGCGGCAGGTGCGCGGCGAGTACCGGGTGAAGGACGCCGGCCTGCGAAAGCTTCACGCCCAGGTCCGCAAGGCTCTCGACGGTTTCGAGCGCTGGTCGATCCGCCACGTGCGGCGCGAGGAGAACGCGCGCGCCGATGCCCTCGTCAACGAGGCGCTCGACGCTCGCCCTGAGTAGTGCGCCCAGCCGCGTGCCACGGCCGGGCGCACACCGACCTCAGCGGGTCGCCGCCTTGAACAGGTTGACGCGACCGAATCCGTAGCTGGTGTCGCGGCCCGCGGGCCCGAGGTCGTCGGTTGCCGCGTCCAGCCTCGCAACCGCCTGGGCGGCGGTCAGTCCGGGGTTGCGCGCCCGAATCACCGCCGCCACGCCGGAGGCGTGCGGGGTCGCCATCGAGGTGCCCGAGAGCGTCGTGTAGCTGGTGTTGCTCGAGTTGTAGCTCGACAGCACGTCGACTCCCGGGGCGGCGACCTCGACGTCGCCGTTCGCGTTCGAGAAGCTCGCCCGCCGGTCGCGATTGTCGGTGGCCGCCACCGAGACCACGTTCTTGTACGCGGCCGGGTAGTTGAGCGTCGCGTCGCCGTCGTTGCCGGCCGCCGCCACCAGCACCGAGCCGTTGGCGCCGCCGCTCTTCCACGCGTAGTTGACGGCCTGCTGAAGCGTGCTGGATGCTCCGCCGCCGAGGCTCATCGAGATCACCTTGGCGCCCCTGTCGTGGACCCAGGTGATGCAGTTGGCGACGTCGGTGGTCGTGCCGACGCCAGCCGGACCGCTGAGCGCCCTGCAGATCGCCAGCCGCGAGTTGAAAGCCACACCCGCGACGCCCCTGCCGTTGTTGGCTTTCGCCGCGATCGTCCCCGCGACATGGGTGCCGTGGCCGTTGTCGTCGGCGCAGGCGCCCACGCGGATCGAGCCTGGGGTCACGCCGGGGATCGCCCCGATCGACTGCGCGCAATTGGCGACCTTGCCTGCCAGGTCCTCGTGCGTGGCCCGGATTCCGGTGTCGACGATCCCCACCTTGGCGCCGCCGGTGGACGGGAACGAGCCCAGCCCGGCCGCGTTCCAGCCCGCGGGCGCGTCGATGTCGGCGTCCGCGGTGCCGCCCGTCTGACCCGTGTTGTTGAGGCCGTATAGCTGCCCGAACAGCGGGTCATTCGGGATCGCGGTCGCCCGCAGGATGAAGTTGGGCTCCGCGTAGGCGACCAGCCGGGATCGCTCCAGCCTCGCCGCCACCTGCTTCGGGTCCCCTGAGACGTGGAACACCCGGGCGTCGAGCCGGCGGACCGTGCCGACCTGGCGACCGAGGCCGAGCCGCTCTACCAGCGCCGACGAGCCGAGCGCGGAGCCGGCGGAGCTGAGCTTGACGATCACCTGGTGAGGCGCGTATGGGGCGGCCGATGCCGACCCGGCGGAGAGAGCGACCGCGATGAGCGCAAGCAGCCCTACCTTGACGATGCGTGACATCTATTCCTCCTCCGCCCTCGGTAGGGCTGCGTGGACCTCAACTGGGTACCCGTACCGCGACCAGGCAAACCGACGAAAGGAGGCGCGGATGGCCGTTCGCACCGCAATCGCGAAGTGGGACGGAGCGCTCAAGGACGGGAACGGGACCATGGCCTTGGGGAGTGGCGCCTTCGAGGGCCGCTACTCGTACGGCTCTCGGTTCGAGGAGGGCACCGGAACCAACCCCGAGGAGCTGATCGGCGCCGCTCACGCCGGGTGCTTCTCGATGGCCCTGGCCGGCATCCTCGCCGAGGCGGGTCACCAGCCACGGCGGATCGAGACGGCCGCCCGCGTGCATCTCGAGCCCGTCGAGGGTGGCTTCGGGATCACCAGGATCGAGCTCTCCACCGAGGGCGAGGTGGGAGGCATCGACGCAGACGAGTTTCAACGCCACGCCGAGTCGGCGAAGGCAGGCTGCCCCGTCTCCAAGGCCCTCACCGGAGTTGAGATCTCGCTGGACGCCCGCCTTGCCGCCGGCGCGGGCGAACCCGCCCGCAGCGGCTAACGCCCCGGGGCAACGCGGCTAGAATTGGCCGCCTGCGCGGCTGTAGCTCAGTTGGCTAGAGCGTCTGCTTGCCATGCAGAAGGTCGTGGGTTCGAATCCCATCAGCCGCTTACCTCGAATTCCGCTTGGCAATGCGGAAAACGCCGACCTCGCCCACGACGCCTCGTCAGTTGCCCGCAACCCCGACGAGGCGGTCTGGTGCCCATTGGTGCCCAATGGAGAGCCCCGACTACCTGTTTTGGGTCGTGATTTGACCTCTGCGCCTTCGGTGGTAGGTTCGGTGGAACCCACGGCAGGGGGAAGGAGCGAACGGGAGGGATGAGCGCGCGAAGGCCCCTGAGGAGCGCCGTTGCTCTGGTCGCGGCGCTGGCGGTCGGCGCCTTCTTCTCGGCGGGCGCGCAAGCCGCCCCGGGGGACCTCGACCTGACGTTCTCCGGCGACGGCAAGCAGACGACCGACTTCCCCTTTGGGCAGCGCCGCGACGGCCACCGTGCGCCAGCCGGACGGCAAGATCGTCGCGGTCGTGGGCCTCCCCGATCGGCGACTCGGCCTCTACGACTTCGCGCTCGCCCGCTACAACCCGAACGGCTCGCTCGACCCGAGCTTCTCCGGCGACGGCAAGCAGAGCACCGATTTCGGGAGCGCGGCGACCAGCGAGCCGGGGTGGCACTCCAGGACGACGGAAAGATCGTCGCGGTCGGCGCCGGCCGGCGTGCTCGCGCCCGCCGTACAACCCGAACGGCTCGCTCGACACGAGCTTCTCCGGCGACGGTAAAACAACGGATTGGGAATTTCTCGACGGGGCAACGGGGGTGGCGGTCCAGGGCGACGGCAAGATCGTCGCGGTCGGCACCACTTGCAGCGGCGATCCTGACACCGTCTGCGACTTCGCGCTCGCCCGTTACAACCCCAACGGGTCGCTCGACACGAGCTTCTCCGGCGACGGCAAGCAGACGACCGACTTCGGCACGCTCCGCGCGGACGAGCGGGGTGGCGATCCAGGCCGACGGGAAGATCGTCGCCGTGGGCCTCGGCGGGCTTCCGGCGCCGCCTTCGACGCGCTCGCCCGCTATAACCCCAACGGCTCGCTCGACCCGAGCTTTTCCGGCGACGGCAAGCAGACGACCGATTTCGGCTACTGCGAGCCGCTGGGGTGGCACTCCAGGGCGACGACAAGATCGTGGTTGGTGGCGCCGGCGGCCCCGATCCGCGCTCGCTCGCTACAACCCCGAACGGGTCGCTCGACACGAGCTTCTCCGGCGACGGCAAGCAGACGACCGACTTCGGGAGCGACTTCCACGAAGCGCGCGGGTGGCGATCCAAGGCGACGGCAAGATCGTCGCCGTCGGCGGTAACGGCGGCGACAGCGACTTCGCGCTCGCCCGCTATAACCCCAACGGCACGCTCGACACGAGTTTCTCCGGCGATGGCAGGCAGATAACCGACTTCGGCGGTCGACTACGACGGGGCAGAGCGGGGTGGCGCTCCAAGGCAACGGGAAGATCGTCGCAGTGGGCAGGGCGGCAGCTTCCCCTACGACTTGTTCGCGCTCGCCCGCTACAACCCGAATGGCTCGCTCGACACGAGCTTCTCCGGCGATGGCAAGCAGACGACCGGCTTCGGCGGCTATCGCGGCGGAGCGGCCGGGGTGGCGCTCCAGGGCGACGGCAAGATCGTCGCGGTCGGACCGCAGGCGGTATCTCCGCCGACTTCGCGCTCGCCCGCTACAACCCCAACGGGTCGCTCGACACGAGCTTTTCTGGGGACGGGAAGCAGACGACCGAATTCGGGGGCGAGACCAGGCGACTGCGGTGGAGATCCAGGCAAACGGCAAGATCGTCGTGGTCGGCTTCGCCAGTCGGCATCGGCTTTCCGAACGCCTTCGCGGTCGCCCGCTACAACCCCAACGGTACCCTCGACACGAGCTTCTCGGGGGACGGCAAGCAGACGACTGATTTCGGGGGTTCTTGGCAGACGGGCCACCGCGGTGGCGATCCAGGCGAACGGCAAGATCGTCGCGGCGGGGAGCGGGGGCCTGGTCCCAGGCTTCGCACTTGCCCGTTACAACCCCAATGGCTCGCTCGATACGAGCTTCTCCGGCGATGGCAAGCAGCGACCGCTTTCGCGGACTCTGACGGGGCCACCGGGGTGGCGATTCAGGGGGACGGCAAGATCGTCGCGGTCGGCGACGGTGGGACCTCCGGGCGATTTCGCGCTCGCCCGCTACAACCCCAACGGGTTGCTCGACACGAGCTTTTCGGATGACGGCAAGCAGACGACGGACTTCGGGGGCACCGACGGGGCGAACGGGGTGGCGGTGCAGGGGAACGGCAAGATCGTCGTGGTCGGCCGCGCGGCCGCCCCCGAGACCGATTTCGCGCTCGCCCGCTACAACCCCAATGGGTCGCTCGATGCGAGCTTCTCGGGTGACGGCAAGCGGACGACGGACTTCGGGTCGGAGGGTCGGGCGGGGCGAGCGGGGTAGTGCTCCAGGGCGATGGCAAGATCGTCGCAGTTGGGGCGCCGGCGCCCCAGGCGGAGGCGCGGCTTCGCTCTGGCCCGCTACAACGACCAACGGCTTGCTCGACACGAGCTTCTCCGGCGACGGCCGACAGCACCGGGTTCGGGGAGCCGAACCAGTTCGGAGGGGCGTACGGCGTCGCCTCCAGTGGGACGGAAAGATCGTCGCGGTGGGGATCGGACCCGGCCCGAGCCTGAACCGACGATTTCGCGATTGCTCGCTATCTCGGGGGCTGAGCGGGACACCGCGAGCGGCGTCTCGATCAGACCGATGGATATGCCCTGCCCCGGCCATGCAGAAGGTCGTGGGTTCGAATCCCATCAGCCGCTTCCCATTCCAGAGCCAAGTCCTGTATTGGCTGCCCTCCTGCAGTGGCCCGGCAGTGGCCTAAACGCCTTATCCGTTCTCCGATCCCGCCCCGTCGTCGGGCTCCCGACCAACGTCGAGCGCGTCCAGCCGGCTCGGCAATCTCGGCGCCCGAGCCGTCGAGCAGGGCGCCGTAGTGGCGCTCGATCATCTCGCAGGACGTACCCATGATTCGGGCAAGCTGAAAGACGGGCACCCCGGCGTCCAGCGCGTCGCAGGCGAACGTCGAGCGCAGGTCGTAGATGCGGGCTGGCTTGCGAGCGCCGGACGCCTCGATCGCTGGCGCCCACTCCCGGCGCCGGAAGTCGTCCAGGCTCAGCAGCCCGGCACCGGGCGCAGGGAAAAGGACCGACGTACCGAAGGTTTATAGAGTGCTCTACGGGAACGGTGAGGTCAGCCCGTACGGGACCGCAACTGATCCGGTCCTGCCCGCCCCACGCCCGACGCCGTCCGCCAGAAGCTCATCGAAGAGGGGATCACCTTCAATGAGCAGAACCAAGCGAGTCAGGATCAGCGTGGACGCCACAGGACTGGGCTGCACAAAAAGACAGCGACGCCAGCACTGGTTAGTCGCGGATTGCGGCCCGAAAGCCGCCGGGGCTGCGGGAGCAGGGCGCTCACGCCCTAGCCCTCCTAGCCTCAGCGTGAAAAGCGTTTTTCTTTGTGCCGAGCCACCCGGGGCGTCCTACGCCTCGCGGTGCCGCTGCCCGACCGTCCCCCTCCTCTGGCGCGAGATACTGCGCGGGCGATGTCGCAAGAGAACGTCGAGGTGGTACGGCAGTTTCTGGCCGCGTTTACAGCATCGCCCAACGCTAGCCGAACGGCGGGTCGACCGGCGGCCTTATGTTGCCGTACGATCCGAACTGGCGGCCGTCGAGTCTCGGGAGGGACGCGTGCCGGACCAAGGCGAAGCTGGGGACACGCATCCGTCGGTCGTGACGGATCTGCTCGACCTGCAGTCGAGACTGCGGGGCGAGCCCGCGACGCTGATGCCGTCGCGCGCCGTCCGGGCCGGCCTCCGTGGCGAAGACGGGTTGGCCGCGAGCTCGCGGATCGACGCCCTCCGCCGGCGCCTCGCCGCCCTCGAGCTCGAGATCGAGGCGTACGAATCGGCCTGGACCGGCCTCCCTCGTCCGCCGGAGCGACTCGGCGTCGTACTTCCGTTCCGACGACCGGGCGGTCCCGCGAGCGAGCGCTAGGTCGACGGCCGGGCGGGTTCTGGGCTCGTGGTACGTCGCGTCCTGGCCACCCCCGCAACCTCTGAGGCCCTGCGGCCGTTGGCGTTCCTGCTCGGTCGTTGGCGCGGCACCGGCACGGGCAGCTATCCGACGATCGAGCCGTTCACCTATAGGGAGGAGCTCGTCTTCGAACAGGTCGGCGAGCCGTACCTTCTCTACAGCCAGGAGAGTTGGGACGCCCTCACAGGGGCACCCGTGCACTTCGAGCGAGGGTTCTGGACCCGGCGCCGACATCGGTGCGATCGAGCTCGTGCTCGCGCATCCCATCGGCGTCACCGAGGTCAGCCACGGCCGCGTCGGAGGGACGATCCTTACGTTGGAGGCGGGCCGCGATGACGTGGGCCGGACGGCGACCGGGCTCCACGTGGCCGGGCTCCGCCGCCGCTATGCCACCAACGGGGACACGATGACCTATACGCTCGACATGGCGACCGACGAGACCGCGATGACCCTCCACTTGGAGGGCGCGGCGCGGAGACAGCCGTGAACCTCAAGCGGCTCTGGTTGTTCGCATGCGTCGCCGGTCTCGTTGTCGGCGCGGCGTTATATCTGGTGGACGAGCGCGCCGCCGCGGACGCCGTGTGGGCCGCGACCACCGTCCTCGGCGGCGTGCCGCTGATCGTGGACGTCGTGCGGTCGCTCGCACGTCATGAGCTCGGCGTCGACCTGATCGCGCTGCTCGCGATGGTGGCCGTCGCGGTGGAGGAGTACTCGCCGGCGCGGTGATCGCCCTGATGCTCTCCAGCGGCCAGGCCCTGGAGGCCTACGCCGAGCGGCGGGCGCACGGGAGCTGAGCTCCCTGTTGGCGCGCGCGCCGCAGGAGGTGCCGATACGAGGAGGGCGCGCTCCGACACGCTCGGTCGAGGACGTGCGCCCGGGGACCGGCTGTTCGTGAAGACCGGCGAGGTCGTTCCGGTCGACGGCGTGCTGAGGGCGACGCCGTGCTCGACGAAGCCGCGCTGACCGGAGAGTCGCGGCCGGTCGAGCGGGTCGCGGCGAGCAGGTGCGCTCCGGCGCCGTAACGCCGGGCCGGCTTCGACCTGCGCGCGATCGCGACGGCGGCCGACACCACGTACGCGGGCATCGTTCGGCTCGTGCGAGGCCCAGCGACAGAAGGCGCCGTTCGTGCGGCTCGCCGACCGGTACGCCGCGATCTTCATCCCGGTCACGCTCGTGATCGCCGGCGGCGCGTGGGCGCGACCGGCGACCCGTGCGCGCGCTCGCCGTGCTGGTGGTCGCCACGCCCTGCCCGCTGATCCTCGCGGCGCCGATCGCGATCGTCGCGGGCATCCGCCGGGCCGCTAAGCGCGGCATCATCGTCGAAGGGCGGCGGGGCGCTGGAGACGCTCGGGCGGGGCCGGGTGCTGCTGTTCGACAAGACCGGAACGCTGACCGCGGGCGTGCCCCGGTCGCGGACGTCGAGGTCGTTCGACGAGGTCGAGCGCCGACGAGCTGTTGCGGCTGGCCGCCTCGCTGGACCAGGTCTCGCCGCACGTGCTGGCGACCGCGATCGTCGGCGGCGCGCGAGGGAGCGCGACCTGGAGCTCGTCTTCCCCGACCGAGTCGACGAGGGGCACGGCGCGGGGATCGAGGGAAAGGTCGACGGCCGGCACGGTGGCGCTCGGCAAGGCGTCGTTCGTGGCCGGCGGCGCGCCGATGCCGCGCGCGGGCGCGCGACGTCCGGCGCCGGACGGCGCTGGAGGGAGCGAGCTGCGTGTTCGTCGCCGTCGACGGCGAGGTCGCCGGCGCGATCGTGATCGACGACCCGATCCGCCCGGACACGCCCCGGGTGATCCGGGCGCTGCGCCGCGCCGGCATCCGGCGCGTCGTGATGGTGACCGGGGACCATCCCGACGTGGCCGAGTCGGTCGGCATCGCGCTCGGCGTCGACCGGGTCCTCTCCGAGCGGGATCCCGCCGACAAGGTCGAGGCGGTGGAGGCCGAGCGCGGGCGAGGGCGTCACGATCATGGTCGGCGACGGCATCAACGACGCGCCGGCGCTCGCGGCCGCCGACGTGGGCGTGGCGATGGGCGCGCGGGGCGCGACGGCCTCGAGCGAGGCGGCCGACGTGGTGCTGATCGTCGACCGGCTCGACCGGGTCGCCGACGCGATGGCGATCGCGCAAGCGGTCCCGCTCGATCGCGGTGCAGAGCGTGCGTCGTCGGGATGGGGCTGTCGTTCGGGGCCATGCTCTTCGGCGCGTTCGGGCTGTTGGCGCCGGTCGCCGGGGCGGTCGTCCAGGAGGCGATCGACGTCGCGGTGATCCTCAACGCGCTGCGGGCGCTCGGCGGCGGGGCCGGGCCGCGCGCGCCGGCCCGGCGGACCGGGTGGGGAGCGGTTCCGCGCGGAGCACCGCGGAGTTCGCGCCCGAGCTGCAGCGGATCCGCACGGTGGCGGACCGGCTCGGACGCTCTCGCCCGCAGGAGACGCGCGAGGAGCTCGGCGACGGTGCGCGCCTTCCTGCTGGAGCGCCTGCCCGAGCACGAGGAGGAGGAGGAGGCCGTCGTCTACCCGGTGGTCGGCGGAGCTGATGGGCGGGGAGGATCCCATGGCGTCCATGGCGCGGGCCCACCTGGAGATCGCGCACCTCGGCCGCGTGTATCGAGCAGCTCCTCGCCGACCTGCCGCGCGACGGGCCCGAGGCCGAGGACCTGATGGACCTGCGCCGCGTGCTCTACGGGCTCCACGCGATCCTGCGGCTGCACTTCGCGCAGGAGGAGGAGGCCTACAGCTGGCTCGCCTCCGGCGACGAGGAGCCGGCGCCGGTCCCCTGAGTTCGGCGCGGGCGTCGGCGGGTCGATCGCGCCGCGTCAGGTCGCGCGCTCGCCGGGGACCCGACAGGTAGACGCGGAACGAGGCGCCGCCGCCGGGGCGCTCCTGCACCCACGCGCGGCCCGCCGTGCAGCTCCGCGAAGCGCGCGACCAGCGTGAGCCCGACGCCCGACGCCGGGTGAGTGCTCGTCGGCGACGGCCCTGCCGGAACGGCTCGAAGATCCGCTCGCGCTCGTCCGCGGCGACCCCGGGGCCGTCGTCCTCGACCACGATCAGCGCGCCCTCGCCCCATGGGCTCGACGCGGACCCAGATCTGCGCGTCGGCGGCGTGTGCCGCGCCGTGTTCGCAGCAGGTTCTCCACGATGCGCTCCACCTTCGCCGCGTCGACCGGGATCGTGACCGGCGCGCCTCCAGGTACACGCGCCGCTCGGCGATCAGGTCGGACTCGCCCACGATGTCGCGGATCAGCGCGCCCAGGTCGGTCGGCCGAAGCGACGGCTCGATGATGCCCGCGCGTGAGCCGGTCGAGGTCGAGCAGGTCGTTCACGAGGCGGTCGAGCTTGCGGGCGTTCACCGCGATCCGCCGCGCCATGTCCTGCGCCTCGGCCGGATCGATCTCGAGGTCGTCGCGCCCCATCGTGACGGCGAGCCCGAGGATCGCGGCGAGCGGCGTCCGGAGGTCGTGCGAGACGGCCTGCAGGAACGTGTTCTTCATGTCGTCGAGGTCGCGGAGGCGCTCTGCGGTCTGCCGTTCGACCTCGAGGTCGTGCTCCAGCTCCTCGGTGCGCTTCTGCTGCGTCACGTCGACCAGGACGCCCTGCCAGAAGACCGGGTTGCCCTCGTCGTCGGTGATCAGGCGACGACTGGTCGTGCACCCACACGACGTGGCCGTCCTTCGCGATCATCCGGTACTCGGAGCTGTGCACGCCTCTGCGTCGACGTGCTCGTTACGGTCGTTGTCCTCCGGATGGACGATCTTGCTCCACAGGTCGGGGTCCGCGTACCACTCCTCGGGGGCGTAGCCGAGCACCTCGGTCGGTCTGCGGGCTGATGTAGATCGCCGGGTCCGGACCCTCCACGCGTCGATGTAGGTGATGGCCGGGGTGTGCTCGACGAGCGCGCGGTAGCGGGCCTCGGCCTCGGACAGCCGGTGCTGGGCCTCCTTCTCCGCCGTGACGTCGAACATCACGCCCTGCCAGAACAGAGGCGCGCCGAGCTCGTCGTGCACCAACCGGGCCTCGTCGCGGAACCAGACGATACGGCCATCGCGCGCCACGGAGCGGTACTCGATGCTGAAGGGCTCGCCCGAGGCCTCGGTGAGCGGTTCTCGGCCCGACGCGCTCCGATCGTCGGGGTGCATCAT
This sequence comes from uncultured Actinomycetes bacterium, assembly GCA_963838745.1. Taxonomy (GTDB): domain Bacteria; phylum Actinomycetota; class Thermoleophilia; order Solirubrobacterales; family 70-9; genus AC-56. The sequence goes on from CAWISJ010000006.1 coordinate 250,525, forward strand.
CTCGTACCAGAGCCCGGGGTCCGCGATCCATTCCGCCGACGTGACGCCCAGGACGTCCTCGATCCTCGCACTGATGTACATCGACATGAGCTCGTTGCCGACGACGGGCTCGGAGTACACGACACGGGGAGCTGCTCGACGAGCGAGCGGTACCGCGCCTCGGTCTCGGCCGCGTGGGACTCGACCTCGCGCTGGCGCGTGATGTCGACCATGATGCCCTGCCAGAGGGGCGCGCCGTCCTGCCCGTACACCAGGACGGCCTCGTCGTGGAACCAGACCACCGTCCGTCGCGATGGAGCATGCGGTAGTCCGCCGCGAACGGCTCGCCCGTCTCGATCCGGTCGAACTCCGCGCGGACGCGTGCGCGATCGTCGGGATGGAACTGGCTCGCCCACGCCATCGGGTCGTCGACCCACTCCTCGGGAGAGAAGCCGAGGATGTTGTGCACCTGTGGGCTCACGTACAGCATGCGCCCGGGTTCGTCGACGGCACCCTGCACGGCCTCGATGTAGACGATCGCCGGCAGGCGCTCGACCACCCGGCGGAACCGCGACCCTCGCGTCGCTGCTCGTCCAGATGCTTCGTCTCGGTGATCTCCACCATGAGGCCACGGACCCGGTGCGGGCGGCCGTCCCCGTCCCGCACCACGTGGCCCAGGTCGCGGAGCCAGACCGTGGAGCGGTCTCCCGATCGAATCCGATACTCGATGTCGAAGCGAACGCCCTGCGTCGCGGCGGCGATGAACGCGGCCACGGCCCGCTCCCGATCCTCGGGGTGGAGGCGGTCCGCCCAGAAGCTCGGCTCCGCGAGCCACTCGCGCGGCGCGTATCCCAGGATCTCGGTGGCGCCGTCGCTCACGAACGGCCACTCGCACGAGCGGGCGTCCGCCTCCCACACGATCGCGTCGAGGTCCGCGATCAGGCTGCGGACGCGCCGCGGCCCGCAACCGGGGACGCTCATGGGGGTGGATGGACTCATCGGACTGGAAGAAGTGTGGACCGGCCAGGGGATCACGCTGCGCCAGCGCCCCCGTCCGCGCGGGGATCCGAGCCCGCCTCGAGCGTGCCGTCCGCACGCACGCGGATAGGCATGCGCGTGCCCGAGTCGCCGGAGGGCCCAGGCACGATCTCCAGGCCGAACCCGGCGGCTCCCAGACGCCTCCCGCACGGCCTCGGGGACGCCGGTCCTCGGCCAGAACCTGCTCGTCGCCCTCGTCCAGGCCGCCCACGAGCCAGCGCGGCGCGGCCACGGCCTCGTCCGGCGCCATCCCCAGGTCGGCGATCCGCACCAGGTTCGAGGCGTTGATCTGGGGTTGCCCGTGGCCGCCCATCGTGCCCAGGACGAGCGCCGGCCGTTCGCCGCGGTGCCGAGCGCGGGCATCAGGGTGTGCGCCGGACGCTTCCCGGGGGCGAGGACGTTGGGGTGATCGGGATCCAGGACGAACTGCGCCCCGCGGCTCTGCGCCACGATCCCCGTCGACGGTTCGAGGATGCCGGATCCCAGCCCGTCATACAGGCTCTGGATCAGGCTCACGGCGTTCCCCTCCGCGTCGGCGGTCACCAGCCCGACCGTGTCCCCGTGGTGCGAGCCGTGTCGTGCCGGCACGGCCGGCGCATGCGCCTCGCGCACCGCGTCGGTGAGCGCCGCGATGTGGCCGTCGTCCAGGAGCGTGCCCGGATGCACGCGCATGGCGGCGGGATCCGCGAGGTGGCGGTCGCGGTCCTCGCGCGCGGCTCGGACGACGAGCGCGATCGCGCCGGCGTCGGGCCCGAGGGGGTCCGGGTCGATGCCGAGTCGCTCGACCGCCTCCAGGATCTCGAGCAACACGAACCCCTGCGAGTTCGGCGGCACGACCCGGACGTCGAGGTCGCGGTAGCGCCCTGCAACGGGCCGGCGGGTCACCCCGTGGGCCGCGAGGTCGGCGAGGGTCAGGGGCGAGCCGGCCGCCGCAGGCCCTCCGCGTACGGCCGGCCGAGCTCGCCCTCGTAGAACCGGCGCGGGGTCGGAGGCCACCACCTCGAGGGTTCGCCGAGCGCCGGCTGGCGCACGATCGAGCCTAACGCCGCGCCGATTCCGCCGGCGAGCAGCATGGACGAGAGGCCGGGGTCGCGCGGAACGGCGCGTCCGGATCATCGAGGGTCTCGAGCAGCGCCCGGGACACCGGGACGCCGTCCGCGGCGAGGCGATCGCCGTGGCGAAGTGTCGGCCCAGGCAAGCGCGCCCTGGTCGCGGCAGCGCTGCCAGCCCGCCACCGCGCCGGGCACGGTGATCGTTAGGGACCGCCCTGCGGCACCTCCGACACGCCCACGAGCCTCGGGATCGATGCCGGGACGCCGACCGCTCGAGTTGATCGCGACGATCTCGCGTCGGACCGGGGGACCAGCGCGAACAGATCGCCACCGACGCCGCACATGTGCGGGTACACGACCGCAAGGGTCGTCGCGGCGGGGAGCGCCGCGTCCATCGCGGTCCCGCCGGCCTCGAACGCCTCGACGCCGGCCCGCGTCGCCGCGGCGTGCGGGGTGCGATCGCCCACCGCCGGCCGTCCGCGCGCACGCTCACGGCACGCAGTGTCCCACCTCCGGTCCGAGAGGGCGCCGCCGGAAGGACGCGCGCGTGCGGTACCCCTTGCTCGTGCTCGGCGCGCTCGCGGTTGTCGTCGCGACGCCGGAGGTCGCCCACGCGCAGGCCGCCACCCCGGCTCCATCGGACCAGATCGTGCTGTCGGGCGACGCGCTCGTGCCCCGCGGAACGGTGGTTGGCGAGGTCGTGGTGTTCTCCGGCAGCGCGACCGTCGCCGGCGTCGCCCAGGGCGATGTCCTCGTGCTGGACGGGCCCGTGACGATCTCGGGACAGGTGGGCGGCGACGTCGTCGGCTTGGGCGGCCCCGTCAGGCTCGGTTCGACCGCGCAGGTGACGGGCGACGTGCTCGCGAGCGGATCGGTCGTGCAAGTGGACGGCGCGCAGGTGGGCGGCACGATCCGACGGGATGTCCGATTCACGATGGCCGGTCCCACGGCCGCGTTCGGCTCGCTGCTCGCAAGCGTCGCGATCGCGGTATCGGTGTTGCTCCTGTTATTGCTATGGCTCCTGCTCGCGCAGCGTGGGCTGGAGCGCGTCGCCGAGTCCGCACACGCGGCGCCGGTGCGCTCTGCTCTCTGGGGCCTCGCGGCGTGGCTGCTCGTCCCGATCGCCGGCGTTGTCGCGGCCGCGACGGTGGTCGGGCTCCCTTTGGCGCTCGCGGTGCTGCTGGGGATCGCGCTCCTGTGGCTGCTCGGCTTGGCCGCGACCTCGTTCGCGATCGGCCGGCTCTTCGTTCGGGCGCCCGGGTCGCGTGTCGGCGCGCTGTTCGCGGGCTGGGGCGTCACGGCGGCGGTCGGGCTCGTGCCCCTCCTGAACGCGGCCTGGTGGATCCTCGCGTCGATGTTCGGTATCGGTGCGCTCGTCGTCGCGACGTGGCGTTCGCGACACGGTGCAACGCTCACCACCGGCGGTCGTGGCGGCCGACACCGCCGCAGCTCGCGTCGCCAGCCGGTCGCGCCGCCGAGCGTGGACGCCGGGTCCACGCGCCCGCGGGACATGCCGCTCGCGGAGGACTGAGATGCCCCGGTTCCTGCTGCTCGGGTCGGGCGAGTTCGAGCCGTGGAGCGCCGACGTCGAAGCGCGGGCGCTGGAGGGCGCCGTCGGCGACGGCAGCGTGGCGATCCTGCCCACCGCCAGCGCCGCGGAGGGCGACCACGTCTTCGAGCGTTGGGGCGCGATGGGCCTCGACTACTACGCCGCGCAGCTGCCGGAGTGCCCGCGGCGGTGATCGCCGTGAAGACGCGGGAGGACGCCCTTCGCGAGGATCTGGCGGCCACGGTCGAGCGCGCTTCGATGCTCTATTTCTCCGGCGGAAAGCCGAGCCGGCTCGCCGACATCCTGCGGGACACGCCGCTCCTGGCCGCGGTCCGGGCGTGCGATCGATCGCGGCGCCGTGTACGCGGGGTGCAGCGCGGGCGCGATGGTGGCGAGCCGGGAACGCGACGCCGACGGCCACCGTGGCACCGCGTGGCTGTTAGTACTTGAGGCACGTCCCGCACGTGTCCTTCGGCGTGCACTGGGATCGAGCGGCGCGGGTGCCCGGCGTGCAGTGGTGGCTGACGTCGCGGCTGCCGGACGACACCTGGTTCGTTGGGATCGACGAGCGGACCGCGGTGCTGGGCGACGGCTCGCGGTGGGAGGTGTTCGGGCTCCGGGGCGTCACGGTTCGCCACGCCGACGAGCTCGCTACGCACACCGCCGGAGAGACGTTTTCGACGCAGCCGGACGCGCCCGTGTCAGGCGAGTAGGTAGCGCCGGGAGAGCGGCACGACCGGCGTCGGCTCGACCGAGAGCACGCGGCCGTCGAGCTCGACGGTGCCGTCGACGGGCGAGATCGACATGCCGGCGGGCGTGGCGCGGTTCGCGACGAGCTGGGTCGCGCGTGATCCCCCGGGTCCCATGGACAGCGACGACCCCCCCGTGCGGTGGTCGCCGCGAAGCCCGCGTCGAGCGCCACCTGCGACACGAACGTGGTGGATAGGCGAGCCGACGCGACGCCGAGGGCTCCCCAGTCGGGGCCGTATCGCGTCGGCTCGGCGCCGTGCACGCTTGCGTTGCCCTCGCCCATCGCGCTCCATGCGATCACGCCGCCTTTCAGCACCATCAGCGGCTTCACCCCGAGGTGGGACGACCACCACAGCACGATGTTGGCCATCCGTCCGGGCGCGAGCGTGCCGACCTCCTGGCCGATCCCGTGGACGATCGCCGGCTCGATCGTGCACTTCGCCAGGTAGCGGAGCACTCGGTCGTTGTCGTCGGGCTCGCCGTCGGGCGCGGGCACCGCCGGACGCAGCCGCCGGACGGCGGGGGGTGCCGGCGCCCAGGGTTCGCGCGCCTGCCAGCCCTTCATCACGTGCGCTAGCTGCAGCGTCCGCCGGAACGTCTCCCGGATCCGGCCCATACCCTGCGAGTCGGAGTTCACGATCTGGATCGCGCCGAGCTCGTGGAGCCGCGCCTCCGCGGCCATCGCCGCCGGATGCAGGAGCTCCTTGCCGCGAGACGTCCTCGGGCAGACCCGGGTTCCCCTCGTGGACCATCACCTTCATCGCGAGCTGCTCCGGCAGCCTCGCCGGGCCGTAGGGCAGCGTCGGCGTCGTCGAGGAACCGAACACGTTCGTGGCGACCATCCCCATCGCGTCGGGGGTGTGGCCGCCGCCGGCGCCCTCGACGCGGTAGGCGTGGATCGTCCGGCCGGCGATCGCCTCGACCGTCCCCCCGACCTCCGTCGCCTCGTTGAGCCCGTCGCTGTGCAGACAGACCGCGATGTCTGCGCGTCGGCGCACGGAGGGCCGCGTCGATGATCTCCGCGTAGGCCCCCAAGTCCTCGTGGACCTTGAGCCCGACCGCGCCGGCCAGGAACGCCTCGAGGCCGCGTCCACGTCGGGCCGCGGGCTCGGCTGGAGTCCGATGTTCACGGGCAGGTCCTCCATCGCGCCATAGGTCGCGCGAATCCGTTCGGCCGGCTCCTCGAACCCAGCGGAGATCAGCGTCGTCACGCCGGCCGACAGAGCGACCGGCATCAGCCGCGGCGACAAGAGGTGGACGTGCGAGTCGACGTCCCAGGCGTCGCGATCAACCCGTGGCACGGGATCGCACGTGTCCGGCCCGATGACCAGCTCGACGCCGTCGGCGATATCCGGGTTCCCCGCGCGTCCGATCCCGTGATCCGGCCGTCCTTGATCCCGAGGTCGCCCTTCATCACGCCGAGCAGGGGGTCGACCACGATCACCGAGCCGATCACCGCGTCGAGCTCCGCTCGCGGTTGTCGCTGCGTCGTGCTGGGTCATCCGGGAGCGCCAGTTCTTCGCGTAGCCCCACAGCGCCTGGTCGCCGGGCTCGGTCAGGTCCTCCTCGATCCGGAGCCAGAGGTCGGTGTCGCCCACCCGCACGCGGTCCCCCGTCGTCGGGCCGTGCCGCAGGGCGTGCTCATCCCGCGACAGGCCGGTCAGGCATCGGCGCGTGGCCCCCGAGCGCGACGAGCGTGACCTCTTTGACCTCGCCCGGTGCCCACCTCGAGCGAGTCGCCGGCCGGCAGATCCAGCCGGAATCCCCGCGCCGCCTCGCGGTCGAACGCGAGCGATGGGTTCGTGTCCCAGAACGGGAAGTGGCTTTGAGATCCGGACGGGTCGAGCACCGGTGTTCGTGTGACCGTGAGGCGTCCGGCGCTCGCGCGCGGCGACGAGGGGGACGTCACCGGCGCCGAACCGGATCATGCCCGGCTCTTTCACCCATCCGTGCCGAACGGTTCGCGCAACACTACGAGCCGCGTGCCCTCGTCGAGCAGCACCTCGAGGCGGACTCTCGCCACGAGCTTCCGGGGACGCCGTCCAGCACCGGCGTCGATGCGGCGATCGCCTGTCCGACCTCGAGTGACCTCACCCACGACTCGCCCGTGGCGCGCCGACATGTGCATCTCGTCGCAGACGAGCGCGATCGCCTCCGGCGCGTTCAACGGAAGCCCACGATCGAGCGTTGCCCGAGCGAGTTGCGCCGCTTGAAGCGTGAAGGCGGTCGTCTTCCGTCGGGTTCAGCTGCACGCACGCGAGTCTAGGCGACCCGTCCGAGCGCTTCGCGCGCGTGCGCCTGCTAGCGTCCGCGCCCATGACCGAGCGCGCGGATCTGGTCGTCGTCGGCGACGTCTACACGGTCGACGCCTCTGCGCAGCTGGGCCGGCGCGATTGCGATCCGCGGCGATCGGGATCGTCGGGGTCGGCGCCGAGTCCGATCTGAAAGCGAACGGTTCGAGGGCGCGGAGTGTCCTGCGCGGCGCCTGCGTCGTTCCCGGGTTCCAGGACGCGCACATCCACGCTGCTTTCGCGGGGCGGATCCGCCGCAACGTGAACCTCGACGACCTGCACGACGTCGACGACTACCTCGCGCGGATCGGAGCCCACGCCGCCGCGCACCCCGACGACCCCTGGATCGTCGGCGGGGGCTGGTACTCGCCGGTGTTCGACGAGGGCGGGCCCGATCGGTCCCAGCTCGACACGATCGTTCCCGACCGGCCCGTCTACCTGATGAACACCGATACCCACGCTGCGTGGGTGAACTCCAAAGCCCTGGAGATCGCGGGCATCGGCGCGGCGACGCCGGACCCGTGGGACGGCTACTTCGTCCGCGACCCCGACCGGCACGCCGACGGGTTGCC
>CAWISJ010000007.1:0-15575 GCA_963838745.1 uncultured Actinomycetes bacterium
GTGCAGGTCGACGTCGTCCTCGGTGGTGGCCGGGCACATCAGGGCCATGTTGTGGAACGGGGTCATCAGGATGCCGCGGTTGAGGGCGTGGAGGTGCATGAAGCGGTCGAGCTCGCGGTCGGCCGTGGCCGCGGCCTCGGATCCGTTTCGCGGCGGGGTGGGGCGGAACGCGTACTCGACCCGGCAGCCCAGCCGGGTCGCGTGCCAGGGGGCGTCGTGGGCGGCGATCACCTCGTTCACCCCGGCCTCGAAGCGCTCGCCGAGCGCGATCATGCGCTCGAACGCCTCGTCGGTCAGCACCTTCTCCAGCGTCGCCCGGGTCGCCGCGAGCGATAGGGCGTTGCCCGACAGGGTGCCGCCGATCCCGCCGACGTCCGTGGTCTCGAGCGTTTCGAGGTGGGCGGCGACGCGGTCGGCGACCTCCTCGCTCATCCCGTAGGCGGCGGCGGGCACGCCGGCGGCGATCGGCTTGCCGAGCGTCACGAAGTCCGGCTCCAGCCCGTGGGCGCGGGTGTAGCCGCCGGGCCCGGCGCAGATCGTGTGGGTCTCGTCGATCACGAGCAGCGTGCCGTGCTCGCGGGTCAGCGTCCGGAGCGCGTCGTGGTAGCCGGGCTCCGGGAGGATGATCCCGATGTTGGTCATCGCCGGCTCGGCGAGGACGCAGGCGACGTCCCCGTCGGCGAGCGCGGCCTCCAGCGCCTCGACGTCGTTCCACTCGATCGCCTTGGTGGTGACCGCGAGGTCGACCGGCGGCCCGATGTTGTCGGGGCGCGAGCGGGTCTCGCCGTCGATCGAGATCGCGAAGGTCTCGTCGACGGTGCCGTGGTAGCACCAGGAATACACCAGGATCTTCGGCCGGCCCGTGATCGCGCGCGCGAGGCGGATCGTGAAGCGGTTGGCGTCGGTGGCGGTGAGGGCGAACTGCCAGTAGGGAAGGCCGAAGCGGCGGGCGAGCTCCTCGCCGACCCAGTCCGAGTCCTCGGTGGGGAGCATCAGCGTCACCCCGCGGCGCGCCTGGGCGGCGATCGCCTCGGCCGTCGCGGGCGGGGAGTGGCCGGTCATCGCCCCGGTGTCGCCGAGGCAGAAGTCGACGTACTCGATTCCGTCGACGTCGGTGAACCGGGCGCCCGACGCCTCGGCCACGAAGACGGGGAAGGCGCCCGCCCACTCGGTCATCCACGGCATCGGCACCCCGGCCAAGCAGCGAGCGCCGGCCGCGCTCGAACAGCTCGCGCGAGCGCGGATGCTCGGCGACGAAGCGCTTCTCCTCGCCTCGAAGGAGCTCGTGGAGCCGCTCGCGATCGATCTCCTTCGCCATCCGGCCAGGATATGTGGGGCTCAGTTCAGGACGCGGTACCTGAGGTGGGTGACGCCGGGGGCCTCGACGACCCTGGTGCATTCCAGCCCGCGCTGATCGGGGCCGAGGTTCTCGAACAGCCGCACCCCGTCGCCCAGGAACACGGGCACGACGTGGAGTTGAAACTCGTCGAGCAGCCCGGCCTTGAGGTACTGCTGGGCGACGCTCGCGCCGCCGGCCACCGCGACGTTCTTGTCGCCGGCCGCCGCCTTGGCTTGCTCGAGCGCGGCCTCGATGCCGTCGGTGACGAAGGTGAAGGTGGTCCCGCCCTGCTTGGTCACGGGCTCGCGGGCGTGGTGGGTGAGGATGAACACCGGATGGTGGAAGGGAGGGTCATCGCCCCACCAGGCGTCCGGGTTGGGGTCGTCTTCCCACGGGCCCTCGCCGCCGCTGAACATCCGCCTGCCCATCACGGTCGCCCCGGTGCTGCGCAGCGTTTCCTCGACGACTTCGGAGCTGGCGTTGGTCTCGCCTCCGGACCGGCCGTGCGGCTCGCGCCAGCTCTTCAGCGCAATGACCCACTCGTGGAGGCCCTCGCCGCCCCGGCCCAGCGGCTCGTCGAGCGTCTGGTTTGGCCCCGCGGTGAAGCCGTCGAGTGACATCGAGATGTCGAAGGTCAGCTTTGTCATCGTGCCTCCTGGGGATTCGTGATCGGCTCGAAGCCGCTCATCGTTCGTTCTACGAGGTAAGACCGCCCACCGCGGCGCAACTCATCGCCGGGTGCTTCGCCGCCGCAGCCCGGCGTCCTCGAGCGCCGGCGGGCGCCAGCCGGCGTCGGCCGGGTTGAGGTTGGTCCCCGGCGGGACGATCTCGTCGATCCGGTCGAGGACGTCGGCGGACAGCTTCACGTCGGCGGCGGCGAGCTGGCTCTCCAGGTGGTCCATGGTCCGCGGGCCGATGATCGGGGCGGTGACCGCCGGGTGCTCCGACACGAAGGCCGAGGGCCATCTGGATCAGCGTCAGCCCGGCCTCGTCGGCGAGGTCGGTGAGCTCGTACGACGGCCTCGATCTTTCGCCGGTTCTCGGGCCGCGACATGTCGAAGCGCTGCGGGAGCATCTGGGCGCGGCGGCTCTCGGCGGCCTCGGCGCCGCGGCGGTAGCGGCCGGAGAGGAAGCCGCCGGCGAGCGGGCTCCAGGGGATGACGGCCATCCCGTAGCGCTCGCAGGTGGGGAGGACGCCGGCCTCGATCCCGCGCACGAGCAGCGAGTAGGGCGGCTGCTCGCAGACGAAGCGCTCGCGGCCGCGGCGCTCGGCGGTCCACTGGGCCTCGACGATCGCCTCGGCGGGGAAGGTCGAGCTGCCGATGTAGCGGACCTTGCCCTGGCGGACGAGGTCGGTGAGGGCGCCGAGGGTCTCGTCGATGTCGGTGTCCGGCTCGGGGCGGTGGATCTGGTAGAGGTCGATCCAGTCGGTGCCCAGGCGGCGGAGGCTGTTCTCGACCTCGGTCATGATCCAGCGGCGCGAGTTGCCGTACTGGTTGGGGTCGTCGCCCATCGTGCCGTGGACCTTGGTGGCGAGGACGACGTCGTCGCGCCGTCCGCCGGCGAGCGCCTTGCCGACGATCTCCTCCGACTCCCCGCGCGAGTAGACGTCGGCGGTGTCGACGAAGTTGATCCCGGCGTCGAGGGCGGCGTGGATGATCCGGATCGACTCGTCGTGATCCGTGTCTCCCCAGGTGCCGAACATCATCGTCCCGAGGCATAGCTGGCTGACCTGGACGCCGGTGCGGCCGAGGGGGCGAAGCTCCATCGACGGCAGCTTACGGAGGGCGCGTCGTCGGACGACCGCCGCGCGCGCCGCAACTCATCGCGGCTCGCGGCGGGCTACAGTCTGATCGTGCGCCGCGGGAGGGCAATCGCATCGGTCTTCGCCCTTGTCGTGGCGCTGGGGATTGCGCCCGCCGCTCGGGCGGCGGACCCCGGGCACTGGCTGCTGACCGGAGCGAGCACCGTTCCCGTCACCTACTGGCAGGGCCTCACCTCCAACCCGGCGGAGTCGAACTTCTTCTTCGTCGGGATCTTCCGGGGCCTGTGGAAGACGAACGCCCAAGCTGGGGCAGACGGCCGGCGTCAACGACGCGATCCCGCCGAGCGTCGCGCAGGCCGAGGGCTACAACCACATCGGCGATCCGACCTGGAATCCCGGCGACGGCGGGCGCGTGATCCTGCCGATGGAGTGCTACGACCCCAGCACCGGCCAGAACACCTGTAGCAAGGGGGCGTTCGGCGTCGCCAACCCGGCCACGCTCGCCTTCCGCTACTACGTGAACCTCGACCCGGCGGAGATCCCCAAGGCGATGTGGGCCGAGACCTCGCCCAACGGCTCGATCATCTGGACCAGCAGCGGCGACGACCTGCTCGCCTACCGCTCGAGCGACGTCTCCCTGGCCAACCGCGGGCCCACCGGCCCGGTGATCCACGCGGTGCGCCGCCTTCCCGGGCGCGGTGCCGCCGACCGGGGTGACCGGGGCCGTCTTCCGGGAGGGCAAGCTGCTGCTCGCCGGCGAGTCAGGACGGCGTCTACCAGGTGTGGAGCATCAACACCCAGACCGGAGGACGCGACGCTCGAGATCGAGAGGCGGATCTGCGGCGAGTCCGAGGGCCTCGACGCGATGCCCACCCTGAACGGCAACCTTCACTGGCTGATCGCTCCCTTCGATCCCGGATGCGAGCTGACCTTCGGCCCGACCAGCGCCCTGCTCCACTTCCTGCGGGCGCCCGCCCACAACGTCTTCCAGGTGGTGGTCACGAATACCCAGGTGGGGACGCTGCCGGGCCAGGTGCGGGCCACGGTCCGCGCGACCTTCAACGGGGACCCGTTGCGCGACGTACGCGTGAGGTTCGCCGGCGGGGCGGCGCGCACCAATGAAAACGGCGTCGCGACCGTCGTCACCACCCTGGAGCGGCCGGGGCGCTTTCGAGGCGTTCGTGCCAAGGGACGAGAACTACGGGCTCTCGGCGCTCGTGCCGGTCGGCATGTCGCAAGCGGCCGCAGCGCGCTGGCGGTGCCCCGCTCGGGCGCCGGCTAGCCGGTGAGCGACTTCCTGGTCAAGCGCGACGACCTGCGCGAGACCCGCATCGCCGACTCCGAGGTGCCCGAGCTCGAGCCCGGCCAGGCGCTGCTGCGGGTCGACTCCTTCGGGCTGACCGCGAACAACGTCACCTACGCGGTGATGGGCGATGCGATGTCCTACTGGGACTTCTTCCCGGCCGAGGACGGCTGGGGCCGGGTGCCGATGTGGGGCTTCGCCGAGGTCGTGCGCAGCGAGGCCGGCGGGGTCGAGCCCGGCACGCGCGTGTACGGGTACCTGCCGCCCTCCTCGCACCTGGTCGTGACGCCCGCCGACGCCGACGAGCGCGGCTTCGTCGACGGCTCGCCGCACCGAGCGTCGCTGCCCTCCGCCTACCACCGCTATCTGGCGAGCGCGACCAGACCCCTTCTACCGGCCGGACACCGAGGAGATCCAGATGCTCCTGCGGCCGCTCTTCTTCACCTCGTTTCTGATCGACGACCAGCTCGACGACGAGGGGCTGGCGACTCGCGGGCCGGTGCTGATCTCCAGCGCCTCGAGCAAGACGGCGATCGCCGCGGCGTTCATGCTCGCGCGCCGCGAGGGGGTGGAGCTGATCGCCCTCACGTCGCCGCGAAGCACCGCGTTCGTCGAGGGCCTGGGGATCTACGGCCGCACCGTCACCTACGACGCGATCGACTCGCTGGAGCGCGGTCCGGCCACCTACGTCGACGTCTCGGGCGACGGCGAGGTGCGCCGCGCGGTCCACTCGCACTACGGCGACGAGCTCGCCCACAGCATGGCCGTCGGGGTCACGCACTGGGAGGAGCTCGGCGCCGGCGGGGAGGGGGAGCTTCCCGGCCCGCCGCCGACCCTGTTCTTCGCCCCGGACCGCGTCGTCAAGCGCTCCAAGGACTGGGGTGCGGCCGGGCTCGAGGCGAGGGTCGCCGATGCCTGGCACCCGTTCTGCGAGTGGACGGGCGGGTGGCTGGAGATGATCCGCGGCGAGGGCTTCGAGGCGCTCCAGAGCGCCTATCTCGACGTGCTCGAGGGCCGCGTGGAGCCGAAGAAGGCCCACGTGCTCTCGATCTGACTCAGGCCTGAAAGGCGAAGTGCGTCGACCTAATTCTCCGGCTCGCCCGTGTGCAGAAGCGGGTGATCGAGCCCGTGCTCCTCGCACAACCGCGGCACGCTGTCGGGCTGGAACTCGATCCCGTAGCGGGCTCCCAGCTCCCCGAGCTGCGCCGGGTCGGAGTCCGGGGCCTCCAAGATGGCCCCGAGCTCGTCAAAGAAATGCTCGAAGCCGCCCGGAGAGATGATCTCCAGGATGCGGCAGGGCTCGTCGCCGGCGTTCCAGAAGGTGTGCCACTGGTCGCGCGGCTTGAACGCCAGGTCCCCCACCTCCGCGTAGACGACGTCGTCACCGAGCAGGGCGCCCATCCGCCCCTCGACGACGAAGCTGTACTCGTCCTCACGGGAGTGCTTGTGGAGCGGGGCGGCCAGGCGTCGTGGCGGCATCGGGTGCTCGACGAGCGAGAAGCCCCCACCAGTCTCCTCGGTCCAGGCCATGAAGCGAGCGCCGATCGATCCCAGCTCGACCGCCTTGCCGTCGTCGGGTCCGACGATTCGCGGCCCCTGCGAGGCATCGAATCGCTTCAGGTCAGGTGTCCGTGAGGCCGCTTCCATATGTTCCCTCCTTAATTGGCTGAACGGGCATGTGCGGCGAACCTAGCACCTGCCGTGCCGGCGAACGCGACGAGCGAAAGGGATGACGGATGACGGAGCACCGGACAGGGACACGGGAGGAGTGGCAGCAGGCGCGCGACGCGCTGCTGGCACGTGAGAAGGAGCTCACCCGGCTCAACGACGAGCTGGCGCGCGAGCGGCTCGAGCTGCCCTGGGTGCCGATCGAGAAGGACTACAGCTTCGAGACCGACGAGGGGACCAAGACGCTGGCAGAGCTCTTCGACGGGCGCTCGCAGCTGCTGGTCTACCACTTCATGTTCGGCCCGGAGTACGAGGCGGGCTGCTCCATCTGCTCGTCCTCGGCCGACGGTTTCGACGCCGTGGTGCCGCATCTCAATGCGAAGGACGTGACGTTTCTCTGCATCTCGCGCGCGCCGCTCGAGAAGCTGAAGGCGTACAAGCAGCGGATGGGCTGGAGGTTTCCCTGGGTGTCCTCAGAGGGAAGCGACTTCAACTTCGACTACCAGGTCTCGGCGCCGAAGGAGCAGGCGGCGAGGATGCTCGAAGCCGGCACTCCGCCCGTCATTGCCCAGATGGCGGCCGACTGCGGCACGGATCCCGCGGGCTACCTGACCGAGGCGCAGGCCCTCAGCGCGTTCGCGCTATCGGACGGGGTCGTCCACCACACCTACTCGGCCTACGCCCGCGGCGTGGAGATCGTCATGGGCTTCTACCCGCTGCTCGACCGTGCCCCGCTCGGGCGCAACGAGAGTGGCTCCGAGGAGGCCTGGATCCGCCGCCACGACGAGTACGAGGCGGCGTAGCCCCTCAGATTCCGGACTCAGAGCACCGCGTCGGCGAGCAGGTCGACCTGGGCCGGGTCGGGCGAGCAGGGGAAGTAGATGAGCTCGTCGGTGCCGGCGGCGGCGAAGGCGTCGCGGTACTGCTGGGCCATTTCCTCGTCCACGACGACGCTCTTCGCGACCAGGTCGGCGGCCTCGCGGATGAACCCGTAGTAGTCGTGGATGTAGCCGTCCGCTGCCTCACGCGCTCCGTCGCCGAGGGCGAAGTAGCAGAGCGCCATCAGCCTCGGGGCGCCCTCGCGGCCGGCATCCGACCAGGCCTGCTTGACCTTCCCGGCCACCTCCTCGAAGGCTTCGGGCGGCCCGCCGCCCATCGTCCAGCCATCCCCGAAGCGCGCCACCCGGCGCAGCGCCGCGTCGACGCCGCCGCCGATCAACAGCTCGGGGCCGCCCTCGCGGGCCGGGGGCGGGCCGATCGCTCCCGCGAAGCCTCGCTCCTCGCCCGCCCAGACCTGCTTCATCTCCTCGAGCAGCTCGTCCATCAGCCGCCCGCGCCGCTCGAAGGGAACGCCGGCGGCCTCGAAGTCCTCGGCCCGCGCGCCGACGCCCACGCCGAGCGTGAGGCGCCCGCCCGAGAGCGCGTCGAGCGTGGCCGCCTGCTTGGCCAGGAGCGCGCCGTTGCCGCGAAGCGGCGCCAGCAGGATGTCGGTGGTGAGCCGGATCCGCTCGGTCACCGCCGCTGCCGCGCCGAGCGCCACCAGCGACTCGAAGTTCCCGTAGACGAGCCGGTCGATCGTGCCGAGCGAGGAAAAGCCTCGCTCGTCGGCGCGGCGTGCCCACGCGAGCAGCTGGTCGCGTTGGACGCCCGGAATCGTGGAGGGGAGGCCGATGCCGACGTCCACGAGCGCCTCCCTCAGAGATCGCGCTCGTAGAAGAACATGATCGGCCCGTCGGGCTTGCCCTCGCGATTGCTGAAGCCGGCGCTCTCGTACAGGCCTCGGGCCGCGACATCGTCCTCGCTGGTTCCGAGCTCGATTCGCGCGGCACCCTGCCGGCGCGCCGCCTCCATCGCCGCTTCGAGCAGCGCCCGGCCGAGGCCATGGCCGCGCTTCGCCGGGGCCACGTAGAGCTCCTCGAGGTAGGCATCGAGCGCCCCGGTCATGATCGAGGGGCGATACCTGAGCTCGGCGACCCCGTCCGGCCCGCTCCCGACCAGCAGGAAGGTCGCCTCCTCGCGCTCGATGAATTGCGCCACCCGCTCCGCGAGCACGTCCACCTCCGGGACCGGCTCCGAGAACTCGGTGTTGAAGTCGTGGAGGAGCCGGGCCACCTCGGGCGCGTCGGCGGGCGAGGCGCGGCGAACCGTGGTGTCGGGAGGCTCCGCAATCGCGCTGCGCTCAGGCCGCCCAGGAGAACTGCGATGCCGAAAAGCCCGCGTTGGCCTCGTACTGGATGCCGAACGCGTTGATCCTCGAGCGCGTGGCGCGCGAGACGGTCAACTCGGAGCCGGCCGGGTGGAAGATGCCGGTGATCTTCGCCGGCTCGCCCGTCTCGACCCCGAAGGGCACCACGTCCTCGATCTCGAAGTCGACGTCGTCGCCGATGCGGACCGAGTGCCTGTGGCCGTCTTCGGTCACCTCGATCGGCAACCGCTCGACTCCCAGGTTCTCGCCGACCAGCGGACCGAGGGCCTCCATCGGGCCACCGAGCGCGCCGGAGAACACCCCGCCGAGCTTCTCCGCCTGCTCGTCGGAGGCGGCCTCGTCGATGACCACCCCAAGGCGCCAGTTGCCGTCGCTCATCACCTTCGGCGTATCGGCGACGGCGGCGACCGTGAGGCCGCTCACGTCGGTTCCGTCAACCTCGCCGTTCTTGACGTGGAAGACGAGGATGGCGTTGCAGCGGTCGTGGGTGGCGCCGAGTGACAGCGACGCGGTGCAGGGACAGATCACATCGCACGAGCAGGTCTCGAAGTAAGAGCCGTCGATCTTCCAGGGCATGGGTTGCCTCCTTGGGGACAGTCCGGTTTCGAGTATCGCCCACCGGGTGTGGCAGGTCAACCGTGGGTGCGCGCCGTTCCTCCGGCGGTCGCGTGGCGAGAGCCGGCCGCGGGCGCGGCCGGCTCTCGTCGGGACTGCGGTCTTCGCCTCTAGGTGCCGGAGGAAGCGGCGGCCTCGGCGGGCACCGCGCCGAGGTTGCGCATGAGCGTCAGCGTGTCGAAATACGTCCACGCCTCGACCAGCTCGCCGCCCTCGAAGCGGTCGATGGTGATGCCCCGCACGGGGTCGCCCTTCTCATGGGTGGGCTGAAGGCCCATGATCTCGTTCTCGAACGTGCCCTCGCCGCTCCAGCGGTACACGACCTTGTCGCCGTCCGCGAAGATGTCCTCGATCGTGATGTGGATATCGGGAAACGCCTCCCGGTAGGTGGCGATCGACTGCTTCGAGGCCTCGCGGTCCTCGTCGCCCAGCAACGCATCGTGGCCGACGAAGTCCTCCGCGGCCACCTCGTCGATGACGCCCAGGTTCCCCTGGTTGAATCCCTCTTCAATCAGCCGCCGTGAGACGGCGATGTTCTCTACGGACATTGGCTCCCCCTTTGTGTGAGCTTGATGAGCCGTTGAGCCCACCCTATGCCTTGGTCGGGCCGCTGGCAAGGGGGCGAGGGCGACGGGAACCGGCGCATCGCCGCCCGGCCGGTGGAAGAATCCTTACATGGCTGGGCAAAGTGGCGGGAAGGTAGGCGGCGGCCGTGGCGGCTCTCCCTTTTGCACTGGCGGGAATCACGGCCGCCGCCGCCCAGCTTCCGGGCTCTGCCGCTAGAGATCGTTGAGGCACAGATGGGGTGGGAGCGGGCGGGCTAGCTGCGGGCCACTGTTCCCGGGATTTGTCCGCAGCGCCCGGCTCCCGATTGCGCCCGGGTCACACGGCCGCGTGGGCAGGCAATCGTCGGCCGGCGGCGCTGTCCACCGCACGTCACAGAGTAGGAACCCCGCCGGACGCCGTAAAAAATGACCGGGGGCAACGACTTTGCCTGCCCGTGCGTAGCCTTCGCACGATTAAGCTCTGATCGTCGCCTGTCGAGAGTGACTCTCCGTCCGGCTTCGGCGGATTGCCTCTCTCTCCCGGTCGGGCAGCAACCTATCGCAGCGGTATCGACCTCACCAGGCCCCACCCCGCTATTTCCGGAGAATTTTCGCCCTTGGAAAGGGAGTTCGACCACTGCTCGGCGATGGCCGAATTTCGATTCATATGGGATCGCAATTCGGCCATCGCGCGGTCGACGGACTCCCGCGACCCTGGAGGACGGAAGCCAGCAGGTGCCGCTGCGCTCAGCGGGGGTCGCCCGGAGGGGGCTGGCCCGGTGTGGTCAGCGGTGCCGCCGCGAGTGCGCCTGATGATGTAGACGATCACCGCGGCGAGATCACCGACAGCAGGATGCCGCCGCCGTTGCGGTCGCCAAGATCAACCACCAGATCAGCCCCGCCGACGAAGGAGGCCGCGATGCCGACCAGGATCGTCTGCCAGATCGTCAGCGGGTCGGGGCCCGGCAGCGCCAGGCGGCCGAGCGCGCCGATCACCAGGCCGCCGAGCACGAGGACGAGCAGGTAGACGATCACGTCCATTTTCGAGTCGGCTGGTACCCGCTGGCCCAGCCCGCTAACGCGGCTAGAGCGCTGCGAGCGCCTCCGCGATCGGTGTCTCGCCGCCCAGCAGGTCGAACGACTTGCCGATCGTGTTGTCGGCATCGAGGCAGGCGAGCAGGGTGGCGGCGACGTCGTCGCGAGGAATGTCGCCGATCCGCTCCAGTCCCTCGGCCGCCTCGATCAGCCCTGTACCCGGGTCGTCGGTGAGCCGGCCGGGGCGGACGATCGTGTAGTCGAGGCCGCTGGCGGCGAGCTCCTGGTCGGCCTCGAGCTTGGCCTCGTAGTAGGGGCGCATCTGCTCGCCGCGGGCGGCCGGGTCGCGGACGCCCATCGCGCTCACCATCAGGTAGCGCGAGATCCCGTTCAGCTTCGCCGCCTCGATCAGCTTCGCCGCGCCGCCGTAGTCGACCGTGCGCTTGCGAGCGGCCCCGCTGCCGGGCCCCGCGCCGGCGGCGAACACGACCGCCTCGCAGCCGGCGATGCTCGCGGCGATCGCCTCGGGATCGAGGTTCTCGAGGTCGGCCCCCACGGGGAGCGCCCCCACCGCCTCGAGGTCGGCGGCGTGGTCGGGGTTTCGGATCAGGCCGCGGGGGCGATCGCCGCGCTCGGCGAGCAGGCGCAGCAGACGCAGCGCGATCTTTCCGTGTCCTCCGGCCACCGCGACCTCCATCGCCATGGCCGGAATACTTACCAGGCGCGTGCTTTCAGTGGTGGCTAGCGAAGCCGCGGGCGCCAGGGCATCGCGCGGTCACGTGCCCGGGCATAGGCGCGGCGCAGGAAGCGGCGGTGTCGCCGGGTCCGATGCTCGCGTCGCGCGTCCATGAACGACTCCCACAGCGCCACGGCGCGGTCGGACTGCGCCGAGTCGGATCGACGGCACCTCTGAAGCAAACAGGGCTCTTCGCGACCTGGGGGCGCATTGCAGCCCTGACCGGGTGGACAGCAGGATTTCATCGTGACTCCAGCCCTCGCTCGTCATCGGTTTGAACCAACGCGCGAGCGCTGTCGCTACGAATCGGCTACCCGAGTTCGCCCTCCCTAACCGCTATGTGATGGTGCCCAGGCGTGAATATGAAGGTGCCCAGGCGTGCGGCTTAACACGATCCGTTGCACCAACAGGCGCCGGGCTGGAGTTCCGGCGGCCAGGATCGGCGGCCCCGCTAGCCTCGCCAGATGGATGTCGATCCCTCGCTGGCACGCGAGGACTACTGCTACCTGACCACGACCGGACGGGTCAGCGGGGAGCCGCGCGAGATCGAGATCTGGTTCGGGCTCGAGGGAAGCACCCTGTACATGCTCTCCGGCGGCCGCGACCGCTCCGACTGGGTCAAGAACCTGATCCGCGAGCCGCAGGTCACGGTGCGGATCGCCGACCGCACGTTCGCGGGGCGCGCCCGGATCGTCACCGACGCGGACGAGGACGTCCGCGCCCGCCGCCTGCTGCTGGAGAAGTATCGCCCCGGCTACAGCGGCGACCTCTCGAGCTGGGGCGAGACCGCGCTGCCGGTCGCGGTCGACCTCGGCTGAGTGGCGAGCCCACGTCCGCTAGGCTCGCGGCGATGGAGGACCTGGGCGCGCCGAGCTCGTATCTGACCCTCGAGGAGGGCCTGCCGGTGCTGTCGAGCGACGGCCAGGAGCTGGGCAAGGTCGAGCACGTGCTCGCCGATCCCGATCTCGACGTCTTCGACGGCATCGTGCTCGACACCAGCGTGCTGCCGGGCGGGCACCGGTTCGCCGACGCCAGCCAGGTGGCCGAGATCTACGAGCGCGGAGCGGTGCTGACGCTCGACGCAGCCGCCGCCGAGCGCCTGCCCGAGCCGAGCGCCAACCCGGGCGAGATCGAAGTCGGGCCCGACGACCTGGTGCCGGACGGATTTGACGACAAGCTGCGCCGCGCCTGGGACCGGATCTCGGGCAAGTCTTGACCCGGGCCCAGCGCGCGGCATAGGCTAGGCGGCGCCGGCCACCCGGCCGGCGAACCCGCACACCGGAGGTGCAGATGAGCACGAACGGAAGCCCGTCCTGGCGGATGATCGGTGACGAGGTCGGGAACTGCAACTGCGACTGGGGCTGTCCGTGCCAGTTCGACTCGCTCCCCACCCACGGCAACTGCATGGCGATGATCGCCTACCAGATCAACGAGGGAAGCTTCGGTGACACGAACCTCGACGGGGTGCGTTTTGCCGAGCTCGTCTGGTGGCCGGGCGCGATCCACGAGGGCGACGGCACGCGCCAGACCATCGTCGACGAGAGCGCCACCCCGGAGCAGCGCGAGGCGATCGAGGAGCTCGTCCTGGGCAAGCACGGCGGTGCGTACTTCGAGATCTTCGCCAGCGTGATGTCCAAGGAGCTGGACACGGTGTACGCGCCGATCGAAGTCGAAGCGGACCGCGAGGCGCGCACGGGGTCGGTGCGGATTGGCGACCTCGCCGAGAGCACGATCGAGCCGATCAAGAATCCCGTCACCGGGGATCCGCACCGGGTGCGGATCGACCTGCCCGAGGGCTTCGAGTACAAGCAAGCGGAGATCGGGAACACGGTCCGTGCGCGAGTCTCGGCGGAGGAGCCGCTGTCGTTCACGCTCGAGAACACCTACGCGCAGCTGAACCCGTTCGAGTGGACGAACACCTGAGGCGCGGAGCTCAGCGCGGGGCGTAGGTCAGGCCGCGGCGCGGGCGGTGTCGAGCGCGGCGCCGTAGAGGATGTCGTGCTCGGAGACCTCGATCTCCGTCAGCCCGAAGGCGCGCATCACCTGGATCAGGATCACGATTCCGGCGACGATTGTCGGCGCGCGGCCAGGATGCAGCCCGGTCACCTGGAGGCGCTCCTCGAGCGACATCGAGGCCAGCAGCGAGCACAGGCGCTGGATCGAGCCGAGCGAGAGCCGGTAGCCGTGAACCCGCTCGGGGTCGTATGGGTCGAGCTCCTGGTCGATCGCCGCCAGCGAGGTCGGGGTGCCGGCGACCGCGATTCCCTCGCTGGCGCTGGCGATCGCCTCGCCGCTCAGCTCGGCGTCGATCAGTGAGCGGACATCGTCGGCCAGAGCCTCGAGCTCCCCCGCGTCGGGCGGGTCGGTCTTCAGGTAGCGCTCGGTATGGCGCACGGTGCCGGCCTGAAGCGAGGCATAGAAGCCGACCTCGCCGCCCGAGCCGACGACCAGCTCCGTGGAGCCGCCGCCGATGTCGACCACCAGGGTGCTATCGGCGGCGGGCCGCTCCGCGAAGGCGCCGAGGTAGGCAAGCCGTGCCTCCTCGGCTCCGTCGAGGATGTGGGCGTCCAGGCCGAACCGCTCGCGGAGCTCGGCGATGAAGGCCCCAGCGTTCGCCGCGTCGCGCACCGCGCTGGTCGCGATCGCGGTCACCCGCTCGGCCCCCAGCGCCTCGTAGGCCTCGATGTACTCGCCGACCGTGCGGCAGACGTCCTCCACCGCCTCGGCGGCGAGCTGGCGCGAGGTGTCGACCCCGCGTCCCAGCCGGGTCACGGTCGAGCGTCGCTCGAGCTGGGAGATCGCGCCGTCGCTGACGTCCGCGACCAGGAGGCGCGTCGAGTTGGTGCCGATGTCGACCACGGCCACGCGCACGCGAAACCAGATTTCTATCGCGTGCGCGGAATTCCTACCCCTGACCCGCGCCTGCCCACAGACAGGCCGTTAACATGGCTGGTACACCGCGGGGTGGAGCAGTCAGGTAGCTCGCCGGGCTCATAACCCGGAGGTCGTGGGTTCAAATCCCACCCCCGCTACTGAGGAAGCCCCCGCAAACGCGGGGGTTTCCTGCTGACGGCTGATCGGGCAATCCTGGGCTAAGAGGAGTATGCGCGAGTGAAGAAGATCGTCGTCGTCCTTACTGCTGCCCTGCTCGCCTTGGCGCTCCTCGCCGTGTCCGCGTCCCCGGCTGCCGCCGCGACCCAGCAGACCAACCTCGTGCCGGTGCTCTTCGTTGGCAACAACTGGGACGGCACTGCGGACGTGATCCGACAGGGCGGAACGCTGGACGATCCGACCTTCAGGCGGGTGGGGCGGCTGAACATCATCCCCGACCGCAAGCAGCGGATGCTCGAGATCCTCACCGACCCGGTCCGGCTTGGATACTTCCTGGCGATCCGACAGCTGGTGGGCGAGGGGCACGACCAGTTCGTGGATGACATGTTCACGTCGAAGGACGGCCGGCTTTTGGTCGTCTCTCGGCCCAGCTTCGCGGACGTCGTGGCCATCAACCTCAACACGCGCAAGATCGTGTGGCGCTTTCGCGTCGATGGCCAGCGGTCCGATCACATGGCGATCTCACCCGACGGCAAGCACGTTGCGGTCTCGGCCTCGACCGGCAACGTCGTCCACATCCTCGACACCTACACGGGCAGGGAGGTCGGCAGGTTCCTCTCGGGGGACTCGCCGCACGAGAGCAACTATTCCCGGGACGGGACGAAGATCTACCACGCGAGCATCGGCCTGGTGTACACGCCGGCCGACCAGCCGCAGCTCGACTCGACCAAGGGCGATCGGTGGTTCCAGATCGTCGACGCGAGAACCAATCGGATCATCCGAAGGATCGACATGGGCAACAAGCTCGCCGCCGCCGGATATCCGAACATGAGCTCGGCGGTGCGGCCGATGGTTCTGTCGCCGGGCGAGCAGTTCGTCTACTTCCAGGACTCGTTCTTCCACGGGTTCGTCGAGTACGACCTAGTCCAAAATCGCGTCCGGCGCGTCGCTCGACTGCCCAACCTCGTGCCCGAGATCCCGCGCGAGCAGTACCTGCTCGACTCGGCGCACCACGGCATCGCCATGAACCCCGAGGGAACGCGCCTTTGCGTCGCCGGCACCATGGATGACTACGCGGCAATCGTCTCTCGCAAGACGTTCGCCTACAAGCTCATCCAGGGCGCGGGCGAGAAGCCCTACTGGGTGACCAACAGCGGCGACGGGCGATACTGCTTCATCTCCTGGAGCGGCAGCGACCGAATCTCGGCGATCTCCTACCGCGACCGCGAAGAAGTCGCGCGGGTTCCAGTCGGCGACCATCCACAGCGGATGCGGATGGGCGTCGTCCCCCAGGCCTGGCTCCAGCAGTAGC
>CAWISJ010000008.1:0-244831 GCA_963838745.1 uncultured Actinomycetes bacterium
GCCGTCGATCTTCCAGGGCATGGGTGCCTCCTTGGGGACAGTCCGGTCTCGAGTATCGCCCACCCGGTGTTGCAGGTCAACCGTGGGGTGCGCGCCGTTCCGCCGAGTCTGGCGACCTGGGCTCAGCCATGAAGCCGAGCGCACAGTATTACCCCACCCGCGACCATCGAGCTGTCTCGCGGCCCGGTGGGCAGGTCGGCGGGTGCGTGGAGAGAGCCGGCCGCGGGCGCGGCCGGCTCTCGTCGGGACTGCGGTCTTCGCCTCTAGGTGCCGGAGGAAGCGGCGGCCTCGGCGGGCACCGCGCCGAGGTTGCGCATGAGCGTCAGCGTGTCGAAATACGTCCACGCCTCGACAAGCTCGCCGCCCTCGAAGCGGTCGATGGTGATGCCCCGCACGGGGTCACCCTTCTCATGGGTGGGCTGAAGGCCCATGATCTCGTTCTCGAACGTGCCCTCGCCGCTCCAGCGGTACACGACCTTGTCGCCGTCCGCGAAGATGTCCTCGATCGTGATGTGGATATCGGGAAACGCCTCCCGGTAGGTGGCGATCGACTGCTTCGAGGCCTCGCGGTCCTCGTCGCCCAGCAACGCATCGTGGCCGACGAAGTCCTCCGCGGCCACCTCGTCGATGACGCCCAGGTTCCCCTGGTTGAATCCCTCTTCAATCAGCCGCCGTGAGACGGCGATGTTCTCTACGGACATTGGCTCCCCCTTTGTGTGAGCTTGATAAGCCGTTGAGCCCACCCTATGCCTTGGTAGGGCCGCTGGCAAGGGGGCGAGGGCGACGGGAACCGGCGCATCGCCGCCCGGCCGGTGGAAGAATCCTTACATGGCTGGGCAAAGTGGCGGGAAGGTAGGCGGCGGCCGTGGCGGCTCTCCCTTTTGCACTGGCGGGAATCACGGCCGCCGCCGCCCAGCTTCCGGGCTCTGCCGCTAGAGATCGTTGAGGCACAGATGGGGTGGGAGCGGGCGGGCTAGCTGCGGGCCACTGTTCCCGGGATTTGTCCGCAGCGCCCGGCTCCCGATTGCGCCCGGGTCACACGGCCGCGTGGGCAGGCAATCGTCGGCCGGCGGCGCTGTCCACCGCACGTCACAGAGTAGGAACCCCGCCGGACGCCGTAAAAAATGACCGGGGGCAACGATTTGCCTGCCCGTGCGTAGCCTTCGCACGATTAAGCTCTGATCGTCGCCTGTCGAGAGTGACTCTCCGTCCGGCTTCGGCGGATGCCTCTCTCTCCCGGTCGGGCAGCAACCTATCGCAGCCGTATCGACCTCACCAGGCCCCACCCCGCTATTTCCGGAGAATTTTCGCCCCTGGAAAGGGAGTTCGACCACTACTCGGCGATGGCCGAATTTCGATTCATATGGGATCGAAATTCGGCCATCGCGCGGTCGACGGACTCCCGCGACCCTGGGGGACGGAAGCCAGCAGGTGCGGCTGCGATCAGCGGGGGTCCCCGGAGGGGGCTGGCCCGGCGTGGTCGCGGTGCCTCCGCGAGTGCGCCTGATCACGTAGACGATCCCCAGGGCGCAGACCACCGACAGCAGGATGCCGCCGCCGTTGCGGTCGCCGAGATCGCCCACCAGATCAGCCCCGCCACGAAGGAGGCGGCGATGCCGACCAGGATCGTCTGCCAGATCGTCAGCGGGTCGGGGCCCGGCAGCGCCAGGCGGCCGAGCGCGCCGATCACCAGGCCGCTGAGCACAAGGACGAGCAGGTAGACGATCACGTCCATTTTCGAGTCGGCTGGTACCCGCTGGCCCAGCCCGCTAACGCGGCTAGAGCGCTGCGAGCGCCTCCGCGATCGGGGTCTCGCCGCCCAACAGGTCGAACGACTTGCCGATCGTGTTGTCGGCATCGAGGCAGGCGAGCAGGGTGGCGGCGACGTCGTCGCGAGGAATGTCGCCGATCCGCTCCAGTCCCTCGGCCGCCTCGATCAGCCCTGTACCCGGGTCGTCGGTGAGCCGGCCGGGGCGGACGATCGTGTAGTCGAGGCCGCTGGCGGCGAGCGCCTGGTCGGCCTCGAGCTTGGCCTCGTAGTAGGGGCGCATCTGCTCGCCGCGGGCGGCCGGGTCGCGGACGCCCATCGCGCTCACCATCAGGTAGCGCGAGATCCCGTTCAGCTTCGCCGCCTCGATCAGCTTCGCCGCGCCGCCGTAGTCGACCGTGCGCTTGCGAGCGGCCCCGCTGCCGGGCCCCGCGCCGGCGGCGAACACGACCGCCTCGCAGCCGGCGATGCTCGCGGCGATCGCCTCGGGATCGAGGTTCTCGAGGTCGGCCCCCACCGGGAGCGCCCCCGCCGCCTCGAGGTCGGCGGCGTGGTCGGGGTTTCGGATCAGGCCGCGGGGGCGATCGCCGCGCTCGGCGAGTAGGCGCAGCAGACGCAGCGCAATCTTTCCGTGTCCTCCGGCCACCGCGACCTCCATCGCCATGGCCGGAATACTTACCAGGCGCGTGCTTTCAGTGGTGGCTAGCGAAGCCGCGGGCGCCAGGGCATCGCGCGGTCACGTGCCCGGGCATAGGCGCGGCGCAGGAAGCGGCGGTGTCGCCGGGTCCGATGCTCGCGTCGCGCGTCCATGAACGACTCCCACAGCTCCACGGCGCGGTCGGACTGCGCCGAGTCGGATCGACGGCACCTCTGAAGCAAACAGGGCTCTTCGCGACCTGGGGGCGCATTGCAGCCCTGACCGGGTGGACAGCAGGATTTCATCGTGACTCCAGCCCTCGCTCGTCATCGGTTTGAACCAACTCGCGAGCGCTGTCGCTACCAATCGGCTACCCGGGTTCGCCCTCCCTAACCGCTTGTGATGGTGCCCAGGCGTGAATATGAAGATGCCCAGGCGTGCGGCTTAACAGGATCCGTTGCACCAACAGGCGCCGGGCCGGCGTTCCGGCGGCCAGGATCGGCGGCCTCGCTAGCCTCGCCGGATGGACGTCGATCCCTCGCTGGCAAACGAGGACTACTGCTACCTGACCACCACCGGACGGGTCAGCGGGGAGCCGCGCGAGATCGAGATCTGGTTCGGGCTCGAGGGGAACACCCTGTACATGCTCTCCGGCGGCCGCGATCGCTCCGACTGGGTCAAGAACCTGATCCGCGAGCCACAGGTCACGGTGCGGATCGCCGACCGCACGTTCGCGGGGCGCGCCCGGATCGTCACCGACGCGGACGAGGATGCTCGCGCCCGCCGCCTGCTGCTGGAGAAGTATCGCCCCGGCTACAGCGGCGACCTCTCGAGCTGGGGCGAGACCGCGCTGCCGGTCGCGGTCGACCTCGGCTGAGTGGCGAGCCCACGTCCGCTAGGCTCGCGGCGATGGAGGACCTGGGAGCGCCGAGCTCGTATCTGACCCTCGGGGAGGGCCTGCCGGTGCTGTCGAGCGACGGCCAGGAGCTGGGCAAGGTCGAGCACGTGCTCGCCGATCCCGATCTCGACGTCTTTGACGGCATCGTGCTCGACACCAGCGTGCTGCCGGGCGGGCACCGGTTCGCCGACGCCAGCCAGGTGGCCGAGATCTACGAGCGCGGAGCGGTGCTGACGCTCGACGCGGCGGCCGCCGAGCGCCTGCCCGAGCCGAGCGCCAACCCGGGCGAGATCGAAGTCGGGCCGGACGACCTGGTGCCGGACGGATTTGACGACAAGCTGCGCCGCGCCTGGGACCGGATCTCGGGCAAGTCTTGACCCGGGGCCCAACGCAGGCATAGGGTTGGCGGCGCCGGCCACCCGGCCGGCGAACCCGCAGACCGGAGGTGCAGATGAGCATGAACGGAAGCCCGTCCTGGCGAATGGTCGGTGACGAGGTCGCAAACTGCAACTGCGACTGGGGCTGTCCGTGCCAGTTCGACTCGCTCCCCACCCACGGCGACTGCATGGCGATGATCGCCTATCAGATCAACGAGGGAAGCTTCGGCGACACGAACCTCGGCGGGGTGCGTTTTGCTGAGCTTGTCTGGTGGCCGGGCGCGATTCACGAGGGAAACGGCACGCGGCAGACCATCGTCGACGAGAGCGCCACCCCGGAGCAGCGCCAGGCGATCGAGGAGCTCGTCCTGGGCAAGCACGGCGGTGAGTACTTCGAGATCTTCGCCAGCGTGATGTCGAAGGAGCTGAATACGGTGTACGCGCCGATCGAAGTCGAAGCCGACCGCGAGGCGCGCACGGGGTCGGTGCGGATCGGCGACCTCGCCGAAGCCACGATCGAGCCGATCAAGAACCCCGTCAGCGGAGACCCGCACCGGGTGCGGATCGACCTGCCCGAGGGCTTCGAGTACAAGCAAGCGGAGATCGGGAACACGGTCCGTGCGCGAGTCTCGGCGGAGCAGCCGCTGTCGTTCACGCTCGAGAACACCTACGCGCAGCTGAACCCGTTCGACTGGACGAACGCCTGAGGCGCGGAGCTCAGCGCCGGGCGTAGCTCACGCCGCGGCGCGGGCGGTGTCGAGCGCGGCGCCGTAGAGGATGTCGTGCTCGGAGACCTCGATCTCCGTCAGCCCGAAGGCGCGCATCACCTGGATCAGGATCACGATTCCGGCGACGATTGTCGGCGCGCGGCCGGGATGCAGCCCGGTCACCTGGAGGCGCTCCTCGAGCGACATCGAGGCCAGCAGCGAGCACAGGCGCTGGATCGAGCCGAGCGAGAGCCGGTAGCCGTGAACCCGCTCGGGGTCGTATGGGTCGAGCTCCTGGTCGATCGCCGCCAGCGAGGTCGGGGTGCCGGCGACCGCGATCCCCTCGCTGGCGCTGGCGATCGCCTCGCCGCTCAGCTCGGCGTCGATCAGCGAGCGGACATCGTCGGCCAAAGCCTCGAGCTCCCCCGCGTCGGGCGGGTCGGTCTTCAGGTAGCGCTCGGTATGGCGCACGGTGCCGGCCTGAAGCGAGGCATAGAAGCCGACCTCGCCGCCCGAGCCGACGACCAGCTCCGTGGAGCCGCCGCCGATGTCGACCACCAGGGTGCTATCGGCGGCGGGCCGCTCCGCGAAGGCGCCGAGGTAGGCAAGCCGCGCCTCCTCGGCTCCGTCGAGGATGTGGGCGTCCAGGCCGAACCGCTCGCGGAGCTCGGCGATGAAGGCCCCAGCGTTCGCCGCGTCGCGCACCGCGCTGGTCGCGATCGCGGTCACCCGCTCGGCCCCCAGCGCCTCGTAGGCCTCGATGTACTCGCCGACCGTGCGGCAGACGTCCTCCACCGCCTCGGCGGCGAGCTGGCGCGAGGTGTCGACCCCGCGTCCCAGCCGGGTCACGGTCGAGCGTCGCTCGAGCTGGGAAATCCGGCCGTCGCTGACGTCCGCGACCAGCAGGCGCGTCGAGTTGGTGCCGATGTCGACTACGGCCACGCGCACGCGAAACCAGATTTCTATCGCGTGCGCGGAATTCCTACCCCTGACCTTCGCCTTCCCACAGACAGGCCGTTAACATGGCGGTACACCGCGGGGTGGAGCAGTCAGGTAGCTCGCCGGGCTCATAACCCGGAGGTCGCAGGTTCAAATCCTGCCCCCGCTACTGAGGAAGCCCCCGCAAACGCGGGGGTTTCCTATTCGGTTATCGGGCAATCCTGGGCTAAGAGGAGTATGCGCGAGTGAAGAAGATCGTCGTCGTCCTTACTGCTGCCCTGCTCGCCTTGGCGCTCCTCGCTGTGTCCGCGTCCCCGGCTGCCGCCGCGACCCAGCAGACCAACCTCGTGCCGGTGCTCTTCGTTGGCAACAACTGGGACGGCACTGCGGACGTGATCCGACAGGGCGGAACGCTGGACCATCCGACCTTCAGGCGGGTTGGGCGGCTGAACATCATCCCCGACCGCAAGCAGCGGATGCTCGAGATCCTCACCGACCCGGTCCGGCTTGGATACTTCCTGGCGATCCGACAGCTGGTGGGCGAGGGGCACGACCAGTTCGTGGATGACATGTTCACGTCGAAGGACGGCCGGCTTTTGGTCGTCTCTCGGCCCAGCTTCGCGGACGTCGTGGCCATCAACCTCAACACGCGCAAGATCGTGTGGCGCTTTCGCGTCGATGGCCAGCGGTCCGATCACATGGCGATCTCACCCGACGGCAAGCACGTTGCGGTCTCGGCCTCGACCGGCAACGTCGTCCACATCCTCGACACCTACACGGGCAGGGAGGTCGGCAGGTTCCTCTCGGGGGACTCGCCGCACGAGAACAACTATTCCCGGGACGGGACGAAGATCTACCACGCGAGCATCGGGCTGGTGTACACGCCGGCCGACCAGCCGCAGCTCGACTCGACCAAGGGCGATCGGTGGTTCCAGATCGTCGACGCGAGAACCAATCGGATCATCCGAAGGATCGACATGGGCAACAAGCTCGCCGCCGCCGGATATCCGAACATGAGCTCGGCGGTGCGGCCGATGGTTCTGTCGCCGGGCGAGCAGTTCGTCTACTTCCAGGTCTCGTTCTTCCACGGGTTCGTCGAGTACGACCTAGTCCAAAATCGAGTCCGGCGCGTCGCTCGACTGCCCAACCTCGTGCCCGAGATCCCGCGCGAGCAGTACCTGCTCGACTCGGCGCACCACGGCATCGCCATGAACCCCGAGGGAACGCGCCTTTGCGTCGCCGGCACCATGGATGACTACGCGGCAATCGTCTCTCGCAAGACGTTCGCCTACAAGCTCATCCAGGGCGCGGGCGAGAAGCCCTACTGGGTGACCAACAGCGGCGACGGGCGATACTGCTTCATCTCCTGGAGCGGCAGCGACCGAATCTCGGCGATCTCCTACCGCGACCGCGAAGAAGTCGCGCGGGTTCCAGTCGGCGACCATCCACAGCGGATGCGGATGGGCGTCGTCCCCCAGACCTGGCTCCAGCAGTAGCGGGCGCCTTACCTACTTCGGGGGCAGGTTGCCCGGTAAGGTCCCGGAACCCCATAAGGTACTCCCGTCCAAAGGGGAGAACAACAAGCGCAGAAGTAAGACAGGGAGGCGCGTAGTGTCGGTCCGGTTGTACTGCCGGAGCACCATCGCAAGGCCACGCAGAGCCCTGGCTCTCGGCCTTGGATCTCTTGCGCTAGGCCTGATTTGGCCGGGCGTCAGCTTGGCCAGCCCCACCCTGTCAGGAACGACCCTCACGGCGTCGACCGAGGTGGCCAATATCGAAGCCTGCCTCGACCCAGTGGGCGAGATTACGCACGGGATCTCCCATAGTGGATCGGTGGCAGGTCCCTACGCAGGTACCTTCGACGGATTCATCAACATGCGCCAGGCGAGCGAAGGCGGGCCGGTGAGGACCGTCAACGGCGATTACACGCTGACCGATGATGCCGACGCCGAGTACGCCAAGGCACGGGTCGTGCTCACGTTCGACTCCGGTATCCCGAGCTCATGTAACTCGTCCGGCTTCCGCCCCCCGGTCGACTACGACATCGATGTAGTTGCCGCTTACTCCGCCTATCTGGTCATGGATGACGGGCGAATCTGCGCAGAGAGCGGTGACGCCGCCGTCTCGGCCACCGGCACCAGCGACGGCACAACGGCGAGCGGTTCGATGACCGTAACGCTCGGTCCGCCCCCCGACCCAGGAGGCGACATCTCCTGCTCGACCCCCACGATCACCGCGACCCCGTCGAGCGGGCTGCCCCGCAAGCGAAGCCAGAGGGTGACGATCGACGGCACCGGGTTCGCTCCCGGGCAAAACGTGACCCTGAGTGTGTGCAACGCGTTCATGTCCGATCCCCTGAGCTGCCCCTTTGTGGACGTGGTACAGGCCGATCAGACGGGTTCATTCAGCGGCGGCTACTTCTCCTCCGGAGTCCATCATCCCGTTTCCTGCGATGACGGCGGCGGCGGCGGAGCCCCCTGCCGAATCGTGGCGGTCGATGGCTCGCTGAATATGCCACTGTCTCCAGAGGCGTCGATCAGCTACGCGGCGTATCCGACGGTGACGACGGTCGGGGCATCGACGACGGTCCCGGACACGCTCGAGGTCACTGGTACCAACCTCGACCAGTTTCGTTGGCTTGAGATGCTCACGGGCTGCAACTTCTTCTCCGGGGCACCTTGGCTGCAGGACACACCTGGTTACATGAATCCGCCCGGGACCGTCATCAATGAATGGTCGGCCTCGCGAATCTCGATCACCTGGCCCACCCAGCGCCTCAACCAGTGCGGGCGCCAGGTACAGCAGCCCCTCCGCTTCTCAGACGAGATCCGCGACGACTTGGTGGTCCCCGCGTCGTTCAACATCCCGGCGGAGATCGACCCCTGGAGGCTTGGGCCCGGCGAAACTGCACTCGTCAGCCGGGCCACCGGCGCCGGCGGAACAAAGGGGGATGGAGGCTCATACCGCGCCTCGGCCTCCGGCGACGGGCGCTTCGTCGCATTCACCTCGGATTCCGCCAACCTCGACCCGGACGACGCGGACACAACCTCAGACGTCTACGTCCGCGACCTGCAGGACAACACGACGACGCTCGTCAGCCGGGCTACGGGCGTCAGTGGAGCGAAGGGCGACAGCGGCTCCGATCACCCATCGATCTCCGCCGACGGCCGGTACGTGGCTTTCTCCTCGAATGCCTCCAACCTCGACCCGGACGACACCGACGGAAATATCGATGTCTTCGTTCGCGACCTGCAGCAGAACACGACCACCCTGGTGAGCCGTGCCAGCGGGGCCAGCGGGGCAAAGGGGAACGGCAACGGTTCCTCTGAGCCGTCGCTCTCGCCCGACGGGGGGTCCGTGGCATTCACCTCGAATTCCACGAACCTCGACCCGGACGACACCGACGCGGCGTCGGACATCTATCTTCGCGACCTGCAGCAAAACACCACGAAGCTGGTCAGCCGGGCCACGGGCGCCACCGGGAGCAAGGGGAACAACTTCTCCTTCCAGCCGTCCGTCTCGGACAACGGCGGATCCGTCGCCTTCACCTCAGACGCATCCAACCTCGACCCGGGCGACACCGAGTCGACCCATGACATCTTCGTCCGCGATCTGCAGCAGAACACTACGACCCTGGCTAGCCGCGCCACGGGCGCCAGTGGGGCGAATGGGGACGGCGTCGAGCCCTGGATCTCCGGTAACGGACAGCTCGTCTCCTTCACCGCGGGGGGCCACCTCGACCCCGACGACTCGGATGCGAATAACGACGTCTACGTCCGCGATCTGCAGCAGGCCACAACGATCCTGGTCAGCCGGGCCACGGGAGCCAACGGCCCCAACGGCAACGACGGCGCCGTCGATTCCTCGGTATCGCAGGATGGCCGCTTCATCGCCTTCCGGTCAGGCGGGTCCAACCTCCACCCGGACGACGGAGACACGAGCTTCGACGTCTTCGTCCGCGATCTCCAGCAGAGCACCACGGAGCTCGTCAGCCGCGCCGCTGGCGCAGGTGGTGCGAAGGCGAACGATCTCTCATTCGATTCCTCGATCGCCCCCGACGGGAGTTCCGTCGCCTTCTCATCGACAGCCTCGAACCTCGACCCGGGCGACACCGATTCGACCATCGATGTCTTCCTCCGCGACCGACGTTCATTCGACTCGGCCAGCGGGGACGCCCCCGCCGGCGGGACGGTGTCGACCAACACCACCACAAGCGCTGAGGACCCGATCGGAACCTCGGTGACGACTCCCGTTGCGGGGGCCGTGACAATCGCCGAGGGCGCCACGGCGACTCCCGACCCCAGCGGCTTCACGCTGTTTGGGCAGGAGGTTCAGATCACGGCCCCGGATGCGAGCTCCAGCCAGCCCCTGGTCTTGCAGTTCCGCCTCGATGACTCGCTGCTTCCGGTCGGGGGCGACGAGACCAACGTGGAGGTGTTCCGGAATGGCATCTTGGTGGCCGACTGCGACTCCGGTGCCGGCACCAGTGCGACGCCTGACCCCTGCGTGGCGGGGCGCACCGCGACCGCCAGCGGGATCGAGCTGACCGTTCGAACGTCGCAGGCGAGCACCTGGAACTTCGGGCTCGACTCCGCACCGCCGAACACCACCATCACCTCCGGGCCCTCAGGCCCCACCAACGACTCCACGCCGACCTACGGCTTCTCCTCTAACGAACCAGGCTCGAGCTTTGAGTGCCGCTTCGACGCCGCGCCGTTCGCGGCCTGCTCAGGGCCTGCGACCCACACACCTGCCAGCACGCTCGGCGACGGCGACCACACGTTCGAGGTCCGGGCCGTCGACCAGGCCCACAACGCCGACCCCAGCCCGTCCTCGCGCAGCTTCACCGTCGACACGGTGGCGCCCAACACGACGATCACGGCTGGCCCCACGGGGAAGATCAACGACCCGTCGCCGACCTTCAGCTTCTCCTCCGTGGGAGGCACGAGCTTCCAGTGCAGAGTCGACACCGGGACCTATACCGCCTGCACCTCCCCGAAGACCATCGGGCCCCTCGCGGACGGCGCCCATACGTTCTACGTTCGGGCCAGGGACGCCGCCGGGAACCTCGACCCGACGCCGTCCACGCGCTCGATCACGGTCGAGACCGCTTCGGTCGCCGTCTCGGGCGCGACCCTGGTGGTCACCGCCGCCACGGGAACCAAGGACAACTTCCAGATCACCCGTCCCTCACCCTCGGTTCTGCGGGTGACCGATCTCGCCGCCGGCCCCTACACCGGTTCGGGCATACACACCGGGGCGGGGTGCACCCGAAGTGGCGACTACACGGCCAACTGCAGCGCTTCGGGGATCACCGTGATCCGGGTCAGCGCCGGGAATGAGATCGACAGGGTGGTGAACGCAACCGGGGTCAGGGGCTCGTTCGACGGCGGGGCGGACAACGACACGCTCACCGGCGGCTCCGGCGGCGACAGCCTGACCGGGGGAGCGGGGGCCGACGTGATGAAGGGGATGGACGGAAACGATCAGCTGTTCGCGCGCGACTTCGTCTCCGATACGACCATCGCTTGCGACGGTGGGGCCACCCCGGGGACCGCCGACAAGGCCGACCTCGACCTGCAGCCCAAGGACCCCAACTCCGTGGTCACGGGCTGTGAGACGAAGACGAGGCACTAAGCGCGTCGCTGGCGGCATCGACTCACCCGAACCTCACGCCGCGGCTCATAACCCGGAGGTCGCAGGTTCAAATCCCGCCACCGCTACTGAACGAAGCCCCCGCATACCGGGGGTTTCGTGCTGTTGGTGGATCGCGCCAAGGCGGCGGGCATCAATCGGGCATCGGCTCAATCTGAATCTGGCAGACGAAATCGGGGCGGGCCCGAAGGCCCGCCCCGACCGGACGCGCCGTGCAGTCCACTACTCGACGATGCGATCGCGAACATCTCGGCAAAATGATCCGACCATGGGCGCGACAGGGATCCCCTCCTCGCTCACCTGACGATGGCGCAGGCGCCGGCGACCGCCGGCTCGCATCTGCCGGCGACCTGGGCGCTTCGTGGCGACCCGATGCCGGCGATCGGGCGGGGCTTTCTGGTCGCAGTGCCGGTCGCCGCCGGCCTGCTCACGGAGCTCGAGCTCGACGACGCGGTCGCCGGGGGGATTGGCACGGCGGCGCTGATCTGCGGCTTCATCGCCTTCGACGCCCCTGCCCGGGTGCGGGTGCGGTGGCAGCTGTGCTGCGCGCCGTTGGTGGGAATCGTGGCGGCGCTCGGGGTGCTCACGAGCCAGACGGTGGCGACGGCGATCCTCGGCATGGCGGTGGTGGCGACACTCGGTGGCTACGCGGTCGCGGTCTCGCTGCGGATGGCGATCGCCGGTCTCTCAGTGGTGCTCGCCTTCTTGATCGCGCAGGGACTTTGGCTGGAGCCGCACCAGGCCTGGGAGGCGCTGGCGATCGGCACCTGCGGCGGCCTCGCTCAGGCCGCGTGGGCTGCCTGCATCTGGGCGGTCGCCGATCGCGGTCGCGAGCGGCGGTTCGAGCTCGGTCGGGCCGCCGCGGAGGCGGCCGCGAAGCTGCGCGCCGGCCTGGACTTCCATGGCGCGGCCCTGCGTCACGCGCTTCGCTTCGGTGCGGCGTTGGGGATAGGAGTCGCTATCTACCGGCTGGTGGGCTTCCACGACCACGGCTACTGGGTGCCGTTGACGATCCTGTTCGTGCTCAAGCCCGAGGCCAGCCAGACCTCTGAGCGGATCGCCATGCGCGCGGCCGGGACCGCGATGGGACTCGTGCTGGCCACTGCGCTGGCCGAGGTTCTGAGCGACGCGGTCATCCCGAGCACGATCGTGCTCACGATCGCCGCCGCGCTCGCCTTCGCGCTGTTGGCGATCGAGTACGCGCTCTTCACGACCGCGATCACCATTTACGTCGTCCTCCTGACCGACACGCTGGGCTCGCCTGCATTCGACTCGGCCGGTGAGCGTGCCCTCGGCACGGTGCTTGGGATCGTGGTGGCGGCTCTTGCGTTCCGGGCCTTCGGCGAAGCCGAAGTTGAGCAATCCAAGGCGTCCTGATACCGCGCGCTCAGGCCGCGCCCGCGCGGGTGGCCTCGAACGTCTGCCCGGTGGCCCGCAGGCGCTCGGCCAGGTGGAGGCCGATCCCGGTTGCCGGGGTGAGCACACCGGCCCGGTCGGGCAGCTTGTCACCGTCGAGCCCGAGCGCCAAGCCACTCTCGCCAAGCATCACCCGGGTCGCCCCATAGCCCGGGTCGCCCTGCGCTTCGACTCGGCAGACCCAGCGCTCGTCGGCCGGCGGAACGCGCGTGGATCTCGATCACGAAGAATCCCTTCCGGACGAGCTCCTCCTTCGGCCCCTCGCCCGGATCCGGCAGCACGCGATCGAGAACGAATCGCGACGGCGGCAGGGCGAGCCCGGCGGTGAGCGCGGTCATGCCGCCTCCGAGGCCGAGCGCCTTCGCCCGACCCGTGAGCCCCGGACCGAACTCCATCACCTCGCGGTAGCGGAACCGCCGCCCGTAAGCCCAGCCCTGGAGCGCGTTCGAGCGCCGCACGACCCGAGTGTTGACCGGCGCCATGACGAACATGCCAAACCAGGTGCCGAGCTCCTCGGAGTACTCGGCGCCGCGCAGATCGGACTCGTCGCCGAGCTCGGGCTCGGCGTCGCGGTCAGGCGAGAGCGCGTGCGGATCGCCGAGGACCTTGACCAGCGAGCGGTCCCGCTTCACGTCGTCGACCGTCCCCTTCAGCGAGGCGACCGTGCCGCCGCTGATCCCGCCCCGGACCCGGCGCAGGACGAGCGTGGTCTCGGTCAGCTCGCCGGCCGCCTCGTGGAGGAGGAGGACCCCGATGTCCGAGGGGATCGAGTCGAAGCCGCAGCTGTGGACGATGCGCGCGCCGCTCTCCTTCGCCTGCGCGTCGAACCGCTGGATCGTCTCCCGCATGAACAGCGTCTCCCCGGTGAGGTCGGCGTAGTGGGTGCCGGCGGCGGCGCACGCCTCGACCAGCGGCATGCCGTAGCGGCGGTACGGGCCGACGGTGGTCGCGACCGCGGTCGTCCGTGCCGTGAGCTCGGCCAGTGCGGCGCTGTCCTCTGAGTCGGCGACGATCAGCGGCCAATCCGCGGCCCGGTCGCCGAGCTCGTCGCGTACGCGCCCCAGCCTCTCCTGCGAACGACCGGCGAGTCCGATGCGCGCCCCGTCGGGCGCGGCGGCCGCCAGATACTCCGCCGTGAGCTTGCCGACGAACCCGGTCGCGCCGAAGAGGACGAGATCGAGGTCACGCACCGGCGGGACCCTAACGATCGCTCGACGGCCTACTCACGCTCGAGCCGGACGTTCTGCTTCCAACGGAAGAGGCGCAGGTTTCCGGCGTTCACTGTGACCGCCACGCCCAAGGCCTGAGCGGGCCCAGGCTTGAAATTCTTGTGCCTGTGCGTCGGCTTGACGTCGAGCTCCCATTTCGGCTTCCACGGTGGGAACTTTCGGGGTGAGCTCCCCGTCCCCACCATCTTCTCGTCAATCTGGATGATCGTGACCGCGACGAGCGCGTCGGTGTCCCCAGTGTCCCAGCCCAGATCGCCGCGGGCAGTGACGACGCCCTTCGCGAGCTTGAGCGGGGAATCGAAGTTGGAGCGCATGATCGACCTCCTTCGGCGTTGCCCGATCCTCTCACGCAGGCACCCGATTGCAAGAGGGCGAAGGAAAACCGGCCCCCGCGGTCTCACTGTGACGTCGACCAGCACTGTCCTGCTCCCGCCGCTATCCGGCGGACGCTTGACTCGAGACACGGCGCGTGAGACTCTCGCGCCACGAAGGCCCTAGATGGCCCCGGCCAGGCGAAGCCCGTTCGACGGCGTTCGAAGACAGGAGGGCATCGTGGAAACGCATGGTTCCGAGAGCTTCTTCGTCCTCGGCGAGGGACTTCTCACCGAGAGCGTGGGGGGACGGAGGCGCACCCTGTCGGCAGCTATCGAAGCCGAGGCGCCGCCGTTTCGCTTCTCGCGCATGGGGCCGAAGGGCAGGGGTCACCAGCTCCCCGATGCGACCCTCAAGAGGCTCGGCAGGGCAATGGCCGCAGGTGGCGGTCGCGCGTCCCAGATCCCGTCGGGCTTCACGTACCTCGGTCAGTTCACGGACCACGACCTGACCTTCGACCGGACCGGCGTCACCCTGGGCGACACCGTCTCCCCGCCTCAGCTCCTTCAGGGGCGCTCGCCGAGCCTCGACCTCGATTCGCTCTATGGGGCGGGGCCGCAGGATCCGGATTCGGCGGCGTTCTACGAGCCCGACGGCATGCACATGCGGATGGGACGGACGAAGGCGGCCGAAGGCATCCCCGCCAAGGCCGGCTTCGACCTTCCCCGGGGCGCCGGCAGCACGGAGGCCGAGAAGCGCAAGGCGATCATCCCGGATCCGAGGAACGACCAGAATCTGGCGGTCGCCCAGACGCATCTGGCGATGATCCGGTTCCACAACCGGGTCGTCGATCGCCTGCCCAACTCGGTGCCGCGAAGCCAGCGCTTCGCGCGGGCCAGGGCGATCGTCACCAAGCACTACCAGTGGATGCTCAAGACCGACTACCTCCCGCGTATCTGTGCCCGGGGCGTCGTCAACGACGTCTTCCGGAACGGCCGCAAGGCGTTCGAGCCAGACGCGCCGCCGACCGACGTCCCGACCATGCCGATCGAGTTCTCGGTGGCCGCCTTCCGGCTCGGACACTCGATGGTCCGAGGCGCCTACAACTGGAACAGGGTCTTCGATGACGGTGCCGGCACCCTGGATCTGCTGTTCACGTTCTCGTCGACCGGCGATGACCTCGGCGGCGAAACGCGGCTGTTGAGCAGCTGGATCGCGGACTTCCGCCGCCTCTACGACTTCGGGGAGGCGGGCAGGCCCAAGCTCGTCATCCCTGCGCGCAAGTTCAACCGGGCCATGCGCATCGACACATCGCTCGTCGACCCGCTGAGGAACCTGCCTCCGGACACCTTCGGGGGTCCCTCGGTGCCGTTCAATGACCCGAGGGCGAACCTGGCGTTCCGCAACTTGGCCCGGGCGAAGATGGTGAACCTGGCCACCGGCCAGCAGATGGCCGCATTCTTGAAGAGCAAGGGCGTGACCCTGACCAGCTCACCCAGCCACAGATCCGCCACGGCAGCGCCGGTGTCGAGCTCGACGGGCTCACCCGAACCCAACGGACCGCGCTGCTCAGGGACACGCCGCTCTGGTTCTACATCCTGCGCGAGGCCGAGCTCAACGCAGGCCGGCTGAAGGGGGTAGGCGCGCGCATCGTCGCGGAAACCTTCCACCGCGCGATGGAGGGAAGCCGGGCGTCGATTGTCC
Source organism: uncultured Actinomycetes bacterium (assembly GCA_963838745.1). GTDB lineage: Bacteria > Actinomycetota > Thermoleophilia > Solirubrobacterales > 70-9 > AC-56. The sequence goes on from CAWISJ010000008.1 coordinate 15,643, forward strand.
GTGAGCCCGGCTGGCGTCCGACACTTGGTCCAGACAGCAACACGTTCCGGATGGTGGACCTGCTGCTCTTCGCATTCGAGGGGAAGAAGAGCCTGCTGGCGCCGCTTGGGTAGGCGGGTCGACGGGGAGGACGTGAGGGCTTGATGGGAGCTACCCGCTGCGCGTGGGCTGGTCCTGCGATGGCGCGTCAGGCGGGCACATGTGTCTCCAGGAGCGAGCGCGCACGTCGGGCGCCGATCACGTTGCCCTTTCGCATGTAGAGGGCGAGCGCGCTTTGAGCCGACTCCGCTGCCGCCCTCGCCTCCCCGGCGATGTCGAAGCACGTAAGCGCGCGACATCAGCGCGTCCGCGTGGTCGGTGAGCCAGTCCGTGCTCGCCGCCAAGGCGACCGCTCGATCGCTCATCCGCTTCGCCCCGGGTAGATCGCCTCGCCGCGCCAGAAGCCGAGCGCGCACGGCCTGCCAGGTGATCTGTGCGGACATGTCATCGACGGCGGCCGCGCCCTTTGCCACCTCTGTGAATGCCCACGCGTCGTCGAGGCGACCTTGCTCGAAGAGGGCGTGCGCGAGCATCGCGGCAGTCGTTGCCAACAGCGCCTTCTCGCCCATGCTCTCGAGACGCTCGTATCCGGCGCGCAAAATGGCCTCCGCGCCGGCAGCGTCGTCCGCCGCGATCGCCACGAAGGCCTGATGGTGTGAGACCGCGGTGTGCATCGACACCCCGAGCTCAGCCAACATGGCGTTGCTTTCCGCCAGAAGGCGGCGCGCGGTCGCAAGCTCTCCGCCCATGGCGCGAAGCCCGGCGAGATGATCGAGCACCAGGGCCTGGGCGCGACGATGACCGCTCAGTTGTGCGCGCATTCGCTCACAGCGCGCAATCCCATCTTTCACGGGAGCTGGTCCACTGAAGGCGGAGGAGGCCAGCCAGGTCAGCGCATCAGACCAGCCACGCTCGTCGCCTGCCCGATCGGCATGCTCCGCGGCGCGCTCCCACGCGGCATCGGCGTCGGCTGACCGTGCCTCAATCCAGTGCACCAGCGCTCGCAGCCTCCACAGACGGCCCAAGCCGAGATCGTCGCCGGCGCGTTCGAAGGTCTCCAGCAGGGACTCGAATCGGTCGCGCACCTCGCGGGCGCCCGCGTCGGTGTCCACCTGAAGGCGGACGAACGACCGAGCGACCACGGCATGGGCCTCGCCGGTCGCGTCGTCGCGCGCCGCTGCCTCGGCGACGGCGGCATCGAGGATCCGCTCCGCATCGGGCAGCCGCCCCGCCTCCGTCAGGGCCGTTCCCAGCTCCGGCCAGAAAGCGCCCCGAGCGGCGTCATCCTCGGGCAGCAGGGCGGTTGCACGCTCGAGCAGGCCGATCGCGGCCGGCAGGTCGTCGCGCGAAAGGGCCGCGCGCCCAGCGGCCCCCAGACGGCGGCCGGCCCTTGCCGCCAGCGGTCTGTAAGTCTCTTGCGCGGCCGGCTCGAGCTCCAGATGGCAGCGAAAGGCTTGCTCGAGGTGATAACCGGTGAGCTCGGCGTGCTCGTGGGGATCTCGTTCGGCTCGATGCTCAAGCCAGCGCGCATGGCGCTCGTGGAAAACTGCGCGCCGCTGCTTCGGGATGACGCTGTACGTCGCGTCACGAATCAGGATGTGGTTGAAGCGGAACGCCTGCTCGCCTTCGAAGTCGGGGCTTCCGGGCCGGATCAGCTCGCGCCGGATGAGCGCGGTGAGGTTCGCATCAAGCTGCTCTCGATCTGCCTCAGCGAGCAGCTCCGCGAGAGCCCCGCGGTGGAACGTGCGTCCCTCGATCGACGCGCGTTCCAAGACCCCACGCTCTCCAGGGGCGAGACGGTCGATGCGGGCCGTGAGCACAGCCTGGATCGTCGGCGGAATGCCACCGCCGTCCTCGCGCATCTCGGTTCGCATCGCGACCATCTGCTGCAGGAAGAACGGATTGCCCTCGGCCGCCGCAAGCAGCCGTGCGCGCTCCTCGGCGTCGAGGTCGGCGCCGCGGGCGAGCTCCTCGAAGAGCTCGTCCGCCTCCGCCGGTGAAAGCGGCTCGAGCGGGATGACGACGCTGCGGTCGCCCCCCACCGTGGTCCACGACGAGCGCTCATCGAGCAGCTCGGGCCGGGACAAGCACACCATCAGGAGCGGGACGTCCGCGGCGAGCGTCGCGACGTGCTCGAGAAGATCGAGCAGTGTGGGCTCCGCCCAATGGATGTCCTCGATCACCACGACCAGCGGCCTTCGGCGCGCGACGGCCTCGAGCAGCTTGCGCACAGCCCACCGGGTCTCGTCCACGGTGACGCCCCCTGGCACGAAACCGGCGGCACGCGCGACCCGGGCGGCGACCAAGCCGGAATCGTCACCCCGGGTGGCGCCGCCCGCGATCGACGCGATTGCCGTCTCGCTGGGGGCTCCCGCGAGCTGGCGGGCAATCTCGGCCACCGGCCAGTACGCGACCCCGTCGCCGTAGGGAAGACAGCGGCCGACGACGATGGTCGCCTCATCCCGAAGATCGAGCCGAAGCGTTCGCACCAGGCGAGACTTGCCGATGCCAGCCGGGCCGAGGACCGTGACCAGGCGGGGCTCTCGGCTCTCTACGACGCCCTCGAAGGCGTTGCGCAGGAGGCGAAGCTCGCCCTCGCGACCGACGAACGGCGTGATCGAGCGGTCGCCGGCATCGGAGGCCTCGGAGGCGATTGACACCAGGCGCCAGGCGGACACCGGCTCTGCCTTGCCCTTGAGCATGAGCGCATCGATACGATCGAGCTGCGCGGAGGGGCTCACCAACCGCGCGGTTTCCTCGCCGATCAACACCTGGCCGGGTTGCGCTGACGTCTCGAGCCGCTGGGCGACGTTGACCGCGTCCCCGTGCGTGGTCGGTGCGCCGCCGGGAGCCTCTCCGATCACGACCTCGCCGGTGTTGACGCCCGTCCGCACCTCGAGCTTCACGCCCCATCGTCGTTCGAGCTCTCGGTTGAGTTCGGTAAGCGTCTCATCCATCTCGAGTGCCGCCCGCGACGCGCGCAACGCATCGTCCTCGTGGACGACTGGAACCCCGAAAACAGCCATCACCGCATCACCCATGTACTTCTCGACCGTGCCGCCATGGCGAGTGATGACCCGGTGCGCCTCGAGGAACCAACGCCCCATGAGCTTGTGCAGCGACTCGGGATCCAAGCGCTCACCGAGCGCCGTGAAGCCGCGCACATCCGAGAACAGGACGGTGACGACCTTGCGGGCGGTGACGTGAGGGCCGGCCCCGGTCGCAAGTGGCGCGCCACAACGCGAGCAATAGCGCGCCGCCTCCGTATTCGCCCCGCCGCACATGGCGCACGCCGGCATGCGGCAAGTCTAAGCCCGAAAGCTCGTCTCGGTACGAGTCCGACGCGGATGCGGCCGGGGAGGTTTTCCCAAGTGATCGCAAGGCATGGCGGCCGGGGGATTCCGTGGTACCAACCGTGGTACCGAACTGAGCGAAACTCAGCTGATCTGAGAGCAGCTCAGCGTGCCGGAGGTTTGGTGCCGTTGGCTTCCATCACCGACTCGAGGCGTTCACCGAGCTCCAGGCGCATCCGGCGATCGCTGCTGCCCAGGGGCTCGCCGCTGATCCGATCGACCAGGTTGTGGCGCTCGTCCGGGTCGCGCTCGAGGTCGTACATCTCGTGCTCGGTCGCCGCCTTGCCCTCTGGATCGAAGTAGATGGCGAACTTGTGCCTCGCCGTTCGTACCGCGCGGATTCGGTTCGGCTGCCCGGGCACGTTCTGTAGCGCGGTTGCCGCCTGGTGGTCGTCATAGGTGAAGTGGATCTCCTCCTGGACGGACGGGGCCGGCGCGGGATGGTGAACCCATCGGTCGAGATCGATGCCCGCCGCTCGCAGGCGGTCTCCCTCGGGGGTGGTTCGCTCGGCGAGGACCGGCGAAAGGTCGCGGCCGCGGACCGCGCCGTCGGCCGTGCGGCCGAGGTCCGCGCCGGCGATGCGTGGCGATCGTCGGCACCAGGTCGATGAGCGAGGCGAAGGCGTCGGTTTCGGCGGGCTTCGAGAACAGGAGGGGGTTCGAGACGACAAGCGGAATGTGGATCGTCTCCTCGTAGGTGTTGAAGGTCTTCTGGCGCAGTCCACCGTGCGAGAGCCCCATCTCGCCGTGGTCGGCGCAGCGGAAGATCACCGTGCGAGAGCGGAGCGAGCCGGGGTCCGCCGGGTCGCCGAGCGCGTCGAGCAGCCGGCCGATCTGCGCGTCGACGACCCGATGGAGGTGGGCGTAGAAGTTGACGTAGTCGAGCTTGGCGCGCTCGCCGTTCAGGGGCCCGAGGTAGGCCGTCATCCCCATCCGCATCAGCTCGTGCACGGTGGGCTTGTTGCGCATGTCCTCGACGAGCGGTCGGAGGCAGCCGCACGTCGAGGTCGCGGAACTCCGATCGCGTGTAGCCACCGCCCACGTACTGGGCCGGGTAGCCGAGCACGTCGTGCGGGTTGACGAGCGAGACGACGAGGCAGAAGGGCTCCGGCAGGTCGGCACGCCCGAGCCAGCGCTCGGTCTGCCGCGTGTAGAGCTCGTCCCAGCCCTGCGCCCAGTGGGCCGGCGTTGCCCGCCCCGAAGTGCTCGGCCTTCGCGTTCTCGCCCGCGTCGGGCGGCTCCCAGTCGGCGAACCCATAGTCGCGTCGAGCCGATCCGCGTCGGATGGCGCCCAGCCGCCGAGCAGCGAGCCGCGTACCCGCCGGGGTGGGTGAGGTGCCACTTGCCCTTGTAGGCGACCTCATACCCGGCCGCGCGGAGCAGCTGGCGAGGTTCGGCAGTGCTCGGCTGCAGCTCGGGCTCGTCGCCCGACTTCGGCCCGAGCTGCAGCAGGCCCGCGGCCGAACCCGCGCAGCGCCCGCTGGCGCGGCGCCCCGGGCGGACGCAGGATGTCGAGCGAGCGTCGCCGTCACCGCCGGCAGGTTCCGCGGGTCGGGCCGCAGGTCGGCCTGGGTGTGGGTGAGGGTCACGCCGTGCTGGGCCGGGTAGCGACCCGTGAGCAGCGTGGCGCGGCTGGGCGAGCACATCGACGTGTTGCAGAACGCGTTGCGGAAGGTGAGCCCGGTGTCGGCCAGCTCGCTGATCGTTCGGCATCAGATCGCGAAGCCAGCCCGGATCCTCGGGCCAGTGGCACGGGTAGCGCTGCTGGTCGGTGATCAGCAGCAGGATGTTGGGCGCTCGCGGGCTCACGGCGAGCCGTTTGGTGCTCACCCGCGGGTCTACGGCGTCACGTTGCAGGCGTTCCCCGCGCAGTCGTCGAGCTGGGCAAGCTTGCCGGCCAGGCGGGCCTTGACCGCCGCGTAGCCGGGATCGTCAGCGACGTTGCGCAGCTGGTACGGATCCGTCCGCCGGTCATAGAGCTCCTCCTCGCCCGTCTCCGTCTAGACGACGTAGGTGTAGCGATCGGTGCGCACGCCGTGGTACGGCCGGTCCCACGCGTTGATCGGGATGTTGCCCTCGAACAGCGGCGCCAGCGCCTCGATCTCGAGCGCCCGTTTCGGCCGCAGGCTCGGATTGCGCACGGTCGGCATCAGCGAGACCCCGTCCATGGTGCGCCCGGCCTTGGCCTTCGGCGACGTCGAGGAGGGTGGGGGCGAAGTCGATGTTCGAGACCTGGCCGTGAGACCGTCCGGTTGGCCGGTATGCCCGGCCCGCGGAGGATGAACGGCACCCGCAGCGACTCCTCGTACGGCAGGAACTTGTCGCCCGGGATCCGATGCTGGCCCTGGAGCCAGCCGTTGTCGGAGAGTGAAGACGATCAGGGTGTTCTCGAGCTGATCGCGTGTTGCTTGAGAACCTCGACCAGCCGCGCCGACGTGGTCGTCGACGGCCAGCAGCGAGCCGGCCCGTCCCTGGTAGTCGAGCTTGAGCTGGTCGATCTGTGCCTCGGCTCATGCGGCGGCGCGGAGTCGCTGGATGTTCGACGGCTTGTCGGAGATGTCAGCCTCGTTGAAGCTCGGGGGCCGGGGCAGCTTGTACTGCTTGCTCTGGCCGCGCGTAGCGGGGCGCGGGGCGCGGGTCGGGGCCGGGGCGGCCCATCAGGGTCGTCGCGACGTCCTCGCGGTGCGGCGCCGCGGGCGCCCACCAGATGAAGAAGGGCTTGCGCGCATTGCGCTGCCCGTGGACCAGGTTCTCGGTGATCTGGCCGGTGACGTCGGGCGAGTAGTCCGGGGCTCCTCGGTGCCCCAGTACGAATAAGGGGGCGGCCCGAAGACCTCGTTGAGCTTCGCGATCACACCCTCCAGGCCACCCGGGTCGGGGATCACCTCGATGTTGGCGAACTCGACCAACTTGCGGGCGAACTCGGCGTCGCCCCAGGATCGTCAACTTGCCGTCGCGGTTCATCACGAAGTTGAAGTAGTCATACGCGGAGACGTCGAGAAGCCCGCGCCAGATGTCGAAACCCGTCGGAACCTCGCCGTGCGCGTCGCGCGCCCCGTAGCCGTTCAGCCACTTGCCGACCAGCGCCGTCCGGTAGCCGGCGTTCTGAAGCCACGCTCGGGAGCGTGTTGCCGCGCTGCTTCATGCCGTACCAGCCGTAGGGGTAGAAGTTGCCGCCGACGCCGTGGTTGTGCGCGTACTGGCCCGTGATGAAGGTCGCCCGCGCCGGGCAGCAGAGCGGAAACGAGTCGACGGCGTCCTCGAACGTGGTCCCTTGCAGCGTCAAGAGCCGCCTCACGTTCGGCATGAACTTGCGGTCCGTGGTCGCCATGTCGTCGGTCATCACGACGAGGATGTTGGGTCGGCCGTCGGTGTTGGCGCTCACCGGGCGCGCCGGGGCGGCCGGTGCCGACACAGCCAAGAGCGCCGCCGTCGCGAGACCGATGGTCAAGAAACGCCGTAGGCCCGCCGCCGTTCCGATGTCCATGCGCATGCTCCTCCCGGTCGCCGTCACGTAACGTTACATTCGCTGATGACGGACGAGGAGATCCTCGCGGCGCGTGCCGATCGCGCCGACGGGCTGGAGCGGGCGGCGCTGATTCGCTGCGACGGAGCTGCGGAGCCGGTCCTCCAGGGACCCTGAGCACAGTGGCCGGCGCGTACTGGCCGCAGCCCTGGACCTGCGAGGACGGCGGCCCGCGGCGCTGGGGGGTGGCGGAGGGCCAGACCGGGCTCGGGATCCGCGCCGGCGAGCGGCTCGAGGTGGCGGCCGTCCACGAGGCCTTCGCCACGGACGTGCTCGTCCGGCGCGAGCCGGGCGAGCTCTACGCGCTGCGCCACGAGATGCCCCTGCGGCGGACCGCAGTCGACCCCGGTGGAGGGCTGGGTCGAGCGCCTCGACCCGACGACGCTGGACGTGACCGCGGCGACCCCGCGGCTGCCGGGCGGCGCCTACTGGCCGGGCGGAATCGCCGCGCACGCGAACGGCGACCTCCACATGGTCTTCGGCCGCTGGGCGCACCGGCTGAGCCCGGAGCTCGAGGTGCTGGCCTCGCACCGGCTGCCGGTGCCCGCGGCCGCACAACTCGTTCGTGGTCCTCGACGGCGGCGAGCTGGTGACCAAGGACTGCGACGCGCCGGCGGGGCGCGAGCCCTCGACGGTGTCGGCGCTCGACCCCGAGACGCTGCTGCCGGTGGCCGCCACCGCTGCGCCTGCCCGAGCCCGTCGATCGCCCGCCTCTCCTCCGACGGCGATCGCGTGATCGCGGTCGGCACCACCGCCGTCTTCCGGCTCCGCCTCGACCGCGGCGGCCGGCCGGATCGCGATCGATGAGCGCTGGCGCTCCGCGCTACGGCCCGGCGCCCGACCGCAGCTACGGCTGGGACCCGGTGATCACCGACGAGCACGTCTTCTGGATGGACAACGGGCGCAACCGCACCGACCGGACGATGCTCGGCAGCGGCGGTGGAGTCGAGCCCGGTGCGGCTGTGGTGGGCGCGCCTGCGACGACGGCGCGCGTGCGCTCGGTCGAGATCAGCGGGCTGCCCGCACGGGACCGAGTCGAACCCGCCGGGATGGGATCCCGAGCGGCGGGATCGTCGTCGCCTACGACGCGGGCAACGCCGTCGTCCGCGCCTGGCGGCTGCGGGGCGACGAGCTCGAACCGCTGTGGCGCCGCGACGGGCTCGCCCACGCCGGCCATCTGATCCTCTACCCGGACACCCGCGAGCTGGTCGTCGGCGACTGGCGCGACGCGAAGTTCCTGCGGCGCGCGCTGGTGCGCCGGTCGGTCGGGCGCTCGGGCCCATGCTCGGCGGCGCTTCGCTCAGGTCCGCGGGGCCGCGCTTCGCTTCGCCGGCGATCGGCTCGTCGTGCTCGACCTCGACAGCGGGCGCGGAGAAGGCTCGCGTCGAGGTCCCCTCCCCGACCCAGGGCTTCCTGTTCCCGGCCCCGGGATTCGGCCGCGACGTCTACTACCAGTCGCTGACCACGATCGCCCGCGTGGCAGTCGTCTAGACCGTCGCCCGCTCGAGTGCGCCCTGAAGCGCCGCGACGATCGCGGCGGGATCCTCGAGCTGCGGATAGTGCCCGAGCTCGGGAAGCCTGTCGACCGGCGCGCCGGGACGAAGCTCGATCAGCGCGTCGAGGACGGCGGTGGTCGCCACCGGGTCCTGGAGACCCCAGGCGAAGCTCAGGGGCCCCTCCCAGTCGCGCACCGCGCCGTGCCAGCGCTCCGCGTAGCGCTGGCGCTCGTCGAGGTAGTGGATCAGTCGATGCCCCAGAGTGCGCCCGCCGTTGTGGCAGATCAGCGACCACTGATCCGCGGCCTCTTGTGAGTCGAGCGGATGCTGGGGCGAGAAGAGGGCGCCGAACTGCTGGCGGAAAACCCGCTCGTTGGTGAGCAGCGCGAAGAGCGCGCCCAACCGGCTCCGGAGCAGCCGCTGCGCCGGCGTGAGGCTGGCGCGCTCGAGGACGATGCTGCCGTTGAACAGCAGCGCCCCGGCCAGCTCGATGTCCAGGCGCCCCTCGAGATCGCGCGCCATCAGCTCGGTCGCAACGGACGTGCCCATGTCGTGGGCGACGATGAAGACGGCCCGTGCCGATGGACGACGCCTGACGAGCTCCTCGACCAGGTCGGCCTGCCAGAGAAGGCTGTAGACGTGATCGCGCGGCTTCGACGAGAGCCCGAAGCCGAGGAAGTCGAGGGCCAGAACCGCGTGCTCGTCCGCGATGCTCCAGGAGAGTCCGCCAGTCGTAGGAGCTCGACGGGAACCCGTGCAGGAACAGCAATAGCGGATCGGTACCGGGGCGCTCGAAGGCGTGGATCCGATGGCCGCGATACAGGTCCGCCTCGCCCTTCGACTGCCACTCCCGTGCGCCCTCGGTCAGGTCCATCTCGTCCCTGTCACACGCGCGGCTCCAGCGGCGATGCTGCTCATGCCGTGCACCTTCCCACACGGACCTCGGGCCGGAGCCGGTCGTGGCCGTTAGGTTTCGTTGGCCGGGTTTACCTGCTTGCCTGCTCTGCCGCCGCCCGCTTCCTCGCGTCCTTCTTGGCCCGCTTCTCGAGCCGACGCTCGGCGAGCCTGCGCTCACGGTTGAGCTTTGCCATCGTGGTCTTTCGCTTGCTGCTTGAGCCCATGCCTTTCCTCCTTCGTGGAATTTCGAGTCCGTCGATGACGCGCAAGTGCGCGGGTGAAGCCGGCGCAGATTGGGTGCATCGAGCTCTTCGGATGCCGCCAGGCCTGCTGGCCCCCCACTCGTGGGCAGTTCGGAGCCCCGCTGTCGGACGGCCGTGCGCCGGACCGCGCCGCCCGTCGGCGAGAACGACGGCGGCGCGCGCCTACGTTGCTGGTCGAGATCCGCTGGCCCTATAGCGCTTGGACGTTCTCGGCTGCCGGGCCCTTGGGGCCCTGCTCGGTGTCGAAACTCACCTTCGCCCCCTCGGCCAGCGACTTGAAGCCGCTGGTCTGGATCGCGCTGTGGTGCACGAACACGTCCTTGCCAGGGTCATCTGGTGTGATGAACCCGAAGCCCTTGTCGTCGTTGAACCACTTCACGGTTCCTGTGGCCATCCTTGCTCCCTCCGAGTAGGTGCACTGCGAAATCGCGGAGGGTGCGGAAGGCAACAACTGCGGAAACGCGGGGCACTGCTTGAAGTCGAACAAACGCTCGACCCTCGACGAGTCTAGCGCCGTGAGGCGTGTGACCGGCCGCAGCGGCTTCCGGGTGCCCAGGCCGCCATGAGTTGGGCGGGTACTCAACGAAGCCCCGCTAGCCGCGGTGGAGCGCCAGCCCGGTGAGCAGCTCGTGCGCGATCCGGGCGCCGACCAACGCGGTGACATCCGTGGCCCCGAGGGGCGCGGACGGGATCACCTCGACCACATCGGCGCCGACGAGCTCGAGCTTCGCTGCCAGCTCGCGACACGCCCACAGCAGGTCGGCGCTGGTCATGCCCCCCGGCTCCGGTGTGCCGGTACCGGGCGCGAATGCCGGGTCGAGGACGTCGACGTCGATCGAGGCGAACGCCGGCCCGGGCCCGACCGCATCGATCGCCTCGGCGAGCACGTCAGCGATGCCGCGGTCGAGCACCTCGCGCATGCGCAGCGCCGTGATCCCCCGCTCGCGCTGCCAGGCGAACTCCTCCTCACCGGGCCAGTAACCGCGCAGGCCGACCTGGGCGTAGCGCTCTCCGGCAACGTGTCCCTGCTCGACCAGCCTGTACATCGGGGTTCCGTGCGAGCGCTCGACCCCCCAGAGTTCGCGACCGGTATCGGTGTGGGCGTCGAAGTGGATCAGCCCGAGCGGGCCGTGGCGCTCGGCACAGGCGCGGATGTCCGGCTCGGCGATCGAGTGGTCCCCGCCGAGGACGAGCGGAATCGCCCCGGCGTCGACCACGTCGCCGACGATGCGCTCGATCGCCGCGTGCGAGGCGACCGGGTCGGCCGGGATCACCGCTGCGTCGCCGAAGTCCACAATCCGCAGCGCCTCGAACGGATCGACCCCGGCGTCGAGGTGCACCCCGCCGAAGCCGTTGCTTGCGATCCGGATCGCCCGCGGACCGAGGCGCGTGCCCGGAAGGTCGCAGACGAGCTCGTCCAGGGGCGCGCCGACGACAGCCACATCGACCCCCGCCAGGTCATCGGCCGACTCGGTGTAGGGAAGGGCCCCGAACGACTGCAGGCCGGCGTAGGCGGGACGTCCGTGAGGTTTCCAGCGCTCGTGCGGGTCGATCGCCGTCATCACGCGCCAGCATGCCCGATCGGGGCCCCTGAGGTGGTTCGACCCGCATGCGCGGCCAAGCGCGCTATTGGCTCAGCGGGAGTCGTTCTCCTTGAGTTCGATCACCCAGGCACGGCGCTCAGCGATCTTGCCGTCGCGCATGACGAACACCTCGGCCATGGACATGTGCATTTCCCCGCCCGCCGCGCGCTTCGCCGTGCCCGTGAGCTCCGCCATGACGACGTCGCCCTGCTCGACCATGCGCACGACCTCCAACTCCGGAGGGTCGATGAATTCGGGCGCGCCGTCGATGGCCTTGTCGTAGGCCTCCTTGCCGGTCAGATGGAAGGCACCGAAGACGGTCCACTCGATGTCGTCGGTCAAGCAGGACAGGATCTGCTCGTGATCGTTCTTGCGGAAGCCGTCCAGGTAGGTGTTGACGGTCTCGATGTTCCGCGAGATGTCTGTGTGTTGTTGCATCTGAGCGCTGCTCAGCGCGCGGGCAGCCAGGCTTCGGGCAGACGCAGCGGGATCGGACCTGGATAGCTCGGGAAGAGGCGAGTGGCGAGCGCGGCCGACGGCCGATCCTCGAGCATTGGCCGAAGGTCCTCGTAGGCCAGCAGGACGCGGACGGTGCTCGCGATCTGGCAGTCCGCGGCGTTGAGCTGGGCGCCGCCGATGGTGCCCTCGGCGATCCACCCGTCGACGCGGTCCAGCATCGCCGGCAGCGCCGAGAGATCGCCCCGCACCCCATTGTCGCTCGCTTCGCTCAGGCGCGCGAACCGGCGGGCGACGGGGGCGTTGAGCGTTGCAGCGACTCCGGGCGCCGGGATCCCGGACAGCTCGGCCACCCAGCGCCGCAGCTCCTGACTGCGGACCGTCCCCCAGCGGAAGATCCGACGCGGGACCTGCTGGAGCTCCCTCTCGCCCCAGGCCTCGGCCTCCTCGACCGCCCGCCGGGGCTCTGGCTCGGCGGGGAACAGCGGGGGCTCCGGCTCGAGGCGCTCGAGGAAGCGCGAGATCGGCACCGATCCCTGAACCCGCTTCCCATCCAGCTTCAGCGCCGGGACGGTGCCGCGCCGAAAGCCGGCGGCGCGCAGCTGCACCGGGTGCATTCCGGGAACGAGATCGACGGCCTCGTGGTCGACGCCCTTCAGCTCCAGCATCAGCCGGGACGCCCGAGCAGGGTGGGAGAGCAGGAGCGAGTAGAGCTTCGCCGTCATTTCGAGGCGGCTGCGCTCGCGCTCTGGCCAGTCTCCTGGATGAATCCCGCGATCTCTTCGGCGAGCCGCTCGGGCTGGTCCTCGGGAACGAAGGTGAGCGAATCCTCGATCCGGACCAGGCGCGCGTTCGGGATGTCGGAGGCGAGCCGCTCCGCGAAGCGCAGCTTGAAGAACCGATCCTCCGGCGCCCAGGCGATCAGCGTCGGGCGGTCGAAGTTCCGCAGGCGCTCGGCGGCCTCGATCGTCTGACGGTTGGAGATCCCGCGTAGCACCTTGAGCGCGTCGCGGCGGACATCGCGGTCGGCCAGGAACGGCGCCAGGTAGCCGCGCAGGGCCTCGTCGTCCAGTCGGGCGGCGCTTGATCAGCAGGCCGAAGCCCAGCGGCCCGCGCCGGATGGCGCCGATCCTCGCGCCCTGGATCAGGGCCGTGATCAAGCCGGGCACGCGCGCCCCGTACTGGAGCGGCCGGAAGGCAGGCGGCAGGAAGTTCTCGTACGCGTCACATGGGGTCAGGACCAGGCGACCGAGGCGCCCCGGATGGTGCGCGGCCACGAGCTGGCAGATGGCGCCCCCGGTGTCGTTGCCGACCAGGGTGACCCCGTCGAGCTCGAGCGCGTCGAGGAAGTCAGAGACGAGTTGGGCAACGCCTGGTGGCGAGAGATCCGCCTCGGCCGCCATCGGGATCTGGTGGGAGCCGAGCGGAAGGTCCGGAACGATGCAGCGATGCGCGCCCTCCAGGGGCGGGGTCACCTTCCGCCAGAGGGCGCCGTTGACGAGCAGGCCGTGGACGAAGACGATCGGCTCCCCGGAGCCGGTGTCCTGATAGCGGATCCTTCCCTGGGGAAGGCGGATCTCTTTCAGCTCGGTGGTCGGTTGGGCCATGGCTCCTCCTGGCAGGCGGGGAATGCGGGGACGGGGACTTAATCATCGCCGAACCGCGCCGGCCGCCTTCGACAGCGGCGTGGGAAACCTCGGCACCACCCGCGTGCCGGCAAGCCACTCCGTCAGCCGCTGCGACTCGTGCTCGAGCGCCCGCATGCCTTCCGCGCCGACGTCTTCGAGTAGCTGAAGGACGACCTCGCCGCTTTCGCCCTGAAGCCAGCCACCTACGATCCGCCCGCCCCACCACACCGTGGGCCCGGCATTGCCGTTGGTGTCGAACAGCTGCTTCCGGTGCGGGCCGAGGTACCAGTCGCGCTCGAACCACCCCATCGTCGTTGGATCGAGCGGTGGCAGGAGCGCGGCCCAGGGCGCGACCGGGTCGGTCGCCTCCAGGTCGTCAGCCAGCAGATATCCCGTCTCGCCGTCGAGATCGACCTCGACCGCGTTGAGGTCGGCCAGTGCCCTGCGCACCGCCGCGACGGTCGACCCCAGCCACCACTTGATGTCGGCTGCGGTTCCGGGGCCGAACGCGCGCAGCCACTGCTCGACCAGCCTCGCCACGCCCTCGGCTTCTGGTGGAACGGCGAGCTCCTCGCCCAGCCAGGATCTCATCGAGGCCCAGCGGGGTCGAGAGGTGGTCCAGCGGCCGTCGTTCGACGCACGCACGATCTGTCCCGCGGCCGACAATGTCGTCAAGACTCGGGGACCAACCGGCAGCTCGCCGCCCCAGGACTTCCCCTCGCCGTAGGTGATCGAGCCTTCAAGAAGGGGAATCTCGTCGCGCAGCTCCGAGGACGTGGCCTCCCGCCCGTCGGAGAGCGCCGCCAGCACCGCCTCTGACGCCTCGGACAGCCAGCGCTCGCCGTTGCGGCGCAGCCCCGCCCTCTCGACGTCGCGGATCAGCCTGCGCCGCTCGCTCTCGGCGACCCGGGTGCTCGCCCCCGCCTGGGCGACGCCCACCATCTCGCGCGGGAAGACGAACAGGGTGCGGCGCATCGCCAGCTGCTTGACCAGCGAGCGGTCGATGTAGAGGGCACGCTCCAGATCGGCGATCTGCATCTCGTCGACCCGCGCCCAGGCGGAGAGGTACACGGTCGCAGGATCGGTGCCGTGCAGGCCGACCATGCTGCTGGCTGCGTCCACCACGTCGCCCGCCCGATCGGGGGGCGCGAGGCGATGGCGGCGCGCCAGCCGGGCTCGACGCTCCGCGGTAGTGATCCTCTGCACGGACCGGATCCTGCCATGCAGCCAGACCCGTGTCCGCCGCCTCCGGATTTCCCGACTCCGATCTACTGCACCTTCGGCAGCTAGGGCTGGGAGTAGTCGGCTCCTTTTGATCGAGGGATCGCCAGAGTATCTCGGCACTCCAGGCCCCCCCGGCACACGCGGATTGGGAATCAGTCATCTAGATCGGCGGGATGTTCTGGTTGCGGTGCAGGACGTTGCCCGGGTCGTAGCGGGTCTTCAAGGCGCGCAGGCGCTCGAATGAGTCGGGGCCGAAGGCGGCGCGGACTCGGTCGAGGGGCTCGTCGGCCTGCATGTAGTTGGCGTAGCCGCCGCCGAAGGACCAGGGCTCGATCGCAGCAGCCGTCTGGCGCGTCCAGGCGATGTGCTCGTCGTCGAGGGCGGGGTCGATCCAGCTCGCCATCACGCTGACGTTGAAGGCCGCATCGCGGTAGCCGAGCGCCGCGCTGGCCGTGTCGACGTCCTTGGGCGCGCCGCGCAACGACTCGATCAGGATCGCGCCGGGCGGGCGGCCCATGGCGGCCATGCGCTCGAGCAGCGTGTCGAGCAGCTCGTCCGGGAGCTCGCGGACGAAATGGCCCTTCCAGTAGTTCCGGTCAACGCCGTAGCCGGGGTCGAACACCCGCTGCTGGTCGAGGAAACCCTGGGAGCGGACCGAATCGTCGACGAGCCCAGGCGCCGAGCGCAGTGCACGGTACTCGCGGGGATCCTCATCCGAGCCCGTGTAGCAGGGGGCAATGGTGAGGACCGGGGTCAGGGCCTCATTGACCGTGAGCTGGGCCTGGCAGCTCAGGTCCTTGCCGGCGCCCGCGTCGACGTCGCGAAACACCCGGAGCGCATCGCGCACACCGTCCCCCGCGTATTCGAAGCGCCCGCCGATGACTCGCTCAAGCGGATGGAGGCGAAACTTGAGCCGCGTCGCGACGCCGAAGTTGCCACCGCCGCCGCGGATCCCCCAGAGGAGCTCGGGGGTCTCGTCACCGTTGGCGCGGACCACCTCCCCCGCGGGAGTGACCAGCTCGGCGGCGATCAGGTTGTCGCAGGTGAGCCCGTACTGGGCGGTGAGGTGGCCGATCCCCCCGCCGAGGGTGAGACCGGTGACGCCGGTCGAGCCGACGACGCCGCCGGGCGTCACCAGCTCGTGCGCCTGGGTCGCGGCGTCGAAGTCCATCCAGGTGGCGCCGCCCTCGGAGATGGCGATCCCCGCCTCGGGATCGACCTCGACCTTCCGCATCCGGGAGAGGTCGATCACCAAACCGTCGTCGACGGCGCAGTGCCCGGCGGGGTTGTGGCCGCCGCCGCGGACGGCGATCTCCAGGTCGTTCTCCTGGGCGAAGGTCAGGGCCGTCGCCACGTCGGCGGGGTCGACGCAGCGGGCGATCGCCGCCGGCCGCCGGTCGATCAGCAGGTTGAAGCACAGTCGGGCACGCTCGTACTCGCGATCCGACGGCGCGAGCACATCGCCGCTCAGCGAGGCGCGGAGCTCGGTGAGACTCTCGGTCATCGAATTGGAGACCCCATCACACTCGCGAACTCATCGCCGCCCGCAGCGCGTGCGATCCACAAAAGCAACCGAGCGCGCAACCCGACGCAGCGGCGCCCGCCAGCACGACGACGAACGGCGGCAGCCGCCACGCGGGGGTGGGCTCGCCAGAGCCGAGGTCGCGCTCAGAACGTGACTCGCTGGCGGCGATCGCGCGGTGCACGAGCGCGGGCCGAGCCACGCGAGGAGCAGCGCCACGACAGCGAGAAGGCCGGAGGTGCTCAGCGGGTCGCGTGGGCGTGGGCGCTGACGGCGAGCAGCACGATAGTGCGATGGCGCCGCACAGCGCGAGCCGCAGCCCCTCGATGCGCAGGCGCTGGCGATAGGTCGGCGGCACGGGCTGAGTCTATGGGCGCTCCCCTCGCCAACCGCTCGCCCGGCGGAGCGCCGGACGATGGCGAACGGGTCGCCGCGCGGCGGCTTAGGCTCCGTGTCAGCACGGAGCTATGAGTGTCGGTAGTGCGTCGGTGACGCGGCGGTCGGCACGTGCCGTCGAGAGGGGCGCGCTGACGCTCGATTCGGACTCGGCGTCGCCTCGCCCGCTGGGACCGCAGCGTGAGCATCGCGCGCGCGCGAGACGGTGTTGACGTCATCGCGGCGCCCACCTGGGAGGACGCGCGGGCGTTGGGCGCGAAGCTCGAGGTGCGAGCACGGCTCCGACATGGTCTCGCGAGGCACTCACGCCTCTCAGCGCCGGTGACCGCTACGACGGTGGAGACGCTCCGATCAGCGAGGAGCGAGTGGCCTTCGGCGGGTGCGCGGTGCGGTGCCGCACGTGCACGAGACGTTCGAACTACGGGAGATGGACGGCGGGACGGAGCTCGAGTACGGAGGCGAGCTGGGCACGGACCTGTGGCGCGTTGGGAGCTGGTGGGGCGAGATCGTGGCGCGGCGGTGGGAGCGCACGGTGGCGGAGTCGCTCTCAGGCATCCGAACCGAGGCGGAAAGGCGCGCCGCGCGGCGGGAGCGCCGCCATAGCGGCAGCGGAGCGGCGCTACGAAGAGGATCACCCCACACCTTGAAGCCTCTGGGTGCGGGAGACGCTCGAGCCGTACTCGCGCGACGGGCACGCCTGATGACGTAGCGTGCCGCCGCATGGAGCACGCCTTCTCCACACCCGCGGTCGCCGCCGACGCGGCGGCCGCGACCGAGGTCGTCGCCGCGCTCGAGTCGTCGCTATACGGGGAGACGACGTTCACCCAGGCCGATCTGGAGGACGAGTGGTCGGAGCTCGATCTGGAGCGGGATGCGCGCGTCGTCCGTGACGGCGACCGCGTCGTCGGCTACGGCTTGGTGCGCGAACGGGGCGAGCCTGGCGCGTCGAGGGGTGCGTCCACCCCGACGCGCTCGGGCGTGGGATCGGAAAGCTGATCGCGACGGGGCTGGAGGAGGAGGCGGCCGGCGCGGCGCACGCAGGATCCAAAACAGCGTCTTGGAGGCCGACTCCGCCGCCCGGCGGCTGCTCGAGTCGCTCGGCTACGGCGCCGTGCGCGTCTTCCGCGAGATGCGCATCGAGCTCGAGGCGCCGCCGCCCGCACCCGAGTGGCCGGACGGGCTGCGCGTCGTCCCGTTCAACCCGGAGCATGACGCGCTCGAGTTCCACGCCGCGCACCAGGAGGCGTTCGCGGATGCACTGGGATTTCACGCCGCGCGATTTCGAGTCGTGGTCGAAGGGCCACCTCGGGAGCGAACGCTTCGACCCGACGCTCTGGTGCGTCGTCCGCGCCGGGGACGCGATCGCCGCCGGGACGATCTGCACGGGCGACACGTACGGCGGCGGCTTTGTCCGCGCGCTCTTCACGCGTCGCCCGTGGCGCAAGCAGGGCGTGGGGGCGGCGCTCCTCGCCGACGCGTTCGGGCGCTTCTGGGAGCGCGGTGAGCACAGCGTGGGGCTCGGCGTCGACGCCGCGAACGAGACCGGCGCGTTCCGCCTCTACGAGCGCGCCGGGATGACACCCGTGCTGGGCTGGGTGGCGTACGAGAAGGAGCTCGGCGATGCTGCGTGAGTTGCGCACCGAGAACGAGATCTGTCGCCTGGCCCGCTATTCGGAGACCCCTGGAGCTCAGACGCCGTCTGCTGCTCGCTAGGTTTGGCGCGGATCGAGCGAGGCGTGAATGGAGCGGACCACCAGCGCGCCGTCCCCTACGGCCGCCGCCACCCGCTTGGTCGAGCCTGTGCGGACGTCGCCGATGGCAAAGACGCCGCGACGTGTGCACTCGAGCAACAGCGGCCCTCGGTCCTCCCCGTCCCAGTGTCGAGAGAAGTCGGGGTGGCGGCTCGCCTCCTCGCCGGTGACCACGAAGCCCTTGTCGTCCTGGCCGACGAAATCCACCAGCCCTTCCGATCGCGGCGAGGCGCCGATCATGGCGAACAGCGCCGAAGTCTCAACCCGGCGATCGGGACCCGCTCCGGAGATCACCACGGCTTCGAGCTTGTCGTCCCCCTCGAGCGATCGCACCTCACTCCCGGACCAGACGCGGACGTTTGACTTGGCCTCGATCTGATCGACCAGGTAGCGCGACATCGCCGCCTCGAGCCGTCGCCGGGCCACGACGTGGACCTCGCGCGCGTGGTCGGCCAGCTTGACCACGGCCTGGCCCGCCGAGTTTCCTCCGCCGACCACGACGACGTCCTCCTCCGAGCATTGCTGGGCCTCGACGTGCGTCGCCGCGTAGTAGAGGCCCAAGCCCTCGAACCGATCCGCGTTCTCGGCCGGTAGTCGACGGTAGTCCGCGCCGGGGGCCAGGACGACGCATCGCCCCCGCACGCGCTGACCGTCGGCAAGCTCGATCTCGCGCAATCCCCCGGCCTCCGGTTCGGACACGCGAGAGGCCTCATGGACGCTGGAGATCACGGCGCCGAACTTTCGGGCCTGGAGGGTCGCCCGTCGGGCGAGATCCGCGCCGGTAAGGCCCGTAGGGAAGCCGAGATAGTTCTCGATGCGAGCGCTGGTCCCCGCCTGACCGCCCGGGGCGAAGCGTTCGACCACAAGCGTGCTGAGACCCTCGGAGGAGGCGTAGACCGCTGCGGCCAAACCGGCCGGACCGCCGCCGAGCACGACGACGTCGAAGCTCTGGCCGTCGACCTCCGCTCGCAGACCCAGCTCATCGGCGACCGAGCTCACCGTAGCTTGCCGGATGACGCTGTCGGATCGGACCAGGACCGGACACTCGGCCTCCCCGATGCCGAGCCCGTCGAGCAAGACCCGGCTCTCCTCATCGGTGGCGAGGTCGTGCCAGGTGAAGGGAACGAGATTGCGCTCCAGCAGCTCCCTCACGGCGAACGCCTCGCCCGACCATCGTGAGCCAATCAGCCGCTGCTGACCCAAGCCGCGACCCTGCAGCCACTCCCGGCGCGTGACCATCGTCCGAAGGAGGAGGTCGCCGAGCTCGGCCGCGGTCGCAACGACCCGGCGCACATCTTCCGGCGGGAGCGCCACGAGCGATGTCGGTTCGGCCGCGAACCCGGCGGCGAGCGTCGGCTCGCCCGTGAACATGGAGATATCGGCGGCGAAGGTCCCCTCTCTGCATTGGGTGAAATAGCGGTCGCCCTCCGGCGCTTGGTCGATGATGTCCAGTGCTCCGCTGAGGACCACGTACAGCGGGGTCTCGCGCTGGCCATGCTCGAAAACGAGGTCCCCGCGTGCGAACGACAACTGGGTGCCGATCTCCCGCAGGTACTCGACCTGCTCCGGCGTGAGCCGGGGGAAGAGCGTCGGATCGTCGGGATCCAGGAAGTCCTCTACCGGAGTCGGTGCGTAGTCGGTCGTCATTCTTCGCGTTGAGCTCTACGGCGCCGAGCCGGCGACTAGAAAGAAGCGCATCGATTCCAAGCTCGACGCGCTCGCCTGGAAGCTATACCCAGAAGGTAACGAGCCAACCAAAGCGCCTTTCCGCAAAGGCGTGGCGTGTGATTCCTGCCGCGAGCTGGGTACTCGGAGGAACGTGATCTCCATTCGGGCGAGAGGCTCTCGTGGTAGGGCGTCGATCCTGGTCGGTGTCGTGGCCTTGGTTGCGCTCCTCGCGGCATCCCCTGCGGCGTACGCGGCGCGCGACTTCCAACGCGGACATGCCGAGGGTGCCGATACCGCGCGCTACATCCTCCCGCCGGGAAACTACGGCGGGCTCCCCCCAACTGAGAACTCCACCGATCAGCTTCCGCTCTACAGCGGCCTGACCCCGTTGCGGGACGACATCACCGACGCGGACATCGAGCACTTCTTCCTCCCCGAGAACTTTCAGCCGATCAAACCGGCCCACGAGGAGGCGACGGGGAGGCCTGGGCTGCGGTTGATATACGACGCCTACGGGATCCCGCACATCTACGGGAATACCCGTGCCGATGTCGCCTTCGGAGCCGGCTGGGTCACCGCCCGCGACCGCGGGTTGCTGCTCCAGCTCGGGAGGGGGCCTGCCCGTGCCGCGGTGGCCGACATTCCCAACCTCAACGCCTTCTCTCTGGTCACGAGCGGCCAATCGTTCGTTCCCAGCGCGCAAACCGAGGCGCTAGTGACGAAGCAGCGACAGCTTCTCGTCGACACCTATGGCGCCGAGGGCCAGCAGATACTCGCCGACGCGCAGGCCTACGCGGACGGAACCAACGCCTACTGGACGGCGCATGACATCAACCAGCCGCCGGCGACGGTTAACGACGTGCTGGCGGCCACCGCGTTCATTGGCTCGATCTTCGGCGCCGGGGGAGGGGGTGAGGCCGCGAACGCCGACCTGCTCGCGAAGCTGCGCGCGTCGCTCGGGCCCATCAGGGGCTACGAGGCCTGGGATGACGTCATGCTCGCCGACGACGCGGAGGCGCCGGCGACGACCCGCAAACGCTTCGACTACGGCCCGCTGACCGGCGGGGGAGTTACCGGATCGGTGGAGCTCGACCCCAGCTCCATCAAGAGCATCGATCCGAGACAGTCACCTGCGGAGGCGGCCGCGGCGCCCGCGCGCAAGCAGGCCTCCAACTGGCTCCTCACCGCCCACCGGCGCTCCGCGACCGGCAACACGCTGGCCGTGATGGGGCCTCAACTCGGCTACTACTACCCGGAGATCGTCGAGCAGATGGACCTTCACGGGCCCGGGATCAATGCCCAGGGCGTCGCTGTCCCGGGCCTCGCGATGTACATCCTGATCGGCCGCGCCCGGGACTACGCGTGGAGCCTGACCTCCGCCGGGCACGACGTGCGCGACGTCTACGCCGAGCGGCTCTGCGAGCCCGACGGCTCCCCGCCCAGTCGGGCGTCTACCCACTATGTCTACCGAGGCGAGTGCCGGGCGCTGGGTAACTTCAACGCTGGGCTCCTGAACGGCCAGCCGGTTCGCTACAAGGTCTCGGTCCACGGCCCCGTCTTCGCGACCGCGACCGTCGACGGCAGGCCGTACGCGCTCTCCCGGAAGCGCTCGACCTTCGGTCGCGACGCTCTAAACCTCGCCGCGCTCAAGGACATGACTGAGGGTGAGGCGACGACGCCGCAGCGCTTCTGGCAAATCGCCAACAAGTTCGAGTTCACGTTCAACTGGGCGTACGACTCCCGCAAGTTCACCTCCTTCTTCTCCTCCGGCCGACTTCCCGAGCGCCCCGCGGGGCTCGACCGGCGGCTGCCGACCATCGGGAACGGCAGCCATGAATGGACCGGGTTCCTCAGCGGGCGCGAGCACCCCCACGACACGGGCGGTCCCAAGGGGCTGCTGCTGAACTGGAACAATCGCTCGGCTCCCGGGTTCATGCATGGAGACGATGAGCCCTACGGCTCGGTGCAGCGCGTGGAGCTCTTCGACCAGTGGCCGAAGCACGCGCTGCTCAGGCACGCGGTCGGGATCATGAACCGCGCGGCGACCGAGGACGTCCGATCACCCGTCTGGCCTGTGGTCAGCCGCGTGCTGCGCACCGGCCCGGCACCTAGCGCCCGCGACCAGAAGGTCGTGAACATTCTCGATGACTGGGTGCGGCGGGACGCACCCCGCCTCGACGCCGACGGAAACGGTCTCTACGACGAGGCGGGGCCGGTGATCATGGACGCTCTTTGGCGGCCGATCGCGGAGGCGGTGGTGGGCCCGGTGTTCGGCGATCTCACGGATGACCTAGACGCGGTTCGGAGTCTCAGCAGCCTCTCCGGCGAGTCCTACGTCGACAAGGACCTGCGAACGCTGCTGGGCGATCGAGTCCGGGATCGGTTCCATCTCTCCTACTGCGGCGGTGGATCCCTGGGGGCGTGCCGCGCGGCGCTGTGGGCTGCCGTCCATGAAACCGCCGACGATCTGACCGCGGAACTGGGCCAGGCGGACCCGGCACTGTGGCGGAAGCCGGCCTCGCGCACCGGGTTCGTGCCAGGGCTCCTGCCGGACACCTTCCCGACCACGAACCGTCCCACCTTCCAGCAGGTCCTCGAGCTTCAACGCAAGGGCAACTAACAAGGGCCGAGCGATTAGTTGCCTCGGGCGCCCCGGTCTCAAGTCGGAAGGCTGCGATGAGTTTCCGCGGCGCCGCGGGTCTCATTCTGTGACCCGGTAGCGTCCGGGAGTGGCCGAGCCCAAGATAGGAGGACGATGAAATGCCTGACCACACGATAGGCACCAGCGAGGAATGGCAAGCGGCTCGGGACGAGCTGGCGAAGCTCGAGGCCGAGCAGGCGGAGCGGAACGAGGAGATAAAGAGGAAGCGACTCGAGCTCCCGTGGGTACCCGTGGAGAAGGAGTACGAGTTCGACACCGAGGACGGCAAGAAGACCCTCGCCGAGCTCTTCGACGGCCGCTCACAGCTCCTCGCCTACAACATCATGTTCGGCCCCGATTACGAAGTCGGTGCCTGCCCCGGCTGCACCAGCGTTGGGGACGAACTCGACGGCGGGCTCGTCCACCTGAACCACAGCGATGTGACGCTGATCTCCTTCTCGCGGGCGCCGATCGATCGGCTGGTCGCCTACAAGGAGCGAATGGGCTGGCAGTTCCCCTACGTCTCCACCTACAACACCGACTTCCCCTTCGACTTCCGCCTTGCGATGACCGAGGAGCAGGCACAGCAGATCCCCGAGGTGAAGGAGATGATCGACAACCCACCCGACTGGCTCCAGGAGTGGTCGCGCCAGGTCGGGGCCGAGCTCAAGGACGGCCTGCGCGAGGGCCCGGGCTGGATCGCGTTCGCGCGCGAGAACGGGACCGTCTACCACACCTACACCGTGATGGCGCCCGACCCGTTCGTCGCCCCGTACCACAGCTTCCTGCTCGACCGCACGCCGAAGCCACAGCCCGAGGAGCCTCGCAGCTGGCGCAAGGACGAGTACCCGGACTGAACCGGACCGGTCCGTTGGCGGGTTTCTTCGAGCCACGGCGATAGGGTGCGAGTGCAGGTGCAGAGAAGCAGCGAAAGGAGGAACAAATGGCCGATGTGAGGCCCATCCCGGAGGGCTATCCGCAGGTCACGCCATACCTGATCGTGGACGGAGCCGATGCGGCGATTGGGTTCTACGTCAAGACCTTCGGCGCGAAGGAGCGGATGCGCATGGACGGCCCGGACGGGACCGTTGGCCACGCAGAGCTCGAGATCGGCGACGGCCTCATCATGCTCGCGGACGAGAATCCCGACATGGGTGCCCGCAGCCCCAAGAGCATCGGCGGCACGCCCGTGACGATCAGCGTGTATGTCGAGGACGTGGATGCG
Organism: uncultured Actinomycetes bacterium; assembly: GCA_963838745.1. GTDB lineage: Bacteria > Actinomycetota > Thermoleophilia > Solirubrobacterales > 70-9 > AC-56. Next base: position 39,311 of record CAWISJ010000008.1, read on the forward strand.
GTTTTCGAGGCCGCCCTGGCGGCCGGCGCCGCCGAGCTGCGTGCCGTCGAGAACCAGTTCTATGGCGACCGCAGCGGCCAGTTCGAGGACCCGTTCGGACACCACTGGAGCGTGGCCACCCATGTCGAGGACGTGCCGCCCGCGGAGATGGAGCGGCGTGCCGCAGAAATGATGGCGGAGCAGTCGGGTTAGACGCTGGGAGATCTCATCCTAACTACACCTTTGTTTCGCTCCCCACCGAGCCTGGGGCGGGTAGATTCGAACTAAGCGGAGCTCGGCGACTCCGGCATGAGCCGGACCGGCAGCGTCTTCAGCTGATTCACGAACAGTGAGCGTGCCTGCGTGGGCTCGCCGGCCAACTCAATGTTCGGAAAGCGGCGGAGCGTCTCAGCGAGGAGGGTCCTGAGCTCGAGCCGGGCCAGGGCCGCGCCGAGGCAGAAGTGCCGCCCACCCGCGCCGAACGCGTGGTGGTCGGGGTTGCGGGTCACGTCGAGCCGCTGCGGATCGTCGTAGACGGTCTCGTCGCGGTTGCTGGAGACGTACCAAAGCAGCACCTTGTCGCCCTCGCGGATCGTCTTTCCTTGCAGCTCAACATCTCGGGTGGCGGTGCGGCGGAAATGGGCGAACGCCGGGTAGAAGCGCAGGAGCTCTTCGACGGCGCCCGGGACCAGGGAGGGATCGTCGAGAAGGAGCCGCATCTGCTCGCGGTTCTCCATCAACGCGCGCATCCCGCTGGTGAACACGGCCCGGGTGCTGTCGTTGCCAGCCGCGCCCAACAGGCCGATGCCCATGTAGATCTCAGAGTCGGTGAGCTGCTCGCCGTCGACCTCGGCATGGACGAGGACGCTGATCAGGTCGTCGCCGGGGCTCTCTCGTCGCTCGGCGATGATCTCCATCGTCTCGTTCCAGGTGCGGGTCAGCATCTCGGTCAGCGCCTCCTCGCTCGGCCTCAAGTCCTCATCCCCGAATCCGAGCGCGAGATTGGTGTCCTCCATGTGCCGCGCGTCGTCCTCCTCCGGCGTGCCCATGAACGACCCGATCACGCGCGAGACGACGGGGCCAGCGACATCCGTGACGAGGTCGCACTCACCGCGCTCGGCGACGCGATCGAGCGTGCGGTTGACGATGCCGCGGATTCGGTCCGTGTGCTCCGCAATGCGCTTCGGCGTGAAGCCCCGCTGGAAGAGCGCCTTGAGGCGGTCGTGCCGCGGCGGATCCATCGAGATCATCTGCTGGCGCTGGGCCTCGAGCGGGATGCCGAAGTCGTCAAGAACGAGTATCCCGCCGACCTCCGACGAGAAGGTCTCCCAGTCGAGGCTGATCTCGCGGACGTCCGCCGCCCGAGTGATCGACCAGAATCCGGCCTCATCCGGGTGATCCCCCAACGGGCTCCAGTGAACCGGGGCCTCGCGGCGAAGCCGGGTGAAGATGTCGTGCGGGGGGCCGTTGACCCAGAGCGAGAGATCGCCGAGGTCGAGCTGCTCGAGGTCCTGTACGGCGATCGTCGTCATGGGCTCCTCCGTTTGGCTCAGACGCTCCCTTGATTCGTCATACTACAGATGTAGTGGAGGCGGTGCAGACAGAGAGCGGGGCCCGTCGGGCGCTCGTAGCTCAGACGGCGCTCGAGGTCCTTGAGGCGGAAGGGGGGCGCGGGCTGACCCACCGCGCGGTCGACCGCCGGGCAGCGTTGGCCGAGGGATCGACCAGCAACTACTACCCGAGCCGCGAGGCGCTTTTAACCGCCGCGCTCCACCGCCTCGTGGAGCTGGAGCGCCCCGGCGTGCGGGCGATGGAGGACCTGGCGCGAGGCGGGCCGTACGAGCCGCGGCGGGCGGCTGAGCTGGCGGCCGGATTGGTTCAGGACTGGCTCGCCCCCGAGCGCTTCGGGCTGACCGTGGCCCGCTACGAGCTGATTCTCGAGGCCCGGCGCCGCCCGGACTTCCAGCTGGCACTGAACGAGGTTCGGCGCGAGTATCGGCTGCTCGCCGAGCAGCTCCTACCTGCCGTCGGCTGCCGTGATCCTCATCGGCACGCTCCCCATCTCTTGGCCGCTCTCGACGGGCTGATGGTCAATCAGCTGTTCGAGCCGGCGTCCGCCATGTCAGAGGCGGAGATCGTCGACCACCTGGCGCGTTTCTTCGAATCCTGTTGATGGCGCGGAAAGTGCTGTCACGAACGCCGACTTGCGCTTCCCCTGTCGCGGTGAAGTAGCGGCGCCATCGTGAACAACTCGCATGCTCACCGCGGAGCTTCACCAGTACGGTTCGGCCATCACCGAGCTTGTCAACGAGCACTGCCAGGAGTACCCGCCGGGGACGCCACCGCTGCCTGAGGCGGAGGTCGTCCAGCTTGCGGGCCAGGTCCCAAGCTGGGAGCGCCAGGCCCAGGGCCTGACCAGGGAGTTCCAGTTTGAGGACTTCGGCCGCGCGTTCGGCCTGGTCGCGCAGGTCGCGCTCCTGGCCGAGGCCGAAGGGCACCACCCGCGCATTGAGCTCGAGTGGGGACGGGCGGCCTTCACGACCTGGACGCACACCGCCGCGGGCCTTACCCGCAACGACTTCATCCTCGCGGCAAAGATCGACCGAATCGCCCAGGCTTGAGTGATCGTGTCTACGAGATCGGTGGGGCCTGCTCGACGGCGAATAGCGCGACCTCGTAGTGCTCGACCGAGGCGGTTTCGCCGTCCGCCGTCACCTCTTCGCGAAGGCGTTTGGCCTCCGGCTCGCTGGCCCGCAAGGCCTCCTCGTCCTCCCACAGCGAGATCACCACGATCCTCCCGCTCTCCCTCTCGCTCAGGAAGATCGCGCCCTTCATCCCCTCCGTTTGGCCAGGCGCGGTCGGCAGGACCCTCTTCTTGGTCTCGAGCCCACCCTCGATCGTGTCGGGCGAGCTCCCTTCATAGCGGGTCAGTCGGGCATACACGAGCCGTACCTCCGGATGTCGTGGTTTCGCAGTTCGTAACCCTGCCACAAAGGGTTCGCAGCCTACGGTGGTCGGGGGCGCCGTACGCTTGCGGCGCGCCTAGCGGAATTCGCTCACACCTCGATCCGCTCGGTGGCGACTCCGTCGGGATAGGCCTCTTCACGAACCCCTGCACGGCTCGCGGCCGTGGCTTTGCGACCGGCGGCGGGGACAAGCGTCGCGACGGCGCCGAGACCGGTGGGCGGCATGTTGTTGTAGACGCATTCGTAGCCGCCGGAGGGGACGAGGTAGGTCTCGTGCCAGATGCCGACATCGCCGCTTGACCCGACGCGCTTGTTGAAATCGACCCAGGCGGGCCAATGGACGGCGTCGCGGTTGCGCGCATAGGCCTCCAAGTGCTCGAACGAGCGCCAGAACTGGACGAGCATCGGTCGCCGTGGGCTTCCGAAGTATTGGCTGGCACCAAGGAACCCGGATTCCGGTCTCTGCTCCAGCTCGCGGAGCATCCTCGGCATCGCAAAGAACGTCGGCAGCCACTTCCAAGCCTTCCAGAACTTGTTGATCCGCATGCCGATCAGGAAGACGACGAAGGGGCCCTCGATGTCGGCTGTCACGCGCTTGTCGATGACCTTTGCCATGGCGATGCCCTTTCCCTCGACCGCACGTCGATTATCCAGCTCGGGTGAGCTATGGCGGGGTTTCCTTATACAACTCGGCGACCATGAACGCCAGGTCCAGCGACTGGCGACGATTGAGCCGGGGGTCGCACTCCGTCTCATAGCGCTGGTGCAGGTCGGCCTCGAAGATCTCGTGGCCCCCGCCGACGCATTCGGTCACGTCGTCACCGGTGAACTCGACGTGGATGCCGCCTGGATGGGTGCCAAGCGCGTGATGCACCTCGAAAAAGCCAGCCACCTCGTCGAGAACGTGATCTAACCGGCGGGTCTTGTGCCCGCTGGGCGCCTCGAACGTGTTCCCGTGCATGGGGTCGCAGATCCATGCGATCGGCGCGCCGCGCTGGGTGACCTTCTCCACCAGCGGCGGCAGAACGTCCCGGACCTTGCCGGCGCCCAGCCGGGTGATGAACGTGAGCCGGCCGGGCTCCTGATCGGGGTTGAGGCGCTCGATGAGCGCGAGGGCTTCGTCGGGCGTGACCGTCGGGCCGAGCTTCACGGCGATCGGATTGCGAATCTGGCGGAAGAACTCCACGTGCGCGCCGTTCAGGTCCCTGGTGCGCTCACCGATCCACACCAGATGCGCGGACGCGTCGTAGGGCAGTCCGGTGCGACTGTCGATGCGGGTCAGCGCGCGCTCGTACTCCAGCAGGAGCCCCTCGTGGCTTGAGTAGAACTGCACCCCGTGGAGCTCCTCCGAGTCGGCGCCACACGCCTTCATGAACGACAGCGCCCGGTCGATCTCGCCGGCAAGCTGCTCGTAGCGCCGCCCGGCCGGGCTCTGCGCCACGAAGTCCTGGTTCCAGGCGTGCACCTCGTGCAGGTCGGCGTAGCCGCCATTCGTGAACGCCCGGCAGAGGTTCAGGGTGACCGCGGCGGAGTGGTACGCGTGGAGCAGCCGCGCCGGGTCGGGACGGCGCGCCTCGGGCGTGAAGTCGAAGCCGTTCACGGCCTCGCCGCGGTAGGAGGGGAGCTCGACTTCGTCCCGTGTCTCGGTGGGCCGCGATCTGGGTTTCGCGAACTGACCGGCCATCCGGCCGATCTTCACGACGGGGACGCTCGCCGCGTACGTGAGCACGACCGCCATCTGCAGCAGGGTCTTGAGTCTGCTGCGTACGGCGTCAGCCGTCGACCCGGAGAAGGTCTCCGCGCAGTCGCCGCCCTGCAGGACGAACGCCTCGCCCCTCACGACGCCCGCCAGTCGGTCCTTGAGCTGGTCACATTCTCCGGCGAAGACCAGCGGTGGTTGCCCTGCCAGCTCGGCGGTGACGGCGCGGACCTGCGCCGCGTCTGGCCACTCCGGCTGCTGGGTGGTGGGAAGCGCGCGCCAGGCGTCGAGATCGCCGGGTCTGGTTGACGGTCCGCTCACAGAGTCCAGGCTAGGCTACTGCCGGCTCCGTTCGCGGAGCCATCGTCGAGGCGCCCGATCGGCTCTAACGTGCGACCTGCGCCACGTCCTCCGGTTCGTGGGGCTCCGGCTCCGGGGCGTCGGGCTCGAGCCCGGGCTCCGAATCCGAACGCGCGGCGCGCTCTTCGTATGCGGCGCGTTGCGCCCGGTCAGGCTCGGCGAGCACCTGGTCGACCTTCATGAAGCGGCCGATCGCCTCCCGCGCCCTGCGGGGCAGGGGATGCAGCAGCCTGTCGATCACCGCGCTCGACGCCGGGACCCAGACGTCGAACTTCGGGAACTGGAGCGCCTTGACGATCGCGTCGGCGACTTCCTCAGGCGCGAGCTTCTTCAGTCCGCGGGTATCGGCCAACCCCTTGCCGAGCTCCGTGTCGACCACCGCGGGCATCACCACCGAGACCTCGACCCCGCTGTCGCGGAGTTCCGCCCGGACGGCCTCGCTCAACCCGACGACGGCGTGCTTGGTCGCGCAGTAGGTGGCGCCCCCGGGAAGCCCGGCCTTGCCCGCCTGCGAAGCCATGTTGACGATGTGGCCGCTACCTCGCTCCCGCATCCCCGGGATCGCCAGCTTCATCCCGTAGATCACGCCGTGGATGTTGATGTCGATCATCCGCTGCGCCGTTGCATCGTCCTCGTCGACGAACGATCCGATCGGCATGATCCCGGCGTTGTTGATCAACACGTCGAGCGGTCCCAGTCGCTCGGAGACCTGATCGAGGAAGCGGGCGAACGAATCACGCTGGGTGACGTTGAGCGCGAGTCCTACCGCCCCCGTCTCCAACTCCGCCGCCGCCGCTTTCGCCAGCGGCTCGTCGAGGTCCCCGATCCCCACGATGGCGCCCTCTCGCGCCACCGCCTTTGCGGTCGCCTTGCCGATTCCGCGGGCGCCCCCGGTGATCACGACAACCTTGCCCTCCAGGGAACGCGGTTCCTTGGCCATCAGCTCTCCTCCTGAGTAGGGGTCGCACGGAATCTTGAACTACGCGGAGCCTATGACGAATGCGGTCGTCGGCGGGTCCCCCCGCCTCCACATACAGTGCAGAGCGTGATGGAACTCCATCTGGACCACGTCGCGGTTGCCCTGCGGTCGATCAAATCGGCGCTTCCGCTCTACCGTGACGCCCTCGGGGGCGAGTACCTGATGGGTGGCGATGCGGACGGAACCTGGCGCTGGGTTCAGCTGCGGTTTCCCGGCGGCGGGAAGGTCGAGCTGTTGGAGCCGCTTGCTGAGGGCTTCCTGACCCGCTTCCTCGACCGGTACGGGGAGGGCCTGCACCACATCACCTTCAAGACCGACAACATCCGAGAGGCGATCCAGGAGCTCGAAGGCCGTGGGTACGAGCTGGTCGGCGTCGATGTCGACAGCCCGGCATGGAAGGAGGCGTTCCTGCGGCCGTCGACCGTTCATGGGACGCTGATCCAAATCGCTCAGTCCGCGCTGCCCGACGAGCAGGCGAAGGAACATCTGCATCCCTCGAACCTCGAGGAGCTGCTCAGCTGACGGCGTTGGGGTCTGGAGGGGCCGGACAGGTAGTCGCTGCGTTTCGGCTGTACATCAGCCAGGCGAAGAGTCCGGCGGGGATGAACATGAAGCTTGCGTAGACCGCGGCAGGGACGGTCAGCACAGTCGCGATCGTCGCGCCGACGGCGATCGCAAGCGCGGCGTTGTGAATGCCGAGCTCGATTGCGATCGCAGTCGACTGCCGGTTGTCGAGGCGGGCCAGGCGCGCGATGGCGAACGATGTCGACATCGCGATGATGTTGAGCGCGACCGCCGCGCCGGCCACAACATCGAGGTTGTCGAGGACGCGGTCGTGCTCCGCGACGATCACGCCGGCGACAGCTGAGATGAAGACAACGGCCGTAACCCGGCGCATGGTGCCGCCGATCTCCGCGACCCGTTCGGGATGCCGCGCGCGCAGCCACATTCCGATGGCCAGCGGGACCACGGTGATCAACAGTACGCGTGCGACCACCCCGAGCATGCTGGTGTGCTCGTCGAGGCCGTCCGCCTGGAAATGGTCGGTTGCCAGCCGTAGGAACAGGGGGACGGTGAGGACCGCCGCCAGGCTCGAGATCGCCGTCATCGTGATCGACAGGGCCGTGTCGCCCCGTGCGAAGTGGGTCAGCAAATTCGCCAGCGTGCCGCCTGGCGAGGCGCCGAGCAGGACCAGTCCCACCGCAAGAGAGGGCTCGAGCGAGAACGCGTGGGCGACCGCGAAGGCGAGCAGGGGAGAGAGCAACACCAGGTTGAGGAGCCCGATCGAGACCCCCTTTGGGTTGACGAAGACCCGCTTGAAGTCCTCGGCGGTCAGCGACATCCCGAGACTCACCATGATCACCGCCAACGCCAGCGGCAGCAGGACGGTTGCGAAGATCGAGCCCTCCATAGGCTGAGCAGCACCCTACCCTCGCTTTGGACCCATTCGTGACCAAGCCCTCCAGATCGGCCGAGCAGATCGTCCACGCCAACGGCGTCGAGCTGTGCACCGAGCCGTTCGGCGACCCGGGCGACCCGCCGATCCTCCTGATCATGGGCATGGGCGGGTCGATGATCTGGTGGGAGGACGACTTCTGCCGGATGCTGGCCGGCGGTGGGCGGTTCGTGATCCGCTACGACCATCGCGACACCGGCCGATCGGTCACCTACGAGCCTGGACGCCCCGAGTACACGGGCACGGACATGGTTCGCGACGCCGCCGGCGTACTCGACGCTTACGACATCCCGGCAGCGCACGTGGTCGGCGTCTCGATGGGCGGTGCGATCGCGCAGCTGCTGGCGCTCGACTTCGCGGATCGCGTCCTGTCCCTCGTCCTCATCAGCACCTCCTTCGCGGTGCCCAGCGACCGGGAGCTCCCGCCAAGCAGCGAGCGGTTCGCGCGATTACTGACGACCGTGGAGGTGGACTGGTCGGACGCAGCGTCAGTGATCGAGTATCTCGTCGACTACGAGCGGGTGCTCGCGGGGGGTGAGCGCCCGTTCGATGAGGCGGCAGCGCGCGAGCTCGCCCGTCGCGACGTCGAGCGCGCGCGCAGCTTCGCCGCCGCGCAGAACCACGACGCCCTCCCGGACGAGGAGCGCTCGCGCGAGCCCCTGTCCTCGATCACCGTGCCCACGCTGGTGATCCACGGCACCGCGGACCCGATGTTCCCGCTTGGCCACGGCGAGGCGCTGGCCGAGGAGGTCCCCAAAGCCCAGCTGGTGGCCCTGGAGGGGGCCGGTCACGGGCTTGATCGTGCGGACTGGGACGCGGTCGTGCGATCCTCGAGCGATCCGTCGAAGCACGTGACCAAGCAGTGGGCTCGGGTCGTCCTAAGGCTGTTCGCCCGAGAGGTTCACGTATGCGTTCCAAGCCGGCTTGGGGCTGCCGTCGCGATGAAACAGGCCGGAGCCGTAGCAGAAATTGCACGTTCCTCGAGTCGCACTGGGATCTCTCAAGGAGTACCAGGCGACGCGCCGCAAATTCAGCTCGGAGGCATTGGCGAGCAGCAGGCTGTACATGCCCTTGAGGTAGCTCCGTTGCTCGGCCTCGTCATGGGCCAAGGCGTTGTTGACGCACCTTGACGGGGTACGAACCTCGGCTCTGCAAGCAACTCGACCAGGCGACCTCGCTCACCCAAATTCGCTTACGCGCTCGCGCCGTGGGCGTCGGCGGTGTCTGCGAAGGCTCCTCAGAAGGTCGAGGGAAGCCTGCGGAGTCATCGCGTAGGCGTGAAGATCGAATACGTCGACATGTTCGTTGAGATCGGGCACCGCGTCGTAGAGAGCCGTCAGGAAGTCGCTACTGGACCTTGCTGCCCGTCAATCCGCCCATCACCGTCGGGGCCTTGGGGTTGGCCGATGTGTCGATGGCCTCGGTCTGCAGCGGTGAGAAGCCGACCGTAACCCTGGGCCGTCGCTGTTTGGTCGCCCCAGTAGTTCATGATGTTCGGCTCGTTCCAAATCTGCCAGAGGTGCGCGGGGGACTCGGGCACAGGGGTTCCGCCGTCGGCACAGTGGTGGTTGTTCGGCCCAATAGGAACCGCCTTCTCCATATCGGGCGACGACGGCGCGAATCATCGTCTTGAACTCGGGAAGATGTGTCTTCAAGCGGTGGAGCGTGGACGTGGAGCTCTTCCCGATGCCCATTGAGGCGAGCCGATGAACATCGGGAAGCATGGCCAGGCCGTTACAGGCGGCGGCGGCAAAGAAACGGTCGGTGCTGTACCAGGTGTAGGTCCCCGGGGTCCTTTCGATGAACCACCAGTAGACGCCAAAGCGGACCCATTTGGCTCCACCGCTCTTCATCTTCTTGTAATTGGCATTCAACGCTGCGTCGTCCACCCCGCCGAAGTCCGGAGTGAAGCCGAAGAACTTCGTCTGGCATAGCGGGCGTCGTGCTGTCCATGGCGGTGGCCGTGGAGCTCGCGGGTTGGCTGATGGCGGACCAAGCGATGGCGAAGGCGGCGGCAAAGCAGAGCGCCAGCCCGAAAGCGTTCCGCCGGCGATTCCGTGGCCGCGCAAACAGGCGAGCGACGGTGCTTCGCTTCGGCCGGGGTTGGGAGGGGGGATGTGTTGTCACGTGCTTCGTGATTTGCCGGGGTCGCAATCCGCAGCGATAGGCTCTTCGGCCGATCTCGCCGTGTCCTGAAGGCGTTTGGACGAATAGCCAGGACGTCGCCTGACTGGGCTGGACGCTTGTTCGGCGCAGGCGCGTTCCACGCCTGTGGGCGGCCTGTGGCCGGGCCGGCCATGGGCCACCCGCGCCGGTACGATCGGCCCGATGTCGGGGGGCAGGCCACGTCGTCTTGCGCTGGTGTCAGCCTCGGCGCTTGCGATCGCCGCGCTCTTGGGCGCCGGCGCGGAGGCGGCGCCGCAATACGGGCAGGTGAGCTTCCGCACGCCGAGCCAGTTTCCGAAGTTCGGTCCCCACGTTCACGACTACGTCGTCCGCTGCAACGACGGGCCGGTGACCGTCCGCGGCCATGCCTCAGGAGCCTGGCGGGTGGCGATCGGCAACCGTCCCTACCGCCGCGGCGACTTCAGCCGGACCGTGCCGCTGGGTACGGGACGGGCCTTCACCGTCACCGCCAAGCGCGACACGAGCACCCTGCTCTACCGCTACCACGTGCGCTGCCTGCCGAATCGCTTTCCCAAGTACAGCTTCACCCGCTACGGACAGGTGTCGCCGAAGTACTTTTCGGTGGACGAAGCCTTCTACGTTCCGCTCAGGAAGCGCTACGCGATCATCTTCGACAACCGCGGGGTGCCGATCTGGTGGCACCGGGCTCCCGCCAGAGACCCGAGGGTCCTTCCGGGCGGAAACCTCCTCTGGCTCGACTTCATTTCCTACCGATGGGAGATTCACCGCCTGGACGGCAGCCTGGTGCGCACCCTGAACGCTGTCGGCGAAGCCGCCAACCCCCACGACCTGCAGCTACTGGGCACCGGCGACTACCTGGTCGGCTCCTACGTCCCCCAGGGCCACGTCGACACGAGCGCCTACGGCGGCTCCAGCGATGCCACCGTGATCAACGCTGAGCTGCAGCAGGTGGGCCCCGGCCGTACCCTCGTCTGGGACTGGAAGAGCCAGGACCACATCTCCCTGGCCGCAACGGGGCGCTGGTGGCGGTTGGCCGTCAACAACGGCTATGACATCGCTCACTGGAACTCGATCGAGCCGGACGGCGACTCGGTGATCGCCTCCTTCAGGCACCTGGACGCCGTGTACAAGATCGCCAAGAGCAGCGGGAGGATCGTCTGGAAGCTGGGCGGCACGAGGACGGCCAAGAGCCTCGAGGTGAAGCACGATCCACGCGCCACCACTTTTGGCGGCCAACACGACGCCCGCCTGCTTCCCGACGGAACTCTGACCGTGTTCGACAACCGCACCAATCGCCGCTACGAGAGGCCGCGGGCGGTGCGCTACCGGATCGACCAAGAAGCGGGAACAGCGACGCTTCTGCAGTCAATCACCGACCCCGACGTTCCCACCTCCCGCTGCTGCGGCTCTGCCCGACGCCTGGGCAACGGGGACTGGCTGATCGACTGGAGTCTGCCCAATGGGATCGGCGGCTACAGGCCCGACGGCCACAGGACCTTCCGCCTGAGCTTCGATTCCACCGTCAGCTATCGGGCAGAGCCGGTCCCTCCAGGCGCCGTCTCGGCGCGGGATCTGCGCCATGGGATGAACGCGATGTGTTCGTCGGGATGTGACTGAGGACGAGCCTGACGGCCGTCGGGGTGTCCCCTAGGCCCGTTTGCGCGCCAGCACCAGCAGGTACTCGAACCGGAGCTCCGTGGGGCCCTCGGGCGGGCCGGCGTTCGCACCCGTGGCAAAGTCGAGAAACTCGCGGTCGAGGGCCGCGACGCGCGCCGGGTCGTCCTCGACGCTCGCGAAGGCCGCGATCACCGGTCCGAAGGTCTGCTTGAAGAACTCGCAGTACTCGACGGGCGCGCCCGGCACCGTTTCGACCAGCTCCCGCTCATTGGCTTCGAGCGAGGACACCCGGTTCCCGAACAGCTCCCGTACATGGGCCTCGTTTCCCCACATGAGGGGCGACGCCGCGTTGGGAGGTGGCGGCGGCAGGTAGGGCCCGAGCACGTCGAAGAACTTGGCAGCGAGGCCGTCCGGGGTGAAGTTGGCCATCCCGATGGTGCCGCCGGGTCGGCAGACTCGGAGAAGCTCGTCGGCAACCGCCTGCTGGTCGGGCGCGAACATCGCCCCCACCGACGAGGTGACGACGTCGAACTCGTCGTCGCCGAACGGCAACGCCTGCGCGTCCCCCTCGACCCACTCGAGCTCGACTCCTCGCTTGCTCGCCTCGCGCTCGCCCGCCTTCATGTTCTCGACCGTGATGTCTGAAGCCACCACGTCGGCGCCGGCCTCGGCGGCTTGGATGGCGACATTGCCGCTTCCGGCGGCGACGTCGAGCACCCGTTGGCCCGGGCCGATTCCGCAGGCCTCGACGAGATCACGGCCGAGCTGCGAGTCCAACTCGGTCGCGAAGCGGTTGTAGTCGCCGAGCGCCCACATGGTGCGCACCGCGGCCCTCACCTCCTCGGGCAATCCCCTGGTCATGTGGCCGGATATTGTCAGGGGTGTGAAGCGTCGCAGGCTCGGCGACAGCGAACTCGAGGTGTCGGAGATCTCGCTGGGGTCCTGGCTCACCTACTCCGGTGGGGTTGGGCGCCAGCAGGCCGAGGCCTGCACCGACGCCGCCTTCGACGCCGGGATCAACTTCTTCGATACCTCGAACGTGTACGGATTCGGTGCTGCCGAGGAGGCGTGGGGCGAGATCCTTTCCCGCCATCCGCGGGAGTCCTACGTGCTGGCGACGAAGGTCTACTTTCCGATGTCGGAGACCGACACGGGGCTATCGGCCGAGCAGATCCGCAAGCAGCTCGACGCCTCGCTGGCACGGCTGCGGACCGACTACGTCGATCTGTACCAGTGCCATCGCTTCGACATCCGGACCCCGATCGAGGAGACGATGGAGGCGCTGACCACCGCTGTCGAGCAGGGCAAGGCGCGCCACATCGGCTTCAGCGAATGGACCCCGGAGCAGATCCGGGCCGGCCTCGACGTGCCGGGCACGGCGAAGTTCGTCTCCTCCCAGCCGCAGTACAACATGATCTGGCGCGCGCCCGAGGCGGAGGTCTTCGAGCTCTGCCGGGAAAACGGCATCTCGCAGATCGTGTGGTCGCCGCTGGCCCAGGGGGTGCTGACCGGCAAGTACCCGCCGGGCCAGCCGCCCCCGGCCGACTCTCGCGCCAGCGACGAGCAGATGAGCGTCTCGATCGAGCGCTACCTGGGCGACGACCTGCTGGAGGCGGTTCAGCACCTGCGGCCGATTGCCGACGAGGCGGGCCTGACCATGGTCCAGCTCGCCCTCGCGTGGATACTGCGGCGCGTCGAGGTCGCTTCGGCGATCGTCGGCGCCTCGCGCCCGGAGCAGGTTCACGGCAACGCCCAGGCGTCGGGCGTCGAGCTCTCGCAGGACGTGCTTGATGCGATCGACCAGGCGCTGGGCGACGGGATCGTCTCAGAGCCCCACCTGGCGGCCTTTGCCGAGGCGGGTGTGACGCACCGGGCTCGCCCATAGAGCGGGCCCCTCAGTCCGGAAGCAGCGGCACCGACAGGCCTTGGTCGCGGCCCAGGAGCACGGCTCGGGTGATCGCGGCCGATCCGAACCGATCCCGCACCTTGTCGAGCGCGGCGTCGAGGGCACTGGCACGCTGACGACCGAACGGCAGCGCGAGCTGGACGGCACGGTCGTCCTCGAGGTTGCCGAGGGCCACTCCGACGAGGGTGAGACCCTGGCGCTCGATCATCGGCATGGCGGTCGTGAGCAGCCCTCGCGCCGTGGCCAGGATCGTCTGGGTCTGGGCCGTCGCCTCGGACAGGGTGTGGGAGCGAGTTGCTCGGGTGAAGTCGTCGAAGCGCAAACGAATCATGATCGTGCGGCAGACACGCCGGGCGGCCCGGAGCCGGCGGCCGAGGCGGTCGACGAGTCCGACGACGACGGCGTCCAAGTCCTCCCATGACCTCGATCTGCGGCCGAGGGCGCGCTGCGCGCCGATCGAGCGCCGGCGGCGGCCCACCTGGACCGCTCGGCGATCGCGGTTGTGAGCGAGGGCGTGGAGGTGCCGACCCGACGCCTGCCCGAGAAGGGAGACGAGGGCTTCCTCGGCGAGCCGGGCGACCTGGCCGACGGTGGTGATTCCCCGGTCGTGGAGCTTCTCCGCGGTAACCGCGCCAACGCCCCAAAGCCGTTCCACCGGGAGCGGGTGCAGAAACGCCAGCTCGCCGTCGGGCGGTACCACGAGCAGGCCGTCGGGCTTCGCCACGCCGCTGGCCACCTTGGCGAGGAACTTGGTCCTGGCCACCCCGACGGTGATGGGCAGGCCGACATGCTCGAGAACCTCGCGCCGCAGCCGCGCGGCGATATCCGCTGGGGCGCCCGAGATCCGCTCCAGCCCTCGAGCATCGAGGAACGCCTCGTCGATCGACAGGCCCTCGACCAGCGGCGTCGTCTGCTCGAAGATCGCATAGACCGCCCGGCTGGCCTCGGAGTAGGCGGACATCCGCGGCTTGACCACCGCGGCCCGGGGGCAAAGCCGGCGGGCCTGGGCTCCGCCCATCGCCGTGCGGACCCCGTACGCCTTGGCCTCGTAGCTGGCCGCGAGCACGACACCCGAGCCGACGATCACGGGACGGCCGCGCAGGCCAGGGTGATCCCGTTGCTCGACTGACGCATAGAACGCATCGAGGTCGGCATGCAGGATGGTGGCCTCCGCCGACACGAACACATGTTCGCACGACGCGGCGATGGAAAGGAGCGGTGCTCAGGTAGATACGCCCGACGGAAAACGCCCGGCTTTAAGCCGGGCGTTTCCTTCCAGACTGATTCGGTTGTGTAGCCGGTGAATCAGTACGGGCGTTACCCTCTGCCGCTGCCGCCGGAGCCGCTGCCGTCCCGCTCGACCCTCGCGCACTCGGCGCGGTTGACGATCGTGTCGTTGCGGTCGACCCGAACCTCATCGCCGTCCTCGCAGATCACCGTGTCGCGAGAGGCCGCCACCGGCTCGCCCCCGCTGTCGCGGGCGTCGACCCGATCGGCGTCGGCACCTCCGGCGAAGGTGTCGGCTCCCTTGTTGTCGCGAACGTCGTCGGGGCCGGCGTTGCCGTTCAGGGTGTCGTTGCCGTCCTGGCCGTCGACGTTGTCGCGCCCGTTGTCGCCGTTCAGGGTGTCATTTTGGTCTCCGCCCCGAAGCTCGTCGCGGGCGTCGCCGCCGTTCAGGGTGTCGGCGCCGCGGTTGCCCTCGAGCTTGTCGCTGCCGGTGCCGCCATTCACCACATCGTCGCCGCGCTCGGCCTCGACGAAGTCGTTGCCGCCCAGGGCCGAGATCTGATCGGCCTGGTTGGTCCCGCGGATCTGGTCGGGGCCGTTCGTGCCGGTGATCACGGCGGCGACGGCCACGGCCGCAAACGCGAGGGTGAAGGCCGCCACGGCCAAAAATGGGGCGAGGCGAGCGCCAAGCCTGATCTGGAGCCTCCTCGAGCTGTGGGATGCCCCTTCGCTGCCTGCATTCATCATTGCCATCCTTTCGGTGGGTGCCGGGGTTCGACGCCAGTGTTCTGGAGACGGGCAAAGCACCCGTCAAGCGCCCCCCAGGCGGCGGCAAGGCTTCGGTTAAGCGTTCGTAAGGCTGGGCTGGGAGCCCCGACACGAAGGCGTCGGCGCGGGAGGTCGCCCCGGACTATTGCCAGCGCTTAGGGGACCCGGGCCGAGAAAGCGTGCCGGCGTATGTGTCGCGGCAGGGACTGAACGACTGCAAGCGCAGATCGCGGCTCGACCACTCGACGAACACCGACCACAGAGGGGCGATCCGATTCTGGCTCGCCTTGAACTGGACCTGTGGCGACTGCACCCCGCCGTTGACGTTGTAGTCGGGATCGGGGTTGCTTCCCCGGACGCAGTTGTCGTGGACCACGTTGTTCGACCCCCAGACATTGGGACCGCCGTAGACGTTCCACCCCAGGACCGAGTCGAAGATGATGTTGCCGTAGATCTCGTTGTTGCTCGAGGACCGGTTGATCGTCAGCCCGTCGCCGTTCCTCAACACCACGTTGCCGGTGACCTTCGAGCCGTCCGCGTCCGGGTAGAGCTGGATGCCGCGGTCGGCGTTGTCGTAGATCCAGTTGTCGCGGATCACCGTCTGGCGGGCCTCGGACACGTAGATGCCGTGGTGCTTGTTGGTCGAGGGCAGTGCCCCGCAGTCGTGGATCATGTTGCGCTCGATCACCACCCCACGCGACGGCGGGCCCGAGTACCAGCTCCCGACCTGAACGCAGATGTCGGTGTGGTGGTTGGTGATCTCGTTGCCGCGCAGCACCACCCTGTCGGCGAAGATCCTCGGGCCGATGTGGCCCCTGCCGTTGAGGGTCATGCCCTGGATCGTCGAGCCCGCTCCCCCCGGCGGCACCTTGATCTCTCCTCTCAGCGTGACCTCCGCGGATCGGTAGGGGGCGAGCGTGACATTGCGCTCGCTCACCGACAACCTCGAGAAGGTGTAGGTGCCGGCGCGGAAGCAGCCGGTCTCGCCTCGATCGAGGGAGCCGACCGTTGCGGGAGCACCATGCTGGCCAGGTGTCGCGACCGCGTCGCAGTCCCGGGGGTCGACCGCCCCGGCGGCAGGCGCGATCAGCCCGCCCGCGACCGAAATCGCCGCGGCGACGAGCGCGCTCCACAGCCCTCGACGGACTGCGACGCGTGCGCGCCCCCCCGCTCGGGCAGGGGGGTCCCCTGCTCGGTGACCCATGCCATCCCCCGCACGCTATGCAGATTCCTCAGCAAAGGTCAAGTTTTCTACCAAGAATCGTTAACAATTTGGCGTAGGTTGACGGCCGAATTGCGACGGTGAAATGCGCGATGGCCGAATTCCGATTCCATGTGAATCGGAATTCGGCCACGACGGAGGAGTGAGGCCGACCGGTAGGGGGAGAGGGTCAGGCCGACCCGGCCCGGACGCGCATCGGCAGGCCGCCGCGCGGCGACAGAGTGGGCATCTGGCGGATTCGCATCTGCCAGCCGGGCTCGAGGTCGAGGCGGAAGCTGCGGAGGATCGCCGCCGCGATCGCGCGGATCTCGAGCTCGCCGAAGCGCATCCCGATGCAGATCCTCGGCCCGCCGCCGAACGGGACGTAGGCGCCCTTGGGGAGCTTCGCCCGCTCCTCCGGGGCGAAGCGCCCGGGCCTGAACGAGTGCGGGTCTTCGAACACGTCCGGGAGCCTGTGGCTGGCCCAGGACGAGTAGTTGACCGGCAGACCGGCGGGCACCTGGTAGCCGCCGAACTCGAACTCCTCGGCGGCGCGGCGGGGCCCGATCCAGGCCGGGGGATAGAGGCGCAGGGTCTCGTCCACGGCCATCCCAAGCTCGGGCAGCTCTCCGAACAGCTGCCCGGCGTCCGCAGCGCCGTCGCCGACGACCCGGTCCCGCTCGGCGGCCAGCCGCTCGGCCCAATCCGGGTGGCGGGCGAGCTCGTAGAACAGGAAGGCGACGGTGGAGGTCGTCGTGTCGTGGCCCGCGAACAGCAGGGTCAGCACCTGGTCGCGGACCTGCTCGTCGGTGAACCGCATCCCCTCGCCGTCCTCGGCCTCGATCAGCAGGCCCAGGATGTCCTCGCCCGGCGCGCCCGCTCGGCGGCGGCGCGCGATCTCGCCGAGAATGATCCGGTCAAGCGTGCGGCGCACACGGCGCAGGCGGGCGAACGGGCTTCCAGGGCCGCGCACCACCTGCAGGAAGTACTCGCGCTCGTAGAAGGAGAGGCCACGCTCGAACGTCGCCGCGACGTCCACCCCGGCCCGATCCGGGTCCAGCCCGAACAGCGCCCGCATCGCGACCCGCATCGCCACGTGGCGGGTCCAGTCGTAGAGGTCGATCCGCTCGCCCCGCCGCCAATCTCCGAGTCCGCGCTCGGCCTCCTCGCTCATCACCGCCGCCGCGGCCGCAATCCGCTCGCGGTGGAAGACCGGCACCATGATCTCTCGCGCGCGGTCGTGGTACTCGCCATCGGTGGTCAGAAGGCCGTCGCCGATCAACGGGATCAGGTCGCCGAGGCTGCCGTCGCGCCAGCGGAACTTCTGGCGGTCGGTGACCAGGATGAAGCGGTTTGCCTCGGGGCCGAGCATGAACACCTGGATCGAGTGGAAGATTCGAATCGCAAAGATCGGCCCGTGCTCCTCGTAGGCCGGCAGCAGCACGGAAAGGGGGTCGCGGCGCATCCGTTCGGTGCGCGCGATGCTCGGCAGCTTCGAGCCGGGCGGCAGCAGGCGGCGGCGGGTGGCGCGCCGCTCGACGCCCAGGTCGGCTCGGATCCGCACCAGCGGGTTGGTGCTGAGCGGCGGTGGGCTGCTGCGCGGCATCGCCCGGAGCATAAGCCTTGCTGGCTGGACGGCCAAACGGACGTGAGGGCGCGCTAGCGCCTGATCTCGTACCGCAGCTCGACCATGCCGCTGTCGAAGGTGCGGGTTCCCAAAAGCTGCATCGCGCCACCCGGCACCCGGCGGTCGAATAGTGGCTTGCCCTCGCCGAGCACGACCGGTACCACGGTCGCGTGCACCTCGTCCAGCAGGCCCCGATCGGCGAACTGCGAAACCACGTTGCCGCCGCCCACGACCCACAGATCCCGCTCGCCGGCCGCGGCGATCATCTCGTCGTACAGCTCCGGGACCTCGGCGGTGACGATCCTCACGTCGACCCCCTCGCCCTCGGGTCTCGGCAGATCGCGCGAGCTCAGGATCCAGGCCGGCTTTCCCTTGTAGGGCCACTCAGGCACCTCGCGGAGGACGAACTCGTATGTGACCGACCCCATGATCAGTGCTCCGACGCCCTCGTAGAAGCGGTCGTAGGCGCCCTTGGCCGGCTCGGCACCCTCGCCCTCGAAGCTGCCCTCGTACCCCATCAGCCAGCCAAGCGTGTCGTCGGCCTCGGCGATGAAACCGTCCAGGCTGGTCGCGCAGTAGTAGACCGCCTTGCTCATCCGGCCACCCTAGATCAGCGGCGACCGCGTCGCCTTTTATGGACGGTGTGAGGTCTCGAAACCCACCGGTCGCGCAGACACCGCCGGCTCGACCTCGCGCTGGAGCGGGAGCTCGTAACGCTGGTAGGTGATCTCGGGTCGTCCCCAGCGGGGCTTCGTCTCCTCCCAGGTCACCTCGAAGCCGTGGTCTCGGTAGATGCGGGCCGCCACGGTGAGCTCGCTGAACGTCTCGAGGGCGATCAGCGCGTAGCCGGCGGCCCGGGCCTCGGAGAGGACCTCGCCGACCAGACGCCGCCCCAGGCCGCGGCCACGCAGGTGCGGCTCGAGCACGAACCAGCGCAGGGTGGCCTCTCCGCCGCCCTCGTCGCTGAGGGCGATGCTGCCCGCGTGCTCCCCCGCGTTCTCGACGATCCAGATCGCCTCATGCTCACGGGGGAATCCGCGCGCCCCCGCACGGGCGACGGCATTGGCGACCTGTGCCTCGAAGCTGGCGTCGACCCCGTACTCCCGCGCGTACAGGCGGCCATGGTGGGCAACGATGGCCCCCAGGTCACCCGGGCGCAGCTCGCGCCGGATTCTCAGCTCCGCGGTCACGTCGGCGCCAGCTTCGCACGCAGGGCCGGGGCGTTCGCGTGGCGATCGGCCTCGCGAGGGTGCTTCGGGGTGACGAGCATGGGTCGATTCTGATCCACCATGGCAATCGATGCAAGATGTTGTTCTCACACGATTGATCGCGATATAAGATTGATCATCCGTGGAGCTTCGTCAGCTCAGATACGCCGAGGCGGTGGCCCGCCATCGCCACTTCACGCGCGCGGCAGAGGAGCTGCACGTTGCCCAGTCGGCGCTTTCACATCAGATCCGGCGCCTGGAGGCGGAGCTGGGGACGGAGCTGTTCGAGCGCACGAGCCGCACCGTCGTTCCGACCGAGGCCGGCGAAGCCGTTGCCGCCCGTGCCCGGCGGATCCTGGCCGAAGTCGACGACGTGCGCGAGCAGATCGACGAGCTCGAGGGGGTGGTACGGGGCCGGGTCTCGGTCGGCGCTCTGTTGCCGGCGGGCGAGCTCGACGTGCCCCGCCTGCTGGCGAGCTTCAGCGACGCCTACCCCGGGATCGAGGTCGCCCTGCGCGAGGGTACGGCCGGCGACATGCTCGGCTACCTCGCCCAGGACCAGGTCGACGCTGCCTTCTCGCTGGTCTACGGCGAGCTGCCCGCGGAGGTGGCGTCCGAACGCCTCAGCGAGGACGAGCTCGTGGCGGCGTTCCCGCCCACCCAGGCGCCCAAGCGCCGCCGGGTGACAATCGCCGATCTCGCCGATCGGCCTCTGATCACCCCGCGGTCCGGGTCGGCAATCAAGCGAGCCCTCGACGATCAGTTCGCTCGCGCGGGCGAGTCCCTTCGCACCTCGCTCGACAGCGGCGATCCCTTCCTGCTTCGCTGCCTGGTCTCGGTCGGGTTCGGCACCGCCGTGCTGCCCCGCTCGCTGACCGAGCGCGAGGGCCCCCCGGTCGAGGTCCGGGGGCTGCGTCCCGCGGTTCGGCTGCCGGTGGCGCTGCTGTGGCGCCAGCGCCGCCATCACTCGCCTGCGGCGCGGGCGTTCATCGAGTACGTGAGGGCCGAGGTCAGCCCTTCGCGAGCAGCTCCGTGAGACGGTCGGGGCGAGCGTCCAGCAGGCGCCAGTAGGCCTCGAACGGCTCCACCTGGGTTTCATCGCTCTTTCACGCTCCCATCACGAAGCGTTCATTCGCTCTGGCGATGCTCTCGATCACAGAGTCCAAGCCGGTCACGCCGGCATCACCCAGAGAGGGGAGCATCATGAGGAGCTGGAAGCAGATCATCGCCGCGCTGACCGTGCTCGCATTGGCAGTTGTCGTCGTCGCCTGTGGCGGCGGCAGCAGCAGCCCCGCAAACGCAGTCAACGTCAGCGACACGACGGCCCCGCCCGGTTCGGGATTGCCGCAGGGAAGCGACCCGGTCAACCTCGACCCGGCCGACTTCACGACCAACATCGACAATCCCTACTGGCCGATGAGCCCGGGCAGCAAGTGGGTCTACCGCGAGACCGACACCACAGGCACACGCCAGGAGGTCGTCATCGAGGTCACCAAGAAGACCAAGACGATCGCCAACGGGGTCGAGGCCCGCGTGATCCGCGACACGGTGACCGAGGACGGTCAGCCGGTCGAGGTCACCGACGACTGGTACGCCCAGGACTCGGCCGGCAACATCTGGTACCTGGGCGAGGCGACCGCCGAGTACAAGAACGGCAAGGTCACGTCGACTGCTGGGTCCTTCGAGGCCGGCGTTGACGGAGCCCAGGCGGGGATCGCGATGCCGGCAAATCCCGAGCCGGGAATGGCCTATCGCCAGGAGTACTACAAGGGAGTGGCGGAGGACAAGGGTGCGGTCATCACCGTCGGCGAGGAGCAGGTCGAGGTGCCCTTCGGCCATTTCGACACCGGCGTCCTGATGACGCGCGACCTGGTTCCGACGGAGCCGAAGGTCCAGGAGCTGAAGTTCTACGCACCTGACGTGGGCCCGCTGTTGAGCGTGCACACGGACGGCGCCGGCGGCCGCGCGGAGCTGGTCAGCTACACCCCGGGCGGCTGAGCGAAGCACCCCGGGGGTCCTGGGGGCGGGTGGGCCTGCCGGCGAGGGCCAATCCAGATTGTCATGACAGGTAAACCTGTCATGACAACTGGAGTGGCCCTCGCCGGCAGGCCCACCCGCCCCCAGGACTAGGTGACTGACGCTTGCCCGGTACTACGCGGCCTCGGAGTAAACCTGATTCCGCGCCGGCCGGCGCTGCCTCCGACGCCACGTGCTCCTCGGCCTGCTCCTCGGACTGGAGGACCGTCACCGCGATCACGACCGCGGCCGCCACCAGGGCCGCCCCGATCAGGAACGCCAGGTGGTAGCCGCTGGTCAGCGCGGAGGCCGTGGTCTCACCACCCGCGATCAGGTTGTCGCTGCGCGTCGCGGACACGGTCGCGAGGACCGCCAGGCCCAGCGCGCCACCCACCTGCGCCGTGGTGTTGACCAGGCCGGAGGCCAGGCCGGCGTCCTGCTGGGTGGCGCCAGACATCGCCAGCGACATCAACGCCGGGAAGCAGACCCCGATGCCGAAGCCGAGCACGATCATCACCGGGAGCACGTTCTGCACGTAGCTGCCGTCCACCGGCGCCTGAGTGAACAGGAGGAGCCCGACGACGATCAACACCAGGCCGGGGAGCAGCGTCCTGCGGGCGCCGAACCGCGTGATCAGCGGCTCGGCGTAGCGGAATGACAGCACCCCCATGACGAGGGTCGCCGGCAGGAAGGCGAGGCCGATCTCCAGGGCGTCGTAGCCGAGCACCCGCTGGAGGTACAGCGATCCGAGGAAGAACAGCCCGAACATCCCGGCGACGGTCAGCGCCTGGATCACGTTGGCCCCCGAGACGTTGCGGGCGCGGAAGATCCGCAACGGAATCAGCGGGTTGGCGGTTCGGGCCTCGCGCACGACGAACGCAAGCAGCAGCGCCAGCGAAACCGCGCCCAGCCCGAGCGCCCGTCCAGAGCCCCAGCCGTACTCGGCAGCCGGCTTGACGATCGTGTAGACGCCGAGCATCAGGGAGCTGGTGATCAACACCGCGCCAGGGATGTCGGCGCCGTCGCCGAAGCCGATGCCCTTGTCCCTCTCGATCAGCCGCATCGCGAGGGCAGCCGTGACGATGGCGATCGGGATGTTGACGAAGAAGATCCAGTGATAGTTGATCGACTGCGGTCAGGACGCCGCCGGCCAGCAGGCCGATCGAACCACCCGCGGAGGCGACGAATCCATAGACCCCGATCGCCTTCGCCTGCTCCCGCGGCTGGGGGAACATGGTCACGATCATGCCGAGGATGACGGCGGAGGTCATCGCCCCGCCGACGCCTTGGACGAAGCGGGCCCCAACGAGCACCTCCTGGCTCTGCGCCAGCCCGCACAGCAGCGAGGCGACCGTGAAGACGGCGAGGCCGGCCATGAAGATGCTCTTGCGCCCGAGGATGTCGCCGAAGCGCCCGGCGAGCAGCAGCAGGCCGCCGAAGGCGATCAGGTAGGCGTTGACGACCCATGCGAGGCTCGACTGGGAGAAACCGAGGTCATCCTGGATCGACGGCAGGGCCACGTTCACCACGGTGACGTCGAGGACGATCATCAGCATCCCGGCGCACAGCACGTAGAGGGCGATCCAGCGGTTTCTGTCGGTCATCTGCTCCGTCATCGCGCTTGCCTCCTCTGTGTTGCCATTCGTATTTCCAGACCCTGGGAGGGTTCGGAACTCATCGGTGGTCCTCGGGGAGCGTCGCCCGCTCGCGAGAGGACGTCGCGCAGTCAGCGGCTGGTTTTTTGTTCAGGTGGTGGCGTCGCCCGGTCGTGGGGGATCCCAAAGCGCTTCTCGTAGGCGCTGTTGAGCTCGCGCCATCCGTGTTCCCGAGTTTCCCGTGCCGCGCCGGCGGGCGTCCCGTCCAGCGACTCCGACAGGGCATCCAAGCAAACATGCCAGCCGGCCGCGTCGCGGGCGGCCTTGAAGCGGTCGTCGAAGGAGTGGAGGAGGGTCAGCACGCAGCCCTCTTCGTGTTCGCGAACCTCCCACCGCAGCTGATCCTCGCCCCAGGTGTAGGCGAGCAACCGCGGCGGGTCCCAGTCGATGACCTCGCCTTCGGGAAAGTCCGGAACGTCGCCCTCGGGCGAGTATCGGACGGCGCCTCCCACGGTTGGCTCGAACTCGGCTGGGGTGGGATGCCACGCAGACTGCTCCTCCGGCTCGGTCAGCGCGCGCCAAACGCGCTCGGGCGGATGGCGGAGCACGCGCTCGAAGCGCAGCACCGCTTGCCCTCGCTGGTCCTGCAAGATTGCGTCGGCGTGGGGCATGGTCACTCCTTTTCGTCGAGATGGCGTTCGAGGGCGTCGAGGCTGCCTTCCCAAAGACGCGCGTAGGGGGCGAGCCACCGCATCAGCTCCGCGAGCCCCTGCGGATGCAGCTCGTACAGGCGACGCTGCCCGTCGGGTCGGGCCTCGACGATGCCCGTCTCGCGCAGGATCCGCAGATGCCGGGAGGTGTTCGGCTGGCTCATCCCCGTCCGCCGCACCAGCTCGCCCACCGGCAGGGGGCCGTCGAGCAGCAGATCCAGGATCCGGCGGCGGGAGGGCTCTGCCACGACCTCGAAGGTGGTGGTCATGGAACATAGTTAAGCAGAAACTTATATATGGAAAACGTAATGTTTCTGACGGGACCGGCGACTCAGCGCTTCGGCTGCCAGAAGGCGATCTCACCGCCGGCTGGAGCGGCGACGACGCTGCGCCAGCCCGTCGGGCCCTCGCGCGGCTCCAGCAGCACCGCGCCGCCGAGCCAGCGTGCCCGCTCCGTGACCCCGGCGATCTCCTCGACCTCGACGTAGGGCAGCCAGAGCGGGCGTTGGGTCTCGCACTCCACGATGCCGCCGCCGATCCCGTCGCCCATCTCCATCGCCAGGTAGGAGCCGCCCCCCGTGTCGATCCGTTCCGGGCGCCAGCCGCAGAGCTCTCCGTAAAAGGCGCGGGCGCGCGGCAGATCGCCCGTGTGCAGCTCCAGGTGGACCACCGGGTTGGTGACGGTCGCAATCATCTCCCTGTGCTCATTGACCGCCGTTGGCCGCCGAACTAATCGGCGGAGGCGATCTGCCCAGTCCCCCTCACCTGTCTACTCTCCAGGCATGAGCACGGCTTCGAGGACATCGACCGGGCAGGAGCGCGACCTGCTCGAGGCTGCTCGCGGCGGGGACCAGGGCGCCTACGAGCGCCTGGTCGAGCCCCACCGCGGCGAGCTCCACGCCCACTGCTACCGGATGCTGGGCTCGGTCCACGATGCCGAGGACGCGCTGCAGGAGGCGTTGCTGCGAGCGTGGCGCGGGCTGCCGCGGTTCGAGGGCCGCAGCTCGGTTCGCTCCTGGCTGTACAAGATCGCGACCAACACCTGCCTGGATGCGATCGCGCGGCGGCCCAAGCGCGTGCTGCCGATCGACTACGGGCCGCCCACCGATCCTCACGACGGGGTTCACCTGCCGCTCGCCGAGTCGGTGTGGATCCAGCCGTACCCGGACGAGCAACTCGGCGTCGAGGACGGCTTCGCGGCGCCCGAGGCCCGCTACGAGCAGCGCGAGGCCGTCGAGCTCGCGTTCATCGCGGCGCTTCAGCATCTGCCGGCGAACCAGCGTGCCGTGCTGATCCTGCGAGAGGTCCTGGGGTTCTCGGCCAAGGAGGCTGCCGAGATACTGGACACGACCACAGCATCGGTCAACAGCGCGCTTCAACGGGCCCGCGCGGCGGCCGACGAGCGGCTGCCCGAGCAAAGCCAGCAGGCGACCCTGCGCGAGCTCGGGGATGAGGGGATGCGCAAGACCGTGCAGGGATATGTGGACGCCTGGGATCGCGGCGACATCGAGGCGGTCGTCGCGATGCTGACCGAGGACGCCAACTTCACGATGCCACCCGCGCCGAGCTGGCACCGGGGTCGCGAGCGAGCTGATCGCGTTCCTGGGTGTGGGCCCGCTGTCGGGCGATTGGCGCTGGCGGCACATCTTCGTCCGCGCGAGCGGCCAGCCGGCGCTTGGCTTCTACAGCTGGGACGACGCCGAACAGGCATACCTTCCTTTCGCGCTCAACGTGCTGACGATTCGCGATGGACTGATCAGCGAGGTGAACGCGTTCATCGCGCGCTCGACGGAGTCGAGCGACCCGCGAGGCCTACCGGCGCTGGCCGGAGGAGCCCATGATTCCCGAGCGGTTCGTCGACTTCTTCGAGCGCTTCGGGCTGCCCGAGCGATTGGACTGACCGGCCGGGCAGTGGCACGGGGACCGCGCCACCGCGCGGTGATCGCCTCTAGTTCTCCTCGTGCACGGACAGGATGTTGCCGGCCGGGTCCTTGAACCAGGCGATCTGCGGCCCCGGCCCGTGGAAGATGCCCTTCTCGTCCTGCTCGAATCCGTCGTATCTCTCGAAGCGCACGCCACGCGCGGCCAGGTCGTCGACCGCCTGATCGACGTCGCCTACCGGGAAGTTGAGGATCGTGTAGGTGGCCGGCGTGTAGTCCGGCTTCACGTAGATCATCGTGTCCCGATCACCGGCGAGGTGCAGCGACATCAGGCCGTTCTCCTCATCCAGGACCGACGTCTTCAGCCCCAGCGTCTCGCCGTAGAACTCCTGGGCCTTCTGCAGGTCGTCGACCGCGAAACCGCTGTACGCCTTGCTGTTCTCCAGCATGATCAGCTCCTTTCCTCACTAAGCCCCAGGTGGGGCGCCCATGTTCATGTAGACCGCTCGGCGACGGGAGACTCATCGCCTGCGGCTAGCCGGGCACCCGCGCCGCCTTGCCAACGACGCCGGGAAGCCAGGCTCGCACCGCGCCGGCCACCGCCTCGAGATCCGCCCTCAAGCTGTGGTCGCCGGGCACCTCCACAACCGTGCGGCGCGAGCTGGGGGGCGGAATCCCGAACCGGTCTCTGGTGCCCTGCACGACCAGCGTCGGGACCTTCACCTCGTCGAGCTCATCCAGGCGGCTCGGTGACGGCGACCCCCCGGACCGACGCGGCGGCTGCAGCGGGAACGCAAGGCACAGCACCGCCACGGCGCCGATGGCCTGCGCCGTGCGGCAGGCGACACGGGCGCCCAGCGACCGGCCGCCGACGACCAGGGGCAAGCCGCGCAGCTCACCGGCGAGCAGGTGCTCGACCACCGCCGTCCAGGCCGCGTCCAGGCTGCCCGCCGTCGGGGGGGAACGTCGCCCGGCCACGAGGTAGGGCTGCTCGACGAGCGCCACGCTCACCCCTTCCGACTGCGCGACGTCCGTCACCGCCACCAGGTCTGGCGCGCTCACCCCGGCGGCAGCTCCGTGGCCGAGCACCAGCGCGGCCGTTGGTCGATCGGCGGGGTGCAGATGGGCCCTCGCCTGACCACGCGGGGTCTCCACCTCGAGCACACTCACGCGGCTCATACTGACAGCCTCCATGCCGACGCCGCGCTCGATCCAGCGCACCTATCTCATCCTCCTGCTCGGGAACACGCTGGCGGCCTCGTTGATCTGGGGGATCAACACGATCTTCCTGCTCGACGCCGGGCTGTCGAACCTGGAGGCATTCGCGGCCAACGCCTTCTTCACCGGCGGGATGGTCCTGTTCGAGGTGCCGACCGGGATCGTCGCCGACACCGTGGGGCGGCGCATGTCGTACCTGCTCGGCACGTTGACGTTGACCGCCTCGACCTTGCTCTACGTGCTCCTGTGGCAGATCGAGGCGCCGTTCTGGCAGTGGGCGGTGGCGTCGATGCTGCTCGGTCTCGGGTTCACGTTCTTCTCCGGCGCGGTCGAGGCGTGGCTGGTCGATGCGCTCACCGCGACCGGCTTCACCGGTGAGTTGGAGTCGAGTGTTCGGGCGCGGCCAGATCGTCAGCGGGGCGGCGATGCTCACCGGCTCGGTGGCGGGAGGGTTCATCGCCCAGCAGACCAGCCTCGGGGTGCCGTTCGTGCTTCGAGGGCTCGTCCTGATCGTGATGTTCGTGGTCGCGTTCCGGCTGATGCACGACATCGGATTCACGCCCGAGAAGGGCGGCCGGCCGCTGGGCGAGATGCGAAAGATCGCCTCCGCGTCGATCGACTACGGATGGCGGGTGCCCGCGGTCAAATGGCTGATGGTCGAGTCCCTGTTCACCGGCGGCGTCGGCATCTATGCCTTCTACGCGCTGCAGCCGTACCTGCTGGAGCTCTACGGCGACCCGCACGCCTACCAGATCGCCGGCTTGGTGGCGGCGATCGTCGCCGGCGCGCAGATACTCGGCGGGGTGGCGGCCCCTCGTATCCGCCGGGTGTTTCACCGCCGCACGTCGGCGCTGATCGCGACGGCGGTGCTCAGCGTGGTCACGCTGGGCCTGATCGGGGTCTTCGAGAGCTTCTGGGTGGTGATCGGGCTGATCGTCGTCTGGGGCCTGCTGTTCGCGGCCTCGATGCCGATTCGCCAGACGTATATGAACGGCCTGATCCCGTCACGGCAGCGGGCGACGATCCTGTCGTTCGACTCGTTGATGGACTCGGTGGGCGGGGTCTGGGCGCAGCCGGTGCTTGGCCGCGCCGCCGATGTGTGGGGGTATGCGCCGTCCTACCTGATCGGAGCTGGGATCTCGGCCCTGGCGGTGCCATGCCTCGCAATGTCCAGGCGACAGAACGCCCCCGCGGACACCCTCGACGTGGCCGAGGCGCAAGCCGCCGCGCAGCCTGCTTGAATTGACCCCGGTTTGAGGCTGGGGACACGGAAGAGGGTCACGGGGATCGTCCTGGCGGTGATCGGGCTGATGTCCGTGACGCTCGCCGCGCCGGCGACGGCGCACGACCGGGTCACGTGGATGAACGGATTCGACGCCGCGGCCACGCCCGCTCGCTTCGACAAGGTGGGCGTGTTGAAGATCGGCCCCCCGCAGGCCAAGAACGTGCTGATCCTGAACCCGGGCACATCCGCCGGCTCGGCCTATTTCGCGCCGCTCGCGAGAGTCCTGCTCACCAAGGTCGAGGACTGGCAGGTGTGGTCGGTCGAGCGTCGCGAGAACCTGCTCGAGGATCAGTCGGTGGCCCAGCAGGCAAAGGAGGGGACAGCCACCCCCCAGCGCCTGTTCGACTACTACCTCCGCTGGCTGACCGACTCCTCAATCACGCCCCACTTCCGGCTCATCCCGGACTCGGAGGTCGGCTTCGCACGGCAGTGGGGAATGCGGGTGGAGGTCGGCGACCTGAGGCGGGTTGTCCAAAGCGCCCGGCAGCAGGGCGGCAGGGTGGTCCTCGGTGGGCATTCCCTTGGCGGCTCGATCACCACGGCGTATGCCACCTGGGACTTCCACGGCACGCCCGGCGTCAAGGGGCTGTCGGGACTGGTGTATGACGACGGGGGCAGCGACCCGAGTCCGGTCACCCGCGCGCAGGCCGAGCAGTCGCTCGAGGACCTGCAGTCCAGCTCGCCGTGGCTCGCGTTCGGCGGCATCGCCGCCCCCTTTGCGGGTCTGTTCGCCTCGGGAGGCTCGACCCTGGCCTTGATCGACCCGAACGGGCCGGCGATCGCGCAGTCGTTCCCGCTGCTGCCGGCCAACCTGAAGCCCCCGGTCCCGGCCACCAACCTCGCGCAGTGGGGCTACGCGTCGGACACCGAGACCTCGCCCCCGAACCTGTTCGCCTTTCAGGCCCACGTCGGGCGCCTCGCGAGCAGCGGCGATCCGCGGGGATGGAACCAGGCGGGCGAGATCACGCCGATCGCGCGCTACGCCCGGATGTTCTCCGGGTGGGCGCTCAAGGACGTCGACGGCATCGCCTGGTACCACCCGATGCGCTTGACGATCGATGCGGGTGCGGTCGCGGCCGGCAACCCGAACCCCGCCCAGGAGGTCCTGCTGGTGGACGCCGTGCACGGCGACCAGATCAAGGTCCCGATCTACGCCTTCGGCGCCGCCGGGGGCGAGGGCGTCCTCGACGACGCCCGGGCGCTCGCGCGACAATCCCAGCTTCCGCCCAGCAAGCTGACCCTGGTCAACCGCCAGGGCACCTACGCCCACAACGATCCGGCGGGCGCGTTCCCGAGGAACGCCTTCCTGGACCACCTGGTGCCGTTCCTCGAGCGGATCGGCGGGCACTAGGCGGATCGCGGCGAGCCCTTCGCCGATACCGGCCAGGGTTTCGCGGACCAGAGCCCCGATCGAGTTCAGGTCATAGCCGCCCTCCTGGACCGTGACGGTCGGCAGGCCCAGCGCGCCGAGCATTCGGCCCGCGGCCCGATAGCCGTCGGCCGTCACCCGTAGCGGGCTCTCCGGGTCGCTGGCCGCGGCGTCGACTCCGAGCGCCACCACCAGGGCCCGCGCGCCCCGCGCGCGAGCCCAGGCCGCGACACTGCCGACCGCCTCGAGCCACGGCTCGTCGTCCGAGCCGGGGGCCAGTGGCACGTTCCGGTTGGCGCCGGCGCCGGCGCCGGCGCCCGTCTCGGTGGCGAAGCCGAGGAAGTGAGGGAACCACCCAGCGGCCGGGTCCACATGCAGGGAGCCGACCACGACGTTGGGGTCCTCGTAGAAGATGGCCTGGGTGCCGTTGCCGTGGTGCGCGTCGATGTCGATGACTGCGACGGGGCCGTCGATGGCCCGGCGAAGCCGGGCGGCGGCGACGGCCGAGTTGTTCAGATAACAGGAGCCGCCAAAACTCGTGCGGGTCGCGTGGTGCCCCGGTGGGCGGCAGCACGCGTAGGCGGCGGGCTCGCCGGCGAGCACCAGGTCGGCTGCGGTGAGGGCCACATCGGCCGCGGCGCGCACCGCGTCCCACGTGCCCGGCCCGATCAGGGTCATGGTGTCGTACGCGAAGTAGCCCGCCTGCGCTGTGATCGCCGCCGGCACGGTCGGCGGGCGGTCGAAGAAGAGGCCGGGGTGGGGGAACAGGTAGGGGACGACGCGGTCCTGGCCCGGGTCCTCCGTCAGACCGGCCGCTTCCCAGTCTTCCCAGGCGCGAGCCAGGTAGGCCACCAGCGCCGGGTCGTGGACAGCCAGGAGGGCGGCGTCGGGCTGTGCCTCCGCGTCCACGAAACGCGCGCCGGCCCCCGCGAGCGCCTCACGGATCCGCTCCGCCCGCGCGGGCAGCTCGGTGCCCGGCGTGCGAACGCCCACCCAAACCTCACCGCCCGGGTCGTGCAGTCGGTGACGGTCGCTCCAGACCACGGGCATAGCAACAGCCACGGTGCTCTCATACCACACGCTTGTGGCCGGAGCCGAACGGTCGTCCACTTGTACAGGCTGTCCAGTCTGCGGGTGATTTGTGGACGGTTCCGGCCCTTGACGCGGCGCAACGCCCCGGAATACGTTCCCTAACGATCGTTCATGAAGACGGTGATCCCGCTCCACGACTCAGCCGGCAGCTCGGTGCAGACAGGGTCTTGGATCCTCCGGGCTCACTGCCACAGCTCGCCGGCCGCCTGGACCCGTCGGCGCCGGTGCGGCCGTTCGAGTTCGAGGTGGCGGTGGAGCGGCTGTACCTCGACTCGACCTCGTTTCGCAATATCCGCGAGCGCGCCCGGGGGGACGCGCGCCTGATGGCCGAGCGGATCGCCGAGATCGTCGAGTCCCGGGGGAAGCTGCACAACCCGGAGACCGAATCGGGAGGCGTCCTGCTCGGAACGGTGACCGCGATCGGCGAGCACTACGAGTCGCCGCCGGCTGTTGGCGACCGGATCGTCACGCTCGCCTCGCTGACCCTGACGCCGCTGCGGCTCGACGACGTGACGGGACTGAATCCAGACTCCCCGCAGGTCGAGGTCGCGGGCACCGCATACGTGATCGACCGGGCGGCATGGGCGCCGGTGCCGGAGGACCTGTCGCCGGCAAGCGCGCTCGAGATCTACGACGTCTGCGCGGCCGCGTCCCAGACGCGCGCCCTCGCGCCCACCGGCGGCACGGTCTGCGTCTTGGGCGCCGGCCACGCCGGCAAGTTGGCTCTCGCCGCCGCTCGCGATGCGATGGAGGGCGGCACGGTGGTGGCTGTGGACGTCGACGCGGCTGCGATCGAGCGTGTCGCAGCGCTCGGCCTCTGCGACATCGGCGTGACGGCCGACCTGCGCGACCCACTCGGTGCCTTGGAGGCTGTGCACGCCGCCGGCGTGCAACCGGCCGACCTGACGGTCGTCGTGGTCAACGCGACAGGCTGCGAGCCGGCGGCGATCCTGCTGACCGCCGAGGAGGGCACCGTGCTCTTCTTCTCGATGGCGACCAACTTCTCCGCCGCCGCGCTGGCCGCGGACGGCATCTCCTCGAGCGTCCGCATGGTGATCGGTAGCGGCTACTCGCCCGACCGCGGCGCCTACGCGCTCGACCTGGTGCGCCGCTCGCAACCACTGCGGCAGGCCCTGGGTCTTCCTGCGAGGGCACCGGCGTGAGCGGCGAGCACAGGACACCGCGTGCAGATGCGCTGGCGCGACCTCGACGGGCTGGGCCACGTCAACCACACCGTCGTCCTCACCTATCTCGAGGAGGGGCGGGACGCGTTCCTGAAGGGTCACGGCATCCGCCGCGAGGAGTACGTCGTGGGACGCTGCTCGGTGAGCTTCCGGGGCGAGATCGACCCGGCCTTCGAGGCGGTGACGGTGCAGTGCGCGGTCCGCGAGCTCGGTCGCTCGAGCGTCACCACGAGCGAGCGCATCCTCGACCACACCGGGGAGGTCGTCGTCGAGGCGGAGTTCGGCTTGGTGCTGTGGGATCCCGCGCAGCGCGCCTCGCGGCCGATCAGCGACGAGGAGCGGGCCTCCCTGGCCGGCTCGGAGGAGGTTCAGACATGAGCGCTTGGAACAGCGAACCCGTGGTCCTCACCGTCGCGGTGACCGGGGCGGACGTCTTCCGCGAGAACAACCCGAACATCCCGTATACGACCGAGGAGATCGCCGATTCGAGCATCGAGGCGAGCGCCGCGGGCGCCACCGTGGTGCATCTGCACGTGCGCGAGGACGACGGCACGCCCAGCGGGCGCCCCGAGCTCTTCCAGGACGTGATCGAGCGGATCCGCTCCGGCTCGCGATCTGCTGACGATGGTCTCGACGGGCGGCGCCAACGACATGACGATCGAGGAGCGGACCACCGGCCTCGAGGCAAAGCCCGACATCTCGGGCGTCGAGTCCGGCTCGATGAACTTCGGCGACGAGACCTTCATCACCCCGCCGCCGGCCGGGCGCGGGATCATCGAGCGCGCCACCTCGGCGGGGATCGCGCTCGAGGTCGAGGCGTTCGACGTCGGGCCACGTGGTCAGCGCCGTGCGCTGGCTCGAGGAGGGGATCCTGCCGCCGCCGATGCGGATCAACCTCGTGTTCGGCGTCCCGGGCGGGCATCGACGCCTCGCCCGAGGCGCTGGTCGCGATGCTCCGCCCGCTGCCGCGCGGAGACGTTCTGGACCGTGACCTGCATCGGGCGCCACCACCAGCGGATGATGGCGCTGGCGCTGCTCCACGGCGCGCCCGGGATCCGCACCGGGCTCGAGGACGTCGCCTACATCAGCCGCGGCGTCCATGCCTCCGTCGAACGCGGCGCTGGTCGAGATGGCGGTGGACATGACCAGGCAGCTGGGGCGCGAGGTCGCGACCCAGGATCAGACCCGGAGCTGCTGCAGCTTGGCTGAGCGGTCGACTTCCGAGCGCAGGACCCGACCGGCGTCGCCACAGGACGGACGCTCGTCGAGCCGGCGTGGCCCCGGGACGCGAGAGGCCATCCACCGGGCGGCGCTCGAGCTGTTCGCCCGGCGCGGCTACCACGCGACCTCGATGCGTGCGATCGGGTCCGCGGCGCGGGTGCAGCCGGCGGCGATCTACCACTGGTACTCCGAGCAAGGAAGCGATCCTCGTGCAGCTCCAGGACGACTTCATGGAGCGCTGACCGAGAAGGTCGTCGCGGCCATGGATCGGCATGAGCGCCCGGCGCTGCGCTTGGCCGCGGCGGTGCGCGAGCACGTCGTCTTCCACGGCATCCACCGGCGCGCGGCGTTCGTGACCGACAGCGAGATCCGGGCGCTCACCGAGGGGCCGCGGCGGGCGCTGATCGCCAAGCGCGACGACTACCAGGCGATCTTCAGCGAGATGATCCGGGACGGCATCCGGGACGGCTCGCTGCGCGCCTCGGACGCGAACGTGGCGACCTACGCGATCCTCCTGCAGTGCACCGGGGTCGCGCTGTGGTTCGACCCGCGCGGGGCCGTTGAAGCTCGAGCAGGTGGCCGAGCTCCACGTCGAGCTGGTGCTCGGCTCGCTGCAGGCATCACGGGCATTGATCGCGGAAGCCATCGACAGCGTCTCCCGACACGCCGTCCCGGCGGTGCCGGCGTAGGGGAGGCATCCTGCCTGTCAAGCCACCAGCCCTTCCCGAACAGGCGACGATCGCGGTGGTCGCGCCCGCGAGCCCGCCGCAGGAGCGCTCCGAGATCGAGCAGGCGACCGCGTACTTCGAGGCTCGCGGCCACCGAGTGGTCTTCGGGCCCAACCACCGCAAGGTCCATGGATACCTGGCGGGAACGGACGAGGAGCGCGCCGCGGACCTGCAGTGGGCGCTCAGCGAGCCCGGCATCGACATGGTCCACGCGCTGTGCGGCGGCTACGGGACCGCGCGGCTGCACGACCGGATCGACTGGAGCGCGCTCGGCGAGCCGCGGATCGTCTGCGGCTACAGCGACATCACCGCCCTTCATCTCGCGCTCGCCGCCCACGCGGACTGGGTGTCGTTCTACGGCCCGAACTTCCTGCGCTTCACGCGAAAAAGGACGAGCTCACGGATGAGACGAGAGGCTGGTTCCATCGCGCGTTCGAGCCCGAGCCGCTGGGGCGCGTGTTCGAGGACCCCGAGAACCCCTACGTGCTGACCGTGGGCGAGGGGGTCGCCGAGGCTCCGCTCGTCGGCGGGAACCTGACCCTCCTGAGCTCGAGCATCGGCACGCCGTACGAGGTGCAGACCGACGGCTGCATCGTGATGGTCGAGGACCTGAACACCGAGCCGTACCTGGTCGACACGGCGCTCAACCACCTGGTCCGCGCCGGCAAGCTCGACAGCGCCGCCGGCTTCGTGTTCGGGACCGACGTCAACTTGAAGGCTCAGACCGATGCCCGAGGCATCGGAGTCGACGCTCTCGATCGAGGAGATCCTCGACGAGCTGATCGCTCCGCTGGGGATCCCGGCGATCGCGAACGTGCCGGTCGGCCACGGGAAGCACATGGCGACGATGCCGCTCGGCGTCACCGCTCGGCTCGACGCGGGCGCGAAGACGCTCGAGGTGCTCGAGGCGGCCGTGACCCCAGCGACGCAAACACAACAGGAAGGGGCATAGGGATGAGGTTCAGGAGCATGTGGACGATGGCCGCGGCACTTGCCGCCACGGTCATGCTGGCCGTCGCGCTGATCGCCGCGCCGACCGGGGCCCAGGACTCCGAGCAGGGAGACCAGGTGCTGAAGATCGGCTGGGCGCAGAACCCGTCGACAATCAACCCCTACGTCGGCCAGGACGAGGAGGCCTTCACGATCTGGGCGCTCAACTGGGACCTGCTCGTCAACTTCAGCCCCAAGGACCTGACGCCGGTCCCGGGCATCGCGGAGAGCTGGGAGGTCTCCGACGACAAGAAGACCGTCACGTTCCACCTCGACCCCGACGCGAAGTGGTCCGATGGCAAGCCGATCACCTCCGACGACGTCAAGTACTCACTCGAGATGCTCGGCGGCAACGGCGACGCTGTTCACGAGCTACACGGACAACATCACCAAGATCGAGACCCCCGACGACAACACGGTCGTGATCAAGACCAGCCGGCCCGACGCCCGGATCGTCGGCGGCCTGTTCATCTACATCCTTCCCAAGCACGTCTGGGGCAAGGTGCCGGTCGAGCGACCTCACCGGCTCGTACCAGCCCGAAGCTCCCGCTGGTCGGGAGCGGTCCGTTCATCGTCACCGACTTCGAGCCGAACCGGATCACGACGATGGAGAAGAACCCCGACTTCCGGGGGCCGGAGCCTGAGTTCGACGAGATCCAGTTCATCAAGCTACGGCAATCAGGACGCCGCCGAGCGCGCGCTGCAGGTCGGCGAGGTCGACATGGTCGCCCGAGGTGTCACCCGCTGGCTTCGCGCGAATCGGTGACGCAGCCCGACATCGACACGCTCAAGGCGTCATCACCGGCGTACACGGAGATGGCGTTCAACAGCTGCCCGGCGAAGAACTGCCCGGACGCCGAGTTCAATCCCGCGATCCAGGACCCAGCCGTCCGCCAGGCCACTCGCCTACGCGGTCGACCGCGAGCGCATCAACGAGATCGCCTCCCGGGACACGTCGTTCCCGGGTCACGGAATCCTGCCGCCGTTCTACAGGACCTTCTACGAGGCAGCCGGCGCAGGACTACCCGCTCGATCCCGACAAGGCTAAGCAGATCCTCGACGACGCCGGCTGGCACGACAACGGCGACGACCCGCGAACCAAGGGCGACCAGGAGCTCTCGTTCAACCTCTACGTCCGCTCGGAGTCGCCGTCCGACCATCCAGGCGGCGAAGCTGATCGCCGAGGAGGCTGCGGCCGATCGGCATCGAGTTCAACGTCCAGGTGGTCAGCACCGACAAGCTCTATGACCATTACCATCCGCAAGGTCGAACGGCAAGCCCGCCCCCGCCTACGACACATTCATCTGGGGCTGGGGCGGCGACCCCTACGACCCGAGCTTCCTGCTCAGCCTCTTCCTGACCGGCGAGATCGGCGGCAACTCCGACTCGTTCTACTCGAACCCCGAGTACGACCGGCTCTATCAAGGAGCAGGCCGGGGAGTTCGACATCGCCAAGCGCAAGGAGATCATCCAGCGGATGGTCGCGCTCACCCAGCGAGGACCTCCCGTACATCGTCCTGACCGAGGACCCGAATCTGCAGGCCTACCGGACCGACCGGTTGCGAACGTCGAGCCGGTCTGTCCGGAGGACGCGACCGGTGACATCATCTGCGACCAGATCACCTACGAGCCGCTGCTGTCGCTCGACCCCGGCCGACGCCTCCGAGCGGCGAGAGCGGCGGCGGCGGCTCGGGGATCGCGATCGCCGTGATCGCGGTGGTCGGTCGTCGGCGCAGGCGCGTTCTTCGTGATCCGCTCGCGGCGTCCGCCGCGAGCAGCGAGCCGAGCTGGAAGTCGAGGAATGACGGAGCGCCTCGATGAGCGGCCGCTGGCTGGCGGGCAAGGTCGGCGGCGGCGCTGCTGACGCTCGCCTTCGTCATCGTCTTCAACTTCTTCCTCTTCCGGGTCATGGGCGACCCGACCACCCAGCTCGCCCGCCTGCCGCAGGCGACCCCGGCGGAGATCGAGCGACCTGCGCACGACTACGGGCTCGACAAGCCGCTCCTCGGCCAGTTCGCCGACTACGTCGGCGACACGGCGACGCCTCGATCTCGGGCATCAGCCAGCGCTCGCCGCCAACCGGTCTGGGACGAGATCAAGGAGGCGCTGCCGTGGACCCTGCTTGCTGGTCGGGCACCGGCACGCTGCTCGCGACTCTGATCGGGCTGGATGGGGGTGGTCGCCGCGACGCGGCGCGGCAGGAAAACCGACGACGGCCTGCTCGGCTTCAGCCTGTTCACCTACGCGGCGCCCGAGTACTGGATCGGGATCATCCTGATCCTCGTCTTCGCCGTCTGGATACCGATCTTCCCGGCCGGGCTGCAGGTGACTCCCGGGGTGGAGTTCTCGAGCTGCTTCGACGAACGCGCTCGGACGTCGCCAAGCACCTGTTTCTTCCCGCCACGGCGATGACCCTGATGCTGCTCGGCCAGTACTTCCTGATCATGCGCTCGTCGATGGTCGACGTGCTGACCGAGGACTTCATCACGGTCAAGCGGGCGACCGGCCTGCCCTGGGAGCGGGTCGTCCGCCGCCACGCGGTGCCCAACGCGCTGCTGCCGCTGGTGACGCTGTCGGCGATCCAGTTCGGGGCGGTGGTCGGCGGCGCGATCACGATCGAGACCATCTTCTCCTGGCCGGGCCTGGGCGAGCTCAGCTTCCACGGCGATCAACGACAAGGACTTCCCGGTGCTGCAGGGAACCTTCCTCGTCTTCTCCGCCGGGGTGATCCTGGCCAACCTGCTCGCCGACTGCCTCTACTTCTACCTCGACCCGCGGGTGCAGTCGACATGAGTGACCGGAGCAGATCGCCAGCGCGACGCTGATCGCACCGGGGCACGAGCCGATCGGCTCACGAGCGAACGCGGCGTCCGCGATCTCCTGCTCGGCACCTGGCGCGGCCGCATCGGGCTCGGCGGTGCTCGGCCTGTTCGCCTTCATGGCCGTCTTCGGCGCGGCTGATCGCGCCCTACGATCCCGACGCCTCGAGCCTCGACGTGCTTGCTCCGCCCAGCATCCGACCATCTGCTGGGCACGACCGAGCAACGGCTCCGACGTCTTCTCCCAGCTCCTGGTCGGCGCGCGGGTCTCGATCGTCGTCGGCTTCGCCGCCGCGGTCGATCTCGGCAGTGCTCGGCTCGGTCGTCGGGCTCGCTGGGCGGCTACTTCGGCGGCTGGACCGACCGCAGCCTCGACGCGCTCGAGAACTGGTTCCTGGTCATCCCGACGCTGCCGCTGATGATCGTCCTGGCGCGGCTGCTCGATCCCTCGCTGACCGTCCTGATCGCCGTCATCGGGCTCACCTCGTGGGCGGGCACCGGGCGGATCGTCCGCGCGCAGGTGCTCACGCTCCGGGAGCGCGCCTTCGTCGAGCGCGCCCGCGCCCTGGGGGCCGAAGGACGGCTACATCATCCGGACGCACATCCTCCCCAACACGCTGCCGCTGATCTTCGCCAACACGGTCCTGATCGTGGCGGTGGCGATCCTCTCCGAGGCCGCTCTCGTCGTTCCTCGGCCTCGGCGACCCGACGCGGATCTCGTGGGGCACGATGCTCGAGAACGCCTTCGAGTCCGGGCGCGCCCAGCGCGGAGGCGTGGTGGTACGTGATCCCGCCGGGGCTGTGCATCACGGTCCTCGTCCTCGCCGTCGCCGATGCTCGGCTACTGTTCGAGGAGTACATCAACCCGCGGCTACGGGACGCAGCGAGCGTGAACGCGCTGCTCGAGGTGAGCGACCTGCGGGTCGACCACGGCGGTCGAGCCGATCGTCGACGGCGTCGACTTCGCGCTGGAGCGGGGCGAGGCGCTGGGGCTGGCCGGCGAGTCGGGCTGCGGCAAGACCACCACCGCGCTGGCGCTGATGAAGCTGCTGCCACCCGCCCTGACGCAGTCCGGGCACGGTCACGCTGCGCCCGCCCGGATGCGGACGAGCCGATCAACATCGGGAGGCGAACCGAGGCCGGCATGCAGCGTCGTGCGCTGGCGCCACGTCTCGCTCGTCTTCCAGGGGGCGATGAACTCGCTGGATCCCGTGCAGCGCGTCGATGCCCAGATCGCGGAGGCGATCCGCCTGCACGACGCGCGCCGGCGCGAAGGCGGTGCGCGACCGGATCGGCGAGCTGCTGACGACAGTCGGGCTGACGCCGGGCCTCGGTCGCCGCTACCCGCACCAGCTCTCCGGCGGCCAGCGCCAGCGGATGATGATCGCCCTGGCGCTCGCCTGCCATCCGTCGCTGGTGATCGCCGACGAGCCGACCACGGCGCTCGACGTCGTGATTCAGGCGCAGGTCCTTCAGCT
Source organism: uncultured Actinomycetes bacterium (assembly GCA_963838745.1). Classification (GTDB taxonomy): domain Bacteria; phylum Actinomycetota; class Thermoleophilia; order Solirubrobacterales; family 70-9; genus AC-56. The sequence goes on from CAWISJ010000008.1 coordinate 78,037, forward strand.
GCTCGAGCGGCTGCGCGAGCAGCTCGGGCTGGCGCTGATCCTGATCTCCCACGACCTCGGCGTGCTGGCCGAGACCTGCGACCGGATCGCGATCATGTACGCCGGGCGGATCGTGGAGACCGGGCCCGTGCGCTCGGTGTTCGACGCCCCCAGCATCCGTACACCAAGCGCCTGCTCGAATCGCTGCCCGTGATCGGCGGCGCCCGCGGGCTCGCCGAGCCGATTCCCGGTGGCCCGCCCGACCCGGGCGACATGCCGGAGGGCTGCCGGTTCCGGCCGCGCTGTCCCTACGCCGCCGAGAAGTGCCTCTCCGATCCGCCGCTGCGCGAGGTGCGCCCCGGCCAGGCGGCGGCCTGTCACTTCGCGCCCTGGGCCGAGTGGCCGGACGACGCGAGGCCACCGCCTTTGGAGGCGGCGGATGAGCACGAGGCGCTGATGGAGGTCCGGGACCTCGGCGATCGAGTTCCGCGGCCGCGGCGCAGGGTGGCCCGGGCGCTGGACGGCGTCTCGCTCGAGTGGCGGCGCGGCGAGATCCTGGGAGTGGTGGGGGAGTCCGGCTGCGGCAAGTCGACGCTTGCGCGCGCCATGCTCGGCCTGCTCGAGCCCGCCGGCGGGAGGTGGCGCTCGACGGGCAGGCGGTGAACGGCAAGGCCAGCCTCGGCGAGCTGCGCCGGCGGGTGCAGATGATCTTCCAGGACCCCTACCAGACGCTGAACCCGCGCCAACGGGTGACCGCGATCGTCACCGAGCCGCTCCGTCGTGCAGGGTGTTCCCCGCGCCGAGCACGAGGGTCGCGTGCGGCGAGCGCTCGAGGACGTCGGCCTCGAGCCCGAGCGCTTTCTCTCCCGCTATCCGCACCAGCTCTCGGGCGGCCAGCGCCAGCGGGTGGCAATCGCCGCGGCGCTGGTGCTCGAGCCCGAGGGGCTGATCTGCGACGAGCCGGTCTCCATGCTCGATGCCTCCGTGCGCGCCCAGATCCTGGCGGTCCTGGTCGAGCTGCAGCGGCGCCGGGACCTGGCGCTGGTCTTCATCACTCACGATCTCAGCCTCGCGTGGTCGCTCTGCGACCGGATCGCGGTCATGTACCTGGGGCGGATCGTCGAGCAGGGCTCGGCCGTCGACGTGATCGAGCGCCCCCGCCATCCCTACACGCAGGCGCTCGTCGCCGCCGTGCCGGTGCCCTCGGCTGGGCGGGGCGCCGAAGCGCGAGCCGCTTGACCGGGGAGCTCCCGGATCCCACCGACGTCCTCGGGGTGCCGCTTTCACCCCCGGTGCCCGCGGCGCTTCGAGCCCTGCGATCGCGTCGATCCGCCGCTTTTGCCCGCCGGCGGGCGCGGCCAGCTCGCCGCCTGCCTGCTGCACGACCCGGCCCTGGCGGGGACGGAGGTGACGGTGCCGGCGATGGCTGAGCAGCGCTGGCGCGAGATCGCCGGCCCGTCGGCCAGATCGAGCCCGGGCCGCGAAACGCGATCACGGACGTGCCGGGTGTCCGAGTTGGCCATGCGCAGGCGGCGAGCGGCGAGCGCACCGGCGTGACCGTCGTGGCGCCGCCGTCGCTTCCGGTGCCGGCGGGCGTGGCGACCGTCAACGGCACCGGCGAGCTGACGGCGAAGCTCGAGATCGAGGAAACGGGTTGGATGGGGACACCGGTCTACCTCTGCGGGACACATGCCGTCGGCACCGTCTATCAGGCCGCGGTGCTCGCCTCGGGCAGGGGGCCCGACGACGTGGTCATCCCCGTGGTCGGCGAGTGCAACGACGGCGAGATGGCCGACTCGCGGACCGTCGTTGCCGCCGACGTCGAGCGGGCCTGCGAGCAGCTCGGCGCCGAGGTCGCGGAGGGCAGCGTGGGGGCCGGCACGGGCATGGTGTGCTTCGAGTACCCGGGTGGAATCGGGACCGCCTCGCGGTCGGTCGGCGATCACCACGTCGGCGTTCTCCTGCTCTGCAACTTCGGCTATCGCGAGTACCTCGACGTCCTCGGGTCCCGGCTCGATCCGGCTCCGGCCCCGGCCACCGACCAGGGCTCCTGCATCGCGGTGTGCGCGACCGACGCGCCGCTCTCCCCGCTGGCGCTGCGCCGTCTGGCGCTGCGCCCGCTACTGGGGTTGGCGCGCGCCGGGTCCTTCGCGTCCGAGGGATCCGGCGAGATCGGCCTCGCCTTCAGCACCGCCTCCGACGAGCCCGCCGGCCCGCGAGCTGAACCCCTACTTCGCCGCCGCCTACGAGGCGGCCCACGAGGCGGTCTACAACTGCCTCGTGGCGGCCCGCCCGGCCGAGCGGCGCGACGGCAGCATGCAGGACGAGTTCCCGATCGAGTCGATACGACGACTGGTCCAAGCGCAGGAGGGCTCGACGCCCTAGCCGGTCTACGGCCCGGTCCAGCCGCCCGCGTAGCAGGGACTGTTGCCGCAAACGTTGGTGATCGCGCCCTGCGGCCGCAGGAACCCGGACACCATCTTCAGCGCGTCCGGCGCTCCGCGAGGCGCGCCGTGGGGGTCCTCGCCGCCGCGGTTCGGCACGTTGGCCATCGGCGGTGGAGGCACGCCGATCGTCTCACCCGGGTTGTCGGGGTCGGGCCGCACGGGCCCGGTGTCCCAGTAGACGATCCCCGACCCGTCGAACGGATAGTTGGCGATGCGAGGTATGCCGAAGAGCTTGTCCACGTTTGGCCAACGGCCCGGATCGAGGATCGGCTGGTGCGTGGAGGCGCCGATCGTCCATGCCTCGACGTTGGCGGCCCAGTTCGACACCTGATGGTCGCCGAAGGCGACGTTCAACAGCACCTTGTGCCGCGGCGTATTCGGCAGCGGTGTGTCCGTCATCCGGCGCGCGTAGCCGTTGGGCTCGCCGCGGTCCCACAGCATCTGGGCGAGCGAGAGGATCAACGGGCGCGCGAGCTCGTCCGGGTAGGCGGGGTAGAAGACCGCCGCGTAGGTGTCGAAGTCGATCGAACGCGGCAGGAGCAGCGAGTAGCGCATCGCCGGCACGCCCAGCGCCGCGCGGGTGAAGTCGGGTGAGATCGCGGTCAGCGCGCCGCCCATGATCCCGCCCTGACTGTTGCCGTCGTAGTAGAGCTGGCTTCTGTTGATCACCGACGGCGTGTTCAGGGTGCCGTTGACGTGGAACGCCGGGTGCGTGCTGAAGCCGTTCGTATGGATCATCGCTCGGCCCAGGTAGAGCTCGTTCAGCAGTCCCTGCTGGAGCCGGTCGGCGAGCTCGGGGAAGTGCGAGAAGTCCTGCAGGATCCCAACCGCGGTGGGGATGTCGCTCTCCGACATGCCGATCTCGTCGGTGGCGCAGAGGACGAAGTTGTAGGTGTTCGCCAGCTCGGCCTGGCCGCTCGAGGTCACCTCCCCGGCGCTCCCGAGCAGCCCGTGCCCATACAGCGACGGACGTGCCGGCGCCGGGGTGCCGGCAACGGCGGAGCGCGGGATGATGCAGTGGAAGTTGGCGGACCAGTTGCCGTGCCGGGTGGGCAGGCCGCTGCCGTCTAGCTGGAACCGCGACCCGGGCGCGCAGTCCGGCGCCAGGTAGCAGGGCACTGTGAAGGTGCCTTTCACCTCGCGCGCGACTTGGGCATTCTGCGCCGGCGTGTAGTTGATGACGTCGGTGACGTCGAACGCCGGCGAGCCCCCCTGGACGATCCGATCCGCGAGCTTCGTGTCCCCGAGCTTGGCGAAGGCGTCGTTGCGCATGCGAAGCACGCGGGCGGCGATGTTCTGGTCGCTGGCGACCGAGAAGTCCCAGGCCAGGTAGAGGTCCTGGCGTCCGATCCCGGCCTGATTCAGGGTTTGGAAGATGTCCTCGAAGTGGGCGCGGCGCTGATTGATCGCCTGCTGATCGGAGGGGACGCGGTCGCGGTAGTAGCGAAACGCCGCCGGAGCCTGGATGGTCTCGCCGCCGGCGGTCTTCAGCCGCCGCAGCGCGACGATGTAGCGGTGGCGGGCGACGAGGTTCCTGGCCGGGTGTATCTCCAGCGCCACCTTGCCGGGCTGGGTGGCGTTGGAGTCGATCTCCGCCCAGATGGGCCACCTCTTCCCGGTGTCGGCATCGATGAGGACGATCGGCTGGTTGGGATCCTGGTAGCGGCCGATGTGGTTGATCGGCACCGCGCCGGTGCGGTTCATCGCCGCGGTGCTGTTCAGGCCCGGAACCTTGAGGACGATCGGCTGCCCCGGGCTGAACCCGTCGTTGCGGTTATATGGCGGGGCGTCGATCTGCGTTGCCGTCGTCGTTCGCGGGCATCGCCGCAGTCTTCAGGTTGACCCGGAGTCCGGTGAGCTGTGCTCGGGTCACGGACCGTGTAGTAGTCGTTCGGAAACGGCAGCAGGCAGAGCCCGTTGTTCGGCTTGGCGATGAAGTCGCAGCGGTCGGCGTCGCTGGTGTCGATCGGGGGCAGGGCTCCCTGCGCAATGCCCGGCGCCAGCGCGGCGATCGCGCAGCCCGCCACGCCGAGCGCCGCCAGCACGGCCCTCGGGCGACTCAGCCTCCGGCTCTCCCCCTTCACTGCGGGCAGCATTCTGTCATGCCGCCGGGCCCGGTGTACTCCGGCCCGGGGCCCCGGATGAAGCCCGCTGCGTGGCCCGGCCCTATAGGCCGTGGTGGGGCCACTCGGGCGCGCGGCGTTCCTTGAAGGCGCGCGCGCCAATCGCGTGGGAGTCCTTGCGCATGAACATCGACAGGCAGGCCTCCGCCTCCTGGCGCAGCTGCTCCTCGAAGGTGCGACCGACGTTGCGGATCATCGTCTCCTTGTCGGTGCGGATCGCGCCCTGCGGCAGCTCGGCAACCCGATGGGCAAGTTCCAGGGCGCGTTCCAGCGCCATGCCCTCCGGGACGACCTCCGTTGCGAGGCCGATCCGAAGGGCCTCCGCCGCATCCACGGAACGGCCGGTGATGATCATCTCCATCGCCCGGCCCCAGCCCACGGCCAGGGGCAGACGGACCGTCATCCCGTCTCCGGCAACGATGTTCCAGCGGCGCTCGAGAGCCCCGAAGACCGCGTTCTCGGCCACGATACGGATGTCGGCGAGCAGGGCATTCTCCAGTCCGGCCGCGACCGCCCAGCCGTTGACGGCGGCGATCACCGGCTTGAAGACGTCGACCCGGCGCGTGTAGCCGCAGGCGCCGGGCCAGTTGTGTAGGTCGCGACGGAACTTGTCCCACTCCTCCAGCGGCCATTCGGCCGCGTCCTCGAGGTCCCAGCCGGCGCAGAAGGCCTCGCCGGCTCCGGTGATCACGAGCACGAAGGCAGCGTCGTCGTCGCGAAAGCGCTGCCAGGCGTCGTGCAGTTCCGCGTTCATCTCGCGGCTGATCGCGTTGCGTTGCTCGGGGCGGTTGTAGGTGAGCTGGACGACGTGGTCGTCCTGCTCGTAGGTGATCGTTTGATAGTCCATGCCGGCCAGCCTATGGACCAGGGGCTTCGCCGTGCAAGGGCGATCTCCGGACTACCCGGTGCGAGTCAGCGCCGCGACTGCGGTGTCCACGCTGTGGTCGGTGGCCGCGGCCCGCTGCAGTCCGACCGCCTCCAGGATGTCCGCAAGGTGAGACTGGTCCGGCACCACCACCCGCAGCGCCTGCTGATGCCGCTTCAGGCTCGCTGCCAGGTCGAAGAGCATGCGGATGCCGGTGCTGTCGATGAATTCGAGCTCGCTCAGGTCGACAACCAGCCCGTCAGGCTGGCTGCCGACCGCATCCGCCATCTCGCTCTGCAGCGCGGCCGCGTTCGATAGGTCGATCTCGCCCAGCAGGTGCGCCACCGGCAGGCCGGCGATCGACTCGAGGTTGAGCTCGGCGAGGGGACTCATGCGCCTTCGACCACCACTATCCCGGACGGACCCCGGCCCCGTGCTCGGAGACGCGGAGAACCAGCAGGACGATGTCGTCCCGTGGCTCCGTCCTGATGGAGCCGAGAGCCACCTCGTGAAGCTGGCCGGCGATCTCGGTTGCGCTGCGGCCGGCACACGACTGGAGTGCGGCGATCAGGCTTGCCCGCGTCACGATCCGGCCGGGGGCATAGGCGTCGGTCAGCCCGTCGGTATAGAGAACGAGCGAGTCCCCGGGGGCGAGATCCGCTGTCTGGTCGGCCAGCTCCGGGTCGGATAGCACCCCGAGCATGGTGCCGTGCTCGCCCACCGGCTCGACCCGTCCGTCCCCGCGCAGCACCAAGGGCAATGGGTGTCCTCCCACCGACAGGGTCACCCGGGCGCCGTCCACCGGCTTGATCTCCAGCCGGCCGCAGGCGACCGTGCAGGACTGGTCGGGAGACTGCCTTCGCATCGCGTCGTTCAACAGTGCCAGGATGCGGCTGGGCCGGCTTTCGTGGACGGCCGCGGCTCGCAGCGTATAGCGGGCGAGGCCGGTGGTGGCCGCCGCGGCTGCCCCCTTGCCGAGCACATCTCCGACCACCACTGTCCAGCTCCCATCATCCTGCGCGAACAGGTCGTAGAAGTCGCCTCCCACCAGGTGATTGCCCGCCGCGCGGAAGTCCACCGCGGCGTCGACACCGGGGATTACGGGCAGGTGCGACGGGAGCAGGCTCTCCTGGAGGGTGCCCGCGATCGCCTTGACCGTCTCCTCGGCGCGGCGGCGCTCGGTGATTACCGCGGACATCACCAGCATCGTGATGCTGGCGACGCCCAGAAAGCCCTGCGCGAGCAACAGCCTGTCGTCTGGCGACTCCCCTGCGAAGGGGCCGTTGCCGGCCTCGGTCAGAGGGATGGCGACGCTGGCTACGAGCAGGATCCCGACGACGGTGCCCGGCTGCCAGAACCTCAACGCCGCCCAGACCCCGAGCGGGAAGAGGATGAAGATAAGCGGGGTCTCGTGCGAGAAGACGAAGGCGGTCACGCCCACCGCCGCGACCGCCAGCACCACGGCCTCAGGGATCCGCCCGGGCGCCCGCCGGTAGGGCCAGTGGGTGACGGCGACCAGGATCGCCGGGGCGACCACCAGGTCCCCGCCCATGTCTCCCAGCCACCAGGTGCGCCACGCGGAGCCCAGATCATTCGAGGAGATCTCATTGCCGACCAGCAGGCTGGTGACGCCGATCGTGGCGCTGACCGCGGTGCTCGCCGCCGCGGCGACCGCCAGCGCCAGCACGTCGCGAACCCGCTCCAGCGAGGGCCGGAAGTCGGCGAGCTCGCGCAAGAGGTAGGCCCCGGCGAGCCCCTCGAGCGTGTTCCCGACCGTGATTCCGAGCACGGTGTAGAACGGCACGCCGGTCCAAGCGTTCGCCAGCAGGGCCCCCAGGGCAACGCCCGGCCAGACCCGATATCCCCAGAGGACGATCGCCGCCAGGGCGATTCCCGTTGGCGCCCAGATCGCCGTCACGCTCGGCGCCGCGAACGCGAGGCTGAGGCCGAGCTTGGCAGCGCCGTAATAGGCGCCGGCGAGCACGGCGATCTTCAACGCGTAGGGCTTCCAATCGCCCCGGTCCCTCCCCTCCATCGAGACGAGCCTACCGCGGGGCGGAGGGCGCGGAGCGACTGCGAGGGGCGGCGGACCTGCCGAGCGGGCCACTCCAGTTGTCATGACACGCGTGTCACGACAATCTGGAGAGGCCCGCGAGTCAGGTCCGCCGCCCCTCGCAGCGTCGGTCGAGGCTAGTCGTCGCCGGAGCTGCCGCTGCCGGAGCTGCCGCTCCGCTGCCGCTCCCGTCGCCCGAGCTGCCGCTGCCGCTGTTGAGCGAGCCCGGGCCCGAGTTGTCCACCGCGCCGCCGTGGTCGTCACCTGGCTCCACGGCGGTGACCGGCGGCGGCGTTGCCGGAGTGGTGGGGGCAGGCGGCGTGGTCGGCGTTGTCGGCGTTGTCGGCGTGGCCTGGCCGCGGTCCTTGGCCTGGCTGCGATCGGGTCCGGAGCGGGCCCGTTGGCGTCCCTCTGAGGACGAGCGGCCAGCCGCCGCCGGCGCGAGCCGGTCGCCGGCCCGGAGCGGCTTCGCGGAGAGCCCGATCGAGTCGCCGGCGATGGCGTTCGCCAACACGCCCATGGCCGCCGCGACCAGCAGACCCAGAACGGCGAGCGAGCCGAACCCGAATTTTTGGCGAAGGTTCATCTGCCGATCACGTTAGCGGTGGCCGGGTAAGGACTTTCCAAAGTCACTCCGAAGGTTTGGCAAGCCGTCCGTGGCGCTGTTCGCCCGCTTGGCGGCCAGCGGAAGCCTGACCTCTGCCCGCAGGCCCCCGGAGGGGCGGTTGCGGAGCTCGACCGAGCCGTGCCAGCGGCGGGCGAGGACGTCGACGATCGCCAGGCCGAGGCCAGTCCCGGGCTGCGCGGCGCCGGCGCCGCCGCGGAAGAAGCGGCCAAGGACGCGCTTCTCCTCCCCGGGGGCCAGCCCGGGACCCTCGTCGCAGACCGCCACGAACCCGGAGCCCCGTTCGGCCGCCGAGGGGTAACCGGCGCCCCATTCGATCGTCACCATGCCGCCCGACGGCGAGTACTTGATTGCGTTCTCGAGCAGGTTGTCGAGCACGATCCCCAGGTCCTCGTGCGAGGCGAGGATCTCGACGTCGTCCGCGCCCGAGAGTGACAGGTGCTGGCGACCCCGCCGGGCATCCGCCTGCCAACGGTCGCGCGCGGCCCTGGCTGCGGCGGGGACGCTGACCGGGCTCGGCTGAGGGGATGCCTGCCCCTGCTTGGCCAGGGTCAGGAGGTTGTTGAGCAGCCCGTTGAGCCGAGCCACCTCCCGCTCGGCCGCGCCCAGATCCTCGATCACCTGGGACTCGGTGGAGCGGCTGCTTGCCGCCTCGAGTCGGAGGCGGAGGCCGGTCAGCGGGGTGCGAAGCTGGTGGGACGCGTTGGCGACGAAGTCGCGCTGCGCTCCGAGCGCCTCCTTCAGCCGCGCGGCCATCTCGTTGATTGCCCGGGCCACCTCGCGCTGCTCCCCGGGCCCCGTCTCGGGCGCGCGCGCATCCAGATCGCCGGCACCGATGCGTCGCGCCGTGCGAGCGAGCGAGCCCAATGGTCGCGAGAGGAATCCGGCGAGAAGCCAGGCGACCCCCAGGCCAAGCACGACTGCCCCCGCCCCGACCCCGACCAGTGCGAGGGCATCGTTGCGGACCTCGGTCTGAACCGCATCGACGCTCTGGGTGACCCGCACAGCGCCCACCGGCCGTCCCCGCCGAAGCACCGGCGTCGCGGTGTAGAGAAGGTCCTCGCCGAGCGAGGAGCTCTCGCGGGTGCCCTGGGAGGTCTGACCGGCGAGCGCCTGCCCGATCTCGGGGCGGGTACGGTAGGAGGCGCCACGCAGGCCGGGGCCCTCCGAGTCGACGAGCACTCGACCCGAGTCGTCCACCACCATCACGCGACCCCCGAGGGCGCCAGCGGAGCGTTCGACCAGGCGCTGCATGGCGCCTCGCCGATTGAGCTGGTCGCCAGCCGTGGTCGCGATCAGCTGAGCTTGGCCGGATGACTCGGCCTTCACCTCGGCGTCGACGCGGCGGGAGATGTTGAGCACGAGCGGCACCTCGAGCACCACGATCACGACCAGCAGCACGTAGGCGAAGGCCGCGAGGAGCGTCGCACGCAGGCTCATCGTCGTCTGCGCCCCCGGATCAGCCCTCGGCCTCGTTCGGAGCCGAGAACCGGAATCCGACGCCGCGGACGGTGTGGATGTAACGCGGCGCGGCGGGGTCCTCCTCGAGCTTGCGGCGCAGGTTCGACACGTGAACGTCGAGGGTCTTGGTGGAGCCGAACCAGTTCATGTCCCAGACATCCTCGATCAGCTGCTCACGCGTGATCACCCTGCCGGCCTCGCGCATCAGGCGGTGCAGCAGCTCGAACTCCTTGCGGGCGAGCTCCACGGGCTCGCCGGCGTGCTCGACGCTGCGCCGTTCCGGGTCGAGCCGGAGGTCGCCGATTTCAATCGGGCCTTCGACGGTTGCAGGCGCTGGTCCGGCACGTCTGAGCACGGCCCGGATGCGGGCGATCACCTCACGGGCGCTGAAGGGCTTGACCACGTAGTCGTCGGCCCCGAGCTCGAGTCCGACGACGCGATCGGCCTCGTCGCCGCGCGCGGTCAGCATCACGATCGGCACGTCGCTCGTGCGCCGAAGCTCCCGGCAGACGTCGAATCCGGAGCCATCGGGAAGCATCAGGTCCAGCAGGACGAGGTCGGGTTCGAGCTGACGCCCTAGTTCGATCGCGTCGGCCGCGGTCCCTGCGACGTGGGCATCGAAGCCCTCCCGGCCCAGCGCGTCCGCCAGGGGCTTGACGATCGAGGCCTCGTCCTCGACCAGCAGGATCTTCCTTCGGGCAACCGCCATTGCCTGATCGTACGGGGCCTTGTAGAGGGTGATGGCAGGCAGTGGGGCGGCCGCAGCCGCCCCATGCCTGCTCGTGTCCCGAAGGGAATCGGGGGAGGGCTCAGTCGTCGTCGCCCTCGCCACCGCCCCCGGGGCCGCTGTGGCCGCTCTCGCCGTCGTCGTCGTCGGCCTCGCCCGAGTGGCCGCTGTCGAGGCTCCCGGGGCCGCTGTTGAGGCTCCCGGGGCCGCTGTTATCGACCTCGCCGAGGTGGTCGTCGACAGCCCCTCGGTCGTCGTCGCCGTCCTCGTCGTTCCCGAGCTGGCCGGTCGGCGCGCCGGGCGCACACCGCGGGTCGTTCGCATGCTCGGCCTCGTCGCAGGGACCGGAGACGTCCTCGCCGATCCCGGCGTCGTGAACCTCGTCGTCATCGCCGTGGCCGCGATGGCCGCGGGCATGGTCGTCGCGGTCGTTGCCACCCACGCATCGGGGGTCGTTCGCGTGCTCGGCCTCGTCGCAGGGGCCGGAGATGTCCTCGACCGTGGTGGTGGTCGCGGTTGGCGCCGTCGGATTGTCGACGGCGGCGAACACGGCGGTCGCCCCGCCGATCACAAGCGCCAGCGTCAGTGCCGTCAGCAGGCTCTTCTTCACTGTGACTTCCTCCTTTGATCGTCCATCGGTTCTTTGGGTCGACCGGCTCGGCTAGTGCCGGCCGCTGCCGCCACCGCCTCCGCGACGATGCTTCTCGACCTGACGGGCGAGCAGGCCGCGGTCGGTGCGCTTGGCGTCCACCTCGACCGGAAGCCCACGGTGGAGGCCGCTGAAGCCACCGTCGATGCGCTCGAACTCGGTGGACCGGTTGACACGGAACCTCACCTTCCGCCCGTTCTCGGTCTCGATCCGGAACGTCCTCGCGTCCGAGTTCTTGGACAGGACCGTGCCGTCGAAGTGCCTCAGGGCGGCTTGGGCCTGGCTCACCGCCAGGGCGCTGAACAGGGCCGCCACGAGGACGATTACGGCCACCGCCACGGTCGCGGTGCGCTTGAGTGTGTTCGTCACCGTCTGCTCCTTCGGTTGAGTTCAGGAATGCGCATCCAGGATCGGCCACGCCCGTCAGGCAGCAGTGAAGCCCGTTCAATGAAGAGGCAAGGACTCGGTTAGGAGTCCGTAAGCGCCGCCCAGCGGCGCCTGGGATGGCGCCTCAGGAAGGAAGCGGCGCGGCAGATGGCCGCAGGCGATCGACCAGCGCCCAGCTGGCGAAGCAGAGCGCGCCGAAGGCGCCGGTTGCGGTCAGCAGGGCCCCGGCGGCAGCGGTCGGCGCCACGCCATGAGTTCCGAGGATCACCACAGCAGCCGCGGCACCCAGACTGGGACCGATCGGAAGCAGGCCGAGCACGGCCACTCCGATCAGCAGCGCAACGGAGTCGAGAACGGAAGCGTCGATGCCGATGCCCTGCAGCACCAGCCAGTTTCGCGCGATCTGGGCGCAGACGGCGAACACGATGAGACCGATGATGCGACTGCGGCCCTGCAGCCCGCGCATCACTGCAAGGCCCTTCCAGAAGCCCTGCCGGCGGTCGCGGGCGAGCCTCGTGAGCCCCGCGATGACTGCGAGCGTGACGGTGAAGCAGATCAGCGGCACCCACCAGGGAACGCCCAGCGGCCCCACCAGCGTGAAGGACGTCAGTGCGGCAAGGGCGACCTCCACCACCACGATCGGCAGCTCGGCTGCGATCAAGACGGGTGTAGCCGGGCTGTCCTGGGGTGCCGAGCGGCGTAGGGCGGCGATCCGCACCGCCAGGCCGAATTGCCCGTTGAAGAGGTTGCCGAGATACCCGACGCTCGCCGCCCGGTAAAGGCGTCTTCGGCTGACGCTCCCGCCTGCCGCGTCGACACACACGTGCCAGGCCTCGCTGCGGGCGATCAGCCAGCAGACATGGAGCAGGGCCGCCACGGCGAGGATCCAGATCGGCGCGGCATGCAGCGCGGCTTCGAAGTCACCCCGCTTGCCCGACAGCCCCACCACCAGCGCACCGGCGACCACCGCGGTCCCGGCGAGCGTCACGGCCGTGGGGTGACGGCGAACCCAGGAGCGCGAGCTGTGCAACAGCTCGGCTCCCTTGCCCGCCAGGGCGCCTTCCGGCGCCCCGGGCGGGCGATGCTGGATCATCCGACTGGCGGCTTAGCTACGCCGCTTGAACGTTTGCGGCCCTGGGCCCCTTGTCGCCGGCCTCGGCGTCGTAGGAGACCTTGGCGCCCTCGGTCAGGGATCGGTACCCGTCTCCGAGGATTGCGCTTTGATGCACGAACAGGTCCTTCGAGCCGTCATCAGGAGTGATGAAGCCGAAGCCCTTTTCGCTGCTGAACCATTTGACAGTTCCGGTTGGCACGTTAGTTCCTCCACCGGTATGTGCTGCGACCGGCGAGGCTACGAGTAACCAAGAACGTCGAGCGCTGGCACGGTTTCGCCGGAAATCTCGTCCGGCCGATGCAACCACCGTAGCAGGACTCCCGGCCGCTGGCGGGCCGTCACGCACGCGGCCGCGTTCTGACGCATCATTGGCGGATGGCGTTCGCCTCGGGGCATCGGGCATTTCCGCGGCGAGCACCCCGTGGCCTGGGCGCGGTCGCTTGCCTGGCGGTCCTCTTGTGGGGGCTCGCGGCCTGCGGCGGAGGGGAGGAAGCGGAGCCCGCCTATCGAGTCCCGTCGCTGACCCTGGGCGACCTCCATCGCTGCAAGGAGGGGCCCGGCCCGACCTCGCTTCGCTGCGGGGCGATCAGCGTTCCGTTCGAACGCGAGGACCCATCGCTGGGCAACACCAGGGTCGGCTTCACGGTCCTGCCTCGAGAGCAGCGCCAGCGGCCCTCGCGCGGCACGATCTTCGCCGTCGAGGGCGGGCCGGGCTACGCCAGCTCGTGGACCGTCCGGTCGTTCGTGCTGCTGTTCGGCTCGCTGCTTCAGCGCCGCGAGCTGGTGATGGTCGACATGCGCGGCACGGGGCGCTCGCACGCCGCTGGACTGTCGCGACCTCCAGTCCGGGCGGGCGCCGCACTGGATCGCGCTCCCCACCTGCGCGGAACGACTCGGCCCGCGGTTCAGCTCCTACCGCACCTCCGCCGCCGCGGACGACATCAACGACGTCCGGCGGGCGCTGGGCCTGGGCCGGATCACCCTCTACGGCGACTCCTACGGCACCTTTCTGGCCCAGTCCTACGCCTTCCGCCACCCCGAGACACTCAACGCCCTGGTGCTGGACGGGGCCTACCCGACCCGCGGCGAGAGCGCCTGGTATCCGAGCCTGATCGAGACCGGCGTCCGCTCGATCTCGATCGCCTGCCGGCGCTCGCCCGACTGCTCCGGGAACGCGAACAAGCGCCTGCGACAGGCTGGTCCACTTCCTGCGCTCCAGGCACAAGGGGGTCGGGCCCGCTGATCGACGTGCTGTCCGTGGCGGCCTACTGGGGTCCCCGACAGCTACCTGCGGATCGACAGCGCCGGGAGGCAAGCTCGTCCACGGCGACTCTCACCCCTGGAAGGTGCTGATCGCGGACGCCAAGCTCGGCGTCGGGCACCTGCACCACTACTCGGTCGACGGCAGGAGGACGTGTTGAGCTGCAACGACTATCCGCTGCTCTGGGAGAAGGACGCCTCCGAGGCGGAGCGGCGCCAGCAGCTGGAGCGAGAAGGTCAGCACCTACCGCAACGACGCGCTGAAGCCGTTCAGCCCCCGCGAGGTGGCGCTGTCCTCGGAAACGCTGTACCAGTACTGCCTCACGGCGCCGCGGCCGTCGGAGCTGTACGAGCCGCCCATCTCCCCCGGGGACCATCCGACGCGGGCGCCGGTCCTGGTCGTCTCCGGCGAGCTGGACAACCTGACCACCCCCTACGAGGGGCGCATGGTCGAGGCCGAGTTTCCCGACGCCCGCCATTACGTCGCCCGCGGCGCCGGCCACGTCGCCGACCTGTACGACGGCAGCAGCCCGCCGGCCGTCCGGACCCGCCAGTTCCTCCGCAACGTGCTCGGCGGCGCGGACTGACCGGTTCCTCCTCGGGAGTGAACCCCAGGCCTCCCGGGAGCAGTAGTCCAAATAGGACACACGACCCAGGACAGCCCAGGTGGAGGTGAAACTCGTGGCTCTCAACAGACGGACCTGGATCGGACTTGCCGTACTGGTGGCGATCGTCGCCATCGTCGTGATCGCGATCGCCGCCTCCGGCGGTGGAGGTGGCGGCGGCTACTGACGCGCTGCGCATTCGCCGTCGCATAGACCATCGACCCCGGTGCGTAGAATCGTTTTCGGGAGCGCGGAGCGCTTCGGAGCGATTTGAGCAACAAGGTTCTAGAGGAAAAGGAGCGGGTTGTCGTCCGCTTTGCGGGCGATTCGGGCGACGGCATACAGCTCGCGGGCAACCGGTTTGCGGCGGCCACTGCCCTGATCGGCAACGACCTGGTGACGCTGCCGGACTTCCCGGCCGAGATCCGGGCTCCGGCGGGGACGCTGGCCGGCGTCTCGGCATTCCAGATCCACTTCGCGTCCAGGGACATCCTGACGCCCGGGGGGCGCCCCAACGCGCTGGTGGCCATGAACCCGGCGGCGCTGAAGATGAACCTGCCCGAGCTCGAGCGCGGCGGCATCCTGATCCTCAACGAGGACGGGTTCACCAAAACCACGTTGAAGAAGGCCGAGTACGGGTCGAACCCGCTCGAGGACGGAACGCTCGATGACTACCAGGTGTTTCGCGTCCCGATGACCTCGATGACCGTTCGCGCCACGGAGGGCATCGACGGGATCACCTCGCGCGACGCGGCCCGCTCGAAGAACTTCTTCGCGCTCGGCCTGGTGTCGTGGATGTACAGCCGCCCGGTGGACGTGACCGCGCAATGGATCGAGCAGAAGTTCGCTTCGGCGCCGCCGATCATGAATGCGAACCTGGCGGCCTTCCGGGCCGGCCACAACTTCGGTGAGACGGCCGAGCTCCTGCAGGTGCACTACGAGGTCAAGCCGGCACCCGCCCACCCCGGCACCTACCGCAGCGTCAACGGGACGGAGGCGGCGGCCCTGGGCTTGATCACGGCCAGCGCTCGCAGCGGCCTGCCCCTGTTCCTCGCCAGCTACCCGATCACGCCCGCCTCCGAGCTCCTCCATGAGCTCTCGCGACACAAGCGCTTCGGCGTTCGCACCGTGCAGGCCGAGGACGAGATCGCAGCGTCGAACATGGCGCTCGGCGCCTCCTTCGGTGGACATCTCGGGGTCACGGTCACCAGCGGCCCCGGCATGGACCTGAAGGCGGAGACGATCGGGCTCGCGGTCGCCCTGGAGCTGCCCCTGCTGGTGATCGACACCCAGCGAGCAGGGCCCTCCACCGGCATGCCGACCAAGACCGAGGCCGCCGACCTGCTGATGGCCATCCACGGCCGCCATGGGGAGTCTCCGCTGCCGGTGGTCGCCGCTGCGACCCCGGCCCAGTGCTTCGAGGCGGTGTTCGAGGCGGTCCGGCTCGCGGTCCGCTACCGCACGCCCGTGATCCTGCTCTCGGACACCTTTCTCGCCAACTCGTCCGAGCCGTGGTCGGTTCCCCAGGCGGCGGACCTGCCACAGATCGACCCCGGCTTCGCCACCGGGCCCAACCGCGACGGCGTCTTCTGGCCCTACCTGCGCGACGACAGACTTGCCCGCCCCTGGGCGCTGCCGGGGACCAAGGGCCTTCAGCACGTGGTCGGAGGGCTCGAGAAGGAGGACGAGACCGGCCACATCAGCTACGAGGCCGGGAACCATGCGCGCATGACGCGCCTGCGCGCGCAGAAGGTCGCGGGGATCGCGGCGGACATCCCCAACCTGGAGGTGGACCACCAGGACGGGGCCGAGCTCCTGGTGCTCGGGTGGGGCTCGACCTACGGTGCGATCACGGGAGCCGTCAGACGCGTCCGGCGCCGCGGCAAGAAGGTCGCCGCCGCCCACCTCCACCACCTCAACCCGCTCCCCTCCAATACCGGCGAAGTGGTGCGCGCCTATCCGAAGGTCCTGATCCCCGAGGTCAACACCGGACAGCTGGTGAAGATCATCCGCGCCGAGTTCCTGGTGGACGCGCTCAGCTACGCCAAGGTCGAGGGGCTGCCGATCTTCGCCGAGGAGCTGGACGAGGCGATCGTGGAGAGATTGTGAGCGACGCAACCGGAAACGGCCATCTGCACGGAAACGGCGCCGGGGCGCTGACCAAGAAGGACTTCGCCTCCGACCAGGAGACGCGCTGGTGCCCGGGGTGCGGCGACTACGCGATCCTGGCAACGGTCCAGCAGTTCCTCCCGGAGCTCGGGCTGCCGCCGGAGCGGATCGTCTGGGTCGCCGGAATCGGCTGCGCGGGCCGCTTCGCCTACTACATGAACACCTACGGGGTGCACGGCATCCACGGCCGCGCCCCGGCACTGGCGACCGGCCTGGCGCTCGCCCGCCCCGACCTCTCGATCTGGGTGGTCACCGGAGACGGGGATGCGCTCTCCATCGGCGGCAACCATCTGATCCATGCGCTGCGCCGCAACGTGCCGGTCAAGATCCTGCTGTTCAACAACCAGATCTACGGGCTGACCAAGGGCCAGTACTCCCCCACCAGCGAGGAGGGGAAGGTCACCAAGTCGACCCCGTTCGGGTCGCTGGACCACCCCTTCAACCCGATCGCGCTCGCCCTCGGCGCCGAGGCGACGTTCGCGGCGCGGACCGTGGACACCGACCGCGAGCACCAGGCCGAGGTGCTCCGCGCCGCCGCCGAGCATCACGGGTCGGCCTTCATCGAGATCTACCAGAACTGCAACGTGTTCAACGACGGCGCCTTCGACGCGGTGCGCGGGAAGGGACGGGAGGCGAACCAGATCAGGCTCGAGCACGGCAAGCCGATTCGGGTCGGAGCCGAGGGCCAGCGCGGCGTGGTCCGTGGCCCCGACGGTCGCCTGAGGATCGAGGACGTCTCCGGCGTGGACGCGCTGCTGGTCCACGACGCCCACGACCCGAACCCGAGCTTTGCGTTCTCACTCGCGCACCTCTCCGAGCGGCCCAACGGCCCGACCCCGATCGGGGTCTTCCGCGCGGTCGAGCGACCGGTCTACGGCGAGTCGATGACCCGGGAGCTCGAGGCGGCCCGAGAGGGTGTCGGCACCGACGAGCTCGACTCGCTGTTTCGCTCCGGCGACACCTGGACTGTCGAGTAGGGCTTTCTCCGGGCGCTACGGGCTGTCGGTGCCCAAAGCCTGGGCGATCTCCGCCACCGCGGACTGCTCGGCGTCCGAGACTCGCTCACCGCTGAGGCCGAGGAATCCCTCCTTGTGCGCCGCGGCGACCCGGTTCGCGAGCGTGAGGACGAAGCGCTTGTATTCGTCGACCTCCTCCGTGGTCGCCTTCTGCTCGAGGAGCTCCACCGCCTCCCGAACGTGGCGGAGCCCTTCATCCTTGAGCTCCTCGGCCGAGTGATACCGCGTGTGATCGATCTCGGGCTTGGTCGAGGCGATCTCGTCGAGCAGCTCGCTGTCGCCATGCTCTTGTCGCGCCTCGGCATATGCCTTCGCCATCGAGAAGGTCTCGCGGAAGGTCCCGCCGCGCTGCGCCGTGATCACGATCATGCCGGCGCTCGGCGGCCCCTTTAGAACGACCTCCCACTCCTCGTCCGTGAAGTCGGCCTTTCCGGTCATGCTGGCTCCTCTCGCCTCGTTCTCGGCAGCGATCAGGACAGCCCGCTGATCGCCTCCTGGTACACGGCCATCTGCGGCCCGATGGCCTCATCCACCACGGCGTCCACAACTCCGAAGCGCTCCGCGGTCAGCCCGGCGCGCGTGTTCAGCCGCTGAAACTCATCGTTCGCCCGCAGGGCGGCGATCTGCTCCTCCGAGCCCCTCACCAAGATGAAGCCGGCGAGATCGCCCCCGTGGGGAGCCAGAAAGACCACCTCGAAGCTCTCGATCGCACCGGACTCCTGCTGCTTGCCGTAGAAGGAGAGCGCCTCGTTGAACACGTCGAGCCCCTTCGCCTCCCTGCCTCGCACCGGCGGGCCCCAACCGGTGAACAGCCCTGCTTCAGCCATGGACGGACCTCCTCTCCGATCGGTCAATGTCGGAGCAGCGGACGCTATGTCAGGCGCTCGCCCAGGTCAAGTCCGCGCCCCAGGCGGCGATGCCGATGAGCGAGCGCCCGGGGCTGGCCGCTATTGCCGCTGCCTAGCGCTGGCTTGCGGCCGGAGGGGCCGACGGCTTGGACTGCTGTTCGACCATCTCCACGACGCGCCCAGTGCGCTCCAGGCAGCGCGGACACGGCCTGGGCATGATCGAGCCGGCTTCGGGGCTGAAGCGCTCCCCGCACGCGGGACAAACGTATACGGGCACGGGCATTCCTTTCGAGTTGTCAGTGCTGTCGCGAGGAAGCCCGCCGGTCGACCAGTTCATGGACGATCGAGGTTCTTCTCAGGCTTGGCCGCTCACAGGAGCCGCGACCACTGCCCTCCCCTCACTCTGAGCAGTCTACGCACATCGCTGGACGTCGCAAGAGGTCGGCGTCCTTGAACTGGGACACGCGCCAGCTCGCGGGCCACCGGTGGGATACTCAGGGTGCACAAAGCCTCGTTGGTTGCAAAGGAGGAGAGCCCATGCCCAAGGTCCTGATGCTGGCCGGCGACGCCGCGGAATCGCGTGAGTTCATGAGCCTGCTCGCCGAGCGCGCTCCGGTGGAGGGGGCGGAGCGGGCGGTAACCGCCTGAGAGCCCCTTTCAGCCGCATCGCCCCGCCGAAGCGCCGCTCCGCCGAGATCCAGGCGGAGCTGGCAAAGCTGCTCGAGCCCGGGGCCGTCGGCGCGCCGCCGCCTGCCTATCTGACGGACGCGACCGAGCACCGCGGCATCAAGGGCAGCGCCGACGCCCTGGCGCTGCCGACGACGACCGATCAGGTGGCCGCCGTGGTTGCCTGGTGCTACGAGCACGAGGTGCCGATCGTTCCGCGCGGCGGCGGCACCGGATTTGCGGCCGGCGCGGTGCCCGTGCAGGGTGGCGTCGTCCTCGGCCTCGAGCGGATGACGCACGTGCGCTCCTTCGAGCCGCTTCTGTGGCGGATCTGCGTCGAGGCTGGACTGCAGACGGCAGAGGTCCGCCGTCTGGCGCGCGAGAACGGTCTCTTCTTTCCCCCGATCCCGGCGCCGCCGAGCAGTCGCAGATCGGCGGCAACATCGCCACGAACGCCGGGGGTCCGCATGCCTTCAAGTACGGGGTCACCGGCGCCTGGGTGACGGGGCTGGAGGCGGTGGTTCCGCCTGGGGAGATCGTCGGGGTCGGCGGGCCCATCCGCAAGGATGTGGCGGGCTACGACCTGAAGAGCCTGCTGATCGGCTCGGAGGGAACGCTCGGCGTGATCACGGCCGCCTGGCTCAGGCTGGTGCCGGCACCCGAGGCGGCGCTGCCGGTGGTGGCCTTCCACGCCGGCGCCGAGGCGGGCTGCAGGGCGGTCGAGGGCGTGCTCGGCGCCGGGCTGACCGTGGCCGCGCTCGAGTACCTGGACGGTGGCGCGCTGGCGGCGTCCGGCGGCTCCTTTCCGGGCGGCGTTCCCTCAGGGGCGGGCTTCATGGTGATCGCCGAGGCCGATGGTGCCAGGGCCGAGGCCGAGCGCCTGCAGCGCGAGCTGGTGGAGGCCATGGCCGAGGAGGCGCTCGCCGTCCACGCTCCCGCGGAGCGGCGCGACGTGGAGGCCCTGTGGCGGTGGCGCGACGGCGTCTCGATCGCAATCGAGGCGCGGCGTGGGGGAAAGGTGAGCGAGGACATCGTGGTCCCGGTCGACCGTCTCCGGGAGGCGATCGAGGAGACGGTGGCAATCGGCGACCGTCACCGGCTGGAGGCCTGCAGCTGGGGCCACGCCGGCGACGGGAATCTCCATTCGACCTTCCTGGTCGCGCCCGGCGACCGCGAAGAGCTGGAGCGGGCGCGGAGCGCCGCCGACGAGCTGTTCGAGCTCGCCGTGCGGCTGGGAGGATCGATCTCCGGTGAGCACGGGGTGGGCTGGGTCAAGCGGGGGCAGCTGGCGCGCCAGTGGTCGTCGCGGGGGCTCGAGCTGCACGGCGACATCAAGCGGGCGTTCGATCCCAAGGGGCTGCTCAACCCCGAAAAGAAGATCGCCGGCTGAGCGCGCTCCCTCTGGAGCAATTCGCGCGCGCGGCGGGCCTTCGGGTTGGAAGGCATGGGTGGCGGCGGAGGAGTTGACAACACCGACAATGGCTCACGAGCAAGTGGAGGATTGACCGCTGATAACGCGGGAGACACCACGGAACCAGTTGTCAGACAATTGTCAGTGGCAAGCTGGATCGGCGCCGCGAGTCGGCCCCTCTAAGCGCTGGCCGCCGGACCTGCCACGGCGGCCCGGGGTGATCGAGTCGCCGGCTACCCCGATTCGACCGGGCGCCCGTTGCGCTGCCAGGTGCCGACGCCGCCGTGACCGACGTGGATCACGGAGTCGTAGCCCTCGCGCTGCAGGAGCGAGGCGGCGAGCCCGCTGCGCTTGCCGCCGCTGCAGATCGTGGCGATCACCCTCTCGGTTGGCAGCTCGGGGAGCCGCTCGATCAAGCGGCTGTAGGGGACGTGAATCGAGCCAGGGATGTGTGCCTCGGCGAACTCGTCGTCGTCCCGGACGTCGAGCACCAAGATTCGATCGTCGCTCGAGAGGCGTTCCGCCAGGGCGTGGGTATCGATCAGCTCGACCCGCTTCACCGGCCGCTCCTCCGAGCGCCAGGCGGTCATGCCGCCATCGAGGAAACCCCGAACGCGAAGCCCGACCGATGACAACAGCTCGGCCGCCTCCAGCTCGTAGCCGTCGGAGGCGGCGACGACGATCAGGTCCACGTCTCCGGGGACCACGTGAGCCACCTTGGTGGCAAAGCCGGTGTCGTAGGCCGAGGCGCTGATCGCCCCGGGGATGTGGGCCTCGTCGAACTGCTCGTTGGTCCTCGCGTCGACAAGGATCGCGCCCTCGGTGATCGCCACCTCCACCGCCCGAGGCGTCAGCGGCGCGGGTGTGCCCAGCTCCTCGACCAGGGGGCCGCGGTTCAACGCCACGATGTGCTCGACGTTGGGCGGGCGATCGCCCAGCTCCGCGATCGTGGCATCGACGAACGATTCGAGGCTCTTGATCCGCAGCGCCGGGTTGTGCTGCCGCTCGAACCCAATCGTCGAGGACGTCCTGTTGTCGATTGCCGAGCTTCCGCACAACGATCCGCCAAGATGCCCCGGCCAGACTTCGACATCGTCGTCCAGCGACAGCAGGCGGTCGTGCAGCGAGTTGAAGATCCCCGCTGCGCCATCGCGCGGCTCGACGGCGAGATCGGGTCGCGCCACGTCGCCGACGAACAGCGAGTCGCCCGTCAGCACCGCCCAGGCATCGCCTCCCCCGGCGCCGCCTCGCAGCACGAACGAGGTGTGCTCGGGCCGGTGGCCCGGTGTGTGGACGGCCTCAACCTCCAGCTCGCCCAGCCGAAGCGTCCAGCCGTCGGTGAACGGCTCGTGCGGGTAGTCCGCGCCGGCGAGCTCATGGATGTGGATCGTCGCGCCGGTGGCCCTCGCAAGCCGGCCGTGGCCGGAGACGTGGTCGGCGTGGTTGTGGGTCTCGAGCACGTGCTCGATCCGGACTCCGTGGAGGCGGCTCAGTCTGAGGTAGGGATCGATGGCCCATTGAGGATCGATCACCACGGCGACCCCCATGCGCTCATCCCCGACCAGGTACGACCCGCAGCCGAGGTCCTCGTGAATCACCTGCCGGAAGAACATCAATCCTCCTTCTCAGGTGCGCGCTAGCTCCAGGCCTCTGGGTCGTCGGCGAGCTTCGCGACCGCGGCCGGCAGCTGGTGTTCAACCACGTCCGCCAGCGTCACCTGCTCCAACACTGCCCTCATGCTGCTTCGCAACGCCACCCACACCTGCTGCAGGGGCTCCGCCGCCCCGGCATAGGAGACGTCCTCCGGGCGCTGGTCGCGAACGCTTGCCAGTGGGCCCTCCATGACTCTGAGGACGTCGGCCAGCGTCACCTCCTCCGGAGGCCTCGCCAGCGAATAGCCGCCCTCTGCGCCCCGCTGGCTGGCGACGATCCCCGCGTGCTTCAGCTCACCCAGGATCGTCTCCAGGAACTTGACCGGAATCCCCTGGGCAGTCGCGATCTGATCGCGCTTCAGCGGGGGATGCTCGGCCGCCGCCAGCTCGAGCGCGGCCCGCATCGCGTAGTCGCCCTTGGCCGAGATTCGCATGTCAGGTGATTCTCCACCAAGCCGGCGAACGGCGGGCAGCGGTTCGCCCAAATCGCCGTGCTCACCCGGCGCGGTGTGCCGGTGAGGGGCCGCCGGGCGGGACGGCGAGGAACCCGCGCAGCCGGGCTCGGAGGCCCAGCCCTGAGGTGAGCTCGCGACGCATGGCGCGGCGCTCGCCTGCGGTCGGTTGGGCCCGATTCTGCGGCGCGTACCGGGCGGCCCGAAGCTTCGCTGCGTAGCCGGCGGCCGCGGGGCCGGCAACCTTTGCCAGCCGGCGCTCGAGCGACAGCAGCGTGGTGCCGGCCGCAGTCCAGGAGCGCAGGCGGGTCAGTGCCGTCTCGAGCTCGCGTAGTCGAGCCTCCGCTGCCGCGGGCGGTGACAGCGAGCGGTATCGGATTGCCCGCGCCGCCACCGCGGCCCCGGCAGCCGCGCACACCACCGCCAGGCCGACCGGGAGCACCCAGAGGGGAATCTCCTGCGACGAGCCGGCGGCAGGTGGGCTCTTGGCCCTGACCGTGTCGCCGCCGCCACTGGGTTTCGGCGATGCCTTTCCCCCGAGAACGGCGGTCGGGAAGCGCAGCAGGCCGAGGCCGGTGGTCTGCGACTCCGCGGGCGCCACCGCCGGGGTCGGGTCGAAGGCGACCCAGCCGATGCCGTTGAAGTAGACCTCCACCCAGGAGTGGGCGTCGAGGTCACGCACGGCATAGTCGCCCCCCTTTGCGCGGGTGGGCTGGCCGGCGCTGAACCCTGCCGCGACGCGGCTGGGGATCCCCACCATGCGCAGCATCAGCGCCATCGCTCCCGAGAACTGCTGGCAGTAGCCGGAGCGGTCCTCGAACAGGAAGGCAGGCAGCGGGTATTGGTGCTGCGGAGGCGACTCGCTGTAGGTGAACTTGCGCTGCAGGTACTCCTGGATCCCGTTGACCGCGTCGTAGGTTGTCGGCTTCGAGTCGGTCAGTCGATGCGCGAGCCCGTACATCTGACCGTAGGGCGAGGAAGCGAGCAGCCGCGAGGTGGTGGCGTTGTCGTGGACGCCGACGCGCGGTGGCGCCGACGATGGCCGCGCCCCGCCTCGCAGCGGGACGGCCAAGGTGTTGCGCTCCGGCAGGTCGATCCTGGTGTAACGGGCCAGCGCGCGCGGGTACCGGGGCGGCGACGCGGACATTTGGTCGGCGGTCGGATCCGGGACGTAGGCCTGGACGCTGTAGGTGTTGCCGTCCTCGAGTGGATCGTTGGCGGGCAGGACCAGCCCACCGCTGGTCGGCGTGATCCCGTACAGCCCCTCGATCGAGAGCACGGTCCCGGCGCCGACCACGAGCTCGCTCTGCAGCGAGTGGACCGTGAAACTGATCCGGTGCAGCCAGTCGCGATCGAGCCGGGAGACGTTGATGGTGGGCCCGTTTCCCACCGCCTGCCTGGGAAGCTCCAGGCGTCCCTGGCCAAGGTCATCGGACTGCACCCATCGGAAGCCGTCGAATTCGTCGAGGGTCGCGGTTCGCCAGTAGTGCGGAGCGTCGCTTTCCACCTCGAGCAGCGTCTTGCCACGGCGGGGCCAGTCGAGCGGGCCGTACGCGTGGTCCCAGCTGAACGTCTGCCCATCCGAGACCGACGACCAAGCCCAGTTCCAGTGCCGATAGTCGAACCAAGGGCGCTCGCCGTCCAGTCGGGCGGCCAGCGGCAGGGCGATCACTCCGGCGCCGAGCACCACTGCCCCCGCTGCAAGCGCTTCGCCCCGTCCCAGGCCCGGCAGCCACAGCCAGGCGGCCACGAGGACCAGGAGCGCAAGGCCCTGCCATAGCGGCGCGCCGGGGGGATTGGCCGTGGCCGCGGTCGCATAGGCGGCGACCAGCACCACCAGGGCCGGGATGCGCGCAGTGGGCGCGGCGCGGCGCCTGGGCCAGAAAGCGAGCGCGGCACCGACGCCAAGCCACAGCGGCAGGCCGACCAGGATCGCCAATCGCGCCCACTCGTTTCCCCCGCTGTATGGGTACTCGTCGTTGCCGATCGCGCTCAGCCCGCCGGTCAGCTGGTCGCTGAGCTCGCCCCAGTGGCCGGGCGCGAGCAGGCGCGCCGGCACCCCGATGGCCAATGCGGCGGCGCCCGCAGCCACCAGCGACGCGACCAGGCCCAGCACCCAGCCGGGGATGCGGCCGATCGGCGCCCGCGCAACCCAGGCCAGCGCGGCGGCGCCGGCGACCGTCGCCGCCACGGCGACCGCGGTACGGCCGATCGGGGGATCGACCACCAGGGCAACCCACTGGATCGCGACAAAGGTGCCCAGCGCCGCGAAGGCGACCAATCGCAGGACCACCGAATCCCGTGGCGGCGACGACAGGATCCGCGGTTGCGAGGTGTCTCCCGCCCCCGGCCAGGTCCGCGTCCGACCCGGCGTCCCGAGCGCCGCCGTCTGGGCGTCGCTCACGCCGCCAGCACCGTCCTTCCTGTTCGCGATCGGGCAGCGGGACGCTGCCCGTGGCAGCCGGCGACGGTGAACGCGGAGTCCAAGCCGGGGAGGGGGAAGGGTGTGACGAG
This sequence comes from uncultured Actinomycetes bacterium, assembly GCA_963838745.1. Classification (GTDB taxonomy): domain Bacteria; phylum Actinomycetota; class Thermoleophilia; order Solirubrobacterales; family 70-9; genus AC-56. The sequence goes on from CAWISJ010000008.1 coordinate 103,060, forward strand.
GTACCAGCCGCGCCTCGGGTGCCGCCGCGTCCAGCTCGGTGCTCGTTCGGCGGCGGTCACCCAGAAGATCGTCTCGGCCCGCCACAGGCGCTCAATCGCGGGCCCGGTGCCGCCGGCCTCGACCACGGCCAGGTGGGCATGGACCTGGGCCCAGGCCCTGAGCTGCGGGTCGACGTCGAGCGGGCGGCGCTCACCCGAGACCAGCAGCGTGCATCCGCCGGCCGGCGCCAGGTGCACGCAGATCGACGCCGTCGCGCGAACCGCGGCGTCCAGCCCGTCCGCATCGACCGGGTCTGATCTGTCCAGGACCACGAGCGGCGACGAATCGGCGCCGGCCACCACTCGATGCTCGACCATCTCGCCGGTTCGGGCCACGGTGGGCCAGTGGATGCGCGAAGCCGAGCTGCCATGCCGGTAGGGACGCAGTCCGTCGATCTCGAAATCGATCGCCCTGGTGCCGAGGCCGGCTCCGAGGTGGCCGTCCGGGCCTTCGAGCGTGCCGTCCCCCGGACCCCCGCGGTGCTCGCAGCTGACCACCGGCTCGATCCTGGGCAAGACCAAGACGCCCTCGCCATGGCCGCTTCGGATCTCGGACGTGTGCAGGCCGATCGGATCGCTGAGCATCAGTGTCGCCGGCTCGAGGCGGCGGCGTCCGCGGCGAAGGGAGCGCAGCTCGAGGAGGAGTTGCCTGCCGGGGCGCATCCCAAGCGGCGACGGGCGCTCGACCAGGGGATGCACGACCCGCCCCCCGGGAAGCGGCAGGCCGCCCGCCCGGATCCGGATTCGAAGCGGGTACGTCTCTCCCTCGACGATGCTCCAGGGGCCGGGGAGCTGTTCCATGCGCACCCTGCGCGCCGCCAGCTCCACCCACAGCCGCGATCCGGCCACCAGGACGGCAAGCGCCAGGCCGGGCACGTACAGCGAAGGCGAGTCGAAGGCGGCCCCGGCGAACAAGAACGCTCCGGCGAGGACGAGCGTGGAGCGGCCGGCGATCATTCCGCGCTCAGAGCGCCGGAACGCGCTCCACTGCCGCCTGCACGATCGCTTCCCGATCGTCCTCGCTGGCGCCGGGCGCCAGCAGGAGGCGGTGCTTGAGCACGGACGGGGCCAGGGCCTGCACGTCGTCGGGAAGGGCGTGGTCTCGCGCCTCGAGCGCAGCGAGCGCCTTCGCGGCCCGGAACAGCAACAGGGCCGCCCGGGGGCTCGCCCCCAGCTCGGCACGCGGATCGTCCCGCGTCGCCTGGCACAGAGCCACGACGTAGCGCCGCAGCGCCTCGCTGGAGTGCACGGTTGCCGCCGCCGCCTGGGCCGCAAGAACGGTCGACACGTCGGCAACCGGCTCCAGGTCCAGGACCCGGTCGCGCGCGGCGTGCGCGGCGAGCATCTCGGCTTCCTCCTCGGCCCCGGGGTAGCCGAGCGCCAGCCGCACCATGAAGCGGTCGAGCTGAGCCTCGGGAAGGGGATAGGTGCCCTCGTACTCGATCGGATTCTGGGTCGCGATCACCAGAAACGGCCGCGCCAGCTCGTGGGCCTGGTTGTCGACGGTCACGTGCCGCTCCTGCATGCACTCGAGCAGTCCCGACTGGGTCTTCGGCGAGGTGCGGTTGATCTCGTCGACGAGCACCACGTTGGCGAACACGGGGCCGGGGTGGAACTCGAATCGCGCCTCGCGCTGGTTGAACACGTTGGTGCCGATGACGTCGGCGGGCAGCAGGTCCACCGTGCACTGAACGCGCGCGTACTCGGCGTCGACCGAGCGGGCCAGCGCCCGAGCCAGCGCGGTCTTCCCGACCCCGGGGTAGTCCTCGATCAGCACGTGGCTCTCGGCGAGCATGGCGACGAGCACGTCCCTGACCACCTCGTCGCGGACCTTGACGGCCCGCTGGATGTTGGCCTGCAACCTGGCGCCGATCTCCGCCACCGCGACCGGATCGAGTTTCGGCAGCGTGGCCACAGCTACATCATGGTACGGCCGCAACCCTCGATCGGGTTCATTCCCGCCGGGTGTTCGACGAGAGGGCCGACACCGAAACATGTGACATCGTTTGGTGTAACGTACGGGACACCCAGCCCCAGACCTGCGCCACGGATCAAGGAGAGCCAATGGAAGCCGCCAATCCCCAGCAAGCAGCCGAGAGCGCCGAGCAGGCGGCCGCCGTCGCCGTCAACGGGAACAAGGAGGAACCGGATGCCGGTCGCCTTCACGCTCGAGCTGAACCAGGACCAGAAGGACATCCGCGACTGGGTGCACGGATTCGCCGAGCAGGTGGTCCGGCCGGCAGCCTCGGAGTGGGACGAGCGCGAGGAGACCCCTTGGCCGATCATTCAGGAGGCGGCGAAGATCGGCCTCTACGGCTTCGAGGCGCTGGCCCAGTTCTGGTCCGACCCCACCGGGCTCCAGCTTCCGATCGCGAACGAGGAGCTGTTCTGGGGCGACGCAGGGATCGGCCTCTCGATCATGGGCACCACCCTGGCCGTTGCCGGCATCTATGCATCGGGCACCCCGGACCAGCTGGTCGAGTGGGTGCCGCAGTGCTACGGAACGGCCGACGAGCCGAAGGTGGCGGCGTTCTGCTCATCGGAGCCGGACGCCGGGTCGGATGTCTCGGCGATTCGCACCTCGGCGCGCTACGACGAGGCCAACGACGAGTGGGTCCTCAACGGCCAAAAGGCGTGGGCGACCAACGGTGGGATCGCAGACGTCCATGTCGTGATCGCCTCCGTTGATCGCGAGCTGGGCTCTCGCGGTCATGCCGCGTTCGTCATCCCACCCGGGACGGAGGGCCTCGAGCAGGGCGCCAAGGTGCGAAAGCACGGCCTGCGCGCCTCTCACACCGCCGACGTCCACCTCGACGACTGCCGCATCCCCGGCTCGTGCCTGCTCGGCGGCAAGGAGAAGCTGGACGAGCGCCTCGCGCGGGCTCGTGAAGGCAAGGGGTCTCGCGGCCAGGCGGCCATGCGCACCTTCGAGGTCTCGAGGCCGACGGTCGGCGCCCAGGCGCTCGGGATCGCCCGCGCCGCCTACGAGTACGCACTGGACTACGCCAAGGAGCGGGTGCAGTTCGGACGGCCGATCGTCGAGAACCAGGCGATCGCCTTCACGCTCGCCGACATGAGGATGGAGATCGATGCCGCTCGCCTGCTGGTCTGGCGGGCGGCCTGGATGGGTCGAAGCGGCAAGGACTTCGACGCCGCCGAGGGCTCGATGTCGAAGTTGAAGGCCGGCGAGGTGGCGGTGTGGGTCACCGAGCGCGCGATCCAGATCCTCGGAGGCAACGGCTACACACGCGAGTACCCGGTGGAGCGGATGCACCGCGACGCGAAGATCTACACGATCTTCGAAGGAACTTCCGAGATCCAGCGGCTGGTGATCTCGCGGGCGATCTCAGGCGCGCGGATCCAATAATGAGAGAGGAGGAGCAGGTGACCGAGACGAAGGACGCGAACCAGCAGGTCGACTTCTCGTCGATCGATCCGGAACAGGTGGCTGGGGCGATCTCGTCGATCAGCGACGAGCAGCTTCGCGAGGCTCTCAGCGGGCCTCAGCGCGAGGCGATCATCGGTGAGGTGTTCCGCCGCATGGAGTCGCACTTCAAGCCGTCAAGCGCCACGGCAGTGGACGCGGTGATCCACTGGAAGGTCACCGGCCGTCCGGACGCGGGCTTCGACCACTACGAGGTGGTGCTGCGCGATGGCGCCTGCACCACGAGCGACGCTCCGCAGCACGAACCTCGCGTCACCTTGGCGTTGGACGGAGTCGACTTCATGCGGCTGGTGACCGGCAACGCCGCCGGCCCGATGCTGTTCATGAGCGGCAAGTTGAAGATCGAGGGGGATCTGATGTTCTCGACTCAGATCCAGTCGATGTTCACGATCCCCGGCTGAGCCCCCGACCAGGTAGGGTATTCGCGTTGGGCACGCCGAGCCCGGGCCGCCTCGCCAGGGACTCGGTCGGACCAAGGAGAGACGTGGCGACCGACAACGAACTCATCCAGCCAGTCGCCAACGAGACTGCTGACCGCGTCATCACCGGCTTGGTCACGGTCGTCCCCTTCCTGCTTCTGAGCGTGGCCGCCTGGCAGGTGTGGAACGAGGCCCTGCACTGGCGCGACCTGGCGATCTTCGGCGCCGTCTACGTCGTCACCGGGCTCGGGATAACGGTCGGCTTCCATCGACTGCTCACCCATCGCAGCTTCCAGACCAGCGGGGCGCTGCGGGGGATACTCGCGGCCCTGGGTTCCGCCGCGATCGAGGGGCCGGTGATCTCCTGGGTTGCGGACCACCGCAAGCACCACACGTTTGCCGACGATCAGGGCGATCCGCACAGCCCCCACGTCGGCCACGGCGGGGGTTGGCGCGGCACCCTGCGGGGGCTGTTCCATGCCCACATGGGCTGGCTGTTCATTCACACGGAGCGCGGAGCGAAGCGCCGCTTCGCGCGCGACCTGATCGATGATCCGGTGGTCAGCTTCGTCGATCGCACGTTCCTGCTCTGGGCCGTGATCGGCCTCGCGGTTCCCTTCGCGCTCGGCTACGCGATCGGGGGCACGCTGGTCGCAGGGCTGACAGCGTTGCTCTGGGGAGGCGCGGTCCGGGTCTTCCTACTCCATCACTTCACCTACAGCATCAATTCCGTCTGCCACGTGTTCGGACGACGCCAGTTCGCGACCGATGACGAGTCGCGAAACGTCTTCTGGCTCGCCCTGCCGACCTTTGGCGAGGCCTGGCACAACAATCACCATGCGTTTCCCACCTCGGCCTCCCATGGGCTGCGCCGCTGGGAGCTCGATCCCTCCGCGGCGGTGATCCGGGCTCTCGAGAGGCTTGGCCTGGTCTGGGATGTCGTCCGGGTCAGCCCCGAGCGCCGGGCCGCAAAAACCGCCTCCTGAGGCCAGGGCGCGCGGTTCGTGTAGCCGGCACGGGCGGCGGGCCTGGGGACCGAATCGCGGCGCCGATCCAGCTTGTCACTGACAATTGTCTGACAACTGGTTTCTCGTTCCGGGAAGCGACAGCCAACCCTCCAGTTGTCATGACAATTGTCGAGACAACTGGAGGGCGTCGCGATCCGGTCCCCAGGCCCGCCGCCCCTCGATCGTTCGGATAGGCGTCCAAAGCCATCGCCCGGGTTTGAGCCAGGCGGCGGCGTGCCGATGACCTCGGTACACATCCATCAACTGCGGGGACGCCAATAGGTTCCTCGCGGGGCACCTCCCATGTCGAAGCGGGGCGCTGGGCGAGCGCTCCGCTTCGTCTTTCTTGGGTGCCGCCGGCCGGTCACGTCTCACGCCGCCGCTCGGCGACGATCTCGTCGCGGCGCAGGCGCAGGCCGCCGACCAGCATCGCGAGCGAGGCCCCCAGCGCGACGAAGATCCCGTAGCGCAGGTGGATGTCCGTGAAGCCCGAGATCTGGTCGGGCTTGTCGAGCATCAGGTATCCGACCAGCACCGCCGACCAGGCGCCGGCAACGGCGAGCAGGCTGCCCTCGCGCAACGGGCGCGGCAGCTCGTAGCCGCTCGCGCAGCGCACGATCAGGTAGATGGCCGCTGCCACCGTGATCAGTAGTGCGAGTTGGCCGAGCCCGAAGGAGTCGAACCCGGTGTGCGAGAGGCCGCTCGAGAATTCGACCCCGTACCAGGGAAAGAGCATGCTGCCCGGGACGGCAAGCGCGCCGACGGCCGCCAGTTGCGCCGGCGCCGGCAGCGAGCGAAACAGCTCAGTCCAACGGTTGCCGTCCACGGCGTTCCAGGTCGAGCTCGCGCAGGGCCATGGGGCGGTCGCCGGTCAAACAGCGACCGCGGCGGCGTCGATGCGCTCGCGAAGTATCCGTGCGTCGGCCTCCCCGACGGTCCGCAGCTGCCCCTGGAAGGCGAGGTGCCAGTGCTCGGCGGGCCACTTGCGAACGTGCTCGAGTTCGGCGGCCAGGTCCCCGGCGGGCACGAAGCCGTCCTCCTCGAGCACGATCACCGGCTCCGCCTCGACCCGCCAGGGATACGGCTCGGGCTGGCGCTTCGTTCCCGGCGGCCAGATCGGGGCACGGTCCTCGAACAGTGTGCGAGCGCACCCGCGCGATCGCGCCGAACGCCTGCACCACGGTGACGTAGAAGACGACCTCGTCGCCCGGCTCGAACTCTGAGCTTGTCGGCAGCAGGGTGCGAGCCCGGTAGTCGCGCTCCAGCATCTTGATGAAGGCGTCGACGACTGCGTCCGAGGCGATCATCCCCTCGCGACCCTCGAATTGCATGCGCGCGAACGGGGCCGTGCCCAGGGTGACCACGGCGGCCAAGGTCTTCGCGGCGAGCGGCGACACGGACGGCCCGGTTGGCGCCGTCCTGGGTGGTGATCACCAGCGCTCGGCCACCGACATGATCGAGAACCGCCTCGAGGTCGGCGCAGTCCGTCTTCGTGTCGTAGGGGCCCGCGCGGGTGGACTGCCCGGTGCCGCGAGCGTCCCAGGTGACCACGCGGTGATCGCGCGCCAGCTCGGAAAGCAAGCCCTCATAGACGCCGGGATGGCCGGACCAGTAGGGGGCGAGGACGACCGGCGGACCCTCGCCGCGCTCCTCCCAGTGGAGCTCGACTCCGTCCGGGCGCTTGAGCTTGGCCATCGCTCAGGCCGGCGCCGCTCGAAGGGCAGCGGTCACCCTACGGACGACTGCCGCGGTCAGGTCGGGTCGGCTGACGATTCCGTCCTCGATCTCCTCGACGTTGGCGTCAGGGAACAGGTGTCGCGAGAGCTTCATGGCCTCCCTGCCGGCCGGAAACCATCCGCCGCCCGCGCTGTCCGAGCAGAGCAACCAGAGCCGGTCACCGCAGGCGCGCGCTACCTCTTGCGGATCATCGTCCACCCAGGCGCGCAATCGGGCCACCGCCGTCTCCTGAGGCTGGTACTCGGCCTGCCCGCGTACTCGCTCGCGGATCTCGTCCTCGCTCATCTGCGGGTTGCCGGCTGTGACCAGGGAACGGAGGGCCCCGCGATAGTCCGTCTCGCACATGCTCAGGAAGGCGTTCACGACCGTGTCGGAAGCCGCCATCGCCTCGGAGTGCCGCAGCGTTTCCCGTCCCGCCGGAAGGCCGCCCGGAGTCACGATCGCATGGACCAACTCAGGCCGCTCGGTGCAGACGCGAACTGCGCGGTTGGCGACGTCTCCCAGGCCGACGATCACCGCGGCCTCGCCGCTCGCCTCGATCACCGCTGCAAGGTCTCCCGACCCCGTGTCCATGTCGTACGGACCCGTGCGGGTCGATTCGCCGGCGCCGCGATCGTCATAACGGACAATGCGGTGGTCGCGTGCCAGCTGGGCAGCGACTGAGTCGTAGACCGAGGGATGAAAGATGGCATACGGGGCGAGGACGACCAGTGGGCCCTCGCCCCGCTGCTCCCAATGGAGCTCGACGCCGTCGGAGCGCTGAAGTCGCGGCACGAGCGCGATTCTCCCAGGTGCGCGCGGGTAAAGGACTCGGTGAACTTCGGAGCCACCTAGGAGGAAGCAGATGACCGAGACCCTCACCAGCGCCGACATCATGTCCGATGAGAGCGGGGTCAAGCGCGATCAGATCGTCGGCATGCTCGAGCGCGCCTACTGGATGGAGATCGAGACCGTGATGAGCTACATCGCCAACTCCGTCAATCCCGACGGCGTGCGGGCTCAGGAGATCAAGGAGTCGCTGGAGAAGGACATCCAGGAGGAGCTGGGTCACGCGAAGCTGTTCGCGGAGCGGATCAAGGAGCTCTACGGAGTGGTGCCCGGCTCGGAGAAGTTCCGCGCCGACCAGTCATACCTGCAGCCGCCCGAGCAGCAGACCGACGTGGTGCACGTGGTCAAGGGCGTGATCGCAGCCGAGCGCGGCGCGATCGAGCACTACAGCCGGATCGTCGCGGAGACCGAGGGCGTCGACCCGGTTACCCAGGACATGACGATCAACGTCCTCCACGACGAGCAGGGGCACCTGCGCCTGTTCGAGGGGTTCCTCCGCGAGTACGAAGCAGAGGGCCTGGCCTAGGCCCCTTCGGAGCGGGTTCAGCCTACGCGGCAGGCATCATCTCGCGAGCCATCTCCGCGAGATGGTGGACGCCGTAGCGCTCGGCCTCGGTGGCGGCCGTCTCCAGAGCGTCGCGCGACTCCTCGGGCCTCGACTCGCGCAGCACACGCCCTCGCAGGTATTCGCAACGGGCGGCATCGAGGGGACGGCCGAGCCCCTGCCACGCGGAGCGGGCGTCGGTCAGGGCAGTGCTCGCCTCCTCCGGATCGGCCGCCACCGCCCCGTGGGCCTCCAGGCTGGCGGCCTTGCCGACCGGGTAGCGCAGCCGATCCGCCAGCCGCTCGGCCTCGTCGGCGGCCTCGCGGGCAGCATCGAGCCGCCCGGCCAGGGCGAGATTGATGGCGCGGGAGGAGATCGCCTCTACGGATTGTGCGACCAGGCCCGCGCGCTCACAGAGGTCCAGCGCGCGCGCCAGCTCCGTGTCGGCGTTTGCGTGCTCGCCCAGCTGGCGCAGCGAGGCCGCGAGCCAGAACAACGACTGGAAGGCGACCTCCGAGCGGCCCACCTGCTCGGCGAGGTCGGCGGCCCGGCGCAGGCCCTGGGCGGCCTCGTCGAATCTCCCCTCACGCCAGCACAGCATCCCGCGCATCATGTACGGGAAGCAGAGCTTGCCCGTTAGGCCCTCCCGCTCGGCGAGCCCGCCGGAGGCCTCGGCCTCTCTCTCCACCGCGTCCCAGTCGCCGCGGTGCACGGCGAGCTCGGCCAGGGCGGCGTGGAGCTCGACCTTGGAGGGCAGGTCGCCCGTCTGCTCGGCGAGTTCCAGCGCCTCCTGGTAGGCGGCGCCGGCGCCCTCGTAATCGGCCTCCGAGACCTCGAGGTGATAGCCGAGCGTGAGCAGGGCGCGGACCGCTTCCGCGGGATCCGATTCCCGCCCCAGCTCGACCGAGCGCTCCAGGTTCTGGCGGGCGCGCTCGGAGTCGCCGATGCGGCCGAACACCCGACCGAAGATCCCGTGAGCGCGGCTCGCCGCCGCCGCCTCGCCGAGTCGCTCCGCGAGCCGCAGCGCCTTCTCGGAGGCGTAGATGGCGAGCATGTTGTCGCCGGTGTGCATGTACAGCGACGCGGCTTCCTCGTACAGGCGCACCAACTCGAGGCACGGCGGACCGTCCTTGAGCAGGTCGATCCCCTTCTGGTAGTGCTCGATCGAGCCCTCGCGGTCGCCCTTGTGCCAGAGCCCAGCCCCGATCTTGCGGTGCAGGTCGCCGACCCTCGACAGGTCCTCCTCGCGGCGGTGGAAGTCCAGACACTGTTCCCAGACTTCGGTGGCCTGGTCGACGCGCCCCAGCCGTAGCGCCACGTCGCCGAGCTTCTCGGAGATCCGGGCGCGAGTGCCGGGATCGAGCTCGCGGCGCAGCGACAGCGCAGTCTCGTAGTGACCGAGAGCCTCCTGATTCGAGTACAGCGAGGCGGCAGCGTCGCCCGCCGCCTCCAGCGCCGACAGGGCCTTGTGGTTGATGCGCTCGAGGTCGGCTTGGTCGATGTCGGCGTCGGCGCCAAGCGCGGCCGCCCGGCCGTAATGGTCGGCGACCATCGCCACCACTCCCTCGGAGCGATCGGCGGCGCGCTCCTCGATGAAGCTTCCCACCTGGGCGTGCTTCCACGCCCGCACCGACTTCGGCAGGGTCGAGTAGGCGACGTCCCGGATCAGCACGTGCTTGAACGCGTACTCGTGTTCGCCCGCCAGGCGACTGCCCGCGCTCGGCACCACCAGGTCCTTGTCCTGAAGCCCTATGAGGGCGTCCTGAAGGTCGATGCCCTCCTCCGCCTCGATCCCGGTCAGCGAGCCATGCCAGAAGATCTGGCCGACCACCGAGGCGTGCTGGAGGACGCGCCGCTCCGGCGCGGAAAGCGAGTCGAGGCGGGCGGCAAGCACCGCGTGGACGGTCTCCGGGAGCGTCTGCACGTCCTGCGAGCCCTCCTCGCGGATCCGGTTGACGATCTCCTCGGCGAACAGGGGGTTGCCCGCGGAACGCTCGGCTACCTGCGGGACGAGCTCCGCCGCGCCGTTGGTCCCGGTGCCGTTCCCGTTGGGAAGCAGAGCGGTGACCAGCTCGCGCGTCTCGTCCTGGGACAGAGCCTCGAGCGCGATCGTGGTCGCGTTGCGTCGCCCGCCTCCCCAGCCCGGACGGCGGTCGAGCAGCTCGTCGCGGGCCAGGCAGACGATCAACGCGGGCCCGCGCACCCAACGGGCGAGGTACTCGATCAGGTCGAGCATGCCCTCGTCCGCCCAGTGGATGTCCTCGATTGCGATCACCACCGGGCGCTTGCGGCTTGCCGCCTCGATCACCGAGCGCACCGCGGAGAACAGCCGGTCGCGGATCTGCTGCGGGTCATCCACGTCGTGCACTCCGGTGGACATGGCGTGCTCGGGTGGAGGCTCGATGCCGAGGGGGCGGGAAATCGTCGCCGCGATCCGCTCCGGTGGCTCGTCGGTCTCGGCATCGGAGACGACCATCTCGATTCCCCGAAGGAGCTTTGACCAGGCCTGGTCGGAATCGTCGGTGTCGACCAGCTCGAACTGGCTACGCATGATCTCGCCGAGCGCCCAGTAGGCAAGCCCGGCGCCGTACGCAGGGCACCGGCCAACCCGAAACGCCGGCTTCTCGGGCCGCTCGCCGATCCGGGCAGCCAGCTCGCGCAGCAGGCGCGACTTGCCCACGCCGGCCTGGCCGATGACGGTAACCAGGTGCGGCCGGCTCTCGCGTCCCACCCGATCGAACAGCGACAGCAGAAGTGCCGACTCGTCCTCGCGGCCGATCAGCGGCGCCACGGTGCGGGCGCCCCGGGTTGCCGGGCCGGGGACGAGCACGCGGACGGCCTCCCACGCGGGCACCGGCTCGGCCTTGCCCTTCAGGGTCAGCGGCTCGAGCTCCTGGTACTCGATTGCGCCGCGGGTCAGGCGCTCGGTGATCTCCCCCACGGTCACGGTCCCGGGTCGAGCAGCCGCCTGCAGCCGGGACGCCACGTTGACCGCGTCGCCGATCACCGTGTAGCCGTCGCCGACCTGCCCGGCGAGAACGTCACCGGAGTTGATCCCCACCCGCAGCGAGAAGCTGCCGCCGGCGGCAGCGGCTATGTCGGTGTTGATCTCATCCATCGCCAGCTGCATCGCGAGGCCGGCGCGCACCGCGCGCTCGGGGTCGTCCTCGTGGGCGACCGGCGCGCCGAACACCGCCATCACGTTGTCGCCGATGTACTTGTCGACGGAGCCGCCGTAGCGGACCACCTCCTGACCGAGGCGCCGCAGCGCCCGGTCCACGATCGACTTCACCGCCTCGGGGTCCATGCGCTCGGCGACCGCCGTATACCCGAGCAGGTCGGCGAACAGCACCGTCGCCTTGCGCCGCTCCTCAGGCAGCGCCCCTGCCGCGGGCGCGCCCCAGGCGGGCGCGCCGACGCCGGGCAGCTGGCCTCCAAACAGCCCGCTGCGCTGGGCCGGAGGCGTACTCCGCGCTGCGACCCCGGGGCCGCTCGGTGCTTGGGGCGCGGGACCGGCGGGTGTCGTGATCACGCCCGGTCCACCGGCGCCGAGCCCGGTTCCGCACTCGATGCAGAACTTGGCCCCGGCCGGGTTCTCGGTGCCGCAGGTCGGACACTTCGGTGACAGCGTCGCTCCGCACGACATGCAGAAGCGAGCCCGCTCCGGGTTTTCGATTCCACAACTGGGACAAGCCCCTCCGCCCACGTGACCAACGATACGCATTGCCGCCAGGCGTGCTACGTGAGATGCATCACTCCTGCAAGTTCCATTCGATCCGGACCCGTTTAGGACGGTCCGCTACCCTGGCGCGTCCATTCCGAGTCGAGCAGAGATCGACCTCGGAAAAGAGTACGTCGATGAACAAGCGGGAGCTTCACTTGGGCCACTGGGCGCGCGCCGCAATCGTTGCGCTGATCGTCGTTCTTGCCGCCGCCCTGGTGGGCTGCGGCGGTGACGATGGGGGCGGCAGCAGCGAGGACCCGAACGAGGTCCTCGACCAGACCTTCAACAACTCCGACCAGATCGACAGTGGCGTGCTTGATCTGAGTCTCGACGGCTCCGCTGGAGGCCAGGGGAGCCTCTCAGCCAAGCTGAGCGGCCCGTTCCAGGGAGTCTCCGATGCCTCGGAGATCCCTCAGCTGGACTGGACCGGCTCCCTTGACGCCGAGGGCGCGGGCCAGAGCCTCAACTTCGAGGGCGGCCTCACGGTCACGAGCGACAACGCCTACGTCACGTACCAGGGGCAGGCCTACGAAGTGGGAGCCAAGGTCTTCAAGCAGCTCCAAAGCCGCTATGCGCAGGCAAACGCCCAGAGCCAAGAGAGCGGGCAGAGCTTCACGCAGGCCTGCGAGCAGGCGATCGAGCAGGGCGGCGGAGACCCGAGCGTCTGTGACATCGACTTCACCAACTGGCTCACCAACCTCACCAACGAGGGCACGCAGAGCGTGGGCGGCACGGACGCGATCCACATCTCCGGGGATGCCAACGTCAAGCAGATCCTCGAGGACGTCTCCAGGATCGCCAAGCAGCTACCGGGCGCTTCGGCGGGGGGCTTCAATCCCTCTCAGCTCGATCAGGTCGAGCCCGCCGTCGAGAGCGCGACCATCGACGTCTACTCGGGCGTGGACGACAAGCTGCTGCGCAAGCTCGACTTCGATCTCACCCTCGATCCCTCCGCGCTGGCGGGCGGCTCGGCGATCCCCGTCAGCACCGTCGACGTCGGCTTCTCGATCGCGTTCAGCGACGTCAACTCAGCCCAGACCGTCACCGCGCCGGAGAACCCGAAGCCCATCTCGGAGCTGGGGATCAATGGACTCGGGCCGCTCGGATCGCTGGGCGGCAGCAGCGGCAGCGGCGGCAGCGGCGTCGGCGGTGGAGGCGGCCCCAGCCAGGCCTACCTGGACTGCCTCGAGAACAATCCGACCGAGCCCGCCAAGTGCGCGTCGCAGCTCTAGTGGCCTGAGGCGACGGGCGCGACCTCGAAGTTGCGCTCGTACAGCTCGGCGACGCGCGCGAGCTCGTCCTCGGTCAGGTCCGGGACCTCGGCGGCGCCGGCGTACTCGTGCAGCTCGGCCTGGTTGGTGATCGTCGGGATCGCCACGGTCATCTGCGGCTGCGCGAGGATGTAGCGGAGCGCCGCCTGGGCCATCGTGCGACCCGTCTGCGGGCCGCACAGAAAGCGGATCCGGTCGATCTTCTGCAGGCCCTCGACCAGCCATTCGCGCGGGCGGTGGCGACGGTGGTCCCCAGGGCCGAAGGTCGTCTCGAGGGTCAGGTTGTCGTCGAGCAGTCCCGACGAGGTCGGAACCCTTGCGATCACGCCGACGCCGCGCTCGGCGGCCGCCGCCATGAGGTCGCGGCCGGGGTCCTGCTCCAGCAGGTTGTAGACCGTCTGCACCGAGGCGATCTGGCGCTCCCTGATCGCGCGCAGGCCCTCGTCGCGCCAGCCGATCGCCGGCCCCAACGCGACGCCGTAGTGGCCGATCTTGCCCTCGGTCCGCAGCTCCTCGAGGGTCGCGAAGCACTCGTCCGAGTCGATCGCCTCCAGGCGCGGGTTGTGGAGCTGATAGAGGTCGAGATGGTCGGTTCCCAGCCGCCTGAGGCTCGCGTCCAGGGCCTGGCGCACGAAGGCCCCGTCCCAGCGCTGCGGCCGCTCACCTTCGGAGTGCTCTTGGCGACCCTGATCGAGCACGTACCCGAACTTGCTCGAGAGCTGGATCCGGTCGCGGTGCGGGCCCAACACACGCCCAACGAGCTCCTCGTTGGCGCCCTGGCCGTAGGCGTCGCCGGTCTCGAAGAAGGTGACGCCGAGGTCGAGCGCCTCCAGCAACAGGCGCTCGCCGGACTGCTCGCTGACCTCGCCCCACCAGGTCGAGCCGAGCGCCCAGGTGCCGAAGCCGATCTCCGATGCCTCGAGGTCGGTGTCGCCGAAGCGGCGCATCCTCACGCCGCCCAGTCTAGATCAGCCAACGCGGGGTCCGACCGGCCATCCGAGCGCATAGGCTCCCTTCGCGCGATGGCGAGCAACGGATCAAATCGGGTGCGGGGAGCACGCTTCCTCCTCACCGCGCAGGGCTGGCCGTACCTGTTGGTCCCCTTCATTCCGCTGGCCGTCGGGCTGGACCTCGCCAACGTCTCAGCGGAGGTGATCTTCTTCACCGCGGCGCTGGGGATCATTCCCACGGCGGCGCTCATGGGTCTCGCCACCGAGGAGCTTGCGACCCGCTCGGGCCCGGGGATCGGGGGGCTCCTGAACGTCACCTTCGGCAATGCGCCGGAGCTGATCATCGCCCTGTTCGCCCTGGGAGAGGGCCTTCAGGAGGTCGTCAAGGCCTCGATCATCGGCTCGATCCTCGGCAACATCCTCTTGGTGCTCGGCGCGTCGATGCTGGTCGGCGGAATCGGCCGCGATCGTCAGCACTTCAGCGCCACGGCGGCGAACGTGCAGGCCTTGATGCTGCTTCCTCGCAGCAACCGCGATGGTCATGCCGGCGATCTTCGAGCTGGTCGAGGGCCAGGGATTGCCTTCGGTGAACGCCGAGCGGGTCGACTACGGCTCCACGGTCGAGCATCTCTCCTTCGCGGTCGCTCTGGTGCTCGCTGCCACCTACGTCGCCGGGTTGCTGTTCTCGCTCAAGACCCACAGGGACATCTTCAATCCACCCGAGGATCAGCGCGAGGAGACCACGTTCGGCTGGTCGGCGCGCCGTTCGGTGGCGATGCTGGCGATCGCGGGGGTGGCGGTTGGAGTGATGTCCGAGGTGCTGGTGGGGTCGATCGCCGAAGCGTCCGAGTCGGTGGGAATGAGCGAGTTCTTCATCGGCGTGATCGTGATCGCGATCGTCGGCAATGCGGCCGAGCACTGGGTCGCGGTGCTGGTCGCATACAAGAACAAGATGAACCTGGCGGTCAACATCGCGATCGGCTCCAGCGCTCAGGTCGCCCTCTTCGTGGCCCCGATGCTCGTCTTCGCCTCATTCGTCATCGGCCCGGAGCCAATGGCCCTGGTCTTCAACGGGTTCGAGATGGGAGCGGTCCTGCTCGCGGTGCTGATCGCCAACGTCGTCACCCACGAAGGGGAGTCGACCTGGTTCGAAGGCGTGCAGCTACTGGCCGTGTATCTGATCCTCGGCCTGGCCTTCGGCTTCGCTTAGGGCGCCCCGGATGGGAACGGCGGTCCTCCTGTTGGCGAGCTTTGCGATCATCCTCGCCGGCGCGTTGCTGTTCACCAACGCGGTCGAGTGGGCGGGCCAGCGGCTGGCATTGGGGCAGGGAGCGGTGGGGAGCCTGCTCGCCGCGGTGGGCACCGCGATGCCGGAAACGCTGATCCCGATCGTCGCCGTGATCGAGGGCGAGCCGGACGCGAACGCGGTGGCGATCGGGGCCATCATCGGCGCCCCCTTCCTGCTCGCGACGATTGCGATGATGCTCGTCGGCCTCTCCGCCCTCGGCTATCGCCATCGCCGCGCCCAGGGGCGCACGCTTGCGGCGCACGCCCCAACGCTCGATCGGGACCTCACTTCTTCCTCTGTTTCTTCGGCCTGGCCACGGTCCTCGGTCTCGGGGCACCCAGGGGGTGCGGATCGCCCTTGCGTTCGCCTTCGTGACGGCCTACGCCCTGTACGTGCGCCGAACGCTCCACCACGGCGGCGAGGTCCAGACCGCCGGATCGATCCATCCCCTGATCCTCACACGCAACCTGGGCGAGGAGCCGACCCGAAAGCTGATTGCGATCCAGTTGCTGGTCGGTCTCGGGGCGATGGTCGGGGGCGCTCACCTGTTCGTGGAGCAGGTGATCGAGCTGGCGGGCTCGATCGGAGTGGAGCCGCTCGTCCTCTCGCTCGTCCTGGCCCCGCTCGCCACGGAGCTGCCGGAGAAGGCGAACAGCTTCTTCTGGGTTCGGGAGGGGAAGGACAGCCTGGCGTTGGGAAACATCACCGGGGCGATGGTCTTCCAGTCGACCATGCCGGTCGCCTTCGGACTGGCGTTCACGGTCTGGGAGCTCGATCGCTTCGCGGTGCTGTCGGCGGGGCTTGGGCTGGCGGGCGGCATCGTCGCGTATTGGGCCCTGCGCCTCCAGGGTCGTTTCAGCGTTCCCGCGATCCTGACCTGGGGAGCGCTGTACGCGGTCTTCCCGCTGTACGTGGCTGGCTGCCTGAAGCTCAGCCCTCGGGCCAGAAGTTCTCGGTCTGCTCGGTGTCGGCGTCCGGGTCGCGAGTTGAGAACAGGAGCAGCTGGGCGTCCTCGGCGGTGTCGTTGTGGACCGAGCGGAAGGCGTCGCCGCCGATCCGCACCGCGGTCTGCGGGCCGGCCTCGAAGACGTCATCGTCGACCTTGAAGGTGACCCGGCCGGCGATCACGAAGTAGACCTCCTCCTGGCCGGGGTGGCGGTGGCCATAGCTGCCGCGGCCACCGGTCCCGGGCGGCATCGTCCGCCAGCTGAACGAGACCTGCTCGCAGGCGACCGCATCCGAGTACCAGCGCATCTCGCCGAACCCGGGGTAGTCGGCCATCCAGTCGATGGCCTGCTCGCGCTTGGCGAGGGAGTAGTTCGCCATCAGTCCTCGCGGCCCGGCTCCTGAGACTCGTCCTCCTCCTCGTCGTCATCGGTGCCGTCGCCCTGTTCGAGCGCCGTGGCTGAAACCGACCCGGCGGTGCCCGGGTGATAGTGAGTCTGGAACTCCTCGAGCGTCTCGTCGAGGCTGTCCTCGTCCACGGGAAGGTCGTCGGAGATCCGCACCCAGTCGGATCCTTCGTATGCCTCCATGTTGAAGATCTCCTGGTCGATCGAGGTCGAGTCGTCGACGATCACCACGATCTCGGTCTGAGGGTTGAAGTAGGTGCCCGGGCGAAGCAGCATCTCGTCGACGTCGACCGTGCGGCTCTCGATATCAGGAGTCATGGCGCGATCCTATTACTGCCCGAGATTCTCGAGTTCCCGAAGCTGCCGCTCGACCTCCTGATTGACGTCGAGCGGCTCCTTTCCCTGCCGGGCTCGGCGCTCGTTGCGCGCCACCACCAGCTGGCGCACCTCCTCGACGAGCTGGTCGTCCGGCGCCCGGGTTGGCGGCGCCCGATCCTCGAGCAGCTTCACCAGCTCGGCATCGATGTCGAGCGGCGTCTCCCCGCGGGCGTGCTGCCGGTAGGCCTTGGCCTCGAGCATCTGGCGGATCTCGGCCTCGCGAGCCCGGCCCGATCCCGACGGCGCGTCATCCGTGATCCGTTGCGGCAGGTCGGTCTCGTACTCGACCGCGAATTGGCCCTTGCCGATCTGCCTCAGGGCGTTCCCTGCCCCAAACACGAAGGTCGCCAGGGAGATCGGAATCGCCGTCAGCACGATGATCATGATCACCTCGCCGGTGCTGAGGCTGATGGCGATCGGTAGCACCCGCCTAGGGTACGAGCGGCGAGCCTGCCGTGCAAGCACGTCGCCGGCAACCGCTGGGGGGCCACCCGGATTCCGGTATCCTTCCGTCCGTCGCTGGTTGACTGACCAGTCAATCGGTCCGCCACGCGGCTGGTCCCCAAACGCAAAGGAGCACCGGAGCCTTGGTTGACTTCACGCTGACCGACGAGCAAAAGGACCTGCGAGAGCTGGCCCACGATTTCTCCGAGAAGGAGATCCGCCCCGTCGCCTGGGACTACGACCGCGACGGCACCTGGCCCCAGGAGATCGTGGAGAAGGCGTTCGAGGTGGGCTTGATGAACGTCCACATCCCGGAGGCCTACGGCGGCCCCGGCCTCGACTACCTCTCGGGCTGCCTGATCGAGGAGGAGCTGGGCTGGGGCTGCTCAGGCATCGGCACCAGCCTGATGGCCAACGGCCTGGCCTCGGCGCCGCTTCTGATCGGTGGCTCCGAGGAGACGAAGAAGAAGTACCTCGGCATGCTCACCGAGGAGCCCAAGCTTGCCTCGTTCTGCCTCACCGAGCCCGACGCCGGCTCCGACGTCAGCGGGATGAAGACCCGGGCCGTGAAGAAGGGGGACAAGTACGTCATCTCCGGCTCCAAGACCTTCATCACCAACGGTGGCTACGCGTCCTGGTACACGGTCTACGCGAAGACCGACCCCGAGGCGGGCCACCGCGGGATCACCGCGTTCGTCGTGGACCGCGACTCCGACGGCGTCACGGTGGACAAGAAGGAGGACAAGCTCGGTCAGCGCGCCTCGAACACGGCCACGATCTCCTTCGATGAGGTCGAGGTACCCGCCGAGAACCTGCTCGGCGACGAGAACCACGGCTTCAAGCTCGCGATGACGACCCTCGACCGCACCCGGCCGGCCGTCTCGGCCATGGCCGTGGGCATCGCCCGGGCCGCCTTCGAGTTCGCCTCCGAGTACTCGAAGGAGCGCGTCCAGTTCGGCGTCCCCATCGCCATGCACCAGGCGGTCGCCTTCATGATCGCCGACATGGCGACCAAGATCGAGGCGTCACGCCTGCTGGTCTGGGAGTCGGCGGTGCTGCTCGACCAGGGGAAGCGAAACACGCTCGTCTCCTCGCATGCCAAGCGATTCGCCGCCGACACCGCGATGGAGGTCACGGTCGACGCGGTGCAGGTCTACGGCGGCTACGGGTTCATCAAGGAGTACCCGGTCGAGAAGCTAATGCGCGACGCGAAGATCATGCAGCTGTACGAGGGCAC
This sequence comes from uncultured Actinomycetes bacterium, assembly GCA_963838745.1. Taxonomy (GTDB): domain Bacteria; phylum Actinomycetota; class Thermoleophilia; order Solirubrobacterales; family 70-9; genus AC-56. The sequence continues at coordinate 121,723 of CAWISJ010000008.1, forward strand.
CTCGCAGATCCAGCGGCTGGTGATCGCCCGCGAGATCCTGATGCCGCGTCATGTCGACGAGCCCCAGCCCGAAACCACCAGGGAAGAGACCGACGCGAGCCAGAAGGCCGCCGAGCAGGCGCCGGCTGCCGCCTAGGTGCGCCGGGTGGGGCTGACGGCGATCATCAGCCCGATGGCAGTGACGATGATCACGCCCAGGACCACGGCCTGTGGCCAACCGTCGATGCCCCAGGCGACCGCGTAGAGGAGCACGGCGGCGAGCAGGACCGCGACCGCGGTGTAGGCGATCACCGGTCTGCGATCCCGCACTCGCATCGTCCGATCCGGTCCACTCAGGTCGGGCCTCTCGTACTGGGCGCGATCCGAGCTGGTCATGTTTGACATGTGGTCCCCTCCTGTCGCACGTTGGAATGAGGCTACACCTATAGTCGCCTGGCATGGCCCGAGGGGGCGATAAAGGTGCCCGAACGCTCGCCGAGGCAACGCGGGCCGCGAGACAACGCGCGGCTCCGGCTGAGCCCAGGGCGGCGGGCCGCCGCCGAGGCGGCGCGATGGACGTATTCGGCGGCGAGATCCGCCGCCGCGACGTCTTCCCGCTGCTCGTTTTGCACCTGATCTCGAAGGAGCCGGCCTACGGCAATCGTCTGATCGAGGAAATCGAAGCGATCTCCGACGGGGTCATCTCCGTGAACCCGAACACGATCTACCCGTTGTTGCGAGACCTGGAGGGGCGCGGCCTGATCGAAGGTCAGTGGGAGCATCCGGACCGGCGTACGCGCCGCTTCTACTCGATCACCCCGGCGGGGCGGAAGGAGTACCGGCGGTTGCTCGCCGAGCTGGAGCCCTTCCTCGACTCGGTGATCAAGTCGGTGTCGCTGATCAAGCGCGAGGTCTACGGCAACGCCCCGCGACGGGGAGGCCGGCGGTGAGCACGGTGTCCGCATCGGTCATCGTCGAGGCTTCGCTGGCCGAGGTCTGGGACTTCTACTTCGAGCCCGGAGCATGGCCCTCGTGGGTTGAGGGCTTCGGTCACGTGGAGGGATCCGACGGCTATCCCGAGCCTGGCGGCTCGCTCCGCTGGCGCTCGATCCCGGCGGGGCGCGGCGAGGTCACCGAGCGGGTGCTACAGCACGAACCTCGCCGCCTGCACCGGGTCGAATTTCGAGACCCGGAGAGCGCCGGCGAGCTGCGCACGAAGTTCAAGATCGTCGGCAAGGGGACGCGGGTCACACAGCAGCTCGAGTACCGGCTGTCACGGCGCGGTCCGTTCGCGTGGCTGACCGATCGTCTCTTCATCCGCTCCCAGCTGCGCGCCTCGGTGGCGCGGACGCTCGCTCGGTTCAAGCTCGAGGTCGAGGATCTGGCCGGCGAGCACTAGCGTGGTCCCTATAGGCTTCGCGACCTCATGTTCGTGTTCAAGGCTGCGGTGCTCGGCGCCGGGACGATGGGAGGCGAGATCGCCCAGGTGATCGCCTCGGCCGACGTGCCGGTGGTGATCAAGGACGTCGAGCAGTCGCTGGTCGACGCCGGCCTGCAGAAGGCGCGCGAGGTCACCCAGGGCCAGCTCGCGAGCTTGGTCGCGAAGGAGAAGATCACGCAGGAGCAGGCGGACGCCAGGCTCGAGCAGATCCTCGGCCTGATCGAGGGCACGACCGAGTACGAGGGCTTCGGCCAGGTCGACTTCGTGATCGAGGCGGTGCCCGAGAGGATGGAGGTCAAGCAGGCGGTGTTCGCCGAGCTCGACGAGGTCACGCCCGGCCACGCGATCCTCGCTTCCAACACCTCCGCGCTGTCGATCTCCGAGATCGGCTCGGCGACGACCCGGCCCGACAAGGTGGTGGGGTTCCACTTCTTCTATCCCGCCTCGGTGATGCGCCTGATCGAGGTCGTCGACGGGGACGACACCTCGGAGGAGACGGCGCAGGCGGCGGCCAACTTCGCGATGCAGGTCCGCAAGAACCCGATTCGCTGCGGCGAGCAGCCCGGGTTCGTCGTCAACCGTGTCCTGAACTCGGCCGCCGCCGAGATCTGGCGCTATCAGGACGAGAGCGGGCGCTCGCCGCAGGAGATCGACAAGGAGATCGCCGAGGCGAAGGTAACTCCGATGGGTCCGTTCTACCTCTCCGACCTGCTCGGCCTCGACACGGTGCTGCACGTGGCCGAGCACCTGCGCCAGAGCTACGGCGATCGCTTCTACGTCCATCCGATGATGAAGGAGCTCGTGGAGTCCGGGAAGCTCGGCCAGAAGACAGGAGCGGGGTATTACGAGCACGGGGGGGACGGGTGATGGAGGCCGCCACCACGACGGGAGAGATGACGGTTGTCGAGCGCTTTCAGCTGAAGGCGTTCGTTGAGGCGGTGCTGGTGGTCGACGAGGGCGTCGCGGCGACCAAGGACGTCGAGCTCGGGATGATGATGGGCGCCGGGATCCTGCCTGGGCCGCTCTCCCGCGCCGACGAGGCGGGGCTGGACGAGATGCTCGAGCGCCTCGAGCTGGCCCAGCGAGAGTGGGGCGACGGCTTCGCCCCGCCGCTTCTGTTGAGGCGGCTCGTCCGTCAGGGCCGGCTGGGAAAGAAGACCGGCCAGGGCTTCTTCTTCTACCCCCGACCCGACGAGGGCGCGGAGCAGAAGGAGACAGTGCTGCTCGAGACCCGGGACGAGCTGGCGATCCTGTGGCTCAACCGGCCGCCGACCAACCCGATCTCCCCGCAGGTGATCCGCGACCTGACCGCGCTCTGGGACGAGATCGAGTCGCGCGACGAGATCCGCGCCGCCGTGGTTGCCTCCTCGAACTTCGCCGTCTTCTGCGCGGGCGCCGACATCAAGGAGTTCACGAAGATGACCGACCCGGCCGCGGGCAAGGAGCTGCTCGACGGTGGCCATGGGGTGCTGCGGCGGATGGAGCAGTCGAGCAAGGTGACGGTCGCCGCCGTCAACTCGCTGGCGTTCGGCGGGGGTTGCGAGCTGGCGATGGCCTGCGACTTTCGAATCGCGGCCGAATCGGCGAGCTTCGGCCAGCCCGAGATCAACCTCGGCATCATCCCCGGGTTCGGGGGCACCCAGCGGCTGGCGCGCCTGGTGGGCGAGGCGAAGGCGCTGGAGATGAACCTGCTCGGGGAGCCGATCTCGGGCCCCCAGGCCTACGAGCTGGGGCTCGCCAACGAGGTGGTCGCTGACCACGAGCTGTTCGACACCGCGGTGGCCTGGGCGCGCAAGCTGGCCGGCCAGGCGCCGGTGGCCGTCGAGCAGATCAAGCGGGTCTCGGCGAAGGGCGATCTGGACCAGGGCATCGAGGCGGAGAAGGGCGGCTTCGTCACCGCCTTCTCGTCCGAGGACGCGCGCGAGGGGATCTCGGCTTTCCTGGGCAAGCGCAAGCCGAAGTGGACGGGTAAGTAGGGCGGCGTCCGGGGGCCGGCGCTCGGCGCCACTCCAGGTTGTACTTGACAATTGTCTGTGACAACTGGCCCGCTTGCGGGGGTCCTCCGAAAGCAGACGTCCAGTTGTCATGACAATGGTCAGTACAACTGGAGGGCGCCGTCGCCGGCCCCCGGACGCCGCCCTGCTTGACTGAAGTGAAAGCTGAGCAACGAACAACTGCCTCGCCCACCGCCGCCGTGCGCTTGGCGGGGTTGATCAAGCAGAGCGAGTGCACGGTGGCGCTGACGGGAGCGGGGGTCTCGGTCCCGTCGGGCATCCCGGACTTCCGCACCCCCGGGAAGGGGCTCTGGGAGAAGGTGGACCCGATGTCGGTGGCGACGATCGACGCCTTCCACCGTGACACGAAGCGCTTCTGGGACTTCTACCGGCCCCGGTTTCACATGCTCACCGACAAGCAGCCGAACCCCGCGCACCGGGCGCTGGCCGAGCTGGAGCGCCGAGGCCTGCTCGAGGGGGTGATCACCCAGAACATCGATCGCCTGCATCGCAAGGCCGGGTCCGAGCGGGTGGTCGAGGTGCACGGCTCGATCGGCACCGCCAGCTGCACCAGCTGCGCCGCCAGCTATCCGCTCGAGCAGGTCGAGTCGCTGTTCGACCCCGACGGGGTGGCGACGTGCACCGGCTGCGCGGGCAAGGTGAAACCGGACGTGGTCCTGTTCGGTGAGCTGCTACCGCAGGAGGCGATCGCGGAGGCCGAGCGTCTGTGCGTCGGTGCCGACCTCTTGCTCTGCGTCGGCTCCTCGCTCGAGGTCCACCCGGTCGCGGGCCTGCCGCAGCTCACCCTGGACCGGGGCGGGCGGTTGGCGATCATCACCAGGAGCTCGACGCCGTATGACTCCGTGGCCGCGCTGCGACTCGACGGCGACGTCGCCGAGGAGCTGACCGCCGTCCTCGCAGCGCTCTAGCGCTCTGGTTCAGCCCGAGAGGATCTGGCGGCGCCGCAGGACGCGCTCGCAGATGCCAAGCGTCTCGGCGACCTGGTCGTTGCGCTCGGCCGACAGCGGGCCGTGGAGCGCCTCGTCGGCCGCCTCGTGGACGGCCTCGCGGCGGGCTTCCAGGGCGGCGAGGTCCTCGTCCTGGTCGGGCCCTGAATTGTCCGGCAGCTCGGCGAGCAGCGCCTCGAGGCCGACGCGAAGCTGGAGCGCCGCCTCTCGGGGAAGCCCCTGGTTCAGATCGGCTCGCGCCCGCAACAGCAGGACCTCGCACGCGTCGATCGACTGCCGACCGCCGAGCACGGCCGCCAGGCGCTCCTGCGGGCGCAGCGCCTCGGCGCGGCGCCGTCGTCGCTCGGGGTGGGGGACCTCGACCGCGTCCTCCCAGTGGCCATCGGCGAGTCCGTCTCCGGTGCCGTAGCCGACCCGCGCCACCAGCGTCGCCTCGCGCCCGATCTCGTGGCCATATGGGTCGCCCGTGGCGACCCGGTGGGTGCGCAGCACCGCGTTCACGGTGTTCAGCCCGGCGGCTACCCTGGCCTCGGCCGCCTCGGCGTCGCCGGCGATCCGCTCGAGCTCGGCCGCCGCGGCCCCTGGCTGCGAGGGCTCGGCCGGGATCACCGTCAGGCGGGTGAGGGGCACCTCGGGGAGCTGGCCACCGGGCTCGATCCGGCGCGGCCGGCGGCGGCGTGGCCGCCGGGTGCGTGCTCCGAGGGTCTGTACGACGACGACCGCCTCGTCGCGCTGATCGTCGCCGCGCAGCAGGTAGCGTCCGTCGTCGAGCCCGAGGTGGCCCGGGACGTCCAGCTGCACGCAGGCAAAGCGGTTGGGCGTGGGAGCGCTCAACGCCGCGACCCTACTGGGGGAGGGGCGGCGCTAGTCGCCGACGTGGGCGCGGCTGGCCCGTCCGGACTTCTGCTTGCCCTTGCCGGCGGGGGTCGCGAAGCGCGAGGGCCGGGTTGGGACCGTGGGGTTGTCGATCTGGGCAATCCGCCCGATCAGCCGCTTCCACTGATTCGGCTTCAGTAGCTGGTTGAAATGCTTGCTCGCCTCCGGCGACTGCCCCCTCGGCGAGTAGCCGACGTGGATGTGATCGTTGTGGTCGGCCATCACGAACGTCGGGCCGCCCATGTCCATGAGCGAGATGATCTGGTGCGGCTGCATCGAGCCCTGGAGGCGCAGCAGAGTCTCGATCACGGCCTCGGTGATCGATCCGGGGCCCTGGTTGCCGATGATCGGGATCCCGTTCACCTCCGCGATGTCCATGGCGTCGCCGGTCGAGTGCTCGCTGACGTTCCCGGAGGCGGTCAGCACGCTGTGGCCGCACTTGAGCGAGGTGAGGGTCAGCCTGAAGCCGTTGTCGGCCAGGTACTCCATCCCGGCCAGGATTCGCTGGTCGATCTGTCCCGTGCGGATGTCGTCGCGGCCGCACTCGTAGATCGCCAGCCGCGGGTCGGCCAGTACCCGGCGCTCCAGCTGGGTCTTGGGCATCAGCAGGTCCTGGGTCACGTTCCCGCGGGCAAACGAGAACGGGTTCTTGCCTGCGGCGCGATAGATCGCCGTCGCCTCGAGCAGCTTCCAGCCATCGAGGATCGGCTTCGGGTCGATCCTCGGGGCACCGCGGCCCGCCGGCCGGATGGAGAAGTTCAGATGGGGGGCGAGCTTCCCGGTCTTCCCGAGCCGGCCGAGGACCGTGCCGGCGACGACCTGCGAGCCCTTGCGAAGCGGCCGCAGCTCCATCGAGTCGCGGTTGAAGTGGAGCACGCCGCCGACATAGGACTTGAAGGTCGAGTAGCCGGGGAACTTCTTCGACAGGAGCTGATCGAGCTGGCCCGTGATGTCCGCGCGGTCGACGTTGTGGGGACGCTGCGGCAGCGCGTAGAGGCGCTGACGCAGCTCCTCGGTGTTCAGCGGGCCGGCGGCGCCGGCGTTGTCGGCCTGCTTGCGCCTGCCGCTCTTCTCGCCCTCCTGGTTGGACGCGCTGCCGGCCGACTTCGCGCCCAGTGGCTTGCCACGGGTCGCGGGTTGACGCGGCGCCTCGTCCTTCTTCGGGCGGACGACCTTGAAGTCGGAGGCCGACAGCTTGTGGCGCTTCGGCACCGGATGGACCTTGGCGACGTGTCCGAGCTGAGCGTAGGTGAATCGGTTGCCGTAGTTGTCCTCCAACACCAGGAAGTCGCCGAGTCTCGAGTTGTGGCCGATCCGCTTGATGGTGCCGTCGTTGACCGCGACCACCCGTGCACCCTTGTGGGAGTAGATGTTTATCCCTCGACGTGTGGGTGAGTTGGAGACCACGTCGGCGACGTTGCCGGACGAGGTCTTGCCGGGCTTCGCGCGCTTGGCCGCCTGGCGCTCGGAGATGTCGTCGGCGTAGCGGGCGTTGGCGGCCACCGGGAAGCGAGCGCCCTGAGTGAGGCCGGTGATCGAGCCAACCAGGTCCTCCGGAAGCTTGCCGTACTGGCCCGCGTACAGCAGCACCTCGTCGACGTACCAGTCGGCGTGGTTGTAGGCGAAGATCGCGCGCCGTAGGTCGCTCTCGCCGCCGGCAGCCCGCAGATAGCGGGCCGCGGCGCAGATCGCGTCCACCGGGTTGTACGGGTCCTTGCGGTTGTCAAGGTTGGCGTCCACTCCGTACGCGTCCCAGGTAGAGGGCATGAACTGCATCCAGCCGACCGCCCCCGCGGTCGACACGTTGAGGTTGGTGCCGAAGGCCGTCTCGATCCGGTTGATCGACGCCAGCACCTCCCACGGAATCCCGTACTGGGTTCCGCAGGCCTGGTAGATCGGGAGCAGGAACGGCGGGATCGAGAACTGGTCGATCAGGAAGCTGGGGACGCCAATCGGGGCGGGACCGAAGTCGGCAACGGTGACGGTCGGGTTGGCCTTCGTGGGAACGCCGGCGGGGGTGCGAGTGGGCCGCTCGGGGACCGGCTCCGAGTGACGATCGGAGCCGCCGGCGGTGCCGCCGCTGCCGTTGCCGCCACCGCCGCTGGGGGCTCCATGTCCGCCCGAGCCGCCGGGACCCCCGGGGCCGGCTCCTCCGCCGCCGCCGGTGTAACCGCCGCCGCCCGTGCCGCCGCCGCCGGTTCCGCCGCCGCCGGGTCCGGGACCGGAGCCGTCACCCGGATCGTCGTCCGGTGGCGGGGGGGAGGCGGGTTGTACTCGTCCGTGTCCAGCGCTCCCGAGCAGCCGGGATCATCGAGATCGGTCAGCCCGTCGCCGTCGTCGTCGGCGCTGTTCGAGCAGGCCGAAGGTTCGCCAGTCGGGCCGCCCGGGCCGCTGGTGCCGCTGGGCGGCGACTGCTCCACCTGGGCGTTGACGACCGCTGCCGCGACCACGGCCCCGAGGACCGCCAGCGCAACCGTTAGTAGAAGCTTGCTTCGCATCGTGCCTAGTCTCGGATTTGCCGATCAGCCCGAGGGCCTCCCCCGGCCGTGTTCCGCAAATGCGTGTACCCCAAACACTGCCTGCTCGTGGCCGTGCCTACGCTACTTGTTCGATAGGCGGTTTGCAACGCGGAACCCTGCCTCAACCGTATCCCACACGGTCGATCCCTGCCCAGCTTTGAAGTTAGGCTTGCTCGAGGTACTGAATCGGCACGCGAGCCGGTTCGCTTGAAGCGTTACGCTGCGGCGAAATGGCTGGTTACGGGCGAGGATGAAGGAAGGGACTCCATTGAGCGAGGAAGGTGCCGGCGGGCTTCGGACGCGGGGCGAGGAGGCGCTCGGCGATCTGGCCCAGGCGCTGCTCGAGAACCCGCTCTTCAACCAGGCGCTGACGGCCGCGCTGGGCGCCGGCGAGCGTGCCGCGCAGGCGCAGCGCAGCGCCATGGGAGCGCTCAACATCCCGGCGGCCTCCGAGCTCGAGCGGCTCGAGCAGCGCCTGCGCTCGCTGTCCAACCGGCTCGAGTCACTGGAGGATCGCCTGGACGAGGTCGGCGACGAGCTGGCGGCCCTTCGGCGACGCCTGGCGGCGCCGCAATCGGGCTCGGGCGGCGTGGCTGACCAGGTGTCGGTCCCTGGACGCGGCGAGCCCTATAAGTAGTGCCAGAGGGGTCCGGAACACCCGCCGACCGGGGGGTCACCGAGGCGCTTCGTGCGGCGATCGAGCGCACCCTGTCGATGGCCGGCAAGCAGGCCCGGGCCGGCTCGGCCGCCCTGCGGCCCGAGCGGGCAACGCAGCTGCTCGACGAGGTCGCCCGGCGTGGCGTCAAGGCGCGGGACGAGGTCGCCCGGCGCGGCCAGGATGCGCGGGAGGAGCTGACGCGCCGGGGTCAGGACGCCGGCGCCGAGCTGGCGCGCCGAGGCCAGGACGCCAGCGAGGAGGTGACCGCGCGACTCGAAGCCCTGGAGCGGCGGCTGTCTCGTCTGGAGGACAGCCACCGGGCAAGGCCTAAGCCTAAAGCTGAGGATTAGCATGTCCGGACGCCGCGTGGTGATCACCGGGATCGCCAGCCATTGGGGCGCCGAGCTGGCGCGGCGGCTCGAGCGCGAGCCTTCGGTGGAGTACCTGGCGGGCATCGATACCGTGCCGCCCTCCGTCGCGCTCGAGCGGACGGACTTCATCGAAGCGGACATCCGGGCGCCGCTCTTGTCACGGCTGCTCCCCGGGACCGGCGCCGACACGGTCGTCCATTGCGGAATCCTCTGGTATCCGGAGCCGGACAAGCCGGCCCGCATCCTCCACGACGTGAACGTGATCGGGACGCTCCAGCTGTTGGCGGCCTGCGAGCGCACCGAGACGTTGGAGCGGGTCGTGGTTCGAGGCTCGGCGGCGATCTATGGGTGTGAGGGACCGTCGCCGAGCTTCTTCACCGAGCAGATGGCCCGCAGCCTTCCCCTGCGTACCCGATTCCAGCGTGATATCTCCGAGCTCGAGAGCTACTTCGAGAACTTCGCTCGCCGCCATCCCCAGCTCGTCTGCTGCATGCTGCGCTACCAGCCGGAGATCGGCCCCGACCTCGACATGCCGCTGGTTCGCTACCTGAGCCTTCGCGTGGTCCCGACCCAGCTCGGGTTCGATCCTCGCCTTCAGCTCCTGCACGCCGACGACGCCACCGGCGCGCTCGAGGCCGCCACCCGCAACCCGGTGCGAGGGGCGGTCAATGTCGCCCCCTCGGGGTCGATCTCGCTGAGCCATGTCCTGCGCCTTGCTCGACGGCCCGCGTTGCCGATCCCGCATCCGCTGTTCGGCCCGGCGCTGGAGCGACTCGGCCGGCAGCTCGGCGCCGGGCCGGTCTACGGGGACGGCGTTCGCCTGCTGAGGTTCGGGCGCGGCGTGGACAATCGGCGCCTGAGGACGGAGGTCGGCTATGAGCCCAGGTTCGACGCCGTCGCCGCCGTCCGGGACTTTGCCGTCAAGAGCGCCGGCCGCCGGGTGGGGCCGTCGCTTTACCCAGGGGATCTGGCCGCCAGGCTTGCGGGGGTGGGAAGGTGAGCTCGGAGACGCACACCGAGATCCCGCGGGTGCCCAACCCCGAGGCGGTCGCCGACTTCCTTCGCCGCATGCGACTCGGGATCGAGGATGGTCTCGATCCCCGGAGCGCGGCTCAGCGGGCCGCGGTCGAGCTCCCCAAGAACCTGCGGGACGCAGTCGAGCGCCTGTCGCAGCGGATGCGCGGCGAGTACCACGAGGACGAGTGGGGGTTCGACGAGCAATTCGCCGAGGCCGTCTATCCCTGGTTCGAGTTCCTGTATGACGTCTGGTGGAGGGTCGAGGCCGACGGCGTGCGTCATGTGCCTTCGCATGGAAGGGCGCTGCTGGTCTCCAACCACGCGGGCTCGCTGTTTCCGTTCGACGCCTCGATGATCCTCGGGGCGATCATGAAGGAGCACCCCCTGCCGCGCTGGGCGCGCTTCCTGGTCCTCGACTGGGCCTTCGTGCTGCCGTTCATCTCCACCTTCATGCGCAGGGTGGGCGGCGTCCCGGCAAGCCCGCACAATGCCGCGCGTCTCTTGGAGCAGGACGAGCTGGTCATGGCCTTTCCGGAGGGGGTGAAGGGAACCGGCAAGCCGTTCTCGGAGCGGTACCGGTTGCAGCGCTTCGGGCGGGGAGGATTCGTCGAGGTGGCGCTGCGAACCGGGGCGCCGATCGTCCCGGTGGCCGTGGTGGGAGCGGAGGAGATCTACCCGAAGCTCGCCGACGCCAAGCCGCTGGCGCGCGCGATCGGCGCCCCCTTCGTGCCGATCACGCCGACCTTTCCCTGGCTCGGGCCGCTGGGCCTGATCCCGCTGCCGTCGAAATGGCGGATCGAATTCTGTGAACCGATCGATCTCTCAGAGCATGGCCCCGAGGCCGCCCACGATCAGCGCCTCCTGTTCGACATCTCCGAGCAGGTGCGGGAGACGATCCAGGGGACGCTGTACGACAACCTGGTCAAGCGCGGCTCGGCTTTTTTCTAGGCAGCGCCCGTCGGGTGGGGTCCGCGGCGCCTCTCCAGGTTGTCGCCGACAATTGTCAGACAACCGTATGAGCAACGGCCCGACCTGTCGTCCTCCAGTTGTCATGACAATGGTCGCGACAACTGGATGGGCGCCGCGACCCCCACCCGACGGGCGCTGCCCCCAGTTGTTTCTCGCCGAGAAAGTGGCAATAGACTCCAGCGCTGCATGGGGACCGTCCAGGCCACCCGCAGCCGCAGCGGATCCGCGACCGAGTTCCGGGAGCTGCTGGACGGGGTGCTATCGCAGCTCGACGCCGACGAGCGGGCGGGGCCGTTGCTGCGGGCCGCCGGCCTGCGGATGCGCTTCGAGTTCCCGGACCTCGGGATGGTGCTGAACGTCGCCGCCAGCGAGGAGCCCCACCATCACCTGCGTTGGGCGTTCTCGGACGCGGTCGATTGGGAGCCGAAGCTGAACCTGAGGATGGGCTCGAAGGTCGCCAACGCCTACCTCCAAGGCAAGGAGAGCCTGGCGATCGCAATCGCTCGGGGGCGGGTTCACGCCAGCGGCGACACCCGATGTGCGCTGCTCTACGTACCCGCCTTGCGTCTCGTTGTGCCCCCGTACCGGCAGCTGGTTCGCGAGGAATATCCCCACCTGCTCGTCTAGCTCGGCCCGACGAAGTTCGTATTGACGCCGGGGTCGGGGGGGCGTAGCCTCCGCCCCTCAGACAAGGAAGCAGGCCGTAGTGGGCCCGGTCCGCCCGCCCCCTTGGCGACTGGGGCGGAGGCGAGGACCCGCAAGGCGCCGAAGACGCCGTAGGCCGACGCAGCGGGCCGCGAGCCCGCAGGGCGACGGGGAAGCGCGAGCCCCGTCGCTCTATGTATAGGCCGCCCCGTCGCTCCATGTGTGGGCCGGTCCCAGGACCGCTGAATAGGATCGACCGGTGGCGGAAGATCTGATCTCGCTGAACCAGGCCGCTCGGATCGCGGGCGTCGCGCCCTCGACCCTTCAGCGCTGGGCCCGGGCGGGGGTGATCCCGGTGAAGCGGGGTCGGTGGACCACCGCGGCCGCCGCCCAGGCGCGCGTGGTGGGGCGAATGCGCGAGCGTGGCCACTCGCTGGACGAGCTTCGTCGCGCTGTTCGCGAAGGTCGGCTCGCATTCGGATACGTCGAGGACCTGCTCCCGGGAAGGGAGCGTCCCTTCACCCGCGGGCAGGCCGCCGAGCGGGCGGGTCTGGAGGAAGCGCTGATCGAGCGAATGATGGCTCTGCTGGGAACTCCGGCGGCGATCGAGGGCACGCTCAACGACCAGGACGTGGTTGCGATGCAGCGGATCGCCGACGTGCTTCGGGCCGGCTTACCCCTGGTCGCCCTGCTGCAACTGATTCGGGTGTACGCGCAATCGATCCGCAAGATCGCCGAGGCCGAAGTGCGCCTCTTCCACCTCTACGTCCACGAGCCGCTGATCCGCCAGGGTGTGGACGCGCTGCAGATGGCCGAGGAGATGGAGGGGCTGGCGCGCGACCTCCTGCCGCTCACCTCGCCGCTGATGGAGTACATCCACCAGCGGTACCTGCGCTTCTACATGGAGCAGGACGTCGTGGGCCACATGGAGACCGAGCTCGGCGGGCAGCGGCAGCTGGGGCGAGTCCAAATGGCGTTCTGCTTCGTCGACCTGACCGGGTTCACTCGCTACACCGAGGAGGAGGGTGACGAGGAGGCGTTCGACCTGATCGAGCGCTTCGTCGAGACCGTCGAGGCCACGCTGCCCGCCGAGGCGACGATCGTGAAGACGATCGGGGACGAAGTGATGATCGTCTCGCCCGATCCGGTGACGCTGACCGAGTGGTCGGTCGGCTTCCTGGCCTTGTTCCAAGAACGGCCCCAGCCGCGGGTCGGCGTGCATTACGGGAGGGCGGTCTATCGCGACGGTGACTACTTCGGCACCGAGGTCAACCTGACCCACCGTGTGGTCGCCCGGGCCCTGGGCGGTGAGGTGATGGTGACCACTGCAGTCGTCGATGCGATCGGCGGCTCGAACTATCTCGAGTTCGACCCGATCGGCGAGGTCGAGCTGAAGGGCTTCCCCGAGCCGGTGGAGCTGTTCGTGACCCGGCCTCGGGAGGCCGACCAGGCGCCCGACGCGATCACCTACGACTGACCGCTAACCGCCGCGAGTACCGGCGGGAAGCACTGGAGTCAAGGATCCGCGGGTGCGGGCCGTAAGATCGCGCCCATGGGGTCCCCGGGCAAGGAGAAGGCGCTTGGTGCCCTGGCCGAGGTGGTCCGTCGCAGCGGGCTCGTCGACCATGGCTCGTCCGGGGTGGTGCTGGTTTCCGGTGGCGCCGATTCAGCCTGCGCGGCGGCCGGGCTGGCGGGGGCGATCGGTCCGGCGAACGTGCATGCGCTCCACGTCAACTACGGCCTCCGCGACTCAGCCGACCGCGACGAGCGCCTCTGCCGTGACCTCTGCTCCAGGCTGCGCATCGACCTCCACATCGAGCGAGCGGCCGAGCTCCACGGAAACCTCCAGGCTGCCGCCCGAGACGTTCGCTATGCGGCCGCCGAGCAGCTACGTGTGCGCACGTCCGTGGACTGGATCGCGACCGGTCACACCAGGACCGACCTCGCCGAGACGGTGCTGTACCGGCTCGCGGTGTCGCCCGGGGTCCGAGCGCTCCGTGGACTGCCGGCGCAGAGCGGTCGGGTGGTGCGGCCGCTGCTCGAGCTGGAGCGCGCCGAGACGCGCCGTCTCGCGGCCGAGGCACGGCTGCCGTTCGGCGACGACGAGACGAACCTCGACCCCGGCTTTGCGCGCAACCGGCTGCGCGCCGAGGTGCTGCCCGTCCTGCGCGAGCTGAGCCCGGCCGCCGAGCGGAACATCGCCGAGACCCGGGCCGAGCTGGTGGAGGAGGCACACCTGTTGGAGCGTGTCGTGTTGGAGGCGCTCGATGCTGCAGGGGCCGGCGCCGGCGCGGTGGCGATTCGCGCCGATGCCCTGGAGGGCTCCGAGCCGGCGCTGCGCCGCCTGGCGCTTCGCGCCCTGGCCGAACGCGCCACGGGCCGCGCCGTCTCACTGGGCCGGCGTCGGGCGGAGCAGATCATGCGGCTCGCGGCGCTCGCCAAGGGCGGCGAGGTCGACCTCGGGCACGGCGTGCGAGCGATCTGCGAGCACGGGTTGATCCGCTTCGTGGTCTCCTCGGAGGCCGACGCCGCGCCCGAGCCCGTCTCGCTGGGGGTGCCCGGCAGCTGTCGCATCGGACGCTGGGAGGTCCGGGCGGAGCTGCGCCCCAGCCCGGTGGAGCCTGCGGGACCGGACCTGGCGACGCTGGACGCCGACGCCCTGGGCCAGCAACTGGTTGTGCGCACCTGGAGAGAGGGCGACCGCATGCGGCCGCTCGGCATGGACGGCACCAAGAGCCTCCAGGACCTGTTCACCGACTGCGGCGTGCCGCGTTCCCTGCGGCACCACCTGCCCGTGGTGACGGCGACCGGTCACGTCGTCTGGGTAGCCGGGGTGGCGGTCTCGGAGGACTTCCGCCTGGGTCCACAGGCCCGCGAGGTCGCGGTCCTAACCGCCCGAGTATTGGATTGATGCTCGCCTGGGTACCCCACGAGGAGGCGGCGGAGTGGTTGACGATTCTGCAATCGGCGAGGTGGTGGTCTCGGGCGAGGATCTGCAGCGTCGCGTGGTGGAGCTCGGCGCGGAGATCAGCCGCGACTACGAAGGGCGCGACCTGGTGATGATCGGGGTGCTCAAGGGGGCGGTCCTGTTCATCGCCGATCTGATGCGGCAGCTGACCGTGCCCTGCGAGGTCGACTTCATGGCCGTCTCCAGCTACGGCTCCTCCACCGACTCCTCCGGCGTGGTGCGGATCCTCAAGGACCTCGAGGCCCCGATCGGGGGACGCGACGTGCTGATCGTCGAGGACATCATCGACTCCGGGTTGACGCTGCAGTACCTGCTGCGCAACCTCCGTGCCCGCAATCCCGGCTCGCTCGAGGTCTGCGCGCTGCTCACGAAGCCCGAATGGCGCCGGGTCGAGCTGCCGATCCGCTATGTCGGCTTCGAGATCCCGAACCGCTACGTGATCGGCTACGGGCTCGATTACGCACAGCGCTACAGGAACCTGAGCTACGTAGCGGTGTTGAAGGAACAGCGCTCCTAAAGGGAACGGCCCCTTTTCGGGGCGATACGACCCTGGTACGCTGATTCCAGACTGTTTGCGGGGGTACAACTTCCCGCGTGGCCATGCTCGAATCCCGCCAACACTCACCCGCTCCTGCCTCACGGGCGAGGCGGGGTAACGCGCGCGGTAACTGATCTGCGATGAGACGTTTCTTCCGCAGCGCCGCTTTCCCGATCCTGATCGTGATCGTGCTCGCGTTCTTCGCGCAGCGTCTGCTGAACGGCGACAACCCGCCGAAGACGCCGGGCTTCAGCGAGTTCCTGACCCAGGTGAAGAACGACCCGGCCGCCTTCGAGGAGGTGACGTTCCAGCCGAAGGACAACACGATCCAGGTCCAGCCGAAGAACGAGAGCGAGTACTCGGTCGGCTATCCGAACAACACCGAGCCGAAGCTGGTCAAGATCTTCGAGCGCCACCAGGTCGAGTTCAACGCCGAGGGAACCGGCGGCTCGAGCTTCCTCTCGATCCTCACCTACATCCTCCCGTTCATCCTCTTCTTCGGGTTCTGGCTCTTCCTGATGAACCAGATGCAGGGGGGCGGCTCACGGGTGATGAGCTTCGGCAAGTCCCGCGCCAAGCGGATGTCGGTGGATGCGCCGAAGATCACCTTCCGCGACGTCGCCGGGGTGGACGAGGCGGTGCAGGAGCTTCAGGAGATCAAGGAGTTCCTTGAGAACCCGAAGCGGTTCCAGGCCCTCGGCGCGCGAATCCCGAAGGGTGTGCTGCTTTACGGGCCTCCGGGGACCGGGAAGACGCTGTTGGCGCGCGCGGTGGCGGGGGAGGCGGGGGTGCCGTTCTTCTCGATCTCGGGGTCGGACTTCGTCGAGATGTTCGTCGGCGTGGGCGCCAGCCGCGTCCGAGACCTGTTCGAGCAGGCGAAGCAGAACTCTCCGTGCATCATCTTCATGGACGAGATCGACGCCGTGGGGCGCCACCGCGGCGCCGGCATGGGGGGCGGCCACGACGAGCGCGAGCAGACCCTGAACCAGCTGCTGGTCGAGATGGACGGCTTCGAGATGAAGGACAACATCATCCTGATCGCCGCCACCAACCGGCCCGACATCCTCGACCCGGCGCTGCTGCGGCCGGGCCGCTTCGACCGCCAGATCGTCGTCGACCGTCCCGACCGCAAGGGCCGCAAGCACATCCTCGACGTGCACACGCGCGGCAAGCCGTTGGCCAAGGACATCGACCTCGACGCGCTCGCCGGCCAGACGCCCGGCTTTACCGGGGCCGACCTCGCCAATCTGATCAACGAAGCCGCCCTGCTTACCGCGCGCTCCTCGAAGCGCGAGATCACGATGGACGAGCTCGAGGAGGGGATCATGCGGGTGATCGCCGGCCCCGAGAAGAAGAGCCGGGTGATGAGCGAGAAGGAGCGGCTGGTCACCGCCTACCACGAGCTCGGGCACGCAATCGTGGGCCACGTCCTGCCGAACTGCGACCCGGTTCACAAGATTTCGATCATCAGCCGTGGCCAGGCGCTCGGCTACACGATCTCCCTGCCCACCGAGGACAAGTTCCTGACCACCCGCGCCGAGCTCACCGACACCATGGGGATGACGCTCGGCGGACGCGCCGCAGAGGAGATCGTGTTCGGCGAGATCACGACCGGCGCCTCCAACGACCTCGAGAAGGTGACCGAGACGGCGAAGCAGATGGTGATGCGCTACGGGATGTCCGAGCGGCTCGGCCCGCGGGTCTTCGGCCACGATCGCTCCATGCCCTTCCTCGGCCGCGAGTTCTCCTCCGAGCCCGACTACTCGGACGAGATCGCGCGCGAGATCGACGACGAGATCCGCCGCTTCGTCGAGGAGGCCCACCAGACGGCCAAGGACATCCTCGCCGAGCGCCGCGAGGGCTTGGACCGGATCTCGAAGATCCTGCTGGAGCGGGAGACGATCGACGCCGAGCAGTTCGCGAAGCTGCTCGAGGGCGCCTCCGCGGAAGAGGTCTTCGGCGAGCCCGAGGAGGAGGAGCCGACGGCGCCCAAGATCCCGGCGGAGCCCGAGAAGAAGGCCGGTCGTGAGGGCCCCCGGCCCGTGCCGCGGCCGCGTCCCGGCTTCGCCGGCAGCGCCGAGATGCGGGCCGATCCGCCAGACGCCGTCTGACCTCCAGTCCTGTCTCGCGCGGGCGCATGTCCTGCCGAGAGGTCAAGAAGCGGGAGTGAGGCGCCGGTGGCCAAGCTGATGGGGATCGTCAACGTGACCCCCGACTCCTTCTCTGACGGGGGCCTGTTCCTCGACCCGGCGTTGGCGATCGAGCACGCTCGGCGGCTCGTCGACGAGGGTGCCGACCTGCTCGACGTCGGCGGTGAGTCGACCCGGCCCGGCGCCGGCGCCGTCTCGGCCGCCGAGGAGCTGGACCGGGTCGGCCCGGTGCTCGAGGGCCTGCGCGACGCCCGCTTGGCGGGCGTCGGGGTCTCGATCGACACCTCCAAGGTCGCAGTCGCCGAGGCGGCGCTCGACGCCGGAGCGGGGATCGTCAACGACGTGACGGCCCTTCGGTCCGAGCCTCAGCTCGCGGCGCTCTGCGCCGAGCGTGACTGCGGCTTGGTGCTCATGCACATGCAGGGCACGCCTCGCACGATGCAGCAAGCCCCGACCTACGAGGACGTCGTCGTCGACGTCAAGGCCTTCCTGGCGGAACGGATCGAATTCGCGACCTCGGAGGGGGTGGCGGAGAAGCGCATCTGGGTCGACCCCGGCATCGGGTTCGGCAAGACCGTCGACCACAACCTGGAGCTCCTGCGGCGACTGGGCGAGCTGGGCGAGCTGGGTCGCCCGATCGTCGTCGGCGCCTCTCGCAAGAGCTTTCTTGGCAAGCTCACCGGCCGCGAGGTCCACGAGCGGGTTGGCGCCACGATCGCCTCCAGCGTCCTGGCGCTGCTTGGCGGAGCGGCGGTGTTCCGCGTCCACGACGTCGCCGAGCTGCGGCAGGCGCTGCACGTCGCAGAGGCAATCCTGGGCTGGCGCGCCTGGGAGACGCGGGCGCCCCTGACGCCGGCGTAGACTCGCGAGTTGAGCGCTGGTACGGTCCCGGCCCGTGGAGGCGCACCGCCAGGGGTTGGACTCCTCCGTCGAGATCGAGGTTCGCGGCCTCTCGATCTACACCCACCACGGGGTCACCGAGGCCGAGCGGGAGATCGGGCAGCGCCTGGAGATCGACGTCGCCTTCGACGTGCCGGATTGCGATGCCGTGCTCACCGACCGGCTCGAGGACACGGTCGACTACGCCGAGGTCTGCGACATCGTCGCGCTGGGCGCGACGGAGCGCAGCTACAAGACGCTGGAGCGGCTCTGCCACGTGATCGGCGAGCGCCTGATGGAGCGCTTTGCGTGCGAGTCGGTTCGCGTCCGGGCGGCCAAGCCCGAGCCGCCCCTGCCGCTGGCGGTCGGCGAGGTCGCGGTCGAGGTGGTTCACGAGCGCCCGATTCCGCATGACCAGGAAGACGGGCCGGAGTGAGCGGCGCCGCCGTCGGCTACCTGGGGCTCGGCTCGAACGTCGGCGACCGGGAAGCCCATCTGCACGCGGCGGTGATGGCGCTCCGCGACCACGGGGTGGAGGTGGGTGCGATCTCCTCGCTGTACGAGACCGAGCCGGTGGGAGAGATCGTCGACCAGCCGGACTTCCTGAACGCCGTGGTCAGGATTCGCACCGATCTGGATCCCAGGGACCTGCTCGACCTGTGCAAGGCGATCGAGATCGAGCAGGGGCGGATGCTCGGCGGCCAAAGGCACGGCCCGCGCCCGCTGGACGTGGACCTACTGCTGCTCGGCGACCTGGAGCTGGAGACCGACCGGCTGACGCTCCCGCATCCTCAGGTGACCAACCGTCGTTTCGTGCTCGAGCCTCTGCTGGAGCTCGATCCCGATCTCGCGCTTCCGGACGGCACCCGGCTCGCGGAGGCGCTGGCGAGCCTCGGCCCGGGCCAAAGAGTCGAGCGAGCGGGCTCCCTAGCAGTTGAGAGGCGGTAACCAGATTCGTGAACAGCCTCCGGGCGCATACGATGCCGGTGTGACCGCCGCCGAGCAACCGCTTGACGCGAAGCTATATGTGATTCCCGGCTCGCACCCGGCGATGGCCGCGAGGCGGATGCTGGAACTGAAGGGAATCCCCTATGAGCGCGTCGACCTGATGCCGGTGATCGCCCGCGGCGTCCTGCGGGCGCTCCGCTTTCCCTCCAACACCGTGCCCTCCTTGAAGCTTGACGGGGTCAAGATCACCGGCTCGCGACAGATCGCTCGCGAGCTCGATGGGATCCGTCCCGAGCCGCCGCTCTTTCCGGCCGACCCGGCCCAGCGGGCGGCGGTGGAGGAAGCCGAGCGCTGGGGCGACGAGGTCCTGCAGGCGCCGGTGAGAAGGATCCTCTGGAACGCGCTGAAGCGCGACCGGTCCTCGCTTCGAAGCTTCGCCCAGGGCGCCAGGCTGGGAGTGCCGATTGGGCTCGCGGTGAAGACGGCTGCGCCGATCATCGCCGCCGCGGGGCGGATGAACCAGGCCAGCGACGAGGCGGTCCGCGCCGACCTTGCGGGGTTACCCGGATGGTTGCAGCAGGTGGACGACTGGATCGCCGAGGGCGTGCTCGGCGCCGATCCACCGAACGCCGCCGACCTCCAGATCGCCGCCAGCCTGCGCCTGGCGATGACGCTCGACGATCTGCGCCCGGCAATCGAGGCGCGTCCGGCCGGCGAGCTGGCGCTGCGGGCGATCCCTGACTTCCCCGGCCGAGCCGCCCCGATCCTGCCGTCCGCCTGGCTCGAGCCGCTGCGTGGCGCCCGCCAGCCCGCGCCGAGCGCCTAGCGACTAGCGCCCGATCCGGGTCACTGCCGCATACCGCTGTAGGCGAAGCTCATCTCGAGCTCCCGTTCCGGCGCAGGCGGTAGAAACGCTCGTCGAACTTCAGGAGCCGGGCGAGCGCATCGGGCTCGGTGTCCGCCACCTCGACATCGGTGACCTCCCATCCGGGGAAGGCCCGCTCGACGTCGCTGCGGCTCGCGCCGCGGGGGAGCAGACCCCTGCGCCGGGGCGCGAAGCTGTCGAGGAGCACGGTGCCATCGTCGTCGACGATGGCACTCACCTCTCTGCCCATTGCCTCCCTCTGCGAGTGCGTCAGGCCGTGGAAGGTCCCGGTGTCCAGCACCAGTCGGAAGCCCGAGCCGACGCCGGCCTCCCGCAGTGCCGTCACGTCACCCCGCACGAGACGCATCTCGACGCCGGCCTCTCTCACCCGGTCGTACGCCCGCCGCAGGGCCTTCTCGACGATGTCGACGCCGGTCACCTCCCAGCCCCGCTTCGCGAGCTGCACTCCCCAGACCGCGCTGCCGGTGCCGAGGTCGAGCGCTGGACCGTAGGGCGGGTCGCGCCCGTCCTCCTCGCGCGCCACCAGCTCCAGCAGCTTGGCGGCGAAGGGCGGATGCTCGGCGAGGTCCTCCCAGGGATGGAACCCGATCGCATAGGCGAGCTTGTAGTTCATCTCTAGCTCCCCACTGCGACGCCGGCCGCGCGCAGGTTCTCCATCACCACGGGGATCGTCTGGCCGAGGACGTCGGTGGGGCTGAACTCGACGATCTCCGCTCCCGCGTAGTGGACAGGCGTGTGGCTCGGCGGGACGTAGTAGGCGTCGCCGGCCTCGTATGTCTCCTCGCGATCGGAGAACCGAAATCCGACCTTCCCTCGCAGGACATAGCCCCAGCGGGGCAGCTGGCAACGGTCTTCGGGCAGGCCACGGAAGAGGTCCGCGAGGTCTGCGTCAGCGGTATGCGACTCGAAGCAGACCGAGTAGCCGCCCTCGAGGTGCTCCAATCGCACCTCCAGGCCGTCCGTTCTGACCGTCTCGGATGCGGTCTCACTGGATACGTTCGGCATTTCTGTCCTCCTGTCTCACGCCATGTACGAGTGGACCGACCTTAGGACGGACGGCCCCGGCCCCGCATCGGCTGAATCACCCAATTTCCGGTCGGGGTGCGGTGAGTGATTTCACCCAGGAGCGGCGCTCAGATGAGTCGATGCTCGTGGGCGTGGGAGGCGGCGGCGGCGCGCGACGACACGCCGAGCTTGGCGAAGATGTTGCTCACATGCCGGTCCACCGTCCTCACGCTGAGGACGAGCTCGGCGGCGATCGCCTTGTTGGTGTCGCCGGCGGCGAGGCGGCTCAGCACCTCCAGCTCGCGTTCCGTCAGCCCGTAGGCGCCGCCGGGCGCGCCGGTTAGCGCGTCCAGCCGGGTGAGGTCCAAATCCGCGCCCAGCTCTTCGAAGACGGCCCGTGCCGCCTCCAGCTCCAACGTGGCGGTGTCATCGTCGCCCAGGGCGCGGCAGGCAAGCCCGATCACCTCCCGAACCCGAGCGGCCTCGTAGGGCGCCTCGAGCTGCTGCCATACCTCTCCCGCGCGGCGGAGCGAAGCGAGGGCGGTTTGGGCGTCGCCCTGGGTCAGCTCAACCGCCCCCCGCGCCTGCGCGGCCATCGCTCCGAGCGTGCCACGCTCGGAGCCCTCGGAGAGTCGCTCGAGCTCGCGACAGGCACCGTGCGCCGCCTCGTGGTCGCCCACGGCGAGCATGATCTCCACGTATGCGGGCAGCAGGCCCGCTCGCTTTCCGATCTCAGAGGTCTCCGTGGCCACCCTCCGAATCGCGGCCTCCGCGGCATCGGCGTTCCCCTGAGCAAGCCGCAGCATGGCGAGGCCCGGCTGCGGCTCGCGACCGTGGCGGCTCGCCTCCCGATAGGCCTCCTCGGCCGCGCCGAGGTCGCCAAGCAGGCGGTGAAGCTCCCCCTGCCGGTAACAGGCCTCGCCGGCACCTGCCGGGTTCTCCCCCTCCAGGCAACGCTCGCCGGCCCGCCGTGCCTCCTTCAGCGCCTCCGCCCAGGCGCCGTGCAACTGCATGATCTCGGCGCGGTGCACCAGGCAGCGTCCGGTGAAGGCCACCAGGTCGGGCTGGCGCTCGCACCAACGCGTCAATGCGGCGGTCCATTCCCGGGCGCGACCAACCTCGTGAGCGTCCTGGCAAGCCAGGATCACGCCGCAGTAGACAATGCCCGAGACGATCGGCGAGAGCTCGCCGGCGGTGACCGCCACCATCGCCTCGTCCAGCAGTCGCAGGCCCTCCGTCAGACCCCCATTCCGGATCAGGATGTGGCCCTGCTCGTGCGCGGCGAGGGCGAACAGGTCCGAGTCGCC
The DNA here is from genome assembly GCA_963838745.1 of uncultured Actinomycetes bacterium. GTDB lineage: Bacteria > Actinomycetota > Thermoleophilia > Solirubrobacterales > 70-9 > AC-56. Next base: position 143,841 of record CAWISJ010000008.1, read on the forward strand.
GAAGCGCTCGCCGATCGCCGCCGCCTCGCCCGCGGTCGCTGCGGCCGCTGCAAGGTCGCCGCCGGCCTCCTGCTCGAAGACGACCGGCAGCAACAGGTAACCGCGCTCGACGCGGTCACCTTCCTCCCGGTCGAGCAGCCGCTGGGCGCGCCCCAGCCAGCCGCTGGCGCGGCTCATCTCCCCTCTCTGGGCGAGGTTGACGCCAACCCAGAAAGCACAGCGCACGGCCGGCAGAGCTCGGCCGGCATCGAGGTGGGCGCGGTGGGCGCGCTCCAAGAGGCCCAGGTAGTCGGCCTCCCGGCCGATCATGTAGGCGGAGGTGGCAAGCAGCTCCAGATCCTCCGCTCCCAGCGGATCGGACCGATCGGCTGCCGACAGCGAATCGTACGCGTCCACCCAGGCCAGGCTTGCAAAGGACTCACGTCCCCGCTCGAGCTCCGCGCCGACATCCACCACCGTCTGATTATCGTCGTCAGGTGCCCGCCTGGCCTCGTGGGCCACCGCCGACGGACCGAGCGCCGGTTACGGGACCTCGAGCACGTACTCGCAGCGCCGCGTGGTATCGCGGTGTCCCTTGCCGCCGTTGCAGACGTCGCGAGCGGGGCCGCCGAACAGGTGGTCGATCCCGCCGGCGCCGCCGATCGAATCATGGGCGCCGCCCGAGGTTCGGCCCTGGCGCCTGGCGGCGTAGTTGTCGCCGTACGCGGTGTCGGGCCCGGGGCGCGCGTGAATGTGATCGCGGCCGGAGCCCATGGCCACTCCAGTCTTCGTGTAGCTGTCACCGACGATGAAGTCGCCCTGCGGCCCGGCGTTGATCGTGTCCTTGCCACCACCCGCCGCCCTCCCGAACGGGGAGTAGCTGTCGCCCACCTCGAAGTCCTTGTCCGACATCGACTCGAAGTGGTCGTTGCCTCCGCCCCTGGCGGTGCCGCGACCGGTGACGGCGCTGTCGCCGATCAGGGTGTCGTTCTGCTTTTGGCCGAGCAGCACGTCGTGCTTGCCGCCTTTGGCATCGAACCGGGAGTAGTTGTCGCCGACCATGTAGTCCCTGCCGAAGTCGCCGTCGAGCTCGTCCTTGCCGTTGTGCCCCCTTGCGTCGCCGGAGAGATTGGCGTTGTCGCCGATGATCAGATCGTTGTCGTGGCCGCCATGGATGAGGTCGTTGCCCGGTCCGCCGACGAGCTTGCTTGGGTCGTCGCGGCCCAGCCGGCTCGGATGGCTGCCGCCGAAGATGCGATCGTTCCCGGGGCCGCCGCAGATCAGGTCGCGGCCGCCGTTGCTGATGATCACGTCACGGCCTCCGAGGCCGGCGATCACGTCCTTGTGACCGGTGCCCTTGATGTGGTTGCCGTGCCCGTTGCCGACGATCGTGGCCTTGTGCCCGAAGCACTGTGCGCGAGCGGCGGCGGTCGACGGGACTACGAGGGCCCCGCACACGCCGATCGCGGCACAAACGAGAGCCAGACAGCGCACCATTCCCATCTTATGGGTCCTATCGGCAGCTCTCCAGAACCCTCCAGTCGCGAATAATGGTGCCTGATGCTGCTCGCGGTCGACGTCGGTAACACGCAGAGCCATGTGGGCGTCTTCGATGAGCGCGAACTGATCGCGCACTGGCGGTTTTCGACCGAGGCGGACGAGACGGCGGACGAGCTCGCGGTGCGGGTCTCGGCGCTGGTCGCCCTCGGGGGCCTTCAGCTCGGCGCGATAGACGGGTCGATTGTCTCCTCGGTGGTGCCCCAGCTAACCCCCGAGTACGCGGCCATGTGCGATCGCTACCTCGACGGCGGCTGCTTGATCGTGGGCCCGGGCGTGAAGACCGGGATGGCGATCCGGCTGGACAATCCGCTCGAGTTGGGAGCAGACCGGCTGGTCAACGCGGTGGCCGCTTACGAGCGGTTCGGAGGTCCCTGCGCCGTGGTGGACTTCGGCACCGCGATCACCTTCGACGTCGTGTCGGGTGAGGGGGAGTACCTGGGGGGTGTGATCGGCCCGGGGGTCGAGATCTCCATGCAGGCGCTCGCGGCGCGGGCCGCGAAGCTGCCGGTTGTGGAGCTGGGCGAGCCCCTCGGAGAGCCCGGTGGGGTGATCGGCAAGACCACGCACGCGAGCCTTCAGTCCGGGATCGTCTACGGCTTCGCGGGGGCGATCGACGCGATCGCCCGCCGCGTGCAGCGCGAGCTGGCCGACGAGGCCGAGTTCGTCGCCACAGGCGGCCATGCGGCCGCGATCATCCCCTTCTGCGAGATGATCGACGAGGTGGACGACCTGCTCACGCTCAGCGGACTGCGCTTGATCTGGGAGCGGAACAGATGACGCAGCCTCCGCTCACGGCAGGATTTCGGATCGGGGAGGTGGAGGTCGCGAACCGGGTGCTGCTGGCACCCCTTGCCGGGATCGGCAACTGGTTCGTGCGACTGCAGGCCCGCCGGCACGGCGCCGGGCTGGCGGTCTCGGAGATGATCTCGAGCTTCGGGCTCCACCACCGCAACCAGCGGACGCTCCGCGAGCTGCTGCGCATCCACCCCGCCGAACACCCGGCATCGATGCAGCTCTTCGGCCACGACCCGGAGGTGATGCGCTCGGCTGCCGCGATCGCCGCCGATGCCGGTGCCGATCTGATCGATTTGAACATGGGCTGCCCGGTGCGCAAGGTTCGTGCGACGGGCGCGGGTGCCGCGCTGTTACACCGTCCCGAGCTCGCCCTGCGGCTCGCTCGAGCCGCCCGACAGGGCTCCGGACTGCCGGTCACCGTGAAGCTCCGGTCCGGGCTTGCGCCCGGGGATCGGTCCGGCTTCGACCTGGCGGTGCGGCTGGCCGAGGAGGCCGGGGTGGCGGCGATCGCCATTCACCCGCGAAGCGCCGCGGCTCAGCACAAGGGAAGCCCGGATTACGCGCTCGTCCGCGAGCTCGTGGCGCGGCTGGCGGCGCTGGACGTTCCGGTGATCGTCTCCGGTGGGCTCCGCACCCCCGAGAGCGCGCGCCGCGCCTATCGGGAGTCGTGCGCCGACGCGGTGATGATCGCCCGCGGGGCGCTGGGCAACCCCTGGATCTTCGAGGAGCTGACCGGGCGCCGGCGCGGGCCGCCAACTCGCGGCGAGGTGCTCGACGAGCTGCTGTGGACGATGGACAGCGCCGAGGAGCACCTCGGCCCCCAGCGCGCGGCGCGCTATGCACGCAAGTTCTACCCCTGGTATCTGGAGAGGCTGGGTATCCGCGGACCGGAAGCCGACGCCTTCCAGCGCACGGAGAGCCTCGACCAGGCGAAGGAGCTGCTGGCCTCCCGCCGCGATCCCGTGGCGCTGGCCGCCTGAGGCCGTTAACGCGGCCTATCGACCGCCTCGAATCGACGCCCAAAAATCCAGCCGAGAACCCTCCGGGTGCCCGCTATAATCGCCCGCCTGCCCGACTGCGCGAGCACGGCAGGTGCCGCGTGTTTCGGGCGTTTATTCGTCAGTGCAAGGGGCAACCGTTCCATCGGGGCTCCGCAAACGAGGGCGAGGTTAGAAGCACAAGTGGCCCGTGAATCATTGATCACCCAGGAGGGGTTGGAGAGGCTCCACGAGGAGCTCGAACACATGACCACGGTCAAGCGTCGCGAGGTCGCCGAACGGATCAAGGACGCTCGCGAGTTCGGCGACATCATGGAGAACGCCGAGTACGACGACGCCAAGAACGAGCAGGCCCTGCTCGAGCAGCGGATCGCCCAGCTCGAGGAGCGCCTGCGCCGGGCCACCGTCGTGGACGAGAAGCACATCAACACGGACGTGGTCTCGGTTGGGGTCCGCGTCCACGTCAAGGACCAGAAGTCCGGCGACTCGAAGAAGTTCCAGATCGTCGGCTCGGCCGAGGCGGACCCGACGGAGGACAAGCTCTCCAACGAGTCGCCGATCGGAAGTGCCCTGGTCGGGCACAAGCGGGGCGACGTGGTCACCGTAGATGTCCCGCGCGGCCCGAAGCGAAAGCTCAAGATCACCAAGATCGAAGCCGCCTGAGAGCTCCTGAGCCACGCCGGCGATAGGCTCGCCCGCCTGTGAGCGACGACGAGCGCCCCGAGTCCCACCTGATCGCCGAACGGCGGGAGAAGCTGGAACGACTTCGCCGGCAGGGGGTGGAGCCGTTTCCGCATGCGTTCGAGGGCCGTACCGAGATCGCCGAGGTTCGGGCGGCGCACGCGGAGCTCGCGGCCGGCGTGGAGACCGAGGACCGCTACCGGGTCGCCGGGCGCATCCTCGCCCGGCGCGCTCACGGCAAGGCCGCGTTCATCGACGTCGTCGACGGCTCGGGGAGGATCCAGCTCCACGCGCGGGAGGATCTGCTCGGCGCCGACTCGTTCGAGCGCCTGGTCGGCCTCGACCTTGGCGACATCGTGGGCGCCGACGGGGTGGTCTTCGCCACGAAGCGCGGCGAGTTGTCGCTGCGGCTTGACGCATGGACGCTGCTCGCCAAGAGCCTTCGCCCGCCGCCCGACAAGTACCACGGCCTCGAGGACGTCGAGCTTCGCTACCGCCACCGAGAACTCGACCTGATCGCCAATCCCGAGGTCCGGGAGCTGTTCCAGAAGCGCGCCCGGGTGGTGACGGAGGTTCGGGAATGGCTCGATGCCCGTGGCTTCCTCGAGGTCGAGACCCCGGTGCTGCAGCCCCTGTACGGCGGCGCGCTGGCCCGTCCCTTCACCACCCATCACAACGCGCTCGACCGCGATCTGTACCTCCGGATCGCCACCGAGCTCTATCTGAAGCGCTGCGTGGTCGGGGGGATAGAGCGCGTCTACGAGCTGGGCAAGGACTTTCGCAACGAGGGCATCTCGCCGAAGCACAACCCGGAGTTCACGATGCTCGAGTGGTACGAGGCCTACGCCGACTACACCGACGCCGCCGAGCGGCTCGAGCAACTGGTCGCCCACGTCTCGGAGCGCGTGCTCGGCACCACCAGGGTGGACCGCGAAGGGCACGAGATCGACCTGGCGCCCCCCTGGCGACGGGTGACCCTGCGAGAGGCGATCGAGGATCGGACCGGGATCGACCTCGCTCAGCACCCGAGCCGCGAACAGCTGGCCGCAGCGCTGGGATCCGAGGCCGATCCCGCCGAAAGCTGGGGAAAGCTGGTCGACGGACTGCTCTCGAAGTTGGTCGAGCCCACGCTGGTCCAACCCACGTTCGTGCGCGACTACCCGGTCGAGCTGTCGCCGTTCGCCAAGGGCCACCGGTCCGAGGAAGGCCTGGTGGAGCGCTGGGAGGCGTTCGTGGGCGGGATCGAGATCGCGAATGCGTTCACCGAGCTCAACGACCCCGACGAGCAGCGGCGGCGCTTCGAGCAGCAGCGCGCCGAGCTCCAGCGCGGAGACCAGGAGGCCCAGCCCTTCGACGAGGTGTACCTCGAGGCGCTCGAGTACGGGATGCCGCCGACGGGCGGGGTCGGCCTGGGCATCGACCGCCTGACGATGATCCTTACCGGCGCCAGCAGCGTTCGCGAGGTCGTGCTGTTCCCGGCCATGCGGAACTAGATAACCGCCGCCTCCTCGGCAACTCGCAATTACCGCGACTTCGTGCCCAGCCCGGGCGAGCTACCGGCTGGGCACGGAAGAGGCGCCGATATAATGGCTACTCGCCGTAAGCCACAACCGGAGGTCTAATCCGTCGGCACGTCTCGGCCGAAACAGTGGATAGGACTCCGGTGATCTTGCGTCCCCGCGTCGGGTCTCCGGAGACCGCCACCGAGTAGGCCATACTGAGCGGAGGGATTCGATCCCCTAACGTCTCGTAGGCGGAACAGTCTCGATCTAGAGCAAAGGCAGACTTAATTGTTCGAGCGATTCACAGAACGCGCCCGCCAGGTGGTCGTCCTCGCCCAGGAGGAAGCCCGGACGCTGAAGCACAACTACATCGGCACCGAGCACATCCTGCTCGGATTGCTGCGCGAGGAGGAGGGACTCGCCGCGCGGGTCCTCGAGTCGCTTGACATCACCGTCGAGCGCGTCCGCGCCCAGGTGGTGCGGATCGTCGGCTCCGGTGAGGAGGTCACCTCCGGCCAGATCCCGTTCACGCCACGCGCCAAGAAGGTGCTCGAGCTGGCGCTGCGGGAGGCGCTCTCGCTTGGCCACAACTACATCGGCACCGAGCACATCCTGCTCGGCTTGGTGCGCGAGAACGAGGGGGTTGCGGCACGCATCCTGCTCGACTTCGATGCCGATTCGGAGAAGATCCGCAACGAGGTCATCCGCATGCTCTCCGGCCCGGGCGGCCGCCGCCAGGGCGCCGCGGCAGGCGCCGGCGAGGGCAAGAAGTCCTCGAAGCTGCTCGACCAGTTCGGTCGCAACCTGACCAAGCTCGCCGCTGAGTCGAAGCTCGACCCGGTGATCGGCCGCGAGACCGAGATCGAGCGGATCATGCAGATCCTTTCGCGCCGCACCAAGAACAACCCGGTGCTGGTTGGCGAGCCCGGCGTGGGCAAGACGGCGATCGTCGAGGGGCTGGCCGCTCGGATAACCAAGGGCGAGGTGCCGGAGCTGCTCAAGAACAAGCAGATCTACACCCTCGACCTCGCCGCTCTGGTCGCCGGCTCCAAGTACCGCGGCGAATTCGAGGAGCGGCTGAAGAAGGTGATGAAGGAGATCACCCAGCGCGGCGACATCGTGCTGTTCATCGACGAGCTGCACAACCTGGTCGGCGCCGGCGCCGCCGAGGGCGCCATCGACGCCGCCTCGATCCTGAAGCCGGCGCTCGCCCGGGGCGAGATCCAGACGATCGGCGCTACGACCATGGACGAGTACCGCAAGTACCTGGAGCGCGACTCGGCGCTCGAGCGCCGGTTCCAGCAGATCAGGGTCGACCAGCCGTCGATCCAGGACACGGTTTCGATCCTCGAGGGGCTCCGCGAGCGCTACGAGGAGCATCACCGGGTTCAGATCACGGACGATGCCCTGCGCGCCGCCGGCGAGCTCGCCGACCGCTACATCTCCGACCGCTTCCTGCCGGACAAGGCGATCGACCTGATCGACGAGGCGGCCTCGCGGATGCGAATCAAGTCGATGTCGCAGCCGCCGGTCTACCGCGACCTCGAGGAGGAGATCGAGGAGACCCGCCGCTCCAAGGAGGCGGCGATCGAGGCCCAGGAATTCGAGAAGGCCGCCAACCTGCGCGACCAGGAGCGCCAGCTGACCAACCGCAAGCGCGAGCTCGAGGACCAGTGGGCCGCCGGCGAGGGCGGCGAGCGTCCCGAGGTCGGCGAGGAGGAGATCGCCGACATCGTCTCGATGTGGACCGGGATCCCCGTGTTCAAGCTCACCGAGGCGGAGACCAAGAAGCTGTTGCGGATGGAGGACGAGCTGCACAAGCGCGTGATCGGCCAGCACGTCGCGATCACTGCGGTGTCGAAGGCGATTCGCCGCTCGCGCGCCGGAATCAAGGATCCGAAGCGGCCCGCCGGCTCGTTCATCTTCCTCGGCCCCTCGGGGGTCGGCAAGACCGAGCTCGCCCGCACCCTGGCCGAGTTCCTGTTCGGCGACGAGGACTCGATGGTGCGGATCGACATGTCCGAGTACATGGAGAAGCACGCCGTCTCGCGCCTGGTCGGCTCGCCACCCGGCTACGTGGGCTACGACGAGGGCGGACAGCTGACCGAGGCCGTGCGCCGCAAGCCGTACTCGGTGCTGCTGCTCGACGAGATCGAGAAGGCGCACCCGGACGTCTTCAACATCCTGCTCCAGATCCTCGAGGACGGGCGGCTCACGGACGCCCAGGGCCGCACGGTCGACTTCCGCAACGCGATCGTGATCATGACCTCGAACATCGGGGCCAAGGACATCGCCCGCAACGTCTCGTTCGGCTTCGGCGCCTCGGACGAGACCGGCACCTCCTACGAGGAGATGAAGGACCGGATCATGGGCGAGCTGAAGAAGGTCTTCCGGCCCGAGTTCCTGAACCGCATCGACGAGGTGATCGTCTTCCACAAGCTGACGCGTGAGGAGATCACGGAGATCATCGACCTGATGATCGGCCGGGTGCGGGCGCAGGTCGCCGAGCACGAGCTCCAGCTCGAGCTCGACCAGGGCGCCAAGGAGCTGCTCGCCGAACGGGGCTGGGATCCGGCGATGGGGGCAAGGCCGCTGCGCCGCGCGATCCAGCGCTACATCGAGGACCCGCTGGCGGACGAGGTGCTGCGAGTCGGCGACGTCGAGCCGGGGAGCACGGTCTTGGTCGAGCGCGACGCGTCCGGCGATGAGGAGGAGCGCCCCCTGAAGATGAAGCTCGTGAAGCCCAGGAAGCGCCCGGCCAAGAAGCGCGAGCCGGTGGGGGTCGCTGCCAAGGCCACCGACGGCGAGGGATCATCGCCTCCGGAAGCTCCGGCTGACGACTCGGCCCCCCACGATGGCCCCGACGAGCCGGTACCCGACGAGCCTCGCGCGCCCGACCAGCCGCGGCTGCCGGACGACCCCTCGCCGGATCCAGACCCCCCGGCCGAACCCGAGTAGCCGAACCGCCCCGCCAACGCCCAAGGGATGGGCGTAGCTGGGAGCCTTTGGGCGCCGAGAGCGCCGGTAACGTGCGCCGCCGTGACGCTGCGGGTCACCGACGCCAGCCGGCCCTGGTGGACGCTGGGTGGTGCGTGCACGGGGCTCTTCGTGCTGATGCTCGACTCGACGATCATCGGCCTGGCGCTTCCCGCCATCCAGCGCGAGCTCGACGCTTCGCCGAGCGGGCTGCAGTGGGTGATGAACGGATACCTGCTGGTGATCGCGGCGCTGGTGGTGACCGGCGGCCGGCTTGGCGACATCTACGGCCGCCGGGCGGTGTTCACGATCGGCCTGGCGGTCTTCGCCGGTGGCTCGGTGCTGTCGGGGGCGGCGTCGAGCGAGGAGGCACTCATCGCCGGCAGGGTCGTACAGGGGATCGGGGCGGCGGCGATGCTGCCGCTTTCGCTGGCGATCGTCAGCGACGCCTTCCCCGGAGATCAGCAGGCGCGGGCGCTGGGGATCTGGGCCGCGATCTCGGCGCTGGCGTTGGCGGTTGGCCCACTCGTGGGCGGCCTGTTGGTGGACGTCGATTGGCGGCTGATCTTCTGGATCAACGTCCCGGTGCTGGCGGTCGGGGTGGCCGTGATGCTCGGCGTGGTGCCGGAGACGCGAGACGAGACCGCGGTCCACAGGCTCGACATCGCCGGGCTGGTCCTGCTCGCCGGGGGCCTGATCGCGCTCGTCCTTCCCCTGGTGGAGTCGACCGAATGGGGGCTCGGGTCGGCCCGGACCCTTGGCGTGCTCGGGCTGGGCGCGGCGCTCTTGGTGGCCTTCTGGGCGGTCGAGCACCGGGTCGCCCAGCCGATCGTCGAGTTCGCGCTGTTTCGCAACGGTCCCTACCTCGGCGCCAGCGCCGCCGCATTCGCGCTGGTGGGCACCTGGTGGAGCCTGATCTTCTTCCAGCCCCAGTACCTCGAGGGCTCGCTCGGACACTCGGCAACCGCCACCGGCCTGCTGATCCTCCCGGTCACGGCGCCGATGATCGTCATCTCGCCGCTTGCCGGGAGGTTGATCGCCCGCTTTGGAGCGCGCGGCCTGATGACGGTGGGGATGCTGTGCGGCGTCGCCGGCCTCGTCTTCCTGACCCAGATCACCGATACCTCCGGCTACGGACGCCTGCTGCCCGGCTACCTGCTGTTCGGCGTTGCCCTGGGCCTCGTCTACGCGCCGATGTCCAGCGCCGCGATGGCGGCGATGCCCCCCGCCAAGACCGGGATCGCGTCCGGCGTGCTGGCGATGGACCGCGTGCTCGCCGGCGCCTTGGCGCTGGCGGTCACCGGTGCGGTGTTCCAAAGCCTGATCGACGACCAGAGCTTCCCCGTGGCCCTCGCGCACTCCACGTGGGTCCTGGTCGGCCTGCTCGCGGTGGGGACGGTGCTCACCTGGCTCTTCGTCCGCTCGCCGTCCACATCGGCGCCGGACCCGGCGGTGGCCGCGGCGACCCGGCCACCGTCGGTGGCCGGGTCGCCGCCGCCCCCCGATCGGCGCCACCACCTTCAACATCGCTTCCACGTGTAGCCCGCGGACCTTGGCGTTTTTGCCGTCACATGCCGGGTAAAGGCGCCCGCCCGCAATGGCCCAAGAGGTCGGCTACGGTGAAGGCCGTCGATAACCGAGCTCGAGGGGGTTTTCGGATGCACGGCCCACGTTCAATCAAGGCTCGACTGATCGTTGCGCTGGCGATCGTCGCTGCAGCCTTTTCGGTGTCGTTTGCGTCGTCGGCAACGGCGAACGACTACTTCAAGGGTTGCGGAAGCCAGTCGCATCCCGGTGCGGGCTGGTACCACGTTCGCGCTCACCACATCGGCTGCCACAAGGCGCGCGATGTGGCACGGCACTATTGGAAGACCGGCGATTCGCACTTTCGCGGCTGGTCTTGCCGCTCGCGACAGGTAGGTGAAGAGCTCTTCAAGGCCAGGTGCCACAGGCACCACAACGGCCGCTATCAGGTGGTGCGGTTCGAGTACGGCTCCTAGTCCGATCGCCAAGCAGGGGCGGGGGCCCCAGGGCAGTCCGTCGATCGCTGCCGGCCAGCCCGTGGGCGTACCCTGGTCGCATGGCGGCGATCGAGCCACCCTCGGGCACCGCGGAGGGCCCCGTCACCGCGCTCGACATCGAGCGCGCCGTCCGAGCTGATCCGGGGCCAGGTTCGCGAGACGGCCCTGCTTCCCGCCGGAGAGCTCTCTCGCAGAGTCGGCGCGTCCCGTGGTGCTGAAGGCCGAGTGCCTCCAGCTCACGGGTTCCTTCAAGGTCCGCGGCGCCTTTCACAAGATGGGTCGCCTGTCGCCCGAGGAGCTCGACCGGGGCGTAGCTACTGCGAGCGCCGGAAACCATGCCCAGGCCGTGGCCCTGGCGGCGGATCGGCTCGGTACCCAGGCGGATCTGTTCATGCCGAGCGAGGCGCCGCTCGCCAAGGTGGCGGCGGTTCGCGGCTACGGCGGCGAGGTGCACCTGGTCGACGGCTCCTACGAGGAGGCCTCGGAGGAGGCCGCCCGGTTCGCGGAGCGGGAGGGCAAGACGGTCGTCCCGCCCTTCGACGATCCCCAGGTCGTTGCCGGCGCCGGCACGGTCGGGTTGGAGATCGCCCGGCAGGCGCCGCGCACGCAGCTGGTGGTCGTGCCGTTGGGAGGCGGCGGATTGGCGTCCGGGGTGGCGATCGCGTTCAAGTCCAGGGTTCCCGATGGGAAGGTGATCGGCGTGCAGGCCGAGGCATGCGCGCCGTACGTGGAGTCGCTGGCCGCCCACCGGGCGATCGGCGCCCGCTCGGCCAGCACGATCTGCGACGGGATCGCCGTCAAGCAACCGGGTGAGCTCACCCTGCCGCTGGTCGAGCGCCACCTCGACGGGGTGGTCACGGTGAGCGACGACCAGGTCGCCGAGGCGATGGTGCTGTTGCTCGAGCGCTCGAAGCTCGTGGTCGAGGGCGCCGGCGCGGTGGGCGTCGCGGCGCTGCTGGCGGGCAAGATCGAGGTTCCAGCCGAGGGCGAGACCTGCGCGGTGCTATCGGGAGGAAACGTGGACGCGTCGCGACTCGCCGAGTGCATCCGTCTCGGCGAGACGGCGGCCGGACGGCGGATCGTGCTGTGGACGGTGGTTCCCGACCGGCCGGGAGCCCTGGCCGCGCTCCTGCGCCTGGTGGCCGAGCAGGGCGCCAACGTGATGGACGTCGAGCACATCCGCGAGGGAGTGGAGCTTCACGTACGCGAGACGGCGATCGAGCTGGTCCTGCAGACCGACGGCCCCGACCACAGCAAGCGCGTCCTCGAGGCCGTCCGCGCCGAGGGCTTCTCCACCCGCCTGGAGCGTTAGCTAGATGCCAGGTCGTCCCGAATCTGTGTTTCGACCACGTAGGAGCTGTGGGTTCCGGCCTATAGACCCCCAAACCCTGCAGTGAGGGTTCGGGGCTAGCCCCCGTCCGGATAACTTCTCCACGTGCAGAGCAAGCTGGACCAACTGCGAACACTCGCTCGGCGAGGTCAGCGATCTCGGGCGGGCGGAGGCGCTTCTGGACTGGGACGAGCGGACGCAGATGCCACCCGCGTGGGGCGCAGGCGCGCGCCGAGCAGCTGGCGACGCTGGCGCGGATCCGCCACCAGCGCCTGGTCTCAGACGAGCTCGGCCGGCTGCTCGATGAGGCCGCCGCCGAGGTCGACGGCCTGCCGTTCGAGGCGGACGACGCCAGCCTGGTGCGAGTGGCGCGCCGCGAGTGGGAGAAGGCGCGCCGGGTGCCGGCCGAGCTGCGAGCGGAGATCACCCGGAACTCCTCGCTCGCCGAGCACGCCTGGGTTGAGGCCAAGGAGCGCTCGGACTTTGCCTCGTTCCTTCCCTACCTGGAACGCAACGTGGAGCTGAAGCGCCGCTACGCCGCGTGCTTCGAGGGATTCGAGGGCTTCGAGCAGGCCCATACGACGCTCTGCTGGACGACTTCGAGCCCGGGATGACGACCGCGGAGGTCGGCGCGGTGCTGGACGAGCTTCGCGACGGCATCCGCCCGCTTATGGCCGAGATCGCTGCCCGCGGCGACGCGGTCGACGACTCCTGCCTGTACGGCCGCTTCCCCATCGACGATCAGGCGGAGCTTGCTCGCGAGGTGGTTGCGGAGCTGCCGCTGGAGGAGGACGCCTGGCGCCTGGACCCGACGGTGCACCCGTTTGCGACCGCGATCTCCCCGTCCGACATCCGGATCACGACCCGCTTCGACGAGAGCTACCTTGGCACGGCGCTGTGGGCGGTGATCCACGAAGCGGGCCACGGCATGTACGAGAACGGAGTCGCCCGAGAGCTTTCGCGGTCGCCGCTGTCCAGCCCGGTCTCGCTCGGCTTCCACGAGTCCCAGAGCCGGATGTGGGAGAACTGGGTGGGGCGCGGGCGGCCCTATCTGGAGCGAATCCACCCGCGGCTGCGCCAGCGGTTTCCGGCGCAGTTCGGCGACGTGGACCCTGAGACGCTCTACCGGGCCGCCAACAAGGTCGAGCCTTCGTTAATCCGCATGGAGGCCGACCAGGTCACCTACAACCTGCACATCGGGCTGCGCTTCGAGCTCGAGCTGGCGATCTTCGACGACCGGCTGGAGCTCACCGAGCTGCCCGAGGCATGGAGCGCCCGGATGGCCGAGTACCTCGGGGTCGAGGTGCCCGACGACGCGCACGGCGTGCTCCAGGACGTGCACTGGGCGGGGGGCGCGTTCGGGTACTTCCCCACCTACTCGCTCGGGAACGTGATCGCCGCCCAGATCTGGGACGTCGCGCGGACGGCGCTCCCTGACCTTGACGACCAGATCCGGAACGGTGAGCTGGTGCCGCTGCGCGATTGGCTGCGAGAGCACCTCTACCGCCACGGGGGAAAGTTCATGCCCAAGCAGATGATCGAGCGGCTGGTGGGGGGCCCCATCGACGTCGGCCCCTATCTGTTCCAGCTGCGCGCAGCGGGCCGCGGAGATCTACGGCATCTGAGTCAAGGGGGGCGGCCGGCGACGCAGCGCCGCGGCGCCGGCCAGGTCGCAGGGGCGCGGATGCGTCGGGTGGGGTTCCTAATCTGCGAGAGGTGACTCGCCGGGACTCCCACTTCGCCTGCCAGGAGTGCGGCCACGTGGCGCTGGCCTGGACGGGTCGGTGTCCGGGCTGCGGTGAGTGGAACACCCTGATCGAGACGCTTCGGCCGCAGGCCGGAGCTTCCGGGCGCAGAAGGTCCGGACAGGGACGCCGCGGCACGCCCCGGACGGCCGGCGCGGGGCGACCCGTGCCGCTGCGCGAGGTCGAGGCGCCGGCCATCCCTCGGCTGCTCACCGAGGTGGTCGAGCTCGACCGCGTGCTCGGCGGCGGGCTCGTGCCGGGGTCGCTGGTCCTGCTCGGCGGCTCGCCGGGGATCGGCAAGAGCACGCTTACGGGGATGGCGCTTGCCAACCTCTGCGCCGCCGGGCGCCGCGTGCTCTACATCTCCGGGGAGGAGTCGGCCGCCCAGGTGCGGCTGCGCGCGGAGAGGCTCGGCGAGGATGCACTCGGCGTCCCGGTCCTGGCCGAGACCTCGGTCGAGTCTGTGCTTGCCACGCTCGAGGCCGAGCGGCCCGATGCATGCGTGGTCGATTCGATCCAGACCCTGCACGTCGAAGGCATGAGCGGGGCCCCCGGATCGGTCGGGCAGGTGCGCGAGGCGGCGGGGGCGATCATGGAGGTGGCCAAGCGGCTCGGGACCGCGGTGGCCCTGGTCGGGCATGTGACCAAGGACGGAACGGTCGCCGGCCCCAGGGCGCTCGAGCATCTGGTCGATTGCGTGCTGATGTTCGAGGGCGAGCGTGAGCGCAGCTTCCGCACCCTGCGGGCGCTCAAGAACCGTTTCGGCGCCACCAATGAGGTGGGCGTATTCGAGATGCGGTCCGGTGGGCTGGTGGAGGTCGCCGATCCCTCGGCGCGGTTTGTTGGCGAGGCCAGCAAGGCGGCCGGCTCGTGCGTGCTGTGTGCGATGGAAGGTACCCGGCCGCTGCTGGTCGAGGTCCAGGCGCTGGTCGCGCCCACCGAGGTCGTGCCCCCGCGCCGGGTCGCCACTGGGATCGACCGCAACCGGCTGGCGATGATCCTGGCGGTCCTCGCCCGCCATGGCGGGCCGTCGCTGGCCTCGGCCGACGTGTTCGTCAACGTCGCCGGCGGGGTCCGGGTCGACGAGCCAGGCGCCGACCTGGCCGTGGCGCTGGCCCTCGCCTCCGCCCATCGCGGGGAGGCGCTACGAGGAGAGGGAGGGAAACCGCTCGCCTGCTTCGGAGAGGTTGGGTTGACCGGCGAGCTGCGGTTCGTCGCCCACCCCGAGCGCCGGGTCGCCGAGGGACTCAAGTTCGGCCTCGGCCCGGTGTTCGCCCCCGCTGCCGGTGAGCGGATCGAGGGGTTGAATCCGCAGCCGACCCTGGCCGCCGCCCTCGAGGCCGCCAGGGGAGGCGGACCGGCACGCGCGCGAGCCGCGGCCTGAGCCGCGGGGCGTCAGCTCGTGCGCGAGGGTGCGCCGGCCGACTTGACAAGCCCCAATCCGACCTCTCCACACGGGATTCGGCTGAGCGCGGCTAGCAGGGGGTCTTTGCCATCATGACTAGCGATGGTGCCGCACGACGGGGATCAGCTACACGAGCTTGAAGCCCGTCTCGATCCCCGGTTGCTGCGCGCCCTGGACATGGTCGCGCCCGGCACGCCCCTGCGCGAGGGGATCGACAACATCATCCAGGCGCGCACCGGCGGCCTGATCCTGATCGCCCAGGCGGACGAGGTCTCGTTCCTGTTCAGCGGCGGTATCAAGCTGGACATCGACTACACGCCGGCGCTTCTCTACCAGGTGGCGAAGATGGATGGCGCGATCGTCCTCGATCTCGAGCTACGGAAGATCTGCTGGGCCAACGTCCAGCTGATGCCGGATCCCACCATCCTCTCGATGGAGACCGGCACGCGGCACCGCACCGCCGAGCGCGTCTCGAAGCAGACCAAGGCGCTGGTGGTCTCGATCTCGGAGCGCCGCGACGTCGTCTCGCTCTACATCGAGGGGATGAAGACAATCCTGCAGGACATCCCGACGGTGCTCTCGAAGGCGAACCAGGGGCTGGCCACGCTGGAGAAGTACCGCGCCCGCCTCGACCAGCTCTCGCGTCGCCTTACCAACCTCGAGTTCCTCGGCAGCTGCACGCTTCACGATGTCCTCTCGGTGCTGCAGCGAGCGGAGTTCGTCACCCGGATGGCAACCGAGGTCGAGCGCTACATCGTCGAGCTCGGCTCGGAGGGTCGGCTGATCGAGATGCAGCTCGAGGAGACAGTCGTGGGGGTGATCGGAGAGCGGAGTGCGCTGGTCCGCGACTACATCGTGGTCGACACGGAGGAGCACATCGAGCGAACGATTGCCGAGCTCGCGGCGCTCCCGCATCAGGAGCTGCTCGATTTCGGGCGCCTCGCCGAGCTGCTCGGCTACGACCGGAAGACGAGCACGCTGGAGTTCGCCGTGTCGCCGCGCGGCTACCGGGTCCTGTCCGAGATGCCGCGGCTGCCGCGCCTCGTCGTGCAGAAGATCATCCGTCGGTTCGGCGACCTGGAGGCGATCCTGAATGCCTCCCACGAAGAGCTTGAGTCCGTCGAGGGCGTGGGGGACGCCCGGGCACGGGAGATTCGCGAGGGGCTTCGCAGGCTTCAGGAAGTCGACATCGTCGACCGCTATCCATGAAACCAGACGGCCGCCCCGGCGGTCGTCTCTATGTAAGGAGGCCGAAATTCCAGAGCTAGCTACCGAGGAAGCCATAGAGATCGAACACGAGCTCGGTCCCGTCGAGTGCACATTCGACATTGGCGACAACGTCGTCTATCCGCACCACGGGGCCGGTGTGGTCCTCATGAAGGAGACCAAGGACCTCCTCGGCGAGAAACGGGACTACCTGACAATCAAGATCCTGCACAACGAGATGACCGTCATGGTCCCCTGCGAGAACGCCCATCGGGCCGGCTTGCGGCGGGTGATCGACGGTGACGACGTCAAGAAGGTGATCGACGTGCTGACCGGCGAGGTCTCGGAGATGCCGAAGAACTGGAACCGCCGCTTCAAGCACAACCGCGAGAAGATCAAGACGGGCGACGTCTTCGAACTGGCCGAGGTGGTCCGCAACCTGGCGATCCGCGAGTGGGAGAAGGGTCTCTCCACGGGCGAGAAGCAGATGTACACGCGAGCGAAGAAGATCCTCGCGTCGGAGTTCATGTACGCGCTCAGCAAGGACGAGGACGGGGCCGAGGCCTACCTGGACGAGCTCCTGGAGGAGCGCTTCGGGGCCAAGGCGTCTGCCTGACCAACCACCAGCCTCAGCGGTGATCGCGGCCGCCGGCTCCGGAGAGCGACTCGGAGCCGGCGGCCCGAAAGCCTTCGTCCCCCTCGCCGGAAGGCCTCTGATCGAGTGGTCGCTCGAAGCCTTCGCCCGGGCGGAGAGCATCGGTCCCGTGATCGTCACCCTCCCGCCGGGGCACCAGAGAGAGCTCGGCGACGGCGTGGTTACCGTCGCCGGCGCAGACCACCGCTCTCAGTCCGTGGCCGCCGGGCTTGAGCGCGTGGAGACGGAGATCGTTGCCGTCCACGACGCCGCGCGGCCGCTGGTCACGTCGCGGCTGATCGACGAACTGGTCTCCATGCTCGCCTCGCGGCCCGACGCCGACGGCGTGATCGCCGCGGCGGCACTCACCGACACCGTGAAGCGCGCCCGCGAGCCGCGCCCGGCGAAGGGGGACTTCCCGCGGGGCGGGCCGACCGTCGCCCAGACGGTCAGTCGCGACCACCTTTGGGCCGCTCAGACCCCGCAGGTGTTTCGCACGGCAGCGCTGCGCGAGGCGCTCGGCGCCGACCCGCAGCGAATCGCCGCTGCCACAGACGACGCGATGCTGGTCGAGAAGGCCGGCGGCAAGGTGCTCATTCACCCGGCCCCCGCGGAGAACCTCAAGGTGACGACCGGGATCGATCTGCGGATCGCCGAGCTGCTGCTCGCGGAGCGGGGGGCCTGAGCTCCGCCTCGTCGATGGCCGAATTCCGTGACGCATAGCATCGGAATTCGGCCATCGGGGTAAGGCGGATGGCACGGCGTTCGACGGCAGCGCCACGCAACTTGCAGCTTCCGGGCGGGTTATCGGGACATATGGGTTGCAGGGCGCACATTTCCGACCGCTCGTGTGGCGATACTGGATCTGAGTGAAGCGGCTACGCAGCAGGCTCGGTTGCGCGGTTGACGGTCACCGGTGGGGACTGGTCGGGCACCGCTGTCTCTGCCTGCGATGCGGGCGCGAGGCGGCCTCCGAGGGCATCAGGCGGGCTGTGCCGCGCCGGGGCTGACCCCTCAGCTCAAGATCTCAGCAGCACCCAGACGAGCGCCACGGCGAAGCCGATTTGCCCGAAGGCCAATGCGGTGCCGAAGTTTGCGGCGCCGAAGGCGGCGGCGAGGGCGCTCGCCAAGGCGAAGGCCCCGATCATGATCACCAGGTCGCGCGCCGTTCCGCTCATGGCGCCACCGCTCACTTGGAGATTGGCCCGGTGGGGGAGGGGGTGTTGTTGAGCAGGTCGAGCGCGTGCTCGGCCTGATAGCTCGGGACCACGATCCGCGGGTGGACCATGCGCCGCGTAGCGTACTCGCGGCCGACCGCCTGCCCCCGCCACGTCGATCCTGATTGTGGGCTCGCGCTAGCCTGGGCCGTCCGTGCTCACCGACTATCACGTCCATCTGCGCCCGGACGACGACGACGGACCTCCGGAACGCTCCGCGTTCACGCCCGCGAACGTGGAGCGCTACCTGGAGGCAGCGCAGCAGGCTGGGATCGAGGAGCTCGGCTGCTCCGAGCACGTGTACCGGTTCACCGATGCGCTCGAGATCTGGCGGCACCCGTTTTGGGAGCAGCAGGCTCGCGACGACCTGGGCGCCTATTGCGAGTTCGTCCGTACGACCCCGCTTCGCCTCGGCCTCGAGGTGGACTTCGTGCCCGGCGCCGAGGACCGAACGGCCAACCTTGTCGACGGCTGCGACCTCGACTACGTGGTCGGCTCGATTCACTTCCTCGGCGACCGGGCCGTGGACGACGACGGCTACGACATCTGGGCACAGGATGGCGACCCGCACGACGTCTGGAGCCGCTATTTCGAGACGCTCGCCGAGGCGGCGAGATGCGGCCTGTTCGACATCCTGGCGCACCCGGACCTGGTGAAGATGTGGGGTCCCGCCCGGCCGTATCCGGAGCGCGATCCGCGCTTCTACTACGAGCCTGCGGTTGAGGCAGTGGCCGAGTCCGGCGTCGCGGTCGAGGTGTCCACGGCGGGCCTGCGAAAGCCGGTTAAAGAGATCTACCCGTCGCCGGCCTTCGCCGCGATGTGCGTCGAGGCCGGGGCGGTGTTCGCGCTCTCGTCGGATGCGCACGTGCCCGCCGACGTCGGCCGCGACTACGAGCGCGCGGTGACGGAGATGCGTGACTGGGGGATTGACCGGATCGCGGTGTTCGAGCGCCGACAGCGCCGCCTCGAGCCGCTGGGGAGCCCGCCACAGTGAGCTCCCGGGTCGGGATCGGCTACGACGCCCACCGCTTCGCCGCGGGACGCAGGCTGGTGCTCGGTGGGGTCGAGATCCCACACCAGCTCGGCCTCGAGGGCCATTCGGACGCCGACGTCCTCACCCACGCCGTGATCGACGCCCTGCTGGGGGCGGCCGGGCTGGGGGATGTCGGAACCCTCTTCCCCCCGGACGACGAGCGGTGGCGAGACGCTCACTCACTCGACCTGCTGACGGTAACGCTGGGCAACCTTTACGGGCGGGTCGTGAACGTGGACGCGACCGTGATCTGCGAGGCGCCGCGGCTGGCGGACCACCGCGCCGAGATGGAGCGGAACCTCGGCGAGACGCTGTCGGCGCCGGTGATCGTCAAGGCGACCACCAACGAGGGCATGGGATGGATCGGCCGCGGGGAGGGGATCGCGTGCGTCGCGGTCGCGCTAGTGGACCTCGAGTAGGCGTCCCCCCTCCCGAGGCCCGAGGCACGGGCGTCACCACTAGGCTACGAGCGTGATGCTGCGTTCGTCGGCGGGAAAGCTGTCCACGGACATCGTCACCGGGCCGATCAGCCACCTCGGCCGTCGGGTCAAGCTCGGGAAGCTCGGCCCCCTGAGCGACGTCCCGTTCAACCTCCGGACGCTGGCCGAGGCCGGGGTGATCCACCTGGTGCGCCCCGACAAGCTGGCGCAGCTGCTCCGCGTGCTGGGCCATTGGGGTGCTTCTCCGGCGGCCGGGGTGGCCAGCGGCGCGATCAACTATCCGCACGAGCCGATGGTCGAGGACGAGTCGGGGTCGCTGACCTTCGCCGAGGTCCACCAGCGTTCCAACGCCCTCGCGCGGGGACTTGCCGCCGAGGGAGTCGAGGAAGGCGACGGCATCGCGATCATGTGCCGCAACCACCACGGCTTTGTCGAGGCGACGCTGGCCGTCTCCAAGTTGGGCGCCACCGGGCTGTACATGAACACGGCCTTCGCCGCCCCGCAACTCGCGGACGTGGTGGAGCGCGAGCAGCCCGTGGCCTTGATCTATGACGGCGAGTTCGCGGGCCTGCTCGAGCAGGCCGCCGAGGCGGGCAAGGAGATCGGCCTGCGACG
The DNA here is from genome assembly GCA_963838745.1 of uncultured Actinomycetes bacterium. GTDB lineage: Bacteria > Actinomycetota > Thermoleophilia > Solirubrobacterales > 70-9 > AC-56. The sequence continues at coordinate 163,978 of CAWISJ010000008.1, forward strand.
CTACGTCGCCGGGAGCGAGGGCGACGGCGAGGCCACCGATACCTCGCTGGAGGAGCTGATCGCGGCAAGCGACGATCGCGATCTCGACCCCCCCGGCGAGTCGAGCCGCTTCGTCATCCTCACCTCGGGCACAACCGGGACGCCACGGGGGGCGCAGCGCGCCCAGCCCGACACCCTCGGGCCGTTGGCCGCGCTGTTCTCCAAGATCCCACTCCGGGCGCGCGAGCGGACCGTGATCGCAGCACCGCTCTTCCACTCCTGGGGCTTTGCCCACTTCGTGCTCGGGCTGGCGCTCAGCTCCACCTATGTGCTGCGCCGTCATTTCGACCCGGAGGAGACGCTGCGTGCGGTCAAGGACAGCGGGGCGACGGCGCTGATCGTGGTGCCGGTGATGATGCAGCGGATCCTCGACCTGCCGAAGGAGACGCTCGACCGGTACCGCCTGCCCACGCTCCGGGTTACTGCCGCCAGCGGCTCCGTGCTCCCGGGAGAGCTCGCCACCAAGTGGATGGACACCTTCGGCGACAACCTCTACAACCTCTACGGGTCCACCGAGGTCGCATGGGCGACGATCGCGACACCGGCGGACCTGCGGGCCGCGCCGGGCACCGCCGGGCGCCCGCCGCGCGGCACCAACGTGCGGATCGTGGACGCCGACGGCAACGACGTCGAGCCGGGAAAGACGGGCCGGGTGTTCGTGGGCAACGAGATGGCGTTCGAGGGCTACACGGGCGGCGGCGGAAAGGACGTGCTCGACGGCCTGCTCTCCTCCGGCGACGTCGGCCACTTCGACGCCGAGGGCCGCCTGTTCATCGACGGCCGCGACGACGAGATGATCGTCTCCGGCGGCGAGAACGTGTTCCCGCGCGAGGTCGAGGACCTGCTCTCCGACCACACGGGGATCAAGGAGGTCGCCGTGATCGGCGTCGACGACGACGAGTTCGGCCAGCGGCTGAAGGCGTTCGTGGTCCTCAGCGAGGGAGAGGAGCTCACGGACGAGGACGTCAAGCGCCATGTGAAGTCGAACCTCGCCCGATTCAAGGTCCCCCGCGAGGTCGAGTTCCTCGACTCGCTGCCGCGCAACGCCACCGGCAAGGTCCTCAAGCGGGAGCTCGCCTAGCGATCCACGCGGGGGCCCGGTGGGTGCGTCCGGCGCCCATCCAGTTGTCTCGGACAATTGTCTGTGACAACTGTCGTGGGCAGAGTGCCGCCTCCTGATGCGACTCAAGTTGTCATGACAATTGTCGGTACAACTGGAGTGGCGCCGGCCGTACCCACCGGGCCCCCGCGTGGGCGTTTCCGCTGTGTGGCGGCGGGTAGGGGCGTGATGAAGCGACGCCCGAGGAGGTGTTCTGTATGCCACCGCGCGGGATCAAAAAGGGAACCAAGCGAGCGCGCCAGTACGAGAAGATCAAGCGCAGCCAGAAGCGGCGTGGCGCCTCGGAGCGCCGGGCTGAGGAGGTCGCGGCGAGGACAGTCCAGAAGGAGCGCGCGCGGTCAGGGGAGTCGAGGCAGCGCTCTGCCAGCTCCACCCGCGACATGTCGTCCGGCCGCCGGGGCGGTCAGCGTTCAGGCCGAGCTGGTCCCAGGGGCCAGACGCGGGAGCAGCTCTACAACCAGGCGAAGAGGCTCAACATCCGGGGTCGGTCGCGGATGAACAAGCGGCAACTGCTGGCGGCGGTCAACCGCAAGCGCGGCTAGGGCACTCCCGGATAGCGGGCCGGACGCCCCAAGGCAGCGGGCGGGAAGCGACGCAGACCCTCGCGCACGCGCTGCTTCCCGTAAATAGCATCCGGAGGGATGACGCGCCCAGTCCGGATCCGGGACACGCTGAGCGGGGAGCTGCGTCCGCTCGAGCCGCGCGGGTCCGGCGAGGTCGGCATCTACGTCTGCGGCCCGACCGTCTACGCCCGCATCCACGTCGGCAACGCGCGTCCGTATGTGATTCCGATCCTGCTGCGGCGCCTGCTCGAGCGGCTCGGCTACCAGCCTCGGCTGGTGATCAACGTCACCGACATCAACGACAAGATCTACGACGCGGCGCGCCGGGCGGGTGTGCCCTCCGACCGGTTTGCACGCCAGATGACCCGCGCCTATGTCGAGGACACCGACCGCCTCGCCCTGGGCCGGCCAGACGACGAGCCGCTGGCGTCGGAGACCATCCCCGAGATCGTGGCCTTGATCGAGGCTCTGATCGAGGGCGGCCACGCCTATGAGTCAGGCGGCGACGTCTACTTCCGGGTGCGCAGCTTCCCCGGCTACGGAAAGCTCTCCAACCGCGATCCCGATGAGATGGACCAGGGGGAGGAGGCCGGGACCGAGTCGCTGAAGGAGGACCGTCTCGACTTCGCGCTCTGGAAGGCCCGCAAGCCCGACGAGGACACCGCCTGGCCCTCGCCGTGGGGCGACGGCCGGCCCGGGTGGCACATCGAGTGCTCGGCGATGGCGGAGAAGCTGCTCGGGGCGGACTTCGCCATCCACAGCGGAGGCACCGATCTGGTCTTTCCCCACCACGAGAACGAGATCGCGCAGACCGAGGCGGCCCGTGGGGTTCCGCTCGCCCGGCTGTGGATGCACAACGGCATGGTCCAGATGGCCGAGGAGAAGATGTCGAAGTCCGTCGGGAACATCTTCCAGCTCTCCAGTGCGCTCGACCGGTACGGGCGGGATGCGGTCGTCGCCTATCTGGTCTCCGGCCACTACCGCCAGCCGCTCGAGTTCTCCGATGGGGCGCTGGACGAGGCGGCCGCGCGCGTCGAGCGGATCCGCAACTTCGTGCTTGACCTGTCCGACGAGGCCGAAGGCGGCGAGGACGAGTTCGTGGCCGCCCGGCGGACCGCCCTGGTCGACGCCCTCGCCGACGACTTCAATACGCCGCGTGCTCTTGCGGCGCTGTTCGAGCTGATCGCCGAGGGGAACCGCAGGCCGCTGCCCGGCGCCCGAGCGGCGTTGGAGGAAATGCTGCCGCTGCTGGGCCTGGAATCGCTGCTGGCGCCCGGCGAGGAGCTCGACCCGCAGGCCGAGCGGTTGATGGCCGCGCGTGAGCAGGCGCGCGCCGGGCGTGAGTTCGAGCAGGCCGACCGGATCAGGGACGAGCTTGCCTCACGTGGCTACGAGGTTCGAGACACGCCGGACGGCCCTCGGCTGGTGAGGCGTCCGGGGTAGCGCGAGATCGCTTCACGCACGAAAACCGGCTCGCCGAGTGGGGGCGGGGGCGACCTGATCTACGGCCGGCGCCCGGTGGACGAGGCGAAGCACGGCCGGCGCCGCGTGCGCCGCCTCTGGACCACGGCGGACCTGACGCCGTCAGAGCTCACCCGCCTGGCGGGCTCGCCCGACCATCAGGGCGTCGTGGCCGAGGTCGACCCGTATCCCTACGCGGACCCGGACTCCCTGCTCGATCGGCCGAACGCGCTGGTGGTGGCGCTCGACCAGGTCCAGGACCCACGGAACCTTGGCGCGGTGTGCCGCTCGGCGGAGGCGGTCGGCGCCGCAGGAGTGGTGATCCCGTCGCGGCGCGCGGCGGGGGTGACAGCGGTGGCGTGCAAGGCCGCCGCGGGCGCCGTCGAGCACCTGCCGGTCGCGCGCGCCCCGAACCTTGCCGACTGGCTGGCCCGCGCCAAGGACTCCGGCGCCTGGATCTACGGCGCCCAACAGGACGCTCCCGCCGCCTACACCGGAGCGGATCTCAGCGGCAAGGTGGTGCTCGTGCTCGGCAGCGAGGGGAAGGGACTGCGTCGCCGGATCGCGGAATCGTGCGATCTGCTGGTTTCGATTCCGGTGCGTGGGCGGGTCGGGTCGCTGAACGTGTCGGCGGCGGCGGCCGTGCTGTTGTTCGAGGCGGCCAGGCAGCGGGCTGACGCGTAGCCGGGGCGGGCAGCGCCCAGGTGCCAGCGGGGGCCGACACCCCTAGCAGCGCCCGCGGATGGAAGGCAGCTCCTGCAACGAATCGTGCACGGCAGGAAGGAGCCGGTTGACAGAACAATGCCCAGCCGCTTACACTCCCGCATAAGGGTGAACTAAAGGTCGAGTCTAGACCTGCCGATTACCCGAAGGAGAGGGCGCCCAGGGGAGGTTACGGGCGCCACTGTTCCCCACCTAGAACGGAGGATCCAGTGGCTGCACCGACCCCTAACCGTGAGTTCGTCGCTGTCTCGCCGGGTAGCCCGGCGGCGGTGCCCGTCCGAAAGCCAGAGGCTCAACCTGAGCTTGAAGATACGTATCTGGTGGCGCTCGCGAAGCGTGGAAGCGCCGACGCCTACGACCGGATCGTGAAGCGGTATCGGAGCTTCGTGCGGCTGAAGTCCTCGTCCTACTTCCTGCTCGGCGGCGACGCCGACGACCTGGTCCAGGAGGGCCTGCTCGGTCTCTACAAGGCGATCCGGGATTTCCGCACGGACCGCGAGTCGAGCTTCCGCAATTTCGCTGAGCTCTGCATCACCCGGCAGATCATCACCGCGGTGAAGACGGCGAGCCGCAACAAGCATGCGCCGCTCAACCAGTACGTCTCCTTCGCCCAGACCCCGGCGGGCGCGAGCGATTCGGAGACCACACTGGAAGAGGTGCTGCCGGGCCCCGGCAGCGAGGAACCATCGGAGCGGGTGATCGCGACCGAGGAGCTGCAGAGCCTGGTCTCATGCCTGTCGAGCGTGCTCTCCGAGCTCGAGAGCGAGGTCCTGTCGCTGTACCTCGACGGCTACTCCTACGAGGCGATCGGCGATCGGCTCGACTGCGACACCAAGACCGTCGACAACGCGCTCCAGCGCGTCAAGCGAAAGGTCAGCCTCCACGTCGCCTCGCGCCAGGTCAGGCTGTAGGCGCGCGCCCGCGACTCCACAGGGACCCGGCCCACCCGGCCCCGCCCGTCGCGGCCGAATTGCGATTCCATGTGAATCGCAATTCGGCCATCGCGAGAACGGCGCCAGCCTGATCAGGTCGCGAGCGTCTCGCTCGCGCGCCATGCGCAAACTCGACACGTTCCCGTCGAGACCGTGACGCGCGGGTCTTGTCTCGCGAATCGTCGCCGGATAGCTTCGAGGCGTGAGCGACTCGAAGCTACGACTGCCGAAGCCGAGATTGACGAGCCACCCAGTGGACGTCGGTCAGCGCACCGAGGCCGCGATCCTGTCCGAGCTCGTGCGGCGGCTACTCCGTGCTGCTGCCGTTCGGCGTCAATCAGCGATACGACCTGGTGCTCGATCTCGGGAACGTCGGGCGTCAGTGCAAGACGGGTCGCGCGACACGGGTCGATCGAATTCCGACGCAGCACAGGACAAACAGAGGGTGTCTCGAAGGACTATGCGGTGAGGTCGATCTTCCTGTCACTGCCAAGTCCGAATCTATGCTGTGCCGGTGGACGAGACCCCGAAGTCGTATATGGCGTTGCGGCTGGCATCCCGTAATGGTCAGGCGCGGGGGACTCATCCAGCGAGATACGAGCTGCCCGGGTAGCTCAACTGGTAGAGCAGTGCTCTTGTAAAGCAAAGGCTGCGGGTTCGAGTCCCGCCCCGGGCTTTGATGTCTTCGGTGCCCTCTGACCACGACTTCACCTGGCGCGACGGGGAGCGGACGATCGTCTTCCGCCAGGGTGCCCTGGCCGAGCGCAGCTGAGCTGCTCGCCGAGGGGATCTGGGAGCGCTTCGAGCTCGTGACCACCCCGCGCGCGCTGGGCGGGGCCCCGCTCGAGCTGGCCGAGCGGGCGAGCGCCGTCCACGAGGTGCCCCGTGGGCCGGTGCCCGAGGCTGCCGCCACGATCATCAGCGCGATCCGCAACCCGACCCTCGTCGCGCTGGGGGGCGGGCGGGTGATCGACGCCGCGAAGGCGATCGCCGCCGTGCGCGGCGGGAGGGTCTGCGCCCTGCCGACGACGCTCTCCGGAGCGGAGATGACCACAATCCACCGCCTTCCCACCGGCCGCGAGCACGAGGCGCGCCATCTCGTCCGCCCTGTGCTGGTGATCGCCGATCCGCTCGAGATGACGACCCTGGACGACCAGCGCCTGCGGGCCAGCGCCATGAACTCCCTCGCCCACGGGGCCGAGGCGCTCTACACGCCGCTCGCCAACCCGGTGGCCACCTTGGCCGCCCTGCGCGGCGCCGAGCTGTTGGCCACGCAGCTCGACCGCCCGGCGGAGGAGCGGGACCGGCCGGCGGTCGCCCTCGGCGCGATGCTCTGCGCGTACGCGCTCGATTCGGCGGGCTACGCGCTCCACCACGTCATCTGCCAGACGCTGGTCTGGGTGCTGGGAACGCCGCACGCGGAGACCAACGCCACCCTGCTCCCGCTGACCATGGAGGCGATGCGCCCGCGAGCTCCCGGCGAGATCCAGTCCCTGGCCGGGGCGCTTGGAGTGGACGCCGGCGGGATCGGCGAGCGGATCGAGTCCCTGGGCGGAGGCCGGCGGAAGCTGGGAGACCTCGGCGCCGACCGCGGCCGGCTTCGGCGGGCGCTCGACGCGACCCTCTCTCGCGCCGAGCTTCGGAACACCCCGGACCCGCCCGGTCGAGAGGAACTGCAGGGGCTGCTGGAGGCCGCCTGGTAGCCCCACCGCCCCTGGGCGAGCTGGGCAGCCCGCGCCAGCGCGCCTTCAACCCAGTAACGCGCCGCGCCCGTCCGTGTAGGCATCCTTGTGGATGAGGCCCTGCGGACGTCTGCGCCGCCACGCACGGATGAGGTGATCAGCGAGGAGCGCTTCCAGCGCTACCACGCGTACGCGCGGACGCACGGCGTCAACTGGGTCCTCTACCTGCTGGCTCGCCTGATCCTGCAGCCGGCGTTCCTGATCTGGCTTCGCCTCTCCCGAACCGGTCGGGAGCATCTGCGCGGCATCAGCGGCGGGCTGATCGTCGCCTCCAACCACCGCAGCTTTCTCGATCCGTTCGTGATCGGCGCCACGCTCCCATGGCGTCGCCCGATGCAGTACGTGGCCAAGGTTGAGCTGTTCGAGCGCCCTTGGCGCGGCTGGATCCTGTCCCGGGTGGGCGCCTTCCCGATCCGTCGCGGACAGTCCGATGAGACCGCGATGGAGACCGCCGGGATCGTCCTCGACCGGGGCGGAACGGTGTGCATCTTCCCCGAGGGGACGCGGATCCGATCCGGCTCGCTGGGCACGCCGAGGCGAGGCGTCGGTCGCCTGGCGCTGGAGACCGGCGCCGCGGTCGTACCGATCGCCGTCCACGGGACCGAGCAGGTGCGGCGCGGTTGGCGGATCCGCCCCCGAAAGGTGAAGCTCCGGGTCGGGCGGCCGGCGACCTTTCCACGCACCGAGCATCCCTCGCCGGCGCTCGCCGCCACGGTTACCTCCCGGATCTGGCCCAACATCGAGCTTCAGTGGGAGTGGCTCGGCGGCCTACCGCCGTTGCGCAAGGCCGCCGTGATCGGAGCCGGGAGCTGGGGCTCGGCGATGGCGGTGCTGCTGGCGCGCGGTGGGCTCGAGGTTCAGCTCGGGACCCGCTCGCAGGAGAAGGCGGCGGAGATCGCCGCCAAGCGCGAGAATCCTGGCTACCTGCCGGGCGTGACCCTGCCCGAGAGCGTCGTCGTCAAGCGTGCCGGCGAGATCGAGCTCGCCGGCGTCGATCTGGTGTGCCTTGCCGTGCCATCCGCGGCGCTGCCCGCTGCGGTCGGCTCGCTCGGCGATCGGATCGGGTCGCGGACCGCGCTGCTGTTGCTGACCAAGGGCCTCACCGGCCCGCTCGGCCAGCTCCCCAGCGACTACGTTGGCAAACGCATTCGCGCCCGGGCGATCGCCTCGCTGGGGGGACCCGCGCACGCGCGCGAGGCGGCGGCCGGCATGGCCGCGCTGGTGCTCGGCACGAGCGACGTGGACCTGCGCGCCCAGCTCGGCGAGGTCTTCGATCGGGCCGGGCTCGTCTGCGAGCGAAGCGACGACGTGGTGGGGGTGGAGATGGCCGGCGCCGCCAAGAACGCCGCCTCGCTGGGGGCCGCCGCCGCCGAGGGATATGGACTCAACGCCGCGGGGATTGCGGCGGCCTTGATCTGGCGCGAGTGCGTCGACTACGCGCTGGCAAGCGGCGCTCAGCTGGAGACCTTCACCGGGCTCGCGGGCGTCGGCGACCTGACCGCGACCGTAATGGCGCCCGGAAGCCGCAACCGCCGTGCGGGCGAGCTGCTGGGCGCCGGCGTCCCAGCGGACCAGATCCCCCGCCGGATCGGCCAGGCGTCCGAGGGCCTCGACACGGTGCCGCTGCTTGCGGAGTCGATGGCCCGCGCGGGGCTCGAGGCGCCAGGGCTCGACGGGCTTGCGGCCCTGATCGACGGTCGCATCGATCCGGGCGAATGGGTGGCCGGCCTGCGCCGCGCCGAACGCGCCCGGCAGGCGGCCTGAGGCTGACGAGGAGAGGGGCTACGCTTGACGGGTGAGCGCCGCGAAGGAGGAGAGCGAGGCGGCCGATCCGCACTCGAAGGCCGAGCTCGACCGGGCGTTCGAGGATCTCTACCGGGCCCACCTGCGGGACGTCTATTCGTACTCCTACTACCGGGTCGGAAATCACCACGACGCAGAGGACCTCACCGAGCAGGCGTTCCTCCAGGCGTACAGGCACTTCGAGCGTGCGCGGCGGGAGTCGAACGGGCGCCCGCTGCGGCCCTGGCTGATCCGCATCGCCCACAACCTTGCCTCGAACTATCACCGCGACCGCGCCCGGCATCCGGAGGCCAACCTCGAGGCCATCGAGCCCCCCTCGCATCCGCACGGCACCGAGCAGATCGTCGAGGGGCGCGAGGAGCTGCGGATGGTCATGGACAGGCTCGAGCGGCTGTCGGACGACCGCCGGGAGGCGCTGATCATGCGCTTCGCCCTGGGGATGTCGAATCGGGAGATCGCGCGGGCCCTCGGGCGGACGGAGGGGGCCACGAAGGTGTTGATCCACAGGGCGATCAAGCAACTCGAGGAGGAGATGAGCGGGACATGACCGACGGCGATCACTGGCACATGCGATGAGCGAAGAGACGGGCAACCTGCATCTCGAGGCGCTGCTCAGCGACGCGCTGCGGCCGATCGAGCCGCCCGAGGATCTCGCCACGCGAGTGGAGAGCACGCTGACCGCGATCACCGAGCAGGCCGCGGCCGAGCTCTCCAGCTGGGCGGAGGAGCTCTCCGAGGGGGAACTCGAGGCGCTCCGGGACCCCCGGAACTGGGTACGCCCGGTCGCTGCGGTTGCGGTGGGCACCGTTGCAACCGGCGCCTTGGTGGTCGTCGGCATGCGCCGCCGCCGCCGGCCGGCCGGGCTCCGCGCCAGCGCGGAGAACATTCTGAAGACCGTCCGCCCCGACTAGGTAACTCCGCCGGAAGCCTCGCCTCGGCCTCGCCTGGGCTCAGGCCTATGCTCGCGCGGTCGTTGCTGGGGGGCCCGCCGGGGTGGCCGCCCCGGCCGCCAGTCCCGTGAGGCCGATGATCAGGTGCACGACGTTGTCTTCGGCGTTCACAGGGATGATGCTCAGGATGGATTCCCCGCTGCCGATGATGAAGCCCCAGATCGCCACCACGAGGTAGAGGAGGCCGAAGCCCAGCGCGTACTGGCGCGCTGCGTAGCCCGCGGCCGCGAGGCCGAGCAGACCCGTCACCAGGTGGACGACGTTGAGCCACCCGTTGACCGCCAGGATGCCGAACATGTCGTCGACGTCCCCAGGCGAGCCGAAGCTGCCTGTGTAGAAGAAGCCGGTGATGCCCGCGATCGTCAGGACCGCGCCGACCAGCGTCGCGTAGAGCCTGGCTGGGCTCGATGCTTCCATCTGGATCTCCTTCAGAGGAGTGTGGCCTGGCTAACTATGTTGTTGCGGGCGGACGCACTGATCCACGCTCGAAGACAGTGCGTAGTGGTCTACGTCCAGCCGGATATGCGCGTATTTCACCCACACTGGGTCAGGAGCCCCGAAGAGTTTGAGATCGAAGCCACACCCCGCGGCCCTCGAGCGTCTGGCCGACGAGGATCTGATGACTCGGGTGGACGCCAAGGACCCGGACGCGTTCGAGGTCTTCTACGACCGCCATGGCGGAGCCGCGTACTCGCTGGCGCACCGGATCGTCGGGGATCCCGGGATCGCCGAGGACGTGACCCAGGAAGCGTTCCTGTCGATCTGGAGAAGCAAGGCCCGCTTCGACTCTGCACGCGGCAGCGTGCGCGCCTGGGCATTGGGAATCGTCCGCAACCGCGCGATCGACGCGCTGCGGACCGCGTCGCGGCCGGCCCCTAAGCTCGACCGCGACGATGAGTCGCTGCTCGAGAGCCAGCCGGCCGGCGAGCGAACCGAGACCGAGGCGATCCGCCGCGAGACCGCTGGTCGCCTCCGGCAGGCGTTGGGCCTGTTGCCCCGCGAGCAGTCACAAGTGATCGAGCTGGCGTACTTCGGCGGCTTCAGCCACTCGGAGATCGCGGGGATGCTCGGAGCGCCGCTCGGGACAATCAAGGGGCGAATGAGGCTCGGCCTCGAGAAGATCAGGGCCACCCTCGCTGAGGGGATGCCGGACGAGGATGTCCCGGGGGCGTATCTGTGAGCAAGGGACCGGCCGGGCCCACAGGCGACGAGCACTACCGCGACGAGCTGGCGGCCTACGCGCTGGGCGCCCTCGATCAGCACGAGGGGGAGGAGGTCCGGCGCCATCTGGAGGAGTGCGAAGCCTGTCGCGCGCACCTGCGGTGGCTGCGTCCGGCGGTCGACCTGCTGCCGCGCACTGTTGAGCAGTTGGAGCCACCGCGGCGGCTCCGCGAGCGGCTGATGGCGACGGCTCGGGCCGAGGCGGGCGAGGCCGGCCAGCGCCGGGTAAAGGCCCCCCAACCGAGTCGCTGGCGCGACTGGGGAGCGCTGCTGTGGCGTCCGGCCACCGCGGTGGCCGCTGCGGCGCTGATCGTCGCCGGGGCGGCGGGCGGCTACCTGCTTCGCCAGCCTGATGACTCGAGCTCGGTGGTCACTGCGCGGCCATCGTCGGCGGCACCGAGTGTGGTGGGAACGCTGGAGCGCCAGGACGGCTCGGCGATCCTGACCATGAGCCGGCTGCCGGCATTGCCCGCCAAGGACGTCTACGAGGTGTGGGTGCAGCGTGGCAACCGGCTCGAGCCGTCGAGCCTGTTCGTCCCTCGCCGCGACCATACGGGCGAGGCCGCGGTCCCCGGGCCGCTCGAGGGTGCCGACGCGGTCCTGGTGACGCGTGAACCCCGCGGCGGCAGCCGTCAGCCGACCTCGCAGCCGCTGCTGCGAGCCGAGCTCCAGTAGCTGAACCGGCCTAAAGGTTCGGCCAGTAGATTCCGCCGGCCGTGGCCGTCTGCTACCGCCATCCCGACCGGGAGACCAACGTGGCCTGCTCCAATTGCGGGCGACCGATCTGCCCGGACTGCATGACCGTGACCCCCGTGGGGATGCGGTGCCCAGAGTGCGCCCGCCAGCGCACCCAGGTGCGCCGGATCAGCACCGGGCTGCAAGCCGGGGCGGCGCCGGCGACCTACGTGCTGATCGCGATCAACGTGGCCGCCTTCATCGCGGAGCTGGTGGGCGGCGGCGCTGCCTCGTTTCGGGGCGGCGGCGAGCTGATCAGCAACGCCGGCCTCAACGGCCCTGCGATCGCCGACGGCGACTGGTGGCGCATCGTCACCGCGGCGTTTCTCCACGCCGGGCCACTGCACATCGCCCTCAACATGTTCGCGCTGTTCATCCTCGGCACGCTCCTCGAGCCGGCGATCGGAACTCCGAGGTTCCTCGCCGTCTACTTCGTCTCGCTGCTGGCCGGCTCATTCGGTGCCCTGCTCCTGGACCCCAACGAGACCACAGTGGGCGCCTCCGGCGCCATCTTCGGCCTCATGTCGGCAGCCTTCATCATCGCCCGTCATCGCGGGCTCGAGCAGCTCGCCTCGCAGATCGGCTTCTACGTGATCATCAACCTGGTGTTCACGTTCGGCGTTCCCGGCATCAGCGTCGGAGGCCATCTCGGCGGCCTTGTGGGAGGGGCGCTCGCCGCGCTCCTGATCACCTCCGCCGAGCGCGCGGCCAACCGTCCGCTTCCCATCGAGCTGCTGGGGCTGGCCGCGATCGGCGCCGTCAGCGTCGCCGGATCGCTGGCCGTAGCCGCTGCCGCCTAGGTGGAGCCCCTCGCCCCCGCCCGCGGCACATCCAGGGTCAGCTCCCTCCAGCCCAGCCCGTCGGGTGCGGGCGCAAGATCGGGATGGAGCAGGTGGGCGAGCAGCTCGGTGCCCTCGACCAGGCGGGGGCCGGGGCGCGAGAACGACGACGCCGCGTCGACCGCATACACGCGCTCGGCACCCAGCGACTCCAGCTGCTCGCTTCGTGCCAGAGCCTGCTCCGCAGCCTCGTCGACGTAGAGCCCGCAGGGCATCGCCACGATCACCTCGGGTTGGGCAGTCCGGAGGTCCGTCCAGCTCACCGTGCGGGAGTCGCGACCGGCCTCTCCGGCGACGCTCCGCCCGCCCGCCAGCGTGATCATCTCCGGCACCCAATGTCCGGCGGCGTAGGGCGGATCGAGCCATTCGAGGGCGACCACCGGCGGGCGCGGTGCCCCGGCGACCGCGTCACGGACCCGCTCGAGCCGTGCCTGAAGCCGGGCGCGAAGCTCCTCGCCGCTGCCGCGCTTGCCGGTCGCCTCGCCCAGTCGGACGAGGTCGTCCAGCACCTCTCCCAGGCCGGTCGGGTCGAGGGAGATCACGTCCGGTCGCGACTCGAGGCGGCCGGCCACCGCCCGCACGTCGTCGTAGGAGACCGCGCACACGGCGCACAGCGCCTGAGTGACGATCAGATCGGGCGCCAGGCGCGCCAGGGTCGGCTCGTCGAGCTCGTACAGGGCCTCGCCTCGCCCGGTCACCTCCCGCACGCGGGCATCGATCTCCCCCGGCTCCAGGCCGTCCGGGATCACGCTGCGGGTCAGGCTGGGGATGCGCCGGACCTCCGCCGGATGGTCGCACTCGTGGGTGACGGCGACCACCCGGTCGCCGAGGCCGAGCGCGAACAGCGCCTCGGTCGCCGATGGGACGAGGCTGGCGATCCGCATGGCCCGACTATGCCACGGCCCGGCGCCGGACACTAAGCTCCGGCGCGTGGAGCTGCTCTCCGACAGCGAGATCGAGGCCCGCCTCGCCGACCTCGAGGGATGGGTGCGCGAGGGGGAGACGATCGTCAAGACCTTCGAGCTGGCCGACTTCGTGGGCTCGGTCCACTTCATCGACAGGCTGGTCGAGCCGGCCGAGCAGATGGGCCACCACCCGGATCTGAACGTGTCCTGGAACAAGGTGCGCGTCTCGATCACGACCCACGCGGCGGGAGGCCTGACGGCCAACGACTTCGAGCTGGCGAAGCGGATCGAGGGAGTAGCCGGTAAGCCCTAGATGCGCGTCCTGCACGTAGTCGGCACGCGGCCGAATCTCGTCAAGATGGCGCCGGTGATCGCGGCGCTTCACGGGCGCTTTCCCGACTGGCCTGCCGCGATCGTCCATACCGGTCAGCACTACGACCGGCTGATGTCGCAGATCTTCCTCGAGGAGCTCGGCGTGCCCGAGCCCGACCACGTGCTCGGGGTGGGATCGGGAACCCACGCCGAGCAGATCGCGCGCGTGCTGGAGCGGCTCGAGCCCGTGTTGCGGGCAGAGCGACCGGATCTGGTGATCGCCCCCGGTGACGTCAACTCGACGCTGGGCGCGGCGCTCTGCGCGTCCAAGTTGGGCATCGCGGTCGCCCACCTGGAGTCGGGGCTGCGGAGCTTCGATCGCACGATGCCCGAGGAGACGAACCGGATCGGCGCCGACATCCTCGCCTCGCTGTGCTTCCTGCACTGCGACGAGGCGGTGGAGAACCTGCGCGCGGAGGGGATCGAGGAATCGCGGATGAAGTTCGTCGGCAACACGATGATCGACACGCTGGTGGCGCTCGAGGAGCGGATCCGCGAGCGGCAAACGGCCGCGTCGCTTGGGCTCGAGGCCCGTGGCTACCTGCTGGTGACGCTGCACCGGCCGGCGCTGGTCGACGGTCCGCTGCTCGCCGAGGCGATGGAGAGGCTGTCGCGGATCGGCAGCGAGCTGCCGGTCTTGTTTCCGGTTCACCCACGCACCCGCAAGATGCTCAAGGGCGTCAGCCACCCCGGGGTCACGTTGATCGATCCCGTTGGCTACCTCGACTTCCTCTCGCTCGAGGCCGACGCCGGCGCTGTCCTCACCGACTCCGGCGGGATCCAGGAGGAGACCACCTACCTCGGGATTCCCTGTTTCACGCTCCGGGACAACACCGAGCGGCCCGTGACGATCCGTGCCGGGACGAACACGCTGCTCGGTCTCGACCCGGCCCGGATCGGCGAGATCCCGGACCTGCTGGCCGCCGGGAGCGAGCGACCTGCCGACCCGCCGCCAATGTGGGACGGAAAGGCGGCCCAGCGGGTCGCCGATGTCCTGGAGGATTGGTAGGTTCCGAGCGGTGCCGCTTTCCAGCCTCGCGTCCCGCGATCGGGTCTTCTTCGACCTCTTCAACCAGGCCGGCCAGAACACCCTCCGCGCCGCGCGGATGCTCCAGGAGATGCTCCAGAAGTGGCCCGACGAGAGCGAGCTTGCGCGCCAGATCCTGCTCGCCGAGCAGGAGGGCGATCGGATCACCCACGACATCGTCCGGCGGGTCAACACCAACCCCCCGACCCCCCTCGACGGCGAGGACATCTACGGTCTGGCGACCAAGGTCGACGACATCGTCGACCACATCGAGGAGACGGCCGACTTCCTCGGCCTCTACAGGATCGAGGCCCCGATGGAGCAGGCGCAGGCGATGGTGGATGTGCTGGTCAAGTCCTGTGAGCAGCTCGCCGCCGCGCTCGCCGGGTTGCGGGACTTCAAGGACCTCGAGCAGTACTGGATCGAGATCCACCGCTTGGAGAACGAGGGCGACCGGCTTTACCGCGACGCGGTGGCGGCGCTGTTCTCGCACGGGCCCGACCCCATGGTCGTGATCCGCTGGAAGGACATCTTCACCGTGATCGAGCGCGCCATCGATGCGACCGAGACCGCGGCACACATCCTCGAGGGCATGGTGATCAAGAACTCCTAGGGAGGACTGCGCGGCGTAAGATCGCCCCGAATGCGCGTCGCCCGGAACATCTCGATCATCGCGCTGATCGCTGTGGCGGTGGCCTTCCTGCCGGGCGGCGGACAGGCCGCGGAGGCGGCGATCGCGGTGCTCACGATGGCCTTCCTGGCCACGCTCGGGCTCGCCGCCCGCCAGGTCTACCGCGACAACCGCCTCACCTTCGACACCTTGCCCGACGACCAGCGCGCGGTCCTGCTCGGCTCGCTGGGCGTGATCGTGCTGATGGTCGCCGGCGCGGACGAGATGCTGGGCGGCGGGGGCTTCGGCGCCGTTCTCTGGGTCGCCCTGGTCGCCTGCGCGGTGCTCGCGATCGTCGGCGTCTGGACACGCGCCCGCTCCTACTAGCTTCTGGCCTCACTAAGGATCTCGCGCGCCCGGACCATCCGCGACTCGGCGCTAGCTCGAGTGTGATTCGCCAC
This sequence comes from uncultured Actinomycetes bacterium, assembly GCA_963838745.1. GTDB lineage: Bacteria > Actinomycetota > Thermoleophilia > Solirubrobacterales > 70-9 > AC-56. The sequence continues at coordinate 179,481 of CAWISJ010000008.1, forward strand.
CGTTAGCGCGTCACCCGCGCGATCGGCCCGCCTAGGTTCGCCCCATGGCGCGGCGAGGCGCAGAAGACGGTCAGGCGTCGGTGGAGCTGATCGCGGCGATCCCGGCGCTGGCGCTTGTCACCCTGCTGGTCGCGCAGCTCGCCCTGGCCGGATATGCGTTGTGGAGCGCCGGTGTTGCCGCGCGGGCCGGAGCGCGGGCAGCCTACGTGGGTGGAGACGCGGAGCGCGCGGCGCGAGCCTCGCTGCCCGCGGCCCTCCGGACGGATGCCTCGGTCAATGAGCGCAACGGGGTGCGAGTGCGGATTCGGGCGCCGTCGCTGGTTCCGGGCCTCCCCGGCGTACCGCTGAGCGCTCACGCGGGGTTCGGGGTGGGAGGCGGCGGTGGAGGGTGAGCGAGGCCAGGCCTCGATCGAGGTGCTTGCCGGCATCCCGGCCATGGCGCTCGCCGGCCTGATCGCCCTGCAACTGCTCGCCGCCGGCTACTCGCTGACCCTGGCCGACGGTGCGGCCGAGGCCGGCGCCATGGCCGTGGCGGCGGGGCGGCCGGCCGCGCCCGCGGTTCGCGAGGCCCTGCCAGGCTGGGCGCGGAAGCGGATCGACGTGAACGTCGACGGCGGGCGACTGACCGTGCGGCTGCGGCCGCCGTCGCCGCTGGGCGGGGTGGCGCGGCGGCTCGAAGTGGCCTCCTCGGCGTGGGTGCGGAGGCCCACGCACCGATGACCGCCGACACGCAGCCGATCGATGCCGTCAAGCCGCGCGACGCTCGACATCCGGCGTTCCTGATCCTGGCCACCGAGCTGGGCAAGGCGAGCGGCGGCCTCGCCATCGCCGCGGCGGTGGGCGTCACGGTGGCGGTGCTGGACGCCGGGGGAGCGACGGGCGTTCTGCTCGCCGAGCTCGGAATGGAGCGCGGCCGGCGGCCGACGATGCTGGCTTCGGCTCCCGCGCGCGAGCTCGAGGAGCGGCTTCGCGAGGCCGGCAGCGAGCGCGTCGCGGCACGGGGGCGGCTCTGCTGGCTCGGGCTTCCCGCAACCGAGGGAGCGCTCGAAGGCCTTGCGCCGATCCTCGCTGCCGTCCCCGCAGGGTCGACGGCGATCGTTCACCTACCCGCTCCGCTTTGGCCCCTGGCCCTGGAGGCGCGCCTGCTGCGACCGCAGGCGGCGCTGCTTCGCGCCGACCTGCCGGCCGACCGGCCGCTCGCGGCGCTTGCGGTAGGCGAGCTGCGCGAGCGGCGTTTGCCGGTGCGGGTTGCCTCCAGGCCGCTCGGCCGGGTTGCCTCGCGCCGCGCGCTGGCGGGGTTGGAGGTCGGCGGCGCGGTGGCGAGGCGCGTCGGGCGGATCGCTCGCGGCCTGGCCGGCCGAGGCATCGCGCCCGCCGCGGAGCGAGGCCAGGCGTTGCTGATGGTGCTCGGGGCGGCGTTCGCGATCCTGTTCGCGGCTTCGTTGCTGGCGGTGCTGGGCGGCGCGCTCGCGGGGACGGCTCGGGTGCAGCGGGCGGCGGACCTGGTGGCGCTCTCCGGCGCCCGCTCGCTGCGAGACGACTTCCCTCGCCTGTTCACTGAGCCGCGCCTTCCCGGGGGAGCTCCGAATCCGCGTCATCTCGATCGGCGCGAGTACCTGGTGCGGGCGGTGGCGGCGGCGCGCGAGGCCGCCACCCAAAATGGCGTCGACCCCGAAAGGCTGCAAATCTCGTTCCCCGACGCGGGCTCGTTTGCACCGCTCCGGGTGCGGGCCGAGGTAACCGCGTCCGTCGACCGACAGGCCCTGCCGGGGCAGCGGGGGAGATCAGCCGAGGGCGGTGCATCCGGAAGCGGCTCGATCCGGATCGAGGCCACTGCCGAGGCCGCCGCCTCGCCTCCGCCGGCGCCGGGTCAGCCGCCGGCCACTGCGCGCGGCGGGGGTTACTCGGGCCCGCTCGCCTACCGGCAGGGAAAGCCCATGCGCCCCGATGTCGCGCTCGCCTTCGACCGGCTCGCCAAGACCGCACGCCGGGCGGGGATCTCGCTGGTGATCACGTCTGCCTACCGCTCCGACGCGGAGCAGGCGCGGCTCTATGCTCGGCATCCGGACCCGCGATGGGTGGCACCTCCCGGTCAATCGCTCCACCGGTGCGCGACCGAGCTCGACCTCGGCCCCTCCTCCGCCTACGCGTGGCTGGCCGCCAACGCGCCCCGCTTCGGTTTCGTAAAGCGCTACTCCTGGGAGCCGTGGCACTTCGGCTACGGGCGCGGCCCCGCGCCCTGCTCGCCTGCCGCCGGTGACTCAGGCCTCGGACGCTCTGCAACGGACGGTCGCGACGGCGCCGCGACCGGCCTCCCGAGCTTCGTCCCCTCGCGCTTCCGGGGGGCGATCCTCCGCGCCGCCGCTCGCTGGAACGTCTCGGCGGGCCTGCTGGCGGCGCAGCTGATGGCCGAGTCCAACTTCAACCCCTACGCGGTATCGGCGGCCGGCGCGCAGGGGATCGCCCAGTTCATGCCCGGGACCGCGGCCGCCTACGGCCTCGAGGATCCGTTCGACGCCCAGGCGGCGATCGACGCCCAGGCGCATCTGATGTCGGACCTGCTGGGCCAGTTCGGGGGCTCCGTGCCGCTCGCCCTCGCCGCCTACAACGCCGGCCCGGCGCCGGTGGCCGCGTGCGATTGCGTCCCGTCGATCCCCGAGACGCAGGCCTACGTCGCCCGCATCCTCGGGCTGCTGGGCGGCGCCGGCGAGCTGGTCGCGCCGACGCTCGAGGTGCGGCTGATCGACTAGTCGCCGTTGGACAAGCGCACCCGCTGAGGGCTGACGCGACGCTCGTCATCCGCCTAATGGGCGTGTGCGGGCGCCACCTCTTCGGCAGATGGTCGTCCACCCGCGTAAGCGGCCGGGTCGGCGGAGAACTGGTCGCGGCAATCCTCAGAGCAGAAGTAGTAGGTCTTGCCGGCGTACTGCAGGGTGAACGCCTTGTCTCGATCGACCTTCATGCCGCATACCGGATCAGTGGCGCCTCGCCGGATCGTCAGATAGAAAAGCAGCGCAAAAACCACGACGCCGACGACGTTCAAGAACAGCTTGTAGTCGACCTCGACGCTGCCGAAGATGTCCCCGCGGCTCGGGCGGCTCGTCGGCACAAGACCGAGAGCGCTGAAGATTCCATCGACTATGAGGGCAGCGATCACCATGGTCACGAACATCAACGCGGTGATCCGCAGCGCGAATGCCCAGCCGTAGTACTTGCGATAGGCATAGATGATCGGCAACACGATCAGGTCGGCGAAGATGAAGGCCATCACGCCGGCGAAGCTGATCCCGCCCGACCACAGAACCGCGGCGAGGGGCACATTGCCGATCGAACAGACGAAGCTGAGCACCGCGATCAACGGCCCGACGAACACGTTTTCGATCGTCACCAGGGCCGACGGCGCATCCTTGATGAAAAGCCCGTTGAAGAAGTCGTTGCCGAGCAGGCCGATGAACCCGGCGAGGAGAAAGCCGATCGTGATCTCCTTCCAGAGCATCTGCCAGTCGGCGCGGAAGTTGTGGGCGACGTCAGACCATGCCGAGGCGGAGGTCAGTCGTTGACGCCATCCCATCTGCTCTCCCGCCGATCGGTGCTGGTGCTTCGCCTCGACCTGGAGGGCGTGCTCGCGGGCCCGCTCCTCGAGCCGGGGTGACACGAACAGGCGCAGCATCGCCGCCATCAGGACGATCATCACGACGCCACCGAGGTATTCGGCGGCGGTGAACTGCCAGCCGATCAGAATCCATAGGACCAGGCCGATCTCCCAGACGAGGTTGGTGGAGGCGAACTGGAAGGCGAGCGCCGACACCGCCGAGGCACCCTTCTGAAACAAAGACTTGGCGATCGCAATCGCCGCGTAGGAACACGATGAGGACGCGGCGCCAAGGCCCGTTGCCCAGGCAACCGGGCGCGGACCGGATCCCGACAGCGCCGACTCGATTCGCTCCCGTGGCACCCACGCCTGGACGATCGCCGAGATCGCGAAGCCCAGGACCAGGGCCCACCAGACCTCATAGGCCATGAGCAAGGACTGCTGGAGGCCGTCCCCGATCGTGCTCAGGACGTCCGACAAGGGTCAGCTCTTGACCAACCGCCCGACGGCACCCATCAGCTCCTGCACCTGCTCATCGGGGTCGCCAGGGGCTTCCCCCTCGCCGAGCATGCAATGTCGGGCGTGTTGGTCGAGCAGGCCAAGCGAGATTTGCTCCAGCGCTGCCCGGGCCGCGGAGATCTGCGTCACCACATCAATGCAATAGCGATCCTCCTCGACCATCCGGGTAACGCCACGGACCTGTCCCTCGACCCGGGCCAGGCGGCCGAGCAGCTGATCCTTGGATGCCGTGTATCCACGCGATGCCGCCATGGCTTTCCTCCTTAGTGGTATTCGTGCACCACGGCGTGTCCCTTGCCGCGGGCGATCATGTAGCGATTGGCGAGGAAGGCAAACGGGTAGGCGATCGCGAACCCAGCGGCAACGCTCGCGTAGAGCAGGAGGTCACCGACGCCCGCCTCCATCGCCCCGGGGATCAGCAGCACGGTGAGGTTGTCGATCACCTCCATGATCGTGATCGAGACCGTGTCGGCGGCCAGCGCGATCGGCACGATCGCCGCGAGCGTAAGGCCCGCCCTGAAGAGAGGGAGAGAGGTGAGCCCGAACCCAAACAGGTAAGCGAGCCCGATCGCGAGGACGATCGTCGCCAGGTTGCCCCACCCAAAGGCGGTGCCAAGGAACACGCCGAGGATCTCGCCGATCGCGCAGCCAGTAAGGCAGTGGGTGGTCGCGCTGACCGCGAGGCGGTTGAGACTTACATTCGGTGCTGTCGCGGCTTCCATTTCCCCTCCTTGGCTGGCGAAGCGGGATCGAGTATACCCCCTAGGGGTATTGAGCAATCCGCCTTCGCTCGAGCGCTCAGGTACTAATGGCGGCTTGGCGCTCACGAAAAAAGGGGAAACCGTGCCTTCCGCCACGAGCCGCCGCCGCACGGTGATCGTTCTCATCGTGCTCGCGGTGGTGCTGGCCAACGCCGCGTTCGTCGGCCTTGGCTCTGTCTTCGATTACCCAGACATTCTCCAGGAGTCCGCCGACGAGATCCTGGTGAAGTTTCGCGCCGACGAAGGCGCGATCGTCGCCCTCTTCATTACGCTCGCCCTGTCCGCGGCTCTTGCTCGCTCCGATCGCGCTCCTGCTGGGCCGCCTCGCCGCAAACGAGCGCGGACGTTGGTCGATTCGGGTCGGAATCGCCGCGGCGGCGGTACAGGTGATCGGGCTTCTGCGGTGGCCGCTGATCGTCCCATTCCTTGCGGACCGTGACGACACAGACGCGTTCGACACGGTCCATACCGTGCTCGGCACTGTGGTGGGCGAGACCTTCGGCTACCTCCTGACGGCCACCTGGACGATCCTCATCATTTCCGCCCTCGGCCGGCGTCTCGCCGGCAGCTGGTTCTCGTTCCTCGGCTACGCAGCGGCAGCGCTGATCGCCGTCGGCGTTCTTGTGCCGCTCGACGTCCCCGGTACCGACTTCGCCAACTTCGTCGGCTACATCTTGTGGTCGATCTGGATGCTCGCCTTCGCCACTCTCATATGGCGGCGGCCCGGCCGTATCGAGGATCCCGTAGCGCAGTCGAGGTAGATTACTTGGGAGCCGTGGCACGCTGCAATAACCTGCCACCGCGGCCATGGACGTTGATGTCCACTACGCGCGGAGCGGGGACCTGCGGATCGCCTACGCCACCTTCGGCGACGGCACGGTGGATTTCGTCTTCGTCCCCGGCTTCGTCTCGCACCTCGAGAACTGGTGGGAGGCCAACGCCTCGGCGCGGTTCTTCCGGCGCATCGCCTCGTTCAGCCGCCTGATCATGTTCGACAAACGCGGGACCGGGATGTCGGACCCGTTCATCGGCGTGCCGACACTCGAGGAGCGAATCGACGATGTACGGGCAGTGATGGACGCCGTCGATTCGACCACCGCGTTCGTCTGCGGCCTGTCCGAGGGTGGACCGATGAGCATCCTGTTCTCGGCCACGTACCCTGATCGGACCCGCGGGCTGATCCTCATTGGATCCAACGTGCGCATGCTCCCGGCGCCGGACTGGCCGTACGGCTGGAGTCGCGAGCGGATTGCAGAGGTTCTCGAGGAAATGAGCGAGCAGTGGGGCCAAGGCGGCCTGATGAACCTCTTCCTGCCCACCTTCGTCGGCGATGAGCGGGCGAAGCGCCTGTGGGCACGCTACCAGCGCATGGGCGGCAGCCCGGGCACCGCACGGGCGCTGATGGAGGCCAACACGTTGATCGACGTGCGCCCGGTGCTGCCGCACGTCCAGGTTCCCACGCTGGTCATCCACCGCACGGACGAGCGTCTGGTCTCTGTGGGCAATGCCCGCTACGCCGCCGAGCACATTCCCGGCGCCCGCCTCCTCGAGCAGCCGGGTGAAGATCACCTGCCCTGGCTCGGCGACACCGATGGCATGCTCAACGCGATCGAGGAGTTCGTGACCGGAAGCCGTCACCACGTCGACGAGGATCGGATCCTCGCCACGGTTCTCTTCACGGACATCGTTGATTCCACGCGACGCGCGGCGGACGCGGGCGATCGTCGCTGGCGGGAGCTTCTGGACGCTCATGACGAGATCAGCGTCAGCGAGGTGGAGCGCTTCGGTGGCCGGCGGGTGAAGACCACCGGCGACGGCATGCTGGCGGTGTTCGACGGCCCCGCGCGTGGGGTCCGCTGCGCCGAAGCGGTTCGCGACGCCCTCGCCGAGCTCGGGATCGAGATCCGCGCCGGTCTGCACGTGGGGGAGTGCGAGCTGCGGGGAGACGACGTCGGCGGCCTCGCGGTGCACATCGGCGCCCGCGTGGCCGGGCTCGCAAGCCCCGGCGAGATCCTCGTTTCGCGGACGGTGCGGGACCTGGTCGCCGGCTCGGGCCTGCGTTTCGCCGAGCGCGGAGAGCACGAGCTCAAGGGCGTCCCGGACCGCTGGCCACTGTATGTGGTGGCTTCCTGACCGCAGGCAGGCGCCAGACCTCAGATACTCGCTTGCTGAAGGAAGTCGATTACCTCCTGGGCGCAGCGCTCCGGCTCGTCCTCGAAGAGGAAGTGGCGAACGCCCTCGAGCAACACGAGCCTCGAGCCGGGAATCTGCTCCGCGAAACGCGACGCGTAGTCGAGCGGCAGGTACTCGTCCTGCTGGCCCCACAGGATCAGCGCGGGCACCCCGAGTGCCGCGAGCCGTCTCTGGTAGGGCTTGAGCTCGTCGCCGTCAAAGGAGCGATAGAGCTCGAGCATGCCGCGGCGGCCTCCCGGGGTTGAGAACGCCTTCCAGTACTCGTCCAGCGCGCGCTCGTCGAACTCGCTGGAGGCCTCCTCGAGCAAGGTGGCGAACCCCTCGCGGGAGAGGCTGTCCACGAGCGCCTCGCCCTGGATCGGGGTTCGCATCGTCTTGGCGATCTCGATCCACTCGTGGTCGGGAAAGAATCCCGTGTTGGTGATCACCAGGCCGGCGACGGCGTCCGGGTGATCGCATGCCCAACGCAGGCCGATCAAACCGCCGGTGTCGTGGACAACCAGCACGACCCGGTCGAGCCCGATCTGGCGGCGGAAGCGTTCGAGGGCCTCGACATGGCGTTCGAAGGTCCCGGGCGGATCGGGCGGCGAGTCGCCGAAGCCGGGGAGATCCGGCGCCAGCGCCCTGCGGCCCGCTGACCCAAGCGCGGGAAGCAGGTAGCGCCACATGTAGGAGCTCTGTGGCCACCCGTGTATGCAGAGCAGCCGGCAAAGCGTCTGACACCTGTGAGGGCTCCGCCTCCCGGTAGGCAATCCCGCCGGCGCGCTTGAGGGCCAGCTGCGCCACGTACGCAACCTATCGACACTGTCTCGCGCCAGCTGCTGAGCACAGTCGCCATGCCGATCCCCACGCTTCCCCTTTGCGTGAGAGCAGGAGCGCGCGCTCCGCTACGCGATCACACGTCGGAGCCCTGGCCTTCGAGACGGTCTAATGCAATAGCTCGGCCCGAGCAGTCGGGTGTGGAGCCAGCAGGAACTCGCTCCTCGCTACCGCATACGGATGGCATCGCACCGCTGCCGTCCGTCGACGACGCGAGACCTAGAACAGCTCGGCGATGACGTCGTCGGCCGAACGCGCGCGGCGGCCCGTGACGACCGCGACATCATCGGTGACCTGCGCCGCCGCAGGATAGCCGTCGCGGAAGAGCTGGTAGAGCTCGACGAGCCCCTCTGTCAGAAAAGCCGGGAGCCCAAAGCCCGCGAGCTGCTCGGCAAACTCCGCGAGCGGCGGATCGGCCTGCGTGACCTTGCGGCCGAGGTGCGCCGACAGCTTTTGTCCGATCTCGCCCATGGTCAGCGCCTCCGGACCGGTGACGTCGTAGCGCCGCCCTTCGTGCCCTTCGCATGTGAGCGCGGTCACCGCGACGGCGGCGAGGTCGCGGCGATCGACCATGCTCACCCGGCCCTCCCCGGCGGGCTGTAGGAGCACGCCCTGGCCGGTGATCTGTCTGACCTGTTCAGGCGTGTACCCGCCGAGGACGAACTGAAGAAAGAGGTTCGGCCGCACGATCGTCCAGGCAGTGCCCGCCGCGAGTAGGCGGTCCTCGGCCTCGGCATGCATGCGCAGCAGGCGCGCGGGGCTGTCGCGAGATGCATCGAGCACCGAGCTCCTGACGACGTGGCGCACGCCGACGCGCGCAGCGGTGTCGAAGGCGTTGCCTTGGAGCTCCGCCGCCCGCGGATCAGGCGAGGAGACGACGAAGACTCGGTCGGCGTCCGCAAGGGCGCCCTCGAGCGCTGGGAGGTCCGCGAGGTCGCCGGTGACGAGCTCGACCCCATCGGGCACGGGCTGTCTGGCGCGGGCGAAGACGCGGACCTTCTCCCCGCGGGCGCGCAGCCCGCGCACGACCTCGCGTCCGACGCTCCCGGTGCCCCCGACGACGACAATCACGCCGACGAACCTTAGGCGACGGTCGGTACCGCGCTCCTGCTTCGCGCGAATTGGAGCAGCTCACGGCTCCCAGTCGAGTGCTCGTATGGTTGAAGCCGTGGCACTAGGGGATGCGTTAGCGGCAAAGCTCTGCGGCGCGGATTAATTGGGCCATGGGGCGGTCGTTCGGTTCGCCACTGCGCGTGCATGTTGTAGGAGCCACCGCCTTGGGGAATTTCGCTGGAGTGGTGGACGGGCAAGCGGCGAGGCGGCTCTCGACTCCTGGTTGTGCTCGAGCGTGCCGCATCGGATCAGGGTAACCGCGGCTCGGCCGCGGCCAGTTACCCTGACATCCGCACGTGGAGGTGGTTGTCGTGAAGCGGGATCGCCTGGACGATCTCCCGCGGTCCGGTGAGGCCGGTGCTCGGTCCACGAACACCTTGATGGCCCCGATGCTGACGAATCGGTCGACGACGTCCTGCGAGAGCCCCCAATCCACCTCGCCGACCGAGAGCGGCGCCCGCTCGGCGCCGCTTCGCAGCGGGTAGTAGACGTCAACGTCGAGGCCGTTCTGGTGGCTGGCGTGCCCCGGATAGCCGTAGCGGGGGCCGAAGTCGCCGCCGTTCGGGCGGCTCAGGTCGCCGACGCCGATCCGCGGGGCCCCGGGATGGGCGCGGCCGAACTCGCGGAGCACCCGCAGGGTCGTGCGGACGAGGCCGTCCGTGCCCCAGCGCCGCCAGGCGCGGTTCGGCTGGCGCTTGCGAATCGGGTCCCAGGTGAAGTAGTGAACGCCCTCGGCCGCCAGCTTCACGCCGCGCTCCAGCCCGCCCGCCTCCGGGAGCCCGATCGCGACTGAGCGACGCCAGCGGATGCGACGATCCAGGCCATGCTCCGGTCGCGCCGGGAGCCGCGACCCGGGGTCGGCCCGGGTCGCCGCGAGGCCCGACCGACCGCCCGCCATCGGGTTCAACGCGGGCGGCTCCGTTGGCCCTCTTCCGCACCTGCTCCTCGCCGAGCGAGGTCGGACGTAGGAACACCGCGCTGAGGCCCGCGGCGACCAGGGCTGCGAGCGCGACGAAGGCTAGGGTGCGGGCGGCCATTCGCAGAGACATACGGCCTACGCCTAAACCTGGTCCCTGACCCTTTCCAACTGCTGCCGCCGAACTAGCTTCGGCGGCTACTGCGATCCGCGCGGATTAGCCCCTGCAGCACCATCCGCGCGGTTGCGGGAAGACGCCGGCCTTGCTCGCCGGGCGCGAACTGGCGCGAGACGCTCGACACCGTGGTGATGTGCTGGCCGCGTGGCGATCGCGTTGGCTGCAGGAATAGCCACTGGTCGGCGTCCTCTCGGGCGAGCAGCAGCCAGCGACCGTCAGCAGACCAGGTGACCCCCGTCACCCGGCCGGGGAGGGTGAGCAGCAGGGTGCCGCCGTTGTGATGCCGGCCCGGATGCATGATGGAGATTCGGCTCTGTGCAACGCCGCCCCTGCCTAGCTGAGCCTGCACCAGGGCGAGCGTGTTCCCCTGTGGCGCAAACGAGGCGGTCGTTGGCCTGTGCAGATCGGGACCGCGGGCATCGACGAGAGCCTGCCACTGGGGGCGAAGAGCCGCCAACCGCCCCGGTCGAGCGCCCAGGAGGCGCTTGTGGTCAGCCGACCATTCCAGCAGGGTGGGCGTCGGCCCCGGCGATGAGATCCACAGAGGCCTCGTCGAGTCCACGTCAACCACCTCGACTCGGCCATTCCGGTCCGCGAACGCGAGCACATGGGTGCCGACTCCGCTCGGGTTCGCACGCAGGGCCGCTGGCGTCAGGGACTTCCATGCTGGTGCGACGCGAGCCACTGGGCTTTCGAGCAGACGGTCGTCGGTTCCGTCACCGGCGACGACGCGCAGGGAATCGCCGCTGAGGTAGGCGATCCGATACCCGGACGGCGCCCATCGCGGCTCGGTGACGGAGCGCCGCTGGGCCAGTGACCAATGCGGCGTGCCGCCCGGCTCTACCGCGCTCAGCTGCCGCGGCCGGTGGGTGACCGCCACGAATAGCCCACTCGGCGACCATGTGGCGTTGGTGTAATCGCCGAGGTATCGCATCGAGCCGTCCTGGGACACGACCCAGGCGCCGTTGGCGGAGGTGACCAAGAGCCGACCGGGAGCCGGTAGCGAGGTAAGAGCGGGCTGGGTCTTGTGGTGGCGCCCGACGCCGGTGACGTCCTCGAACAGGTCCGCAACCTTCGCCCCCGCCGGGGTCAGCCCGAGCACCAGAACCACGAGGCCCGCGGCCGCGGCGAGCACTAATCGCCAACCGCGAGCCCTGCGCGGTGAGGGATAGCGCGACTCAAACGCCGCCCGGACGACGCGCCACCCACGCTCCTCTGCCTCGCGCTCTTCGGGCACCGGAGCGTTGCGAAGGAGCTCCTTGAGGCGCTTCTGGTTCATCCGCGCTCCTCCTCCAACCGGGCCCCGAGCCGATCAAGGGCGCGACGGAGGCGCGAATTTGCGGTGCCGCGCGGGAGGTCGAGCATCTCCGCAATCTCGCCGGGCGTGTATTCGAGCAGGTAGCGGAGGACGACGACGGCGCGATGCTCGGGTGAGAGCGAGGCGAGGGCCGCGGTCGTCTCCTCCGAGTAAGGATGGTGCTTCACTGGATCATCCGGTCTGTCGCGGGGCTCGACCTCGGCCTCGGGTCCAATCGCCGCGGTCCTGCGGAGCGCTCGAGCGCGGGCTCAGTCGATCGCGCGGTTGACGACGATCCGGTTCAGCCAGGGACCGAACGGGCGGTGGCGATCGAAGCGGTCCAAGGCCCGCAGCGCGGCGAGAAATGCCTCCTGGGCGATGTCCTCAGCGGCGGCGGAGTGAGTGGACGACGAGATACGCGGCCCGGTGAGCCAGCGGCCAGTGGACGGCGATAAAGCGTCTCCAGTGCCTCTTCGGAGCCCGATTGGGCGGCGCGGATCAAGGCGCGCTCGTGCCGGCTCGAAGCTCGCCCTCGGTTGGCCACGCCCTCGCGGGTCGCGCTGCGCGCGGCGATGGTGTCAGCGGCGCCGTCGGCGGCCAAGCTCGCTCCCTTCCAGCCTGCCGCAAGGGGCCAGGCTGGCTTTGGTTCGGGCATTGTCCCCCCAAATCTCAAGGCCGGGAGCACCAGTGAAATACGAATCAGGGAAGCCGCGAGGTCCATCGTCACCAAGGGCTCGCGATCAGTCGGCCCGTTACAGCGCATTCCCAAGGCGACCCGCCATCACCCGCGAAACTGGGCCCGGTCCGAGCTCCACCACGAACGAGCTGGTGTGTGGAAAGCGATGGCTTTGCCAATTTGGCGCGGTGCCGGCCAGCCACGGCAGGCGCTGGAATGGCAAGTGGACGAGCCGCGCATAGCGGCGCGCAGCGGGCACACTCGGCCCCCATGCCCGGACCATCGCCACCTGCTGCTGGTGAAACCAGATCGTGAGCTCGGGCCGCAGGGCGCGAATCAGCCGCGCCGCGAGGCGCGTCTCGGGCTCCGAAAATGGCCTCGGCCCCGAGTACTCGGGGTCGCCGCGGGCGCCGATCGGCTCCCACTCGGAGGGGAAGTTGCGATTCAGGTCGACGCCGCGGGCGTTTAGGCGGGTGCCGAGCGCGAGCCCGTCAGGGTTCAGGTTCGAGACCACGAAGACCCGCTTCCCCGGACACCCGATCGGGTGAATCCGCGAGGCCGCACACTCGGTGCCATGGATACAGCCGAAGACGAGGGTCCTGACATAGGGCCTGTTCCCGACGAAGCGCCTCGGATATCCGAATGCCTTCACCTGAATCGGTCGGCCGAGCGCGGAGTGACCGATCGTCACCGTCGTCCGCCTCGGTGACAGCCCGGGAACCGCATGGTGCTGCAAGCGCTCTAGCTCCGACGTGAGCGTCGACGAGCCGGTCAGTGGCGAAGAGGGACCGGCTGCTGTTGCCGTCGGCCTGTCGCGGGCATCCTCGCTCGCCGCCGGAACGACGATCGCTCCGACTCCGGCCGCGACGAAGACCGAGATCGTTCCCAAGCTACGAGCCAAACGCTGCACGTGTTCAGTACGCGGGCGATCAGCCCTAAGGTCCCCAACACCCGCCGGCGGAGTTGGGGCGGCGAAGGCAGTCAACAGGGACCGCGATCCAACTCCCAGCCGTATGTAAATGCATGGTGGCGCGGCCCCAAGAGCATCGCGTTCCGCGCTTTCGGCGGCGATCGCTCCACGTCGGGCTAGGAAAGGCCGGTAGCTGGGCACGGCTCCCGACTAGGCGCTGGTGCGGAACCCGGCGCAGTGTGTGGATCGCCGTGGTGGCCGGCGTGTTCACGGTTGCGATGGCTGGGTGCGGAGGCAGTAGTGCCTCAAATGAGCCACGGTGAACCGGATGCCTGAAGATCCCGGGCTTCCGATCAAGTTCGGCCCTTGCTCGAACGGCGAGTTCGTACCGGCGCCGCTGACCGCCGTTGAGCGCGAGGCAATCAAGGGCGCGCGGGTTGAGTGCGACACGAACGCTCGCGCCGTAGGCATGTCCCGGCGCAAGTTCCTCTTCACAGCGAGTGCTGCCGCCACGACGTTGCTCGTGCTCCAGGGATGCCTGGGCGACGGTGGCAAAGACACCTCGGGGTGGGGGTACGGCGTGCCGCCAGAGGCCGGCAAGGACGCCGACGCCGCGCGCTCGGCGCTCGCCGGCGAGGAGTTCATCTTCGACGTCCAGGGGCACCACCTCGAGTACGACCTGATGCGGGACGCGCCCGGCGAGCCGTTCTTCGGCGCCGTTTTTCCTCAGGTCAACTGCGGGGAGGAGGACCCACGTGCCTGCTTCGCGCGTGAGGTGTTCCTCGAAGAATTCTTCCTTCGCAGCGACACCAACATGGTCACGCTCTCGGCGCTCCCTATCGCACCCCAGGGCAGTCCGCTGTCCGCGGCGATCATGGAGGAGACGCGCGTGACGGCGGAGATGGCGTGCGGGTGTGGAGTCGGTGCTCCTACACGCCCAGGCGCTACCGAATTACGGCTCGCTTCAGGCGAACCTGGAAGAGATGGAACGAAACGCGCGCCAGTACCCGATTGCGGCATGGAAGGTGTTCACGAACTTCCCCGACGCCTTCGGTGACCCCGGCAACGCTTGGCGGCTCGATGACCGTGACTCAAGCCTCGCTCAGGTGGGGCATGCGTTCATCGAGAAGGCCCGCGACCTCAATGTGAAGATCATCTGCGCCCACAAGGGATTCGGAGGTGGGAGCGAGTACGCAACGCCTGACGATGTGCCTTGTCGCGGCTCGGGACTTCCCCGACGTCAGCTTCATCGTCTACCACTCGGGATACGAGCGAACGGGGCCCGCCGGAGGGCCCATACACCCAGCCAACGGCGCACCTGGGCGTCAACCGCTTGATCATCTGCGATGAAACGAGCCCGGGTCGGCCCAAACGAAAACGTCTACACCGAGCTCGGCTCGACGTGGTGGACAATCATGCGCGATCCAACGCAGTCGGCCCACGTGCTGGGGAAGCTGCTGAAGTACGTCGGCGAGGACAACGTCCTCTGGGGCACCGACTGCATCTTCTATGGCTCTCCCCAGGACCAGATCCAAACCTTCCGCTCCTTCGAGATCTCGAAGGAGTTCCAGGAGCGCTACGGGTATCCGGAGCTGACGCGCGAGCTGAAGGCCAAGGTGTTGGGACTGAACGGTGCCCGCGTCTACGGTGTCGAGCCGACCACCCGAGATTGCAAGTTCACCCGCGACGAGCTCGAGGACATTCGGCGTGAGGTTGGCGGCAAGCACGCGACCCATGGACCGCGCAATGTGGCTGAGGTCGCGATGGTGCGCGAGCACCATCAGGGTTGGCCGGGCTGAGCGCTGGCCAACATCCCCCGATGCAGCCTGCGGCGGATTTACGACGGATGAACGCCGACGACAAGTGGGACGCCGCCGCGCTAGCACCCTCGGAAATCGCGGATTTCTGGGCGGCGCGATGCGGCGATCGGCTGAGCTTTGAGTCAGTCGACTTCCGCTTTTCGTCCACTTCGATCGTGTATGAGCACGTTCGCACCACAACCGTCAAACCCCTCGGCTAAACGCGCGACCCACCCCAACGTGGCCTGCTTCGCCTAGTCTCGCGTCGCATGAGCACCCCGCCGCACCGGGCGATCGAGAACCTCATCGCAACCTATGCCGAGCTCGTGGACGACGGCGATTTCGAAGGGGTCGGCAGCCTGCTTGCGGATGCCACCTTCACCGGCGGCGCCGGGTCGGTGAGCGGAGCGAGACGCGATCGAGAAGATGCTTCGGGACAGCCTGATCGTCTACGACGACGGTACGCCACGGACCAAGCACATCACGTCCAATCTCGCCATCGAGGTCGACGAAGCGGCGGGCACGGCGGTCTCGCGCTCCTACTTCACCGCGCTGCAAGCGCTCCCGGACATGGCTCTGCAACCGATCGTCAGTGGTCGGTACGAAGACCGCTTTGAGCGCCGCGACGGGCAGTGGCGTTTCGTGGAGAGGCGCGTGCGGACCGATCTCGTCGGGGACGTGAGTCGCCATTTACGCCACCCTCCCGCCGACGCGGTAGTCCACGCGGGCGCGCGCTGGTTACGGCGCGATTACGAGCCGGCTGATGACCCCGTTGGCGATCGTAAAGTCGAATTTGAGGTCGGCGGTGCCGCCGGGGAAGTTGCCGGCAAGCCGACCGGTGACCAGGTAGCGGTCTGCCTCGACGGCCTGGCTGTCAGTGGACCTCGGTCGTGTAGGTGTATTGGAGGCGGCGTCCGGTCTGCCAAGCGCGGATCTCGGCCGTGCCGTGGCGGGTTTCGCCTTCGTCGACGACGGTCGCGTCGCCAGCGAAGAGGCTGACGATGGAGTCGATGTCGCGGACCGCGTCGAACTCGAAGTAGCGCGAGACGATCTCGGGAAGCGAAGTAGACACCTGTTGAAGCGTACGCGGCGCTGCTCCTTTGCGCGACGAGCAGAAGCGCGCGCTCCGACGATCACATGTAGGAGCCGTGGCACTTCGAGACGCGATAATGCAGTAGTTCACAGGGCTCCCCTTTTTCGTCCTAAGCGGTAGCCCGAAGGCTGTTCTCGCAGCCCGGCAGCTCCAAGCGCCTCTGCTGGTTCGCTGCTCCCGGGCGGGGAAGACGCGCCTGCGACATGCCCAGCTTGGCGGGCAGCCTGTGCGAAAACCGACAGTGTGGCGTCCGGCCAGCGGGGCCGGACGCCACACGCCTGTGGACTTAAACCCTCTCGCGAGGCGCGAGCTGAGGCCGCAGGGCCCCGAAGGTCAAAACCAGGAGCCCAATCCCGATCAGAACCAAGGCGATCCCCATGGCGATCCCGAAGTCCGACACCTGCTCAGCGAAGTAGGACGTATTCAGCGCTGTCGCTAGTGCCGTCTCGGTCACCCAGGTCTGTCGCTCCGGGTTGTCGATAGCGGTTCCATTCTCGAGCGCGACCGCAGCCTTGTCCTCGGGAACTGGCTTGCCGGTCTTCGTGTCCACCGCACGCGGCATCTCCGAGTAGACCTTTCCGCCGGTTGATTCAAGCGCATGGATGCGCATGTAGCTCGCGAAGCACTTCGCCTCTGAGCCCGTGTCGATCTCCTCGTCAGCGACGGAGCAGTCGGGGATCTCGACATCGGTGAGCCCGGCCTCCTTGACAGCCGCCTGCGTTGCATCAGGCGTCATGTCCGGTGTACCCACGATCTGCTCGTCGGCGATCCTGTCCTGCACCTCAGACCGCCCGCTGGACCCGACGACAATTGAGCCCACCCCAAGCAAGATCAGGATGGCTCCGGCTACGACGCCGCCAAGAACGAATCCTCTTCGCATTGAATTTTTTTCCTCCCGGTTGTTTGATGTATCGCGCGGGGTACGTACCGGCGCGCAAGGCAAGGAAAGCACTACCCGCGAACCTGTGCCGGAGTACCACGGGCCGCCTCAGCGCAAACGGCGGGGCGTGGGCTCGACCGTAGAGCCCGCCCGGCCGCGGCGGTAGGCCCGGACCGGTTTAGGGGGCATAACCACTGGTTATGGACTCTGACGTGCGGCCTCGCGCAGGAACCGATACAGGGCGCGCGCCACAGAGGGGAGGCTCGCCTCGCCGGCGTGCAGGAGCACAAAGCGACGGAGGAAACGGAGGCCGGCAACGCGGCGAACGACGAGCCGCTCGCTCGACGCCTCCAGGGCACGGAGCGATAGCAGCACGGGCACTCGCTTGGAGACGGCGGTGGCCTTGGCCGCCGTCGTGCTGCCGATCTCGGCCAGAGGGCGAGCCAGCGAGAGTCCCAGCGCCTTGAGCGCAGCGTCCACGATGATCCGGCTGTTGGCACCCGGGTCGCGCATGATGATCGGGGTGCGGACGAAGTCGTCCAGGGCAACCTCGTCCGCCGTCGCCCAAGGATGGGCCTCGGGCGCGCCGACGACCACCTCGTCCTCGCAGAACGGCATCTCGACCAGCGCCGGCCCGTCGGCCGAGGGATCCTCGGCGGCCAAGCCCAGGTCGGCGCGGCCCTCGCCCACCAGCGCCCACACCGACGCCGAGTTGGCGATCACGAGCCCCACCGACAGGTGGTGCTCGTGCTCTCGCTCGAAGTCCACCAGGAATCGCGGGAGCACGAACTCGGCCATTGTGGGGCTCACCGCCAGTCGCACCGGCGCCTGGTCGCCCGAGAGCCCGCTCATCAGGGCCTCCACGGCCTCCGCCTCGGCGAGCACCTTTCGGGCCGCCATGTACAGCTCCGAGCCCGCCGGCGTTGGGGATACGCCCCGCGACGAGCGCTCGAGAAGGCGCGAACCGGCCAGCGCCTCCAGCGCCCGCAGCCGCTTGGAGAGCGCCGGCTGGCTGACCCGCAGGAGGCGCGCTGCCCGCCCGATGCTCCCCAGATCCACTGCAGCGCACAACGCCCGCAACTCCACCAGCTCGGGCATGCGTACCGGCTCGCCCACCACTTGAACATATAGCGACCGTGCGCCGCGGCGGCGGACGCCAGGGACGCTACGGGAGCTAAGCTGGCCGAACCGTTCGCCCCAGCTGCTCGCGGACGACCCGGGGGGCCGCTAAAAGCTCCAAACCGCCGGCAGGAGCGCCGCGCGCGGATGAGCGCCGCTTCACAAAGCCTCGCGTGCTCGCAGCCCCGTTAGAGACAACTGCCGCCTAGGACGATAGGCAGAAGCCCGTGTCGCACCCCCGCTTCATTGCCCGCTGCCGCTTCGCGCGAAAAGGAGCAGCTCGCGGCTCCCAGCCGAGTGCTCGTTTGGTTGAAGCCGTGGCACTACGGCTACGCCCTGTGATTACATCCCGTCGATCCCGAGGCGCAGGCCTATGTCGCCCGCGTCCTCGGGCTACTGGGCGGGGCCGGCGAGCTGGTCGCGCCGGCGCTCGAGAGGTGCGTGTTGTGGACTGACTCGCCCGTCGATGGCCGAATTGCGATTCATATGGGAGCGTAATTCGGCCATCGGTGGATGCTCGAGGAATAAGCTCCCGCCGATGGAGCCGGTGACGGTCGAGGGAATCGAGCAGCTCAAGGAGCTGATCGGTCGCGAGCTTGGCCCCAGCGAGTGGCTGGAGATCACCCAGGACGACGTCGATCGGTTCGCCGACGTCTCGCGCGACCACCAGTGGATACACGTCGATCCGGAGCGGGCCGCGAAGGAGAGCCCGTACGGCACCACCGTCGCCCACGGAAACCTCACCCTCTCGCTGATCGACTACTTCCGCCCCCAGCTGATCCAGAACCAGGGCGTGAAGATGGGGATCAACTACGGCTTCAACAAGGTCCGCTTCCCAGCCGCAGTGCCGGTGGGCACCCGAGTTCGAGCGCGCGCCGAGGTCCTCTCCGTCGAGGAGCTCGGCGACGGTTGGTGGCACGTGGTCACCAAGTACACGGTCGAGGGCGAGGGCCAGGAAAAGCCCGTCTGCGTGGCCGAGAGTGTCGGCCGCGCCCTGATCGCCTGAGTTCGCCGCTACTTGACGGTGAGCGTTCCCTTCATGCCGGCGGCCTCATGCCCGGGCACGCTGCAGAAAAAGGTGTAGGTGCCGGGCTGCAGGTCGAGGGACAGCGAGGCGTTGCTCTGCTCGATCACGTCCGTGCAGCCCAGCTCCTTGCCGCCCGAGTCTTGGACGCATACGTCGTGGCCGGTCGCAGACGGATTGTCGAACTCGATCGTGTCCTTGCCAGCCGGGGCCGAGAGCGAGGTCGTGTGTGTAGGCGAGCTGGTTGGGATCGGCCTGGAGGCTGACGGTGCCGCCGCCTCCGCCCCCACCACCGGCCTGCGTGGTGGACGTGGTCGTCGCCGCCGGCGTGGTGGTCTCGTCGTTGTCGTCGTCGCCGCCGCAGGCCGCCAGGGCGAACGGAGCGAGGGCTCCGAGCGCCAGCAGGAGTACGAGCTTTCTCATTCGGGATCCCCTTTCGTGCACGTCGGTGCCGCTCTAACCCTACGCCTCAGCGTCCGGTAAAGGTCGCCTCGCGACCCTCGAGGAAGGCGGTGACCCCTTCGCGAAGATCCTCGGTGGCCATGCTGTCGGCGATCCCGTGGCGCTCGACCTGCAGGTGGTCGGCGAGGGCGTTGTCGAGGCTCTGGCCGACCAAGAGCTTCGACATGCGCACGTAGTGAGGTGCCTTCGCGGCCAGCTTTTCGGCCTTCTCCCGCGCCCGTTCCATCAGCCGCTCGCCCGGAACCACCTCGGCGACGATGCCCATCTCGCGGGCGTCCGCGGCGCTCAGCATCGGGTCGTTGAGCAGCAGCTCGATCGCCCGCGCGGGCCCCACCATCCGGGGGAGGAAGTAGGTCATGCCGCCGTCAGGCGAGGCCCCGATGCGCCCGTAGGCACACACGAACGCGGCCTCCTCGGAGGCGATCCTCGTGTCGCACATCAGCGCCAGCGAGAAGCCCGCTCCGGCCGCCACGCCGTTGACCGCCGCGATCACCGGATAGGGAATGCGGCGAAAGTCGACGATCGCCTGGTGCAGGACGTCGGCGCCGCGCCGCACGTCGGCCGACAGGTAGGCGCCCGACTCCTCCAGCCCGCGCTTGAACCAGGTGACGTCGCCACCGGCTGAGAACGCCCGTCCCTCGCCGGTGACGATCAGGGCTCGCAGCGGCGCGCGGTCGGCCAGCCATGCGGCCGCCGTGACCAGTTCGGCGATCAGGTCCGGGCTCATCGCGTTCAGCACCTTGGGGCGGTCGAGCGTCAGGGTGCCGATCTCGCCGTCGATCTCGAGACGGAGGTTCTTCAGCTCGGGTGGGCTCGGCGCGGTCGTCGTGGTCATCGTCACTCCCTGTTTGCATTAGCCAGCGGGCCAGCAGCCTAACCTTTCCTCAGATGGCCAAGACGTCACCAAAGAGCGACGCCGCTGCGCTCGGCGAACCGTCGGATCTAGACGAGCAGCGCAAGCGGCTGCCCGATCAGCCGGGTGTCTACGTGTTCAAGGACGTCGAGGGCGGGGTGCTGTACGTGGGCAAGGCGATGTCGATCCGCAAGCGCGTCGCCTCGCACTTCTCCGGGCCTCATCGCGGTGGGCTGGAGTTCATCGACCAGGTCGAGTCGATCGACTTCCTGGTCACCGAGACGGAGGCCGAGGCATTGCTCGCCGAGCAGCAGTTCATCAAGCGCCACCGGCCGCGCTTCAACATCCGCCTCCGGGACGACAAGTCGTATCCGTACGTGGGCGTTAGCCTGGACGAGGAGTTTCCGCGCGTCTACTTCACGCGCGAGCGCCACCGCTCCGGGCGGATCTACTTCGGCCCCTTCTCGAGCGCCAAACGGGTGCGCGAGACGCTGGACCTGCTCGGCAAGCTGTTCCAGTACCGGACCTGCGAGGGGCCGGAGCCGGGCCGGCGATCTGGGGTTCCGTGCCTCGACTACTACATCAAGCGCTGCCAGGCGCCGTGCGTCGGCTACATCGACCGCGAGGAGTACCGGCGCAACATCGAGGCGATCATCGACTTCCTGTCCGGCCGCTATCGCGACGTCGAGCGCGACCTGGAGCGCAAGATGTCTGAGGCGGCCGCGGGCGAGGAATTCGAGCGGGCGGCGACCTACCGCGACCGCCTCGAGGCGGTGCGCTCGCTGATGCAGCGCCGCAGCGTCGCCGGCGAGTCGCTGGAGACGGCCGACCTGGTCGCCGTTGCCACCGATGGGCCCGCCGCCAACGCACAGGTGTTCCAGGTCCGCGACGGGGTGCTGGCGGAGCGGCAGGGCTTCTACCTCGCCAACGAGGGCGAGCGCGGCGAGGCCGAGGTCACCGAGGAATTCATCGCCCAGTACTACTCGGCCGTGCCCGCGGTGCCGCGCCTGGTGGTCGTTGGCACCGCACTGCGGGGGCGTGCCGACCTGCTGGCCGAGGCGCTGTCCAGCCGCCGCGGGGGCCCGGTTGAGGTCCGGGTTGCCGAGCGGGGCGACAAGCGGCGGCTGCGCGAGCTTGCCGAGCGAAACGCCCGTCTGGCCCTGGCCCAGGACAAGCTGCGGCAGGAGCGCCGGCGCCAGCAGCGGGTCGATGCGCTGGACGCGCTGCAGGAGGCGCTGGGCCTGGAGTCGCTGCCGGTGCGGATCGAGGGCTTCGACGTCTCCAACCTGGGCCCGGACCACACGGTGGCCTCGATGGTCGTGTTCGAGGGCGGAGCGCCGAAGAAGGCCGACTATCGCCGCTTCAAGGTCAGGGGTGATCGCCATCGGACCGACCCGGCCGCCTCGCAAGGCGAAGCCGAGGCGGCGCCCGGCTCCGACGACTTCGCGTCCGTGGAGGAGATCCTCGGGCGGCGGACCGCTCAGCTGCTCGAGCAGGCCGACCGCTCGCCCCACGACCCGGAGCGCGACGATAGCTTTGCGGGACTACCGGACCTGATCCTGATCGACGGCGGCAAGGGGCAGCTCTCGGCCGGCATGCGTGCCCTCGGCCCGCTGGTCGAGCGCGGCACGGCCGTGATCGGGCTGGCCAAGCGGATCGAGGAGGTGTTCGTCCCGGGGCGCTCTGCCCCGGTGCCGATCCCGGAGGGCTCCGAGGCCCTTCGCCTGCTGCAGCGGGTGCGCGACGAGGCACACCGCTTCGCGCTCGACTTCCACCGGGAGCGTCGGGGGAAGGCGATGACCCGGTCGCTGCTCGATGAGCTACCCGGCGTCGGGCCGGTGCGCAAGCGGGCGCTGCTCGACCACTTCGGCTCGCCGGATCGACTCGTGAGCGCGAGCCGCGAGGAGCTCGAGGCCGTGCCTGGGATCCCCGGCAAGCTGGCCCGCGACATCCACCGGCAACTTCACAAGTCGGGCCGATGACCGCCGAGGGGGGCCACCCCGAAGAGGTCGCGAAGGGCGACGGCCCCCGAAGCGTCGACCTGGTCGTGATCACTGGTTACTCGGGGGCGGGGAAGTCCGAGGCGATCGCCGCCTTCGAGGACGGCGGCTACTTCTGCATCGACAATCTGCCGCCGCGGATGATCGGCGCCCTCGGCGAGCTGTTCCGCCACGAGGGAAGCGGCGTGCGCCGGGCCGCGATCGTCTCCGACGTGCGCGGCGGCGACTACTTCGAGGAGCTGGTGGAGGTCCTGGGCCAGCTGGAGCAGGCCGGGCTGGACCCGACCGTGCTCTTCCTCGAGGCCAGCGAGGAGACCCTGGTCGATCGCTTCAAGGAGACCCGCCGCCGTCATCCGATGGCCCCGGACGGCCGGGTGCTGGAGGGCATCCGCGCCGAGCGCGAGGTGCTGGGGCCGCTGCGGGAGCAAGCCGACGTTGTGATGGACACCAGCGATCTCACCGGCTGGATGCTGCGACGGCGCGTGGTCACCGAGCTGCTGGGCCCGAAGGGCGCCCGGGGCAAGCTCGCACTGACGATCATCACCTTCGGCTTCAAGAACGGCCCGCCGCGCGAGGCCGACCTTCTCCTCGATGTCCGCTTCCTGCCGAACCCGCACTACCGCGAGGATCTTCGTCCCCTCACCGGGCTCGACCCGAAGGTGATCGAGTACGTGGAAGCCGGCGAGCTTGCGCGCGAGTTCTACGCCCGGCTGTTCCCGCTGCTGGACTTCGTCCTGCCCGCCTACGTGACAGAGGGCAAGACGCACCTGACGATCGCGATCGGCTGCACGGGGGGGCGGCATCGCTCGGTCACGGTCGCCGACCGGCTGGCGAGTCACCTCGCCGAGCACGACGACGTCTCGCTGCGGGTCGTGAACCGCGACGTCGAGCTCCACTGAGCGCGCTACAGCCGTACATCGACGGCCGCTGATCCGCAAATCAGGGGCGGCTTCATAATCCGGCCCGATGGCGGAGTCGGTGATCTCGGTCGAGGGGCTGCGCAAGTCCTACGGTGAGCTGGAGGCGGTGCGCGGCATCGACCTCGAGGTGGCCGGCGGGGAGATCTTCGCGTTCCTGGGCCCGAACGGCGCCGGCAAGACCACCACCGTGGAGATCCTCGAGGGCTACCGCAACCGCACCGCGGGCGAGGTCACGGTGCTGGGCGAGGACCCGGCACACGTTGACCGTCAGTGGCGCGAGCGGATCGGAATCGTGCTGCAGGACAGCGAGATGCATCCCGAGCTCACGGTGCGAGAGTCGCTGGAGCTGTTCGCCGGCTATTACCGCCGGCCCCGCGGCGTCGACGCAACGATCTCGTTGGTCGGCCTGGCCGAAAAGGCCGAGGATCGGGTCGCTCGCCTATCCGGCGGTCAGCAGCGCCGGCTCGACGTGGCGCTGGCGCTGATCGGCGACCCGGAGCTGCTCTTTCTCGACGAGCCGACCACGGGCTTCGACCCCTCGGCGCGACGCCGGGCGTGGGAGGTGGTGGCCAGTCTCCGCGACCTCGGCAAGACCGTGTTCCTGACCACGCACTACATGGAGGAGGCGCAGGCGCTGGCAGACCGGGTGGCGATCATCGCGGGCGGCCAGATCGTCGCGCAGGGCTCGCCCGGCGAGCTGGCCGGGCGCGGCGACGCCGCCACCCGGATCAGCTTTCGGCTTCCGGCGGGCATCGCCGGCGCCGACCTCCCGCAGGGGCTCGCCGCGACGGTCGGCAACGGGGAGGTCCGCGTGCAGGCGGACGATCCCGTTCCCCTGCTCCACGAGCTCACGTCGTGGGCGCTGGAGCGCCGGATCCCGCTGGCCGAACTGGAGGTAAGGCGGCCGAGCCTGGAGGACGTGTACCTGGAGCTGACCGCCCGTGAGGTTGACGGGGGCGTGGAGGAATGAGCGCCGTCGCGTTGGCGGCGCACCAATTCCGATTCGACCAGAAGACGTTCTGGCGAAACCCGGCATCGGTGTTCTTCACGGTGCTGCTGCCGGTGATCTTCCTGCTGATCTTCGCGACCATCTTCGGCGACGATCCCATCGACGAGCTCGGCGGCGTCAAGACCACGACCTACTACGTGCCGGCGATCATCTCGCTCGCGGTGGTCTCGGCAACGTTTCAGAGCCTGGCGATCTCGCTGACGGTCGATCGCGAGCATGGGCTGCTGAAGCGGAGCCGGGGAACCCCGCTGCCGGGCTGGGTGTTCATAGCCGGTCGGATCGGCAACTCGGTCGTCGTCTCGGTGTTGATGTTGGGCCTCCTGGCGGCGCTGGGCCGGGTCATCTACAGCGTCCAGATCCCATGGGACCGGCTTCCCGCCGTGCTGGTGACGCTATCGCATCGGGGCGGCAGCGTTCTGCTGTCTCGGAATCGCGCTCACGGCGGCGATCCCGTCGGAGGACGCGGCGGCGCCGATCACCAACGTGGCCGTGCTGCCCCTCTACTTCCTCTCGGGAGTCTTCATCCCCGAGAGCGAGATTCCGAGCGGCGTGCTCCACGTCGCCGACGCGTTCCCGATCCGCCACTTCTTCGAGGCCTTCTTCACTGCCTGGGATCCCGCCACGGTTGGGGCGGGGTTCGAGTGGGGTGACCTCGCCGTAGTCGCCGCATGGGGCGTCGCCGGCCTGCTGATCGCGCTGCGCACCTTCAGCTGGACACCCCACGCCCGGTCGTAGCCCTCCCCGCAGTTACGGTCGTGAGCACTCAGCCACCGGCGCCGGGATAGATTTCGGGACGTGATTCACCACGCCAGCGTTGAGGTCTCGGACCTCGGGCGAAGCGGCCGCTTCTACGATGGGCTGCTGGGGCCGTTGGGCTGGCGGCGCCAGGTCGAGACCGAGGAGCTGATCGGCTGGGGCATGGTGAAGCCCGTGTTCTTCGCCTCGGCACGCCGGTCTCCGGGCACCGGCGGCGGCCACGTCTGCTTCGCGGCCCACGGGATCCCGGCGGTCAGGGCCGCCTGGGAGGGAGGCGTCGCGGGGGGCGGTGCGGACGACGGACCGCCCGGCAATCGCCCCGAATACGGTGCCGCGTACTACTCCGCATATCTGCGCGATCCGGACGGATACCGTGTGGAGGTGGCGGTGAGCACGGACTGAGCCAGCGAGCGGATCGAAGGAGGGCACACCAGATGGCACCAGTGAAGGTCGGGATCAACGGCTTCGGACGAATCGGGCGCAACCTCTTCCGCGCTGCCTATGAGGCCGGCACGGAGCTCGAGTTCGTCGCCGTCAACGACATCACCGACGCGGCCACGCTCGCCCACCTGCTCAAGTACGACTCCATCTACGGACGCTTCCCGGGCCGGGTCGAGGCGCGAGACGATGCGATCTCCGTCGACGGGAGCGAGACCAAGGTGCTCGCGGAGCGCGATCCCGCGGCGCTTCCCTGGGCTGATCTGGGTGTCGAGGTGGTGATCGAGTCCACCGGCCTGTTCACGAAGCGCGACGACGCCGCCAAGCACCTCGAGGCCGGGGCGAAGAAGGTGATCATCTCCGCTCCCGCAACCGAGCCGGACGTCACGGTGGCGTTGGGGGTCAACTTCGAGGCTGCCTACGACCCGGAACGGCACGACATCATCTCGAACGCGTCCTGCACCACCAACTGCCTGGCGCCGATGGCCAAGGTGGTCCATGACTCGATCGGGATCGAGCGGGGCCTGATGACCACGATCCACGCCTACACGGCCGATCAGCGGCTTCAGGACATGCCCCACAAGGACCTGCGCCGCGCCCGGGCGGCGGCGGTGAACCTGATCCCGACCACCACCGGCGCTGCCCGCGCGGTGGGACTGGTGCTGCCAGAGCTCGATGGCAAGCTCAACGGGCTCGCCGTGCGGGCTCCGGTTACCACCGGCTCCGTGGTCGACCTGGTGTGCGAGGTCTCACGCCAGACGAGCTCCGAGGAGGTCAACGCGGCGGTCAAGGAGGCCGCCGAGGGCCCGCTTGCCGGCATCCTCCTCTACACCGAGGACCCGATCGTCTCCACCGACATCATCCAGGACCCGCACTCGTCGATCTTCGACGCCGAGCAGACGATGGCGATCGAGGGCACCTTGCTCAAGACGGTCGCCTGGTACGACAACGAGTGGGGCTACTCGAACCGCTGCGTCGAGCTGGCCGCGAAGGTGCTGGAGCCGAAGCCGGCGGCAGTCGGAACCAGTTGAGCTTTGACAAGGCGAGCGTCCGGGAGGCGGCCGTCGAGGGCAAGCGGGTCCTGGTGCGCGTGGACTTCAACGTCCCGCTTGCCAACGGCGAGGTGGAGGACGACGCCCGCATCCGGGCGGCGCTGCCGACCCTCGAGCTTCTCCGCGAGCGCGGCGCCGCCTTGGTGCTCGTCTCACACCTGGGGCGCCCGAAGGGAGCGGATCCGGCGCTCTCGATGGCGCCGGTCGCGGCGCGGTTGGGGAAGCTGCTCGGCACCGAGGTGGAGCTGGCGCCCGCGGTCGTCGGTCCCGAGGTCGAGCGGTTGGCCCAACGGCTGGGGCCCGGAGACGTGTTGATGCTCGAGAACAGCCGGTTCGAGCCGGGTGAGACCCGCAACGACCCTCAGCTGGCGCAGGGGCTGGCGGCGCTGGCCGACCTGTACGTGAACGATGCTTTTGGCGCCGCCCATCGCGCCCACGCCACAACGGTGGGGGTGGCGCAGCTGCTACCCGCCTACGCCGGATTGCTGCTGGAGCGCGAGGTGCAAGAGCTGACCGCAGTTCGCGACCAGCCCAGGCGTCCCCTCTGCGTGCTGCTGGGCGGCGCCAAGGTGACCGACAAGATCGGCGTCCTGGAGCGCTTTCTCGAAGTTGCGGACCAGATCCTGGTGGGAGGCGCGATGTGCTTCAGCTTCTTCCGGGCGCAGGGAGTGAGCACCGGCGACTCGCTGGTCGAGGAGAGGGGGATAGAGCTGGCCGGAGAGGTGCTGAAGCATGCTCGAGGCTCGCGTTGCCAGCTGGTTCTCCCGGTCGACCTGGTCCTGGGCCGTGAGCTCTCGGCCGAGACCGAGCGGCGCGAGCTGGACGGCATCGAGGTCCCTGACGGCTGGATGGGACTCGACATCGGCCCCCGCACCGCGGCCGCATATGCCGCGGCCGTGGCTGGGGCCGGCACGGTGTTCTGGAACGGCCCGATGGGCGCCTTCGAGCTCGAGCCGTTCGCCGCCGGAACCCGGACCGTTGCCGATGCGGTGGCGTCCGCACCCGGCACCACGGTGGTCGGCGGCGGCGACTCGGCCGCCGCGCTTGCCGCCTTCGGACTGGCGGACCGGGTCGACTGGCTGTCCACCGGCGGCGGCGCCTCGGTGGAGCTGATGGAGGGGCGCGAGCTGCCGGGGGTGGAGGCGTTGATGGACAGGTCGGAGGCGCAGGCTGCCGGGTCCGGAGACCAGGCACGAGAGCGGGCGGAGGCCTCGGATGGCTGAGCGCAGGCCGGTGGTGGCGGCGAACTGGAAGATGCACAAGACGGTCGCCGAGACGGAGGCTTTCCTGGAGGTGTTCCTGCCGCGGGCGGCGGAGCTGGATCACGCCGAACTGGTCCTCTGCCCTCCGTACCCGTCCCTGGCGGCGGCGGTCGAGCGCTGCGCGCGGAGCGCGGTCCGGGTGGCGGCCCAGAACATGCATCAGGAGTCGCATGGTGCCTTCACCGGCGAGGTGGCCGGCCCGATGCTCACGGAGCTCGGCGTCGACGCCGTAATCCTCGGCCACTCCGAGCGGCGGGCCCTGTTTGGCGAGAGCGACGAGGCGGTTGCCCGCAAGGTCCCGGCGGCGCTCGACGCCGGCCTGACGCCGATCCTCTGCGTCGGGGAGACCGAGGCCGAGCGAGACGGTGAGCAGACGGAGCCGGTGCTCCGCCGTCAGGTGGACACCGACCTCGCCGCCGTTCCCGACAACCGGCTGGCCGAGGTCGTGATCGCCTACGAGCCGGTGTGGGCAATCGGCACGGGGCGAAACGCAACTCCCGAGCAGGCGGCCGAGGCGATCGCCTTCATCCGCTCGCTGGTTGCGGCCCGCCACGATCGGGCGGCCGAGGCAATCCGCATCCTCTACGGCGGCTCCGTGAAGCCCGACAACGCCGCTCCGATCCTTGGCCCGGAGGGCGTCGACGGCGCCCTGGTCGGCGGGGCCAGCTTGGACCCAAGCGACTTTGCGGCCATCGCACTCGCAACCGCCGCCTCCTCGTCTTCGACTCCGGGGGCGGCGGGTTAGGGCGCAAACGTGGTGGACTCGGGCAACTGTCATGCACCGCGACTTCGTCGCTAGCCCAGGCAACCTCCCGGCGGGCCCAACGGGCCTGCCGGTCCCGGCGTTGGCGCTGATCGTGCTCGACGGCTGGGGCCTGGCGCCGCCAGGGCCGGGCAACGCGATCAGCCAGGCCTCGACGCCGGTCTTCGACGAGCTGTGGGAGCGATACCCGAACACGACGCTTTCGGCCAGCGGGCGCGATGTCGGTCTTCCGAACGGCCAGATGGGCAACTCGGAGGTCGGGCACCTGAACCTGGGCGCGGGCTCGATCGTGAAGCAGGACCTGACGCGAATCGACGACGCGATCGCCGACGGCAGCTTCTTCGAGAACCGGGTGCTGAAGGCCGTCTGCGAGACGGCGCGCTCCAGCCCGCGAGGCCGCCTGCACCTGATGGGCCTGGTCTCCGACGGTGGCGTCCACTCCGGCTGGGAGCACATCGAGGCGTGCGTCGAGCTGGCGGCTCGCGAGGGCGTGCCCGACCTGGTGGTGCACGCGTTCACGGATGGCCGCGACACGCTGCCGACCTCCGGCCCTGCCTATATCGAGGAGCTCGAGCGCTGGCTGCGCCACGCCGGGCGGATCGGGACCGTCAGCGGCCGCTAC
The DNA here is from genome assembly GCA_963838745.1 of uncultured Actinomycetes bacterium. GTDB lineage: Bacteria > Actinomycetota > Thermoleophilia > Solirubrobacterales > 70-9 > AC-56. The sequence continues at coordinate 208,507 of CAWISJ010000008.1, forward strand.
TACGCGATGGACCGCGACGGTCGCTGGGAGCGGACGAAACTTGCCTACGACGCGATCGTCCACGCTGAGGGCTTGCGGGCCGAGAGCGCCGTGGAGGCCATCCGGGAATCGCATCAGCGCGGCGCGACCGACGAGTTCGTGCGCCCGACCGTGATCGGCGACTACGACGGTGCGGCGCACGGCGACGCAGTCCTGCACTTCAACTTCCGCCCCGACCGGGCTCGGCAGCTGGTGCGGGCCCTGGCAGAGCCGGACTTCGACGAGTTCTCTCGCGGCCGGGTCCCGGACCTGCGGCTGACGACGCTGACCGAGTACCGAAAGGGATGGGAGTATCCGGTGGCCTTCCCACCCGAGCCTCCCCAGGTGACCCTGGCCGAAGTCCTTTCGCGACGGGGCGAGCGCCAGCTGCACGTGGCCGAGACCGAGAAGTACGCCCACGTCACCTACTTCTTCAACGGGGGTCGCGAGCTGGAGTGGGAGGGGGAGGAGCGCTGCCTGGTCCCCTCGGCCCGCGACGTGCCGACCTATGACCACAAGCCGGAGATGAGCGCCGCCGAGGCGACCGACGCCTTCCGCGAGCGCTGGGCGGGGGACGGCTACCGGTTCGGGATCATCAACTTCGCCAACCCCGACATGGTTGGTCACACGGGGGTGATCCCGGCGGCCGTGGCGGCGGTCGAGACCGCGGATCGCTGCCTCGGCGAGGTGGTCTCGGAGGTCCACCGCTCGGGCGGCGCCTGCGTGATCACAGCCGACCACGGCAACTGCGACCACATGCTGGAGCCGGACGGCTCGCCTAACACGGCCCACTCGACAAACCGGGTCCCCCTGATCGCCACCGTCGCCGGGCTGGCGCTGCGGGACGGCGGAGTGCTCGCCGATGTCGCCCCGACGGCGCTCGCCCTGCTTGGGATCGAGCAGCCGTCGCAGATGACCGGGCACTCCCTGATCGCCGCCTGACCTTCAATCGACGACCCGGGTGAACGCGACCGCCGGGACCGCCGTCATCGATGGCCGAAATTCGATTCGTATGGGCACGCAATTCGGCCATCGAAGGTGTGCGTAGGCTCCGGTCGTGCGCAACGACCCGGAACGCCTTCGATTCGAGATAACCGCCAGCGATGGAGCCGCCCGGACCGGGCGGCTCCATCTTGCGCATGGGACGGTCGAGACGCCGGCGTTCATCCCACTCGCGACTCGCGGCAGCGTTCGCTCACTGGACGCCGCCGAGGTCGCCGCGATGGGCTACGAGCTGATCCTGGGGAACACCTTCCACCTGATGCTGTCCCCGGGATCGGAGAGGATCGCGTCGCTCGGCGGGCTTCATCGCTTCATGGGTTGGGACCGGCCGATCGTCACCGATTCCGGCGGTTTCCAGGTGTTCTCGCTGGCGCACGGCCGGGTGGCCGACGAGATCAAGGGCCGGCGCGGACGGCAGGCGGGCCAGGGCGCCGTCCTCGAGATCGGTGAGCAGGGGGTTCGATTCCGCTCCTACCGGGACGGCTCGGAGCAGTTCCTGGGCCCCGAGGAGTCGATGGCCGTACAGGCCGGGCTGGGCTCCGACATCGCTCTCGCCTTCGATGAGTGCACGCCCTATCACGCGGATCGCGACTACACCGCCCGCTCGATGGAGCGCACCCATCGCTGGCTGGATCGCTGCCTTGCGTGGCACGAGGGCCGGGGGCCGCGCCGCCAGGCGGTGTTCGGAATCGTCCAGGGTGGCGTTCACGAGGACCTCCGCCGCGCTGCCGCCGAGCAGGTGTCGGCGGCCCCCGTCGACGGCCTGGCGATCGGCGGGACGCTGGGCCGCGACAAGCAGGAGATGCGCGGGGTGATCGCGATGACCACGCGCCACCTCGAGCCCGACGCGCCGCGGCATCTGCTGGGGATCGGGGAGCCCGACGATCTGGTCGAGGGGATCGGACTCGGCATCGACCTGTTCGATTGCGCGGTCCCCACCCGCCTCGCTCGGCACGGAACGGCCCTCGCGCCCCTGCCGGAGTCGCGGTTTCGGTTCGACGTTCGCCGAGCGGAGCTCTCGGCTGACGAGCGGCCGCTGGTCGAGGGCTGTCCCTGTCCGGCCTGCGGCGCACACACCCGCGCCTACCTCCACTTCCTCTCGCGAGCCGAGGAGCTGACCGGCGTGCGGTTGCTCGTCCTCCACAACCTCACCTACCTCGAGCGCCTGGTCAGCGGCGCCCGGGAGGCGATCCGAGGTGCGCGCTTCGGCGCCTACAGGCAGGCGATTCTGGACGGCACCCCGCCGTGGTGGGCGGCGGCGATCCCCGGCGAGCCCTGACCGCTCACTGCGTGTGGGAGTCGATGAAGTCCTCCAGCGTCTGAACCTGATCGGTGACGGTGTCCTTGATCAGCTCGCCGGCGGAGCTGTTCTGCCCGGCGTCGGTGGTCAGCAGCACGACCCCCGCGATCACCGCGGCCAGCAGCCCGATCACGAGCATGATCCCGATCGCGCTGCCCAGCCGGCTGGCCAGAGAGCGGCGCGGCCTGGCCTTGGCGGGCAGCCCGCCCTGGCGGGGCCGCGGCGCGGGAGGCGGAGCGGCCGGGCGGCGAAGGGGAGCAGGCGGCTCGCTGGGCGCGAGCCGGCGCGTGGCTCCGGTGGTGTCGCCGGCCAGTGCCCGCGTCGGCGCCTCGGCGTCGACGCCCGGCGGCTCCTGGCCGGCCAATCCGGTGCGAAGGGCGATCGCAAGCTGGCGCGCGGTCGTGTAGCGCAACGCGGGGTCACCCTCGAGCGACCGCAGCACCGCGGTCGACAGCGTCTCGGGCACCGCCGGGTCGTAGGAGGTGGGCGGCAACGGCCGCTCGTTCTCGCGGCGGATCGCGAGCTCGGACAGCGTCTTTCCCTCCCAGGGAAGGCGCCCGGTCAAGAGCTGGTAGATGACCACCCCGAGCGCGTAGACGTCGGAGGCCGGGGTCGCCTCCTCACCTCGGGCCTGCTCGGGAGCGAGGTAGGCGGCGGTGCCGACCACCGAGCCGACCTGGGTCAGCCGCGTCTGCTCGGCCGCCCGCGCGATCCCGAAGTCGGTCAGCTTGACGGTCATGTCTCCGGTGGGCGGGTCATGGGCGGTGCTGGCCGCCCGGCGGCCCGCCGGTCCGCCGATCACCATCAGGTTGCCGGGCTTGACGTCGCGATGGATGATCCCCTGCCGGTGCGCGTACTCGAGCCCGGCGCACGCCTGAGCGCCGATCTCGACCGCGACCTCGGAGCCGAGCGCCCCCTGGGTCTGAAGCAGCTGGGCGCCGGAGCGTCCCTCGACGTACTCCATGACGATGTAGTGCCGGTCGTGGTCGACACCCGTGTCGTAGACCTGGACGATGTTCGGATGGATCAGCTTCGCGACCGCGAGCGCCTCGCGCCGAAAGCGGGCCACGAACTTTTCGTCGTCCGAGAGATGCTCGGCCAGGATCTTGACCGCGACGGTGCGCTCCAGGACGCGGTCGGTCGCCTTGTAGACGCTGGACATGCCGCCCGAGCCGAGTCGGTCCCCGAGCTGGTAGCGGTCGGAGATCAGGGTCGCGCTCATCGCCTATCCGCCCGTCCCACCGGTCCCGCCGTCGGAGCCGCCGTCGCCACCGCCTCCGCCGCCGGAGCCCCCACCCGTGTCACCGCCGCCGCCGGAGCCGCCGCCCCCTCCGCCGCCGTCGTCCTGCGGCTCCGTCTCGGTGGTGCTCGTTTCGTCGGTTGTTGTGTCCGTGGTCGTCGTGTCCGTGGTCGTCGTGTCGCTGGTCGTGGGCTCGTCGGTGGTCGTCTGTTCGCCGGTTAGGCCGGTGGTCCCCGTCGCCGGGCATTCCTCGCTCACCAATGCCTGCAGCCTCTCTCCCGCGGTGCGAAGCGCGGCCTTCAGCTCGGAGGTGGAGGTTTCGGGCAGGTTGTTCACGCCGTCCACGAAGGCCTGCGCCTCGGAGCCGGCGTCGTCGCATCGCCCAGCCTGGACGTCGCTGCGCACTTGGCTCAGCGAGGTCCTCAGCTGCTCCGCATTCGTCGGCGGGATCTGGCCGTCGAGCTCGTCCGAGCCGCAGGCGGACAGGGCAGCGACGGCGGCCGCGAGCGCCAGCAGGGCAGCGAGTCTGGTCGTCCCCGGCATCGCGGCGAGTGTAGTCAAGCGGTCCAACGGTCTTGCCCGCCTATTGCCCTACGTAGAGCCGTCGGGCCAGGTGCTCCGGCAGCTCGTTGGCGGCGATCGCGTCGGCGGCGCGGTCGATCTCGTAATCCACCCGGTGATAGGTCGCCTCCCAGGCGTCCGTGTCGAGCTCGAGCCAGGCCGCGCGCGGGTCGCCGTCACGGGGCTGACCGACGCTGCCGGGGTTGATCAGCCACCGACCCTCGGAGAGGTCCAGGCGCGTGCCGGGGCCGGCCTGGGCGCCCCTGGCCGGGTCCGCCAGCCTGGCGGTCTGGCCGGGTGGCAGGTTCCGATGACCATTCCCGGGCATGACGAAGAACAGCGCCACGTGAGAGTGCCCGATCAGGCTGACCCGTGCCGCCTGCACCTCGATGCACTCGGCCGCCTGGTCTGGCCACAGCACGTACTCCCAGACCGGGTCCCGTGGTGAGGCGTGGTACAGGGCCACCGCCTGGCTCTCGTCGGCGGGCTCCAGCCCGCGCAGGAAGTCCATCGTCTCCGGGGTGGCCGTCTCCCGAGTCCAGCGAACGGCGGCCGCAGCCGCGGGAGAGAAGGATGAGTCGTCGAGCTCGCCCAGGACCGCCAGGTCGTGGTTGCCCACCAGGCAAAGGGCACACCGCTCCGCGACCAGGCTCGCGCACTCGTCGGGCTGCGCCCCGTAGCCGACCACGTCGCCGAGGCACCACAGCTCTTCGAGGTCGGCTTTCCGGGCGTCGGCCAGCACCGCTTCGAGGGCAGGCAGGTTCGCGTGGATGTCGCTGAGGATCGCCAGTCGCACGAGCCGGGCGGACTATCGTAGGGGCATGACCAGCCCCGGCGGTAGGAGGCGGGCCGTGCGGGTTGGCGCCGCAGCGGTGGCGATGGTCTTGGTCGCTGAGGCGGCGGTGTGGCTGCTGCGGCCCCGGGAGCGGCCGATCGAACCGGCGCCCGTGTCCGAGAGCGACTACTTCACGCGAGCCCAGATCGACCGGGGCCGCGCCTACAGCGACGGTCAGCTGTGGCTGCTGCTTGGCGCGGTGGGCGCTCAGGGCGCCGTCCTGGTGACGCTGGCGCTCGGCAGACCGGCGGTGGTGCGCCGTGGCCTCGAGCGGCTGGAGGCCCGGCCGGTGATCGGCGCGGCGGCGGCGGGAGCCGGCTTGTCGGTGGCGCTCGGGGCCGCGTCGCTGCCGGCGGCCATCGCCGCGCACGAGCGCGCCGTGGATTACGGCATCTCGACCCAGTCGCTCGGGTTCTGGCTTGCCGACGCTGGGAGGTCGGCGGCGATCGGCGCGGCGCTGGCCGCGGGCGGCGGCGCCCTGCTGATCGCCCTGGTGCGCCGCTTCGGCCGGCGCTGGTGGCTGCCCGGCAGCGTCGCCGTGTTGGCGATCGCCGCGGCGTTCGTGTGGCTCGCCCCCGTCGTCCTGGCTCCGCTGTTCAACAGGTTCTCGCCGCTCCCGGCCGGCAGCGAGGCCCGCTCCCAGGTGCTGGCGCTCGGCAGGCGGGCCGGTGTCGACATCGGGGAGGTCTACAGAGTGGATGCGAGCCGTCGGGTGCGGTCGTTGAACGCCTACGTCGACGGGCTCGGACCCACGAAGCGCGTGGTTCTGTACGACACCCTTCTGGAGCGCGCGAATCGCCCCGAGCTGCGGTCGATCGTCGCCCACGAGCTGGGGCACGTCAAGCACGACGACATCCTCCGCGGGCTTGCATTCCTCGCGCTGGTGGCGCCGCTTGGGCTGCTGTTCGCGGGTCAGCTCGGCGACGGCCTGGCGCAGTACACCGGTGCGGGCCGTCGCGGCCCGGCCGCGTTGCCCGCCTACGCGCTCGGCCTCGCCCTCGCCGCGCTCGTCCTCGGGGTGGCGGGCAACCAGCTCTCGCGCCGGGTGGAGGCCAGCGCCGACACCTTCGCCCTGCGCCTCACCCATGACCCCAAGGCTTTGATCCAGGTGCAGCGCCGCCTGGCGGACTCGAGCGTCGCCGACCCGGACCCGCCCGGCATCGTCACGGCGCTGACCGGAACGCACCCGACAACCGTGGAGCGGATCGGGGCCGCCCTCGCTTACGAGCGCGGCGCGCGGTAGAGGCGCTCTGGCGGACCCGATGACGATCGGCGCGCCGATTCATACCGGCCTCGATCGCTGCATGGCCGATCCGCTCGAGGAGCTGCGGAGCACGATCCGCGCGGCGGCGGACTCGCTGCGCGACGGCACGGCGGGCTCGATTGCGCCCACGCTCGAGCGGCCGCCAAAGCCCGAGCTGGGCGACTACTCGACCAATGCCGCGCTGCTGCTGGCGCCGGCCCAGGGGGAGCCGCCGCGCCAGATCGCCGAGCGGCTGCGCCAGGAGCTGGGCGCTCGCCTGGGCGCCAGCGCCGAGCGGATCGAGGTGGCCGGGCCAGGCTTCGTCAACGTGTTCCTGGCCGACCGCTGGCACCGGCAAAGCATCGCCACGATGCTCGCGGCAGGCCAGGGCTTCGGGCGGGCGATGCCGCGGCGCCCAGAGCGGGTGCTGATCGAGTTCGTGTCCGCCAACCCGACGGGACCGTTGACCGTGGCCGCCGGCCGGGGAGCTGCGTATGGAGACTCGCTCGCGCGCCTGCTGGAACTGGCCGGTCACCAGGTCGAGCGCGAATACCTGCTCAACGACGTCGGCGGCCAGGTCCGCCGCTTCGCGGAATCGATCGCCTCCCGGATGCAGAGCCGCGAGCCGCCCGAGGACGGATACCGAGGGGAGTACGTGGTGGAGCTGGCGCAGGATCTTGCCGCCGGCGGAGCCGACCCAGCCGACCTGGAGGGCCTGGCTCGCGCCGGCACGGACGCGATGCGCCAGCGCATCGAGGTGACCCTGGAGCGCTTCGGAGTGCGCTTCGACACCTGGTTCTCGGAGCGCTCGCTGCACGAGGGCGGCAAGATCCAGGAGGCGATCGAGCATCTGCGGCAGCGCGGTCACGTGTACCAGAGCGAGGGCGCGGTGTGGCTGCGGACGAGCGAGTTCGGCGACGACAAGGATCGCGTTCTGCTGCGCTCCGACGGCGAGCCGACGTACTTCGCTGCGGACATCGCCTACCACCGGGACAAGCTCGAGCGGGGCGCGGAGCGGATGATCGACCCGGTGGGGGCGGACCACCACGGCTACGTGCCACGAATGCGGGCCGCGATCGAGGCACTGGGCCACGACCCCGATCTCTACGAGGCGCCGATCATGCAGTTCGTGCGTCTGGTGGAGGGCGGGGAGCGAGCGCGAATGTCCAAGCGGAAGGGCGAGTTCGCGGCGCTGGATGAGCTCGTCGACGACATCGGTGTCGACGCGGCGCGCTTTTTCATGCTCCAGCGCAGTCACGACACCGCGCTTGACCTCGATCTCGAGCTCGCCCGCCAGCGGTCACAGGACAACCCCGTGTACTACGTGCAGTACGCGCATGCGCGGATCGCAAGCATCCTGCGCAAGGCGGTCGCCGAGGGGAGCGCCGGGGCGCTCGGCGACGCGCAGGAGGCAGCCGACGAGGAAGCGCTGGCTGCGGCCGGGGCGGCCGACGGGGTGCTCGCGGAGCCGGCCGAGCCCGCCGAGCGGGGGCTGGTCCGGCGGCTGCTGGAGTTCCCCACGGAGGCAGCCGGCGCCGCCGGGCGCCGCGCTCCCCACCGCCTCGCCGCCTACGCGACCGCGACCGCCGCCGACTTCCACGCGTTCTACCGGGATTGCCAGGTGGTGGGGGCCGGCAATGGGCTCGAGGCGGCCCGCCTGGCGATCTGCGTGGCCACGAAGCGCGTTATCGCCCGCACCCTCGATCTGCTGGGCGTCAGCGCTCCGGAGCGGATGTAGCCGCATCCTGAGGTCGCTCGAAAAGCGACCCGTTGGCGATGTTAGATTGCCTCGCTCCTGGCCATTCCATGAGGAGGATGAACATTGACCAAGGCTGAGTTCGTCGACCTGCTCGCGCGCGATGGGCGGATCGGCAGCAAGAAGGCGGCGGCCGAGTCCGTCGAAGCGGTGCTCGACACGATCTCTTCGGCGCTTGGCCGGGGAGAGAGCGTCAACTTCACGGGCTTCGGCAAGTTCAGCGTCGCAGAGCGCGGGCCACGCCAAGGTGTGAACCCCCGGACCGGCGAGCGGATCACGATCGCGGGCGGACGGGTGCCGAGATTCTCGGCAGGGGCTGGCCTGAAGTCCCGAGTGAAGGGCTGACCGAGGCAGCAAGGCGCCGGCCGCTTTCGGCGCCGAGGCGGGGAGCGGGGTGAGCCCGGCGCCGTTCGCCGATCGTCTTGCAAAGCTCGTCGAGGAGCGGCAAAGCCAGCTCTGCCTCGGGCTCGACCCCGATCCTTCGAAGCTGGACCCTGGATCCCCGGCGCCCGAGGGGAGCGTCGCCGAGCGCGCCGGTGAGGCGGTGGCTGCCGGCTGCCGCTCGTTGATCGGCCGGGCGGGCCCAGCCTGCGTCGCGGCCAAGCTCCAACTGGCTTGCTTCGAGCGGCTCGGCGCCCCGGGCTGGGCGGCGCTCGAGCGCACCGTGGCGGCGGCGCGCGAGGCCGGCCTGGCCGTGATCGCCGACGGCAAGCGAGGAGACGTGCCGGTCAGCGCGGCCGCCTACTCCCAGGCGCTGTTCGGATCGACGCCCACGCCGTGGGGCGAGGTCGCCGGCCTGGGGGTTGACGCGGGCACCGTGAGCCCACTGCTGGGCTGGGACTCCCTCGAGCCCCTGGTCGACGGGGCAGCCAGGGCCGACGCCGGTCTGTTCGTGCTGGTCCGCACCTCCAATCCCGGCGCCGCTGACCTGCTCGACCTGCCGGCTCCCGACGCGCCGCTGTTCGAGCGGCTGGCCGCTGTGGTCGCCGAGCACGCCGACCGGCTGATGGGCGAGTCCGAGCTATCCGGCCTGGGTGCGGTGGTTGGCGCCACCGAGCCCGGCCACCTGTCGCGGCTTCGCGAGCTGATGCCCCGCTCGATCTTCCTGGTCCCAGGAGTGGGGGCGCAGGGAGGCAGCGCGGGTGACCTCGGGCCGGCCTTCGGCGAGCACCCGGCGTCCGTCCTGGTGACAGCTTCGCGCTCGATCGCTGACGCGCCGGATCCGGGGAGGGCGGCAAGCGAGCTGCGGGCCGAGCTCTGGGAGCTGGGCGGCGGCTGATCGCGCCCGTATCGGGGTGCCCCTGGGCGTGAGCTTGCCGCGGCGCCTCGCCCGGCCAACCGGCGGACCCACGGGGCTACCATCGCCCGTGGAACGCCCGATCGCGCCCGTGCTCGCGGCGCGTTCGGCGCCGCCCGCCGGGGTAAGAGATGGAGCCACAAGCCACCGAGACGAGGCAGCGCCCCGATCCAATCGCGAGAATCCTCGCCGTGGTGGCGCTGATCGCCGCGACGATCGTGCTCGTGGTCGTGATCTCGGACTCGATCGGTGGGTCGGGCGACGAGAAGGGAGGCGGGGGGCAGGGAAGCCGCGCCGCCCGCAGCAAGCCTCACGAGAAGTACTACGTGGTCGAGCCGGGCGACACGTTCGGCGGCATCGCGGAGAAGCAGGGGATCCCAATCGCCCGGCTGGAGGCGCTGAATCCCAACCTCGACACCCAGCTCCTGCCCCAGAAGGGATGCGTGAACCTGGTTTCCGAGGGGTGCAAGGTGCTGGCCAGCGGGGGTTGAGGCCAGGGCTCCCGAAGGCCGCCCTGCGGGCGTGCGCATTGCTGGCCGCGGTGGCAGCGCTGGCGTTGCCGATGCTCTTGTCGCCGGCCCCGGCGTCCGCCCTCCCGCCCGCGCCGCCTCAGATTCCGGCCACCGCCTGGACTCTCGTCGACGCCGGTGACGGCGCTCGGCTCGCCGCCATCGACCCCAATCGGTCGCTGTCCATGGCGAGCACGACGAAGCTGATGACGGCCTACCTGGCCTTGCGCGGGCTGCCCCTGAGCAAGCCGCTCACGGCCGGCCCGTATGACCCGCTTCCCGGCGAGTCGCTGCTGGGGTTGACCGCGGGAGAGCGGATCTCGGTCCGCGACCTGCTGTACGGCCTCCTGCTGCCGAGCGGAAACGATGCCGCGGTTACGCTCGCCGAGGGGGTCGCCGGCTCAGTCCCGGCATTCGTGGCGGAGATGAACCGAGCCGCTACACGCCTCGGGCTCAGTAAGACCAGCTACTCGAACCCGATCGGCCTCGACCAGCCGGGTAACTACTCGAGCCCTGGCGACCTCGCGAAGCTGACGCTCGAGCTGCGGCGCGATCGCCTGTTCAGGCGCATCGTCGACACCGCGCGGGCGACGCTGCGCACCGGCAGTCACCCGCGAACCGTGATCAACCGAAACCACCTGGTGGCGAGCGTGCCGTGGGTGAATGGGGTGAAGACCGGGTACACGCCCCAGGCCGGCGACGTCCTGGTCGCCTCCGGGACCCGCAAGGGCGTCACCCTGGTCTCCGTTGTCATGGGAGCCCCGACCGAGGCGGCGCGCGACGACGCCACGCTGGCGCTGCTGCGCTACGGATTCTCGCTCTACCGGCCCCAGACGCCGGTGACGAAGGGGCAGAGGTTGGGGACCATCCGGGTGCCGAATGCAGACGCGCGCCTTGGGTTGCTCTCCGCCCGCTCCGTCCCGGTCACCCTGCGGCGCGACCAGCGTGTCCAGGTGGCCGTCCACGCTCCTCGCAGCGTGGCGGCGCCGATCGATCGGGGGGACCGGATCGGGACCGCGCAGGTCACCCTGGACGGCGACCCGCTTGCGCGCGTCGCCTTGCTCGCGTCGCGCGGGCTGACGCCTTCGGGCCCTCAGTCCGCGGTGGCATGGGTCGACGACGCGCTCCCCGGCCCGCGAGCCGTCGTCTGGGGGGCCATCGGAGGCGCCTCCGCCGCGATCGTGATAGGCATTGGGCTGGCGCTGACCCAGCGGCGTCGGTCCCAGGGTCAGCCTCAGCCGGGACAAGGCGACATGCCACAGTGATCCTCACCGTCACCCTGAATGCGGCAATCGACCGCACGGTCGCGGTTCCGAACTTTCGCCTCGGGCACCGCCACCGGGCGGTCGAGTCGCGCACGTTCGCGGGAGGAAAGGGCGTCAACGTGGCCCGGGCCCTGAAGCTGCTGGGGCGTCCGGTGATCGCCACCGGGCTGGCCGGTGGGGGTACCGGCGCGCGGATCCTCGAGCGGCTGGCCGAGGAGTCGATCCTCCACGACTTCACCCGCATCCAGGGCGAGTCGCGGACCAACCTCGCGGTGATCGATCCCACTTCTGGCGAGCAGACGGAGATCAACGAGCGCGGCCCGGAGGTCAGCACCCAGGAGATCGATCGGTTCGTCGAGAAGCTCCTGTACCTCGCCCAGGGGGCCAGTCTGTGCGTGCTCGCGGGGAGCGTCCCTCCCGACGTCGACTCCGCCATCTACGCCCGCGTGATCGCCGAGCTTCGCCGCCTTGGCGTGTTGGCGATCCTCGACACCGACGGCGAGCCGATGCGCCTCGGCCTGCGCGCCGAGCCCGCCGTGGTTGCGCCGAACGTGGACGAGGCCGAGGAGGTCGTCGGCCACGAGTTCAACGACGCCGACGACTTCGCGCTCGGGCTCGCCGGGCTGCTGGAGATGGGTGCCGGCGATGCGCTGATCACTCGAGAGGCCGGGTGCGTCGCGATCGTCGGGAACGGCAACGACCGTCGCCGCTACGAGGTCGACATCGAGGCGCTCGAGCCGATCTCGGGGGTCGGCTCCGGCGACTGCTTCCTGGCCGGCTACGTGGCGGCGCGCTACGAGGGGGGCTCGGCCCGCGAGTGCCTCGCGTACGGCGTTGCCTGCGGCGCCGAGTCCACCCAGCACTTCGGCGCCGGCGGGCTCGACCCGAACGGGGTCGAGCGACTGCTGCCCCGGGTCCAGGTGCGGGAGCTGGACATTCCGGCCGGCGTCTCCTGAGCCGGCTGCGTCCCTCGGGATCGCGCCGCCAGGTCGCCGCGGTACTAGGGGCCGATGTAGTTCACGTGCCACCACTCGCTGGGCGCCTCGGTCTTGGCCCATCCGTAGTTGGCACCGATCTCGTCGACCACCGACCGCATCGAGGGATCGGCGAGGTCGACCGCGATGCCGTACTCGTGCGAGGAGGTTCCTGGCACGGCAGCAAGACCGCCCTGGCCGGAGATGTAGAGGTTGTATAGGTAGAGCTGTTGCGCGTATGAGCGGTAGGCGGAGAGGGGACCGTCCGGGTAGAGGTCGATTCCGTACACGCTCAGCGAGGCCTGGCGCATCGCGTTCCAGTTGGCGGCGGCATTCGACGCCAAATAGGCCTCGCCCGACGGGCAGGAAGGGCAGTAGACCGGCGCGGTCCAATAGGGCTGCTCGGGGGGCGGGGGAGTGCCGGTGGGGGCGGCGGTCGTCCCGGAGCTGCTCGCCACGCCGCTCGAGGACGGAACCTCGATCGTCTGCCCGATCAGAAGCTGCGAGTCCGTCGCGAGGCCGTTGTACGCCGCAAGCGTGTCGGGCGAGAGCCCGTTCGCCCAGGCGACCGACGACAGGCTCTCGCCGGGCGTCACCGTGTGGGTCAGCCCGCCGGTCGCCGAGCTGGAGACCGTGGAGGCGGTGCCGGTGGACGCCAGGGCCGCGGCGCCCTCGGCCTCGGTCGGTATCTGGATCGTCTGCCCCGCGTACACGGCGGCATCCTCGGGGATGCCGTTGAAGGCGGCGATCGTGCGGGTCGTGAAGTTGTTGGCGGCCGCGATCGACCACAGGGTCTCACCGGGCTGGACCGGGTGAGGGACCGCTGCGCTGGCGGGGGTCGCGGCCGCGGCCGACGCAAGGGCCGCGATCGCCAAAGACAGGCGTAAGCTCGGAGCAGGCACGGGAACCTCTGGCCCTTTGCGGTCGCAGGCGCTCCTCCTCCCCAATGAAGGAGGTCATGCATGCGGTTGCAATCGCGCTGTCGCGGACACTCGGCTCGACGAGCGAGGTCATTCGGTCGGTCCGTCCAGCCTCTCGGCCGTCCGGAGCCGTGCCAGGGGTCGGGGGGCGTCGCCGCCGCGCCGTACAATGGCCGTTCAGCCCACGCCGGCGGTAGGAGCCAGATGGAAGTCGAGATCGGTCGCGGCAAGAAGGGAAGAAGGGCCTACGGGTTCGACGACATCGCGATCGTGCCCTCGCGGCGGACACGCGATCCTGACGACGTCGACATCAGCTGGACTCTGGGCCCCTACCGCTTCGAGCTTCCCCTGCTGGCCGCGGCGATGGATGGGGTCGTCAGTCCCCGAACCGCGGCCGAGGTGGGTCGCCTGGGCGGCCTGGCGGTCCTGAACCTGGAGGGGATCTGGTCCCGCTACGAGAACGCCGAGGAGCAGCTGGAGCGGATGGCCGCGGCCTCGCCCGAAACGGCCACGGCGACGATGCAGGAGATCTACCGCGAGCCGGTGAAGCCCGAGCTGGTCGCGCGGCGGGTCGAGGAGGTCAAGGCGCAGGGCGTGGTCGCTGCGGGATCGCTGACCCCCCAGCGCGTGACCTCGTACTACGAGCTCGCCCTCGAGGCGGGGCTCGACCTGCTGGTGATCCAGGGAACCGTGATCTCGGCCGAGCACGTGTCCTCGAAGGCGGAGCCGCTGAATCTGAAGGAGTTCATCGCCGAGGTGCCGGTGCCGTGCGTCGTCGGCGGCTGCGCCTCCTACTCCACCGGCCTGCACCTGATGCGGACCGGGGCGGTGGGCGTGTTGGCGGGAGTGGGGCCGGGCGCTGCCTGCACCACTCGGGGGGTCCTGGGAATCGGCGTGCCGCAGGCGACGGCCATTGCCGACGTCGCGGCGGCTCGCTCTCAGCACATGCTGGAGACAGGCGAGTACTGCAACGTGATCGCCGACGGTGGCATGCGCACCGGCGGTGACGTCTCGAAGGCGATTGCGTGCGGGGCTGACGCGGTGATGATCGGCTCCCCGCTTGCTCGTGCGAAGGAGGCACCGGGGCGCGGCTTCCACTGGGGCATGGCGACCTTCCATCCCTCGCTGCCTCGCGGCACCCGCGTGGCCACCACGCAGGACGGCACCCTCGAGGAGATCCTGCTCGGTCCGGCCCAAGAGAACGACGGCACCTTCAACCTGATCGGAGCGCTGCGCACCTCGATGGCCACCTGCGGGTACGAGGACATCCGCGACTTCCAGCGGGCCGAGGTCATGGTGGCCCCGGCTCTGCAGACCGAGGGCAAGGCCCTACAGCGCGAGCAGTCCGTGGGGATGGGCTCCAACGGCCGCGCGGCCGTGGCCACGGGAGTCGCCGTATCGGATGACTGACGGATGACTGACGGCCGCTCCGCAGCCAGCGGAGAGACCGCCAGCCATCCCCGGATGGCTGCCTCCGCCCGTGAGGGGGTCCTGGTTCTGGACTTCGGCGGGCAGTATTCCCAGCTGATCGCCCGGCGGATCCGCGAGTGTGGGGTGTTCGCCGAGCTGCTCCCCCACGACGTCGACCTCGAGCAGATTCGTGAGCGGCGTCCCGCGGCGCTGGTGCTTTCGGGCGGCCCAGCGTCGGTCTACTCGGACGCCGCCCCGGAGCTGCGCCGCGAGCTGCTGGAGCTCGACGTCCCGGTGCTGGGCATCTGCTACGGGATGCAGGCCATGGTCCATGTCCTCGGCGGCCGCGTCGAGGGGGCGGACGCGGGAGAGTTCGGCCGCACGGCGCTGGTTCTGGCAGACGGTGGCGGACGGCTGCTGTCCGGGCTGCCCCGCGAGCAGCAGTGCTGGATGAGCCACCGCGACAGCGTCTTCGAGCCGCCGGCGGGCTTCGTCGCGCTCGCGTCCAGCCCAGGGTCCCCCGTCGCAGCCTGCGAGAGCCCCGAGCAGGGCCTGTACGGGATTCAGTTTCACCCCGAGGTGGTTCACACGCCCTACGGCACCCAGATCCTCGATCGCTTCCTCCGCGACCTCGCAGGTCTCGAGGAGCGCTGGTCGCCCGCTTCGGTGATCGACGAGCAGGTCGAGCGCGTGCGAGCCCAGGTGGGCGACGCCGGCGTGATCTGCGGCCTCTCGGGAGGTGTCGACTCGGCCACCGCCGCGGCGCTCGTCCACCGGGCCGTGGGTGACCAGCTCACATGCGTGCTGGTCGATCACGGCCTGCTGCGCAAGAACGAGGCCGACCAGGTGGTCGAGACGTTTCGTGACCGAGGGATCCGACTCGTCCACGTGGCCGCGGAGCAACGCTTCCTGGATCGACTCGCCGGCGTCGTCGAGCCGGAGCGCAAGCGGATGATCATCGGCGAGGAGTTCATTCGGGTGTTCGAGGAGCAGGCAGCCGACTCGGCGAGCGAAGGAGGGGTCCGATTCCTGGTCCAGGGGACCCTCTACTCGGATGTGATCGAGTCCGGCGGTGACGGGCGGTCGGGGGCGGACACGATCAAGTCGCACCACAACGTCGGTGGGCTTCCCGACGACCTCGGGCTCGAGCTGGTGGAGCCGCTGCGAACGCTGTTCAAGGACGAGGTCCGCGCGGTCGCCACGGAGCTCGGGATGCCGGAGCGGATCGTGTGGCGCCAGCCCTTCCCGGGTCCCGGGCTCGCGATTCGCGTCGTCGGCGGCGAGGTGACCGCCGAGCGGCTCGAGATCCTCCGGGAGGCCGACGCGATCCTGCAGGAGGAGATCCGCGCCGCCGGGCTGTACCGCGAGCTGTGGCAGTCGTTCTGCGTCCTGCCGGTGGTCCGCTCGGTCGGCGTCCAGGGCGACGGCCGTACCTATGCCTATCCGATCGTCGTCCGGGCGGTGACCTCGGAGGATGCGATGACCGCCGACTGGGCCCGGCTGCCCTATGACCTGCTCGAGCGGGTGTCCAACCGGATCATCAACGAGGTGCCCGGCGTGAACCGGGTCGCGCTCGACATCTCGTCCAAGCCACCGGCCACGATCGAGTGGGAATAGCGTGCGCCGCAGTCGTCGAGTCGCAGTCGAGAGTGAGGTCAGCACGGTGGCCAGCTCCAGCCCGAGCGAGGTCAGCGCGATCGACGAGAGTGTCGACTTTGCCGCGCTATAGCGGGGAGAACTGACACTCGGCGCGAACTGGACCGCGGGCTTCTGCCTCGACGCTGCGATCCGGAAGAGTTACGTCCAGGAATCCCAGCGCTTCAGGAAGGGCAGAGGATCAACCGGGCCGGCGCGGTGCCAGCCGCTGGGCCAGATCTCGAAGTGGAGCATGCAGCCGACCGTCCGCGCGTTGCCTGTCCTCCCCACGCGACCGATCGCGTCGCCCGTCCTGACCCGCTCACCGTCGTGAACGGAAGCGGGGTGGAGGAGGTGGGCGTACCTGTAGTCGGTCCTCGTGCCGCGGCCGTCAATCACCGCCCAGTTGCCATACAGGGTCGGATCCGAGCCGCGGGCTTGGACCCTGCCGCCGTGCGCGGCGACCAACCGGGTGCCGCAGGAGGCGAACACGTCCTGGCCCTGATGCACGCGACCGCCTGAGCGGGGGGCGCCGAAACCCTGCACGGAGCCCCCGTAGCCGTGCGGCCCGCGGACCGGGAACTTGCCGTCGTAAAGCCGAAATCCGTGGGCAGGGTGGGCGGGGCGACCAGGCGCCTTCACCTTGAACCGGTACCGGCCGCGGGGCGCGGCGTGCCCGGCGGAGAGCATGCCGTTCCAGCGCACGCGGTGCGGCGAATAGGGAAGCCTGCCGCGCTGGGTCCAGGTCTTCACGAGCCTGCCGCGGCGGACGAGTTTCACCTTCACGTCGACGGCGCCGCGGGCGCGGAACCGATAGCGAAGGTGGACGCCGCGGCCGGCGTCGAGGAAGGCGCCGCGGGGGCGCACCCTGGCGCCGAGCAGGTTGAAGTTCCCCGGCGCTGGGAGCCTGCGGGCTGGAACGACGCGCAACACGCCGTGCGCGGGTGTGCCGCGTCCGCCCGAGTCCACCGGCCGCGGCCGCCCCGTACGGGCGTGCCGCGGAACCAGCACCTCAACGCTGCGACGGTGGACCGCGGTCGGAGCGGCCGCCAGCTGCCCGGAGGCGCCACGAAACCGGACCTCGGTCACTCGCGCGAGCCGGCGCCCGGCGAGCCGGACCTTGGATCCAACCGCGGCCTTCTGACGGCCGGCACAGCGCTCCAGGCACCTGACGTCCGTCGCGCGGGGAGGCCGAGGAGCGGGGACCGCGTCGCTGGCCGCCAGGCCCCCGAGCACGAGGAGCCCGGCAATCGTGCCGGTGAGTCTGAGGCGGGCGCGGTGGTTCAGAGCGCCCAGGCTATTGGTCGGGCAGAACGCGGTCGGTAGTCACGAACGGACCGCCAACTGCAGCGATCCCATGGACCGCTAACTCCAGTTATCCCACTTCTTGAGGTGCCTGGTGACGGCTCTCATGAAGCGCCCGCCCGCGTACCAGCCGGGCGCGGACCATTCCTCAAAGTGCAGGTGGCAGCCGACGGCGTTGCCGCTCTCGCCCATGACGCCGATCTGCTGCCCCGTGCGCACGGCCTCTCCCTTGCGGAGATGCGATCGCCTCCTCAGGTGCATGTACACGTAGTCGTGCCCGGTCTTCTTGCCGTCGATGACCAGGTAGTAACCCGCGGCGCTGTGGTACGCCTTCCACTGCACCCTGCCGCCACGGACCGCGACCAGCGGGGTGCCGCACCGGCCCATGATGTCCTGCCCTTGGTGGGTGTGGCCCGAGCGGGCAGCCCCGACTCCGTCGCCGTAGCTGTGACGTCCGCGAACCGGGAACTTGAAGCGGTGGTAGGTGAACCTGGCTTCGGTGGTCGAATCCATGCTGCCGCTCTGGGGACCGACTCGGAACTTGTAGCGGCCGTTGGCCGCCGGCTTGCCATGTCGGATTCCTTTCCAGCTGGTCGTGTGGCTCGTGTTCGGCGCCTGGTCGGGCTCGATCCAGCTGTCCACGACCCTGCCGTTGGGCCGCTTGACGACGTCGATCCGCACGTCGGTGGGCTCGCTGTTCGTGAACATGTATTTCACGCGCGGCTTCTTCTTGCCGTAGTAGTAGGACTTCCGTGGCTTTGCGGAGGCGTTTCGGAGCTTGAAGCGCCCGGAGGGCTGGATCTGCCCGGGGTCGACGATCTTCAGCTCGGTGGGGGACTCGTCGCTGTGATAGGCGTCGGTGACCTTCGGCCTGCCCGTGACGGCGCCGTCGGGCACCCTGACCTTGACGAAGCGGCTGGCCACGGCAACCGGATCGGCCTCGATCCGGCCACCCCCTTCGATGTTGAAGAGGACCGCCGCGACATATCTCAGATGACGTCCGCTGAGCTCGACCTTGGAGCCGGCCGTCGCCTTGTGGATCCCGCCGCAGGTTGAGACGCAGACCACATCCGAAACCCTGGGTGGATGGGGAGGCCCGACCCCACCTCCTCCGGCGAAGGCCACGCCCGCGCCAAGGGACAGCACTCCGACCGCGACCGCCGCGGGTATCGCTGATCGCCGTCCGCGCCTAGCCGGCGCCATTCCATTGGGCCTCAAACGGAGCTTCTCTCTTTCTCCGGCCTGCGGGGTTAGCTGTCGGGCTCGCGCCGAAAGAGCGGCGCTACGGACGCGTTCCGGTCCGATTCGCCCCCGGGACGGCTTTCGACGCCGCCCCTTTGGTTCCCCCGCTCCGCCACGGCTGGGCCGCACGGATTCGGCAGGTCATCTGGGCGGCGGCAGTATATCCGCGCTGGCGGCGGCCTGAGCCCATGCCGTTTGCGATCAATCGATGAAAGCTTCGCTAAGCGCGGCTAATACTTGCCCACCAGAGCTCGCTAAGAGCGGAAAAGCGGGGCCTTGCCGCGCGGGCCAGCAAGGCGAGGCCATGGAAGGATGAAGGCGCCGGACCCGCTCGACTATCATCCGCCGGCCGCGCCCGTGAGCGTGACGCCCGGTTGTGGGCCGAGCGCGAGGAAGGTTCGATGGGTGCGGCTTTTGCGGTTCTCGCCCACCGCATGGAGACGATCAGCAGCCAGATGAAGACCTACGTAGCGACACCCGAAAACCGCCAGCGCGACTGGTACGTGGTCGACGCCGAGGGCAGGACGCTCGGGCGGCTCGCCACCCAGATCGCCGACGCGCTGCGGGGCAAGCGGAAGCCGGAGTACACGCCGCACTGCGACACCGGCGACTTCGTGGTGGTCGTCAATGCCGCCAAGATCAAGGTGACCGGGAACAAGCTCAACGACAAGCTGTACCACCGCCACAGCGGATATCCCGGCGGCCTGCGGACGCGCACCCTCGGCGACATGCTCGAGCGCCGGCCCGAAGAGGTGATCCGCAAGGCGGTCAAGGGCATGCTGCCCCGCAATCGCCTCGCGCGCCAGCAGCTGCGCAAGCTCAAGGTTTACGCCGGCCCCGAGCACCCGCACGAGGCTCAGAAGCCGAAGCAGATGGAGGTCGTCGCCTGATGGCGGACGACGAGCGCCGCGAAGAAGAGCAGCAGCCGGAGGGCGACCAGGAAGAGCCCACGCCCGAGGACCAGGGCACGGACGACCAGGGCACGTCTGAGGAGCCCCAGGCCGAGGAGCCCCAGGCCGAGGAGCCGCAGGCCGAGGAGCCGCAGGCCGAGGAGCCCCAGGCCGAGGAACCGCAGGCGCAGGAGCCCGAGGTCGAGGCGCCTGAATCGCCGGAGGATGAGGAGGAGCCTGGAGCAGAATCCCCCGAGGAAGTCGAAGCCGAAGGCGAGACTGAGGGTTCCGATTCCGAGGAATCCAAAGAGCCTCCGGGCGCCGGGCTGGAACCGATCGCGATCGAGCCTCAGCGCGAGCTCAGCGCCGAGGAACGGGCGCGGCTTGAGGCCGAGGCCGAAGAGCGCGCGCGGCTGGAGGCCGAGGCGACCGCCGAGGCCGGTGAGGAGCCCGCGCCCGCCCGCGAGCCCGCCGTCGAGCTGCCCACCGAGGCGCGGATCCAGGCCACCGGGAAGCGCAAGACCTCGATCGCGCGCGTGATCGTGCGAGCCGGCGGCGGCACCTTCGAGATCAACAGCCGCAGCCTGGAGGAGTACTTCCCGCGGCACCAGCACCAAACGCTGGTGCGCCAACCGCTCGTCGCCTCCGGCTACGAGGGCAAGGTGGACGTCCGGGTACGGGTCCACGGGGGTGGAATCTCGGGACAGGCGGGCGCCGTTCGTCACGGGATTGCCCGGGCGCTGACCGAGGTCGATGGCGAGTTGCGCGGAGAGCTGAAGCGCCGTGGGCTGCTGACCAGGGATGCTCGGGCCAAGGAGCGACGGAAGGCGGGGTTGAAGAAAGCCCGCAAGCGCCCGCAGTTCTCCAAGCGATAGTGACCCGCAAGCTCTTTGGGACCGACGGCGTCCGTGGTGTCGCCGGCACGGAGCTGACGGCCGAGCTTGCCTTGGCGCTCGGCCGCGCGACCGCGCTGGCGAGCCAGGTCGACCGGCCACAGGTGCTGATCGTCCGCGACACCCGGGAGTCCGGCCCGATGCTGGAGGCGGCGCTCGCGGCGGGGGTGGCCGAGGGGGGCGGCGATGCCTGGCTGGCGGGGGTGCTGCCAACCCCGGCCGCCTCGATCCTCGTCCGCCGTCACGGGCTCGACCTTGCCGCCGTGGTCTCCGCCTCTCACAACCCGTGGCAGCACAACGGCATCAAGCTCTTCGGCGCCGACGGGCGCAAGCTGGAGCAGGAGGCCGAGGCGGGAATCGAGGCCCAGCTGGCCCAGGACGAATCGCGGTCCCAGGCGGCCGTCGGGCGCGTACGAGAGCTCGACGGAGCCCTGGACGACTACCGCCGGGCGCTGCTGTCCACCTTTCGCCTGGACCTCTCCGGCCGTCGGGTGCTCCTGGATTGCGCGAACGGGGCCGCCTACAGGGCGGCGCCGTCGGTGTTCGAGCGACTGGGTGCGGAAGCCGAGACGATCAGCACGGAGCCCGACGGGCGCAACATCAACGAGGGCTGCGGCTCCATGCATCCCGAGTTGCTCGCGGAGAGGGTTCGCCGAAACGGCGCGCAGATCGGCTTTGCCTTCGACGGCGACGCCGACCGAGTGATCGCGGTCGACGCCAAGGGAGGCATTCGCGACGGGGACGAGCTGATCGCGCTCTGCGCCGGTCACCTCGCCGATGGCGGGGAGCTCGAGGGCGGCGTGGCCGTGACCGTGATGAGCAACTACGGGTTCCACACGGCGATGGCCGAGGCGGGCATCGAGGTGGCGACCACGCCGGTCGGAGACCGCCACGTGATCGCCGAGCTCGAGGGGAGAGGCTGGAAGCTTGGCGGCGAGCAGTCCGGCCACATCATCTGGACCGAGTACGGGCCGACCGGCGACGGGATTGCCGCAGCCCTGCTCGTGATGCGGGCGCTAGGGGATGCGGAGCTGGATGCGGCGATTCCGATGAAGAAGCTGCCGCAGACCCTTCGCAACATCGAGGTCTCGGATCGCGACGCCCTGACCGGCGCCACGGCGGTATGGGAGGCGGTTGAACGTGAGAGCGCCGCGCTCGAGGGCAGCGGCCGCATCCTCGTGCGCACGTCGGGCACCGAGCCCCTGGTCCGCGTGATGGTCGAGGCGCCTACGGAGGCGCAATGCGATCAGATCTGCGGGCGGCTGGTGGCTCTGATCAGCCAAGAGCTGGGGTAAGGCCGCCGGGCCGGCGCCCTGGCCCCACGGTTTACCCTTAAGCGCCTCATGTGCGGAATCGTTGGATACGTCGGCAAGCGGCCGTGCCGCGACCTGTTGATGGCGGGCCTGGAGAAGCTCGAATATCGCGGCTACGACTCCGCCGGCATCTCGCTGCTCGATGACGGGCGGATCGATTCGGTCAGGGCGGTCGGCAATCTGGCCAACCTGCGGACCGCCATCGGCCTCGACGGCACCGGAAGCGACAACGGCGGCAGCGTCGCCGTGGCCTCGGCGCCGCCGGCGACGATCGGGCTCGCGCACACGCGTTGGGCTACTCACGGCCGGGTCACCGAGGAGAACGCCCACCCCCACGGGGACTGTGAGGATCGGGTCCAGATCGTGCTCAACGGGATCGTCGAGAACCACGCGGAGCTGCGCCGCGGGCTGGAAGCCGAGGGTCACCGGTTCAGCTCCGAAACCGACGCCGAGATCGTCGCCCACCTGATCGAGGCCCACTACGAGGGAGACCTCAGCGAGGCCGTTCGGGCGGCATTCGCTGACCTGCGCGGCCATTACGCGTTCGCGGCCATGCACGCTGACCATCCCGAGATGCTGGTCGCAGCTCGGCAGGAGTGCCCCCTGATCGTCGGGCTCGGCGACGAGGAGACCTTCGTCGCCTCCGCGATCCCGGCCTTCCTCGCCGAGACCCGCCGCGTGCTCCTGGTCGAGAACGGCGAGGTGGTGACGATCGATTCCTCCGGCGCCACCGTGACGGACGTCCACGGCACTCCGATCAGCCGTGAGGTCGAAGAGGTCACCTGGGACCAGGACGCCGCCGAGAAGGGCGGCTATGAGACCTTCATGCTGAAGGAGATCCACGAGCAGGCGGACGCGGTCGCCGAGACGATCACGGATCGCCTGTCCGAGGTGGATCGCGTCGACCTCTCCGAGCTGGAGCTCACCGACGACTTCGTGTCCTCGATGCGGCGCATCGTGATCGTTGCCTGTGGCACCAGCTACCACGCCGGTCTGGTGGGCCGCTATGCGATCGAGCAGTGGGCGCGGATCCCGGTCGAGATGGACATCGCCTCCGAGTATCGCTACCGGGACCCGGTGGTGGGCGCGGACGACCTGGTGATCGGGATCACCCAGTCGGGCGAGACCGCCGACACGCTGGCCGCGATGCGGCTGGCGCGTGAACGCGGCGCCACCGTGCTGGCGCTGACCAACGTCATGGGCAGTCAGGCGACGCGCGACGCCGACTCGGTGCTGTACACCCGCGCCGGACTCGAGGTCGGCGTCGCCGCGACCAAGACCTTCACCTCCCAGGTGGCGGCGATGTACCTGCTGGGGCTCTGGCTGGCGGGGATTCGGGGCACGCTCCCAGCGGATCGGATCGCCGAGCTGATCGCCGAGCTGAAGCGGATCCCTTCGCTGATCAACCGCACGATCGAGTCGGTGGACGACGGCGTGCAGGCGATCGCGGCCGCCGAGCACCAGGGTCGCTTCTTCCTCTACCTGGGTCGGAACATCGGCCTCCCGGTCTGTCTCGAGGGAGCGCTGAAGATGAAGGAGATCTCCTACATCCCCAGCGACGCCTATGCCTCCGGAGAGATGAAGCACGGCCCCATCGCCCTCCTGGACGAGTCGACCCCAGTGGTCTGCGTCGCCACCGAGAGCCCGATCCTGGACAAGGTCCTCTCCAACGTGGCTGAGGTTCGTGCCCGTGGCGCCGACGTGATCGCGATTGCCACCGAGGGCTCGGAGCGCGTCGCCGAGGTCGCCGACAAGACCCTCTACGTGGCGCCGACCGATTGGATTCTGCAACCGATCCTGGCCGTTCTCCCGCTTCAGCTGCTCGCGTATCGCGTGGCCCGGTTCAAGGGGCTGAACGTGGACCAGCCTCGCAACCTGGCCAAGACCGTCACGGTGGAATAGCCACGTGGGACGCGGTTGCTCGCGCACCATGGCCGCGGCGTGAACGCCCGCTGCGCCTGCCTGATCCTGCTGACGGCCCTGTCAGTCGGCGTGCTCGCCGGGTGTGGCGGAGACGGAGAGGAGAGCGCTTCGTTTGCCGGCCCCGACCCGGCGACCCAGACGCCCGCGAACGCCCTGTTCTTCGGCGAGGCGGTGGTGCGCCCAGAGGGGGGCCAGAAGGAAGCGCTTCAGGATGCTCTGTCGAAGCTCCTTGCCAGGGACGACCCTGGTGAGTTCCTCGTCCAACAGCTGAACAGCGAGCTCGCGGAGCTCGGGAGCGATTCGGGCCTCACCTACGCCGACGACATCGAGCCATGGCTCGGGCAGCGGGCCGGATTGTTCCTGACCGGGTTTGAGAAGGACGAGGAAGGGGCTCCCGTCGCCCAGGGCGCAGGGCTGGTGGCGACCACCGACCCCGCGGCGACCCAGGCGGCGATCGACAAGGACGAGGCGGCCGATCCGACGCCGGATCGAAAGAGCGCCTACAGGGGCTTCGAGTACGTGGTCGATCGCAACGACGAAGCCGCCGGGATCGTCGGTGATTTCCTCGTGGTGGGGGATGAGGACGGGTTCAAGCAGGCCGTCGACGCGTCAAGGGGCAACTCGCTTGCCGATTCGGCCGGCTTCAGGACGCAGCTCGATCAGGCTCCCGACGATCAGTTCGCCTTCCTCTACGCGAACCCCAGAGGCCTTGTTCAGGCGCTCGAGAGAATCGGTGAGCTGACAGCGGGTCAGCTCCGCACCGCCGGGCCCCAGATCCAGACTCTGTTGTCTCAGCCGATCGCGGCATCGATCTCGGCGACCGCCGACCAGCTCGCGCTCCAGGCCTCGGCGGCGACGAGCAACTCGGCGCTCGCCCCACAGGAGTCGTCGCTCCTGCGCACCTTCCCCGGCGAGTCGTGGCTCGCCTTCGCGGCCAGCGATGTCGGGCGGGCCTATGGGGAGGCGCTGGCGCAGGGGGGCTCGGCCGCGATCCCGGAGGTGCTCGGCTTCGACCTCGGGTCGCAGGTGGGACGTTGGGCGGGGGACATCGGGGGGTTCGCGGGTGGAACCTCTCTGTTCGGCCTCAGTGGCGCGCTGGTGCTGGAGACCAACGACCAGCAGGCGTCCGCGCAGACGCTCGACCAGCTTCAACGCGCACTGGGGAGCGACCCCGAGGTACGGGTCGAGCCGCTGACCGAGGGTCAGGAGCACGGGTTCTCGCTGACCCCGGCAGGCGCTCCGATCCAATTCCAGGTCGTGCAGCGCGATGACAAGGTGGTCGCCGGACTGCCCAACTCGGTCGACGAGGTCTTCTCCCCGAGCTCGACACTCGACGACTCGGACGCCTTCAACTCGGCCACCGATGCGCTCGGCGAGGACTTCTCCCCGGTCACCTTCGTCGACCTCGGGCCCCTGTTCCAGCTCGTGGACAGCTTCCCGCAGGTTCAGAGCGATCCCGACTATCGGGGCGCGAAGCCCTATCTGGACCACCTCGACTACTTCGTCCTCGGCGGGCGCCGCGATCAGGACCGCGCCGAGCTCAGGATGGTGCTCGGCCTGCGCGACTCGCCGGCCGAGGCAACGGATGGCTCCGGAGCGGCATCCCCCGCCGTGGTCGCCAAGTGAGCGTGTCTCGCCCGCCCAGCCCGCCCCCACTGGGGCGCCCCGGTGGGATTGGGATCGACCTGCTCGAGGTCGAGCGGCTCGAGCGGGCACTGGAGAGGCGGCCGCGGCTGGCCATGCGGCTGTTCACCGACGACGAGCTGGCCTACGCGCGTTCGCGGCACCGGCCGGGACGCCACCTGGCGGCTCGCTTCGCGGCCAAGGAGGCGGCGGTGAAGGCACTTGGCGGTGCGGCGTTGCCGTTGCGCGAGATCGAGGTCGAGGGTGGCGACCAGGCGGCCCCGCGGCTGCGCCTGCACGGGCGCACGGCCGCAGTGGCGGCCGACCGGGGTGTCGAGCTTCAAGTCTCGCTGACGCATTCGCGGGAGATGGCGGCCGCCGCGGTGTTGGCGGTGCCGGCAGCCAACTAATCGCCCCCGATCCTCCACCAAGCGCCGTTCGCCGTCCATTTGACGGCAACCGACGGTCCCGACCGCAGTCGGATTACGCTGCTCGCGAGATGGAAGCCTGGCTGCAGCCCATTTATGACGCAACCGGCATGCGCGAGGCGGACGCCTGGGCGATCGAGGAGCAGCAGGTGCCGTCACTGGAGCTGATGGAGGCGGCGGGCGAGGCCGTGGCCGAGGCGGCGGGGTCGGTCGCCCGGCCCGGCCCGGCAAGGGTGGTTTGCGGGAAGGGCAACAACGGCGGCGACGGGCTGGTCGCCGCCCGGCTCTTGTCCGGTACCGGGTACGAGGTGGAGGCCCTCCTGCTCTGGCCTGCGGAGGAGCTGTCGGCCGACGCGACCGCGAACCTGGAGCGGTTCGAGGGTGCGGTTCGCGAGCCGGACCCCGGTGAGGTCGCGGCGGCGCTCGAGGGGAGCGGGGTGATCGTGGACGCGATCTTCGGCACCGGCTTCTCCGGAGCGCCGCGCGCACCCGCCGATGAGGCGATCGAGGCGATCAACGGCTGTGGAGCCCCGGTGGTGGCAGCGGACATCGCCTCTGGGATTGATGCCTCGAGCGGCGAGGTCGCGGGGATCGGGGTCGAGGCCGACGTCACGGTTAGCTTCCACGCCGCCAAGCTCGGTCACTGGGTAGCGCCGGGGAAGGCGCACACCGGGGAGCTTCGTGTGGCCGAGATCGGGATTCCGCCCGAGGCGCCCGGCCGCCCGGCCGGCGGTGTGATTCAGGACGACGTGCTTGATCTGGCGCCGCCGCGGCGGCCGAACTCGACCAAGTTCGATTCCGGCCAGGTGGTGATCGTCGGCGGCTCCAGGGGTCTCACGGGGGCCGTGTGCATGGCGGCCGAGGCCGCGATCAGGGCGGGGGCGGGCTACGCGACGGTGGCCGTCCCGGCCGACCTGGAGCCGATCTTCGAGGCGAAGCTGACCGAGGTCATGTCTCGCGGGTTCGCCGGAGCCGAGGGCCGCCTGGCGACCGGATCGGCCGATTCGATCCTCGAGGTGGCGGAACGCGCGGCGGCAGTTGTCCTGGGCCCGGGGCTGGGGCGCGACGAGGACTCGCTGGAGCTTGCGCGCGCCCTGGCGCGGCAATTCGACGTCCCGCTTCTGATCGACGCGGACGGGTTGAACGCGCACGCTGAGCGGCTGGACTCGATCGCCCAGCGGCGCGCGCCCACCGTGCTCACGCCGCACGCCGGCGAGCTCGGCCGCATGCTGGGAAGGCAGTCGAGCGAGGTGGCAGAGCATCGGCTGGCCTGCGCCCGCGAGGCTGCCGACCGAAGCGCAGCGATCGTGGTGCTGAAGGGGGACGACTCGCTGGTGGTAGACGGCGGCAGGCTTGCGGTCAGCGCGGGTGGAAGCCCCGGGCTTGCCACCGCCGGGACCGGCGACGTGCTCTCGGGGACGATCGGAGCGCTGCTCGCCCGGGGCATGGAGCCGTTTGCGGCGACCTGCGCCGGGGTCCACGCGCATCAGCGTGCGGGCAGGATCGCCGCTGGAAGGCTGGGCGCGCCAGAGTCAGTGATCGCAACCGACGTGATCGCGGCTCTTCCGGCGGCGCTCAAGAGATGATGGCGCCGAGCAGAGGGGGCGAAGGCCCGACTGCGAGGCGACAGGCTGGTGGGCTCTGACGTTGATCCTGATATGAGCGAGCCTCCCATCCAGCGCGCGCTGGCGGTCGTGGACCTGGGGGCGGTTGAGCGAAACTCCGCCCGCTTGGCGCACGAGCTTGGCCCGTCGCAGCTTTGTGCCGTCGTCAAGGCCGACGGCTATGGCCACGGGGCGGTCGAGTGCGGGCGGGCGGCGCTCGCCGGGGGTGCGACCTGGCTTGCGGTGGCCGCGGCGGCGGAGGCCGCGGAGCTGCGGCGTCATCTTCCGAACGCCCGGCTTCTGACCATGGGGGCGCTGACCGAGGCCGAGCTCGAGGTCGCGCTCGGTGCCGACTCGGACGTCGCCGCGTGGCGGCCGGGGTTCGTCCGCATGGCCGGCGAGCGCGGGGCCGAGCTGGGCCTGCGCCCGCGCGTGCACGTCAAGCACGACAGCGGGATGGGCCGGCTCGGCGAGCGGGATCCGGATTTGGTGCTGGCCCTCGTCGATCAGGTGGCCGCGGACGATCGTCTCGATCTGGCGGGAGTGTGGACCCACTTCGCGACCGCAGATGAGCCCTCCTCGACCTTCTTCGACCGGCAGCTCGAAAGATTTGCCGCGGTTGCCGAGCGGGTCCGCGCCGAGCATCCCGACGCGCTGGCGCATGCCGCCAACAGCGCCGCCACCTTGCGGGACCACGCCTCCCATTTCGACCTGGCTCGCTGCGGCATCGCGATCTACGGCCTCGACCCCTTCCACGCCGACCCTTTCGCCCGCGGGCTCGAGCCGGCGCTCGAGCTGCGCTCCTACGTCGCCGACGCCAAGCGCTTCCCGACCGGGGCGAGCGCCGGCTACGGGCAGCGCTGGAGCGCTCCTGCGGACACCTGGGTCGGGGTGCTGCCGATCGGCTACGGCGATGGAGTTCGCCGCGGGCTGACCAACAACGGTGAGGCGCTTGTTGGCGGCAGCCGATACCCCATGGTGGGCACCGTGTCGATGGACAACGTGACCATCGACCTGGGGCCCGACACCGAGGTGGGGTCGGGCTCGCCGGCGGTTCTGATCGGCGCCCAGGGTGACGAGCGGATCCTCTGCGAGGAGGTGGCGCGGCGCTTGGAGACGATCAACTACGAGATCACCTGCGGGATCTCGTCGCGGGTTCCCAGGTTTTACGTGCGCAGCGGTGGCCGGTGAACGCCGCGATCGCCGAGCTGCTCGCAGCCGCCCCCGCGGTGAGGGCCTGCCGCGAGGCGGCCTCGGCTGACGGCGTCTGGATCGTCGGTGGTGCGATCCGCGATGCGGCATTCGGGATGGAGGTAACCGATGTCGACCTCGCTGTCACGGGCGACGAGCGGGAACTGGCCCGTGCGATCGGACGCGCCGCCGGGGGACCGGTGTTTCCCCTCTCGGAGGAATTCGCCACCTGGCGCGCTTTGGCCGCCGGCGAGGACTGGCACATCGATGTCGCCCGGATGCGAGGCGATCGGGTCGAGGAGGACCTGGCCCTGCGGGACTTCACCGTCAACGCGATCGCCACCCCCGTGGCGGACCCGGCCGCCCCGCTCCTCGACCCGCATCACGGGCTCGCGGACGTCGAGTCGCGAGTTCTCCGCGCCGTCTCTGAGCGCAGCTTCGCCGACGACCCGCTGCGGATCATGCGCGCGGCACGGATCGCGGCTTCCCTGGGGCTCGAGATCGACGAGGGCACGGCGGCCCTCGCCCGCGCCGAGGCCGAGCGCGCGGGCGAACCGGCCGGGGAGCGCCAGTTCGCCGAGCTCCGCTTGATGCTCACCGGCCCCGACCCGCTTGGGGGGCTGCGGCTGCTCGACCGCCTCGCGGCCACGCCGGTGCTGCTTCCGGAGCTCGAGGCGCTCCGCGGCGTCGAGCAGAACCCTTATCACCACCTCGACGTTCACGGCCACACGATCGAGGTGCTGGCGAGGATGCTGGAGGTGGAGGCAAACCTCGCCGCGTTCGTCGGCCCTGCGGCTGCCGACCTTGGCGCGCTGCTCGACGAACCGCTCGCTGACGAGCTCAGCCGGGGTGCGGCACTTCGCTTCGCGGCCCTGTTTCACGACCTGGGCAAGCCGCAGACGCGCAGCCTGGGCGAGGGAGGCCGGGTGCTGTTCATCGGCCACGATCGCGCCGGCGCCCGGATGGTCCGTGAGCTCTGCTCGCGGCTGCGCGCGAGCCGCCGGCTTGCCGACTACCTGGCGAACCTGACCCTCAATCACCTGCGGCTCGGCTTCCTCGTGCACGCGCAGCCGCTGTCGCGGCGCCACGTCTACGACTACCTCGTGGCCACGGAACCCGATTCCGCCGACGTCACCCTGCTCACGATCGCCGACAGGCTCGCGACCCAGGGCGAGCGGACCAGGCGGGAGGCGGTCGATGCCCATCTCCAGCTGGCCCGCCAGATGATCGGCGAGGCCCT
Organism: uncultured Actinomycetes bacterium; assembly: GCA_963838745.1. Lineage (GTDB taxonomy): Bacteria > Actinomycetota > Thermoleophilia > Solirubrobacterales > 70-9 > AC-56. The sequence goes on from CAWISJ010000008.1 coordinate 238,124, forward strand.
GGCATGGCGGCGCGACGGACCCCCGCGATCGCCGATCCGCGGTGACGATCTGGCGGCGGCGCTGGGGATCGAGCCCGGCCCCGAGCTCGGCCGCCTGATCGGGGAGATCGAGGCGGCGGTGTTCACCGGTGAGGTCTCAACGCGCGAGGACGCCGTCGCGCTCGCCCGGGCGTTGGCCTAATCACGCCAATCATCTAGGCTGCCGCCCCGATGGCGACCGAGTGCCTGTTCTGCGGGATCGTCGCCGGGGAGGTGCCGGCTCAGATCGTCGACTCCGACGAGCACACCGTCGCCTTCATGGACATCAATCCGGCGACCCGCGGGCATGCCCTGGTCGTGCCGCGCACACACAGCGCAGACCTGATGGAGATCTCGGACGAGGACTTGGAGCGAACGACGCTCGCCGCCCGCCGACTGGCGGCGCGGATGCGCACCGCTTTGGAGCCGGACGGCTTCAACGTCCTCAACTCCTGCGGGCCCGTCGCCTGGCAGACGATCTTCCACTTCCACCTGCACGTGGTCCCGCGCTACGACGACGATCCCCTGGAGCTGCCGTGGATCCCCAGCGAGGGAGACCCCGATCAGATCGCGGCGCTCGCCGATCGGATCAGGGCGGCCGGCGGGGGAGCCGGAGAGCAGTGAGCGACTCGCCGATCCGCCTCGAGCGCGACGGAGCGGTCGCCTCGATGATCCTTCACGACCCGCCGCTTGAACCTGTTCGGCGAGGCGGCGTTCGTGTCGTTGAGCGCCTGCCTGGACGAGGTCGAGGGATCGGACGCTCGGGCGCTCGTCTGGCGCGCCGAAGGCGAGGTGTTCACCGGGGGAGCGGACGTCAACGTGTTTCAGCAGATCGTCGATGCGGGCGGCGATCGTGCGGACCTGACCTTCGAGCCCTTGCTCGGGGCGGTGCGCCGGCTCGAGGCGCTGCCGATCCCCACCCTCGCCCTCGTCCATGGCCTCTGCCTCACGGCGGGCCTGGAGGTCGCGCTCGGCTGCGACATGATCTGGGCGTCGCAGTCGGCGCGCTTCGGGCTGGTCGAGGCGGTGGTTGGGCTGACCCCCGGTGCGGGCGGCACTCAGCGGATGGCCGAGCGGGCCGGGCCTGCGCGGGCGCGCGAGTTCGTGATGTCGCAGGGCCTGTACGAGGCCGCGACGCTCGAGCGCTGGAACGTCGTCAACCGAGTGCTGCCCGATGAGGAGCTGCTCGAGAAGGGGCTGCGATTCGCGCAACGGCTGGCGACCGGACCCACCAAGGCGCACGCGGCGACGAAGCGGATCGTCCGCGCCTACCTGGAGGGCGGCGTGGACGAGGCGGACCGGGCGGTGCCCGAGGTCGTCCCGGCCCTGTTCGAGACCGAGGACCTGAAGCGCGCCGTTCAGTCGTTTCTGACCGAGGGGCCGGGCAAGGCCACCTTCGAGGGGCGTTAGTGCGGTCCGCTACGCTCTTCGGCGCGCATGGGTAAGGAAGAGAAGATCGAGATGGAGGGCGAGGTCACGGAGGCCCTGCCCAACACCATGTTCAAGGTCAAGCTCGACAACGACCACGAGGTTCTCGGGCACATCTCGGGCAAGATGCGGCGCCACTACATCCGCATCCTCCCCGGCGACCGGGTGAAGATCGAGCTCTCGCCGTACGACCTCGACCGCGGCCGGATCACCTACCGCTACAAGTAGCCGGCTCGTACAGGAGCGCTCGGTCTCGTTACAGGGAGCGCTCGGTTCTCGCTCACGTTGCGCGCCCTACGGCACGCTCGCCACGCCAACGTCCGCGCATGCCCGCCGATGGCCGAATTTCGATTCATATGGAATCGAAATTCGGCCAGGTCGCCGATTCGACTGACTGCGGCGACCCGACTGAGCGCGAGCGCCATTTACTTGCACTCGCGGAGGTCCAGCACGGGGTGCTGACGCTGGATCAGCTCCGCGCCTGGGGACTGAGTGCCCCCGGGGTACGACGGAGGGTTGCCCGCGGACGGCTGCACCGGATTCACCAGGGCGTCTACGCGCTTGGCCGGCCCGATGTATCCGTCGAGGGCCGCTGGATGGCGGCCGTGCTGGCATGCGGGGAAGGAGCCCTGTTGTCGCACGTCTCGGCAGCAGACCTGCACCGTCTGCTGTCGAGCGCCGGAGCGACGATCGATGTCACCGTCCCGCGTCGAGTTGGCCTCTCCAGGCGGGGCATCCGGGTTCATCGCTCTACGTGTCTGATTCCTGTGGATCGCGCGTCGGTCGAGGTGATCCCGTGCACGTCGATTGCGCGAACGCTGCTCGATCTGGCAGGCGTCGTGCATCGGCGGGCACTCGAGCGAGCCTGCGACCAAGCCGAGGTGCTGGGCGTGCTGGACATGGATGCCGTTCGCGAGCTTCTCGCTCGCACGGCGGGACACCCCGGCGTTCGGCGCCTGCGCGCGGTCGTGGAAACGGGGCAGGTGGGAGAGAACATCCCCCGCACCGAGCTGGAGGCGCGCTTCCGGCAGCTCTGCGAGCAAGCTGGGCTGCCACGACCCGCGGTGAACGAGTGGATTGCGGTGGCGGGCGAGGAGATCCAGGTCGATTTCGTGTGGTTCAAGGAACGAGTGATCGTCGAGACCGACGGCTTCGGCACGCACGGCACACGCCAGGCCTTCCAACGCGACCGGCGGCGGGACCAGCTCCTGAGCCTCGCCGGCTGGCGGGTGGTCCGCTTCACGTGGGATGAGGTCACGAAGGAGCCCGGGCACGTGACGGATGTGGTGCGCAAACTCCTCGCGGGTCGAACGGAATCGCGCCCGCCCGCCGCCTAGCGCATCGATGGCCGAATTGCGATCCCATATGAATCGCAATTCGGCCATCGCGGAGAGCGGGGCGGTCCCCGGAGGGGCTGGCGGCCCGCGCGGGGGTGCGGGGCGTGGGGTACGTCCGGCGCGGGCGCGGGGCGCTACAGGTAGCTCCGGGCGGCGGACGGGGCCGGGTCGGCCATCTCCACGATCAGGCTGGTCCAGGCGAAGTCGGTCGCCCCGAGGCCGGCGCCGGTGCGAGGGTCGTAGTACTCGCGGAGGCCCTCGCGGAGCACGGCTTGGCCCAGCCGGTGCGCCATGTCCTCGGCCTCGGCCCCGTAGCCCAGACGCATCATGCCCGTCCACAACAGCCAGGCGGCGTTGATCCAGGTGGGGCCGCGCCAGTAGCGGCGTTTCCAGCCGCGGCCGCGCCCCGGCTCGAAGCTCGGCTCGGCGGCGGAGACCGAGCACGGCGGAATCGGCAGCCAGAAGCGCTTCGGGTCCAGCAGGTGCTCCTCGACCAGGCGCCGGCCGATCGTCTCGGGCAGATCGGGGAGGGCGAGCGGAGCCAGGGCCGCCCAGGTCTCGACGGCAGGCCGCAGGCCGCTCGGTTGTGCCTCGTCCAGGAACAATCCGCGGCGCTCGTCCCAGAGCCGATCGACCAGCGCAGGCGTGATCGAAGGTTGACCCATCGCGAGGCGCGCGAGTCCCCAAAGGACGTTGGTGGCTACCTCGCAGAGGACGGGTCCGCCTGCGTCCCGGACGCGCCGCGCGTCCCACGCAAGCCGCCGGTTGCGGGCGACCAGTAGGGGAAAGCCCCACCTCGCGTGCGCGCGAAGCCCCCACACCGGGTCGAACTTGGGCGACGAGTCGAGCCCCGACTCGTCGGGCTGGACCAGCCACAGGAGCCCGTCGCCGTCGAGGTCCCGATTGGCGCTCAGCCAGTCGTGGTGGCGGGCGATGCGCGGCTCGGCGGCGGGGTCGCCGACGGCGATCCGCCACGCCCAGGCCAGCAGCGGCGGCTGAATCGTCCCAGTCATCGCCGCCGAGCGCGAGGCGACGTTGTAGTAGAGCCTGCGCCGGAAGGTGACCGGGCGCTCCCAGAAGACGACGTGGCCGACGAACCCGTCCGGGCGACAGGCGCGTAGCAGCGTTTCGAGCTCGGCGCGCGGGCGCTCCGGGTCGAAGCGCCGCCAGACGATCGCCGCGAAGCACGAGTCCCAGTACCACTGCCAGCGGTAGCGGGCCGGGCTCGGGCGGGTGTAGGCGTAGGGGACGCCTCGCCGCTCGCCGTGGGCCCAGCTCGCGCGGAGCACACCGTCGGCGAGCGCTAGGAGCTCGCGCGTCAAATGGCGGTGCGGCGCATGCCGCGCAGGGCCAACGCGGTGAGCACGGCGAGCAGGCCGGCAAGCGCCAGCAGGCCGGGCCAGGTCTCGCCCCAGGTGACTCCGCCGACGAAGCCCTGGCGCGCCGCGTCGAGGATCTGCGTGGCCGGGTTGTACTTGGCGACCGTGTGGAGCCAGCCGGTGAGCAGTGCCAGCGGGGCGTATGCGGTCGTGGTCAGGATCAGCGACGAACATCCCGGCCTGCATCAGCGGCGCGGCGGACTGCGACTTGAACTTCAGCGCCAGCGCACAGCCCCACAGCGCGGCGACGGTGCCCATCCCCATCACGATCAGGATCGCGATCGCCAGCCCGACGATGCCGGGCCAGTGCGCCCCGAGTGCGAGTCCGACGACGATCAGCACCCTCGCCGGGATCAGCGACGCGCAGGCTGGCGGAGATCACCAGGCCGGCGAGCAGCACCGGCCGGGGCGCCGGGGAGACGAGCAGGCGATCGAACCAGCCCTGCTCGATGTCCCGTGCCAGGTTGACCCCGGTGGCCGCGCCGGTGAAGCCCGCCCCCTGCAACAGGCTGACCGGGATCAGGAAGCTCTGGTAGCGGTCGGTGGTGAACCCCGGCAGCCGCGTCAGGCGACCGAACACGGCGGTCAGCCCGAGGAAGAAGATGGTCGGCGCGAGGACCCCGGGGATTGCCGCCCCGGGTACGCGCAGCAGCTCGTTCGCGGCGCGCCGCACGAGGGCCGCGACCGTCTCGAGGTTGGCCCGCCAGGCCCACTGCGATCAGCCCCCGAGCCTCAGTCGCCGCCTCAACGCCAGCGCGCTGAGGCCGAAGCTGATCCCGGCGATCAGCGCGATCGATCCCAGGGCCTTGGCGAACGCCTCCAGGGATAGCGACGAGATCACCGGGTCGCGGATCCCTTCGACGATGAAGCTCAGTGGGTTGTACTCGGCCACGGTCGCGGCCGGCTCCAGCATCAGGTTTGCGGGGAAGAAGGCCGAGGAGAGGAACAGGATCACGAAGACGAGCGGGAACAGGCCCTGGACCACCGAGGCCCGGCCGTGCGCAGCGCGACCGCGGCGCCGAGCCCGCCGAAGGCAATCGCCGAGAGCGTCACGAAGAGGATCATCAGCAGTGCGCCTGGTATCCCCTCCTCGATCTGGGCGCCGAAGATCAGCCCGACGGCGATGAACCAGATCGCCGAGAAGGCGCCCAGCGCGGCCGTCCCCGCGAGACGCCCGAGGACGATCGCGTAGCGCGAGATCGGTGCCGCCAGCAGTCGATCGGTGAACCCCATCTCGATGTCGACCGCCAGCGCGATGCCGCCGCTGTTGCCGGCGAGCAACGTCGACTGGATCATCGCCCCGGCGAGGATGAAGTCGAGGAAGCCGTTCACGTGGGGAAAGCCGGACAGGTCGACGCCTCGACCCGCGCCGCCCACCTGAATTGCGAGCAGCAGCGAGGGGAAGACGATGATCGGCGCCATCAACTGCGGGCGGCGGAACGTCTGCTTCACCGCGCGGCGGCCGAGCGCCCCGATCACGTTCAGGTTGGCCCTCAAGCTCACTCGGCCGCTTCCCGCTCCGCGACCTCTTCGGGCGAGAGGTGGTGGCCGGTCTTGGCGACGAACACGTCATCGAGGCTCGGCTCGACGAGGTCGAGCGACTCGACCGCGAGACCCGCCTCGTCGAGCGCCCGGACCACGGGAGCGATCTCGGCCGCCCCGCGCTCGAGCTCGACCAGGACGATCTCGTCCCGGCGCGGGAGCGGCCTGCCGAACCGTGCCACGACCTCCTCCGCCCGGTCGGCCGTGCCGTCCAGCAGCGTGATTTCGAGGTGCGGAAGGCCGATCTGCGCCTTCAGCCGCGCCGGCGTGTCCTCGGCGACGATGCGGCCGAAGTCGATGATTCCTACCCGGTCGGCGAGCTGGTCGGCCTCCTCCAGGTACTGGGTGGTGAGGAAGACGGTCGTCCCCTCCCGGTTCAGGTTCGAGACCTCCTGCCAGATCGCCCGGCGGCTCACCGGGTCGAGGCCGGTGGTCGGCTCATCCAGGAACAGCACCGGGGGCTCGTGGACGAGCGCCGAGGCCATGTCCAGTCGGCGGCGCATGCCCCCCGAATAGGTGCCGATCTGACGATCTGCCGCATCGACCAGGTCGACGCGCTCCAGCAGTGCATCTGCCTTCCGATGACCCTCGTTGCGGGGCAGACCGTGCAGTGTCGCCTGGAGTCGGATCAGTTCGCGACCGGTCATCAACGGGTCGAGCGCGGCCTCCTGGAGTGCCACTCCAATCGCCCGACGCACCTCGGCCGCCTCGGAGATCACATCGTGACCGGCGACGGTCGCGCGGCCTGCCGTCGGCTGCAGCAGCGTGGTCAGCATCCGCACGGTGGTCGTCTTGCCCGCGCCGTTCGGCCCCAGGAAAGCGTAGATCTCGCCCTCGGCCACCTCGAGGTCCACGCCGGCGACCGCGCGGACGTCCCCCGAGAAGGTTCGCTCCAGGCCCTCCGCCTCGATCGCCGGCATCGCCGGGAGGATAGAGCCGCGACTTCGAACTACTCGGCGCGCGCCAGGGGTGGTGCGGCGTCCACCCATCGCCGACCGTTGGCC
>CAWISJ010000009.1:0-9156 GCA_963838745.1 uncultured Actinomycetes bacterium
TCGAACACGTGCTGCTCGCCCACCACCTCGGTCAGCGGCCGGTAGGGCGGCTCCTGGCGTGGCACCGAGCGCGCCCGCACCGATTCGAAGCGCCCGTCCAGCCGCACCGCTGCGGAGGGTGCGCCGTCCGGCAGCCGCCCGTCCAGCTCCGCCAGCAGCTCCTCATGGCTGAGGCTCTGGGCCAGGTCGAAGGTGATCGCCGGTTCGAAGCGGGTGACGACGGCGAACGGCGTTCGCCGCTCGGGCCCGACCTCGCTGACGGCGCCATCCACGTCGGCGCGATAGAAGCGCCCGTCGAGAGCGATCATCTCCCCGTCCAGGTGGTCAAGCGTGCCCAGGCCCAGGTCTCCGTGCTCGGCCAGCTCGGCGAAGCTGACGTCGCCCTCGTAGTTGCCCTCCAGCAGCGCCCCGATCGTCGATGCCTGAAAGAGGACGTGCGGCTCGCGCTCGGCGTGCAGGTCCGCGTGGCGCATCGCCTCGACGTGCAGGGACCTGATCCAGCGCTCATCCAGCACGGCACGAGTCTGCCCCCGGACCCGGTCGGCAAGCTCGTACTATTTGCCGGCGGAGGGACTGATGGCTACGCAGAGAGAGGACGACGCGACCAGTGCCGAGCAGCTTGGCGAGGAGGGCGACGCCTGCGCGCAGTGCGGCACCGCACTCGCCACCGACCAGCGCTACTGCCTCACCTGCGGCACTCCGCGCGCCGAGCCGCGGCTTGACTTCCAGCGCCACCTCTCGGCCGGCGAGCGCGGCCGCGCTGCCGCCGGGACGGGCGCCGGGTCCGGCGGCGTCCAGTGGTCGCCGCTGTTCGTCGTCGTCGCCATCGCCGCGCTGGGTGTGATGCTGTTGCTCGGCGTGCTGATCGGCAAGGACGAGGGCGACGTGACCGTGACCGAGGTGCCCGCCTCGACGACCACCACGACCGGCGAGAGCTTCCCCACCAACACGACCCCCGAGACCGTGCCCCCAGCCACCACCACGACCCCCACCCCGACCGAGGGAACCTCGACCGCGCCCCAGGGCGGCGGCCAGGGCGGCGGGGAGGGTCGTGCCGAAGGCGGCCCGGAGGCGTGACCGCCGTGGGAGGCACGGACTGATGGCCGCCGGAAACAAGCCGGGCTTCATGGACACCTTCCGTCAGGGCTGGGCCCCGGCCGGCCGCCGTGCCGGCGGCGCGCGAGCCGCGGGCGGGACGACCCAGCGCCAGCCGCGAGCGGGTGCCCGGCGGGGCCGCGGCCGGTCAGCCGCTGCGCCCGCGCGTCCCGGGGCCCGGCGCTTCAAAGGCGTCACCCGCGCTGATCAAGCGCCGCGACGAGCTCTCACGCAGCTTCGCCGAGCTGCAGTGGGACCTGGGCGGCATCGCCTATGAGATGGCCCGCCGCGATCACTACCGCCTCGAGGTGCTGAACGCGCAGGCCGCCAAGCTGCAGGAGATCGACGCCGAGCTGGGTCAGATCGAGCGCATGGTGAAGCTCGACGAGGCCGGCGCCGCCGGCAGCTGCCCCGCCTGCGGCGCGCTTCAGGCCCGCGGCGCCTCCTTCTGCTGGCGCTGCGGCAAGGAGGTCCCGATCGCCGAGCCGAAGCCGGCCAAGGCAAAGCCGGCCAAGGGGGCGAAGCCGAAGGCGGAGACCGCCGAGGCGACGACGAGCGAGGCGACGACCGCGGAGGCGAAGACCGCGGAGCGAAGCGAGAAGCGACGGCCACGGAGGCGTCGCAGCCCACCGAGGCGTCGAAGCCGAAGAGCCCATGAAGATCGGCCCCTGTCCAGAGTGCGGCGAGGAGCTGGCGGCCGACCAGCGCTACTGCGTCAACTGCGGCAGCCGGGTCGAGAACTCGCTCGCCCCTTCCTATCTCCCGGTGTTCGGCGGCAGCGACGGGGGGGCCGCGACGCGCCGCGGGTTCCCGATGCCGATTCCCATCGCGGGCACCTTCGCCGCGGTCGCCCTCGCCTTCGGTGTCGTATTGGGAACCGCGATCAGCCCCAACGTCTCGGGCCTGGTCGCCGGCGAGCACGCCGGCGGCCCGGTCGTCGTCCAGGCCCCCGAGCCCAAGCCCGAGCCCCAGAAGAAGGGCGGCGGGGACAACGGCGGCGGCTCGGGCGGATTCGGCGGCTCCGGCTTCTCGGGATCCAGCTTCGGCTCCGGGTTCTACGGGAGCAGCGGCTCCGGCGGCTCGACCACCGGCACCGGCGGCGTGCCCTCCGACGACAAGAAGAAGAAGCCCAAGCCCGACTACACCTACCTGAGCGGGACGGTCGTGCACCAGAATCCCGTCGCCGCCAGCTACTCGATCAGCGCCGGCACCGGCCTCAGCGCGATCCACACCGACGCGGCCCTGCCGGTCGGTCGGCACCAAGGTCAAGGTCCCGATCCGCGTGCTCGCCAACGGGACCTACGCCGAAGAGGCGAAGCGACAGGTGCAGGGCACCGTCACAAGCGTGAAGTTCTCGGGCGTCGTCACCGACAGCCGCGACGGCCTCGCGGCCGGCGATCCCGACGTCTACTCGGTCTCCGCCCGCGGCGCCTCGGTGCTGGTGTTCGCCCCGGACCCGTCCGGAACCACCGCCTCGCCCGGGGTCGGCTCCCTGATCTCGACCACGGTCGAGATCCGCAATGCCGCCGCCGTCACCTATCCGCCCGCGCCGCCGCCGGCCGCCTCCTGCCGCCGGCGACGGCCTTCCCCGTGCCGCCGATCTTCCCGTCCAAGCAGCTCTTCCAGACGGCCCCGCCGACCCCGCTCACCGCCACCCCGGTGACCTCGACCGTGATCGAGACCGTCGTGCAGTCGACCTGCACCGCCCCCGGCAGGGCGGTGCTCTCCAGCGACGACATCCGCCAGGGCGAGAGCGACGTCCACCTGCCGACCGCGGCCGGCATCGACCCGGCCAAGCTGATCCCGGGCCAGGCGGTGATGGCGAGCGTCACGATCGCCGCCGGGGCCCTGACCGAGGTCACCGGTACGGCAAGCGACCAGGGGATCAAGGGCGCCGACAGCAACGCCGGCAGCCAGGGCAACCTTGCCCGCGTCGCACGCAAGACCGAGGTCCGCATCGCGAAGGCCTCCTCGCGCCCGCGAAGATAGCCGCGGGTACGCTCACCACCCGCCCCCGTAGCTCAGCTGGATAGAGCGTCGGTTTTCTAAACCGAGGGTCGGAGGTTCGAGTCCTCCCGGGGGCGCTAGCGCTCGGATTCCTGGCCGGCGGCGAGCAGGATCGCGTTGCCGGAGGGGTCGCGCAGGATCGGGCCGTCCTCGACGTGCTCGAGCTCCCGGCCCGCCTCGGCGATGCGCGCCAGCACCTGCACGCGCTCGGCCTCGTCGGGCAGCACGACCGTGGCGTGGCGAAGCGCCGCCATCCCGGGTTCCGGCGGCGAGGCGCCCGCGCTCTGCCAGGTGTTCGCGCCCAGGTGGTGGTGGTAGCCGCCGGCGGCGAGGAAGGCCGCCTGGGGGCCGAGCTGTGCCATCAGGCCGAAGCCCAGCAGGTCGCGGTAGAAGGCGACGGTCGCCTCGATCTCCGCCACCTTCAGGTGCACGTGGCCCATCACCGTGCCGTCCGGCAGCCCGTCGAAGGGCTCGCTCGCGGGGTCGTCCAGCTCGCCCATCAGGTCCTCGACGTCCAGCGGCAGCGTCGTCATCCGCTCGGCCACCAGTCCCTGACCAGGCCTCCCGCGGGCGGTCCCAGTAGACCTCGATCCCGTGCCCGTCGGGGTCGCTGAGATAAAGGGCCTCGCTGACGAAGTGATCCGAGAGTCCGGTCATCGGCACCCGCGTGCGCGAGGCGTGGGCCAGCCAGCGCGCGAGCTGCACCCGCTCGGGCACGAGCAGGGCGAAGTGGAAGAGTCCGGTGTGGCCGAACGCGGGTCGCGCGCCCTTCTCCTCGGTCAGCACCAGCAGCGCCCGCTCCTGCGTCCCCACGCTCGCTCGCCCGTCGCTCTCCTGCAGCGGCGTCAGGCCCACCGCATCGCGGTAGAAGTTGAGCGAGCGCCTGAGGTCGGAGACGGTCAGATGCACCTCGCCCATCCTCGTCAGCGGCGAGATCTCGCCCGCATCGGCGCTCGCGGTCACGTCGAGCCACTCGGGATCGGGCAGGCCGCCGGGTCCGGATCCGAGCGCGTCCATGCTCATCGTTCTACCGAAGCGAGGGGCCAGGTAGCCCGCGCCGTGCCGATAGCCCCCGCCCGGCCCGCTAGATTGACCTCAGTCCTGGTGGGCGTAGCTCAGTTGGTAGAGCTCCTGGTTGTGGTCCAGGTGGTCGCCGGTTCGAGTCCGGTCGCTCACCCTCAAAGCCCCTGGAAACGGTGAATTGGCCGGTTTCAACGCCGCGGCCGGTCGAACTATGCGGGCATAGATTGACCTTGCCCGGCGCGCGGCGCCGGTGCTGCTCCTCTCACGCGGGAGGAGACGCCAGCTGAGCGCGCGCCGTCGCTGTTGCTCTTCATCCGAAGAATCAGTCTCGACGGTTTGGAGCGAAATGCCCGCTTTCGACGAAGAGCTTGTCGTTGGGGGGCAGGTGCGATGCCCACTGCTGCGCCCCTCGGGCCGGAGACGATTGGCAGCACCCTCCCCTGGCGGCACTTGACTTCAAGTGCACTTGAAGATGCATGATGGGCTGCAGCATGCCCGTCGCAATCGTCACCGGAGCCTCGCGCGGCCTCGGCCTGGCGCTCGCACGCGCTCTCGACGGGCGGGGCTGGCGGCTGATCGTCGACGCTCGTGGCGGACCAGCACTCCGCAGGGTCACGGACGGCCTGGAGGGTGTCGACGCGATCGCCGGCGACCTGGCCGACTCAGAGCACCGTCGGGCGCTGGTCGAGACTGCCGGCGAGCGGATCGACCTCCTGGTGAACAACGCGAGCCTGCTCGGCCCGAGCCCGCAGCCAACGTTGGGCGACTATCCGCTCGAGGTGTTCAGACGGGTCTACGAGGTGAACGTCGTCGCGCCGCTCGCGCTCATTCAGCTGGCTCTGCCGCGGCTATCTGCGGGCGCTGCCATCCTGGACATCACCTCCGACGCGGCGGTCGAGCCGTACGAGGGGTGGGGCGGCTATGGGTCGTCGAAGGCCGCGCTCGACCAGCTCACCGCGATCCTCGGTGCCGAGCACCCCGAACTGCGGGTCTACGCCGTCGACCCGGGCGACATGCGAACACGGATGCACCAGGACGCCTTCCCGGGCGAGGACATCTCCGACCGCCCAGCCCCCGAGGCCGCGGTGCCGGGACTGCTGGCGCTGATTGAGGGATCGCTGCCAAGCGGCCGCTACCGTGCCCGCGAACTCGCGGCGGCGGTGCGATGAGCGAGCCCGCCCTCGCCGCGCCGCTTGAAGCGGGGGAGCCGCCGGAGGCGCGTGGAGTCGACCGCGCTGCTGTCGCGATGCTGGTCACCAGCCGGGGTGAGGGCTCGCTCGTCCACGCCCGGTTCCGCGAGCTGCCCCGCTTCCTCGTTCCCGGCGACCTACTCGTCGTCAACACCTCCGCGACATTGCCCGCTGCGCTTCCGGCCCGGCTCGGGGAGCACCCGCTCGAGCTCCACCTCTCGACGCCGGCGGGCGACGGGAGCTGGGCGGTCGAGCTGCGAACCGTGGACCTGCTGCCCTTCAAGCGCCCGCCGATCGGAACTCGGCTCGAGCTACCGGACGGAGCGCACGCCGAGCTCGTGGCCGACTACCTTGGGAGCGACCGGCTCGGACTCGCACGGCTGTCGCTCGGCGAGCCGGTTGAGCGGTATCTGCGCCGACACGGTCGCCCGATCCGCTACGCCTACCAGGATCGGGAGTATCCCGTCGACGCCTACCAGACGGCGTTCGCACGCGAGCCCGGGAGCGCCGAGATGCCGAGCGCCGGCCGCCCGTTTACCCCCGAGCTCGTGACGAAGCTCGTCGCCCGGGGAGTGCTGGTGGCCCCGCTGACCCTGCACGCCGGCGTCTCCTCGCTCGAGCGCGGCGAGGCCCCCTACCCCGAGCGCTACCGCGTCCCGGCCGCCACCGCCAGGCTCGTCAACGCCGTCCACGAATGGGGCGGCCGCGTAATCGCCGTCGGCACGACGGTCGTCCGTGCGCTGGAGACGGTCGCGGCGCCCGACGGGTCCGTCTCCCCGGGCGAGGGCTCGACGAGCCTGGTCGTTACAGCAGGGCGCGGGTTGCGGGCGATCGACGGCCTGCTCACCGGCTGGCACGACCCGACCTCGGCGCATCTGGAGCTGCTGGAAGCGGCCGTGGGCGCCCGCCTGCTCGAACGCTCCTACGAGGCCGCGCGGGCGCATGCTTACCGCTTCCACGAGTTCGGCGATACCCACCTGATCCTGCCTTAGAAAGACCCCCCCGAAGGAGACCGATGAAGCTCACACCCCACATCGTCGTAACGGACGCCGACGCCGCCGGAGCGTGGTACGCGGAGGCGTTCGGAGCCGAGGAGCGCAGCCGCGTGCCGCTTCCCGGCGGCCATGTGATGACCGTCGAACTCGCGATCGGCGACTCGAGCCTGCACGTGGCCAGCGAGTTCCGAGATGCTGGGGTTCTCTCGCCGTCCACTATTGGCGGCACGGCCACCGTGCTGCAGATCCAGACGGACGACGCCGACGCGCTCTGGGCTCGGGCGCTAGGCGCGGGCGCCGAGGTGCGCCATGAGCTCGCCGATCAGTTCTGGGGGGAGCGCCACGGCCAGATTGTCGATCCCTTCGGGCATCGCTGGAACATCGCCCAGCGCGTACGCGACGTTACGTCCGAGGAGCTCGAATCAGGCGCTGCGAAGGCCTTCGGCAGCGGCTGACATCCCCTACTCCCGCAGCCAACTTTCGGGAACACGCCCACTCGTCCGGTTTCCAGTGGAGGATGAACGGATGGCGACTGTCGACCAGCCGGTTGCGCGAGCGCGCCCGCCGCACCATCGGTTGCTGCCGTTCTGGGATCCATCTCGTGCGCGGCGCCTTGTCAAGGTCGCCGCCTGGCTCGTCGGGGTCGCCTTGCTCGTCGTCGTGCTCGAGCTCGTCGGAGTGGACGTAAGCGGCTGGTTCTCGGATCTCTGGAATGCTGTGACGGCCGGCTCCGTCGGGTATCAGCTTGTCGGCTTCTCGGCGCAGACCGTCCAGACCACGCTCACCGCTCTTGCCTGGTACTTCATCCTGCGAGCGGGATTCCCAGGCGCCCGGGTTGAGTACAAGGAGGTGCTTGCCGCTTACGCCACCGGCGTGGCGATGAACGGCTTCCTCCCAGCCAACATCGGCACGGTGGTGACGCTGCTGATGTACGTGGCGATCATTCCCACGGCGAATCTTGCGGGCGTCCTCGGAGCGGCTGCCGTGCAGAAGATCTTCTTCGCGGTCGCCAGCGCCTTCGTCTACGTCTATCTGTTCGCCTCGGTGCCCGGTTCCTTCGAGCTCCAACTTGGCGGACCGCACGACCACCCGATCAGGACCGCCCTCATCGTCGCCGGTGCCGTGATCCTGGTCGTCTTCGCCGGGCGAATTCTCTGGCCAAAGCTGCGAGAGGCCTGGGAGGAAGCAAAGCAAGGCGGAGCGATCCTCGCCCGCCCGCGCGAGTACGCGGTACGGGTGGTGCTGCCGTCGCTCGGAGCCTGGCTGGCAAAGGCCGGTGTGATTGCCGCGTTCCTGGCGAGCTACGGCATCACCGTCAGCTTTCACGCGGTGATGGCGGTGATGGCGGGCAACTCGATCGGTCACACCGTCCCCCTACGCCCGGCGGAGTCGGCGTAAACCAGGCGACCAATGTGGCCGCCCTGCACAACCACGCCGACGCGGCCACCACAGCCGCTTACTCGCTGGGCCAGCAGTTCTCAATCACGGCGTGGAACATCGCCTTCGCCGTCGTCGTGGTGGTCTGGGCGTTTGGGTTGGCTGGGGGCAAGGCGCTGGTCGAGCGGTCATACGCCGACGCGAAGGAGCAGGCGAAGGAGCGCGCGGAGCGGCGTAGGAATGTACCGGCGACTATCAGAAGAGGATCTGAGCGGCATCAGCGGTCACCTTGCCGCATCGCGCCTAGCGGACGAGAGGGCTCGGGCAGGCGGTGAGGGGGCCTCCGGCCTCCTAGTCGTCCTCTACCGGCGATCTCCGCACAACGGCCCGCCATGCCGTCAGCGCTGCCGCCAGGATCGTGCCGACCCCCAGGACCCAGAAGGCAAGCGCCGTGTCGACCTCACCGACCATCCACTCGAAGTTCATGCCGAAGAATCCGGTGACGAAGGTGAGCGGCAGGAAGATCGTCGCGACCACAGTCAGCCAGTACGACATCTCGTTGAGTCTGAGGTCGATCACAGTCGCCATGCCGTCTGCGGTGGCATCGATCGAGTCGAGCAGTCGATTGGTTTCGTTGGCCAGGCGGTCGAAGTAAGGTTCCCCGTCCGCCTGGAGCCCGGGGAGCCGTTCGATCTCCGTTCCGATCCTCTCGAAGAGGCCGCGCTGAGGGCCTGTCCGGCGCCTGATGCTCGCGAGCCCGGAGAGCATCAGGCGCAGGGTCGCCATCTTCACCCGACCGGCCCGCATGTCGGTCGCCGTCACCACGCGGTCATCGAGCATCAGTTCGATCTCGTTTAGCGCCTCGAAGGCGGTGGCGAGCATCGCGTCGAGGACGGAGTAGACGACGTACTGCTCGCTACGTCCCTCCGCTATCTCCGGGGCGAGCAGTTCGGTCAGTGACACCCGCTCCTCATGAAGAGTCAGCAGGTACTCGCCGCTGACGAGAACCTGGACATGGATGGGCTGCATCAGTTCGGTTCGGGATGCTGCCTCCGAACGCTCGATGTAGCAGGTCGTGGCGAAGACGAGGTGGGCACCGTCCGTGTAGAACGTCCGCGAAGGCCGGTCGGCCACACTGAGGCGAGCGAGGGCCCGCAAAGCCCGCTCGGGAATGTTCAACGTCTCCGCGAGATCATCGAGGCTCGTCTCGCTGTGCGAGACGTCCAGCCAGAAGAAGCGCTTGGTCTCGCGGAGTGCCGCGACGCGCTCTCGCTGCGCACCCCGGAGCCCGTAGAGGGTCTCCGTCACGCCTCGCGAGGGTACGGTCGTTGACGGACGCCCCCGCGGAGATCCTCGATCTGGTCACATGTCCGCGTCTACTCCAAGCTCGACGCCCACTGCCGCAAGGAAGCGGTCGACCGTGCGCCTGAGCTCGGATCGACCTCAGCCGGTTCTCACTTGCGCTGACG